>CAWKGT010000004.1:0-104243 GCA_963849315.1 uncultured Acidobacteriaceae bacterium | reverse complement strand
TACACTTCGGTCCACATCGAGGAATTCGAAATCGAATCCCGCGACACGAAGCTCGGACCCGAAGAAGTCACGCGCGATATTCCGAACGTCAGCGAAACCATGCTGCGCAATCTGGATGAGGCGGGCGTAATCCGCATCGGCGCGGGCATCAAGCAGGGAGACATTCTGGTCGGCAAAGTCACGCCCAAAGGCGAAACTCAACTGACTCCGGAAGAGAAGCTGTTGCGGGCGATCTTCGGCGAAAAGGCCGGAGACGTGCGCGATGCTTCACTCTACTGTCCTCCGGGAATCGAAGGCGTCATCGTCGATGTCAAGATTTTCTCGCGCAAAGGCCAGGAAAAGGACGAGCGCGCGAAATCGATCGAAGCCGCGCAGATCGGCAAGCTGGAGAAAAATCTTTCCGATGAGATTCGGATTCTGACCGACGAGCGTCTCAAGCGGTTGGAAAACATTCTCGGCGGCAAAGAAGTTCTTGCCGACCTGCACGACGAACGCACCAACAAGCGTCTCTTAACCAAAGACGTGGTTCTCGATCGCGATGCCATCGAGCGCATTTCAACCCGCAATCTGAAGCGCATTAAGTATGCCGACAAAGATCCGCGGGTGAATGAGCAGATTGACGAGATCGAGGAGATGACTTCGCGTCAGATCGACGTGCTCAAGAAAATCGTCAACGAGCGCAAAGACAAGCTCACGAAGGGCGATGAACTGCCTCCGGGCGTGATCAAACTGGTTAAGGTCTACGTCGCGATGAAGCGCAAGCTGAGCGTCGGCGACAAGATGGCTGGACGTCACGGAAACAAGGGCGTGATCGCGCGCATTCTGCCTGAAGAGGACATGCCCTACCTCGAAGATGGAACGCCGATGGAGATTGTTCTCAATCCTCTGGGGGTGCCTTCCCGTATGAACGTGGGGCAGATTCTCGAGACCCACTTAGGATGGGCGGGACATGAGCTCGGCAAGAAAATTACCCGGATGATGGAAGAGAATTCGACCGAAGCCACGGTGCGCCGCGAACTGAAAGCGCTATTTAAAGACACCACGCTGGCGCAGGAAATTTCGGAAATTCCCGACGACGAACTACTAGCCGTCGCGGAAACTCTGAAGCGCGGCGTGTTCACCGGTTCTCCAGTATTCGACGGATCGCGCGAGAGCGAAATCAAAGCGCTGCTCAAGCAATCCGGCCTACCGGAGTCGGGCAAGACAACCCTGCACGACGGCATGACTGGAGATAAGTTCGAGCAGCCGGTCACCGTGGGCTACATCTACATGCTGAAACTTTCACACTTGGTGGACGACAAGATCCACGCCCGTTCGATTGGGCCGTACTCCCTCATCACCCAGCAACCACTGGGCGGCAAAGCGCAGTTCGGCGGCCAGCGTTTCGGAGAGATGGAAGTTTGGGCGCTGGAAGCGTACGGCGCGGCGTTCATTCTGCAAGAGCTGCTGACGGCGAAGTCCGACGACGTTTACGGCCGTACCAAGATTTACGAGGCCATCGTCAAGGGCGAAGCTGCCATGGAGCCCGGTGTGCCCGAATCGTTCAACGTATTGATTCGCGAATTGCAGTCGCTGTGTCTCGACGTGGAATTGATCAAAGCCGGCGAGAAAAAGCCGGTGTTGAGCGCGGCAAACGACTAAAGGAAGCCGTCAGCTCTCAGCTTTCAGGCGGGCACTGGCGGGAAGTTGAATGGCTTTGAAGGGGCGCGGCTTCAGCCCCGCCGTGCGCCGAATTTGAACATTACGGCACGGCTGAAGCCGTGCCCCTTCAAAGCAACAGAAAGCGGAGGCGCAAGTGGCGTCTCTATGAAAGTTTGCTGGAGATTTAAGGAAAAGGGATTCACGGTTCATGCTCTTGAAACTGTGAATCAGAGCTTCGCTGGCGGGCCAACGACCAACGACAGATTCAAGAGCCGCGTGCGACGGCGAACGGTCGCAGGAAGTGGAGGACCACCTTGTTTCGTTCGAGCCCCTTTGATCTGGCAAACCCTGTCGCCGATTTCGATGCTATCCGCATCAGCCTGGCCTCGCCCGAAAAAATCCGGAGCTGGTCGCACGGCGAAGTCACAAAACCCGAGACCATCAATTACCGCACCTTTAAACCCGAGCGCGACGGATTGTTTTGCGCCCGCATCTTTGGACCGGTAACCGACTGGGAATGCCTCTGCGGCAAATACAAGCGCATGAAGCATCGCGGCGTGATCTGCGACAAATGCGGAGTGGAAGTCACTTTGTCCAAAGTTCGCCGTGAACGCTTGGGGCATATCGAGCTTGCTTCGCCTTGTTCGCACGTGTGGTTCTTTAAGGGTCTGCCGAGCCGCATCGGACACCTGCTCGATATTTCTTTGCGCGATCTCGAAGCTGTTCTGTACTTCGAAGCGTATGTCGTCGTCGAGCCAGGCGATGCTCCGGTAAAAGATCACGAAGTGATCAAGGACGAAGCGAAGTATCGCGAACTCGATCAGCAATTCCGTCCCGCTGGCTTTAAGGCGATGATGGGCGCGGAAGCGATCAAAGAGCTTCTCAAGCGTGTGGATATTGAAGGCCTCTCCGTCGAACTGCGCGAGAAGATGAAGCACGAAAGCTCGCTGCAAAAGCGTTTGAAATATACCAAGCGCCTCAAAGTTGTCGAAGCATTCCGCCGCAGCGGTAACAAGCCCTTCTGGATGATCCTCGACGTAATTCCGGTCATTCCGCCTGAGCTTCGTCCGTTGGTTCCATTGGATGGCGGACGATTTGCCACTTCCGATCTCAACGATTTGTATCGCCGCGTTATCAACCGCAATAACCGGTTGAAGAAGTTGATGGACTTGCACGCTCCCGAAGTCATCGTGCGAAATGAAAAGCGGATGTTGCAGGAAGCTGTTGACGCCCTATTCGACAACGGACGCCGTGGCCGCGTGCTTCGTGGCGCGAACAATCGTCCTCTGAAGTCGCTGTCCGACACACTAAAAGGTAAGCAGGGACGCTTCCGTCAGAATCTGCTCGGCAAGCGCGTTGACTACTCAGGGCGTTCCGTCATCGTGGTCGGCCCTGAACTCAAGCTGCATCAGTGCGGCCTACCGAAGAAGATGGCGCTCGAACTGTTCAAGCCATTCATCTATCACCGCCTCGAACAGACGGGACATTGCACGACCATCAAGCAAGCCAAAGAAATGGTGGAGCAGCAGGAGCCAGTGGTTTGGGACATCCTAGAAGAGGTCATCAAAGACCATCCGGTCATGCTGAACCGCGCTCCGACCCTACATCGCCTCGGCATTCAGGCGTTTGAGCCGGTGCTGGTCGAAGGCAAAGCAATCAAAATTCACCCGCTGGTCTGCACGGCATTCAATGCGGACTTCGACGGCGATCAGATGGCGGTACACATTCCTCTGTCTCCTGAGGCGCAGGTTGAAGCCAGCGTGTTGATGCTTTCATCGCACAACATTTTGTCGCCGGCATCAGGACATCCGATCACCGTTCCTACGCAGGATATGGTGCTTGGTCTTTATTACCTGACAAAAGGCAAGCCGGGCGCGAAAGGTGAAGGCCGCGCCTTCGCGAACATCGAAGAAGTATTGATGGCGCTCGAAGCCGGAGAAGTCGAAACGCTAACCCCAATTCGCCTTCGCTACACCGGCGAAGTGATCGACCTGACCAGCGCGTATGACGATCAGGACATCACGCACACCGATCCAATCCAATACGAGCGCACGTTCCTCAATACCACCGTGGGACGCGCAATTCTGAATGACCATCTTCCTGAGGCAATGCCGTACATCAACGGCTTGCTGAAGAAGAAGGGCATCGGGCAGCTCGTGAGCTACGGCTATCTGCGCTTCGGACTCGAAGTGACAGTGAAGATGCTGGATGAAGTCAAAGACCTTGGATTCCGTTACGCGACCAAGGCTGGACTCTCGATCGGCATCGATGACATGGTCATTCCCGACAACAAGCGGACGCTGGTTAAAGACGCTGAAAAACAAGTCGTCAACGTTCAACAGCAGTATCTAGACGGCGCCATCACCAACGGCGAGCGCTACAACAAGGTCATCGAAATCTGGTCGGCGATTACCGAAAAAGTTGCCGATGAGATGTTCGGGCAGATGCAGCAGCGCGACAAGGAAGGATTCATCAATCCGATTTACGTCATGGCCGATTCCGGCGCTCGAGGATCGAAGCAACAGATTCGCCAACTCTCCGGCATGCGTGGATTGATGGCGAAGCCGTCCGGCGAAATCATTGAAACGCCAATCACAGCTAACTTCCGCGAAGGTCTGACCGTGTTGCAGTACTTCATCTCGACGCACGGCGCTCGTAAGGGTCTTGCTGACACGGCGCTGAAGACGGCCGATTCAGGCTACCTGACTCGCCGCCTGGTTGACGTGGCGCAAGACGTAATCATCAGCGAATACGATTGCGGAACCGTTGACGGCATTTACGTCGCAGGAATCGTCGAAGCTGGCGAGGTAATCGAGCCATTGCGCGACCGCATCGTGGGCCGTGTATCGCTCGAAAAGCTGAAAGACTACGACGGCAACGCGGTGGTCGAAATCAATCAGGAGATTACCGAAGAACTCGCTGGCATCGTTCAAGCGGCCGGCATCGAGCGAGTCAAGATTCGCTCCGTGCTTACCTGCGAATCGAAGCGCGGAGTCTGCGTGATGTGCTACGGCCGCAACCTTGCCTCGGGACGTCTCGTCGAACTCGGCGAAGCTACCGGAGTCATTGCGGCGCAGTCCATCGGCGAGCCAGGTACTCAGTTAACGATGCGTACTTTCCACATCGGAGGCACGGCGTCACGAGTCTCCGAGCAATCGCGCCTCGAAGCCAAGAACAGCGGCACAGTTCGCTTCATCAGCCTGCAAACGGTGAAAGCGAAGTCTGGCGACTTGGTAGTCATGAACCGTCAAGGTTCCATTGCAGTCGTGGACGAGAAGGGCCGCGAGCGCGAACGTTACGCCGTAGTCTACGGCGCCAAGGTAAAGGTCGCGGAAGGCGATCAGGTCCAGCAAGGCCATGTCATGGTCGAGTGGGATCCGTACACCTTCTCGGTGTTGACCGAAATCGGCGGCACCATCCAGTTCAAAGACTTGCAGGAAGGGGTCACGCTCCACGAAGAAGTGGACGAGGTCACCGGCCTGTCTCGTCACGTGGTCGCCGATTCGCCGGATGAAAAACGTCAGCCCGCAATCGTGATCAAAGGCAAAACCAGCAAGCGGTACCTCATGCCGTCCCGCGCTCACTTGATGGTCCAGGATGGCGACACCGCCCATCCGGGAGACGTGCTGGCGAAGATTCCGCGTGAGACTACCAAGACGAAAGACATCACAGGAGGTTTGCCGCGCGTAGTCGAACTATTCGAAGCCCGTAAGCCGCACGAAACCGCGGTCATCAGCGAAATCGATGGCACCGTGAAGTTCGGTGAAGTCTCCAAGGGCCAGCGCAAAATGTATGTGATCGCCGACAACGGAACCGAAAAAGAATACTCGGTTCCGCGCGGCGTCCACATCAACGTGCAGGAAGGCGAGCGCGTCAAGGCGGGCGAACCGCTGATGGACGGCCCGTTGAACCCGCACGACATTCTGGCTGTCCTGGGCGAAAAAGAGCTGCAGTCTTACCTGGTGAACGAAATCCAGGAAGTCTACCGGCTTCAGGGCGTGAACATCAGCGACAAGCACATCGAGGTGATCGTTCGCCAGATGATGCGCTGGCGCAAGGTGGAAGATGTCGGCGATACGACGTTCCTTCTGGAACAGCAGGTCGACAAATTCCGCTTCTCCGAAGAGAACGAGCGCGTGATCCGAGATGGTGGGCGTCCAGCAACCGGCCGGCCGCTGCTGCTCGGCATTACCAAAGCATCGCTCTCGACGGATTCGTTCATCTCCGCAGCATCGTTCCAGGAGACCACGCGAGTGCTCACCGAGGCTTCGATTCAGGGAGCGGTTGATCACCTGCGCGGACTTAAGGAAAATGTAATCGTCGGACGACTGATTCCTGCCGGAACGGGAATGGAATATTACCGCAACGTCCGCCTCTCGCCAGAGATGGAAGAGGCTGCCGCCAAGGTTCAGGAAGAAGTTTCGCAAGCCTACGAAGAGGCCGAGCGCGCGCTCGAACTTATGCGTACGGAAGGCGAAACCGAAGAACTGGCCGCGGAATAACGCATTACGGTCATGTGGGGCGGACACTCTTGTCCGCCGCCCTTGACTTTGGTTTTGACTGAAGCTTTAGAGCCAACACCAACAGCGGGCGGACAAGAGTGTCCGCTCCACACAATCAACTCATGCACGCTAGCCCCCAGCGATTGCAAACTCAGGAACCTGCGCGAATTTCGCAGTTGCGTCCTGCGCCTGCGCACCATAATCTGAGGCCCATGCTGCGGTTTGCCCGGTTGTTGCGGCTGGCCTTCTGGCGCGCCTTCGAACACGACGCATTTGCCGTGGCCAAGGCTTCGGCTTATTCGTGCATCCTGACTTTTTTCCCGACATTGCTCGTCATTGGTTCGCTGCTAGCAAATTCGAGAAGAACCGCCGCATATGTCCGCGAAATCTCGTACGCCTTGGGCAGAATTCTGCCGGCGGGTAGCGCTTCGGCGTTGGCTTATCTGAAGGCGAGCACGGTACAACGTTCCGCAGGGCTTCTCATCACAACGTCTCTAATAACGCTGTGGACGGCATCCGGCGTCATGATTTCCTGGATGGAAGGGTTCCGTAATGCCTACGAGCTTCCGAAAATCTGGGGGCTTGTCAAAGAGCGGCTCATGGCCTTTTTACTGGTCATTCTCGCCGGTCTGCCAATGACTTTCGCGACCATCCTAGTAGCGTTTGGGAACCGCATCGAGCTGCGAATTATGTATTACCTAGGCGGCGAATTCGGCCTCTATGTAGTACTGATGTGGGCCGCAGTTCGCTGGACGATCGCGGCGCTGACCAGCATCGCAGTAATCGCGCTGATATATCACTATGCGGTTCCGCGCACACAGCCCTGGCACAGCGTGCTGCCCGGAGCAGTTCTGGCGACAGCAATGTGGTTTGCCGCGACTGCGTTATTTGGCGGGTATCTCCAAGCTTATTCCGATTACAGCGTCATCTACGGATCGCTGGGTGTCGGCATCGCACTGCTCGTTTGGATGTATCTGATCTCTCTCGTCATTTTGATCGGAGCGGAATTCAACGCGATGCTCTTTCCGCGCTCTTTATTGGGCAGGGAACTGTGCCAGATGCCAAGGTTAAAGGCCTTTCACCGGTAACTCCGCGCCCGCGTTTATAATTATTCCGCTCACCACATTATTCATTCAGGAATAACTTTGAAAAACATTCGTGACCCTAAGAGTCCCGTAAGCCCAAGCTCCATCTCACGCACGCAGCCGTCTACTCGCCACGCCAAAATTATCTGTACCATCGGGCCGTCCTGCAATTCCGAAGACATGCTGCGCGATCTCATGCGCACGGGCATGGATGTCGCCCGCTTAAATTTTTCCCACGGAAGCCATGAGGAGCACGTCCGCAGTATCAAGCGATTGCGCGACGTCGCGGAAGCCGAAAATCGAACGATCTGCATTTTGCAGGATCTGCAAGGGCCGAAAATCCGCACCGGCAATCTGAAAGATCACGCTGCGATCCTGCTGAAGACCGGGTCGGAAGTGACGATCACGCCCCGCGATCTGGATGGAACCCCCACGCTGATCTCGACGACTTTCAAAACCCTCGCTCGCGACCTCAAACCCAACGCTAGGATCCTAATTTCGGATGGCCGAATTGAACTGCGAGTTCTCAGTATTAAAGGCAAAGATGTTGTGTGCGAGATTATCAACGGCGGGGTTCTGGTCGAGCATCAGGGCATCAATTTGCCGGGAGCTGTTCTCAGCATCCCCGCCTTGACCGATAAAGATCGCGAGGATCTCGAATTCGGATTAGCCAACGGAGTAGACATGGTCGCGCTGTCCTTCGTGCGATCCGCCGCCGACGTTTTGCTGGTGAAAAAAATCGTCAAGAGTCACGGCATGACCACGCCGGTAATCGCCAAGCTGGAAAAGCCACAGGCGCTTGAGCAATTGGAACAGATTTTCGAAGCGTCCGATGGAGTGATGGTGGCGCGCGGCGACCTGGGCGTGGAGATGCCGCCGGAAAAAGTTCCGGTCATTCAGAAGCATGTGATCCGGCGCTCCGCAGCATGGCGAAAGCCGGTCATCATCGCGACTCAAATGTTGGAGTCCATGATCGAGCATCCGCGCCCCACGCGTGCGGAAGCCAGCGACGTGGCGAATGCCATATTCGATGGAACCGACGCAGTGATGCTTTCCGCGGAAACCGCCAGCGGGCTTTATCCCCGGGAAGCGGTTGCTATCATGGCCAGAATTATTGTCGAAGCGGAAAGCAACATGGGAGAATTCACCCAGCCTCGCCGCCGCCGCGACCGCCATTCGCTTTCCATTGCTGAAACCATTTGTGAATCGGTCGCGCATGCCGCCGAAGATCTGCACATGGCCGCCATCGCCGTCTTCACCGATACCGGAAATACGGCGCGCCTGATATCGAAATTCCGTCCACGCCCGGTAATTCATGCGTTCAGCCATGTTCCCTCTGTATGCAATCGCATGAATTTGTTGTGGGGGGTGCAGCCGATCTATCATGCCCAGACAGGCACGGTAGAGGGAATGGTCGGCGCTGCGGAGGAACAATTGTTAGAGCGGGACGCAGTGAAAACATCCGACGTAATCGGCGTAGTCGGAGGCACGAAAATGTCCACTGGCTCGACAAATTTCATGCGCCTGCAAATCGTAGGCTCGGGCGAACGCAAGCCCTCCATCTAACACCCTGTCATCTCGAGCGAAGTCGAGAGACCTGCTTCATGCTCACCCATGGATCGCTCCCGACGAACGGCGCGATTGAGCAAACCGCAGCAGATCTTTCGGCTGCGATAACGGACTCGCGCGCGAGTCCGTTCCCTTCGCTCAAGATGACAATGTTTTGAAATTGGAACAACGCCATGAGCGCCTCTGCCAACATCGAATCGTTTATCGATAACTCGCTCGACCCTCCGGTTCGCGGATTTATCCATCGTGCCGCTAAAGCGAACGGAGACGGAATCGTCCTCACCCACGGCGCCGGAGCAAACTGCCAATCGGCTTTGTTGATCTCCGTCGCAGAAGCTTTTATTGCGGCGGGATTCACGGCGCTTCGCTGCGATCTTCCATTCCGGCAAGCCAGACCTGACGGCCCTCCACGCCCGGGCGACGCGGCCCGAGACCGCGAAGGCATAAAGAACGCGGTCGCGATTCTCCGCGGAAAAGTTTCAGGCGGCGCCTTCCTCGGCGGGCATTCCTACGGAGGCCGGCAATCAACAATGTTGGCGGCGGAGGAACCTCAACTAGTGAACGGGTTGCTTCTGCTCTCTTACCCGCTGCACCCTCCTCGCAAGCCTGAGCAACTGAGAACTCAGCATTTTCCGCGATTGAAAACACCCGCGATGTTCGTGCACGGCATGCGCGATCCCTTTGGATCAATCGAAGAAATGGAGTCCGCTCTAAATTTAATCCCAGCGAAACACAATCTACTAGTGGTCGAAGGCGCAGGTCATGATTTGGGTACTAAAGGGAAAAATACGAACGAGGATTTAATGGCGACTGTCGTCAAGTCGTTTCAAGGCTTCTTCTGAATCCACGGAGCGGCCTGCTCTCGGGCAGCAATTATTGTCATTTTCAAAGAATTCATTGCTGGGAAATCTGCATTAAGCCTACCGACGACAGCAGATTCCTACGGGACAATCGCCCGGTTGATTGGATAACGACGTTGGCTGGACGCAGCGAGTAGATTGGTAGAGATGAATCAGACCAAGGCTCGCTGAGAGGAGCCAACGTCAATGCTGATTATAGGCTGTGATTTTCATCCTGGTTTTCAGCAGGTCGCGATCTTTGACAACCGAACGGGAGAGATTCAGGAGAAACGGTTAGGGCACCGGGAAGAGGCGGAGCGATTTTATCGCTCGCTGCCGGCCGCGGTGCGAGTGGGGATGGAGGCATGCGGGCACTATCCGTGGTTCGAGCGGCTGCTCGAGGAGTTGGGAATCGAGCTGTGGCTGGGCGATGCAGCGAAGATTCGAGCTGCGGTGGTGCGCAAACAGAAGACGGATCGGCGGGACGCGCTGCAGATCTTGCAGTTGCTGATCGAAGAACGGTTTCCACGGATCTGGGTGCCGAGTCTGGAGGAGCGGGACGTGCGGCAGTTGCTGGTGCATCGGCACAAGCAAGTGCAGTCGCGGACGCGAATCAAGAACCAGTTGCAGGCGCTGGCGTTGAGCCAGGGAGTGCAGAAGCAGCGCAAGCTGTGGACGCAGGCGGGACGCGCGGAACTGGAGAAGCTGCCCCTGATGACGTACGCGGCGGAGCGGCGCAAGCGGTTGCTGGCATCGCTGGACGGCATGGAAGCGGAGATCGTCGAACTGAACCGGCGGGTGGAAGAAGAAGCGAGAAGGCGTCCGGCGGCAGTGCGATTGATGACGCATCCAGGAGTGGGTCCGGTGACGGCGTTAGCGATGGTGCTGACGCTGGGTCCGGCGGAACGCTTCGCATCGGCGAAACAGGTGGGCAGTTATTTTGGCCTGATCCCCAGTGAAGATTCCAGCGGCGGACGACAGCGGCTGGGAAGAATCAGCAAACAGGGCAGCTCGTTTCTGCGCTTTTTGCTGGTGGAAGCGGGACAGTCAGCGGCGCGCTACGATCCGCAACTGAAACGCTTCTATCGCCGCCTGGCGCTGCGCAAAAATCGCGGCGTCGCCAAGGTGGCGGTGGCCAGAAAGTTGGCCACGCGGTTGTACCTGATGTTGCGGGAAGAGTGGACGTATGCGCAACTGTGTCAGGCCGTCATGCAGGTGAGCCCGAGTCATTCCGTGGTCGAGAAACAGAAACCGACCGTTTGAGTGGGCAGCCTGCCTCCCTGAAGCGCAGGGAGTTCGCAGTGATAATCATGGGAGCAAGTACCGAAGAGATGGATGGTGGGACCTGAAGTCCCCTGCAAGATTAAATTGAATGACGACCTTGGTCTGGGAAGTCAAAACCTTCTACAAGAGCGAAATGGCGCTGCCCAAGGCGTCCACGCCGAAGTGTCGCCAATTTCCTCTTGACTGCGCACAGTGTCGTTAGAGACGGAATGATAAGAATCGAGAGGAAATATCTGGCTCAGTTCACCCAGCCGGATTTCGATCCGCCATTCTTCTTGCCACCTTGATCTTCTTCTGGAGGAATGTAATTGCCGTGCTCATCGAAGGTCACTTTGCGGTCGTGCTTGCGCATATACACTTCGAACTTACGGGCGGCCCGTCGCCGCTTCCAGCGATAGTATGAGTTGCGCAATCCCTCAGAGGGTTTCGATACTCCGCGCACGGTTGGACGCGCGAGAAATGCGACGTACCAGATGTATCCCGCGCCCAGGCCGAGCAATTGGATGAAGTAAAAGAGCGCGAAATGATTCAGCAGCAGATATGCCGTCTCAATGCCGGCAATAAAAACCACAATCCACTTCACCGGAACGCGGATGGGAATCGGAAATAACATGATCGGCGCGCCGCGGTTAAACATATAAAACACCATCAGAATTGCATTCGCCGCCGCGCCCGAACCAAACGCGTGGCCCTGCGCAACGACATGAGTGAAAGAAAGCGCAAATCCGGCGACGGCTGACAGCACTACGCTGCCGAAAAATAATCCGTAAAAGCCCGCAGCGCCAATACGCTCTTCAACTGCCCATCCCAAAAAATAAATTCCCAGCAGCGACAGCAGGAAATCCAGCGGGTCCACATACATGAACGCGTAGGTGACGAATTGCCACAACCATCCCTCACGGATTTGCGCCGGGTCCAACATGCCGAGCGCGAGAACCGCCTGGCCCGCGCCCGACGCGAACGCCATAAGCAGCAGGATCACTACATAGATCGCACCGCTGGCGATTATGATTTGGCGCACTGCGCCCCTAAAAGGGGGCAGTCCGAGTTCGGAAGAAATATCTCTGGCCATGAGTCGGTAAGGCCTGCCGGAAGCCGGTATTTATCCTAACAGGTCGGTTATCAACGCCAGAGGTTCCTGGGGACGGGAACCCCGCCCGTCCAAGCCGAGCTAAGCTCGGCCCAATAACAAACAAACCTAGCCCAGCGCATTTATTTATTCGGATTCAGGTAGCCTCGCCTCGCTGATTTATCATCCGAAGCCGAACAAGTAGGCGATGCCACTTGACCTGAGCCCCGAAAAAAATAAATATTAACCAGGGGAGATTTCTAGAACGGAGGCGAGTTTTGGTTTACTGCCCGGAATGCGATACAAATCTCGATTTGGAAGAAGATGAAATGGACGAGGGGGAAGTGGTGTCTTGTCCTGAATGCGGCACCGAATACGAAATTGTGACCATAAACCCGATCGAGTTAAAGCCGGTTGAGGGCGAGGGCTACGAAGAAGAAGAGGAAGAAGAAGCGGAAGACGGCGACTTTTCTTAGCGGCCTGATTGTCGCGCCAACGCGAACCTATTTACGACACGCCCCTCTCCGGACAGGACTGCAAGAATTCATCGTTTGTATCTACAATAGAAAAATGGGCGCCCTCGCGGTGAAATCATGAGCTCTAATTGCCGTTTTATCGTTCTGCTCGCGCTGGCTATCTCCTGCCTCCTGACCACATCTATAGCCAAAGACAAAGACAAGGACAGCAACACTTCAGGCCGCTTGCTCACTGGCCGGGTGCTGGACAAACAGGATAATCCGGTGCCTGACGCTGTAGTTTATTTGTCGGATGTCCGTTCCAGGGCGGTCAAAACTTACATTGTGGGACAGAGCGGCAATTACGATTTTCCCGCCCTGGCGCCGAACGTGGATTACGAAGTTTACGCATTGTTCCGCGGGCACAAAAGCGACACCAAGACGGTTAGTCAGTTCGACGATAGAAAACAGTTGAGCATAATTTTGCGAGTCGATGCCAAATGATTCAGTCTTGGTCCCAGCAATGAAAACTGCGGCCCGCGTTGATCCTCTCTCCTATCTTTCCGATCAATTGAACGATCTCAAGGCGAAGGGCACGCACTTTCGTCTGCGTGTGCTCGATGATGAGCAAGCTGCCGTGTGCACGTTCGACAGTAAAAGGGTTATCAACCTCGCGTCGAATAATTACCTCGGATTGACCACGCATCCCAAGCTGCGCGAGGCGGCGTTGGGAGCGACGCGAAAGTATGGAGTGGGATCGGGCGCGGTGCGCACCATTGCCGGAACCATGAAAATTCACATGGAACTCGAAGAGAAAATTGCGCGCTTCAAGAACGTGGAAGCCTGCGTGGTTTTTCAATCCGGATTCGCCGCCAACGCCGGAACTGTTTCCGCAATCCTGGGTAAAGACGATTTCATTATTTCCGACCAGTTGAATCACGCCTCGATCATTGATGGGGCGCGTTTGTCGCGAGCGAAAATTCTGGTGTTCCGGCACAAAGATATCGCCCATGCGGAAGAACAACTGGCTAGCGTGAAAGATGTGCCGGGCAAAAAGCTATTGATCACGGATGGCGTGTTTTCTATGGATGGGGATATTGGTCCACTCCCCGCCCTGTGCGACCTCGCCGAAAAATATGGGGCCATCATGATGGTCGATGATGCACATGCCTCGGGCGTATTGGGCCGCAACGGACGCGGCACCGTGGACCATTTCAATGTTCACGGCCGGGTTGATATCCAGGTGGGAACGTTATCCAAAGCCATTGGCGCGCTGGGTGGATACGTGTGCGGAACGCGCGAGTTGATTGATTTTCTATATCATCGCGCTCGCCCATTTCTATTTTCGACGTCGCATCCGCCGTCCGTAGCGGCGACTTGTATTGCGGCATTTGAGGTTTTACAAAACGAACCCGAGCGCATCGAAAAGCTGTGGGAGAACACGCGCTTTTGGAAAAAAGAATTGGGATTGTTGGGATTCGATATTGGCGGGAAAAACACGCCAGCGAGCGAAACCCCCATTACGCCAATTATTGTTGGCGACGGAAAACTGACCATGGATTTTTCCCGTGAATTATTTAAAGAAGGAGTTTTGGGGACCGGGATCGCGTTCCCAACAGTGCCGGAGGGCAAGGCCCGCATCCGTACAATCGTTACCGCAACGCATACCACCGAGCAATTACAGCAAGCGTTGCAGGCGCTTGCCCGAGTCGGAAAGCGCATGGGAATTTTGGCGTGAACGCGCGCCGCCCTCTTTGGCTACCGAATTGCCGCGGCAAGTTCCCGCTCAATAATCTGTTTGTTGGTCTGAGGAAACCGGGCCTTGGCTTCAATCCCAAGTCGGCCTGCGTAGTGGAGCAATTTATCTACGCTTTTGTTCGCAATTCGTCCGTTAAGCAATTCGCTAACACGTGGCTGAGGCTCGCCTAAAATCACTTGCAATTGCGCACGCGAATATTTTTTTGCCTGCTTCAGCAGGGCATGATACAAGTCCGCTTTAAACTTCAAGATCGTGGCCTGATCGGGGGGAAATCCCAAATCGCTGAGCACATCGCCCCGCGTTATATGTGTTGGCTTACTACGTTCGACCGCCATGTTTTTTCTCCTGGATTCACCCTTGCCCGGACCGCCTTAAAGGCGCT
Source organism: uncultured Acidobacteriaceae bacterium (assembly GCA_963849315.1). Lineage (GTDB taxonomy): Bacteria > Acidobacteriota > Terriglobia > Terriglobales > Acidobacteriaceae > PALSA-188. The sequence continues at coordinate 89,658 of CAWKGT010000004.1, read as the reverse complement.
GACGACGGAATCCCAGATTTTGCTTAACCTCGTTCGGGAATTCTCTTTGGAATCGCCTTCCCGCGCTATCATTCCATCTTCAGGCTGCCTTGGATTCACTTTGCCAACTATACCATTTTTACGGGATTGAATATACAATTAAATGTATAACTAAATGGGGTCGCTATCGTTGTCCTTGTCTATTTGGCCTGATAAACAATGCGGCCGCCAACGATTGTGGCTACTACTTTGCCGCTCAACTGTTGCGAGTTGAACGGAGAATTGCGGGATTTTGATCTCGACTTGCTTACATCGAATGTCCAGCGTTTTTGCGGATCGAAGATGCTGACGTCGGCGTAATTACCTCGCGCGAGGGTGCCGCGACCCTTCAGGTTAATTACGCGCGCGGGACCAGACGTGAACAACTCCACGATCCGCGTCAATGGAATTCCCTGTTCGCGATGCAGCTTGGTGATGGCCAATCCCAGCGCCGTTTCCAATCCGGTGATTCCAAACATGGCGCGCTCAAATTCCACCACTTTTTCGTGGAGGGCGTGCGGCGCATGATCGGTTGCAATCGCATCAATAGTGCCATCGGCCAAAGCAACCAGGATAGCCTCGCGATCTTCGTCCGACCGCAACGGCGGATTCATCTTGAAGTTCGTGTCATAGTCGCCGACGTCTTTATCCACCAGCGTGAAATGATGAGGCGTGACCTCGCACGTGATCCGCAACTTATTGCGTTTGCCACGGCGGACAACTTTCAGCGCCTCTGCAGTGGAAATATGCGCGACATGAAGACGCGATCCCGTGAACTGTTGAGCCAGTTGCACATCCCGGTCGACGATAGACGCTTCGGCTGCTGCCGACATCCCGCGCAATCCCAGCCGAAACGACGTCGGACTCTCATTCATCGAGCAATGTTCGGTGGCTCGCGTGTCCTCGGCATGTTGAATAACCGGAATGCCAATTTCCGCCGCCAACCGCAGAGTCTCGCGCATGATTGCATCATTCAGGATCGGCTTTCCGTCGTCGCTGATCGCAACCGCTCCCGCTCTTTGCAGCGCGCGGAAATCTGTGAGCACCGCGCCTTTGCTCGCATGAGTCGCGGCGGCAATGGGAAAGACGTTCACCACGGCACGCCGGTCTGGCAGTTGCAACCACGTCACCCACTCGGGAGAATCCACCACCGGAAGCGTATTGGGCATGCAACAAACTGAAGTGAAGCCTCCCGCCGCTGCTGCTGCCGTGCCGGATGCAATGGTCTCTTTATAACTTTGTCCGGGTTCGCGCAGATGCACATGCAGATCGATGAAGCCGGGCGCGACAACTAATCCGCGGGCGTCAAATATTTCCACGCCGGCATCGCGCAGTTTGTTGGGGGCAGCAATGTCCGCGACCCGGCCATCCCGTAGAAGCAAATCCATCGGCGCATCGATCTTTGCCGCCGGATCGATTACGCGCCCGCCTCGAATTAAAATGCTGCCCAGTTTCACTTGCTTCCTTATCGCTTTCCCAATGCGCGAGCCAGAATCGCCATCCTGACAGAAACTCCATTTTCCACTTCTTCAACAATCACCGATTGATCGCAGTCGGCAACTTCCGATGTAAGTTCAAGTCCCCGCACAATCGGGCCCGGGTGCATCAGCAGAGCGTCTTTCTTTGCCAGCTTGAGGCGTTCCGCGGTGATCTGATATTTCAAAATATATTCCTGAAGGCTCAGTTTTTTTCCCGCGAGCCTCTCCTTCTGCACCCGCAGAACCATTACTACGTCGGCGCCGCGCACCGCGTCTTCCACGGTTCGCGTCAAACGCAAGCTCGGCGCCAAGCTTCCCGCAAGGTCGGGCAGGAATTCAGGAGGACCGCAAAGAGTAATCGTGGCGCGGAATTTGCTGAACAGATGAATCGCCGACCGCGCGACCCGGCTATGGTAAATATCCCCCACAATGGTGACGTGCAATTTGTTCAAAGTTTTTCGATGTCGCAGAATGGTGTACGCATCCAGTAATGCCTGCGAAGGATGCTCGTGCATGCCATCCCCAGCGTTGATTACTGGTATGTCAAGATGACGCGCCGCCAGCAGAGCAGCCCCCGCATTGGGATGACGAATCACGAGAATGTCGGCGCCCACCGCGCGCAATGTATAGACCGTATCCAGCAGGGATTCGCCTTTTTCGATGCTCGATCCGCTCGATTGCACCAGCGTAGTCATCGCCCCCAGCGACTTGGCGGCGATTTCAAACGAACTGCGAGTGCGGGTGCTGGGCTCGTAAAAAAGAAGTAGAACTCGCTTTCCATGCAGCAAAGACCGGCCTTTCCGGGGATTCATTTTGGCCGCCATCTTGAGCAGAGTTAAAATCTCCGCAGCAGTCATGTGTTCGATGTCCAACAACGAGGTGGCCGCAGGCCTTGTCGCAGGGTCTCTCTTGGCAGGTTTTTGTTTGGCCATCACGTGGAAGGTTATTTACGTCTGTGTCCAAAAGAACTTTTTACGGAAGCTCCTGCCAATGTCATGCTGGTTTCTCGACGAGCAGCACTTTTTCGGCATTGTCGAGTTCTTTCAACTGAACCTCGATAATTTCCTGCTCTGTGGTTTGTACTTTGCGGCCCACAAATGTTGCTTCGACCGGCAATTCGCGGTGCCCGCGATCAATCAGGACGCAGAGTTGCACTCGCTTCGGCCGCCCCTGCCGGAATAAAGCGTCCAATGCCGCTCGAGTGGTTCGCCCGGTGTAGAGTACGTCGTCAACCAGCACGATCGTCTTCCCGGTGATAGAAAATTCCATCTCGGTTTTCTGCACCACCGGCTTGTGGCGCAATGTGGAGAGATCATCCCGATAAAGCGTTATGTCCAGTGTTCCCACCGGAATGGGTATTTTCTCGATCCGTTGAATCATCTGGCCGAGCCGTTCCGCCAGGAAAACCCCCCGCCGCCGAATTCCCACCAACCCCAGCTCCGCAGCCCCATTATTTTTTTCGATAATCTCATGCACCAATCGAACCAGAGTGCGCTCGATTTCCGAGGACGACATGAGTTGAGCTTTCTGCCGAAGATTCGATTGAGGATTGGAAGGTGAAGTCATGAACGCTGCATCATACGCGGGGATGGTGCTGCGGAGCAAGATGCGGAGTGGTCTAGTGCGACTGTCTCCTGCGCAGGACTGCCGCTCCAATCAAGCCTCCCATGCTCGATAAAGCCGTGAATAATATAAACATCATGATGGAGCCTACAATTAGCATCAGGATAAAACCCTCACGGCTTTTATAAAATTCGAGAATCTGTTGCACCTGCGGATCCGAATTGCCGGAAATGTATTGCTGTATCGCCTTCAGCGCCATGGCATGAATTTCTTCGCCCGAGTGAAGCAAAAGCGCCGCCACCGTAGATAGAATCGCCAAAATACCGAAGCCTAAAGCGCCGCTCAACGCCCCTAGCCTCGCGCCCAGTCCTAGGGTGAGGCGACCGAGCGGATTATGGCGATGATAAAAATAAACGGAGAGGAATCCCGCAGTTACCATCCCCAGGCCGAGCGCGCCGCGGACTACGGTCGAAAGAATCGAAGCAATCAGCAACCCGAGAAAAGCCCCGGGAAGCGCCTGTGGCCACCGAATGCGGGACGCCGGCCTCGTGTCTGACCGCGGCGCGGCTAGCAGGGAAGGTGCGGGCCCGGTGGCAGAGTCAGAAAAAATATCGACCGGCTGCGTCGCTTCCGCCGTCATCACTCGAATCTGTGGCGCGCTGCATTGCGGACAAAATGCAACCCCGTCTTCGACACCCGCCCCACACTGATAACAGCTATGTTCCACCAGTTTCAAGGTACAGCACGGGCGTTAAATGAGGCAAGAGTGCGGGCATGCCCAATGACGCTTGCTCAGATCGAGTCGTCTTTTCCGTGAGTTCTTACGTACACGAGTGTGAAGCTTGACCCGTTGCCCTGCGGTTCGATCGCGACGATATGCTGATTATCCTCGGTACCCGCTTTTAATTCCAGATTCTGACCCGTGTTGTCGCCGTCGCACTTCAGCGCGTTCGACCCCTTGCCGGTGTCGCGGGAATAGTTTGCATGTCCGCTCGTATGACATTGCAGGACGTTGCCATATTTCTTTAGTTGATTCTGATAATAATCCACGACCTTACTGGGGGAATCGTCCGATAGATACTCGACCGCGACCACCTTCAACCCGAAGCCAAAACCAGAAATATTAACGTTGGCGTTCTTCTGGTCGTCGTCTTTGTCGCCAGGCTTAACGTGAGCCCCGGGATAGACCGGCAGCCCGGTATCGCGGACATCAGCGTCATTACTGACGTGAATTCCACCCATCGGCGTATTGATGTCCACATTTTTGTCTTCGCCATTATTGTTTTTCTTTACATTTATGCTGCAAGCGGTGAGCAGGGCCACCACCATCAGTGCGAGAAGCGTTTTATTCTGATTTTTCATTCTGGACTCCTGACATTCGATTCTGAAATTGCGCGATCAAGTCCCGTTCCACGCGACGCAAAACCTGGAATAGTCACCGGCGAGCGCCCATGGATGGGGATCTCGCCAAACAACGCCTTGACGGCGCTGATTTCCGAAACTGACTCGTCCGAGAAAGTACACACATAATTCTGAATCGCCGGGAATGCCTGCGCAACATACGGATTTCCCGCAGCCACGACGATGGTTTTGTTGGCAGCGTTCTGCAAAATGCTTTGCAGCAAAAGTCCGCTGGAATTTTCCAATGCGACGGAATTTGTAATGTGTCCGTTTTGCGTCTGGGCAATCTTTCCCGCAGTCGGAACAATATATACGGCCGCGACTACGGATTCTGCCTGTCGCACCGATTTCAACACCGAGTCTGCCATGGCGCTTGCTATGCGCGGATCAACGTAGATTATTGTGGCGTCAGGAATACGCTGCCGCATCTCGTGTTCCAGGGTGCGTCCTGAAGCCGTGCGGACGTCCTCAGAAAATATTACGACGACAACGCGTCCGCTCGCCTCCTCGCTCCTTTGATACGGAAGACCTGCCTGCACAGTTCCTGTTTTTCCCAGTGGCAACAACGAATTGTTATTCCGCACCAGGGTCACGGCGTCATCTGCGATTTGTTGGCCGAGAGCAACATTGGCTGGAATTCCGACGGCATTAGAAATGCTATCCAGATCGACCATTCTTGCCTTTTGTAATCCAAGCGAAGCCTTGGCTCGCAGAATCTTCAGCACCGATTCGTCAAGCCGCGATTGCGGAATTTCGCCGCTGCGCACCGCCTTAACCATGCCCGCGACCGAAGCTTGCAGATCGGCGGGGATAAGCAGCATATCATTTCCAGCTTTGAACGCATCGACCGCGGCCCGCCCGATATCGTTCCGATAAAGGCTGGTGAGTCCCGCCATATCCAAAGCGTCGGTGATGACGATCCCTTTAAAAGCAAGTTGCGTTTTAAGCAGTCCAGTCACGATGGTGAGAGATGTGGTCGCCACGTGGTTGGGATCTGGATCAAGCGCTGGAACCGTGACATGAGCCACCATGACCGAATCGACGCCCGCCTCAATTGCTTTGCGGAACGGCGCAAGTTCGGTGGCTTGCAGTCTCTGCATATCGCCAGTGACCCGCGCCACGCCCAGGTGGGAGTCCGTTGCCGTATCGCCGTGCCCGGGAAAATGTTTCGCGGTGGTCAGCATTCCACTTTCGTGCGCTCCACGAACATAAGCGGCAACCATATTTGCAACCTGTTGCGGATCTTCTCCGAAGGACCGGGTATTAATGATGGGGTTTGCCGGATTCGAATTCACGTCCGCGACCGGGAAGAAATTCCAATGCACTCCTAGGGCGCGAGATTCCAGCGCGGTTATGCGTCCGAAGTTCTCGGCATAATCCAAGTTTCCGGTTGCTCCGAATGCCATGGCGTGAGGAAATACAGTTCCACCGTGAATGCGCATGGTGATTCCGCGCTCAAAATCCGCCGCGATCAGTAGAGGAAGTTTTGAATCCTGCTGCAATCGGTTAAGCAATACCGCAGCTTCATAGGGTTGAGTCTTATAAAGAAACGGAGGTTCATAAGGTACGGTCATGGCAAATGAGCCGATGTGGTACTTCAGCAGCGTGTCCCGCAATTGCAAATATTCTGGGTTGTCTACATTGAGGAACTCCGCCCGCACCCAGATCATGAATAATTGACCGACCTTTTCTTCGATGGAGAGTTGACGCAGAGTCTTCTCCGCCCACTTTTCACCGTCTCGGCTGAGATGAATGGGGCCGGCATGTTGGTATTTTGGTTTGGCAAGACAGAAAGATGTGACAGCAAAGAAAAACAAGGCAAAAGCGGCAATTCTGGGCGACATTACGCAGAAAGATATCATGACCGGGGAAATGAAACGCCTGCGCGATGGCGACGTCGCCTAAGCGAAGAAATTAAACATCCAAAGTCAGAGAGTTCCGAGCTCGCGAATAGCGTTGCTGCGCCACTTTCCAACGTGAAACCGTCGCACCCTAACTTCTATTTTCAATGAACGCAATCGCCTGCTTTTGAACTTCCGGCTCATCTCCAAATCGCTTGAGCCATTCCACACCGGATTCGTGGCGAAACCACGTCATCTGCCGTTTCGCATAATTACGATGGGCTTGCTTCGTGGCCTGCACCGCCGCTTCATAATCAATTTCGTTGCGGATGAACTGCATCGCCTGTTTATAACCGAGAGAGGCCAGGGGAGCCATTTCCCCATATTTCGCAAACAGCGTACGGGTTTCCTCGACTAATCCTGATTCAAACATTTGCGCCGCACGATGGTTGATGCGTGCATACAATTCTTGCCGTGGCGGGTTCAATCCAAGTTTAAGGATACGAAATCCTTTAAGCGCATCACGGCCTCTCTCCAGTAGATGGCTCATCCTTTGCTTTGAGGTGATACAAACTTCGATGGCGCGAATAATCTTTGGGACATCGTTGGCATGGATTCTTTCCGCAGCGGTCGGATCCAAACGCCAAAGTACCGAATGCAGATAAGCGCTGCCCTTGCTGTGCGCCCGTTGACGCAATTTTTCCCGCAACTGCTCAGATCGCGGAGGACCCTCGAATAAGCCTTCCAACAGCGCTCTTAGGTAAAGACCAGAACCGCCAACAACGATTGGCAGAGCCTTTCTCGATTTGATTTCTCCGAGAACATGACGCGCCCGCCACGTGTATTCTCCCGCGGTGACGTAGCCGCTGGGTTCTACGAAATCGAATAGATGGTGGGGAGCGCGGGCGCGATCAGCCGCAGCGGGCTTGCCGGTCCCGATTTCAAATTCGCGATACATCGCGACCGAATCGCAATTGACGATCTCTCCACGAAAATGTTCGGCCAGCGCCAGCGAAAGCGAGGTTTTTGCACTCGCAGTGGGCCCCAGCAAGACGACCAACAGCGAATCGTCAGGCACTGTCAGCGAAGGCCCCACGAAATAGTGTGCCAGTAGCGAGCCAGCGTGATCGCGATAATCACCAGAGCAATAACCAGGATGCCCGTAGTTTCCATCTTTCGTTGCCGTAAGCCGGAGCGGCGCAGCTTGGCGCGTTCATCCTTTACTCGATCATCCGAGGATTGCCTGGCAGACGAATTTGACACGCCACATTGTAGCGCTTGGGGCTCAGCAGCGAATGCACCGACCACCCATACCTGACAAGCCATCGCTCCAGGCGCGCCTCGTCCAAGGCTGCGCAGCATACACAGTCATCCCGAAGAGCCCGCGTTTTCACCAGCGGGGCGAGGGATCTCGCGTGTAGCGCCTGTCCTAAATCCCATCTGACACGGATGTTATCCATCCGAAAATAAAGTACGGCCCATTATTGCAAATCGGATTTGTCGGGATTGTAATAGAAGTGAAATCGCAGCGCGAGATAAGGCCCGCCAAATTCGCCAGGCAAGGGCGGGAACGGATTCGAGGCCGTAATACCGCCGTAAGCTGCACGATCAAGCGCAACGTCGCCTGATCCGCTGACATAGCGCATTCCGGCGACCTTGCCATCTTTCAATATCACAAACTCAATCGAAACTTTCCCCTTCTTCATTAGCGGTGCCCGCGCCGCTTCGGGGATCAAGTTGTACCAGTTCTGCCGAACGTCGTGCAGCACCCGCGCGAGATACGGTCCGAAATCGACGCCCATGGTATCGCTAAGAACGTCGAGTGGTCCCACGACTTGAGTGGGCTGGGCTCCGGGATGCAGACCATAATCGCCATTATCCCCCGTGTAGCCGCCGCGATTCGCCGCCGCAGCTTTGGCGGCCTGCTCGATAGCGCTGCCGGCGGATAACGCTCCCGTATTAAAGCTGGGCTGCGGCCGAATTGCAGGTACTTGCATCCTCGCCGTTTGATCGGGGGCCGGCGCCTGCTGCGCGGATTGTTGAGGCTGTTCCTGCGCTGGCGCGTTCTGTGGAGCGGGAGCGCTTGGCCGCTGCGGTGGCGCTGGGACCTCTGGACCCGGGCGTCCGGGACGCGACCCTCCCAACAGCTTTTTCAATTCCTCTGGATTCACCTTCGGCGCGCGCGACATGGCATTACGGTCTTTATCGGAAATGATGTTGGTGTCGTTATGCTTGACCGCTTTCTGGGCGTCAGGCGGCAACTCCAGATAAGTCAGGTCCTTCTGATTGAGCCGGTCTTGCGGATTGACCAGCATCACTGCATGTCGCGGCAACAACTGCACCAGTTTTGCGGTATTTGCGATCAGAAGAACGAATAACAGGTGGACGATGATCGAAATCCAATAAGCCTCGCGTTTGCGGGATTTCGATACCTCGTCCTGAAGTTGAAGCAGTAGGGCCGGTACCTGATACATCTGCCGGTAGGCCGACTCCCAATTCTGCGCATCGTAAAAATCCCCGGTGTCAACGCGTGGCGGAGGGGGAACTGTGGTATCACTTACTGGCGGGATTTGAGTCGTTGACATCGGATGCGGGCGATTCCCAACAGCTATCTCAGATTAGAGACAACTGAGGTGACACTAGTTGTCATAAATCCAATTTTCCCTCGATTCCAGCGAATCTTTATTGTCGCACCTTTCAAGAACATCCGCGAACACCTAGTAGTCCAAGCACTTAGGGAACGCACCTGATTGGGCAATATGAGTCTATAAGTTGGCGCAGCGACCGGATGTCAAGAAGTGTAAAAGCCTATTTCGCAGCTTCCAGGCTATTCAGGTTTGCGCGCTGATTGTGATCGTTGATAGCGGCAATGATATCGAGCGCGAGCGCGAGCGCCTTCCGTCCGGATTCGAGCGATACAACCGGCTTCGTTCGCTGCCGAACGCATTCCAGGAATGATTTCAATTCCGCATGCAGCGGTTCCTCAGCAACGACGTCTGGCTTCACAACATTGATCTGCGGATTAGCGGATGGAGTCCCATAATCTTTATCTCCGCCTTCGAGGCTGCCGCCAAGCCCGAAGACGAGGACATCCTGCCGCGCATAGTCCAGTGAAATGTACTGCCGAGGCTGGAAGAACCGCAGTTTGCGGATTCGCTCCGTCGAAACCCGGCTGGCCGTAAAGTTGGCGATGCACCCGGACTCAAATTCCAAGCGCACATTTGCGATATCCACCTTGCTCGAAAGAATCGGCAGACCCACGGCCCGGATCTCCTTCACCTCCGAATTTACGAACGCCAGAACCACATCCAGATCATGAATCATCAGATCGAGAACCACATCCACATCCAGTGATCGCGACGTAAAAACACTCAGGCGATGCACTTCAAAAAACATCGGCCCCGTCACCAAGGGAAAGGTGGCTCGAACCGCGGGATTAAATCTTTCCAGGTGGCCAACCTGCGCTATGCGGTCGAGCTTGCGTGACATTTCGACAAGCTCATCGGCCTCCGCCACCGAGGTTGCCATGGGTTTCTCGATAAGAACGTCGACTCCGGCGGTCATCAACTCCGCTGCAATTTCCCGGTGCAGCGTGGTGGGCACGGCAATGGATGCAGCCTGCACCTCGCTATGTGTGCTGACCAGTTGATCGACCGACCCAAAGCTGCGACATCCGAATTCCCGCGCCACCGCGTCGGCGCGCGATATATCGCGATCCACAACACCCACCAACCGGATGGATTCATCCTGTTTAGACAGTTCGTGGTAAACGCGCGCGTGATTCCGCCCAAAAGCTCCCACCCCGATCACTGCAACATTGATTGGTGATTTATTTTTCAGTGAGTTCATTTCCAGTCGTCAGGATTTAACGCCCCCTGTGGGAACACTCTTGTCAGCGATCATTGCCTTTGATCGACCTCGTGCGACAACAATTGAAGAGGGGGATTTGAAAAAACCTCATCGGCCCGAGCGGGTGAATAAGAAGAGCTCAATAATGAAAGTTGAGTCGAACATCCCCATTCCGCGAAGCTGATTTTTAATTACCCAATTACCAATTTACACAATTGCCCAACGCTAAATGCCGGTGATTCCCATCCCCCCCAACATCCCACCCATCGTGGATTGCATCGCCTCATCCACTTTCCTGCCTGCGCCATTGATCGCCGCAGTAATTAAATCCTGAAGCATCTCCAGATCGTCCGATTTCGCAACTTCTGGGTCAATCTTCAGATTCAAAACCTGCTTTCGCCCGTCCATTTTCACGGTCACGCTTCCGCCGCCGGACGAACTCTCAACTACCGTCTCCTGCATCTTTTTCTGCAACACTTCATACTGCTGCTTCGCCTGCGACATCAATTCCTGTATGTTGAAACCACTCATCGCAATCCTTTTCTTACCGCTGGCAGCGTCCCGCTCGTTTTTGACGTCATCCTGAGGGCCTTCAGGCCCGAAGGATCTCACGCCTACCACCCATCATCCTCACAAACCCACGCGGCCAACATTCCAACGAGAAGGCCTTGGTCATCTTTTTTCCCGGTAATCGATGATGGTCCTGATCTCCGCTCCAAATTTCTCTTTCATGCGCCGGACAATCGGGTCCTGTTCCGCTCTGCTCCGGCCGCCGCCGTTCGATGAAACTGGCTTGACCGCGACCATTTGTTCGGCACCGCCTGACATTACTTTCAATTTGACTGTACGCCCCAAAACGCCACTGGCGCTCGCAATCGCCAACTTCTTCGCGTCCGCGCCTAAAGACATATCGATCACTGCGGCAGACGATGGAACCGTAATTACGAGGTCGTTTCCCTCCAATTTCCACTCGCCGCTTTCCAACATCGAAGCCAGCATACGGTGTCCGCCATCCGCCAACGTGCCGAGGACGGCGTGGCGTAGTTGCTCATCGGACGATCCCGGGTCCGCGATCACAGTCAGAGGTGCTACTTCGACTATCGGAGGAGCTTTCAATACCTCATGAATAGATTCTCGCGCTTCCGCAACCGCCGCCCCCATCACGACTGGGGATGAGCCATTTCCCGATCCCACCACCATCGCAACCGGCGCCGCTTCGGCGGACATTTTCGTCCCACCTTTACGTGCCGAATCCGCCGCGAAAGGAGAAACAAAATTCGGTCTCGGTGAGGACGCAACTTCCGGTCTTCTCTCTGGAACAATCGCCGGTTTCCCCGCAGCCCGAGCAATACCAGTCGAGGCCGCGGCATCGCTCAAAAATTGCTCAATCGGAATCAGTTTTTGCGCGTGCGCCATTTTCAACAATCCCAACTCAAGATGGAAGCGCTGCTCTTGCCGGTATCCCAACTCCGAATGTGTTCGCAGGATAATTTGTAAATGCCGCGCCAAATCTTCTTCGCTGAATAATTCCGCCACCCGACCCACGCGCAGCCGCTCGTCGCCGGATATTTGCAACAAAGAAGAATCCGGTCCAGCAACTTTCGCGACGACTGGTATTACGAATAAATCGAACCATTTGCCGCGCAAAATGCGTAGGATTCTGTCCCTCGCCAATTAAGCGATCCACTTGGCGCAGTATCAGATCGCTCGATCCCTCCGCCACAGCCTTCATCACTTCTTCCATCGCGCCGGAAGGTGCGGCGCCCACCAGTTGGCGAATCGATTCCGCCGTTAACCTCCCATCCGAAGATGCGATTGCCTGATCAAGAATCGAAAGCGCGTCGCGCATCGAACCATCGCCCGCCTCCGCCAGCATCGCCAGCGCATCTTCGTCAGCGGCAATATTCTCCCGCGCCGAAAGGTCGCGAAGCTGGTTCATGATCTCTTCGAACCGTACCGCCCGAAAACTAAAATGCTGGCACCGCGACCGGATCGTCTGCGGAATATCTTCCGGCTGAGTGGTCGCCAGCATAAAAACCATATGATCGGGCGGCTCTTCCAACGTTTTCAGCAACGCATTGAAAGCCGCGTCCGTAATCTGGTGCGCCTCGTCCAAAATACAAATCTTGAACCGGTCGCGTGCCGGGCGATACCGCGCACCTTCGCGAATCTCGCGGATTTCATCAATCCCGCGATTCGTAGCGGCGTCAATCTCGATTACATCGACGGAGTTTCCTGCACGAATCTCCGTACACGACTCGCAAATTCCGCACGGCTCCTCTACCGGTTTGCCCGACGACCGGCAGTTCAGCGCCATCGCCAGAATGCGCGCCACTGTAGTCTTCCCAATCCCGCGATGGCCGCTGAAAATGTATCCATGAGCCGTTCGACCCTGCGCTATCGCGTTCTTAAGCGTGCGAGTGACGTGCTCCTGCCCAATCACTTCTGAGAATTTTTGCGGGCGGTATTTGCGGGCGAGAACCTGATAGCTCATGTCGAGGGTGAGATAATTATACGTGATGCCTGCATACCAAAAACCGCTCACGTAGGGACAGCCGCCCTCAACTGTACAGCCGAGCGGAGATCGGCTCGCCCCCTGAATAAAAGGGGAAGCCTCGTCATTTCGAACGGCGCCGGAGGAACCGCTCTTCCCTACAATCAAATCGAGCTCAACGACAAACGAGCGAGGCTGCCGCAGTTTTATCTCAGTTATAACCCCCCTTCGTTACAAACCCTCTGCAACTGCACCGCATCATAGCCTTCCTAAAATCAGCACCACAGGCCCAACTATGCCCCAACCCGCGACCGGCTCCATCCCTCTACGCAATCTTGGACGTTCCGACGCTAAAATTTCCGCACTAGGTTTCGGCGGACACCACCTTGGCGACGCTCCCGACGAAAAAACCGCCATCCGTATCATTCAAGAAGCCGTCGACGGCGGCATCACGTTCTACGACAACTGTTGGGAATACCGCCGCGGCAAAACCGAAATTTGGATGGGTGCCGGCCTCAAAGGCCGTCGCGACAAAGTTTTCCTGATGACGAAAACCTGTCCTCATGGACGCGACGCCAGCCTGGCTCTCGAGATGCTCGAAGAATCTTTGCATCGCCTGCAAACCGATCACCTGGATCTCTGGCAAGTCCACGGCATGGCGTTCGACAATGACCCGGAATTATTTATCCGTCCGAACGGTGCAGCGGAAGCCCTGACTAAAGCAAAGAAAGATGGAAAAGTTCGCTTCGTCGGATTCACCGGCCACCAAAACCCTCACGTTCATTTGGGGATGTTAAACACTGGGTTTCCATTCGACGCCGTGCAGATGCCACTCAATCCCTTCGACGCAAATTTTCGCAGCTTCGAACAGCAGGTCCTTCCCGAATTGAATAAACGCGGCATCGCGGCCTTGGGAATGAAACCGCTACAGGGGCACGGCGACGCCATAAAAAAAGGTGTTGTCAGCGTCGAAGAATCGCTGCGCTACGCCATGAGCCTGCCCGTCGCGACGACAATTACGGGAATCGACAGCCTCGAAGTCCTGCATCAAAATTTGCAAATCGCGCAGAACTTCACTCCCATGACTCCGCAAGAAATGGATGCACTCCGCAACCGCTGCAAGCAGGAGGCCGCCGATGGACGCTTCGAACTCTATAAGCTGTCGCTGAAATTCGACAACCCTGAGTCGCGTCTGGCGCACGGCTTTCCTCTCGACACGCAACAGTCAGAAGTGAAAGACATGCTCGGATCCGAAATGAACACGGGCCATCCATTCCCCGAGAAACAATTCTAGGAGTGTTCATGGCTTCGAAGCTCGAACTCAATCGTCGTAATTTCCTGAAGGGCGGCGCCATACTTAGCGCGGCAACGCTCCTTCCCGGAGGCAGCATGGCGCAGCAAAATCAATCCACCCCGCAGGTTCCTACCGGAGAAGTTCCGAAACGTCAGTTCGGACGCGCCGACGCCCAAGTCTCCGCCATGGGTCTCGGCGGCTATCACCTCGGCTCGGCAGAAACCGATCAGGCCGCCGTCGAAATTGTCGCCAAAGCCATCGATCACGGAGTAAATTTTTTCGACAATGCCTGGGAATATCACGACGGCCTCAGCGAAGAACGGCTAGGCAGAGCACTGAAGGGTAAGCGGGATAAGGCATTCGTAATGACCAAGGTCTGCACTCATGGACGCGACAAAAACCTCGCCATGCGCATGCTTGACGAATCCCTGCGCCGCCTGCAAACCGATCGCCTCGATCTCTGGCAGGTTCACGAAGTTATTTACGATAACGATCCCGATTTAATCTTCGGACCGAACGGTGTGGCCGAGGCTCTCGTTACCGCGAAGCAACAAGGCAAAGTCCGCTTCGTAGGATTTACCGGACACAAAGATCCGTCCATCCACTTGAAAATGCTTTCGCACGATTTTCCCTTCGACTCCGTGCAAATGCCGCTGAACTGTTTCGACGCCACCTTTCGCAGCTTCGAGACCCATGTCCTTCCCGAAGCCAACAAGAGGGGCATCGCCGGCCTCGGCATGAAAAGCCTGGGAGGCAGCGGAGAAATGGTTCGTCATGGCGCCATTACCGCGAATGAAGGTCTGCGGTATGCGATGAGTCTGCCAGTTGCGACGACAATCAGTGGCGTAGATTCCATGGAAGTCCTCGACCAGAACTTGATGGTGGCAGTAAATTTCCAACCGTTGTCCGCCGCAGAGATGCAAAAACTCCGCGAACGCTGCCACAAATTCGCCGCCGACGGCCGCTACGAACTGTTTAAGATGTCCACAAAATACGACGGCAAGGTAGGCAGGGAACAACACCACTTTCCAACGGTTCAAGAACTCCCCTTGTAATTGGTTGTGCAGGTTGGTGCCCATTTTCGCGTCCTTTGCGAGAGGTGGGATTCTGAACGTCTCTGAGCCCCTGTACAAGCACCCCTCGTAGTCTCTGTATTCAAGACTCGAAAGGGCATGGCTGCTTTAATCTGGTAAGAACATGGCCACTATAGAGGCGCAAGCCTCGCGCGACCCGATCGTGAAATATAGTGATTTTCATTACGCGGCTCCCTCGTGGACCGCCTTATATTTACTAAGGGTCCCATGAAACTATAGGGCGCGACATCACTTCGGCAGGAATCAGTGCGATGTTTGTTCGAGCGTCAGCGCAATAAAAGAAGAAGGACAGCCCGGAGCCCCCCAAAGCTGTCCCAAGGCCCTTCCGGTTAGAAGGGGTGTAACTGCCATCAGCTTACGTAGAGCAGATTGCTGCAGTGTTGCGGGTTTGTAAACCTTCTGTGAATTGATGGCAGGCGTTCTTCAGTCTCCGCGCAATAATGCAAGAGAGAAGGAAATGACTCGGCCGCTCGCATCACACGTTATTATTTAGGTAAGTGTTTGCTGTTACGTTTCCCAATTCTTCTTAAATTGAGGAGCCCGATGGGCCGCAGCACCGAGCAGTCGCGGAAACTTCAGAAGCGCGCGGAGACGATGATTCCGGGCGGGGTGAGTTCGCCCGTGCGCGCGTTCGGAGCGGTGGGTGGCGAGCAGCGTTTTATGGCGCGGGGACAAGGCGCACATCTTTGGGATGCGGATGGAAACCAATACATTGACTACGTCGGTTCCTGGGGTCCATTGATTTTGGGACATGCACCAGCCTCCGTCGTGCAGGCTGTGGTTGCCGCAGCGCGAAACGGTACCAGTTTCGGGGCGTCAGTCGCGCAAGAAGCCAATCTGGCGGAATTAGTGATCGCCGCGTTTCCCCATATTCAAAAAGTGCGATTCGTGAATTCCGGAACCGAAGCTGTAATGTCTGCAATCCGGCTGGCACGCGCGTATACGAAAAGAAAATTTGTGGTGAAGTTTGAAGGCTGCTACCACGGGCACGCCGACGGTCTGCTCGCCAAAGCTGGGTCGGGAATTGCGACGCTGGGCATTCCGGGATCGGCGGGAGTTCCGCAGGAGTTCACCCAGTTCACCCTGGCACTGCCGTTCAACGACGCCGAAACTTTGGAATATGCGTTCAACAAATTCAAGCATCAGATTGCCGCGGTGATTGTGGAACCGGTGGTGGGAAACATGGGTTGCGTGCCCGCGTCGGGAGGATATTTGGCTGCGTTACGGGCGATCACGCAGCGCGAAAAAACTGTCCTCATCTTCGACGAAGTAATGACCGGCTTTCGCGTGGCTTTTGGCGGCGCACAAGAACTTTACGGAATCAAACCTGACCTCACAACGCTGGGAAAGATAATTGGTGGAGGGCTGCCCGTGGGCGCGTACGGTGGCGCTTCCGAAATTATGGATTTAGTCGCGCCGCTCGGGCCGATGTACCAGGCAGGAACGCTTTCGGGCAATCCGCTGGCGATGGCGGCGGGGGTCGCAACCTTGCAGACGTTGAAAGATAAGAGAGCGGAGATTTATCCGCAACTGGAAAAGTTGAGCGCTTTATTGGTGGAGGGCGTAGCTGGGGTCGCGAAAGATGCGGGCATTTCCATGCGCGCGAATCGGGTGGGCTCGATGTTTACCTGGTTCTTCAACCCGAGCGCGGTTACGGATTGGTCTTCCGCCGCGAAGTCAGATACGCAGGCGTTTGCCCGCTTCCATCGCGCAATGCTTGACCAGGGAATTTATTTGCCTCCCTCACAATATGAGGCTGCGTTTCTGAGCACGGCCCACACTGAGACGAACATTCAAGAGACGATTGCCGCAGCCAAAAAATCCCTGGTCAAAAATAAGTCCGCCGCACCCTAAGCGACTTTTTGAGCGGCCATGCGTCTCTGCATTTCTTCCGGCGAAACATCCTCAACGTGCGTCGCTACCGACCACTTGTGTCCAAAAGGATCGGTGATTATCCCGGAACGGTCGCCGTAAAACTGATCTTTCACCGGCCGCGATTCTTTCGCGCCAGCCGACAGCGCCTTCTTAAAAACGTTGTCGACGTCTTCCACATAGACCAACAGGCTGACAGGGGTTCCTCCAACAGACTGAGGACTTTGTGCGTCCATTTCCGGATGCTCATCGGCGAGCATAATTATGGAATCGCCAATCTTGAGTTCCGCGTGCCCGACTTTGCCGTTCGGGCCGGGCATTCTCATGATTTCCTGAGCGCCAAATACATTCTTATAGAAATCGATAGCCTTGGCTGCGCCATTGACAATCAAGTAAGGAGTTACCGCGTGGTAGTTTTCGGGGATGGGCTTCACTGCGTTTTTCATGGATTCCTCCTTTGCGAAGTTTGAGTCATCATTTCGGGGATGGTTACAAATTCGTAACCGTTGGATTTGTATCTGAAGATAATTTTATCCGAAGCGACGACTGTGTTGGAACGGTCGGCGCCGAAATATTTGTGGCCGCCATCGTGAAGCAGGATGACATTTCCGCCGAGGATTTTGGCAGTCACTTTGTGCTGGATATATTCGGGTGATGGCGCGTTCCAGTCGTATCCGGTGACATTCCACATTACGGGATCAAGCCTTAGTTGCCGGGCGATGCGAAGCACGGCGGGGCGGCGGCCGCCGAATGGGGGACGAAACAGGTTGGTATGGATTCCAGCGGCATCGCTGATGGCCTCGGTGCACTCGGTGAGTTGCCGCTTAATCTCTTGAGGAGGTTTGAAAATCAATAAGGGATGAGTGAAGGTGTGGTTGCCGATGGCGTGGCCGGCGTCCGAGATTTTGCGAACGATGTCGGGACGTTTTCGGACGTATTGTCCGATTAAGAAAAACGTGGCGCGTACGTCGTGCTTCGCCAGTACGTCGAGCAGATGAAGAGTGTGCGGGTCGTTAGGGCCGTCGTCGTAAGTCAGCGCCAGCCCTTTCGAACCGGCCGACAGTCCTGTAAATGTGCGCCCATACCACTGTCCGGTAGGGGACATGGATTGGTATCCGGCAGCGACAGCAATTCCAAGTCCAGCGGCGGTCGCTAGCGGGGCGAACATGTGGAGAATTGTAAATGGATTGTTTGCTCCGATTTGCGGATTGCGAGGGTAGAGATGTTTTCGACTTCGTGACCTTCCGCAAAAGCGACTCACTTTGCTCAATATGACAGATGATCAGGTTTGCTTTGCCCGGCATGGCAAATAGGTCGGTTTATCGTCCGTCTTGACAGGCGCGACTCTTAATTCGGTCTGTTAACTTTTTGCGCAATTGCGCCGTGGGGCTTGGCGGGATATCCTGCGGTGTCGACGATTCATCCCTCTAAATCATGGCCAATCTTTTTGAACTGCCTCGCTATATTGCCATTGAAGGTCCGATACGAGTCGGAAAGAGCACGCTGGCGCGGATTCTGGCGGAGCGATTGAATGCGCAGCGGGTTACCGAGGACGAGGAGAATCCGTTTCTACGGAGTTTTTACGATGGGGAGCGTGGGGCCGGATTTCGGGCGCAATTTGCGTTTTTGATCCGGCGCTTTGAAAAGTTGCGCGCGCTCGATCTCGGCCCGCGCTCGCAGAAAACCGTGATCACAGATTTTATTTTCGAGAAAGATAAATTATTCGCGTGCCTCAATTTGAACGACCAGGAACTGGATACCTATAACCGTTTTTATAATTATTTTCGGCAGCAGCTTCCGACTCCCGACCTGGTAATTTATTTGCAGGCGACTCCCGAGGTCCTGAAAAAGCGGCTGAAGAAGAAAAATGCTGCGGACGAAAAGGCGATCAGTGAAGATTATCTAGAGGAGGTCAACAAAGCCTACGAGCATTTCTTCTATCATTACACTTCTTCCGATCTCCTGATCGTGAATACTTCCGAAATAGATTTTGTGGAACGCAATCAGGATTTACAGGAACTATTGCGCAAAGTCTCGGCGCCAATTAAAGGCACGCAATACTTTTTACCGCTGGGGAGTCAGGAAGCCGCCAGCGCCTGAAGTTAACCCTCTGCGAGCGGCCACATCGCGTCTTAATTCTCTTGTTCGTGCTGGCTCGTCAATTCAGGTCAGTTTAGATTGGTCCCTGCTTGCGGCGCAGGCGGACTGCCGCGGCAAGAAATGCGGCCGTGATGGCGAGTCCAACCCAAAGTCCTGGGCTTAGCAGGAATTCGCCCAGGGGCAAGTGCATGGCGGGATGCATCGCTCCGATAGTGGTCACGAAGTCGGCGCCTTGCGAGCCGCCGCTAATGCGGTGTCCCAGCATCGAGGCGAAGTGCGAGGTGTTGAAGGCAATCTTCTCCACGACTCCGATGACAAGCAGCGGCAGCGCTGCCCATAAAAACCCCGCGCGCCGCGCCCAGCTTGACACCAGCAGCAGCCATCCATAGATGGGCGCATACCACAGTCCATGTCCCGCCAGAAGGTGCCAAAACAGCATCGTCCACATCGGCAGCAGCGGTAGGTTCGTCCACAATGCGCCGATACCCACACCGCTGGCCAGCAAAGCTGCACTGTTAATCAGCAGCATGATCCACTGCGTGCCCACAGTGACAGCAACGGAAACCAACGGCAGAACCACGATCGGTATGCTCGCCTTCGAGAGTACCGTCGTGAGATCGGAAACCGGCAGCGACTTCCAGAACAGAATGCTGCGGTCGCGGCGTTCGCCGTGCAGGGCGTCAAGACAATAAAATATCGCGACTATGAATTCGGTCGCCATGATTAAAAGGGCGGCGTAGGTATATGGCTTTTCGATGAACGCGTGCAACTGCATTGGACCGATTGCGGACGCGGCACGCATCCTACCCGGCAAACGAAACATGCTGATCACGAACCCGAACAGGTAGAGACCAGCGACGGCGAGTGGCGCAACGTATATCGAGCGGTATTCCCACAATTCGCGTTGAACGGACCAGTAAAAAGGATGGGTGGCGAGGCTAGCCGCCGGGACAATCGGATGCGAGTCGAATGCGACACTCGAAGGAACGTTCATGGCGTCTCCCGTCTGATCGAATTATTTCCCGTTTCGTTTCCCAAGACGGCGACAAACACATCGCCAATGCTCGGCGTATGCACTTCCCCCAGAGCGGCGAGTTGATCACCATCAACATGGTCGAAGAGCAGGATGCTGCGCCCAAGGGCCTGACGCTCGTTCATCGGCTTTAGCACGCGGGCTGCGGCCAGGTGTTCGGGATGCACCATCAACTGTGTATAGCGCGATTTGAATTCTTCCATGCTGCAACTGAGAACGATTCGTCCACGGCTGATGAACAGAACGTCAGTGAGCACGTTCTCAATTTCTTCCACCTGGTTCGTCGTCACTAAAACAGTGCGGTTATGATCGAAGTAATCGTTGAGCAACGAATCGTAGAATTGCTTGCGATACAGGAGGTCGAGGCCCAGCGTGGGCTCGTCCAGCACCAGCAATTTGGCGTCAATTGCCATAACGAGAGCGAGGTGGAACTGTGCCACCATGCCTTTCGATAATTCCCGTACCTTGCTGGTGCGCCGGATAGTGGTTTTGGTCAGAAAACTTTCCGCCTTGGCGCGATCAAATCGTGGATGCACTCCCGCCACATAGTCCAGCGCTTGCGAAACTTTTATCCAGCGTGGTAGAACCGCGACATCCGCAATGAAACAAACATCCCGCATGATTTGATCGCGCTCGGCCCAGGGATCGCGTCCCAGAACTTTCAGCTCTCCCTCATACGGAGTCAGTCCGAGAATCGCATTGAGCGCAGTAGTCTTACCCGCGCCATTGGGCCCGACGAGGCCAACGATGCGGCCTTCGTCTACCCGCAAATCGACGCCATCAAGGGCGGCGGCTGCGCCAAACGACTTACGAAGGCCATGTGCCTCTATGCAGACCATGTCTTCAACGCTCCTCCTTCGTGCCTTTTGACGACGTCTTCGACGGTGCGCGTTTGGTTTCGGCGGAGTCCAGCAGTTCCTCGGCGTCCAGCCCTAACCGGCGAATCGTCGCGTGGACCCGCGGCCATTCTTCTTCCAGAAACTTCTGGCGTTCGCCTTTCAGCAACAAACCACGAGCGCCGGAATTGATGAACATGCCAAGTCCTCGTCTGGTTTCTACCAGGCCATCGTCTACCAATTGCTGATAACCCTTGAGAACCGTGAGTGGATTCACCCGATATTCAGCCGCGACATTGCGCACCGAGGGCAGCGGGTCGCCCTCTTTAAGCACGCCGTCGAGTATCATCGCGATTACCCGGTCGCGAAGTTGACGATAAATCGGCTGAGTATCATTCCATTCGCGGTCCATCAAGTTTTCCAGATAGCATTTACAAGATACACTCGCGTCACTTTGTCCGTTGCAGGTCGAAGTGCGCGCGGACCATCTTGTCGCCTTGGGGGACCATAAAGCTCCAATCTTCCGTGTGATGATTCGCGTCGATGTAATTGAATGCGGTCCGGTGCATGTGCCCGTACTGCGTGCCGCCGGCGATGTCGAGAAGCTCGAAATCCACATTTTTTCCATCCGGCGACGTTTTGCCCGTCATGCGAGGCCGATTGCCGGCGTCACAATAATGCGTCAGAACCAGACGGTCCGAGTCCAGATAAAGCATGGTGATGGGATCGTCGGGTCTTCCCTCTATCCTCATTTCGTGCATGAGTGCATTCCCCATTGAGGTGACTCGCAATGTGACTTGGACGTGCTTGCCCTCTACCCCGGGGGTGGGAGGATCGGTTTTGACCGTGCCGTCCCATGAACCAGCCAGAGTTTTTATCTGATCGAATGACTTTTGCGCATCGCTTTGCGCGAAAACCAGAGTGGATAGCGATAACAGGATGATCGATAGTAGAAACTTAGCGGATCTCATTTTTCTTCACCTCAAGAGTTTGGATTTGTGGGTTCGCTAATCGTCCGCAATACTTAGCGGCGATGAGAATCGAACGTGAAATACTGTTATACTTAACTATAACACTATAAATATGTCAAGAGGTTTTTTAGTATTCGTCGAAGCAGCGGTAAGTCTCCTGTACGACGGTCCGACGCAAGTCGACGACACATTAGGGCTACAATAAGTCAGTTCGGCAGACTCTATCCGGTTAGCGGAGGGGCACTGGAGGGTAATGTGAGTTTCATTCCTATTGGCGAGCCTCGCCAAAAAACTACGGTTGCGTCCATTCGTGAAAAGAAAAGGCAGCGGAAGGCGATTACCTGCCTGACGGCATATGACTATCCTTCGGCGCGCCTGGTGGACGATGCGGAGATCGACATAATCCTGGTCGGCGATTCGCTGGCGATGACCATGCTCGGCTACGAGAACACTTTGTCGGTCACCGTCGACGAGATGCTGCACCATGTGCGGGCAGTGCGGCGCGGCGTGAAACAGGCGCTGCTGATCGCGGACATGCCTTTTGGCTCTTATCATGCGAGCGCCGAAGATGCGGTCCGCAATGCAACCCGCTTTATAAAAGACGGTGCGGAAGCGATCAAAATCGAAGGCGGCGAGAAGCGGGCAGATTTAATCCGGCGGGTGATTGATGCAGAGATACCGGTCGCTGGGCATATTGGGTTGACGCCACAATCCGTGAATGTGCTTGGTGGATACAAAGTTCAGGGCAAATCTCTGACAGATATTGAGCAACTGATGCGCGATGCCGTAGCGCTTGATCGCGCGGGAGTTTGCTGTATTTATCTGGAGGGGATTCCGCGGGAGGTGGCGGCAATGATTACCGCAGAAGTGAGCGCGCCGACCATTGGGATTGGGGCTGGTCCGGATTGTGACGGGCAGGTGTTGGTTTTCCACGACATTTTGAATCTCACATTTGCCGAGCCGGCAAAATTTGTGCGGAGATACGGGGACGGGGCGCGAATGATCGCGCAGGCGGTGAGGGCGTTTAAGGCTGATGTGGAGTCGCGGCAATATCCGTTGGATGCGGAGTCGTACCATTTGCCCAAAGAAACGAAGGCCGCCCTGGATGCGGTGCGGGAAAGAAAACGTTCCATGCTCGCGTAGGATTCGCGTGGGGATTCGCGTAGGGACAGTCGCCCTCCGACTGTCCGGTCGAGCGACGCTCGACGACTATTCCTTTGACTCTGTCGAAAATCGACAGCCGGGGGCGGCGGTCCGTACGCAACCGTTCAGATGAAAATCATCCGAAATATCTCCGAGATGCAAGCCGCTTCGTGCCTCGGCCAATGCGATGGAAAATGTCTCGGCTTTGTGCCCACGATGGGCGCGCTCCACGAAGGGCATTTGTCTCTGGTGCGTGCTGCGAAGGCGCGGTGCGAGTTGGTCGCAGCTTCCATTTTCGTAAATCCTCTGCAATTCGGACCACGGGAAGATCTCGCGAAGTATCCGCGGAACTTTGAGCGCGATAGCGATCTGCTGACGAACGAAGGCGTAGATTTCTTATTCGCGCCGTCTGTCGAAGAAATGTATCCGGCGGGAGGGGTAACGCAAGTCATCGTGGAAGGCCTGAGTGACCGGCTCTGCGGCAAATTCCGCCCCGGGCATTTTGGCGGAGTAACCACGGTAGTCGCAAAGTTATTTCATATCGTTACTCCAGACATTGCCTTCTTCGGACAGAAAGATGCCGCGCAGGTGGCAATCATCCGGCAGATGGCGCGCGATCTGAATTTTCCCGTTGAGATTAAAGTATGCCCCATCGTCCGCGAACCTGATGGCCTCGCAATGAGCTCGCGAAATGCATATTTGAATGCTGCGGAGCGAAAATCGGCGTTAGCGTTGTATCGGTCTTTGATGGCGGTGCAAAAACTTTATGGACACGGGGAAAGAAACGCCGGGATTCTCATGCTTGCCGGCGAGAATGCGTTTAAACAAGATCAATTGGCGCGGCTGGATTATTTCGAAATCGTAGATCCCAATACCCTGGCGCCGGTAAAAACAATGGAACGCCCAGCACTAGCGGCGGTGGCTGGATTCGTCGGCACGACGCGCTTGATCGACAATATTCTGTTGACGCGCGATTAGATTCTTTGGTCCGGATAAAAACTTGCTGTTGGAAATTACATAACGCAGCGGGAGCGCTGAGGCTTTGGTGATTCCGATGCGCGCCGTGACTTTCACCTCATTTGATATGTAGCCCTCGTCGGCAATAAATAAATCTGATGCTGGGTCGGTCAGATCTTTTCCATTGTCACGCTGGCGAGTGACGGCGAAGGCTTCGGCCAGCCTGCCGGGACCGGTGGTTAGCTTGCGTAAGTCGCGGTCGCCATTCAATTCGAGATCCCTGTTGAGAGCCATTTTCTTGATTCCTTCGAGAGGCTCGAGGGCGCGGAACAGAATTCCTCCCGCCACGCCGTCAGGCAGACACGAAACATTCAGACAATAGTGGTTGCCGTAAATGAAATAAACATAAGCATATCCCGGAGGGCCGAAGAGTACGGCATTGCGAGCCGTGCGTCCACATGCTGAATGCGCAGCAGGATCGTCCGTTCCGAGGTACGCTTCGACTTCGACGATGCGTCCCGCGAGAATCGTTTGATGGTCGCGGCGAACGAGAACCTTCCCCAACAATTCCTGGCACACAATGCGTGGATCGCGATCGTAGAATTGCCGCACCACCGCAGTGCGATATTTACCGCGCGCATTTGGCGTATGCGCCTCCCCGCCGATGCGGTTGTGAATTGCATCGCGAATTGCTCATCAATTGATGAGCATTGTACCGATAATCTGGGTCGCAATATCTTACCGCTATTGCGTTCTGAGAGAGACTTCGAGCGCCTGATGTATCGCTATGAGTTCCTTCAAGACTCCGCGAAGTTTTGTGGATTCGAGCGCATTTGCCCCGTCGGATTTTGCTTTCTTCGGATTGTCGTGAACTTCCATAAATATTCCGTCCACGCCCGCGGCGACGGCGGCGCGAGCGAGGACGGGAATGAATTCCGGCTGTCCTCCACTAACCGCGGGCTTTTCTCCATTTCCATCTGCTGCTGACGGCAGTTGAACGGAATGCGTCGCATCGAATACGACTGGAGCGAACTTGCGCATGATCGGCAGCGAGCGCATATCAACCACGAGATTGTTGTAACCGAAGGTCGATCCACGTTCCGTTAAAAACACTTTCTCGTTCCCGGCGGTGAAGCATTTCTCGACCGCGGATTTCATATCCCAGGGAGACACGAACTGCCCCTTTTTAATGTTTACCACTCGCTCGCTCATCGCCACCGCAACTACCAGATCAGTTTGCCGGCACAGAAACGCGGGAATTTGGATTACGTCGGCGATCTCGGCGACGTTTGTGACATCGGCCACCTGATGCACGTCGGTGAGCACCGGAACTCCGACCTGATCTTTCACTTTTTTCAAAATGCGAAGACCTTCAATCAGCCCGGGGCCGCGAAAACTTCGTATTGATGTGCGGTTGGCCTTGTCATAGGACGCTTTAAAGATGAATGGGAGATTGAGCGCCCGGGTCACGCCCTTAATGATTTCGGCCATGCGGATGGCATGATCTTCGCTCTCAATCACGCAGGGGCCCGCGATCAGAAAAAGATTTCCGGAACCGATGCTGACGTCGCCCGCTTTGAACGATGCGTTCATGCTTTGCTCACGTGGCGCGGGGACTCTTGCCCGCGCGATTCAAAGTCAAAGGCCGCGGGAAAGAGTGTCCGCGCCACACAATCTTTCTTCTTAATAGTTTGCGGCTTTTACTGGGCGATGAAATAGCTCGACCGTCGCCGATTCTTTTTCATTACGCCGTTTTTCTCCATGTCGATACGCGGCCCCGACGAACGCTTTAAATAAAGGATGCGGCTCAAGCGGCTTCGACTTAAATTCGGGATGGAACTGGCAGCCGACAAAATGCGGATGATCGGGCAATTCGATCATCTCCACATACGTGCCATCAGGAGTCGAACCCGAAATGCGAAGTCCTGCGGCGGTTAGCGTCTCTTCATATTCGCGGTTGAACTCGTAGCGATGGCGATGCCGCTCGCTGATCTCATCTTGTCCATAAATTTTGTGCGCCAAAGTTCCGGGTTCGATTTTGCAGGTCCACGCGCCCAGACGCATAGTGCCGCCCAGTTCTTCGACACCGGTTAACTCGCGAAGTTTGTAGATCACGCGATGCGGTGTCGCGGGATCGAATTCGCTGGAATTCGCCTCCGCCAGTCCGCAAACGTTGCGCGCAAATTCAATGCAGGCAGTCTGCATCCCCAGGCAGATTCCAAAGTACGGAACTTTTTTCTCGCGCGCATATCGAATGGCGTGCAACATGCCTTCGATGCCGCGCTTTCCGAATCCCCCGGGCACGAGCAACCCGTCATAACCGCCCAATTGCTCTTCGCAGGCGCGCTCGCCGGCTTCCAGACCCTCAGCCTCGATCCAGTTGACTTGCAATTTAAGGTTGTGCGCCAGCGCTCCATGAACCAAAGCTTCTTTTAGAGACTTGTAGGAATCTTCATACTCGACGTATTTGCCGACGATTCCAATCGTGACTTCGGCCTTCGGGTTATAAACCCGGCGGACAATTTCTTCCCAGTCTTTCAAGTCGTGATCGGTCGGCTCCAGATGCAAATACCGCAAGACAAGCGTATCCACGCCTTCATGCGAAAACACCAGCGGCACTTCGTAAATAGAAGCTACGTCTTTTGCCGTGATAACCGCTTCTTCTTCGACGTTGCAGAACAACGCGATCTTCGACTTGATGTCCTTGGATAAAAATCGGTCGGTGCGGCATAGCAAAATGTCGGGCTGAATCCCAATGCTAAGAAGTTCTTTCACAGAGTGCTGCGTCGGCTTGGTTTTCAGTTCCTGCGCCGCCGCGATAAACGGAACCAGCGTTACGTGCATGAATAACGTATTCTTGCGCCCCAGTTCCTGACGCATCTGACGAATCGCTTCCATGAAGGGCAACGACTCGATATCACCGACCGTTCCTCCGATCTCGACGATCGCGACATCGACATCTTGCGCGACTTTCTTCATTGCCGCTTTTATTTCATTCGTTACGTGCGGAATTACCTGAACTGTCTTGCCGAGGTAATCTCCACGGCGTTCTTTGGCGATGATCTGCTCGTAGATTCGGCCGGTAGTCCAATTATTGTCGCGAGAAAGTTTAGCGTGGGTAAAGCGTTCGTAGTGTCCCAGGTCAAGATCGGTTTCAGCGCCGTCGTCGGTGACGAAAACTTCTCCGTGCTGAAACGGCGACATGGTTCCCGGATCGACATTCAGATAGGGATCGAACTTCATGATATTGACCTTCAGCCCGCGACTCTCAAGAAGACAGCCAATCGAAGCCGCCGCTAATCCCTTGCCCAGAGATGACACAACGCCGCCCGTCACAAAGATGTACTTTGCCGACATCGCTTCCTCGCTTTAAGTTGTATTTGGAATTTTGTGCTTCCGGGGTCCCCGGTGCGCGCGTTTTTTGTGCGCGCTCGGGTGGAGGGTGGGTGCACAGACAATTATGGCAGAAAAGTTGGGGGATGCAAACAAATTTGCCTTCGTCTCGAAACCTCCCGTGCGGAATGAGCGAAGCCTGCGAATCGGTCGCTTTGCGAAGGGGGCAACGGGGGCGGGGTGCTAAACTACTGAGAACTTTATGGCTGACGCTGCCGCTCCACGTTCCCGAACTCTACTCTGGATACTGATCGGCGGAGGGGCATTCTTCCTCTTCGTGATGTCGGTATTTGTTCTCGTCTATCTGGCATTACACGCGGACAATCAGGATGCTTCGCTGCACGCGTTCGGCGATAAGATTGGCGTCGTCGATTTGCAGGGAGTTATTGTCGATCCCAGCGTGATCGTGCCGCAGCTCAAAAAATTCGGCGACGACGATTCCATCAAGGCCATAATTATTCGCGTGGATTCGCCCGGCGGCGGGGTGGCCGCGTCTGAAGAAATTTATCGCGAGGTCAAGCGCGTCCGCGACGAAAAACATAAGCATATCGTGGCCGCGATCAGCACTGTTGGGGCGAGCGGCGCCTATTATGTTTCGTCCGCGACAAACAAAATTTATGCCGATAAC
The DNA here is from genome assembly GCA_963849315.1 of uncultured Acidobacteriaceae bacterium. Lineage (GTDB taxonomy): Bacteria > Acidobacteriota > Terriglobia > Terriglobales > Acidobacteriaceae > PALSA-188. Next base: position 61,693 of record CAWKGT010000004.1, on the reverse strand, counting down.
GGCAGCATTGTCGGTTCCATTGGCGTGATCATGGAGTGGCTGAACTACGGCGATCTGCTGCGGTGGGCGAAGCTGAAACAGGAAATTCTGAGCGTGGGCGAGTTCAAAGACACCGGCGATCCGACGCGTGAGCTAACTCCCACCGAGCGCGCATATTTGCAGTCTCTTGCCGACAATATGTATGAACAGTTCGTTCGCGCGGTGGCTGAGGGCCGTCATGCCAAAGTCGAAGACATAAAAGCCATAGCGAATGGCAAGGTCTGGACGGGCGAAGAAGCGCTCTCCATGCACCTGATCGATCAGATTGGGGATTTTCAAGCTGTGGTGGAAGACACGGCGAAAGCTGTCGGAATTCACGGGGAGCCGGTGCTGGTGCATCCCGAACTGGAGCGAAAGACGGTGCTCGATTTGCTATTCGGAGACGCGTCCCACTGGATTCCCACTAAAGAGAAATTGATGGAAAACCAGATGGGCTTTTACTATCTATGGAAGTGAAGATGTTTGCCAAAAAAGGACGTCATCCTGAGCAACGCGAAGGATCTGGTGCGAAGCCGACTAGACTCCATGACTTGCGGTACTTCGCAATGCGGCAAAAGCATTAAAATTCACCCGACGGAGCGAAAGACGCACATGACAAAAGCTGATCTCATCGACGAAGTTTCAAGGCTCGCGGAACTCACGCGCAAAGACAGCGAAGTAATCGTCGAAACGATTTTTGATAGCATCGTGCGTTCGCTGCGGGTCGGCGACAAAATCGAGATTCGCGGCTTCGGCAGTTTTCGCACGCGCCAACGGAACCCGCGCGTGGGGCGCAATCCCAAGACCGGAGATCGCGTAGAAGTTCCCGCCAAGAAAATTCCCTTCTTCAAGCCCAGCAAAGAATTAAAGGATCTCGTGAATAACAGCGGCGGAGAAGCGGCTGCCACTCCCACTCCAGCAGCCGAACCCACGCAGGCTCAATAGGATGGGGACCTGGTAAGTCCGCCCCCGTCCGGCGTTCCGCAAGCAGTGCGGCTTCCAGGAATATTCAGCAACCTCCAGCCTCTGTTAAGGTTCTAATATATTACGGCAACACCAGTAGGAGGCCCGCCGTGGTTCATGACTTCCGCCCTTCGATTCTTTCTTCCTTTCTTACCGTGCCGCTACTGGCCTTAGTGTTCACTGCCGTGCCAGTTGCTTACAGTCAATCAATCAATGGTGGCGGTTCACATGGCGGATCCAGCGGCGGCGGCCATCTGGGGGCCGTGCCCCCCAGCGTGACTTCGCTTGGATTCGGCGGCCGAATCGGAGGTGGGGTCGTTCCTCCCAGCGTGACCTCCCTGGGCTTTGGACGAGGTAACGGCCCTTCGAGGCCGGGCGGACACAACGGATTTTTTAATAGTCCGGGTCCACGACCGCATCATCGTCCCTACGGCTCCGCGTATTATCCGGTATGGGGCGGCTACTACGCATATCCCATACTCGATTACGGCGACTACTCTGATCAGAATGATCCGGGGCCAGCCGACTACGCCGATCAGGATGAATATCGCGGCGGCCCGACGATTTTTGATCGCCGCGGTGATGGACAATATCCCCCTCCGGGCACCGTTAGCGAGCCGGCTCCAACCCAGATCGCGGCCGCGGCCCCTGCGCCCGAGCCGGAAGAAGTCTCAAACCAGCCTAAGACCGTCCTGGTTTTTAGGGACGGACATCAGTCTGAGATCGACAACTATGCCATTGTGGGAAGTACGCTATACGATTTGTCTGGTGGGCAACGGCATAGAATCTCGCTCGACGACCTGAATCTGCGGGCCACGGCGCAGCAGAATGATGATCGCGGCGTAGATTTCCAGTTGCCCCAGAGTACAAGCAATTAATTGCGCGCATTCTAACTTGTCGATTTCGATTGGTACGCGCCAGATCCTTCGCAGGCTCAGGATGACTTCAAAACCTGCGACCGGTAAATTGCTGCCATTTCCCAAATCTCAACCCATCCGTATAAAATGAACAGGCCAGTTCCCGTCCAGGCGGACAGCAGTCAAACCACCGCCGGCTAGCTGCACTCATTTTAAGGAGATTTACCACGCATGAGCATTCCTGCGACCCAGCTCCGTCCTGGGATGATTATCAAACACAATAACGACTTGCATTCGGTGTTCAGCGTCGAGCACCGGACTCCGGGGAATCTGCGGGCTTTCATTCAGGCGAAGCTGCGGAACTTGCGTACGGGTGCCATGTTCGAGCACCGCTTCCGGTCGCCCGATCCCATCGAGAAGATCAACGTTGATGAAGTGGACATGCAATTTCTCTACAGCGATGGCGACAGCTACTACTTCATGGACACTTCCAACTACGAGCAGACCCATCTGACCCGCGAAATTCTTGGGGATGCTGTCGATTATCTGATCGCTAACTTGGAGATTAAAGTCGAGTTTTTTGACGGGAAGGCGGTCGGCATTGAGTTGCCCCAAACCGTGGAATTGACAGTCGTCGAGACCGAGCCCGGATTGAAAAGCGCCACGGCGTCGAGCGTGACCAAGCCCGCCAAAACGGAAACCGGGCTAATCGTGCAAGTCCCGCCATTCATCAATGAAGGCGAGAAGATTCGCGTGGACACGTCCGAAGGCGCATATTTGTCGAGAGCATAGGCCTCGGCCTGGGGCTTTGAAGGGGCCCGGCTTTAGTCGCGTCGTTCTCCGGCTCAAGAGGTTCACGGCGCGCCTTAAGGCGCGCCCCTTCAAAGCCACAGAAGGGTCTGTTCCTGCCCGTTACTTGGCTACATTAGCGTACACAAGCACGATGGCTACTATTGAAAAAACCATTCAAGCCCGCCGCTTCATCGTTCGCGGACGCGTGCAGGGCGTCGGCTACCGCTGGTTCGTCGAACGCGAGGCGCACATTTTAGGCATCGCCGGATGGGTGCGTAATAATTCCGACTCCAGCGTCGAGGTTCTCGCCATGGGAACGCCGCAACAATTATCCGCGTTGCATTTCAAATTGCAGCAAGGTCCGCGCGCGGCTCGGGTGGATGCGGTCGAAGAAGCCGAAGCCAAGCCGGTTGCAGGTCTGAACAATTTTCGCATTGAAGGAGCCTGGTAAATGTCCACGAATCCCCTGCCGATCCGAGCAAGTATTGATTGCGAGCCGCTGAAAACCCTAATCCGCGAAGTCCCCGATTTCCCCAAGGCCGGCATCCTTTTTTACGACATCACCACGCTGCTGAAAGACAAAAAGGGCTTCGCCGCGCTCATCGACGCGCTGGCCGAACATTACATCGACAAGAACATCGACTTGGTCCTCGGCATGGAAGCCCGCGGATTCATCTTCGGCCCCGCCCTCGCCTATCGCCTCAATGCCGGATTCGTTCCGGTACGCAAACCCGGCAAACTCCCCGCACCCACGACAAAATACGATTACGCCCTGGAATACGGAACAAACACTCTCGAAATCCACAAAGACGCAATCCAAAAAGGACAGCGCGTCATCATCGTAGACGATCTGCTCGCAACCGGTGGCACCGCCGAAGCTACTACGCATCTGGCAACTTCTCTGGGCGCGGAAATCTGCGGCTTGGGGTTCGTAGTCGAACTCGACTTTCTGAAGGGCCGCGAGAAGCTGAAAGACTACGATGTGTTCTCGTTGCTGCACTACGAAAATTAGGGTATTGAATTACTTGACTCACCTGTCTGGAATGACCGTTCCAAAAGGCCGCGAAAATACCTTACTTCGCCTTCACTTTGGGTCGATCCTGTATCTCATGTTTCGGAACGGCCAGAAGCGTCTTGGTGACGTTCTGGAATTTCTCGAAGGCGGCCAGCCCGCCGGACTCGGCTCATCGTGCGGCAAGGGATCGGTTACAGCATTGATCGAGTTAGTGGCAAGCGCACTGGCTTCCTGCCATTTCTTCACTGCCTTCGCCGATAGATCGGCGATTGCGTCAATTTGTTCCTGCTCTTGTTTATTGGATGGTACTGGCACAAGTACAGAGCGGGTTTGTTCTTCGGTAAGCTCATCCACTACAGCGCCGTAATCTGTGCCGTTAATTGCGCTTGCCCGATTGGAGAACTAAGAAAAGCGTAGAGATAGCCAAATGGGTAGCCTGCCTTGGGGATGATTCGTAAAATGTGTTCGGACGCTGCCCAGCCATCCCACGCTTCCGGCGTTACTGCCACACCGCCACCCGTGCCGGATCGCGTTACAAGTATCCAATCCCTGGGTTTTTTAATGCGCGGTCAATACAGGCAATTGTACTTTCTGCTGGATGCCTTGCCCTTCTTTCACGGAATATATGAAATCCGCAGGCACATCGCGCAGGGTTTCGATGGCGCCGCTAGGCCAGCGAATTTCTACTTTATCCATTTTTGATTCGGAGCCCAGTCCGAAATGAAGGCGCGGATCGTTTTGAGAGAGATAACTGCCACCGGCTCGCAATTCATTGAATTGCGATAAAGTTCCCGCCGTCACCGTAACTCGCGCGCCAATTGCCGAGCGATTGCTTTTTGTGCCTATCAAGTTGAAAAGCACGCGATGATTCGCATTCTCAGTCAAGTTCAGAAGCAGAGACGGAGGCCCATCCATGTTGTTAATTACGACGTCGACATTGCCGTCGTTCTTGAGATCGCCAAAGGCTGCGCCACGGCGGGAGGCGTTGGGAACAGCGGCGAGAACGGCCGAAACATCCTCGAAGGTTCCATCATGTTTATTGCGAAATAATTGCAGGGGCTGGCGATAAGGCGTGCCGCCGGGGACCTGATCCATTTGCGGATAAACGTGTCCGTTGGCTACGAAAATATCAAGCCAGCCGTCATTATCCATATCCACCAATCCTGTGCCCCATCCCACCAAGGGATAAGTTGGCTTCGCTAGTCCCGCTTGCAAACTTACATCCGAGAAACCGGCCTTCCCTCCGTTATGGAAGAGCGTGTCCGGCTGCTCCACGAAGGTGGTGACAAACATGGAAAGCCAGCCTTCGTTCCAATAGTCGCCCCAATCCACTCCCATTGAACCTTGCGCCAGGCCATCACCGCTCAATGCAGCGCCAGAAAGCATGCTAACGTCTTCGAAAGTGCCATCATGCTTGTTGCGGTAGAGATAATTGGGTCCGGTATCGTTCGCTACGTATAAATCCGGCCAGCCATCATTGTCATAGTCGCCCCAGATCGCGCCTAGCCCGTAGTAACGATTTTTGTCGTCCACGCCGGCTTTCTTCGAGACCTCTTCAAAAGTGCCATCGCCCCGGTTATGGAAAAGGAGATCGGTTTCGCCCACCATCCCCCACGGGCCGCATTGCACCGCGATGCCTTTGAAGTGGCAGGTCTTCTCGTTGCTGCCGAAGGTTGGCAGCTTATTGATATCGACGTGAACGTAACGAGAGACGAATAAATCCACATGACCGTCGCGGTCATAATCGGCCCACGCCGCACCGGTGCTAAATCCGCCGCCGGCGACGCCGGCTTTGTCGGTGACGTCCTCAAACTTGCAGCCGCCGAGATTGTGGTAAAGCGCGTTGCCGCCGAATCCAGTGACATAGATGTCGGGCAAGCCGTCGTTGTCATAATCGGCAACGGCCACGCCCATCCCCCAACCCTTGCGGGTGAGACCGGCGGACGCGGTGATGTCGGTAAATTTGAAATTGGCGTTCTGATAATAGAGCGTAATCATGGGATCGCCGCCATGGTGGAAGCGGTCAACGGTAGAGCCGTTCGCCACAATGATGTCGAGCTTGCCATCGTTATCGCAATCGATGAGGCCCACGCCACCGCTCATGGATTCCACGATGTATTGTTTGTCGGATGAGGAAATATGCGGAACCGTGAGGCCGGCTTGCTGGGCAACATCCTCGAAGGACATGGGCGGGATGGCGACTTTTGTTTGAGCGGCTAAAACCGCTGTTAGCAAAATGGCGACCACCATTCTCATGAACAGATTTCGCATCGCACATTATTACGCGAAAGCCACTCGGCGTAATTTAAATTCGCCAAGTAACGATGCAGCGCTGGCGACATGGCATTCTTGTGCAGAAACGATGGCCTCCAAGGATGCAGCCCCACAATGCCAACGCGCACAGATCATCCTTTAATTGTTACAACTACGCTGGCTGGCGTTAGCGAAGGCGAAGCCGCCCTTAACCGAACCTGTCCGGCATTGCGGCTTGACCGAATGATGGCCAAACACAGTCCATGAAACGCGCGGGACTGATCCGATTGAAACGAATCGTGGCTGGACGGGTCTCCGTTGTCTACCCCGATCAGTTGCCCCTCGCCTTCGAGATCGAAGGTGATCGCATTATCAGCAGTAGGTACTATCATGCCCGTACCATCTAATATCTGCGCGGTAACATGAACCACATCGCGGCCATCGGCACAGATCGCTTTTCTGTCTACCGATAAACCGAGTGTTGCCGGCTCCCCCGTCGTCTGGACTTCGATCGTCAACACCACTTTCCCGCCTTTAATTCCCACTGCTTTGAGTGTGCCCGGGTCATACGGCACATCCCAAGACAGATGCAAGTCAGCCGTTGTCCGCAGGACCTTAGCTCGATCAGGCAGGTTGTTCCATCTGAGTTCCATGCCTAACCGCGGGAACTCATATCCCTTCACTCCCAATGATCTGCCGTTCAGAAACAGCTCCACCGTGTCGCAATTTGTGTAACAGGCCACCGGGATAACCTGCCCCTCTTTGCTTCGCCAATTCCAGTGCGGAAAAATGTGCAGCACAGGCTTCTGTGTCCACTGACTCTGGTAGAAGTAGAAACCATCCTTCTTGAAGCCGCACGTATCGAGCACTCCCGTCGACGATCCCTTCATAGGCCATCGGGCTTCGCCGAGATGATCGACGCCCGTCCACATGAAGTCGCCCGATACGTAGTCATAGGTGCTGACAAATTTCCATTGCTGTTCGACGTCGATATTTCCGCCGCGCAAGAATTGAGCCAAGCCCGCTGGCAGGCTGGCGGGAGACAATTCGGAATACTCGCCCCGAATGCCGCCCATAGCCTCGCTCTCCGTACCCACGAATCGTCTCTGCGGATACGCGTGGCGGTCTATGCTATAGTACTTTTCTTTGCGGTCGCGCCAGCGGTCCACATAGTTGTATCCCACCACATCGAGCAACGCGAGAAACTCGGGACGGGCGGCCTCGGAAGCTGGCTCTGAAGCAATGTGATCGCAGCCCGCGGTGACCGGACGGGTTGGGTCCTCGGAATGAAAAACCTTGAGCAATTTGCCCAGCGTCTCCGCCCCATTTGGTGCGCCCTGATCTCCGATTTCATTCCCCGCGCTCCACAACACCACTGAAGGATGATTGCGGTCGCGGCGCACGAAGTTTTGCACGTCGCGCTCATACCAGTCATCAAAATAGTTGGCGTATCCATTCGGACCAATCTGCCCCTTGGGCACCTTCCATTCGTCGAATGCTTCATTCATCACCAGAAATCCCATGCGGTCGCACAGGTCGAGAAACTCCGCCGCAGGCGGGTTATGGCTGGTGCGGATGGCATTACAACCCATGTCTTTCAGAATTTCCAGCCGCCGTTCCCAAACTCTCTCAGGCACCGCCGCCCCAACGCAACCACCATCATGGTGCAGGCAAACCCCATTTAACTTGACTCGCTCGCCATTCAACAGGAAACCCCTGTCAACATCGAACACGGCGTCGCGAATTCCAATCGGAGTTTCGTACTCATCTACTATGGCGTTTGCGATTTGCGCGGTGTTGCGAATCTTGTAGAGATAAGGGTCGGCTATCGACCACAAGCGCGGCTTGTCCACCTGCATGGTTTGGACGAATTCATACTCTGCCCCAGCCACAATATCCTGGTTGGCTTGCGCAGTCTGGACCGCTCTGCCGTCGTTATCGACTAGGCTGCTTACCAACGTGCATCGAGCCACGCTATTCCCTTCGTTCTGAATCCTGGCACGAATACCAAGCGTGGCCGCGTCGCTCGATACGTTCGACGAGCTGACAAACACGCCCCAATGAGCGACGTGAACTTTATTCGTGGACAACAAACAGGTATGCCGGTAGATGCCGGACCCTGAATACCAGCGGCAATTGGTTTGATGAGAGTTGTCGACTCTTACGGCAATCACATTCTCGCGGCCGTAGCTTATGTGTGGCGTGAGGTCATAAAAAAATGGAACATAGCCATAGGGACGCTTGCCCAGCCATTGCCCGTTAATCCAGACCGCACTGAGTTGGTAAACGCCGTCGAACTCAATAGTTAGTTTTTTATGCCTATAGGATTCTGGGACGCGAAAGCGCTTGCGATACCAGCCAATACCAGTTGGCAAATAGGCGCCGCAGGAGCTAGATGGCTCGCTTTCACTAAACGGACCCTCAATGCTCCAGTCGTGCGGCAGATCTAGAGACCTCCAGCCACCGTCGGGAAATCCCGGCTGGTGTGCGCCGGGAAAATCGCCTCTGCTGAATTTCCAGCCGAGATCAAAAGTTTCTCTGACTCTTGACGCGCCCGGTTCGGCCAGCGATTGGCCAAACCCAGCGCCGACAAGCGACGACGCTGAAACAAGTGCCGCCGCCCCCGCTGCGCCTTTGAGCAGTTGGCGCCGGCTGAGCGAAGCCTGCAATAGGCTGTTTGCGTTGTTCGATTTCTCGACTTCGTCGTTGCTCACTTTTCGCTCTCCTGCGCCTCATCAGCTTCGGGCGCTTGCTGCCGGTTCATCTGCCGATAGAGTTGCCGCACCTGATCTTTCGTCTTCCTGATTTCCTGAAACAAATGCATTTCCTTCTGCGCCCGATCTTTCATAGACAAACGTTCGTAGACTTGCCCCAGCCGGTAGTGAGCGGTCGCATTCAATGGATCCCCCTGCACCGCCATCTCCAAATATTTTTCCGCTTCTTGCGACTTGTCCATTGCCATGAGTACGCGCCCAAGGCCGAGCTGCGCTTCGGTATCGCTCGGATCCAGCCGGAAGGCCGCTGTGTAGTTCTCATACGCCTTATCCAGTGCAGAATCTTGCATGGCGATCATTCCAAACTCACACCGTACCTTTGCGCTGTCGCCGTCGTTTGCGATCGCAGCTTTCAATTCGTTTGTTGCCGCCTGTTGCGTTGCAGAATCGTTGGGCGCGGATTGAAGGAGCGCCTGCGCCAATTCGTAGTGCACGCCAGGTATGCGGGGATCGATCTGCAAAGCCTTTTTGTAGTGCTCGGTAGCGCCGGCCAGGTCGCCCTCGTTAATCAGGCGTTCGGCGATTATCTGTTGCATCTGCGCCGAGCCCGGAGCAAGGACGGCGAGCTTATCGAGCGTATCCTCAGCCATTTCCTGGTAAAGCCGGTGCGCCATGTAGAGGATGTCGACGTCGTCGGGATTAAGATCAACCAGCTCCTGTATTACCCGCATCGCGTGTTCTGAATCGCCTCCCTGTTGGTAGAGCCGGGCAAGTTCCATCCCTACCTGCGTACGCAGTTGTGGTTCGGTCAGCTTTGAAAAAGAACTCTCCAGCAATTTCTTCGCGCCCGCATTTCCCAACCGTGCTTCACAGATGGCTAGTAGAGCTTGAGACTGCACAAGCGCTGGCTTGATCCTCACCGCTTTCCGCAAATTTTTCTCGGCGCTCTGATAGTCGCGTCGGAAAAACGTAATCACGCCCAGGTTTGCATAAGCCTCAGCATTCCTGGGATCGAGCGCGAGAACAGCGTCGAGCTCTTTGACGGCTGAATCGGAATCCTTTTGCTTGAGATAAATCGCGGCCTTGTGCAAGTGATCGCGAATTTCCGGCGTGTTGCCGGGAGGGTTGGTTTGAGCGGTCATCGCCGCAAAAGCGCTGATTAGAAGCACAACAACCGCCAGGCTGCCGGGTAAAAATCTCTGTCCAGAAAACCAGCAACACGGGGTTGGGGTATGAAGTGGATCGTGCAGAAAGTTTTTCATGAAAACCTGTCATCACGGAATTGAAGGCAACTCGCGGCCTCTTTCCTATTATGATCGACGAGTCACAGTCCTTGTCGCGCGCGAATTAGTTTTCCCTGTCGCGGTCGGCGAAAAAGTGCGGAGCACGGGATCCAAAACACTTCCGGCACTCCGCGGGAGAGTTGATTAGATTTTGCCTGTGAGCTCAGAACCTGACGTGAGCCCCCAACTGTATGACTCGCAGGTTCCCGTTATTTGTGGGACTGGTGATCGTGCCGGCAGTGCCATCCGCCAACGTGCCGTTGCTTGCTCCGCACGACACCGAGCCGCCCGCGCACGAGTTATAGCCGACGTTTGCGTCGGGATTTTGGAAGTTGACGTGATTGAACGCGTCAAACGCATCCGCCCGAATTTCCAGGCTTATTCTTTCGTGAATAGGAAACTCTTTCGCGAGACTCAAATCCACGTTCGAGAAGCCCGGCCCAATCAGCGTATTGCGATGAGTGTCGCCAAACGTTCCAGGCGCAGGATCCGCGAAGGCTGCGGGATTGAACCACTCATTTCGAGAAGGATTCGAGACATGCGGGTCGCCTACCAGCTCAGGATACAAAGTAGAGCCGGCGCTGAACGATGTACTCAACCCTGGGTCTATGGCGCTTGCAACACTTCCTTGTATTACCGGCGTGAATGGAACGCCCGAGTGCCACTGGAAAAGGGTCGATATACGCCAGCCACCGGCAATCTGATCGAGCGGCCCATGCAGCACATACCGTCGGCCCCGGCCGAACGGCAGTTCGTAGAGAATCTGTCCCACCACGGTATGCGTGGCGTTGAAATCGGATAATCCGTAGTTAACGGAGGGACTATAGGCGTTCTGGTAGAGGTCAATGCCTGACCCGTGACCGTTTCCGGTACCGGTGTCGAGCGATTTCGACCAGGCGTAATTCACCTGGAAGTTCAAACCATACGAGAGCCTCTTTTGAACTCGCACCTGTAATGCGTTGTAATTGGAGTAGCCATCGTATATTTGGGCCTCGATGCTGTTAAACACCGGGTTGGGATTGCCGCAGTGATAGGTGGTACAGCCAAACAAGCTGGGAGGAGCCTGGTCGATATCAGTCTGGAAATTCAGGTTCCTACCGCGAGTGTTGACGTAGCTGGTATCTACCAGAATGCCGCCGTGAAATTCGTGCTGAATACTGAGCAGAAATTCCTCCACGTAGTCGGTCGGCATATCGCGCGGGTAGTATTCCACGCCACTGAAGTTGGAGACAGTTGACGAGATAGTAGAAGGAGTGGGAAAGACCACCATGGAGCCAGCCGGCGGTCCCGCAGCCAGTTTGAACGCATAGCTGCCGTTGTTGTATCCGTTAGGACCGACCTGGTGGGGATCGAATCCCAAGCCGAGCGCGCCGTCGGTATAATTCTCCGCGTCTCGTGGCGCATCGAAAATACCGTAGCTTGCACGCAACGACCATTGATCTCGAAATGCCCAGGCGAAGCCAACCCGCGGCGCGAATTCCTTGTAGTCGCCATTTTGGATCGTGTTTAGCTTCCCTCCGAAAGCCGGGTCGCTCTGCCCCCCAAATAAGATGGCCCCTTTATACGCCCCGCCGTCCGCGGGGTTAGGCAGGTTGGGATCGTAATCGCCAAACAAATTATCCTTCACTCCCCATCCGGACTGCATCTGCCAGCGCAGGCCGAGATTCAGCGTCAATCGCGGCGTAACCTTGAAGTCATCGCTCGCGAACAATGCCGAACCCCACATGTGCGCGCTGGTCGGATCAGACTCAGAGACATACCAGCCGTAGACGTCTCCGGCGAGAAAGTCGGCATATGGGATTCCGGTGACTCCTCCATTGAATTCAAAGTGGCCAGAGTCGACGTCACCCCAGTTGGTATAGTTCTGATAGTAGCGATCATATTCGCCGCCTACCTTGATGGTGTGCTTGCCCCGAATGAGTGTTAGAACATCCGAGACGGTATAAATTCCCTCGCCTAGCACCGCATCGATGTTGCCATTGCCTGCGGTATTGCTGCCCAGGTTCGTCGCTCCGGCGGTCGCACCCTGGTCAATCTTAATATCGGGGAAAACATTTGCCGGAGCGTTCGTCCCATACGCCGGCTCCAGTCCCAGCGTTGTCGGATCGTTCTTGCCAAGCGATGGCGGCACGTACTTGTCGAGTTCGCGGCTGGCGCCGACGCGAAACTCGTTCAGCAGCGTGGGGCTGATAGTGAATACGTCTGAAACCTGGGCGGTCAGGTTGTCGGTGCGCCCCGCTTGCGTCGAAGTGGCGTCATTCGGAAATAGAGGGTCGGTCGGGACATAAGTAGAAACTGTCGGAAAGTAATTAAAGCTGAACGAAACTCTTTGTTTCGAGGAAATATCGTAATCGGCCCGGCCCGTGTACCACGTGTCTGTATTCGGACTGCTGCCGTTGAATACATAATTGTTAGTCAGGGGGCAAGTTTGCGGGGTACTGGCGGATACATTCACCGGCCCGGGACATCCCGCCAACCAGCCTCTTGCTCCGGATGCTGGGAAGTAAGTCTGAAGTTTCAACGCCACCGGATCGTAAGCTCCCAATAGCGTCCCTGCGGGACTGAATGCCGCGCCTGTAGATCCCGGTACTCCGTAAAAGTCTCCTGCCTCTTCGGCCGCCGTCGGATAGCTGTAGAGGGCGGAATTCGGTGTAGACGAAGGATTCCGCTGGTACAGGAAAAAGAAAAACAACTTATTCTTTATGATCGGCCCTCCAACGCTCCCGCCATATGTGTTCCAATGCTCCACAGATTTCGGGCCTGTAGTATTAAAGAACCCGCGAGAGTTAAATGCGGTGTTCTGAATGTATTCATAGGCGCTGCCGTGCCACTGATTCGTCCCGCTCTTGGTAATGACGTTAATCGAAGTCAGCCCGCTGCCATATTCCGGCGGAGCGTTGGCGGAACTAATACTGACTTCGCCGATCGCATCAACAGGCATGTAGTAATTGCTGCCGTTAAAATCTCTAGGAGCGGTGCCGGGTCCCCCGTCCGACAGAAACATAACGTTGTAGGATTGCGTGCCGTTCACTCCAATCGCCTGTCCATTGGCTTCGCCAGCTCCTCCGCCCGTATTCACGCCGGGAATCAACTGAGTCATCTCCGCCCGCCAGTCCGTGCCCACAATCGGGGCCGTGCGAATCGTTTCGGTGCTGAGGTTCACGTGCTGGTCCGAAGTCTCTGTCTCAACTACCGGAGCTTCGCCTGTCACCACAACCTGCTCATTGACTGAACCGACCTGCAGGGTGCCATCGACCGCGAGGGTTTCAATCTCAAGAGAAATTCCATCCCGCACGAAATTGCGGAACCCTGCCTTCGAGAATGTGACTTTATACTGTCCGAGCGCGAGCGAAGGCACGTCGTAGATACCGTCCGCATTAGTAGTGGCGGTTGTGCTGACGCCAGTCTGTGTGTCAAGTATGGTGACAGTGACACCGGACACCAGAGCGCCGGAAGAATCTACTGCCGTGCCTTTTATTTCTCCCGTGTTCGCATTTTGTCCAAAGGCGATACTCGGTATTATGGTTGCTGCGAGCAGCAGACTCATCCGGACATACTTGCTAACTCTTTCAAAACTCATCGTGGAGCCTCCTCAGCCTGATTTGGGTTGCGACTGCGCGCACACGAAATCTTCCGGCCGGAACTTGAGACACGTACTTGGTGCCGAGCGGGATGGTATGCTGAACCGCCAAAGCGGCGAATCCGCCAAAAGTTGTATTCGCGAAAAGTATTTAGCTTGACAACGTTATACGAGCTGTGGCGGGACTAGAGATGGACCAAACCTCGTTGCAGGGCTGTGATTACGGCCTCCGTACGATCGCTTACGTCGAGTCGCACAAGAATTGCGCTGACATGGCACTTGACCGTCGCTTCGGCGATCCCCAACACGGCGGCGATGTCCTTGTTGCTTTTTCCGTCTGCCAGCAGGCGGAGAACCTCTTGTTCTCTGGCGCTCAAATCGGAATCTGGCATTCTCGACGCCAGAGCGCGCGCCACCGGCAGCGGCAAAAAGCGGCCCCCTTTGTGCACGCGTTGTAGCGCCTCTACCAGTGTTTGATAGGGCATACCTTTAATGACGTAACCTTGCGCGCCAGCCTCCAGCGCGCAATGAATATCAGCATCGCCCTCATAAGTGGTGAGCACGACAAACCGAGCCGCGGGATAGTTCGAACGAATAGACCGAATGGCATCTACGCCGCTTATGCCCGGAAGCCGCAGATCCATGAGAGTCACATCCGGCCTATGTTTCGAAAACAGGGTAATAGCTTCCTCGCCGGTGCCGGTTTGTGCCACCACCGACATATCCGGGCGCGCATTCACGATCGAAGCAACTCCCACGCGCATCAGGGGATGATCGTCTACAACCATCACCTTGATCTTCGGTGCGGTGTTTGTGGATGAAATCATGTTTGCAACTTCACCGAAATCGCGGCCACTTCTTTGCGCGGAATATGCAGCGTCAGTTCCGTTCCCGCCCCCGATCCACTTTTTAATGCGAGGGTGCCGCCAATGCGCTTCATGCGTTCCCTCATGCCAACCAACCCGTAGTGCCCGTTGGATGCAGCCGAAACGCTCTCCGGATCAAATCCGCGACCGTCGTCGCGCACCCGCACCGAGAACTCGTACCTACCGAAATCGATCGCCACCCGCACGCTTCCCGGTTGGCCATGGCGAATCGCATTGTGCAGCGCCTCCCGCACCACCATCAGCAATTCGTGCGCGGTCGATTGATCCAGATCAAACGGCTTTCCCGAAACCTGATACTCCACCGGCACCCCGAACTCGCGGCTGACCTGGAGGGCCATATTACCCAGCACAGGACCAATCGCCGTAGCCGACCCATCCGCATGGCGAAGATCCCATACCGCCTCTCTCGCCTCGTGGATAGTAGTACGCAACTGGGTGCGAACGCAGCTCAATAAATCTTCTTTGGCGGAGGGTTCACTTTCGTCAAGGCTGGAATGAGCCTCCAGCAGCGCGGAAACTCCGGCGCAGCCCTGGATCAGCGTGTCGTGCATTTCCCGCGCCAGCCGATTCCGTTCCTTCAGTACCGCGGCAAAACGAGAGTGTATCTGCCGCATGCGGAATTGATACCCTCCCCATACCACGGCAGCGAGCAGCAGCAGACAACAACCGACGAACCATGCAGTTCGATAGAAGTGCGGCCGCTGCGCTATGTCGACACCTGTTTCTGCAATCTGCTGAGGCGCGCTCATTTCGAACGCCTGCACCCGAAATTTATAGTGTCCGGGCGGGACGTTCGTATAGTAGGCCACGCGCCGTGACGACGCATCAGTCCAAGTCTTGTCAAAACCCTCCAACCTGTAGCGGAAACGGACTCGTTCCTGCGATCGCAACTGAATTACGCTGTAGTGCATTTCGATCTTCGCATTATCGGGAGTGAGAGAGATGCTGCGTATATTCGGAACCTGAATGCCGTCCGCCAATACCGAGTCGATGACCACCGGCGCCGGACCTTGCGGCGGAGTCAGAGTTAAAGAGACGCGAACCGGTCCTTTATTGCTGGCGAACCAAACCTCGCCCTGGGGCGTGGCCACTCCACCCGGTTTCTCCGCGCCATACATCTGCGTGGTTGCCAACCCGTCGGAGATTCCGTAAAGCGTCAAAGAAAGAGGATGCGAAGCATCGTCGGCGATGACGTCCAACTCTCGTCGGTTGATTACCGAGATACCGTTCGGACCGCTGAGCCAGAAATTTCCGGTGCGGTCTTCCAGCAGTTCATAAATGCTGTTGCTGGCGAGACCCTGCGCGGTGGTAAAGTGAGTCAATTTTCCGAAGCGCCACCGGTATAGGCCCCCAGTCCGAGTCCCGAACCACAATCCCCCGTCGGAGTCCTGCCGAATGGCCCATATCTTCTCGTGACGCAGAGCCTCGGTAACGGTATCCCTGACAAAGCCACCGTCGTGCAGGTGGCTTACGCCGCGGTCGGTGCCCACCCAGATGTCTCCGCTACGATCTTCCGCCAAGGTTCGCGTGCTGAAATAACAAAGCCCGTCCCGCTCCTGGTAGCTGGTAAACCAGCCGCCATACCAGCGGCTAACGCCCTCGTCGGTAGCAATCCAGATGCTGCCATCTTTGCCCTCGAGAAAAGCGCGCACAAAATTGTTGACCAGCCCATCCTTCACCATGTAATGCGTCAAAGCCGAACCGCTCTGCCGGAAAACGCCTCTGCCTTCCGTGCCAATCCAAAGTTCGCCCTCGCTGTCGCGAAAAACATTTCTGACGCGCACGCCGCTGATCCCCGGAAAGCTTACTCGCGTAGCCTTGCCATCATGAAATCTGAAAAGATTGGCTGCCGCAATCCAGAGATCGCCATTGTGATCTTCATAGACCGTTTCCGCGTCATAGTCGCCCGCGTCCGGTAAAGCGACGGTTTGAATCGGCGTCTTGCTCAGCCTCAACATCCCGGCCTGCGTCCCAATCCAGATGTTCTTTTCGATATCTTCGAAGAGGTTCAATGCGGTGTTGCTGGGCAGGCTTCCGGGCGCGGTCATCTGCGAGAATTGTCCGTTCCGGTACTTATAAATTCCGTGCCCGATTGTTCCAATCCAGAGAGTCCCGTCCGAAGTTTCGCGGAGAAATCGCACTGTGCCGCTAGTTTGTTTGACGGCGCGAAACGCATCCGAATCCGCAGCCATGCGATAGAGACCACCGATCGTGCCAACCCACATGGTGCCGTCGCGGGTTTGGGTTATGGATTTCACGCGATTCTCGCTGCCTTCACCGTCAAGCCGAAATTCGCGGTGAGTTTGCCCATCAAGGCAGAGCAGCTTGGAACCTCCCGCCCAAAGCCGGCCTGACTTATCTTCATGGATGGCATGGACGGCAACCGCCGGAATGCCGTTACTGTTGTCAACCCGCTCGATTCGATCCTTCGCAAACTCGAACAACCCGTTGTCGGTGCCAATCCAAATGCGTCCCTTTGTGTCCTGATAAACCACGCGCACAAAATCGTTGAGCAGGCCGTCTTTTGCGGAGAATGGTCGAAAAATGCCATCCTTATAACGAATGAGGCCGCCGCCTTCGGTGGCAATCCACAGCGCGTCGTCGCTGGTTACAGTCAGGGCAAAAATATTGTTTTCGGAAAAAGCAGGAGTGTTATCGCGGTCGAACAAAACCAGCTTCGCTCCATCAAAACGCAGCAGCCCGCCGGTGGTCCCAATCCACAGGTACCGGTCTTTGGTTTGCGCAAATGCCTGAACAGTCTCTTCGGGAAGGCCATCCTGCATCTGCCAGGTGCGCGAGGTGTAATTAATTGTCTCTTCGGCGAAAGCGAGGGCGCTGAACACCGCACAACAAGCCAACGCTAAACCTAAGCCCCGAGCCCAAAGCATGGAATCGCCCTTCGCGGTGTGCATTATATCGCTGATTCGCGGGCAGGCGTGATACGGGCTCTTGAGTCTCAGCGTGCGACCGTCACTTCATACCAAGTTGTAACGGGCCCACCTACCGGAAATTCCCATCCCTCAGTCTTCTTCTCCGCGCGGATTGGTTCTCCCATGGGCTGTCCGGAACCGTCGAGGGCTTGCGCGGAGACGACGCTCGCGCCATCCAAATGCCGAAACGTGATTCGCCCAACCACGGGCTCAATCAGTGTCGGCGTTCCGCCCCTCTCGGAAAGATTGCTGCGCCGGTCATTCCAGCGCATGCCTGTGTTCTCCACTCGCGAACCCAGCGTCAACAGTAATTTGGAAGCGCGGGATATTGGCTCGGGTTCCAGAGAATTCAAAACAATCGTGCAAAAACGATTCTGTACGTCGGCGGACAGATTGCTCACCGATTTTCCGTTCGCCTGCACAAATCCAATCAACGCCTGCGATCGTGGAGTATCCACGGTCACCAATCCCGTCATCGCGGAGGAGTGATACCAGGCTAGTTGGCCGGTATCGGAGACGATAGGATTCGAAACTACAGGCATCGGCACGGGGGCTGCGGGTCCACCATCCAGTGAGAGAATGCGCGAGCCATGCTGAAGCGGAATGGCCAGCGGAAATCCCGGCGTGAAATACGGACGGTCTGTCGCCGGCAGCAAAAGCGTGCTGTCGAAGATTTGCTCGTGCGAGTAGGAGCGCAGAACGGTCGACTTGGCCGGACTCACGTCTCCCCGCAAAAACATGAGAGCGCCGGCGGCAAGCTGCGGCATCTTCACCGGGTCTAAAGAAATATCAAACGCATCCCCGATGTAGGGCTTCCAATCCGGCGACGCTTTGGGCTCGAACGTGTACCAGATGACCGCATCCCAATTTTGAAAATCGGCGTAAGCTGCGAGAATCGGGATGCCTTCGCTATCCCAATCGTTGGGAAACGGATTATTGACTTCGCTGACCGTGTAAGGCTTCCCCGCAACCGGCGTGCGCGATAATTCCACCACAGTCGAATTGAACGGATCGTTCACCATCGGCGCCTTGATTTTGTTTTCCCAATCATGTTGCCAATAAGTATGCCCATCATTCGTGTCGAACGATGCGGTCGCCAGCAGCAAAGGATAGCCGCTGCCGGTGTGGCCGTGATCCGCGGTGGTCATGATAAGTGACTTTACGCCGAGAATGTTTTTTAGGTAATCGCGCATCTCTTCCCAATAACCGCGCTGGGTTTCGAGGAAGAAACGCGATTCTGCGTACAGCCTTTCTTTCGGCGCGGTCTCGATTTGCGCCCGGCTCTGTAGCAGAGGGACCTGATCGTCGCCGGCAACTTCCGCCACTTGTTTTAACCGCCGCAAATCTTCGACGCTCAGATTTTTCTGAAGCCAGGCATTGTAGAGGCCCGCAAGTTCGCGGTCATAATATTCCGTCGGTCCATGGAAGCCGACCCAAAGCGCGTTCTCATTGTTGATTTCGACCATCGCCACCGCGGGATCATTGCGGTATTCCAACCCCGTGTAGGAATTGCGGTGAGCCAATAATTCTTGCGCGTATTCCTTTTGCAGTTCGATGATTCGCGGATCAAACAGGCTGATCCCTTTAGCGCCCTCGCGAATTTTCTGATAATCCTCTACGTCATCGCCGGCCTTGAACGGACGGCCCACCAGCAAGTTGAAATTAATATAAATCCCCCGCTTTTCCAGTTCCGCGATAAAAAAATCCTCACGATCGAGCGACTCAGGGTCGAGGGTGCGAGTGTCGTCGCGCTTGCCGTCGATTAATCCCCGCGGCGTCGGCAAATCGAGAAATTGAAAGCGCACGCAATTCACCCCGAAACGCGCCAGGGTTGCGGCCCACAGCGCAGCATCTTCCTTGGCGGGAATCATCACCGAGCCTTTGCTCCAGTCGGTGATGTTCACTCCCCAAAACCGAATTCGTTTCCCGTCGCCCGTGACCAGATGCGCGCCCTGTGCTCGAACAAATCCGTGCTTTCCCGCCGGCGCATCGAGCAGAAACGAGACATCCACCGGCGAGTGCGCGAGCATGGCCGTGCGATGGTCGATCATGAATGGTTTAAGGCGCGAGTCGGTTTGAGCCCGCATTCCGCACGACGCCAGCAGAATCATTGAGGCGAACCGACATATACTCACTCGAATCGTCATGAATATCCTCTGGCCGGATGCCGGGCAATTTGAAACCTATATTAAAGCCGAAACTGGCGAGTTCCGAATCAACAACTTACCAAACGCTGGAAAGTACGGGAAAGTCGGAAGGATCGTGGGTGATAACCGTGGGTGATTCTCCGATCCGCGGGCCTGCGAAAAGTCGCTCCTTACACGCCACCTAATCCGTGAATCCTGTCATAGAGTCTTAATCACAGAGGTCCCTAGGTCTGACTTCTCGTTCCTTATCCGATCAACTTCCCTGAAGCTTGTTTCCGGCCAATTAACAGGTGTATGACCGCAATGCATGCGCGCGGCCTTGCACGCGGTTGGCACGGGTATGCGGCATATTTTAATTGTTGGTCTAGGTTCTTCGACGATTCTGAAAAAGGTTTGAAGGATGTGCTGGATTGGTTGCCTCAATCGCCCGCGGCACAAAGGATTGTAGCGCAAGCACGAAAGATGCTCCAAGGACGAGCAAGCGACTGCAACTGAGAAAGGACAACGGTCGCGGCCGAGATCAAAAGATTGGCCGCGAGTCAGCTAATGCAAAATCCTGTCCCAGATATGCGCCTGTTCTTCGAGGGAGGCGGGTCTCTAGAGGACGCCTTGCCTTGCAGCTTTGACGGGTCGTCATCATAGCTTTAAATTACGACTTTCTGGTAACCACTAGCCCACCTTCAGGTTCTCTCGCAGGATTCCCATATCTTTATCCCCGCGACCGGAAATGTTTACGACTACGACGTCAGATTTTTTCATTGCAGGCGCGCGCTTGATCGCTTCGGCGACGGCATGAGCCGATTCCAGCGCGGGAATAATTCCTTCGGTTCGCGCCAACAGCGTGCATGCGGCCAGCGCCTCAGCGTCCGAAGCCGGAACGTACTCGGCCCGGCCCGCATCTTTCATCCACGCATGTTCCGGACCGATCGACGGATAATCCAGGCCAGCCGACACGGAATGCGTCAATGCAATCTGTCCAGCTTCATCCTGCAACACGTAGGAATAAGTTCCTTGCAGGACGCCGGGAGAACCGCCGCGAAAGCGCGCCGCATGATCGCCGAGCGCCTCACCGCGTCCGCCAGCCTCGACTCCGATGAACTTTACTTTCTTATCTTTTATAAATTCATAAAAAATCCCGATGGCGTTCGAGCCGCCTCCTACACACGCGATGATCGCGGTAGGTAATTTTCCTTCGGCCTTCAAAATCTGCGCCCGCGTCTCACGTCCGATAATCTTATGAAAATCTCGAACCATAGTTGGATAGGGATGAGCGCCCAAAACGCTGCCCAGCAGATAATGCGTCGTGCGTACATTCGTTACCCAGTCGCGCATCGCCTCGTTGATCGCGTCTTTCAAAGTTCGAGAGCCAGATTCGACCGCGCGCACTTCGGCGCCCAGCAAACGCATGCGAAACACATTTAATTCCTGCCGCCGCATGTCTTCGCTGCCCATATACACAACGCATTCGAATCCCAGCAGCGCGCAAACGGTCGCGGTCGCTACCCCATGCTGTCCCGCGCCGGTCTCCGC
Source organism: uncultured Acidobacteriaceae bacterium (assembly GCA_963849315.1). Taxonomy (GTDB): domain Bacteria; phylum Acidobacteriota; class Terriglobia; order Terriglobales; family Acidobacteriaceae; genus PALSA-188. The sequence continues at coordinate 40,724 of CAWKGT010000004.1, read as the reverse complement.
AATGACGCGGCGCTTGCCCATACGTTCGGCGAGTAATCCTTGTCCCAGGCAATTATTGATTTTGTGCGCGCCCGTATGCAGCAAGTCTTCGCGCTTGAGATAAATTTTTGCCCCGCCAAGTTTCCTGGTGAGCCGTCCCGCAAAAAAGAGCGGCGTTGGACGACCCGCATAGGTTTTCAACAATCCGTCGAGCCGCGCTTTGAACCTCGGATCGCGTTTTGCCTTTTCATATTCGCGTTCCAGTTCTTCGAGCGCGGCGATAAGCGTCTCCGGCACATAGCGTCCGCCATAGGCGCCGAAGCGGCCCGCAACCTCTTTCGAAGAAACCTTTTTTGATCGTGGGATGGTAGCGGTTGCCATGTTCTATTTATCCTTCTCCGCCTGTCGTACTGCGTTCACAAATGCCCGCACTTTTCCGGGATCTTTTTTCCCGGGAGAAGCCTCAACCCCGGAAACTATGTCGACGCCCCAAGGTTTCAGTATACGGATCGCATCACGCACATTGTGCGGATTAAGGCCTCCAGCGACCACCAGATCAAAACCCGCCTCATGAATAGCATCCGCTAGTGGCGCGTTTGCGGGCCAATCGAACGTTCTTCCAGTGCCGCCAGGCTGATGCGAATTCCCAGAGTCGAGAAAAACAGCGTCCAAGAATTTCGCCAACTCCGGATTCTTAGCCGCCACTGTATTATCTAAACTTCCGTCGCAATTAGCCGGGACCACCAGATACTTTTTTAAGTTCGCATTTTGTGGGGTTCCAAGATTTTTCTCCCCGCCGGACCAGTCGCGATGAAGTTGAATTCCCGTTAATCCCAGATGCGCAGCCATATCCTCCATGAAGTCATATGGTTTGTCCACGAAAACACCGACCTTCTCGATGCCCTCGGGCAATTCCCTCACAATGTCACGCACAACCTCCGATGTCACATTTCGCGGACTAGTTTCGAAGAACACGAACCCCACCGCATCTGCCCCTGCGTCGACCGCCGCGAAAGCGTCTTCGAGGTTTGTAGTTCCGCAAATCTTGATCCAGGTCATGACCTGGTGCGCTCCGTGGAATGCACGCCCTCGCCGGTCTTGGCCTCTGAGGCGGCATCCCCCAACAACGCGCGCAAAGCTTCGCCCGGCTGCGGAGAAGCCATCAACGATTCCCCAATGAGAAATGCCGTGAATCCCGCAGATCTTAATCGTGAGATGTCGGCACCGCTGCGAATTCCGCTTTCGGCGACCGCCAATACATTCTCAGGAATCGTCTTAGCCAAACGAAAAGCCGTTTCCAAGCTAACGTCGAATGTTTTCAAGTCCCGATTGTTTACGCCAATGAGTTCGCATCCGGCATCGAGCGCCATTCTTAATTCCACCTCATCGTGCACTTCGCACAAAACATCCAACTCCAATTCAGCCGCCCGTCGCGCCAATGACGTGAGTTCCTGCGGAGAAAGCGCGGCCACAATCAGTAAGATGGCATCAGCAAAATTTGCGCGAGCTTCGAGCAACTGAAACTCGTCGACAATGAAGTCTTTGCGCAAGCACGGCAACTTCGTGCTGGCGGACGCCCGTCGCAAATTTTCCAATGATCCCTGAAAGAATTCCTCGTCGGTTAGAACCGACAGGCCGGCAGACCCGGCAGCTTCCATTTCCGCTGCAAGTTTTTCCGGAATGAAATCGCGGCGGATCAATCCCCGCGACGGCGACGCTTTCTTCAGCTCTGCGATAACGGCGATTCCCTCTTTGCCCTTCGCCTCCAAGGCGGCTCGGAATCCCCGCGGCTGGTGCTCGCCCGCCTGCTTTTCCATGTCTCGCCTGTCAGCGGACAACTTCGCGGCGGTAATTTTGCGCCTCGTAGCCCGGACAATTTGTTCAAGGCTCACTTGCATGTTGAATCAGCGATTATATGGCATCCATCCCTCGCCCTTTCTTGGTGGAATGCAGGGAAAAGGCGCCGGGCGTGAGCCTTCGGCCATCTCCCTGCAATGCTAAAGAAAATAGCGTCTCCAGCCGATAGTTGAAGGGTGGAAATTCGCAGAACCGCAGAGCGTACCGGCCCCAAAATATCTAGCATCGCTTTGCCGGATTGCGGATTCGCCGATTCTCGTCTCGGCATTTGCGCGCGAAACTCCCGCATCCTTCAATTTCTTCCAATCCTACTAATCTTTTCCAGCAGCCTGGCATATGGAATCAACCCCGCAAGGAATATCGACCAGTACGGCCACGAAACGTGGACCTCACAGAATGGCCTGCCGGGTGAGGCCGTCTACCAAATCCTTCAGAGCCGCGACGGTTATTTATGGCTGAGAACGTCCGCCGGGCTGGTGCGTTTTGATGGGGTACGTTTCGTTCTCCTCGACCCTATCGTAGCTGACCATGCTGTCGACGAGCCCACGAAGGCGATTTGCATCGGCGCCGATGGCGATCTTCTCGTGCGCACCACAACTCGCACATTGATCTACAAGAACGGCGAATTCTTCGACTACAAGCCCGCGGCCCCGCTTCCCGACGGCGAAATTCGCAATATCTTCGAATCCAAAGAGCACCAGATCTTTATCGGCTCCGACGACTTTATTTATTTGATGCAGGATGGCGTTATCAAAACCCTGGAACATGGAACTGGATGGATCAATGCATTTATAGAATCTCAGGGAAAAATATGGATCGGTAGTGGCGGCAAGGTTCATCTCTACGTTTATTCGGATGGCAAACTTTCCCCGTTCCGTTCAAACATAATCGATGCCGAAGTATTGGCCGCCTCTAACGATCGAAGTTTTTGGATTGGCACGCAGCAGGGACTGTATTTTGAGGACGAGAATATCCAGCCTCTTCGCCGCATCGCCCCCAAGCAAATCAACGGCGAAGTGAATTCAATCCTGCCAGACCGGGACGGCAACCTCTGGCTGGGCACCACTGATCGCGGCCTGGTACGCATTACCCACGGTCAAGTGTCCTCCTTCAGTTCACCGGAGGGCTTGAGCGACAGCAAAGTCATTGCCGTATACGAAGACCAGGAGGGAAGCTTATGGGTAGCAACCTCGAGCGGCTTAGACCGATTTCGCGATACCAAAATCAGCACCATGACCGTGAATGAGGGCCTGCCGTCAAACTCCACGTCGTTGGTCCTCAACACGCGCGATGGGTTTCTTAACATTTTGTGCAAGGGCGGGGGCTTGGCTCGCATCCGCGACAACTCAGTCGTTGCGCTCACCGCGAAAAATGGCCTGCGCAACTCCTATGGCGACGGAATGTTTGAAGCCGAAGATGGAACCTTGTGGATCGGCAGCCAGGGCGGTCCCATAGGATACAAGAATGGAAAATTCACGCAATACAATGCGCCCGGAAGAGAATCCTATTACACTTCCGCCATTTCCTCCGACGACGAGAGTTTAATTTTCACCACCTCACAATCGGTGGCTCTGCGGCTAAAACATGGTCGCGTCGAACCATTCACGTTCGAGGGAAAATCTACCCCACTTTCAAATCCTGGCATTTACACCTTCACTATTTACAAGCAACCATCGGGCACATTGTGGTTCGGCACGGTCAAAGGACTTTTTAAATTCGCAAAGGGCGAATCCCCCGATACCTCCCGGCAAACTCAAATCGATTTTCCGGTGACTTCCATATTTGACGATCAAGCCGGCAGTTTATGGTTGGGGGGAAGAATTCCCGGGCTTACCCGGTTCCGAATGAGCGATGGCCGGGTGACCCGCTACACCAAGCAGGCCGGGTTGTTCGATGGCTACCCTACCCAGGTGGTCGCGGATGAGAGCGGCAATCTGTGGATCAGCACCTCGGACGGAATCTTCATGGCCGCTAAGAAAGATTTGGACGCCTTTGCCGACGGACGGATATCAAAAATTCAAACCGACCGATACGGCACGCCCGACGGGATGAAAACCAGCGAAGCCTCTCCGCCGGAATCGCAGCCCGGCGGAGCGCGCACTCGCGACGGAAGATTGTGGTTCGCCACTCAGAAAGGCCTGGTTGTAATCGATCCTAAAAACATCCTTCACAACTCTTTGGTGCCCCCGGTGGTGGTCGAGACGATGGTGCTTGATGACAAAACAATTTTCTCGCCCAGGCATCTGCAGTTACCTGCGGCCACCGGCAAAATAGAAATTCGATACACCAGTCTAAGTCTGCGGGTTCCCTCCCGGGTTCAATTCAAGTACAAACTCGAGGGGTACGACAATGATTGGGTCAACGCCGGTTCTCGCCGTGTGGCCTACTACACGAATCTTCCCCCCAAAAGTTACCGCTTCCGGGTGATCGCCTCGAATAACGACAACGTGTGGAATAACCAAGGCGCGGCGCTTGATTTCGTGCTGCTGCCGCACTTCTATGAGACTTTTTGGTTTTATTTCGTTTGCGTCGCTCTTTTTGCGCTAGCCGTGGTCGGTGGACAGAGACTTTATAGCCGATCCTTGCGCCGGCGTGCCCAGGAACTGGCATTGCTCGTCGACGAACGAACCGAGCAACTGCGGAACGCGAAAGAACGAGCGGAAATTTCGGGTCAAAAGGCGGAAGCGGCCAGCCAGAGCAAAAGTGAATTCCTCGCCAACATGAGCCACGAGATTCGTACTCCTCTCAATGGGGTCGTGGGAATGACCGACCTTGCTTTGGAGACCAATCTCACGCAGGAGCAGCGCGAATATCTGGATACGGTAAAGCTTTCGGCAGACGCGCTGCTGATCGTAATTAACGATATTTTGGATTTTTCCAAGATCGAAGCCGGCAAAATTGACCTCGAAACCCTGGATTTCGGTCTCCGCGACGGTCTCGAATCTACCCTGCGAACGCTTGCGGTGCGCGCCGATGAAAAAGGCCTGGAACTGCTCTTTGAGATGGCTCCCGACGTTCCTGAGATGGTTCGCGGCGATTTCAGCCGCTTGCGTCAGGTAGTCGTGAACCTGCTCGGCAATGCCATCAAGTTTACCGCCTCAGGCGAGGTCTCCCTCAAAGTGGAACTTGAGAGCCAGGACACTAAAGGTTCCATGCTGCACTTTACAGTGTCCGACACCGGAATCGGCATCCCCCTGGAAAAGCAGGAATCCATCTTTGACGCCTTCTTTCAAGCCGATAGCTCCACAACCCGGAAATACGGCGGCACTGGCCTCGGATTAAGCATATCAAGCCGTTTGATAACCATGATGGGCGGCAGAATATGGATAAAAAGCAAAGTGGGCAGGGGAAGCCAATTTCATTTTACCGCCCGCCTCGGAGTTGCCAGTTCGGAACTCGTCCCATGCGGAACGGTCGCTCCTCCCGAGATTCTTCGCGGCGTCAAGGTCTTGATCGTAGATGACAATCGCACAAATCGGCGAATACTCGAGACTATGTTCAAGCGATGGGAAATGATCTCGTCCTCAGTCGATAGCGGCGAGGCGGCATTGGTCGCGCTATCTGACGCTCACCGCCTCGGCCGCCCCTACACGCTGATTGTGAGCGATATAAACATGCCAGTCATGGATGGCTTCGCTCTCATTGAGAAAATTCGCCAGCGGCCCGAACTATCGGCGGCAGTGGTCGTGATGTTGACTTCCGCCGGACATCGCGGAGATGCCGCCAAATGCTCCGCATTGGATATCTCAGGTTATTTATTGAAACCTGTTCGGCAGTCCGAATTGCGGGAGGCTATGGTCAAGCTGCTGGCTGCCCCCGAAAAACCAGCCGCAACTGCTTTGATCACCCGCCACTCCCTCGAAATTACACCCCCGCGAGTCAGTAGCCTGCGAGTGCTGCTGGCCGAAGATAACCCGGTGAATCAGCGGTTAGCCAGCCGTCTGCTCGAAAAACGAGGACACAAGGTTCACATTGTGGGCGATGGCCGCCAAGCTGTGGAAGCCCTTGAGAATCACCCATTCGATCTGGTTTTCATGGACATGCAAATGCCAGAAATGGACGGCTTCGAAGCTACGAAGACCATTCGCGCCAGAGAAAAACAAGGACACAGTAGACAGCCAATCATCGCCTTGACCGCCCATGCCATGAAGGGCGATCAGGAAAAGTGCCTTGCCGCCGGAATGGATGGATATCTTTCCAAGCCCATCCGAGCTCAGGACCTCGATGAAATCCTCGAGCGGTACACTACGGGCCCAGCCGACATGATCGATTCTCGTGCGCCCACAATCCCCATAATCTGAATGCGTCGCATCGCGCTATAACGAGCCTGCGTTCCGCAGCATTCCTCCATCGATGAAGTGCGTGCTTCCGGTCACATACCCGGCAGCATCCGATGCCAGGTAGGCCGCCATCTCTCCTACTTCTTCCGGCCGGCCCCAACGCCCTAATGGAATCTCCGCCATCAACTGCTTTTCGATATTCGGGTCCGCTTCGATATCTTTATCAATCGGGGTATAAATAGCTCCCGGGCCGATATTGTTCACTGTAATTTTATGCGGAGCAAGTTCGACAGCGATTGTGCGCATCAGCATCCGCAATCCGCCCTTTGCCGCGCAATAAGCCGCATTCGTCGGCATCGGCAGATCTTCGTGCACCGATGAAATATTGATGATCCTGCCTCCCCCGCCCTGCTTGATCATTTGCCGCGCTGCCGCCTGCGCACACAGCCACGGTCCCATCAGGTCCACTGCAATGATCTTTTGAAAATGATCGAGCGGAAAATCTACAAACGCAAATTTGGATTCGATTCCCGCATTATTCACCAGGATATCCACCCGTCCGAATGCGGCCACGGCCTTCTCTATGAGAGACTTCACCTGCGCCTCGTCGGAAATATCGGCCTCCACGCCGATGGCGCGGCCTCCCGCGGATTTAATCGCGCTGAGAGTCTGGTCGGCGGAACCGGCCTTCCCTACATAATCCACTACGATCGCGGCGCCTTCGCGGACAAACACTTCGGCAATGCCCTGGCCAATTCCCGTCCCGGCCCCGGTGATTACGGCAACTTTATTTTTGAGGCGCATGTTCTTCACCATTCTGCAATTGCTGGCTCAATTTGTTTAGACTTATGATGCAATTCGCCAACTTTGAGAGCAGGGCGCTCGGCCTGAAACCTCGCAGCGAATTGCGAGACTATTTGGTTCGAGCTTCCGCACCCCACGATTCAGACACCACATTTAAGTCCCGGTCCAACTCCACGTTTGCGGACAAAGCACCTCGTCCCGCCATTTCGGGATAGGCGTAACGCAAATCTTCAAAACGCACGATGTAGCCCGAGGAGCCCATAGGTTCGACTTCCGTCAAAGGGTACTTGGCCCAATCTAAGTACACCCGGCCAAGATAAGACTTCTTTGCGGCAACGCTGGCTGGCGTTTCTTCTGGTTTGTATCGGATATTCATCGTGCCCTGCGGATCAACCTCCGGCCCCGACGAGTCTACCGGCGAAGTCGCATAGAAATTCTGCGTTTCCACCACCCCATGCCAGCGAAATGGATTCCACCAATAGGGATAAGCGGACGCGCGAATGGGATCCGCTCCCTGATAAAGCCGAGCCTCCAGCGCGTTCACCGCGCGGCGATGCTCATAGTCGCGAAATCCCCATAGCAGCACTACGCTAAGGAGCGCTAGGCTGGCCGCCAGACGTCCTTGCGGACCTTTGCGACGCGCCCCAATTTCCTGATTCACCAGAGAGAACACAAGAGGCAGTATTAATCCGAGCGTGAGCGCGATCAAAATGACTGGCTCAACAATAAAAACAATGTCCCACGCATACCACTTTTCGGAAAAAGGCCAGAAGGGACGCACCCCATAGTTGTTGGTGAAATCGAGCAGGATGTGTGTAAGCCCGGCGAGATAGGCAAACAAAAAAAGCAACCCCCATTTGGGGGATAGGTCTGGATTATTGTTCTTGCGCCCGCGCAACCGCCAGAATAAGTACATGATGCCGACAACGGCGCCAGAAACCAGGATCAAGCCGAAAAACGAATGGGTGAATCCGCGATGATGTGCGAATCCGAATATCGGATTCTTGAATCTGCCCACTACATCTATGTCGGGAGCCTCGGCGGCGAGCGTCAATGTTGCGGTTGCCAAGCCAGTCTTGCGATTCAGGCCGGCCCGTCCCAAACAGGCGCCGGTTAAAAAGTGAGTGATCGGTTCCACCGGCCAGTATATGTCAGCGGTCAGGTTTGCACGTGCGCACGAACGTCAACCCGGGAGCGCTCCGGCACCAGCAAGGAAAATGCGTCCGGCACAATCGTGATTTCGGCAGGCAGCGTTCCCAAAAGTTCGCCATCGGCTTCCACATAAATTCTCTGCCCGTCGATTGGCGCGGACGACCCTGTGCATATCACTTTTTCTGCGTCAGCCAGTTCGATACCCGCAATCCTCCAGGTCTGCCGGAATAATCCGCGCAAAATATAGGCCAGATAAAAAAGCCGGTTTCGCGTTTGAAATAGCACCAACCGCAAATCATTGCGGCTAAGCGCGGCGCCCGGCGCCAGTTCCCGCAGCACGCCTCCAAACTGCGTGATCCGGACCGCCAGCAGTTGCGAAACTTCCTGGCCTTCCACTTCTTTCTCCGAGCCATGCCTCACTACTTTAAAAGTTCTCATGTCATGGGTAAGCCAAAGGCGCGTGGCTTTCAGATAGTAAGCGAGCATGCCAAGCCGTCCCTTGATCAGGACGTTCAACTCATAAAACAAGTGTGCATCCACTCCCACGCCCGCAGTCACCGTGAAATATCTGGAACTTGGTCTGCCGGAAAAATCATGAAATTCAACTTTGCCCGCAGCAATGCGCTGAGGACGCGACCTCAGCGCGCACTGGGCTGCCCCAGTGGCGGAAAGAGGGATCCGCAGATCATGCGCCAGCGTATTTGCCGTCCCCAGCGGAATTATCCCGAGCACAACCTGGGTGCCGACCAGCGCCTGCAAAATGTCATGAATCGTGCCATCACCTCCACAGGCAAATATGGTGTCGCATCCATCCGTAATCGCTTGTCGCGCCTGGCCCGCAGTTCCAGCAGACGAAACCGTTGCCGCTGCTGAAATCTCAATGCCCGCCGAGCGCAATATCGCCAGCGCCGCATTTACGTCGGCGACACGGCGCTTTGGCTGGCGGCCCGAAAGCGGGTTATATAAAACGATCGCCTTGCGCATAGTAGGTAAAAAGGTGGATTGTACTATGCACGTTTTTCATGGCCGTGAAATGCAGCCTTACTTTCTCTACAGTTGATTGTTTAGAACCCGCATCCTGACCATCCAGTCGGGCAACTCATCTTGGCATCGCTCCCTCTTTAAGGTCAGCTACTCAGTCACCGTAGCGCGACTCCAGTCAATGATCGCCAGTCAATGATCGTGACACGAGCGCATTCTTCGCGAGGAGCTTTAAAAATGTCAACCTCTCCCAGGTATTGCCGCAGGCTCTCAGCATCGGTATTTTTACTGTCGGCCATGTTACTTCCCTCAAGTTTTGCGCAGACATGGACGCCCACGGCAACGCAGGCGATCAACCTCACCAACGCAACCTCGCTCGGTAGCGTCGCACCTTCAACCGTGTTGCATATTTACGTTGGCCTGCAACTCAATAATCGGCAGAGCCTGGTTAATCTGGTTCAGCGAATGAACGCCCCGGGCGACTCGCTCTTCGGGTCCAGCCTTACCGAATCACAATTCGTTTCCACCTACGCTCCCACGCCGAGTCAGGTGCAAGCTGTCGTGACCTATCTGCAAGCGCAGAATTTTCAAAACATTCAGATCGAGAGCAACAATCTAATGATTCAAGCGGATGCAACCGCGGGGCAAATCAGTTCGGCGTTTAACACGCAGTTGGGCTTGTTTCTGCAAAATGGAAAGACCGTTTTCGCGAATACCGTGCCCGCAATGGTCCCATCATCCTTGTCGGGAATCGTCGCCGCCGTCCTCGGACTTAACAACGCCGCCGTTATGCACACCCCGATCGCTCCCGCCGCCAGCGTGCCGACGTATCCCTTTATGGCCTACTATCCGAAAGATATTCAGCTTGCCTATGACGTAGCCAGCACGCCAACCGGTTCTAAAACTGCCGTGGCAGTGATCTCCGAAGGGGACGTTTCCATAGTTCCCCAAGACCTGGCAACAGCGCGCAAGGCCGAAGGTTTGCCCGCAGTTCCGGTGAGCATCGTGAATGCCGGCCTCGCCAGCACCGATACTTCAGGTGTCGACGAATGGGATCTCGATACGCAAGCGTCCACCGGCATGGCTGGCACCGTCTCGCACCTTTATATGTATGTCGCAACTTCTCTGACGGATGCCGATACGGCTCTCGCATTCAATCGGTTCGCCGCGCAGAATGTTGCGCGCATCGCGAACGCCTCTTTCGGGATCTGCGAAGTTTTCCCTTACGTAGACGGCAGCATGTTAATCGACGACAACATCTTCCTCGAAGCCGCCGCGCAAGGCCAAACCGTATTCGCCAGCACCGGCGACACCGGCAGTTTCTGCGGTGCGGTGGTTGGAACGAACGGCGTACCCGGAGGCGCCCCCTTCGTTGAATATCCAGCAGCGTCACCCTATGTCGTCGGGGTGGGCGGGACTACTTTACTCACCAACTCAGACGGAACCTATGACAACGAGACTGCGTGGAATGCCGGCGGCGGAGGCATCAGCCAGTTCGAATATTCCCCCTATTGGCAAGCCCCCGCCGTTCCCAGCAACGCCAATAGCAGCAAGGGACTTCCAGACGTTGCCATGGACGCTGACCCGAATTCGGGATTCGAAGTTTATTTGACCTGCACCGTTTCGTCGGTCCCCGATCAGGGGTGCGGCGCGCCCGGATTTGAAGTCATCGGCGGCACCAGCCTGGCGTCTCCGTTGGCGATGGGAGTCTATGCTCGCTTGCAAAGCTCGCACAAAAATAAACTGGGCTTCGCCGCCCCGAATCTATATAACGGCTCGGCATTGGCGACATCCACTGCGCCATTGGGATTCCACGACATTATCGTTGGGAATAACGGCCTCTATTTCGCAACTCCCGGCTGGGATTTCACAACCGGGCTGGGTTCGTTTGACGTGAACGCGATCAACGCAGTGATTAAATAGCAAGCCAAGGGACGGGGCAGCCAACCGCCTCGTCCTATCCAAATTTAATTCGAAGCGGATGCTCCGATCTCCTGTAGCGCAGGCTCTTGTGAGCCAGCCGTAAGAGTTTGAATCGTCAAACTGGCGCTCTTCGCCAATTTCTGCATGGAATATCTGAGCGCCTCGGATTCCTCGGGCGTGCTTTGCTGAACTGCCAGCGCGAGCACCCGGTCGGCATTCGCGTGCACCCCGCGCGATACTTCCAGCAACGCGATTAGCGACTCCACGTGGAGCTTCCATAAGGATGCGGAGTTCTCCGCGCGTTTTAATTCCTCAAGTTCCGTGGTGAGCCGCGCCGTCACCGCGACAAGTTGTATTTGCTTCTGCGCAATATCCGCGCGCAGGTTTTTCTGATCCAGATAGTCGGCGCAGAAAGCATTCGCTTCGTCCGGAGTCAATGCCAGGTTGAAAAAACGCATCGGAACGATCTGGCGATATTTAGGATCGGCTACGCGAACGAACACGCGAATGGATTCCTCCACCTGTTGAAGCTTCGTCTCTTCCGCGGCGATTTGCTGCGGCGTCAGCGTCGATTGCATTACCGCGACATCTACACCGGGCTTCTGCGCCGGACGCGGTTGCAAATGTTGAGGCGTGGGAGTCTTAATCTTTACCGGATTTCGCACCAACAATGGCATCCGCCGTAGCGGCGGCCTGCGATCCAAAACTTTTTTGAGCTGCGAAACTCGCCAGAATTTTTGCAGCGCCTGACCGTAATCCAGAGTCAACAGTTCGGGTTCTTTCAGGCTGCTCACGTCGTCCACTGTGACGTCGACTCCTTCGACAGTTCCAAGAATGCTGCCGCCCTGCTCCTGCAAAGCTTCCGCAAAGTTCTTGATCTCGGTCGTCGCCGCGAGAAACAGTTCATCGAACTTGCATCCGAACGCGACATTATATGGCGCAATCGTCGCCAGCACGCCAGGATGGTAAAAAGATGTTTCCAGTGATTGCTTCAGTTGCCGCACCATCGGAATGGTTCCGGAATCGAGCAGCGAATACAAATCGCGAAACTCTTCCACCTGCTTTTGCAGGGGATCGAAGCGCCGCAACAACTGAACGTGCTCGTCGGGCAATGACGGCACGTCGCTGTCCGCCAGAATTTCAATCAACGCAATTTCGAACGGCGCCAGCGGCAGGGAGCCATCCAGGCCGTATCCCCGGCGGTCCCACTGTCCCGGCACTCGCGGACGCCGGTAAAGAAACGTCGCGATCAAGTCGGTTTTTTCACGATTCACATCGCTGAAATCTTTTTTGCGGGTGAAGTAACGCAGCATCGCCTCGGCAATTTCGGGATCCGTATCCGGGGTGAACGCGCGTCGCAACATCGCCGGCGTAATCGCCATATCCAGCAAGCGTAGCCAGCGGCGCATCGCGGAAAGGGTTTCCGTCACGCCGCCATCGCTTTGCAGTGAGATGGCCTCAAGGCCGGCGGGAACGGGGACTTCGCCTCCCACGGGATCTTGCAGCAGCTTTTCGTTAAAGCCCTGCACCGTCGCCAGTATGGCGAGCTCCCACTTCGGATCTTCGGCCAAACGTCTCCCCTTTGCCCTTCGCGGGCAGGTAACACAAAGGTAATACCTAAGTTAAGACTAAGTTTGCTCTGCATACAAGAATGTCTTAAGGGAGGACACTAAAGTTACATAGGGTGAAAAATGGAATCAGCTACAAAGCAGCGGCTTCCCGATTGCAATAGCCCTGCCTTCCACGATGCGGCAGCACAGGGCGGCTGTTCGTGCGTCAGCTATTCTGCTCAGCGCGGCCTTGACTTCCGCTTCGGTTTGCCGCGGAGCAGGTTCCAGCCTTCCATGTAGTGAAAAAATTTGTGGCCGCTGCGTGGAGTCAGATTCAGCGATTGATTGCCTTGCACGATCTCGAAAGGGATGATGTACCAAACGTCGATGGGAATTAGATAAATAGCGAAGAAGTCCAGTTTGTTGCTGTTATAGCACTGGCGTTTTGGCCCGACGATATTGCAGGTATACGATCCTTTGCGGCGGAAAGTGGTGGACTTAACCTGCACGCGCATGAAGCGGCCGTTGTGTTCCACTCCCACGTCGTAGCTGGCGGAATCCCCGTGCGGCTTGGAGACGCAGAATCCGCGATCCGCCGCTCTGGCCATAAAACATAATTCGGCCCATTCGCCAAGTTGTTTGCATGTTCTGGTTTCGCTGCCGGTAATGGTCAATGTGGATATTTCCTCGCTTGTAGCAAATAAAAAAGCGGCCATGTGGGCCGCGGGTGTTCTTCTGACGATATAGTTCTATTATATCAATTAGAAATAGATAACTGCGCCATATTAGCTAGGAGTATATTAACATTGTTTCCACAGAGATAGCCACTTTGTGCACCTTTGAGTCTATTGACAAAGATTTGGCTGCTGAGGCCTTTAGCGTATCCATGCGAACGCGTGAAAGCCAAGGTTATGCGATCCACTTACTTACTTGGTTGCTGCTACTGCGGGCGGCGTCTGGGTCAGTTTTTTTTCGCCGTCACAATATCGCTCTCGACCGCTTAGCATTATTGTGCGCACTGCACACTGCTGGTTATTCTGCTTCCCATTGTTGGGGATTGTTGATTTACACACTTTGATGTGTGAGAATTTACACATGGCCACAAATTTGGCGTTGGATGACAAGCTGATTGAAGAGGCGCGGCGCGCTGGGAATCACAAGACCAAGAAATCTGCCGTAACGGCGGCTCTTGCGGAATACATTCAGAGGCGCAAGCAGGTGCGAATTCTAAAAGCATTTGGCGGCTTCGAGTTTGATCCGGCTTATAACTACAAAGCCGGGCGCCGTCGGCAGCATCCATGACTGTGCTGGTGGACACGCCAGTATGGTCGCTGGCACTTCGGCGCAAGTCCTCCCAATTGAGCACCCCGGAACGAATCGTAACGGACTCTTTGCAAGAATTGATCCGCGATGGTCGGGCGCAGATTATAGGCGTTATCCGCCAGGAGTTGCTCTCGGGAATTCGCGAGGAAGGGCAGTTTCGTAGGCTGCGAGATTATTTGCGCGCCTTTGATGATCCTAAGTTGGAGACGAAAGATTACGAGGAGGCGGCGCGCATGCACAACCACTGTCGCAGCCGCGGAATCGCTGGTTCGACAATCGATTTTCTCATCTGTGCAGCGGCCCATCGCCGGGAATGGCAGATTTTTACCACCGACAAAGACTTTGAGCGATACGGGAAAGTTTTAGGAACGAAGCTCTACCGTGGAAGACATTAGGCCCAGCCCTGTTCCGACATGCCCCGTCGGGTAGCGGGCCGGCCGCCGGCAGGCTTAGGCAAACAGAAATTCTTTTGTTCTTAGCTCTTTAATCGTGTCCCTCAGCTTCGCCGCTTTCTCGAATTCGAAGCGTTTGGCGGCTTCGCGCATGTCGCTTTCCAGTTTGCCGATGTAGACGTTTAATTCTTCCTGCGTCTGGAATTCCGGGATCCCTTCGGTCTCGCTGGCGGTGAGGTCGGCGTAGTCGGCTTCGAGGATTTTTACCAGCGTCATATCTAGCGGGCGAATGATGGATTCTGGCGTGATTCCATTCGCTTCGTTATAGGCTTCCTGAATTGCTCGGCGTCGGTCGGTTTCGTTCAGCGCTTTTTTCATCGAGTCCGTCATGCGGTCGGCGTAGAGCAGGGCGCGTCCGTTAAGGTTGCGGGCACAACGCCCGATGGTTTGAATTAACGATCCGGCGGAGCGCAGAAATCCCTCTTTATCGGCGTCCAGAATCGCAACCAGGGAAACTTCTGGCAGGTCGAGGCCCTCGCGCAGCAGGTTGATTCCGATCAGCACATCGAACTCGCCTTTACGCAGATCCCGCAAAATTTTCACCCGCTCAAGCGTTTCAATTTCCGAATGAAGATAGCGGCACTTGACTCCCACTTCGCCGTAGTATTCGGCGAGGTCCTCGGCCATGCGCTTGGTGAGCGTCGTAACCAGAACGCGCTCGCCGCGCGCGACGCGACCGCGAATCTCGTGCAGCAGGTCGTCAATCTGGCCCTTCACTGGACGAATCTCAACCGGAGGATCGACCAAGCCAGTGGGACGAATAATCTGCTCCACAACTACGCCCGCGGATTTTGTCAACTCATATGGTCCGGGCGTGGCCGACACATAGATCATCTGCCCCATACGATTCTCAAATTCTTCAAACGTCAGCGGACGATTATCCAGCGCCGACGGCAACCGAAATCCATACTCAACCAAAATTTCTTTTCGAGACCGGTCGCCGTGATACATGCCATGGAGTTGCGGAACGGTCTGATGAGATTCATCAATGAACATCAGGTAGTCGCGCGGAAAGTAATCCAGCAGCGAAGGAGGCGGCTCGCCCGGCATGCGTCCCGTAAAATGCCGCGAATAATTTTCAATGCCGTGGCAATATCCCATGGACTTGATCATTTCCAGGTCATACATCGTCCGCTGATGCACCCGCTGCGCCTCGACGACGTGTCCCTGCTTCTCGAGTTCAGCTTCCCACCAAAGCAGCTCTTCGCGAATGGACTGCGCCGCCGTCGCCTTAGTCTCGGGCTTCATCACATAATGCGTCTTAGGATAAATCGGCAGCCGCATATACTTCTGCTTGACCGTCCCAAACAGGGGATCTATCTGCCCTAGCGATTCAATCTCATCTCCCCAGAGCTCAACCCGGTAAGCCATGTCGTCGTAAGTCGGAAAAATTTCAATCACATCGCCGCGAACGCGAAATGTCCCGCGGCGGAAATCGCCGTCCGTACGCTCGTAAAGAATTTCAACCAGCTTGCGTGTAATATCCTCCCGCTTAATCTTTTGCCCCTTCTCCAAAAACAAAAGCATTCCGTAATAAGCCTCTGGCGATCCCAATCCATAAATGCAACTAACTGAGGAAACAATCAAGACATCGCGCCGCTCAAACAACGACCGCGTAGCAGAAAGCCTGAGCTTATCCAGCTCATCGTTTATCGTGGCTTCCTTCTCAATGTACAAATCGGCGGCGGGAACATAAGCCTCCGGCTGGTAATAGTCGTAATACGATACAAAATATTCCACAGCGTTGTGCGGGAAGAAGCTCTTGAATTCGTGGTAGAGCTGGGCGGCCAGAGTTTTGTTGTGGGCCATAACGATGGCGGGACGGTTGACCTCTTCAATCACCTTAGCCATTGTGTAGGTCTTGCCAGAACCGGTTACGCCAAGTAAGACCTGGTGTTGATCGCGGTCGTACACACCCCGGGTCAGACTGGCGATGGCCGTCCCCTGATCTCCCTGCGGTTTGTAGTCGCTCACTAGTTTGAAATCCATGGCATTCGGAGCCCGCACGGCGGGCGAAATTCGAAGTGGGTAGTCCTTAATTATATCGCGGCGTTTCTCGCTTTCCGGCCAAAACCCCAGGACGAGGCCGCCCAAGGCTAGGCGGTTCGGGCAAAGAAAATGCGAGGAGCGCGTCCTCGCATCTTTTGACTTTTGGAAGTTAACCTGGTCAGGGCAGTTTGAAGCTTACCGAGATTTGCGTTTCCACTTGAATTGGCTCGCCGTTGAGAGTGTAGGGCTGATACTTCCACTGTTTCACCGCAGTCACCGCGGCGGCTCCGAGAATAGGATCTCCGGCAAGCAATTTCGCGCTCGCGATCGATCCAGTTTTTGTGATGCTGGCAAGTATTTTTACAACACCCTCTCGTCGCAACTGCAAGGCCTGACTGGGATAAACCGGGTTAACTTTTTTTACCAGCACGCCTTCGCTGATCCCATGCGACACTCGCAGGTCTGAACCATGCGTCGGCATCGGCGCGGCATTCACGGCTATTAATCCCGCAATGGTTTGGCTGCCTGAGTCGGAACCAGCCTGAATTTGTGGCGGGGCCATGGTTGGTTGAACCCCGGATGGGGCTGCGGTTTTTATGACCACGGGTTCACGAATTTCCCTGACGGAAATAGGTTTTGCGTCCGCTCCGGTATCGGATCCTTTGCCTTCAAATACGACTATTCGGTCGGCGCTGGATTTTCCGCTTGATGTCGCGTGACTCTCGGCCGCCGGATTTTGATTCAACTGGGGTAAATGTTGCGGCGGCTTTGACGCAATGTCTTCGACCGGTTGACTGGCCTCCGGCTCTGGCACGACGGGCGTGGGCGCTGGAAGCTGAGTTTGAGCGATTGGGGCCTGAATTTGCGCGGGAGCGGGCACGGCTCTGACTTGCAACTTGCTCCAACCGAAATATCCCCCTGCCAGGGCAATTACGACTAGCGCTACAACGAGGGGTAATTTGCTGGTTTTCGTTTCTTGCCCTGACGCGGCAAACGAGGGCGCGTCCTTGACATCTTCGTGCTGTTGCGTGGAGTCCTTCGGCGCTTTGAGCGAGCTTGGATCGGTTTCGAATTCAGCAGTCTTTACTGAATTCGCATCGGCAAGGGGTTTTTCTTTGGCGGGAGCTACGGCGGCGCCAAAGCCGGCTGAGGAACTGGCGCCGATGCGGCTTGTACCGGGCGAAAAAATGCGGGGAGATTCAAACTGTGTAGAATTTCTGGGCGATGCCACTTCTTTGCTGTCCCCCGCGGGCTTGGATAACTGTAGCCACGGAGACTCTTCCGGGGCTTGCACTGGATGGGTGGCGGCCGGTTCTGGAATTGATTGTAAAAATGCAGCCTCGGTTGCATCCAGTTGCGGCGTCGGGTCCTGATCCTTTTCGATTGATTCACTGGATGCGGCCGCTACTGGGATTGCAGCTATGCTCGCACTGCCGGCGCGGAATGATGCCGGAGATGTGGTTCGTTGCATTGCAGGCGGCGTAATTCTGTCAAATGAAGTGGAAGCCGCGGCAAATGGAACGGAGGCCGTTCCCGCTGCGAGCGGCGACAATGACGCGGCACTGGTTTTGCCGGCGTCGGCTTTCCGCAGCAATCCGCGTGCAACTCTCAGCGTGCCTTTTGACTGTTCAACGTTGACCGGCTTGGTCAATACCAGATTCGCGCCGATTCTAAAAGCCTTGGCTACGCCTGCTTGACCGTCCACCACGGCGACTGCGAGCGAGGTCTGGTTCGAAGTAGAATTGCGAGCGCTCTTAAATAGCAATGCTGCGTTTTGTTCGTTGTCGCAGTCGACCACAATGGCGTCGTAGGGTTTTGCCATCAGCTTTTTCACCGTGGCGAATGGCTCATTGCTCAGTTCGACGCTAAACTCCAGTTCAGCCAGCACTTGGGTGACAACGCGGGCCGTCTTTTCATCAGGGCAAAATAGGAGGGCTTGGTAATTCATACCTGCAATCGTAGGTACTGAAGTGGGGTGCCTTCAAGTTACGCTGGTAATTCGGGAAGCGGCGTTTTTGGTGGTTTTAAGCGGCCTAGCCCCAACTTCCGTCGATGAGCGCAATTTGCACGCTTCGGAAGCCGCGCCTCCGCCGATTTGCGCGTAGGATAGCCGCCCTCGGCTGTCCAGTTGAGCGAAGCTAAAACACGCCCCGTCTTCGACGCGCCCACCGTTGCAACATCAAATGCGTAGGCCAGTACACAACTAGCGGAACCAAAATCAAATATGCCGTCAGATAGACCAGTCCCGGCACCAGATGCTGCTCGTGCAAAAAGAGCCCACGCGCCCAATTGACATCGCACTGCGGACGCCAGAAATAATTTATCGGTATCACTACGCAAGTGATGAGCGTCTGATATTTCCATCCGCGTCCGTCATAGCCCAGGCGATAAATCCCCCAGAGCAATATCAGCGGTGTAACGATGTGATAGAGCCCCAGCATCCTGACAAACAGGGAAACGCGCGGATCGAAAATATATTCCGTGCCTCCGATTAAATGTCTATGTAACAATGCCGCTCCAGTCAGATCAACCGAATACAGGCTCTGAAAGACCAGAAGTCCCGAGGCCTGCCAGGAAAAAAGCAAAGGACTTTCCAGCCATAAAGCGGCCGCAATAAAGAAATTTCCGAGATCGCAAAAGTAGAGAAAATTTTGCGCTCCATACTGACGCCAGTAAACCGGCGCCCACACAATCACAAATACGGTCCACAGAATTTTTAGCCAGAGTGGCAGCCGCATGTGGCCAATTGTAGGCGCCTTGCCCTATGCCCGGCTCCTACTCTGCGGAATTGAAGTGTCCAGCTACTCTTGCTGACTCTCGGCCGCCAACTCGTCCAGCAAGGCGGCCGCCTTAGTCAATTTGTCCACTCCGAAGACCAGCAATATCAGCGTTGACTCCGGGTCAAATCCGCAATAGCTGTAATCAATGTTGATCTGCTCCGTGCCAAGTCGCTCGGCCGCGCGGCCCAACTGACCCGGAGTGTGCGGCAGCCTCACAACCGCGACGGCAGTTTCCTCAAAGATCATGCGCAGGCTGCCCAGCACCCCATTCGCGGTCGCCGTGTCATCCACAATGAATCGGGCCAGGCTCTCGCCACCTTCTACATAAGATTGAAATGCCAGGAGGTTCACGCCCCCCTCCGCCAGAGCCAGAAAGCACTTCCCCAGCGCGCCGGGCTTGTCTGCGATCGTTACCGTAAACTCCTTCGCCTTTGGCACTACTCAATTCCTTTCTTCAAGGACTGCAACACCGCAGTGTACACGGAAGCACTTCCAGTCAGGACTTGAACCTGGGGGCCTGCCCGATCCTTCGCGCCCGTTGCGAAGGGTGGCAATTTCAATTGTGTACTTGTGATGTTTCAGGCATTCAAACTCACTGACACGAAATCGGCTACGCCAATGCAGCGTGGATCCCAAGACCCTCCGCAGCTTTTCGTAGCTTCTTATCCCTCGTCCATAGCAGCGCAGGCGGATTGATAAAAACAGAGGCTATCAGATGCGCGTCGATCAGGCCGATGCCGAGGGTATACAAGCGGCGCGTCTCAATCATCAGCCGCACTTCGCTTATCCGGGCCACGCGAGCTTGAGGCAGAAGATCCAGCAGTGCAAGCGTCTTGGTACGCTCCCGCAATGACCCAAGGGCAAGTTCCGCAATGACGAAGGGGTGAGTCGCAATCTGTGCCTCGTTCAGCAATCTGCCCATTTCCCTGGTTCCGAAACGAAAATGATCAATCCAAATGGACGTATCCGCGAGAATCAAGCGAGGTTCGCCCGGCGTCGGGAAATCTTTTTCAATCCACCCATAGTTCCACCCAAGAATGCCAATCTGCGAGCGCTTTCGCGCTCGATAAGGGCTTTGAGCGCTTCACGAAGCAATGCCGTTTTTTCTTTTACTCCGGTGAACTCCTGCGCCCTCTGTACCAATTCGTCGTCCAGCGCGACCGTTGTTCTCATATAAACCTCACGCCACCGATTGTAGCATCATATGATGTCCTGTAATGTGCTTCCATTTTCTCGTTTCCGTGCGGCAACTTCTGTCGCAGAGGACTCGGCAGTGGCTAGGTCAGGAAATTAATTGCGCAGAGTCTTCCCGGTCTTTAAGGTGTATTGGATTCGTTCCTGGGTCTTTTTTTCGCCGCAGAGGGACTTGAACGCTTCGCGCTCCAAATCCAAAATGTATTGCTCGCTCACCGCAGTTCCGGGAGAAACTGCTCCTCCACATAAAACTTCGGCGACTTTGGTGGCAATTTTTACTTCGTGATCGCTGATGTAGTCGCCTTGCCGCATCAGGTGCACGCCCAGCTTGAGGGCGGCCAAAATGTTTTCTCCGGGAGCGGGGATATCGGTCCGCGGTTGCGGCGGTTCGTACCCGGAGCGAACTAATTCCAGGGCGCGCGCTTTCGCGTCAGAAAGCAGACGATCGCGATTCATGGTTATAGAGTCGGATGGGCGAAGAAATCCGAGGCCCCGGGCTTCGTGAGCGGACGTAGCGACCTTCGCCATGGCAATGGTTTCGAAGGCTTTTTTTATCGCTTCCATCATCTCGACGGACTCACCGCGCCCGCCGCTGCGAATCGAGGTTGCACTATCCACTGCGCGCAGCAGCATCTCTTTACCGCCTCCAGCGCCGGGAAGAAGGCCGACGCCTACTTCGACTAGCCCCATATAAAGTTCGGCGTGTGGTTGCAGCGAAGAAGCATGCAGTGAGATTTCCGCTCCTCCCCCGAGCGTCAGTCCGAAAGGCGCGACCACTACCGGCTTTGGGGAGAACTTAATGGCCTGGGTCATGCCCTGAAAGCTGCGTATGGCAAGATCAACGTCGTCCCATTCTTCTTCCTGAATGGACATCAGCAGCAACATCAGATTCGCGCCGACTGAGAAATTTATCGCGTCATTGGCGATTACGAAGGCTTCGAAGTTATCTCCCGCACTGCTTTTCAAGGTTTGCGTAATCAGTTGAACGATATCGGTGCCGATAGAGTTCATCTTGGAGTGGAATTCAATGCAGCCGATACCGTCCCCGATATCGACGAGGGATGCGCCGGAGTTTTTCTTGACTACGCTTTTGGATTTTTTAGCGATTTCCACCGACCATACGCCTGCGGGAATTTCAACAGGGGCGTAGGCTGAGGAACCGAGATCGAAATATGAACGGCGCGAGGTGGTATTTGGATTGCCGGAATACCATGATTTGCTGCCCGAAGAAAGTAACTTCTCGACATTGGCCGCGACCGGGCTGCTTTCAGCTGTCATGCGCGCGACGGTCTGCTCAACCCCCGCGGCGTCCCATAGCTCGAACGGGCCCAGTTCCCAGTTGAAGCCCAGTCGCATGGCGCGATCGATTGGGGGGACGGAGCCTGAAATTTCAGGAACGCGGTTGGCGCAATAATTCCAGAGATCGGAGAGGACTGCCCACAGAAATTGACCCGCTTTATCCGGCTTCGCCGGCACGCTGCCGTCGCTGAGGCCTAACAACATTCGCAGGCGGGGGGCGACAGCCTCCACGTTCTTCGCCATTTCGAGGGATGCGAATTTTGCTTTTTGACGCGGGCGATATTCCAGAGACTTCCAATCCAGCGCCAGCCGCTCATCTTCTTTTTCGCCAGGTTTTTCGCCAGAAGACTTCTGCTTTTTATAAAATCCACCCTTCGTTTTATCTCCAAGCCATTTTCGTTGCAGCATCTGCTGGAGAAACTCGGGCAGCTTGAGATCGCTACGCTCGTCGCGAACGTGCTCTGTCATGGTGCGCGCGACGTGGGCGAGAATGTCGACTCCCACTAAATCGATAGTGCGGAACGTGGCGGACTTCGGCCAGCCTAAAATCTGACCTGTGAGAGCGTCAACTTCCTCGATGGAAAGATCCATCTGTTGCATAACGCGCATTACGTTCAGGACAGAAAAAGTGCCGATTCTGTTGGCGATGAAATTGGGCGTGTCTTTGGCGAAGACAATCCCTTTGCCGAGATGCAAGTCTGCGAACGCCGTCACCGCATCCACGCAGCAGCTATCGGTATCGGGCGTGGGAATGATTTCGAGCAGCCGCATGTAGCGGGGCGGATTAAAGAAATGAGTGCCGAACCAATAGCGGCGGAAGTCCTCCGAAAATCCTTCCGCAATTTTGCCCACCGGCAGACCGCTGGTGTTGGAAGTCACGATCGTTCCTGGTTTGCGTACTGCTTCGACTTTCCTTAGCAGGGCGCGCTTGATGTCGAGATTTTCGACGATGGCTTCAATAATCCAATCGACATCCGCGAGGCGGCCCAGATCGTCGTCAAAATTTCCTACGGTGACCAACCGGGCCAGAGAAGTTTCCATAAAAGCCGCGGGCTTGGACTTTATTGCCGATTCAAGCCCCGCGTGGGCAACGGCGTTGCGGCCGGCGCCGGAAGAAGCCATATCCAGCAAGTAACTGGGTATGCCGGCATTGGCGAACTGCGCGGCGATTCGCGCGCCCATGGTGCCCGCCCCAAGAATTGCCACTCGGTGAATTTGTCGCATGGATAAAGTACAGTCGCGCAATAAGCGATAGCGGCGTTGCTAGGAGGGGTCGATGGTGGCCTCATCCACCAGCATAATTGGAATATCGTCGCGAACCGGATACACGCGTCTGCATTCCGCACATTTCAGGCTGGTCCCATCAGCCTTTTCGGTCAGTGGCTTCTTGCACACCGGGCACACGAGAATGTCCATCAACTCTTTTTCTATCATCGCAGCATTGTACGCCGCCGATTACAGCCGGAACAGATTCGCCCCCGGGCATGAACTAATGAATAAAACTGGTTACCAATTTCCTGGAGACGCATTGTTCGATGCAATACAATAAATATTGTCAATGAGCCCTTCGCGCAAGAAGAAGCTGGTCAAAATTCTTTCGCCTAAGAATCCCGAGGCTAGAGATGAAGGCCCGCGCTTGATTCCCCTCGACGATCACCATGACATTCCCACCTCATCCCGCATGGACTATTACTTATCATTAGCCGATAAGATGCTGGGCGCAAAAGACGAGCCATGAGGTTTTTGAAAAACTGGAATTGACTTCCGCTCAGTCCCCAAAGTACATTTCACTCCACCTACATTTTTGGTTCGCGCGCTCTCGTCATGCGACGAGATTGGGAAGCGGGTGTAAATCCCGCGCTGCCGCGCAACTGTAAGCGAGGAAACTTGCGGCCGTCCACTGAGGAACACTTCGGGAAGGGCGGTTGTGCTTCCGGACATTGATGGAGCAACACAGTGTCCTCACTCGCGAAGCCAGGAGACCGGCGCGAACCGCCACCACCAACCCCTTTCGCGTGATAAAGGAGGAGTGTATGCGGTTGTTTCGAATATTCGCTTGCTGCATTATTGTTTCCGCCGTCGCATCGGCCGCTGATTTCAAGGTCAAAGTCGTAGATCCCAATTCCGCCGTGGTATCCGGCGCCGTCATCGAATTATTTCCGCAGAACAGCGCTACGCCGGCCGTGGCGACGACCGCTGCCGATGGCATCGCCGTCTTCAAGAATGTTAATTCGGAGCCCTATCGGATTCGCATTCTCGCCCCGGGATTCGCTCCCGCTGCTGGAGATTTGCCTTTCTTGCCTCCAGACGTCGCTACCGTGCAACTGAAACTCGCACCGGCTGCGGAAACCGTGGTGGTCACTGCGACCCGAACTCCGGTTCCAGTCGAATCTTCCGGCGCTGTGGTCGAAACGCTGAACGCGGGAGAGTTACAAACCCTGAACCCGGTTGCCGCCAATGACGCTCTGCGCTTTCTTCCGGGCGCGATTATCACCACTGCGGGACAAAGAGGCGGCCTTTCGTCGCTGTTCGTTCAAGGTGGCAATTCGAATTACAACAAAGTGATCGTCGACGGCGTGACCGTCAACGAGCCCGGCGGAACTTTTGACTTTGGCACGCTTCCCTTGACTGAAGCCGATTCCCTCGAGTTTATGCGCGGCGCGCAAAGCACTTTGTACGGCTCAGATGCGATGACCAGCGTGATACAGGTAACGACCCGCACTGGCAGCACCGAAACACCCGAGCTGCGTTTCGGCGCCGACGGCGGAAACTTTTCGACCGCCCACGGTTACGCTTCGCTATCGGGCGCGCGCGGAATTTTCGACTACAACATTTTTGGCAATGAATTCAATACCAGCGGTCAAGGCGTCAACAATGATTATTCCGATTCGCTGCAAGGCGGGAATATTGGAGTGCAATTGAATGACGAAGCGTCTTTGCGGCTGCGGCTTCGCCATTCCAACAGCCGCAGCGGCGTTTCGGATGAATGGAATTTCAACGGCGGCCTCACCATTCCGCCCGACCAGTTCGAGTACGCGCGGCTGAATGATCTGTTAGGGAGTCTCACGCTCACGATCAACGCTCCGACGGGATGGCAACATCAGTTCACGGGATTCGAATATCGTTATCGAACCAACAACGTCGATCCTCAGCCGACGGCCGGCCGCATCTCGCCAACTTTCGGCGACATCAACTTTGTATATGACGACATTGCGCACATCAATCGCGCGGGATTCGAATATCAAGGGGACGATTCCGAAAGGAGTTGGACGCATACCACGCTCGGGTACCGCTTCGAAGTCGAGAATGGCGATGTTGGAAGCATTGCCGCGCCCAGCCCGGGCCATCGCCAGGAGGACGATGTATACGGACAGCAAATATTCAATCTGGGTAGGCTATCTATCATCGCGGGCGCCCGGTTCGTGCATAACAGCGCATTCGGCAACGATGGCGTGCCCAGAGTCGCGGTAACTTTTCTCGCGTTGCGTGGTGGCGAGATATTTTCTGGTACGCGGCTGCGATTCACTTACGCCACTGGATTCAAGGAGCCGCGTCTGGAAGAAACTTTTGCGGGACCTCCTTTCAGCATTCCAAACCTGAATTTGCAGCCGGAAAAAAACCGTTCCCTCGAGGCGGGAGTGCAGCAAAACTTATTCGCCAATAAATTTGCTCTCACCGCAACCTACTTCAACAATCAGTTTCATAACTTGATTGACGGGGCTACCAACTCAACCACATTCCTCACGCAGTACATCAACATTGATAAATCCTTTGCGCAAGGTGCGGAGGTTGAATTCAATGGCAAGATCTGGTCGCGGCTGTCTTTGAACACGGCCTACACTTATACGTCCACGCAAATTCTTCAGGCGCCTCTCTGTACGCCGGTGAATTTCTGTGACCCTCTCTTGGCTACCGGGCAACCGTTGCTCAGGCGTCCCAAGCACTCTGCGACCGTTCTGCTTACATATCTCGGGCAGCGATGGGGAGCGAATGTCGGAGGCAGTTTCGTGGGGCGGCGGTTGGATTCGGATTTCGATGGATTCGGCATTGATCACAGTCCGGGATATGTTCGGGTGGATACGGGAGGATGGTATGCCATCAATTCGCACATGACCGCGTATCTGAATATCGACAATCTCACCAACAAATTTTATGAAGAGGTGACCGGATATCCTGCGCTCGGAATAAATTTCCGGGCCGGGATGAGGTTCAACATCGGAGGCGATTAGCGACGGAGTTGTCCCGTCCAAGGTCCGCTTGGGCGGGCCTTCTAAGCAGGAATAGCCGTCTTTCTTGCGGGATTGAAGAATGGCAATTTAACTATGGTGGCGGGGACTTTTTGACGCACGCCTTCGATCGTGATTTCCATTTCTATCCGCGTTCCGGCCGCAGAGTGTGCGGTTTCTACGCTGGCCAGCGCAATCATCTTTTTCAACAGCGGCGACCAGGTCGTCGAAGTTGCTTTGCCAATCTGTTTGCCGCGAACGAATACCGGCACCGGCACTCGCGACGCCTGCGCGGGTGCAACCGGAGTGAGTCCAAATGTTTCGTAGCGCTTTTCGACTTCTATCCAATCGACTTCGAGTCCTACGAATTGCCGGGCAACGCCGCGCTTTTTGTCCGCCAGCAGAGCTGAACGTCCAATAAAGTTTTCTTTTTCGAAGTGCACCATTCGCCCGAAACCTAATTCATAAGGGGAATATTGTTGCGATTCAATCAACGCCCTTTTGCTGCTGCTGTAATCGACCTCGATCAGCAGAAGCCCAGCTTCGATTCGTGCTACATCGAGGGCAAGCATCCCGGCGGCATGGATATCGAAACGCTTTCCGGCCAACATGAGAGAGTCCCAAACTTTGATGGCGTCATCCCAGGCGATCCAGATTTCATACCCTAAATCTCCCGTGTACCCCGTGCGCGAAATATCCACGTCGACTCCGGCAATCATTCCGGATGTCATGCGGAAATATTTCAGATTGGTAATATCCGCTTCGGCCACGGATGCCAGCAGGCGGCCGGATGTCGGGCCCTGCAACGCCAACGCAGCGATCTTCTCTGAGATATCTTCGATTTGTACATCCATGTTCGAACCGCATTGCCGAAACCAACGCAGACTGGGATCGGCGGCGGTCCAGCGGTATTTATTTTCATCGAGGCGGGTGATCGTGCCATCGTCAATCACTTTTCCCTGCTGATCGCACCAGCAGCAATAAATCACCTGACCGGTCTGAACCTTTGCGATGTCACGCGTGATCACGCGGTTGACCAGCTTCGTGGCATCGCGGCCCGACACAATATATTTGTATAGCGGAGTGATATCGATCAAAGCCGCGGCATTGCGAATGGCATTGTATTCGTGCTCGTGGTGAACTTCGTAGGCGCTGACCGCATAGTAGCCGGACCACTCGCGATAGTTGAGACTCTGGCACAGCGCGAAGGTGCGTTCGTGAAGAGCAGTTTCCGCGGGCAAGATCGTCTCCCTTTAAGTTGTTCGTCTCTTCGTTGACTAAGTTTGAAGCCTTGCCAGTAGAATGTGGAATTCTCGCGTTACTCTGCAAACGTTATGCCGGCTAACTCCAAATACGACGTTATTGTAATCGGCGGCGGCCATAATGGCCTGGTCAATGCGGCTTATCTGGCGCGTGCCGGCAAAAAAGTGCTGGTTCTCGAACGCCGGCACATCGTCGGCGGGGCGGCCGTGACCGAAGAAATATTTCCCGGATTCAAGTTCAGCGTGTGCTCTTACGTCGTTTCGCTATTGCGCCCGGAAATTATTCGCGATCTCGATCTGCCGCGCCACGGACTTGAGATTCTCCCCTTGGACGGCACATTTACCCCGATGCCGAACGGCGATTATTTGTGGCGTGTAAACGATCACGGCCGAACTCATCGCGAAATCGCCCGCCACTCGAAGCTCGACGCCGAAGCTTATGACGAATTCGGCAAAGCGATGCAGGCAATGTGCCGTTTCGTGAAGCCTATTTTGAGCATGGTGCCTCCTGACCCCGCGACTTTGAATCCCACGGAATTAGTGAAATTACTTTTTCTTGGCCGCCGCTTCGAGGGTTTGAATATAGAGGACAAATACAACCAGGTTCAACTGATGACGATGAGCGCGATTGATTTTCTCGATCAGTGGTTCGAGACCGATGTGCTCAAAGCGACGATGTCGGCGTCTGGAATCATCGGCACATTTCTTGGCGTGCGCTCGCCCGGAACTGCGTACGTGCTATTGCACCACTACATGGGAGAAATTGACGGCGCGTTTCGGTCCTGGGGATTTGCCCGCGGAGGCACAGGCGCAATCTCGAACGCCATAGCCGGGGCTGCGCTCGAAGCGGGCGCGGAAATTCGAACGCAGGCCGGAATCGCTGAAATCATCGTGAAAGACGGGAAAGCCAAGGGCGTCGCGCTTTCAAGTGGCGACGAGCTTTTTGCGGACATCGTGTCTTCCAGCGTAGATCCGCGGCAAACCTTCGTGAAGTTTATTGGCAAAGAACATTTGCCGGAAGATTTTCTGCAGGAAGTTCACCGCTATAAATTTCGCGGCTCCTCTGCAAAAGTTAATCTTGCTCTGGATGCGTTGCCGAACTTCAAATGCATGCCCGGCGCGGGGGCGCATCTGCGCGGCGCGATCTCGATTTCACCCAGCGTCGAATATATGGAACGCGCCTACGACGACGCCAAGTATGGCAACTATTCGCGGCATCCTTATATTGACATCGTTATTCCCTCACTCACCGATCCCTCAGTTGCGCCGCCGGGAAAGCATGTGATGTCGTGTTTCGTGCAATATGCGCCCTACAAGCTGCGTGCCGGGCTAAATTGGGATGATGAGAAAACGGCATTTGGACAGAGTGTGATCGACACAATTTCCGAATACGCGCCCAACATCAAGAATATTATTTTGCATCAGCAGGTGCTGACCCCGCTCGACCTCGAACGCGAATTCGGTCTCACGGAAGGCAATATTTTTCAGGGGGAACTTTCCCTGGAACAATTATTTTTTTTGCGGCCCGTGCCCGGCTACGCGCAGTTTCGGACGCCAATAAAAAATCTCTATCTTTGCGGATCGGCTACCCATCCCGGAGGCGGAATTATGGGCGCTCCCGGACGTCTTGCCGCGCTCGAAATCTTGAAAGACTTCAAGGGAGCGGCATAAGTCATGCCCGCCACTCGCGACGTAGTGATCATCGGCGGCGGTCATAACGGTTTGGTCTGCGCTTTCTATCTGGCAAAAGCCGGTTACAAACCCTTGGTCCTGGAAAGGCGTGCGCAGCCCGGTGGTTGCGCCATTACCGAGGAATTCCATCCGGGATTTCGCTGTTCAACCCTGGCGCATTCCGCTGGACCAATCCTTCCGCAAATTATTCGCGACATGCAGTTGCAGCAGCATGGCGTGAAATTCATTAGGCCAGAAATCGCGGTGACTTCGCTGGCGCCCGATGCACCGCCGCTGACTCTATATAAAGATCAACAACAATCAGCGGCGGGGATTAGTAACCTTTCGGCGAAAGATGCAGTGAGATACGCCGATTTTCAGGCCTCGCTCGCGAAGATGAGCGCCGTTATCGGCGATGCTTTATCCATGGTGCCGCCGGATATTGACGATCCCTCGCGCGGCGACCTGTGGCACATGCTCAAAACCGGCCGCGCGATTCGCGGATTGGGCAAGAAAGATATGTATCGGCTGCTGCGGTGGGGGCCGTCCGCAATAGCGGATGTCGTCGCGGAATATTTCGATACCGAACTTCTGCGCGCGACGATCGCGACGCGCGGTATTTTCGGTACCGCCCTAGGGCCGCGGTCCGCGGGTAGCGCTCTTATGCTGCTGTTGCGTGCGGCTGGAGATCCGCACCCCGCGGGACTCTCGCATTTCGCAGTCGGCGGAATTGGCTCCGTTACGCAAGCGATGGCCGCGGCTGCCACAAAGGCGGGTGCCGAGATTCGTTGCGATGCGGAAGTCGCCGGCATCCGAATAAAGGAAGAGGTCGCTACCGCAGTTGTGCTTTCAGGCGGCGAAGAAATTCCGGCGAAAGCGGTGATTTCGAATGCAGACCCAAAACGAACGCTGTTGAAATTTATTGATCCTGTCTATTTGTCGCCAGACTTCGCCTTGAAAATTCAGCACTACCGCATGACGGGCACAGTCGCCAAAATAAATCTCGCACTGTCGGCATTGCCGGCATTCACGGCGCTTACCGACGATCGCCCGTTGCGGAGTCGAATTCAGATAGGGCCAGAAATCGATTATCTGGAACGCGCTTTCGACGAATCCAAGTACGGCAATTTTTCAAAGCAGCCTTACCTCGAAATTGCGATTCCATCGTTGACCGACGCTTCGCTCGCTCCGCCCGGTCGGCATGTAATGTCGATCTATATGCAATATGCGCCGTTGAAACTGAGAGATGGCGATTGGGAAGGCCAACGCGCCGCCCTGGGTGATGCCGTGGTTAAAACCATCGCGGACTATGCTCCCAATTTGCCCAAATTGATTTTGCACCGGCAGATCATTACCCCCCAGGATTTGCAGGAAACTTACGGGCTTACCGGGGGACATATTTTCCATGGCGAGTTGGCGCTCGATCAGTTTTTCACCATGCGTCCACTTCTGGGCTGGGCCAAATATCGCACTCCGATTAAGAATTTATACTTATGCGGATCGGGAACGCATCCAGGCACGGGATTGACAGGTGGGTCGGGAGCGAATGCAGCGCGGCAAATTTTAAAAACATAATCCTAACTGCACCCGCTCGTGCTTCCGCAACTCATGCAACGGTAGCAACTTCCGTTCCGGGTCATAATCGATCCGCAGAAGCTGCATGTGGGGGCATCTCCTAAATCGATCATGCTGGATAACGCGTCGGCGGCGTGAACTGATCCCGCCCGCTCCGCACTTTCCGAGAACTGAGAACTGACGCCCGACAACTTTGGACGCAGCGTGTCGAACAGCATCTGCTGCTGGCCGGTCAGGAAGCGCAACTGGAGCCAGCGGAAGATGTAGTCCATGACCGATTTCGCGTATCCGATTTCGGGAGTCTTGCTCCAGCCGCTGGGCTCAAAACGCGTATGCGCGAACTTCTCGCAGAGCATTTTCAGAGGCACGCCATGTTGCAGCGCCAGTGAGATGGAGCAGGAAAAGCTGTCCATCAATCCCGAGACAGTGGACCCTTCCTTCGCCATGGTGACGAAGATTTCGCCAGGGCATCCATCGGGATAAAGCCCGACAGTGATGTAGCCTTCGTGGCCTCCCACTTCGAATTTGTGAGTGACGGACGCTCGCTCTTCCGGCAACCGGTGCCGAACCGCCCGCGGAGGCCCCGTAAGACTGGCCTCGTCTTGCTCGTGTTGACTTTGACTGTGTGGCGCGGGCACTCCTGCCCGCGCATCTTCTTTCCTGCTAAGCGCGGTAGTACTACCCGCAGTCGACAGTGGCTGCGACTTCTTGCATCCATCGCGATACACCGCGACCGCCTTCAGTCCGAGCTTCCACGCCTGAAGATAAGTCTCCATGATGTCTTCGACGGATGCATTCTCCGGCAAATTGACTGTCTTCGAAATCGCTCCGGAAATGAACGGCTGCGCCGCCGCCATCATCTTCAAATGCCCTAAATAATGGATCGACCGAGTCCCCTTCGAAGGCTTGAACGAGCAATCAAATACGGCAAGATGCTCGTCTTTAATCTCCGGCGCCCCCTCGATCGTTCCCGTGGCGTCAATATAGCTGACAATCTTGTCCGTCTCATCATGAGAATATCCCAGTTTAAAAAGCGCCGTCGGCACGGTCTGATTGACGATCTTAATCATCCCCCCGCCGACCAGCTTCTTGTACTTCACCAACGCCAGATCCGGCTCGATCCCGGTAGTATCGCAATCCATCATGAACCCAATTGTGCCTGTGGGGGCTAGGACTGTTACTTGGGCGTTGCGGTAGCCGGATTTTTCGCCTTGGGCGAGGGCTTCGTCCCAGGCTTGTTTGGAGGACTCGAAGAGCGAGGTGGGGACGTTGGTTTTATTTATGTTGTTGACGGAGGCGCGGTGCATCCGGATCACGTCGAGGAACGGCTCGCGGTTGATGTACCAGCCGGGGCAAGCGCCTCCGGGCATGACGTTTTCTCCGAGATTGGTCACGGCGAGGCTGCGCTGCGTTGGTTCCGTGGCCGGAACCAGTGCCGGGCATTGTTCGGCAATTTTTGCCGATTGGAGATAGGCTTCGCCGCACATGATGGCGGTTACGCAGGCGGCGTAGTCGCGTCCGGCGTCGGAGTCGTAGGGGAGACCGGCGGCCATTAATAGGGCGCCGAGATTGGCGTATCCCAGGCCTAGCGGGCGGTAGTCGTGGGAATTCTTGCCAATCATTTCTGTGGGGTATCCGGCGTTGTCTACCAGGATTTCCTGCGCTGTAATAAGGATGTCGACGGCGTGGCGATAGGCTTCCACGTCGAAGGTGCCATTGGGCGCGAACTTGAGCAGATTCAGGCTGGCGAGGTTGCAGGCTGAATCGTCAAGGAACATGTATTCGGAGCAGGGATTCGAGGCGTTGATGCGGTCGGTGTTTTTCGACGTGTGCCAACGATTCGTGGTGGTATCGAATTGCATGCCGGGATCGCCGCAGCGCCAGGTGGCGTCGGCAATTTTGTAGAGCAAATCTTTAGCCTTAAACGTGTGCATCGGGCGGCCATCGCGGATGGCCTTGGTGCTGAAATCGGTGTCGCGCATGACGGCGTACATGAAGTCGTCGGTGACGCGGACGGAGTTGTTGGCATTCTGGAAGAAGATGGATGAGTAGGCTTCCGAGTCGGGTGACGACCCGTCGTATCCGGCGGCGACTAGCGCATGTGCCTTGGCTTCTTCTTTGCTCTTGCACTCGATGAATTCAATGATGTCTGGATGCTCGATGTTGAGGATGACCATCTTCGCGGCGCGGCGAGTCTTGCCTCCTGATTTGATGACGCCGGCGAAGGCATCGAAGCCTTTCATGAAGCTCAACGGACCGCTGGCAGTTCCGCCGCCGCTCAGGCCTTCGGTCGAAGATCGCAACGAAGAGAGATTGGTTCCGGTGCCGGATCCCCACTTGAACAACATGCCTTCGGTCTTGGCCAACGTCAAAATCGAATCCAGCGAGTCTTTGACCGAGTTGATGAAGCAGGCGGAGCATTGCGGAGTTTTGTAGCCGGTGACGCCGAATTCGACGCGTCCCGCAACGGGATTCCAGTGCCAATTTTGCGCGTCCGAATTGGGCTCAATGCGATCGCATCCTACGTTGAACCAGACTGGCGAGTTGAATGCCGCGAGTTGGCGCACAAGAATGTGCGCAAGTTCATCGTGGAAAGTGGCGCCGTCTTCGGCGGTCTTGAAGTATCCCTGCGACATGCCCCAATCGCGGATGGTTTCGGCGACGCGAGTTATGAGCGCGCGGACCCCAGATTCGCGGTCAGGAGTTCCGACGGTTCCGTGCAAATATTTGCTGGCCACGATATTCGTGGCCGTCATGGACCAATCTTTTGGAGTTTCCACGTCTTTTTGCTCGAAGATCACGTTGCCCTTGGCGTCGGTGATCTGAGCCAAACGGAGTTCCCATTCGACCTCATCGTAGGGGGAGACGCCGGGTTTAGTGAACAGGCGACGGAAAGACAGGCCGGGGGATTTTTTGGCGATGGCGGTTGCGCTGGGGGCAGCGGTAGTCTGGATGGTTGAGGGTACTGTTTCGGGCATGTCTTTCTGGTCTCCGGCGGGCTTTCTTAGACCCGATTGTTGTAGTTATTAGATGACCTGATGGCCTGTAATGATCGATGATTGCGGCCCCTTCGGGGCCGCGTGAAACCTAATTCGCTTTTACCTAGCACTTACCTGCTGGGCTGTAATCTGCCGCCCCTCCGGGGCTGAAATTTTGCTGGTCAATATTTTCCGTCCTTAGAAATTGGTTCTCGACCGTTGCTGCCTCATCGCAGCGGTAAACCGCTGCGCCACCCAAAAGCGACATCCAATTCCCGGGCTCCGCCTACGTCCCGGTTCGGGCCAAGGGCACCGCTGTGCTCTCGTCTTCCGTCGTTTCGTTTTTTGCGAATGAGTGGACGGTCAGATTGTTTGGAATCTCACTGCTTGATTCCGTCGACGACAGCATCCATTCGCGCAGGGCGCGGCAACTGGCGTGGCGCTGCTCGGCGTCTTCGATAATGGCGTAACGCACGTAGCATGGTTTATTCGCGAAGCGGCTTTGCTCCGGGGAGTTGGGCAAAAACAAGCGTCCCAATGCCATGCCCAGGTCATCGGATTCTGAAATCTGCAACAAATTTAGAAGCCGCTTTTCTTCCAGTGCAGAAGTGCCCTGAAAATTGGCCTCCTCGGCCAGAGCGAACACGCCGGGCTTGCTGGGAGCCAGCAGCACGCTCAAACTCGACTCGCAGCGGCTCCAACGGGACCACTGCAAGCGGCGATGATCGACGCGGGTGTTGAATCCATGGCGGGCGAGGGAAGCCGAAACCATGAGCGCTATATCTTCCATTGGGACTCCTTAATGAACCGTTTTGGAAAGGTATTTCTTAACTGGGATGCCAAACAGTACTCCCGCATATGGTGCCTGTCAATAGCCTATCGCTACATATTGTATCTCGAACAATTAACTGCCCTGATTCGCTGCTTCCGTCCTGATTTTCCACAAGGTCAGGCAGAGGCAGCTGTCACGTATGCAAAGGACTTCTTTCGGGTGGCCCCGATTTCCGGATTTCCGGCTAATTTCCGGTTTTGGTACGACGACGGCATGGCCACATATATATCCTCGAAAATTGCTTTGGGCGCGACGCGGGAGGTCCCGTCCGAGGATTCGACGAGATAGTCGCCGGGTTCTCCACGATGATCTCGACCGAGAGCGTCGGTAAATGCGAAATATTCGGTTAGTTGTTTAGCGCGGACTAGAAATCGCGTGCGATAGATCTTCCAATCGTCTTTCGTGTGATCGCTTTTCTTGTGGTTCGTCGTTTTCACCTTGGGGGGAAGATTAAT
Organism: uncultured Acidobacteriaceae bacterium; assembly: GCA_963849315.1. Taxonomy (GTDB): domain Bacteria; phylum Acidobacteriota; class Terriglobia; order Terriglobales; family Acidobacteriaceae; genus PALSA-188. Next base: position 6,162 of record CAWKGT010000004.1, on the reverse strand, counting down.
TTTCGAGTTCAATCGGTTGCGTTGCTGGTTGAAGGTGAGGACGAATATACACCCCAGCACTTTCCAGTTATGGTGCATCGGTAGGGATTTCCAAAAGGGGTGGCCCAAATGTGTTCTGAGGCCGGGAATTTTTTTCCAGTTGGGCTAACCCGCGATTGGAACTGCTTTTAGTTTCTCGGAATGGATTTATAGGAGGGAGTCACATTTGCGACGTTTGCTATTTCCACAGGGGGCGCACAGGAAATGCAGAATCGGGGTTGCGGGACACGGGCAGTTTTGGCGGGAAAATCGATTTCAGTGTGAGCCATCGAAAAGCACGCGGGCAGGAGTGCCCGCGCCACACAGTCAAAAGCGCAGTCAGCGGCTAGGGTTGAGCCAGAGATAGGGGTAATCTTCTGGTCTTTTAACCAGACCTTTTCTCACGGGATTTTGGCGGAGGTATTCGGTTTTTTGCTCAAGGCTTTCTTCCGATCCTAGGACGTGGTCGAAAGATTCGTCCTGCCATAGTGAGCCAGTTCTTCTCATTATTTTATTTATGTTTCTCGAGGAGGAGCCCTTGATGGCTCGCAAGATTTTCGGCAATTCGAAAACCCAGCCTTCATTGTCGCGTAATGGTGTGAGGAGGAGGTGAACGTGATCCGGCATCGCGATCGCCGCAAACAAGTCTGATCCCGCAAGCAATGGGACAGAATAAGGCCGCGCGCCTGATCGGGCAGAATCAGGAAGTTTGACGTGCGAAAAGTGATGAAGAGTGGGATGTCTGTTTTTTGATAATGAGGAAGTCTGCGGCGGTATTCGTACTTGTGCATGGGGAATGTTCATGTTTTTTTTGGTTTTTGTCTGTGATGGTTGCGCGGTTTTGAAAAACTTCGTACCGAAATGGAAATTAGGGGTTCGCGGGCAGGAGTGCCCGCGCCACACAGTCAAAAGCAGAGAGTCAAAATCGGAGGCAAAAGCACGGGGGCAAAGGCCACACACATTAAAGCTAAGGATGGCGGTGGAGAATTTCGCGGGCCGCTCGAATTCCGCTGGCGATGGCGCCGTGGACCGTGCCGGTGTGGCCGGCGATGTTGGTGGCTTCGCCGGCGAAGAACAGGGTTTGATCGACGGGCTTACCTAGAATGCGCGGCGCGTTTTTCCCGCCGACTTTTACGTAGCTGTATGCGCCGCGTGAAAAAGGATCGTTTTGCCAGTTGTGAAAATAGGCTTGCCGCAACATCTCTCTAATATCCTTCATCGGGACTTGCATTAACTGGCTCAGAGTTCCCAATGCTTTTTCTATAACAAACTTAGGAGGATGGCCGGAAAGTTTATCGGCAGAACGGAACGGCGCCCATCCGGTAATGACAGGAAGTTTTATGGGCATTTGGGTCCACCAGGTGGGGAACCACTCGTCATCGGAAAACATAAAACTGAGATTAGCAAGCGTCTTTTTGCTGTCTGGCGGTTGGATATTTTCCCAGAAGCGTCTTTGAAAATGTAGTGTGACCCGCATTACGTGTCCCATGGCGAGTTTTTCGAGCGCCTTTTTTTTGGAGGCAGGAAGCGAAGGGTGAAAGCGAAGCGCGCCTTTTTGTCGCGGCTGGGCGAGCAAGACGCCGAGAGGGACGGTGATCAATGCATGTGAAGCCGCAAGGTGAAATTGTTTCCCCGATTTTCGTCCACTGATTTCGACCTGGCCACGGCGCCATCGAATGGTTTCCGCCACGCTGTTGAAATTGACCGGCGCATTCACACGCTGCAACCGTCGCAGCAGGATTTCGGTCAGCGCCCTATATCCCTGGCTTATTCGAAAGGCGCGATCGCCTTCAATTCGTTTTTCGGCTTCCATTTCCTGCGCCAGCCAGTTGACGCTCACCTTGCCGGGATCAGCGGCGTTGAAACCAGTTACGTAACTGCGGGCGTGGGCTTTGGCTTCTTCCAGCCTTGGATCGTGTTTCGGATTGGGAAACTCCCGCGCCAGAAAACGCAGAAATGAACGGTCGGGAGGCTCGTCCGTCATCTTCTTTAGGATTTTTTCTACATCGCCGAAAAAATTGCATGGCCCGAGCTTGCCCTCGTGAAAGCACCAGTTATCGCCATCGACTTCGGTTATTTTGAGGTTATGTTGCTGCACGGGTTCCCAGATTTCAGGGTCGAGGCCGTGGAGGAATTCTGCTCCCAGTTCGATGGGGATTTTTGCAGTAGGATCGGTAAAAACCCTGCCGCCAGCGCGGTTGCGGGCTTCGATGATGGAGATTGCCAGTCCCGCTTGGGCCAGTTCGATAGCGGCGGAAAGGCCGGCGACACCGGCGCCTATTATTATTACGTCGGGTTGGGGCATGGTGAACTAAAGATGCGGAAGGCGGGGTAGGAGGATTGCCGAGAAAAGCAATTACATTGTCAGTTAGGAGGGCGCGAATGGTAGGGACTAATTCTGTGATCGAAGGGAAAGTCAAAGGCAAAGGCAACGGAAAGTCAAAAGCAGAGTCAAAGTCGAAAGCAAACGCCGCGGGCAGGAGTGCCCGCGCCACATGAGCAAAAAGGGCAGGTGATAACACCTGCCCCTACGGTTTGGTAAGGCCTTAGCGGGCGGCTAACTCAGGTTCGAGTTTGCCGGATTTGAAGGTTTCGAGACGTTTGTTGACTTCGTCCCAGTTCACGACGTTCCACCAGGCAGCGAGGTATTCCGGGCGGCGATTATTATATTTCAAATAATAGGCGTGCTCCCACACGTCGTTGCCGAAAATTGGGAAAAGGCCTTGCGAGATGGGACTATCTTGATTCGGCGTGCTGATAATCTGCACTTCACCGCCGGACTTGCCCGCCAGCCACACCCATCCGCTGCCGAATTGTTTGACTCCGGCTTCATTGAACTTGGTTTGAAAATCTTTGAAGTTTCCGAAAGATTTATTGATGACTTCAGCGATCGGGCCGCTGGGATCGCCGCCGCCTTTGGGTTTCATGATTTTCCAAAACATGGTGTGATTCACGTGGCCACCGCCGTTGTTGCGAACGGCGCCGCGAATATCTTCAGGAATGGAATTCAGGTCGCGAATCAGATCTTCCGCGCTTTTGGAAGCGAGCTGCGGATGTTTTTCGAGCGCGGCGTTCAAATTTTTTACGTATGCGCCATGATGCATGTCGTGATGCAGTTTCATGGTCTGGGTATCAATTACCGGCTCCAGGGCCGAATAGTCATATGGTAGCGGGGGTAGCTCATGCGCCATAATTGTCCTCCATAGGGAAAGATGATTTGCTGGGGGCGAACGATTCAAGAAGCAAGAGGGCCAGAAATCGCTTCTAAGTTCTATTCTCTACTAATCCGGCGGCCATTGCACGAGTCGGGGATCCCTCAATTCGCGTTATTGGCATGGTTCGCGGGCGAAATCGCCATGAAGACTGAATCTGAAATACTTTAGAATCGATTCTGATGAGTAAAGTTGAACCCAAGCAAGATAATTCTGCGAAGCAACTGCGGCGATTCACGCGCTATCCGGTGGATATTCGGATTGCGGTGAACGTGTTTCGATCAGGTGAGCGGTTCGCGTTGTGGGGGCGATCAAACGAGTTTGGGGAAGATGGAATTGGCGGGACGCTGACCGGGGAACTCGAGTCCGGCGAAGTGGTGGCGTTGGAACTGAATTTTCCGATGGTGGTTAATCCGCTGAAAATACGAGCGGTGGTGCGATATCGGGATGGGTTGCGGCATGGTTTCGAATTTTTAACGCGGACGCCGGAGCAAACCGCAATCATCAGCCGGATTTGTGAACAGTTGGCGTCGCGCGAGTGAAGGGCTCTTGGCTTGAGGCAATTAACAGGCTCCTTTTGGGCGAACTAAGAGCTGCCGGTTAAGAAGTTCCTAGATCCCGGATGTTAGCTCCCGGTTTTTCTTCTTCTTGCTTCTATATTTTCCGGATGGTGCTGCGAGGGAAAGTGCTGTGGCTTGATGCAATTAACTTGCAGACTTCTTTTGGGGAAACATAGTTCCTGGATGTTAGTTCCGGGTTTTTCTTCTTCTTACTTCTATATTTTTCCGGATGGTGTTGCAAGGGAAAGTGCTGTGGCTTGATGCGTTCACTTGCAGACTTCTTTTGGAAACTGAAAGCTGCCGGTTAAGAAGTTCTTAGTTCCCGGATGTTAGTTCCCGGTTCTTCTTCTTCTTACTTCTATATTTTTCCGGATGGTGTTGCAAGGGAAAGTGCTGTGGCTTGATGCATTCACTTGCAGACTTCTTTTGGAAACTGAAAGCTGCCGGTTAAGAAGTTCTTAGTTCCCGGATGTCAGTTCCACGTTCGTCTTCCTATTGTTACTTCATATTTCCAGCTATGTTGGCCGTACGTAGGTGAGGGTGCTTACCCCATCAGCATTCCGCCATTCACGTTAAGGACGTGTCCGGTTATGTAGGAAGAATTTTCGGAGGCGAGGAAGGAGACGGCCGCGGCCACGTCTTCGGGGGTTCCGATGCGGCCAAGCGGAATCATTTTGAGGGCTTCGTTTTTGAAATCATCTGCCAGCCCGGCGGTCATTGCAGTTTCTATGAAGCCGGGGGCGACGGCGTTGCAAGTGATATTGCGGGAGCCGACCTCGCGGGCAATCGCCATGGTCAAGCCTATGAGTCCGGCTTTCGATGCGGAGTAATTGGCCTGGCCGGCTTGGCCAGTCTGGCCGAAAATGGAAGTAATATTGATGATTCGTCCCCAGCGCTGTTTAAGCATGGAGCCGATGACTTGCTGGATGCAGAGATAGGCGGAAGTGAGATTGGTGTTGAGGACAGAATCCCAATCGGCGCGTTTCATGCGCATGACGAGTTGATCGCGAGTAATGCCGGCGTTATTAACGAGAATGTCAACTTTGCGGTGTTGGGATAGGACAGACTGGATGGCGGCCTTGATTTGATCTTCGTCGGAGACGTCTATCACGAGGAGGGAAGATGTGCCTCCGGCGGCGTTTATTTCCTGCATGAGTTCGTTCAATTTTTCGTGACTGCGGGCGGCGAGGATTACGGTCGCGCCGGATTTCGCTAATCGCAGGGCGCAAGCGCGGCCGATACCCTGGGACGCGCCGGTTACAAGCGCGACGCGGCTGGAAAGATCCATGTAAGTTCTCCTTGGATGGACGATGTTTATACTTCCTTGACTTGACCGTAGTTAAGCACGCTCACAATTATTACGCCTCCCAGGATATTTCCGAGGGTGGCTGCCAGAAGCCAGTGGAAGTAGGTGCCGGCGGGTAAGGCGCCGGAGAAGACTGCGGAAATAATTTCGCCGCTGGTGGCGATGCAGTGGGCAAATTTGCCGACTCCCACGACGAAAGTGAGGAGCCATACCATAACGAGTTGTCCGATGGTCCAGTGGCTGGCGGTGACGACCCAGGCGACGAGGGCGATAATCCATCCGCCGATGACGGCGCTCCAAAATATGTGGCTGGTATGGCTGCTGACGGCCTCGGTTCCGAGGCTGACGAGTTGAGACATTATTTCGGGACTGAGGGCGCTCGTCTTTACCGCGAGTAAGGCGAATAGCGCCGCGCCGAGCACGTTACAACTAAAAACAATCGCCCAGAGGCGCAGTGTGTGCAGGAAGTAACGATGCTCATCGAGCACAAGCACGACTGGATAAAGGGTGTTCTCGGTAAACAGTTGCGCCCGCCCGATAATGACCGCGATAAAACCCACGGGATAGATCAAGTAGGAGACAAAAATCTGCCAACCGCCGTTACCGATTAGGGCCCGGACCGAGGCCACGGCCAATCCGGTGAGCCCCATCGTGATTCCGCCGGCGACGGCGGAGAAGGCGAGGAGTTGCGAAGGCCGCTTAAGTTCCTCGCGCGCACTTTGTTCCACCGCGTGGAATATTTGAGGAGCGGTCAGGCGCTTCGATTCGGGATTCTCTTCCTGCTCTCCACGTTTGGACTGCGATTGCTTTTGCATAGATTTCCAGTTCCGCGAGGGGCGTATGGAACGAAGATTAGTGTACGCAATTTGCCGGGTCGTGAGGATTAAAGCTAAAGCAATGTTATGGCGACTTGCGGACTGAAGGCAGTGGGGATGAGGCGCGATTTGCTACAATGTGTGGCTGCGACGACTGTCCGCATTTTTAGAGCACGGAGAGGTGGCCGAGTGGCTGAAGGCGGCGGTTTGCTAAACCGTTGTACGGTCAAAAGCTGTACCGGGGGTTCGAA
>CAWKGT010000003.1:692500-848731 GCA_963849315.1 uncultured Acidobacteriaceae bacterium | reverse complement strand
CAAATCCCCCCTTCCGCACCAACTAAAGCTCTTTTGGAAGGATACTTCTAGCGAATGATCGTTCTTATTACCATTATCCACGTCATGGTTTCGTTGTTCTTGATCGTTGTGGTCTTGTTGCAAAGCGGCAAGAGTGGAGACGTGGCAGCCGCTTTCGGCGGCATGGGCAGCCAAACCGCCTTCGGGCCGCGTGGCGCAACCACCGCGCTGGCGAGGGCGACGACGTGGTCCACCGTCATATTTATACTGACGTCCGTAACTCTGTCGATCGCCGCTTCGCGACACTCGGGGCCGCATTCCGTGTTGCAGGATACGAAAGCTTCGCAGAGCAAATCCGCGCCTGCCAGACCGGGTCAAACCCCGCCGCCGCAGCAGCCACCGTCGCCGGTGCCGCAACATTAGCGTCGGCTTTGCGAAGGTCGAACATCCATGATCCACGAGATCCTTCCCGTTGGACCGCTGCAATGTAACTGTTCCGTCATCGGAGACGAAGTCAGCCGCGAGGCTATGGTCATTGATCCCGGCGATGACGTGGAAGATGTTTTAGAAATCGTCCGCAAGCACCATTTGCAAGTCAAGCAAATCGTAATTACCCACGCGCATATTGATCACGTTGGCGGAGCGATGAAACTTCGCGCGGCCACGGGCGCTCCTATTTTGCTCAATCAAAATGACTATGCGCTGCTCAAATTGCTCGATCTTCAGGCCACATGGATTGGAATGGCATCGCCCGGGGAAGTGAAGATTGATCAGACAATCGGACCCTCGGACACAGTGAAAGCCGGATCGCTCAGTGCGGACGTGCTGCACACTCCGGGACATACGGAAGGCAGCATCTGTCTATATTTCGCTCCCGAAAAAAAACTAATCGCCGGAGATACTTTATTCGCCGGCAGCATTGGACGAACGGATCTGCCCGGCGGCTCTTTCGACAAAATCATTAACTCCATTCACGAAAAAGTTCTGTCCCTGCCCGACGACACCGTAGTAATTCCCGGCCACGGGCCTTCGACTACCATTGAAGAAGAGCGGGAAAATAATCCGTTTCTACAGGGCAAATAGTTAAGCGCGCTAAGAATTTAAATGTCCCATAATTCGGTGTACCCCTTCGCAAAAATAAGTTGGCGGAGTGATTAAACTCAAAATCAAATATCCATCAGTAGCGAAATCGTAAAAGTGTCCCGGATGAACGAGGACCGACTGATCCCTCAATAAATCAACTGCAAGGTCCTCATCCGACCTCGTCACAGGGACGCGCAACACCACGTACCATCCGCCTTCCACGCTTAGTCTCGCGCAACTCTTCTGACCAGCCAGTTGCAGATCAAACTCTTCCAGGTTTGCACGGACACGCCCCAGCAATTGCGGCTGAACTTTCTTGCGCTGTGCCAGCAGTACGCCGGAGGCCAACTGAACCGGCGCGTTCAAGGAAAGATAAGTATCCGCAATGACCTCCAAGCGCTCGATTGCAGCGTGAACCTGCTGGGATGGCCCGGTTGCGGCAATCCACGCAAGTTTCATTTGCGGCAGCCCGGAAATTTTCGACAGGCCACCGAGAGTGAAAGTCAAAATGTCTCCATTCGAAGCAAAGCTCTCGCGAGGAACTCCGTCGTGAGCGTAATCAAGAAACACCTCGTCGACGATGAGCGCAAGTTCCCGATCGCGGCAAAATTGATTCATCCCTTTTCGTTCGGAAGAAGTCACGAATGATCCTGTCGGATTATTTGGGTGCACCATCACGACAGCTTTCGTTCTTTCGGTAGCCGCTTCCGTCAAGGACTGAAAATCAATCTGCCAGCCATGGTCATAGATGAGCGAATAAGGAACCAACTTGACGTCGTTCAAGTCAGCCAGGAATTCAAATAAAGGATAGCTGGGCTTTGGAACCAGAATTTCGTCCCCGGGATTGCACAATAATCGAAGAATGTACGAATACCCTTCGCTGGTGCTGGTGGTGAGCACTAGGGATTCCGGCTCGAGGGTGACGCCGTGATCGTCTCCATAATAGGCTGCCACGGCCTCCCGGGCGCTTAGCAATCCCTTCGGGTGCGGATCATAATCCAGCGCGCGCGGATCGCGTAGCGAATCCAGAACGGTTTCCGAGTCATAAGCAATTCCGGCGGCTGTGGGATTAGAAATTGTCAGATCAAGGAAGGTGATTCTGCCTGCCAGTAATTCTCTCTGGGCCGCCGTGAAACGATTTGGAGTGAGTTCCCAGCCCGTGCGTTTGGAAAACATGAAGTCAGATGATAATGAAAAGCCGGACAAGAATTAAAGCAGCGAGCAAATTATTCGGCAACTTCAATTTCGAGATACGTATTCTTCTTGTTGGGAAAGGAAAGACGAGCCAGCCAATATTTGCCTTCCACCGCGTCACTCGCCTTCGGCCAGCTTTCAGGAGGAAGGATACGCGCCATCGCCGCAAACTCCGGCCCAGTAATCTTTCCTCGGATACTGCACGGAGCGACGCGGACAGAGGAATTATTGCGGATGCGCTTGCACTTTCCTGAGTCGCCGCGCGTCCTGACGTAGAGCTTGCCATCCTGCTCTCCAAACCACACGGCCGTGCGAACCCCCGCTCCGCTCTTGCGGAACGTGGTCAGGCTGATATATTTCGCTCTGCTGATTTCTGGGGGAACGGTCACGGCTTATTGTAGACGGCTTCTATGACCATGGCCGTCATAGCGAACCATCTTCTGTTTTAAAGTGGCGGGCTTGATGCCTCCGACGCGACAGAGATTGCCCGCGTATACCTGAATATGTTACAAGCCAGACATGCGTAAATGGATGAGCGACCGCATCAAGCGGCGCAAAAAAGAGCCGGATGGCAACAAAGCCGAGCCCGCGCAGGCGCCATTGCAGCCCGCCTACTTTGATAGCGAAGCGGTCACATCACCGGAGAGGCAGCAACGAGCCGACGATTCTCGGACGATCCGTAGCGAAGACCAGCAACCAGTGCAGGCCGAATCAAAGCCGTCTGCGGAAATGGCGGATTCTCATGACGTATCCGGTGACGAATTGCGGTCCCCGAAAGCGAAAAATGAAAATGCGAGTGAGTCTGGCCAACCCACAGCCGCGCCGCAAGTCCGGCGGGCGATAAGCAACCCCGGCCAAAGCAGGCGGCGCAGAGGGCGTGGCGGGCGCGGCCGCGGCGGCCGCGGGCCTGATTCGGCTGGAGCCGGCAGTTTTCCAGCGAATTCGGAGGCAATGGGCAATACAGACACTGGAGAAGGGGCGGCGCAACCCATCGCTGCACCCGCTCAGGAACAACCTTCGAACCCACGTGTTCCTAAAGGCGTAGTGATTCTCGCGATCGGGCTTCCCGGGTCCGGGAAAAGTTCGTGGTTCAAGCGCCATAGCATAAGTCCGCTATCGAGTGATTTGTTGCGGTCGCTGCTGTTTGACGATCCCACGGAACAGCGATTTCAGGATTTGGTGTTTTCCAATTTGCGTTCCATGTTGAAGGCGCGTCTGATTGCGCGCCGTCCGATGAACTATGTGGATGCGACAAATCTCACTTCGCACGACCGCCGGGGTTGGATTAAGTTAGCCCAGGATTATGGATATGAAGTCCAGGCTGTCTTTTTCGACGTTCCCCTGGATGTTTGCCTCGAACGAAATCGGAAGCGGGAACGCGTGGTTTCCGAAGATGTAATGCGCCGCATGGCTGCGAAACAAAAGCCTCCAACCTTCGAAGAAGGCTTCTCGAAAATTACCGTGGTTAGAGTGAAGCAGAAGGAATAATTCCTTAAATCACTTAAGCCGAAAAACAGCGTCAAGGTGTTTCGCAAACCTTTTCAGTTACAATTTTTGACCTATGCATTTTCGGTCCGATAGCCGTACACCCGCGCAAATGCGTCCGGTCGAAATTATTCCCGGCTACATAAATACCGCTGAAGGCTCTGTCCTGATCAGCGTCGGCAATACTCGCGTGATTTGCACGGCATCCATCGAGGAAGTTGTCCCAGCCTTCATGCGCGGCCGCGGCAAGGGATGGATCACCGCGGAATACAGCATGTTGCCACGGTCGACTCTGACACGCACGCCGCGCGAGGTGAGCAAGGGCAGGCCTAGCGGACGGACTCATGAAATTCAGCGCCTGATCGGGCGCTCGTTGCGCTCGGTCACCGATTTGCAAAAGCTCGGTGAGCGCACCATTTGGATTGATTGCGACGTAATTCAAGCGGACGGCGGAACTCGCACCGCCTCAATTACGGGGGCGTTCGTCGCGCTGGGCCTGGCAATCGAAAAGCTGGTGCAGGCGAAAACGCTGGCGGCGATTCCGCTGCGAGACTTTGTGGCAGCGGTAAGCGTTGGAATTGTAGACGGAGAAATATTGCTTGACCTGTGTTACGAGGAAGATTCTCGCGCGGACGTGGATATGAATTTCGTCATGACCGCTGCCAATAAGTTTGTCGAGGTACAAGCAACCGCCGAGCAGCAAGTGTTCGACGAAACACAGTTCGCCGCAATGATCTCATTAGCGCGGGAAGGCGCTCACTCGCTAATCGCGAAGCAACAAGCCCTGCTCGGCAATTTCAAACCAGTGCAGTAAGTGATGCCTCAAGGTCGAAGCACCGGTTTCCTCATCCCTGGACAAAATCCCAAACTAGGGCCCCATATTCGCCGCGTTGCAGGTTCCGGACATGCTGGCCGCGGGCGGAGTCGGTGGAATGGCCAATGGCATATTCGTGAAATCAAAAAAGTCCATCAAGGCGGGCTGGGTATTATCGCGAGCCGTCAAATGCGCGGACGTGCCCAGGAATCGCGTCTCGACCAGCCTGATTACTGCGGTGTGATCCATGGGAATGTGCGAAACGTAGTGCTTCCGGCTAAATGGAGAAATAATCATGTTCGGCAAGCGGAAACCCAGTTGCGCGGCAAATCCCTGAGTGGCTGGCGCATCTCCAGAATTCGTGCCTGGGTCGCCGGGATGCAGATCGCAATGCAATGTATACGGAGAACCGCCGGGCGGGACGCACGGATTGTATCCATCCGGATTCACAGCAATGCTGGAAATATCTGTGGTGATGCCTAGGCTCGCATCCGTGTTGTCGTTGGTGTGATGGGGCACCGGCGGAACGTGATCGTAGGGACCTCCGCCTTCGTCATAGCTCCAGAAAAATATCGAATCGGCGTAAGACGAACTGCTCATAAAGCTATTCAGAATGTTTGCGACCTGGGCTTGCCCCAATTGAATCGACTGCCCCGATCCGGGGTGTTCGTCGTTATTGCTATACCCGGGCTCTATCCAGGCAAAGCTGGGAAGAGTTCCATTGGTAAGATCGATAAAATATTGTGAAAGCGGCGCGATTTTTGCCGTATCAATACAAAAATTATTATTGGGATCTCCCACCGCCGGCCCAGAATTTTGCATAGGCGCAGGGCACGGCGCCTTGCTGGGATTAACGGTTAAATAATTCTGCGAATACTTGAAGTAGGTAAACGTCGTCGCCGGAAATTTAGGATAGGTGAGAGTGCTCACACCGCAATCTCCATCATTTCCCGCCGAGCATTGATCTTCGGTGGTGCTGTAATAAATTTTCCACGAAACCGAACCATTATCCAGTTCTTCGAAAATGGTCGGAATCGTGAGCAACACGCCGAGATTGTCTTCGCTCGACCCCGGATCGTGCACCAGCCCCTGGGTAGTTCCACCGGTCATAGTCGCGATCCGGTTGGGAATGCTTTCGCTCGCTACCGGAGAAAACCAGCGATCCGATAAGGCAAACTGCGAGGCCATATAGTAGTAGTAATTCAGCGTGTCCTGATCGTAATAGCCCATCGCCCGTTCGCCAATGGTGTCGGTGAAAGCGCCCGCCCCGGACATGTCCTTGGCATAATTCTCCGCAACGTGCACGAAACCATTCATCAAAATGGGACGCGTGAGTAAGAAATCAAATGTGTTGACGTCGCCATAACTCTGCACCCACGCTGAAGAATCGTCATCGATGCAGGTGCTCTTCAGTTTGAACAAACTGAAAGTTTGCCCTTCGTCATTGGTATTGCTGATCTTTGAAAGTTTGTCGTCTATGCCGTCGACGTTATACGTGTTTCCGTCATCTCCGACATTCCAGCCGTTCGCCGCGCGATAAGGATTCAACATCCCAAAATAATTATCGAACGTGTGATTTTCCTGCATCATGAACAGAATGTGATTCACCGACCCCTGAAACGTGGGGGGAGGATTCACGGTGACGGTGGCCGTGGCCGTCGTTGTTTTGCCGCTGCTGTCCGTAGCGGTCGCTGTGTAAGTCGTCGTGGCACCGGGGGTAACGGATTGAGTGCCGCCAGTCGGGGACAGGGTATAGGTATTTGAATCCACGTTGTCGGTGATCACCACCGTGGTCGCATGAGTCGCAGTCACCGTCAAGGTCGTGGATTGGCCCATGAAAATAGTGGTTGGATTCGCAGTTATCGTCACCGTAGCGGCGGATTTAACGGTCACCGTTACTTGCGAGGTCACGGTGCCTCCGGGCCCTTGGACAGTGAGCGTGTAAACCGTCGTCTGCGTGGGCGCGACCGTCATTCCGCCGTTCGGGCTAACCTGCCCTATGCCGTTATCCAAACTCGCAAAGTCGGCATTCGTCGAACTCCAGGCTAGGGCGACGCTTTGGCCAGTGGAACTGGTGCTGGGGGTCGCGGTAAAAGAATTGATCGTGGGGATTGACGGAGCAGCCGCGAGCCCAACGCACCCCGTAAGGGACGCAGCGAGGGCAGCCAACGCCATGCATAGGAATGCAATCTTCGCACGCGGAATGACAGGTGATCTCATTTGATAGCTTAAAGCGGTTGTTCCCTTGGCATTCCGACGCAAATTTCCGCCCTGGAGTTGCTTGATGGCGGGGAAAACCATGCCCGTTCATCTGAATGATGACATGACTGCCCACGTTATAGGGGAACTGCTTTTAGTTCAGAATAAGCCTCACTTGGGTCGAGGTAATTTGACTTCCGTAAGTGCCGTTGAGGGTGATGGTGTAGGACTTTGCAACATTACTCGTGGGCGTGGTCGGGCCGGATGGAGTTAAGGAACCTCCGCCGCACGATGTAAAAACGCAAACCGCAACCGCCAGCGATGAGAATGTCACTAATCTGTACATCTTTTTGCGGCTGAAGAGGCCTCCGGAAAATACCAGTCCCACTACTCCAAAGCTGGGAAACAAGAATGCCAGTGTCATGGCGGTTCTTCCCGGCAAGCTCACCGGAAAGGGCCGGGTAGTGATCGTGAGAATCGAGGTTGCGGTGGCGCTCCCGGCTGGAATGGAGCGTGGCGAGAACGAACACGTCACCTGCGACGGAACGTTTGCGCAAGATAATAAGATTGAACTTTGCAGCGAGCCATTGATCGTTATTCTGGCCGTGCCGGATCGTCCCCATTGCAGGGTAAGCGAGGAAGGATTAGCTCCTAGAGTCGCAATCCCAGGACTGGGCGGAGCGGAACCACCCGCACCAGTGCCGGGGCTCGTGCCGCCCGGCCCGGAACCCGATCCCCCCGTGCCCCCGCCTCCCGAGCTGCCTGTGCCTCCGGAACCAGAGCCACTCCCGGATCCCAAACCCGGCGCCGAACACTGGGCTGTGTATTTCACTTGGGCTGACATCTGGTTGCGTATCGTCGGCTTGCCGACAGCCTGCACGAAGGCGCTGTACTTCCCGGATGCCAGCGCATAGCTGCACATATCTATCGACGACGAACCCGGCGCCACCGACTCCAGCGGCATCAAATTTTTGCCATCAGCGCTGATGTAAATAACATAATGATCGATGGTATTTTCGTTGCCTGTAATCCGCCAGCTTAACGCACTTCCTGAGAGCGCGGCGGTCAACGATACGCAATTATCGATACCAGTCTCAAGCTCCGTGCCCTCCTCATAATCGTCCCACGTGACAAGTTGCAAGGCGTCGAGCTGGTTTGTGGAGTTATAAACGCTATTAATCTTGTTGAAGGTTTGCAGCCAGGTCTGGCCGCATTGTTGATTCATGATGCGATTTTCGCCCCAGGATGCCAGCGTATCGTTAAAGCCCTTATAGGCTGCTCCGATGGTTTCGTCGCCGGGCGCGGCCAGGCCAGCGGCATAAAATTGGGAGAGATACTGCATGCCTTCATCGGTTACGTTCACAATCACCCACGAATAGCTGCCGCCGCTTACCGGGTGGGTGAATCCTTCTTTGTGTTGGAAGATGAAGTCGGGATTCGATGTGACCGCGGCGTTCACCGCATTCCAATCGATGGTGTAGAAGAGATCGATATCAAAATTTGTGATAACCGGCTTTCCATTATCCCGCATGTAGGAAGGCGAGGGAATATAAGTCTGCTCAACGTACTGCACCAGCGAAACCAGGGTCTGCTGCGGATTGCAGCCCGCGCAGGGGCTGTTGGCGATCGCACCCTTATCCACCATTATTGCGAAGGTAAATCCCGGATGCTGTTCCACTTCCGCCATGACCAGCTTCGCAGTCTCATCGGTAAAGTCCGCCGGACCATACCAGTCGATGATTGTTCCATCCACGCCACGGCTGATCATGTCCATTATCTGACGGTGGATCTGGGCTGGATCATGTGAGCTGTAGCCAACGCTGATATGTCTCTTATCGCCCCACCACGGCATGAAGTGCGCATATATTTTGGTGCGCGCCCCGGGATAGAGCAAGCTGTGAATATCGACCTTGCTTACGTTACCCGATCCGCTATTGCCATTGGTTTGCTTTAAAAACGTGTCGGCCGCGCTGGTGTTATTGGCGGTTTGAGCTGTCAAGGTCGTGCTGGGAATAATTGCAAGATTTTGCGCCGCAACATTCAAGGTGATCGCCAAAATGAGCGCGACGAATATAACTCTATACCGCATCGTATTCTCCTATAAGGGCTTAGCCAGTATTTTTGAGCGCGCTTGCGCGATGCCCGAAACACTGCCGGCTCTAAGTTAAAAATCAGGAAAGAGGACGTTCTGAGGGCCTGGGTTATGTTTCGACGCTAAGGTTTTCAACTTATGAGGTCAACGAAGATCTGCTGAAAATCGTGTATAGAAAGTTCACAATTCCCATTTTTGCCCACAAGGAAATCCCTAACTTCTTTGCGCCCACGCACACATCCAGCTTGATTTGTTAACTTGTGTCCGGAACAGCACTTGCGACGTGGCTTCCTACCGAGAAAGGAGAAATGAACGGAAGTTGAGTTGACTACGCCTCGTGTTGTGCGAGTCGTAATCGGGTGCGATTCAAACTTTATCCGGCTGCTTCTCGCCGGTGAACCCAGAACCCTCAACCACCCCAATTGAGGCAAGGTTAACGTCGAACCAATTGCGCTGCAAGACTATACAAACTGCCGGGGGTAACGAAGGTACTTGGCTGCATTGGCCAGCGAACCGGCGGAGAAATGGTTACCCCATTCTTGCAAGAGTTTATTTTTAATCTTTCGAGCGGCCATCTCATGCTCCGCACTCTGAATCAAAAACGCAGCTTCCAAAACAGAAATGAAATAACGAGTTAGCCGTTTTTTTAAGTTTTATCAACCTTGGGAATTTTGAAAATTAACGGAGGGATACAAAATGGCGAATGAAACTTTGAGAGAACTTTACATTGATGAATTGAAGGATCTGTACAGTGCCGAAAATCAACTCCTAAAAGCCCTTCCAAAAATGGCGAAGGCGGCCACGTCGGAAGAACTTAGCTCCGGTTTCGAAGAACATCTCGAACAAACCAAGGGACACGTACAGCGCCTGGAGCAGATTTTCGAATCGCTGGACGAAAGCCCGAAGGGGAAAAAATGTTCCGGCATGGAAGGCCTCGTAAAAGAAGGCTCTGAAGTGATGGACGAATTCGAGGACACAGTTCTGGATGCTGCACTGATCTCAGCCGCTCAGCGGGTTGAGCATTACGAGATCGCCGGTTATGGAACAGTGGTTGCTTTTGCGGAACTGCTGGGAGAGTCGGAGCATCAATCATTGCTAAACGAGACCTTGGAAGAAGAAAAAGAAACGGACGAAAAGCTCACCGAGCTTTCCAAAGAAATCAATTCGCAAGCCAATGAAGGTGCCGAGTCGGACGAAGAGTCAGAAGAAGAAGCGCCGGCAATAGCGGATCGCGGAAAGTCTGCCAAGCGCAAGACTGGCAGGGCTGCCTAGAATTTCCGCATTCGGTTCGGGGCGGCCGTAAATGGCCGCTCCAATTTTTTTGGCGCATTACAAGTGAGTTAAACAGGCCATTCCCGGGGCGCGCGCATGCTCAATGCTGGGCCAATGCGGCTGACCGGCTAAAGGGCTAGTTCGCCAAACAAAGCGTAGAAACGGGGCTCAAGCAGATCGAGGTCCCATTCAACCAAATGATAATGGGGCGCCACATAGTTCAGGCCGCCATCTTCATTGAAGATTGGCTGATGACATACGGAGCCGTCGCAATGATTGGCCGCTTCGATACGAACGCAGGGACTTGATAAACGCAGGCTGTGAGGGGGCACAGGGCTATTCATAAAGAAATAATAACGCACCCTAGAATGTTCTACAGATTTTTTTTTCAGATTTGCGAGTTTTCCCGATTGACATTTAGCATTTTATTTTTTACCGGCTAGGACATCTTTGCCCGCATTCTTAACATCAAGTCCGAACGACGGATGATGATAGTCCCCGCTTATCTTGACCGGCACGTCGGAACCGCCATGCTTCCTCTTGAAGAATGGGTTGAGCACTTTTAAAACGACAGCTCTCGCTCCATGGGCTGTATCCGAAAGCTGCGAATCCATCTTCAACGTTCCGTGCAGATCGATCTTCTCGCTGATCAGACTGTAAGTGCCGTGCATCTGTACATGTGCGCCGGGAATACTGAAAGACAGACTGGAAAATGTTGCCGTACCCTCTGTCACGACAACGTGCCCCTGTAGGCCGGAGACTACTGGCGGCGCAGCGGAAGTATCGTTGTCATTCTTGTTTTCTTCTTTTTTATTCTCGATGAGTTTTTTACTCTTGCCATGATCCGTCTGCGCACTTTGGCTCAACTGATCGACCTTTTCTTGCGTAGTTTGATTGGTAAAACTGCTGTCATTGATTCCAAAATCACCTTCCATCTCGACTTTCCTTAAGAATCGCGTTTTACCGGGAGGCAGCTTGGCTCGCCCTTTGAAACTGACCTCTCCCGTCATTGGCGGATGAGCGGACTGCACGAATAATCGTAAGATGTCCTCGATTCTGCCCTTGTTCTCTTCGAGGAAAATTGTCGCCGTCTTTCCTCTCTCGCCAGGAGTGCCTTCTATTGTGCCCCGCGAAATCACGGCCGTATTTAAAAACTGACTGGACACCGTATCCAGAAAGGTATCTCCGTTCACTCCGTTTACATGTGCTTTGAAGTCGGAATTCAACGGAACCGGATGTTGGCTGGCGGTAACTTCGAAGGCGGGAATATTGATTTTCCCGCTCACGTCGATGTGCTGCAACGCGCCTTTAAAGGATCCTTCCGCGAAGAGCCTTCCCGCAATACCCGGAAAGCTTCCTAAATCTGCATTTTCGAACTTGTAGTCACCCGAAAGCGGCGTTTGCGCTCCCGTCCAGGGACCAAGTCTGCCCGCAACGCTGATTTCTCCGGGCGGCTCAGGATTGGATAATTGAGCCGAAAAATGAATTGAGCGAGTCGCGGTTACCGGATCCAAGTCGAGGTGGTGGATGCCGAATTCCAAGGGCGGCGTGCCCGGCTCTTTTCGCGGAACCTCGAGGATGGCATTTTCGACGCTGATTTCGTCAATGCTGATGCCTCCGGCTTTTAATCCTTTAAACTTTCCCTGCGATCCTGCGCCTGGCACAAATATATGCATGCCATCGATTTGAACTTTGCGGACATGACCGACGAACAGAGCAATCGGATTGCTCTGAATCGTCAGTTTCTCTACCGTTACGAATGGCTGCCCATTGGGACTCAGCCGGTACGTCATGCCACCCACTATGCAGCCAGGGTACGGAAAGTAGACCTCCCGAAAACTCTTGATCTCAACCTTGCCTGACGCGGCATCTTCCAGATCCTTGATGATTGCAGCCTGCCGAAACGGCCAGTGGAATATAACCACTAACCCGGCGATCAGAATCAGTAGAAGCAAAAGTCCGATACCCACGCGGAGCTTACGTCCTGTTGCTGACGAACTGTGACTTGGAGTAGAGCGCAAACCGGGCATACGGGAGTATCTCACTG
Organism: uncultured Acidobacteriaceae bacterium; assembly: GCA_963849315.1. Taxonomy (GTDB): domain Bacteria; phylum Acidobacteriota; class Terriglobia; order Terriglobales; family Acidobacteriaceae; genus PALSA-188. The sequence goes on along the minus strand of CAWKGT010000003.1, from coordinate 836,566 downwards.
AACCCTGAGCAGGTCATAGATGTGAGGCATGGCGAAGGGGGCCGCTTGCAAAACTTGGAAGCCGGCGCCTGGGTTCAAAGTTGGTTGCCCCCCAGGGATTCGAACCCCGATAGGCAGATCCAGAATCTGCTGTCCTACCATTGAACGAGGGGGCAACGTGTTGCGGAAGAAGCGGAAGGCATCCGCAATCCGATTTTATGGGGTGCGGCGAGTTCCGGTCAACCACGCAGGGGAAATTCTGGAACCTGCGACTGCGAAGCGCTTATTGCGTGGCCTGTAGTTGTTCTGCCAGTTCGTGGATCGCCGATACATCGTAGAAGCCGGTTAAATCCGCGTGTCCGGCTAATGTCTCACGGGGCTTTCCATCGACCAGTATCTTGACGCGAGCAACGCCCGGCGTGTTAGCGGCGAGGGTCTCGATCAGCGATGCGACCGTCAAATCCTCCTCAAGCACGCCTGAAGGATGAGCGTCGGCAAACGTCCCATTCACATCGATCACACCCAGATCTGGGTCGACAAGATAAACGTTGCGCAGTTCCGATCCTGTTCCTAACGGATGGGGTGAAGGCTTAACGGTATAGATCGAAATCAGGGCCCGCAGCAACTCCTCCGCCCTTTGCTGGCGCTGAGAAGGAAGCGGCATACGTACACTCTCCTTCCGCAACACCTCACGGTCATCGTAAGCGACATATAAAGTAACTTGGTCGGCTGCACCCAATGCTGGCGGCGCAACGTGCGCGCTCGCTGCGGGTTCGGCGCTCAATGCGACGTCATGACCGCGCGTGCGCCAAACATATACGCCCATGGCAACCGATACCAGAAACATAATGGCGACCGAGAACAGCAAGTTTCTCGGGATCATTTCGTCGTCTCCGATTTTCCGTGCATAGTTGCAACCGCGGTGGCGATCACGGAAGCGATCGCTTGTTGATATTCCACAGATTCCAGCGCGGGTGGTCCAGCCGCAGGCGGTGCAATTTCGACTGCCACAGCCGGCGCCATAATGTTGTTGAGCGGACGCAAGGGAGCGGTTAGAGTCCGCACGGGAATTTTAGAGTTTTCGAATGCGCTTGAGAGAGTCTCCGCAGCGATCTTGCTGCGAGTTAGCAGTGACGATTGGGCGGCGTCCCAATTTTGCAAAGGTCCTTGCGCCGACGCGCCACTGGGCAGAAGCGCGGTATAAATATTGACGCCGCTGCCCTGCGATGTGACATGGATGCAGATGTAAAGAGAGGGATGAGCGAAGTTCGCCGTGCCGGCCCGATCATCGAGGCTCAGAGTGGTGTCGGCGGTGCGTAACATCAGGACCGCGAGTCCACGGGATTCGATTTCCTGTTGTATCCGGCGCGCAAACGCCAGACTGAGATCTTTTTCGATAAGTTGTCCGGCCAGCGTTGCGCCGCGATCGTCGCCGCCATGTCCGGCATCGATGACGGCGAAATAGGTTTTTGCGACTGGAAGCGGAACTGCCATCGCGGGCGAAGCATTCGCGGCTGGCGGAACAATTTGTGCCCCTTGGGTTTTCGCCGCGCCTGGCGCCGGAGAAATCGTGACGGTTTTGCCCCCATTGCTGAAGCTGGCGAAAAGAGGCGCATTCCCGGCGATGGTGATCTCCGCCGCGCCGTTTCCTTCCTGATAGGTCGCGGATGAAATGATTCGACTATCGAAACTGAGCGTCTCGGTCCCCGAAGAAACTATTGGCTCGTGAGTGAAGGTCATGCGCAACTTGCCCGCTTCGGTCGCGATCATGGGACTGACCGGCGCGGTGAAGTTCATGATCAAGCTTGGGGAAGGACTGCCCGCAACCTGGGCGGTGAAATGTACAGCCACATTACCGATAAAAATCCGGCGTGACGCCGGATTAAAAGTCACGGGTCCGCCGAGGATTCGAGATAAGAGCGGTCCCAGGGATGAAATTGGCACCAAGCCACGTCCATTCTGTATTACGAAGGGAGCGCCCAGATCGAAATCGCCGCCTTTCATCCGAACTCTCGATTTGTCGGCACTGAATTCGAGCTCGAAACTGTTGTATCGCAGCTTCCAGTGCTTCTGATCGGGCTTGGCAGTGACGGTTCCCAATGGCTCGAGAACCTCGAGCAAGCCTGCGTACTCCCGGCCGTTGACGTCGCTGACAGGCAGAGAATAGGTTGCGACATTAGAAAAGATGGCGATTCGCTTGTCTTCGGGAGCAGCGCCCGAAAGCACAATGCTGCAACAAAAAATGCCAATTATAGCGGTGCTGACGGCGGACGCAGAAGCACGCATTTTGCGGGTTAACTTCGGTATTTTTAAGAACAGAAACGTAGTTGGATCCGTCTCGAGGAACAGCAATCCGATGCGGAACTTAAAAATCCCATCTGGTTCGCAGTCTATTCCAGGGCATAAATCGTCAGTCCGCTCAAAAGCTTGGGATAAAAATCGGTGGACTTTTGCGGCAAAACCTCGCTGGCGAACGCGATATCCCGAACTTGTTGCATGCGAACGGGATTCATCAGAAACGCCACATTTGCGGCCCCGCTGTGAACCTGTTCCAGCGCTTCTCCCGTGTCCCGGATGTAGCGAACGTTTTGCTGGTCGCGGATCGCTTCTTCCGAGATTCCGAGCACGCCTTCGAGCAGACACTTATGCAACTGAACCACGTCGAGGGATTGTTGCCGCAACGACAGGCCGGCGAAAAGGAGCGACCCGATGGACGAAGGGGTATCCAACAGGAATGCATGATTTCTCGTGACCGCGAGCAGAGCGGTTCCACTTTGTCCGGCCTCGCGCAAAATTGCATTCGCCCGCACCGTGTCAATCGAAGGATCAACTTCTTCCACACTGAAAAACGCTCTGGCTTTATCTTTGAAACTGTCCACGGAAAATTCAGGAAGACTATGAATAACCCGATGCGTAGGCAGAATTAAAAGACCGGGGCTATCCATATTAACGAAGGTCATCATCGTGAGATCGTGCGGGGCCAATTCGGGCGATGGGCGCACCATGCTGTTTTCGTTCGAATATTGGCGGGGGGCAGCCGGTGACGTCGAAGTGGAATTGCGGCGTTCGTTCCGATAGTTCAGGGAGGTTTCGTAGCGATGATGGCCGTCGGCAATGATTAATTTTTTGTCCCGCATTTTGCCGCGCACCAGATCTATAAGGGATGCATCGGAAATTCTCCAAACCTGATGGAGCACGCCGTATTCGTCACGCATTTCCATATCGGGAGCGTTCGAGGAGGCGAGCAGGTTTTCGATTTCACCGGCGGGATCTGTGTAGAGCATGAAAATCTGTCCGAAGTGGGCGCGAGTGGCTCGAAGCAGATCCAGGCGATCTGCCTTGGGTTTGGCTAAGGTCTGTTCATGTCGAAAAACGACGCCCGCCGAATAATCTTCGATTTTGCCCAGGGCAATGAAGCCTCGGCGTTCCATTTCACCCTTGCCGCCCGGGACAGTAAACCGCTCCACATAAAGATAAAGAGAGGGTTCGGCATCCTGAAGAAATACGCCTTGCCGGCGCCAGTCGTCAAAGAAAGCTGCGGCCCGGGTGTAAGGATTCTCGCGGTCATTATCCGTGGGCAGCTTTTCTCCCAGGATGATGCGAACCAGGTTGTACGGGCTGGCCGCGTAGTAGCCCTGCTGCATTTGAGGAGTGATTTTGTCGTATGGCTGAGTTGCGACATGGGAAAGCGAAGCCCGGGCCGGGTCGTAACGGAGAGCGCGAAAAGGTGCGATATGAGCCATGTGTCTAGAAGGGAAAAAGAGATTGTACAAGACGCAGGGCTGAATAGTGCGGCGTAAGCGACCGAGATTCCTTTAATCCTCATGAGGTTGGCATCGCGCAGCCGATTTGACGGGGATTTGACAATTGCGGCTGCGGAGCGGTGTTTCAATTGAGCCGGCTCCGATTAAGAACCGCAAGGAGCAAACTTTTTGCATACTGTTCTCATCCATTTTGATAGAAAGCTTGTCCCTGGCGCATTCAGCTATGGTAGGATCGCTTTAATTGTTGAGGTTTTTTATGGCCCCTCATAACGGGCCGGGTTCCCTTCACCCGCTCACCAAGTATCGATTTCACCCCTTACCGCCCTGGAAACAGAGAAGTCCAAGATTGCGTCCCGCGATGTGTGGTTTTTTTCTCGCATTGCTGACTTGCTTTCTGCTTCCCCATTTATTGGCGCAGAGTCCCGCGGACGTGGATGATGTTCATATCCATCCCCGAGTCGAGCTTCCAGAAGCCAAGGGCACAGTGCCGAATCCGGACTCTCCTCATGTCCGCCCGATGAAAGTCGATGTCGATCTAGTCCTGGTTCCTGTCACGATTACCGACCCCATGAACCGGCTGGTAACAGGTTTGGACAAAGATAATTTCCAGCTTTTCGAAGGCAAGGATCAGCAGGAAATCAGGAATTTCTCGAGCGAAGATGCTCCGGTCTCGATCGGCGTGATTTTCGACATGAGCGGCAGCATGAGCAGCAAAATCGATCGCGCGCGCGAAGCGGTGTCTGAATTCTTCAAGACTGCGAATCCGCAAGATGAATTTTTCATGATCACTTTTTCCGATCAGCCGCAAGAGGTTTCCGACTTCACGCAGTCAGTCGAAGACATACAGGGCAAGCTGGTGTTCACGGTTCCCAAAGGACGAACTGCGCTGCTGGACGCAATTTATCTCGGCGTGAGCAAGATGCGGCAGGCGAAATATACGAAGAAGGCCCTGCTCATCATTTCTGATGGCGGAGACAATCACAGCCGTTACACCGAAGGAGAAATAAAGTCGCTGGTGAAGGAGTCCGATCTGTTGATTTATGCGATCGGGCTCTACGATCATTATTTTGCGTCGGAAGAGGAGCGTCTGGGGCCGAGCTTGTTGAGCGATATCGCCGAGTTGACTGGCGGCCGCGCTTTTACCATTGATAATCCGAACGACCTGGCCGATGTCGCCACAAAAATCGGGATCGAACTACGCAACCAATATGTGCTTGGATACCGTCCAAACAAACCTGGCCACGATGGCAAATGGCGTAAGATAAAAGTGAAATTACTTGCGCCTAGAGGTCTGCCGCCGCTGCGGGTATATGCCAAGACGGGATACTATGCACCTTCGGAATAGCCGAATTGTAGTTCTGCTGTGCATTTTTTTTCTTACAACTCTTCTTCCAACCGGTTCAGCTAAGGGCGCGCAGGGGCCGGCTGGGCAAAGTTCAGCGCCGCCTCAAAGCTCGCCGGGGAGTTCGGCCAATCCCAACTCCGCGGCTCCCGCTAGCACTGCGCCCGCGAATTCAGATCAACAGCCGGGGCAGAATACGCCCCCGCCGGCCGCGGCTCCCGACCAGGGCCAGCCCGCCTCTTCCACAACCGATAATGGAGTTTTCGTTTTCCATAAGGAAGTAGAAGAGGTCATTCTGCACGCAACCGTCGTAGACGAGGGAATGCGGCTGGTCACAACCCTTGATCGCAACGCGTTCACAGTTTTCGAAAATAATGTTCCTCAGACTATTACCTCATTTCGCCGTGAAGATATTCCCGTTGCAATGGGGATCGTGATTGACAATTCCGGATCCATGCGCGAGAAGCGCGACAAAGTGAATAAGGCGGCCCTCAATTTGGTTCGAGCCAGCAATCCAGACGATCAGGTATTCGTGGTCAATTTTAACGACGAATATTATCTCGATCAGGATTTCACCGGCAACATCAAGAAATTAAGCAATGCCCTCGAAAAAGTGGAATCCCGCGGCGGGACCGCGCTCTATGACGCACTCGTGGCCTCGGCGGATTACATGAAGAAGAACTCGAAATTGGAGAAGAAAGTGATCTTCGTTGTGACCGACGGAGAAGACAATGCGAGCACGGACACGTTGGAGCAGGCAATCCATCAGCTTCAACAGGAAAACGGTCCCACGGTTTATGCCATTGGGCTGTTAGGTGAAGAGCGTGCCCGCCGCGCCCGCCGCGCTTTGGAAACCATAGCCGAACGCACCGGCGGCATCGCCTTCCTGCCGAAGACCTTGGATGACGTAGACGAAATTAGCCGCACCGTTGCGCACGATATCCGCAGCCAGTACACGATCGGTTACAAACCAAAAACTCCCAAGAGCGCCGGAGGATATCGCGCCATTCACGTGGACGCTCGCGCCAAGGGGTACAAGAAGCTGACGGTTAGAACCCGCACTGGATACTATCCCGGACAAGAACATGCCCCCGGAGGCTAGCCGGGAGGCAGCAACATCCCCTTTTCCAGATGACGCACTACATGGGCATAGGAGGCGGCGTGAGGGTCGTGCGTAACCATCACGATCGTTTTCTTAAATCCTTCGTTCAGCCGTTTCAAAATATCCAGGATTTCGGTGGCCGAGTTGCTGTCCAGGTCGCCGGTTGGTTCGTCGGCGAGAAGTAACGTTGGATCGCTGACAATCGCCCGCGCAATCGCGACCCGTTGTTCCTGTCCGCCGGAGAGCTGTTTAGGCAGATGGCCAACGCGGTCCTCCAGTCCGACCAGCTTCAAAGCGGTCATCACGTGATCGCGCCGCTGTTGCGACGTTAGCTTCGTAAGCAGAAGGGGAAGCTCGACATTTTCGAAGGCGGTAAGAACCGGAATCAGATTGAAGGTCTGAAAAACATATCCGATATGTTCGTTGCGCCAGTGAGCGGACTGAGAGTCACTGAAGCGGAACACGTTTTCGCCCAATACGAGCAGTTCGCCAGATGTCGGCCGGTCGATTGCCGCGATCATATTCAGCAATGTCGTTTTGCCCGAGCCGGATGGCCCCATGAGAGCGAGAAATTCGCCCTGCGCGATATCGATGGATACGTCATCGAGAGCGGTCACTTGAAACGCATCGCGCTTGAAAATCTTGCTGACATTGTTAACTCGAACCACTTTGGTTTGAGTTGCCGTATTCGGAAGCGTAGCTGTGCTCATGATTGTCCCTTAATCTTAATTTTGTCGCCATCTTTCAAATCTTGCGGTGCGGATGTAATAACGTCTTCCCCGCCATTGAGGCCGTCTACGAGAACGCCGCCGTTGCGTTGCGAAAGAATTTTAACGTCACGCATCATGGCTTTCCCTTGAAATGACAAGAACACGACCTTCTTGCCGTCACGATCGTGAATCGCCGCCGTAGGAACAAAAACTCCCTGTGGCTGCGATGTCGTAGCTTTACTCTCGTCCGCCAAAAATTTCACGGTGGCGTTCATATCGGGACGCAGAAACGAATCCGGTTTCAGAATTTGGACCTTTACCTGTACCGTGGCCTTGGCCCGGTTTGCTTCCGGAGAAATTTCCGCGATCACGCCGTCGTACTTGCGGTCGGGGTAAGCGTCGGTCGTAACTATCGCTTTTTGCTTCGGGCCGAGCTTGGCAAAGTCGTCCTGCGCGATGTCGAGTTCGACCTGTAGGTCGTTCAGGTCGGCGAGCGAGACGACCATTCCCTGCGGACCGCCTTCCGCCGTGCTGGCAAATCCAGACGTGACGAGTTCGCCTTTTTCCGCGGAGCGTTCGAGAATCGTTCCGGTTACAGGGGCGCGAATGACGGTGGCGTCAAGTAAAGATTTGGCGTAATCCGCCTGGCCTTGCGCCTGTTCTAAAGCGCCACGAGCGCGAGCGATTTCTTCCTGCCGCGGCCCGAGCTTGGATAACTGATAAGCCTTGTCCAAGGAGTTGACCCGCTGGCTGGTCGGAATCGAATTTCGCCGTGGCGTCGTCCAATGCCTGCTTCGATAACACGCCTTGCGTAAACAAGTTACGGGTACGGTCCAACGTGATTTTGTCGTCGACCAGAGTGGCTTGCGCTTCGTCCAAATTGTGTTGTGCTTGCTGAATTTCCTGCGGACGAGACCCGTGTTGCAACTCCTCAAGATATGCCCGGGCGTTATCGGCTGCGCCTTTGGCTTGCTCATACTGCGCGCGAAATTCGTCATCTTCGAGACGGACCAGGACCTGGCCTTCGCTGACTTTGTCTCCTTTTTCGACGCCAATCCATTTCACGCGTCCCGTGACTTTGGAATTGAGATTGATCTTGTGGTGGGCAACAATGTATCCCGTGGCGGAAAGAACTACGCCCCCAACGTCGCTGGTTTGCGCCGAGGCGCGCACCACTTCTACTTCAGGCACGTCATGCGAGAACAGGCGGTAAGCCGCCGCCGCGATGCCAAGAACTACCAGCAACGCAATTCCGATCAGTATGTAGCGCCGCGCCCAGAGAGGGGGCTCGCCATCGCTTTGCGCCTTGCGGTCAATGCGCAGGCTTTGCAGATCTTCGTGTTTGGTATCGATAGGCATCGGTTTAACTTCGTTACTTTTTCTGATCAACCGCGCAGGGCGCTGAGAATATCTCTTCGCGATGCGTGCCAGGCGGGAGCAAATCCACCTACCACTCCCATGATGAGGGCAAAAATAATTGCGCTCAGGATCACTCCCGAAGTCATTTGCAAACTGAAAACCACCTCGCTAAAGGTGACCTGATTTTGGGTTCCGGTTGTCATGCCGTTGAAAGGCAACATGAGCAGAATGCCCAGGGCCGCACCCAACAATGACAATATTAACGATTCCAGCATGAACGAAGTGAGAATGCTGGGCCGCGAGAATCCAATCACGCGCAGCGTGGCAATTTCCCGTCCCCGGTACGCGACCGCGGCATACATTGTGTTGGCAGCCGCAAAACAGGCGCCGACCGCCATAATAAATGCGACGATTGTACCCACGATTTTGATGGGCGCGCCGGATTTGGTCTGCGAGGAATAATAGTCGGGCTCCAACATGCCATTCAATTCGAGCCGCTGATCGTCGTTGGCGCGATTCTTTAACGCCTGGGCTGAAGCTGGATCGGTTGCCTGCACCAGCACCGAAGAATAGATCGAGCCCTCAAAATCAGTTCCCAATTGATTCACGTCGCCCCAAATCTCAGATTGATGGGCGGTGCCGCTGGCGTCAAAAATGCCCACAATCAGCCAGTCTCCCTTTCCGATATGGACTGTGTCCCCAATATTTGTATGGTCGAAGCGCCGGTTGATTAAACTGCTCACCGTAACTTCGTGCTGTCCGGGCGTGAACCAGCGACCGGAGATGATGTGGACTTTGGGGCGCATCTCAATTCCCATAGGACTGAGGAATCGAGTAGTCACGTTGGTTTCCCCCGTCCCCCCTTTGCGCGGCAGTACCACTACCAGGATATCTTCGCCGGAAACCAGGGGCTCGCCTTTGCTGTTTTTGGCCACGCCGGGTAGAGTTTTCAAAATTTGGAAAGCATCACGAGAAACTCCGCCAGCGGCCAATTCAGAGTCGGAGCCTTTGCGCAGCATCAAAACATTCAGGGGATTTCCCGTGGTACCAAAAGCCCTGCCCAAGCCGGCCAGGAGGGCCATAATAAAGACCGCGGTGGCGACCGTGAGCGCGATACCGAGAGCGGTCATGATGGTGAGACTCTTGCGCAGCCGCAAATTGCGAATGTTGTAGCTAAGGGGAATTGCCATTTTTCTTTTCCTTCAGCCGCTTCTGCTAACCTTATCCGATGTGCCGCAAACCCTCCACGATATTCACCCTGGCCGCGTTATACGAGGGCACGATGGAGCTGACGAAGCCCACCACCCCTGCCACAAATAGTGCCGCAAATATGGTGAGCGCTGTAACTTTCATGCCAGTGAAGTAGCCGCCTTGCGCCGCCATTCCAGTCACAATAAAGAAGCAAAGCATGGAGCCGATCAGACCGCCGATCAGGGATAACGACACCGCTTCGCCAACAAATAATCCCAGAATGCTGTTGCGCGTGAAGCCAAGTGTCTTCAGTACGGCGACCTCGCGCGTTCGCTCGCGAATAGACATGGCCATGGTGTTGGCCGATACCAGCAGAATCGTAAAAACTACTGCCAGGCAAATGCTCATGATGAATGCTTTTATGTTGCCGAGCATTCCAATGAAGCCGAGCTGGAACGCGTGTTCGCTTTCCGTCTTGGTGGCTGTATCGGAATTGCGAAACTGGTCGTCAATCGCCTGCGATACTCGGGGAACGGAAGCCGGCGAATCGGCCAGCACGGCAAAGAATCCCTCGGACCCTTTGAGCTGAGGGAAGCCTTCGTCGATATAGTCCTTATTAAAGTAGATTGATTGGGTCGGGTCCGGCGGCGTGAAGACTCCGCGGATAGTCAACTCCAAATTCACCGGGAAAATCTTGCCGGTAATGTTGAGCCGGTCGCCGATCTTCCAGCCGAATTTATTGGCCAGGCCCACGTCTACGACGGCGCCTGCGCGGTCATGCTGCCAGGCTGCAAGCTGGTCGGCGGGGATTTTGAATTCTGAATAAACCTTAAAAAACTCCTGCGGATTAGTCCCAAATTGCGCGAAGTAGTTTTGCGGTTTGTCGTCTTTATACTGGCCCCCGAACCATTGCTCATTGACAACCTCCTTCACTCCTCGAATCGCCTGAATTTTCTGGAGGTCGGAACTCGGCAAACTGAAAATCAGCGACACCTTATTGCGGACGATGAGGCGCTGCGCGGACTCTTCCGTCGGCTTGCTGTCATAAAAACTGCGCCAGATGGTAATCAGGAATGTTAATAAAAGCAGGGAACCGCCGATGCTGAGCACAGTGAGAATACTGCGCCGCTTGTTACGAAAAGCATTCTTGCGGACAAAATTAAGCAGGGTCATATTTGACTCAATGGCATCTGATTAAAACTCGCTAATAAACTGACGGATTCAGTCCCAACCAGATGGACGATGGACACGAGCAATTCGTCAACCAGAATAAACGATGCATTGGAAGCGAACAACCACCGCGCATGAGTATATAGTCCGCTATCCTCGCAGGAGCAAGTAGTGGAGATCGTCACCCGCAGACAATGACAAATGTCATCCTGGGGTCGATGCGCCGTTAATACCGCTTGCGAAGCATTCCGGTAATGGGGCGGAAATCCGTTGCGCTGTTTGTTGGTTGCATAGGCTTCCTGGCGCTAGTTGTGGCGATGAAGAGTGTGCCCCTCAGGTCCGCGCCGCGCTGGTTGAGTCACTTTCGTAACTCCCTGAGTTTGGTTACTACGCATTATCCTATGCGTACTCCTCCCCACGATTGGAAGTTCTGCGTCTGCTGCGCGGAAACGTTGCTGAGCGAGGCTTGAAAACAATGTCTACTAAGATTGGCCGCTTCGAAATACTGGCTGAAATCTCGCGCTCTTTCAATGGATCGGTCAACAAAGCCAGCGATTCCGCCGGAGGGCAAGTTGTCGCTCTGAAGGTTGTCGACCTAAAACCTTTTGGCGATAAGGCCGCCACTTTGGTGAAGCGAATTCTTGCCGAGGCGGAAAATTCCAAGCTCCTCAATACTCACAATATTGCAATGTTATTTGGCGCGGGCGAGATCGACGGACAATTCTGCGCCACGATGGAATATGTGCAGGGCAACAGCATTGAAACCATGCTGGAACGCAAGGAAGTTTTTTCTATCTGGGACGTGCAGGACATTGCGCGGCAATGCTGCCAGGGCCTCGATCATGCGCGCGTGAACAAAGTTCTGCATTATAGTCTTGAGCCCGGCAAGGTGATGGTGCAATGGGACGGAATCGTAAAAATGCTGGGCTACGGAGCTTCCATCATGGGAGCTTTTGCCACGGAACTTTGCCCGGGTATTCCCAAGGTCCTGCACTATATGTCGCCGGAACAGATACAAGGCAATCCGCTCGAGCCCAGTTCCAATCTTTTTAGTTTGGGAACAATTCTGTACGAGATGGTTACGCAGCAGAAAGCTTTTGACGGGCAGAATGCGGATCAAGTGCGGCACGCGGTGCTGGACTCCCTGCCATTATCCCCGCATGAGATGAACTCCAAGATCGATCCGGCGCTGAGCGATCTCATCATGAAGGCGATTTCGAAAGAACCCTCCGAGCGCTACCAGTCTGGTCAGGAACTGATCAACGATTTGGAGAAATGCAAGAACAATCCGATAAAATCGGCGCCGGTAAACAAAACGGTTCAGCCTCCGGCGGGATTCAAAGCGCCGCAGCCAAAGTCGGCAGGTGCGGGCGCGCCCGAGTCTTCGAAAGTGGTTGCGGCTCCTGAATCTTCTTCCGCCCCTCAAAATACCCCCGCAATCGCGGCAGTTGCTACATCTCAAAGCGCCGTAGATTCGAAGGCTTTAGGCGCTGCCGCAGGAGCAGTTGCAGGCACACCCACGCTCCGATCTTTGAGAGAGGCGAAAAAAATAGATTCATCGCAACAATTCATTACCACCTGCGTGAAAGCGTCGATCGACGCCGCCACAAAGAGCGAGGCGAAAATGTCGACGGCCACGCTGGAACCGGAAGTCATTGCGCCCAAGATTGCGGTTGACCCGGCGATGGCGGAAAACAAAAAGGGGCAAGCCAAACCGGGGCGCAGTTTCTCCGAGATTGACGAGTTGCCCCCGTTGAAAGCGATCTACACCGCACCGCCGCCACCATCGCCCGCTTCGGGCGCGGACGATATATTGCAGGACGATCCGGGCGAGATTTCATTCGACAAATCGGAACCGGCCGCCGCCCCTTTACCAGTACGTGAACTGGCAAAGAAAGCCGTCACGGAAATTAAGAAGACTCCTCCGAAAATGTTTCTTTACTCAATCGGGGCCGCAGTAGCGATTATTCTGGCAATCGCTATCGTTATTGGGCTGCGCATCCACTCCCAGAATGCCGAAGACGACAGCGGCGCTCAAAAAACTGCGACTGCTAATTCATCTCCAAATAAAAGCGCTGCCGACGATGGGAGTTCGGCGATTCGTCAATCCACGATGCAATTGCCGATCGCGCCTGAAACACAAGCCACGCCGAACCCCGCGGTTTCGATAAAAGAAAAAGAAAAAGAGAAGTCGGCGGCGAAGAAAAAAATTAAAACCGCAATTCCCCAGCCCGCGGCGCCCGTAATCATTCCAGCGCAGTTAACGGTGGATTCCAATCCTGAGGGTGCACAAGTTCAGGTTGACGGCCACAGCGACCCGAACTGGATTACCCCATACAACATTTCCGGCCTCGCTCCCGGCCAGCACACCGTGTATGTGAGCAAAACCGGATTTGCTCCCGAGATTCGAACCATCGATGCGATTTCCGGCGGCAAATCGACTGTAGCGGTTCGCTTCAACCAATTGCCCGCCACGGTTTTCTTCGTCAGCGCACCGGCTGGCGCCGCCATCATGGTCGACGGTAAAGATACGGGACATGTGACCCCCGCGCAGATTTCACTGGATAAACCGGGCAGCCACACTTTTACGGTGAAGAAACAAGGCTTTCTGGAGGAAATGACGACGACCACTCTGGCACCGGGGCAAACATTCCATTATTCGCCGACGCTGATTGCTCTGGGCAACACTGACGAAATCAAGACCGTCGGCAAATTAAAAAAGCTTTTCGGTAACGGTGACACGGTTTCAAATGGAATCGTGAGCATCAAGATTCAACCAAAGGGTTCGCAGATTGCAGTGAATGGGCGGCTGCTGGAGAAGGTTTCGCCGGTGGATTTCTATCTCAATCCCGGGACTTATGTAATTGACGTCACCCTCACCGGCTACAAAAGCGTCAGACACGTGGTAACCGTCACGCGCGGTGGCAAAATCACTCTCGACGAAACGCTCGAGCGAGAGTAAATCCCGGCCGCGGTTATAGATAATTTTCCAATCTTAATTTTCCAATCTTAATTCTCCAGTCTTAATTCTCCAATCCCGAATCACCCGTTTTCCAATGGTCCGTGGTCGTCTGACGCATCCAAATGCTAGACTCCCACGATATGCAGAGCCGCGTAGAAATTCAGCGGGTGGGAGTTGTGGGAGCGGGCACAATGGGAAATGGTATCGCCCACGTGTTCGCCCGCAATGGCTTCGCGGTGATGTTGTGCGATGTGGAGCAACGATTTCTCGATCGTGGAATGAACGCGATCAGCAAGAATCTTGAGCGCGAACTCGCCAAAGCGAAAATTACGGCGGACGAGAAGCAAGCCGCGTTCAACCGCATCGAGCCGGTTCTGCGGCGTTCGAAACTTGCCGACTGTGACTTCGTAGTAGAAGCGGCGACGGAAAAGCTTGAGATCAAGACGGAAATCTTTCGCGATCTCGATCAACTTTGCCGCCCGGAAGTAATCCTGGGGTCGAATACTTCGTCGATTTCCATTACTAAACTTGCGGCGCTTACCAACCGGCCCGAAAAAATCATTGGAATGCATTTTTTTAATCCGGTGCCACTTATGAAACTGGTGGAAGTGATTCGAGGCCTGGCCACCTCCGAGGAAACTTTTGTCGCGGTGCGCGATTTGGCGTTAAAGCTGCAAAAGACGCCCGTTGAAGTCAATGACGCTCCGGGATTCGTTTCCAATCGCGTGCTCATGCCCATGCTCAACGAAGCCATGTACGCGGTCATGGAGGGCGTAGCCACGGCGGAAGCGGTGGATGAAGTGTTCAAACTCGGCATGGCGCATCCTATGGGTCCGCTTACGCTGGCGGATTTCATCGGTCTCGATGTTTGCCTGGATATCATGCGAGTGCTTCAGGATGGATTGGGTGACCCGAAGTATCGGCCGTGTCCCTTGCTGATTAAGATGGTGGATGCCGGCTGGCTGGGGAAGAAAAGCGGTCGAGGATTTTACAGGTATTGACCTAATGCAAATGCTGAAGCATCTTGCCGCTGCGTGCCAGGTCCTTCGCGGCCTGCGGCCCCTCAGGATGACGTCGACAACCTGCCGATGAATAGCACAATGTCGACTGCTGAAGTACCGGTGCGCGATACGGGCGTGTATCTTCTCGCAATCTTCTTTGGACTTTGCGCGGGATTTCTGGATCTGCTGGTAGGCGATCTGCTGGATACCGCGCTGTTCGTCCTGATCGCGACCATGATTTTGGGAGTCCTTCGGCCCGAACGGCCATGGCGATGGACGGTAGTAGTCGGAATTTTTGTTCCACTCGTGCGTCTCGGCGCTTATTTGATATTTGGTCAGAAACCTTATCGCGCGCAAATGTACGAATCCGCGCTTGGGTTCGTGACGGGGATAGCGGGCGCCTATGGCGGTTCGGTGCTGAGGAAAGGTATGCGGGAACTTTTCGGGAAATAAATGCGTGCCGGAATCGCGACGGGACGGGGCGCAGGGCAAGCTGAGAAGTTACTACCGCTTCCACAGAGGGAGCGGGTATGCTGCGTACATGGGAGTGACGGTTTCGGTTCTTGCCAGCGGGAGCCGGGGGAACAGCACCATCGTTGAAAGTTCGAATACCAGGATACTGGTGGACGCTGGTATTTCATGCCGCGAGACCTTTAAGCGGTTGAAGGCCGCGGGCAGGGATCCGCAATCGCTCTCCGCTATCCTTATCAGTCATGAGCACTCCGACCACGTTTACGGATTGCTGGTGTTATCCATCAAGCTCAATATTCCGGTATTCATGACCGGGGCCACGCATCAGGCATGGGCGAAATCGTTGCGCGACGATTGCGGCGAAGGCCCGCAGTTATCGAAGCTGGAGATTTTCCCCGCCGGCGAGCGTTTTGTGGTCGGGGATATCACGGTTACGCCATTCACCATTCCGCATGATGCGGCCGATCCGGTAGGATTCACGTTTCGCGCGGAGGGAATTAAAGTAGCCATAGCGACCGACTTAGGGTACATCCCCCCGAACATTTCCGATCATCTGCGCGGCTGCGATGTCCTAGTCATGGAATCCAACCACGATCTTGAGATGCTGCGCGGCGGTCCTTATCCCTGGTCAGTGAAACAACGGGTCATGAGCCGGGTGGGGCACCTCTCTAATGAAGCCCTCGCGGATTTCTTCACCAGCGACTATGATGGAGGTGCAGCGTTTGTGGTGCTGGCGCATCTCTCGGAGCATAATAACCATCCCGAAATCGCCCGCAGAGCGGCGGAGAAAGCGCTGGGCCCACGGCAGACTTTGCTTCGCAATCGCATTATGCTCGCGGCCCAGAGCGCGCCGTTGGAACCGATTCAACTGTAGTCCCCTATGAGTGAATGCATCGATCCAATAGTAGGCAAAATACTTGCCGGCTGGCGTTATGACATTTCTGGGCTCGCGCCCGAAATGTGCGGGGACTATGACGACCATTTTTCAGCCTGCGCCCATTGCCGGTCGCGCCAGCGTTTGCACCGCATTATCGATATTTCACTGATTGTGCTGGCTTCAGTTTCCGGGGCGGTGTTTCTGTTGGCGTTTGGCGTAATCCGCCATTTTGAGCCGCGGCACACTTTCTGGCTAGAATTGGCCGCGCTCGCCGGTTTTGCACTCTCCGCCTTAATCTGGCTGGTGGTCGCCGTGGCCACTCCCGCGCCGATGACCATGGTTGACGTTGCCAAGATTGGCGCGCGCCACGTTCATGATCGTCTTCCCGCCGAAATCCGCGAACGCCTTCCGGAAGAACTTCGCCTGAAAATTACCGGCTCGTAATTTGCGATTTCGCAAAATCTAACCTGCTCTAATTTCTGCAACAAAGTCCAGATTTGAAGCGTATATATCTTAATCGGCTGGGCTGTGGTTACTTTGGCGGCCTGAGTTCGTCCAATTATCGATGATTCTTCGAGATCTTATCGCCGACGTTTTCCAGACTCTATGGGCGCATAAGCTGCGCACATTTTTGACCATGTTCGGCATTGCGTGGGGCATCGTTTCAATCGTCCTAATGGTTGCCGCCGGGGAGGGCTTGCGCAAGGGGCAGGAAGATCAAGCGAAGACTCTGGGCAAGGATTTGATGATCGTGTTTCACGGGCGCACCAGTCTACAGGCGGGCGGGGCGCGGGCCGGCCGTGCGATGCATTGGGTTGACTCCGATATTTCTTCGCTTCAGGTTGAATCCCCGGATTGCGAGGATGCGATCCCCGAACTCGAACAGGATGACTTGCGGGTGCATAGCAATTACAACAATGCGGCGTTCACCGTAACCGGATCGTTCCCGCCGTTCGGGTCCATACGCAGCCTGGGAGTGGGCTTGGGCCGCTTTTACGATTGGCAAGATCAGCAACAATCGCGCCGCGTGGCCTTCCTGGGTACGGATGCGTCAAAGCAGCTTTTTCCGGGACGTGACCCCGTTGGTCAGAACATTTACCTGAATGACATCCCTTATGTGGTCGTAGGAGTCATGGCGACGAAGAAGCAGGATTCAAGTTACGACGGCTGGGACGTGAATAAAGTGTTCGTGCCATTTTCCGCCATGCGACGCGATTTTCCCAACAAGCCGCCGCAGACCGCCGATAGTTTCGATCAGTTGCTGGTCACCCCGAAATCGGTGGAGCAACATACCGCGTGCAAGCATGAGATACAGGCTGTTTTGGGACGGCTGCACAATTTCGATCCCACAGACAAAGAAGCCGCGCCTATCTGGGACACAGTACAGGAGGCCAAAGCCTTCCGGCAGATGACGGACGGAATGAAATATTTTTTGGGCGCGGTGGGAATCGTCACGCTCTTTCTCGGTGGACTCGGCGTCATGAACGTGATGATGGTTGCGGTGCGGGAGCGCACGCGTGAGATTGGAGTCCGCAAGGCGTTAGGGGCTCCTGCGCACATTATTTTGCGGCAATTTTTTATTGAGGCATTGCTGATCGCGGTTATCAGCGGAGCGATGGGACTGGGCGTCGCGTACGGGCTCTGTGGACTGGTGGATTTGCTTCCGATGCCGGATTTTTTTGCGGGATTGCTGCCCACCTGGCGGTCCGGTCTGCTGGCGTGCGGATTGCTGGGGACGATCGCGATACTCTCGGCGTTGTATCCCGCGCGGAAAGCGGCGTCGATTGATCCGATAGAGGCTTTGCGATTCGAGGCGGGCGGCTGAGTCGTTCTTGCGCCGCGGTGAGCTGCCAAGCTTCGCGTGGCCTGATCTTTGCCCGGCCTGATTTTTGCCTGGCCTGATTTTGCCTGGCTTAGACGGCTGTCCCCACGCGAGCAGATGTGATTTGTTAATTCGATGTTGACTGAAATCATTCGCGAAGCATGGATTGCGCTGAAGCGTAATTACACGCGCAGCTTGCTCACCATGCTTGGTATCGTCTGGGGCATCGCGACCGTTACGCTGCTAATTGCCTACGGATCGAGCTTTCGTCAAATCCTTGTCGGAGGGTTCGACGCTTTCGGCAAAAGCGTGGTCATTTGCTGGCCGCAGCAAACCAGCGAACAGCCGGGCGGACAGCGCGCCGGTAAAAAAGTCGTATTAGAGCAGGCCGACATCGACATTATTAAAGAGACCGCGCCGCTGGTTAAACATGTCTGTCTGGAAACGGTGCATCGTCCCGGCATTGCTTACGGCGACCGTCTGGTTGGGACGGCTGCGATTCGGGGAGTTTGTCCTGAGTATGGCGAGATGCGCAATGAAGTGCCGTCCGAAGGCCGATGGATTAGCGCCAGCGACGAACTGGAGCGGCGGAGAGTCTGCTTTCTTGGCGGCCGCATTCGCGAACAATTATTCAGCGGACGGCCGGCGGTCGGCGAGATCGTGCAAATTGCCGGAGTTCGCTTTACGGTCATCGGGGTGATGGCCCGCAAAATTCAGCTGAGCAATTACTTTTCCAGCGATGACGATTCTGTCTGGATTCCTTATTCCGCAGCCGGCGATTTGTGGAACACGCGTTATGCGGCCGTGATGGTCTTTGAGCCGATCGCGCCGCAGTACGAAAAGAAGGCAATGGCACAGGTGCTGGCCGCGGTAGCGACCCGGCAACAGTTTTCTCCGACCGATCCGAAAGCTTTTCAGATGTTTGGTCGTGACGAATTCCGTCCCGTAATCGATGCGCTTACCATTGGATTACAAGTATTACTGGCGTTCGTGGGCACCCTGACTCTTGGGATCGGCGGCGTTGGCGTCATGAATATCATGCTGGTTTCAGTGGATGAACGCATCCGCGAAATCGGTTTGCGGCGCGCTCTCGGGGCGCGCAAGAAACATATCAAATTGCAATTTCTGGCCGAGACTCTCCTCATCATGCTCATTGGCGGCGCCATCGGCGTGCTCGTCAGCTACGCGATTGCGGCTGCGGTGGGTACTCTTCCCCTGATGGGTCCGTTATTCGAAGACGACTCCGGCAAAGCTGATATACATTTGCAGATTTCGTTGATGACCGTTTTGGTTTCCTCCCTTGTGTTGTTGATTGTCGGAGTCGCCAGTGGGTTAGTCCCGGCGCTGCGGGCATCAAAGCTCGATCCCGTCGAAGCGCTTCGCTATGAGTAGTTCTGGTGCGTCCCAAGCGGGGCTACGATATGCACCGCCGATTTATGACTAAGTTGGATACCGCCTGCCTTGCCGTGTGTCAGCTATTCGCGGACGAATAGCCCCACCATAAAATCACATTGACCTAATTGAAACTTCCCAGTAAGTTGCTGCGTAAGTCGAGAAGAGGTGCGGTTTGCCAATTTCAGCCGTGGATGTGATCGGTCCAGCTTTCGAACATACTAAGCAGCAGCTTTTCCGGCCATTTCGTGTTGCGCAATGGGCGAAGCTGGCATTCGTCGGCTTGCTGGCTGGCGAGATGTCCTCGGGAGGATGCAGTTCGCCGAACTTCAACCGGCCCAGCCGTGGCGCGGTCGTGCCGCATTTGCCGGGACAACTTTTGCATATGCAAAACCCGATGCTGTATGCGGGTTTGATCGCAGTGCTGGTGGTGGCGGCACTGTTCTTGTTTATTTTGTTCTTGTATATCAGCAGCGTTATGCGCTTCGTTTTGTTCGATAGCGTGGTCGCGAAGCGATGCGAAATTGGAAGAAGCTGGAATCATAGACAGGGCGCGGGCGTGCGTTATTTTGTGTGGAAGCTGTTGTTTACATTCGTGACGGCCGCAGTGTTGGTCATTCTGATTGGTATTCCCGCCGCGTTCGCATTCGCGTCGGGCTGGTTCCACCATCCGAAGCAGCATGTGGCCGCACTGATTCTGGGCGGCATTTTTCTGTTTTTTATTCTGGTTGCCTGGTTCTTATTGATTCTCGCGGTGCAAGTGCTGACGAAGGATTTTGTTATTCCGCAGATGGCGCTCGAAGATCTGGGTCCACTTCAAGCGTGGCGGCGATTGCTGCCAATGATCGACGCTGAGAAAGGTGGATACGCCGGCTATCTGGGAATGAAACTTGTATTGAACATCGCGGCGGCAATCATAATCGCCATTATTTCCATGATCGCAATTCTGTTGTTGCTGATTCCTGCCGGAGGAATTGGAGTAATCGCGGTACTCATTGGCAAGGCCGCGGGTTTGACCTTCAACCTTTATACGATTTCTTTGACCGTCATTTTCGCATTCATCTTTATTGCGATCGTGGTGTATGTGATTGCTCTGATCTCAGTGCCGGCAATCGTATTTTTCCCGGCGTATTCGATTCACTTCTTTGCCGCGCGATATCGCCCGCTGAGCGAGTTGTTGTATCCGGCGCCATTGCCGCCAACAATTCCAGTCTCGGAACCGCCCTTTATGCCGCCAATGCCGGAACCCGGCGTCTAAATTTGCGCGGCCCGTTGCGGACAGCGCCCCCCCACGCCAATCCCCGCTACAAAACTTTGTCATTCCGACACTGTGCGCAGTCAAGAGGAAATTGGCGACACTTCGGCGTGGACGCCTTGGGCAGCGCCATTTCGCTCTTGTAGAAGGTTTTGACTTCCCAGACCAAGGTCGTCATTCAATTTAATCTTGCAGGGGACTTCAGGTCCCACCATCCATCTCTTCGGTACTTGCTCCCATGATTATCACTGCGAACTCCCTGCGCTTCAGGGAGGCAGGCTGCCCACTCAAACGGTCGGTTTCTGTTTCTCGACCACGGAATGACTCGGGCTCACCTGCATGACGGCCTGACACAGTTGCGCATACGTCCACTCTTCCCGGTGCCCTAACCGTTTCTCCTGAATCTCTCCCGTTCGGTTGTCAAAGATCGCGACCTGCTGAAAACCAGGATGAAAATCACAGCCTATAATCAGCATTGACGTTGGCTCCTCTCAGCGAGCCTTGGTCTGATTCATCTCTACCAATCTACTCGCTGCGTCCAGCCAACGTCGTTATCCAATCAAACGAAGTCGAGAGACCCGCTTTTCTAGACTCGCAAGAGATAATTTCGCAAGGCAGTCTTCCAATCGGGCATCGTGATCCCATATGCATCCAGGCTTGCGGGAGAAAGAACTGAATAGCCTGGACGGGGAGCTGGCCGCACGAATTTATCGCTTGTAGTGGGACGCACTTCCGTACTCATGCCCGCCCCGGCCACAATTTCTTTTGCAAAATCAAACCACGTACATTCTCCGCGATTCGTCGCGTGGACAATTCCGCGCGCGTTGGCGTGGCAAAGTTGGATGATTGCTTCGGCCAGATCTTCGGCGTGCGTGGGAGAGCCGCGTTGATCGTTTACCACGTCGATTTCTGAACGCTTCGCCGCCAAATTTAAGATAGTGTCGGGGAAGCATTTTCCTCCGACGCCGTAGAGCCAGGAGGTTCGCACTATGCACGCGTCAGGCAATATGCGGCGGATTTCTTTTTCCGCTTCCGCCTTTGACTGGCCGTAAACGCTGCGAGGTGAAATGGGGTCATTGATTTCATACGGAGTAGTTTTCGTGCCGTCGAAAACATAATCGCTGCTGATGAAGAGCAAACGCGATCCGAATTGTTTCGCCGCCTCCGCGACATTCGCCGCGCCGCGCGCGTTGACGCCGAACGCCAGATCGCGATTCGTTTCGCATCCATCTACATCGGTGTAGGCTGCGGCCAGAATTATCCAATCCGGCGACGTGCGTTCGAGGGCGTTGGAAACCTGCACCGGATCGCGAAGATCAGCGTCTCGTGAAGAGAGACCTGTCAAAGTATCGCTGGTTCCGATTCGCATGAGCGCTTTTCCCAGCAAACCGGTTGCGCCGAAAACGGTGATCTTCATGAATTGATTATCCAACAACATTATGACGGCTGAGCAGGTTGAGTCCGCTGAAACCTCAGGTGCATCGAAATAGTTCAGGTGCGTGGCCTTCGTCGGGCTCAGGATGACGTCTAATTGCAAGTATGTCCGTGACAATTTTGCGAGTGCTACAATTCAAGCATCCCTTTAGCGCGGTTTTATTGAGGTTTTCTTATGGCAACTTTGGAAGCTCCAGTCATAAATCGAATTCGTTCTCATAGTGGAAAATTCATCAACGAACCGGCCACCGATTTCGGCCGCTCCGATAATGCCCGCCAAATGCGCGCGGCCATAGCCAAAGTTCGGGGACAATTGGGCTGGGAATACGATCTCATCATCGGCGGCAGGAGAATCAAAACTAGCGACAACATTACTTCTATTAACCCCTCGAAGCCTTCGCAGGTGGTTGGAGTGCACCAGAAGGCAGGTAAAGAGCATGTTGAGCCCGCCATGAAAGCGGCGGTCAAAGCTTTTGAAAGTTGGAGCCGAACTTCGGTCGAAGAGCGGGCCAGCTTGCTGTTTCAAGTGGCGGATCTTTTGCGGGAACGAAAGTTTGAATTCTGCGCGTGGCTGGTTTTTGAAGTCAGCAAAAATTGGGCGGAAGCTGCGGCGGATATTGACGAGACGATTGATTTTTGCGAGTTTTACGCGCGCGAAGCTTTGCGGTTGGCTCATGTAACGACCCCGGTGCAGTTGCCAGGGGAGCGCGATTCGCTGTTTTACATCCCGCTGGGCGTTGGCGTTGTCATTCCTCCGTGGAATTTTCCGGCGGCCATCATGGCTGGCATGACTGTAGCTTCGATAGTCTGCGGGAACACTGTCATTCTGAAACCTTCGAGCGAATCTCCGACGATTGCTGCGAAATTCTTCGAACTGCTGGAAGAAGCTGGAATGCCTGAGGGCGTGGTGAATTTCTGTCCCGGCTCGGGTGCGACCTTCGGCAACGCGGCGGTTGCGCATCCGCAGACGAGGTTCATTGCTTTTACTGGCTCGCGCGAAGTTGGATTGGATATCAATAAGCGCGCCGCCGAACACGTGTTGGGACAGATGTGGATTAAGCGCACCATTCTTGAGATGGGCGGTAAAGACGCAATCATCGTCGATACCGATGCTGATCTCGACGCCGCAATTGAGGGCGTAGCGATTTCTTCATTCGGCTTTCAGGGACAAAAGTGTTCGGCGTGCTCCCGTGCGATTGTCGACGAACGGGTATACGACAAATTTCTCGAAGGGCTGAAAACTCGGGTGGAAGCTATTAAGATCGGCGATCCGGCTGACAATACATATATGGGCGCTGTCATTAGCGAAGGCTCGATGAATACAATTCTGGAATACATTGAGCACGGAAAACGCGAAGGACGATTAATTACGGGCGGCGCGCGCGCAACAGATGCGGGCGAGGGTTATTTCATTCAGCCCACGGTGATTGCTGACATTCCTCCTAAGTCGAAACTTGAGCAGGAAGAAATTTTCGGGCCGGTTTTGTCGGTGATCAAAGCACGGAACTATGATCATGCGCTCGAAATAGCAAATGACACGGAGTTCGGATTAACCGGCGCTGTCTATACCAATTCACAGGACAAAATCGATCGCGCGATTCGCGAGTTTCACGTCGGTAATCTGTATATCAATCGCAAATGTACGGGAGCGATTGTCGGGGCGCATCCCTTCGGCGGATTCAATATGTCGGGGACGGATTCAAAAGCTGGAGGCCCGGATTATCTATATCTCTTCACGCAAGCAAAAGCGGTGGGAGAGCGGATTAGATAGTTTGTCGAGTGGTGCGCGCGAGGTCCTTCGCTACGCTCAGGATGACGTCATTGAAATGATTGTGTGGCGTGGACGTGACAAAGTCATTCGTAGCGCAATGCTTCCGCCGGAAGAATCTTCGCGGCGGACCACGAGGGATAAATCGTCGCAACCAGCGAAATTCCCACGGCGACAATCGCCACCAGCACGCCATCCATAACTCGCGGAGCGAAGGGGACGTAATCAATCGAATAGACTTCCGGGGATAGCGAAAGCAAATGGTAATGGCCGCCTAACCACGAGAGCCCAAATCCTAAACACAATCCAATAGCGGTCCCGACGGTTCCGATCAGTACGCCTTGAGCAATAAACACACGTCGAACTTGAGATTTTCGCGTTCCCATAGACATCAGCACGGCTATGTCGCGGGTCTTCTCCATCACCATCATGATGAGAGAAATCAGAATATTGAGCGCGGCCACGAACACGATCAGGCCAATGGTAATGAAAGTTACCAGGCGTTCCATTTTCAGGGCGCGAAAGAGAGCTTTGTTTTGTTCCATCCAATTGGTGGTGGTAAATCCCGCGCCAGCGGCCTTTTGTAATTCGTTCCCCACCGAAGCAGCCCGATAGATGTCGTCAATCTTGAATTCAATTGCGGCAATCTGGTTGCCGATACCAAATAGCTGTTGGGCGTCTGCCAAACTAACCAGACCCCAGCCACTGTCGTAATCGAAAAAGCCGGAATTAAATATACCTGTCACGCGAAACCGAGTGTACTTCGGCACCATCCCGAAGGGTGTGAGTTCGCCCTGCGGGCTGGTCACGAGCACGACGGCTCCGACATCGGCGCCGAGATTTTCAGCCATGTCTTTGCCGAGGATTATGGGAGGCATGGCCTGCACGCGGTTTTCTACAGCTTGCAATGAATCCGGCAGCGGAGTTTGCGTGGCGGGGGCGGCTGTGGCATTTGATTTGTTATCCGCCGATTCATAAAGCCCGGCAGCAGAGCCCGTGGTTACACTCTTCAATAAGTCACTGACTCTGTTCTCCGACGCAGGAATAATTCCCTTGAGCACGGCGCCGCGCGCGCGGGGGCCGCGGGAGATCATTACTTCTTCGTAGATGGCTGGGGCGGCGGCAATCACATGCGGCTGGCGGGACAAGCGGTCAAGCAATTCCCGCCACTCTTTTATGCCGTCATCTTGCGTCCGCAACAGAGTTATGTGGGAGGTGGTTTCCAGCAGACGGTCCTGAAGATCCTGGCGGAACCCATTGTTGATAGCGAGCGCCACGATTAAGGAAGCCACGCCAGCGGCCACGCCAAGAATAGAAATTCCAGTGATTACGCCAATAAATGCCTGGCGGCGCTTGGCGCGGAGGTAGCGGCTAGCAATGAAAAATTCGAAGCGCATCGCGGGAGAGCTGTCAGCTAGAAGAATTATATAGAGGGGACACGTTGCGCCTAAATTGTCTGCGATTCACTTTAATGACCCGTTCGCGAGCGAAGGCCGCGCGCCACAAACGGAATTATTTTTCGCCAATAACAATTTTGGCCGACGCCATGTTGTCATGGCGGTCATAGGCGCGTACCACGACAACGTGTTCAGTTGCTGGCGCGCCTTTGCTCGTGCCCGACAAGTCAGCGTTGAAATCGTAATTTTCCGTCTTTGAATCCGAGATCTGACCCACAGGATCCACGAGTTGCCAATTTCCGGCATCAATGGCGTATTGCGCTTTTTGAATGGGCGAAAAGTCGTCGACCGCGCGAAATGTGACGCGCAGTTGACCCGAAGCAATCGACCCGCGGAGGCCTTCGATTCGCGGCGGCGTGGTGTCAATCTCGAACCGTGCGCTTTCTCTTTCCGCTTCGAGTCCCTGTCCGGGCGAATGTGAGGGCGCATCCGAAGCGACGATTTTTATGATGTACGCGCCATCGGGAAGCAGAGACGAATTGAACGAATAGAATTTGTCAGTCAAGTCGTCTTTGAGCAGGAGCCAGCGGTGTTCGCCCTCGCTCCGGTAGTAAACGGAGTAAACCATATCGTCATTATTGTCGTCGTGAACGCTCCATTTCACTCCTGTGAACTCGCGATCGGGCGTCGGGGAAGGCTGGTTGTCGTTGTGCTGCGAAGCTGACGCTGATCCGGCGTTGTCGCCAGACTTAGTGCTGGGCTGATAACGAACTCCTTCCTGAATCGCAACATCATCGAACTTGGGAGCGACATTCTTGGACAGATAATTGATGGTAACGCTTTCCACCTGCGGCGACGGACTGCCCGCATGCAAAACAGCTTTCCATTGGATAAAACGCGCCGGTGGAGCGCTGATGCCTGCGTCCTGGCGCCAATCGATTTTTTTCCACGGGCTCCAGTTGCGATCGGGATTATCGACGTTGCCGCTGCGGGCGAATAGTTCCACGTTCCCATCTCCGCGAAATTCCGCCCGCCCCCATTTCGAAAAAATATGAGCGTCGAAGACATCGCTCACGTATGTGCCCTCTCCATTCGGGGACGGGGTAAGAAGAAAAATCTTTCCCAGATTGCTGGTACATACATAGAGAGCGTTGTTGGCGGCGCGGGCGAACGCTGTCACCTGGTTGGCGCTGGCTTTCAGCAGATCGGTAAAGTTATTTCCGCCGCCTACCTGGAAAATATGGCCGCGATTTCCGGTGCCTGCGAGCAGTTCGCCGCGAGGGCCGAACGCAAGGGCATATACCAGATCGTCGGACGAAGCCCAGATGCGAGTCGGCGCGCCATCAGGGGTGATGCGATAAATTTCCGACCCACCCGACTCGCTCGAGCTTGAACTCCCAAGGCTCGTTTGACTAATTGGGGAGTGCGGAGCGCTCCCTATCGAGAGACCAAGGGAAGATCCGTTGCTGGAAGGCGTGGATGTGGAAGATGATGAAGGCGAAATAAAAAGGTTTGGCAAGTCGACTGGGGCATTTCTCTTTTCGCCTGCCGCGGCGGCGTAGATGTTGCCATCATTGTCGACCGCGAGCGCCGTGATTTCTTTCTTCGGAGCGCTATACAATACGAATCCATCCCCGTTGGGAGCGATGCGGTAGATCAACCCACTGCCATCCGATCCGGCAATGAGATTTCCCAGGCGATCAAAACCCATAACCCGAATATGCGCTTCGTCGCTCTTGAAAAAAACTGTGTGCTCGCCTTTCGGAGTTACCCGAAATATTTCTCCATGATCGCCGGTGGCAACGAATAAATTGCCGCTCTTGTCGATGGCGAGGTCCCAAATATATTTGCTGCCGGGATCGAAAAAGACTGAGGCGTTCCAATTCGAATCGGATTCCGCCTGCTTCGGCTTGCGTCCTTTTGCGTGAGGTTCGGCACTGGCCGCCGGTTGAATGAGATAAACCTTTCCGTCGGGATTGGTGGCGGCATAGATCGCGCCGTCCTCGCCTACGGCAAGCGCTTGCACTTGAAGTTCTTCCGACTGAAAGATGGCGGCAGACTTTCCATCCGGAGTAATTCTATATACCCGCGCCGGGGTGCCGGTTGCGGCGTACAGAATACCGGTGCGGTCGGTGGCAATCGCCCATACGTATGGCGCAGGCATGGTCATGATTGCCTTAAACGCGGGGGCAAGTTCGAGTCCGCCGTCGCTGCGAACGGCGACCCCGTCAGTGGTGCCCTTTACGAGATCCTCAAACTTGGATTGTTCCCAAGTGCGCGTGCCTTGAGCAAAAGACGACCCGCCGAGAATAAAGGTAGGAGGAAGAATGGCGGAAATAACGATCAGGTTGCGCGCGATGCGTTTCACGAATCTTCCTCCTTCGGTGGGAAAAATCAGAGTACCACGGGGGACTTGGACGAGAAGTGCTCAACAAAGATAGCGGCCCGTCGAGTTAGCGAAGGCGTGTCACTTAACGTTTATGGTCAAGACCTGCGCGCCGGCAACTACGAAATCCTGCGGAGCGGTAGACGCTTCGTTGACTGACGATTCACCCAGCACCACCATGTCCTGGGTTCCTCGCATCCCTTCCATGACGTTCATGATGGAGAGCGGCAGCGTTGGCATCACTTTGTCGGCGATCATTGCTTCCGGATCCGCTTCAAGCAACGACACGTAGACGCGATTGTTCACATGCTGTTTATTCAACACGGCAATCGTGGACGCGAGATCGAGTCTCGACCCCAAGGGCGTTATGCCGTGATGCACGTGGTCGAGAGTGTCGGCGTCGCTAACCAATATGCGCAGAGGGCCCTTCGAAGTTGAGGAGGGAATGTGGACGGGGATGTGTTTGACGATGCCGTCGCCACGGTATGGGCGCAACATAACCTCCACCATTAAATCGTCGCCCGGACGGGCTTCGGTGTCCTCGGTGCGCGCGCTTTCAATACGCGCCCACCGGCGCTCGTGCGAGACTTCGAAGTCGAGATGCACGCCGCGAATCTCGGGCACGGAGTAGAGGTTTTCGTAGATTCGTCCGAACCGTTCGCCCACGGCCATAGACGCCAGCTCCGCGGCCGGCTGGCCGCCGTCGGCGGCGGAAAACATGTCCTCGAGCGAGACCTGCGGAAAGCCATCTACGTTGATTCCGCCGGTCATGCGATAGGTAGTTTCGTCTCCATACTCGTTGATGCCGTGAAGCGCGTTAAAAATCGTTGCCATCATCGCCACCGGGCTCAGACGGGCGTTATTCAAAATCTCGTAACGAAATTCTTTGTCCGTCACGCCGCCATGGATCGACAATGTGACCGGAATCATTTCAGGTTTTTTGTCGAATTCGCCAAGGATCCCATTATGGCGATCTTGTACAAAAGCCCCAATCGGCTCGGTGGCATTTACGATTTTGAAGGCGTTCAGCGGCGAGGGCAGCGTGGCCAATACCTCGGCTTTGGTCATCGGCATGTTGACTAAGCCAAACTGCATCAGGGGGTGGCCGCAGGCCAGAAGATGTCCGGCATCAATATAGGTCACAGTGCAGGTTGCGGTGATGTCCATATCGCCCCGCACCAAAACTGCGCTGATGGCGGAGCCGGGTACCACGGGTTCGGGCTGTTTAGCGTCACTCGCGGAACCCACGCCCATTACCGGGACGATGCCGGCCGCGGCAAAGTCGGCCGCGAATAACCTGACGCTATCTTCCGAAAAGCCGCTAAAAACCAGCGGGGTCTCGATGGGTCTCAAATAGTTGGCGAACTCTGCGATGGGGCTGCTGATGCCGGGCCCGGAGGTCTTTTCTGGTGTGTGCACCCGAGTCCTGGCCTCGATGGGACCCGGCATGGGGCTGGAATCCATCGCATTGATTTCCAGCATTTCGGAAATAGGGGTGACGCCGGCGATCGGCTCCTTGGAAAACTCACCGATGCGAAATGCGAGGGCGCCCGCGAGCTTGCCATCAAAGTAGACCGGGCTGCCGCTCATTCCAGCGACTACTCCGGAATATTCGGCCTTGGCTCCCGATAAGCGAACGAGAATCACGTCGCCCTTAGGACCATTGGCATTCTTCAGAACGCCAAGCACTTCCACGCCCATCGATTCGGGCTGGGTGCCTTGAAAAACCGTATAGGCCACGCCGCGCATTCCGGCGTGAATCTGGCTCACAGGAATAATCTGAACAGGCTTGGGGATGCGCGCCTGACCTCTGCCCGGCAGTGCCAGTAAAAACACTAAGGCGCACGCGAGAATGGCTCGTCTCATTAAGTCTTTCCCCGAGGACCAATGTTGCCGGTCCTGCAAAGTCAAACTTCGCGTATTTCGTTCGTGTTGCCGGTAGGAGAGGAGTAGCTAAAGCCCGCAAACATCCCATTCGCGAAGCATTGCGTCTATACTAGCATAAGAATTTTTGCGAGGTTACATGTTTTCTAAGTCTGAAAGCCATGTCCACGGCTGTGTTCCAGTTGTTCGTCGCCTTATGTTGTTGGGGCTCTTCGCTTTATTGATTTTTCCGGGATT
Organism: uncultured Acidobacteriaceae bacterium; assembly: GCA_963849315.1. Classification (GTDB taxonomy): domain Bacteria; phylum Acidobacteriota; class Terriglobia; order Terriglobales; family Acidobacteriaceae; genus PALSA-188. The sequence goes on along the minus strand of CAWKGT010000003.1, from coordinate 807,063 downwards.
GACTACTTTGGCTCCGGCCCAGGATCAGCCGTCGACTCAGGGTACGAGCAATCAACAGGAACCGCCTCCCGCGGCTGGAGGCCCGCAAAATGAGACCGGGCCCTATGCTATTCCAAAGAAGGCCGAGGAACCGCCCCCACCGCCTCCCGAAAAGCCCAAAAAAGTCGAGGGGATGCCGGATTACTCCATCCGGTTAGACGTTCCGCTGGTCAACGTCAACGCCCTCGTTGCCACGAAAGACGGCCAGTTCATTCCCAACCTGAAAAAGGAAAATTTCCGGATTTCCGAGGACGGAGTTCCTCAGACCATCGACAACTTCGCGGTGTCGAAAGCTCCAATAACCGCAGTTATGTTGATCGAATTCGCTTCCACCAATTACGGATTTCTGGTTGACGCTCTTCGCGCCTCCTACGCCTTCGCCGATACCTTGAAAAAGGAAGATTGGGTTGCCGTCGTTTATTACGATATGAAGCCCCACACCTTGGTTGACTTTACTCAAGACAAGCAAGAGGTGATGGGCGGTATAAACCAATTGCGCATTCCGGGGTTTGCCGAAACTAATTTATTTGACGCGCTCTATGACACGCTCGACCGCATGGATCGAATCGAGGGTCACAAGTACATTATTTTGATCAGCACCGGTTTTGACAGCTTCAGCAAACTGAATCTGAATGAGATCACGAAGAAGATTAAAACCACGCACGATGTAACGATTTTCCCCATCAGTATTGGGTGGCTGGCGCGCGAATATGCCGAGACTAGCGGTCGGGCGGCATACCACGGCGCGGGCATACCGGTCAGCGAAATCGATTATCTGCAAGCTGACAATGAAATGCAGACCTTCGCCCGCCTGACCGGTGGAAGGTTCTATCAGCCGCGTTTCCCCGGCGACATGGTCGATGCCTTTCGCGATATTACCGGGGATATTCGGAATCAATATGCGATTACCTATCATCCCACCAACACGAAACTGGATGGCACATATCGCAAACTTAAAGTTGATGTGGTCGCGCCCGACGGCGGACCGTTGAAGATTAAAGATCAGAAGGGCAAAGATGTTAAATACCAGGTAATTGCGAGAGACGGCTACACGGCGAAACACACCGTCGAGTGATTTCAGTGAACATGGGCGAGATGGTCTAAGAGGAACATAAGTGCCACTCCAAGAAAAACGACGAACGCCATTTTTACGCCCGGTTCGCGGTTGACCTCTGGTATGAGATCGGATGCTGCGACATAAATAGTCACCCCGGCAGATAGCGGCAATCCCAGGTTTACTTCTCGCCGGAATATGGCCATGGTCAGCACTCCCGCGAAGGTAGCCGCTCCCAACAATGCAGATGCGCCCCATGCAATTCGCCGGCTTTGGCCGCTGGCCAGCATCACGGAAGCGACGGTAAAGCCTTCAGGAATTTTGTGGAGAAAGATCGCGATAAAGATGATCCATCCCAGCCAGTTGGAAACCAAAAATCCAGAAGCGATGGCGATTCCATCGAAAAAAGTGTGGATGACCAAGCCAATCACCACAGAAAGGCTTTTATGCGCATGGAGAAATTCGCTTTTGTGAGTCTCCTCTCCAAAATGAAAATGCGGGGTCACCGCATGTTCGAAGAAGTGGATAATCAGGTAGCCGATTAGTACCAGAAGTGCTGCATTATTTCCGCCCAGTTTGAGGCTCTCCGGGAATACTTCCACGATCGCGGTCGCCAACATGAATCCCGCGCCCAGGGCGATGAAATATCTTAGGTATGAGCGGTCCCAGTGCTTTTGGACGATAATCGCTCCGCCCAGTAGATTTGCCGCCGCAGCGGTGAGGCCGAGTAATAGGCTGAGGATAATGGGATGCAAGCAACGGATAATAGCAGTTATCGGTTCTCAGTCACGCTGCGGGACGAATGGCGGCGACCAAACCATTGAGAATGCGTCCTACTTCGGATGCTTTGTCTAATAACTCCTGTCCCCGTTCCGAATCAAAATAGCCCAGATTTTGAGAGATTATTAACTGGGTTTCGACTTCGACTAGAGCGCCGCGAGCGCGTCCCAGAGAATGGAAGAATTCGCTTGAGGAATATCGTGCCTGGCCTTCTGCGATGCTCGTAGGGATTGAAACTGCCGACCTGCGTAACTGGCTCGCGAGGCCGTAAGTTTCATCCCGGGGAAATGTCTTGGTCACTTTGTACACTTCCATGACGAAATTCATCGACTTCTGCCAGGCGATTAGCTCCCGATAAGACTGTCCCATACTCAAAATCTAATCCTGGGAAAGAAAAAAAGATGTGATATCTGAACATACCGAGAACGGGGAACTTGAGACTGATAACTGATCTAACTAGCCGCTGTGGCGAATATGCATAACGACGTAAGGTCAACCGCTCGTTCACGGAGAACTGTGAACTGTTTTCTGATTAACTGATCTAATCAACCGCTGTGGCGGATATGCATAACATCCCCATCCTGAACTATGTAGTCTTTTCCTTTGAGACGTAAGTTCAACCGCTCGTTCACTGAGAACTGCGAACTGTTTTCTGATAACTGATCTAATCAACCGCTGTGGCGGATATGCATAACATCCCCATGCTGAACTATGTAGTCTTTTCCTTTGAGACGTAAGTTCAACCGCTCGTTCACTGAGAACTGCGAACTGTTTTCTGATAACTGATCTAATCAACCGCTGTGGCGAATATGCATAACATCTCCATCCTGAACTATGTAGTCTTTCCCTTCGAGACGTAAGATACCTCGCGATCTCGCGTTGGCTTCCGACCCAGCTTCGAGCAGTTGATCCCAGCGGATGGTTTCCGCGCGAATGAAGTGTTTCGATAAGTCGGTGTGAATGGCGCCCGCCGCTTCAACCGCACGCATGTTGACAGGAATAGTCCATGCCCGGCACTCGTCCTCGCCGATAGTGAAAAACGAAATCACGCCCAACAAAGCGTAGGTGGTGCGGATCAGCCGAACCAGTCCGCTCTCGGTCAGGCCATAGCTCGAAAGAAACTCGGCGGCATCCGAGTCACTCATTTCGGCAAGTTCGGCTTCAACTTTGCCGCAGATGGCGGTAGCCCCGGAATTAGGGCGGCTGGCTACTTCGGATAAATTGTATTTCGTTACTGCCGACTCCAAATCCGTCCCAAGTTCCGTGCTCTCGTTCACATTAAGCACATACAGAATTGGTTTCTCGCTCAGGAACATGAATCCCCGCAATCGTTTCTTGTCGTCGGAAGTCATTTCCATCTCGCGCAGCGGACGTTCCGATTCCAATTGAGCTTTCGCTCGACTCAGCAGATCGAATTCGCGCTCCAACTCCGGCGAGCGCATCTTTTTGAGATCCTTCTCGACTCGCTCGAGCCTTTTTTCAATCTGTCCGAGATCGCTTACCATCAGATCGAATTCCACGTTCCGTATATCCCGCAGCGGATCAACCGGGCCAACGTGAGGAATGGATGCATCGTCGAAAGCGCGAACGACATGGGCCAGCGCGTCGACGTTGCGCAGGTGCCCGATGTATCCGCTTTCCTTCAACGCTTCCTGGCCGATGGCGCCCACGTCAACATATTCCACGGAAGCATGGGTCAATTTTTTAGGGTTGTATTGCGTGGCCAGACGGTCGAGACGATCGTCTGGGACCTTGGCGACGCCCACATGAGCTTCGCGGGGGTTTGCAAATTGTTGCGACACGGTCGCCTTGGTCAAAATACGAAACAGGGAAGTCTTGCCGACTTGGGGAAGGCCTATAATGCCAGTTTTCATAAAGTTAGAAAATAATAGCAGGAGGAAAACCGAGAGCGGCGAGCGATCTCAAAGGGAGCCTTTAATTTTTGACCGAGGAAGCTTTTAGGAAAAGATTTGCACAGCCCAAAAAATTGAGCGTTTTTCCCACAGGAAAAGCCGCTTTGCGCTTGACTTTGCGCGCCGTTCGGCGATACTTGGAAAGTATTTTTGTGGGTGGAGGAGTATCCGTGACACGCCTTATAACTTTCCTTTCGATACTCGTGGCTGGTTTTGTGCTTTTCTGCGGTACGGCGGCCTTTGCCGACTCAGATCCGCACATCATTATCGGCGATCCGCCCTGTACCGCTTCTGACTGCATGCACGAAAACAGCGAGACCTTCAATTTCACGCTGCCCTCCACTCAAGGTTCGACCTTCACCGGAGTGCTGACCTTTGAGAATGACACGGCCGACACTTGGTACAGCCTCTACCTGACTGAAAGCACGGTTCCGTGGCAAGACGTGCAATGCACTGTAGACGCATTCTTCAACTTCTGCCAGGCTGTTCCTTTGAGCGGCGATCCAAGCGAAACGGTCATCGAATTTTTGAATATTCTGCCCAACCCGGGAACTGGAATTCTTGCCGGCAATGGGTTCACGCTTGATTTCGAACCCGTGGCTGGTGTGGCTTGGCCGAGCAATACAAGTTTCGGCGCTTATGCAAACACTACCAACGTGCCCGAGCCGGGCGTCGCAGGTTTGCTGCTGGCTGAACTTTTAGTTTTTGCGGGGATGCTTGGATTTGCCGGACGAAACCGATTCCTCAAGGCACTTTCCTAATTTTTCTTTGAATACTCGGTAACTAATTTAGTAAACTCCGGGAGGCTCTTCAAACTGCCCAGTTCAGGGTCGTTGAGAGCCTCTTCCGGCGAGTACCCCTTCTGGAACGCCTCCCGCAGCGTCGTCAAAGCCTCCTTTTGCTTTCCCGCAAGGGCGTAAATCTGCGCCTGGCTATATAGCAACTGCAAATCGGAGGCATCGAGTTGGCGCGCTTGACGGATATATTGCTGTGCTGACACCGCATTTCCTTTTTTTGCGTAATACAGCGCCAGGTCTCCGGTTACGCTGGCTAACTTCGGATTCACCTGAAGCTGTTGAAATGCCAGTTGAATCGCTTTGTCATACGTTACGTCCGCTTGTTGCAACTGACCCGCGGCCCGGTACGCGTCCGCCAGGTTGCCCATCATGCCTTCATCTTTCGGAGTCAGCTCGACCGCTTTCTCGAACATCTTGACCGCTTCGTCGTTTCGCTTCAAAAAGAAATACGTGGTGCCAAGGTTCGAATACGTGGCGGCATCGGGCTGGAGTTCGAGAGATTTCTGAAATGCTGGAATCGCATCATTCCAACGTCCCTGACGAAAATATACTGCTCCGGTATTGCGGTAGCCGATAGGATTATCGGGGGCTAACGCAGTGACCTGCTGATATTCCTTCAACGCCTTGTCGCTGTCTCCAAACTGGAAATAAGCTCCGCCGAGCGTGTTGTGGTTGCTCCAGTAGTATGGATTCGCCGCCACCGCGCTCTGATAAGCCGCCAAGGCTTCCTGCTTGTGACCGCTGGCCAGATAAACCTTGCCGAGGCGGCGATAAGCGTCGTCAGAATTCGGCGCCAGAGCAAGGGCCCGCTTTAATTCGGAAATCGCCTCCGCGCTTCTGCCGGTGTTGTTATAAACACTGCCCAGAACGAGATGAACTTCGGGGAGCGACGGATCGAGACTGGCGGCCTTGTTTGCCGCAGCGAGAGCCTTATCAGCGTAGAGAGAGTCTTTGCTGTCGGCATACAGGCGAAGGTTCGCATCCGCGAGTCCCGTATAAGCGAGGGCAAAATTAGGATCCTCATGCAACGCGCTCTCCAACAGATTCACCGCCGACTCTATATTGCGCGCGCCTTGATTCCCGCGCAGCGCGTCACGGCCCTTTAGATAGAGATCATATGCGGTTGTGTTCTCGGTGGGATGCAATCCGCTGCGCGATACTTCTTCATTCGTCGGATTCACATTCAACGCGGAAACCAGCGAGCCATAAATCTTGTCTTCCAGCGTAAGCAAATCCTGGGGAACGCCGGAAAATTCCTGACTCCACAGGCGATGGCCGCTGGCAATATCTTCCAAGTCGAGAGTGATTCTCAGTTTGTCGGCGCTGCCTTGGACATTGCCTTGCAGAATCAGGTTTACGCCTAAGGCTTGGGCCATCTTGGTGACTGGTTCATCGGTCGCAGCCACTTTTTCGACGGCGGACGATGAAGCTACATGAACCTCCTGAAGCTGAAACATTTTTGCCGCCAGGGCGTCGACCAATCCGTCTGAAACATAGCGCAGCGATTTTTCGTCTCCAATAATTTTCAGCGGTAGTACCGCCAGAAATTTGCCTTTGCTCAGGTCGGGAATGCCCTCAAGCACCGACCCAGGAGCGTGCGAGGCAATCTGAGAATTTTGGCGGAAAATTAAATGGCGAGTTGCCGGCACCGCGAAAAAGGCGATCACCGCGAAGAACGCCGCGCCTACCCAAATCCATCCCCGCTGGCTGGGAAGGGCTAATGAAATCTGGACGCTGCTGCCACCGCGCGATGCACCCGATGAAGATCTTCGGGACAACGATACCGTGCTGATGCTGGGATTTTGCTGCCAGGCATCTAATTGCTCCAGAAGTTCCTGGGCAGTTTGGAAACGATCTTTAGGATTGCGCTCCAGGCAATGGGCGACGATTGCGCTCAGCGATTTGGGAACGGTGCTGTCGATCTCGGCCGCGGGAATGGCGCGCTCTTGCGTACGCCTCATCAGGCTCGCGATTGCCGTATCCGCTTTATACGGAACCTTGCCGGTCAGCAATTCATAGAAGATCAGCCCCAGAGCGAACAGGTCGGAACGCTGATCTAATTCAGCCCCCAGCGCCTGCTCGGGCGACATATATTCCAGGGTTCCGACGAGCGCGCCGGTCTGGGTCATGCCCGGCGCCTCCAGCGAACGCGCCAAACCGAAGTCCATGACCACGACGCGCCCTTGCGGGTCGCGCATTACGTTCTGCGGTTTCAGATCGCGGTGAATTACACCTTCAGCGTGCGCCGCATCAAGGGCCCGGCAAATCTGCTGAATGATGTCCGCCGCCTGGCGTGGAGCGAGCTTGCCATCGCGGCTGAGCATCCCGCGCAGGTCTTCGCCTTCCACGTATTCCATGGTGATAAATCGCGTGCCTTCGGCCTCGCCCATGTCATAAATTCGCACGACATTTTTATGAGTGACGTGGCGCGACAGAATCAATTCCTGCTTGAAACGCTGAAGGATACTGGGATTGCCGGCGAGATCGGGACGAATCACTTTAAGCGCGATTATGCGGTCGAGCTCCTCATCCCGCACTTGATAGACAGCTCCCATCCCTCCCTGGCCGAGAACGCGCAATATCCGGTAGCGATCGCAAAGCACGCTGCCAGGCGGGAAAGCGACGCCGCTCGAGAACTCCTCAAATTTTGAAACTGGCTTAGGCTTCGGCGCGACGGGCACGTGATCCAACAAAGTGGGAGCATCATTGGAACTGGATGAAGGAGGCGGCGTCTGAGTGCCGACAGACGGATTCACCCCCGCCATTGTGGGAGCGTCCGAATCAGGCAGTCTCTTGCCGTCATTCATGGCGGAATGCGCGCAGTCAAGCGGGCGCACGCTCAGCGCATTCAAAACCCCTGGCTGGATAGGTTAAATAAAGGCTCTGGACAGGGTTGACGAATGGCGCTGTGATGCAAGTATAACCCTACCGGAATTGCGTTGGATCAGGAATATCTCGAGCGGCCTACCCGTGGGCGGCAAACTGGCTGCACTGCCAAAGATTGATGTTCCACAACCCTGTCTCTACGCCGATGCTTTCCAGGCCTATTTCCCCGCGGCGGCGAGAGGCGGCGTTGCCGATCCATACCACCCGAAATTGGCACTTTTCCGTGCCCAACTGCACTTCCAGCAACTCGCCGAGCCGAACCTGGCGGCGAAATCCCTGAATGAGCGCGCCGCAACTGCTGATGCTGGTGGCGCGGGCAGTTTCCATGAACGGCATGGCGTTCGCGTCCAGTCCCCAAATGCGGACCGGGAAAATGGCTTCGATTCTCGGGCTCCGGCGACGATCCATGAATGGATAGTAGGGATAGTCGCGAAGGAAATAAACTTACGCCGGTTATACTCCAAGGAAACTTACCGCAGTTACCGTTGAGAAGTGCCCAAAGTTCTTTCCCGCTCCGTACTTAATCAGGGCCGGGCATGGAACACGCTCCGGGGCCTCGTGCGTCGCCACAACTACCGCACGGCCCAGACGGTGCCGGGGATGAAAAATTGGACGAAGAAGATTTCGATGACACCGCAAAAACCGAAAGCTGCGGCGCCAACTTCTTCCCATGGCACTTTGGGCATTCAGCCCGCTGACTGCCGTATACCAAGGCTTCGAACTCGTGGTTGCATCCCTGGCAAATGTACTCAAAGATTGGCATTTAGAGCCTCTCTGAACAGGATAAACCCTTCAACCCATTTAAAATCAAGTAGTGCCGATTCCGCAATCTTCCGTGCCTGAATTTTTGCCGCGCCGTCGTTTGCGTGGCGGGCATCTGCAAACGCTGGCCAGTTATTTCCTTAATCGCAAAATTGAGTTGCCCTCTGCCGAACCGCGCCTGATCGAAGTCGAAGCCGGCACCAAAGTCTTATGCAATTGTTACTGGCAGAGCGATCGCCGCAACGCTCTCACTGTTATTGCCGTCCACGGCCTCGAGGGTTCGAGCGACTCGCTATACATGCGAGGAATTGCGAATAAGGGCCTGGCTGCGGGGATGAACGTTGTTCTGATGAACCAGCGAAATTGCGGAGGCACCGAAAATCTTGCGCCAACGCTCTATCATTCCGGACTGTCGCAGGATGTTGCGGCAGTTTCTCGAAACCTAGTTGCCGTGGACAAGATTTCGTCCTTCGCGCTGGTGGGATATTCCATGGGCGGCAATCTGGTTCTGAAATTGGCCGGTGAATGGGGAAGCGAAGGACCCGCAGAATTTCGCGGAGTCGCCGCCGTGTGCCCCGCCATGGACCTGGCTGTTTCTTCCGACACGCTCCATCGCTTCAGCAATCGAGTATACGAACTTTATTTTATGTGGAAGATGCGGCGCCGCCTCCACGCCAAAGCCAAACTTTTCCCCGGCGCTTTTGATGTTCAGCGGTTGCGCGGGCTGCGCAGCTTACGCCAGTTCGACGACAAAATCACCGCCTACTACTGCGGATTCGATGGCGCGGTGGATTATTATGCGAAGGCAGCGGCATCAAATGTCGTGGATCGGATTTCCGTGCCGGGTTTTATTTTGCATTCTACCAATGATCCGTTTATCCGGCTGCTGCCGGAGACGCGGGCGAAGATTCTTGCGAATCCGAACATCAAATTTCTGGAAACCGAAGACGGCGGCCACTGCTCTTTCATTTCTACCGGGGATAACAATGGCTATGACGGGTACTGGGCCGAGCGCGAGGTCGTAAGCTTTCTGAAGCGCTTTCAGACTTCCTCGGCAGCAGAACCGGTATAGGCTGACGGACGCTAATTCAAAAAATATGTCCGGTATAGAGTATCTCGCTGTACGGGCCGGAATCCGGCGTCGCGAATAATGTGACGCAGCTCTTCTTCCGTAGTGCAGTTATTTACCCCCGCGGCGCGCACCACATTTTCTTCCAGCATCACCGAGCCGACATCATTTCCTCCGAACCGAAGTCCCATCTGGCACACTTTTAGACCTTGCGTCACCCAACTGGACTGGATATTTAGGAAATTCGAAAGGTACAAGCGCGAAATAGCCAGGGTTTTCAAATACTCGACCGATGTGGCTTCTTCCCAATGTCTGCCGCCCAAAGCCGTATTCGCCGGCTGGAAGCTCCAAGGGATGAATGCCGTGAAACCGCCGGTCTCTTCTTGCAATTCATAAAGTCGCTGGAAATGATTGACCCGGTTTTCGTAATTTTCCCCGACGCCAAACATCATGGTGCCGGTGGTTCTCATACCTAGTTTATGAGCGGTGCGATGCACATTCAGCCAATCGTCGGTCAAACACTTCAGGCGGGCAATCTTATACCGGACTTCATCGTCGAGAATTTCGGCGCCCCCGCCGGGAATTGAATCGAGGCCGGCGTCGCGCAGCCGCACAATGGTGTCACGAATTGGCAGTCCACTATATTCCGCGATGGCAATAATTTCCGACGCGGAATAACAATGCAGATGAATCTTGGGGAAGCTCTGTTTGATCCCACGCAGCATTTGCTCATGCCAATCGATCTTCAAATCGGGATGCAGCCCGCCCTGCATGAGTACGCCGGTTCCGCCAAGTTCGACGGTTTCGCGAATCTTCTCGTGGATGGTTTCAAAATCGAGAATGTATCCTTCTTTAGCTTTCGGCCCTTTTAGCGGACGATAGAAGGCGCAGAATGTGCAGTACTCGGTGCAATAATTCGTGTAATTAATATTGCGATCAATGATGTAGGACACTACGCCCTGAGGATGCAGTTTGCGACGCAGTGCGTCAGCCTCCATGCCGATGCCAATTAAGTCGTCGGACTCGAATAAATCCAAAGCTTCTTTCTTGGTGAGGGACATATGGAAGTCTTTGCTAATTCTAGCCGATGTCCGAAGCCCGGTCCAAGACACCCGTTCCTCATCCCTGGGCTACTGCGACCTTTCCTTGAGGGCCCTTTTGTTTGCGGTTTCGAAGATATCCGGCCAGAGTGAAAGCGCTCCCTATTACCGCCAACCCGACCAGGACTATTACGGCTGCCTTGTAGTAGTGCGAAAAGAAACCAAGAATAGGTTTTCCATAATGGACGCCGAGTCCGGCGACAATGGAGTACCGAATCGCACGTCCGAGCACCAGCGCCAGCAGGAATTTTCTGCGGGAATATTGCATTGCTCCCGCCGCGATAAGAAATGGCACTAAAGGGAATGGAGGCGGTAGAAGCGCTGGAATAAACACTCCGCCAAACCCCCACTTTTCGAATCGTTTACATAGCTTGTCTGCGCGGCGCTTGGAAAATTTCCGTTCCAGGGTTTCTTTCCCGCCCTTGCGCGCGAGGTAATACGTAATGTATCCGCCGACCACTGCCCCTATAGTTGCCATGAGCGCGTAATAAATCCAACTCTGGCGTTGGCTGGCGGCGAGGTAAATGGTGAGCACGTCCATGCTGCCGGTCAGGGGGACGACCGAGTTATCGGCGAGGCCGATAAGGATCAGGCCGGGACCGCCCATGCGGAAGAGCCATCCCAGAGACATCGCCAGCAGTAGTGGATATTGGGTAGACATGAACGGATGTAGAGGCAGTTTACAGTGGCGGCGCCGTTATGAAAAAGTAATGCTTCAAATAAGCGCAAATTTCTGTGCTTCGAGGAATTTCAGCCGCGGGGCGGGCGGCAGGACGCCACACTCCTTGCCATAGCGATAGAAAAGTTCCAGGCCCTCGAGACATGCCCGGTCGAGCGAATAATAAATGTTGTGGGTGAGATAGGTCCTTACATCTTCGGTGGTCAATGCCAGGCGGGGAGCCCACTCCGCGGCGATACGATCTACGTTTGCTGGTTCGAGCCCATGATCTCGTGAGTGTTGGAAGATGGCCGCGAGACGGTGCGCGTCTGCGGAATCTCCGAGTGCCGCTTCTCGAACCGCCCAAAACGCAAAGACAAATGGCTTGCCGGTGAACTTCAACCATTCTTCCGCGAGATCGAAAGTCAGGTAGCGGGAGCGATCGACTTGCAGCGCGGTGTCGCCGATTACGAGTGCCGCATCGCAGCGTTCCAGCATTTCGGATAGGAGCGGATCAGCGGGGGAAAAACTCACTTCACGTTGCCACCATTTCGCGAAAAGAATCTGCACCAGCGCCACCGATGTCAGAGAAGAATTATCGAGGGCGACGGTGTGAATCTTTTCTACTGGGACTCTGCTGACCAGCAAAATCGAGCGGACGGCTGACTTCGAGGCAATCGCTACGTCGGGAATAACTGCGAGCCCTGGAATAGTCGTAAATGCGGCGGCGGGGATGATTCCGATATCCGCAGATCGGTTTGCCAATTCAGCGGCGCACTTCGAAGGCACCGTATAGGAAATATCGAAATCGGGGTGCCCGTGGCGGAAGTCCCACATTAAAGGAGCGGTATTCAGGTAGGAAATTGCGGAAATACGCAGGCGTGCCATGCTTCACAACTATATTAACAAACTTGTGTCATGTGACCTTGACGGGCGTTTTGGCTGCTGTGTAGAGTTCGCAGCCTGGAGGGACGAATGTCCCACGCTGTCGCTATAGCTCCGCAAACCGACGACACTCTCACCCGGCAATGGCTGGCCTTGACGCTGACACCGGGTTTGGGCCCGAATAAGAGCCGTCGGCTCGTCGAATTCTTCGGCGGCATTCAGGCTGTATTTCGGGCCACGCTCACGGAGTTGGAAGCAGCAGGGCTGCGCGCAGTCTCAGCCCAATCGCTGGCTACTGGACAATCCGCGGAACTGGCGCAGGAAGAACTCGGGCGCGCTTTGGCGGTCGGAGCGCATGTTGTTGTCATGGACGATCCCTTGTATCCGTCGCAGTTGAAGCAAATTTACGATCCGCCGCTGGTCCTTTATGTACGTGGCAATGTTGCTGCTTTGGCGCAGCCTGGAATTGCATTGGTGGGAACGAGACATCCAACGCCTTATGGATTGGGGATGGCGGAGCGGTTGGCATGTGACCTGGCGGCTCGCGGATTGGTGATCTTCAGCGGTTTAGCGCGTGGCGTGGATACTGCGGGACATCGTGGGGCAATTTCCGCAAAAGGCAAGACGGTCGCAGTGTTGGGAACCGGCGTGGACGTCATTTATCCCAAGGAGAATTCGCGGCTGGTGGATCAAATCATCGCGATGGGAGGGGCAATTATTTCGGAGTTTGCCGTCAGCACATTTGCCGCGCCGCAAAACTTTCCGATCCGGAATCGGATTATAAGCGGCATTTCGATTGGCGTATTGGTCGTCGAGGCCGCCGAATATAGCGGCACTCGAATTACGGCGCGTTGCGCTCTGGAGCAAAATCGGGATGTCTTTGCGGTGCCGGGAAATGTTACCAATAAAAATTCATGGGGCCCTAACACATTGATAAAGCAGGGCGCGAAGCTCGTGGCGACATGGGAGGACGTCTGGGAAGAACTGCCCGATGCGCTGCGAATCGCGCTTGCGCCGGAGGGGGGCAATGAATCGCCCGGCTCCGAGACAGCATCATTATTTGAAGAAGCGGAACTGTCTCCTCACGAGAAAAAGATATTCGCGCTGCTGAAAGCGGACGAATCCACCCACATTGACGAACTGGTGGAGCGGCTGGAGCCAGCGTTATCCTCGTCAGAAATTTTCGCCGCGCTTTTCGAACTGGAGCTGGCGGGAAAGGTGAAGCAGTTGCCGGGAAAGAATTTTGTAAAAAGCTTTTAGCTGTTGGCTATTGGCTATCGAGCTATCAGCTTTCAGCCACGACAAAACATGGTGGAGCTTGCAGAATTTTAGAAACTTGAAGGTTTGGGCAAAGGCGCATGCATTAACGCTCGATGTTTACAAATCTAGCTGCGCATTTCCCCGTGAAGAGATATATGGGTTGACTAGTCAGATTCGGAGGTCTTCCGCGTCCATCGGCGCGAACCTAGCTGAAGGGACCTGCCGAAAAGGTGATGTTGAATTTGGACGTTTTCTACAAATCGCGATGGGATCGGCAAGCGAACTCGAATACCAATTGCTGCTTGCGAAAGACTTGGACCTACTAAAATCGGCCGAATACAGTCGCCTCTCAGAGGAAGTCATAGACGTAAAACGAATGCTCCGTTGCTTGTTAAGCTGAGAGCTGATAGCTGAAAGCTGATAGCGCTTTTTACAAAGCCGCACTTTCGTGCTAGCTTCGGGGAAACGTACAACTAGTGGGAAAAAGGAAACATTGGAAAAAGGATTAGTCATCGTCGAGTCGCCGGGCAAGGTGAAGCTCATCCAGAAATATCTTGGGAAGGGCTATACCGTCGAAGCCTCGTTCGGGCATGTGAAAGATTTGCCCAAGAGCACGCTCGGCGTCGATGTCGACAACAATTTCGATACGGAATACATCGTTATTCCCGGTAAAGAAAAAGTGCTGGCCAAGCTGAAAAAGCTTGCCGTGGGCATGGATCATATTTATCTGGCGCCCGATCCTGATCGCGAAGGCGAGGCCATGGCCGCGCATCTTGCCGAAGAACTTGGCGATGGCCCAAAAGTTGGAAAGAGGAGCAAGAAGAAAAAAGCTGGCGAGGAAAACGGAAATCGTATTCAGCGCGTGACGTTCAATGAAATAACTCAACGCGCGGTACGGGAAGCATTCGAGCATCCCCGGGAAATAAATCGCGATCTCGTGGATGCTCAGCAGGCGCGGCGTGTTCTCGATCGGCTCGTGGGATACCAGGTTTCGCCGTTGTTGTGGGACAAAGTGCGCAGAGGACTTTCCGCAGGACGTGTGCAGACGGTGGCGCTTCGCCTCATCGTCGATCGCGAGCGCGAAATAAAGGCATTTGAGAAAAAAGAATATTGGACCATCGACGCGAATCTTGTAGGTCCCAAGCCTCCGGCGTTCGACGCGCGATTTCTCGGTAAGAATAATGATGAGAAAGTAGAAGTAACGAATGGTGAGGATGCGGAGAAAATTCGTCTCGCGCTCGAAGGGGCGGACTGGCTCGTCCGTACCGTTGATCGCAAGGAGCGGCGGCGGAATGCTACGCCTCCATTTACTACCAGCAAGTTGCAGCAGGATTCTTCGCGCAAGCTGCGTTTCAGCGTGAAGCGCACCATGATGATCGCGCAACGCTTGTATGAAGGCGTCGAGCTTGGCGACGAAGGCGTGGTCGGACTCATTACTTATATGCGTACCGATTCCACACGCGTTTCCAACGAAGCGTTGACCGAAGTTCGCGAATACATCAAATCGCAATACGGCGCCGACTATCTGCCGGAAGCGCCGAACACTTTCAAGTCAAAGAAAAATACGCAAGACGCGCACGAAGCCATTCGTCCCACGGGAGTGGTGCGGCATCCCGATCAAATCAAGCAGTATTTAAAAGAAGATGAATATAAAGTCTACAAATTAATCTGGCAGCGGTTTGTGGCTTCGCAGATTACTCCTGCCGTATTCGATCAGACGACGGTGGATATCGATGCGAAAGGGAAGTCGGAAACATTCTGGTTCCGCGTGACCGGATCGGTGCTGAAGTTCGAAGGCTTTCTCAAAGTCTACGAAGAATCGAAGGATACCAAGGACGAAGAGGAAGAAGAGCTCAAAAACAAGCTTCCAGCATTGGAGCCCGGCCAGAAACTCACGCTGAAAGAATTAAAGCCGGAGCAGCATTTCACCGAGCCTCCGCCGCGCTACAACGAAGCTTCTTTGGTGAAGGAGCTCGAAGAGCGCGGCATTGGGCGGCCGTCAACCTATTCGGCGATTATCAGCACGATTCAGGAACGCCAGTATGTGCAGAAATTGGGCGGCAGATTCACAGCTACGGAAATCGGTCTGGTCGTGACCGATCTGCTGGTTGAAAACTTCTCCGAAATCTTCGACGTGGCATATACGGCCAAGCTCGAAGAGGACCTCGACGAGATCGAAGACGGCTCGGAGAAGTGGACGGATACGCTTGCCGACTTCTACAAGAAATTCCAGAAAGACCTCCGTTACGCCGAAAAGCACATGGAGAACGTCAAGCGGATGGAGAAGCCGACTGACGAGAAGTGCGAGCGCTGCGGATCTCCGCTGATAATCAAATGGGGCAAGCACGGATCGTTTTATGCTTGCAGTTCCTACGACAAAGAAAATCCCGAAAGCTGCACGTTTACCAAAGAAAATCCGATCAACTTGCCTGACCTTGATACGGCTGATGTTCAGGAAACTACGCAGGAAGAATATTGCGAAAACTGCGGTCGCGTAATGGTTCTGAAGCGTGGGCGATTCGGCCAATTTATGGCTTGCACTGGGTATCCGGATTGCAAGACTACGCGGCGGCTCGATCAGGGCAAAAAGGTCCCAGACATTCCGCTGGATGAATTGTGTCCGAAATGCAATCGAAATATGATGATTCGGCACGGGCGCTTTGGCGAATTTACGACGTGCAGCGGATATCCGGAGTGCAAGTATGTGAAGCAGAATTTTATTGGCGTGAAGTGTCCGCTGTGCGAAGACGGCGAACTGGTCGAGAAGCGCGCTCGCAAGGGAAATACTTTTTATGGTTGCGGAAATTATCCGAAATGCAAGTTCACTTCCGCGCATCGTCCGATTCCGGAAAAGTGCCCCACCTGCGGACACGATTTCCTGGTGGAGAAATTTCTGAAATCCGGGCCGGTAGTAGCTTGCCCGAATAAAGAGTGTGATTACGAGCGGCCGATGCCTCCAGGCACTGAGACAGGACCGCGTCCCAATGCAGGCGGAGAAGCTTCCGAGGCGATTGTTTGAATCCGCGGTTCGGTTTTGTCATCCACTAGAGTGAAGAATCCGCCCTACAATTAACAATTCCACAAACCAACCACGTTTAATTTTTGGAGGTTAAATGTCTACAAAAGCAACTGCCACAGATGCAGAATTGATTCTCAAGTTATACGATCTTCGCCGCGAACCCGAAATGCGCAAAGCGCGCAACTGGTTTGTAGTAACCTTTTGGCCGCAAACAGTCGACGAGATACTCAAAATCTCGACGAACTTGGGAAGCCAGGAAAATAATTGGCTTCGTCAAGTCTCGGGTTACTGGAGCATGGCGGCTTCGCTCGTGGAACATGGAACTCTGGATAGAGACCTATTCCTTGAGCCCAGCGTGTCCGGCGAGATGGTTCTGCTTTTCGCGAAGATAAAACCGTTCCTGAAGGAATTGCGAGAAAAACAAAGCCCGACAATGTTCGTAGCTATCGAAACCGTGCTCAACAGCACGGAAAAAGGCCGCGCCGCGTTGCAGCGCACCGAAACGATGGTATCGAACCGTATAAAATCGCTGGCGGGAGCCGCGAAAGCAAGCTAGAAAACTATTGGGTAATTTTGCAGTCGGCAATTGGGTAATTCCAAAAGGGCTTGATTTCGAATTACCCAATTACAAAATTACCAATCTCACGAGATGTATTCTCGAATGTACTCATCCTTCGATCGCGCCAATTCATGCGCATCCCCATTGAAAATAATCTTTCCTCCCCGCAACAAGAGAAAGCACATGGGCACATTCGCCCGAGCCTCCGGCGGCAGCGGTTGCATGTGATTCGTCTTTTTATCGAAGCCATAGGTTGCCATGGTGAACGCATCTTGCAGCCGATGAGTTACGAACAAAGCGCTGGTCTTGGAAACGTCTCGCTGTTTGACGATAAGCTCGATGATGGTGTTCGATGTTACCGGATCGAGGCCGCCCGTAGGAGAATCGTAAAGCAGAAGTTCAGGTTCGTTCACGATAGCGCGCGCAATGGCCACCCGCCGGCGCATTCCACCCGATAGCTCCGAGGGAAACAAGTCCACCGTCTTTTCCAGCTCCACGAAACTAAGCACTTCATGCACGCGCTTCTCAATGTCGGCTCGGGAAACATCGCCTTCCTCGAGCAACCGGAATGCCACATTTTCGCGAACGGTTAGCGAATCGAAGAGTGCACTCTCCTGAAAAACCATTCCAATTTTCCGCCTGATAGCGAACAGATCCTCTTCGCTCATGTCGGTGATGTCGGTTCCTAACACGTGCACGCGGCCGCTATCGGGCTTCAGCAGTCCCATCGACAATTTCAAAATCGTGCTCTTGCCTGACCCGGCCACGCCAAATATGGCTTTAGTTTCGCCACGATCCAGTTGGAAAGAGATGTCATCCAGAACAACTTTTTGATCGAATGCCAGCGACACCTCTTCAAAGACAATGACGGGGCCGGACGTCTCTTGGATCGTTAGGGCCGTCTTTTCGGCAATCAGCGGCGGCGCGCCCATCATCTGTTTCCGAAAATTGCCATCAGCAGCTTAGTAACAAAAGCGTCAACCATGACAATGGACACCGACGCGGCTACGACGGCCTGCGTAGTCGCCCTGCCCACGCCTTGCGTTCCTCCGCGGGCCGACATTCCGTAATAGCAGCCGACCGTCGAGATAATAAAGCCGAACAGCAGCGGCTTAATCAGACCGGTGAAGACATCTCGAAACGCCAGGATTTGCCAGGCCGAGCTCCAATACTGGTGCGCATCGAGCCCGAGCATCAGTGTGGAAACAATCGAGCCTCCAAAGAGTCCCAGCAGATCGGAAATAATAGTTAGGAAGAACAGCATGAAAACCGTGGAAACTACCCGCGGCGTCACCAATTTTTTCAGGGGATCGGTGCCCAGGGCACGCATGGCATCAATTTGCTCGGTCACCATCATGGAACCCAGCTCGCTTGCCATTCCAGACGCATTTCGCCCGGCAACCATAAGGCCGGTGAGCACCGGGCCCAACTCGGTGACCATGCCTACAGACACCAATTGCGCAATCAGAGAAAGCGATCCGAAGCGTTGCAATGTGTTGGCGCTATTCAAGGCCAACACGACTCCGGTAAACAGTCCGGAAAGCGCCACGATAGGCAGAGAGCCAACGCCGATTAAATCGGCCTGCTGCATGATGTCGGCGGAATAAACCGGAGGGCGAAATAAATTGGCGATCGAACGCGCCGCAAGCATGGAATAATCCTGCACTGCCAGGACTTGCTCCTTGACGAATTCAGAAGGAGACCTTAATTCCATTTATAGCGGCCTGACGGAAATATAACAGAAAGCAAATGACGCTTATGTTGTCTTGAGCGGTTAGCAGCAATGCGACGGCCCAGTTTGAACATCTGTGAGGGCGTACTTCGATTCTCAAAGTGCTCTTGTATACTCTGCGCGAGGTCCTTCGCTTTGCGAGGGATGACGTGAAATTCGTAGGGAGAGCGACAAATTCACGCGGAGATCATCGAATTCAGATAGGGCGCGGGATGCCGAATTATTCTCTAGTCTTTTTCTTGATTTCGATGGCGAGCCGTTTGATTTTTTGATTCAGCGTAGAAAGCGGCACCCGAAAACGTTCGGCCGCTTCGGTCTGGTTCCAATTGCACTTATCGAGCATATCCAGAATGACATGGCGCTCGTAATCTTCCACAATATCGAAGAGAGACGCGTCTCCCCGATGCTCCAAACGGGGGAATGTTCCTCTTCCCGCGATGTGGTCGGGCAATAGATCGGTATTGATTTCCGGCCCGTTAGACAGAACGACCGCGCGTTCGATTACGTTTTCCACCTCGCGCACATTTCCCGGCCAGGAATACGTGAGCAAAGCACGCAAAGCCTCCGGCGTGATGCGGTTGGCGGGACGTTCGTTTTCGCGCGAATATCTTTGCAGGAAAAACTCAACCAGCAGCGGAATATCTTCCTTCCTCTGCCGCAATGGAGGCAGGTCAACCGTGATCACGTTCAGCCGATAGAAAAGGTCTTCCCGAAATTTTCCCTCGCGCACATGCTGTTTCAAATCGACGTTGGTGGCGGCAATGATGCGGACGTCCACTTGCAACTCATGAACTCCGCCCAGATGCATGAATTTCCGGTCCTGAAGAACGCGCAGAATCTTGCTCTGCGTGTCCATGCTCATGGTGCCGATTTCGTCGAGAAAAAGAGTTCCGCGATCGGCAATTTCGAAGAGCCCTTTTTTCGAGGCGATGGCGCTGGTGAACGCGCCCTTTACGTGACCGAAGAGCGTCGATTCGAGCAGGTCTTGCGGCATGGCGCCAGTATTGACGGGCACAAAAGCCCGGTCCCGGCGCGGAGAATTAAGGTGTATGGCCTTGGCGATTAACTCTTTTCCCGTGCCGCTTTCCCCTTGTAATAACACCGTGGAACGGCTGGGCGCCACTTGAGCAACCAAGTCAAAAATCCGCAACATGGGCTCGCTCTTGCCCACGATATTTTCAAAGTTGTAGCGCTGTTTGAGCGCGCGCTTGAGTTGGATGTTCTCTTCTTCAGCGCGGTGGCGCCCTACGGCCGCACGCACGTCGGCCAGAAGCTTTTCGTTGTCCCAGGGTTTTTGAACGAAATTAACGGCGCCCGACTGCATGGCGCGCACCGCATTTTCCACCGTGCCATAGGCGGTGATCATGATGACCGAAAGCTGGGGTTCGTTTCCTCGCAGTTCGTTCAATAGATCGAGACCATTGCGGTCGGGCAATGCCAGGTCGAGCAGCACTAAATCGAATGCACGGTCTCCGATCGAGTTAAGGCCAGCCTGCGCCGTGGCGGCCGTTTCCACCTGATAACCTTCAAGTTCCAACAAAGTTTGCAGCGACTCGCGAATCTCGGCTTCATCGTCAATAATGAGCACCGATCCAGCGGGCGAAGACGACACGATTGGATTCAAGGTGCGATGCGGGACTACCGCAGCCTCAGACATTGACGGCCTTCTTCATAGGGAAATCGAGGGTGAAAGTGGTTCCCTGGCCAGGATTGCTTTCCACGCGGATCTGGCCGGCATGTTCTTGAATGATTCCGTAGGTCACGGAGAGACCGAGTCCAGTCCCCCGGCTCTGCCCCTCTGCCGGCGCCGACTTGGTGGTAAAAAACGGATCGTAGATGCGGCGAATATGTTCCTGGGCAATGCCGCTGCCGGTATCGGAGACCACTACCGAAACCGCTGATCCGTTCGATGTCGCGACGCGAAGCGTTCCGCCGTTTGGCATAGCATCGCGCGCGTTAAGAAACAAATTTAAAAATACTTGCTGCAATCTGCCAACGTTTCCGTGGATGGGCGGGAGATGTTGCGCAAGCTCATCCTGCACGCGAATTTTTGCGGTTTTGAATTGATGCTCCAGCAGAGCGAGAGTGTCGAGAATAATTGTTGTGACGTCTACATTCGTAAATTCCGTCCCGCTGGTCCGGGAGAAGTTCAACAGATTGTTTACGATCTCGGACGCGCGGAAAGTCTGCCGCGTAATTTTCTCCATCAGCCCGCTTTTTTGGGGATCCCCTTGAAGCTGTTTCGAGAGCATTTGCGCGTACGACGAAATCACGGCAAGCGGGGTATTCACTTCGTGGGCGACGCCAGCAGCAAGCAGACCGATGGAAGAGAGTTTGTCGGCTTGCGACAATTGAGATTCCAGTTCAACGCGTTCTGTGATGTCGTCCATGATGATCAGGCGGCCGATCACATTGAATTGTTTGGTTACCAGGGGCGCGATGGCGACGTTCACCACCCGGCTCTCACCGGTTGGCGTTCCCAGGCGGAACTTATAAAGATTATGGATGCCGGGATTTTGCCGGACGCGGTAGAACTCCTCCACAAATGCGGCAGGGAAGACTTCGCTAAGCGGGCGGGTCATCGCTTGCCAGCGCGGCAGGGCATACATCACTTCCATCTGCGAATTCCACGATTCAATGCGATCGGCCAAATCCACAGCCATGACGCCGACGTTGATGGATTCGACGATATTTTCGTTGAAGTCCTTGAGGCGCTCATATTCCGCAACTTTTTGTTCGAGGGAGGCATACAGTCGCGCGTTCTGGATGGCAATACCCAGATATCCGGCGAGAGTTTCCAGAAGCTCGACGTCTTCGCTGGTCAGAAAGTCGCCCTCAACCGTTTTGCCTAATCCAATTACAGCGATAGTGTGCTTGCGGGCGTGGCAACTGATGTAATAGTTAAGATCGAGTTTGGCGATCGTGGCCTGCGCAGTCGCGGTTTCACGAGGGACCTGGTGAGTATTATCGAAAAATAAATGTCCGGCTTCGGTTTCCGGACGGGCGGCGCTCAGGAAGCTCAAATCCAAACCGCTGGTTTGCGTCACTCCAAAAGATTTTGTCAGCACAAACCGCTGTTCCTTGTCCCCGGCGAAAAGGAAAATCGCCACTCGATCTACCACCAGAGTGCGAGACAATCTGTCGACCACCGAAGTGAGCATTTTGTCCAGATCGGTCTCGGCGCTCAAATCGCGTCCGAAATCTATTAGAGTCTTGCGGTAGTCGTAACCCGTCCGATAGAAGTATTGGTCGATTCGCTCCTGAATCCATTTCCGCACCGGATCGAACAACAGTGCCGTGACCACAATTGCCAGAATCAACCCGACGGGTCCGGAACTGGGTATACGGGCATGAACCAGCTCGGCGACCCCGGCCACGATCGCGAAATAACTGCCCGCAATCGTCCCCGCCGCCAGCGTGTAGACCATTCCCCGCTTGAAGATCAAGTCCACATCCATCAAGCGGTAGCGGAAGATCGCGTATCCAAAAGTGAGCGGCAATATCGCCAGCGACAGGACCGAAACTCTCACCCCGCTGGTATGGACGGTGCCGGCGAGGTAAGGGATTACGTAGAACAAAGTGAATGGAGTTATCGCGATGATCGTGCCCCGGGTCACCCATTTCAATTGTTGCCGCAAAATCGGCGTGCTCGCCCGGCGATAGCTGTGCCAAAGGATTCCCGCCGCAATCACAAAGAAAATCGCCAGGTAACCCATCTGCAAGCGGTCAAGATTCCAGCGCAGCATTTCGCTGGCTTGCAGGAAACGCAGTGCCAGGAAATGGCGGACCAGCAATACCGCGCCTGGCAGGTAAACGAGGGCAACCGTCCAGCCGTGTTTCTTTACGAAATTGCGCTTCTCCGGAAATACCAGAACGAAGTGAAGAAACAATGCCGGTTGCAAAAGGCCGGCTACTACGTTGCACCAGTATATTGTCCAATCGAACTGATTAAACTTCCCGGTGTATTTGAAGGCGTAAAAAATGAACGACACCAGGCAGAAAATGTAAAAGTGCATCGAGCCCGGAGCCGTCCACCGGCGCAATAACACGTAAAGGCCTATCCCCAAATAGATGAGAGCTATAAGCCTCAACCAATCATTCAGAGATTTCTCAGCCGGGACGAGCACTAAAACCGCATCGACTGGAACGGATCTGCGCACCAGCGAATAGGTGGCTTTTGACCAGATTCCGGCGCGGTACATTTCCCGCACCTGCGCCGGACTGTCCTTTACCGGGTTCTGATCGATGCCAACTAATAAGTCGCCCTCCCGGATGCCAGCTTTGGCCCCTGGTCCCTGGCTCTCCACCCGGTCTGCCACGAGCTGACCGTTATGTTCGACCCACCATACCCCGTCAAAAGGGGTTTGAAAACTTCCTTCCTTTTGCAGATTAATGGTGCCGAGAACAATGCCCGCAACCGTAAGTACGAAAAGCAATATGGCGGGACGAATTTGAGAGTCTCTGTCCATGGGCGAAGCTGTGGGGTGCGTCTGGGATACCCACTTGCGACTTTGCACGTTCTTTGCC
Source organism: uncultured Acidobacteriaceae bacterium (assembly GCA_963849315.1). Lineage (GTDB taxonomy): Bacteria > Acidobacteriota > Terriglobia > Terriglobales > Acidobacteriaceae > PALSA-188. The sequence goes on along the minus strand of CAWKGT010000003.1, from coordinate 784,023 downwards.
AGAAGATGAAACCCCATATGCACGGTAAGTTGGACTTATAAAAAGACTTTACGAATTATAAGAGAATAAGGACGGCGGGGCTACGGTTTATGGAAGCATTATGTGAATTTTGGTAAGTAGCTAAGCGCCAAAGTCTTAGGCCTGGGGACGGGCCGAAGCTACGGAGAAAGAGGGTTTCACCGTCGACGAAATGCCGCTTGTTATCGAGTTTTTCGAATCCTCTTTGTTTTGTTTCTCTAGTGTGGCGAGGATACTTTTGTGAGCGAGGTTTAAGTCAAAAGCCGCGGACAAGAGTGTCCGCGCCACACGAGCTAAGCTTGCTCAAAAATGCTCCTCCTGCTGGCTGGTTCTCGCTCGAATTGCGACCGAGGTAACGGTTACCAAGGATTACCTTCGTCCATTGACCCATCGGTGGAAGCTGCTAGAGTTCTGGATGAGAAAGGCCCCACTGCACTGACCAGAAATGAGTCCCCTACTTCAAACCGGCCTGTGGATCAGCCATCCCATCCTCGAAGTGATGGTCGCCGCGATTATGTTTACCCGCAACCGGCATCGTCAGTTCCCAATCTTTTTTAGTTATCTGGCGGCTCAAGTTGCGATGTTTTGTGTGTTGTTTCCCATTCGAAGATTAGGCAGCGGAAGCGTGTATTTCTATAGCTATTGGATTTTTGCCGGGATAAGTTTGATCCTCGGCTTCAAAGTCATTTATGAGATTTTTCAGGATGTCTTCCGTCCTTACGACGCATTGAAAGACCTGGGAGCCATGCTGTTCAAATGGTCAGGCTTGGTCATGCTGCTGGCCGCGGTAGTGATCGCAGCCGCCAGCCCCAGTTCCAGGCAGGACTCGGTAATCGAAGCAATCATGATTACGCAGCGCGGCGTTCGCGTGATTCATTGCGGCCTGATCCTATTCTTGCTGGTATTTTCGAAGCACCTGGGTATTTCGTGGAAGCAAAATAGCTTTGGAATCGCCTTGGGATTTGGATTCTATGCTGCAGTGGAGCTGGGAACGTTCGCTCTATTTAGTTCCGGCCGCGAGAGCGAAGCGCTGGCTGGCCTCATCACTTCTTCCGCGTACTGTGTGAGCATTGGCATGTGGCTGTGTTACGCAATGTTCAAGGCGTTTCCCAGAGAAATATCGGCAAACCTACTTACTTCGCAAAGGTGGAATCAGAGCTTGGGAGACCTGCAAAATCCGGCCACCGGGGATTCACTGATCCCGATGTTCGAAGGCATGGTGGACCGCGCTTTTTCCCGCACTCCGGGAAAATTCATGACCAGTTATGCGGCCGAGACCCGGGCTTCGCAGCTTAACTCACATCTCAAGATCGGCTCCTCATCTATCCTCACGCACGGGATGCCGACCGCATTTCCGTCAAACCTCTCCATGAAATTTTGAGAGATCACAGTAATTCTTAGGCAGACCTGCACTATCCAAAAATGGGAATTGCTGCGGAAATCATCTCCGCATCCCGCAAGGCTGTATTGCTATCAAAAAGAAAGCATTGACAAATGCCCAGCACAGGAGATTGAGCGGCAGCTTTTCTTTAACCGGCAAGTTAAACCCCTGGCTGCCCTAGCCGCAGCCACTCATCGTTGAACCTTTAGTTTCAGTCCCATCTGATCCCGGCGACCCGCCGGAACTGAGCCCTTGACAGCCCTCTGTATAATTCGTGCCAATGAGGGTTCCCGCTCCCAGGGGATCCGCATAGGAGAATTGATACATGAAGAAAGTGATCAGGATGTTTATTCTTGTGGCAGGTTTGGCGTGCGCATTTCAAGCGCTTGCCGCCCCGGTAGCCCCACCTTCAGAGGATGGAGCGCCGCCGCCGTTTTGCCGATCGGGACCTTGCGCATAACTAACTAAATTTAGGCCGCCCTAAACGGCTACCGGCCGGCAAGCTAAATTGCCGGCTTTTTTATTTCCAGAAAAGCGGTTCTATTTTCCCGCCGCCAGATTCCGGCAAATCCCCGACAGTTCGTCCGCGTCTGTGACCGGAGGCCGGCAAGTAAAATTCGAACAGATTATCGCCACGCTCTTGCTGTGGGAGCCCGGCACTTCTGGAATAGTCTCCGCCAGAATCGGTGGAAGATTTTGCGGTACCGCATTATTTGTTTGCAGTTTCAAAACCGCTTTCCCAAAACTGAATTTCGACAATGCCGTCCGGTAAAGTTTCTCGGCTCCGTCCCCCGCATCCAGCACAATGATTTGCGTATGGGGTTCGATCGAATATATGCCGGCGATCGCGTAAGTCGCGGCAAAAATCCCATATTGTGGCGCAAGTCCGGTAAGCAACTCGAGCGTTCTCTCGGCGCAACTCTTATATCTTGCTTCGTTCGTGTATCCGTGGAGGCGCAGAAGCGCAATTGCCGCGACGGAATTTCCTGCTGGCGTCGGCGAGTCCTGAAATGGCTTGCGCCGGGTTCCTAAAACCCCCAAAGCATTTCCGGACTCGGCCGAAATTTTATTGGTGTCGAAAAATCCGCCGGAAGCATCGTCGAAAAATCCATCAATCATGGCATCGCAAAGTTTGCGGGCGAAGTTGAAGTAACTGATATCGGAGGTGCTTTCGTACGCGTCCAGGCAAGCCACAGTTGTAAAGGCGTAGTCGTCCAGCCCTGCTGGAATTCGCTCTCGCGCCGCACGTGGCTCCGAATAAGCGATCACGTGCGCCAACTGATTTTCATTGCTCCAACCTTCAGCCAGAATACGATCCAGCGAATGCAGCGCAAATCGCAATGCGGGCTCGATCTCCAACACCTTCGCCGCTTCCAGATATGCGGAAACGCACAGCGAATTCCAGCCAACATAGATGGTCTTATCCACGTAGGGCGTGGGACGCTTCAATCGCGCCGCATACATTTTATGTTTTGCAGATTTGAGCAAGGCCGCTACGCGTTCGACCGGCTGCTTCAGCCGGAGGGCGATCTCTTCAAGGGAAGCGCGAACGTAGAGCACATTCTTTTCAGGATTATGGTGCATCTCGCCGATGTCATTGATGTCATAGTGAAGTTTCGCGGCGGCTGATTCCTCCGCAGTGAGAACCTCATCCGTTTCGCTCACGGTCCAGGTAAAATAATCGCCGTCATCGTCCATGGAGTAGTCAGCGTCCTGCGAGGCGTAGAAGCCGCCCTTTTCGCGGTCGCTAAGCCATTCGTCCATCCAGCGAATGATGTCTTTCGCAACCTCGGCAAAAAATTCCGATCCCGTCGCCTGATAGCCGTGCACATAATTTTTTAGCAGCTCGGAATTGTCATAGGACATCTTTTCGAAGTGCGGCACAATCCAGCGCTCGTCCACGGAATAGCGATGAAATCCGCCGGCAAGCTGGTCATAGACTCCCCCCCGAGCCATTTTTTCGAGAGTCATGACAAAGGCATCGCGCACTCGCTCATCTCCCGATCTTCCATATTGATCGATTAGCAAATCGAGCACCGCGGGATGAGGAAATTTCGGCGCGCCTCCAAAGCCGCCGTAATTATCGTCAAACATCTTGAGCGCTGATTCGACAATAGAAGCGATTACCGAGGCGGAAAACTTCTCGCCTTTTCCGGCGAGCGTCTCAGCTTGTGCAATCGCCTTCTCCACCATCCCGGCCTGTTCGATTACGTCCGCATGTTTTTCGCGGTACGCGTCGGATATGGACGTTAGCACCCGCCGGAAGCTTGGCCGGCCATAATGATCTTCGGGAGGGAAATAGGTGCCGCCATAAAATGGAATCCCGTCGGGCGTGAGAAACGCGGTGAGCGGCCATCCTCCTTGCCCGGAAACGGCATTCACCGCCGCCTGATAACGGATGTCGATATCCGGCCGCTCGTCGCGGTCGACTTTGATCGCAATGAATCGCTCATTCACCAGTTCAGCAATCTCAGGATTGTCGTACGACTCACGATCCATGACATGACACCAGTGGCACCACACCGCGCCAACGTCGAGCAGGATCGGCTTGCTCTCGGCCTTGGCCTTATCGAACGCCTCCGCGCCCCACTCATGCCATTGAATTGGTTGATACATCGCAGAACGCAAGTACGCCGACGAAGCGTTAGAGAGGGAATTGAGCGTTTGAGTGGTCACACTCAAGTGTATCGCGATGTTGATTGGTCGCGGACTGCACCTCGCCGCCAAAAACCGCAACCGCCCTAAAGAAGGAGAGGATTCACTACCTGAATGGAGCCATACTTCTGGTCGGTGGAAAAATCCTCCGAATAGATCACTGCGGCACCCGCGGTCTCGGCGGATTGCAAAATGAGAGCATCCCAAAAAGAAGTTTTGTACCGCTCCTCAATTTCTAACGCCTGGAGCACTGATTCCGGAGTATTGATTACAATTTCCCAGCTTAAGTAATCCTGAATCACTCTGCGAACTTCCTCCACGGGCAGAGGAGGCGAGAATTTTCGACGGAGATTTATGCAAAGCTCCTGGAGAACTTGGGTGCTCAGAACACCCGCGCCAGAATCCCACAATCCTTCGATGAGGACCTTCGCACGTTCTTCCTTCAAGCCGGCGGAGCGATCATGCGCGTAGATCAGAATATTTGTATCGACAAAATATTTCTCGCCCATAATTCTTCCAGCTTAACGCTCGTGCAATTCTTCACGCGAACCGGGTCGTGCCCAACGCGAATTAAAACCTTTTTGCAGCCGGATTAAGGCGCGTCTTCGGGCGCGATCATAACTCTTGCGCTTATGCACCAGTTCCTCAAGGTGAGTTGCGAGCATCGCGCTAATGGACGTTCCCTCTTCGGCGGCAAGTATCCGCGCCTCCCGCAGGATGTCAGTATCCATCTTTAATGTAATGTTAGCTTTCATATGACAGCACTTAAATACGTGCAACACAATATTACGTGCTCATTGCTGCGCTGTCAATGTTGAGTCTTATTTAGCCGCCTTACCATCGCGCAATACAGATCCACGGCCTGATGAAGCTGTTCCTTCTCCACGTACTCACCCTCGGTATGCGCCACTTCAATCGATCCCGGCCCTACAAGCAGCGGCTCTCCCCAGTTGGTGAGCGACGGTATGTCGGTGGTAAACGCAGCGACCATCGTCGGCATGTCATTTACCGCACGCAAGCGGGTGAAGGGGATTTCCAGCGTGAAGTCCGCGTTCGCCAACTCCCCAACCGTTTCTACGATATCGGCACGGAGTTTTTCGGACGATCCGATGAGGCGATACAACAACAGCGCCCGCGCGTGATCGGGAATCACATTCGGGGCGCGTCCCCCCTCGATGGTTCCAATGTTCAAAGTGCAGTTGCCTATTTCGTTATCTGTAGGCAGATTCATGGCGCGTAATTTGCCCAACGCCTCAAGCAGCTTATCGATGGCGGACTCTCCGAGTTCTGGATACGCGGAGTGAGCCATGCGACCGTGTGCCGTCAACTCGAGCCGTAATGCGCCTTTTGATGCGACCGCAATTTTGTTTTCGGTAGGCTCGCCATTGATCAGAAATTTGCAACCTGGGGAGTGAGCATTAGCGATCCGGGCTCCCAGGCTGTCGCGTTCCTCGCCGACCAGAAAAAGAAGCCCGACTGAAATGTTTTCTGCGCGTAGTCGTTCCGCCGCCACGATCTGCGACGCGATGATTCCCTTGGCATCACAGGAACCACGCCCATAAATTCGCGTGGCATCTTCCGAAGAGGCAATAAACGGAGGGACGGTGTCCATGTGCGTCGAAAGAACAACGGTGGGATTTGGAGACTTAGGCAGAGTCGCGAAAATGTTGCAGCGGTCGGCCTCCGCGACCATCTTCCGGCTCTCGTAGCCAAGTCGCGACAACTTTTCATGCAGGAAATCGCCAACTTGAGCTTCGTTGCCGGAGATCGATTCGATGTCGACGAGCTCACGGGTAAGCGAGATGACATCCATGTGCAAAGATACATCAGTCAAGGACGACCGCCAAAGTAGTCTCTCTTATGGAGTAGGGGTTCCTCGGCGTGTTTTTTCTGCGCAAACCCGGCTTTCGATCTCAGGCTCAACGTGTAGAATGCGGTGATGACATTTCAAGGCGCCCAGGTTCCTTCACGAAAAGGCAAGGCGCCGCCCCCGGATGAGACCTCTGAAGAGGCAGCTTACCTGAAATGGCTGGGCGAAAAACAGAAAGCCGTATGCATCAAGCTGGCCGATGGCGAGGTGGTGCGCGGCTGGATCGAATACTATGACCGCAATATGGTTCGCCTGACCCGCGAGACGCAGCCGAACCTTTTTATTTTCAAGCACGAAATTATGTACATCATGGAAGATAGTTCCAAGCGCGGCAACTCGTGACCTCGCCGCTTCGCAATATCCGCCGAGCCAGCCTTGTCGAATAATCCAGAGAATAATAATTTTGTCGCCAAAACCGCCGAAATAGCCCACGAGGCGGGAGGCCTGTTGATGAACTATTTCCGTCAGCATGTTGCCGTGGAATACAAAGGCGAAGCCGATCTCGTGACAATTGCGGACCGCGAGTCCGAGAGTTTGATCCGCGACCGAATCCGTAGCTTATGGCCAACCCATGACATTCTGGGCGAAGAAGAAGGCCTGGTCGACACCGGCAGCGAATATCGCTGGTATGTGGATCCGTTGGATGGAACCACGAACTTTGCACACGGATTTCCCGTGTTTTGCGTTTCCATGGCATTGGAATTTAAAGGCAAACGAATCGCCGCGGTCGTTTACGATCCCACGCGGGACGAAATGTTCACCGCCGAACCGGGCCGGGGAGCATTTCTCAATCGGCAGCAAATCCACGTTTCAAAAATAGAAAAACTCAGCGAGTCCCTCGTCGCGACCGGATTTCCCAGTCACAAAAGGCATAAAAATCCCAACATTTTTTTCTACCACCAAATCACCTTACGCACTCACGGAGTGCGGCGCGCCGGATCCGCCGCGCTAGACCTGTGTTCGGTGGCCGCGGGACGATTCGAAGGCTTCTGGGAATTTAACCTCAATCCGTGGGATACCGCTGCCGGAGTTCTCATCGTAGAAGAAGCCGGCGGAAAAGTTACGGATTTTAAGGGCGGTCCATTTCAGTTGAATAGCCGCGAAACTGTCGCGTCGAATGGCTTGGTGCACGAATCGATGCTCGAGGAATTCGAGAAAATATTTTCCGGCGAAGGCTTGGAATCGCTGCCCGATCTAAAAATGCCTAGGTAGGATGATCCTCGCCGCTCCGCCCCGCACATATGAGTCATCCCGAAGATCCGGCGCACTTCAGCCCGGCGAGGGATCGCGCTCGCATCACATTCCGCATCCCGACGTTTTAGGCAAAAAAATAGGCAGACAATAAACGATGAACTAAAATCTCCTTCATGCCCGCGAAGGTCTCAAAGAAAAAACCGCCCAAAAATTACTGTTTCGCTTGTGGCCCGCACAATCCCCAGGGCATGCACCTGAAATTCGTCCACGATAAGAAGCGCGGAGGGTTCACCTGCCGCTTTCGCCTTAGCAAGCGATTCAGTGGGCCTCCCGGTCACTGCCACGGGGGCATTATCGCCACCATCCTTGACGACGCCATGGGGAAATTGAATAAGCTACGACAAGTCACGGCCGTAACCGCGCAGATGTCGATAGACTTTTTGAGGCCGGTCCCGCTGAACCAGCCTCTGCGCGTCGAGTCCAGGGAATTGCGGGTCAACGGACGGCGCCATTTCAACATGGCCGAAATCGTAAACACGAAAGGTGAAGTCCTGGCCCGCAGCCGCGGCGTGTTCGTGGCCATCGACCCAGAGCGGGTTTTTGGCAAGGCTCGTTAAAGAAGCTCACTCATCCCGCAGCTTGTCATCCCGAGCGCAGCGAGGGATCTGCATTCCCGCCGCCGCTGCCGAATACACTTTCCGCATACAATGTTTCGACTGTGAGTACTAAAGGGCCGCTGGCTTGGATTCTCATTGTTCTTCTTCTGGGCTTCAGTTTTACAGTGTGCGCCAATCTGCGAAGAGGACACCGAAGCGCTCACACAGTGTCAGGCGAATCGAGAAAATGGGGCCATCAGCTTATCGACTCTCATCGCACTAAGCGTAGCAGTCATATTCCTCGTGGCCCGGCACGCGCAGTAGTTGGGTGATATTAGTCGCGGCGTTGTAAAATATAAGAAAATCGCGGCATTATTAGCCTTTCGTCCCGTTCTAGAAAAGAGTGTTAGCTTATGTCGCAAAATAACGGAAATTCCACCAGCCTTCGCCTCAAAACCGGTCTCGCCGAGATGCTGAAAGGCGGCGTCATTATGGACGTCACCAACGCCGAGCAGGCCACCATTGCCGAGCAGGCGGGAGCGGTCGCCGTGATGGCGCTGGAGCGCGTCCCGGCGCAGATTCGCGCCGAAGGCGGAGTGGCGCGCATGGCGTCCCCGAAAAAGATTCGCGAAATCATGGCTGCCGTTTCGATTCCGGTGATGGCGAAATGCCGCATCGGCCATTTCGCCGAAGCGCAAATCCTGCAAGAACTCGGCGTGGATTACATTGATGAATCCGAAGTTCTAACTCCTGCGGACGAAGCTCACCATGTGGATAAACATGCTTTCAAGGTTCCATTCGTATGCGGAGCGCGCAATCTCGGCGAAGCCCTGCGTCGCATTGCCGAAGGCGCCGCAATGATTCGCACCAAGGGAGAAGCGGGTACTGGCGACGTCGTCCATGCCGTAAAACACATTCGCCAGATTGTGCAAGAGATGAAAATCCTTACCGTGCTGGGCGAAGAAGAGCTTTACGCCAAAGCCAAGGAACACCAGGCGCCTTATGAGTTGATCAAGATGGTTGCCAAAGCAGGGAAGCTGCCAGTGCCGAACTTCTCCGCCGGGGGCATCGCGACGCCAGCCGATGCCTCGCTCGTCATGCAGCTCGGCGCTGAGGCCGTCTTCGTAGGCTCAGGCATCTTTATGAAAGATTCCACAACCTTCGCTGATGCCGCCGAGGCGTCGCTCCGCGCCAAAGCCATCGTGCAGGCCGCGACTCACTTCAACGATCCGAAAGTATTGCTCGAGGTCAGCGCCGATCTCAGCGGCATGAAAGGCTTGGCCGTCGCCGCGATGAATCCGGCAGACATGCTGCAAACCCGCGGCTGGTAGCTCCGCCGGGGTCTTGCAATTGGGATGTGAGTAGAGACGCGCTCGAAGCGAAATCTGTGACTGGTAATCCTAGGCATGGCGCAACTATACGCAGGCACCTCGGGATGGGCGTATCCCAGTTGGAAACCCGATTTCTATCCCGCCAAACTGCCGCAAAAAAACTTTTTGCGACACTACTCCAGCCAACTCAACGCCGTCGAAGTGAATTTCACTTTCCGCCAATTGTTGAAAGAAACTACAGCCCAAAAATGGATCGCTGAAAGCCCCGCGGGATTCCGCTTTGGCGTCAAAGCCCATCAAGTTATCACTCACATCAAGCGCCTGAAAAAAACCGAAGATTTCATCCCGCGTTTCCTGGGCACTCTCGAACCTCTTGCCAACGCCGGAAAACTTGGCCCGCTGCTGTTTCAACTGCCTCCAAACATGAAAGCAGATGCCGGAATATTGAAAGAATTTCTTGCGGCGCTGCCCCGGACTTTGCCCTCAGCCTTCGAATTCCGTCACGAGTCGTGGTTTTCAGACGAGATTTTCGATCTCCTCAAAACCAACAACCGCGCATTATGTGTAGCCGAAACTGAAGAGCGAGTCACTCCGGACGTCATCACAGCCGATTTTTGCTACTACCGTTATCGCAAGCCCACCTACACTCCCGAAGAGCGGAGCACAATGATCAATCGGATCCGAGACCACATTCAAAATGGACGCGATGTGTTCGCGTATTTCAAGCACGAAGAGACTCCGCAAGGCGCACTGTACGCCGTCGAAGTCTTCAACCAAGCCTGCAGATTAATCTAAGACGCAGGCCCTCATCCCTCTAGCCAGGCCCGGCTGCATCTGAATCGATGAATAACCGAAAGACGTTCCGCGGTTTTCTTCGAAGAGAACAGTGACTGCATTGAATGGGGAGATGGCGTGTCACCCCAGATAGCGTTTGATCAGATCGCTTACCACGGAGAGAAACAGCTCTACCGGTTCGTCTTTCCTCAGGAAGCAACTGACGTTACCCATCTTTTCTGGAGCGCCTCCCGAATAGAGCATAAGAGGCAAATTTTTCCGTATTTTTTTAATCTCCGTCGCTAAATCTGCGCCCGTCATCCCTCCCAGCAAATGGTCCGAAATCACCAGCGACACCGGAAAGCTGCGAACTAACCGCAGCGCCTCCGCGCTGCTCTTTGCGCTGATCACGGTATATCCACTGGCTTCCAGGATTGCCTTCCGCAATAACAGGTAGTCGGCATTGTCCTCCACGCAGAGGATAAGAGGATGATGAAACTGCGCCGTATTGGACATCATGTTGATTCACCTACCGCAGCAATACCTGAAAGAAGAAACCCTGGTAATGGATGAGGGAATGCCGCCCCTTCGGATAAAGCCCGAACTTTCTGGGTTACCGGATGTGGGCGAGGACAAACGCGCTCGCGAACCTTCGATAAGAATTTCAGTGTGTCACAAATCGTGACAGCCAGTCAAACAGGGTTGCAATTCATTGATGATTCTGGGTTCGCTTTCGGCCCATTTCGGAATTTGCCAATTTGCCGTTAATGGACTAAGCAACAGGGATCCTCCTTTACTCGCAAAATAAACACAGTCCCGCAGGCAGCCTAACGCCGACAGCTAAAATGCGAATGAGGTTCTCGTCATGTCCGGCAATTGGAGCAGCGTCATCGAACAATCGGCACGCACCGGCACCGCAGCGGTGGTATCGCTCCTGGTAGCCCGTCTGTTCCGACTTCCCGAATTTTATTGGGCAGCCATCACTACTCTGGTCATACTTCAATCCACTCTCGGCGCGTCGCTACGGCGCAATGTTCGCAGCTCGTCAGTTACAATAGGAATTGCGACGGCCCAGAATGCAGCTCTTCGGCCACACTTCAATTACCCGAGAGCGCCGATGCCGGTGTATACTTTGGCTGTGGAGCGGTGGATTGCTGCGGGTAGTTAATGACAACCTGTTATGCGACCTCAACCTGCATACCCGGACAGTTGAGGGATCCCGAATTCAAGCAGAAATTGACTCAGATGGCTTCGACTTCCGAGATCCTGGTGCCTAATTGTGAAGGATACTATATACCCTACGCACCCACGGACGCAGAAGCTTTATCGGTTCCGCTCCATGCACGTCACAGCTCTTTCATAGACGACCGTCTATCGAGGTAAATCCATGCGCAGTAGGACGATTCAAACAATATTCGTGCTCTCGCTAAGCTTCTTCAGGGCTGAGGGGCAGAGCGGTTCGGCACCTCTCACGAAACCGAGCGTGCCCAATGTGCCCTCTTATAGCATATCCTTCCAAAAGGGCGATGCTGTCCCCGGTATTGGCGCGGTGCCTGTAATGCAGCTCCCATTTGAATGCACCGACGACGGAACCGTATTCATCACTACGGTTCAGCCGCTGGTTGGCGCCGTACCGCAAACCGCAGCTCAGATATCGTCCTCTTTGTTACTGATATCCATTGCGCGGGACAAGGAGGCTCACTCCTTTCCACTTACTAAAGTCCCCGACCTCTACGCCATCGAGGAGATAGGTGATTACGTCACTGACTCCAAAGTAGTTTTCTTAGTCCGCGCGGCAACATCCCAGAGCGATCCGCCGGAGAAGGCGGAACACCACGTGTATATTGCGATCTTCGACCGCGATGGGAATTATGAGAAGAAGGTCCAAGTGGAGGACAATTTCCAGATACACAAGATCGGTCTTTTTCCTTCAGGGACCTATCTCGCCTATGGCTCCGACAAGCAAGATCATTCCCCTAAGCTGGCAATGCTGAAAGACGACGGCACCCTACTGAAATATCTAGAAGTTCCAAAGAAAGACATTCCAGAAGCCGCGGTGGGCACGCTCGATGGCAAAGGCAAGGGCCCGGCGGCGTACATTGCTCCGGTGCAATTCATGGGTCAGGACCACTCGATATATGTTGTGCAGAACAAGACGGATTTTCCGATTTTAGAGGTTTCGGAAGCGGGAGCGATTCGCGAAATCCATCCTAAGCTCCCAGCTGGTAGTCAAGTTAGAATGCTTGTCGCCAGCGACAACAATTTATACGCGCAGGTGGGCGAAATGGCCGACCGGACAATTTACGAAATTGATTCCAGGAGCGGGGATGCACTCAAACATCTTCAAGTGAGCGAGAATCAACCGACCGCGAGCGTTGCGTGCGTGAATGGCGACAAGTTTCTTTCTTTCCGGGATATCCAGGGCAAGTTGGTTCCGCTGATCGGGACTGCGGAGCCGAAAGATAGCAGCCCACAGTGAGGGCGGCGGCCCTTTGTGCCGCTTTAATAGCCGGGTGGTGCGATTAGCTCTTTTCCCGTTTGCTCCACGTCCCCATAACCACGGCATCAAGCCTATCTTGCCGGGCGGTCACCCACGGCGCATAGCTCTTCTCGGTAGTCTTGATGCTTGTGTGCCCTAGCAATTTCGAGACATCCTCCAGGGATACACCGGCGCTTAACCATCCAACCGCCGCCGTATCGCGCAAGCAATGTGGCGTGAAGTCAGTATCGTTTCCGAATGTGGCGCGGAAGAGTCCCCGGATGTCATGCTGCCAATTGGTGACCGCCGATGTTTCGAAGCCGCCGCCTGTCCAGAAGAGATATTTCTCATTGCCGTTGAAAGTGGATAGGACCTCCGCCGCAATGTCATCCGGCAATGGGACAGATACGTGCGTCCCCGTTTTTTGCCGGGACGTGACAACACGATATATTTTCTTACGGGCGTCACGCACCAATTCACCACGCTGCAAAGTCACCGCGTCCCGGATGGCAAGGCCGGTCCAGCCATTGGTTGTCAAAGCGGAATCGAATGAAGTGTCTTAGCCGCGCCTGGACTTGAGCCCATGCTTATATCCATGACGGTCACTGTGAATTAATCTCCCGCTCTGGGTACACGTACAAGCGATTCGTCGACCTCAGTGAAGACATTGCATGCTGCTTGAAGGTTGACGCCGTTCTCGACGGTGAAATCGTATGCCTCGATTCCGATGGCAGAAGCAATTTCAAATCGCTCATGTATCGCCGCGGTACGCCGTACTTCTACGCGTTCGACATTCTCCAATTGAATGGTCGCGACCTCCGCATGCTGCCCCTCGTCGCTCGTAAGCAGAAGCTTAAGCAAATCGTCCCTCCGCAGCCGTGCCTGGTTCTCTTCATGGAAATGTGGAGCAAAAAGGCGAGGCGTTATTCGAACTCGTCTGTAAAGCAGACCTCGAAGGCATCGTTGCTAAATGGCGGGACGGACCCTATGATGTCACACGTCCGACGACCTGGGTCAAGGTTAAAAATATGGCGTGACCGTGACCCGTTCAGGCTAATCTCCGCTCCGCGGCGCCGCCTTGCATCTTGACCGTCCCGCTTACCGCTTCGCCAGCATCACCCTGGCCATCGTCACTCTCATTGCCCGCAATCAGCCTGCATGGAAAATCGCCACTCACCGCTTCTTCGAAGTTTCTATCGGAATCGGTGTCGGCCTCTTCATGACCGCTCTATGGCCCGAGCGCGAACCGCGGGCCTCCACGGTATCGTGATCGCGAGCATTCAAAAGCCTCGCGTCAAAAACGCCCGCCGCTCCAATTCAAAATCATCGATCTCGCGCGCAGCATCTTTATCGCTCCAACTCATCACCGGCTTCAGAACCGAAGCCACGTGCCGCGTACACTCCTCCGACCAACATGCTCCCAGCGCTACCGGCACGCGCCGCAGCAGAACGTCACCCAGCGTCACCGCACATTCGTTCGCAAATGCGTCCACCGCTTCCGCCACAATATGCGCGGTATGCGGACAAAGGGTCGCCCGCAACTCCGCGCCACTCAACGCCATTCGTGCAATCACCGGCGCGCGTTTACCATGCCACTCCACAATTCCCGCCGCAGAGTCTTCGCTTATGCCGCCGACTTTCGCAACGTCCAGCACAAACTCATCCAGCAATGGATTCACATCGCGAACAACCAATCCGGGATTACGTGGCGCCGACGAAACCGCCCGCGAAACTGCCTCCACTTTCTCTACACACTCCCGCGCCACCTGCGCCGCCGTCGTCAGCTTTCCACCAATCACCGAAATCATCTGCGCCGCCCCGTCCGCTTGGTGATCGTGCAAATAGTGTTTTCGGCTGACCGACCCCATTTCCTCCGCCGGTTTATACGGCAGCGGACGGATCCCCGCGAAGGCATAACGTATATCCGCCAGAGAAAATCCGGCCCCTGGAAACAAACCGGAAAATGACCGCAGCAGATATTGGATTTCTTCCGCGGAAGCCTGCGCCTTGCCCGGCTCGCCACCATCCTTTACTTCCGTAGTCCCAACCAGAATTTGCTGGTTCCAAGGAATAACAAACATCGGACGCCCATCAATGCCTTCCGAATAAACCGCCGAATCCGGCGCACCCCGAAATCGTGGCAGAACAATATGCGACCCCCGAACCCCGCTCAACATAGGGCGTGAAGTTCTGATTAACGATTGCCGGCATAACCTGTCCGCCCAAGGGCCAGTCGCGTTGATGATCCACGCCCCTTCAACTCGCTCCTCTTTTCCGCTCAGCCTGTCGCGTATCAGCACGCCCTTTGCCCTTCCCTGACGCACATCTATAGCCAGCACTTGCGCGTGGTTGCGCGCCACGACTCCAGATTCGAGGCCTTCCACCAGCCACTCGGCGACCAGCCTTTCGGGGAATTCACATTGCGCATCCTGAAAATTAAACACCGACCAACGCGTTCCTGAATCCAGCAATCGCTCTACCTTGGCCTGATCTGCCTGATTCGCCGCACTGCCCGGTCCGCGCCCACCGATCATGCGGTAAAGCGACAATCCAGCGCGAATCTTTAGCGCGCTTCGGCGGCTGGTATCATTCAGCGCCAAAAGAAATTGCAGAGGATGAACCAGATTCGGATACTGCTTTAGCAGCGACTTTCTTTCCCGCAATGATTCCCACACCAGCCCGACGTCGCCGTGTTCCAAATAACGCAAGCCGCCATGAATGATTCGGGTCGACCGGCTCGTGGTGCCCGCGCCAAAATCATCCTGCTCCAGCAGCAGCGTGCTGCGGCCGGCGCGCGCAAATTCCCGCGCGATCGCGACGCCATTGATTCCTCCTCCGATCACGATCCGTTCGAAGCGCTGATTCTCCAACGATGGCCGCAACCGATTCAATGACAAGTTCACTTCGACAGTCTAGGGAGGAGGATCGGGTTTCGTCTACGCTTCCGGCCGCCTGGAAAACTTTTCCAAATCGAGGCATTTACTCAAACGATTCACAGAGGAATTCCTACACTTTCAACTGTATTGCCCTTGATACATTTACGAAGATACTGAACTCACGTTCGCATTTTCTCCAGAATGAGGATTATTTGCCCGCTGCCCGGATAAAATCACGACAGTCTAGCGAATCCGTCGAAGGCCGCTGGTTGGATATTGACGAGGTCCGTCTAGTTAGTGATCTGCGAGTTATGCATTCGAAGGTAGATGAACTTTACTACATCGTTTCCAACCTTAAGAGACGGCACAGTGAAGCTGACATTCACAAGTACGCCGATCCCCCCGTCCTAGCGGAAGACATCGCTAAAGTTGATGAAATCTATGTGTGGTTCATCAAACTAAAAGAGGAACGCGAGCGACTCGGCCGTTACCGGAGCAAATAAAAACATCTGCCGCGAAGCTGCCATTCGCACCTTGGCAGGAATTTTGTAGTTCTTCTGCTGGAAGGGTCCTCCGCACAACGCTTCGCCCGCCACGATGCGGCCAGACTATAATCACCAGAGCTTTCTATGCCCATACTCTGGCTGCGCGTCGCGCTTGGCTTCTACGGCATTGGCCTGCTTTGCGCCCTATTCGCCCTCATGCGCCGCGGCGCCCTGCACCGCTTCGCATTGCCCGCCATGAGTGCCGGAATGACCTTCCAGTTTGTTTCCCTCATTGAGGCAGTCATACCGGAAGGGTCCAACGCGCTTACGTCCATCCATAATGCCGAGTCCCTGCTCGCATTGCTGGTCATGGCCGCTTTCATGATTGTATATTTTTCGTATCGCACTACCTCGCCGGGCATCATCATCTTTCCGCTGGTATTCGTCCTTACATTCGCAGCCGCCACTCACCAGCATCCCTTCGTATTCACCTCGGCTGTGCTCGGCGGCTGGCTCGTCGCCCATATCGCATTAATCTTTGCCGGATATGCGGCCCTGTTCCTGAGCTTCACCGCCAGCCTCTTATATTTGATTCAGGAGCGCCGGCTGAAATCCAAAAAACCGGGCGGCGTGATGTCGCGTCTTCCAGCCCTGCAACAGATCGACGAAATTGGATACCGCTCGCTCCTCTTCGGTTTTCCTTTTATGACTCTCGGTTTGATTGCCGGTATGGTCGTGGCCCAGGGCACCTTCGGACATTTGGATTTTCTCGATCCCAAGATTTTGCTTTCGATCCTGATGTGGGCCGTCTACATGTTGATGCTCTACACTCGCTGGAACGCCGGATGGCGTGGCCGCCGCGCCGCTTATCTCGCCGCCGGAGCGTTCCTCACCGCCCTGGTTGCGTGGTCCGCCAATTATTTCAGCGCCATTCATAAGGTCGTTCAATCGTGAACTTCCAACTCATCGGAGTGAACTATAAGACCGCTCCGGTTGAAATTCGCGAACGCTTGAATATTCCCGAGTCGCGTCTCCCAGACGCGCTGAAACGATTGTCGCAACATCCCGGAGTCGACGAGGGACTGATTCTCTGCACCTGCAATCGCGTCGAGGTGCTCGCCCGCACCAGAAATGGAAGCGCCGACCTGCGTGGTTTCATTCGCGATTACTTCCGCATTGATCCGGCCAGTTACGAGCCCCACCTTTATGAGTTGACCGAGCGCGAGGCCGTTCGCCATCTTTTCCGCGTGACCGCCAGCCTGGATTCAATGGTCGTGGGCGAACCGCAAATACTTGGGCAGGTGAAAGACGCCTATGCGGCCGCAAGAAGTGTTGGCGCCCTGCACTCTCATTTAGACCATCTGCTGACCCGCGCTTTCACGGTTGCCAAACGGGTTCGCACCGAAACCAGCATCGGCACGTCGGCAGTTTCGGTAGCCTCGGTTGCTGTCGAACTGGCCAAGAAAATTTTCGGATCGCTGAACGGCAAACACGTCTATCTCGTTGGCGCAGGCAAGATGAGCGAACTCGCCGCCCGCCATCTTCTGGCTCATGGCGCCGCTTCCATCTTTGTCGCCAATCGCACCTACGAGCGCGCGGTTAGCCTGGCGAAGAAATTCCACGGCGAGGCCATTCTTTTTGATCAACTCTACGATACCTGCGACCGCGCTGACATCGTGATTACTTCCACCGGCGCGCCGCATGCGATTTTCCGCCGCGAACATGGTGAGTTATTTCTTAATCGCCGCAAAAATCGCCCAATGTTCTTTATCGATATCGCCGTGCCCCGCGATGTCGACCCCGAACTGAATAAAATGGATGGCATTTTCGTTTATGACATCGACGATTTGCAGCAGGCCGCGTCCTCTCATATTTCCGACCGCCGCATTGAGGCAGAACGCGCCGAGCAAATCATTAACGTCGAAGTGGAACGCTTCCATGAACACTTGCAAGCCCGCTTGCAGACGCTGGTCGTTGTTCCTACCATTGTTTCTTTGCAGGATCAGTTTGAAACCATCCGCCAATCCGAAATCGAGCGCGTTCGCGGACGCCTGGGCTCGCTTTCTGCCGAGCAGGAAATCGCGATCGATGCGTTGACCCGCGGCATCGTGAACAAGATCATGCACACCCCCATCACCAGCTTGAAGTCAGCTGCAAAAGACGCCGAAGTCACCAGCGTGATCGAAGTCGTGCGCCGCATCTTCAATTTGAATTTGACCGCAGAGAAGCCCGCAGAGTCTGGAAAGAAGAAGCCTGGGGCCGAAAGTTAGTGGCGCTCCTGCGCATCGGAAGCCGCGGATCGCAGTTGGCTCTCTGGCAGGCGAATCACATTGCGGAATTGTTGCGCCAGCGCGGTCACCAGATCGAAATTCAAATCATAAAAACCACCGGAGATAAAATCACCGATGTCGCGCTCTCTAAAGTCGGCACCAAAGGTATGTTCACCAAAGAAATCGAAGAGGCCCTCGCCGAAAGTCGCATAGACCTCGCGGTGCACAGTTTGAAAGACTTGCCAACTGAACTCTCTGCCGGCTTCGAGATCGCAGCCATCCCCGCGCGCGAAGATCCTCGAGATGTTTTTTGTTCTATTCGCTACAATTCGATCGCAGAATTGCCGCCAGGCGCTCGCGTGGGAACCAGCAGCCTGCGCCGTCAAGCCCAAATGAAATACATCCGTGCCGATCTTGATATCCAACCTCTGCGCGGAAATGTCGATACGCGCGTTCGCAAACTGGAAAAGCAGGAATACGACGCCATCATTCTTGCCGCTGCCGGCCTGAATCGTCTGGGGAAAATCGCCAGCATAAAAGAAAAGCTCTCGCCGCAGACAATGTGCCCCGCCGCCGGGCAGGGGGCTCTCGCTATCGAAATTCGCGCGGGCGATGCCACAACCGCCGGATATTTAAATTTTCTGGAAGACGAATCGGCCCGCCACACCACCACCTGCGAGCGCGCCCTGCTCAACAAACTCGGGGGTGGCTGTCAGGTTCCAATCGGCGCCCTCGCCGAACTTCGCAATCGAACCCTGCATCTCACCGCCATCGTCGCGCATCCCAGCGGCGCGAAAATAATCCGCGAATCCGCGACCGGAACCGATCCGGTTAAATTGGGCGAAACCGTAGCCGGTGCCCTACTCAAAGCTGGCGCCCTTGAGATTCTGAAAGAAGTTCAGAACCAGACAGCGCCCACGCCCCAACAACCCTAATCTTTGTTTGTGATTCCGGGCCAAAATAAGCACGCCGTAAACACTCACGACGACCCGATACAATAATGACGAGGAAATCATGAAATCCGCACCCCTTGCTGGCATCCGCATTCTTGTGGGACGCGCCCGCCATCAAGCCAGCGCCCTCTCATCAGCCTTGCGCGATCACGGCGCCGAAGTGCTGGAAATTCCTTTCATAGAAATCCGGCCGCCGCGTTCTTATCGGCAACTCGATAATGCTCTGAAAAATTTGGACTCGTACGACTGGATGATCCTAACCAGCGTCAACGGGGTCGAATCGGTATGGAATCGCATAACGAAACTTCAGATCGAAGGCCGGCCTCGCAAGCTGAAGATCGCTGCCATCGGCCCCGCCACCAAAAAATCCATCGAGCGCCATGGATTAAAAGTCGACGTCGTGCCAAAAGAATATGTAGCCGAATCCGTGGTTCGAACCTTGCGTAAAAAAGTGAACGGCAAACGAATCTTGTTGGCCCGCGCCAAAATAGCCCGCGATATTATTCCCAAAGAACTACGCAGGGCTGGGGCTCGCGTCGATGTGGTCGATGCCTACGAAACCATCATCCCCCGCGCTGGGCGTTCGAGATTAAGAGCGGCGATGAAAAACAATCGCCCTCATATAGTCACTTTCACCAGTTCCTCCACGGTAAAAAATTTCGCGGCCTTGCTCGGCTCTAATCACCTCGATGGCATCCGCACAGCATCCATCGGTCCCATCACCTCGCAAACCTTGCGAGACATGGGATTCCAAGTCCACATTGAAGCCGCCCAATACACCATCCCTGGGCTGGTAGCAGCCATTTGTCAAAGCAAAAATATAAGTCAGTTATTCCCTGGACCCTTGCGTGCATTACTCAACTCGACGAAATCCCCTCAAACCCCTATCATGAGGTCATCCCACTCAGAGGAAACATAAATGGCAGAGCCTACTTACGAAGAATTGAAAGCCCGTCTCGCCGAACTCGAAAAGCAGCCTCGGCAAAAAGGCAGCATGGAATTTCGCGTCAGCGAAAAAGGCGGCGTCAGCGTCTATGGCCTCGGACGCTTCCCCGTCACTCTCTATTACGAACAATGGACCCGTTTATTAGAAGCCGCCGACAAACTCCGAGAATTTCTGGAAGAAAATAAATCGAAGCTGAAGTTAAAAGATCAATAGCTACCCCGAGTACGAGTAAACGCAGTTGCGCCTGCTCTTGCTCGGAAGCCGACGCCGCAGAAAGGGGAGTTCAGGCTGTCGTGAATGGTATGCAGCGAACTGGGGATCGTCCCATCGTACCCGCCATCTGTCTCATCCTGAGCGCCGGCGTTAGGATAGGCTCCCAGAGTTGAGTCTCGCTCGTCTCGGACAAGGGAGGCCTGGCTACTTGGTCCGTGGATAATCGACCGGTTACGAGTTCCCGGCGACCGTGCGCAGCTTTCCTGGCAGGAAATGATAGGGCGGCCAAGGGCCGCTGATTACCAGCTCGCAATTCTTTAATTGTTTGGCAGCGCTGCTGTAGCGGTTCTGATATTTTTCTACAGCTTTGGAATCGATCAGGTGGGCGATGTCGATCAACATGCCATTAGTATTCACGCGCTTGCAGCTTATCTCTTCTTCTAAAGGATTAAATAATTTGTGAACTTGCACCGATAAAGCCCGGGCTTTGGTCTGCCGTTCGCGATCTTTGAAGGCTTTATCGCGCAGCTTCATTAAATAGTCGCCGCCGACCGTGTCGGGCAGGGGAACATCGGCAATAGCTGGCCGCAACGATCCGTCTTTCACTATTAATTTGAGGTGCATCTCGGCTTTGCCGCGAAGTTTGGCCACACTCTCTCCGAAAGCTCGCTTGTTGGCGCGGACGGCCTGGCGCAGGGCGTCGTCGGTATCGAAAATCGTTCCGAAGCGGAAGGGAAGCACCGTCCCCGTCCGAAAGCAAACGCTTACCACCCGCGCATGTTCGAGAACATGTTTTTCTTCGAGTTGGCCATTGTCAGCCGCGCGGTCGTATTCGGTGACGATGACGGCAAAATCGCCGCTGGGGTAGCTGAGGACGGGCGCGCCATTTACGCCTTGAATCCCTTCCATCAGAAAAGGACGCCGGCTCCGTGTACCATTTTGTAACGCTTGATGCTCTGTGAGGCAGTACGCATACCACGACATAGGGTCTCTCCGAACCTAAGTTCAAGGCAGAACCTACCTCGAACGGGGGATAGCTCGTTAACGACTCTAGTAACTAGGAAGTAAGGGCGGTGCTACGGACGAGATGAACGCTAGTCGCCGCGTCCATGTTTGACTGTACTACCGAATCAGGAAAAATTGCAACCATTTTGTGGCACAAAGCATCTTTGCGCGACTTTTTGAATTGCATTTTTACACGGTTCTCGATGCTATTATGTTTTCTTCCTGCCATGCGTCAAAATTCTAGCCTTCAGCGAAACAGCCTTATTGAATGCGTATAAAACGACGGCTTCCGCTGGTCTTTGCGGTGCTATTAGTCGCGGCCGTGGTTGCGCTTCTGGTGGTGCTGCGCAAACATGCGCCGCCTGAGCCCGCCCGCTTGCTCCCCGGTGCCGACGGATTTGCTTACCTGAATCTCGAATGGATTCGCCGAACGAATCTCACCGGCCAAATGCCGGTAGTTCCCCATGATCCCGATTATGAGCGGTTTATCCAAGAGACCGGGTTCCAGTTTGAGCGGGATTTAGACCACGCGGCCTTTGCAATTCATTATCCGCCAGTTTCGGGTGGTGACACGGAAACCAGGTTCTCCGAAATTTTCGTTGGCAAGATTAATGGCGAGCGCTTGCGCGCCTATCTTCACAATATTTCTGGTTCCATCGACAGCTTTGGTCCCACCGAGATATACAACATCCCATTGACGGGACGTACCTTGCGGGTTGCGATTCTTGGCGTCGACACGGTTGCGGCGTCGAATAACAGCGATCCCGATGTGATTCGGGGAATCATTACACGCTCCCGCAAGTTGGCGTCGCCATTCGGCGGCCCCGCCCTTTTACGGCAGTATTACCGGCACGTTCCATTGACGAGCCTGGCGTGGGTGATTTTCCGGACCCATGATTCCCCGGATAAACCGGCGGCCGGCGCCGGACTGACGCTCGATTCGTCTCTCTTATTCCCCAAACCGGCGGTAATCGTCGGTTCCGCGCGGTATTTGGGCTCAGTTCATCTCAAAGCCGAAGCCTTCACTGGAAGTGAAGACGAAGCACAGCATGTCACAGAAAAAGCGCAGACATTTCTGGCGCTTTTAGGTTCGGCGGAGACATCGGTATCGAGCGGAACCGATCCCGATCTCAAACAACTATTTGGCACTCTGAAAATCGAGCAGCATAAAGACCGCGCCGTGCTGACCGCAAACGTGCCTATTAATTTAATCCGCAAGCTCGTGGCCGAAGCGCCGAATGAAGTAAGTCCGGGCCCGGAAGAGCATGCCCCTCCAAAGAAGCGAAATCCGAAGCCGTGATTCACGACGGCCCACTTAGCCATCGACTGTCCCGTCCGGGAAGCGAACGAAGTTCGCCTCATTTCGCCGAAAATTCTGGCGGAGTTTTGCTGCGCTAGGCGGATGACGGTGTCCCCCACCCGCCGAGGATGTGGTGCTTTTATTTCAGGGAAATCATCGGCACTGCCGCCAAGGCGGCGATAATGCCGGCCGCCTTCCAGCGGCTGAAGCGCTCGCGCAAAAATACCTTTGCCAATAGAACCGTCACTACGGGATAGAGGCAGGAGAGCACCACGGCCTTATCGAGCCGCCCGGTTTGGCTGGCTCGGATGAAGAAGACGCTGCCGCTCACGTCAAGACATCCGGCCATGGTGGCGAGAGCGGCGCGGGGACGGTCGACATCACGGAAGGTGCGGGAGATGACGACCACCGTTGCGGTAATGATTAAAGAGGACGCGCGGGACGCCGCGGCTATCCAAAATGCCGACTCGTTTCCGGCTTGCTTGATGCACAGAAAAAACCCCGCGAATCCCAGCCCTGCCAGCACTGCAAGACCCACTCCTTCGGGGCGAGCACCTTGTTCGGGACGCGAAACCATCCAAATACCAAGCCCTGCCAAGAGGAATCCGGCAATTTGGACCGGGTGCGGAAGTCCCTCGAAGAAGAAAGAGACAAGCGTTGGAATCGCAGCTCCCAGCACCGCCGATACTGGCGCCGCAAGTCCCATTCGTCCGGTGGATAGCGCGCGGTAGAAGAAGGCAAGGCGAAGCCTCCTGAGATTCCTCCGGCAAGAGCCCATGCCAGGCTGTGATGCGAAGGCAAAGCGGAATGTTCGGCGATTGCCAGGATAGAAATAACAACAGTCCGCTGAATTCACGATGGTGGCGATCAAGAAGGCGTTGGCGCGTCGCGTCGCATATCCTCCGATGAAGTCGCTGGTCCCCCAGCAAGCGACGGCCGCAAGACTGTACGACGTCGTAGATGTTGATGGGGGTAAACATGTACTCTTAAGGAAACATACTTACGCGAAGCAAATCAAACATGGCTTCTGCAAGCATGCGTTCGATGAACACCGGTGCCCCATTTCTGCGCAAACATTTTTTGTGGACAATGATTGTGCTGGCGGCCCAGGCTGCTTTTGCGCTTCAGGCCAATTCGCCGAGCGATGTGGCAATCCGTGGTTCGGCTACGCGCCCTCAGCTATTTTTCGCCTGCTGCGATCAAGGGCTTCCTGAACTCGGGTCGTTATTTTCAAATCCGGCGAACATTCCCGAGTTGAAAGTCATCGGCGCCGGAATCGCTTTCGCGGTGCCTGATTTTACGGCTGAACGCGCACGCGTCGTGCGGCAACTGAATGATGCCGGCATTCCCCGATCGCGTGGTGGAACTGTCGAAGGAGGATGGCTATTACTTGAATGCTGCAAATGCACCGCAGGCAGGAAGCAGTTTGCCTTGAATTTAGCGCGGAGCTCGACTACAAACTGCGGATGGGACGGTTTCGGCCTGGACATAGAACCTAACTTTAATGAATTTCAAGCCATGAATGGCCATAAGTGGCGGCTGGCCTGGACCCTATCCGACGCAGCCTCGATGGTGGGCGGGTGGCACGCGCCAGAAAAGAGTACTCAAGGTTGATAGGGGATATTCACGCTCGCGGGTATTCCGTCCAAACCTATCAATTGCCGCTCATCGTTACCGAGTGCAAGTTTCGTACCACTCTTTCCGAACGGATACTCGGCATTGTCGATGTGAGAGGCGATGTCGAGGTGTTGATGCTTTACACAAGCTTTACCCCCGCTCTTGATTCAGCCTTAATCTGGAAGTTAGGTCCCGGCGCCCAAGGCATTGCCGTCGGGAGCACTGCCTCTGATCCGGCCGTTGCTCCTCTGAACTGGGAGCAATTTTCACGCGATTTGATCGTCGCCAGCCATTTCACCCGTTTGGTCGGCGTGTACAACCTGGAGGGTTGCGTTCATCAAGGCTTCTTGTCGCGCCTGAAAGAGCTGGATTGGAACCAATCCGTCACGATTCCGGGGCCAGCGATTAAGAATGCCAGCCGGGTAGCGATGGTATTTCAGACGGCGTTATGGACGGCGTCTTACTTGGTCTATTTCGCGGTAGCGATTCTGTTGGCGATCTCGTATCTGATTGGCCGCAGGTATAGGCGAAACAAGTCATCCGGGCGCGGCAGAATGATCTAGCAGAAGAAGACCTGTCGGTGACATCCCTATATGCCGCGCGGTGGTGGGTGCAGACCGAGCAATGGGTAATACTTTCGCTGTTATGACCCACCCACCGAAAGTGTTACCCATCTCCCGTCTAATGCGTTACCTATGTTCGCCACTCATGAGCCAGGCGCGCAGGCCATCAACTAATAGCTATTCGTGCACGGCAGGTCGGGCGTAGTCTGTCCGCCGTCTAACTGATTGATAACGCTTTCCTGTTGAAGAACGAACTTGCCCTTCTCGTTTACGTAATACTTCCAATCGTAAAGTCCCACACCGTACCCCAAACTGTAAACTTCCTCGTACTGGCATGAGCCGAAAAACAGGTTGCAACTATATTGATAGGTAAAGTAGCGGGTCGGGACCGGTCCAATCTTGTCCAAATTAACCGTGACAGGAGCCGAAACGGAATTGACTACGTTTCCCAGCGGCTGGGTCTGATATGGCTGACATTGCGAAAAGCTTTGATAATTCGTATTCGAGGCTGGGACGTATATCGTCGCCCCCGGTCTTCCGACGGGGACACAGCGCTGCGTCATCGGCAGATCCTTCTCGAAGCGTTTGAATGTCGTAGGATCCGTCCAGCTTAACTCGGTCGTGCGGTCATAAACATATTCCGGATCGAATGTTTTTATATCCCAGGGATAACCCACCGCACTTTTCGTCCACACAAAGAATCCCGTCATTGTGTACTTGTTGGTGCCATTGTCGGGATAGATCGAGGTGTAAATTGGATTGGAATTTCCCGGGCCCATGTAGTTATCCACGCGATCCGGATAACCCATCACAAAATAGTTCAGCATGTCTTCATAACCGCGAGGGCAACTCAGCGTCGCCTGCGCCTGGCTAAGTATGGGACATGCAACCACAAGCAGAGTCAGTAACAGAAATTTCAATTCGGTTCTCCTCACACAGAACTGCCGAACCGCAAACTTGGGGGGAGACAAGGATAATCGGTTGGGTTGGATTTGGGAATGAAGGCGGTTAAGCCAACGTTAGACAGATATTGTCATAGCGCGCGGCTACATGCAATATCCGCGTCGATTTTTTTGATTATTTTTTTCAGCTCGATCCCTGCGGCGAGCGTTAACGACATCACATGCAAAGTGGACGCCGATGCAGCGACCCGCGGTGCTAAAATTCTCAGTCGAATACCTTAGAGGTTCCGATGATTGATTCAGTTTCCATAGCGAGCCAGACGCTCCCGTTAACCAGTCTCAGCGACGACGAGATTTTGTTTCGCGACAACGTTCGTAAATTCGCGGAAGAAAGAATCCGTCCCCGCGTGAAGGACATGGATGAACATGGCATCTTCGATGCCAGCTTGATTCAGGAATTCTTCCAGCTCGGATTGATGGGAATTGAAATTCCCGCCCAATATGGCGGCGGCGAAGCAAAGTTTTTCGAGGCGATTCTCGCGGTGGAAGAACTATCACGCGTCGATGCTTCGGCGGGTGTGATTGTCGACGTGCAAAATACACTTGTAAATAATGCGCTGCTGCGGTGGACAACTGAAGCGCAAAAAAAACGCTATCTTCCCCGGATGGCCGCCGATACTTGCGGGGCATACGCCTTGAGCGAAGCGGGATCCGGCTCGGACGCTTTCGCGCTTCAGACGAAAGCTGAATTGCGGGGCGGTGAATATATTTTGAACGGGCGCAAGCTCTGGATCACGAATGGCAAGGAAGCCGGAATATTCGTCCTGTTCGCATCCATCGACTTGGCCGCAGGCTACAAGGGGATTACCGCGTTCATCATCGAAAAGCAGTTTCCCGGCTTCACGGTCGGCAAAAAGGAAGACAAGTTGGGGATACGTGCGTCGTCCACGTGTGAATTGATCTTGGAAGACTGCCATGTCCCCGCCGAGAACGTAATAGGCGAGGCGGGTAAAGGCTACAAAATCGCCATCGAAACTCTCAACGAAGGTCGCATCGGCATAGGCGCGCAAATGGTCGGTATTGCCCGCGGCGCATGGGAGTATGCCGCCAATTACGCGACCGAACGCAAACAATTCGGCAAGAAGCTTACGGACTTCCAGGGAATCCAGTTTCAACTCGCACAGATGGCGACCGAAATCGAGGCCGCCCGGCTTATGGTTTACAACGCCGCCAGAATGAAAGACGCGGGCAATCCTTTTGTCAAAGAAGCTGCGATGGCGAAATTGTTCTCGTCACAAGTCGCAGAGCGCGTTACGTCGCTGGCAATCGAGATTTATGGCGGCTATGGTTTTACCCGCGACTATCCAGTCGAAAAATACTGGCGGGATGCGAAAATCGGCAAGATTTATGAAGGAACTTCGAACATGCAACTGGCCACCATTGCCAAATTGTTGGTTGGCAAATAGCGATCTGGTTAAGGTCCCTTACCTATAATGTGCAGCAATTTGCGCTAGTGAATCGCCATCCCACCTGCCAACGTTGAAATAACATCCATCATCGTAAGTACTTAGCGTGACGCCTGGCGTTGGCTGCCAAGCTGCATTTCCCATCATGCCGGTTAAGTCAACCGCAGATCGGAGCCCGATATTGGTGACCTTAGCAATCAATGAAGCGGACGTCCTCCCGAAGAAGCAAAAGAGGGTGATGCTTCCGATTCTTATAGTCCTATTTCTGATTTCTTACGGTCTGATGTCGATGTTAGTTGTCGAACAAGGACGCACCATCGAATCCCAACGCGCTCTAATCCATGACCTGTTTAACGATAGCAGCCAGTTAACCGCGATGAAGCTTAAAGAATTATTGCGGGAACGCGCCGCAAAGGCCCAGGCGAACGGAGCCTCTCAGGCCGGGAATGCCGCGTCGCCGGTGACGCCTGAGATTGACGGAAGCACAAATAACAAGGGCGCAGTTAAGCCGCAGAGGCCGGCGTTACAGAAGCCTCCGCGTCCAGCGGCCGATAATGTCGATTTCCGTAGAATTCCGCTGACCGTATGAATTTCTTGCAACAGATATTTGTAACGAAAGCCGTGACGGAGCGAATGGACTTGAAAATGAAAGCGTTGGCCAGTTTTATATTGATGATCGCGATCGTGGCTCCTGCACTGACGCCGCCCCTGCGTTTCCCTGCGGCCCCGGTCAATAATCAGGATGCCCGCAAGGGTGGCCAGTGGTACTTAGCCGAGAGTGGTCACGCCGTTTATTGCTACGGACCAGTCATGGTCGTAACCGAACCGACGGTCGGCTTCCTGCGCGTGGCAACATTCTGCCAGGGTGACAAACCCATGGTTCCTCTCAAAGACTAGAAATACCATGTCGTTCCGGTTGCGGTAGATTTATGGGATGCCCAAGTTCGAGAAGCACATTTTTATCTGTTGCAATCAGCGAGCTCCGGAAGAATCGCGGCCCTGTTGCGATCCCAGCAGCAAGAAAGAGTTACACGCATTGTTTAAGCAAAAGTTGGCAGTGTTGGGGCTCAAAGGCAAAGTTCGCGCCAATC
Source organism: uncultured Acidobacteriaceae bacterium (assembly GCA_963849315.1). Taxonomy (GTDB): domain Bacteria; phylum Acidobacteriota; class Terriglobia; order Terriglobales; family Acidobacteriaceae; genus PALSA-188. The sequence continues at coordinate 756,038 of CAWKGT010000003.1, read as the reverse complement.
AATCCGGATGCCTCGATCAGTGCGAACACGGACCGAATGTAGTGGTTTATCCGGAAGCGATCTGGTATGGCCGCGTCACCCCGGAAGACGTGGACGAAATTATCCAATGCCATATCGTCGGCGGAAAGCCGGTGGAGCGATTGATAATTCCGGACGACTGCCTGAATACCCGGGCGTGCGCCCATAGGCGGCCAAAGGCAGCGGCGGATGTTGATAAAGCAAATTGATTTTTTTCTGTCAGGCTTGGGCGGGCGCGAGAAAAGCGGCAATTGCATCGTCCATAGTTGGAAACATGAGAAAAATGGAGTCGACCCGGGAAATCTCGAATAGTTTCAGAATTCGCGAGTTTACCCCGGTGAGAACAACCTGCTGTCCGAATTTGTGGCAGGTGATGTAAGCCCGAACCAGAGATCCGAGCCCGGCGGAGTCGACGTAAGGAACGTCGCTCAAGTCCACAATCACGATGGGGGAAGATTCTTTTCGAATCGCGCTGTGAAAGGACGATACAGTTTGTGTGGTCATCGGGCCCTTTAAGCAAAGCACGCTCTGTTTAGGCACCGGTTCTAAACGATCTATGACCAGGATATCGGACACGGCTTGAAGATTGTATGGTCACCACCCGGCGAGAGCAAGCCGGAAAGTATTTGCTTATGTAGCTCGTGTGGCGCGGGCACTCTTGCCCGCGTCTCTTGGTAAGGACGGGCGGCAGAGCCAACGAGGGCAAGGGCAAAATAAGTGTCGAAGTTCGCACCAAAAGTTACGCAATCATTACAGGGGGGAATATGAAAAGCACACTGTTTGCAATTTTACTTATCTGCGCCACCGGAGCCGCCGCGCAAAACGCCGGCGTATTGAGCAACGAACCGCAGCCGCTGGTGCTTGCCGATCATCCGCGCCACGCATCCGTTCACAGAATGGCCCAGGAACAGAATGTATTTGGCGACGAGTCGCCCTATACCTATGCCCGGGGCGAGCGCCCACTCAGCGAATTCGCGAGAGCGTCCGCGTCGGTTCCTTTAGGGGATGTAGCCCGCAGTTACAAAAAAGAACACGCATCCGTGAAAAAAGCCAGAATTGTTTGGGACAACTAAGATTGCACCTGACGTTTTAAGGTCCAGCCGGAGAACTGATAGATCCGGATCGCATCGCCGTGGATCTCGTTATCTTTTAGACTTGTCATCTTTTTTAGACTTGTCTTCCTGAGCGCAGCGAAGGACCTCTGCATTCCGCTCGCAAGCACAAGATGTCGCCCTAAACCGGCGAACGTCGCTCCCTTTTTGCCAGAACTTCCACAGCCCTCTTTACGTATAAAATTAACAAGGCCCTTTTGCCCCGAAAGCGAACTCCCATGATAAAGATTCTCCTCTGGTTCATTTTGTTAATTCTCTGCTGGCCGCTTGCGCTCCTGGCGATCTTTCTCTACCCCGTTCTCTGGGTGCTCCTCCTGCCGTTTCGCATCGTAGGAATCGCCGTCCATGGCGTCCTCGATCTGGTTGCGGCCATCATTTTTCTTCCCGGACGCCTCATTCGCGCGATCTGATTGTGTGCGGCGGACACTCTTGTCCGCCGTCTTTGAATTTGCCCCAGACACTCCGGCCAAGAGTCGAATTCAAAAGCGGCATTCGAAGGTACGGGTTAAAATAGGGTATGCGGCACGAAGGCACCATCGTCGAGAGTGAAGCCGCCGTCACTATTTCGCCCGGTTCTAACTTCCGCGCTGCTATGGTCCTCGCCGTCATCGCGGACGCACTCCAAATCGTGATCTTCCCATTGTTCGTCGAAGGCGCTTTATCACCCGCCGATGACGTCCTCGATTTGGGCATTGGCGCCATGATGATTCACTTGCTTGGCTGGCATTGGGAGTTCGTACCCTCCTTTTTCGCCAAGCTGGTTCCGGGAGTGGATTTAGTCCCTCTGTGGACGATGGCAGTCGCAAATGTGTACCGGAAATCCAAGCAGGCCGTGGTCGCGGAAGTTGTGGGGCAACAGCCGCCGTTAAAAGATACCAACACCGCATGGGGCAAACTTCGCGGCTGGCTGAAATAACTGGTAGGCGCGGCAGGAATTGAACCTGCAACCCTCAGATTAGAAATCTGATGCTCTATCCGTTTGAGCTACGCGCCCATTGCGGTTGACTCACCATGTAACCCGCTGCCCGGTAGGCAGCATTCTTCATGTCAATCTAGCATACCGAATCGAGCATACCGATCGTCGCGTCCGTCCACAGCCCCGATTTTATCCCCACCCATCCGCACACTCTCACGCACCTTAATGCTCTATATACATCCGGTAATTTATGTTTCCGTATACCGTATTCTCCTGATCGACTATTAAGTAAGAAGTGGCTTAGGGTGCGTATGCATACTTTTATCACTGCATTTTGTTGAAGCGCCATGGTCCATGAACCCATCCCCGCTGCGAGGACACCGATGCTGCCATCACTGATTTCGAAAGTTTGCCGTGGTTCTTTTCTTTTAGCTCTAGCGGCACTGCTTACTTTACCCGCGGCCGCCCAGGACGTAACCGGCAACAGCGACACGGGATACCGAATTCACGTTATATCCCGCAGCACGCAAGCGGTCGATTATCGCCGCACCGGTTCCACCCACGTGGACCTTCGCGGAACCGACCTCATGCCAGAGGTGAGAGGCGAAGCGAAAATCGAAAGCCGAACTGGACGAATCGAGATTGACGCATCCTTCGAACACCTAAGGCCCGCCAGCACATTCGGCCTCACCTATCTCACTTACGTTTTGTGGGCAATCACTCCTCAAGGCGCGCCCAGAAATTTGGGAGAATTAATCGAGAAAGATGGACACGGCAACTTAAAAGTCACGGCTGACCTCCAGGCATTCGCGTTGATCGTAACGGCGGAGCCTTATTTTGCCGTAACCCAGCCCAGCGATCTCGTCGTGGCTCAGGATATCGTCCGCGAAGACACCAAAGGCCGCGTTGAAACAGTCGAAGTGAAGTATGACCTGCTGCCTCACAGCTATTACGAGGCGCAGGTATCGCAAATTCCGCAGCCAATTTTTGGCGTAGATCGCAAAATCCCGCTCGATCTGCTCGAGGCTAGAAACGCGCTTCGCATCGCCAAAGACGCGCATGCCGACCAGTATGCAGCTTCCACCCTGGCGAAGGCGCAGGCATTGCTCGATCAGGCCGAAGACTACTATCGCCGCAAGCAAGGCATGAGTCCGATAGGCACCGTAGCTCGTGAAGCCAGCCAGACCGCCGAAGAAGCCCGCGTGATGACGCTGAAGGCCGAGGACGACGAACGGGCGCAGAAAGAAAGAGAAGCTGCGAGAAAACGCGCCGAAGATGCCGAGGCACAGGCGCAAGCGCAACAAGCCAATGCTGAAGCTCAACAACAGGCGGCGGCGCAAGCGCAGGCGGCCGCGCAACAAGCCCAGGCCGACGCCCAAGCGCAGACCCAGCAACGCCAGCAGGCGGAAGCGGACCGTGCTGCGGCGGAACAGGCCAAGGCTCAGGCTGACGAAGCGCGGCAACAGGCTGATCAAGCCCGGCAGCAAGCCGAGGCCGCACAGCAACAGGCCTCGCAGCAGGCGCAACAAGCCGACCAGGCACGCCAGCAAGCTGAAGCTCAGACCGCGCAATTACGCGCCCGGCTGCTCCAGCAATTGAATTCGGTTTTGCAAACTCACGATTCCGCGCGCGGCCTGATCGTCAGTATGCCCGACGTGCTATTCGATACGGGCAAAGCCCAACTGAAGCCTGCCGCTCGCGAGCGCCTCGCGAAGGTCGCCGGCATTCTTCTGGCCTATCCCGATATCCGCGTCGAGATCGACGGCTACACCGACAGCACCGGCACGCAGGCATTTAACGAGAAGTTATCGATGGAAAGAGCTACCGAAGTCGAGTCCTATATGGCGCAACAAGGTGTTGCCGGAACGTCCATGACTACCCAAGGATTCGGTCCGGATAATCCCATCGCTTCCAACGACACGGCCGCCGGGCGTCGGCAGAATCGCCGCGTGGAACTCGTGGTCTCGGGCGAATCGATTGGAGCGGCAGCCGCGCAAGGCGCCGCCGTTCCCCCGCCTTCTGCACCTCCCCAATAGCTTTTGCAATTTCACTCTCAGCCCGGCGGACATCCGCCGGGTTTTTTCTGCGCCCCTAAATAATTGAGCAAATGCCCGTGCAGGAATATCCTGTCCATTCCTTCCTGACACGCATAATGCCGGCCACTGGTTCAACTCGCCTCGCCTATATCGATTGGATGCGCGGGCTCGCCTGCATCCTGATGTTTCAAACTCACTGCTATGACGCCTGGCTGAACGACACGTCCCGGCGAACCACTTTTTTCATGTGGTCGCAGTTGGGTGGCACCTTTCCCGCACCGCTGTTTCTCTTCCTCGCAGGAATATCGTTCGCCTTCGTAGTCAACAAGTCGCGGCAGAAAGGCTCATCCCCCGCCCGTATTGCTCGCGCCACCATCAGTCGCGGCGCCGAAATTCTTGCACTGGGTTTTCTCTTTCGGTTGCAAGAATACATAATCGCCTGGGGATGGGCGCCGTGGACCGATCTGTTGCGCGTGGATATCCTGAACGAAATCGGCGTCTCGATGATGCTGATGGGCCTTTTCTGTTGGATCTTTTACCGCGGAGATCTATTTCGCATCAGCGTCATTGCCGCCGCAATCGCGCTGACTATTTCTCTGCTCTCCCCGCTGCTGTGGACCTCATGGCGTCCGAACTGGCTGCCCTGGCCAATCGAATCCTATCTCAATGGAGTGCACAATCTCGGAGTGCCGCAGCCCTGGCTGTTCCCGATTTTTCCCTGGGCGGCTTTCGCCTTCGCCGGACTAGCTTTGGGATTCTTGCTTCTGACACCGTGGGCAGCAAACTTGGGAGCAAGATTTTTTATTTCTGCTGCGGCATTCGGCGTAGGCCTCATTTATTTTGGCCGATGGATCGAAGCCGAACCCTATCACCTCTACGCCACCGACGATTTCTGGCACACGAGTCCCAGCTTTTTCTTGATCCGCGTCGGATTTCTGCTCGCGATTCTAGTCGCCGCTTACAGTTGGTGCCGCTGGGGCGCAGGACAATGGGGATTCAGTCCATTCATTCAGTGGGGAAGAACCTCGTTGCTAATTTATTGGGTCCATCTCGAATTCGTTTACGGACGCTTCTCCATCCTGCCGCGTCACGCCAACGCTATTTCGAGGGCCTCGGCGGGGCTTGCCATCATTTGCCTGAGCATGTTGCTATTGTCGATCTTGCGAACGCGGGCCAAAAGAAAACCGGCGGCATTCCGGCAGGATTTTATCCCGGCGCCAACTGTAGCAATGCATTCTCAGCCAGCCTCAAACCTCCAGCCCAGCGCTGGCGTGCAGACTCCTCATCACTACCGTAGCCAAATAAATAAAAAGTAATGTAGAAGCCGTCTCTGCTCGTTTGATCTTGCGCCGGCTCAATCGGATCAAGGTAGTAGCACCGGCGAATGAGAAATTCGCCAGCCGCAGGAATTTCCGGCTCGCTTTGCAAGAGATCAACTACGCCTCTTGCCAGGTTCTGATGGTCCGGCAAGGAAAAACGACGGCGTTCTTCGCTGAAAAGTAAATCAACGTAACAACCGAATTTAACCGGCGCCGCAAAAATTTCTTCTTCCGGATTTATCTCGGTTGAAAACCAAACTTCGCACTTGGCTGTTTCCAGACTACTGGCGGCCGAGTTAATCGCGGCCAGGAAACCACGGAGTTCCGGGATTTGCTGCGCCTCCTGAATTTCATCCAACAATTCAGGATGCCGTTTCAGATCGTAATATTGCAGCCCCTGCTCGCAAGCCGACCACGGCATCTCCAGAGCCTCATCATCCGCTCCGAGTTCCACCGCATAATCGGCTTGCACAAATTTCCCCGCGTACTATTTTGCCGGTGCGGGTTGCGGCGCCGGCGTCGTGGCCGGAGGCGCAAAATTCACCTTCGGAACCTGCCGCGATTCCTCGGTTGCCGCAAAGTACGCGCTGTTCGGCTTGAACCCAGCCCATCCCGCATAGATGTTGTTGGGAAATTGCTGAATGTAAGTGTTGTAGTCCTGCAACGTGTCGTTGTATCGCTTGCGTTCGACCGCGATACGGTTTTCCGTGCCCGCCAATTCATCCTGCAAGCGGAGAAAATTTTCGTTCGACTTTAACTGCGGATAATTTTCCACCACCAGAAGCAGCCGTCCCAATGCCCCGTCGAGTTGCTGGTTCGCTGCGATCTTGTCGCTCGGCGTGCCCGCCGAAAGCAATGCAGACCGCGCCTTCGCAATGTCGCCGAATACCGTTACTTCCTGTTGCGCGTATCCCTTCACGGTTTCGACCAGGTTGGGAATCAAGTCCGCGCGCCGCTGTAAAACAATGTCCACTTGCGACCACGATTCTTTTACGGCCTCGTTTTTGGCCACCAGCGCATTGCGTACGCCGACGTATTGTCCAAAGAGCGCCAGCAGAATTAGTACGATCACTCCAATTACAACCAATGTCTTGGTCATCTTCTTCTCCTGATATGCGTCGCTACTGACATTCGAGCTTATACCGGCTTCGGCGAATCCAACATTGTATCCACTGCGCTGCTTATTTGCTGAATCGCCGCCAGGTATCGCGCGCAAACGTCCTTTATGTCGAATTGCTTTCGTTCCGCTTTTCGCTCACGAATATCCAGCAATTGCGCAAATGCCGAGGGATCGAATTGAATTCGCGTGGAAAGCGCCGCAATCGCCTGTCTCTTTTCGGTTGGCGCTTCCACCCCCAGAGCGATCAGTGTATGCCGGAACAATGTAGTAAACGAACTCACGGAGCGCAAGAGCAGTTCCCACAGGTCGCGTTCCCGATCCGAAAATCGCAATATCTGTTGGCGCAACAGCACGGTTTTTTCGCGCAATTCATATTCCAGTTGCGCCCGGTGAAAGCGCATCGAAATTTGCAGCCCACTCAACAAATCGTCGCCGAATAAAACTCGATGCCGTTGTTGCATGTCCAGCAGTTCGATGGAAAATACATCCGTTGACCGATTTAATTCGTTTTCCGTAAGCACCAGCGGCGGATGATGCTTCTTATCCGCCCACCACTTCACCACCGGAGCGACTGCGCTAAGCGCAGAGAATGACGATTCCTTGAACACGCAAAGCAAATTGACGTTCGAGAAATCGGGATGAAACTCCCCCGTGGCCGCCGAGCCATAAAGTATGATGCTGCGTAAATTCTCCCCCGCAGCCGATCGCATTTTGCTCACGAACTCGTCTATCTGTTTTTCCGGAATCATTTATACCTCGCTACCAGCCTCCACTCGCCCCGCCCCCGCCAGAACTTCCGCCGCCAAATCCCCCAAACCCTCCGCCCCCTCCCCCAAAACCCCCACCACCTCCGAAGCCGCCGCCAAATCCGCCGCGACCTCCTGCCAGCAGAATCCCCAGAGAAGAATTCGACCAAAGCGTGAACTGAACAAAAGAGAGAAATGATAATAGCCAGAATGGATATTGTTTTTGGCGACAATCCGAGAAATGAAGGTTCCCGCCTGTTCCTGTTCCGGCGCCTGCAACTGCTCCCCGGTCAACTGAATCCCCGCATCCTGCGCAATCACATCCGCAATCCGCGACGTGATCAGCGTTACCGCGCCACTGTAATCGTTCGCCTTCAGTTGCGGAACGGCCTCGCGCCCGAATCCCCCCACTTTGCCATCGGGTAGAATCGGCTCCAATCCATAGCCGACCTCGACGCGATATTTGTGGTCGTTCACCGCCAGCAGAATGAGGACGCCTTTGTCCGTGGACTTGCTGCCCACTCCCCACTTGTGGAACAAATCAACCGCATAGCTGTCGATGTCGTCGCCATCCAGCGACTTGATCGTAACCACCGCAATCTGCGCGTGGGCTTTTTCGTCTATCTGCTTGCACAGCTCGTCAAGCTGCGTGACAGTATTTTGATCGAGGACGTGCGCGAAGTCGTTGACATAATCCGTTGGCTTAAGTTGCGAGACAGGCTCAGCGAAAATAAACGAAGCGGCGGCGATCGCCAAAACCGCCAGCAAAATAATTTTCGCGCCGCACTTCATCGAGGCTGATTGTATAGGAGATCGCTAAGTACCCGAACTGGCTTCCTTCGAACTACCCGCCGGCGATTGCTCCGATAATCAATAGCGGCTCCTTGCCGCTGGCGACGGAATCAGGCAGCGGTGCGTCAGGCGGCTCGTGCGACAAATCCTCTTCGCAAGCAAAGAATCGCAGGAAAGGACGCCTCTGTTGCGTCCCATGATCGCGAATCGTCCCGCGAAGCATGGGATAGTGTTTCTCCAGCGCATCGAGCGCCGACCGCTGCGTCACCGGGCCCGCGACCTCAATCTCGACCTCGACCCCAACGTGGGCTAGAGTCCGCAGGTGTTGTGGCAGCATAATTCGGATCCGATGTGGGATATGTGACTCAGCCATTTCGCTTTTATGCTACCTGAGAATGAATCAGAAAGTCGGCGCATCCGTACAACGCATCTCAACCTTATGATTCTTCCGCGAACGTTCTTCATGCTGGGATTGGCGTTCACCGCAACCGTGGCCGCCAGAGAGTATTGCAAGGTCCTGGGCGGCATTCGTCCAGTAGATCCCTCCGCCCAGGATATTCGCTTCGAAGTGAACCTGCCTACCAACTGGAATCACAAAGCGGTGCAGTTTGGCGGCGGATCGTTTGATGGATGGCTCGGCGCCACCAACGGACTGAAGCGCACTCCCGTCACCCGCCCCTTATGTGTCTATCCCGATTGGCCAAAATACAAAGGTTCCGGGGATGTGAATGCCGCGAGCAGCTTCGCCTGCGCAACGCAGTAAACGGATTCATTATCGAATTCAATCCCATCCCCGAACACGTAGGGGCGGACGCCCTCGTCCGCCCAGCGAAGCGCAGCTTCGCAGCTATGGTTAATCACCCGATTCATCCCTCCCAATGTTGCCTTCCGCCCGGAAGCCCGCTCCCTTCGATAAGTTAAAATCCTCCGATGCCCGTTTCCATCCAGTGCCGCGATCTTCGCAAAACTTACGACGGAAAGGTGGAAGCGGTCCGCGGCCTCAACCTCGAAATCCAGGCGGGTGAATGCTTCGGCCTGCTGGGACCGAATGGCGCGGGAAAGACCACAACCATCGAGATACTCGAAGGTCTTTTGCAGCCCACATCCGGCCAAGTGACAATTCTCGGATACACATGGGAAAGCCACACGCGAGAATTGCGCGAGTGGCTGGGAATTTCTCTTCAGGAGACGCGCCTTTCCGAAAAACTTTCGGTGCGCGAAACGGTTGAGCTTTTTGCCAGCTTTTATCGTCAACCCCGATCCGCTTCCGAAGTACTGGAAGAATTGCAGCTCACTGAAAAAGCGGACGCATGGGTCGGCAAGCTTTCCGGCGGCCAGCGCCAGCGATTGGCCGTCGCCACCGCTCTCGTAGGCAATCCCAAAATTCTTTTTCTCGATGAACCCACTACCGGACTCGATCCGCAGAGCCGGCGTCAGCTTTGGGAAATTGTCCGCGCTTTCATCCGCAAGGGTGGAACCGTGCTGCTCACCACCCACTATATGGAGGAAGCTGAGCGCCTCTGCGACCGCCTCGCAATCATCGACCACGGTCAGGTCATAGCCGAGGGAACGCCGCCCGAGTTGATCGAACGGCTCGGTGGCCACCACGTGGTCGAATTTGCGGTGAATGACAATTCCAACGCCGATTCGCTCGATCGCTGGAAGACGCTTCCTGGGGTTGAGTCCGTCCGCCATGCGGACGGTGTTATCAGCCTCAACGTTCGCGAGCCCCACCACACAATCCCCGCGCTTCTTGATATGGTTCGAATGCGAAATTCTCAACTGCTTCACTTGACCACCCGCCAGGCCAGTCTCGAAGATGTATTCGTAAACCTGACTGGGCGCCATTTGCGCGAAGCGTAAGGAAATTCGCGGGAAGGATAAAAACCATGGCCGTTGCAGAACAGACACCGGAAATCACCTTGCGCCCCCCTTCCCCTTCGCCACATTTCAATGGACGCTGGTCTGGCTTCAATCAATTGCTGCTCGCCCGAATGAAGGAGTTGCTGCGCGAGCCGGAACTGATTTTCTGGATTTTCGGGTTTCCACTGCTTTTAGCGGCAGGTCTCGGCGTTGCCTTTCGCAACAAGCCACTGGAGAGAACAACCATCGCGATCGTCTCCGGCGCGGGCGCCCAGGATGTTTTGAACTTGGTTCAACATTCCGCGCAAGCATCTTCTATAACTGCCCGCGTTCTCGACCGGGCGCAGGCGTTGCAGGCTTTTCATTTGGGAAAATATGATTTGGTCGTCGAGCCTGATGGCCAAGGGGGCGTTCGCTATATCTACGATCCCTCGCGGCAAGAGACAGTACTTTCTCGGGCCGATGTAAACGACGCCTTACAGCAGGCAGCGGGACGAAAAAATCCTATCCCGGTCTCTTCTTTTGTGTCCGCCGAGCCCGGTTCGCGCTATATCGATTTTCTTATTCCCGGTTTGCTCGGCATGACCCTGATGAATTCTGGCATGTGGGGCGTCGGATTCGCAATCGTAGACATGCGCCAACGCAAATTGCTGAAAAGATTTTTAGCTACGCCCATGCGGAAAAGCGATTTCCTGCTTGCCCTGGCTGCGAGCCGCCTTTTTCTGATGCTGATTGAAGTGGCATTGTTACTGGGCCTCGGAGTGCTGGCATTCCACATCCGCGTGCTCGGATCGCTGTGGAGCGTCCTGCTGCTCGGCACCCTGGGATCGGTGGCTTTCGGCGGATTCGGATTACTGACCGCCTGCCGCGCCCGGAAAATCGAAACCGTCAGCGGGCTCATCAACCTCGCCATGATGCCCATGTGGATTTTCTCCGGTGTATTCTTTTCCTATGAACATTTCCCGGCCAAAATCCTGCCCTATATAAAAGCCCTGCCGTTGACCGCGCTCAATGATTCCCTGCGCGACACCATTCTTCAAGGCGCGCCCCTAACTGCTCAAGCTGGAAGAATTCTGGTGCTTTTATTATGGGGAGGCATTTCATTCCTGCTCGCCATGAAATGGTTCCGCTGGACATAACCGGGCAAGGGAAGTCGCCTCCCGCTTGATAAGTCTTCGCCAATCAATCCTCTTTCATTTCAATCTGCACCGGAGGCAGCGCCGGCAACTCCGGATGTTCTTTATCCCGCCAGAAAATCTGAAAGCATTCGTCTTGTTCTTCGGGCCGCCATTTCGTGCCGTCTTCATATTGAATCGCAGAAGGAAGAAACACCCAGCCGGCCACTTGCTGCGCGATGGCAGGAAAATATCCGAGCCTGTCCAAAGTCTCTTCGTGCCCGGCAGGCAGGGGTACCGTCGAAATCCAATCATTATTGAACGGACGGTGCCGGTCCTGCGGCGTCAGAAGATGGTCGAAAGTGAGCGTGATGCTCTTGATATTTTTCCCGCTGGTGTTCTTAATGGTTAGAGAATTCTTTCGCGAAGAATTCCAAAAATCTCCAGCGGTAAATTCAATGGGGCATTTGCGCGCCGCCGGGGAATAAATTGTATAAACCGCCATCATTCCCGATTCCATATGATCCGCAACGTGGCAATGGAACATCCACGTGCCGGGGTTATCGGCAATCATGTCAACGGTCACCATGCTCCCCGGAAGCAATTCGACGACATCCAAATTTCGCCTGCCATCCGTTACCGTTTTTCCGTGCCAGTGCGGCGTATGCAGGTCCTGCTCGCTACCCATTCCGAGCAGATACCAGCGCACCTTGTCGCCCTTTTTCATCATCAAGCCGGGCAGGTTCCCGAAGATATAGCCATTAATGGCATAAAAGAGTTCATCAGCTTTTCCGCCCATTTCGTCGAAGATCATGAATGACGCTACAAACTCTTCGTCGACATCCTTTGGGCTTCCATCTGCCCTCGCCTTGCCTTTCGCTGTAATAACGATTGGGCCCATGAGCCCAGCGTTCGTCTCGGTCTCCTCATCCACGTGCGCGTGGTACCACCACACCACCGACGACAATTGTCCCGGCCCGGGGCCGCTGCCCTCGTCCGCAAACCAGTGATAGATGAAGTGACCTCCCGGAGGCACATGTGATCCGCCCTTTGACAGCGGCACATAATATCCGCCCTCATCTTCCTTGTCGTAACGTAGACCATGAGGATGCATGTTGTGTTGAGTGTGGCTGCGATTAAAAAAATCAACAACAACCTCGTCGCCTACTTCGGCGCGAATGATGGGACCTAGAATTCCCAACCATAAAGGTTGCGGCTTGCGAATGGTGAATGTAGCGTCGGTGTACTCGATGAATCGGCTCTTTGGCCAACTGACCTTATTCCGCCAAGGCAGGGGAATTGGCGTTCCCATCATCAGATCCTGTCCACTGGGCGCATAGTCCCAGGTAACATCTTCGGCCGCGATGTAATAGTGGCGAGTAGTTGCTATGCAAGGCACCGCACTCAACACGAGGAACAAGACAAAACATTTGGCAATGGCCACGAACTCATTATCCCACCCACGCTCGTTTTACGGAGTAGGAGGCGACATGTCACAGGTGCCCCCTTGGTACTGACTAGGGGGGGACGGCGGGGTCAACCAGGGGGGAGTCACGAAATCGAACAAATCCGTACTTAGATCGGGCTGAGCTGCATCCCTCTGTGTTAGTGGAGCAAGGCCAAACCTGGTTTCAATTAACTTCAGAAGTGAGGTGGAGTCGGCAATCGTATGGGAGACATAATTCTTTTTCGTGAAGGGCGATATCGCAATGAATGGGATGCGATAACCGGTATAAACGAAATCGCAAGTCGGCCCTAGTACAGAAGTGCAAACATCTCCGGGGAGGAGGTCGGTTGGAGGAGGGGTCGCAGGCAAGTTATCAGGTTTTACCGCTGGCTGCGGCGCGACGTGATCATAGAAGCCGCCGAATTCGTCGTATGTGAACAGTAATGCGGAGTCTTTCCAACTCGGACTGTTCATTAGGGAATTAATTATTCCTTCCGCGTAGGCTGCGCCCGCCTGTATGCTGCAGCACGGCGTGGGATCCTGTGGAGTGGGATCAAAGTCAGCCGGGTGTTCGTCCAAGCCAGACGCTGATGCCGGTTCGATCAATGCCACCTGGGGCAGAGTACCATTCGCTGCATCAATGCCGAACTGTGAAACCGGGACTATATTTAGGCTTAGCACTGGATCCTTAATAACCTGTTCTCCGTATAAAAACATGTTGAGGTAGCTGACTTGGTACAGGCAGAATGGTGTCGTCGCATTCGCCGGGCAATTAGTTCCGTCAGAAGCGGTCAAAGCGTTGGGGTTAGGATGAACATAGATCTTCCAGGAAATGCCGGCATTTTGTAACTTCTCGAAAATTGGCGGAGCGCTAAGTTGAGACTCGTTGGCATTTAATGGATAAGCATGACCTTGCGATGTAGCCGCCATAAGATACATTCGGTTGATTTGCGTGCGCGACATCGCCGGAGAGAAAAATCGATCGGAAGTGGCGAACATCGATGCCATGTAGTAGTAGTAATTGAGGTCGTTGCCATCGTAGTAGCCCATGGCGCGGTAGCCGTTAACGTCCATAAACGGAGGTACGATTTGCCGCGCGTCATTCGCAGCTGTATGGACGAAGCCATCGAGCGTAGCTACAGATGAGACTGGATTGAGCAGGTTCCAATCGACATGGCTCTCATTCCAAGAAGGACTTGGATTTTCCACGCACACGGTTTGTAGGTGGAAGGACGGAATTTGCGGACTTCCCGGGTTCGTAGAACTCGGAGCGGTGTACGTACAACTGTAGGTTTCCGGGGGATTCGCGTTGGGGTCGTAAGGAAACGCCGGATCGCATCCCGGCACAGATGGAATGGGGCCTTGCAAAGGCGGTGCGCCACTAACTGGATTGAATTGTGGTAATCCGTCAAAAGACTGATCGGGAATATTATTTTGCGCCCAATATTGTCGCATCGCGCCGAAATAGCTGTCGAACGACCGGTTTTCCTGCGCGAAAATAATGATGTGGTTAAGGCTGTTAAGCGTTCCCCCAAATTGCGCGTTCACTGAGGTCCCGGCGCTAACCGTGACCATGCAGGTTGTTGCTGTCCCGGTGCATCCGCCGCCAGTAAATCCGGCAAAGCTGGAAGTAGTTCCCGGAGCGGCGGTTAATGTAACCTGAGTGCCGTTGGCGAAGCTCGCCGAACACCTTGTCGGACAATTGATACCGCTTGGGCTGCTGCTTACGGAACCAGACCCTATCCCAGAATTTGTGATGGTCAGAGCAGAGGACGGTACGACATTAAAATTTGCTGTGACCGATGTTGCTGTGTTCAGGGTAATGACGCAGGAATTGGTGCCGCCGCATCCTCCGCCGCTCCAACCAGCAAAAGAGCTGCCCGAACTAGCTGACGCAGTCAAAGTAATTTGAGTATTGTTCGGAAAGCTGGCGCTGCAAGTCCCCGGACAACTAATTCCCGCCGGAGTGCTGGTAATCGTGCCGCCGCCCGCCGGCGAGATCGTGATCTGAAGCGTCGGATTAACAGTAAATGTTGCCGTCACCGAATTCGCCGCACTCATCGCCACAGTGCAAGTGCCAGCGCCACTGCATGCCCCGCTCCAACCGGTGAACGTGTATCCGCTGCCAGCCGTAGGAGTGAGCGTGACTTGAGTGTTGTTCGCGAAACTTGCAGTGCAGGTCGAACCGCAGTTGATTCCCGCAGGACTACTGGTGACCGTCCCCGTCCCGGCGTCGGCGACCGTGAGAACAAATGGGCCCGGCGTCGGGGGCGTGCTCGTGCCGGGAGCTGACCCTCCACCGCAAGCGGTCAAGAGCGCAGATAAAGATGAAATAACGAAGACAGAAAACAAAATACGCAATGATTGGCCAGAAGTCATAGCGCGTGACTCCTACACGATTGATGCATTAGATGTAGAGAATACATCAGGTGTTGGCTGTAGTCGTATACCGTAAATGCGCAAAACATTGCGTAAACGGCTCTCTGGTAGCGGATTTCGGCCTGAGAGGCTACACGACCAGCATAAATGGGAGCTCAACTTGGGGACGGGGAAGGGCTGTGTCAATCGGCACTTTTGGATGGGTTGGATTTTCGTTTCGCGAGAAGATCCTGTTCCTTAGCTTCCAGGACTTCATTCAGTTCCGCAACCAGCCGCATTAGTTTTTCTGGATCCTCCTCTTTG
Source organism: uncultured Acidobacteriaceae bacterium (assembly GCA_963849315.1). Classification (GTDB taxonomy): domain Bacteria; phylum Acidobacteriota; class Terriglobia; order Terriglobales; family Acidobacteriaceae; genus PALSA-188. The sequence continues at coordinate 740,872 of CAWKGT010000003.1, read as the reverse complement.
GCGGTTAACTCGCAAAGCTCCTGTATTCGCTCATCGTTGCCGTGCACGATGCAATCCTCGAAACTTTCCTAAACACGGAGATATTTAACGCCGGGGTTATATCACAGGCAGTATATTTTTACAGTCCGATTTCGTACTTATCCGATTTAATGCTTGCTCCAACCGGGCCCCCGTCATTTGGTCAAATTGCAGTCCTATCCACAGAAATCGACCGGCCTGTTTACGTTTGGATTTTGGGTGGCGCAGCGGTTTACCGCTCCGATTTCAAGCCGCAATTTCCACCGGCTTCAGGTGACAAAGCACCTCGCGGCTCAAGCCGCGTTATGTTCAGACTTTATCGCCGCGCTCAAAGCGCTGCGCCACACGTGTGGCCAATCCCCACTCCTGAAAAACGAAAAGGCCGCCCGGCAACATGGGCGACCTCCTCTTTCAAGGGAGAATAGTTCCAACGAAGGATTACCGTTAAAACTTTCTGGCGAAATCTTATGGGGACGCGGAAGGGGTGTCAAGGGATTTTTGCTAAATAAATACCTTTGTTTTCATTAAGTTGCAACAAATAAACATACCGTCCCATGTGCCTCATTCTGAGACACGCAGGCCGGAAAAACCACTAAACTGCTTTGATTGATCGGCTTACATCGTTTGAGCCGGATTGCCCACTGCCCTCGGAAAGGTGCAGAGAAATGAGTCCCATCTCGGGGCGGTCAAATAATCTGTCGGGGAAAAAGTGCCGCGCCAATATCCGTATGCCCCCGAAAGCGATGCCGGAGACGACGGCAAACGCTCCAATAATGAAGCAAAGATAGATGACGTTGACGATCAAATTGCCGGGATCGTCTTTTCGGGAGAAAAAAGTATTCTGGTTCCAGGTGACGTCCGCTTCATAATTTACCGAAGCCAGAATAGTCTTGGCCTGGCTATTTGAAATCGGCCCGCTAACCACGGCGACGATGGGCCCGGTGCGTTTGTCGAACGTAGTTGCCGGGTCAAGCATCGCAGGTCCCTGAGAAGTTTGCTGTTTCGCGGCCTCGATCCGCCGCAGATGCTCCATCGCAATCTGCGGAGTCGGATAGGAAATCAGGGTGAGCTGTGCGGGGTCGCCTGACGTTGTGTAATCGCCAATCACCACTTCCGCACCGGCATTGAAATCCACCAGTTGAGCGTTAACCGGTGCATTCACTTTTTCAAGCGCCGCCGGACCCACAATATATTTTGCGGTGTTTTTTATGTAGTTTGCCGCCGGCAAATAGGCGGGAAGGCCCGGCAGTCCGGCAGCATTGGCTGGGGGCGGCGGAAGTTCCGCGGAAAGATCGCGTAACTCCGCGGCCGACATCGCCGAAAGCTTCTCGAACTGCGCGTCGACGAGAATGTTCCCGCGATAAAACAGCACCCGCTCATTGAACGAAGCGCCCAGGTCCCCAATTTTCTCCTTCTGCATTTGCGGCGTTTTATAAAACGTGAACGCGCCGTAGGCGCCGCTGGCATCCTGAAACCGCGCAGCCTTGATAGTCAGCTTGCGTCCGTCATCGCGCGTGTAGACCGCAGAAGTTACCCCGGTAAACCCGTACTCTTTAAGGACTGAAGCGTCCGCCGCGTCGGCCGCGGCCGGGTCCTTGCTGGTTTGCATGGCGCCCAAGAGGTTCCATCCGCTGAACTCCGCGGGAAGCACTGAAGCAGCACTCGGACCTTGGCCATTGACCGAAAGCGCCGTCAATAGGGCGAAAAGAAATGTGAGGACTTTCATGAAAACTGCGCGCAATCCTTCATCTATTAGAGTACAGAGCCAGGATTAAAGTTTCCAGGCGCTCAGGGAAGCACGTCACTCACTGCACTTCGCCTAGGTCAGGATGCATCGGGGTGGGATTACTGCCCGGAGGTCTTGTCGATTTTGCTGGCTACCTTTATTCCGCTCAACCCGCTCACATATTTCGAAATGCCCCGATACAGCGATTCCGCAATCCGCTGGCGGTAGGCCGCAGTCTCGCAGCGCTTCTCGTCCCCAGGATTGCTGACGAAGGAAATTTCGGCGAGGATGGACGGCATATTCGCCCCGATCAGCACAATAAACGGCGCCTTCTTTACTCCCCGATTGCGCAGGCCGGGATTCTTTGCCGCCAAACCGTTGTGCAACTCCTGCTGAACATCCGAGGCAAACTCTCGCGACTCTTCAATCTTTTCTTTTAGTGCGATCTGCTTTACCAGATCCTGAAGCTCATGGATTGAAGTTTCCGAAACCGCATTCTCACGGGCGGCGACTTCGAGTGCATCCGGCGAAGAGTTGAAATTAAGGTAATAGGTTTCTACGCCGCGCGCCGATGGATCGTGACTGGAATTGGCGTGAACGGAAACGAAGAGGTCGGCCTGCTCCTGGTTGGCGATCGCGGTCCGAGTTTCGAGTGGGACAAAAGTATCGTCCTTGCGGGTGTAGACGACCTGCGCGCCCAGCCGCGATTCCAGCAGCTTTCCTAAACGCCGGCTCACGTCCAGAACCAGATCCTTTTCCTCGAGGGCATTGGGACCAATCGTCCCGGTATCGTATCCGCCATGTCCCGGGTCGATAACGATTTTCCCAATCTTGAGGCCCAGGGCCCGAATCAGCGAGCGGTCACCGGCAGCTGTCGGCTGCGCTTCGCGACCATCCAACCGGCGGTGGCTGCGGCGGTCAGCGATGATATTCGAAGCGCCCGATTTCGTTTTGCCCGGCAAAGGCAGAACCGGCGACGCGAGTGTCGCCACGTCATTGCTGTCAGCCTCGACAATTCGCTTCGCCGGAAGCGGCGAAATTGCCTTTGACATCTCCCTCATGGCGCGATTCGCCTCTGGCCCACGGCTCGAACTACTTTCGACATCCTTATTATCGAAACCCTGCGTGCGCACCTCGCCGTCCCGCAGATCGATAACCAACCGCGATGGATTGGTTTCGACGGCCGCCGTAAAGTCCGAATGTTCTCCGATTTCAAGAACGATGCGGGCGTGGTCCGGCTTGAATTGCGATACGCGGATTTTCGTGAGAAGAACATCGTTTACGTCGATGGTCTTCTTAATTAATTTTTTCGAGATTTTCGCGTCGAGATCGAAAAAAATCCGGTCGGGACTCTCGATGCGCTGCGATTTGTACCCCACCGCGCGATCCAGATCGATTGTGACCCGTGTATAGCCAGCCTTCGACAAATAATGAATCCCGGTGATGTGGGTTGGTTCGGTCGAGTCATCCGCGACCACGGTGCGGGTTGTAACCCCCGCAGCCGTCGAATCCTGATCAGGATCGGACTTCGCCGCCGATTCTTCCGCCTGCGGTTTTCCCACGTTATCGATCGCTAGTTGTGCCTCCGCCGCCAAATGATTGTGCGGATATTGCTCAATGAAATCTTCGAAGGTCTTTTTAGCCAGAACGTCGTCTTTAATATCCTGGGCGTAAATCTGGCCGATATTAAATAGCGCTTCAAAGCGATATTTACTTCCAGGATATTCGCGCCGCAGGAACTGATATTGCGCGATGGAAGAACGGAAAAGGCTCGCGTCCACAAACCGGCGTCCCGTCTCGGCGAGCATTTCTGCGACGGCAAAGACGCTGGCATCGGCTTTCGAGGAAGTTGGCGATCCGTAATAAACGCGGCGGTAGCCGCCGATAACATCCTGATATTGGCGGCGAGTTCGCTCTTCCGGAGCCAGGTTATTCAGCGCCTGGCGCTTCTGTTCCGCGATTGCGAATTGATTGTGCGCCCAGGCATCCGATTTATGCGCGGCCGCATAAGTAGGCAGCGGCAGCAGCGAAAACAAAAGTGCGGCGCCGTACCCCGCCCATCGCCGGCCTGAGTGGAATTCCATGCAACTTTCCGAGATCTGTCAGATGCTTGTTATCAGTCGTTGCTTATAAAAAGAACGCCTCTTGCATCGCGTTCCACAAGTACCGGCGAATATGCCGGGCTTTTCAGACTGCGCGAAATGGCCCCCGGAGGACCGTGATAAAGGTTGGTGATCCGCGTGACATAATTGCGAGTCTCGGGATAATTTGGAACCCCCGCACTTCGCGCCACCGCGCCCGCACCCGCGTTGTAGGCCGCCAAAGTTAAGTTCACATCGCCGCCGTAGCTTTCCATAAGGCGCTTAAGATGACGAACCCCGGCATCCACGTTTTGTTGCGGATCGAATGGATTGGTGACGTTCAATTCCCGCGCCGTTTGCGGCATCAACTGCATGAGTCCCATCGCGCCTTTAGGAGAAACCGCATTGGGATTGAAGTTCGATTCCACTTTAATGACAGCGCGAACCAGGCTCGGATCGACATTGTGTTGCATCGCAGCCTGCTCTATGGCGGCGTCGATTTCCGGTTGCGTGAAAGATTGCCCCGCGGGTCTTTGAAATTGTTGCTGAGAAGTTGACCCTGCGGACCGGCGCGCCAGAATCGCTTTCACGTCATCCGCCGCCGAGCGCGCCGCCCGAACGTTTGCCGCCGGTACGGGCTTCCAGCGATGATCGGTGACGCTCCAGAACACTAACGAGCTTTGACGGACGGAATTTCTTGTGTGTTTGGCGGGCGCAGGCGCGACATCGTTCACGTAAACCTTATGTCCGCCGTCGTCCGTTGCGGTAATCACTTCGGGCGCGCTCATTTGCGCCTGCAAAAAGGAGGCCGCTATTGTGGAGATAGACATCAGGGCGAGTTGCAGGCATTTTCGCATGGCAAACCGACTGCGCGAGGGAAACACACCTCGGCGTTTACCTACCTGCAACCAGAGAGAGAATCACTACCAGAGTTCTTTAATTATAGGTGCGGCCCAAGGGGTGGGCAATCGGGTGCGACGGCATCGAACCACTATAGTAATCGCCGGTAACCTCCCGAACTCATGTAGGGACTCACGTAGGGACAGCCGCCCCGGCTGTCCATCGAGCGCAGCTCAATCCCCACGCATTTCCCTTCCATTGGAATCGCGCTCAACCGACGGGGCGTCCTGGGCTAACCATCAAATGCGATGGCACCTCGCCCTGCCCCAGGGGAAATCCCCTCCAAGCGCAGGCTCGAAACGGTTCAAGGAAGAATTTTAGTTTTTACCGTATACACGTGATACTTGGAGTAGGTGTGCCTTTGCTCAACGCTTTGGCCTTTGAAATTCCAGGTTACCTGGGCGTCGTCGGGCACCCATAGGCTGGAAGAAATCTGCGGCAAAGACAGTTGCGCGAAGTGAACGTCAGCGCTCAACTTTTGCAGGTATATATCGGAGCGCGGCGCGAGCAGGTCGGTTCGTATGCGCACGATGTGAAAATCCGCGGGATCAATCCACGCAATTCCTTGTTCTAGCACGCCGACCAGCTTGCCACCGAATTCAACCTCAGCGGGGAAGCGAACCTGCTCTGGAATCTGAGCGAAAGCGACCACTAATATCTCGCGGCCTGCAACTTTTTGCTGTCCCAGATAGCGGAATTTAGATTCGGGCTGATTGGGTGGATAAAAAAATCCCCACGCCGACGCGAATCCCTTAGTCATGGGATCGTCGACCGCCTGGTTTTTGTTTTTCTTTTCGTTGGTGCGGAATTCCTCCAATTGGACCGCTTTGTCCTTGGAGTGCAGCAGGATCAGATACTCATAATTTTGTTCCGCCAGTCTGCCGTTTGGTTGTATCTGTGTGATCAACTTTTCGTGAGCAATCAGGTTTGGCATGTTACGCAGAAGATTGCGGGCCTGCGATCCAACCTGATCGAGAATTGCCGAAAGTTGACCCTGAGTTTGAGCGAATTCGACGCCTTGCAATTCGGGCAGCGCGTTCTCTAATTCGCTCGCAGACAGGCCAACGTAGGGTTTGGCATTGGCATATAGATTTTTCTCAATCGTATGCCAATCGAGAAAAACGTCACCCGGATCGGAGATCGCACCGGCATTCCCATTTTGCGCCGGCGCGTTGTCTTGCGCCGCCGCCATGACCGCGACCATCGCCAGCAGCAAAAAAACGATTGCAGGTAAGTCCAACTTTTTTGTCGCCTGCAACACCGCTCACTCCACTTCGAAGTTGGAAGAGCGAATGGTGGACGACCTTCCCGCGGCATCCAACGCCTTCATCTGCACCTGGTAAGAGCCCGGAGCAAGCGTCGCCGTAGGTAGCTTGAATGCCAGCGGAATCACCGGATTTCCCTTTTGAATGTAGGCTTCGGTGTCGGGTACGCCAATATCCAGCTTCTTTTCCTTGGTGGCTCGATCTAACACAATGATTTCGAGACCAACTTTCGGCGGCGTCGCGCTCGCCAGCAGTGGCTCATATACTTCGACATAGATTGCCGCCGAATCGGTTTTCTTGAACCGGTTGCTCGCCGAAGGAGTTATTTCCATCCCCCGAACCACTAGCGGCGTCTTATCTTCGAGCAAAGCCACGTCCAAGCCTGATTCGTTGCCCTCGATGCGGTGAATCTGATTACTCAAAGCGAGTCCGCTTAGAGTGAATTCTTTTCCGCTATAAGGATCGATGGAGAGATGCTTCTCCAACTTCCCAAAACTTTCGCTGCCCGAGCTGAAAACAACTTTGAGAATGTATTTACCGGGCAATATTTCGAATTGATTCCGATAATGGAATGGCAACTTCTGGAATTCTTCCACCTGATGCTTATCTTCGAAGTCGAGGTTTACGGTGTCACTGAACCGGGCCGCGATCGTGTTGTCGGGTTTGTAGGCAATGCCAAGAACATTGATCTCGGAATGCATCTTCCCCTTAACTTTTTCGAATTTCAAGGATCCCGACGGAACTTCAAGAGCCAAATCTACGCGCGCCGTATTTGGCGAAGTATAGAAAAAAGGAGTTTGCATCGAACCCGTGACGTTGCCCGGTAAATCGCCGGAGGCGTGACTCTCTAAACCCTTCTCAACCGAATTCCCCGCCAGCAAATCACGCGGTCTGACATTGCAGTAGCCGCTGCGGGAGCGAACGATGGAACCGCCGCGGTCTACCTTCACTTTCAACGTATGGCAACTTCCTTCCGCCGATTCGGTGGGGCTATAGCCAAGAATGTAGTATTCGGACTGTTCCTGGGCGATCTTCTGCAATCCGCCCAGCAGATCGTTTGTATTTAGGATTACGAAACCACCCGTGCCTGCCGCCAATTGATAAAGCACCTGTTGGTTATCGCTGGCGCTCGCGGGAAATAACGGAACGAGGTTATTCGGTATGGCGTAGGTGGTGGCATACGGCTGGACGTTGGAACCGCCGCTTGTTCCGCGTCCCGAACTGCCGCCGCTCGTTCCACCAGTTCCACCTTTCCCTCCCGTACCTCCCGTCCCGCCGCCCCTGGGTGCAGGAGCGGGCGCAGGGGCAGGGCCGCGTCCACCGCCGCCTGAGGGTGGCGCGGGTGCACCCCCACGTTGTGACATCGCAATGGGCAGAAGTCTCTGATTTCCACTAAATGTTTCGTCGTAATGCAGAGTCGCGTAAGAAAGATGAGCCGAGCCGAAATCTGCTGGATAGTCGAGCACCGCGCCGCCGGGCCCTCTGATACCCAAGTCCGGACCCACCAGGCCTCGAATGTCGATGGGATAAATCGCGACATTGGCTTTGTTGCATTCACTGATTACCGCCGGAATTTCCGACTGGCGTTCGGTGTTCAACGGAAATCCCGAGGTCAGCATCACGAGAATTTTGCGTCCCGGTACCGTCGATAAACTTCTGGCGACGCTGCGAAGCGCGAGCATGACGCTGCGCGCTCCGAAATCAGCCTCCGCCGATCCCAGATTCGGGGTGCCGAAACTCGTAATCCCCAGAGAAGCCATTTCAACTGGCTGAGTGTTGGGAGCAACCCATGAGGTTTGCAGTCCGGCAACCACTTTTTTCAGGCGTTCCGCGTCCACCGTGAAATTTTGCGCTACGTGCACCGCGCCGCCAAAGTCGACAATCGCCATAGGACGGTTTGGCGCGGCATTGCTGTCGATAAACTTTGCCGCGGCTTGGCGCGCCTTAACCTGGTCGCCGAAATCCATGGTGGAGTTGTCGAAGAAAAGCACCAGATATTTCTGCTGCGAACGTTCGTCAGCCGCCGGGTCAACCCCGAAAGAAAAGCTGGTAATCGATTTTTCTTTGTTGTCTTCCCATACCCGAAAGTCTTTGGCAGTGAGATCGCGAATGTATTTCCCTTTTTTATCCGTGACTACGGAATCGACGAGAACCAGGCGCGTCTCCGTCTTAAAGGTGGGCTTGCCGTCGGTTCCGGCCACTTGAGTTTTGGGGTCCGCGGAATTTTCGCGAGCCTCAACAGCCTGCTGACTTTGAGCCATGGCGCGCGGGGCCAGCTTCCAACCTGTGGCGCCAACAGCGAGACAAAGCGATGCGGCGAAAATGACCGGGCCACGGATTTTCATAAATCACCTCCAACTACGGAATCTCAACCGCACTGTTTTCTTCCGATAGCATCTGTCCTTCGGCGTCCCGCACCACTAGTCGCACTAGATACGTGCCTGGCTTCACATCGAAGCTGGTTTTCAGGGTGACCCCGTCTCCCAGTTTGTTTTGCAGTGTTTCATCTTTAAATCGCATCTGGAGAATTTGTTCTTCGCCCTTCAAATAATTTCCGTTGCGGTCGAAAAGGGCGGAGACGACCGTCAACTCATTCCGGTTGCGCCCGTCTTCTTTTCGAAACCGAATACCTTTTACGTCGACATGGGCCAGTACCGAAAGTTTGGCATCGTCGTCGCTGGATTTGAAAAATCTCGTATGCAGTTCGACCGGCAGCCCATGCACTTCTTCCTGCGAGAACACGGCGTCTTCTATTTCTCGCTTCGCTTCTTCCGAAGGATCAGCCAGGTGCTTGGGAGCATAGTATCCCCGCCGCGCCTGTATATCGAGTTTGATGTCCTTCTTGAGCGTGACCTTTAAAGAATGGAATGCGCCATCCAGTTTCAGATTCTGCGGAACGAAGCCCAGCACATAGGAATACTCTGGCGCGGACGCGAGGCGTTTCAACCCCTCATTCAAGTCGTTGCTGTTATGAAAAAAGGCGCCGCCGGTCCCTGCGGCGACGACGGCGAGTATATCCGAAGCCGTGTTATCGGACTGCGTTTGGTATTCCTCTTCTTGGGGAGCAGTTAAAAGTGTCCCCGACGTCGGCTTGCTGCTATCGCGGTAAGAACTGGGAACGTAGAGGCCGCGTGCGTCGAGGGCGCTAATGATCACTTGTGCACGTAGTGCCCGATCGATGATGTCGTTGTATTCGAACTGGAGTGCGGGTGCCTGAAATCCGGGCGAGATAAAGACGATGTTCCTTTGACCGGGTATCAGCGAAATTCGGCGTACAACATCCTTCAAAACGCCAAGCGCCAGTCGGCTTTCGGTTTCTTCCTCCGTAAGGCTGCGGTCCGCGGCCATGTTGGCCAAATTTTGCGCCTGTTGCAACATTCGCTGGTCGTCATTGAATGCGCAATGCAGCGCGTCCATGGTCATGACTTGCAAAGCGCTCTGATCGTTTTTATTGACGATGAGGTCCGCAATGTAAGCAGTCATATTCGGGCACGGATCTGGCTCGCCGCCGGTGACCGGGCGTGGCCGAAGTTTGAGCAGCGTGTCGCGCAACGCCGCGCGATCGTCGGAAAAATCGAGCGTGGTTTGACCCGAAGTGGAGAAAATCGCCGCCCGGTCTGTGGGCTGAAGCGAAGCGAAGTGCTTGAGCGCGGCTTCTCGCGCATAACTCAGGTCCGCGAATTTCAAATGCACATCGTCAAACAGATAAGCGGTGTAGTGCTCAGCGACGGGCGCGGCTGTGGTTTGGCCGGGGACGAATCCGCTTCCTTCGCCGGTACTGCGCTCAATAATCGTGCGGGCACCCGCCTTTTCCATCGAAAATTGGCTGACGATTTGCGGTTTCCGGTTATCGAATACCTGAAAATCGTCTTGTTGAAGATCGCCGACAGCGTTTCCGTGCCCGTCCCGCACGACGACTCGCAGCAATACCAGTTTCACGTTTACTTTGAAAGTGGTGGGCACATCCCGCGACGCCAATTCAGGTGGATTTTTATCGCCCTGGGAAGCGCCCGAATCGGCAGAGTTGGAGGCTTGACTCTGCGTGGCGGATTGGGCACAAAGGGATACGCATAAAGAACAAACCAACAGAAGAAGGAGTACAAGGTGAGGGCGGCTCGGCACGCGCGGCCACCTGTCCCTACCGGATACATCTTTCACATCGCCGCCTTTACCGCTCGCAAGCGAGACCATTCTACAAGGGTCGCACTATATCACGCGAATCGATCCTGACAGAAAGCGCTCTATGTCCCTCTGGGAATTGTTTGCTCCTAACCGCGAATGTCTACGCCCCGTCTTCCCCAACAACTCCGAATGCCCCGTCGATAGCCGGCACCGCTGCTCAGAACGAGGACTGTACGACCTGGGTGACATCTGCCCCTAAGTAGCTTTAAACCTGAGTTCTGTTGCCCCAATTCTGTATGCCGCGGTGGAAACCTCTTTTCGCTCGGAACAAAACGAAAAGAGAATTCGTAGGAAAGATATGTCTCGAAGCGTCTTCTCATTATCTGTTGGCTGGATCGTATTTACATTGATGTTAACCCCGATTCTCCGGGGGCAAGGGCTCGAACCTGAAGACTCGGTAATCACCGTTCTAAGAAGCCACGAGTACAACATGGATCGTGAAGGGCAGGCCTTCCTCCTTAATGAAGCGGCGAACAGTGACTTCTTCCTGCTGGGAGAACTGCATGGGGAGAATGAGATCCCGGGTCTGCTGAATGCGCTTTGGCCTCGCATGTGGACCGCTGGCTATCGTCACATAGCCGCTGAAGTCAGCCCCTGGGCCGCCCATCAACTCGAATTTGTGCCGCCTGGAAAAGGTCCCGAAGTACTCGGCCTTTGGACGAAGAGGCAAGCCGCCAATGCTCATGCACCTGTCCAGTCACACTCGAGCGTCCTTTGGGGATGCGATATGGAAGAAGAACAGCCTGAGCCTCTGATCCGGGAATTGGCGTCTCTTAATTTAGCAGACGCGAATCTCGCACGGATGGTTCAACTCGTCAAAAATGGATACAAAAGAAATATGGCCCCAGCCTTGCTTGGCCTCGCAAACGCAAGTCTTGGCGCGAAAGATGAAGCGTTGAATGACGTCTCCCTGCAACAGAATCTCCGGGCTACCCTACAGATCGACAAAAGCCGCCTCGACCCAGACACCAGACTGACCGCTCAGAATGAGCGCGAGCAACTGATGAAGGAGCAATTCATAGATCATTTTCGCAAGACCGCGGCGTCGAAAACGAGAGAGAAGGTGTTGCTGCGCTTCGGGCGTAACCATCTTCACAGAGGTTATGACGCTCGAGGGATTTCAACATTGGGCAATTTCGTTGCGGAGTTTGCAATCGCCCAAGGCAAGAACACATTTAATGTGGGCGCCTTTGGGGCAGGAGGTAAAGCGACTTTGATGGGAGAAACCTGGGACGCCGACGAGCGAGCGGATGAACCAGCTTTCGAATTACTCGCTGGAATGGCGAAGTACCCGGCGACGCTCTATGATCTGCGTCCTCTCCGTCAGTTGCTGCACAATATTCCTCAAGAGAAGCGTTCTGCGCTTGAGCGCAATCTGATTTATTGGTCTGATTCTTACGACGCGCTGATCTGCTACAAGATCGTGACCCCGCTGAATTCTTTAGAAAACTAAACTTATAAAGATTGCGCTACATCACGAAATAAGATTTGAGTGATTCAAACTTCGCAATATTTCTTCGATCAACTGCTTATCAGTCTCTTTCCTTTCAGCAGGTAACAATCCCGCTTATGCCGTCCATAAAATTTACTTCTCAAAGTATTTTTAATGCTCCGCAAAAAAACAATCAATTGGACGCTCCCTGCCAAACCAAATAAAGTCCGATCACTTCGCAGGCACTGCAAGTGTGCCGACAAGGGTTGTGAATTAAAAGCACGCAGAAAAGGAGCCACATTGAAGAACGACCTGAGAGGTGCTTTACAAATGGCGACCGTACCGTTTCACCATAAAAGGCGATTACCATTGCGCACAAGTTGGGCCTGTTTTCTTGCCGTTTTATTTGTGGCGTTTGCGGCATTTTCTTGCTTCGCACAGAGTTCCGACCCGTCCCCTCAAAGTACTCCGCCTGCTACTCCCCCCGCCGACACATCTACTCCGCCCGCAGGCACACCACCGGCGGCAGCAGCAGCAGCGCCGGCTGCGCCCGCACCCCTGGCCATGCCTTCCATGGCAGGACCGCTCTCAACCGCGATTCCTCATGAGATCGCAGCCGGACCTTTTGGCAAACTGGAAATCACCGGAATTTTAAGCGGCATGGGCTGGAGCGAAGGCAATGCCGTTTTCGGTGATACCGATTCGCATTGGGACGTCAGCAATGCTCAGATCTTTATCCAAAAGACCACCGGCTGGTGGCAGTTCTACCTGCAAGGCGGCGCCTACAACATCCCCGCCCTCGGATTGCCCTTTCTTTCGACCGCTGACTCGGTCAAAAATCTCTGGGGCCCGTTTCCTCAAGGCTATCTGAAGCTGGTTAAAGGAAATTTTAACGTCGAGATCGGCGCGCTACCCACGCTCATCGGGGCCGAGTACACGTTCACCTTCCAGAATATGAACATCGACCGCGGCCTTCTTTGGAATCAGGAGAATGCCGTCAATCGTGGCGTCCAACTGAATTACGTCCATAAGAAACTCACCACCGCGTTCAGTTGGAACGATGGTTTTTACTCGAACCGTTACACCTGGCTTTGGGGATCTTTAAGCTATGCCTTCAATGCCGCAAATACCTTGTCCTTTGTGGCTGGCGGCAATGCCGGTGCCTACGCGAAAAACACACTGGCAACGCCTCTGTTTCTAAACAACGAGTCCATCTACAACGTCCTCTACACCTACAGCAAAGGGCACTGGGTAATCAATCCGTACTACCAATACACCAAGGTGGCTACGAATCCCAGCATTGGGATCTTTCAGGGAGCGTCCACCAGTGGGGGCGCATTGTTGGCTACCTACGCTTTCAAGCACGGGATATCGTTGGCAGTCAGGCCGGAATATATTACGAGCAGCGGAAGCGTCTCCAATGGCGCAATCAATCTGTTGTATGGCCCGGGTAGCGGCGCATTCGCCTTCACCATTACCCCTACCTACATTAAAGATGGCTTCTTCCTTCGCGGAGACTTTGCCATCGTTCACGCCACCAGTTCCACGCCAGGCGACGTTTTCGGTTCGTCCGGTGCCGACAATAACCAACCCCGCGGCGTCCTGGAGGCAGGCTTCATGTTCTGACACTTGGCGACGAATTTTCGAACAAGAGCTACGCAAGAACGGATTTCTTATGCGGGCCAGCTTGGGGTCCAGATCGAATCACCTCCAAGCCGAGTCCGCGCCAGCAAGAACAGTTTTTGAGCTAGAAAACGGACGACGGCGTCCGTATCTCACTTCGAAGGAGAAGTTAATATGGCCGATGCTCCATTAGAAATGAAAAAAACCCTGGGACTGACAGGGTTAACCATGAATGCGATGGCGCTGATTGCGCCCGGCGCCTTCCTCTGGCTCACCTTCGCGGGGCAAGGCGCTCTCGGCGCGACTGCACCGTCCATGTGGATCGGCATTTTGTTTGCCATCCTATTGTGTCTGGCCACGGCCGTCTGCTATGCGGAAATGGCGAAGCTATATCCGGGTACGGGCAGCTCGTATTATTTCGCCGAACAGTCCTTCCTCAACCACGAAACTGCGTGGCCCTATGCGCGCCTCGCCAAATTCGTCGTCGGCTGGGGCTCACACCTTTATTACTGGATCTATCCCGGAGTGATGGTCGGCGTCATCGGCGTCATATCCGGATATCTGGTCGGAACCATTTGGCCAAATTTTATGAGCGCCTCAAATCCTGGGCCAATGTTCATGATGGCAGTGGCAATTTTCTTTTCCTTCGCCGTTGCCTATATCGCTCATCGAGGCGTGAACGGTTCGACCTCGATTAACATTGGCATCAACGTGATCCAGATCAGCGCTCTGCTGGTTTTCTCTGTGGTAGCGCTGGGCTATCGCATAAACCATGCCCCGGGCAGCGTCGCCTATCAATTCGATCCGCAAACCAGCGCCGCTTTCAGTTGCGACTTCGCCACCACGAAAACGATGGTGAACGGAGTCAGCACCGACACCACCGTTCGCGCCGCCGACGGAACCCCACAATGCGCCGTGGACGCCGCAGGCAAGGCAGTTCCTTTCCATATCGATTACCCGGAAAAAGATTCCACCGGCGCTTTCATTTCACATCCCAACGCCAAATCAGTAATCGGCATTCACAATTTCGGCTGGATGTTCGTGCAAGCCACCGTTGCCATTCTCATTCTTGTGGGATTCGAATCTGTAACCTCCATGGGGGGTGAGGCCAAAAACGCCAAACGCGACGTCCCCATTGCCGTCATCACATCGCTGCTGGTACAGGGCTGTTTCTGTTATCTGTTCGAGTATTTTGCGGCGAATTACTTTCTCAATAATGGCTACCCTATGGGCTTCGCCAGCGCCTCAGCGGCGCCCATAGGGGATATGATGATCGTCGTTGGCGATGCCCTGTTCGGGGCCGGCCATGGACGCATCTTCATGCTGGTTGAGGCCGCCACGGTTTTCCTGGCATTGATCGGGACGACCCTTTCCTGCATGAATACCGGCGCCCGAGTCACCTATGCGATGGGCAAAGATAAAGAATTGCCTGATTCCATGGGAACCTTGCACGCGCGGAACCTGACCCCGCACAAAGCCATCTGGACTCTGGCCATTATCTCCGCCGTCGTCGGCTGCGTCACAGTGCTGGTGTATTTCGGAGATGGTGGAGCGCCGGCGGATTCGGCCATCGCAGCCCTACCCCATGGCTTCTGGTCCAGCTTCGGCTACACCACCCACGACAAAATGGCGGCGTTGCCCAATACGTTCCTCACCACCACGCTGGCCTCGAACTTCGGAACCTTCCTTCTCTATATGCTCAGTTGCATAACCTGCATCGTTTGCTACCACAACCATCCGAAGTTCAAAGTGGTGCGGCATTTGATCATCCCGGTCTTTGGGTTGCTCGCCAATCTTGCCTGCATGATCTTCTACGTTGTCGGTCCGTTCATGGGATATGGGACGAAAATGGAGCCGTTGCTCGCCTTGGGGGTGGCGCTGGTTTGGGCCATCTACGGCGGCATCTTCTTCACCCGCATGACCAGGAAAAGTGGACGCACCACGCTGGTGGAGGGGCGAATTCCGGCGGCTTCGTAACATTGCTTTGTCTGAGGGGGCTCGGGCGGACGCCAACCAGCGTCCGCCCTTTCCGCGTTTCCGCTTTCAACGTAGGGACAGCCGCCCTCGGCTGTCCAGTCGAGCGCCAGCTCGACTGCTTTCTAACATACCGCCTGGAAATGAATCACCGGCAAAGCCAGTCAGCCCGAGATTTCCGGTAGTACTGAATCTATGTCCAATCCCACGCTCGATGTGGAATTCGCCCAACTATCCGATACCGGATTAATCCGCGACCACAACGAAGATTATCTCGGACACTTCATCCCCCCCACCCCCACGCTCGTCCGCTCTCACGGATGGCTATTCGCCCTGGCCGACGGTGTCGGCGGACAAGATCGCGGCGAGGTTGCTTCGAGGATCGCCGTAGAAAGTGTAACTGCGGGCTTTCGCACGGCGCCCCCAGGAGAGCCACACGCATCATTACTCGCTCGTCTGGTGAAGGCCGCAAATTTGGCCGTCTACGAGGCCGGGATGGAGCGTCAGGGACGCGCCGCCATGGCTACCACTTTTGTCTCATGCGCTTTGCGTTTCGATCGCGCCGCCATCGCCCACGTCGGCGACTCCCGGTGCTATCTGGTTCGGCGCGCGGAGGCCGCCCTCTTGACCCGCGACCATACCGTTGCAGGCGAACAGGCCCGCATGGGATTGCTGTCCAGCCAGGAAGCCGCCGAATCGCCCACCCGGCACGTCCTCAGCCGCTCACTCGGCGGAGAAATGTTTGTGAATGTCGAAATCACCGAACACCAGATATTAGCGGGAGATGTGCTATTGCTTTGCTCGGATGGTCTTCACGGCGCAGTCACGCCCTCAGAAATCGCCGCCATTGTGACCCACACAGAAGATTTGGAAGCGGCGGCGCACAAATTGGTCGCGTCCGCAAATCAATCCGACGGCAGCGACAACATCAGCGTCCAGCTAGTCCGCATCCGCAGCGTAGAACGAATAGGCATGTATCGCGGCCGGCCATATCGCCTGCGTTAAATTGGAATTCATTATTTAATAGCCTTCTACAGCTATCCCGAAGATCCCCCCGAGAAAGTGATCCAACAATAATTTATGAGCGACGTCATCCCGAAGATCCCGCGTTTTCCCCAGCGGGGCGAGAGCCTGCCCTGAGTGAAGTCGAAGGGGATCTCGCGTGCGATGCCCAAAAATTCGCCGACGTTACCGCCCTCCGGCAGGACGGGCCGGACGCCCGACGCGACTTTTTTGTTATACTTCGCCGCTTGTTGATTCGTCGCATCGCGCAACGGCTGAGTCGCGGAATCGTATTGAAACGCCGCCTTCCTAAGGAGTTCGGCAGTGCTTCTCTTTTCGTCTCTCCAGGCTCCGCCCTGGCCTATTGGCGCCGCGACCTCGCAAAAGTAGATCCGTTTCTGCTTTCCATGGCTCGTGAACTTGTCCGTCCAGATACCACGGTCTGGGATGTCGGTGCCAACGTCGGATTATTCTCTTTCGCCGCAGCCTCCCTCGGCGCCAACGTTCTAGCCATTGAAGCTGATCTCTGGCTGGCTCACCTATTGCATCGCTCTGCTCTGCTTAATAAATTGCCGGTGACGGTACTTCCGGCGGCTGTGTCCGATCACCAGGGCATCGCAAAATTGCATTTGTCTCCCCAGGGCAAGGCCTCGAATTCATTATCTGGAAAGGGTAAAGCTCAGACAGTAGTTAGCGTCACCCTCGATTGGATTCTGGATTATTTTCCTGCTCCCGAAGTCATCAAAATAGATGTCGAAGGTTTGGAATACGAAGTCTTGCGTGGCGGCCCCAAAGTACTTGCCACCTGTCCCAGGATCCTCTGCGAAGTGACTACGCGTCACGAGCTAGTCGGCGACCTGTTGCGAAGCGCCGGCTATGATCTATTTGCGGCGCGACAGTCTAACCGCGAACCATTGCAACGCCCCTCTACAGACACTCTGGCGATTCCTCAACCTTCCGCATCCATTTGCTAAAGCCTTTACGAACTTTTTATCTCTTCTTATGCTGAATGTAGGTATCCTGAAACAGCACGCCCATGTCCTCATTGCACACCGGCGATCAACTCGACGAATACCGCATAGAAGGCGTAGCCGCGCGCAGCGGCATGGCTTCGATTTTCCGCGCCACCGACCTGCGCACGGGACTCCCCGTCGCCATCAAAATCCCCCACCCCGAGATGGAAGGCGACCCCATCTTCTTCGATCGTTTTCATCGCGAGGGCGAAATCGGCAGGAAACTCGATCATCCCGGAGTGATGAAGGTTTTCCCGCAAAACGGTCAAAGCCAGCTCTACATGGTCATGGAGTGGGTCGATGGCCGACTGCTTCGCCAACTCTTAAACGAAAACAGGAAACTCCCGCCGGAGCGCGCCGTCCGCATCGCCGTTGGAATCGCCAACGCACTCGACTACATTCACTCCCACGGTATCGTTCATCGCGATCTCAAACCGGAAAATATAATGATCGATCCCAACGACAACATTAAGTTGATCGATTTCGGAATCGCCGCCGACGTTGCCGCTCGCCGGCTGACCTTCGCAAAATTTTCCCAGACCATGGGAACTCCCGATTACATTTCTCCGGAACAGGTCAAAGGAAAAAGAGGAGACGCCCGCAGCGACATTTTCGCGCTCGGCGTCATGCTGTACGAAATGCTGACCGGCAAAGTGCCCTTCACCGGATCGAACGCATTTCTCATCATGAACGACCGGTTGTTGAATAATCCCATCCCACCGCGCGAAATCGATCCCAGCATCTCTCCGCAACTACAAGAAATTATTTACCGCGCCCTCGAGCGCGACCCCGCAAAACGCTACGCGACTGCAAAAGAAATGATTCTGGATTTGGAACATCAGGATCAAGTCGGAGTATCCGAGCGCCTCGAACTACGCGACTGGAAAACGCGCCGCGAGCCCTACGCCAGAAAAATATTGTTTTATCTCATGCTATTTCTAATCCCGATCGTAGTCTTCGGCCTGCTCCTCTGGGTAGCCCGCCATTAACCATCCCGAACCACGTAGGGACAGCCGCCCCGGCTGTCCCAGCAAAGGTCGGCAAAATTCTACGGGAAGGTAAAGCAGACTGTGAGGGCAGAACCGCGGCCTGTTGACACTGACGCACGGTTCAGCCCTCAGCACCCTATTGGGCCACGGCTTGCGTGCTTTCGGACGTCGACGGTGATGGCAACTCATCCCTGAAACCCACATACAGAAGGTCGCCTGAGTATGTTGCGTCTTTCGCAGGATGATACCGCAACATTGCCCGCAGACCCTCCACGTGGAAGCAAGGAGTAAAGTGATCCCGTCCCACCCACAGCGTGTCGGAAAAGCCGGCCGGGAAACCCTTCGATTTGAACAGTTCGTTCTTGCCGTCCACATCCAGGGTGATCGAAAAATCAGACCCGTTGCAGGTGACCTGCTTCACGATCCCCGTCGCTGAGAGCGACTCATTCGTTGTTTCTGGCAAGTTTGGCGCATCTGTCTGTCGTTGGGCAACGGGAATTTGATCCCACAGTTCCATTGCTTCGTCCCGATCCGAACCGGACCATCTCTGGGCCACGTAGGCGGCCTGGGCGGCCGCCTCACTCGGTCTTCCCATACGCATGAGAATCGCTCCGGTAAAGACCCGATAGCCAGACCGGAACGGCTCCAGTTCCGTGGCCTTTCGGCTTAGCGCCAATGCGAGCGGAAAATTCCCTTCCGCGACGTTTAATTTCGCCAGCTCGATATATGCTGGCGCGAAGTCCGGCTTAATATCAATGACCTGGTTCAACTTGTCATACAGGATTGGCCAGTCCTTCGCCGAATCGAACTTAGCCATCGGCGATGCCATGATAGAGGCGAACAACGCGATATAGTTTTTCTTGTCCAGTTGAACAGCAGTGCTGAACTCCTTCAGCGCCTGCCCATCCCGCCCTTCGTTGTAGTCCAGGAACCCAATGTCTTGCCGTGCCAAAGACAGGTTTGGATCGGCGCTCAATGCCGCTTGCGCGCGTGCCCGAACCTCGTCCCAGCGATGGAAATGAATAAACCAGGCGGCGAGTTCCGCATCGGTTTCCGCATTACTCATCTGCCGAACAGCGAAATCTTTTGCATTCAGGTGAGGCGGAACTGGAAGCACGCGAGCCAAAAATCGTAACTGACGAATATATTTTTCATATTGCTGCTGCACATCATTCAAGTCTCCGATCGTCTCGACAAAAGCTTTTTTCTGCTCAACTCCACTTTGCAGTTGGGCAAAAAATCGGGTGAGTCGCTGGCCACTCTCCATCCCCGGACCGAAATATAAAAAATGAGTAAACGCCCACGCCTGGGCATATGAAGTTTGCGTCTTCAGTTCATCGCGCGAAAACATGGGGGATGTTATGAATTCGGCTAAGGGAATCGGCTTCTGGCTATTCAAAAAAGTCACAACAGACATGTTAGGAGGGGCGCCAATATACACCTTCTCCGACTCAAACCTCGTGTACCCGTAACAGTCCGCCAGACCTTCATCAAGCCAGGAAGGCAGCCAATGAAAATTTGCGTGCAACAGGCTGTGCACATATTCGTGATAAATAGGGCGAAAAGTCTCGGGATCGGAGCTCATCCCGTCAAGACGAACGAGGGCGTACTCTGTCTCCCAACCGTGCTGAAAAAGACCGCCAGGCTTCGGCCCGGGATGCGACCACACTTGTGGCAGCAGCAGTTTGGCGGTCGCCTCGTCCTTTGTTGCCAGAATCGTCAGAGGTGCCGGCGAATCCAGCTTTAAATGAGGAAACTGGGTTGCGAAAACTGCCCGCATCAGCTCGCAGTTCAAAAGAACTTTACGCGCATCGGACGAGTCGCCATTCGTTAGCAAACGAAAATGCGGGCTGCGAATTTCTGTCCAGCCCTTACTTTCAGAAAAAATCCATCCAGCGGTGAACACAACCAAAAGCAAAACGGTGGCTATCCAGCGTACTTTCATGCGGAGATAGTGCCTCAACTCCGAATTACAAGTCAATTTAAAGCAAGAATCGGACGCCGGTTAGTAAGGGAAATGAGTGCTTCATCGATAAACGTTTCAGGACAAGAATCACAGCAAACTTTATCAGGGATTGCTTGCGATCTGCCTGCAGCATGATTAATGAAGCCATTGCGGCAGGTCAGGGCTACCGCTGCATAAATTCATCCGTATGCGTCACAAAATCCGGATACGCATCTGCCCCCAACTCATGCAGATCCATCCCTTGTCGTTCGCCTTCGATGTCCACCCGCTGCCGATATATTCGGTTCAACCAAAAATTCAACCCATAAGTCATGGGCAAAACAAATCCGATCAAAGTCGCAATCCCAATCAACTGCGCCAACCACTGGCCAGAATCCGTCCCCGGCAAATTTCCCCGAAACAAAGGATCAACCGGAAACCGTCCCAGCAAACCTACCGCAACAATTCCCCACAGGCCTGCAACCCCATGCACAGAAATTGATCCCCCGGGATCGTCGATCTTTAATTCGAACTCGAACCATCCAATCGCAAACGTGACCAGCGCCCCAGCTACGATTCCAATCACCAGCGCGGCCGCCGGATTCACGAAGGCACACGCCGCGCTGCTCGCGACCAGTCCGCCAATCCAACCATTTACCGTCAGCGATGCGTCCGGTTTTCCAAATCGTACTTGCGTGATCGCCGCCGCGGTCATGCCAGCCGATGCGCCAGCAAGAAGTGTATTTATAGTCACCAAAACGCATCGCCCAATTTCACCGTGTATGAATAAAATTGCGCCCGCGGAATTCAATCCGCACCAGCCAATGGTAGCCAGCAGACATCCCAAAATCACCAGCACTGCATTGTGCCCCGGCACCGCGGAAGGCATTCCTTCCGCAGAATATTTCCCTCGTCGAGGACCGAGTATCCAAGCTATCGACAACGCTGTGAGTCCACCCACGACTTGAATTGAGCTGGAACCGCCCGCGTCGACAAATCCGTGCCCGATGCCATAGTTCGCGCCCAACTGTGCCAACCATCCATCACTCCATATCCAATGAGCGAATATTGGATAAGTCCATCCCGCCAACAGCGCCGACGAAATGCAAATCCCGCCCAACCGCCACCGGTCAGAACCGGCGCCTAGTGGAATCAGCGCAGCTAGTCCCACGGTGAATATTTGAAGCAACGCCATCAGGGAATTTGAAGAGCCATTAAATTGCACTCCGCGCATGAAGAATGGTTGCGCAGCAATCCAATTCCAGGGTTTGCCGCCAACGATCAAAGCGTGGAATGGTCCGCCGGCGAAGCCCTGCCATGAAAAGCCGAAGACAAAATAAACGATGGCCGCGACCGCAATCGCCATTAGCGAAGCCATCATGGAATGAGCGGCGCTGCGTGAGCGGCCAAGCCCCGCACTGATCAAAGCCAGACCGATGGCGGCGAACGGAACCAGCAGTATCAGAAAAAAACAGATTCCCGCACTCGCTTCCGAAAGCATGGGGCCGGCAGATGAACCGGTCACGTTCGGCCTTCAGGCACGCGCAGATGCGCGCGGACAACTAAAACCAAACCAAGCATTTCGATACCCACGCCGGCCAGTACGAATGCCGCTCTTTCCGTGCCCGCACCAAGCAAAGGCGGTGTCGCGAGAATCAGCGCCCATCCTGCCAATAAGAGTAAAAAGCCCGCAAGTTTCATAAACGTATCCGCATTCGGCATCTCTTCGCCGTTGACTTGTACGACATCACAATATAAATGACCAGATTCTGCAACAGGAATTTCGCGATCGGACTCGATGATAGCGTCGGGCAATGGTTTGACAATGTGCCCAGTAGACACGTAATTTCAGATTTCCAATCTCTTCTCAGTCAAAGCCGCGGAGGTCCGATGAAATCCCGTTTTTGGAAGTTCGCAAGCGTGTTTTGCCTCTCATTTTTCATCCTTACTACGGGCCTTTTTGCTCAGGATTTGGCGTCGTTCGAAAAACGCGTGACCGTTAAAACATTGCCGAATGGGCTGACGATTGTGATCTGCGAGCGTCCCGAAGCCCCGGTATTTTCTTTTTTTACGCTGGTGGATGCGGGATCCGTGCAAGATCCTCTGGGCGAGACCGGATTAGCGCACATGTTCGAGCACATGGCGTTCAAGGGCACTGACAAGATTGGGACGAAGAATTATCCCGCGGAAAAAGTTGCCTTGGAAAAAGTCGAAGCCGTCTACGCCCGATACATTGAAGAGCGCGATAATACCGTAAATCACAACGATGCCAAGGTAAAGGAACTGGAGAAACAGTGGCAGGACGCGATTAAAGATGCCAGCCAATACGTTATCCCCAACCAGTTCGGCCAAATCGTCGAGAGCAATGGCGGCGAGGGCATGAACGCCTTCACCGAAGACGATGAGACTGCCTATCATTATTCATTCCCGGAAAACCGGCTCGAACTCTGGGCCTACCTCGAGTCCGAGCGGTTTCTACATCCGGTGATGCGCGAGTTTTACAAAGAACGCAACGTGGTGATCGAAGAGCGGCGCATGCGCGTCGATAGCGAGCCTTTCGGGCGCCTGCTGGAACAGTTCATCACCGCGGCCTTTCAGGCGAGCGAATATCATCGCCCGACCATTGGCTGGATGTCTGACCTGAACACATTTTCCGCGACCGATGCGCAGAAATTCTTTCGCGAATATTACATTCCCTCCAATATGACGATTGCCGTAGTAGGCGACGTGAAGGCTGCGGAGGCGATGCCCGTCATCGAAAAGTATTTTGCGCGCATTCCTTCGCATGAAAAGCCGGATGAGCGCAATACGGCGGAGCCGCCGCAAAGTGCGGAGCGCCGCGTCGTCCTGCCGGAAAAATCACAACCAATTTATCTGGAAGGCTATCACCGGCCGGATTATCGCAGTCCCGATGATGTGGTGTACGACGCCATTGCGGATTTGATGTCGGACGGCCGCACTTCGCGCATGTACCGCGCGCTGGTCCGCGATAAGAAGATTGCGTCGGACGCCGAAGGGTTTACCGATTATCCCGGCGTAAAGTATCCGCATCTATTTGCTTTTTTTGCCGTGCCGTTGCCCGGACACAAGCCGGAAGAAATGGCGGCCGCAATCCATGCCGAACTCAATCGCCTGAAGACCGAAGACATCAGCGACGAAGAATTGAAGATGATCAAAACGCGAGCCAAGGCCAGCGTGCTGCGCGGCCTGGATAGCAACGAAGGCCTCGCTACGCAGTTGGCTACTTATCAGGCGCGCTTCGGCGACTGGCGCGAATTATTTCGCTGGGTCGACCATGTAGACAAGGTAAGCAAAGCTGATATCCGCCGCGTGGCCAATCAAACATTCGTCGATAGCAATCGCACCGTGGGGATGATCGAGACCGCGCCTCCGGCTGCGACAGCCAGCAAGGGAGGTGCGCAATGACGAAGCGTCTCCTGACGATTTTCGCCGCGTGCATCATAACGGTAAGTTTCCGCGTGCCCCACTCTGTGGCGCAGGCCACCGACTGGCAGAAAATAAAAGTTGCTCCGCTGCCCGCGTTCCATCCCCCCGAACCGAAACGAATCGAACTGCCGAATGGCATGGTGATTTTCCTCCAGGAAGATCACGAACTGCCATTAATTGACGGCGTGGCCAGAATTCGCGGCGGCGCCCGTTCCGTGCCTGCCGAAAAGACCGGGCTGATGGATATTTACGGCGAAGTTTGGAGAACCGGTGGAACCAAAAACCAGACCGGCGATCAGATGGATGATTTCCTGGAAATCCGTGCGGCTAAGGTCGAAACCGGTCCGGGAATCGACTCCTCGACCATATCGTTTTCCTGTTTGAAAGAAGATTTCAGCGACGTTTTCAAAGCCTTCAACGATCTGCTGCGGCATCCGGAATTTCGTCAGGACAAAATCGATCTGGCTAAAGGCGAAATGTTCGACGCAATTTCTCGGCGCAACGACGATGTGGGCGATATTGCGGCGCGCGAGGCGGCTAAACTGGCTTATGGCGCCGGCAATCCTTATGCCAGAACTGCTGAATACGCGACCGTCAGCGCGGTAGCCCGCGAAGATCTGCTGAACTGGTACCAGCAGCATGTCGCGCCGAACAATATTATTTTGGGCGTGGTAGGAGATTTTGATTCCGCGGCGATGGAAGCAAAATTACGCGAAGCATTTGGCGACTGGCCTCGCGGTGAGCAGGTCAAGAATCCCGACATCGATTTCCATCCCGCCAAGCCGGGCTATTACCTGGTTGCGAAAGAAGATGTAAATCAGAGCACGGTTCAGATGGTCGACCTCGGCACGACCCGCGATAATCCCGATTTCTACGCGATCAACGTTTTTAACGAAGCCTTCGGAGGAGGGTTTGCTTCGCGTCTATTTCGAAATATTCGCACTGCTCAGGGATTGGCCTATTCCGTCGGAGGCGCTATCGGCGCGCGCTACGATCATCCCGGAATTTTACGGTTAGACGTCGGCACTAAAAGCGCCACCACCATCCAATCGATCGAGTCGCTCTATGAGCAGATTGATGATCTGCAAAAGGATCCGATTTCACAAGAAGAAGTACAGCGCGCCAAAGACTCGATTTTGAATTCTTTCGTATTCAATTTCGATACTCCCGACAAAGTTTTACGCGAGCGCATGGCTTATGAATTTTATGGCTATCCCCAGGATTTTCTCGAGCGCTTCCGAGTGGGCATCGAAAAAGTCGACGCCGCAGATGTAGCCCGCATCATCCCCAAATATCTCCACAAAGATCAGCTCAAAATACTCGTCGTCGGAAACACGGCGGAGTTCGACAAGCCGCTATTATCGCTCGGCCCTGTCACGAATGTGGATATTGCGATCCCCCCGCCACCGGCAGCCAAGGATGAGGAACCCGCTACGAAACCGTCAGCTTCGAATCCCGAAGGTAAAGCGCTGGCAGCGAAGGCAGTCGAGGCGATGGGCGGTTTTACCAAAGTGCAGTCCATCAAATCGCTGCGCTCGCAATACACCCTGACCCGAAAAACGCCGCAGGGAGATGTGCCGCTCGAAGTGCAAACCACAATCGTTTTTCCCGATCGCATGCACGCCGATATCCAGACCCCGCGCGGTACCATGACTATCGTGGTGACGCCGAGTGTTGGATTCATGGCCGCCGAAGGCATGGGCGTGCGAGACATGCCGGCGGCGCAAAAAGCTGACAGCATGCAGCAAATTCATCGCGATTTAATTTACGTCGCGCAACACATAAACGATCCAGCGTTTATTTTTTCCGCGGCTGGTGCCAAGAAAATTGGAGACGCAGATGTCAGCGTCCTCGATATCGACGATGCGGGCATCGGCATCCGATGGTTTGTCGACCCTCGCACCGGACACATTTTGCGCGAGGACTATCAGGCCATGGGAGCCACCGGGCCATCCAACGATGAAACCGATTTCGCCGATTGGAAAACGGTCGATGGATTGACCCTGCCCTACGCAAGAAAAAATAAAGAGAACGGCCAGGATTCCAGCACCGTGCAATTCACCAAAATTGAAATCAACCCTAAAGTCGATTCGCAACTGTTCGACAAGCCCTCCACCGAGGCCAAAGCCCAGTAAGTTAAGCAACTCCGCATCTAACCATTAACGTAGGGACAGCCGCCCTCGGCTGTCCAGTCGAGCCCAGCTCGACAACCATTTAACTCGCGCAAATCGATGCATATAGTGCGGACAGTCCTCCCCGCCGCAGTTGGTTTTGACTTGGGCTGACGAGATTGTTCGCTTCCGACGATACGGCCTGTCGCGCCTGTCTTTTTTCGCTCGGCCCCTACTCCCCCAATAAAATCATTGTCATTCCGTCTCTAACGACACTGTGCGCAGTCAAGAGGAAATTGGCGACACTTCGGCGTGGACGCCTTGGGCAGCGCCATTTCGCTCTTGTAGAAGGTTTTGACTTCCCAGACCAAGGTCGTCATTCAATTTAATCTTGCAGGGGACTTCAGGTCCCACCATCCATCTCTTCGGTACTTGCTCCCATGATTATCACTGCGAACTCCCTGCGCTTCAGGGAGGCAGGCTGCCCACTCAAACGGTCGGTTTCTGTTTCTCGACCACGGAATGACTCGGGCTCACCTGCATGACGGCCTGACACAGTTGCGCATACGTCCACTCTTCCCGCAACATCAGGTACAACCGCGTGGCCAACTTTCTGGCCACCGCCACCTTGGCGACGCCGCGATTTTTGCGCAGCGCCAGGCGGCGATAGAAGCGTTTCAGTTGCGGATCCCTGAATCTCTCCCGTTCGGTTGTCAAAGATCGCGACCTGCTGAAAACCAGGATGAAAATCACAGCCTATAATCAGCATTGACGTTGGCTCCTCTCAGCGAGCCTTGGTCTGATTCATCTCTACCAATCTACTCGCTGCGTCCAGCCAACGTCGTTATCCAATCAAACCGGCGCCCAGCCCTGAGGAATCTGCTTTTTCGATCGCGGATGGCAGGTGGGGGCCGAGACCAGGTTTGGATCTGCGGCATTACTCCCCGAATACAAAGCGTCCCAACTCATCACCCAGATTCTTTACTTGCTCTGGATCCTTTGCTGCGCGGAAACGTTCAGCCAGATGAAAGAATTCTTTTTCCCTCTGCTTCTCAGCTTCGATTCCTTGCTCGATGAGCTCCCCAGGACGCGGTTATCGATCAGAGCGCGCTGCCTGGCAATGGTCTCGATCCGTTTCGCAAGCTTGAACGGGAGGGTGATGCTTCTCCGAACCTGCCTTGCCGCTCGCGTACACCAGAGTGGTGCATTGGGATTTCTCCACACATTCCGCAAAATGAGGGAAAAGGATGGCAGTCCGAGACTGTGGAGGCCCAGAGGCTAGAATGGCGCCGAGGCAGCAAGCACCACAAACCAGCAGCCTGAAAAAAGAGTACATCTGTCAGACTTTGTTGAAGAAACAAAAGGCTCCTTCCCCTTCTCTACGCATGAGCTTGATATTTTGGAGAATTCATGGTCAGCATTCGATGGCTGGCTGGACTTCTGGATAAAAACTGACTATAGTTATTAGCGAACAAAAAGCGAACACAGCTCATGGCTACTCTTCCTATTTTCCCACACGCGAACAGCGGACTCGTGGGCATCGCTCGCCTGGCGACTCAGGCAGAATCCATCCGCCAGGGTCATGACGTCGAATATTTCACTCTTCCCGCCAGATCGATTCTGAACCGCTGCACGGGCACCCGGATGCCGTTTACCTGGACCATCAACCCTTACCGGGGATGCGAATTTGCCTGCAAGTATTGCTATGCGCGCTACACCCACGAATTCATGGAAATGCGCGATGGCGTTGACTTCGAGCGGAAAATTTACGTCAAGCAGCACGCCGCGAATTTATTGCGGCAGGAGCTGAAGAAAGTAAAAACTGGGGAAGATATTGCCATCGGAACCGCGACCGATCCTTATCAGCCTGCGGAACGAAAATTTGAGGTGACCCGCGCGCTCCTGGAAGAAATGTCGCGGCATTCGGGCCTGGAAATTGGAATCGTCACGAAATCGAATCTGGTATTGCGGGATATCGATATGCTGCGCGAGGTCGGGAAAAACAACCGGGTGGTGGTGAACATTACTATAACGACGTTGAATACGGATCTCGCCCGCATGCTCGAGCCCCGCGCTCCCCGACCCGATCTCCGCCTTGAGGCCATGCGCAAGTTGAACGAATCTGGCGTTGAGGCGGGAGTGATTTGCGCGCCCGTGCTGCCAGGAATTACCGATTCGCCGCGCGAACTGGAAGCCCTGGTACGGGCGACCGCCGCGGCCGGCGGCAAGTATATTTACGCAAACTCCCTGTTCTTGAAACCCTGCTCCGCCGCGGTATTCATGCCATTTCTCGAAAAGGAGTTTCCCCACTTGGTCGATAGCTACAAGCAGCGCTTTGGGGACAAAGCCTTTCTTTCCCCAGCTTATCGCAAACGGCTCTCCGAATTGATGGCTCGGCTGCGGGCCAAGCACGGCATTCGCAATCGGGAAGAAGGCCGACGCGCCCTCCCTCCGCAACCGCCGGCTCTTCAGATGAGTCTTTTTAGCGAACCACCGGTACCGGCTCAGTTTTAATTTTTCTAGAATAATAAAGTCATCCCGAAGCCCTGCGTCCTCACCAGCGGGGCGAGGGATCTCGCGTGCAGCCCCTCGAACTGAGCCACCACCCCCAGCATGGTTTTCAAAACCGTTCAGTTGTAAAATGGTGTTCTCGAGGCTGTTAAAGGTTTTCCACGGATTTAGCCCGCAAGACTAAGCTTCGGCGCCGTTCACTTTTCGAGGCATCCGTGCAGATACCGGCTGTCTCATGCTCGTCTTAAAGTGACACAACTTGTCAGTGGTCCGACAGAATCTGACACAAATGACTGTAGAAACCCAAGAAGTGAGCGGCGCGAAGAGTACCAAAGGGTCCGAAATCGCTACAAATACGGGACATATGTGGGACGCCGCGAAAACCTTGGTAACTGCCGCCAATGGCGGTTTGAGTGCGAAGATAATGCCAACTGGGTCAACTAGACCAACACATCTAAATAAACTGGGAAGAGGGAAAATTAAATGCGGAAACAAAAGGGCTTTTCACTTATCGAACTCCTGATCGTGGTCGCGATCATTTTGATCATCGCCGCGATTGCCATTCCAAACCTGCTAAGAGCGAAGATTGCAGCCAACCAGAGCTCCGCTGCGGCCTCCTTACGTACCATTGACACCGCCATGATTTCGTATCAGACGGCTTTCCAAGCTTATCCTACGGCGATTCTGAGCCTTGGGCCGGGCGGAATTAACGTTGCTTGCCCGGGCGCGGTCGCGGCTACGGCTTGCATCATTGACGGTCAATTGGCTTCTGGCCAAAAGAGCGGTTACAACTTCACCGTGGGCGCTGGACCGGTTGTGAACAGCAACTTCGTTACGACTGCGGTTCCGGTATCGGCTTCGACTGGTACCGCCGCTTATTGCAGCATCGAAGATAACGTTGTTCGTTCGATCACCCCCTCGGGTGGCGCGGCAACATATCCAGTCTGCATCGGCGCAACTTACACCCCGATCGGCAACTAGTTATCGGTTCGGCAAAGTACCTGGGGGAGGGTACGAGCCAAAAGGGCACTGGATCAGCAATGATCCGGTGCCCTTCGTTTTTTGCGGGTCGGCCCGGGTATCCAGGATCAATTTAGTCCGCGAAGTCCGCCCTGTGTAATGAATCTGCCGCATTTTGTCAGGTTTAGCGGGAACGTATGGCGCACTTTGTTGTATCAAAAGGATCCTCAAGGCATGTTCTGTGCAAACTATTGATTCAGCGAGGGCATATAACACCCCGCAGTACGGTACGGTAAATGCAGAGAATACGAAGGTGGACATGGTGGAAAACAGAATGAGACGAGAAAAAGGATTCTCCTTAATCGAGCTATTGATCGTGGTGGCTATCATTCTGATCATCGCCGCGATTGCGATACCGAGCCTTATACGCGCCAAAGTCGCCGCCAATGAAAGTTCGGCCGCCGCCTCGGTCCGGGACATTGTAGGCGCAGAGGTAGCCTACGCCGCGGGTTACCCAGCAATTGGATACACGGCCCTGCCAAACCTGGGAGGACCGGGCACCGGTTGCGTACCCGCAGCCGCGACCGCATGCATTTTGGACAGTGGCTTGAGTGCAGGAACGAAAAGCGGTTATCAGTTTACCGCCGTGGGAACCAACCCGAATCCCATAAATACAACCTACCTGATAGATGCTTGGCCGCTCGCTCTCAATCAGACCGGAGTAAAGGGCTTCTGCGCGACCGAGGACAATGTGGTTCGCTTTACCACGCCTTCCGCTGGATCAGCCGCATACGCCACCTGCTTAACCTATTCTTCGATTGGCAACTGACGAGGCTGCGCAACAGCATCTAAGCTCGGCCGTGAGATAGCATCGGCGCTTTCGCTTACCTCCGTAATCGTTGCAGCAGCACCGGCCCCTCGGTTCGTCGAACCCAATGAGACAATCAAGGCATAACTAAAATTCACCGTTCACCGCCATAAAGCCATGGAATCGTCTGAATACATCAACCTTGCCGCTTTTGAAAATCACTACTGGTGGCATGTGGGCAGGCGCAGCATCGTGAGCAAACAGCTGGCGATGCTCAACGAAGATCATCACGCGCTGCGAATTTTGAATGTCGGCAGCGGAACCGGCGGAACTGTACAACTCCTCGCCGATCACGGCACCGTGCTTAACGTCGACCGCTCCGAAGAAGCGGTGCGGCTCATGCGGCAAAGTGGCTACCAGGCATCCCAGATGGATGGCAGGCGCATGCCGCTGCCCGACGCTCAATTCGACCTGGTCGCTGCTTTGGACGTCCTCGAACACATTCCGGAAGATGATGTAGCTTTAAAAGAGTGGACGCGCCTCCTGAAAGCGGGCGGTCACGTTCTCCTAACTGTCCCCGCATACCAGTGGCTCTGGAGCGGTCATGACATGAGCCTGGGACACTGCCGCCGTTATGCCGCAAAGGGACTTCAGAAATTGGTTCGCGATGCCGGCCTCGAAGTATGCAAATGCAGCTACGCCATCACGTTCAGTTTTGTGCCCATTGTCGGTTTTCGATTTCTACAGAAATTGTTCCAACCTCGCGTGCAAAAGAGCTCTTACGTGGAACTCCCGGAGTTTCTGAATTCTTTCTTTATCCGTCTGCTGAAATTCGAAGCCTTGCTGCTGGAAAAATTTAGTTTTCCTTTCGGAACATCCATCCTGATCGTCGCCCGCAAGCCTGTCATTGCGAAGTCGGACGTAGCAAAAGCCGGGATTCCAATCCGCGCCGCCGCCGCGGGCGCATAGCAAGACCTGACACAAGTGCAAGACTTCTTATCAATGGATAGCGCAAACTTAATATCGCACTCAGAGTCGGACTCGAAATCTAAGGCATATCCCCACCGCGCTCCGTTGTTGGCCGCCCTCATTCTGCTCGCCACGTGGTTGGCATTTGCGCCTACCCGGCATTTTAATTTTGCTTACGATGATTTCGTAATCATCGTTCTCAACGCTCGCGTGCACTCCGTCCATTTCTTGAAAAGCTATTTTACGCAACAAGTGTGGGCAGGGGCCCGGCCGGGTGCTGGGAATCTCTACCGTCCTTTTTTCATGACGTGGCTATTGGCCAACTACCGCATGTTCGGGTTGTCCCCCGCCGGATGGCATGTCACTACAGTGCTCGTACATCTATTGGCTACTTTGCTGGTTTATATAGTGGCGTCCAAGCTCCTACCCGGAAATCCAATTCCCGCACTGGTAGCGATGGCCATTTTCGGATTGCATCCAATTCACGTCGAAGCAGTCGCGTGGATCTCTGGAGTCACCGAGCCATTCGCCAGTTGCTTTTTCCTGGGGTCGTTTCTCTGCTTCCTCAAGTTTCAGGAACAGACAAGCCGTCACTTCGCCTGGTTGACAGGTTCGCTGCTTCTTTTCGCCGGCGCGCTTTGCAGCAAAGAAACCACAATCGTTCTGCCGGCAATTATCGCTTGGTATAGCTTCTGTTTTACTCGCGAGGAGAATGAAGCAGGTACCCGCACTTGGATCAAATCGACGCTATTGCTACTGATCCCCTACGCAATCCTCGTGCTGATTTATTTAGCGATTCGCAACACCGTCCTTCATGGCTTCGCGCATCGGATGTCCGCAATACCTCTCGGAACGTCGATTCTCGCAGTGCCCTGGGCAATTTATTTTTATGTCTCGCAGCTTTTTATTCCTGCGGGGCTTGGCCCTTTCTATGATGTTGATTTCGGAAATGTGATCAGCGTCGCGGGTTTACTGCTCCCGTGTCTCGTCCTGGCGGGTTTAGTGGGCGGGGTCGTCTGGTGGACACGCAAATCCAAATCATATTTGGTTTTATTTCTCTCCGGCTGGTTTTTGCTCACGTTGATGCCCTCGCTGGGCGTATTTCTGATCATGTCCCGTTATGAAGGCGTTCATGACCGGTATCTATATCTACCTTCTGTCGCTTTTGCGATTCTGGTTGGCTACGCATGGGGGAAAATATTCCCCTCCACTAAATTGACTCTTCAGGCCGCCCTTGGAGCCGTACTTCTCTCCGGTCTAATGTTCGCCACACGCCACCAAACCGAATACTGGAAAAATGATCTGACACTTTTTACGCGTGCTTGTGCCGTGGCTCCAAATAATTCGTTGGCGAAACTGAATCTGTCCGCGGAACTGGTTCGGCGCAATGAATTCAGCGAAGCATTGAAATTAGCGCAGGAGGTCATTCAACAAGATCCGACCCTGGGGACCTCATTCAGCCTCGCAGGCAAGTGTGAGTTTTTCCTGGGCGACTACGCGGCTGCCGAAACATATTACCGCCGGTCACTCGTTCTCGAAGCTCCAGAACCCGCAGACCTTTACTTCCTGGCATTATCCGAAATTAAATTGGGGCAGTATGCCGAAGGCTTGCAAGTGCTGCGAGACGGACTATCCGCGTGGCCGGCATCCCCTCTCTACCATTACGCCATGGGATTAGCCTACGCGGGAATGCGCGATTGGCCGGAAGCGGCAAAGCAGTACCGCCTCGAGATCGCCGAGCACCCGGAGAGTTCAACCGCCGTGCCCGCTCTCGCCGACGCGGAGGCGCATTTAAAAACGCCGGAGCCGGCCCCAAAATGAGAGCCGCTGCGACAACGAAGCTTTTACTTTCGTAACCTCTGCGTCCCTGCTCCGGCATTCCTGACGGCTACCGAATTTGATTATAATTTTCGTTAAGTAAGCAATTCCGCGTCTGAGAATTGACTATGTCCGTCATCGAAATTATCGGCCTTGAAAAGACCTACAAAGTTGGGTTCTGGCGAAAGCGCGCCAAGACCGGATTGTATCCGCTGGATTTGCGAATTGAAGAAGGCGAGATTTTCGGCTACTTAGGCGCGAATGGCGCGGGGAAGACGACCACTCTGAAGCTTCTGATGGGACTGGTCTTCCCGACGGCCGGCACCGCGCGCATCCTGGGGATGGAACTTGACGATCCGAAGATGAAAGCGCAGATCGGATTTCTCCCCGAGCAGCCTTACTTTTATGACTACCTCACTGCCCGGGAATTGCTGGAATATTACGGGCACTTTCCGGGATCCATTCAAAGAACCGGTCCCGCCGGGTTGCCGAAGTTCTTGACCAAGTTGGATTAAAGGATGCGGGCGATACCCAGTTGCGCAAGTTTTCCAAAGGAATGCTGCAGCGCATTGGAATCGCGCAGGCGATTCTGCACGATCCAAATGTATTATTTCCTCGATGAACCGATGTCGGGCCTCGATCCCATGGGACGGCGGGAAGTTCGCGATCTGATCGAACAATTGAAACAAGAAGGCAAGACGGTTTTCTTTTCCACGCACATTCTTTCCGATGCCGAGGCTCTCTGCGATCGCGTAGGGATAATTCACCAGGGAAATTGCGTGGCGTGGGCGCAGTGGCCGACCTGACCGCGAGCGTACAAGGCAAAGTGGAATTAGTCTGGCATGGCAAGGTTGTGCCAAAAGCGCTTCGCCTCGCTGGGGGCGGAATGCCATGTCACGGCCGATACCGTCGAGGGCCGTGATCCCGGAGGCGAATCAAGATGCTGCTATTGACGCCCTCCGACGCGAGCGGCTTCGCCTGATTTCGGTGTGCCAGTCAGAAAATCGCTGGAGGATTATTTCATGGCACAGCTAAATTCTGCCCCCGTTAACCAGACGCCGAATCCGGCAGCGAGCGCGGCGGTGACCTCATGAGCGAACGAATTCTCCATATCGCGTCCAACACTTTTCGCGAAGCGGTGCGTGACCGCGTGCTCTACAACCTGATCGCATTTGCTCTGCTGCTTTCCGGAGCGTCGATTCTTAGTGGGACAGATTTCCATTGGTATCGAGCGGCTTGGTGGTAATCAATCTCGGACTAACCGCGGTTTCGCTGTTTGGGCTCAGTGATCGCGATTTTCATTGGCATCGGTCTGGTCTCCAAAGAAATCGATAAGAAGACTCTATACACGGTGCTCTCGCGCCCTGTGCGGCGATGGGAATTTATTGTCGGCAAATTTTTTGGGTTAGCGGAACGCTCGTGGTGAATACATTCTTTATGGCGATCGGAGTGTTCGCCGCGCTGTTGTATGTCTCGCGACCATTTTCAATCGCTCGGATGGCTGGGTGCTTGTGGCGCTGTATTTTATCGTCCTTCAGTTTCTGATCATTACCGTCACTGGCGCTTCTGTTCTCATCGTTTTCTTCTCCGCTGATGTCGGCGGTTTTTGCATTTTCGCTTTTTGTCATTGGCAGCTTCGCCGAAGATTTGCGCGGATTCGCGGCCATGGCTGCATGGAGTAGACGCACTGGCTGGCCACGGCCGCGGCCTATCTGGTGCCCAATTTTTCCGCTCTCAACGTCATCAGTTCCGTGGCGCATGAGTCAACGCAGTTTCCGGGCAGCTCATCTTCTATAACTCGGCCTACGTGCTGATCTATTCCAGCATGGCGCTTTGCGGCGCAGTACTGATTTTCGAGCACCGCAATTTAAGATGAGCGCAAACGATGAGCGCAACCGAGTGACGGCTGTTGGCGCAGCGTCGTGCTCGTGCTCTGCATGGCCGGGTCAATTGCGATGTTGGAATCGGGTTGACCGTCTGCGTGCGCAGAGCATACGCCTGTTCAAAACGTGTTGTACGTATCGTCGCCAAAAACTCTGAAACGCCTCAGCCTGGGATACAGCGGTTTGCTGGCGGATATCTATTGGACACGTGCAGTGCAATATTTCGGAAACAATCATTCCCAGGGAACCGGACGATTACGCTTTGCTCGCCCCACTTCTGGAAATTACCACCGGCCTCGATCCGCACCTGATTGTTGCCTATGATTTTGGAGCGAGTTTTCTGGCCTCGAAGCCGCCGCTGGGCGCGGGCGAGCCGCAGCGCGCGATGGACCTCATGAAATATGGCAATCGCAACAATCCCGATAATTGGCGCCTGTACCAGAATCTGGGATTTATTTATTACCTTGAATTAAAAGACTATGCAGCGGCCGCTGACGCTTTTGAGCATGGCGTCCAAATTGCCCAATGCGCATCCCTTTATGAAGATTATGGCGGCCCAAATGGCCCAGCATGCCGGGGAAGTCTCCACCGCTCGCATGTTGTGGGCTGCGACCTATGACAGTTCAAAAGACCGCGATATTCGCGCCAACGCCGCCGCGCATTTGCGCGCTCTGCGCGTGGACGAAGACGTGACTAACCTGGAAGCTCTGATGACACGCTATCACCAAAGCACGGGTCACTTCCCCGCTTCATACGCCGAATTAGTAAATGCAGGATGGCTGCGTGGAGTCCCGCTTGATCCCTTGGGCAATCCTTATAAGCTGGTTGCCGGGGGAAAAATTGAAGTACGCGATCCCGACAACTTTCCGTTCATCGAAAAGGGTGTGTCCCTCGGATACATCCCGCCCGCAAAGCCGAAATTTTTGCCTTCCGATTAAAGCTTTGCGGCAGAATGATCCGGTCTAGAATTTCCTGCTTGTGACATTTCTGCCTCAGTCCCGCCTGAAACTAATCTCGCAATGTATCGCTTGGTGGCACGAAGAGCGTGCTGCGTCCGGATTTCTTCGCGCTTCGAACAAGTTAACGCGCGCATTGTGGGAATTTCTGCGCGAATCGACGCCGGAACGGAAGAAGCGGCGTTATGGCGATGCCGATTTTGACTGGGATCATCGCGTGAACACCACCAGTGCCGCTGTGGGATGGAAGAGCCGGTTGCTGGGTTCTTTGTATTCGGAATATCAGCCAACCGAGGCCGCAGCATTTCGCGAAATGATTGGTAGTCTTGAAATCGATTTTTCGCAATTCACTTTCATCGATATCGGATCTGGCAAAGGGCGAGTCTTGTTGATGGCGGCGGATTTTCCTTTCCGCAGCATTGTCGGAGTGGAATTGCTGCCCGAGCTGCACGCAGTGGCGTTGGATAATCTACGGCGGTTGTCAGATAAATCCTCTTCGGTAGTTGCGGTTTGCGCGGATGCAACATCGTTCGAGTTTCCGCTGGATCCGCTGGTTGTTTATTTATTCCATCCTTTGCCGGAGTGGGGATTGAGAAAGCTGATGGAAAATTTGACGCGATCTGTAGCGCAACATCCGCGCGATGTCCTTGTGGTTTATCACAATCCTGTTTTCAGCGCGCTAGTCGAAAGCGCAGGATTCAAAAAGGTGATGTTTCGCGACCAGTTCGCGGTCTACGCAAGCTCGCCCACAATCGTCTCGAATCCACAGTTATTTCCATCATCTGAGCCCTTACGCCTTTGACGTCATCCTGGAGCGGCGCAGCCGCGAAGGATTCCGCGCGCACCACTCCGCAGAAAGCCCGCCCAGCAACCATGCGCTACAATAATTCATCGGCGATGGAGTTCGCCTTAAACCGCCTGTCACTGGTTCTTAGTATGGTGACAGGCTGATAACTCCTACAAACTTTTGTAGGAGAATTCCATCGTGACCATTCCGCTAATCGACGAACTTCCCGTTAAAGATTTCCTGATCATTTCCCTGGGCGCGATTTTCGGCGCCAACGCCCGTTACTTTTTGAGCCGCTACGCCGCCAAGTTTCTCGGGCCGGTGTTCCCCTACGGCACTTTAATCATCAACGTTTTGGGCAGTTTAATTGTCGGATTTTTTGTGATCTGGACCACCGAGCGCGTACTGGTGAATCCGCGCTGGCGATTGCTGGTCGTCGTCGGATTCTGCGGTGCGTTCACTACATTTTCCAGCTACGCCTTCGAAACCATGGCTTACTTCGAGCAGGGTCAATGGCTCCTCATGATCACGAATTTTGTCAGTAACAACGCGCTCTGCCTGGTTGCGGCTTTGGCTGGCATGGCACTGGCGAGGGTCATTTAAGCAAGCGTCTACTAAACAGATTGTGTAACCGGAAAGCTCTGTTCCGCTACCGGCGCCAGTTCGCCAGTTCCCGGAGTTAAAAGCGGCCAGCCTTTTCGCAATACATAATCCAGCCATGCTCCCGCGACTTGCGAGGTTAACACCGCCGCAACGACCAGCGTGGTGTAAAACTTCGGACTGATAATTCCGGCATCGAAGGCCACGCTGGCCAGCACGATACCCGGGCCGCCTCGCGCATTCGTCGTAATCGCCAGGTTCAGCAAATCAAGTCCCCGGAATCCCGCAAAACGTCCGGCAAGCGATACAGACACAATCTTGACCGCGCAACTACCGGCGATAAAAGCAACCAACATCCATAATGATAATCCCCGGATGAGATCGAGTTTTAGTCCTACGATTGCAAAGTACACGGGAATAAAAAATGCGAATGAGACTTTACCGATGGCCTCAAGCGCTTCTTGAAATAGTTTGCGCTTCTTGTGCACGACGGCAAATCCAGCTAGAAAAGCGGCAAAGACCAGGCTTACGTCCAGCGCGCCCGCAACCACGCAGTATGCAAGTAAAACCGCAATGGCATAAGTCACCGGCGCATGTTTCGCGAGAACATTAAACCGCGCCTTGTTGATTCGCTTAATGATTCGTGGAACGATGGTCAGCCCCAGGACGAAGAATCCAACTGTGCTGATCAGGTGGAAAGACATTTGGCGCGGATTGAGCGCTGCTGTACCTGCGAGGGTAGTGGCTACGGCGAGAGCCAGCCACAGCACAATGTCTTCGAGCACCGCCACTCCGAGAACTAGTCGCGCGAAGCGCGTGTGAAGTATTTTCAAATCCGCAAAAATCTTTGAGACCACCGGCACCGAAGTCACAGCCACGCCAACCGCCAGAATAATGATCAAGGAGACGCGGTTGCCGTTCGGGCCAGCCAACACCGGCCGAATCAGCCATGGCCCAAGCGCCAGCGCGAGCACGAACGGAATGCCCGTGCCTACTATCGCCAGCCACGCTACCTCCCGCCGTTCTTCCCGTCCGAACAGTTGTCGCGTTTCCGCTCCCGACAGGAACATCAGCAGAAGCAATCCCATCCAGTAAACGAAATTCAGCACGTTACCCTGATGCTTTGTCGCTTCTGTCAGCCACGCGCCAAACTGCAATCTTCCCAATAGAGCCGGACCTAAAACCACTCCGGCCATGATCTCTCCGACTACTTTCGGTTGCCGCAACTTTACAAAAAGATGACCGAGCAATTGCGACAAGCCGGCAAGAAGCAGGAGTATAAAAAGAATCGATGTGAGATCGGAATTTGACACAATTTCGCCTTTTCTAAGATGCCTCGCCAACGGCAGAGTTTGTCATGTCCTGAAGTCCCACCCAAAGGCTTTTGGAGTACAGGTGCTGTAAAATGCCAGACGCGATGGCTGTTCAGGTCACGATCTATCTTACGGAAGGGGACAGGTGGAACGGTCGTCCTCTACACATGGAAATATTGAACTATTTGCGCGAAGAAAATGTATATGGCGCGACAGCCGTCCATGCGGTCGGGGGGTTTTTAGGGCGGCAGCGCGTGAAGACCAGTCATCTCGTTGACGCCGGCGGCAAGCTTCCTTTGATTATTATTTTCGTAGATACCGACGAACACGTGAATCGCGTCATGCCGAAGCTAAAAGAGATGGCCTCCACGCGAATGATCGTGCGTGAGAACGTGGTGCTCGAACAAGGTAATCTGGACTGATCATGTCCAGCCCTCCCGTTTCCTCTTTAGACATTTTGGCGATTGCCGCGCATCGCGATGATGTTGAACAAACCTGCGGCGGAACTCTGCTCAAGATGGCGCAACTCGGGCGTCGGACGGGGATTCTCGATCTCACCCAGGGAGAAATGGGGACCCGTGGCAGCGCCGATGATCGGGCGCGAGAGGCTGAAGCGGCGGCGAAAATATTATCCGTCCCGTGGCGGCAGGCTTTGGATATCCCCGATGGTCGTGTCGAAAATACCTGGGAGAATCGTCTGAAAGTTGCGCGCCTGATTCGCGAACAGCGTCCGCGGGTAGTCATACTGCCTTACTGGAAAGGCCGGCATCCCGATCATTACACCGCCTCAATTTTGGGATACGAGGCCTGCTTTCTCGCCGGATTGGCAAAGCTTGAGACAGGCTCGGAACCGCATCGTCCGTTCAAAATTATTTACGCATCCCTTTATTACGATGTCCGTCCCACCTTCGTCGTTGATATAACCGATCAGTTCGAGGCGCGCTTTCAATCTTTGATGGCCTACAAGACCCAGTTCAGCGATCAGCAAGCCGGAAAGGATTTATTTCCCGCCGAAGCCGAGATTCGCGCGCGCGTGGAATCCATGGCGCGCTTCTATGGAATGCTTGGCGGCGTCACATACGCCGAACCATTCTTACAAAAAGAAGTCGGACTCATCGAAGACCTCACACTCATTCCCGTGAAATCAATTTAGTTCTGCCCCAATTCCCCTTGCAGCCAAAGCTAATTTGTGAGATAACTACGTCATGCGTACTACGCCGCGCGTAGTTAAGAGAGATGGCCAGGATCCCAGCCACTATTCCGACCCTCCCATGCTTGTGCTCGCCAGCCTAGCCGATGGTCCAAAGCATGGGCACGCCATGATCGAGGACATTGCGAGCATGTGCGGCACCCGCCTTGGTCCCGGAACGCTATACGGCGCAATTGCGCGCTTGGAGCAGCAGGGATGGATCGCGCCGCTTCCCCCCGAAGACCGTCGCCAGCCTTATCGCATCACCGCCGAGGGCACGCGAGTGCTCCGCGCAAAGTTGAGTACGCTGAAACGGTTCGCGAAAGCGGGATTGGAAAGATTGGAAGCACTATGAATTCCAAACTCGCGCGATTGCTGACGCGACTGTACCCGCGGGCCTGGAGAGAGCGCTATGGTGCCGAGTTTGAGACGCATTTGCGGGTCGGTGGCGGCGGACTCCGGGTCGCGGCAAACGTCATTTGCTCTGCACTCGGAGAGCATATCTTTCCGACTATAGGAGGCACAATGGACGAATATCGCTCTTTCGGTGTCATGGTGCGAAAGCCCAGCGCATTTCTTCCGCTGGCCATGTCGCTCACCGCGCTTGCGGTCGTGCTTGTTCACATCGCATGGTTCGGAGTGACCCACTATCCTGACGAAGGCCCCGCTGCTCATATTTGGCAGCTTCTTATGGCCGGACAAATGCCGGTGTTGGCCTTCTTCGCCATCAAATGGCTGCCGCGCGCTCCAAAGCAGACGCTCTACGTTCTTGCGCTGCAAGCCGTAGCTGCGCTCTCATCAGTCGCGCCCGTGTTCTTTCTCAAGTTGTAATTGGAAAATGCTGGGGCTGCACGATTACGCCACGGCGCCCTTGCCGAAGGAATCCGCGGCTTCTTTTTCGCTCGAATAGACTTCGAAAATCGTGACCAGCTTTGTGACCTGGAGTAAGTCTCCCACGCGTTGCGTCAGATTCGCCAGCTTCATCGCGCCCCCGGCCGTACGCGCGCTCGTGTAGAGGCCGACCAGCGTGCCAAGGCCTCCGCTATCGATGTAGGTGACGCCGGAGAGATTCAGCACCATGTGGTTGCTATTGCTGAGCAGCTTCTTCACCACGTCGCGCAGCACGGCCGACTCTTCGCCAAACACTATCCGTCCGATGCAGTCCACAATCAGAACGTCTTCGTTCAGCATTCGGGTGCTGATTCTCAGCTGCATGTGGGGCCTCCTGCGACCCGGTTTAACTGAGAAGATTAGCCTTTGTGGAACCACTTCGCAAGAGCATTGTTAGCAGGATCAGTCCCAGCCCAACCTGAAACCTGCCTTCGACCTTGCCCCTGTGGCGCGGACACTCCTGTCCGCAGCTGTTGCAGTTGCCGCGGGCCCCATTCAAGCCCTCTTTTGGCTTGAGTGGGGATTTCAAAATTTAAAGTGGCCCGGGACGTTCCCCCCGAGATCCCACTCCACAATTCACGCAGAACACGCCACACAAGGATCGAGCGCCAGTCTCAAATTGGACGCCTTTCCAGCTCATCTTCAGTTAAACACAAAGCGTGCTTTCCCCCTCTGCCGACGCATCCGATTCAAGGCACGGCACAGCGCCAGCTTCAGACGA
This sequence comes from uncultured Acidobacteriaceae bacterium, assembly GCA_963849315.1. Taxonomy (GTDB): domain Bacteria; phylum Acidobacteriota; class Terriglobia; order Terriglobales; family Acidobacteriaceae; genus PALSA-188. Next base: position 699,758 of record CAWKGT010000003.1, on the reverse strand, counting down.
AGCCGGCTCTATAAGTTTCCACGCCTCGCGGTATTGCTCATACCGTGATCGCTTCGATCCCGGCGAAAGGCACACGCACTTAAGGCCGCGCATTACCGGAGCCGGAAAAATGTACCAAAGATCTTCCGGAAAAATGTATCCCACAAGAAAGTCAATTTCATCGGCAGTGTACGGAATTCCAATCCGATTCGTCGTGTGAATCCGATAGTAGTTCCGCCGCGGAGTCTTCGCCCACACCGATTTAACTTGCATCCTTCGGAAGATTTTTCCGGTGTGAACCAGCACATCGTAGCGGTCGCAATCTCCCCACGGCTTGGCCACGCCGAAGCCCAGGCTCGCCGCCTTGCGCATGAAGCTGAGCTCCGCCAGCTCGCCGCGATGTTTAGTTGTCAAGTTTGATTTCACGAATTGGTTCACTAACAAAGTCGTTTTCTGATTCCGCCAAATTGTCCCCAAAAACACAAAGAGCGCAGCCGTAGGGCCACGCTCTTAAAAATTTATTATCTATATCCAGAATATCAGGCCGGACATGCCAATTGCGCCACGTTCCCAAACTTTATATTCCGAACAGGATGAGCAAGTTAGAGGAAATCGCACTCAGAAGGCCTCTTGACAAGAATTTTGCACTTCACCGTGGAAGGTGATATCTAACGGGATTCCGGATCGGGCAACTCAAAGTCTCATGCGTATCAAAACCACAGCTTCCTAGCCAGCCGCCTGCCCGATTTAAACCGTCATCCCGACCAAAGTGGAGGGACCTGCTTTCGCGCCACCGGCCGCGCGCAACACCACCGCCCCTCGTAGGGACAGCCGCCCTCGGCTGTCCAATCGAGCAAGCTCGATCCGGTTTAATGTGGCGCGGACACTCCTGTCCGCGGCCTTTGACCTTGGTTTTCGCCGGTGTGGCGCGGGCGCCGCCGCCCGCGAAATGTTCGAAATGCCTGAACGCGGGTGCCCCATTCAAGCCCTCTTTTGGCTTGAGTGGGGACTTTGTCGCCCGTGTAGCGCGGACACTCCTGTCCGCGGCCTTCGACCATGGTTTTCGCCGATGTGGCGCGGGCGCCGCCGCCCGCGGGCCTTGAATGTGCGCGGGCCTCAGCCGTGCCAAAAAAAGGCAGGAAAAGATTCACGCAGCCGGGTGCCCCATTCAAGCCCTCTTTTGGCTTGAGTGGGGATTTTGTCTCCCGTGTAGCGCGGACACTCCTGTCCGCGGCCTTTGACCATGGTTTTCGCCGGTGTGGCGCGGGCGCCGCCGCCCGCGAAATGTTAGAAATGTCTGAACGCGGGTGCCCCATTCGAGCCCTCTTTTGGCTTGAGTGGGGATTTTGTCGCCCGTGTAGCGCGGACACTCCTGTCCGCGGCCTTTGACCTTATTCCGAATGATATTTGCCTTATGGCTCGTGCGGCCTCGCCTCGCGGGTTGAAGCAGCTTTGAAAGGGCACGGGCTTCAGCCGTGCCAAAAAAGTAGGAAAAGACTCACGCAGCGCAGAAAGCGCTGCCATCTTAAAGCACCCCGTCAAGGTGAATCGATTATCTCATTCCGAATCGCCACATCCAACCCATTGCGTCCCTGCTTACCTTTTTCATCTTTCGTTCCCAGAAGATGTGTGACGACATAGTTACAAGGATTGCTTTATGCTTGCCCGTCCTCGAATGCGAAAGATTCAAGCCAATGTGTTGGACTTCCGAACTACTCCCCAATGGAAGCAGTCCGGTACTTCCACGTGCCGCCTTCAACTCTCGCCTGCTGGACCGAGGAGCCGAATCAATTAGTCTCTCTGGCTTCGCACGAGCCTCCATTGTTGTCTTTCAAGAACCTGGTTGAGCTGTACGTGCTTGAAGGACTCCGCAAAATTCACGGCGTGCACACCTCTCGCATTCGAACCGCTGTTAACTTTCTTCTCAGCACCGAACGCTCGCGGCATCCGCTGGCCGATTACGACATCCGCACCGAAGGCAAGAACGTTCACTTCTATAAGAATGGCAGGCTCTCAACGCGTCCCTGTGGGGCCAGTATGAAATAGAGGAGGTAGTTGGCGCGTACCTGCACCGTGTCGAAAGAAATTCCCTCGGCGTGGCCGTCCGCATATTTCCTAACACCAAGCGGGAGCAGCTAATGAACAAGGAAGCCCCGCCCCAAACCGTGGAGATCGATCCCGCCGTCTGCTTTGGCCTTCCCGTCTTAAAAGATTCGAGGCTAACCACCGGATTCCTTGCTAGCCGCTTCCGTGGCGGCGATTCGGTCCCCTCAATCGCAAAAAGCTATGGTCGACCCGTGGCGGAAATCGAAGAAGCCATCGAGTGGGAGCTCGGACGCCCCGTCAAGAAAGCTGCCTAACCTAACCTTTTATCTTGACGAGAATTGGGATTGTCCCGAAGTAATGTGGCGCGGACACTCCTGTCCGCGGCCTTTGACCTTGCCAGTGTGGCGCGGGTGCCCCCGCCCGCGAAATCGTTGGAAGGGCACGACCCCAGCGGTTCGGAAAACAGCGCTTTGCGATAGGGCACGGCTTCATCCGTGCCAAAAAAGCAGGAAAAAGATTCACCCAGCCGGGTCCCCATTCAAGCCCTCTTTTGGCTTGAGTGGGGACTTTGTCGCCCGTGTAGCGCGGACACTCCTGTCCGCGGCCTTCGACCTTCGTTTTCGCCGGTGTGGCGCGGGCGCCGCCGCCCCGCTTCTGACACTCTCGAAAGCATTGTCATTCCGTCTCTAACGACACTGTGCGCAGTCAAGAGGATATTGGCGACACTTCGGCGTGGACGCCTTGGGCAGCGCCATTTCGCTCTCGTAGAAGGTTTTGATTCCAGACCAAGCTCGTCACTCTATTTAATCCTGCAGCGGGACCTCAGGTCCCACCATCCATCTCTTCGGGACTTGCTCCCATGATTATCACTTCGATCTCCCTGCGCTTCAGGGAGGCAGGCTGCCCACTCAAACGGTCGGTTTCTGTTTCTCGACCACGGAATGACTCGGGCTCACCTGCATGACGGCCTGACATAGTTGCGCGTACGTCCACTCTTCGCGCAACATCAGGTACAACCGCGTGGCCAACTTTCTGGCCACTGCCACCTTGGCGACGCTGCGATTCTTGCGCAGCGCCAGGCGGCGATAGAAGCGTTTCAGTTGCGGATCGTAGCCGCGCCGCTGACTGTCCCGCTTCCACCAGCAAAAAGCGCAGAAACGAGCTGCCCTGTTTGCTGATTCTTGCCCAGCCGCTGTTTTCCGCCGCTGGAATCTTCACTCGGAATCAGGCCAAAATAACTGCCCACCTGTTTCGCCGATTCGAATCGTTCCGCCGGACCCAGCGTCAGCGCCATCGCTAACGCCGTCACCGGACCCACTCCCGGATGCGTCATCAATCGCACTGCCTCCGGCCGCCTTCCCGCTTCTTCCGCCACCCGCCGGTCCAGTTCGCCGATCTCCGCTTCCATGCCGTCCAGCGATTCCAGCAACCGCTTGCGCCGCTCCGCCGCGTACGGCAGCAAGGGCAACTGCTCCAATTCCGCGCGCCCCGCCTTCGTCCACAGCTTGCGCTTCTTCTGCACTCCCGCAGCTCAACGCCAGGCCTGCAGCTGGTTCTTGATTCGCGTCCGCGACTGCACTTGCTTGTGCCGATGCACCAGCAACTGCCGCACGTCCCGCACCTCCAGACTCGGCACCCAGATCCGCGGAAACCGTTCTTCGATCAGCAACTGCAAGATCTGCAGCGCGTCCCGCCGATCCGTCTTCTGTTTGCGCACCACCGCAGCTCGAATCTTCGCTGCATCCCCCAGCCACAGCTCGATTCCCAACTCCTCCAGCAACCGCTCGAACCACGGATAGTGCCCGCACGCCTCCATCCCCACCCGAACCGCGGCCCGCCAGCGACCGATAAAACTGCTCCGCCTCTTCCCGGTGCCGCTAACCGTTTCTCCTGAATCTCTCCCGTTCGGTTGTCAAAGATCGCGACCTGCTGAAAACCAGGATGAAAATCACATCCTATAATCAACATTGACGTTGGCTCCTCTCACGAGCCTTGGTCTGTTCATCTCATACCAATCTACTCGCTGCGCCAGCCAACGTCGTTATGCAATCAAACGGGCAGAGCTCGGAGAGCCTGCCCTGAGCGAAGCCGAAGGGAATCTCCTTTCCCGCACCATCATTGCTCACGTAGGGGCAGCCGCCCTCGGCTGTCCGATCCAGCAGATTTAATGTGGCGCGGACACTCTGTCCGCGACCCTTGAGCCGATGGTGCGGCGGTTGATTGTGTGGCGCGGACCCCCTCGCCCGGCGAGATGCCTGAACGAGCATTGAAAGGGCGCGCTTCAGCCGCCGCCAAAGGGTTCGGGAAAGATTCACGACTGGCAGAAAATTGCGAAACAAAACTATACTTTCATCCCTATAATTCTTAGCCGGAAAGGTTTTCTATTGCACCGTGAAAGATCCGTCAAAGCTATATGCGGCGCCACCGGGGTTCATAATCGTGACTCGAACCGCCCCCGAAGGTAATGATGGGACTGTTGCTGAAAGTGTGTTCCCATCCACGAATGTACTAATAGTCGGCGCTGAACCGAAAGTGACTGAGGATCCCTGTGTATAACCACTACCCCTCAGCGTTACTAGAGTCCCCGGCGGCCCTGTCTGAGGATCAACGGAAGCGAGGCTGAGCGGGTCGTCAAGAAGCGTTGCAATAAGTATCCCGGAATTGGAGATCAGGAACATCTGTGTGCCGGACTCGTCCAGTGCCAAGCCTCCCAGATCGAAAGGGATCGATTCCGGCAGCGTTACATGTTGTACTAGCCGCCCGGTGTGAACATCAAAGATGTCAACGCCAGTAGCTTGCGGGATAAATAATAAACTTCCCGACGGATTTAGCTTCTCGCCCGCTACGCTTGCAAACCGCACATCGCTGGACGCCGCATAGGGTTCATAGGCCAGTATGTTAATCCGTGAAGCCTGAGCATCAGATATGCCGAGCGAGGCCGCGAAAACATTTGCATCTTGATCCGCAGCCGCATCGGAAAAGTCGCCGGAGAAACCCTTGGTCAAGGTGTTGGCGTTCAGGTCGAGAATGCCAACAGAACCACCCGTCGTATCCGCAAGAAATACCTTGCTGCCATCTGGTATGGAGGCCATTGCGGCAAGAGTATACCCAGACACGTCCGTGCCATTCGTGCACCACGCAGCTCCCGAGCAAGATAAACTGCCCGTATCGAGATTGAGCGAATGAATCGCGCCAGCATACAGCAAGAATTGATAATAAACGTTAACGAGCACACGATGTCCAAGGGCGGGGGTTATCGTCAAAGCCTGGCTTCCAAGGCTTTGATCCGTCAACTCTTCTTGATTTAGGGCGCTCCAAGTCGAGACCACTTGCGCCGTAGCCAGATCAATCACTGATACCGTACCATCACCTGAGTTGACTACCGCCAGGAGGGTACCGTCCGGGGTCAGGGCAAGGCCAGCCGGTTCATTGCCGACCACGATGGGCGCGATATATCTGTGTGCGGCGAGGTCGAAAATCTCTACCCGATTGTGATCGCTGTTGCTTAAGTAAAGACGCTGCCGGGGCTGGTCGTATACGATGTCGTCAAGTGCTCCAGTGATCGGGTAAGAGTTCAACGAGGACAGATACTGAAAGCCGGCCTTCACAGTCGCGGACCCCGCGCCTGTAGTTACTACCACATCTGCATTACCCGTCCCTGCCGGCGTTTTTGCCGTGATGATTTCTGTTGGAAACTGCTTATCCGGTACCGCACCCGTCACTTGAGTTACGGGTGCCGGTTTTCCCCCAATCGTGACCTGCACATTTGATCCGTCGAAGCCGAACCCAACAATGTCGAGGGAATCGCCGCCCGCCGCCGATCCTGAATTTGGGTCCACCATTAGTATCGACGGCCCGTAGCTCACCGCCTCAGGCATTACTTGGAAAAAGCCATCCGAACGCGTCAAAGTGACGTTTGCGGGCCCGGTAGAAACCCCCGGCGGAGCTTCCAAGTTCATCACCGAGGAGGAAGTGACAGTAATGCCTGTCCCTTGTCGGCTTAGCGAAGAGGCTGGGGGCGCGCCGAAGTAAGCAGCGTATTGCGACGAGGAAGAGAATCCTGCGCCAGTAAGTTGCACTTGCGTCGGTTCGTTAACGTTCACCAGCGTTGGCTGGAAAAAGTTTCCCGCGAATACAGGGACGCTTATGAATCCAGGCGAGCTGACATCTAGATATTCCATCCCTCCAAATGCCGCCCCAAATAGCATATTCGTTTCATCGACGACTAAAGGAGGAAGCAACTCTCCAGAGAAGAGCACAGTAGACCCAAAACTGAAGCCAGGTACGATGCCAATCATGGAGAATGTTCCGGCATCCAGCACCGCCACGACATTTCCGGCGAAGGCGTCAACTCCAATCGCATATACTCGCCTTCCATCTAAGCTATAAACCAACTGTGAAATCGGAAAAAGACCTAGCGATACTGAACCGAGGATATTGAATCTGTCATCAAGGAAAGTAGTCGGTGATTCCGCCAAGCCAAAACCAATAATCTGCGAGCCGTTCGGGCTGATTGCTATTTGACCAACTCCATCCAAAGTTCCACTTGAAGTAATACTTTGACTGGCGACGTCGTATAGACTGGCTACTATCCCGGTTGAGTTCTCCTGATATAGAAGAACTTTGGAACGATCCGCACTCCGTGCCATCCCGCCATCTAAGAATGTACCGACGATCTTGAAGCTACCCGTAGTTGGATTCCACAGGTACAGGGGGGCTGCGCCAGGGCTGAAAATCAATACGTCTCCGGTTGCGAGTGTCGCGATTTCAAACGACGATTGTGATTGTGGGACGTTGGTCTGCTTTATTACTTGGAAAAGATTCGGATCAATAGTAGTAATGAATGAAGCGAATAGGCTGACTACATATACCGCGCTGCCATCTGCTGACTCATCTAGTACCCCCGGGTACATCACCGGGATAGACGCAACCCGGTGGCCGTCTAAAGATGAAAATACTACTACCTCATTCAAAGTTTCCACACTGACAAACAATAATTTCCGTGACGGGTCGTATACGGCGCCCGAAGGACTTTGATCAGTTCGCGCAAACGTACTCCGTGTCGCTGCGGAGCTGGACTGAAATGGCACGCTTACTGACACCGGAAGTATCGCAATATTGCTGTTATTCGAATTGTCCGTAGCCGTAATCACGAGCGGAAAGTTTTCAACGGGCTGAGCAGAAACGGCCGCCTGAAGAGGGAGATTGACAGGATTGGATGGCGTTAGAAATG
>CAWKGT010000003.1:0-687500 GCA_963849315.1 uncultured Acidobacteriaceae bacterium | reverse complement strand
AAACTCTAGTACGTCCCAATGAATACATAGTTGGGAACGAGCGAACCCAGGGAAGTGAACCATCTCAGTACCTGGAGGAAAATAAAGAAACCTCGATTCCGAAAGTAGTGGCGAGCGAAATCGGAACTAGCCTAAACCAGTCATACCTTCGGGTGTGGCCGGGGTTGTAGGGTCTCAAACAGTAGAGTTAACAATCCAGTCGTTAGTCGAAGCCCTCTGGAAAGAGGGGCCATAGAGTGTGATAGCCACGTAGGCGAAAACGAACTGGACTCGAATGAGATACCTGAGTACCGCGGGGCACGTGAAACCTTGCGGGAAGCTACGGGGACCATCCCGTAAGGCTAAATACTAGCTTCTGACCGATAGTGAACCAGTACCGTGAGGGAAAGGCGAAAAGAACCCCTGCGAGGGGAGTGAAATAGTACCTGAAACCGTGTGCCTACAAACGGTGGGAGGACTATGCGGCGCAAGCCGAAAGTCTGACCGCGTGCCTATTGCATAATGAGCCGGCTAGTTATTCTTGTCAGCAAGGTTAAGCGAAAGCGAGCCGTAGCGAAAGCGAGTCCTAATAGGGCGACATAGTTGGCAGGAATAGACGCGAAGCGGGATGATCTACCCTTGGCCAGGCTGAAGTTAGGGTAAAACCTAATGGAGGGCCGAACGGGTGTTTGTTGAAAAAAGCTCCGATGAGCTGAGGGTAGGGGTGAAAGGCTAATCAAATTCCGTGATAGCTCGTTCTCTCCGAAATAGCTTTAGGGCTAGCCTCGAATGATTTGTCGTGGTGGTAGAGACCTGGATGGACTATGGGGCTTTCCAGCTTACAGAATCCAACCAAACTTCGAATGCCATAGAACAACCAATTCGGGAGTCAGACGGCGGGGGCTAAGCTTCGTCGTCGAGAGGAAAACAGTCCAGATCGCCTGCTAAGGTCCCCAAATTCAAGCTAAGTGGGAAAGGAAGTCGGAACGCCCAGACAGCCAGGAGGTTGGCTTAGAAGCAGCCATCCTTTAAAGAAAGCGTAATAGCTCACTGGTCAAGCGGTCCGGTGCCGACAATATAACGGGGCTCAAGCTTGGTACCGAAGCAGCGAATGCATTGATTAACGTCAATGCGTGGTAGGAGAGCATTCTCAACAGTTTGAAGCCAGACTGAGAAGACTGGTGGACGGTTGAGAAGAGACCCTGCCGGCATAAGTAGCGATAACGGAGGTGGGAACCCTCCGCGCCGAAAGTCTAAGGTTTCCTGAGAAAGGTTAATCCGCTCAGGGTCAGGCGGTCCCTAAGGCGAGGCCGAAAGGCGTAGCTGATGGACATCCGGTTAATATTCCGGACCTCCCTTGTATTCGTTATCACGATGGGGTGACGCAGTAGGATAAGCAGGCCGTCATATGGCTATAACGGTCGATGCGCGTAAGGTGTCTTCGGTAGGCAAATCCGCCGGAGAGTTATCACTGAGGTGCAAAGCAGTAACCCGTATGGGTGAAAGCTGCCGATTCCACACTGCCAAGAAAAACCTCTAAGGAGAAAATAAGGGAACCGTACCTCAAACCGACACAGGTAGACGAGGAGAATATCCAAAGGCGCTCGTGAGAACAGTTGGTAAGGAACTCGGCAAATTAACCCCGTAACTTCGGGAGAAGGGGTGCCTCACTAGGGTTCATAGCCCGAAGAGGCCGCAGAGAAATGCGCACTGCGACTGTTTAACAAAAACACAGGTCTCTGCAAAGTCGAAAACGACGTATAGGGGCTGACGCCTGCCCGGTGCTGGAAGGTTAAAGGGAGAGGTTAGCCGCAAGGCGAAGCTTTGAACTGAAGCCCCAGTGAACGGCGGCCGTAACTATAACGGTCCTAAGGTAGCGAAATTCCTTGTCGGGTAAGTTCCGACCTGCACGAATGGCGTAACGAAAGTGCGACTGTCTTGCCGACTGACACGGCGAACTTGTAGTGCCGGTGAAGATGCCGGTTGCCCGCAACTAGACGGAAAGACCCCGTGCACCTTTACTACACCTTTACTATGAACTATGGCACTTGCTGCGCAGGATAGGTGGGAGGCTTTGATTCCAGGCTCTCGGGCTTGGAGGAGCCACCGGTGAGATACCACCCTGCGAGTTCTGTGGTTCTAACCTACTCCCATAAACTGGGAGAGGGACATAGTAAGGCGGGTAGTTTGACTGGGGCGGTCGCCTCCTAAACGGTAACGGAGGCGCGCGAAGCTACGCTCAGGCTGTTTGGAAATCAGCCGACGAGTGCAAACGCATAAGCGTGGTTAACTGCGAGACCTACAAGTCGAGCAGATACGAAAGTAGGCGTTAGTGATCCGGTGGTTCTGCATGGAAGGGCCATCGCTCAACGGATAAAAGGTACGCCGGGGATAACAGGCTGATCGGAGCCAAGAGTTCATATCGACGCTCCGGTTTGGCACCTCGATGTCGGCTCATCGCATCCTGGAGCTGTAGAAGGTTCCAAGGGTTAGGCTGTTCGCCTATTAAAGCGGTACGTGAGCTGGGTTCAGAACGTCGCGAGACAGTTCGGTCCCTATCTGTTGTGGGCGCAGGAGATTTGAGGGGACCTGTCCTTAGTACGAGAGGACCGGGATGGACGAACCTCTTGTGTTCCAGCTGTCGTGCCAACGGCATAGCTGGGTAGCGAAGTTCGGTCGTGATAACCGCTGAATGCATATAAGCGGGAAGCACACCCCAAGATGAGATCTCCCAACCCGTAAGGGATAAGAAGGGCCCAGGAAGACTACCTGGTTGATAGGCGGGAGGTGAAAGCGCAGTAATGTGTGAAGCTTACCCGTACTAATCGCCCGTTCGGCTTGACCATAAAATTTACTCGGTGCAGTGACAGCCATCAGCAATCAGCTGTGAGCTTTCAGTTCGAAACTGTTAAGAAAGCGACAGCGTTTTCAGAAACCTCGTCAGAACTTGGACGAGAATGAAAACAAGTGAGTGATGGTTGTGCGCCGACGGATTTTCGAGTCTTGTCGATTAAAGTAATACCCAATCTATTCAGTTGTGAGGAATCGTCCTCGGTCAGAGTCGAGGGAAGTTCTTTGAAAATTTAGGACAAAGCAGTCAGCACTTAGCATTCAGCAAAAAGCCTTGTCATTCCGAAAGGGCGCAGCCCGGAGGAATCTGCTTTGGGTTTGGCTGATTGCTGATTGCTAAAAAAGTTTGCTGTCCATCAGCACAAAACGTCAGCCCAGCACAAATAGCTGAAGGCTGACGGCTGATAGCTGACAGCTCTGACTTGTCGGTGATCTTACCGCGGGGGATCCACCCGTTCCCATCCCGAACACGGAAGTTAAGCCCCGCAGGGCCGATTGTACTGCACGCGAAAGTGTGTGGGAGAGTAGGTCGTTGCCGGCATTAAAATAAAGGCCAATCATGGAAACATGGTTGGCCTTTTCCTTTGGGCGTGTGGAGCGGACACTCCTGTCCGCTGCCTTTGACTTTGATCTTTGCACTCCGCTATTGATTCTTGGAGCCGTGTGCAACTATTCTTAAAAGAGGTTCTTGCATATGGCCACACTCGATTGGTCGCAGTGTTCGGCGGTGGAGAGCGTTCCCGGCAAGGTGAGCGGTGCCTGGGTTCTAAGAGGCACCCGCATGCCCGTGTCCGCTATCTTCGAGAATCTTGAGGCCGGAGCCAATATCGATAACATTATGGAGTGGTACGACGGCCTCGACCGCGAACAGGTCAAAGCCGTTATCGAATTTGCCGCCCGCAGTTTGGATGAAGCGCCCGCCTATACTCCGTAGGTTCGTTTAGGATGCTCGTCCTTTTTGATCAAGCGACGCCCGTTCCGATTCGCCAACATCTTGTAGGACACGACGTGCGCACGGCCGCGCAACAAGGCTGGGAAACGCTCAAAAATGGTGAATTGCTCACAGCCGCGGAAGAAGCAGGATTCGAAGTGCTGATGACGACAGACAAGAACATTCGCTACCAGCAGAATCTTGAGAACCGCAAAATCGCGGTCGTGGTTCTCGGACTGCAACAATGGCCCAGCCTACGTCCGCACGTTCAGCGAGTGGTGGACGCGGTTAATGCGGCTGTACCTGGTAGCTATGTAGAAGTTGACTTCCCAGCATAGGCATCCCGAACACGGAAGTTAAGCCCCGCAGGGCCGATTGTACTGCACGCGAAAGTGTGTGGGAGAGTAGGTCGTTGCCGGCATAAATAAAGGCCACGTTCAGAAATGAGCGTGGCCTTTTCCTATTGGATCTTAACGTGTTCTGATACCTAATTGGTTTTGGGTTTGTCTAGGATGCCAAGCACCTTATATGTCTCGGTTGCTTTTTTCTTGCCGTCTAGACTGACGACCCACTCCAGTTTTGCCTTGTCTCCGTGAAAATCGGCATGAATTGTGTCGACAATAGGCTGACGACAACTCCTATGATTTCCGGCGGGACCCGCGAAATGCTCGGCGAACTTCCCTTCGCAATTAACAACGGCCACTCGACCGTCCGGTAATTGAAGAGAAAAGGTGGCTCCGCGTACTTGATATGAGATCTGATGGGCGGGTGTAGTGTACCCGTTGGTCGTCGTCGAGCCACTACAATTCACATTCGTGTCGCTGCCGTTACAGTTCGCGTATGAATCGGACTGCGAGCTGAAGTGGCCAGGCACGAAGTACGTGTATCCGGTTTCATTATCTCGGCGATCAATTATCTTAACCTCCAGGTTTTGGGCTAACGCAGAAGCAGAGCACGCTAAAATCAACGCGATAATTGTCTGCTTCATTGGACCTCCAAGTATCCAATTTCTGGCATCACGCTTGCAAGTGCAACATTACAACAGTAAGCGACACTGCGGAGGTGGATCCTTCGACTTCGTTGCGCTTTGCTCAGGATTCCGGTTCGCGGCTCAGGCGCCGCGAAAACGCTTCAAAGTAAGGCCCGCAGGCCGATTGTACTGCACGCGAAAGTGTGTGGGAGAGTAGGTCGTTGCCGGCATTAAATAAAGGCCAATCATGGAAACATGGTTGTCCTTTCCTTTGGGAGGTTACTGCAAAATGCGCTTGCCATGGATTACGGCTGTAATTAAGACTTCGTCTTGCTGCAACCGATAAATGATGCGGTAGCTGTATCAGACACTTCTCGAATGTCTTCGTCCTCTAACTCCGGAACTTTACGACCTGCACGAGGAAAATTCGCGAGCGTCTTAGTTTGATTCACAACACTTCTGACAACGGTGTTGGCGTAGGCGGCAGAGTCGAGGGCGATGTAGTTGGCAATAGCTTGGAGGTCCTGCAAGGCTCGCCGCGCCCAGACTATTCGGTGAGCCATTTGCTGAGGCGAATCTCCACCTCTTCCTGCGGCATGGTCCCATTCACGCGGGCGTCTTCCAGACCGCGTCGTACTTTGTCGAGAACGTAAAGGTGGTATTGGATATCTTCGACAGAACAGTCATCCGGAAGCCTGTTGAGCAGTTGTTCAACATCGTGTTTTGCTGTGCCCATGATTTCCATATTAGAGCATAAATCTCGCGAAAATATGCGCGGATTCCACCCGTTCCCATCCCGAACACGGAAGTTAAGCCCCGCAGGGCCGATTGTACTGCACGCGAAAGTGTGTGGGAGAGTAGGTCGTTGCCGGCATTAGTAAAGGCCAATCATGGAAACATGGTTGGCCTTTTCCTGTTTCGCAAAGCGCAGAAGTTGTCACTTAGGGTGGACCACTAAGTAAGATGCCGCCGACTCGGTAGTCACTTCCCATTTGTAGTTAGGGAATTGCGACGCGAGGCTGTCTCTCTTCCTCTGTGCTTGGGAAACCGTTTCGAAGTGGATCGCCTCGTCTTTGTTATCGGTGAAACCGTGCCCAATTCCGCTAGTCTTTACGTATTGCATCGTGTCTCCTCCGATGGGATAACAGCTCAAACCCGGCCTATCTCTGCTAGAACTCTCCATGGATGCTTTTGTCGGCCCTGACTTTGACGAAGGATGCTTTTTTCTCAGCATCGCGCCTATTGCGTAGCGGCCTCAGTATCCATGCACGTATCGCGACTCCCACTGCGACGAATGCGAAAGCCGTCTTCAGCAAGGTCTCTGTGAGCAGCGCGATTTGCTGTTGGTTCATACGTAAGTTCTCCTATTTTCACCCTTAGAGAGTTTAATAACGCAGTCTGGGGCGGAGCTAATTACGGCAGTCATGTTGTTCAATAATCCTTTGAGATCCGACGGCGCATCGGCGTATCTTGCCCGGGGACATCGATTACCTGCGTAACATGCCCTACATCCAAATTCAAAGTATTCTGTGCGCAGCTTTTCGGCGACCACAGGAAATTGCGATGAAACGCTTCACCTTTCTAGTTACATTTATGATCGGCGCGAGCGGCGGCGTTTGGGCAAAAACTTACTACCGCTGTACTGTCAGACGACACGGGAGCAGCTGTGCAGAGAGCCTGTTCAACCGCGTTGGAAGTGATCTATTTGCATCCCCGCAAAACTAAAACGCATCGGGAATCGTTTGATTTGGGCTACTGTGCTGGCCTGATGAAAGGCGTCTACGAAAATCTAACCGGAGGAGTAGATTTCTGTCCTCCGGATGGCGCCTCTCTTCGCAAGATCACGGAGCTAACGGTGAATTTTGTGAAGGCCCATCCTGAACTTAAAGACAAAGATTCGGCAGATATCGTGCGCTGGGCGACGGTTTCCCATGCCACTCGACAGACGCTAAGAGTGACACTGCTGCAAGCGCGAGAAAACACTGAGCAACGCCTTGCGTATATGCAGCCCAATTTCCGCGGTTCTGGTCCTTACACTGTCCGCCTTCGGCCAGGATTCGACGTGTCCCGCGACGGCCTCGCGGTCAGCCTGTAGATCGTTCCTAGAGATGCGGGCTGCCAAAGACCCCGATATTCTAGAGGCCCTGGCCAAACGAACTGCTTTCGTCTGCTTTAGCCCAAGGAAAGACCGTTTCTTTACGGTTGCTTTTGATTCTCCAGATTGGTCCGATTGGCTCCCTGACAGAGATAAAGAAGGCAAAGTATACGTGGAGGATTGGGCTAGTGGTGTCGATGTCTCTCTACACGCAGCCGGAGGAGCTACAGTTCAATTCTTCGAAGGGGACATGGCAGACCAGACTTTGGTTTTTCGTGGTGGGCGTGATCTCGACGATTGGCGGGCAATGCATGCACATTACGCGTCTAACAAACCAGTAATTTCGGAGTCCGACCTATACTTTTACGGGAGCTGTACTGGCAGAGATAGCAGAGAGATCTGCAGTCTAACGATAGATCAAGCAGAGGTTAAGATGGACGAAAGCTACTCGGGCAATCACTGGCTTATCATTCGGCGCTCCACGAAGAAATTTGTTGAAACGGTCGGAAATAAAACAGTGACCGGCCAATGCTTGGAGTTTAGGAAGAAGGGTGCGGCAACAAGAGCACCATAGGGTGGTGGTTGGTGGGAGTCTTGATCGGGGATTCTGTAATCCAAATTCAAGAAGGGGCTTTATGGGAATCGGGTGTGCCGAAACGATGGATGGGTATGTAGCAACTACTACAGCAGCAGAACAAGGAGCTGTCGGGTTCGATTTCTGCGCATCGCCGAGAACCGTTGCGGTATTTCTGATTCTTTTGTTGGGGACAGTGTCGGCTTCCTCTAATAACGTGGAGCATCGCTGGACACCCAATGACAAAGTATTTATTTCGGGGAGGCAGGTTGCTGTGGTCGCCAAAGAACTGAGTGCCATGCTGGAGTTCTATCGCGCCGCACTGTTGGACGCAAATGGCGATCCGCAAGCCGGAAGGAAGTTACTTGTACAGCTTTTTGACGAGAACCGGATAAAGTCAGTTCAGAAAGATACGCATGCGATTGTGCTTAACTATGCCACCCCAACGGGAATACAGAAGGCACAATACCCACATACACCTTGGGCCCGATTGGTGAGAATCAGGATGCTTGACGGCGAGAAGCCGGGATTAGAAGTGTGGACTGACGACTCGGAATTCCACCGGGAATAATTTGATCTACCCTCGCGTCTATACTGCGGGCACAGGAGATTTCAGGGCGATGGCAATGAACACAGAAGGGCATTTTACACCCGATAGTATTGAACCAGGTGTCCAAGTGAAAACCAAATTGAACTGGACATACATGGGACTGACGATCTTAATCTGCTTTATGGACAATCTTCCAGTGATGCAGGCGGGGGATATAGGAGCGGGGCTTGCCCGCATGATAGTCCTCATGCTCTTCTCCTTCCTCGTTGCCTTCGTACTGCGAGGCAGGAAGGGGGAGTGGAAAAGCTTCAGTAAATGGTTCTTTTGGCTGACTCTCATCCTGCTCGCTGGGACGACGAAACACTGACGTAGGCCAGAGGCCCCGCGCCCCGGCTACAATTCCCCAAACTTTGTCTTGATGTCAGCTCGCCAGTTCTCCGGCAACCTGCCCCTGTCGTGCAATTCGGTCAGCAGCCAGTAGTACATCTCTGCATAGACTGCATAGTCGTGAATCGTCCCGCCGCCCATGTCTTTCGCCACTGCATGGACGAAATCGCGGTTCGCCTTGGCTAGTTCGACCGACTTCGCGAAGATCACTTCCTTTCGCCGTGTGCTCCGTTCAAGCCTCTGAGCGAGAAGGGCAAACACCCCTGTGACCACGGCGGCGGTGGCAGCGGAAGCCAGAATAGTGATCATCAAGCTTGTGGGAACGTTCACGGTACCAGTATTGCTCAACTCTGGGTGCGTTGCGCATTGCCGCCAGAGGTTACCCTCCAAACGCATACGCGTGGTTAACTGCGAGACCTACAAGTCGAGCAGATACGAAAGTAGGCTCCATTCGGCAGCGCTCAGGATTTCGGCTCGCGGCTCGGACGCCGCGAAAGCGCCTCGAGTTAGTGATCCGGTGGTTATCCCACCCCATCCCGCGAAAAGCGCGCGGGACGGGGACCCCGGCTGCATGGAAGGGCCATCGCTCAACGGATAAAAGGTACGCCGGGGATAACAGGCTGATCGGAGCCAAGAGAGATCCTTCGGCTGCGCTCAGGATTTCGGCTCGCGGCTCAGACGCTCGCGAAAACGCCTCAAGTTCATATCGACGCTCCGGTTTGGCACCTCGATGTCCCACCCCGTCGCGCGAAAAGCGCGCGTGTCGGGGGCCCCGGTGTCGGCTTATCGTATCCTCCACCCGATCACGCAAAGAACGCGGGATGGGGACCCCAGGGCGGAGATTGTAGAAGGTTCTTAGAGTTACGGTGTTCTCGCTTGAGGACATTTTGCTATCCTTAATTTCCCATGAGGGCGTTATTTCTGGTGCTGTTGGTTGCGCCATCGGCGCTCGGCCAAAACATTGAGCGCCGCCTCAAACAGGTGTCATATGACGCCCAGTATGCTGTGATTTCGGTCTGGTACTCAGAGTCTGCGAATATTTCTAACCAGGGAGTAGTCGGCACAGGATTTTTTGTGACTGCCGACGGGTACTTTGTTACCGCTGCGCACGTTTTGGAGCAATACAACTCAAAGTCAGAGCAAATGACGATTGGGATGCGCCAAAGAAGTGGACACGTTATAGGAACACGATTCGATGTCATCGAAAAGGACGATCCCCACGATTTAGCTTTGTGTAAGGCGAACGTTTCCTCCAAAGCGTTCTGGCAAGATGACAACAACCCTGGCACCGAGCAGCCGGTTGCAAGCTTGCGGATTTCAGCCGCGCCAGCTTCGGTTGGAGATTTCATAGCAATCGCTGGTTTTCCGTTAGGTTCGTGGAACCCAGCGATCCAATTGGGCACGGTTGCCGCCATAAGAACAACCAATCCAAATGCGGGAAGAGTGCCGGCAGGTCAGCGGGACCTTCTTCAGATTAGCGCATCGGGCAATAAGGGTAACAGTGGCTCTCCTGTGATTGAATTGGACACGGGCACCGTCACCGGAGTGATAGTGCAGGCCCAACCGGCGCCACTCTTCAGCACTTTGGAAGGCGTTCCCTTGGCGCAAAGCTCGGGAATTATGTTAGCGGTTCCTGCATCATGGGTGCTGGATCTTCTCAACCGTCACGGTGTTAAGAGTGTTGCGCAACCCCCTCCTAAGGGACACACTAGCTACTATCCGCTTCCAAGTAGGTGACTAGTAGGCGGAAGAGAATATCTAAGGATGCGAGCACGGTGCGTTCGCCGGCTTGAGGTAACGGGACTGGAACGAAATATTCTTCCGGGTAGAAGTAGTCTTCACCGGATCCTTCGGCTGCGCTGCGCTTCGCTCAGGATTTCGGCAGCAGGCTCCCGGCTGCGCTCACGCCTGCTAAGCGCCTCAAGTTCGGTCCCTATCTGTGTGGGCGCAGGAGATTTGAGCGGACCTGTCCTTAGTACGAGAGGACCGGGATGGACGAACCTCTTGTGTTCCAGCTGTCGTGCCAACGGCATAGCGGGGTAGCGAAGTTCGGTTGTGACAATCGCCGTCTCAGCGGCGTTCGCGCAGCAGTGCTTCGATTGTGTCCGGGTTGCGACGTCCGTGAAGGACTGCGATCACAACAAGAGGCTTTTCGCCTGGGGCGTAGGCGATCACATAGTCCCGCAACGATTGAAATCGCGGAGGCTGGGATGTTAGGTCTGGACAGATGCGTCCTTGGTGAGGAAAGGTGACGAGGAGTGGATTGCTTCTCTTCAAGAACCCGGTCGGCGGCATCAAGATTACCGGCAGCGATGTATTCCCATATGTTCTCAATCTCTGTGACGGCTCCGGGTGGAGGACAAATCCTGGCATCATTTATGAACGGCTAACTATGACTGGCTGCTGCGACGGGCGTCACTTTTGCTCTTGCGTCGCAAAGCGGCGAATGCTTCTTCTCCATCGACGGGCTTTACGTGGCCGCTTTCGAGGTCGTTGTAGCGACCATCTAGCATTTCGGGAACCTCAGTCAGTTCTTTCAGATATCCGGCCATTGCTTCCTCGACGAGATCATTCGGCGCACGCCCGGTTTTGGCGGCGAGCTCTTGAAGGCGAGATTCCATTTCGGGTCGAAGATTCACTTCCATAATGGTTAGTTTAGAAAGCCGTGGTGGCCAGTGTCAGAACTTTCGGGATGTAGTCTGCAACGGTTCAGCGCGCCGACTCGGTGAGCCATTTGCTGAGGCGGGTTTCCACCACTTCTTGCGGGATTGTTTCATTCAAGCGGCCGTCTTCCAATCCCCGCCGTACTTTGTCCAGAACGTAAAGGATATTGGATTTCTTCCACGGAGCAGTCATCCGGGAGCTTGTTTAGGAGTTGCTCCACCGTCATGCTTCGCTGTGCTCATACGAGATCAAGCATAACACCCGCGAGAAATCGACTAAAGAGCGCGGAGCATCGCGCGCTTAGTGCTTGAGGCAATGGGTGCTCCGACTTCCCCCATCTGCTTCGGCAAAAAATTCGGTTGTCGCCGGCATTAATAAAATTACGGGGAAAGAATTTTCGCGAGCTTTTCCCTGTTTTCCATGAGATTTACAATTGTGGTAGGGCATCCTGTGTGAGGACGCCGCTTTAGGAGAACGTAGCCGTATCACATAGAAACGGAGGTAGGATGCAAACGCTTACGGCAAAAACAGCTACAGGACTATTTGTCACAAACGACGAGGCCCATACCTATCACATGGGCGGAGGTGGAGAGGCACGTTTGTTGATCACCGGAGAAGACACCGGCGGCGCACAGTGGGTAGGACGCTTTCGCGAAGACCCAGGATTCATGACGACGCTGCATGTGCATCGACTCACCGAAGAACACGTCTACATCCTGGAAGGAATTCTCTCTGTTTATATAGACGGCGACTGGCATGAACTCCGGCCGGGGACACTCGGCATCCTTCCGCGCGGCGTGCCGCATGCGCAAGGAAATCGAACGGACAAGCCGGTGCACTTCATTGGATCGGGGGCGCCCGCCGGATTTGAAAAACTTTTCCCGGCTATCGATGGGCTGTTAAAGCGTGGCGTACGACCCGGCAGTCCGGAGTTCATTGCAGAGTTCCAGCAAATCTCTAAAACCTGCGACATCGAGCACCTCGGTCCCGCACCGAAGTAAGCGCTGATGTCGTGCCTGATCCATAGGTCAAAACGCATCGTATATACCGTTTTGGGATGGATGCCTGCAATAAAGTGATATCGACGCTCATGGAGGGGCGATGGAGTTTATATTGACGGTGCTAAGGAAAAATACTCCGTGAAGGACTTGCTCGGACTCAGGAAATGGGCGGTCAGGAGACGATTATGTGCATCATGTGTGAGCGCGAACTATGGGGCGAGCACCGGGCAGCTCGAACGCGAGTTCTTCAAGCCTTGCAAGACATGTAACAAGTTTCCTGGCGCCAGCTCCGAAGGAACCTGCTATCACTGTTTCGCTGTTGGCAACACGATTGACGAATGCCCCGAGTGCGCGGGCAAACCGTGGAGTGAAGAATTCCTAGAGGCCAAAGACGAAATCGAAGGCCCGGACAAGCTGCTAATCCCCTTCTAGAGCCGGTAACCGTACGCTGTTGCCTAGCTGGTCCGCCGCCACACGTGACTACCAATCGATCCGCTTGGTCCGGACACCAAATCGAAATGGCGATCGCGGCTCAACAGGGGAAGAGAATGCTGCCGGCATAATGCGGCGATCCAGATGTCATTGGTTGGAATCGGCTTGCCCTTGCGTTTTAGTTCGAGGGTGATCTCCGCGTAATGATGCGTGGTCGGTTCCTGAATGTCCAACACCATGCAGTCATGAAGTAGTCCTGCAAGCCAGTTTTCGTAGCTGGCGCGATTGCGCGACTGGGCGATGCCATGGCGATACTCTCCGAGCACAATTACGGGGAGCACCATCTGTTCGGCGCGGGATAGAACGGCAACCACCCCGGGGTCGTCGTCAGCCGCGGCAGACAAGGCGTTGTATCGAGGATCACTTTTTAGAAAATCAGTTTTAGAAAATCAGTTCCAGAAAATCATTGCGTTAAAAATCATTGCCAGACTTCCTTGTCGATCTGCTCGAACTCTTCTTCTACCCGCTTTTCGATTTGCTTTCTCTCCTTATGCAGGGGTTTCAGCTTACCGAGATGTTTCATCCAAGGCTTTTCCTGGGAGGTGGTTTTCAATTTCTCCTGGAGAGCCTCGGTGACCAGTTGGCGCAGCGGAACGCCGAGTTGCGCGGCGGTAGACTTTGCGCGCCGGAACAGGAAATCGGGGATTTCGAGGGTAGTCTTCATGGTCCCGTATTACCATATTTATGGGAGGTGAAAAATCGCGAAAGGTGCCGGTTCGCCATCCCGAACACGGAAGTTAAGCCCCGCAGGGCCGATTGTACTGCACGCGAAAGTGTGTGGAAGTCCTTCGACTTCGCTCAGGATAAAATCCGGTCATTGCCGGCATAAATGAAGGCGTGGCCTTTTCCGTTGAATCGGATGGTTAACGCGGGCAAACTGTGTGGCGCAGCGCCTTGGGTCGCTTCTATCTTGGTTCTTTGGCGACATCTTCTACAACTTTCTTGAGAAGATTCTGACTCATTCTCCCCACGGCTTCGCTACTCCAAATCCCATTCCCGACACCTTTTGCCACAAACGCCCCCAACGGAAAACAGACACTCAGAGATCAGACTATTCGGCTAGCTACTTGCTGAGGAAGAAGCGGTCGAGGTTTGAGAAGTATCGCAAGGCACGGGGGATTCGCGGGACGACGAATAAAACGTGGACGAGTGGAAATCAGTTCTCAGTTCTCAGTTTTTTGGTATTCCTGAGATTCCGAGTAGACGGCGATTGTTACAATCACGTCAGTGTCAGCTACCTTTTTAATTGAAGCAACACGGGGATTGGCACGCCGGGCGAGCTTGATCACGCCGCACGGATGCGTCGAAACGCCGGTGTTTATGCCGGTGGGCACCTGCGCTTCCGTTAAGAGTGTTTCGCAGGACATCCTCGAAGAGCTGGCGGTGCAGATTCTGCTTAGCAACACATACCATCTTTATTTGCGGCCGGGGATTGAGCAGATCAGAAATCTTGGCGGACTTCATCGCTTCATGTCCTGGCCGCGCGCAATTCTCACGGATTCTGGTGGATTTCAGGTTTTCAGCTTGAGCGAATTGCGGAAGGTTTCCGAGGAAGGCGTCGCGTTTCGTTCGCATCTGGATGGATCGAGTCATTTTTTTACTCCCGAGAGCGCGATGGCTGCACAGATTGGTTTAGGCGCGGACATCATTATGGCGTTCGATGAGTGCACGGAATACCCTGCCAACGTCACTCGTACCCGCAATTCGATGGAACTGACGTTGCGCTGGGCGGAGCGCAGCAAGAAGTATTTTGAAGAGCATAAGCATGAGGTTCCCTGGCGCCCGTCTACCCCTACGCGGACTCAGGCTTTGTTTGGGATTGTCCAGGGTGGGATGGATCTGGCTTTGCGCAAGGAATCGGCGGAACGGACGATTGAGATTGGCTTTCCGGGTTACGCGATTGGCGGGCTTAGCGTCGGCGAGCCGCGGGCGCTTACGCGGGAAATAATTGAAAAGACGCTGGAGCATCTTCCCACAGACAAGCCCCGATATGTGATGGGCGTAGGAACTCCGGAAGAAATCGTCGAATACGCCAAGTTGGGCGTCGATATGATGGATTGCGTTTTACCCACGCGGGCGGCCAGGCATGGGCTGCTTTTTACTTCCGAGGGCAGAATATCCATCAAGCAGGCGCGCTACGCTTCGGATGAGAGCGCCCTCGACCCCAACTGCGGCTGCCGCACTTGCGCCCGTTATTCGCGGGCTTATTTGCGGCATTTGTACGCATCTAACGAAATTTTGGGGCAGGTCCTGAATACCGTGCACAATATCAGCTTCTATCTTGACACTATGCGGTCGGTGCGTCATTCTATTGGACTTGATTCTGGTGCACCGTATTCTGGTGAAAAGGGGAAAGGGGCTCATTCGGCCTTGGGAAGTGGTCGCAGTTAAATCCAAAGCTCTCCATCCCTCGTTTCTTCTGTAGTATGGATTTCCGGCCTGACACGCGCGAATCCCGCGATCAATAATTAAGGCCCGCGGTACAAACAGGCGCAGTTGCGGATTCTTAACGCAAAATAAGGTTCGATTTCATGAGTTTATTGGCGTTCCAGGCTGGCGGACTGAGTTGGGTGGGTTTTGCCCCCCTGATTTTCATCTTCGGCATATTTTATTTTCTGCTGATCATGCCGCAGCAGCGGCGGCAGAAGAAGTGGCAGCAAATGTTGGGTGAATTAAAGACCGGAGACAAAGTCGTAACCAGCGGAGGGGTGCGGGGAACAATCATCGCACTGCGGGATGATTATATTCATCTGCGAGTTCCGCCGGATAACCTACGGCTTGAAGTCAGCCGGGCGTCGGTCACGTCGGTGACTTCGGGCGAAGAGACCACCAGCAAGTAAATTTAGCCGGGCACAAGAATTCGATTATGAACAGAAATTTAGGCTGGAAGCTCGCAGCGATAGTCGCAATACTTCTCATATTTTTATATGGCATATTTGGCGTGCCTGAAAGCTGGTCGGGGCATGGGTTATTGGCCTCACTCCAGAATCGTATTCACCTTGGACTCGATCTCAAGGGCGGAACTCACTTAATTCTCCAGGTACAAGTTAACGATGCGGTCAACGTCGACACCGACAATGCGGTTGAGCGACTTAAGGAAGATCTGCGGACCCACAAGATCAATTACGCCGAAATCAGCAAGCCTGACCCAGTCAATCACCCTGAGGAGATTTTGATCAAGGGTGCGCCCCCAGAGGCGAGTTCCGATCTGCGCTCCATAGTGGACGAGCGGCTTCCGGAATACGATTTGAAATCCGGCGCGGAAAATACGTGGACTGTTTCCATGAAGCCGCAGGCGCTCACAGAACTCAAGAACCGCGCTGTTACCCAGGCGATTGAGACGATCCGCAATCGAATTGATCAGTTAGGAGTTACCGAGCCCACGATTCAGGAGCATGGGCTGGGCGAGTATCAGATTCTGGTGCAACTTCCCGGCGTGGACGATCCCGCGCGCGTGAAAGAGATTATGCAGTCCACCGCGATGCTGGAAATTCGGCAGTCGCTCGGTGGACCTTATCCCAGCGAGCAGGCTGCGCTTCAGGACAAGGGCGGAGTTTTGCCTCCGGATGCGGTTCTTTTGCCGGGACGCAGCGTGGGTTCAAGCGATGGCGATAATGGCGAGCGGTGGTATCTCATTTCTCGGGCGTCGGCCGTAACGGGGCGCGACCTGCGCGATGCCAGCTCCACGCGCAACGAGAATGGGCAACCCGCCGTCCAGTTCAATCTCACCGGGGAAGGCGGCAGGCGTTTCGCGGCGTTTACCGGCGCTCACGTAGGCGATTATCTGGCCGTGGTGCTGGACAACAAAGTGCAGGAAGTTGCCGTGATCAAAAGCCAGATTCACGATACTGGCACGATCGAGGGCGGATTCAACGAGCAGAGCGCGAAAGATTTGTCGATGATCTTGCGCTCCGGCGCTTTGCCGGCGGGTATCAAATATCTTGAGGAGCGCACCGTCGGGCCTTCGCTGGGCAGCGATTCAATTCGCGCTGGCGTTCGCGCGGCGGTGGTCGGCATGGTCGCGGTACTGATTTTCATGCTGGTGTACTATCATGCCGCTGGCATTAATGCCGATATTGCGCTGATATTAAACCTGGTCATCCTGCTTGGATTTTTGGGCTTTACCAGCGCAACGCTTACGTTGCCGGGAATTGCTGGCGTAATTTTGACGGTCGGCATGGGCGTGGATTCGAATGTGTTGATTTTCGAGCGCATTCGCGAGGAATTGCGGAATGGAAAGACGCCGCCGTCGGCGGTGGAACAGGGATTTGGACATGCCTGGATCACCATCGTGGACACGCACGTCACCACCATCGTTTCGGCGGCAATTCTTTTCATCTTTGGGACCGGTCCGGTGAAAGGCTTTGCAGTCACTTTGAGTTTTGGTCTGTTCGCAAATCTGTTCACGGCGGTATTCGTTTCGCGAGTGATTTTCGACTGGATTCTCAGCCGCAAGGCACGCGGAGAGGCATTGAGCATTTAAGGTTGTGTGGCGCGCCACACAAGCAAGAGCAGTACAAGCGAGAATAAGAGGACGAAAGCAGAGTGGAATTTTTTCGCAATCCGAACATTGATTTTCTGGGAAAGAAGTGGTATTTCCTCGCCTTCTCGCTGGTCTTCAGCGTGGCGGGACTGTGTTCCATGCTGTTCTGGCATGGAATTCCGGAAGGAATCGACTTCCGCGGCGGTACTTTGATCGAAGTAAAATTTGCTCAGAATCCTGACGACAATGCCATTCGCGCGGCTATTGATCGCGCGGGATTGCATCACGCGCGAATTCAGCGATTCGGCCCCGTCGCCAACAATGAGGTCTTGATTGATTTGGCATTGCAGGAAACGAGTGAACAAGCGCTTGATCGAGGAAAGACCCAAATCATCAATGCGCTGGAGACGAACGCTCCTGCCGGCAAGCAGGATCTGAATAACACAAGCAGCTTGACACTTACCAATTACTTGATGGATAAAGACCCACTGCACGCTGGCACCGACGCCAACCAGCGTTATGCGGCGCAGGCGCAAGCTATCATCGATTACAAGGACAAGCAAAAGGGCGGAGTGCTCAGCTCGATGGACGATTTGAAGGGAGTCGCCGATCCGTCTGTTCTCGCTTCCGTTCAGGATGGCTTCTTTGTTTCTGACTTTGCGATACGAAACGTGGACATTGTCGGTCCACAAGTTGGCGCGCAGCTCAAGAAGCAGGCGCTGCTGGCAATCGCTTACTCGCTGGGTGGGATGCTGATTTATCTGGCATTCCGCTTCGAATGGATTTACGGTGTAGCGGCTGTTATAACGGTGTTCCACGATACGCTGATCACGGTCGGCGCGTTTTCGCTGCTGAATAAGGATATCTCGCTGACGGTGATCGCGGCGATTCTAACCCTGGTGGGTTACTCGAATAACGATACGATCGTGGTTTTTGACCGGATTCGAGAGAATTTGAAGTTGATGCGGAGGGAAAAACTCTCCGATATCGTGAATCGCAGCATCAACCAGACGTTGAGCCGGACGATTCTGACGGCGGGCCTGACCTTCCTTACCGTCTTGGCCCTTTATCTGTTTGGAGGCGAGGTGTTGAATGGGTTTTCCCTCGCCCTCGTAATCGGCATCTTAATTGGGACGTATTCGTCGATCGCCATCGCGGCGCCTATTTTAGTCGCGTATCAGGATTGGCGTTCGCAACGGGGCAGAGGAGTGGTGGCAGCAGGCCAGGGTGGAACCGGAAGGCAACTGGCCGGTACGGATAAGGGAAGCAAGAGCAAACCTGGTCCGGCAAAGAGTTCCAAGGCGGGTGTGAACAGTTAAAACGGGGGGCTACCTGATGCTTCTTGAAACCGGGAGCAAAAGGAAAGCAGACGGTGTCTAAATAGTAGATCGGGTGTGGCGCAGGAGAAACCGTATGTTTGAAGACAGCCTAATCGAATCTGGTAACAAGTTGAAGACTAAGCGCGGTGTGACCAGCATGGTCGCCTTTATTTTTGAAATCGCGCTTATCGGAATCATGGTTCTGATTCCTCTCTTATTCACCGAGGCCTTGCCGAAGGCGCAACTGATGATGTCGCTGGTAGCGCCGCCTCCGCCTCCCCCACCCCCACCCCCTCCGACAGTGGTGCACGTGGTGAAACAGGTTCAGACCAATATCATTAACGATCAGTTGCGGACCCCGACGAAAATTCCGAAGAAGATTGAAATGATTAAAGAGGATGCCGCTCCCCCGCCGATGACTGCGGGGGTAGTTGGAGGCATCGATAACGGGCCCGGTCAGGTCGGCGGCGTTATAGGGGGAATCATTAGTTCGACGCCGGTAGCCGTGCCGAAAGTGGCCACGCCGCAGCGCATACGAGTCTCAATGGGCGTCACCCAGGGACTGAAAATCAGAGACGTTAAGCCCAGTTATCCAGCTTTAGCGAGGCAAGCACGCATCCAAGGAACTGTGGTGCTGCAGGCTGTAATCAGTAAAGAAGGCTCAATTGAGGGGCTGAAGGTTTTAAGCGGCCACCCGATGCTTGTCCCGGCGGCTATTGATGCGGTCAAACAGTGGAAGTATAAGCCATACATTCTGAATGGAGAGCCGGTTGAGGTCGACACCCAGGTAACAGTGAATTTCACTCTGGGTGGTTAAGTTTCAAATAGATATCTGTGAAAAATCTTAGGCAGAACGATTTCTGAGGAGGGAACGTAACTCATGTTCGTCGCAAACCTGGCAGCACATACTCTCAGTCACGTATCGATGACCGCGACCTGGTTATTTCAGGATACCGGCGCCCCGCAATGGGATCCACTATCTTTGTGGCGCGCAATGGGATGGGTGGCAAGAGCGGTCGTCATCCTTCTATTCATCATGTCTGGATGGTCAATTGGAGTCATGATTGATCGTTGGATGGCCTTCAACGCCGCGCGAAAGCAGTCTCGCTCCTTCGCTCCGGCGGTCGCAGGGGCATTGCGCGATGGCAAAATTGACGAAGCCATTAAAGTGGCTGAGCGCAACAAGAAAAGCCATTTGGCCAAAGTCGTTACAGCGGGCCTGATGGAGTTCAGGGCGCATCAGGAAAGCGGCGAAATTCCGGGCGAAACCATTGAAGCGTCAAAGCGGGCGTTGGAGCGCACGGAAGCCATCGTTCATGCCGAACTGAAGCGCGGACTGGGCGGATTGGCGACCATAGGATCGACGGCACCGTTCGTCGGCCTGTTCGGGACCGTGATGGGTATTCTGCACACGTTCCAGGATATGTCCACTAGTCACGCCACCGGTCTCGCCGCAGTTGCCGGCGGTATCGCCGAGGCCCTGGTTACGACCGCGATCGGTTTGCTGGTCGCAATCCCGGCCGTCATGATGTTCAACTACCTGACCGGAAGAGTGGAAGCTTTCGACGTCGAAATGGATAACTCATCCAGCGAACTGATCGACTACTTCCTGAAGCGTCGTGGGATAGCGCGGCGACCGTAGTTTTTGAGGAAGGGGATTCGACGATGCGGTGCCAAGAAATTGGCGCCGTATCTGCGCGCGAAGGGATGAGTCGCGCAGGGAGATAAGCAAGCTATGGCAATATCAATACGAAACGAAGGGGCCAAGGTAAATTCAGACATCAACGTGACGCCGATGGTGGACGTCATGCTGGTTCTTCTGATTATCTTCATGGTCATCACGCCTATGTTGCAGAAAGGTGTAAGCGTCGATTTGGCGAAAGTGAATAATCCTGAGGCGATGCCCGATGCCGAAAAGGAAGATGCGCTGATCGTCGCAGTGATGAAAGACGGTTCGGTTTTTCTCGGTAACGACAAAATGCCGGCCGATCAGCTGACCGATAAGATCAAAGATCGAATCTCAAACCGGGTGGACAAGCGCGTGTATGTGCGTGCCGATGCGCGAGCCAAATATCTTTCGGTAGTTGGCGTAGTCGACAACGTACGAGCGGCGGGCGTTGACCAGCTCGGCTTGCTCACCGATCAGAAAAAGCAGACCCCTCCAGGCGTGCCGCCGGGCGCTATGCCTGGAAGCGGTGGACAGTAAAAATTTTCAGGAGATATCGATATGGCTATGGCAATTGGCGGTTCTGGCGGCGGTCCGACTGCCAGCATGAATGTGACTCCGTTCATCGATATTCTGTTGGTCCTACTTATCATTTTTATGGTAATCAATCCTCCGCAGATGAAGGGATTGGACGCTCTGGTTCCGCAGCCTCCCAAGAAGGATGAGCCTAAGAACGACACTCCCGACCGCACCATCGTGGTGCAGGTCATCGACCACGGGGGCGGCCAGGAGCCGGGCCTGAAGATTAATGGCGATGACGCCACCTGGGATGGGTTGCAAGCGAGACTGACGGACATTTTTAAAACTCGCGCGGAGAAAGTGATGTTCGTAAAGGGAGACGACAACGTGCCCTTTGCCGATGTCGCAAATGTGATTGACATCGCCCATGCCGCGGGCGTAGACAAAGTGGGGCTGATTACCGCCAAAATTGAAGCTGGCGGATAAGCACAATTTGATATTCAGCGGTGGTTGGCCCGGGTCAAGTCCCGGGCCGACGTGTGTCGACTATCTGCATCAGGCGGAGGGGGATCGTAAGCGATGAAGAGAAACGTACGGCTCGCGGCGGTTTTGGCGATTGGGGCCGCAGTAATATCCTCCAGCGGATGTAACAAGCTGCGGGCTCGCGATCAACTGAACAAAGGCGTAGCTTCCTATAAAAACGCGCAATATGAGGCGGCCATTGATCATTTTCAAAACGCGGTTTCGCTTGATCCAGGGCTGCAAAATGCCCGCCTGTATCTCGCTACGGCTTACACGCAGCTATACATCCCCGAAGTTGATTCTCCCGATAATCTTCGTATGGCGGAACAGGCCATCGACCAGTTCAAAGAGGTTTTGCAGCGTGATCCCAAAAGCGTAAATAGCGTAAAAGGGATTGCGTATCTATACCTTCAGGAAAAGAAATTCGACGACGCAAAACAGTACTACCACAAGGCTCTGGAGATTGATCCCAACGACCCGGAATCGTATTACACCCTCGGTGTAATCGCTTGGACACAAAGCTATAAGCCGAGAATGGAAGAAAGAGCCAAGCTCGGACTTAAGCCGGACCAACCTCTAAAGGACCAGAAAGTTTGTCAGAGCTTGAGAGACCAGAATTGGGGAGTGATCCAGCAGGGCTTGGACGATTTGAAAAAGGCGCTGGATTTGCGTCCCGATTACGATGACGCTATGGCGTATACGAACCTGCTTTATCGGGAGCGCGCGGACTTGGAATGCGGAGACATGGCTGCCCGTGCCGCAGACGACAAAATTGCCGACGACTGGGTGAACAAGACCATGGCTACCAAGAAAGCCAAGGCGGAAAAACAGCCGACGGCGCCCGGAGCGGAACAAAAGTGATTTCATCGCAGTGAGTTTTCATAAGCCCCTTCGTCATGGAGGGGCTTTTTAGTTCGTCATTATTCTTGTTGCCTGGTGCTCATGTTCAGGAAGATTCTCATCGCGAACCGCGGAGAAATTGCGGTCAGGGTCATTCGCGCGTGCCGCGAGATGGGAATCGCATCCATTGCCGTATATTCCGATGCCGACCGCGCCTCGCTTCACGTCCGCATGGCGGCTGAGGCATTTTCGATCGGAGCGCCTGCCGCCGCCGAATCGTATTTAAACATCGACAAAATCCTGAGTGTCGCGAAACGCTGCGGGGCCGATGCGGTGCATCCCGGATATGGATTTCTTTCGGAAAATGCTGATTTCGCCGAGGCCTGCGCGAATGCTGGAGTGAGATTTATTGGTCCCTCTCCGCATGCGATGCGAATGATGGGATCGAAAACCAAAGCGCGGCAGCACATGAGAAAAAGCGGCGTACCCTGCGTTCCAGGGACTTTCAAACCGCTGGCATCGTTTGAAGAGGCGATGGGGATTGCGAATGGCATCGGATATCCCGTGATGCTCAAGGCAGCGGCTGGCGGCGGAGGGAAGGGAATGCGCCTGGTTCATACGGCGGAGGAATTGAAATCTGCATTGGAGGCTGCTCGGAGTGAGGCGGAACGCGCATTTGGGAATGGCGAAGTGTACGTAGAAAAAGCGATTCTTAATCCCCGGCACATCGAAGTGCAGATTTTCGCCGATGAACATGGCAACACAATTTATCTCGGCGAGCGCGAATGTTCCATCCAGCGACGCCATCAGAAGGTGCTGGAAGAAGCGCCATCGCCATTCGTTGATGCAGTTTTGCGAGAAACAATGGGGCAAGCGGCGGTGCAGGCGGCAGCATCGGTGGGATATACAAATGCCGGGACGGTGGAATTTCTAGTTGATAAAGATAAAAACTTTTATTTCCTGGAGATGAATACGAGGTTGCAAGTGGAGCATCCGGTTACGGAACTGATTACTGGTCTTGATCTGGTGCACATGCAAATTCAGGCGGCGGCAAATGAGAGACTTCCTTTCAGTCAGGAGGCCGTGACGATCCGCGGTCACGCCATTGAGTGCCGCATTTACGCGGAAGATCCGGATAACAACTATTTTCCGAGTCCCGGGAAAATCACCTCGATGCAGGAGCCGTCGGGTCCCGGTATCCGCATGGACACTGGCGTGTACGAAGGCTGGACCGTGCCCCCGGATTACGACCCGTTGCTGGCGAAATTGGCTATCTATGGAGAAAGCCGGGCACAGGCAATTGCGCGGTCCTTGCGCGCGCTCGACGAAATGTTTGTGGGAGGGATTCAAACCAATATATCGCTCTTTCGTCGGATTCTGCGTAATCCGGCATTTCAGACTGGAGACATTGACACGGGATTTCTTGACCGTCTCCTGCCGACAGAGCCGGACAAAGCCGACACAGAAAAAGAAAAATTGGCAGCCATCGCAGCTGGTGTTTTTCATCTGCTGATCTCGCAACCGGCATCATCGTCTGCGAGCTCCAAAGAATCATCTACTTCATACTCAACATGGAAAAGATCTGCAAGAATTGAATCGATGCAATGAGGGTTACGTCGGAATCGGGAGATGAACTATAACGTAAATGTTCGCGGCAAAGGCTATCGTCTCGCGCTCGATCGAAAAGAGGACGATTGGAGTTGCGAACTCAATGGCCTGCGCGTCCCGCTCGATGTCCGGTTGGTCTCAATGGGCGTCGTCTCCCTGATTATTGACGGTAAGAGCTACGAAGTTAAACGCGACCGCGTAGGCGCTCAAACGCGCTTGTGGATCGGCAATATTCCGTATGTCGTGGAATTGTCCGACCCGCGCTCGTTCACTTCCAGTTCGCGCAAACAGAGCTTGACTGGGACCGCGACGCTTCTCGCATCCATGCCGGGAAGGGTTCTTCGTGTATTAGTGGCAGAGACGCAGCAGGTTGAGGCCGGGCAAGCGCTGCTCGTAGTGGAAGCCATGAAGATGCAAAACGAAATTAAGGCGCCGAATAAGGGGACAGTGAGAAAGATAGTGGTAGGAGGAAGTTATGTGAATGCCGGGGACACGCTGGCGATCGTGGAGTAGATAATCCGGACCGAAACCGATGTCATCCGAGAACGATCTGTCGCGCGCAAGCAGGCCGAACGCTGCGCGCCAGATCCTTCGCAAGCTCAGGATGACTTCTTCAATCGGTACTGCTATTTAGAGATTCCGTTGTTGGCGAGAACTTTCTCGGCGAAGTAATTTTCTACTTTGGCTTGGTCGCGCAGAACCTCGTAATAGGCGGCCTTCAGCAGTTGCTCGCGGTGATCGCGCAGTTGGGAGCGAATCGCCTCTTGCACACGGGGGTCAGAAAACTCGCGTTGCCCAGCTGGCTCTTTGGCAATCAGCTTTACGATTTGGTATCCCACGAACTGCTTGTTTGCAGGGTTCGTAATTGCAATCACTTCCGTATACTGCCCCGCCTTCAATTTCGAGACGGCATCGCGAGTTGCCGGGTCGGTGTTCTTCAACGAGGATTCCGGCATGAATCCCAGATCGCCGCCATTGCTCGCGGTTTGCGTGTCCTCGGAATAATTCATAGCCAGCGTGCCAAAGTCATCGCCGCTTTCGAGGCGATTCAATATCATCTGGATTTTCTTTTGCGCCTCTCCCTGATTCTGCGCTTTATTATTCTGGTTACGGGTTTCGGGGCTGGGGAGCGGGGTTACGAATATGCGCGCCAGATGATACTGCGGCTCAATGAGGTTGAACTCCGCTTTATGCGCGTTGTAGTAATCGGCAATTTCCTGATCCGACACATTTATCTTCGAGGTTATTTCTTTATTCATCACCTTATCGACGGTCACCGACCGGCGAATATCGCGTTTGAAGTCGTCAAGCGTGATGTTCTTCTCCTTCATGCGGGCGGCGAAGTCTTCCGCACTGAAGGGCGATTTGATCTCGTTTAGTTTGCGCTCTACTTCATCGTCTGTGGCCAGCAGCCCAAGCTTCTCGGCCCTTCGCATCAGTATTTCGTTGTCGATCAAGTCGCGCAGAATATTCAGTTTGACAGTGGTGGCTTGTTCGCCCGCGGGATGCTGGTTGGAGCCAGAGGTCTGATTCTGGTAATACTTCTCCACGTCGGAGAGATAGATTTTATGGCCGTCGACGACAGCCGCGACATCATTGCCGCCGGATTGCCGGTTGCCGCAGCCAAAACCGACGGCCAGAATCAGCGAAACACCCGCAATCAGGAATATTTGCCGCAGCTTCGGATTTTGCTCCAAAAAACCTCCCATTCGTTCGACGGCTAAACACAATGATTTACAGATTTTATAGCAGCGGCTGTCTACTTATTTCGCGCTTGATCCCTGGGGCGAGGTTGAAGCGCGAGCGGCTTGACCAGGCGCTGCAATTCCAGCCTGTTGCAGGGCTCCATCGAAAATCGCCCGAATATCGCTCGCGGAAAGCGCGCCGTCGACTTCCTGACCATTCACGAACATGGTTGGAGTTGCCGACATCCCCAGCGATTCAGCTTCTTTCATAGAAGCTTTGATGGCGTCATCATTTTGAGCTTTTATGCAGGCCTGAAGCTTGGCGCCATCCAGGTTATTTTTTTGTCCTTCAGTTGAAGCGATGCGGTCCAGCGCCGCAAATTGCGCTTCATGCGTGGTTTCTGAATTTACTTCGCGCTGATTTGCATGAATGTAGTCGGCAAACTCCCAATACGCATCGTTATTCTGGGATGAAAGACAGCCGGCATCGACTGCCGCATGCATCGCCCAGGGATGAATCTCGGACAACGGAAAATCCTTGTAAACAAAAAGCACTCGATCGCCATATTCCTTGAGCAATTCGGGGAAGAGCGTCTGATGCAGGCGCGAGCAGTAGGGGCATTCGAGATCGTCGTAATCAACGACAATCACTTTAGCGTCTTTATTGCCTCTCGAAGGATGACCCTTAATATCAATCTTGTCCATGACCTGGGCGTAGGGGTCTTTCGTCAGGTCGAGCTTCGTCATGCGAATCAGGGTTTTCTTATCCTTCGATAGCAGAAAGTCGTATGTTTGTTTTTTCTCGCCACCGTCAAATGTAATCGTCAACGCGTCGTATTGCGGAAATTCGCTGGCTTTGAGGGGACTGATCACGATTTTTACGTGCGGTGGAATCGTGTAGTAAGCCCGCACTTGACGCTCCATGCGCTGCACGACATCCGGGGGAGCCGACTGCGCGGAACATCCGAGACAAATTAACAAGAATATGAGAGATGCATACCGGAAAAGCATTATCAGAAGCCGCCTGTGCATTACGTCAGATGTTTCTTCGATTATCTCACAGCGCGGCAGAATCCCCGTGCCCGGCGAGGGGACTTAAGTCTTATGCTTCGGCCTCATCTTGCCATGATGCGCGCGAGATCTCAGTCGGCTGAGGTACGCCGCCTTTCGGGATGACCGCGATGGTCTGTCCGCATCAATGCGGCCTGGTCAGCAGGGTTTGATAGGGATCCAACAGGATTTTGCGGGTGCCCCGGGGCGCGGCGAAACGGAATTGGGTTTCCGGCCCATCCGTGAAAACTCTTCCCAGCAAAACATTTTTACCACCCAGCGACGCATAAAGCGGTACGGATGTCACGAGGGTATCGGGGGCGTCTTTTTGTTTGATGGTTCCGGTGGCGAGAGTTGAATTCCCCTGATCGCTGTATTTGACGCCGTGCAATTCCAATTGAGGGATGGCGGTTCCATTAATCCAGCCTTGATAAAACCAGTCCAGGGAGTCCCGATTTTCGTGCCAGGAGGATCGTGGCACGAGCGGCGCAAAAACCCGCATCAAATCGGCAGTATCGATTGGCCGTGTCGAGTATCGTTCTGCCAACGTGTGCAACGCCTCCAAAAAAGGCTCATTGCCACGCTGGCGCGGATTTTTTATGCTGGTATCGCGCATCATCGTGCGCAACATGTGAAACAACCATGTGCCCCGCTCGTAGGCGATGGTTTCGTACCCGTCGGGAAATTTTGACGAGGCCAACCGCGACCCCAGCGTAACCGGGCCGGCATCCACCAATCGCAAACCATCTTTATTTTTTTCCAATAGGTCCGAACGATATTTTTCCAATACCGCGCGAAACTTCGAAGGATTCTCCGACTCTAGAAGCAGAAGCGAACTGTAGTTGGCGAGACCCTCAGAAATCCATTGATCACGATAGCCGCTCCACATCACGAGATCGCCCCACCACTGGTGAGCAGTCTCGTGCGCAATGATTTCGTCGCTGAGTACTTGATCCACTGGGGACATGTGAAGCGCCGCTTTTTGATCGTCCGTGAGAAATGAAAAACTGGAAAGGAAGACAAGTCCCGGCCATCCCTGGCTCAATGCACCCGGCATCTGAGTAATTAAAAAATCATTGTATGGATACGGCCCAAAACGAGCGGCGTAGAAAGCGATGGCACGAGCTGCATCGTCACATACGGCTACGGCATTCCTGGCGGGCGAAGGCGGAAGCGGCAGAATGGGAATCGTAAGTGAATGTTGCGCCGGAAAAATCGGCGGCCCCGGCAGAATTTCGGCATCGCGCGGCTGAGGGAAAGCGTGCTCCATTGCTGAAGCGGCATAAACGTCTATTTTTACCGGCCCCGCATGTTTCGAGACGAGGATATATTTTCCGAGGTTAAATCCGGCAACCGGAATTGGGCGCTCGGAAATCCACCGGCTTTTCTGTTCGGAACTCGAGGCAGGTGTTGAGCTCCGTGGCATTGTCGCCGCGGTTCTTTCGCCGTATTTTGTACCGGTAGCAACTAAAGTCCAAGACTGAGGATAGCTAAATTCCATATCGAAGATTGCCTTTGACAGGCCGCGGTTCGGGTACCAAGTTCCGCGGGCTCCGACATAAAGCAGGCCGCCGCCGGCATCAGAGAGCACCGCGCCTCCATAAGAAAAGAAAAGTTCGATATGCTGCCCGGTGCGCAATGGTTCAGGGAATATGATCGCTACTAAATCGTCCCCTTGTCGATCGAGGCGAGTCCCTTCCAAAGACGGGTTGTGGATGAACTCGATATCGTGTCCATCCGCTTTTACCTCCCGAATTTTTAAGTAGCGCGAAAGTTCAAATAGAAGCGCCCGCTCGCCGCTGCGGTGAACCGTCATTTCCACGCGAGCGTCCGCGTCTAGTTGAGTTGGTGGGCTGATCTTGGAACTGATGCGGTATTTAGAAATCTCAATATCGCCTTGATCTTCTTCTTCTCCCGCTATTTCAGAAGCGACTTCGGTTTTACGTTTTTTGGCAGAAGTGTTGGTCAAAGCGAACGATGTCCACATATCATAGATTTCTCCGCCATTCGCCTTCTTTAATTGTCCGGCCGAAATTTGTTCGCGGGCAGTCGAATCGAAAAACAGATCGAAAATACCGAGCGTTCGGCCCTGGACTTTCAAATGCAGCATGTGATCGTTCGGGTCCAGATCAGGAGAGGCGTGGCCGGAATCGGCGGCACGAACCGGAAGCAGCCGGCTGAAGCTCATCAGCAATCGCAATGCATCGTCCGCTGCCAGGCCTTGCGCGCCTTCATTCCACTGGGCAACGAACGCGGCGGAGGACGCGGAGGGTCGCAAGAAGGCTTCCAATTCCTTAAAAGTATCGTCGTTGAAACGCAGGTAGGCGGTAGAGAACTTTTCTTCGAGAATTGCAGCGCCGGTAAATAACGCCATCGACGCTCGCTCGGTCTGATTTGGAGGCGCTAACAGAATCTCGCCGTCGCCAGCGAAAAACGCTCCGGTGATTCTGCCGGCTACGTCCTGAGTGAAGGCAATCGTGCCATCGTTGAGCGAGATGTGCAGGGCGGACCGGTCGAGTGACGCATCCCGCACTTGATACACTCGCGAACCATCCAGTCCGGCAGTGCGCAATTGTTCATAGAGGATGCTGGCATTCGCGGGAACGGGAACATGACTGACCTGGGCAGGAATTCGCGAACTAAAGAGAAGCGCCACCGAAAACAGCGAGATTCCAAAGCGGAATTGAGCGGTTACCTTCGGCACCTAGGGTCACGTCCCTTTAGGTTTTAGAATGCGCTTGCGTGCGTGCATTTGTCATCTTCTTATTGCAGGGATTGATCTTTACCCTGGCAGCGATGCCCGTCAAAGTTCTGGCGGAGATCATCCATCTAAAAAATGGCCGCACCATCTCGGCCGATCATGTGCGTAAAAATGGCGAACACCTCGAATACGATATCGGGGAAGAATCTTATGCGATTCCAGCTTCGTCAGTCGATCGTATCGAGGCCGGAAGTGAATTCATCCCTGCGACTTCCAGCCAGACTATTCCCGGCATTGCCACATATACTCCGGCGGAAACGTTTGGCGGCGACGCCAGCCTCTCCGAGCGAATTGTTCATCACGGCGTAGTAGATGCCGAGGCACTCTCGCAGTTGGAAGGGGGCGACCCGACGACCGCCGCCGCAGGATATTATCTGGCGGGAAAAACCGAATTTGAGGGCGGAAATTTTGCCAGGTCGCGCTCCTATTTCGAGCGCGCACTACATTTCGATGCGCAAAACCC
Organism: uncultured Acidobacteriaceae bacterium; assembly: GCA_963849315.1. Classification (GTDB taxonomy): domain Bacteria; phylum Acidobacteriota; class Terriglobia; order Terriglobales; family Acidobacteriaceae; genus PALSA-188. The sequence goes on along the minus strand of CAWKGT010000003.1, from coordinate 658,091 downwards.
TGCGATCCTGAATTACTATGCCGCATTGCTCGTGCGCACCGGCAACGCTGCGCAAGCGCTACCCATGGCGCAAAAGGCGGTGCGCGAAGCGCCAAATTCGCCCGATGCCCTGGCGGTGCTGGGATACGCGCAATTCGCAACCGATCACAACCGGGAAGCGATAGTCTCCTGGAAACGGTCTTTAGATTTGCGCCCCGATTCGGCATTGCAGGAACATTTAAAAAAAGCCGAACGGGAATCGAGCGTAGAAGCGGATTATTCCGAACGGGAAACCAGCCATTTCAGCCTCCGATATGAAGGCTCACAATCTTCAGCAACGCTGCGGGCAGAATTGATCCAGACTCTCGAATCGGAATACGACGACCTGGTGCGCGAGATGGGAATCTCTCCGCGAAACAGCATTGCAGTAGTGCTATATACAGATCAGGCTTTCTTCGATGTAACCCAGGCGCCGTCGTGGAGCGGAGCGGTCAACGATGGTAAGCTGCGAATTCCAATCCACGGGCTGACGTCGATTACTCCCGACCTGGCGCGAGTGCTTAAGCATGAGCTAGCGCATTCGTTCATCAATCAGCTCTCTGGGGGACGATGCCCGCAATGGTTGAACGAAGGCATTGCGCAGGCCATGGAACCTAAATCGCTTTCTTCCAGTGGAAACCGCCTGGCGCAACTGTTTCGCTCCCAACACGAAATTCCTTTCAATTCGTTGGAAGGCAGTTTTATGGGATTTTCGCCCGTTGAGGCGTCGCTAGCCTACGACGAATCGCTCGCAGCGGTGCAGTACATCAGCCAAACTTATGGCATGAGTGACTTGCAGCGTATTCTCGCGCGGTTGGGCGATGGCAGTTCGACGGAGGCGGCGTTGCGAGCGACCATCCATTCGGACTATGGCGAACTCGAGATTGAGGTTGGGAAGTATCTGACCACTACCTACGGAAATTAATTTTCCGTCAAGCAGAAAAAAAAGGCTCATGCCGCCTTTTTGTGAGGAACGGAAGATAGGTTTCTCTCCCCAATCCGCGTGAAAATGGAAACGTAAGACCGGCGATAGCAGTCGCTACAGCGAACCGGCAAAAACAAAAGTAAGCGGAGAAGATGCCGTTCGCCGAGGTTCCGCGGCCGGGAGCGGTGACCCGCGCGGCTGCCGCATTCAGGACACTTAAACTGTTTACGCACCATGGCCCGTTACCTCCAAGCCGAGGTCCAAAGCTCGTAAGTAAATTATAGCAATCCCACCTGTTAATAACCGACCCAGCATTTTGCGGCAATTCCCGTGTGGCAAAACCACACAAATGGGTCGGTGCGCTTGTAAATCGGGTCGCGGGCGTGCTAACGTGCGCCCTTTGACCTAACATGCCGAGGAGCCCAGATGAGCAGTCCCCCAATCGACCCGCGTCAGAGTCCCAGGCGACATCAGCCGTACGTTCCAGAAAATACCGAGATGCGGGAATTGACCCTCCGGGCGGTGCTCTTGGGGCTGGCGATGACCGTGGTGTTAGGCGCGGCCAACGCTTATCTCGGGTTGCGCGCCGGAATTACGATTGCCGCCACTTATCCAGCGGCGGTTATTGCGATGGCCGCCATGCGGGCGTGGAAAGGCTCGCTGCTGGAAGAGAACATTGCCCGTACTTCGGGTTCAATCGGCGAGGGCATTGCGGCGGGCGCTATTTTCACCATTCCCGCATTTCTGATCGCGAAGGCGTGGCCGTCGTTTCGTCCGGCTGACGCGTATTGGAAGTCCACCGCATTGATCATGGTGGGCAGCGTTCTGGGAGTGCTCTTCATTTCTCTGGTGCGCCGCGGCATGGTCGAAGACCCGGAGTTGCCTTTTCCGGAATCGGTCGCCGCGTCTGAAATTCATAAGGCGGGGCAACGGGGCGCGGAGGCTGCGAAATATCTGTTCTGGAACATTGGCGTCGGCGGACTGGTTTATCTACTGGGACGCTTCGGGTTATTCGCTTCTGACGTCGATTTCCATTTCCCCATCGGGCAGATCGGGCGCAGTCAGGTCCGGCTCGGACAGGTCGGAAGCACGCAGACCGTAGCGACAGGCGGGACAGCCATGTTTTCCGCGCCAAGTGTCAGTCCTGCATATCTCGGTGTCGGATACATTATCGGCATTCGGCTTGCCGCATTGCAATTTTCGGGCGGCGTGCTGGCGTGGGGACTGATGGTGCCGTTGATGATGTATTTTCTGGGTCCGCAACTCCGTCATTATCTGCCGGCGGATACGCCGGAAAATTGGTCGGGGATGGCAACCTCGGTATGGACATTCATCATTCGTCCCATTGCCGTGGGCGGAATGCTGGTTGGTGCCGCCTACACTTTATGGGGAATGCGCAAGAGCCTGACCACCGGCCTGGGCCGCGCGCTCAGCGATCTTCGCCAGACAGCCGATGAGCGCGCGAAGTTGGTGCGCACCGAGCGCTACATGAGCTCGAAAATTGTCTTCAGCCTGATTGGCTTGATGTTCATTCTGATGTGCCTGCTCTACATGCGTATTTCGGGATTGGTCTGGCCGGCGATTTTGGCTGCGGTGGTAATGCTGATCGTTGGCTTCTTCTTCGCTACTGTGTCGGGCAGCCTGGTGGGAATGATTGGCTCTTCGAATAATCCAGTTTCCGGATTGACGCTTTCCACTTTGTTGATCGCCGCTCTTCTTATGGTGTCGCTTGGCGTTTCCGGAATTTCCGGGGTCGCGGCAGTTCTAGGCGTCGCGGCGGTGGTCTGCGTTTCTGCTTCCGTGGCTGGAGAACTGTTGCAGGATTTCAAAGTCGGCTACATTCTCGGAGGAACGCCCGGCAAGATTCAAATCGCTGAACTGATGGCCGTGGTTGTAGCCAGCCTGATGATGTATTTTCCCCTCATGTTGCTCAATACGGCGTTCGGCTTTGGCAGCCGTCAACTTCCCGCTCCGCAAGCGGGATTGATGGCCACCCTCGCGGTGGGCATCGTCGGCGGCGATATGCCGTGGGCGCTGGTTGTAGTCGGAATGTTTCTGGGCGTGGCGCTGATCATGATGCGGGTGCGCAGTCCGATGCTGGTTGCAGTCGGAATGTATCTGCCGTTCGAAACAACTTTTGCGATCTTTATCGGAGGAGCAATTCGATCCCTGGGAGACTGGCTGGCGAAGCGCCGTGGATTTAATGACGCGCAAATGGCTCGTGTCGATAATGCAGGCGTACTGGTGGCCTCCGGGCTTATCGCTGGAGAATCAGTCTTCGGATTGCTCTGGGCTGCGATCATAGCCTTATCGTATGTGCGCACACCATGGCTGAGATCGGCGGCGGAATGGATCAAATCAAAACAGTTTTTCGAGCATCCCTCATATCTGGCGGGAATTGTCGTATTGCTCGGTCTCACCGCTTTACTGATCCGTCTTCCGATATCGAGCGCCGGAGATCCCAGCGAACCCGCACCGCCGACGGCGATGATGTAAGCCACCTACAGGCGTGGTCACGTGTTGCTTTCAAACGTTTGTTCCGCAAGTCATCTGCCCACTCGTTATCCCCCGGTCCACATCCTCACCGGGTTACTTCTGCTTTGGCGAGCACTATCGCAGAGCGCCGTGAGGCCTCTTCGTAATACCTCACCATGCGTTGCGGCTCTTCTGCTTTATAGGGCGCTAGATTATGCGCCCACCGAAAACCAATTGGCTGAAACCAAAGCTCCACTTCTACCTTGAATGGTCCCGCTGCATTTCCGGTGGAGACCACGTAGTGCACCGTGCTGCCGGCGTCGGTGAATCCCGGATCATCGGCCGCGTCGCCGGTCACGGCAATGTCTTTTTCCGCTGTGGCTTTGTCAAAGCCATGCGGCAAGAGACGATTATCCTTCAAATAACCGACAGCATGCAGAAGACCGGTCGTGACTTTACCTTCCGAATCATTCAATATAGGCTCGTAAATCTCCACTTGCTCTGGACTCGTGATCTCGCGGTAATGCGGTTCGAACTTTAGAGGGTCTTCGTCATTGTTGTTGCCTACAATCGAGCCATCGGGATTCAGCGCGCCCGATTCAAAAATTATGCGTCCCTTACCGTCTCTCACGAAAAAATGCAGCCACGCCCGCCGCGATGGATAAGCGGTAGGCAGCTTATGACCGGTGAGATTTTCTACATGAACATCCACCGCAAGCCCGCTCGCAGTCGTGGCGATCCGGCGAATGGTCACCTTGGCCGCCTGAGTTTTTAAAAATTCCGCTGTGCGCTTCATCGCCGCATCCAACTCCTCGGGCGGCGCCGCCGTTGCCAGTTCATCGCGGTGAGCCTGCAACATTCCTTCCACTACGAAATTCGCGCCGACGAAGACATGCCGATGCATGCCCTCGCGCAACTGACCGTAGAGCGCCGTAATCGCTACTGGCCCCTCTACGACTGGCATGTGGCAATCCTGACAGGTCTGCTTCGGCGCATAGTCGCTGTGCTGCCACTCCTGAAAAGGCACCTGCTCCGGGAATCTCGCCAGTTTCTCGCCCTTGGGTCCAAGCGCCTCGGTGTAAAGCGTATGACAGCTCCCGCAGAGACCCGGGTCTCGTATGTGGTCGCCCCGGGTCGGGAAGTAAGTCGCGGTCGAGGAGTGCATCACGGCCTGGTGCCCCTTATCAATGTCGAAGGGCCCATACTCCGGACGCTCGTCGTTCTGGATCGGTTTCGCAAACACCACATTCCCAACAAAAGTTGCGGGCGTTCCCAGCCCCGTCTTCTCAATCTGATGACAGACGGAGCACGTGACTCCATCTTCCGCAGCGCGATCTCCCTTGGGAAATTTCTGTAATGGCAGGCGCGAAAATAATTCCGTGTGTTTGCCCGCATCGCGGTCAGTCATGCGAACGGCGGGCATATGGCAGATGGAGCAATCATCCTCGATCGCCTGCTTCGACTCGGGATGATCCATCGCCTCGCGCCGCACGCTACCCTGCCAATAAGGATCGCGGGATGCATTTGCCATGATGCTGGCACCCCATTGCAAGCCGATCGAGATATCTTCGCCCGCACTCGTCGTCAGCCCGTTATGACAAGCTACACATCGGTCCGACGTCCGAAAAAAAGTTCCTCGAGGTGTTTTATCTCCTTTCGCATTTTCCGTTGGCGACTGACCGCTCAACCCCGTGGGCAGTGTTGTCAGCGAGAGGCCGAGAGCGATTGCGATACTCCAACGGAAGTTCATCGCCACCCTTCCCACAGCTTTCCATCGGCCCGATCCCAGAGAAGATAGAACAGCACTTGTGGCGTGCGGCCGTGCGTATTCGTGAACGGCTCGCGCACTCCAAAGCCGGTGCGGACATGTTGCCGCCTGCTGATGGTAATTTGCATCTCCGGCAGCACATCCCAGTCGGTGGCCGTACCCGAAGTGAAGTCGCGCGCTGCCAGAAATTCGACCATGGGAGAAAACAACCGTCCCAGCATGTGGTCTGGAGCCATCGACTGCCCTACCGTCACCCGCCAGAACATACTGCGCGGAGCCTCGCTCGTGTCTACAGGGAGATCGGCCCCTAACTGGGTTTGGACAAAAGTATTTTCTTTGAACAGTTGATCGAAGGCGGCAAAGGGTTCGAACTGCGTGCTGCCGGCGCCGACTCCCCGCTTGCTGTCTCCGGTCGGCAGCAGAATGCCGCCCTGCAAACTAAGGATCGATCCCGTCCGCAGGCTGGAAAACATCTCCCGCTTAAGCCCCAGCGTGATGTCCCCCAAACCCTCCGTCCAGTTGTGCGCCTGGACTGCATAATTAATCGGAACGTCGGTTTCAAGCTGGGTTCGTGCGTCAATTACCGTTCGCTCATCAATCACATCTGTAGTCCACGCAGGCGCACCCGACGCGCTCGCCGCCGTAGAAATCACGACTTCGTTTTCGGGAAATGCCTTCTCCGTGACGAGAGCCCTGGGCAGGTTCAGCTCACCCAGCGGATCATGATGGACATTTTTGCAAAAAGTTCGGATGTAGGCGACCACATCGTCGATTTGTTCATCGGTCAGCAGATCTCCGAAGGCAGGCATAATTTGCGAGAGCCCGCGCGAGGGACCGCCGTGCACAATAACCGCCTTCCAGTTGCCATTCGGTTCAGGCGTCGTGCTGGCGCAATCAGTAAAGTCCGGAAACGTGTCGGGCCGATTGAACACCGTGCGCTCCGGTGGCGCGCCCTTCCCTTCGCTGCCGTGACACGCAATGCAGCCGCCCTTATATACCTTCTTTCCATTACTCGCATCCGGCGGCTTGGTGTAGTGGAGACCTTGGGCGGAGCTTAAGGGTTGTCCGAGGATGAAGAAAAGGCACGCGATCAGGACGCAAACGGGCGCCGCCAGAAATTTCGGAACGAATTTGGGAACTCTCGATTGCGAAATGGCAGCTGAGTGCATCAGATCTTTTGCTGCCCCTGTAAGCCTAACCGCGGTCTCGTATTCTCCGTGCAACGATTCGGCTCTTTACTTCAGCAAACGTTTGGGAATGAGATGCAAAGAATAACCTAAACACATTGGGAGCAATCGCGAGTCGTTTCACATCGGCCTAATTTCTTAGAAGTAGACGGTCCGTCTTGCCGCTAATATCACACCTTCTATTGATCATCAATCTATTGATCATCAATGAATTCAGCGTGGCAAATAGATGACAAGTTGTTCATGTTCCTCATGAGGGAAGGTCGAGTTGCATCAACCATAGTAGGGGCGATTGCTGGGTGTGTTCATGCGTTTCGCTGATCTGCCGTGTAACGATCTTTGCTGATTTCCTGTTGGCGCAGTGTGGGTGTAGCACGGGAAATGTCAGAATTGCCAGAGGCCCCAAGCGCGAGGCATAGTTGATCGAGGCCATCAAAATTGATACGTCACGATCAATAACATCCGACTAAGAATCACATCTTTTGGATCATCCCAAATTATCGCTCGGACGAAAGCGCGGGACGGATCAAACCGCTGACGCGCGACGGCCGATTTACGCGATCGCGAGCGTTCCGGGGCTTGAAGATCTCGATCGCGCGTTGTCTTTGTCATGACGGTTCTTTAAAAATACGCAGACCATGATCGCTCGGCTATGCTAGGCTGCTCCCGACAGGATATTGCCGAACAAGAAAGCTTTACTTTATGCCGCTAAGTCTGTTTCTCAGGGACGCGGGAAATACACATGCAGCCTGGAGCTCGAGAACAGATAACTGCGTATAAAAATAACTAGCAGCTTGACATCGTTCGTGACAGTCGTGCGGTGAGTGCTAAACTAAGGACTCTGATGAGAATTCTGCTCTACAACCCAGACAACGGCGTAACTCGCAACTTCATGCCTCATCTTTGGATGTTCCTCCTGAAAGCCCTGACTCCCTCTGGACACGAAGTGTTGCTGATTGATGGCAACGCCCAACGGATGAATGAGGCTGAGATTGCGCAATACGTCCGCGAGGAGAACATCGATCTGGTCGGCATTGGCGCCATGACCCGAATGATCGCTAAGGCGTATCGCATTGCCGATGCGATTCGCGCAACCGGAGTGCCCGTCGTTATGGGAGGCCCCCATGTCACCGAACTTGCCGATGAAGCTCTGGGACGCGATGGTGGGCTGCGCCACGCCGATGCCGTCGCCCTCGGGGAAGCCGATGAAACCTGGCCGCAGATTGTGAATGACGCCGCTTGCGGTCAGCTCAAAGAGATCTACTGTCCAGTGGATGATGCCGGCAAAGAGCGGAAGCCATCCCTGAAGCAATATCCTGTCATTCCTTGGGATTCAATCGATCTCGGCCAGTTCAACATTGTCCCCAAGGCCGCTTACCCTATGCTGAAAAAGATTGGCGAAGGCTGGGGAACCTTTCGCATCATTCCCGTCGAGTCTGGACGAGGTTGTCCGTACGGCTGCGAATTTTGTACAGTCACCGGATTTTTCGGTGACTCCATTCGCTTTCGCACCAACGAAAGCGTGGTTAACGAACTTCTGCTTTTGAAGGCGCGTGCTCGCAAGGAAAAAGGGCAAATGGCTGTCTTTTTCATCGACGACAATTTTGCCATTAATGTGAAGCGTACCAAGTCATTGCTCCGTGACATCATCGCGGCCAAAGCGCAGGTTCACTGGGTAGCCCAGATCAGCGCCAATCTGCTGCGCGACGAAGAACTCGTGGACCTGATCGCCGCTTCCGGTGGGAAGTGGATATTCATCGGCATGGAATCGATTGATCCGGCCAACCTCAAAGACGTGAACAAGGGATTCAATAAACCCGGCGAGTATGCCGCCGTGCTGGAACGGCTGGCGCAGCGCAACGTGTACGCGATCACATCGTTTATTTTCGGAATGGATAATGACACTACCGGCGTGGCCGAGCGCACGCTCACGCAAGTTCGAACTTGGCCGCCGGGGCTGCCGATTTTCGGCTTGTTGACGCCCCTGCCTGCGACGCCGCTCTACAAGCGCCTGGAAACCGCAGGCCGGCTCACGCGCCCCAAGCACTGGCAGGAGTTCATCCCTTTTGCCATGGCTCACACACCTCTCAAGATGAGCATTGAAGAAGCTCATGCCGAGGTGAAATATGGTTGGGAGCAAGCGTACAGCCCGGACGCGCTGGCCCAAGCGGTCGACTCGCTCGACGACCAGCCGCTCGGTTATCGCGTCAACATCTTCCTCGCGCGCCTATGCTTTCGCGGAATATATTTCCCCATGATGGGCAAGATGGCATGGCTCAAAGTCATCGCTCAAAACCGCGGAACCATATTTAAATTGGTAAGAGAGGCTTTCCTTGGCCGGAGAGCGGGCCCGACGAATCCTTGCGCGAAAGAATCGTATAAAGATATGGCGGCGCCTGAGGCGACCAGCGAGATGAGCGCATAACTTCGCTTGCGCAACGTTTACCAATGGTTGTTTCGATTAAAGAGATTCTCGATGCTCTCCCTGGAAGCGTGACCTTCAGGCCGCTTGAAGCAAACTAACCGGCAGGGACAGTGTTATAACAGCGCCGCCCCCGGGGCGAGCCGAGACTCGCGTGCGCCCGCCATGCGCCTGGGCAACCGCATCTACGAAAGCGAGGCCGAGACCGTGGCCGGGAGAATGTTTGCCCTTTACGAATCGGTTGAAAACCTGGCTGCCAATATCAGATGGGAACCCTGGACCATTGTCTTCAATTACCAGTTTCGCGGAGCCTTGCTGCGAGTGGAGGCTGATAGTAACCCGGCATCCGGCCGGCAAGTGCGTCAATTCGTTTTCAAGCAAGTTGCTTATTACACGATTCAGTAGGTTCACGTCAGCATCCACGACCAGGTGCTCCTCGATGTCAGTAATCACTTCATGGTGGCGCTCGGCCATCGCCGGCTGGTAAATATCAACCAGTTGTTTCAAAACATCCGAGAAGTTAACCGGGCCGCGTTCGATGTGAAGGGCGCCCGCTTCTGCCTCGGCTAAATCCAGAGTGGTGTTCAACAACTGCAAAAGCCTATCCAGGTTTTCGATCGCCTCCCCCACCGAGTCCCGCCACTTGTCATTTCCATCACTACATAATGCCGATTCCAGCGTTCCTCGAATCAAGGTCACCGGGCTCTTGAGGTCGTGCGCGACACTGCCAGTAACGTTGCGAAGCTGATTCACGGAAGACTGCAAACGATCCAGCATGTGATTAAAAGTCTTCGCCAATCGCGAAATTTCGTCAGAATTTCGAGGTTCAGGAAGTCGCTCATTTAGGTCCGCGGTTCCGATTCGCGCGACGGTCTCCGTGATTCGTTCGACACGATGCAGCGTACGCCGCGCGCTCCAGTAGGAGATGACAAAACCGAGCAGGAACATGCCGCCCCAGACCATCAGAAAACTTCGAGCTAGCTTGTGCAGCACATGCCTGGCGCCGTGATCCGATAGTCCGAGATAAATAGCTCTTCCGTTTTGCGCCTTCAAAACCACTCGGAAGGTTTGCCGATACCCTTCCACTCTTATGGATTGTGGGGGGCCAGGAACCAGCTTTGTCCTTTGAATCGCCCGAACGAAAGCATCCTTCGAACCCGGGCCAACCCACAACATGCCCTCGATGTTGTTGGGGTTTGTTGCCAGGAAGAAAACGGAATTCAGCCGCTCGCCGCGAGCATTGCGTTGATCCGGCACCTCCTGAGTTGCCAGCTCTGCCACCTCCCCAACGATCCGTTTGTACAGGTGATCGCTCGGAGTATCCACTGAGACTTGAGCCAGGACCTCGGCTTCGCCGGCAAGCCAAGTGTCACTCCGCTCCCTAAGACCCTGAGCGACAAGAAAATAAACTATGGAGAACGCCCCGGCAGTCCCCAGCGCAAACGCCAGAGTTGTCCAAATCGAAATCCGCCACGCGGCGGTCGTACGTAACTGCCTATGCATGTCTCAGAACGTAGCCCACCCCACGAATCGTATGGATCAAAGGCCGGGGGGTATCATGATCCACTTTGCTGCGAAGACGGTAGATATGGACATCCACTACATTGGTAGCGGGATCAATCCTCATCTTCCAGACATGATCCAGAATCATGGTCCGGGTCACAACTCGACCTTCATTGCGGCAAAGATATTCCAGCAAAGAAAATTCCTGCGGAGTCAGTTGCAGCAAATGATCGCCTCGTCGTGCTTCCCGGCGTACCAGATCGAGCTGCAAGTCGGCAGCTTGCAGTCGCATAGATTCAGCTTGTGAATTTGCCGACCTGCGTAAAAGATTTCTCAATCTTGCCAGCAATTCCGGAAGGGCAAATGGTTTTGTCAGGTAATCGTCCCCACCCTGCTCCAGCCCGCGAACCCGCTCGTCTACAGATCGCCGGGCAGAAAGGATTAAGACCGGCGCTGAGCTACCCTGGGCGCGGCAGCGCGCAATTAAATCCAAACCATCCAAGTCTGGAAGGCCAAGATCGATAATGAAAGCGTCGTGAATCGCTTCCAAAGCCAAGGCCTCGCCAGCTTTTGCCGTGCAGGCCGTATCCACTTGATATCCCGCCTGTATGAGGGCCCGCTTGAGGAACTGCTGAATGGATACATCATCTTCTACGACCAACAATCGCATAGGGAATTTCCGACTCGTCAAAGACTTTACGCCTTCGGGGTGAGATGCAGGAAACATCCAGAACGTTGAATCTTTAGCGGGACGACCACCATGGCAAATAAGCTGCTGCGTCGAGCTTGTTCATTGCATCACTGCGAACGCCAGGTCAGATCGACACGCACAGGGATTTCATTCTTTATAGGCATGGTCAGGAGCGAGGGTGGATCGATCTTGAAATCGGAGAGCGTAGCCGGAATCGTCCCCGTGATGTGAGTCTCACTGCCTTGCGTTTCCACTTTGAAAGGCACCTGCTTGTACTGAGCAGTCTGCCCGGCGAACTGGATCTCAAGATCCGCATTGATGGTGGCCGATGTGGCCGCCGATTCCGGCAGCCGAGTCCGCACGGTGACCAGCGGAAACTCCGCCCCGCGCGTGACCTGGAGCATGTGCAGATCGCGATTGGTGTCGCCGGAGTCGAACGACTTAACTGGTACCGCAATCAGGAAATCGCATTGGCCCGCATGGCAAACACCCTTTCCTTTCGCCGCATGGCTTACACCCTCAGTCTGATGAAGTGGATGCGATACGTGGTATGTGATGGTGTTTTGTTGAAGAAGCCATTGGCTGTCGGCACTAGCAAAGCTGGACAGTGCCGCGAGTAAGAAAGCGATCAGTATTCTCTTATTCATAAACTGTATTTAGAACTTTACCGAAACCGAGAGCAGAGCGGCGCCGAAAGCCCCGGCTGTGACAATGGCCACCGGTGCATGCGCAGAAGCGATGCCGTGAACCTTTTCACCGCTGTTTCTTTGATCGAAAGCCATAATGCCTAAAATAGGCGTCAATATCATTCCAGGGACATGAATCCACGCCATAGCCTCGTGAAATTTTATGGGACCGCGCTTCTTGGTTCCAGGAACTCTGGGCGCGCGGATTGCATAGTACGCTGTGATGCCATACAAATCTCCCGTAATCCCACCGAGCGCGCCATGCAGGTCACGGGAGGCCGTGCTGGTGTTCTTGCCTCCGGCGTTAAGCGATGTGGCAACGGTGAGAATCAAAGGGATCGTCGTTATCAAACCCATTCGTTGATGGATCTTTAGCATATGTGTCCGTTTATCCAACAACGCTTGCTCGCGTGGGTTTCCCTGAGTTTGATCGGGAGTAAGACCTAAATCTGAGAGCGAGGGTGCAGTCGGACTACTTGACGGCGCATTGGGCAGGTTTTCTTGCTGTGTCGGTATTGGCTTGCCATTAACTTGTTCGCCTTGCTGCAATTTGCTGTCCAGCACTTCTGGCACGGTCCCGCTGACGGTGGCTGAGGAAACCTCCGACGTCTTGAACCCCGCAGCTTCGAACGCCAGCCGGTAGTTGCCCGCAGGAAGGTCCATTTTATATGCGCCATCGGGCCCAGTAGTTGCCGTTTGTTTCTCGCCAGTCTCTATGCTCGTAGCCGTTACGGTAGCATTGGGCACCGCTACGCCGGACTTGTCGCTGACCGTACCTCTCACTCCGGTTTCCGCCTGAGCGATTAACGATGCATAAGATAAAACAAGCAAACAAATTAGAAGCAACCGAAGCAAGGTACAAAGTTTGCACCGTGAGTTTCTCAGCATCATCCACCTCGCGCTTTTGTAGCCGATATTTGTTACTGCTTCTTGCATATCAGGCTGAGACCAGCCTTGCAATGCTCCCGAAAAATATGCCGTCCGATCAAATATCCAATGGTGCTCCCCACGAAAACATCGGAGGGGAAGTGTTGAAGGGTCGTAAATCGTGTAACAGAAACAGCGGTCGCGGTTCCGTAAGTGAGCCACTCAACCCATGGCTTTGGGTATTCACGCGCGATTGTGCTGGCAGCCGTCCACGTAATAATGGCATGACCGGAAGGAAACGAATTATCCAATCCGCTGGTTTGAAAAAAATTTCCTCGCCCGTTCCCTTGCAGAGGACGCTGACGCTCAGTCATCAACTGCAACGCCGCGTACACCAGTCCGCTGCTGGCCATAGCTTCAGCTCCCAAAACGCCACTTTCGAGCGCATGGGAATCATCCCGGCTTTTTCCATCAAGGAGCATCACTCCCGCGGCTCCCGCGATTGTGAACAGGCCTACGTCGGAAATATCGGCGCTCGCGCTGGTGTCTTTTCTCGATAATGCCCCTGACGCGTGCTTGTCAATCGCGATTAGTCCTAAGGTCACCGCCGGAAGCCCGATCACCCACTTCATTTGCGAACGATGAAAAGGAGCGGTATAGACATCCACCTGATCGCGGAGCCCACGCTTGGCCCAGCGACTGAGAAACTTGCCACCACTGTCGTTCGACCCCGAACTCGAACTCGAAGATTCGGCTGGATCAGTCGGTGTATCCCGGTCATTAGCGCCAGGAACACTCGCACTCCGTGTAACCGATGGGGCATCCGGCAATTTCTGGGACAAGCCTGGTACCCCCTGCAAGGCTGCTCCTAAGAAAAAGAATAAAAGCCAGCATCTATCGAACAGGTACATTGGGCAGACCGAATTTCCCGTGTCGGTCTAGGACACGAGGATGCTTACGATACGAGGGAAACATTACCGCAGCTTTTCCGGAAGATGACAAGTTGTTCATCCACAGACCATTACGAGGGTGACAAATATAAGACCGGAACAGGCTAAGTGGAAAGCGGTTTTGTCTCGGTTCGGCATCCAAAATGGATGTGAGGGCAAATGGGTGGTCGGCGGGAGTTGAACTAATCACTATATTGACAGCACGTAAGTTATTAATTCTAGGAACTGCTACAACGGCTAAAAAGGCACCATTGCCCATTCCATTGTACGTTTATTGTACGAAAATCTTTTCGCATTTCGACTCGTGAAAAGCCTGCCACAAGCGAGTCTCCCATGGGTTTCGCTTCCTGAGAAGATAGCCACCAAGATCCTCGAGGCCGCCGGGCGCCTTTAGCCCTTGGTCACTTCGATTCCGTAATGATCGCGTTCGCAGCGTTGCCGGCCACGACCCAGCTTGCCGACCCGGCCACAACTGCTTCATCCTCAAACCACAAGAACCCGAAGTCGTCGATGCACTCCGGAAAATCCGGCTTGATGATGATATATCCCGGAATCACGGCACCCGGGATATAAGCATTGTCGGCGCGATTGTTGCTGTACGTCTTCGTCTTCGAGACTGTGCCGACTCCAGCTACATACGAAGTGCTAGATACCGGGTGCGTACCGAGAATGTAGTTGACCGCGCGAAGTGTGTATTCGGGGCCCACGAGATCCGGAAATGTCTTGTGGAGGAAATACATTCGGACCGCCATGTCCACCACGGCTCCCGAGCCGCCCCAGGTGCCGAGGCTCGGGGGTACGCCAAACGGAGTCTCATCCAGCCGCTTGTCCAAATCAGCCATGTATGTTTTTACCGCTTCGCGCATTTGATCTTTCGCGCTCGCGTCCAGATAAGGCAATGCCCGGACCGCGGTCCAACCACGTTGGTCCATCTGCTGCGGAGTGATTATCTGAGGGAACAACTCCTTCAGACGGGACTTGTATGGCTCGGCACCATTGGTGGCGATGGTCAGTTCCAGGGCCGCGGCCCAGTCCATACCGACAAAAGATCGGCCGCGGCCGAAGCCGGTCGGTGGAGCTGCCGGTGCTGCAGAGTTTGTCGCAGCACCCGAGGTGCTCTTTGGTTTAGGAGCGACCTGTTCGCCAGAGACAACACCCTGAGAGGCCGCCAGCACACCGTTTGCGGGAGTTTCTCGGTCTGGCCCGCTGGATGTCGGATAGAGTGTTGAATTCCCCGACGTGTCCTTCCATGCTTTGATTGCGGTCTCAAGGCAGTCTTTCGCTAATGCGTCGTCCCAACCTTTCAGCGTATCCGCTGCTGCAGCCAGCGCCGCAATGGCATTCCACTGGAAATACGAGTTATTCGTAGTGAAGATCCAGCGATCATCGGGTTTGCCGGAGTAGTCGCCCTTCACTTCGTTCGGGCCGAGCTTCGGATCGTAAATGCGGCCGTCAGTTTTCGACGCTCCGTCGCCCACCTGTGTGTACTGGCGTAGATCCGGCTCGTGAGTTCCGCGGATGGCGTGGCCGATGTTGTGGAACTGCGCCAGGATGAGCAGTGCGCCGTGCTTGACTTGCTGCACTGTATCGGGCACGCCATCAGGGCGGTGCATCTCAACCTCACGGGCCGCTTCATCCACCGTAAGCTCGTCGTACTTGAGATTGAATTCGCGATACGCCAGAGCTAGGCTCTGAATCACACTCAACTGCGCAGGCTCTTCGAGGTCGAAGTCGCCGGCGTCATACCAGCCGCCCACGTTCATCCCTGGAATGTGATCTCCGCCCTTGTACTTCCCGTCCGTTGCTGTGGCCTGATTCCAGCCGTCGAATTGTTCGCCAACTACGGGCGCCATGCGGCCATCATCCAGGTGCGAAGCGCCATGCCACACGCGGTAGCCTTCGCGAACGGAAACGTGATCCATCTGCTCCGCCAGGTGATGATCCAGGCTGTCCTGCCAGATATTCGCGTAAGCGTCCTTAGAGATGGGGAAGGGCGCCGTACGCTGGTCTGCGTAATCGATCACATAGAGGCCGGGGTCGTTCACCGGAGTGAAGTCGAATTTCGAGTAGACGTAGCGCAGCCACGGTGTTGAAGGCGTGATCGGGCCCTCGAACACCTGCTTGTACGACCCGTCTTCCATCAGGCGCAGCACTCTGGCCATCTTCGGAGCGCTGTACTTCGGGTCGAGTTCGAGCACCGCCACCTTTGAAAAGCCCGGCGCATAGCCGACTTGGCTGTGCGCGATCATCGGCGGCCGTGTCCAGTTTGGAATCACGTCTGGCCTGATGTGCCAGACAATGGCGCCGGTGGTCTTGCCCGAAGGGATCAACGAACGCAGCACGAACCAGCCGTTCTGCGCACGGTCGCGTCCATCGAACAGCATGAGGTCGGCCGTATCCGACTTAACGTTGACCCGGGCCAGCGCGTCGTCGACTCCCAAGGTGATGCTCTTGCCCTCCGCGAACGGCAGCGGCTGAGCATATCCCTTGGCCTTATCCCAGTCCTCCAGGTAGTACGCTTTTTTCGGTTCATCCGACAGGGGCAAAACCTTCGTCATCGGATCGTTCGGCGTACGCGGGAAGATGCCGGCTTTAGTTCCGTCCACTAGATAAGCCTTGCCCATGTAGATCGAAGGCAGGAACTCCAGGTTAAAGCCCGCTCGCCCAGCTAGTTTCTGCGGTAGCGGCTTGTCAAGATTGATGCTGACCTTCACGCCGCCTGGTTCCGATGCGACTTCCAGGGTGTAGCTGAAATCGAAGGTTGGGAAAGCGAGGTCGGCTGTGAGCCGGTTGTTCGCCTTATCGGCCTGGCGCCCTTTGAGGGTCGCCACCAGGTCCCACTGCTCGGGCGTTGGCACCAGGCGCACGTCGCCGTTGGTCGCGATGCGCTGCCCGTGGAGAATCATCTCCATGGCGGTATTCTTTTGGTCGACAAAAACGGGATGGTACGTGCTGTCGTAGAGAAATACGCTGAAACCTTGAGTATCCAGATAATTCTTGTCGGTCACCTTCATCGTAAAATCGGCGGCGAGCAGGCTTCGGGCCGAGATCACGACCAAGAGGAGACAAAGTGTGATTCGCGTGAACATAGATCGGGATTATTACCGCTCCTTTGCTCCAACATGATATGACATCCACACTTCTGGTGAGTTCGCCCAGGCGCCGGTAGTTCTGAGTGGGGTAGCAAAAGGATCAGCATCTGAGCAATCGAAGCTGGTAAGAGGGGAGCTTGCGACGGTGTTGGTCCATCGTTCCCGACGGGCGCGCCTCAATATCGTTACGAAAGCAAAGTGTAGCCGTTTCGAGATATCTGTTTTCGTCACTTTTTTCCGGGAAGCATGGGGCTGCAACGTGGAAGCATTCCATACCCCTTTCTGTGCAGAGACATTGCCATAAGAAAGTTGCTTGGGAGGCCGAACTTCCACGACGGAATAGTCATGCACAATCCGGAATTATGTGGACTCAAGTTGCGGGACCGAACATATCCCTTCGATGCGGCTCCAGACTACGAGTTCGATCCTCCCTCGATTGCATCTTCTCGGCAAGCTTCAGGACCATATCTCCTTCGGAGCGCGCGGTTGCCGCTCTGTTCACAAGGCAACCGGGCGCGAGGGCCGTCGATTGTCGTAGTATGAGGTTAGTCTTCATTGAATACATCTGCCGCCCATTTCCATGGCGGGTCGGTTCCAGAGAATCGAGTAACGCTGAAAATGACAACTGGGCGATCCCGGTCTGCGACATCTGCACTGTGGTTAGTGGTGGCGCCATGAATTGGGCCAGCCTGATGTCATCGAATCCTACGACCGACAAATCTTGCGGAATATTGAGACGGAGGTCGAATGCCGCTCGCATCACCCCGATGGCCGTCATATCGTTTGAACAGAGCACAGCGGAAGGGCGATCAGGCATGGCAGCGAGAGCAGACAATGCTTTCATGCCGGCTTCGATCGTGTGATCCCCATCGACGAACAGTTCCGGAAGAAGCTCTAAGCCAATTTCCTTCATGCATTTTTCGACCGCGGATCTCCGTAGGGTGGCCGTTTTCAAATCTCGTGGGCCGCCGATAAAAGCGATACGCTCGTGTCCCAATGCCGCCAAGTGCTGTACAGCCTGCCGGATTCCGTGCTCATAATCAATCTGGACGGTCTTTAGCAGCGGTCCAGATGAATCCGCGTCGACGACGAACACGGGCACGTTTCGTGCAGTTAGAGCATCGATGAGCGGCAGTTCGTCGCCAAAGGTCAGAATCGCGACTCCTCCAACCCTACGCTCAATCATCTGCCGGGCCGTTGCCTCCAACAATCGCGGGTCGTGGTCGATTGAACTCAATAGGATTTCGTACTCGTGCTGAACGCCGAGTTTCGCAAAAGTTTGCACGATTTCCGGGAAAAAGGGATTGGTGATCTCGGAGACGATAAGGCCAAGACTACGACTGTGTCCACGAACCAGGGCGCGAGCGTTTGTGTTCGGAAAGTAACCTTCCTTTTCGATCACCTTTCGAATACGTCTGGCCAGAACCGGGTTGACTGTGGGTACGCGATTAATCGCGCGCGACACTGTGGCGGTGGACACTTTGGCTAGTCGCGCGATTTCCCGGAGGGTCAGTCCCTTATTCATAGTTATCGGTACAGTTAGCGAATAATTGACAGAGAATGGTACACCTCTTTATATTCTCTTGCTGAGTTAATTGAGGCTAAGATCCAGGTTGATGTGATCAGGAGTCGAACATTATTCGGAGGGCGTATGCATATTTGCCCGGAGCATGGTCCGGAAGCCGCACTCGGAGACCATCGGCCTGCTGCTCAAACTGCAGCTTCGTGTCACTGCCTACCAAAATCACGGACCGAAAGTGTTGGTTGCCAACGGCCGATGCGAGCGAGTGAATCAGTAACAAGATTGTGGCAACTCTAAGAAGTAAGAATAGACGAGGTGAAAGCATTATTGCCCTTTCGTCAGAGATGTCGTTCGATTTCTGCCGGGTCGATTCGGCAGCAATTTCCTGGTCGAGCAGCAGCGCGGCCTCTACAAAAAAAATCAATCCATGCTCACCATAATCTTTCTGAAACGTGATGGATTATCGCTCCAAGAACGCAGCGCATCCGCTGCTTGCTCAAGGGGCACAACCAGACTCACAGCTTGAACAATGGGGAACGTTTGCGCTTCCAGAAGTTTGATCACGGCCTCGAAATCCGCCGGTAGAGCATTTCTGGAGCCGACAATGTCTAATTCTTTTTGAACGAACAGCCTGGTTTCGTAACTGACCGGTTCCTTCGCATACCCGATGTATACTACGCGCCCGGTGAATGCGACCTCTTCGACCGCGGCTCGGAACGTAGCCGCGGTGCCAATCGCTTCGATGGCAACATCCGGTCCCCGGCCGTCGGTCATTTCCAGCAATCGGCCATGAAGCGGCTCTCGCGTGCTATTAATGGTGAGTTGCGCGCCGGCCATGCGCGCCAGATCGAGTTTTTCGTCATCCACATCAATGCCGATCGTGCGCGCACGCCGGGAACTTGCGGCTGCAACGACACCAAGGCCCACTCCGCCACAACCCCAAATCGCAACCGTATCTTCTGCAGTAACACGTCCACGTGCGACGGCATGAAACCCGACGGTAAGCGGTTCCACTAGGCACAACTCTTTAAGCGTCAACTTAGCGGGATACAGTTTTTCTCGCGGCATCACAATGAATTCGGTAAGTGAGCCATCCCTTTGCACACCGAGAGTCTGGTTGAACTGGCAAGCGTTCCGACGGCCACGCCGGCACGAAGAGCACTCGCCGCAACTGGTATATGGGGAGACCGCTACGTTCGTGCCAGCAGGCAATACGGCCTCGGATCCGAGGTCCTCAACGACGGTCGCCGATACTTCATGTCCTAGAATGCGCGGATATGTAATTAGTGGATTGAGTCCACGGAACGAATTCAGATCGCTGCCACAGAATCCCACCATGCGGACCTTAAGCAGCGCGTTCGTGTCTGTGAGCACCGGATCAGCGACGGTCTCCAGATCAGCCTGGCCCGGTTTGCGAAGCACAAGCGCTCTCATGTCTGTACTTGGGGGAAAATAATCGGTAAAGTTATCGATGTCAACCATGGAAGCTCGCGACACAGAACTGGCTTCCGTGGCGAGGGTCTATTAGGTTCGATGGTTTGCTGCACAAGAGGGCGATCTGAGCTTCTAAACTGACGAGTTGCCTATGAACATACGAATGAAGGACATCGCCAAAGACCTTGGAGTATCCCTGATCACCATTTCCAAGGTCCTGAGAAATCATCCTGACATCGGAGATGAGACCCGTGGGCGGGTCCTCGCGCGCGTGAAAGAGCTGGACTATCGTCCCAACTTTGCTGCCCGTAGCCTGGTGACCGGGCGCTCGTATCTTGTGGGCTTGGTTGTTCCCGATCTGCTGCACCCCTTCTTTGCGGAGGTTGCCAAGTCTCTCTCGGAAGTCTTGCGACAAAGCGGCTACTATCTGATCGTCTCCTCGTCTGATGAAGATCCGGATCTGGAGGATGTCGAGATCAATCACTTGCTGGCACGCCGGCTTGACGCCTTAATCATTGCGTCGTGCCGCACGACCGTAGACGTTTTCTTTCATATCGAAAAACAGAACACACCCTATGTATTGATTGATCGATGCTTACCTGGTCTTTCCGCGAACTTCGTCGGTGTAGATGATGAATCGGTGGGGAGGCTCGCCGCCAAGCACTTGATTGATATTGGCTGCAGAAGAATCGCTCACATTTGTGGACCGGAGATCAGTCCCGGGCTTCGACGGATGGAAGGATATAAACGAGCCCTTGCGCAGGCAGGGATGAAAGTAATGGATGATTACATCGTCACGCAACAGAAGGGAGATGTAGGAACCAAACAAGGTGGTGCCGAAGCCATGCGCCAACTCCTAAGTCTCGATCCAAGACCAGACGGGTTATTCTGCTTTAATGATCCTTTGGCGATGGGTGCCATGAATTACGCGCTGGATCACGGAGTACGAATTCCACAGGATTTGGCAGTCGTTGGCTGCGGAAATCTCCACTACGATGATTCACTTCGTGTTCCACTCTCCAGCATCGATCAACACAGCCGGAGAATCGGAAAAGAAGCTGCGCGCATCGCGCTCCGCATTCTGAACTCAAAAGCGCCCCCAAAGCCGGAAACTGTGGTGATGCAGCCCGAGTTGATTGTGCGCGAATCGACACACCGACGCACGGGCAAGTACATTTCACAAAAGGTGGACGCAAGCGTCAAGCGAAGCCAAAGGCCTTAAAAAGCCCCTCGCGTGCACGGCTCTATCATTGCCTGGCATTTCCATTTCGAGTTCGTTACAGTTAGCGCTGCCGTCGTACGTACTTTTGACCGAATGAGATTAAACTTGCTTCCATCCAGGAGCTTCTGGACTTCTCTTTTTCTCGGCCTGTGCGGGCTCACGGGGACCGCGACACAGGCAACCGCCCAACTGTGGGATGTGCCCCCACTACCCCCAGTCAAGTACGCACAAGCTCGGGACGGTATGACGGCCATAATCGGAAACGAAAGCGTGCACATTTCCGTTTGCCGCTCCTTCGTCATTCATTTCGTCGCTGCGCCCGAGCCGCCCGATACGATTCGCCAAAGCCAGCCATGGATGCTCGATTCAAAGCAGTCGTGTCCAGGCGCGAAGTTCCAGATTTCACAGACATCCGATGCGGCGATCCTCACTACCGATGCATTGAAGATCGAACTCTCGCTCAAATGGGGTAACGTCCAATTCAGCACGCCTACAGGCGAGGGTCTCTTGCGCGAACGCAACTCGATTCCCCGGACCTACGAACCGGCTGAACTGAATGGAGAGAAGACATTTCACGTCGAAGACAGATTTGCTCCGGATTTCTCCGAAGGCTTCTACGGTTTGGGGCAACACCAGAACGGAATGTTCAACTACCGGGGCGCCACCGTCGAACTTGGGCAGAACAACACGGATGTAGCGATCCCTTTGCTGTTGTCAAGCAAAGGGTATGCTTTGATGTGGAACACCGCCTCGCTGACGCACGTCGACAATCGTTTCCCGCTGGAACTGAATCTCGATTCACTTGCCGGCCATGCCGTCGACTACTACTTCATTTATGGCCCGGAGATGGATCAACTCATCCATGAATATCGGAACCTTACCGGACACACCCCGCTGCTACCGAAATGGTCTTACGGATTCTTCCAGTCGAAGGACCGTTACGTTTCGCAAGAAGAAGTGCTCGGAATCGCACATCGGTATCGTGAAGAGCACATACCGCTCGACGCAATTGTTCAGGATTGGTTTTGGTGGAAAGCAGAAGGCGATCCGATCTTCAATTCGAACTTCCCTGATGTCCCCGGTGAACTCAAACAACTCCACGATGAACACGTCCATGCCATGCTTTCGGTTTGGGGGCTGTTTGATTCGAAGTCTCAGAACTTCCTGCAAATGACGCAGCAACACCTGGACGTGCCCAGTGCCCATGTTTACGACGCTACGAATCCGAAGGCGCGCGATTTCTATTGGAACAACCTCGCTGGAAAGCTCTTCTCTCTGGGTTGGGACGCGTTCTGGCTCGACAGCGCCGAGCCCGAAGAATATTGGCCTCACATGGGTGACGCGATTCTTCAAAACAAGCAGATTGCAATCGGCGATGGCGCCGAATACACGAACATTTTTCCGTTCATGCACACGCTAGGAGTTCAGGAACACTGGAAAACAACCACAGATCGCAAGCGAGTTTTCCTTCTCACGCGTTCCGCTTTTCTCGGGCAGCAACGAGTTGGAGCGGCAGTCTGGTCGGGTGACGTTTATGGCTCTTACTGGGGGCTACGCCATCAGGTGGCCGCAGGGTTGAATTTTGCGCTCTCCGGATATCCGTATTGGACAACCGATATCGGCGGCTATTGGCCGCCGCACGACAACCCGGTTGAGGACCCAAAATTTCAGGAGCTATATGCACGCTGGTTCGAGTACGGAACCTTCTGCCCGATTTTCCGCACGCATGGGCACCGGCCGCAGAACGAGATTTGGGCCTTCAATAGAGTCGAACGGATTCTCATCAATTACGACAAGTTGCGCTACCGCCTGATGCCCTACATTTATTCGCTGGCATGGCGTGTGACGAATGAGGACTACACGATCCAGCGTCCGCTAGTAATGGATTGGCGCACTGATCTCAGAGTTCGGGACATCGGTGATCAGTTCATGTTTGGCCCTGCGCTCCTCGTCAACCCGGTGCTTCAATCGGACGCCACTCGCCGAAGCTTGTACCTACCCGACGCACCGGTCTGGTACGACTTCTGGACGGGGAAATCGAGAGGCGGCAACCGTGAGATCGATGCGGACGCTCCTCTTGACCGTATTCCCCTCTACGTGCGTGCCGGTTCGATTCTTCCGCTGGGTCCTGAAATCGAGTACGCGGACGAGAAACCCGCAGGACCGATTGAGCTAAGGATCTATTCCGGGGCGGATGGAGAATTCAACCTATATGAGGATTCGGGCGACAGCTACGACTATGAGCACGGCGCACACGCCGTCATTCCGGTGCAGTGGTCCGAGTCAAGCCGAACTTTGACAATTGGAGATCGAGAAGGGTATTACCCCGGAATGCCGGCAAGTATTGAGATGAAGATTGTGTTCGTAACCGCCGGGCACGGATCGGGCCTCCAATCAACCGCTAATCCCGACAAGCTGGTTGATTACTCGGGAAAGGCAACATCGGTTCACGCGCCGTAAACATCGACGCTTGAAACCGTAGCAATTTGTTTGGGTACTCACAGGAGTCGAATGAACCATCCCAGAATCGTATTGCTGGCCGCACTCATCGTTATCATCGCCTTCGTCGCCCCCACTTCCTTCGCGCAAGACACCTCCAACTTCCCTTACATGAATCCCAAGCTCGCTCCTGAAGAGCGCGCGGCCGATCTCGTTCATCGCATGACGCTCGAAGAGAAAGCCTCACAGCTCGTGAATCAGGCACGCGCCGTCCCTCGCCTGAACATTCCTTCTTACGATTGGTGGAGCGAAGCCCTGCATGGCGTCATTTCCGATGGGGTTACCGAATTTCCCGAACCCATCGGTCTTGCCGCCACGTTCGATGTGTCCAGCATTCATGAGATGGCAACGGCCATCGGCATTGAAGGGCGAATCAAACACACTCAACACGAACGCGCCGGGCACTCCAACATTTTCGAGGGCCTCGATTTCTGGGCGCCGAACGTCAACATCTTTCGCGATCCTCGCTGGGGACGCGGCCAGGAAACCTATGGCGAAGATCCCTTCCTGAGCGCCCGGTTAGCCGTTGCGTTTGTCACAGGCATGCAAGGCGATGATCCCCAGTATTACCGCGTCATCTCCACGCCCAAACACTATGCCGTTCACAGCGGTCCCGAACCCACTCGCCATTTCATGGACGTGGACGTCAGCAAGCATGACGAGGAAGACACCTACTTGCCGGCATTTCGCGCGGCCGTCGTGGAAGGCCATGCAGGGTCGGTTATGTGCGCTTACAACGCGATCAATGGCGAGCCAGCGTGCGCGAGCCAATTTCTCCTGCAGCATACTCTTCGCGGGGCTTGGGACTTCCAGGGCTATGTAGTTTCTGACTGTGACGCTGTCCGCAACATCTTCAACGGCCATCATTACCGTCCGACGCAGCCGCAGGCATCGGCGATCTCAGTCATTCGGGGCATGGATAACGAATGCATCGACTTTGCGAAAGTGAACGACGACCACGATTACAAACCGTACATCGAGGCCGTGCAGCAGGGCTATCTTCCGGAAAGCTCGGTCGACACTGCTCTCGTTCGTCTATTCACGGCCCGCTTCCGTCTCGGCATGTTCGATCCGCCCGTGACGGTGCCCTACATGAACATCGACGAGAAGCAACTTGACAGCCCCGCTCACCGCGAGCTTGCGCGTCGCATCGCCAACGAATCAATGGTCCTGCTGAAGAATGATGGCACCCTTCCTTTGAAATCTGCCAAGCGCATCGCCATCGTCGGTCCGCTCGCCGATCAAACCGCCGTTCTCCTCGGCAATTACCACGGCAGTACCTCACACACAGTCACTGTGCTAGAAGGAATGAAAGGCGAGTTCCCCGAGGCGAAGATCACCTACGTGCCCGGCACTCAATTTCTTTCCAATCAGGCAGATCTCGTGCCTGCGTCCGTCCTGACAACTCCGGATGGCCAGCCCGGCCTGAAAGCCGAATACAGTTCGCGCCCTTCCTTCGATGCCAAGGCGACCCCTCTCACCTCGCGGGTCGAATCCTCTGTGAATCTGAACGGGAACAATGTCCCCGAACAGGCGAAAGGAATTTCCGGCCTTTCGGTGCAGTGGACCGGATCTCTCAACCCCACGGCAACCGGCGATTATCTGTTGGGACTCAGCGTCGACGGCTTCGGCCGGCTGTCAGTCGATGGCAGGGAGATTACGACCCTCTGGGGCAAGGACATTAATCTGAGCCCCGTTCACCTCGAAAAAGATCATGCCGTAAAGCTTGAGGTCGTCTACGGCCACACCGGAGAGGGCAAGCCCGAAGCGAAGCTGCTGTGGACACGCATAAACGATGCGCCCGATCCCGCGGCAGTGGCGGCTGCAAAGAATGCCGATGTCGTCGTCGCCGTCGTCGGCATTACCAGTCGCCTCGAGGGCGAAGAGATGCCTGTGAGTCAGCCCGGCTTTTCCGGGGGCGACCGCACCCGCCTCGATTTACCAACGCCTGAAGAAGATTTGATTCAGGCGCTTGCCGCAAGTGGCAAGCCACTCGTAGTCGTGCTGATGAATGGCAGCGCGCTCAGCGTGAACTGGGCGAAGGAGCATGCCAACGCCATCCTCGAATCCTGGTACTCCGGCGAAGAAGGAGGAGCCGCTATCGCTGAAACCCTCAGCGGCAAGAACAACCCCGCCGGACGCCTTCCTGTTACCTTCTACAAAGATGTTCGTCAACTTCCGCATTTCGAAGATTACTCAATGAAGGGACGCACCTATCGTTACTTCGAGGGCGAATCACTCTGGCCGTTTGGATTCGGCCTCAGCTATACGACATTCACTTACAGCAATCTGATGCTACCGCACGCCCCAGTCAACGCCGGTGATCCACTGAACGCCTCCGTCACGGTCGCTAACACCGGAAAGGTTGCCGGAGACGAAGTCGTCGAGCTGTACCTGCAGTTTCCCGACGTGTCCGGTGCGCCGCGGCGCGCACTCCGTGGATTTCAGCGCGTCCATCTGGAGGCGGGAGCGAGCCAGAAGCTGCAGTTCCGGTTGAACTCTCGCGACCTCAGCATGGTCACCGATCTCGGGGACATCATCGTGGCGCAAGGCAAGTACACGGTCTCCATCGGGAGCGGTCAACCCGGAACCGGTGTCCCTTCAGTCAGAGGGAATCTTGAAATTAAAGGACAAATCGTTCTGCCGGAATAGTTCTTTGGGTTAAGAGATTGAGGCGATATGCATAACAAATTCTTAAGAAATATGCTTTTGGTGTTTGTCTCGACTATTTGTGGTTGGGCGCAGGAACCGAACTCCTGCGCGAAGCTGACAAACTTCAAAGCCGCCAATGTTGAAATCACCAAAGCGGCGGCCATTGCAGCCGGAACCACCGAGGAAATCCCCTGGAACCAGACTCACACGACGCCTCTGCCTGCATATTGCCGAGTCGAAGGTGTAATGAACCGACGCACTGGAATTGATGGAGAAGAATTTGGAATCACCTTCGCCCTGGCCATGCCCGACCGATGGAACGGCGATTTTCTGATGCAAGGTGGCGCTGGAAGCAACGGTATCGTAATGCCTCCCCTTGGATTGAACGCTGCCGGGGACACACCAGGACTCATACGCGGATTCGCCGTTGTAAGCACGGATACAGGTCATAAGAGCCGCCACCCGGGATTTGATTTCGGTTTCGTGCGCGATCAGCAGGCTTATCTAGATTTTGCTTACCTCGCGAATGCCGAGGTCGCTGCATTAGCCAAACAACTCATCGCCCAACACTACGGGAAACCGGCTGCCTTTTCGTACTTTTCTGGATGCTCCACCGGCGGGCGCGAAGGCATGATTCTTTCCCAGCGTTATCCAACGGTCTTCAATGGCATCATCTCCGGCGACCCCGCGATGCGCACTGGATTTTCCAATCTCGCGATCGGCCGATGGATTCCCATCGCCTTCAATCAAATTGCTCCGAAAGATGCCAATGGGAAACCAATCATCGAGCAATCGATTACAGACAATGATCGCAAGCTGATCACGGATGCTCTCATCAAGCAGTGCGACGCCAAAGATGGCATCGCCGATGGCTTGATTTCCGATCCGCTCGCGTGTGACTTCGACCCCGAGATGTTGGCGTGCAAGGGCGAAACGAATAACTCCTGCTTGGCTCCGGAAAAAGCGGCCGCCATCAAGAAGGCCATGGGAGGGCCGAAGACTGAGTGGAACCCAAGTCTATGCTGGATTCCTTTACGACACGGGCATCACGAACGGGCCGCCGTTCCGAGGATTGCTTTCACCCGGACCCGGCATTTTCGGCCCTGCGACGACGGACATGACAATGGACGTTGATAAGGAAGCTCTCTCTGCCGGCCAACCGCTCGTGGATTCGATGTCCACGAATTTGACAACCTTCTCCGCGCAGGGAGGGAAATTGATCTTCTACCACGGCGATAGCGATCCGTGGTTCTCGCCTCTCGACACGTTCGATTACTACAAGAAGATGGCGGCTGCAAATGGGACCCTCAACGCCGTGTCGAAGTGGAGTCAGTTCTATTTCGTTCCAGGGATGAGCCATTGTGGCGGAGGGCAGGCGCTCGATCAGTTTGATTTGTTGGGCGCAATGGTTGACTGGGTCGAGAAGGGCACAACGCCTACATCAGTGATCGCGACCGGCAAGGCGTTTCCTGGCCGCAGCCGGCCGCTATGTGCTTATCCGAAGCACGCTCATTACAAGGGGCAAGGAGACACGCAAGACGAAGCCAACTTCGAGTGCCGTTAAACTTTGTTACTTTCTGCTAAAGGGACATCGCTTCTTATGCGTTCACTTCTCGTCGTCTTCACGCTGATCTTTATGGCTCTCATTCTGCCGATCGCTGGCTGCCCAGAAAGTTGAGTTGTCGATTGACCCATCCAAAACCGGTGCAAAGATCGACCGGAACATTTTCGGGCAGTTCGCAGAGCATCTCGGACACGGCATTTACGAAGGTATTTGGGTCGGCCCCGATTCCAAGATCCCAAACACTCGCGGGATTCGCAACGATGTCGTCGGCGCCCTGAAAGCAATCAAGGTGCCGAACGTTCGTTGGCCCGGTGGCTGCTTCGCCGATGAGTATCACTGGCGTAAGGGCATCGGCCCTCAACGATCAGTGACTCTCAACCCCAACTGGGGCGGAGTGACCGAGCCAAACACATTTGGAACGCACGAATTCATGGACTTCATCGATCAGATCGGGGCGGAAGCGTATATCTCGGTCAATGTCGGTTCCGGAACCCCCCAGGAGGCGTCCGAGTGGCTGGAATACATGACGGCTGCCGCACCGACCACCCTGGTAAAAGAACGGGCCGCCAACGGGCATCCAGCTCCATACAAAGTCGGGTTACTCGGCATCGGTAACGAAAGCTGGGACTGTGGCGGAAACATGAGCGCCGACTACTACGTGAGCCAGATGAAGATTTACAGCCGCTTCGTGAGGAACTTCAATCCGGCGCAACAGGACAAACAGCAGATGCTCAAGATCGCCGTCGGTCCGGGCGGCGATGGACCGCGATGGACCGACTGGACGGAAACTGTGATGAAGGCCTATCAGCACCACACATGGAGCTGGGACATCAACGGACTCTCAATGCACAACTACACCGTCGGCCAGTGGCCGCCTTCCTATGCGTCGGTGGGATTTGGCGAAACCGAGTACAGCCAGATACTCAAATCCACTTTGGAGATGGAAGGTCTCATCAGCAAGCACTCGGCCATCATGGACAATTATGATCCGGAGAAGAAGGTAGCGCTTATTGTTGACGAATGGGGAGGCTGGTACGCGCCGTTACCGGGCAGCAATCCGGGGTTTCTGGTCCAGCAGAACAGCTTGCGCGACGCCATTCTCGCAGCCCTCAACCTTAATATCTTCGCCCGCCATGCCGATCGGGTACGCGGTGCCAACATAGCGCAGATGATCAATGTGCTGCAGGCGATGATCATCACAGACAAAGAGAAAATGGTCCTGACTCCAACCTATTACGTCTTCAAAATGTATGTGCCGTTTCAGGACGCCACGTTCATACCAGTGACGTTCGACGCCGGTTGGTACACACATGGCGCCGTGGCCATACCACGTCTGGACGCGATCGCAGCCAAAGACACGAACGGCAAGTTGTGGCTGGAGATTACCAATCTCGATCCCAACGAGCCAGTCGAAGTCGAAGTCGAAGCGGGGCTGGCGGGCATCGCGGGAAAATCAGCGAGCGGAGAAACTCTGACCGCGCCGAAGGTAGACAGTGTAAACACCTTCGAAGCACCTAACACGGTCATACCGAGGCGGATCACAGCGAAGGTAGAGGGCGGCAAGGTAACTCTGAAATTGGAGCCTAAGTCTATAACCGTCGTGTCAGTGGAGCAGTGACGTTAACTGGAAGTTTGAAGCTCACCGGGGCCAGCGCTATGGCACACATTCGATAGCGACAAGGGAGAACAACATGCGTCGATTCGTATTACCCATCTTATTATCTTTGAGTTTTTGTTGGGCACAGGACTCAGGCAGTTTTCAGCCCTCTACGACTAACGTCTGGGCAGCCCAGTATCCGCGGGTTGACAGCGCCGGCAGAGTACAGATTCGCGTGAAAGCTCCAGATGCTACGAAAGTCCGACTAAACTTCTGGAGCGGTCCGAAACTGGACATGGAAAAACAGCAGGATGGATTCTGGACCATCACCACTCCGCCGCTTGTTCCCGGTTTCCACTATTACACCCTTGTCATTGACGGCG
The DNA here is from genome assembly GCA_963849315.1 of uncultured Acidobacteriaceae bacterium. Taxonomy (GTDB): domain Bacteria; phylum Acidobacteriota; class Terriglobia; order Terriglobales; family Acidobacteriaceae; genus PALSA-188. The sequence continues at coordinate 628,634 of CAWKGT010000003.1, read as the reverse complement.
CCGAAGTCAGTGACCCCAACACTCACGCGTTCTTCGGAGGAGGCAAGCCGGCAAGTGGCGTGGAAGTTCCGGAGCCCGGCTCAACCTATTACTCGGTGCAAGATGTGCCGCACGGCGCAGTTCGCGAGGTCTGGTACAACTCGAAGGTGACGGGGACGTGGCGGCACGCATTGGTCTATCTGCCTCCGAGCTACGACGCGCAGACCAGTACACGCTATCCCGTCCTCTACTTGCAACATGGTGCCGGTGAAGACGAGACCGGCTGGATCCGCCAAGGCAACGCGAATTTCATCCTCGACAACTTGATCGCAGCGAAGAATTGCAAGCCGATGATCGTGGTGATGGCCTACGGCTACGCACACCGTGCGGGCGAGGAACCTGTCGATCTGTTCGCAAAGGGGTTTGGGTCACCGGAGATGTTGAAGGCAATGCAGAATATGGCCGCCGCATTCGAAGATGATGTAACACAGGCTCTGATCCCATTCATTGATTCCACCTTCCGCACGTTATCCGACCGTGACCACCGCGCGATGGCAGGCCTATCGATGGGTGGCATGCAGACCTTCCAAATCACGCTGGACCATCTCGATCTCTTCTCTTACATCGGCGGCTTCAGTGGAGCGGGCGGAATGCTCGTGCTTGGGAATCGGAAACTCGATCCCAAGACCGACTACAACGGAGTGTTCGCCGATCCGGCAGCATTCGCCAAGAAAGTGCACCTGCTCTGGCTTGGCGTAGGAACGAATGAGCCAGAAAGAATGCGCGCAGGACTCCAGAGACTGCACACGTCGCTTCAGGACGCGAACATACAACATGTTTTCTACGAATCACCCGGCACCGACCACGAGTGGCAAACTTGGCGCCGCGATCTGAAGGATTTCGCACCGAGACTCTTCTGAACCAGGCTTCCGCCCATATTGATCACGATGGCGAACAGTCGAGGCTGCTCGGATTATGGGTCAGATAGCTCTTTAGAGCCCCTGATCGTACGAAACAAAAAGACGTCAGCAAAAACTATTGATCTCAATTAAGTTGAGAGAGGCGGGCAGGAACCTGCACCAAACGCCCATAACTAATTGATAATAAACGAGATACTGGTGGAGGCGGCGGGAGTTGAACCCGCGTCCGAAAATGTTACTGGTCAAGAGACTACATGCTTATTCCGGTTCATGCTTCCGGCCTTCACCGGAAACGTTCGCGGACCGCGCTCAGAACGGACAAGAAACGCGTGCCGCTAGCCTGAGATCTTAGCTTCTCCTCCCAGACGTAGAAGAGAAGAGCAGCCCTCTGTGTGACGTTCGCTCGCCGCCCAAGGGCGAAGCGGCGGAAAACGGCTGCCTAATTAATTAGGCTGCGTATGCCATTTGTTGATTGGCAATTATCATTTTGCCCACGATTACAGGTGCGAGCACCCTGGCATGCCTCTTGGCCGCAAGCATCTCCGTCGAAGCCGTGACGCCCCCATACATTTCATCCGAAGCTGCCCGAATGAAAACCCCGCCTGAGCGGTGGGATTGGCCGTTAAAGAACCACTTCCAATCTAAGTTGCTAGGACTTGGAAGTCAATGTATTGGATGAGTGGCCGGCCTCGTTGGTTCCAAGTGCCGCAGCCGCGTTTTTGAGGTTGTTACTAAACTCAAAAGATCCCAACCGCAAGATGTTGCGATTCACTTTTGCGCCATGCACAACCTGTAACAAAAACGCGGAGTTTCGTAAAAGTGGGCCATCCACCCACCTTCCCTTTGTCGTACATCAATCCTAAGAGTGGGAATCAAGGCCCATTTATCGGACCTCCGCGATGGCCTTTTTATCTCTTAGAACGTACCCCTTTTCACTGAATGCGAAAGTCGTTAGAACGTGGCAATTTTTCAAATCGCTCGATTCAATAGAGATCTTGTCTTCGGGGCTTTTCCCAAAGTTGAAGCTCAGATTCCTTTCTGTCCATACTATTAGGCCAACAGGAGTTCCTCCCAAATCCCCTGATCTAGCGAGGATAAAGCCAATTTCAATCTCTTCACCGTGTCTAGGCCGATCATCGACGTCAAAAGGTCGAAAGGTCAGCTCACCAAAGTCATTCTGAAGAGATATAGCATCTCCCAGTTTTGAGATTTCATCAATCGATAGAGCTGATACCGCCCTTGTATTGATGACTCCTGTGCAGGTTAAATTCGCGCCCGATTTGTCGCCCTGCTGCGCCAGAGCGCTTCCTAGGTGGATGGCCCACCTTTACGTTTTTTGTAAAGGTGGGAACTCGTACTGCCTGCGTCGGAATTTTGATCTTTGCCTCGCCCCATTGATTACCTCCTGCGATGCCAGGTCCTTTGAAAGCATAACTTCGTGAGCTGCTCCAAAGCCATGGCTCCAGTTCCTCCACCGAGCCCACGATTCACCGAATTTTGATGCATCTAAGGTAACTTCTCGATCCGCTTGCGCGCCCGAAGGACGTTGAAAAAGTGAAGATGCACTCAGCACGAATCCCCACCTTTACAAAAAACGTAAAGGTGGGCCAGCCACCCGTTCCGGGGTGGTGTGTCAGCCTACTTCCGCTGCGTAGCAGCGCTGTTCTTCGGGATGCAGGCTGAGACGAGGATTTCAACGCGGCCACAGACAGCAAGGCCATCCGGAAGAGCGGCCTCGCACGCTTCGCTACTTCGTAGCTGGTTTGGGCTGCGGATCGGTGTACGCCTCGCAACTCAACGAGGCATCCACCGCAACCACGTTCTTCATCGAAAGCGTGACCTTCGGCTGCTTTTCGATCTGTTTGATGGCAGACGCGAGATGTTCCCGAGTCCACGTACCGCCAAGCGGAGGGGCCGCAAAAGACACCCCTGTATTGACATCTTTGGACAGTGCGAAGCGAGCGTTGTTTTGGATATTGAAGCCCTGGTGTCCATTGTGGTCGGCTACGAAGATCGTGAAGACGAAGCCCTCCGGTCGGGAGGGATTTGGATAATCGACTACATAAAGCATTTTCTTCCCAGGGTAGGACTTGTCATCGAGCAGGTAGCCGAATGTCCCCTCCGCCACTTTGGAGAGCGGAAGAAAATTCTTCGTAGCTAAACAATGGACGGCCCGATGCAGGAGCGCCCGTCCTTGATCTTGGGCATGGGCAGCACAGCACAGGCAGATCAGCATTCCCAGCAAAACGCGCTTCATAAACGCGTGACTGCCAGCCCATTGGTTTCGACGTTCACTCACTCGCTTGTGCACTCCGAATCGCCTGGAACGAGGTGGACATGATAGCGCGGCTGCTGAGCGAGATGGGTTGCAAATCGACCGATAGCATCGTAGACCACGTAACCGCCGCTTCCCTCATCCGCTGTCCAGTGAGAACCATCCTTTGTCAGGTGATATCCATTTCTCACAGCGTCGAACCCACCTCGTTTATTGGGTATGGCCAACAGCAGTTCCCCGTGAGCGCCATCTGCGGAGTAGACTGCAACGTAAAACTCGCCTGGCGTTTTGGGCAAACCGGGTATTGAGCCAGCATGATATCTGACCCAAGCCCAGTCGCCGACCTTAAGTTTTACGGGCTTCAGTCCGTACCCCTGCACAAAAGGGGCTGCCACGAGACACCCAATAGCTTTCTGCAACTGCTTGGGCACCCCTTCTGCAGCTATGCGGTCTACCTTCTGAGCAACTGCGAATTGAATGGCGATCAGTAGCACAAAGCATAAGGCCAGCCTTGCTCCCCGCCGCGTCCCAGAGATCGTGAACGATGTGTGCGATTTATTCAGAAACATTCCAATCTCCTGCCTGTTCATGGTCCATAAGTGACGATGTACTTGTACGGTGACGGGGTATTGTACGGACCGGAAACGGTATGCACCTTGTACCCCCAGAAACCATGTCCAGCTTTAACTTGAGCCGCCGTTCGCATGTTGTATAAGGCCGCGCCGTGCGTTGGATCAACTCCGTTCAACATCTCGTTGACAGCGCCTTCTACTATCGGCAGCATGGCTTTGGCTCCCGCCATGTTTGGCGGAGCCATACCTGCATGTTTGTCCACATTCGCTCCCCACTTGGCGATTCCGTTCAGCCGAACATGTGCGATCTTGTCGCGGGCATTGTCAAGCGATTCGTTTTCCGTCTTTGAATCCTTTTCCCCACAAGTTTCACCGCAAAGTATCCCTGCAATTCCGGATACAGTTTCGTTTCCTCCAGATGGACGGTATTGCGGACCAATCTGTTGTTGGGCCGAGGCGGCTTGCTGGTTTTGTCCTGCTTGTTTCGAGGCTGCGGCCTTGTTATTTTGGGCCTCCGCTGTCTGGCAGATTTCAGGATTCGGACAATCTACGCCTCCCATGTCCGTACCCCACGGCGCGTGCCCGTCCGGGCCGCCAACTGTCGTGGATTATTGTCAACGTAGCTGTAGAGATTGAGACTCTGCGGATTTCCGAAATGTGCATAGGGAACATCTGTCGGCTTCGCGGCCCAGTCTGGCGTCATGAACCGTCCCAGGGTTGACGCATCGTAGCGTGCGCCAAAGTTGTCGAGGCCTGATTCTGCGTCCCGCTCTTTGCCGTTGAACTTGAAATGGTTCACGGTAATTTGCGGGTTGTATTCGTATCCAAAGGGCAAATAAGTGGCCTGCCAGACCGGGTACCCGTTCACGCTGGACATGAAGCGGGACGATCCGAGGTGGTCGCCATGATAGAACGTCGTGGTCGTGTCCGCGGACAGCACTTGCCCGCTGAGGTGGTTGATGCTCGCCGTGCCGGTCGAAGTGCCGGAATGCGTCAACGAAATACTCGTCTCACGATTGTAGAGCGGACGCACGCTGCCATCCAGCGAAACGATGGAAATATCAGTGAAGTAAATGCTCCAGGGATTGGCGGTCGTCGAAATTTCCTGGACCAGATAAATCTGGCTGATGGTTTTCCCCGCAAACGCGCTGAGATCGATGCGCCGATAGTGCCAGCTCAGTTGCGTAGCATCGTTGTTGATCGTCTGCCCATCCGAATCAGTCACATTCCAGTTGGTGTTGGTGCCGTCCGTAAAAGCAATCTGCATGCCGCCGTGCGAGCCGGTGGATTGCCATTGCCGCAAGAATAGCTTGTCGCCCGAACGCATCGCGTATCCGGCAGATGTGACAAGTAAAGTCGGACTCCAATGGACCACAAGTCGGCTGGCCTAATACAGGGGGAATGTCGGTCTGGCAGCGAGTTTCGCGAAAAGCGTAATGCAGAAAAATGCCCGCTCTTTTGCTAGAGCGGGCGGTGTTAGAGCGGGCGATGTTGCGGCCAACAGTGAAGACTACTACTGGAGGCTGATGGCGAACTTCGGAGCAAAGCGTTTGCGGAATGCAAATCCACTTACCCCGAATAATGCGAGAACGCCCAGCAGGCTGAGTTCGCTCGGTTCGGGGACTGCGGAGTAGCCGATAAACTCTTGCGGGGTTCCGTCAGTGCTCGGATTTTGCGATCCGGCTTCCGGCGTGTAGATGGTGATGCCGGTGAAGTCGGACGATGGTACGCCACCGTCAGCCGCTGTCAGCGCTGCGTTGTAGATGGCGAGGGCCGTTGTATCTCCGGCTGGGAAGCCGCCGGTGTTGTTCGTAATATCATTCAACGCGTTGGTTGAGAACAATGCCCAGACGGCCCAGTTGGCATCGTTGGAATTGGTGACTACACCGCCGAGAGTGACACCGTTAACGCCTAACATTGCGTCAAAGATTAATCCGGCTGCGGCATAGTTTGTGGATGAGGTTGCACCGAACAGGCCGCTACCGGCCGGAATTCCAGATTCGGTGGCCTTCCATTGTTCCCCATTATAGATTTCGTTATCGAATGTATCGCACATCAATTGCGTGGAAACACCGTTTACGGTGAAGTCATATGGATAGGTATAGACGCCGCCCAAGTTACTTCCGCCTGCTCCCACGAAGGTAAGATTGTCGTCGGCGAAAGCAGATCCGCTTAGTAAAAGCGCCGTTAGCAAAGAAAATGCAAAAGCGAGTAGACGAAAGTGACGCATTGGTTTCTCCCCCAGCGACCGCGTTTTCGCGGTTCCAGATTGTTAGATTTTCGCTGCATCGGATTCGGCTTGGCAAGCCAAATCGTTATCCGAGACAACCATACTCTGGTCTATCTGTAAGCATTCAAATTGCCAACGAAACATCGCTGTAATTAAAAGACTTACGGGTGTTTGGGCTCAGGACGAGGGAAATAGATTTCACCTCCGCAGAACTGCCTGCAACCATTGCAGGGCGGGCGAGAGTAACAAAAAGTGTCAACCCCCGCTGGGCACAATCTATAGTTGTGTGGGAGCGAGTAAGATCGATAGGTAATTATATGCGCCGGGTATACCTCGACAACAACGCAACAACGCCCGTGCTGCCCGCGGTTATGGAGGCGATGCAGCCGTATTTTATGGAGCATTTCGGTAACGCGTCTTCCATCCACCATCATGGGCAGGAAACGCGGGCGGCGGTGGAACGGGCGCGCGAGGCTGTGGCGCTTCTGCTTGGATGCCGGGCTTCTGAGATTGTTTTTACCAGCGGGGGCACGGAGGCGGATAATCTCGCGATTTTTGGTTTGTTGCGTGCCGGAGCCTTGGGTAAGGGCGACCATATTATTTCTTCGACGATTGAGCATCACGCCGTCTTGAATTCCTGCAAGCAGTTGGAAGTGGAGGGATGCAGCCTCAGTTACGTGCCGTGCAATGCGCAGGGGCAAGTCGATCCTGATGATGTCCGCCGCGCGATTCGTCCTACGACTAAATTGATTACGATCATGATGGCGAACAACGAAACTGGCGTGCTTCAACCGGTAAATGAAGTCGGGAAGATTGCGGCTGAGGCGGACATATATTTCCATACGGATGCGGTACAGGCGGCGGGAAAAGTTGCTGTCGCTGTCGATGACATTAAATGCGATCTGCTTTCCATCTCCGGCCACAAGATGCATGCGCCACAAGGGGTCGGCGCGCTCTACGTGCGTAAGGGAACACGTCTGCAACCACTGTTTTTCGGCGGCCGCCACGAGCGTGCCCGGCGCGCCGGAACCGAGAACGTGCCCGGCATTGTGGGATTGGGGAAAGCAGCGGAGCTGTGCAAGCACGGTCTGGAGACGGGTGAGATGAATACAATTGCAGTACTGCGGGATCGGTTGGAAGGGTCTCTGCTGGAAGAAATTGAATCGTGTGGAGTCAATGGCGCTGGCGTTGCGAGAGTTCCGAATACAACCAATATTTATTTTGATCACGTGGACGGCGAGCCTTTGGTGATTGCGCTTGATTTGAAGGGGCTCGCAGTTTCGACTGGCGCCGCGTGTTCTTCGGGCGCGCTTGAGCCGTCGCATGTGCTTACCGCTATGGGATTGAGTGGCGATCGGGCGCGAGCCAGTCTGCGATTCAGCCTGGGAAAGCAGAACACGATAGAGGATGTCGATTTCGCTTTGCGCTTACTTCCGGAAAGCATTAACCGTCTAAGAGAGTTGTCGCCGGTTTACAATCAAAAGAAGCTTCTAGCTCCTAGCTGCTAGCTTGGATCCCAAGACTACGTCCCGAAACCGATTGAGCTAGGATCCAGCAGCTAGAAGCGCAGCTCATGTCTAGAATCTCCACCATTGCCGTTGCTATGTCCGGAGGGGTTGACTCCTCCGCGGTCGCGGCCATGTTGCATGGTGATGGGCACAATGTCGTGGGCCTGACGATGCAACTTTGGAACCAGCGGCGGCTCGCCGGACATGAAGGGATGCCCGAATCCGTGCAGGGACGATGCTGTTCGCTGGATGATGTCTACGATGCACGGCGTGTCGCCGAAATCATTGGGATTCCTTACTACGTCGTCAATCAGGAGGACCGGTTCGAGCGCGACGTGGTGCGCCCATTTGTTCAAGAGTATCTTTCGGGGCGCACTCCGATTCCGTGCAGCCTCTGCAACAATCATTTGAAGTTCGACCAGCTTTTAATGGTTGCGCAGCAGATCGGCGCCGAAGCATTGGCTACCGGACACTATGCGCGGGTGGAATTCGAGGAAAATACTGGACGGTGGCGGTTGAAGCGCCCCGTGGATGTTGCCAAGGATCAGACTTATTTTTTGTTCGGGCTCACGCAAGAGCAGTTGAGCAAGACGATTTTTCCGCTGGGAGGAATGACGAAGCCGGAGGTTCGTGAGCTTGCCCGCAGTTACGGCCTGGCGCTTGCCGATAAACCAGATTCGCAGGAAATCTGTTTTGTTCCGGGCGGCGATTACAAAAAGTTTCTCGACGCTTATCTCTCTGAAAATGGCGATAGTCTTCCGGATACCGGCGGGGAACTGGTGACCACAGATGGGCGCGTGATCGGCGAACATGGCGGAATCCACAATTTTACAGTGGGACAGCGGAAGGGCCTCGGAGTGGCGACAGGCTCGCCTCTCTATGTGATCCAGATAAAGGGAGACACGCGTCAGGTGGTGGTTGGAGCGCAGGAGGAGTTGTACTCAAAAACTTTACGCGCGCATCGGGTGAACTTGATTTCGGTGGAAAGCATCGCCCAGCCCATGAAAGTAGAAGTGAAGGTTCGACACCGGCATCAGGCCGCCGCAGCCGTGATTGAACCAATTGCGGGTGTGGAGGTTCAGGTAACTTTCGAAACGCCGCAACGGGCGGTGACTCCGGGGCAAGCGGCGGTTTTTTATCAGAATGAGGTGGTGGTTGGTGGTGGTTGGATTCTATAGACAATCGAGCAGTTCTTACCGGGTCGCATGGGCCGGGGCTGGTTTGATTACTCAACTTGCACAAAATAAACGCTTTAATACGGTGGATTATGGCACGACTCCTGCAATGTAATGGGTGAGTTTGCAGCGGGCTAAGTTGAGCTCTCCTACATGCCAGAGGCAACGCATAGGCGTTGTCTCTGGCAATTGAGTTTTGGGGAATTATTTTCAGTAACGGAAATTAGATAAAGAGCTCGTCGTGCGAGACGCCATTGCCGTTGCGCCGCCGGCGCTTCGTGCCGAAAAAGACTTCAAAACCGGTAGTGACCCCGCGTACCATACCTGAAATTTGCCGAACCGGAGAAACTACGGTCTTGCGAACCATATCGCCGGTTTCTTCTATGCGGTCCATAGTGTGATTGAACATTTCGTCGGCTCGGATGACGTGCAGCCGCACACGATCAACCGCATCGGCCAATGTCGCATCGATTCGCACTACCTGAGCACGAACCATTGCGGTCGTGCTGCTGATGTCCTCGACGACGGACTCGATTTTCGGCCTTACCTCGATGAACATCGCCTGAGCGGTGTCGACCACTGGCAAAACCTTGTCCTTAAAATCAGTGGTCAAGCTTTCGACCCTGGCAGTCACTTTACGGACGGCCAAATACATCGCGACGAGAATCCCAGCCTGGAGCACAATGGCGGCTGTCGATACTACGATAAAAATAGTTGGGTCCATAGAATTAGCTTCCTCTAATCCTGGCAACCAAGCCTGGAAAGGTGGAGATTATAAGTTTTTCGCCCCGCCGTCCGCGCCCGCGTTGGTGGTTTCGCGATAGGCTTGTTTGCCAGCCTCGACCGCCGAGCGAACCTGATCTTTTTGTTGGCTGATGACATCCTTGCCACGGTCAACCCACTCCGACGCATGTTCCTTGGCGTCATGAGCGCGGCTGCGTACAAATTCTTTGCCTTCATCGGCCTTCGAGCGCAACACTTCGCGAGTTTCGCTGCCCGCTTGGGGGGCAAACAGGACACCAACCACCGATCCGATACCTAATCCCGCCAAAAACCATCCGATACTGCTTCCACCGTTGTTTGACATACAGCCTCCATGAACACGTCTAATTATGTTTCTTCGATGCTAACATCGGGTCCTGCGAAACGCTAATTAGCGGGATTTTGCTGGAAAAGGCCGCTCGCTAGTTGAGCCCGCCGATGGGCCGCCTTTTCGAGGGATTTATTACGTCTACAACTGGGCGCAGACGGCTTTGGTTTCGGTGTAAAGCTCCAGCGCATCGTGGCCCATTTCGCGTCCCCATCCTGATTGCTTGAAACCGCCGAAGGGCAATGCGGCGTCGAAAACGTTATAGCAATTAATCCACACGGTTCCGGCCTTTAATTGCGCCGCCATGCGATGAGCTTTGCTGATGTCGCGCGTCCACACGGCAGCAGCTAGTCCGTAGACCGAATTATTGGCGGACGGCAGAACTTCTTCGGGATCGCTAAAGGGAATCGCCGTTACCACTGGTCCGAAGATTTCTTCTTTAACCACTTTCATGTCCGGTTTCACGTCTACGAGGACGGTGGGCTCGACGAAATATCCGGCGCCGCTTCGCTTCTTGCCTCCGACCACGGCTTTGGCCCCTTCACTAAGTCCCGACTCAAGATAGCCGCAGACGCGGTCGAGTTGTTCCTGGGAAACCAGCGGGCCCATATTATTTGCCGTGTCGAAGCCGGGGCCGACACGGAAATCCTTGGCAACTTTCGCGACCCCATCGACAACTTCGTCGAAGATGCTCTTGTGCACGAAAAGCCGCGAGCCGGCACAGCAGCATTGACCTTGATTGAAGAAGATTCCACTGGCGCTGCCGGGAATGGCGGCTTTCAAATCGGCATCCGCAAAAACGATATTCGGAGATTTGCCGCCGAGTTCCAACGACACTTTTTTCAGGTTGCCGGCGGCGGCTTGCAAGATTAATTTCCCGACTTCCGTCGAACCGGTGAACGCAACTTTGTCGACGTCCGCGTGTGCGGCGAGAGCTGCGCCTGCGGTTTCGCCAAAGCCCGGGACGATGTTGAGGACTCCGTCGGGAAAACCGGCTTCCATAGCGAGTTCGCCGAGGCGAAGGGCGGTTAGCGGCGTCTGCTCGGCCGGTTTCAGCACAACTGTGCACCCTACCGCGAGCGCCGGTGCGAGCTTCCACGCGGCCATGAGAAGTGGAAAGTTCCAGGGAATGATTTGTCCCACAACTCCGACGGGCTCGCGCAGCGTGTAGGCAAAATACTTTGCCCCGGGCATCGAAATTGGAATGGTGTTGCCCTCGATCTTTGTGGCCCATCCCGCCATGTAGCGGAACATATCGATGGCTAGCGGTAAATCTGCGACGCGCGAAAAGAACAGCGGTTTGCCATTATCCAAGGTTTCGAGTTGGGCAAATTCCTCGAGATTTGCCTCAAGCAAGTCCGCCAGCTTCCACAATAACCGGCTGCGTTTCGAGGGAGACATGTCCGGCCACGGACCACTCTCGAACGCCCTTCGCGCTGCCTTAACCGCCTGATCGATATCAGCCGAATCCCCTTCCGCTACCTTTGCTAGGACTTCGCCAGTCGCGGGATTGTAGGTATCGAATGTGCGTCCAGCGACGGCGTCAACCCATTTTCCGTTTACCAGCATTTTTCGCGTCTTGCTGAGAAATTCGGTGACGTTTTTGTGCAGCTCGGGGATTGCTACGGTGGTGGCCATGGTGCCTCCTGAGGATTGCGGACCTTAAGACTTGGGCGCGGAAAAACATTATCAACCTATGTTCTTTAAACCGCAAGCGTAGGTCCCAGCGGACATGGTCGCCAACATTCTTCGTTCCGTGTGCCGGATTTATGGAAGCTTGGGCTTCGCCCAATGGACAGCCGAGGGCGGCTGTCCCTACGTGGGCTGGGCGGTTTTTCGAAACTCAGGTTCCGGTGGTAATCTCTGCAAGTCCAGAAAGGCGACATGGCACTCATCGACAGTTTGGCAACCACCGAACGACTCGCCAAATTATTCTCGGACGAGTCCGTTCTCGACGCCATGCTGCAATTTGAGTCAGCCCTGGCACGCGTCGAGGCTCGTCTCGGCATCATTCCCCGAGCCGCCGCCGAGAAAATTGCTGCCGCTGCGCAATCCAAGTTTTTCGACGCCGCTTCCATAACCGCGGAGAGCTTGCGCGCCGGAACTCCCAGTATTCCTGTCGTCAAGGCGCTCCGGAAGCGCGTCCACTCCGAGGATCCCAAGGCAGCCAGCTTCGTGCATTGGGGCGCGACCAGTCAAGACGTAGCCGATACCGCGTTAATTCTGCTTCTTCAAAAAGCTCAATCCGACTTCGAATCGCAATTATCGGCGCTGGAGAAGTCGCTGCGTACACTCGCCGAAAAACACTCCGACACCGTTATGCTAGGACGCACTTTGCTACAGCCCGCGCCTCCGATTACGTTTGGGTTGAAAGTTGCAGGATGGTTGGGATCGATTCACCGCGCTCGCAAACATTTAACCGCCAGTTTTGGCGAGACATTGATCCTGCAATTTGGCGGCGCGAGCGGGACCCTAGCCATGCTCGGCGACAAGGGTATTGAAGCCGGACAGGCGCTCGCCGGCGAATTGAAACTCAATTATCCGCCGGCCCCCTGGCATACGCACCGCGACCGCCTCGCGACGTTGATGTGCGCTTGCGCCGTTCTCACCGGAGCATTAGGCAAGATGGCGCGCGACATCTCGCTTTTGTCGCAATCAGAAGTTGGAGAAGTTTCTGAAGCGGTTGTTGACGCACGCGGTGGCTCGTCCACCATGCCGCATAAGCAAAATGCTATCGGATGCGTGACGACATTAGCCGCCGCCCATCGCGTTCCGGGATTGGTCGCGACTTTTCTTTTCGGAATGACACAGGAACACGAACGAGCGGTAGGAGGATGGCAGGCAGAATGGCCTACCGTAGCTTCCATTATTCAAGCGACAGGTCTGGCGATTGAGTCCATGGCTGAAGTTGCCAGCGGGTTGCAAGTCGATACTGAACGGATGCGAGCGAATATCGGGGGGACTCGCGGAGTGATTTTCGCCGAAAGAGCCATGATGCTTCTCGCGCCGCATCTCGGCCGCGAAGCTGCGCTGAAATTACTTGAGAAAGCTTCGAAGGATGCAACTTCAACCAATCGTACTTTGTCGGAGCTTTTAGCCGATATTCCTGAGATCACACGGTTGCTTGATGCCGAGGCTCTGCGCGAATTAGAGATTCCAGAAAATTATCTAGGGCTTGCCGAAGAGTTCCGGAAAGCGTTGCTGGTGAACGATGTGACGACTTCTCCCGCCCAAGCGGAGGTTGAACACGGTACTCGAAAGAAATAACTAAATGCCCTTTGCACTCGTCGCCGATAACCGCATTTTTTATCGCCTGGAAGGGAAGGCGGACGCTTCCGTCCTGGTTCTTTCCCATTCCATCGGCACCGATCATGGCATGTGGGCGCAGCAAGCCGAGGCCCTGCTTCCGTATTTTCAAGTGTTGCGCTACGACATTCGCGGGCACGGTGCGTCGGATGCCCCGGCTGGGGATTATTCGATTGAGCAGTTGGGACGCGATGTAATTGGGCTGGCGGATTCACTTGGCATTGCAAAATTTTCTTTCTGCGGAATTTCGCTGGGGGGCGCAATCGGCCAATGGCTCGGCATATACGCTTCCGAACGATTGAGCGGACTCGTTCTGGCGGACACGTCTCCTGATTTCGGAGACCCTGCGAATTGGGAACGCCGCAGAAAGGCTGTGCTCGAAAGCGGAATGCTTCCGACTGTCCAGACTTCGATGGAGCGATCGTTTTCTGCCGAAACGCTGACACGAAATTCCGTGCAAGCCGCGGCGGTGAAGTCGGTGATGCTGGGCACAAATCCCGTTGGGTATGCCGGATGTTGCGCCGCGCTGCGGGATGTCGATCACACGAAACTGCTTCAACAGATTCATGTTCCAACGCTCGTGATCGTGGGCGATCAAGATGTCGCTACTCCATGGCAGAAAAATGGTGAGGTGCTGGCGCGCGAAATTCCGGAAGCGCAGGAAGTTCATTTGGCGGCTGCGCATTTATCAAATTTGGAAAGGCCCCACGCTTTCAACGCCGCGTTACTGCAATTTCTGCGTCGGAGCGAGAGTCGCGCGGATTCCCTCGGAACTGGCTTTGCGGTGCGTCGCGCAGTGCTGGGCGATGCGCATGTGGATCGCGCCATGGCCGCGACCAACGAATTTACCCGCGATTTTCAGGATTTAATTACGAGATATGCGTGGGGTGAAATCTGGATCCGTCCTGGACTGGACCAGCGAACCCGACGTTTGCTGACGCTCGCAATCACCGCGGCGCTCGGGCGATGGGAGGAATTCACGCTGCACGTTCGCGCCGGATTGGCGGACGAATTGGAAGCATGTGATTTGAAGGAAGTGTTACTCCAAGCGGCGATTTACGCGGGAGTTCCGGCCGCGAACACAGGATTCCACATCGCAGGGGAAGAGATAAAGAAGTTAAAAGTGGAATAAAGAAACTGCTGTGCTTTGGCGACTACCCTCAGCCACAAGTTTCAGCATCGAAAGGATACTCTGAACGGCTTTGAAAGGGCGGGGCTTCAGCCCCGCCGTGATCCAGATCACAAGCCCTACGGCGCGCCCTTTCAAGACAGCGACGGTTCGGAACAAAATGGCAGGGAATCTCAGTCTCGCCGCAGCGCAAACAACAAGACGCAGGAAGGTGCGTCTCTACGCTGGGTTTTCTAGCTCGATTTTTTCTTTGGAACCTTTGCGCCTTTTTTTCGGGCTTCGGATAAACCAATGGCGATCGCCTGTTTGCGGCTTTTTACCGTTCCACCCTTGCCGCCCTTGCCAGATTTCAGCGTGCCTTTCTTTTCGCGATGCATCGCACTCTTAACGCTTTTGCCGGCGGCTTTGCCATATTTGCGGCCGCCTGATTTCTTTTTCGTGGGCATGTTTTTTCCTCCTGCGCATTAGAGTGAGGATTTCGGACTGAGGTTGTGTGCGTCGCGCGCCGGGATGACCGGTAAGTGTTCGAGAAAGCTATCGGGCTTCTTCGATCAGCTCCTGGCAAGTGATGCAGTATCGGCTCCAAGGCAGAGCCTCAAGACGCTTGGCATTGATTTCTTGTCCGCAGTTGAGGCATTCGCCGTATGTGCCATCGCGAATGCGGCCCAGCGCGGCGTCAATACCGTCGACGATGGTGCGCTCGTGCGCGCTCAAACGCAGCAGAATATCTTTGTCGTGCGAAATATTGGCGCGATCGCCTTCGTCAATGCCGTAGGTCTGCTGCACAGTGCGGCTTGTCTGCTGGGTTTCGGCGAGGCTGCGCAGCAGTTCGGCGCGGCGGGCTTCCAACATTTTCTTCAACTGGGTCAGGCGCTTCTTGTCGGCCATAAAAATTTCACTATCAGTCGATGTCTATCAGTCCATCTCTATCAGTCCATGACTAGCGAACGAGGTCTAGCGAAGGAGCTTTCCATAATCTCATTTCACATCAGGATTCGTACAGCCCGGCCCAAGAATTTTGTTTCGCCGCGGGCCCTGAACCCTGCGGAAAGTCCGTGGTACTATAACACCCGCCGCACGCGTTGATTTCTTCACCTTTGTAAAGAATTGCGCAGTTTACGCGCCGCTCGATCTATCCCATATGCTACTTCTCGGTATTGATGTTGGCACCGGCGGGACCCGCGCCCTGGTTATAAATCAAGGCGGCAAGATCGTCGCATCCGCGACTGAAAACCACGAACCATTCGCGTCGCCTAAGATCGGGTGGGCCGAGCAGAATCCGGAAGATTGGTGGCGAGCCTGCGGCGTAGCTGTGCGGACAGCGTTGACAAAGGGAAATTTGGCCGCCGCGGATATTGCCTGTGTCGGATTTTCCGGACAGATGCACGGCGCGGTCATGCTCGACGCGGGCGGTATTCCGGTGCGTCCCGCGCTGATCTGGTGCGATGTTCGGACCGGGAAGCAATGCGAAGAGCTGACCAGCAAAATCGGCGCCGAACGGCTTATCAGGCTGACCTGCAATCCAGCTCTACCCAATTTCACCTTGACCAAATTGCTTTGGGTGCGGGAGAACGAGCCGGAAAAGTGGGCGCGCGTGCAATCGATCATGTTGCCCAAAGATTACGTTCGCTTCCGCTTGACGGGAAAGAAGGCGATTGATGTCGCAGACGCATCTGGCACGCTTATGCTCGACGTGGCCAAGCGCCAGTGGTCCAAAGAGGTTCTAGACGCTGCTGCAATTGATGAGTCGCTGTTGCCAAGGCTGTTCGAATCGCAGGATGTTTGCGGCGAGATATCCAGCACAGGCGCAGCGGCGACTGGCCTCAAAGCGGGTACGCCCGTGGTTGCAGGCGCGGGCGACCAGGCGGCTGGCGCCACCGGGATGGGCATTGTGTCCCCGGGTTCAGCGAGCGCGACGATTGGGACATCAGGAGTGGTGTTCGCCGCAACGGATCGTCCCGCGCTCGATCCCAAGGGGCGGCTGCACACTTTTTGTCATGCCATCCCGGGACGTTGGCATGTGATGGGTGTAACGCAGGCTGCGGGCCTTTCGTTGCGCTGGTTTCGCGATCAGTTTGGGGCGGGGCCAGAGGATGGACGCGATCCCTACGAGCGGCTTTCTGATGAAGCGGCAAAAGTCCCGCCCGGCGCGGAGGGACTGTTGTGGACCCCTTATCTGATGGGCGAGCGCACTCCCCATCTAGATCCGAATGCGCGCGCAGCATTGGTTGGCCTTACGGCATCGCATACCAGGGCGCACGTGATTCGTGCGATTCTTGAAGGCGTTGCGTTTAGCCTGCGAGATACGTTTTCTATCTTCGCCGAGATGGGCGTACCAGCGCGAAACATTCGCCTGGGTGGCGGCGGAGCAAGGTCCGCTTTATGGAGGCAGATACAAGCCGATGTGTACGGCCATGAAGTCGAGATAGTGGAAGCCGAAGAGGGTGCCGCATATGGCGCTGCGATCCTGGCGGGCGTAGGAGCCAAAGTTTGGGCCTCAGTAGACGATGCCTGCAAAGCGATAGTGCGAGTAAAAGAACGGATCGCGCCAGAACAGGCGAATGCTTCGTTAATGAATTCCCAGTATGAAGCCTATCGCCGGGTCTACGCCGCGACAAAATCCATCTTCTAATTGAAACTTGTGAATTCGATGGAATAATCTGGCGTGGGCAAAGCTTGCGATGGGTTCGTCATCCATACCAAGCACTGGGGGCGTGGCTTGATGTACCTTCGCGTTCGGGCGTGATTCGCGTTTCATGATAAATAGAAGAGCGATTTTTATGGTTCGGGTGATGACCGGCCGGTGAGTATGGAAAGCGAAAACAGAGTGCCGGAACGGCGAAGCGCAATACGCCACAAAATGCGCGCACCAGTGTTCGCAATTTTTGACGGCGTCAGCAGTGGAATGATTCTTGATCTCAGCGAACATGGCCTCGCGATGCTGGCGACGGCTTCCCCGGATGCGGGTCGCGCAATTCCTCTCAAGCTCAATCTGACCGACGCGGCTTCTGTGGAAACCACCGGTTATGTGGCTTGGGCGGACACGCTGGGCCGGGCAGGCATACGTTTTTCCGACTTGCCCGTGGATGCGCGCCTTCGTTTACAGGAATGGCTCACCATCAACGCCAGCACGCCCAGTCGCAAAACACCCAAGTTCGTTCTCGATGAATCGCTGCTCACAGAACTACAAAATGGTTCTCTCGAACTTGCAACCGACAAACCTAGAGCCATCGATTTCGAGGCGGAAGCAAATGCGGAACCGAATCTCGCAACCAATGACAGCGAAATGCAGCCCTCAACTGTGCAGTTCGAGTTTAGCTCGCTGGGCACGGACCTCAATGCCGCGTTGCAGATTGTTGCCCAGCGCGCCCAGACATTAACCCGGGCGACGGGCGCGGCCCTGGCATTTGCAAGCAATGGATTGCTGACATGCATGGCCAGCGTAGGCTCCGCCGCGCCAGCCTTGGGCGCAACCGTGGACGTGAACATTGGCTTCTCGGGAGGATGCGTGCGCACAGGCAACACGGTGCGCTGCGACGATGCCTCATCCGATCCCCGCGTCGACTCCATGGTTTGCGAGAAGCTCACCATCCGTTCCATCGTGGCTGCGCCCATTCAGTACGACAGGCACATTGTTGGTCTTCTCGAGGTTTTTTCCAGCCAGCCGTTTGCCTTCGATGAAGGGGATGTAGCCGTCGTCGAGCGCCTCGCGCGTACGGCGCTCTTAACCCTCAGCCAAAGCTGCGTCCCCAAGAATTGATTTGACTTCCTATAGCAACAAGGACCAGGCTGTGACGAGTTCAGGTTCCTTCATGCCGGATACAGCCGAAAGCAACGATCTGCATAAGATAAAACTCGGCGCCGAGATGCTGCGTACGGGCGGATCGATTCGTCTCAAGGTTTTGGGATTAAGCATGTTGCCTTCGGTATGGCCGGGAGACATCGTCAGCATAGAAGGCGGCTCGATAAATGCGATCATGCCGGGAGACATCGTTCTCTATTCAAGAGACGGGCGGTTTTTTATTCACCGGGTGATAGAAATGTCGGAATTGGGTTTTATAACCCGGGGAGATGCCGCGCCACAAAGCGACCCTATAATTGCCAGATCGCACGTGCTCGGCCGGGTTTCTGGCATTCAACGAAACGGCAAAAGCATCACCCCTAAGCCTGGACTTGCGAACATGATGCGGATTCTGGGATGGATTCTGTGTTATGGCGATTCACTTAGAAGCGCTGTGTTGCGGATGCAATCCATGCTCACACGCCACGAGTTGATTCCTAATCCTCTTCCACACCGCAATTTTGAAATCTAAACACACATCTGACCGGATGGAGTCGATTCCACAACTGACGGCCTCAGAGAGTTCGGTCGTTGTCGAGATTGGCAACACGGCCATCGCGTTCGATGCTGATGATGCTTCATTTACACAACTTCTGACTGAGCGCTATTGCCACTTCGTAACGCCGCATCGAAGCGTACATTCCCAATTTAATGTCGAAATCATTGAACCTTGCGGCGACGTTGGTCCCGACGAGGACCTTCGAGTCAAAACGAAAGGAGATCACAGGTGGATCGTCGAGCGCGGTGATTTTCAGGCGGAATGGAATTCGGAAACCGGACGCGGATTTATACGCCAGTCCCTAAATCCCTATTCCGCGGATGCCGTATTGCGCGTCATCCACTCGCTCATTTTGGCGCGACAAGGGGGATTCTTACTTCATTCCGCCAGTGCCACCCTGGATGGCGACGCATTTCTATTTAGCGGGGTCTCAGGAGCTGGGAAGACCACGATCTCTCGTTTGGCGCCTCTAGACAGCACTATACTTACGGATGAGATCTCTTATATAAGACCCGAGGTTGCAGGGTATCGGGCATTCGGAACTCCTTTCGCGGGCGAGTTGTCCAAGCCGGGAGAGAATGTTTCGGCGCCGTTATCGGCGCTGTATTTTCTTGAAAAGGGTCTGCGGAACCGGATTGAAGCAGTGCCTTCCGACGAGGCGCTCCGCCGGTTGCTGCGAAACATTTTGTTCTTCGCTCGGGATACCGCGCTTGTAGACTTGGTGTTCCAGGCTGCGTGCCATTTCGTTGAACGAGTGCCGGTCCGAAGATTAATATTTGCTCCCGATGAACAAGTGTGGGAGACAATACGTTCGGCGGCGAATTGATGGGCTGATGGGGCAGAAATACATTGCGAGAAGTTCCGCTATTGCCGCCCGCCTTGTCGGCGGCGAAATGATGATCATGTCAGCCACCGATTCGACGTTTTTTACGCTGAATGGAGTTGCGACGGCGATATGGCAGGCGGCTGACGGGTCTACTCCGCTTTCGCAAATCATTTCCGAGAAGATTTGCAGCCAATTCGAAGTCGACCAAAGCGAAGCTGAAAGGGATGCAGACGAGTTCGTCGCCGAACTGGCCGGCCACGGAATCCTACAAGTGTCAGAGCAGCCGATTCACCCCGCGGGTGGGAGTGCGAAACAACCATGAGCCTTTTAGTGGAGATGAACGAGAAGGCGATGAGCCTTGGGATTCCGATCAGCGTGCATCTCGATATTACTTACCGGTGCAATGAGCGGTGCGTGCACTGTTACCTCGATCACGACGATCATGGCGAGATGACAACGGCTGAAATTCTGGACATCCTCGATCAGCTTTCGGACGCGGGAGTTTTTTTCCTGACTTTGAGCGGTGGTGAAGTGCTTATGCGCCGCGATTTTTTCGAGATTGTCGCCTATGCCCGCAAGCTTCTGTTCAACGTGAAAGTCAAAACTAATGGCGTCATGATCAAAGAACGGGAAGCGAGAAAAATTCGCGAACTCGGCGTGGAGCAAATCCAGATCAGCGTTTATTCGCATCGACCCGAAGTACATGACGCGATAACAAAACTTCCGGGATCATTGAAGCGCACCATCGCGGCAATCCGCTTTCTCAAAGCACAGGGTCTGAAGGTATCGATTGCGAATGTGCTGATGACGGTGAATTCGTCGGACAGCCCCGGGGTGATGGCTTTAGCCAGGGAGTTGGGGGTGCACTATACGCTGGATCCCACAATCACTCCGAAGATGGATGGGGATACTTCGATCTTGCGCCTCAGAATCCCAGGCTCTGATCTGGCTGAAGTCTTCCGTAACGAAGCTCTGGTCGGGGATGTGGAGGAATATTGCGCTCCTCCGGCACCCGCGGAAGAGGACGCGATGGAAGGCTATTCATGCAGCGCGGGCCACACCGCGTGTTACATCACGCCTTACGCGGATGTGTTTCCATGCGTGCAATTTCCCTTGCCCAGCGGCAATTTGCGCCAACAGAAATTCATCGACATATGGCGAAATTCGAATGAGCTGAAGGAAGTTCGCTCGATTCGCGTCAAAGATTTGCCGGTTTGCTCAACTTGCTCGCACGCAGGAACGTGCAGCCGCTGCCCAGGGTTGGCCTATATGGAAGGCAGCATGCGGGGACCGTCGACCGCCGATTGCGAAAAGTCGTTTCATCGGACCGGAATCGCCAGCGCCAACATGCTGCTGAAATCGAGAAGTAATATTGGCGGGCCGCTGATAAGAATCCAGCTCGCGCCCGCTTAGTTGCGTTGCATCTCTTTCATCGCGTTCAGCGCTTCATCGGAACCGGCTTCGGCCGCCTTGTGATACCAGTTCAGGGCCTGGGTCCGGTCTTTCGGCACGCCGTATCCCATCTGATAGAAGTATCCAATCTTGTATTCGGCGTCCATGAAACCTTTTTCAGCTACTTTTCGGTACCACTTCATGGATGCGGCATAATCCTGCTGCACGCCTTCGCCTTTTTCATACATCGTAGCAATTCGGTATTGCGCTACTGGCTTGCCGCTTTCGGCGGCTTCTTCGTAGTATTTTGCTGCCATCGCCGGGTCTTTGGTGACGCCGCCCTCGCCGAGATCATAGATGCGCGCCAATTGGAATTGGGCCATCACTTTCCCCTGTTTCGCGGATTGCTCGAACAATCTGATTGCCGCTGGAACGTCTTTCGGCACACCCATCCCCAATTCGGTCATAACCCCTAGACTGTACTGGCCATCAGCATTGCCTTGAGCGGCGGCCTTCCTGTACCAGACTAAGGCTTCCTGGCTGTCACGGGTCACTCCGTCTTTGCCGACGGCATATATGTTGCCCAAAGCTTCCTGGGCTGCGGCATCTCCGGCTTTGGCTTTAGCGGTCAGGGCGGTTACGGACTCTTCTGCAAAGCCGCTCGCAACCAGACCTAAAAGTACCAACAAGCCACACAAACATCTATTCATAGACGAGTTCCTCCAAACAGTATTTTCCCCACGCTGCCATGCGGAGTCAACGCATGTGTTTGCTTAATGATTACCACCGTGCCTGGCCTATTGCTGGAAGACGATAACGCTCGGGTTAGTCATCGTGGAGTCCGTGTCAATACCGACCATTTTGCTGTAGGACACCACAAAGAAGACTATAGTCTGCTGTGCGGGCGAAGTTAAATACATGGTCGCCGTGCCGCCGTTAAATGAAGCCGGCCCGTACATTCCATCCCACGCCAGGTTGCCCATAAAGCCGGTGCTAAGGCTTTGGTCTTCATTTCCAACCACGCTGTCAGTACCGGTGAAGGATCCAGTACCGGATACCAGCGGGGTCGCCGGCGAGATCATGAGATCGGTGCCGAAAGCGAAGTTCTGGGGAGGGGAAATGGCTTGCGCGTCCGATTTGCCAAAGAGCACCGTCCCCGCTTCGCCCAGCAGGAAACCGGAATTTGGCGATGTTGGATAAAGCAGCATCGGAGCCCCGCCGCTGGTCTTTCCGAAGCCGAAATTGAGATAAACTTCGCCGTTTGATTCCGAGGAATAGGTGCAAGTCCCGACTCTTTGGCTGCAAACGCCGACCCCGGCGCCGATAGTAATCGCGCCCGCATTGTTCTGATCATAGGCGAGATCGATGATGTTTCCTTTACCGTCAAATTCCATTCGTCCAACAGCCGCGCTGGCAGAACCGTTCGGCGCCCCGTTCCAATCGAAGACCGAATAGCCTTTCTGGAAATAGCTGAAGGAATTGGTAACCATCTGCTGTACCAGGCCTTGGCCGCTCATTACGGGATTGATGCTGGCATCATCGGTCGAGAAGAGAAAGAACTCGGAGCTGGAAATTACGTACATGTTGTAATTAAAAGTTCCGCCGCCGAACCCGGGTATGGTGAGCGCCACCGGGCCACGTCCGTTGGACGGAATGTTAAAGGTGCCACTAAATTTGCTGGTGCCGGCAGAACTGCACGCGAAGGTTCCGCGCGATTCGGCCGGGTAGCATGAAAGCTGGCCATTGTCGTTAACATCCAGACCGAATCCTTCAACCGTACCGGTATTGCCGGATGGTATGAGATCCATACCGCCGATGGCTGCAATTGGGGCGCCCGCGGAATCGACTCCGCTAAGCCCTATGGCAAAGCCGTTCCCCTGGAAGGCGGAGTTGTTGAAAGCCGATGGGGTCTGCAATTCCAGGATGCCGGATCCCTGAATGCCGCTATTGTCGGATTCAATGAATCTACCTTTCGCGCCGCTCTGGGTGATCGCCATGGTAAAGGTGGCGCCGTTGAAGCTGAACGTTCCACGACGGTCGGAATCAAGTGTGTAGGTTCCGGTAAACGTCTGGCCGACTACCGGACCCGAAGCGCATTGCGGATCTGCCGTGCTCGCGCCGCAATTAATGTCTTCAATGCCAGCGGTGAGGTTACCGTTTCCGTCGGCGGTGAAGGTTCCTGCCGACTGGTAAGGTCCGGCGGGGTCAAATCCTTTGAAGAGGAACGCATATTGCCCGCTTAACAGACCGTTGTTCAATGGGGCAACCGTGATTGCTGCCGAACCTGTCTGCGAAGGGTTCGAAGTCAGGGCTGCCACGAGGCTCACTGAAGAAGGGCTCGGGACCTGACTGGGTGCGGTGTAGACAACGGAATTTCCGTTTGCTGTTACTGTTCCGCACGCCGCCCCGCTACAACCGGCGCCAGTCGCGCTCCACGTTACGGCGGGGTTGGAAGCGCCCGTCACCGTGGCTGAGAACTGTTGCGTGGCGCCGATCGATAACGTTGCGTTCGCCGGAGAGACGGTGATCACAACCGGAAGAACAACGGTCAATGTCGCGGTGCCGCTGATCGTCGGATTGGCTTTGGACTTTGCGGTCACTGTCACGGAAATCGGAGAATAGACATTCGCGGCCGCAGGCGCCGTATAAAGACCAGACGTATTGATCGAGCCGGAGCCGGAAATGCTCCACGTCACGGCGGTATTTGTGGTGCCCGTTACCATCGCCGTCATTTGCTGTTTGGTCCCAGCAGTGACCTGCGCGTTCT
Source organism: uncultured Acidobacteriaceae bacterium (assembly GCA_963849315.1). Lineage (GTDB taxonomy): Bacteria > Acidobacteriota > Terriglobia > Terriglobales > Acidobacteriaceae > PALSA-188. The sequence goes on along the minus strand of CAWKGT010000003.1, from coordinate 605,125 downwards.
GTGGTGTCACAGATACCGTGATGCCGCCCGACTGCGTGGCTTGAGTGATAGTGACGGTTACGAAAGCGGTTGCCGAGGTATTGGCTTGCGAGGTTGCGGTTACAGTGACGGTTGCGGGATTCGGGACGGCGGAGGGCGCGGTATAAGCGCCACCTTGCGTGATAGTGCCGCAAGCGCCTCCGCTGCATCCCTGACCGCTCACGCTCCACGTTACCGCCTGATTCGTCGAACCGGTGACCGTGGCAGTGAATGACGTTGAATTTCCGGTGCTGACCTGCACGCTGCCGGGCCCTGAGATGCTCACACTGACGTTGCTGGTGGTGCCGACAGTCACCATTGCCGATCCCGACTTGGTGGAATCAGCCAGAGAGGTCGCGATAACGGCGATCGCGTTAGGACTGGGAGCGGCACTGGGCGCCGTGAATACTCCACTTCCATTCACGCTGCCGCACGGGCTTGCCGCGCACGAAACACTCCACACCACTGACTGATTCGAAGTGTTGTTTACCGTGGCGATAAAAGTTTGCTGGCCTGATGGTGCCACGGTGGCGGTCTTGGGACTGACAGTTACAGAAATCGGTTGAGTGCCGCCAACCGGGTTCACTGTAATCGTGGTGGAACCTGAGACGCCATTGAGTATTGCGTCTGCGCTTACTGTGATCAGAAGAGGGCTGCTGACTGTCGCTGGCGCCGTATATACGCCGGATTGATTTATAGTGCCACAAGATGCGCCGGAGCAATTGCTTCCGGAAACACTCCAACTGTAATAGGGAACTCCGCCACCACTCACCGAGGCGTAAAACTGTTGCGTAGTGCCGGCATTGATCGTGGTCACGGTGGGACTGGTGTAAACCGTAACTTGAACGCCGGCGGCGAACGCGATTGCGCCCAGGCTAAGAGACACGAAGAGCACAACGAGAGCTTTTTTCAGGAGTGACATCATTGGGCGGCACCATTCAGACATTAAGAATCGGACATCACCGATGCGAGCATCGGTGATGTCCGGCATGACAAGTTACTTACCGGGGGGAGGTAGTTACTTGAGCGATTGCGCCCTGCGCTGTCGCACTTGACGCATTGGCATTTGCCGAAGCCGGCATCTGCATCCCGAGAACTTCATGCAACACGGCAGAATCGGCCGCGCCACTGATGAAGTGTCCATTGATGAAGAAGCTGGGTGTGCCGGTCAAACCGAGGCGTTGACCTTCTTCGAGGTCTTTCTTCACGGCTGCGGTCTCGGCGCCTGAATCCAGGCAGGTGTCGAACTTTGCCTGGTCAAGCTTTAATTCGCCGGCGTGCTTCTTGAGGCTGGGCACGTCGAGGTTGTGGCTGGTGAAAAGCAGATCGTGATATTCCCAGAATTTCCCCTGTTCGCCAGCGCAACGTCCGGCTTCAGCTGCCTTTTGCGATTCTTTGTGCATCGGCAACGGGAAGTCCTTGTAGACCACGGCCAGGTTCGATCCGTATTCCTTTTCGATGCTTTGCAGAACCGGATTCACCTTCACGCAGTAGGGGCACTCGTAATCCGCGAATTCCACCAGCGTGACCGGGGCATTCTTCGGACCTTTAACATTCGGGCTTTCGGCATTCACTTCTGCTGTGGGGGGTTGAAGCAGAATGCGGATGTTCGATTGCGCCTTCAGCGTCTTAATATATGCGGCGCGCGCCTTGGCTTTGCGGACGTCCCGGATGTGTTCGAGAATCTGACCCTTCAGTGCGGCGTATGGCTGATCAATGTCCAGACCTTCGTAATAAACCTGCATCTGGTCATCGGTTGGATCCTTGATGCCTTTGTAGGCTTCCTTTTCCAACAATTGGTCGACGGTTACGCCCTGGCTTTTTGCCTGGAGCTCTAATAGCTGATCTTCGACGAAATGATCAAGAACTTTGCGCTCCGCCTGATACATCGTGTAGCGGGCTTGCAGCAAACTTCCTGCTTCATCTTTTTCGAAAGCGTTGGTAGTGAGATTGGTTTTGCCGACCTGGGCGACTACTGAGTTGTTAGCGTCGGTCTGTTGCGCTGCCGAATTGAGTGTCAGCGCACAAGTTAAGCCGGTTAAGAGCGCGAAACCCGCGAATACACGTTTCATTTGCAAATCCCCCCGTTGGACATTCTCAAGATAAAAATTTCGGATAAAAATTGCTGAGATTAAAAAAACCGAATGGCGGGGTAACTTCCGCCATTCGGAAGTGGAATTTACTGCTCGAACTTACCGCAATCGCAGATGCCCTGTCCGCTGCCCAAAAGAACAGCTGAGAAGTAGCATTCCGCGGTCAAGGTGGCGTACTCGCTCGGGTTCAAGAAAGCTGGCGAGTTTTCGGTTTCGGTCACAGCATAACCAGCTGCGGTCGCGCCCGTGCCTTTGTTCTGGATGTGGGTCGTCCAGCTGCGAAGATCCGGGAACGGGATCACAGGCAGAGTCGCGCCCGTGCTTCCGGTGAAACCAGCGAAGAAGCTGTTGGTCGGATCGCACAGTGGGCTGTTATCCGGGCCAATAGCCGTTGGCGAAGCAGTGGCATTCGGCAGAGCGGTGATGATCTGAATCACGCCGTCTGTGGGCACGTGACCGGTCAACGGGTTCGACGTCAGGTTGGTCTTAACGTCAGCAGTTTGCAAACCGTTGGGGGTGATCAAGCAACCGCAGCAGCTGACCTGTTGCTGATCCGCTGCGTAAACGTAAACCATCGCGCAGAGATCGCCACCAGGCTGGACGCCGCCGTTGGCTCCATCGTTGGTGATACGGAGAGTAGCATCCGGAGCAGCAGCGATGTTGTTGGAGAAGTAGTTAGTTTTAAAAGGTGCACCGGGGTCTTGCGCAACGGCCAAACCAGAAGCCATAGCGATAACCAGGGCGATAGCTAATACGGGCAGAATACGACACATTACTTTCTTCATTGAGGATCCTCCTATTTGAGGCGCTGCCGGCTGGGGGGAGGGGACAATTCAGCTGAGGACGCGCAGACAGAAATGTAACTTGAATCTAAATCTTTACAATTACCCGTGTGGCTTAGTCTTACTCACTAGTTGATAAAGCTAGTCCGCTTGGGTTAGTTGAGCAATCACCTAATCGAATTAGCCAAAAAGACTAACCTCGCGGAGTAACACTTTCGTGCCACTAAGTTGGCCTACGGGCCGTTCCATATAGTAATTGAAAGACAGGCGAGTATATAGCGAAATTATTCCGGGCTTAGTTGCGCTGGCGCAGGGGCGCCACCCGGAGCGGGTTCAGATGAGGCTCCGGCGGGAGCCTGAGGCTGCCGGCCGGACTGATTCCCGCCTTGTTGCATCTGTTCCTGATGTTCTGCCATTAGTCTTTGCAAAACTTCCTGACGGGCCATTTCGATATCCTGCTCAACTGCTGGCGAGGGCGCTTCATCCGGGCGAATCGGGGCCGCTGTTGGCGGCGGCGGCGCCTGGGATTGAACGCTGGGCGAGTTTTGGGCGACCTCGCTGGTCTGGTCCGCAGGAGTCAGAACAATCTTCTGGAGTTTGTCGGCGGTGTTCTCCGAGCCCAACATTACGTAATTGAATCTAGTGCCATTTAGAAGCGAGACCAGGGCATCGCGGACGGAACTCGGTCCGATGTTCACAAATACCCGCTCGCTCGCAGTGCCACCGGGAATATCGATGGCGGCTCCGGTCTTGCGGCTAATCTCACTTAGTACATCGCTCAAAGGCACGTTTTCCGCGGTAATCGTCAACTTACCGTTTGAGTATGCAACGTGCGGCACGACTGGCGCAGGCGGCGCGACAGGAACGACCGGGGGCGGGGCGGCGTTTGTATCTACCAAAGTGCATACTTCAATAATTCCGTCTGGCGAGCAATTCATAGGCGGATTCTGGGCCCGCAAAGAAGGCGCCAGATAGAGTCCGGCGGTTATTGCCAGTATCGGAATGATCTTGAATTTCGCCATGATCGTCTAACCCGCACCCGGAAACACTATTCTTCGCAATCAGTCTGCATATTACTCTGGTTTACAAATTGGCGCAGCCTCGAGGCTGCCAGTTTGAGGCGTAATCGACAGTTGAAGCTTGTCCTTAGCCAGATCTGAATTCGAATCCTGCAAATCCACTCTTTCTTTTTCTTTCAATTCCTCTTCAGGCACGACTTGCGTCGTTAGTGAACTTGCCGCCGCTGGCTTGTCATCCGCGGACTTCACATCATTGCGCTTTGCGGCCACGCTCTTCTTCAAGTCGGGATCCGCCACAGCAGTTCGTTCTCTGGGATCACATTTCGCTTCGATAGACGATGGTCCCACCGGAATAGCTATCGTATTGGCCGCGATCTGCTGATTCGGGACTGGGTCGGTTCCACCAAAGGCCTGCCCCGCAATGAAAAACATCGGCAGAGCGATCAGAACCACACATCTGCTGTGGGCCAAGCCTGTCGCTTTATGAGAGATTGCAGGTTTCAATTTAATCCCCAGGACCAAACCGCGCGAACTCACAGTAAACCAGTTCACAGTAAACCATTCTGTTTAGAGCGCAACAATAGCGCGGTTGAACTAGCCTTCGGGGCTAACCCATTGGGTTAATCCGAACGAATTAGTCCGGCCGAAGTAGGCCCTAATAATTTCAGTTCCCAACTCACTGGATTTATTGTTCCGCGCGACCTGAACATCGTCTTTTAGTAATTTGCCTCTTGACACGAAAACATCGGGATGCAAAGCTGGCTTCTCCCTCCCCTAAAAGCGTAGTCCAACTGCGGTTATTGCGATGCGCCGCGGAAATAATATTAAATCCATCGACGAATGGATTCCTCCCCCTGCCAGGTTCTTAGTTTAAGAGCCAGGAGCAACTCTGACTCTCAAGGTGTGAAGGAGTATTTGTGGCTATTGGAATATCAGAACCGGGATTCCTGCTTATGGATCCCACGCTGACCCCTCTGGCTTGTAATGCGGAGGCTGTGCAAATCCTGACGTTCCCCAGCGTTCCCGAAAAAATAAAGAGACTGGACGTTTTCTTGTTGGACAAGGTCCGTTCCGGGCTCGTCGACCGCCAGTCGCGGCAATCATTCGACTTCGTGAAAGAATTTAAGTCGGGCCGGCGCCGTTACATTTGCCGCACATTCCGGCTGGATTGCAACAATCCAGGGAACCAGCCTACTTTAGGGGTTCTGCTGGAACGCTACTCGTCCAGCACGGCGGCGCTATCGCAACTCAGCAAGCAGTTCGACTTGACAATCCGCGAGCGAGAGACTGTGGAGCTATTGCTACAAGGCCTTACGAGCAAGGAAATCGCTACCAGAATGAATATCAGCCCCAATACAGTGAAGGCGTTTCTCAGGTTGGTTATGGTAAAAATGGGTGTCTCGACCCGGTCCGGGATCGTGGGCAGGGTGATTGGCGCTCAAGCTTGATTTTCTCGCTAATCTATTGAACTAATCCATTCGAGGAATTTACCTTACAAAAAGTTCGAGTGATTATCGTAGACGATGAAACCCTCCTCCGAACGTGAACGCCGCCGCTATCCCAGATTTCCGCAAATTCTGGAAATTCAATCCTGCGATGTTCCATCGCTGAAACAAAAAGAAGCCAGCAAAACCTCATTGCCGGGGCGCGCTCAGAACGTCAGTAAGGGCGGATTCTGTTTGCTGACGAGCAAACCCATCGACCGCACTTCGGTGATGCTTTGTCATGTAGGAGTTTCCGAAGGGGTGACCACGATCCCGACGCTGGTACAAGTGCGCTGGACGCGAAAGCAGAATGTGGAAGATGAGAGCTATCTCACTGGCGTGCAATTTCTTTTCTAATCAATAAGATACGCTATACTACCCAAATGGGTTAGCCCACCGGGATTAATCTGCCTGCATTAATCCCCCATGTCTAGACTATTAGGGCCATTCCCCAACCATTTACCTAACCCTAAAGTATGAGTCAGTTTAGGTAGTCGTGTCTTTCCCCGAGACCGGCAGTTTCTCTATGGAAAAAGTGCCAGTCAGGGGCGAAGAACGAAGAATTAAAACAGCGGCGATGCCGTCGCTTGTCGCCGTCCTCACATTGCTGTTGGCTGGGACCGGCTGCGGCGGCCTTTTTCAGGGTGGTTCCAGCAACCGGTCCAATCATAAATCCTTGTCGTCGCTGGTAATTTCTCCTCCGAACGCAGTGGTGCCGATTGGCGATACTGAGCGCTTTGCGGCAACCGGAGTTTTCACAGACGGCAGCACCCAGGATATGTCCGAAGCAGTTGTATGGAGCGTAGACAATCCTGCCGTGGCCACAGTTAGCGGCTCGGGCCTGGCGGTGGCGAAAGGACAAGGTACGGCCGAGATTACGGCGACGTCAGGTTTGGAAAGCGCGACGGCCAAGCTGACGGTTCCGGCGCCGACGCTGATTTCGATTTCCATCTCGGCCGCGACTTTTTCCGTCTCCAAGGGCGGTATACAGCAACTCACGGCAACGGGCAGTTTCACAGACGGCACCACCAAGGATTTAACCGCGACTTCAACGTGGGCTTCTTCGGCTGCCGGAATAGCAGGGGTTGGCAACACCGGCATGGTATCCGGAGTGGCCGCGGGGACGACCACCATAACGGCCACGTCAGGAAAAATCATCGGCGCGCAACAAGTGACGGTCGTTCAGGCGGCGTTGGTTTCGCTGTCGGTAGCGCCTTCTGCCTTCAGTCTAGCGAAAGGACGCACGCAGCAGTTCACGGTCACGGGGAAGTTTGCCGACGGCACCACTCAGGATGAAACCGCCAGCGTCGCGTGGACGGTGGCGCCGGCCAGCGTAGTCTCGATTAGCAATGGCGGGTTGGCGACGGCGCTCGCGACCGGCACCGCAACTCTGACGGCCATTTCGGGGTCGATCAGCGGGTCAGGGACATTGATTGTTACTCCTGCAACGTTGGCATCTTTGGCGATTACGCCGGCAAGTCCAATGGTCGCCAAGGGTAGTACCCAACAACTCAGCGTAACCGGCGCCTTTAGCGATGGCAGCACGCAGAACATTACGAGCACGGTGGCCTGGACTGTCGCGCCCGCGAACGTAGCATCTGTCAGCAATGCGGGATTGGTCAGCGCAATCGCGAATGGGACGGCAACTGTCACGGCGACGTCGGGTTCCATCAGCGGTTCGGATTTGATCACCGTTTCCGGCGCGAATTTAACCTCGATCGCGATAACGCCGCCGAATCCCACACTCAGTAATGGCGCGACTCAGCAAATGACCGCTACGGGGACTTACAGCGACGGAAGCACGCAGGACATCACGAGCAAAGTATCGTGGAGCGGAGCCAAGGCTGGCGTCCTGAATCTGAACGCTACCGGGCTGGTAACAGCTCAGGGCCCAGGGTCGGCGAGCATTGCCGCGACCTCCGGCTCAGTTAGCGGGTCGGACACAATCACAGTTTCGCCGTCTTTGGTTTCGATAGCGGTTACTCCGACCGGTGCGTCCGTCCCGAAAGGCGAAACCCAGCAAATGACCGCGACCGGGACTTATAACGATGGCAGCACCCAGGACATCAGCAATAAAGTTACGTGGAGCGGCGCGGTAACCGGCGTCGTGCAGTTGAGCACGACGGGTTTGGTAACGGCGCAAGGACTGGGGACGGCGACGATTACCGCAACTTTGGGTTCGATCAGCGGGGCCACCGGCATGACGGTATCTGCCGCAGTGCCGGTTTCGATAGCCGTGTCTCCGGCTGGTCAGACGATTACCGCAGGCGCCGCATTGCAGATGCACGCGGTCGAAACTCTCAGCGATGGGACAACTAGAAATATCACTAACACTGCGGATTGGACATCCGCGACGCCAGACATTGCGACGGTCGATGCCTCCGGTCTGGCAACCTCTGTGGCGGCGGGAACAGCGACCATTGATGTGAGCTACCGCTCCATCAGTGGAAGCGGAACTTTCACCGTGATTCCGGTGCAATACGTTGTTACGGAAAGCTCCACCAGACAGCGTGCGTTGTTCGACTCCTACTTCGCCAATACCCGCGCGCCGGGGATCGACGCCGATTACCGCATAACCTATCGCGGAGCGAAGGAAGATATCTGCGCCATGGTGTACGTCTTCGCCGCCGATCAGCAAATGGCCGAGTGTTGCGGCTGCAAAGTGTCGCGCAACGGGCTCCGCACATTATCGTTGAATACCGACCTGACCTCGAATCCTCTGACCGGTAAAATCCCGGCGAGCGGCAGCGTACAAATTATCGCGTCGGATGAAGCGAGCAATCCGACCTGCAATCCTACATCTCTGACTCCTTCAGAGAGGCTGGATATTTGGGCGACTCACATCCAAGCCCTCAGCTCAGGATTGCCCGCACCAAGCGGGCAGGCTATGCCCCTGCACGAAAAGCCTCCAACATTAGTTACCAGCCAATGCCAGGCGATACAGGAACTCGGAAGTGGACAGGGAATTTGCAGTTGCGGCAAAGGCGATTGACCGTAAAACGTCGTCCGGCCGCTTAGTGGTTGCAAAGGGCCAGGGCAAGTGGTCGACCCGGCGCAGGCGCATTTCCGCTCGAGCTTAAGGCTCCGGACGTGGGGTGAACCCTTTTATTGGCAGCGCGAACGGCGAACCTGCCACCAATGTGAGTGCGCCTGTGGCAGAGTCGACGCCGTATCCCGCTATCCCGCCGCCGAACTCATATAAAAAATCGCCCAAGGGAGAGATCGCAATCTCTAGACCTACGAGATTCGGGCTAAGAGGCGGACCCGAAACGGTTGTGAGCTGACCCGTCATTGGATTGATGGCGAAAATTTCAATGGAGCAGCACCCCTGGTTCCCGCAGCGGGTATAGAAGAACCGCCGCCGCAGCTAAGAAGCGAGGCATTCAGGAAGCACAGTAGTACAGCTGCGAAGGTAGAGGCAACACGCGTTTTACTCATCTCGGAATTCTCCTGAGCTGCATGGGCCCCACAGCGCGCCAATTTTACCCCTTGTAAAGGAACTCGCGCCGGAAATAAGGCAGTAGTCCATTGTTATGAGTCGCGCGAGGTTCGCTTCGTGCATCCCCGCTTGACGACGGACCCACTTTCCAGCAATGATCACCTCCTTGTCTTTAATTCGGAGGAATGGATGATCCGTATTCGCCGCGCCGTGTTGGCGATGTTTTTTTTGCTTGCTTCCTGCCCGTTTATTTTTTGCCAGACTCCGCTTGACCCTGCGGTCGAACATCGCATCGACGATCTTCTCAAGCGCATGACACTGGAAGAGAAGGTCGGCCAGCTTGCGCAATATGATACTGACGCGCCGCAAAATCTCGATTTGGTGCGGCAGGGAAGAGCGGGTTCGCTATTCAACGTCTTTGGCGCGGATCGCACTAATGCCGCGCAGCGCATAGCAATGGAGCAATCGCGGCTAAAGATTCCGCTACTTTTTGGTTTGGACATTATTCACGGCTATCGCACTATTTTTCCCGTCCCGTTGGCCAGCGCATGCAGTTTTGATCTTGATTTAATTCAGCAGGCGGAATCCGTCGCCGCTAGGGAAGGCACGTCGGAGGGCGTCAAGTGGGCTTTCGCTCCCATGGTCGATATCGCCCGCGATCCGCGTTGGGGACGCATTGTGGAAGGAGCCGGCGAAGATCCCTATCTGGGATCAATGATTGCCGTGGCTAGAGTGCGGGGATTTCAGGGCGCGAAAATTGATGATGCCCGCGGCCAAATCCACATTGCCGATCCGCAAAGCCTGATTGCATCCGTAAAACACTTTGCCGCTTATGGGGCCGTCGAAGGTGGCCGGGACTACAATACGGTCGATATTTCGGAGGAGTTGCTGCGGGAAGTTTATTTGCCGCCATTTCATGCCGCTGTCGACGCGGGAGCTGCAACCATCATGTCCGGCTTCAATGACTTGAATGGCGTGCCCGCGACCGCCAATCATCACACTCTCACCGACATTCTGCGTGGCGAATGGGGATTCAACGGATTCGTGGTCAGCGACTACACATCGGTGAAAGAGCTTATCCCACATGGCATCGCACGGGACAGCCGCGAAGCAGCGATGAAGGCAATCCTCGCAGGCGTAGACATGGATATGGCCGGAGGTGACTTCGGCATGCAATTGCCATTGTTGGTAACAAGCGGCGCGGTGCCGATGAACGTGCTCGATGAAGCGGTTCGCCGTGTGTTGCGAATCAAGATCGAGGCCGGATTGTTCGAGAGTCCTTACACGGATCCTCGCCGCGCGCATAACGTGATCCTGTCGCCGGCGAATATACAAGTCGCACGGCACATGGCCCAGGAATCGGTTGTGCTGCTCAAAAACCAGAACAATTTGCTGCCACTCGATCCGAATACAAAGACCATTGCCGTGATCGGTCAATTGGCCGATTCGAAAGCCGATCAGCTGGGACCGTGGGCGGGAAACGGAAAAGCTGAGGATGCAGTCACGCCGCTCGAGGGGATCAAAGCCCGAGTTCCCAATGCCAATATCATTTACGCCAAGGGCGCTGACATTCATTCGATGGAAAAGGTCTACCTCGGCCCGAATGGCGGAGCGCCCGCGCCCACGACCGCGACCGGCGCTGCGGCCGTCGGCGCAGAGGCCGGCCCGGCAAGCCTTGAAGACGCGGTTAGCGCTGCCAATAAAGCGGATGTCGTAGTCATGGTCTTGGGAGAACTGGCGCAAATGACAGGCGAGGCGAGCGCGCGAGCCAGCCTCGATCTACCGGACAAGCAACAACAACTGCTCGAGGCAATCGTCGCCACCGGAAAACCGGTGGTGCTAATTCTCGAAAGCGGGCGTCCGCTGCACATTACGTGGGCTAAAGATAATGTGCCCGCGATCATGCAGGCATGGTTCCTCGGGGTGCAGTCGGGAAACGCGATTGCCGACCTGCTATTCGGTGACGCAGCGCCCAGCGCGAGACTCCCCCTTAGCTGGCCCCGCTCTGTGGGACAAATTCCTATTTATTATGACCACAAGAATACTGGCCGCCCCAGTTCAGACAGTCGTTGGCATACCGGGTACCTAGACGAAAGCAAAGATCCGCTCTTCCCCTTTGGATACGGACTGACCTACACGAGTTTCAGGTACAGCGATTTGCATGTCGCGACGCCGACGATAACTTCGGTGGGAACTTTGCGCGTGACCGCCGAAATAGAAAACACGGGACCGCGCGCCGGGACCGAAGTGGTGCAACTATACGTGCATGATCGCATCGCCCAGACTTCGCGTCCGGTTCGCGAGCTGAAGGGATTTCAGCGGGTGACACTCGCTCCGGGCGAGCACAAGACTGTCGAATTCAGCGTGAGAGCGATCGACCTGGGATCATACGATCCGAGCATGAGATGGGTCGTACCGCAAAGCACCTACGATGTGTGGGTCGCTCCGAACGCGGTGGAAGGAATCACCGGAACGTTCGACGTGAGCGCGAAATAAGAGATCGACAGTCTGCCATCCCAATGCGGGTCCGCCAGATATTGCGCAGGGCGGCGGGACGCGATTCTCTGTACTGGAGAAGCCAAGCTTCGCGGCGTGGAAATAAAAGCGCGGTCTCCAAATTTCAGCTTCGACATCGCCAAGCAGACGAGCTTTCGCGCCCATGGACAGCCGGGGGCGGCTGTCCCTACGTGATTGCGGGTGGGGCCTATGACGGTGCTGTCACTGTCGTTCCCGGCCACCTGGGATTCAGCACTGATCGAATCGCTCCCAACAATTCCATGTTGTCGGCTGGTTTTTGGAAAAACGCCGTGGCACCGGCGCGCAGAATGCGGTCTTTGTTGTATTGCGGATCGCGTGCGGTCAGCACGATCACCGGAATCGTCGACAGCGACGCATTCTCCTGAAGGCGGTCAAGCACTACGTAGCCGTCGCCCGCGGGCAGGCCGATATCCAAAATAATGAGATCGGGTTTTTCTTTCTGCGCCATGGCCATCGCGGAAACTCCGTCCGTGGCATAAGCGGTGTCATAGTGGTTGGCCCGCAAGCGCAAATTCAATCCACGCCTTAGTTCGGGATCATCATCAACAATTAATATCTTCGGCGTTTCCATTTTTCCTCTTTTCATGGTGTGAGTAATTTAAAAGGTTCGGAGTTTATATCCGGATTTATAGCTGCGGGCGTCACAAGTTTGGACAGAAGGAGTTCAAACTCATGTTTTGTGGTTGGAAACTGTTGACCGGACGGTTTGAGCGCAACGCGATCAATAACCTCGGCAAGCTGCCGTTCTAACTGCGCCAGCGGCGGCAGATCCGTATCAGGGAGAATGGCCTGGAGAGGAGTGGCAAAAATCTTTACCTCGCTGCGGGATAATTCATGAGACCGCTCAAATTGCCCGGAAACCCGCTTAAGCAGGATGTTGACGCCTTGTTGGTCAGCGGCGGCTACCACCAGAAAGATCTCGCTTCCGTTGGCACCGGAGAGTGATGGCAAAACAATATCTTTATCTGGGCTGATGCAACTCCGCAGAATGTCCATGCACTCCTGGCGAAAATTATTGGCGTGAGGCAGCCCTTGCCGCGGTTTGGGTGTGAGCTCGACCGTCAGCAGCGCCAGAGAAGTGGGCAGCGCGCCGGTGGCGGTCACGAGTGGAGCGAGCAATTTTGAGAGAGAGAAAAGGGGGAGGGTAAAAGAAAATGTGCTTCCGTGTCCGACCTGGCTTTCCAGCCAGATTCGGCCACCGTGGAGTTTAACCAGTTCTTGCACGATATAGAGGCCGAGACCGAGTCCTTTGCGACTCACGATGCTCGCGTTGGGATCCTGATAAAGGCGCTCGAAGATCAAGTGTTTGGATTCTGGACTTACGCCGCGTCCGGTGTCAGCCACCGAGATGCAGACGTACTCTGGATCTTTGGGCGATAGTGCCGCGTTAACTGTTACCGATCCGTCCGAGGGGGTGAACTTCAGCGCGTTGTCGAGAAGATTTATGAGGATCTGAACAATGCGTTCCGGGTCGGCTGAAACCAGGGGAAGGGCGTTGTCGACGCTGATGGTCAACGCTATATTTTTCTCTTTGGCGGTTGCGCTCAACATAGCGGCCGCTTGCTGAACCACTTCCGCTACGCCGATGCAGCGCACCTCTGCGCGAAGCTTTCCAGATTCCGCGCGCGTGGCTTCCAGCAAATCATCAATCATGGTTCGAAGTTGGTTCGCGCTTCCCAGGACAGTGGTCAAATGCTCCCGCTGTTCATCCGAAACATTTCCGGCCAGGCCGTCGAGCAGGATGGTCACGAACTGGTGAATGGAAGTCAGCGGGGTGCGCAATTCATGCGACACATGGGAGAGAAATTCATCTTTGAATTGCAGTTGCTGCTTGCGGCTCATGTCGAGCGAGATCAGCAGCGCCTGGCGCTCGATCGCATAACGAATGGCGCGGGTAAGTTGTTTGCTGTCGAACTTGCCTTTCACGAGATAGTCCTGCACTCCCTGATGCACGGCTTTGGTCGCGAGCAGTTCGTCCTCCAACCCAGAGAGAACGACGATTGGCACGGTGGGAGCCTTTTTCAAGATGCTGCGGTAAGTGTCGGCTCCGTGGCTGTCGGGCAGATTCAGATCGAGCAAGACTACCGCCGGGGTTTTGTCGCTCAATGATTGCAGCCCCGAGGAGAGGCGATTCACGCAGGAAACTTCGAGATCGGAACTGGCTTCGACCAGGCGCAAACGCACCAGATCAGCGTCGCCGGGATTATCTTCGATGAGCAGAACATGAGCGGCAGTTTTTGGATCCATTACTGCTCCTTTCCCGGCAACATCGCGCAAGAAAACCAAAAATTCGCCAAAGCGCTGACGGTTGCGACAAAACCCTGGAGGTTCCCGGGTTTAGTGACATAGCAATTCGCGCCCAATTCATAGCTGCGGTCGATGTCTTTGTCCGCGCGCGAAGTGCTGAAGACGATGATCGGAATTCCCTGCAAAGATGGATCCGATTTCACTTCCGCTAATACTGCCCGGCCATCCTTGCCGGGTAGATTGAGGTCCAGCAGAACGACGTCGGGCCTGATCGCATCGTTATATTTTCCGGTGCGCTGGAGGAATGCGATGGCTTCGATTCCATCGCCGACGGCGTGCACATTACTGCGACAGGCGCTGCGTCCCAGAATGTCCCTGGTGAGGTCGACGTCAGCAGGGTTGTCATCCACTAACAGCACCTCTCTGGTTTCCGTCATTTCGAGTCTCCCGTTTCATTCTCTATCGCGGGAATGCTGAAGTTAAAAGTGCAGCCCGGGCCAGTATGATTCCCCAGCCAGATTTTGCCGCCATGCTGCTCTATGATTTTCTTGCAAATTGAGAGCCCGATTCCGTTGCCGGAATATTCAGTTCGGGTGTGCAATCGTTGAAAAATAGAAAAGATCACGTCGGAGTGTTCGGGTGCGATGCCAATTCCGTTGTCGCTGATCGAAAAAATCCACTCGTTCGTTTTGTATACTGCGTCTACCGCAATTAGCGGAATGGCCCCGTCGCGAAATTTAATCGCATTTCCAATTAAGTTCTGGAACACTTGCTCCAGTTGGGAATCGTTAGCCATCAGGATGGGCATGCGTCCCACCTTTAATGTTGCGCCGCTTTCATGAATCGCCACTTTGAGATTTTTGATTGCCTGTTCCACCACCAGGCCGCAGTCCGTGAGATTGAGCGTCATCTCCTCCCGGCCCACGCGGGAAAAACGTAATAGGTCGTGAATCAAGTCTTGCATCCGGGTTGCGCCGTCGACGGCGTAATGAATGTATTTATCCGCTTGTTCATCCAGTTTTCCGAGATACCGCTCTCCGAGAAGCTGTGTATAGGCAGAAACCATGCGTAACGGCTCCTGCAAATCGTGGGAGGCCACATAAGCAAATTGCTCGAGATCGCGATTTGAGCGGGCCAGTTCCTCGACTTTTTTTGCCAGATTTACTTCTGCTTCTTTACGTTCGGAGCGCAATTGTTTTTCGGCAAGAGCTCGATGAATGGCTGCGGGCAGCCGGCCGAGCTTGTCTTTCAGCACATAGTCGGTTGCGCCTTGCTTAATACATTCGACCGCGGTTTCGTCTCCGAGCGCGCCGGAAACTAAAATCAGGGGTATATCCAGGCAGTCTTTTCGCAGCAATTCGAGAGCATCCATGCCTCGCCATTGACCGAGGTTGTAATCAGCGAGAATCACATCGGGCAAGGATTCGGCGAGTTTTGCCCGGAATTCGCCGGCGGTCTGCACTATATTGCCGGAGGCGTCGAAGCCATGGCTCCGTAATTCATGAAGAATGAGTTCGCCATCACTGAGATTATCCTCGACGATCAGCACATTTAATTTGTGCTTTATGTCGCTGAATGGTTGTTCGGCTTGTTTGACGGCGGCGGTAGCGGTCACGTGCTGAGCACACCTTCCTCAGCCGGATCCAAGGCTTCCGCTGTTTGGGCCACCGATCTTACCGGCGGCTGATTTGTGACCATCCAGTACAATCCAACCCGCGAAACAGTCTCGCGAAATTGAGTGAAGTCGACGGGCTTTTGAATAAAGCTGTTAACGCCAAGATCGTAACCGGCCACCAAGTCGCGCTCCTCTTTGGACGACGTCAAAATTACGACTGGAATCGCTTTAGTTCTGACATCTCCCTTGATCGCCTGCAACACCTGTATGCCATCCACTTTTGGAAGCTTCAAATCCAGCAAAATCAGCTTGGGCGGATAATCGAAAGACCGGTCAGCGAATTCGCCGCGGCAAAAAATGAAATCCAGGGCTTCTTCGCCGTCATGGGCCACGAGGATGCTGTTCGCGAGCTTCTCTTTACGGAGAGAGTGCAGGGCTAAATCGGCGTCATCCGGACTGTCTTCTACCATTAATATGTCAACGATATGCGGGTTCATGATCTGATTTCCTCTAGAGCGAGGCGCGCCGAAGATACGACTAATTTTGGCAGGGCCAGCGTGAAATAGAATGTCGCGCCATTTCCTTGTTCCGCTTCCGCCCAGGTTTTGCCGGCATGTTTTTGCACGATGCGGCGAACGGTAGCCAATCCAATTCCTGTGCCTTCGAATTCGTCAGCCCGATGAAGTCTTTGGAACACGCCAAACAGTTTGTCCGAGTACTTCATGTCAAAACCCACGCCGTTATCGCGAACGAAAAACGTCAAATGTTCGGATTCTGGCAGGCGTCCAATCTCTATGACCGCAGTCGTTCGAGGACGGGTAAATTTCAGAGCGTTAGCTATGAGGTTTTGGAAGACCTGGCCAATCAACACCGGATCGCAGGTTGCCGACCCGAGGTCGTCAATCTTCCATTCCACCAGGCGGCCCTGGGTTTCCGGCGCCAACATGCTCACAATCTCCAGGACCACGGAATTTATATCGGCAGTTTGCAAGTTGAGCGAATGACGCCCGACCCCCGCGAGTCCCAACAATTCATCAACCAGAACTCCCATTTTGCGGGCGCCTTGCGCGATTTTTTCCATATAGCGCTGCGCCTGGGGCGGCGTGGTTGTGCCGAATTCTTCTATCAGGATTTGCGAAAATCCACTGATGTGGCGCAGAGGAGCCCGCAAATCATGCGAGACGGAATAGGTGAAGCTTTCTAATTCTTTGTTGGCGGCTTCCAATTGAGTTGTTTTAAGTTTCAGAGCAATGTTTGTTTCCTCGCTCAACTCTTGCGCTTCGACGCTAGCGAGCAGTGCGCGGCTGACCGTAATCCAAGCCCCCGCCAGCAGGCTTAACTCAATGATTGTGCTGAAAAACATTACAAAGTCGGAGCGATTGCGTTTCGCTCGTGTCTTGCTGGCTCGCTGATTCAAGATTCGCGCCTCCTCCGCCTGTTGGCTGCGAATCTCGTCGCGCACGACGTCTAGAATGTCCTTGCCCTGCTGCATCTCCGGCAACAAAGACTTGTCTTCACTCTGCCGCCGATCCATGACCATCTGGCGCGACGCCAATACTGCAAAATTAATGTCGTTGGTTATTGGAGCGAGCCATTTCATCTGGTCAGGCTGTCCCATCGTCAGTTGGCGAATTGAATTGAGATCGAGTGGCAGGGAACGCTGCGCCGAATTGAAAGGCTCCAGAAATTGTTCCTGTCCGGTCGCCACGAAACCGCGAGCGCCGGTTTCGACGTCGACCGCGTCTCCGAGTGTGGCATCTAGCTGTCGCATAATGGCGTATCCTTGTGCGACTGCATCCGATTCTTCGGAGGCGGCTTGCTTGTTGCGCCAACTGAGAAAGTCGAGAGAGGCAGTCAGTAGCATGGCGCCGACAAATCCGAGCGCGACCTTTCTTTGAAGTGTGTGTCCGATCACGATGTTTGGTTGTCTTGCGTTAATTTCATCGCCGCGATTTTCGAATCGGCATCAGCGCAGTGCTTCTCCTCCGACAGTCCCATGACAGCGCAGGGTTTTTCGTTCAGAGATTCACATCGGCGCGGAAAACTTCATCCTTGAGCGCAGGTGGTCTCTTTAAACGCCCAAAGGAATTACGGTGCGGGAATTAGGCCATTGCACTTTGGTGTGGTGAAGCGTCAATCGCCCCAGCGACACGTGTCTTCTGTACGAGGGGCGGGTAAAGAACCGACCAGCGTGGCCGATGGAAATTAGGTATTCGTATGCGTGCTGCGATCCAAAACGAGCTTGACCTAAATCTATTGAGGAAACGGGAATGATTCCGATTCTGCCAATCGTTACCCCGTGGGATCAAGCCGCGACGCTGGATCGCCTGGGAGGCGATGAAGCATTGCTGGCGGAGCTGGCGCAAATTTTCGCGCAAGAGTCTCCGAAACAAATGGAAAAATTGCGGGATGCCGTTTCACGGTCGGACGCCGACGCGATTATGCGCGGTGCCCACACCATTAAAGGCGAAGTTAGTTGCCTTGGCGCAGTTCTTGCGTCCAGCACCGCTCAGGAACTTGAGCGCATGGGACGAGATAAGGAAGTGGCCGGCGCCGAGGAAATTTTTCTGAATCTGGAGCGAGAGGTAGAAGCATTTAGACGGTTATTAATGGCCGCCGTTTCAACCCATTCATGAATATGCCGTCAACGCCCGATTTTCTGAATCCGGCAGCCACATCGTCGTCGGAGCTGAATAGCATTCTTGTCGCGGAAGACGATCCCATTTTTTGCCATCTGATTAAAACCTGGTTGCAACGATGGAATTATCGGGCTGTTACCGTCGACAACGGGATGGACGCGTGGAAAATACTGCAACAACCAGATTCCCCAAAAATGGCAATTCTGGATTGGATGATGCCCGGGATGGACGGCATTGACGTTTGCCGGAGAATTCGACAAAGCGAGGCGGGGCGTTATCTGTACGTTCTGCTGGTCACGGCGAAAGATAAGAAGCACGATGTCGTGGCAGGATTGGACGCAGGCGCGGACGACTACTTAACCAAACCGTTCGACATAGAGGAATTAGGGGCGCGGGTGCGCGCAGGCAAGCGGGTGCTCGATCTCCAGTACGCCCTGCTGCATGCGCATCAGGCACTGCAATTTCAGGCCGAGCATGATCCGCTGACCAGCTTGTGGAACCGCGGTGCAATTTTCAAAGTGATGGAGAAAGAAGCGCATCGCAGCCGGCGCACCGGAAAATCGCTTGGCATCGTGATGGCCGATCTCGACCACTTCAAAGAGATAAACGATTCCTATGGTCACCTGATCGGCGATGCCATACTCAAGGAAACCGGGAGTCGGCTGGCCGGAGCGGTAAGAAGCTATGACTGGGTGGGGCGATACGGTGGTGAAGAATTTTTGATCATCGTGCCCGGTTGCAATGCCACGGGGCTGGCGGCGAGTGCCGAGAGGTTAAGGAATTCCGTCAGCGGCAGCCCTTTCGAAACCAAGGTTGGCAAACTATCGGTTACCGTGAGCCTCGGAGCGGTGGTAGCGGAATCGAACAGAATGGAGACGCTCGACTGCGAAACTTTGCTTCGCGCGGCAGACGAAGCCCTATACGCGGCGAAGGCTAACGGCCGAAACCGAATCGAGAGCGGCGGACGTTCCCTTTCACGAACCGCAATCGCCAATTTCAGCCTATAAATCGGCGTGCCGCGAGGCTTCGCAATGTTACGACAATATGAACGAATGGCCCGTCCGTGGCTCGTTCTGGCACCAGAGTGCCATTCATTGGGTGACCGCTTCAGAGTATCTTGTTTTTGAGCAGTTCTGGGGGAGGGCTGCCCGGGCCTCCTGACTTAAACGAGTCAGGAGGCCCGTTAAATTTTGCACCCCATCCCGCCGCTACATCAGCTTTTTTCTCAACATATCCAAAGCCTGCTGGGATGCGAACTCGCGAATCCGTTTGCGGTCTCCCGGAAAACTGCGCTTTACAACTTCGGAGCCGGTGACGCTGGCGACCGCCTGGAATACAAGTCCCACTGGTTTTTCTGCGGTGCCACCGGCGGGACCCGCCACGCCGGTGATACCGGCTCCGTACGTCGAGTTGCATCGTTTACGGATCCCCTCAGCCAGGGCCAAAGCGACTTCGCCGCTCACAGCCCCATATTTCAAGATCAGTTCCTGCGGAACATCCGCGAAGGCAGTTTTCAACTGGTTGGAATAAACCACCGCCCCTCCGAGAAAATATCGGGAACTGCCGGCGACCGAAGTGATTCTCTGGGACAACAAGCCGCCAGTACAAGATTCCGCGACTGCGACCGTGGCACCTCGCATTTGCAGGTAATATCCGACGATCTGTTCAAGCGAATCGCCATTGTCAGAGAAAACCAGATCGCCAAGCTCAGTCTCCAGTTCCTCTACGAGTCGGTCAAGTTTCCGTTGGCCTTCGTCGAGGTTTGCAGCCAAAGTCTTCAAGTGGAGCTGGATTTCACCGGGACCGGCAAGGATTGTAGTTTGAATGTCATCATGCTTCCGATAAATAGGCGCGACTCGCGCGTCGCAGTTCGATTCTCCAATACCAGTAATTTTTAGGACCCGGCTGGTTATAAATGTCGTAGGCAGCTTCGCGCGCAACCGCTCTTCGCAGGTTTCAAAGATCGCAGTCATTTCGTGCGGGGGCCCCGGCAAGAGAAGAACGATTACCTCGCGGCCGTCGTATTTACCCACAATCAATTGACCGGGCGCGGTGCCGTTCGGATTGGGCAAAATTGTCGCGCCCGAAATTACATCCGCCTGCTTGCTATTATTGGCGGTCATTTTCCAGCCGCGCTCGGAGAAACGGCGCTCCAGGGAAGCAAGGATATCGGGATCCCTGCGAAGCTCCAGCCCCAATGCTCTCGCCACCGACTCGCGGGTCAGATCGTCTTCGGTGGGTCCCAAGCCTCCGGTAAAAATTACGATACCCGTGCGTGAAACCGCCAGGCTCGCAGCCGCAATTAAATGCTCCGCGCTATCGCCGACGATAGTTTTGAAAACAACTTCTACGCCCAGTTGGTTGAGTTTTTCAGTGAGGTAAAGAGAATTAGTGTCTTGCCGGAACGGGGTTAACAGTTCCGAGCCGATGGCGATAATTTCGGCGTTCACGACTAGGAGTGTAAACGATGCGGATTTATGCTGGTAACTCGGAAACCAGGGAGAGTCCTCGAATATTCCACGAAAGATGATGTACTCCGCTGGTTGTCGCGAGAACGGCAGAGCGGCCGGGGGCGAACGCCAGGCCAACTAAACCGGGGCCGGCAACTTCGAGCGAGGCTGTGCCATCGGGCGTGATCTTCACAATTCCGCGTTTGCCGGAGAAGGAAGCAGCGACGTAGAGATTTCCATCCGCGTCGAAAGCCAGGCCTTGCGGCCTTCCCAAACCGCGGAAGTAAACCGATACCGCGCCGTGGGGATCGACCCGGTAAACCGAATCGAAACTGGATGTTGTGGGACCGGTTACGAACAGATCGCCGTTTGGGCCGACGGCGAGATGGTACGCCGAGACGCTGGCTTCCAGGGTGGCGAAGACAAATATCTGGCGATCACGCGCGATCTTGAAAATCGTTCCGCTGCGGTCGCCGACATATAAGTTTTCATTGCGGTCGAAAGCGATGCCGGTTGCCACGCCCATTCCTTCCGCATAAGAAGAGACCGTTCCATTAGGGGCGACCCGATACACCGTGCCATCGAAACGAGAGGACACGTACATTTGTCCGGCGCGATCAAATGCGATTGCGGTCGCATTCATCATCTCGGACAGAAATGGTTTCACATTGTAGCCGGTGTCAATTTTGTAAATTGCTACCGGGACCTTTTGCCCGCGCGATCCCGAGAATGTTACATAGATGTTGCCTTCGGCGTCGATTGCGGGACTGGTGACGGGATGCAGGTTCTCGGCAATTGGCATGGCAATTCTCAACTGCTGGGGATTGCTGGAATGTCCATTCGTCGAGACTATGACCGGCCCGGAAGATGCCCCTTGCGGCACGCGAGCTACCAGAAAATCGTCTGAACTGATGACGATGGAGCCATCGACTTCCCCGATCCGCACGCGCGGCTGGCGAAGGTCCTGTGGCCGCAGGCTGCTGCCCACAATCCGCACCTCGCCGCCAGGCAGCGCGGCGCTGGGATGGAGCGCCTCGATGTGAGGATTTCCGTTGGTATT
Source organism: uncultured Acidobacteriaceae bacterium (assembly GCA_963849315.1). Lineage (GTDB taxonomy): Bacteria > Acidobacteriota > Terriglobia > Terriglobales > Acidobacteriaceae > PALSA-188. The sequence goes on along the minus strand of CAWKGT010000003.1, from coordinate 583,741 downwards.
CTTCTTGCCCGCCGAACGATCAGAAATTGCCATAACTTCCCATGCCCCAGACTAGTTTACCAATGCGTTAGTATCCCGAACTGTAGAAGCAGTTGCATGGCGGCCAAAGCATAAAGCCCAGCGCCGACGTCATCCATCACAATACCGGTGCCATCGGGCAAGTGTTCCAGACTTTTTAGCGGCGGAGGTTTCAAAATATCGAAGCCTCGAAAAAGTATAAATGCCGCGAGAACACATTTCCACGTGAGGGGAGCGGCAATCAAGGCAATCAATTGGCCGGCGACTTCGTCAATCACAATGAATTGCGGATCTTTTGAGGAAGTGGCGCGGGCCACGCGAGTTGCCGCAGGAATTCCGATGGCAATCACAAGAAGCGCTATCCCGAGGGCCACAAACGGCTGCCGGTGCGCCGGAATATGTCTCGCAATCAGCCACCATAGAACCACTGTGACGGCTGACCCCCAAGTCCCAGGGCCGGGGCGTAAGTTGCCGATTCCGCAGACGGTTGCGGTAAGCATGGCCCACAACGGCGCGGACTGGCTGGCTTCGGCCGGCTCGCTCAGTGAGGCCTCACTCTTCGGGATCATTGGACTTGGAGTCCTCAGGATCTTCCGAGGTATCGTGCACCAACGAATGGATCACGTATGCACCGCTCGCCCATTTGCCGAGATCGATGGTGCGGCAACGTTCACTGCAAAAAGGGAACTCGGGATCTTTGCCGTTTACCACCGTTCTACAGGTGGGACAATGAAGCTCAATTGTTCGCTTGCGAACCATCAAAATATTATGAGCGGGTAGCAGCGCTCCCGTTGAATGCCTATTTACAGAATTTTGGCTACTAAATCATAGTGATGCGCTTCCACGATTTGGGCGCGATAAAACTCGCCAGCCTCGGGCACCGTGCCTTCAGGAACATCATTTACAAAAACTTTGCCGTCGATTTCGGGCGCGTGCATAGCGGTACGTCCTTCGAGTAGCAAATCGCTTTCTTCGGACGTCCCTTCCAATAGCAATTCGACCTCCGTGCCGATAAGAGCCTTTTTCTTGCGCTTGCTGATGCCTCGCTGAAGTTTCATGAGATGCTTGCGGCGGCGTTCGATTTCACGCTCGGATATTTTATCTTCCAATCCGAAAGCTCCCGCTCCCTCTTGATCGGAGTATCCGAAGGTTCCCATCCAGTCGAATTGAGCTTCGCTTACAAATGAGCACAGATCTTCAAAATCTTTTTCGGTCTCTCCGGGGAATCCGGCTATGAACGAAGTTCGTAGCGTGAGATTCGGGATTGTGGCGCGCATCTTCTCTATGGATCGAAGAAAGATATCGGCGCTGCCGCCGCGTTTCATGCGTTTGAGCACAGGCGCCGCCGCATGTTGCAAAGGAACATCCATGTAGGAACAAATTTTGTCGTGGCCTGCGATGGTATCGAGCAGTCGGCTTGTGATTTTGTTGGGATAGGCGTACAAGAAACGGATCCAGCGCAGATCTTCAATGCCGGCGAGGCGCTCCAGAAGTAACGCGAGGCCGTCTTTCAATCCGAAATCTTCGCCGTAGCATGTGGTGTCCTGGCCAATTAAGGTAAGCTCGCGCACTCCCGATTTTGCCAGGCGCTCCGCTTCGGCAATCACGGATTCAAAACGACGTGAGCGGAACTTGCCGCGCAATTGAGGAATGATGCAGAAGCCGCAAGGATGGTCACAGCCCTCCGCAATCTTTATATATGCCGTGTATTTGGGCGTGGCCAGCACTCGCGGAGTGGCCTCGTCGTAAAGATAATTCGGCAGGTCGGCGATTGCGCCATCCCAACTCTCGCGGGAGAAGCGCCCTTGAGCGGCGCGGGCGTCGCCCTCGGGGCGTGAAGTCAGAATATTGAATGGAGAATGAGTTAACGGGGCCGCAGTTACGCCTGCTGCCGCCAGAATGCCCTCGAGCTCTCCGGTACCCACGACGGCGTCCACCTCTGGAATGTTTTTGCGGATGTCGCCGCGGAAACGCTCTACCAGACATCCCGCCACGACAAGCTTACGGGCGCGCCCGTCGGTTTTATGGCGGGCCATTTCGAGGATCGTGTCGACCGATTCCTGCTGGGCGCTGGCAATGAATGAGCAGGTGTTGACCACGATCACGTCCGCGTCTTCGGCGTTCGGAACCAACTCGGCTCCGGCGTGCGCGAGCATTCCCATCATTACTTCGCTGTCCACCAGGTTCTTGGGACAGCCCAAGCTCACGAATCCCACAGTCGTCGGCCCAACTGCGGTTATTTTCGCAGGTTCGGGGACATCTAAAACGGCAACGGGATCGAAATTTTTGCTCAAAGTTACCATGATTCTAGCATCGGTCAGAGGCGTGTCTTCGGATTACAGTTTGCGAAGCTTCGATTCGCGAGACGGACGAGAGCGTTTCGTCCCTACGTATGTCGCGAGGAAAATTAGCAGGCGAGCTGGTCGCGCGTTAACTTCAGGCCATTCAGGTTTCCGAGGACGGTTACGGCAATCAAATCGGTCTGGAAGAACTGATTTGCCAGGGCTTTCAATTCTTCAGCCGTCACGCTTTCAATTTTTTCGATTAGCTCGTCAAGGCCGTAGAAATGATCAAAATACATTTCCTGACGGGCCAAATTCGACATTCGAGCGGTCGATGACTCGAGCGACAGCATGAGGCTGCCTTTTAACTGATCCTTGGCGCGGCGCAGCTCCTCGGCAGGCACTTCTTCGATCTTCAACTTCCGAAATTCCGAAACGATCGATTGCACAACTTTGGGCGCCGACTCGCGCGACGTTCCCGCATAGACCGACAAGCACCCGGTGTCGCGATAGGGAGTTAGATCGCTATAGATGGCATACGCCAAACCCTGCCGCTCGCGAATGTTCTGGAACAGACGGGAACTCATGCCGCCTCCGAGCAACGTATTCAAAATGTAGGAAGCATGACGCCGTTCGTGCGTAATCGGATGCGAAGGCACGCCTACACAGATCTGTACCTGCTCCAAAGCCTTCTTGTTGCGCATGATAATTCGTGGAACGATCTTGGGCTGAGGACTATGAAAGCCATTTTTCATCGGCTTCATCTGCTCAAAGTGTTTGGCCACCAGATCGACGAAGTGCTGATGCTTCAAATGGCCGGCGGCGCAGATAATAAGATTGCTGGGCGCGAAGCGCTGGCCATAGAAATCCATCACCGGGTCGCGCTCAAACTTCTTCACCGTATCTTTGGTGCCCAATATTGGCTTGCCTAGAGGGTGGTCCTTCCAGAAATTCTGCGTGAAAATTTCATGAACCAGGTAATCCGGGCTATCCTCGTCCATCTTGATTTCTTCAAGAATTACTCCACGTTCGCGGCCAATATCGTTGGCATCAAATACAGGATGCAGCACCAGATCGCTCAAGACATCCATGGCAATTGGCAGATGCTCGTCGAGCACCTTGACGTTGAAGCTGATACATTCTTTGGCGGTGAAGGCGTCCATGTTGCCGCCGATGGAGTCAACCTGGCGCGCGATGTCCTCGGCGGTACGGTGCTTCGTCCCTTTGAAGACCATATGCTCGACGAAATGGGATATGCCATTCCATTGCAGGTCTTCATCCCGCGAGCCGGTCTTGATCCATATGCCGATGGAAACGGAGCGGATGTGCTCCATCTCTTCGGTGATAATGGAAAGTCCGTTAGGCAGGACTTCGCGGTGTATGTTTCGAACTTCCTCAACCATGAATTTCACCAGGAGGCTTTTGCGAGAAACCGCGAAAGCCAGAAGCAGCTCTATTGTTACACAACGGCGAAGCAGGCGCTAATTAACAGGTAAAACATTTGTTTTCAGTCAAATAGGTGTAACTATTGTAGATTTACCTTTAATCTTCTCTCGCTTCAGCCGACAGGTATTAGATGCATGAGCCAATCTCTAGAGACCACGATTTTAGGCCTGACTATTCAAGAACTTACGGCTTTTATGGACGGTCGTGGCGAACCTGGGTTCCGGGCGCGGCAGCTCTTTGAGGCGATTTATCGCCAGCGGTTATCCTCCTTAGACGAGATCTCAACTTTGCCGTTGAGTCTGCGGTTATCGTTACAACAATCTGGTTTTTCGGTTGGGCTTCCTGCGATCGAGAAGCAATTTGTATCCACTGATGGAACAATTCGGTATCTGATCCGGTGCGATGACGGACACACGGTCGAAACCGTCTGGATGCCTGAAGGGGATGACGGCGAAAGCGGCGACGGCACCGAAGCGAGTGATACGCCACGCTACGGACGCGCGACCATTTGTATTTCCAGCCAGGTTGGTTGTGCCGTCGCGTGCCAGTTCTGCATGACGGCTTTGCTTGGAGTCAAACGGAACCTCACCGCTGGAGAAATCGTGGGACAAGTGTGTGCCGTGCTCAACGACCAGCATGCTTCTCCTCCGAATGATCGCGTGAACCTGGTTTTTATGGGGATGGGTGAGCCGTTCCTAAATTACGAGAATTTCATTAAGGCGGTGCGGTTGCTGGTGGAAGGCGTGGGAATTCCGGAATCTCGCATGACGGTTTCCACGGCGGGCATCGTGCCCCGCATTTATGATCTCGGGTTGGAGGAGGTTCGTCCCAAGCTGGCAATTTCATTGAACGCTTCGAATGACGATATGCGAGAAAAGCTTATGCCGATCAACCGGAAATGGAATTTGGAAAAGCTTATTGCCGCTGCCCGCGATTTCCCGCTGCGCGTCCGCGAAAAACTTACATTCGAATATGTTTTGCTGAATGAGACGAACGATTCGGCGGAAAATGCACGTGAGGTGGTGGAACTAATTCGCGGATTACGAGCCAAGGTGAATTTGATTGCGTTAAATCCCGGGCCAGGAATCGCGTTCGAAACGCCATCGGTTTCGCGCGTGCTGCGTTTTCAGGAAATTCTGGTCGCGGCGGGAATTCCGACATTTATCCGGCGTCCCCGAGGCCGTGACATTTATGCGGCTTGTGGGCAATTGAAAAGGACAGTAGAAATGCCAGTCTGACGCGTCGGGCGCGAGAATTGACCAATTTCATCGGCGCTGTCAATATAGTGGCGATCTTCATTGCGGTGCAAGGGGTCCGTCGATGATCAGATTTTTTAATACATTTGTGGTGACAATTCTAGCCTGCTGCCTGTTTTTGCTGTCGTTCCCATCGCAAATGGGCGCGAGTTCACAGGTAACGACATCTGCATCCCCGTCTGCGCAATCGAGTAATCCAAAATCAGCTACCAAAAAAAGCGGCGGGGCTTCCGCTTCCGACATAGCCGCCGCCAAAGCCAGCGGCAAAGTTTGGGTCAACACCGATACCGGCGTTTATCACAAGAACGGCCGTTGGTACGGCAAGACCAAAACCGGGAAGTTCATGACCGAGGCCGAAGCTAAGGCTGCCGGATACAAAGAAGCCAAGAATCAGTAGGAAAATCGGGTCCTCGTACAAAACCGACCTTTTTGGGGAACTGTATTCTCGCGTGGTATTCCAACCGGACGCCAGTCATTCTCTAATTATTTATTTCATCTTCGTCGTGTAGTTTAGTTCGAACAGGTATGCCTCATCTCAATCCTCATGATGTGATGACCATGTTCATGGCCCTGGCGGTTCTTCTGGGCGGAGCCAAACTGGCCGGGGAGTTGATGCAGAAGCTGGGGCAGCCATCCATCCTCGGCGAAATCTCAGTTGGCATCCTGTTGGGTCCCACGGTATTGGGTCACTTTCGTCCTAAAATTTACTCCGCACTATTTCCGGTTACAGGTTCTGTTCCTATCACGATCGAGACCATTTCTACGCTTGGCGTCGTCTTCTTTCTGCTTACCGCCGGTCTAGAGATCGATCTGCGCAGCATCTTCCGCCAGGGGAAGAGCGCATTGTTCGTCAGTTTTTTTGGAGTAATTTTTCCTTTCGCGGTCGGCACGATGGTCGCCGGATTCTTCCCTCGCTATCTGGGCGCGCAGGAAGGGGCCGACATAGTAATTTTTGCATTATTCGTCGGCACCGCCCTATCGATTTCAGCTTTGCCTGTAATCGCCAGAATATTGATGGACCTGAATCTACTGCGCAGCGAAATGGGCACGGTAATCATGTCGTCGGCGATGTTCGACGATCTGGTGGGGTGGATTCTCTTTTCCATGGTTCTCGGAATGATGAATCCCGCGGCCCATTCCGGCGGGGGAGTGAAACACACGATCTTGCTCGTATTTATTTTCGCCGGCCTGACCCTAACCGTGGGCAAGTGGCTTATCGACAAGATGCTTCCTTTTATTCAGGCGCACACTTCCTGGCCGGGGGGAGTCTTGGGATTTGTTTTCACTCTGACTCTTAGCGCCGCCGCATTTACGGAATATGCCGGGATTCATGCGGTGTTTGGAGCATTCATCGTTGGCATCGCCGTAGGGGAGTCAACGCATTTGCGAAAACGGACTTCCCAGCACATCCATGAAATTGTTACGAATGTTTTCGCACCCTTCTTTTTTGCCAGCATCGGTCTGCGCACTAACTTCGTATCGAATTTCAATCTGGGGCTGACGCTGACGGTTATCGGAGTCGCCTGCGTGGGGAAGATCTTCGGGGCCATGTGGGGCGCACGGTTGGGTGGGATGGACCCCCGTTCATCCTGGGCCGTCGGATTGGCCATGAACGCGCGCGGTGCGATGGAAATGATTCTGGGCATCCTCGCATTGCAAGCCGGCCTGATTCGCGAGCAGATGTTTGTGGCTTTGGTGATCATGGCATTATTTACGTCTCTGGTTTCCGCGCCGTCCATTCACGCCCTCGTCAGCCGCCGCCGCTCCATAACATTGAAAGATGTCGTCACCAGTAAGTTGTTTATTCCGAATATCGAGGTGAATACCCGGCACGGAGTGCTGAAGCAAATGTGCGAACTGGCTGCTGATGAAGTCAGTAATTCTCCGGATAGGTTCATGCGAATACTGTTGGAGCGCGAGAGAATTGTCGCTAGCGGATGGGACAATCAGTTGGCAATCCCGCAAGCGCGCATCAACGGCCTGACCCGTCCTCTCGTTGTGGTCGGCAGATCACAATCAGGAATTGATTTCGATGCCCGCGATGGAAAACCAGCGCGCCTCATCATAATGATTCTGACGGGCGACAATCAGTCGCAACATGACCTGCTCGCGGATGCAAGCTCCTTATTCAGTAATAGAGAGGCGATTGATCAGGCGCTTGGGGCGAACAACTTTGTGGAATTGGTGGCAGCCTTGAACGCTCCTGTAGGTTAGCTAAAGAGGTTTCGAGATTGGAAATCGGACTGCCCGCGAGTGGATTGGCGTCACGGCTTTTCCCAGCACAGCTTGCCCACCGTCCCGACCACGTGACGCGGGCACTATCCGTTGCGATACCGGTGTCCGCATCCATCTGCCGGGGAATTTTGGAACTCAAAACGACGCCAGTCGTCGCCGGTTGAGCGGATGAACCTCAATCGCAATATGGTGGCGAAAGATTGGCATCGAACGTGCCAATTCACGGCAGAAATCCTAGTCGGAGGCTCGCCGGCTGAAAGAGCGATTATTCGAACCTTGCTCCTGCGGGGTTCCCGCCAAATGCGATCCGAAAAGTTTTCCAACCACGGCGGAACGAGTTGTCACACCCATCTTGACCATCACGAGGCGCACAAACGCCTTTACGGTATTCGGGCTGATTTTTAACCGTTCGGCGATTTCTTTACTGGTCAATCCCTGCATTAGAAGCTCAACGGTTTCTTTTTCCCGCGGAGTAAAGTCAAACATCTCGGAAGCCTGTGACAATGCGCTGCCAATCGAAGTATTTCTTTCCAACAGAAGGGCAGCGGTTTGCTGATATGAAGAACTTACGTTGGGCTGAAGAGCAAAAGTCCGGCAGACGTATCGCCGATTTCCGGATTTAAATTGCTTCGAGAACGTGAGCAATTCACCGGAGCGGCCTTCAATCAGGTTCAGTTTCACCCGGTCGGCCAGAAATACGTCAAGTTGCTTGATGTTTTCCGGGGCGGTTGGATAAGCCAGAATCTTCACCGCTTCCGAGTTAAACATTACCAGCTTGAGTTTGCTGTCCAACAGAAGAAAGCCCTTTTCCGATACCTCTTCATGCATGCAAGACACTCCAGTTACGAATTTGTAGAACTGAAACCTTTTGGGGGAGATATGAGCGGCTGATGTTCCAACTATCAGGCCGCGAACTTCACTGGGGGGGTGGGCTTAGTAAGTCTCCGATGCCGTACTACAGATGTCAAGGAGCAATCGAAATACCAATCATGAATCCTTGAAATCGGACAATGTTATTGCAAAATCGTGCAGCTTAAGAGGAATTATTTTTCTTAATTGCTTCCAGATCCTTCCAAAGCCAGGATGAAATCAATGGGAATTCGAGTCTCGAACTTTACCGCTTTCCCGTGCTTCATAATCGGTTGAAACCGCCATTGCTTGACCGCCTGTGCCGCCGCCGCCATTAGCTGCGACTCGCCGCTCACCATGCTTAAACCGTCAACAGTTCCATCGGGATTCACCACAACGTCGAGAAGGACTGTTCCCTGAATGTGTTGTTGTCGCGCGGTGTTTGGATATTCCGGTTCGATTCGTTGGATCAGTCGTGCCATTGCGGTTTGCGTCGGAACTACCTCGATCACGGAACGCCCGCCCTCGGTACTTGGCTTTATATTTGGCAGCACGCTGGCGGCAAGATCTCGATCTGCGGATTTTAAAGCCGATTTGTGATTCTCGGGCATCGCGCCGTCGTGAGAGGGGGTCGCTTCCGGCGCGGCATTTTCACGCGAGCTAGTTTTTCGGATTGGATGGCGCTGAATGGTTATGGAAGAAGTTGCTTGCACACTCGAAGATTCCCGGAGCGGCCACGCTGATGGGTCTGCGGCTGCCGGAGCCACTTTCGGTGAGGCATTCGATGCGACGGGAATTGGTGACACAGTTGGGGAGTGCTTCAATTCCGAAACCGATCCTTTGATACTCTGAGCGAACTGTTCATTCGCTCCGCGCAGCCAACAAGTGCGTGCCAGCATAGTGCCGGCGAGCAGGATCAGGCCCATGGAAGTTTTGGCAAGTATTGGGATCCAATCCACGGAGGCGATTTTGGATCCCAGGTGCGCTACGAATATTGGGACTTGCGGTCTTGGTTGTCGTCTGCCCGGGCTTGCTTTTGTCCCGGCTTCTGGCGAGCGTTCCTGCGCCGCTAAAACTTTGGAGCCGACCTCGGATGCATTGCCCTGGTGAACCGTATGCTGCTGCACCAGTTCCACGTTTGCCGCGATCCGCCGCGCGAGCGCCTGGAGAGTGAGCAGGTCGCGATCACAAAAGGCATTGGCTCGCGGCGAAAAAATTTGAAGAATGCCCAGTATCGGACCTTTTTCTCCTTGCACGGCAACGACAAGGATGGATCGCACTCCGCTGCGCCGATAGGCAACCGAGTCGGGGTTGATATCGGGACCGAGATCATCGACGCGACGGGCGGCGCCGGTGGCGAAACAGGTGGCAGAAATGCCCGATTTTGTATTCAGGAACGTAGCCACATCCGAAGCAGTCGATCCGGTGGTGCCCCGGCAGACAAGTTCTCCGGAACACGCTAAGGCGAAGACAGCTCCGGTCGCGTTTGTGGTGAGTCGCGCTTGTAGCACGAGTTCATTCAGGACTAGATCAAGAGCGATATCCGAGACTGGGCGGGAGCCCATTTTTTCGGATAGCGAAATTGCCGGCACGAAGGTTTCAGGCGCTAAATCTTTCGATGGAAATGTCGATTCCGTTTCAATTGGACATGCAAGCTCATGTACCGGAGAGATAGCCGGCTTCGATTCGCTTTTTTCAGAAACTGCTATTTTTGGCGCGATAGATTCGAGAACAACATTGAGCGAGCAGGGAATTTCGGCAAGTACCGCCGCGAGAGTCAAGACCGATGGACCCGCTTCTTTTTTTCTTTCCTTGGCAGCGGGAATTTTAGCCAAAGCAGCAGCGAGTGTCAGGTCCGGCTTCGCTTCCTTGATTTCGAGACACGGAATCTCGGGCACGGTTGCCAGCACCGGAATCGCTTCCCGTTCGGGTATGTATTGTTCCGCAAAGTCGGGCGACGCCATGGGAGTTTCTCCGCTTACTGCCGGAGGGTGAATCCTTCTTCTGTGTTCGCGAGATCGGTACTTAACAGGAGCCATAGTTATGCTGTAGCACTCAAGGAAGATGCAAGTGTATGGCCATACTTTTCAGAGCCAGCCTTGTATTTCAACGAGTTACGGCAGCAATAAAGAGCTTCGCAATGCACCAAAGCGCAAAAAACCTGCGCGAGTCAATTCTGGAGGGAAAAACATTCTACACCGGGTGGGGATGTGGAAAAAATATTAGCGGAAAAAGGCGATGGGGCGGGTTGGGTCCGCCCCTCTCGTTTAATCATGGGAATCGTTTATGCTCGTTCTACTCATCGACCATGGAATTCGGTAGCGCCAATTGATCCTGGGCAGCAGAGAAATCGATGGATGCCATATCGTCCTCCACACCCTCTGGTTTTTCCTGTTTTCGTTGAACCCTCTTTTCGGCTTTCTCGCGCTGCTTTTCCTGACGTGAGCGCTCTTTCAAACGTTTGTTAAAGCTTGAACGACTTCTTCCAGCCATAAAAACCTCCTGAGGGTCAATTTTGTCTTAAATAAAACCTTTCAATGAAACGCCGCTAGGATTTACTACCAGCGCGGTTCGCGCGGCTGGCGTGCGTGTCCCTGATAGTCGTCGCGTCCGCCACCACCGCTGGAACGCCCACCGCCGCCTCCGGAGCGTCCACCACCACCACCGGGACGACCTCCGCCCCCGCCGCGAGGGCCGCTGGTGCTGCGTTCGGTCTTCGGACGAGCTTCATTGATATTGAGCGCGCGTCCGCCAAGTTCCTTGCCGTTCAGCGCTGCGATGGCCTTCTCGGCCTCCGCCGGGTCCGACATCTCAACAAACGCGAAGCCTCGGGAGCGGCCGGTTTCGCGGTCGGTTACGACGCTGACTTGATCGATCTTGCCATGTGGTTCAAACAGTGTCCGCAGCTCTGCTTCTGTTGTGCTGTGGGGGATGTTGCCAACAAAAAGCTTCTTCATAGTTTCCTCTTATTCCAGGTTCGCAGAGCTTCGTGGTCCGTGACCCCCTATTTAGCGGGAGCGGTCGTCTTCTTATTATTAGATGCAGCCGCGGGCGTTTTTTGACCCGCCGCTTCGAGCAATTGCTTAGTTCTCAAACGACGCTTGATGTTTTGCTTGCGTTCCCGGTGAAATCGGGATTTGTCTCCGTTAATTTGTGACATCGTTTCCTGTCTGGTTGAACCTGTAAGAGCGTTCGCCGGCAAAGTGGACCAGTATTTAGACTGTCCGCAACAATTCTGAGGAAGAGTTACAGGAAGTCTGGACTTAAAGGCTCGGAAAGATTATACGCGCTTAGGGGCGCATTGAGAAATCGGAGCGACAAGGGGCTCAATTCGAATTTCTCTGGAGTCATACCGAAGCCCCGCGATTCTCGCGAGCGGGGGAGGGAACCTTGCGCGCAGTATCGCAAACTGCACCTCCACCGACAAGTGTTCCAATTCCGACGTCATGTTGACGGACTTTAGTCCGGAAGGATTGGCGCGCAACGGCAATGATTGCCGACGCCGTGCGAGATTGCGAGCTCAGGATTCTTAAGTCTCGCCTAGAACTCCAGCCACGCCTGACAGAGCAGCAATCTACCGCCGCTCTTCGACCGTCTCCATCGAACTTCGCTTCCGCTTATTGGCCTGAAGGACTTTTTTGCGCAGGCGCAGCGACTTCGGCGTGACTTCCACAAACTCGTCATCGGCGATGAACTCGATTGCCTGCTCCAGATTGAGTTGGCGGAAGGGAACTAACCGCACTGCGATGTCGGCGGTCGATGATCGCATATTGGTCAGCTTCTTCTCACGCACGACGTTCACGTCTAAGTCGGTGTCTTTGGCGTTCTCGCCGATGATCATCCCTTCGTACACATCGATCGTCGGGCCGACGAACAATTCGCCACGCTCCTGCAAGTTGTAAAGAGAGTAAGGAGTGGTCACGCCGTCGCGGTCCGAGACCAGCGCGCCGGTGAGACGATGTGGAATTTCGCCCTGCCACTCGGTGTATCCATCGAACAGGGAATTCATGACAATAGTGCCGCGAGTGTCGGTAAGCAACTGGCTGCGCAGGCCGATCAGCCCGCGGCTGGGAACGCGGAATTCAATTCGCACTCGTCCATAACCGTGATTGTGCATGTTCTGCACTTCACTTTTGCGCGAGCCGAGTTGCTCCATCACCACGCCGACAAACTCTTCGGGGACATCGACTGTCAACCGTTCGACCGGCTCCATTAATCTTCCATCGACACGCTTGGTGACGATTTCCGGTTTCCCAACCATGAGCTCGTAGCCTTCGCGCCGCATCATTTCTATGAGAATCGAAAGCTGCAACTCGCCGCGGCCTGCGACGATGAACGAATCCGTTGTATCAGTGTCCTGCACACGCAACGAAACGTTAGTCAGCAATTCTTTCTGCAAACGGTCACGCAGATTGCGGGAAGTCACATATGTTCCCTCGCGCCCGGCGAAAGGAGAGGTGTTCACGGTGAATAGCATCGCAATCGTCGGCTCGTCGATGGTGATCGGCGGAAGCGGAGATGGATTCTCAGCATCCGTAATCGTCTCGCCGATGGTTATTCCTTCCACGCCAGCGACCGCAATAATGTCGCCCAGAGTAGTTTCCGTGATATCGGTTCGCTTCAAACCGGAGAATGAAAACAGCTTGGTAATCTTGGTCTTGTGAAACGTGCCGTCGAGCTTGGCGATTGCCACGTCTTCCCCGGTAAACATGCGGCCGTTGAAGACGCGTGCAATGGCGAGCCGTCCCAGATAATCGCTGTAATCAAGATTCGCAACGAGAATCTGCAATGGACCGTTTATGTCGCCAGTTGGCGGCGGAATCGTCTGGACAATGGTTTCAAATAACGACTGTAAATTTTCTCCGGGCGCCTTGAGGTCGGTCGTTGCAGTCCCGGCTTTCGCATTCGTGTATAGCACCGGAAAATCCAACTGCTCTTCTTTCGCGTCGAGGTCGATAAAAAGATCATAGACCTCATTCAATACTTCCTGCGGACGCGCATCCGCCCGGTCGATCTTATTGATTACCAGGATCGGCGGAAGATGCCCCTCCAGCGCTTTACTGAGCACATAACGGGTTTGGGGCAGCGGACCTTCGCTCGCATCCACGAGCAGCATGACTCCGTCGACCATCTTTAGCGCGCGCTCGACTTCCCCGCCAAAATCGCTGTGACCCGGGGTATCGACGATATTGATCTTGATGTCGTGGTAGAGAATCGCGGTGTTCTTGGCGAGGATCGTTATGCCGCGCTCGCGCTCGAGATCGTTCGAGTCCATGACGCGTTCGATCATGGTTTCGTTGGAGCGGAACGTTCCACTCTGGCGCAACATGGCGTCCACGAGCGTTGTCTTGCCGTGATCGACGTGCGCGATAATTGCGATGTTGCGAATGCCTGAACTCAATATGCTTCCTTTGTGAAAATGGGGATCACTACCACTTTACTATGCCGGAGGGATGAACGAGGGTAGTTCTATGGGGGCGGGCGTTCGTTTATTAAGAGAAATCGCAAATTTGGGCATAAACCATGCGTGGCTGTCGTGCCGTAACAGGCAGAACCGATCGTTGAGAGATAGGTTTCGGCGTAGATATTGTCACCGAATGGTGAACGAGAAATACGAAATCAAATACGAGACGTTTGTGGGAATGCCGCGCAGTTGTTTTATTAGCGTGCATATCAGATACACAATTAGAATTCCCAGTTCTGGTTCAATGGGATGGCGGTAACGGGCGAGCGGAAAAACGAAATAAAATATCAACGGATAGCAGAGTATGAGCCAGAAAAACAACCAGGCGCAGGGGCGATTCTTGCGCAACGCCCGCCCTAGTCCCCAAAAGGCGAGCAGCGATGACGTGGTGAAAGCGAGATGGCTGGATAAATGCGAACGCGGAACACCTTCCCAATAATACGTAAAGCGGTTGGCGCACAAAATGGCGAATCGCCGATAGTCCTCGGTTATGAAAGCGACCGCCTGCCGCTTGCGTTCGGCAACGTAGGTGGTTTCTCCCATCTCTCTGTACAGGCGCAATTCGTGCGCGTTTTTTGAGGGATGCAAATACTCCATCCACGTGCCATCGGCGCCGGGCCCGTTCCCGAAGCGAAGTTCCGCGCCAAAATTCGATCGAATGAAAATAAAATGACCGAACGTGATGTAGTTTCGAGCTATCCACGGTGCGATACAGATGACGAAGAGCAGGGCGGCGACGGCGGTATGTGTCAGGAAAGCTTTTTTCCGCCGAAAGCAGTGATACCAAATCCATAGCGCCGATGCTGGAAGAAAAGCCAGAAGAGAAGTATTGGTTAAGGCGGCAATGCCCCAAAGAAATCCGAATTGAATCCATGGTAAGACGCCATTTTTTTCGTCCATAACCAGAGTTAGCCAAAAGATGACAGTCAGCAGCAAAGTGGCGAGACTGGTTTCCCAAACCCAACGGGTTGACCAGAACATTATCGGAGGGAGTACCGCCCACAGCCACGATGTGCAGCGGGCGACGTTTTCATCGAAGCACTTATTAGCAATTAAGTAAATCGGAATGCAGGTCACCGCCGCAAAAACGCTGTTGATGCTCAGAAGAACAATCGCTGATGCTTGGCTATAGATTCCGAATACTTTAAATACGTCCGCGATAAGAAAAGGATAAAGCGGAGGCTCCCATGCTGTTGGTCCCGTCACGCCATGAAATGGATTGCTGAATCCCTGGCCCTGCGCGAGCGAACGCCCGATGCGTCCCATCTCGAATCCGAAGCCGAAATTGTTGCCAGCCGTCTTGAACTTGTAGGTATGGGCAATGAGGAGGTAAGCCAGGCGCAGCAGGAATGCAATCAAGACCATCCAGAAATATGAATCGCGACCTTTGAGCCACGCCGTCTTGAGGGTGCTATTGAAAGACATCAGGCCGTGATCGCGTCCATCGGATGTGCGCCTTACGCTCTTAAATGTTCATTTGTAGCCGATTCCTCGCGACTTGAGCAATGATCAGATGAGCGCAATCTACAAATATGCCTCATTTAGTCAGGCTCGGGGCCGTTTCGGAGCTGCCTCCGCCCGGCCAAGCCAAAGAATTTTCTTGCGGGACCAAACCGATTTGCGTGGCCAACGTGAATGGCACGATCACGGCCATGGACAATATCTGCCTGCACCGGGGCGGTCCGCTGGGACAAGGCGTGATTGAGGGAAATAAAATTGTTTGCCCATGGCATGGATGGCAATGGGATCCGGCGACTGGCGAAGCGGCGCATAATCCGCAGGCGAGAGTTTCGGTCTATCCGATCGCGATTGAAGATGGCGAGGTCTGGATCGAGCTTTAAAGCGGGATCGCGCAGAGGCAGGCATCCTCACCTCCCAGCCGCGGGGAGCGAGCCGATTCACCCGGACAAAGACCGTCGGGAACGTAGAACTGGGAATCACCCTAGATATTTCAGGAACTGGCGCGGTTGATTGTCAAAGCCGGGAAAGACCTGCGCCAGAGCTTTGTTTCCCAGATGACGATAAACCGCTTCGCCGACCACACGCCGGAAGTCGGTAGTAATGGCAAGATCACGGCCCTCGTAAAGCTGGGACTGATCGAGTCCGGGCCAGAGTCCGTAGACTCGTTTACCTTGCACCGGACCACCCAGAACAAACATGACATTGGCGTGACCATGGTCGGTTCCGCGGTTGCCATTCTCGCGGGCGGTGCGTCCGAACTCAGACATTGTCACTACGACCGTGTCTTCTCCGAGATCGCCGAGGTCAACCCAGAATGCAGCAATCGATTGTGAAAACTCGCGCAACACATTGGCGATTTGGCCCTGTGTGCTGCCTTCATTGACATGGTGATCCCATCCGCCGATGTCGGCGAATGCGACCTGCACGCCCAGATTCGCCTTGATGAGTTGAGCGAGTTGCTTCAGGCTGTCGCCAAATCTTCCTTTGGGATAATCAGCCGCCGCAACGGGAGTATATTTTGCCGGATCAGCAGCCTTCAGCATTTTTACCGCTTCGAAAGTTTCCTGTCCGGTGCCATGTAATACGGAATCGACTGATTGGTCATACATAGCCTCGAAAGTGTTCGACATCGGGACCGCGCTAGGGTTTCGTCCGCCGACACCGAAATCGTTAATGTTATTTAGGGCGACGGCCGGCTCGCTTCCGGAAAGAATGCGCGGTAACGATGGCCCCAATGCGATAGCCCGAAAAGCGGAGTTCGCGGCAGTATCGGGAAGTGATTTCAAGGTGCGGTTGAGCCAGCCATCGTCCGTCGCTTTGACTCCGGGCGTGCCCGATTCCATAAAATCCTGCGCGTCAAAATGTGAGCGCGTCGGGTCGGGAGACCCTGCTGCGTGCACAATCGCTAGATGCCCTTGGTTCCACAGTGGCTGAAAAGCAGATAAAGACGGATGCAATCCGAAAAACCCATCCAGATCAATCACCGCGTTGCGCGGGATATTGATCGACGGCCGCATCGCATAATAAGCGGGCTCGGCGTGGGGTACCACGATATTCAATCCGTCGGCGGCTCCGCGCTGAAAGATCACGACCAACCTCTTGTTGTTGAGGCCTAGCGATTCCGCGGCCAATGCGGCGCGCCTCAAAAAGGCGGGGACGGCTGCGGTACCAACTACGGCGAGGCCGCTGTTGCGGAGAAATACTCTGCGGGTGATTGACATAAGGCGCTCCTGGCTTCTAGCTACTGGCTTAGTGCTTCTAGTTCGCGCTTCTGCGCTCAGCTAGCAGCCAGAAGCTAGAAGTGGTTATCTCCTCTGAAACTCGGGTGATCCTAAAAGCAATCCGGCGATGGCCTTTACAGTAGGCGAATTCGCCGGATCGTCCAATTTTCTCCGGGCAACCTTGGGATCATCCAGCCTCGCTGCAATTGTGTCGTGAGTCTGCTTTGAAACGTCGCCGTTCAGCAAGCTGCTTTCAAGGACCGCCAATGTTTCTGACAAATCGGCTGGCGGATTTGCGACGAGAATTTCGGCCGTGTCCACTTGCACGCCCTTCAGTTTCCCGGTGGTAAGGCCCAAGGCGAAGTTCATGCGGCCCAAAAGCGCGGCGGAATTCACCCACGCATCCGCTTTCATCGAATAACCAGTCGGAGGCTGCATTCCGTACAGCGGCATCCCCATATTCTGTAACTGCCGCGCGAGTGGCATGGCATCGTCAATTTGCGCTCCGCTGGCGCGCGCGGCCGAGACCACGAACTCGAGTGGAGTTTTTACTTTTGCCCGATACGCCTCTGGCGCCCAGAATTCCGGTGAGTGCAGCATGGTGGTCAGCACTTCCCGTATGTCCCCATCTTTTTTCAAGAAGGTTTGCGCCATGCGATCCACCAACGCCGGCGGAGGATTATCGGAAACAAATCGCATCGCCAACTTGGTGCAGATGAATTTCGCGGTTGCAGGATGGTGAGCCAGAATGTGCAGCACTTCGAGGCCTTCTTTTTCACCTTTAGGCTTGATGCGATGGCCCAGCACCATCTTGTCCCCGGGCTCGTGCTTGCGCTCGTCGAACGTGTAAGCCCGGCCGTCTCTCGGCTCTTTCAAAGTCCAGCCGGTGAGCACGCGTGCCAATTCGGTTACATCTTTTTGCGTGTACCCACCATTCACTCCCAGGGTTTGAAGTTCCATCAGCTCGCGGCCATAATTTTCGTTCAGGCCGTTACGTTTCCCTTTTGCTTGTCTGACGGGGCCGTTGAGCCTTGCGCGCCGCCGCTGGTAGCTGTCGGCGCGTTTTTTAATTCCGTTCGCCGCGTCTGAATTCGGTCCCTCGCTCAACCAGTTGTCGAGATAGAAAAGCATCGCCGGACTCTTCGCCGTCGCCACCAACAAATCCTCAAATTTGCCCATTGCATGCGGACGAATCACGTCCCGCTCATAACTGGTAAGAAGGAAACGATCGGCTTCCTTGCCGATGAAGATGTTGAAATGATTCATCCAGAAATCGGTCATCACCTCCTGCAATTGGCGCTGGCTATAAATGGCTCGAATTAATTTCGCTTCGATCAGTTCGTCATCGACAACCTGCATGGGATTGTTGAGCGCCAGAACGGTTTCGCGATCCTCAGGACTCAAGCCCATAGTCAGAGCATCTCGTTTTGGCCCTTTGAGAGCTGTAGTCAATGCGATCTGATCTTCTGTGGGCATCGCCAGGATCGCCTGCGTTCGCTGATCGGGCGGCATATTAAGAATGCTGTCGACATCCACGACGCTATGCAAAATATCCTCGTGGCGGCGATTTATTTCTTCGTCAGTAGGTACTTGTGCGGCACCGGCGTCATTCATATTCCCCGGGTTCACGCTGGCGGCAACCAGTTGCTGTTTTCGTTCCTGCTTTTCCTGATACTTGTCTAATTGCGCTTCGTAGATCGCATGGTGAGTGGGGTCAGACGGCATCGGAATCTTGCCGTTGGCGACGGCGCGAATGATTTCGTTCGGCGGAAAATTGTCGATGATCTGTTGCGTACTCATTTGCACTGAGCGGAACGGAGCAAGCCGGGCCTGCATTGCGCCGTCGTCAATTTTTTCAGGGTGCAGTTGTTCGTCAATCCATTTATCCACCCCCATGGCTTTGACCTGTTCGATCTCGCCGGGCGTAGGTCCGAAGCTGAGCCGGTTGAGGGCGTGCACTGCGCGCTTTTGCTCGTCCATCTGCTGCGCCGCGGGAATATCCTTCTTGCGGCCGAGCGCCCACGGCACGGAAACTGCCAACAATAAAGCGATGGCTGGCAATCCAAAATGTTTTCGCTGCAATTTCATGTTGTGAAGTGCGGAGACGAGCTTCCTAATTATGAACCCAATCGGAGCAAATAGTTGCTCCCACGCAGTTACCGTCGGGACGCTTTAGGACATGCGCCCGTGGTTAAACCAAAAACTGTAATCGCACAAAATAAATGTCCCAGAATCAATAGCATGGATGGTTGATCTTCAAAAGCTTACGCAATGCTCCACGCCGAAATTGAGAAGCGAAGCTGTGACCCACTCCCGCGCATCAAACGGGAGTAGAAAATAATAGCCCCATGAAAAACCGATCAAAAGGATTGATCTCGCATTACGACGATATTTGGCTGGTGGATGGCGTTCGCACGGGATTCGCGGATTACAACACCGTGTTGGGATTGGTGTCTCCGATCGATCTGGGAATTAAGGTCGGGCGGGAGGTTTTTCGCCGCTCCGGAATTTCGCCGCAAGACGTCGACGCTGTGATTGCCGGCAGCATGGCGCAGGCCAGCTTCGATGCTTACATGCTTCCGCGCCATATTGGAATTTATTCCGGCGTCCCTATTGAAGTTCCGGCGCATCTGGTGCAGCGGGTTTGCGGAACCGGAATTGAACTGATTTTGCAAGCCGCCGATTTAATTAAGCTCGGCAAGGCAGACCTCATTCTTGGAGTCGGGACCGAATCGATGTCGCGCAATCCCATTGCTGCCTATACGCATCGGAGCGGGTTCCGGATGGGGCAAGTGGAGTTCAAAGATTTTCTATGGGAAGCGCTACTTGATCCTTGCGCGAACCTGACCATGGGCGGCACCGCAGAAGAGTTGGCGAAGCGCCACAAAGTTTCTCGCGAGGATGTAGATCGGTTTGCAGCCGACAGCTTCGCCCGCGCCCTTGCGGCTCAGAAACGCTGCTTCCTCAGCGGCGAAATCGTACCGGTCGTGAACGAAACGTTTGTGTCCGCGGGGCACACGGCGCGCGGCATTCGTCTGCCGAAGGGGATCGAATCGTTTGCGGCAGACACTCATATCAAACCATCTTCGCTTGAGGCGCTGGCGAAGATACGTCCCGCATTTGGCGGCGTACAGACGGGAGGAAATAGTTCTGCAATCGTCGATGGAGCTGGCGCAGTTTTGGTCGCGTCGAAAGACTTTGTTAATGGGCACGGCAATAATCCCCTCGCCCGGATCGTGGCAGGAGTTGCAATCGGAGTTCCCCCAGAGATTATGGGGATCGGTCCCGTGGCGGCCATTCGCGCTTTACTTGACGCGACTGAACTGAAGCTCGAACAGATTGATCGCTTGGAGATCAATGAAGCCTTCGGCGCACAGGTTTTGGTTTGCGAGCGCGAACTTGGAATCGATCATGCCAAGCTGAATGTGAATGGCGGAGCGATAGCAATCGGCCATCCTCTGGGCGCCACTGGAGTGCGTCTAGCAATCACGCTCGCTCGAGAATTAAAGCAGTCGGGCGGCCGCTATGGAATCGCGTCGGCGTGCATTGGTGGGGGGCAGGGAATCGCGTTGCTATTGGAGAATCCGAAAAACTAGAAGCGATACCGGCTGGCGCAGATGTGGGTGTTGGACGTTCAATCTCAGAAATCGGCTTGGCTGATTGCGTCATCGCTGCGATCCGGAAAATCGCGGCTTCCGAAGCTCCGAAAATCCTTTACATCGCGCAATGACAACGCGGACGTATTTTTCCCCGCCTTCACCCGAAACAGATCTATTCCATCCACATCGTGCATCCAGAATGCTGGTCTGGCATCGGGTTGCTCGGTCGCAATTTCGATGTTGCTGAATTCGAGGTTGCGCGCATGTCGCAGAAAGAATCCTCGCGCTGGAAGCCTTCCGAACATCGTCGATTCCGGATAGCCGTTTTCTTTTTCTGGAGGATTAGCCTCCGCCCATTCTTTAGTACCCCCACCAATTTGTTGCAGGTACAAATCCGAAATTTTAATGTCCTCTACTAGTGCGCCTGGTATTCCGCTGATGATCGATGGATACTCCGCCACCGCATTCGAGCTCACTAGGTTATTCACCAAGACTCGCCGAAGAATACCAGGCTTCGTCCCTTCCGGTCCACGCAATCTGGCTCCAAGACGCAGGAATAGGGGTGATTCCACCAGGCCGCGCATCGTGATATTGCTGATGGTAATGTCTTCAATGATGGCGCCATCCACGGTTTCGAGCGCCAGGCCACGGCAACTTTCGAACACGCAATTAGAAATCGTGATGTTCTTAAATCCGCCATTCGATTCCGTTCCGCACTTGATGCGGCCTACAGGCGCGCGAAAGCCAACTGGATATTGCATGCGCTTAAATGTTCCATCCAGCAGAGTTCCGTAGTCGTAAATTCCGGTGACGTAGCAATTGCTGATGGTCACATTTTCCGTGGCGCGCGCGTATCCCAGAGCATAGGAACTTTTCGGACAAATGCCATCGTCCCATGGCGAATTCACCGAGCAATTCGAAACTCGGACATTCTTGCAACAGTCGATATCGATTCCGTCGCGGTTCGTGTCGATCTTCAGATTGTCGATGGTTACGTTATCCACACCAGTGAGCAGAATTGCGAAGTGCCCGCACGTCAGCATGGAAAAATCACGAAAGATAACATTCCTGCAATTCTTCAGCGCAATCGCTTTATTAGCCACGCCGGGACTCTCTGCATGAGGTAGCCCGCCTTCTCCGCGACTCAAACCTTTGCCCCAGATAAGGCCGGGACCAGTGATGCTTACATCATGCAAATCCTCGCCCCAAAGCAAACTGTTTCGCCAGTGATTGTGTCCGAAATCTTGAAATTTCTCCCAAGCCTGCGGCGGACCAGCGGGATCGTAGCCGCCGGTGGTCATTCCTTGAGGGGGGACTTCAGATGCAAGGATTGTTGCTCCCGCATCGAGGTAGAGTGAAATTGAATTCTTTAAGCGGATCGAGTAACAGCGATAAGTTCCGGCCGGGAAGTAAATGGTTCCACCGCCTTTTGCGGCCGCAGTTTCGATGGCGCGATTAATCGCGGGGCTGTCGATAGTTTTGCCGTCCCCCTGCGCTCCGAAAGCACGAACGTCGTAGATGCTCGATTCGCGCCGCGCGGGCTCTGAGATTTGCGCGCATGCATGTGGACCGAGTCCAGAATAAGAACCCACCCCAGCGGCAAACGTGGCGGCTAAGAAATCTTTGCGAGTTAATTGCTTGCTGAACATTTTTCCTCAAGTGAAATTTGAAACTTCGAAGCGCCGCCAGAGTTTAACAAAACAATTCCGTGAACCACGCAGGATGCGGATAAAATGTTTGGGCCGTACTTAGGCTATCCAGAAATGGGGTGTCATTCAATGGTGACGCGACGACAATTCGTGTCTACAGGATTGAGCATAGGAGCGGGACTGGCGGCCAGTTCAGCGGCCACCCTCCTGACCGGCTGCGCCCATCGAACGCAAATGCCCGCTGCGCGGGCCACTGTGTCAAACGAAATTACCGGCCCCGGCTCTTTAAAAGCGCATGCCGCGGCGCATGGCTTGCTTACCGGAGCTGCGGTGGCGATTCCATTGCTACGATCAGATCCGGCCTACGCCCAGGTTCTCATCGATCAGTACAGCATTGTCGTCGCTGAGAACGCGATGAAGTGGCAGGCGTTGCGGCCCGCTCCCGATAGATTTTCCTTCGGCGATGCGGATGAACTGGTGGCTTTTGCGGAACGAAACCATATTAAGGTTCGCGGACACAATCTCTGCTGGCATGAAGCCCTGCCGGGTTGGTTTGCCAGCACCGTAACCAAAGACAACGCGCGGCAGTTTCTGACAGATCACATCACGACCGTTGCCGGTCACTTCAAAGGCAAGTTGCATTCGTGGGATGTAGTGAACGAAGCCATCGCGGTCAAGGACGGCCGTCCCGATGGCCTGCGGAAATCACCCTGGCTCGAATTTCTGGGTCCTGAATATTTGGACATCGCGTTCCAAACCGCGCGCCAGGCCGATCCCGATGCGCTGCTTACGTACAACGAATATGGCATCGAGTACGACAATGAACAAGAAGGCAAAAAGCGTGCCTTCACATTGCAATTGCTGCAACGCATGAAAGCCACCAACGTGCCGCTTGATGCAGTAGGAATTCAGTCTCACATCAGGGCAGGGGGCCGCGATTCGTTTGGCAATGGCATTCGCGAGTTCATTGCGAGCGCGCGGCAACTGGGTCTCCAGGTATTTATCACCGAACTCGATGTCAACGACGATGATCTTCCCTATGATGACGTTGCCCAGTGCGACAAGGCGGTCGCCGCCGTTTATCATGACTACCTTAATACTGTGCTGGCGAATCCTGCGGTCACCGCCGTGCTTACGTGGGGCGTGAGCGACCGCAATACATGGTTGAATAATCCGGCGCGGAAGAAGGAACATCCGAACCGCGCGCAGCGGCCTTTGTCATTTGACGAAGACTATCGTCCCGCACCGGCATTTTTTGCCATGCGCGACAGTTTCGATCAGAGGAAAGTTTAAGGATCACGGCCAAAAATGCAATTGCCGTCAGTGTCTCGCTTTAATCTGAGTATGCGCTGGGTAGTAATCGTGTGCATTTTTGCGAGGGCGGGAGTGGGGCAGGTGTCCCCCCCTGCGCACCTGACCGCCGAGCAGGATCATCAACGGATGATGGATCTTCTGCATATAACTTCTTTGCGCCAGGGAGCAGACGGCGATCCTAAGTCGCCGCATAGCGCAAATTTCGACGAAGCAAAAGTCCCCGCGTACACGCTGCCCGCTCCGCTGGTTTTGAATAACGGCAAGTCGGTGAAGAACGCTCAAATGTGGTGGAAAGAACGGCGTCCAGAGATTATTGCAGACTTCGACCGGGAAATTTATGGCCAGGTTCCGAAGAATATTCCTAAAGTTCGTTGGGAATTGTTGAGCACCGTAAAAGAAGAGAACGGAAACGTCCCGGTCGTCACTAAAAAACTTGTGGGCCATGTCGATGATTCTTCATATCCTCTTGTCGGCGTCGACATGCAATTGACGCTTAGCACTCCGGCAAACGCTACCGCCCCGGTGCCGGTGATGATGGAGTTTGGCTTGAGTCCCGAATTTTTAGCCGCGATGAAAAAACGGTTTTCGGCGGAACAGTTGGCGGCCATGATGGGTAGCGGCCCATCCTGGCAGCAGCAGGTTCTGGCGAAGGGCTGGGGCTATGCGACGTTTATTCCGACAAGCGTGCAGGCGGACAATGGCGAAGGATTAACTCAAGGAATTATTGGCCTGGTGAATAAAGGACAGCCGCGCAAACTCGACGATTGGGGTGCATTACGTGCGTGGGCCTGGGGCGCAAGCCGTGCCCTCGATTATTTCGAAACCGACAAATCGGTGGACGCACAAAAAGTAGGCATCGAAGGCCATTCGCGTTATGGCAAAGCCGCTTTGGTCGCGATGGCATACGATCCCCGGTTTGCGATCGCATATATCAGCTCTTCCGGCGAGGGTGGGGCAAAACTGTGGCGTCGTGATTTTGGCGAGCAAATCGGCAACATTGCGGGTACCGGCGAATATCACTGGATGGCGGGCAACTTTCTAAAATACGACGGCCCACTCACCGTTAATGACTTGCCCGTGGATTCCCACGAACTGATTGCACTGTGCGCGCCACGACCTATTTTCATAGGCGGCGGCGCAACCCAGGGCGACGGATGGGTTGATGCCAAAGGCAGCTTTCTCGCCGCTGTTGCCGCGGGCCCGGTGTACAAATTGCTTGGGAAAAAAGATTTGGGGACGACAGAATTCCCTCCGATGGAAACTGCGCTGATCGATGGCGACATCGGTTTCCGACAGCATAGCGGCGGACACACCCCTGCTCCGAACTGGCCGACGTTTTTAACGTTCGCCAGCCGTTATATTGGGACCCCGTCCGTCGCCGGGGGCACCACCGCAGCCGCACCAGAAGTGGCGCTAACCTTCGATGATTTACCTGCGCACGGTCCGCTTCCCCCAAGAGTTACGAGAGAAGACGTCGCCAAAATTATCATCAAAGATTTGCAAGCCGCGAACTCGCCGCCGGTCTATGGATTCGTAAACGCGAAAAGAATCGAAGAGGATCCTTCCACCGCACAGGTTCTGCAATTGTGGCGAGGCGCGGGTTATCCGCTGGGAAACCATACGTTCTCACACATGGACCTCGACTCGAATTCGGTGGAAGCGTTCGAAGAGGATCTGCAAGCCGACGAGCCAACTTTACAGAAATTTATGGATGATCAGGATTGGCGCTGGCTGCGGTTTCCGTTTCTCCACGAAGGAAATACCCTCGAAAAGCATCGCGCCAGCGAGACTTTCCTCAAAGCACACGGATACAAAGTCGCCGAAGTCACTCTCAGTTTTGGTGATTATGCCTACAACGATCCCTATGTGCGGTGTTTAGTCAAAGATGACGAAAAGGGAATCGAGCAACTAAAACGGAGCTATCTTGACGGAGCCGCCGACTCCTTGACGGAAGGCCGGCAACTGGCGAATTTGGTTTACGGTCGCGACATCAAGCAGATCATGCTGCTGCACATTGGTGTCTTCGAAACGGTCATGCTTCCGCACCTTCTCGATCTGCTGAGGCAGCAACGTTTTAGGTTAATTACGTTGCCAGAGGCTACGTCCGATCCCGCCTATTCGATAGATCCGGACATTACCTCCAACTGGGGCGGAACATTCTTGCAGCAGATGATGCGCGCCAAGCATTTGCCACTGCCGCATGGCGAAGATCGTCTTTCCAGCCTCGATCAGGTTTGTCGCTAATCGCCCAGGGTATTTTATGCGGAGCACTTCACAACGGGAAGCGCTGGCATCTGTTTTATAATTGGCCGATGCTTGTGAGTAGCCCGTCCCTCCTGTGATCGCTTCGCTCCCCATTCAGGCGTTCGATCTTTCCCAGCGTCTTGAACTCGAATATGGCTGGGAATTTATTACTGACCCGTCGGCCCGCCTGCATATCAATGAAATCCGAAATTCTGCGGGATGGCGCAGCGCCCGCGTCGGATTATCCTGGAATGTCCAGTTCGAAGACCTTCGCAACTACATGGGTGCGGGCTGGTATCGGACGCATTTCCATCTCCCCAATTTTAGCGATACGCGGCATGTGTTATTAAAATTCGGCGCTGTCGATTATTTCTGCGAAGTCTTTCTTAACGGTTTTTCCGTGGGCAGCCATGAAGGGGGCTACACCCCTTTCAGCTTCGAGATCACGAACGCAATTCGTCCCGGACAGAATGAATTGATTGTGCGCGTTATCGATCCGCCGGTGGATGAAGCGCAGAATCGCGCCTTGTTTCCCGACATGATGTACAACGAAATTCCTCACGGGAAACAGAATTGGTATGTCCAGAACTCCGGGATATGGCAGGGCGTGCGTATCGAGTTGTGTCCATCCCTTTATATTGAACGGCTCGATGTGATTCCGGGTGCAGAAGGCAAGTTTCAAATCGAGGCTCGTCTCGCCGGCGTCGGAGTGAACGCCGAGAATGGCGCAATCGCAGCGGCCACTCAACTGGAAGCGACAATCTATGACAGCGACGGGCGGCGCGTATTTCATACACAAAGAAATTTAGCCAATGCTAGTTCGACCATGCGATTGGAAGGAGTGATCGCGAATCACAAGAACTGGTCCCCGGACGCCCCCCATCTCTATTCTCTTGAAGTGGCGCTGGAGGGGCCGGTGCAATACCGGCGCCGCAGCCGCTTTGGATTTCGCACGCTCGAAGCTCGCGACGGAAAGCTATATCTCAACGGGAAGCCCTTCTACATGGTTGCGGCGCTCGATCAGGATTTCTATCCCGAGACTGTTCATACGCCAACGTCAGAAGAGTACGTGCGCGAAATGATGACCAAAGCTAAGCGTCTTGGCATCAACGTGCTGCGTTGCCATCTCAAAGTCGCTCATCCCGTCTACCTTGATGTAGCCGATGAAATAGGAATGTTGATCTGGACCGAACTGCCTTCCTGGAGCGATTGCTGGTTCCCGTCGGATCACTTCTCGACCATGGCGGCTATTCGCGCCGAGAAAATGTTTCATGAAATTCTGATCCGCGACTTCAACCACCCGTGCATCGTGATTCAGACCATCATGAACGAATCGTGGGGGATCAATCTGAAAGACCCCGATCAACGCGCCTGGTTGCGGCAGATTTTTGATCGGGTGAAAGCGTTGCTCGCCCCTTTGGGAAGGCTGGTGATAGACAACAGTCCGTGCGAGGGAAATTTTCATATCAAAACTGATCTGGATGATTTTCATCAGTACTACTCCATGCCCGACCAGGCACAAAACTGGGACAAATGGCTGGCGGAATTAGCGGCGCGTCCGGCATGGACCTTCAGCCCTTACGGCGATGCCGAGCGCACCGGGAAAGAGCCCCTGCTGGTTTCCGAATTCGGAAATTGGGGATTGCCCAAACTTCCCGACGAACTGCCCTGGTGGTTCCATGTCAATTTTGGCGACCGCGAGGTCACGCGTCCCGCGGGCGTTTTGGATCGATTTCACGAATTTGGCTTCGACAAACTTTTCGGCACATTTAACGAACTGGCGGAAGAGACCCAGTGGCATCAATTTGCTTCCCTCAAATATGAAATCGAAAGCATTCGTTCTTACTCATCTATTCAAGGCTATGTAATTACCGGTATCACCGACGTTCATTGGGAGGTAAATGGCCTGCTCGATATGTGGCGAAATGAAAAGGCTTACGCCGAGGAGTTGAGCCTATTGCAACGGCCAGATCTTGTGATGTGCAAGCTGCCTCGTCACAATTTCTACGGCGGGGAACGGATTGAGATTCCAGTTATCCTTTCTCATTACAGCGAGCGTGATCTAAAGGGAGCCAGGATTCGCTGGTCGACAAGTTCCGGCGCCGGAACTTTTGTCATCAGTTCGACAATCGAGGCAGGGTCCGGCGCCGAGTTGCAACCCATCGTTCTGACGATGCCGGAAGTTACTGTACCAACCATCGAACGGCTTGAAATTGAGATGCGGCTTCCCAATGGCCACCGTGTGACAGAGAATTCCTACGACTTATTTGTGTTGCCTCGAGAAAAGCCGTTGGACCTGTCTTTGGTGTTCACCGGTTTCGAATCGATGAACCTGGAAAATCAGTTTCGGGCAATTAATCAAAAAAATGGGCACCAAGCAGGCAATAACGCGTTAATGATTGCCGGAAAATATGACGCTAGCCTCGCGGGTCATCTGAACCAGGGCGGTTGCGCAATTCTCCTGGTCGATTCCGCCGAGGCTTTACCGAGCGATTGGAATATCACGGCCAAAATCAGAGCCGGGTCGGAGTTGGACGGACGATGGTTTTCGAATTACAACTGGATAAGAAGTGGCAGTGAACCATTTTCCAAAGTCGCATTCACGAAAATTCTGGGATTCGAAGCGGCGCGGGTGGTGCCCGATTACGTCTTACGTAATATTAAGGCGGAAGAATTCAACGACGTCCTTGCGGGAATTACCTATGGATGGCTCAATCAGAATTCTGCGCTCGCTCTGCAAATGCAAGTGGGTCGGGGAAAGCTATTGGTCACAACCTTCCGTTTTTCGCAGTACGGCCGCGACCCGTATGCAACCGCTCTTCTAAATTCGTTATTGCGCTACCTTTCAGGTCCGGAATGCCAGCCGAAATTAATCATGCCCGACTTGATGTCTACAAAGACGCAGAGCTAAAGCCTGCAATCTACGCAGCGAGCACTGGAATCTCCAATTTGCGTTCGATCTCCGCAGAGTAGCGCATGATGGCGTCCTCCAGTGACGGAAGAAGGGTTCCACGCTGACTGTGCAACACTCTATAAGCTGCCCGTCTTGCCGGGCCGCGTAAATCAGAACTTTTCTGCGGTGCAAGAAAATGCGCGTCAACATTAAGGGCTTGAGCAGTCTTTTTTATCATTTCTGCCAGCGAGATTTCTCCCGGATTCGCCATATGCCAGATACCGCATTCCCCATCGATAACTAAATCCAGGCAAGAATTAACCAGGTCAGGAATGTACGTAGGCGATATGAGCTTATTATCCGCCGATTGGAGCTTTCGTTCAGCCATCAAATCGCGTAACGCTGAAGTGACGAAGTTGTCTTCATTCCACGGTCCAAAAAGCGGGCCCGTGCGTACCACTAACGCGGCGGGCAATAATTCCAAGACGCGTTTTTCCGCTAAGGCCTTGCTCACGCCATAAGAATTTAACGGCGAAACGCGATCGGCTTCGAGATAGGGGCGGCAACTTCTTCCATCGAATACCAGGTCGCTAGAAAATGTTAGGAGGTCGATATTGTATCGAGCGCATTCCTGTGCCAGCAGAGTGGGGCCTTCGGTATTGTCGCGATAGCAACGCTGAAAATCCTCTCCGTTTTCTTCCCCCGGCGAATATTCCGAGGTATTTATCACCGCCCACGGACGATGTTGGAATAATGCATGCCGGAGTTTTAAGGGATCGGCAATATCAAGCTCGCTGCGCGAAAGTGCGCAATATGGTATGCCTCTCTGTTCGCAGATGCGTGCAAACGCGCCTGCCAGCGCCCCATGCGCCCCGGTTATCAAGATTGGGCGAACGGAATCAAATTCCGCACTTATGCCTGGATCGGTGACATCTTTTCGACGTTTCTCGCCGGCAGGGCTCACCGAGATCCCATAGGCGAAACGGCTCGCCCGTTTCCACCATCCCGGAACCTCTAACAGTGGGTGGAGTGGGTCGTTGTTGGCGGCCAGGCCGCGAATAAGCGTGGCCATCGCCGTTGGCCGGGGAGGGTTCGATCGAATATCAAAGACTCCCGGTTCGTAGTGGCCCTCCTTGCGCGTGACTAGATGGTTCCAGTCGAAAGCACCCAAAAGCGACCACGCCGTGATCGCTACAACATCCACGCCTTTGGACCGCGCTGATTGGGCTTCGCGCCAAACATCAAGAAACCAACGCAATTGTTCTTCGCGGGTACAGCCGTTGTGGCATTCGGTGATGGCGACCGGCAGTTGATAGCGCTGCGATGTTTCTTCGAGCAGCGAACCGACGCTGCGATCAGAAGACTCGCGAACACGCCGCGCCAGCACATCCGCATATTGGACACGTCCATTGCTGCCGTGGGTGTAATGCGGATAAAACTCGACCTGCTCATCGAGAAAACGGTCGCTGCTTAAATAATGATTGATTCCAAGGATCGAAGGCGGACAGGGTTCGTCCAGAAACCAACTCAGCTCGTTTTCCGATATTCCCACCCAGGTCATGTAATCCCACATGGGATGACTGCGAGTTATCCGGCCAAAGAGCAGATCATAAGAGCACCAACGCCGCTCATTTTCAAAGCTGGCTTGATACGCCATTGCCGGCGTGCTGAAAATCGTGCCGAGATCTTCGGTCTGAATCAGCCTCGCGTTTGGATTAATCTCCCGAATAGCTTTCATCGCCAGCACAATCGCGCGGCATTGCGTCAACAACGCGCGCAAAAAACTAAGATCGTCGCGATGATGCGGATACCAATGGCCGTATAAGCCGCTGAATCGCGCTGTGGTAAGAGGTTCATTTACCGGCGTGTAATCTTGAACCCACGGATATCTTTCAGCAACTCTGCGCGCGTACGCAGCTAGTTTTTCGGGAAATTGTTCATCAAGCAAGCTGGTGTGCGGTGGCCCGCTTCCGTGGTGAACCAGGCCAGCGATGGGGCGGATGTTGAGATTACGTAAGTGGCTGAGTGCGGCATCGGTCCAAGTCCAATCCGGCGCAGCATTTTCTACCGGAGCGACACGCTCCCATAGAACTGGTTGCCTGATTGCTTTTATCTCAAGGGCTGCGAAACGATCCAGATCGGAAACACGCCACGGGTGGCCAGTGCGATCCAATTGCTCGAAATAAGCATCTCCGACGCGGTTGATGGTGCACTCCACACCGCCCCAGATTTCTATCCCACTTAATTCTCTTCCGTGGCTTTTCATGGATTGCGCTTTTATGGTCAGGCCACTTTTTCTTGCTCTACAGCGAGCCTGGAGTTGCTGGCCAGGGCCCCTGTCGGAAGAGAATTAAGGTTGCTCTTGCCTTTTCCGTTCACTGCAATGCGCATGGGCGCGCTGATTTTTGCGAACGTCGCTAACGCCTGGCCCACCACCTGATCCATGTTGTAGTACTTGTAAGTCGCAAGGCGCCCGACAAAATGGACGCGCGGCGTAGCGTCAGCTAAAGCTTTGTATTTCGCATACAGCGCCTGATTTTCAGGACGCGGCACCGGGTAGTATGGATCGCCCTCGGCGCGGGGATACTCGTAAACTACGCTCGTCTTCGAATGCTCCTGCCCGGTGAGATATTTGAATTCGGTGACCCGCGTATACAAATGTTCATTTGGATAATTCACGACCGCTACCCGCTGAAACAGCGGTTGATCGATAGTTTTATGTTTGAAGTGCAGAGACCGGTAGGGCAGCTTGCCAAATCGAAAGTCAAAAAACTCGTCAATCGGTCCGGTATAGATCAAATGTTTGTAAGAGATCTCATCTTGTATTTCACAGTAGTCGGCATTCAACAACACTTTGATATTCGAATGATCGAGCATGTTTTCGAACATGCGGGTGTAGCCATGCAGCGGCATCGCCTGGTAGTTATCGGTGAAGTACCGGTCATCCTGATTGACCCGAACCGGCACTCGGGCGGTTACCGAGGCTTCGAGTTCCGAGGGATCCATTCCCCATTGCTTGCGGGTGTAATTGCGAAAGAATTTTTCGTATAGTTCGCGTCCCACCCGGTTCACGACAACGTCTTCGGAAGTCCGAATGTGCTCTTTCTTCTCGGCCACTGAATTCAAAAACTTCTCCGCGCCCGGGGAGTCCAAAGTCATGCGGTAAAGTTTATTCAGCGTATCGAGGTTGATTGGAATGGGAAGCAGTTGGCCATCTACGCTGGCGAGAACGCGATGCTCATAGGGGCGCCAGGCGGTAAACTGCGATAGATATTCAAATATTTGGGCCGAATTGGTATGGAAAATGTGCGGCCCGTACTTATGCACCAGGATGCCATGCTCGTTGTAATGATCGTAGGCATTCCCACCGATGTGGGAGCGCTTGTCAACCAGCAGCACGCTCTGGTTGCCGACTCTAGCCAACCGTTCCGCTAAAACACTGCCGGCGAATCCGGCCCCCACAATTAAATAATCGAACACAAAAAACCCTTCTTAATCGTTAGCGGAGGCTTGTCCTGAAGTGAAATCAACAAGACATTGTTTTGGCGACGCCGGCAAATCCTGAGTTCCAATACCTGGCTTCGATATGGCGAAATCAATTAGGGATTCCATTCTCTGCCAGGTCAGATCCCAGGAATTGTGGGCGAGGAATTTATCAACGGCGGTTAAGCGCGCCTGCGAATTGCGAGTTGGCAGCGCTTTTTCTACGGCGTTCACAAATGCTTCCGAGCTGTCGGCGATTAGTACCAGCGACAACTCGCCGTAGGGTTCCACTACATCGGTGATTGGTGTGGAAACTACCGGCAAGCCAGCAGCCAGATATTCCGGCGTTTTCGTGGGACTAATAAATCGGGTTGAATCATTGAGAGCGAAAGGTAACAGTCCCACATCCCAGCCTGCCATATAAGAGGGAAGTTCGCGATAATCTTTGCCGCCGAGGTAATGGACATTCGGCAATCGAAGCAGTTCCGACTCCTGCACCTTGGCCACCGGCCCGAGCATGACGATATGCCAATCCGGGCGATCAAGCGCGAGTGCTCTTAAGAGATCAAAGTCCATGCGCTCATCAATCACTCCGCAGTATCCGAGACGGGGATGCGGTATAGCAGCCTGGTCTACCGGATCGTTGGAAATCATACGGGCCGCGGCAAAAAATTCGCGATCAATACTGCTGGGGAAACAATGAGTGGAAGGATGTTGTTTTTTCTTGGCGTCGTAAAGGGTTTGTCCGCCGGTAAATACGAGGTTGGCACGCTGGAATAATTCCGCTTCCGCCGCCCGCAAACCGGGCGGAGCTCCACGGAACGCCGAGAGTTCGTCCATGCAATCGTAAATCACCGAGATTGGATTTAGTCCCCGGGTGAAATTGACCGCCATTGGCGTGTAATGCCATAAGACGTAATCCTGCAATTCATACTGTTCGACAAGCTGTGCTAGTAGAACCTCTTGCAGCTGACAAATTTCATCCCCCGTGAGCGAAGGCGCGAGATGCGGAACGACGACGTGGATGTTGGGGCACACTACCGTATGTTGCAAGAACGCAGTGTCGGTATCGAACACCGGGTCCTCATAAAAGAATACCCGATTCTTGCGCGCACATCTCGTCATGAGATGCTGCGGGCGCTGAAAAACAAAATTCCAGCGCAAGTGCGAAGCCACTAAAAAATCCATGTCCCTCAGATGCGTACAAGTGCGGAAAAGTTATCTAAGAGTCAACCGCCCGGATATAACTGCACAGTTAACGTTGGCGTTAAGCCAAATTGGGATATCGCGGTGGGTTTTTTCTTTAAGCTTTGCCAAGCGGCCTGTCAAACCGAGCAATCTTGCACAGAACTGACAAGCGGTATGTGCCATAGTGGAAGCTATATTTTCCCGCACTGCGTTCGATGGCGCGAAATAGCTACTGGAAAGTTCAATTCAAATGCAGTCTCTATGGCATCGCTGGTCGCTCGGACTACGTAGGTTCCGCGCATTGATACAGCACAGGTCACAGCAAATTTTGGGCGCAGGCGCCGCGCCGGACGGATTTCAAAGGATGTGCCCATTCTGTGGGCTGATAACATCACGAAGCAAAGCCCACTGCCTGGAATGCGGCAAGTCACTCAAGCCGGCATAGCCGCGGCACTTATAACTTGGAATTAGACGCATAATCGAGAAACTAGCGGCAGCAAATGGTTGGATGCATCGTCCTTCGAAATAAAAGCGTCTACTACAGTCATCGCCTGTTCTCGAATCTCGCTATCGCCCGAGACCATAATGATCGGTACCTGCGGACTGATGCGCTTTATTTCCGTCGCGATTTTATGTCCGTTCATCTCGGGCATGTGGTAGTCCACGATCACCGCATTGAGTCCGCATACTGTAGCGATTTGCAATCCGTGTTGCGGTGAAACTGCGATCAGGACTTCATAGCCCTGCTTTTCGAGAAGCGTGCGATGGTAAGCCAGCACGCTGGCATCGTCGTCGATGCATAAAATCGTTTTGCGTTTGTGGTATTCGGACATTAGAGCTTCCTCACCTTAAATCGGCAGTGTTTCCCAACGTTTGCCAGCGTAATTATCGAATCCCGCGGATGCTGTTCAGTATTGCTCACCGCCGGTGCACGAAAGTATGTGAACAACCCGAGGACGGGAATCTTCAAATTAGTCCTGGGCACTATTTCAATCGTGCAGAACTATGTTGAGGAGGGAGCTGTGAACTTGTAAACCGCCTTCGACGCCGCCGGCGTAGTTGATGAAACCCAATTTCCTGAACCGATTCATAAAGAAACTGACCCGCGAACGGGTAGTGCCTATCATCTCGGCGAGAGTTTCCTGGCTGATCTTGGGGACAACCGTTTCCGGGACACCTTCTTTCCCGAAATGCGCCAGCAACAAAAGCACGCGCGCGAGTCTCTTTTCGCTGGAATTAAATAATTGATCGACCAGATCCTCTTCATAGCGTATGTTGCGCGCCAGCAAATAGGCCACGAACATGTCCGAAAAAGCGTGTTCGCGATGAAGCGCTTCCATCATCGCCGGTTTCTCCACGCGCATGAGGTCGCAATCGGTCATGGCAGCGGCCGAACCCATGCGCTGGAGTTGACCCGCCAACGAACCCTCGCCGAAAAAGTTGCCTTCGCTCACGATGCCGACTGTCGCCTCCTTACCCGCTTTGGAGACTACACTGAGCCTGACTCTTCCTTTCTGAAGATAGAAGATAGAGTCTGCCGCGTCTCCCTGAGCGAATATTAATTTCTTTTTTGCGATCGCAATGATTTTTCGCCCTTCCCCGATCGTGGCCAGAAAAGTATTGGGATCGAACTCGCGCTTTCTCTTAATTGCCAGAGCTGTGGCCATTGCTATGGATTGTAGTCCCCGCCGTTTGCGTAGTGGCATAAATCGTGACTACGCTTGCAAAAGTACGCGTACTCTTTTGGGACAGTGCCACCCGAAGGTGTGCCATTCTGCACAGTATTAATCATTGGACTGCGAGAACCTGATCGTGCCGTCAAGAAGCTGGCTGCGAAAATCGTGCACTGTATGCCACAAGATGTGCAAGTCGGGACCGTGCTGATCGCGGAATCACCGTCCATCGTTCGGGACCTCGGTCTGAAAAGTGAACCCTGCTCTGGCAATTGGCTCGCACTGGAGTCAATAGACGCTTTCGTCCTCGATCGCAAAATTCATGCTGCCGGGTGGAATTTTCTTTTCATGGCAAAGGAAATCAAAGCGGTGTTTCTGGGCGCGCAGGGCAATGGAAAGCTCCACGGTGCAATTAAGCGAATCCTTGGAAAAGTCGGGCAAGATTTTAACTGCCTTCAGGTTACAGGAATCGATTCAAGAACTTTTCTTGGCGTGTCTTATACCGTGGTTTCCGCCCATCCTCGACATATTCAGCGGGGATGCTTCATCGAGGATATCGAAAGACGACAGTCATGCCAGCAGGGATCCTAGCGGAAGACCAAAAGCCCGATCAATTGAATCGTGGCTTTAGCTTTGCTTTAGGTGGGTGGGTTGATTTTGCGGCTTTGATGTTTTGCGCTAAGGCAATCCGGTCTGAATGCTGTTCGGTTCGAGGTTGGCCGGTGCCCAGTTCGCACATTTCTCCCGGTTTGGCGCCACAGGTTGGGCAGCGAGTACCCAAGTCACGTTTGCTTTCTGCCGTCATTACTACATAATGAACCTGCGCCGGGCATCAGGCTGGTCAATTGTGATCAGCAACTCTTATTCAGTTCATGGGTTCATACGTCTTAAACCAGCATCCAACTACAGATGAAGAGTTCTGAGAAATCGATTTTCGATGAACAGTACAGAGTCGTTGCCGTTGAGGCGGACCGGCTGCTGGTTCGCGGAATTCAAAGCGGCGAAGTTCTGACCATCGTAAATCCCCAGCCAGAAATCCCGATTTCCCAGGAGGATTACCCTCCCGGAAGATTGATTGCCCTCACCGACCCATCCATTGCGCCGCAAAACTAGTTGTTCATCGCTGTAGTGCTGACGAAAACTCCTGTAACCAAGTGAATACCTAAGTCTTTATTAATGTGAGCTATCTTGCTCAGACATGGAAGCGATGAAGCTGTCATTCTTCTGGCTCCAGA
This sequence comes from uncultured Acidobacteriaceae bacterium, assembly GCA_963849315.1. GTDB lineage: Bacteria > Acidobacteriota > Terriglobia > Terriglobales > Acidobacteriaceae > PALSA-188. The sequence goes on along the minus strand of CAWKGT010000003.1, from coordinate 547,731 downwards.
TTCACATTTATTTTTTTCGTCAATTGGCTCCATGAACAGAAGCCAACCAGGGCCCAGCATGGTGCTCGTCTGGATGCCAACAATAGATCCGATTTTTCGAAATCAGACCGCAACTTAGGACGTGAGAAAACCGTCGCACAAAATCTGGCTCGAAGAGTCAATTTCAACTCGTAGACATTTGTGACAAGGAGAAAAACTTTGAAGACTAACAAACTGCTACTCGCAACCGGCGTTATTCTCAGCTCCACGGCTTTCGCACAGCTAAGTACGCAAACCACGACTGTGGTCGAAAAAACTGCTCATATGACGACATTCCGCGTAACTGTCGTCAGCCGCACGGTGCAGGCGGTCAATTATCAGCATCGCAGCGGTTCCACTAAATTAGATTTCGCGGGCACCGATCTTATGCCGGCAGCCGATGGATGGGCGGAGGTTAATAGCAAACGCGGAGCAATCGATATCGAAGCGGAATTCGGCGGCCTGCAAAAGCCGACGACCTTTGGCAGTGAGTATCTGACTTATGTGTTGTGGGCAATTTCACCCGAAGGACGCGCTATAAATCTCGGCGAAGTGCTGGTTGGCGGCAACGACCGTAGCAAGGTGAAGGTGACGACTGACCTTCAGGCCTTCGCACTAATCGTCACAGCCGAACCTTATTATGCGGTGCGCGAACCCAGCAACGTTGTGGTTCTCGAAAATATTGTTCGCGACGATACCAAAGGAACGACCGAAGCGGTGAAGGCCAAGTACGAACTTATGGAGCGTGGCAGCTACATTCCCACCGGCTACAAGTTCGACCCCGTGATTCTCGATGGCCGATTGCCATTGGAATACTTTGAAGCCAGCAATGCCCTGCGCATCGCCCGATCGGAAGGCGCTGAACAGTATGCCAGCGAAAGTTACCAGCATGCGGTGCGGCTTATGAATAATGCCGATGAATACGCCGCCAGAAAACACATGGACCGAAAGCCGCTGATCGCAGTGGCCCGCGAGGCCGTGCAGACCGCGGAAGATGCGCGCGCCATAGCCGTCAAAAAGATGGATGAGGAACGTCTCGGGGATGAGCGTCGCGCTGCCGCCAATGCGGAATCGCAAGCGTTGGCGCAAGCCGACGATGCAACCCGTCAGCGGGACCAGGCGCAGTCTGATCAGGCGCGGGCCGAGGCGGCAAAACATGACGCCGAATCAGCCACCGCCAGAGCCCAGGCGGATGCCGCCGATGCGCAAGCCGCTGCCGCAAAAGCGCGTGCCGATATGGCGGACAATCAGGCAGCCTCCGCCAATGCAGTTTCCGCAGCCCAGGCCGACGCTGATCAGTCACGGTTAGCGGCGCAACAAGCGCAAATGACAGCGCAGCAGGCTGACACCGACAAAGCCGCGATGCGGGCCAAATTGTCGGCGCAACTGAATTCCATTCTCCAGACTCGCGATAGCGCGCGGGGCCTGATCGTCAGCATGTCGGATGTTCTTTTCGACACGGGCAAATACTCATTAAAGCCAGGCGCGCGTGAGAAGTTGGCGAAAGTTGCGGGCATTCTTCTTGCCTATCCCGGACTCAACATTGAAGTCGGCGGCTACACGGATAACGTAGGCGGCGACGAAATGAACCAGACACTATCCGAAAATCGCGCGGGATCGGTCCGCGATTATTTGGTCCAGGAAGGCGTAGCCACGGCCTCTGTCAGCGCGAAAGGCTTCGGTAATTCCTTACCTGTAGCCTCGAACGATAACTCTGCCGGACGCCAGCAAAATCGCAGAGTCGAACTTCTCGTATCGGGCGATGCCATCGGAAATCCGGTGAATGCGACGACCGGAAGCTTGCAGTAAAGTTCCGAGCATTTAGGGAATCGAGGTATCGGAATGAAGATCGTTAAAGTTTCCAGCACCGCAGTCTCATGCTTATTGTAAGTAAGCCGGAGCCGCGAGCCATGAACGGTTCCGGCTCCGAATACAATCGCGTCATGAGGCTCGATTGCCTCGGAAGCTAACCCCTGGATTTGTTGTGAAATCTGAAAACGCGTCGTCGACCACCTCTCCTGTCATTCTCCATTCTCCGAGCGTCATTGCGCAGCCCACGACCTGACCTAGGATTTCGGCGTCCTGTGGATATCTGAGAACTTTGGCGGCAACGGGCGAGAGCGGATGAGGCTGAAGAATTACATCTTCACGATTGACCGCACACCAGCAACACGTATATCCCTCCCGCGTCTCAACGAAATAAATCGGACGCTCGTATTCCGACTTCCAGCCGCCCCTCGCAATCTTGTTTCTCGATTCATCAATTTGAACAAATGACCCGGGCAGCAAAATCGGATACATCGTAAAATCCTCGGCACCGATATAGCCGTAAGCGTAAGGCCGATCTAGAAATTGCTCAAGATAAGAAAATGGCACCGCACCCCATCGCTCAACCATCCGGCTGAAGTTTGAGGTGCGCCGGGGGTCGAATCCCGGGGCAAGACGGATCGGTATATTAACCGAAGAAACTGGCGCAAGTGAACGAGAAAAATGAGTTTTGGCGGGTTGCGTAACATCCATATCGCTCGTCATGTGATTGAGATCCACCTCGAACAGTGCGAGCAAATCTCTAATGTCGCGGCGATACACTACTGCTAGCGAATAAAAACGAAAGATGCTCGGAACTATTTCCTTGGTCTCGATATCAGAAAGACGGCTGGGCGGGATTAAAAATTCGGTATTTCCATGCCTCTCTGCAATCTGTACGGTGCTGTGCTCAACGTCTCGCATCGTCAAGCCGAGCGCGTCTCGAATTAATCGAAGCTTGGTTCCGCCGTTTTTCATCTTTGGCCTGAAACTGCGTTGCGGGCCTTACTCACGAAGCACTAACGAAAAGTTGATACATCGAACATACCTCGACTCGGGTGACACGGTGCGCCAATGTTGATTAAGTTCGTATTATGTAAAAGATTAGGCTCCTAAGAGGTAAAGCTGACGTGGGAATGTAAAATCGCGGAAGTTGATTCCTCTTTTGGCATCGTACGGTGCTCATGCCTACAGAAATTAAGGCACTCGTTGTAACGCGCGACGCTGCGATGGTCGATATGTTTTCCGGCGGATTCCGTACGCTCGGAGTCGAAACTCAGAGCGTCGATGATCTGATCTCGGCGGCGAACCCTTGGCTCCGGTCGAAGGTCGAGGCCGTTGTCGTGGATTTCGATGGACTCGGGGACGAGCTCTCAATTTTTGAAGAGCTCCGAAAAAATCCGTCCAATCAAAATGCGATTGTCATAGCCGTTGCGACGCACCCGTCCGTCAGACAGATAGCCTCGGCAAATGGGGCACAATTCATAGTCCAACGTCCGTTCTTGTCGGAGCAAGTTCAGCGGGCTATCCGCGCCGCGCACGGACTGATGCTTCAGGGACGCAGACGATACTTTAGGTTGGCAGCTTCTTTGGACGTCTCTCTCATTAGGGATTCCGGGGAAACGCTTGGGTGTAAGTCTATTAATCTTTCCCGGAATGGCATGGCAGTCGACACTCCGCAGTCCCTCAATGTCGGCGAGTCACTCACCTTAAGTTTTCTAGCACCCCCGTCGCAAGCGGATATGACAATTCGGGCCGTAGTCGTGTGGGACGACAGCCATGGAAAAGCCGGACTGCGATTCGGACGGGTTAGTCATCACGTCGAGGAGCACCTACACGCTTGGCTAGATGACGAGTGTCTTATCTGGCACAAGGTCTGCTGAGGAGAGATGCCGGCAACAATATTATTAGTCGAGGATAGTAGATTCTTACGGATTGCGAGTGAGCGTGCGTTAACCAGGGCAGGATTTACCGTCATTACCAGCGGCGATGGTGAAGAAGCCCTGCGAGTGGCGGCCGAAAAATCTCCGGACCTGGTGCTTTTGGACATGATGCTGCCCAAACTCGGGGGCCCAGAGGTCTTACAGGCACTCAAGAGCAACGCTACCACCGCCCACATTCCCGTCATCGTATTGAGCAGCCTTCCTCAAACAAACGAGGACAGGCTAAAACATGATGGCGCAGTGGCCTATTTCGAGAAATCAAGGCTGTTGATTAGCGATAATACCGATCTTCTTGTCACGGCCATAAAAGAAATATTGGCCCACTCCCTGAGATCGTAGTCCTTTAATTCGGAGGCTCCGTGCGAGTTATGCTTGTAGAGGATTCGATCATCGAACAGCGGAAGGTAGGAGACCACCTGACCAGATGGAACATAGAGTTTCAACCTATCGCGAACGGTTTAAATGCCTGGGATATGCTTCAAAAGCCAGACGCGCCAAGCATGGTGCTTTTAGACTGGGCCCTGCCCGGATTGGATGGAATTGAGCTTTGCAGAAGAATAAGGGGCCTCGGTGCAAACGGCGGATACACCTACATAGTAATGCTGACCGGGAACGATAAGAAGCAGGATTTGCTCACTGCGATGGCAGCTGGCGCGGATGATTACCTCGTGAAACCTGTGGACCCCGAGGAGCTCCGAGCCCGTCTCATGGCTGGAAAGAGAATTCTAGAACTTCAACAATCGCTTCGGTTTGCAGCGACACATGATTTTCTCACCAGGCTACTTAACCGGTCGGAAATTCTAGCCTCATTGAAGCGGGAACTGTCTCGGTGTCAGCGCGATGGCCAATCCACGGCTGTTATCCTGGCTGATCTTGACCACTTCAAAACCGTAAATGATTCACTGGGCCATGCGGCTGGCGATGCCGTGCTCAAGGAAATCGCGCGCCGACTTCAGTCGGACCTGAGAGCTTATGACTTAGTAGGGCGGTACGGCGGGGAGGAGTTTCTAATTCTTCTACCCAACTGCAACTTGAGTATTGCGACCCGCAGAGCCGATGAAATTAGAAGTTTGGTATGCAAGGATGCGATTGTTACCACCTTTGCACCAGTGGCCGCGTCGGTGAGCATGGGGGTAACAGCGACGGACAGCAGTCAGGATTCGACGATTGAGGGTTTACTGCATCAAGCAGATCAAGCGCTTTACGCAGCTAAGGGAGATGGCAGGAACTGCGTGCGAACGTTCGCTTTTACGGCAAGCGCCTCAGGTGCTAAAAGCTGACCGTTTCGCCTTTTACGTGGCGCGCGCATTGCCCTCGCCTTCAATCTTGAGATCATTTTTCAATTTACGCATCCGGCCCAAGTAGGCGATGCTCGTGAGCAGCGCCCCAGCACTCGCTCCAAGCACAAATGTACCGATTACAAGTAATGGATCCAAGCATTGATATCTTAAATTCGCACGTGATGATTGCTGCAACGAGCCTCGAAAATTTACGAAAGAAGGAATTTGGGATGCTAAATTAGTCGAGTGGTGCGATAGCTACGTCGTTCAACGAGGAATGAGGTAATTGTTCGAGTTTAGGGACACCTGCGGTCTGGGGCCTGTCGTATACCTCTCGCCTAATTTGCAACTTCGAGTCCCATGCATCAATGGTGTACTTTCCACGTAATGTCAGGGCTTTTCCCAAGGTTCCATGCGCCAGAATTTTGTCGGCGCGTCGCGGCGCATTGCTTAATAATAGGCTGGCCCCAAAACGCGACTGGACGAGATTTGGAATTTGTTTCGAACGCCCCTCAAGTTGAGTGAAAAGCCACCAGGTACTGAATACTGCGTCGGAATAACCTGCCCTCGTGGCAAGGGCGACAGCTGAATTCCAACTTTCGGCATTCACATCGGTACGACCGTGAAGATCAGAATTGATGCCGCTTGAAAGAGTCATTTCAGAAATTTCTCGGGCCAAGAGCAAAGGGAGAACTGAATCGTCAGGCAGTACGTTCAGCAGGCCACGACTGACAATGATGGTATGTCCACTATGAAAAATTTCAACGGGAGTAGTTAGAAGAACTCGGCAGTCTGTGTCGCGTAGATTGAGATTATTCGAGGTGGCAATTTTATTAATAATTAAGTTTAGGACGCGTTCTACAACATCGGGGTTAGCCAATAGTTTTTCGTCGTCCAGATGGCGGAGAAGATAAGTTTCGCCGCTTCTTTCAACAGTGTCTCTATAGCCCCAGATGAAAATATGGCCTCGATAGTGGAAATCAGTTTCGCCATTATGATTTAATTGTTTCCAAGTCCGATCCTCATCCACGTAGCTGTACCAAGGCAACCAAGTTCCCGGGGAAACCTCTTGTCGGACGCTGTCAAAGCTAAAATAGATGGGTATGTCCCCGCCAACGACCCCTCTCCAGAATCCCACGGAAGTCGGCTTGAATGACCCATTGATGCGAATAATTTTAAAGGTAGAAGACTCAACCCATATTCTCCCGCGGAACTTACCTCGCGCGTTGGCGTCCTTAGGCGCCACGAAATAGGTAAGGCATAACACACCGTCAAAAGGCTCGGCCGTTATGTAGCTAAGGTTATAGGTTTCCGCGTCGAAATCCTCCAAATCGACAAAAAGCATATCCAAAAAGCCGTCGGGATAGAGCTTCCATCTTCGCCCATTGTTGACCCGGACTGTCCTATTTGAGCCCGAACCGCCGAAAAAAAAGGTCTGGTAGCCACGGCGACCTTGACCCGATTCTTCATATCCACGACTGAAATCAACCTTACTAAGGAAATATGCGTCGTCGATAGGGTGTTCCCCTTTCGTCTGAGGTGAAAGGCTCTGTAAATAGGTCTCAAGTCTAGGGGCGGTGCCTATTAATGACGCAATCATTTGCTGCTCGCCCTCGAAGATTCGATGTTGAATTTGCTTCTGCGTCAGATCGGAGCTTCGGCCTATGGTTGCAGGCTGTTGACCCTGCGCAGTTGCCGTTAGCACGCTGAAGCAAACGGCTGATATGAGTTTCAAGCGCAAAATCGAACCTATTTCCATTGGGCCCTATCTTCCGTAGATATTAGCTGCGCTATATACCGCGCCAAATGTATGAGCGGTGGTAAGAGCAACAGGGAAAGCTTTCCACCAGCCTCTGCCCGGAGAAACGCGCTTGTAGTGATAACTAAGGTATAGCGCAACAAGACAATTGCTGACGCCAAGAGCGTAGTAAGCACCCCTAGTCGGGTGACTTCCCAGGATGGGGTTGGACTCGCGTAGACCCACACTAAGGCCGTGCAGGCTGATTTCGGAGTCCGCGACGTTGCTAATGAATGTTAGGGAATTTAAAATAATAAATTCGCGATCAATAATCTTCGGCTTATGGTACGGTTCGATAACGAAGTCCCTCACGTTGGGTACGGCGGATTGAATAACCGCTGGACTGAAGCCAGCGGGCCCTTCGACATTTGCATCTACCGGAGCATCCGGCAATAGTTCCCTGGCAACGGCGCCCCTTGCTTGGGCATTGGAAAACGCTGGGGCCGTCAAACACGCCAGAACCACGACGAAACACGCGAGATGGCTCGCTGATACTTTCCATTCACTCAATGCACGATTAACGGGAGTAGAGAAAGTGCTTCTCGAGGGGAACATATTTCCGAAATGCTATAACTCATGTAAAACTTCCTAACACACTGTCGCGTTTTTTTACGTAACGCGGAATTGAGGATAAGAAAATGCTTGGAACTATATTGATTGTGATCCTGGTGCTGGCGCTTCTCGGAGCTTTGCCGCGATGGCCGCATAGCAGGCAGTGGGGCTACGCGCCGACGGGCGGATTGGGGCTGGTCCTTCTGATCGTCGTTATCCTGCTGCTTCTCGGGCGCCTTTAAAACTTCTTCCAACTTCGCCACTGTATTTATGCGGAGATTGGAATCTTCGCAATATCCCTGGCGGTGTACGCAGCCCAAAAAATCTCTAGATCCGTGACGACCTCCCCCGGAACGTTCACCGGAGATAGTAGAAAATCGGTCGAGCTTCGCTGAAAGTCAAATCCGTTGACGCGAATGTAGCCCGAGGAAGTAATCCAATAAGCAAAATATCCGAGTGACTGAATTACCTCCACCGTGCTTTGATTCTTGTGTTCATTAAGCCGCGGCAGCACTTCGCAGATTATGAAAGGCCGGTCGCGAAGAATAACCCGCCGCATTCCAGCGAGAACGCTGGCTTCAAAATCCTCGACATCAATCTTGATCAGATCCACCTTCATGGGATGCGAAGATTCATAGTCGTCGAATGTCAGCGCCTCGACTTCTACTTGCGGCGATTGTTGTCTAACCTGCCAGCCGCCCGAAGACAATGTGCCGGTAGCCTCCGGATCCTTTCCTTCACTTTTAGGCAGATATAAAACCGCCGGCCCGGAATAATTTGCCAGTGCCAGATTTTCGCAGGCTACGCGCGCCTCGAGTCCATTTATCGCGACATTCTTTTTCAATCCCCGGTAGATCGCAGATAAAGGTTCGAATGCGACTACGAGAAGGTTCGGATTCCAGAGTGCGCCCAGGATTGAGTACAGCCCAAAATTCGCACCTACGTCCACAAAAGTATCGGCCCGCGGGAAGAAAAATCGAAGCGTTCGCGAAGTTTCTTTCTCGTAGCCATCCAGCCCGTCCCAAAATAAAAGAGACGCCAGCCAAATGCCGGCGTCTCTGGCTACTTTCATCTGACTGCCGTTAGGCAGCCGAATGCTGACGCTGTTCCTGCGCACCTTGCTCTTGATTTGGGAAGCGGCGTTGCTGCAAAGTCTGTGAAACGGTTTTGCGAGCCAGGATAAAAACAGGCTGAAGAGGTATCGTTCGCGCAACCGTTTTATTCTTCGAATCCAGCCCGCTTGCATAGTGAATCTCCAGAAATTTCTTTTCTGTCGCCTTATGTGTCGCTTAAGGCGCGGTGCACGAGATGGACCACAATCGAGCCTTCGCCCACCGCTGACGCCACGCGCTTGACATTGCCGGAACGAACGTCGCCGACCGCAAATACTCCGGGCAAAGTAGTCTCTAACATCAGTGGGGGACGCGGCAAATGCCATTCGAAAGGCTGCGCCAGGCCGGCGGACGCGTCCAGATCGCGGCCCGTAAGAATGAATCCCTTCCCGTCCATCGCAACACAGCCTTGCAGCCATTCGGTTCGCGGCGAGGCCCCCGCCATAATAAAGACGTGCCGAATCTCGTGAGTTGAAATTTCGCCGGTGTTCTTGTCCCGCCACGAAACGCGTTCCAGTTGCGTTTCTCCATCGAGCGCCACGATCTCAGTTTTGTAATGCATTTCGATGGCGGGATTCTCGGCGACGCGCTGAATGAGATAACGCGACATGGTATCGGATAATCCGCCGGAGCGGATCAGCATATGAACCTTACGCGCGGTTTGCGAGAGAAATACGGCAGCTTGCCCAGCCGAGTTGCCTCCGCCAACCACAATCACATCTTCGTCTTCGCACAACTGCGATTCGATGTAGGTTGCGCCGTAATAAATTCCCTGACCTTCGAACTTTTTTAAATTGTCAATCGGCGGCTTGTTGTACTGCGCGCCGGTCGAAATGACTACCGCGCGTGCCGCCAAAACGTGGCCATTATCCAGAACAATCTCATATGGACGCCGTTTGCAATTCAGCCGCACAACGCCGTGCGCCACCATCATCTTCGCGCCGAATTTTTGCGCCTGGGCGATCGCCCGCGAGGCTAATTCCTGACCGGAAATTCCCGTGGGGAAGCCGAGATAGTTTTCGATCTTGGAACTCGAGCCTGCCTGCCCACCGGGATAATCCGACTCGATCACCAGCGCATCCAATCCTTCGGAAGCGGCATAGACAGCGGCGGCGAGCCCCGACGGTCCCGCGCCAACGATAATCAGATCCCGTATCAGCGATTGATCTATGCTGGCGTTCAATCCCAGGCAATCCGCCAGCTCTTGAATAGATGGATTGCGTAACACGGTGCGGAAATTACAGACGACAACCGGTACTTCGGACAATTTAACTTGAAAGCGATCCAGCATTTCCTGCGAGCTCTTGTCGGTGTCGAGATCCATATAGGTGTAAGGATGAGCATTGCGGGTGAGAAACTCGCGAAGGCGCAGAGTATCGGCGGAATGCCGCGATCCCATTAAAATCACATTCCCGTAGCCGCCACTGATAAGAGCGAGCCGCCGCAAGATAAACGCCCGCATGAAAATCTCGCTCAATTCCGCATCTTTTGCGACCAGCGTCCTTAGATCATCGCCGCTAAGTTCTATGAACTCGCCTGCGACGGTGACACGTCCAAGCACAAAAACGCGCTGGCCGGAAATCATGGTGATCTCGCCGGTGAATCCGCCCGCCTGATGCGTCGCCACAGGTCGTTCTCCATGAAGGGTCATTTGAACAACTTCCATCGCGCCCGAAAGCACAACGAAGAAAGGAACCGCAGCGTCATTCGGTTTGAACAAAATTTCGCGCGGCTCGACTTTTCGGATTTTGCCGACAGAACGAACGCGAGCGATCTGGGCGGAGGTCAAGGTCGGAAAGGCTTGAGTGCGGGCGTCGAGGGCGCTAGGTACCGGCAGTATAGACATTTGAATCAGCTTTCGAAACTTACTTTCAAACTCTTTCGAGCAGCATCGACATGCCTTGGCCAACGCCGACGCACATTGAGGCAATGGCATAGCGGCCATTCATTCGTTGCAATTGCCGGGATGCAGTTAAAACCAACCGTGCGCCGCTCATGCCCAGGGGATGTCCAAGAGCAATGGCGCCGCCATTCGGATTCACTTTTTCGCTGTCATCCGGAAACCCGAAAGCGCGTGTTACAGCTAACGTCTGCGCCGCGAATGCTTCGTTCAATTCGAGCAGATCGATGTCGCTTATGGATAGCTTCGTTCGTTCCAGCAACTTGTTCATTGCCGGAATTGGCCCGATGCCCATGAGCCGCGGCTCCACTCCGGCGGAAGCCGAGCCCACGACCCGCGCGATTGGGGTCAACCCAAATTTCTTCGCGGCGACTTCCGAGGCTACAAACATAGCGGACGCGCCGTCGTTGATTCCCGAAGAATTGCCCGCTGTCACCGTACCTCCCTGGCGAAATGGCGGGGAGAGTTTCGCCAGTGATTCCAGCGAGGTGTTGGGACGGGGATGCTCGTCGGTGTCGACAAATTTGTCTTCGCCCTTCGGGCCCGGCACCTTGACCGGAATTATTTCCTGCGCAAATATACCCGCCTTCACCGCCGCGGCAGTTCGTTCCTGGGAGCGCAAAGCAAAGCGATCCTGCGAGCTGCGATCAATCTTGTAGGCCTCGGCGACATTCTCCGCCGTCTCGCCCATGGAATCGGTCCCGTAAGTCTTCTGAATAATGGGATTGATGAATCGCCAGCCGAGAGTGGTATCGTAAATTTCAGCGTTCCGTGAAAAAGCCGAACTCGATTTCGGCATCACGAATGGGGACCGGCTCATACTTTCTACACCGCCGGCAATAGCCAATCCGATCTCATCCGCCACGATGGCTCTAGCCGCAACCGCAACCGCTTCCATGCCAGATGCGCACAAGCGATTCACGCTTACCCCGGGAACCGTATGCGGAATACCCGCGATCAGCGAGGCCATGCGTGCCACGTTGCGATTATCTTCTCCCGCTTGGTTGACGCATCCCAGCACAACCTCGTCGATGCTCGCCCAGTCGCTATCCGGGAATTGTTTCAATAGAGCGCTGAGCGGAACCGCCGCAAGATCATCCGTGCGAACCGGCGCCAAAGCTCCGCCGTAGCGCCCGATGGGGGTGCGCAGCCCTTCGCAAACGTAGGGAACAGCCATGTTGTTGAGACTCGCTTCTTATAACTTTACGGTGTCAGGCTCACGCTGTCACTCATCCGCGACGAAAAGCCGAGTGGATGCGACCGCTCAAAGATGCCATAATTATTCGAAACCTGTCGAGAGGCCTCAACAATGGAAGAGCGTGAATTTTTTGACGAACGTACGCAGAAAAAACCGGCGACGTTAAATTGTCCGCATTGTCATCAGGCTGGAGATTATGAAGTGACTTGGGTCGTCCGCACCAAGAAACGTCAACTCGGCGGACGAGCCGATGAGCGCGATCGTGCCCGCTTCGCTAAGGCCCGATCGTACATGCTGCGTCAGGACGACATGATGGCCTGCAAGAATATGCGCTGCCGCAAGCGCTTCGAAATCTCAGGATTGCAGTCGGTGGTTTTCACGGAGTAGAATATTTTCGGACGTCACCAAGTTCCAGTCATGCCGTCAAGCTGATCTCATTTGCCCCCCTGACTGAAGTCGGATTCTACAGATCGGTTGTAAAGTTTCATGCTTGCCATAGCGCGTCTTCTTTCCTACCCGACGGTTCGGGAATCGGATCCATGCGCCCCAGCAGAATCACATAGCCTGCGATTCCAACCAACAGAATGACGGTTGCGGTCACGAATGCCGACGAAAACGCATGCGTAGCGGAAACGATATATCCCGTAACGATCGGCGCGGAAATGCCGCCCAACTGGCCGCAAAGATTCGCTATGCCGCCGATAGTTCCCACGGACTCGCGAGGTGCAATTAGCGATGGCACTGTCCATGCCACGGGCGCTGCGGCGGCGAGGCCCCCAAGTGAAATGCTGATCCAGAACAAAGCTGAGGCTGCACTATGCGCGCGCGCCGCACCCAAGATACCCAATCCGAGCCCGGTCCCGCCTATCAGAACAATCTGACGCACGCGGTCCGGATTCCATCCGCGACCAATCAAATCGTCCACCAGCCAGCCGCCCACGGCCAGATCGGTGAAAGTGGCAAACAACCATGGCACGCTTGTGTAAGTAACGGAATGCAACAAATCGAGATGCAGCGAAAATAGCAGATAGCTTGGCAGCCAGGTCAGCAGCAAATAAAAAGTGTAATTGTACGCGCCCCACCCGAGGGAGAGCCCATAGACTTTGGGCTGGCGCAACAAATATCCGAGCGGCGCGCTTCTGTGAACCGTTCCCCCGGTCTCGGGTTGCGCTCCGCCTTCCGCAATGAACCGCCGCTCCGCATCTGACAGTCCCGCATCTTCGCCAGGATTTCTATAGACTAAGTAAAAGACTACGAAATACAAAAAGCTGATGAATCCCGTAGCGGCGAAACTCCAACGCCAGCCAAATTGCAAAAGCAAAATACCGAGGAGGGGAACTCCAATCGCGGTCGAAAATTTCGCGGCGGAGTCGGTAATCGCCATCGCCAAGCTTCGCTCACGTTGCGGAAACCAGTAACCGATCGCCTTCGCATTGCCGGGAAAAGTTGGCGCTTCACCTATTCCGAGCAGAAAGCGAGCCGCCACAAACCCGCCAACTCCTGGAGCCGCTGCCGCGCCGAACGAAGCGGCGCTCCATAGTAGAGTGCTGATTCTACCCACCCGCCGAACCCCGAAGCGGTCTAGCAGTAAGCCACACGGTATCTGCGACAGCGCGTATGTCCAGTTGTAGGCGCTGGATAGATATCCAAACGCGATTACGGATATTCCGAACTCGGCATGTAACGACGCCTGAGATACCGACAAATTCACCCGGTCGAAGAACGCCACTACTACGCCAAATGCGAGCAGGAAGGCGATCCTCCATCGTCTGCGCGGGATTTTGTCGATTTCCAAAGCAGTTCCCAGAAACGGCCTAGACGTGATTTCGCGGAGCAAGAGAGTTTATCGGATTTTGGAATCAACTCCTACCCGTGAATCGATTGACTTCATTTCACAAGTGCAATAGGCTGCATTTCCCGGTCGAAATTTCATCTCTGGAGTTATCTATGGAGTTGACGAATCTCGAATTGGGCCCGCCTGAAGTATTTCCGCAACTGCCAAATACATTTGTTCCTAAACCGCCGGGTCCCTCCGCGGGTAATCCGGTTGCGATTCTGGTCGCGCACGGTATGGGCCAACAAGTGCCCTACGAGACCATTGACGGCGTGGCGCAAGCAATAGCGCGAGGCGTCGCGGCGGGCGCTGGTGCTGTCAGCAAATCGGTGATTCGCTCCGTGCGCCTCGGGGCGCAAGGCAAAGACGATGCCGAGCCGGAGCTGGTGCGCGCCGAAATGCAAATCAAAGACAGTCAAGGAACGGAACACGAAGTCCATATCTACGAAGCCTATTGGGCGCCGTTGACGGAAGGGAAAGTTTCTATCGTCGATGTGATCAATTTTCTTTTCGATGCCGGCTGGAACGGCATAATCAACACAACCGCACGAACCTACCGCCGCTGGATGTTTGGTGCGGAACAGAAATTTCTGCTTGAGACGGAAAAGTTGGTATTGGTTTTCGTATCGATCATGCTGTTGCTGGCTTCGCTGGTTTTCATCAATGGCGTTGCCACCGCCGCCGCCGCTTCCCATGCGATTGGCAGTACCAGTCCCTTTCCCAGTGGTGATTTAGTACGCCTGTTGACATGGGATTTCGTGCTGGCCGACATTGCGGCAATATTGATTGCCGCCGGAGTCTTCGTTTTTGGCCGATTCAAAATCGTGTCCTGGCTGTTCATCTACTCGGGCGCGTCATTGATAGTGATCGCGGCCGTGTTTATGGCAGCCCATCTCTCCGGTTGGGGCTGGTTTCTTCGCGTGGTTCCGGGCGGAAAATGGGGCCTGTTCGTTTCGCACTGGATATTCACGGTATTTCTTCTCTGGGCCCTTGAGATATGGGCTGCATCAAAAGCCCGCCAATTTCTCATTCAATATGTGGGTGATGTTGCGGCATATATCGCTGCGCATACCGTCAGCAAATTCTGGGAATTACGCCAGCAAATCTGGCAAACCGCAATGAGGGTTGCGGATCCGATCTATCGCGCAAGAACGGCGGATAATACCGACTTTCTCTATAAGAAAATCATCGTCGCAGGGCACTCCCTGGGATCGGTGATTGGCTACGACGTGCTGAATGGCCTGCTCATGGACGATCAGTTTTCCGTCGAGCCATTGCAGGTTGCCGAACGTACGCGAATGTTTCTAACTTTTGGCTCGCCGCTCGACAAAACGGCGTTTCTTTTTCGTACCCAGAAAGACATGAGCTCGCAAATTCGAGAAGTGGGCGCAGCGGCGGTCCAGCCAATGATTACAAGCTATCGCAATCGCCCATGCGAATGGGTCAACCTTTGGTCGCGGGCCGATATTATCAGCGGTCATCTGGATTTCTACGACCCGCCAGACGTGGAAAATGCGAAAGAGCCCAAGCGTTATATGGAAGCTAAGAAAGATGATCGAGCGGTTAAAAACCTTGTCGATCCCGACGCCAAAACGCCGTTAAAAGCCCACATCGAATATTGGGATGGAAAAATGCTGGCCGATCATTTGTATAGGGGGATCACGACATGTTGCGGCGCGGAATCTCGATCGAAATAAAAAAGGGGACAATGATCTTGTCATCGTCCCCTGTATCGCTGAGGATTAACTAGGGCAATATAGATGCGACAAAAGTACCCCAGTTGATGTAGAACCCGCGGCACGGAAGAGCGTTAGTGGCGCAAGCATTGGGAATGTATTCGCCTGCAAACCAAACCCTCTCTCCATCCCACGTCGCAGCGGAATAGTCGCCCCATCGGGCAACTCCTGCGCCGCCAAACTGCTTATAGCCGCTGAATCCGTCCTCTGGATCCTGCCCTGCTCCGGCGATATGAATGACTTGGGACGCCGTCAGATCGCTGAAGGGAGCATAAGCTACGCTCGGGAAGTAATCCGGGCCAACGAGGGTGAACACGACAGCGCCGTCACCATCCAGGTCCACACCGACCGACGGGAAGATAACATTATTCCCAGCGACCGCAATGTAGCCCTGATTAACGACTGTGGCTTTGAGTGCCGGTCCGACGAAGTTAGGCTGCACCGCAAACCAGGCAGCGCCGGTTTGGCTTGCTCCATGCACCTTCAGCTTCGAATTCACGCCACTATACAGAATGCCGTTTGAAAGAATGACCTGATTCATTCGGTCATCGTTGGTGGCAAGCTGTTCCAGCGGATCTCCGAGCGAAGTTCCGAGCGGAGTGGGACCAGGCTTCTGGCTGGCATTATCGGGCTGGCCGTAGGTTTCAGTATGTATGACGTCCAGGCTTAAATTTAGGATTGGGAAGTTCGTGTTCAAAGACTTGGTATTTGTTACTGCCCAAACCGCGATCCGGTTGTCGTACTCTTCATAACCAGGGTTGCCAAATTGCAAAGCGCTGAGGAAATACTCCACTCCGCTTAGCTCCTCCTCAGCAGTGGTCGGCGAAGGTGAAGTTGCAGGCTGAATAGAGTAAGACTCGCCACCGAAAGGAACGAGTTCCTGGGAAGCGTCAATCTGGATAACCAGCGGCAAGTTCGGCGTCGATGAGTCGGCCGCAGCGACTATCTGAGCCTTGGAAATGGCATAAATTTGCGAGCCGTTAAACACGGTCGCGCCAAATTCGTTGGTCGATTGATAGATTCCATATTTATCTGCACCAAGTAGAGGTTGGTCGCCGAAACATGGGCATCCACCATGGTTTACAGTGCCGTTCATACCGTCATCGGTAACGTCATACTGAAATACGGTAAAAGCTCCGGTTGGATCGCTGGTTTGGCTGACCGCGATGAGGTTATAGTTCCGGCCCGTCGCGCCCACATTGTTGCCACTATCTTGCTCCAACTCGGTTACGAACCATCGTTTGGTCTGCGAGTCATAGTAACAACGGGGATCGCTAAGGAACGGTCCGAATACGTTTGGCGTCCCGATAACCACAGAGGGCGCCAGGCCAAAGAATGCATTCATTGCCTCAACGCCGGTGAGGGGATTGCCGAATTTGTCGAAAACGCGGATTACATTGTTGACAGTTTCAATCTCCAAATTGTTACCTGCGCAGAGTCCCTGGTCAGGGGGCTCAAGGCTACCCAGATTAGCCTCGATCTGGTCAACGTCACTCAGGCCATTGAAGCCGATAAAGCCGCTGTCCTGATAATCGACGACTGTGCTGCTGTGCGCCACTGGCTCATTCAAGGGGAGTTTAACCGCGCTGGAAGTTGCCAATGCAGAGCGTGCTGATGCTAACGCTAATGCTTGTCGCGCAGCCTCCTTGCTTGGAATCGGCAAGTTGGAACTGCGCTTCAAAAACGAGGTTGCCGATCCTGGCGCTGCAACCACATCCCCTTTGAAACCGTCTTCACCACCCGGAGGGCCAATGATCGGCAGTTGGTAAGTGCCATTCCCCAGCGGGCTGGCTTTGATTGTCGTAGTTCCTATTCGATTCAAATGTAGAACGGATTGATCAGCGGCGTTGGCGGTTTTGGTTTGTGCGAATGTGAAAGCGATTACAAGCAGGACGGCGGCCTGCAAGCTACTTCTGGGAAATGACATAACCAGTTCTCCTTGGGAGGGACATCTGCTCACGCATGACGAATCTTTTGAAAGGCGCGCAGGACGGGCAGTTTGACACTTCGAAGGTCGCCCTGTCAAGTTTTTATGCCCGGCTAATCCCTAACGGTTAGGTGAGACCTTAGGAGGAATTCTAAAGTCGCTGTGGCTGCACGATCATTTTGCGAGCCATTATCTGGCTGTTGTAGTTTGCGGATTTTCGCCTGAGGCGCGAACGTCGATTTCCACCGACTCGCTCACGCGCAATAAGAAACTGCTTGGATTTTTCATCCCCCACTTCGCATATGGGATTACGAAATGGCCGGTGGCAGTCCAGTGGTCCGGAGCTATTTCCACTTGAACTGGAACCGAAATTTCATGTTCGGTTCCATGGATGACGAAAACGCCGTGTACCTGAACATTCGAGGTGCCGTGCATTCCTACCCTTCCATCAACGCGGTCGGGCCGGAAGGCTATTTCGGGATATTTCGCGCTTTCGAGGATTTCTTTGTGCATCTTGCGGTCCCGCATCGAATTGCCGCTATGGCCACTGGCCGAATCCACGACAATCTCCCCACTTATTTCTCCGGTAGAAGGGTTATAAGTCACCTGGCCGCGCTGCAACGCGAAAGTTCCATGGACGGTATGAACCGTGTCACCGAGAGTGAAGGCGATTGCCGTCCGCGCGGGGAGGAATGTGAGCGTTTGTGCAGGAGCCGATTGGGCATAACCCGTAGCCGCGAGCAGGATTAGAACCGCGGCGGCAACAAAAGGCTCCCGAATCCTTATTTTTGAAGCGCCGATATAAGCCTCTTCTGCGACTCACAAATAACTATAGCGTTGATGGAGAATTCCGGAGTGCAGGCATTTGTAAAATTGCTGTCGCCCTTCTGTCATGGCTCCGTAATCAGGTCGTGCGGAAAAACAATTCGAGAAAAAACTGGCGGAGAGGGGGGGATTCGAACCCCCGATACCCGTTAAGGTATGTCCGCTTTCGAGGCGGATCGTTTCAACCACTCACGCACCTCTCCGCATCAAGCCAGTCGAATAACAGAATCAGTAATCGTTTGCTCGGCTCAAAATCTCAGCGATACCTGCCGCGGGTCTCGCCTTACCGCCGTTGCCGAAAGAAATCCCTGAGCAGCGCAGCGCATGGCTCGGCACGCACTCCACTCAAAACATCCATTCTATGATTCAATTGCGGATGATTGACCACCTGCAATACTGAATGTACCGCGCCGGCCTTGGGGTCATCCGCGCCGTAAACCAGCCGCTTCAAACGCGAATGAATCATCGCTCCTGCGCACATTGCGCAGGGCTCAATTGTAACAAACAGCTCGCAACCGATTAGCCGGTGGTTGCGGGTCGCGGCTGCCGCCTCGCGCAAGGCTATGACTTCTGCGTGGGCAGTCGGGTCGGCGTCGCGAATATTCCGGTTGCACCCGCGGCCTATAATCCGGTTTTCCAACACAACCACGGCACCGACGGGCACTTCTCCCGCATCGAATGCTTCTTGTGCGGCCTCCAGCGCGGCATCCATCCAGAACTCGTCCATTGGTTGAATTGTCTTCAAGATGCTTTGGGTGACGGAGGATTATTTTTCTGATTTGCTCGCGACAACCGGTCGACTTTAATAATAACTTTCCTTGCACATGAGCCGCCCGGTATAACTTTCGAGAGCCCCTGGTAGACGCGCACCCTACAGAAATTCATATGAATATTTTTTATTCCTCCAATAAGTTGAATTGATAAGCGTCGATAGGCCGCTAAGTATTAGCAGAATTAGGAAGCGGAGTTTGGCCCTCGTATTGCCACACAACTTCAGAGGAAAAAATTAATGGGTCAGGAAGTTTCAATTTCGTATCAGGCAGTCAAGAGCAAGGTCTACAAACTGATTGACGCATTAGTTGAGGATGCCAAGACCCGTGGCGACGTTCAAGATTCAGTAAAGCGCTGGTGGAAACTGGTCCATCCCGCCGACCGGCCAGTGGCGCGCAAGTATTTAATGATGGTGTTGGAAAGATCGAACGCCAGTCTGGAAGCTATTTCCGATGGCTTGTTGCAATTCACCGAAGGCCAGCCCGAGCCCTCCAAGCTTCCGAAAATGCATTCGGTGCCCGAGCAATCTCAGTTCGGAAATCGAATTTAGATACTCCCCACGGGCCATGCGCGTTTCGGTGACCCTCTTCTGCCCGAGGGACTGACCGAACCTTCGCTAAAAACTTCCACATCGCAATACCGCCTAACAGCAGGCGGGGGTGTGGGCTCAATAAGTTAATGATCGCGGGTCCGCTAATTTGACAGTCATCCATATTTCTGCAAATATGGAAATATGCCGGTTGCGCCCATTGTGAAATCCCTTGAGCAAATAGCTAAATACGCGGACAGACTCGCGGCTATGGGCTCGGAACCGCGACTCCGTATCATCCAATTGTTGCTGTCCGCTCATCCTGACGGTCTCGTGGTTACTGAGATTCAGGAGGGACTGGACATCCCTAATTCCACGCTGTCGCACCACCTCGAAAAACTCAAAGGCGAGAACCTTATCCTGGTGCGACGAGAAAGCACGTTTCTGCGATATACCGCAAACACTCAAGCGCTTCAGGAAGTGCTGCAATTCTTGTACGCCGAGTGCTGCACCCGGAAGAGCGGAATCATGGCGGAGCAAATCATAAAGCTCTGCAAATCATAAAGCTCTGCAAATAGGAGGAACCATGAGTGAGATCGACATAAAGCAAGTTGTGAAAGAGAAATATGGGCAGGCCGCTCTGCGCGTGACTGACGGTGGGAGTTCATGTTGCGGAGCCAGCATCAGCACAGGGTGTTGCGACCCTATTACCTCTAATCTCTATGATACTTCGCAAGCAGGGGAAGTCCCCCAAGACGCACTGGCGGCGTCTCTTGGCTGCGGCAATCCTACCGCGTTGGCGAAGCTCAATGCGGGCGAAGTGGTCCTAGACCTCGGCTCGGGCGGCGGGATAGACGTGTTGCTATCAGCAAAACGGGTTGGACCTACGGGAAAAGCTTACGGCTTAGACATGACGGACGAAATGCTGGCTCTGGCCAACGAGAACAAGCGCAAGGCTGATATCCATAACGTCGAATTCCTGAAAGGCGAGATTGAGCACATTCCGTTACCAGATAACTTTGTGGATGTCATCATTTCCAACTGCGTAATAAATCTCTCGGCTAACAAGGACCGGGTGTTCACAGAAGCTTTCCGGGTGCTGAAACCGGGCGGACGGCTTGCTGTCTCCGATGTCGTGACTCGTGGGGAGATGCCTCCTGAGATTCGACAAAGCGTTCTTCTGTGGGTCGGTTGCGTTGCGGGTGCCCTGGAAGAGAACGATTACCGCAGCAAGCTCGCAAGCGCCGGATTCAAGACAATCGACATTGAGCCGACCCGAGTCTATCGAATAGAAGATGCTCGCGAGTTCCTCGCCGGTCAAAACATCGACGTTGACGGGATTGCATCGCAAGTGGATGGAAAGTTCATGAGTGCCTTCGTCAGGGCAGTCAAGCCAACCCAGAATGAAGCTCGCTGCCAGTGAGGACGAGATGCACGGACACTATAACGTTCTGTTCTTATGTACGGGGAATTCCGCCCGCTCCATCATGGCCGAAGCTATTATGAATTACAAAGGGCGACCCAGGTTTTCCGCCTACAGCGCCGGTAGCCGCCCCGCGGGAAAGGTTCGCCCGGAGGCAATTCTCCAGTTAAATAGCGCCCACCTGCCAACCGAGGGCCTGCGAAGCAAGAGTTGGGAAGAGTTCGCAAAGACCGAGGCGCCCTCTCTCGACTTCCTTTTTACCGTCTGCGACAACGCGGCGAAGGAAGTCTGTCCTATCTGGCCGGGACAACCGCTGACCGCGCACTGGGGAGTTCCCGACCCAGCGGCAGTAACGGGAACGACCAAGGATATTAAACGAGCGTACCGGGATGCGTTTATGACGTTGGAGCGCCGAATCAGCCTTTTCCTTTGCCTTCCTCTTGCTTCCATTGACGAACTTGCAATCAAAAAAGAAATCGACAAAATCGGTCGCCAATGAAATTCAGTTTTGGTGCGCGACTCGCCGCAGAATTTTTAGGCTGTATTTTCCTGTTAGCCGCCGTAGTCGGGTCCGGAATAATGGGCGAACGACTAGCCGGAGGTAACGTTGCAATTGCGTTGCTCGCGAACACACTTGCGACCGGGGCAATCTTAATTGCGCTTATTCTGGCGCTGGGTGGGATTTCCGGCGCACACTTTAATCCCGCTGTCACGCTAGCCGACGCTTGGCAAGGCGGGCTGCTGTGGCGTGAAGTGCCGGGATACATCTTCGCGCAGATTGCGGGTGCGTTTTCCGGGGTCGTTTGTGCACACCTAATGTTCGCAATGCCTGTCGTATCGTGGTCACATCATCCGCGTCACGGGGTCTCACAGATTTTCAGCGAGTTCATAGCAACGTTTGGGCTATTGCTTGTGATTTGGGGATGCTCGCGATTGCGTTCTTCTGCCGGGCCTTTTGCTGTCGGATGCTATATCACGGCAGCCTATTGGTTCACTTCGTCTACTTCGTTCGCAAACCCTGCTGTAACGATTGCTCGTTGCTTCTCCAATACCTTCGTTGGAATTCGCCCCCTGGACGTTCCTCTATTTATTGCGGCGCAACTCGCTGGAGCTTTTGTCGCAACTTTCGTATTTCGATGGTTCGTCCCGAACTTATCCGCTAGAGCCGGCGATATCTTAATGCCTCATGCTCATTGATCGGCACATTTCTCGCCCCATAATCGCGACCGTTTCGACGACCGCGTTCGTCCACTTTTCAGGAATATCCACTTTAAATGTCGTAATAGAGCATGAATTCATGTGGATGGGGACGCAGCCTCACCGCATCCACCTCTTTCGTGCGTTTGTAGTCAATATAGGTTTGCAGTAATTCCTCGGTGAAAACATCGCCTTTTAATAGAAAGGCGTGATCTTTTTCCAGCGCGCTCAATGCATCTTCCAGTGAACCCGGCATGGATGGCACCTTGGCCAGTTCTTCAGCGCCGAGATCATAGATATCTTTGTCCAACGGTTGGCCGGGATCTATTTTGTTTTCAACTCCGTCCAATCCCGCCATCATCATTGCCGCAAATGCCAGATAAGGATTGCAGCTAGGGTCGGGCGGACGGAACTCCACCCGTTTTGCCTTTGGCGATGCGGAATACATTGGAATGCGACAAGCTGCCGACCGGTTTCGCCGGGAATATGCAAGATTTACTGGAGCCTCAAATCCTGGCACGAGCCGCTTATAAGAGTTGGTAGTGGGCGCGATAATCGCCGCCAAAGCTGGGCCATGCTTGATGAGGCCGCCGATGTACCACAGGGCCATTTGCGAAATTCCTGCGTACCCATCCCCCGCAAATAACGGCTTGCCGCCTTTCCAAAGAGACTGGTGGGTATGCATACCGCTGCCGTTGTCCTGGAAAATCGGCTTGGGCATGAAAGTCACCGTCTTGCCATACTGATTCGCAACATTCTTGACAATGTATTTGTAAAGCATCATGTGATCAGCGGAGCGAACCAGGGAATCGAATTTCAAGTCGATTTCAGTCTGCCCGCCGGTAGCTACTTCGTGATGATGACACTCCACTTCAAGGCCGCACTTTTGCATGGTCATGACCATTTCACTGCGCAAATCCTGATAGTGGTCGGTAGGAGGAACGGGGAAATATCCCTCTTTATAGCGAGGGCGGTATCCCAGATTGTTTTCAACGCGGCCCGAATTCCAGCGTCCCTCTTCGGCGTCGATAAAGTAAAACCCATGTTGCTCGCGCTGATCGAAGCGCACGTTATCGAAAATAAAAAATTCCGCTTCCGCGCCAAAATATGCCGTATCGGCCAGGCCCGTCGAAGCGAGGTACAGCTCAGCCTTTTTAGCGATGTAGCGGGGATCTCGGTCATACCGTTGCTTGGTCACCGGATCGATTACTTCGCACGTCATCAGGAGGGTGGGCGCCTCGGTGAAGGGATCGAGCATATGTGTGGAAGGATCTGGTATGAGCAGCATGTCGCTTTCGTGGATGGCAGCCCAGCCGCGGATAGAAGAGCCATCCATGCCAAAGCCCTCCTCGAAGGACGCTTCCGATAGTTGCTCAATCGGATAGGAAACGTGGTGCTGAAGCCCAGGCAAATCAGTGAAACGGAGATCGAAAATCTTGACCCCATTTTTCTTGGCAAAGTCCAAGGTACTTTTTGCGTCAGCGGGCTTCGATTCAGACATGCTCTCTCCTGGGAATGACCCGAAAATGGCGATTGGAAAATCTAAAACACTTTGAAAGGCGCGCGCCGGATGCTAAAAATTGTACACCTGCTACAATTTTGCGTTAAGCTGGCGCGCTAGTTTAATCGCAGAGCGCTATTTCAGGAAATTTAATGTTCTTATCGCGGCGATAAGCGGCGGTTATGCTTCGCGTAAAAGCAAACATCAAGCAACGTTCTTATGGATTTTGATCAGCTAGAAACTTTCCTCGAGGTCGCCCGCTTGTCCAGCTTCTCGCGAGCTGCCGAGAAGCGCTTCCGGACGCAGCCTGCGATTTCGTCGCAGATACGGTCGCTGGAGGAAGAGGTCGGAGCCAAAATACTGGACCGCTCGGGCGGCAAAGTTTCGATCACGGCGGCCGGGAAACTATTTCAAAGATATGCGGAGGAGACGCTGGACGCCCGCCGCGCTGTGCTGGTTGCAATTGCGGAGACGGAAAGGGTTCCACGGGGAGAAATTATAGTCGGCGCCAACGAAGGCACTTGTCTCCATATCCTTCCCGAGGTTTTCGCTGAATTCAAGAAGCAATATCCCGATGTTGCGGTAAATATCAAGCGCGCGGATTATGGCAAGATTCTTGAATCGATCATCGACAATTCCGTAGATTTTGGCGTGCTGTCTCTGCCGGTGAGCGATCCCCGTCTAACCGTCGTGCTCATCCATCGTGACGAACTCATGATTATTGCGACGCCGCGCCATCCTATTGCAAAGCTAAAATCCGCGACCGTGGCGGAAGTGGCGAACTATCCACTGGTGATGCCCAAGGCGGGCCACACCCGGGATGGGCTGGACAATCTATTTCATGAACGCAAATTGAAACCGCGCTACGCTATGGAGCTCGATTCGAGTGAGTTATTAAAGCGTTTCGTAGCGGCTGGCGTAGGCGTGGGCTTCATCGCGCGATCCAATGTGCAGGAAGACGTTCGCGCCAATGTACTGGCGACGGTGGCGTTGGCCGACGCCAAAATTCGCCGAGATCTGGCGCTTGTTTTCCGCAAAGATAAGGCCCTGAGCCGCGCCGCGTTAGCCTTCATCGATATCGCGGTGAAAATTAAGACTGGCGATGCGGCCCTGGTTGAGCGGTAATTTTTCGGTGGTCGTCAGCAATTATCCAAGATTGAATCAGTTGCGCCTCTTTTCCAACGTAGCCGGAGCGGCCACCTAATATGCGATTGGACAATGGGGACTGGATCTACTTCGCTGCTGGAACCGCACTCAACGGTATTTCGAGCGTGCCCGCCTTGTGCGATCCCGAATCGTAGACACCGGTGCGGAGAAAGATTCCTCCCTTCGGCACGTCGATATCCTGATGTAACTGAACCCCTCCTTGCTCAAACGACGCAAAAAGTTCCGGTTTCAGCGACATGACCGTATCTCGAGTTAACCAATTCAGCCGATTGCCATCCTGATCGTAGGCCACGAGCGAAACCTCGACATCGCCGTGATACATGCCATCGGCGGTAGTTTTAAATTTAAGGTCCTTGGTGGAAATCGCGAAGTCAACGCTATATCGCGTGAGCGGCCCTTTAAGATTCGTGCGATCTCCTGCCACTTCCGCCGGGTTCGTTTGCTTCGAATCGGAGCGCAGCACGCGCATCTTATAAATGACCTGAGTAAATGCGGGCATGCCAGGTTCCATCAGTGGGCCAAGTGGATCAGGCGGCTGTGCCGGTGGCTGCTTCCTCGCATCCTCGGTAAAGTAGCCGCGGCGGTAGGAAAGTTTGTACCGGCTGTCATTCGTCTTGACCTGAATGTGCCGATAGCTACCATCCATCCTTGTGTCACTTGGACTGTAGGTGATCGTGTAGTAACGCGAGCCATTGCGAATCACGTGGGCCAGGGCATCGTTGATTCCGTTGGTGTTGTAAAAGGCTTCCCCTCCGCTATCTTTAGCTATTTCATCTGAGGTGGCGTGATTCGCATTCCGGGCAATGCTTCCATCTTGCAGTTGCCGGTTCTGGCGTTGTATGGCTTGCTGGCTGTTGTTTACGCCTACGGACAAACTGCTGGCCTCATAGAGTGGATCCGTTGCCAGACCTTCGGCGGCGATTGGATAGATGGCCACCTGTGCGTCCGTAAGCAGATTTGCGGTATCGCGGATCGAGTCCCCATACTGACGCAAAATATCGAACGAATCCTGAAGGGTGGGATCGGGAAAAATGCTCAATGGAAAAGAACTGGAAAACCATATGATGTTTTTCCGCCCGGGAAATCCCGCCAGATAGTGACCCAATTGTTGAAACGCCTGTAGCGTCATGATGATTCGCGAATCGAGTTGAAAGACGGCGGTATCCGCCTGGAATTGTTGCAATGCGGAGATGGAATCGGCCGATGCCTGCGCGTCCGCCATACCCGCCAACAATTGCTGATCGGCATTTTCTTCGGTGGTCTCGCGAAGCAATGGCGACAACTGAGGACCGGTGCCTCTCTTCTTGTCATTCAGAGCCGCGAGCAATACCGACGAATCCGTCGTAAAACCCTGGATAAACCTCAGTTGCGAAGCCAGCGTAAAAATAGCCAGATGCGTTCCCGGTTGAATTTTCTTGAGGTACTTGACCATCCTCGAGTGGACGTAGGCTTGATCCGCCACGGGCGTGTTGAGCGCGTCCAGCAACAATACATTGATCGTATCCGGCGGTGTGGCGGCGGGAAAATTCGTAAAAACGCCAACCGGCATGGGAGGCAGCTTTGCGGGCACATATGCCTGCCCCTTGTGCTCTTCAAAGGTTGACGGTGTCTGCGGATGACCGTCCTCGAGCACCTGGAAATCTTCCTTCCGCAGGCCTTGCACCGGCTCTCCCCTGCCGTTGGTGACCACTACGTCGACCACCACAACTCGCACATTGGTTTGAAATGTGGAGCGAGCAGGCGTTGATTCGGGGGATGTGGTTTGACAAAAAAGCGCGGCAACTGGAGACAGAAGGACGAGCCAAAATAAAAAGCAGTGGCGCAACCGCATTTTTACAATCGCCTCAGCCCAGAACTTATCATAACGGGCCGGACAGCCATAGCTTCATGGTGTGCCATCGCAAACGACTGCTTAATCGCACGTTAGCTGAAAATATCTTTCACTTTGCCGAGCAGCGTTCGATGTCGCGGGCTGTTCTCAATCTTGGTGATGCCTTCTAACTCTTGCAACAGTTCGCGATGCCGCTTGCTCAGCTTTTGCGGAGTTTGAACGTGGAACTCCACAAATAAATCTCCCTTACCGTGACCATTTAATACCGGCACTCCTTTGCCGCGTACCCGGGCTCGCGCGCCCGATTGCGTGCCTTCTGGCACCTTCAACTTGTGTTCGCCTTCGAGGGTGGGGAGGGATATTTCAGCGCCTAACGCAGCCTGGGTGAACGAAATTGGTATTACGCAATGTAGATCATTCCCTTCGCGTTCGAAAAATTCGTGCTGTTTGACGTGCAGCACAACGTAAAGATCACCGGCGGGTCCGCCGTGAACGCCACCTTCGCCGAGGCCGGTAAAGCGGATGCGGGTGCCATCTTCAACGCCGGCCGGAATTTTCGCGTCGACCGATTTTTGCCGCAGCACGCGGCCTTCGCCTTTGCACTTTGCGCAAGGATCGGTGATCACGCTTCCCAGCCCCTGGCAGGTGGGGCAAGTGCGAGTCACGCTTAAGAATGACTGCTGATAGCGGACCTGGCCCTGTCCTCCGCACGTCCGGCACGAAACCGGCGCCTTTCCGGGAGCGCTTCCCGAGCCTCGACATTCTTCGCAAGTCTCATGACGGCGAACCGTGACCGAAGTGTCCGTTCCAAACACCGACTCCTCAAATTCGAGAGTTATGTCTTCGCGCAAGTCGGCGCCGCGCTGGCCATGGCCGCGGCGGCGGGAGCCTCCGCCAAAAATTTCGCCGAACCCGAAAAAGTCACCGAAGATATCGCCAAAATCGTGGAAAATTGCCGGATCGAAGCCCGCGCCGCCCGCGCCCGGAGCACTGCTCACCCCGGCGTGGCCGAAGCGGTCGTAAAGGGCGCGCTTTTCATTGTCCGCCAAAATGGCATAGGCTTCGCTGCACTCTTTAAATTTTTCCTCCGCATCCGGATTGTTCGGATTGCGGTCAGGATGAAACTGCATGGCCAACTTGCGGTAAGCGCTCTTTATCTCCTGATCGCTCGCGCCGCGCGGCAGGCCTAGGACATCGTAATAATCGCGTTTTACATTGCTAGTCAGAATAACTTTCCCCCAGTCTGATAATTATTGCCCTGGATTTCTCGCCACCCTAACCATGGCAGGGCGCAACAATCGTTCCTTCAATCTATATCCGCGTTGCAGTTCATTTATTACGGTTTGATCATCGGCGTCATTGGTATCGACCATTTCAATGGCTTCATGCACATGAGGATCGAAAGCCTGCCCCTCGGCCTCAATCGGGCGCAGTCCGAGTTTCAGGAGCGCATCCTGCAATTGTTTGTAGATCAGGTCAATTCCGTTACGAAATTCGATATCTTGAGGGCCGCCGCTGGGCTTCGCCCGCAGCGCCCGTTCAAAACTATCCAGGATTGGCAACAGCGCTTTAATCGTATCGGCCTGCGCATAGTCACGGTACTCCTGCTGCTCGCGAGCCGCACGTTTCCGCGCGTTGTCGAATTCGGCTTGCGCCCGCGCCAGACGGTCGAGCAATGTATTTCGCTCGGCGGTTACTTTTTGCAGTTCACTTTCATATGCAGTCGCAGATTCGCCATCTGGAGACGGTTCGATGGATTCCAGGTTTTCGCCGTCCGATGAAGGGAGTTCCCGCTCCGCGTCGAGTTCTGGTGTTTCTACTTCTGATTTTCCGTTTCGTCTTGCCATCGTACTCACTCACCACTTTCGTTCAGAATTTTGTCGAAAAGCCGCGCAATATAGGAAACTGCGGTCATCGTGTTTTCATAGTCGATTCTGGTGGGACCAATCACCGCCAGCGAACCGCGAACTTCGCCTCCGACCCGGGCCGGGGCGCCGATTAATACCAGGTTGCGCATCGAGGGCATCGCCTCGTCGAGCCCAATGACGACCCTCACCGCTTCTTGTTTGGCGTCCAGGTATGCACCGAGCAGTTCGACCAGCTTCTGTTTCTCTTCCAGAGTCTTCAAAAGCTCCTGAAGCCGGTCCCGGTCCCTCTCACCCGATACCAGGTTCGCCGTGCCTTCCACAAATACCGTTTGCGTTGCATCCTCGGCGACCAGCGCGCCCTGACGGTAGAGTTGCGCCACCGAAGTCATGAGCCGGTCATATTCATTGCGCTCCTGCTCCAGCCGCCGTGCGAGTTCCACTCGCAACGCTTCCATGGTCCATCCTCGAAAGTTTTCGTTGATATATCGGGCGGCCGCATCCAGTTCGGATTGGGGCAAATCCAATCGCAGCACTCGATCGCGCACCAATCCCGATTTCGTGACCACGACAGCCAACACTTTCTGATCCCCGAGCCGCGAGAAATAAACATGGTCGAGGGCGTTCTTCGGACCGCGAATCGCCACCGCGACCCCTACATTCCGCGAAATCAAGGAGAGCACGTGCGACGTGCGCTCCATGAATTCCTGAACATCGGTAACGCCTTTCAAGGAGCCTTGAATAATGTTCTGATCCTGATCCGATAGACGGGCCTCGCCCGTGATCTGCTCCACGTAATAGCGGTATGCTTCTGTGCTGGGCACTCTTCCCGAGGAGGTATGCGGCTGCTCCAGGAATCCCGCATCCGCCAGGTCAGCCATCACATTCCGAATTGTCGCCGGACTAAGCCCCTCGCGATTGGAGCGCGCCAACGTCCGCGAGCCGACCGGCTCCCCGGTAGCGATAAATGTCTCGACGATGGCGGTTAGGATTTCGCGTCCACGTTCGCCAATTGGAGTTCCAGGCTGCATATCAATTAAATGTCACAACACTTCGTCTTGTTACTTTGTCTTGGTTTCAAGCTATCAGGAGAGGGGTTACTTGGCTGGCTATCTTCGAACGCAGTTCCCCAAATGTAACTACTTTATATCCAAAAACTTACAATTCCTGTTACAGCTCTCCGACTGTACCAATTCTAGGAATGGCGCAAAGGGCTGTCAAGAAGGCTATTCCCAGCATCCCTGATATATATGGATGCTCAAACGGTTGGCAGGGAACCAACGCCTATTGAATTTGTATTACGCTCTCGGTAGATGTCGCTTTGATTTCATCCATACGCTTCACTACGTTCCGGGCAAATGCGAAGAGGGATTTGGCGTGGGCCGAATCTTCGCCTTGCAATACGGTCGGTTTGCCGGCGTCGCCACCTTTGCGAATTTCCGGATCCAATTCAATATTGCCCAGGAATTCCACGTCGAATTGGGCAGCGGTTTTTTCCGCGCCTCCGCGGGAGAAGATGTCAATCTCATTATGGCAATGGGGACAAGTGAAATAGCTCATGTTCTCCACCATCCCTACGATGTCGACCTTCATCTGGCGAAACATTTCGATTGCCTTGCGCGCGTCCTGAAGCGACACATCGGAGGGAGTCGATACCACAATCGCTCCGCTGAGCGGAACTGTCTGAATCAAAGAGAGCGCGACGTCTCCCGTTCCTGGCGGCAAATCGACGATTAAGTACTCCAATTCTCCCCAAACCACCGATCCTAAAAATTGTTTGATAATCGAATGCAACATGGGGCCGCGCCAGATTAACGGCTTGTCTCCGGGATTTAAAAAGCCAACGGAGATGACTTTCAATCCGTGCGCTTCGAGCGGTTCGATGCGGTTATCGCCGAGCACCTTGGGCTGCGCGTTGATTCCGAGCATAAGCGGAACATTGGGACCATAAACATCGGCGTCTAAAAGTCCAACTTTATGCCCGAGTTTTGCCAGTACGAGTGCGAGATTCACCGCCAGCGTCGTCTTGCCAACGCCTCCTTTGCCGGATCCGACGGCCACAATGGCATCCACGCCAGGCAAAGGCTGCGGCGCGGGTGGCTGCTGACTGGGACGTGGTGGCATGGATGCGTTCAAGGATTACCTTTCACTTAAATAAGAAGAATAATGCGATTATACAGTTGATTTCGGATGGAGAGACGGGCGTCCTCGCCCGGTGTGGACGCGATCCTATTCCCACCACTACGTTTCGCTGCGATTGCGGCGGCGTTCCAATTCGGCGCGCCTAATTTCCCGGCGCCGTCCGGCATCTTCATAGCGGCGCTGCTCGTCTGGAGTCTCGGGAATCACTGCGGGAACCTTCAAATGCCTTCCCCCGGCGTCCACGGCAACGAACGTCAGATAAGCCGAACTGACATGTTCGCTCGTGTCAACAATGTAATTTTCGACGACGACTTTTACCCCGACTTCCATCGAAGTATGAAAAACGCGGTTTATCGATGAACGCAAGATGACCAAGTCCCCCACGTGCACGGGAACCCAGAAATCGAGGTGATCAATCGCGGCCGTGACCACATAGTTTCTCGAATGCCGATGGGCTGCCATCGCGCCGGCTAGATCGATCCAATGCATCAGTCGCCCGCCCAGCAAATTGTTCAGAGGATTCGCATCGTTAGGCAGAACGATCTCTGTCATCTCCGATTGTGAATCGCGAACCGGACGCGGCAACATCAGATAGTCATTTTCTGGCATGTGTCCTCTTGCTTAATCGGCGGCATTTTTAGTGCTGGCGTCGGCAGATCCGATCTTACGCGACAAATAAGATTGAACGTAGCATTCCGCCATTCTCTGAACGCGTTCATCAGGATGAGTGCGTCTCCATTGACGAGTGGCAATTGCGTATTCCAAAGTGCCATGACCCGCAGGGCGGTGCTGGAATTCAAAAACGAACGACAGTATCAGGCAGGAATCCGAATGCCGGACGACCGCGAAACGCACGGCGTCATAGTCGCGAATATCCGGCAGCCGCGTACACGTAGCCGCGTATCCCAAATTGCAAAGCTCTTTTATTTCTTCTCGTGTCGGAGAGAATCCTTCATGGCCCGGGGCGCCGCAATGGCCGTTCCAACCTCCTCCCAGAGGCAACCGGGAAGGATGCAGCCATGCTATGTCCTCGCATTTTTCGGTGGGCACAAAAAACGGACAGGCCAATTTTTGTTTTCCATTCTGAAGCGTTCGCGTTTATCGAAAGTCAGCCTGCCGATGCCGGCTGCGCTACTGTTAGCTTCAGGAAATCGGCGACCT
Source organism: uncultured Acidobacteriaceae bacterium (assembly GCA_963849315.1). Classification (GTDB taxonomy): domain Bacteria; phylum Acidobacteriota; class Terriglobia; order Terriglobales; family Acidobacteriaceae; genus PALSA-188. The sequence continues at coordinate 516,215 of CAWKGT010000003.1, read as the reverse complement.
CGTCCAATCCCTCGCCGGTCTTCGCCGATACTTCGAATATTCGCATTCCCGGCCGCACACTCTGGATATTCCGCCGCGCCGCTTTCAAGTCGAATTCCGCGGCTGTGGCCAAATCCATTTTCGTGACGATCGCAACGTCGGCGGTATTGAAAATCGTCGGATACTTTAGCGGCTTATCCTCGCCTTCGGTGGCCGAAAGCAAGACCAGCCGCACGTCTTCTCCCAAGTCGTAGCTGGATGGGCAGACCAGGTTACCGACATTTTCGATGAATAAAAAATCCAGCTCTTGCAAATCCCAGCCTGCGAGCGCCTTTTGAATCATCTCCGCATCGAGATGGCAGATGGTTCCGGTGGTAATTTGCCGGACTTGCGGAGTCGCCCGCGACAGCCTTGCAGCGTCATTCTCGGTTGCCAAATCGCCCACCAGGGCGGCTACGCGATGATCCTTAGCGAGCTTGCCGAGCAACTTTTCGAGGAATGTAGTCTTACCGGAACCGGGGCTTGATACCAAGCTGGTGACCAAGACTCCGGCCTCGTGAAATTGCTCGCGTAGTGTGCGCGCCAGCAGGTCATTCTGCTTTAGAACTTTTTGCCGGACTTCGATTAGCCGTGTGTTCACGCTGCAATCTCCAAGCCGGTCACTTCCATTTCCTGTCCATGCACAATCCGCTCGGCAGGAGTGAGACAAATCGAGCAGCAAAGCTGATATTCGGATTGCGCAGCGATTTCCATCTCACACTTTGGGCAATAGATCAGCAGCCGAATTTTTTCGATCAGCAGTCTCGACCCTTCGAGTAACGTCCCCTCGCATGCGAGGCCATAGGAAAAGCGTAAAGCATCCTCGTCCACGCCGGAGAACACACCCAGCTTCAGGTGGACAGCTTCAACTTTCGGTCCGCCACGTTTCCCGGCCTCTTCCAGCACGCCGTCGATCATGCTCAATGCGATGGAAAGTTCGTGCATCGCTACATGCAGCTGATTTTGTAGTAGCGCCTGAGATCGGGAGCTGCCGAAATCAAAACGCCAACTACTACGAGGGAAAGCGCCGTCCAGATCAGTTTGCTTTTCATGATTATCCTTTCCAGATTCTACCGTACAGCAGTAAGTGTCTTTTCAGCGAAAATTCGTTGTGCTAATTCTCTCGCCATTTCCGCAGCAGTTTCAATTACCGCGCTCACCGCGGGAGTCAGGCCCATGCGCCCTTCCTCGCCTCCACAATCCCCAGGTTCACACCCCACGACGTAAATTCGCGCCGTCACTCTACCGCTGGTTTGTGCGAGTTGCAGAACTTTTACCGGATTCATGCTGTGCGCATCGGGCGCCTCCGCCGCGCCGGCAAAGTCTGCGGAATCAATCTCCAGCGTGTAAAGCGTGCCCGGAGCCTCTCCGCGCGGGAGTGCATCAATGAGGATAATCGCTTCCCAAGGATCAAGCAGCGCGTAGGCGAGATCAAAAGAACGGATGCCGAAATCCTTCACCAAAACATCGCCAGGGATAGTGCGAGCGGAAAGCGCACGAACTACCTCAACTCCGAAAGCGTCATCGCCCAGGAAAATGTTACCGATGCCAGCGATTAGAACTCGAGCGCTCGCCATAATAATTCGGCCTTCACACTGACGCTTTACTATCCATTTCCACGGGCTCAACTTCTTCCGGCGAAAAGAAAAAACGATGTCCCGGCTGCCGCAGCATTCCGAATTCCCGCCCCGGGTCGTCTTCTATTACCACCGCGAGGTGAACCTGATCCTCGTAATCCTGCTCAATCGCTTCGACGATCGCGACCTTGCCTTTCAGCGCCATATCCATGATATCGGCGGACTTCTGCGGCCAGAGGCGGACACGGCTTCCTTTGCGGAGTTCCACGCCGAAGACAATGATGCTTTCCGGCGCGAGTTTTTCGGCAAGCGGATCCCAATCGCTATTCATATTCAATCCTGCGATTCATCATCTTCTACGCGCCGCATGCCGCGAATCGCGCCGTGAATTTTCATCCAATGCCCTTCCGGCAGTAATTCGGTTCGCTCCAGGATGCGCCGCGCCTGCTCATCACCATTGCGCATGACTTGTTTTTCTTCTTCACTCAAGGTCATAACCCGCAGCGCCAGCATCTCGTCCATTTCGGTGCCATCGAAGAAGTCGCCCGAACTTTCCGGTGCGATCTGCGGATAGTCATAAAGAATGATTGGCGACGACAACATCATCGCTCGCTCGCCCTCTTCTCCCACCAGCACAGGAAAAGCTCCAACGTTCTGACATTCCTGTGCGGCTTCTCGCAATTCTTCTGGAGGATCCAGCAGCGAAATAAATTCTCCATTTTCGATTCCGAGCAGCAAATGCGCGGAGATCATGGACTCTAAAAGCATAGCAGTACGCGTCAGGCCATTAGGGTTGAGCACCGGGGTATTGTTCAGCAATTCCAGGGTAAGCCTGTAAATCCCTTTTCGCACCTCTTCCACTTTTAGCGAAAGATTGCCTTGCAGTGGCTTCAAGGTAGCGGGCTTATTGGTTTCGCGGAATGCTAGATTGAACCAGGTTGTTCCTTCGCCCAGCGCGGATAATGCCAATTCATTTTGATCGGACCAGCGCTCAATGCCTTGCTCCCAGCTCTCGGTCTTAGGGACGAATTGCAGAAAGCTGGCGCGAATGTTGAGCTTCGCTGCATCGCTTGCGCGAATCAGGCATTCGGTAATCATGCGGCATGATTCCGCGGGACGTTGCAGTTCCGCCCACTCGCGGGGGTAGAGCGTTCCAAAGTTCCAGCGCTGCTGATTCTTGGTCGAAGACGGCCGGTAGGGATATAAAATGTATCCCTCATACAGCACGGCTCTCGCAATTTTCTCTACTGAGTCGAAATTCATATTTTCACTTCTTCTTCAGCAAGAATCAGGCGCTCAATCGCTTCTTCCCATGTGGGGAGCCCATGTTGAACTTTATACCGGTAAAGACGTTCGAACGCGTCGCGTTGGAGGCAAAGCCAAGCCGTGTTGGGATAATGCATGTCCATCATTTTCTTCCAGGTCGCGACCGGCAACCGGTAATTCGCTTCGCGATCCCATGGGATTTGCATCGCCTGCAACAGGCTATCGGCGTCACCGTAAAAAACGGTTCCGCTGAACATCACGCAGAGCGGGACTTCCCCGTCCGCAAGCGCATGAAAATATTTGGTTGCGGCTACATTGAAATCGAAAGTGCACGGCAGTTGCAGATCGACGACGGTGACGTCGGAAAACTCGGGAACTGAAACGCTGGTGTTCATCCATAAAAAAGGGCGCACAGTTCGTCCCCAGCGCTCGGGCTCTCCAAAAAGATCTTTAAGGTCGGCCTTTTCTTCCTTCTCATATCGGCGACGGCTTGGCTCAATCTGCACCTGGCACCGCAAACTCAGCGAATGGACGATTTGCTCCGGGGGCTGATTGCTGATTTTCAACTTTAGCGCGAGGATTGGCGTTGCGGAGTGCACAATCGCTTCCGATCCCTCGATCTGAAATTGCAAATCAGGCAATCACACCTCCTGCGGCACTCCGCTTTTTCTTCTGAGCTGGATAAAAAATTCCTTTATTTCTTTCCATACTTCTTTGCCACCGGAAAGTCCCCGCCAATTGGATCGTATCAATCCGACCAGGCGATAACACTCATCAATGGGAACCAAATAATAATCAGCAGTCGCTCCGACGCGGTTCACCAGCAGAGCCTCAACGTCCGGCTCCATTTTTTTCAGCGCCGGGTTTTCATGTTCAAGATCGGCCCAGGCTTCCAGGCTGAGCAACGATTCGGTGGCCCCGGCTGGGCTGGGATACATGGCGATCACGCGCGCGTTAGCGTTCTCGCGATAAAAAAAAGCCAGATTGATGGGAAGCATTAGCGATTCCCACTGTTCATCCGTTATCTGAAAATCGCTGAGTAACCGGAAACGGCGCGGCACCCGCCGATAACGGCCATCAGTTCGATCGCTGAATAGAATAGCGCATGGATCGCACGCGCATTGAATTTTGCGGGTAGAGAGTTCAAGCAGATGAGGATGTTCTTCGGCCAATACCAGGCTGCACAATTCGCACCGTTCTGCGTTCGAACGCGGCCTGGCAAACTTTCGCAATGTGGCAAAGGCACTCTCCCGCACCGGCCCGTTAGTGAGTCCATTGCTCATTGTGGAAGCTTTGCAAGGTTGCTATGCCGGCGGCATCTCCGGCATTCGGGGGTCGATAGGGCGGCGTTTGTCGGAGTTGATTCCAGTGGAATCTCTCGCAGTTCGCCCGGCGCCTTCGCGCCCCGGTTCCTTCTCATTCTTTGACCAATCTTCTCCGCGATGCGTTCCTGGAGTGTGCGACGGTGAATCGGGGGTCGTATCTTGCATTACCATAATTCCTCCTCAATTATTTCAAGGTGACAAGTTGCGCCGGTCGAGCATGCTCAACTTCCTCTGTCGTGACTTGTAGTGCGTCAGGCGCCGCCTGATAAATCGCGTCTTCGACTTCGCTTTTCAGCGCAGCCGCCGACGGCGAATGGCAGCCACCGCCGCTGGTCGCGTGAACGCGCAGTCGAATCACTCCGTCCTCTACGCCAAGCAATTCCGCGTCCGCGCTTTGAGATTGCAACGCGGGACGCAATTTATCCAACGCGTGAAGCACGCGAGTTTCCATGTCATCCGGATGAAGTTCGTGCAACAGTAGCAAGCTGGAAATCAGTTCTTCCTTTATGAATTCCTCAATTAAAGACTCGCCCTGTGGAGCGCGCGAAACGATTTCCAGCATTTTTTGCAGGCCAACACCGTGGAGTTCCATAACCGATTGCATCAACTCGAGGGCGACCGCATGCAGCTTTGGGTCTTCAGCGCCCTCGAGTATCCGGACCAGTTCTTCGATTCGTTCAGTGCGTGCCTGAAATTCGCGCTTCTCTGGCATTCGCTATTTTGCTCCCGCCACACCGAACATTGGCGAATGCTTTGTCTCCAGCACTTTGCCGTTGCCCAGGAACATGTGCACGCCGCACGGCAGGCAGGGATCGAAGCTCCGCACCGTGCGCATGATATCGATCCCCTTAAATTTGTCGGGACCATTTTCCTCAAAGATTGGCGTGTTCTGCACCGCATCTTCATACGGACCCGGCGTGCCGTAGATGTCGCGAGGATTCGCGTTCCACGGCGTTGGAGGATAAGGATGATAATTCGCAATCTTGCCATCACGAATCACCACGTGATGGGACAACACTCCGCGAACCGCCTCGTGGAAGCCGCAACTGATCGCTTCTTCCGGGACGGTGAAATCGGACCAAGTTTTCGTGCGTCCAGCGCGCATTTCTTCCAGCGCCTTCTCCACGAAATGCAACGCCGTTGCGGCAGCGTATGCCTGGAAATATGTTCGCGCGCGATCACGTTCTATGGTGTTGCTCCACTTCGGAATCTTCCATTCGAATTCAGCTTCGGGCAGCAGAGCAGTTTTCGGAAGATTTATTTTCACGCTGGTTCCGGTGGCTTTGATGTAACCGATATCAACCAGTCCCGACAACGCAGTTGACCAAAGTCTGGCAATCGGTCCACCGCCGGTATCAAGCGCAAGATGTTCGCCCGTGCGCTTATCGAGCCAGCGCGGCGACATCACCCACGTGTAATTCCCTTTGAAATCACGCTTCTGTGGCCGCGGTATGGTGCTCTGGTTCCAGGGATGTTTGCGATCCACGGGATTACCCAGTGGATCTTTTTTCACGAACATTTCTGAATCTTGCCAGTCGTCGTAATAAGAACTGCCCAGCAATATCCTCATGTTCAGATTGATGTCGACGAGGTCATTGGTGACGAGCTTGCCATCGACCACGACGCCCGGAGTGACGAACATCTTTCGTCCCCACTCAGACATGTGCTTGTAATCGTAGTCGCAATAATCCGGATCGTTGTACGATCCCCAACAGCCGAGCAGGATTCGGCGCTGTCCAACTTTTTCGTAGCCCGGCATCGCTTCGTAGAAGAAATCAAAAAGATCGTCGTGCAACGGCACAACTTTCTTCATGAATTCGACATACTTCATCAGCCGCACCAGATAGTCAGTGAACAGTTGGATAGTTGCGACGGTGCCCACCCCTCCGGGATACAACGTTGACGGGTGCACATGGCGGCCTTCCATCAAGCAAAACATCTCCCTCGTCATCCGGCTCATCGCCAGCGTTTCGCGATAGAACTCGCCAGTAAATGGATTGAGCGCCTTCATGATGTCGGCGACCGTTCTATAGCCGTGTTTCGCTGCGTTTGGGCAGACCTTCTTCTGCGCCTTTTCCCATACTCCGGGATTAGTTTCCTTCACCATCTGCTCGCAGAAATCTACTCCGACAAGATTGTCCTGAAATATATTGTGGTCGAACATATATTCCGCAGCTTCGCCCAGATTGACAATCCATTCACCCAAAGCCGGCGGCTTCACGCCAAACGCCATGTTCTGCGCGTAGACAGCGCAAGTGGCATGGTTATCTCCGCAAATTCCGCAGATGCGGCTGGTGATGAAATGAGCGTCGCGCGGATCTTTACCCTTCATGAAAATGCTGTAGCCGCGGAAGATGGACGACGTGCTGTAACATTCCGCGACCTCTTTATTTTCAAAATCAATTTTGGTAAAAATTCCGAGGCTGCCCACTATCCGCGTGATCGGATCCCAATTCATTTCGACCAGGTTCCGCTTTTTCGTCGGAGTTTGCGGCATTACTTCCGTTGTTGTGCCCATTGCGAGTTATCCTTTCGTCTGGTTAGTGGCGAGCGTAAATGTTTCCCTGTTCGTAGCCAGTAGTGAGGGCTGGACCGCGATGCCGCCACTTGGGTTCCTTATTGACTGTGGAGTTCGTAATGCTGCGCAAAGCGCGAATGACTTTGCCATACTTGCCTACGAACAAAGTTGACATTCTGGCGCCCGGCGGCTCATCCATAAAAGGCATGAATTTGTCAGGAAAGCCGGGCATAGTGCAGCCAATGCAAATGCCGCCGACGTTGGGGCACCCGCCGATGCCGCGCATCCATCCCCGCTTGGTCACGTTGCAATTCACCACCGGACCCCAACAACCCAGCTTCACTAAACATTTCGGCGAACCGTATTCCAAAGCGAAGTCGCCCTGTTCATAGTAAGAACCGCGATCGCAACCTTCGTGCACCGTTTTTCCAAACAACCATGTCGGGCGCAGTTGATCATCCAGCGGAATCATGGGCGCGAGCCCCGCGACTTGATACAGGAGGTACAAAACCGTCTCCATGAAGTTATCTGGCTGCACCGGACATCCCGGCACGTTGATAATCGGCAGGCCGGCCTTCGAGCGCCACTTCCATCCCAGGTAATCCGCCAGTCCCATTGCGCCGGTCGGATTGCCCGCCATGGCATGAATGCCACCGTATGTGGCGCACGTACCGGCGCCGATTACGGCCAGTGCTTTCGGAGCCAGGCGATCGATCCACTCACATGTCGTGATTGGCTGGCCGGTAACGGGATTCGTTCCCATCGCGGCCCAATAGCCCTCGCGTTTAATCTTCTCGTTAGGAATGGATCCCTCAACCACCAAAACAAATGGCTCGAGCTTTCCCTCTTCCGCCTGGTAGAAATATTTCATGAAGTCGTCCCCGACTTCGTAAGCCAGCACGGGATTGTGCAAATACACCTTTGGCAATCCGGGAATCGCGCCGAGTAAAACGTCTTCAATGCTGGGCTGTTCGGCGGCGGTTACCGAGACTGAATCGCCGTCGCAGCTCAAGCCAGCCGTGATCCAGACAATGTGAACTTCCTTAACCGGCGATGGCTTCGCGCCTTTCGTAATCGGAGTCGCTGGTGCGGGCATGAACTAACCTCCTTAACTTTCTACGAATTTTGCAAAAGATCGAACGCTTCCGCTATTACGACTGAAGACGCCATAAAACTCTTGCGAATTTTTGATTAATTTTGCGGCTGAAGGAAAATACAGATTGGGCTTGAACTTACTGGAAACTTTCTGAAGAACCACGCGACGGAGGTTCGAAATCATCACATCCAGATTTCACGAACGAATGCAGTCTACACCGATGCAGTTGAGGAAAACGTCTCTTACATGCAAAATACAGAATCAACTGTACGAGCCAATCAGCAGATTCTTGGCAACTGTTCGCCGAACATTACGTCCAGCACTCGCGTGCCGCCGATCTCGGTTTTCATCAATACCATCCCGGAGTGTTCTGCGACGATCTCGCCAATAATCGTGGCCTGTTCTCCATAAGGATGCTTTCGCATCTGCCGCAGTATATTGTCAGCGGCACTGCCACCCACAATGCCGATCAGTTTTCCTTCATTCGCCACGTATAAAGGATCGAGCCCCAGAATTTCGCACGCGCCTTTGACCGTTTCGCGCACCGGAATCGATTGCTCCGTTAACTTCATGCCGACTCGCGAGCGCGTCGCGATTTCGTTGAGTGTGGTCGCGACCCCTCCCCGCGTGGGATCGCGCAAGCAATGAATGTTTTCCGCACCTGCTTCCATCATCGCCGCTACAAGGCCGTGCAACGGAGCGCAGTCGCTTTCGATCGCCCCTTCGAACTCCAGGTTCTCGCGCTGAGACATAATCGCCATACCGTGATCGCCAATAAAGCCGCTTACGATGATTTTGTCTCCGGGGATGGCGCGGTCGGCGGAGATGTTTACCGCACCCTCGATCACGCCGATGCCCGTGGTCGTGATGAAAACCTTGTCACCTTTGCCGCGGTTCACAACTTTCGTGTCGCCGGTCACGAATTGCACTCCGGCTTCGTTCGCAGCATCGCGCATGGATTCGACTACACGCTGCAATTCGTCCGAAGGCAAACCCTCCTCCAGAATGAATGCGGCGGCCAGATACAGCGGACGTGCCCCGCTCATCGCGAGATCATTGACTGTTCCGTTGACCGCCAACCGGCCAATGTCTCCGCCGGGAAAGAAAATTGGCGTGACGACGAAAGAATCCGTCGTGAACGCTAGTCGCGCTCCGTTTATTTGCAGAACAGCCTGATCGTCTAATTTATCCAGAATCGGGTTGGCGAATGCGGAGAGAAATATTTTGTCGATGAGTTCGGCGGTCAACTTGCCGCCGCTGCCGTGTCCCAGCACGATATTTTTGTGCTCGAAAATCGGGATTGGGCACGACCCGAATATTAAAGGCGCTTCGCTCATCGTCCTTGTATTCCCGAACGTATAGCCTCAGGGCGGCTGTACCCACGCAAATTAGATAACGTCTTCTTCGCCCATCGCGACATGCGTCAGATCCCACAAAATATGCAGCAGCGCCACGTGCGATTCTTGAATTCTGTGGATGCTGTAACTCGGCACGGTGAAACAATACTCGGCCGCGTCCTGCATGCGACCGCCGTCTTTGCCCGAGAATGCAATGGTTAACATGCCTTTGCGGCGGGCTGATTCCAGCGCATAAATCAGGTTGGGAGAATTACCGCTGGTCGAAAGTGCAATCGCCATGTCGCCGGGTTGTCCCCACAAATCAATTTGATCGACGAATACGCGCGCGAAATCTTTATCGTTGGAGATTGCCGTCAGCACTGGAATCTGACTCACGAGATCGAACACTGGCAGCGCGCGCCGCTTTTCGATAATGGGATGAATAAATTCAACTGCAATATGCTGAGCGTCGCAAGCGCTGCCCCCGTTTCCCATTACCCACAGGCGATGGCCAGCGCGAAAGCGCTCCGCCATCTTTTGGCTCAGGATGCCGATCACATCTGCGTATTTCTCAAAGAACGTCTGCTTGATCTCGACCGATTCCTTGCACTTGTGCATGACCTTCTCACGCCATGAAGGATCGATGGGAAACTCGCTGACCTGGCTCGCTGCGATATTGAGTTGACTCACGCGGCGCCTCCTAGAGAAATCGCCATTGCCGCTTCTTTACTCTTAGCTTTTTCTTTTTGCAGATGACGTCCATACGCATAATAGGCGGCGCATGCGCCCTCGGCGGAAACCATCGTCGCGCCCAGCGGCTTCTGCGGAGTGCAAAGCGTTCCGAAGGCCGGGCAATCATGCGGCTTCTTGATGCCTCGCAGAATCTGGCCGCTGATGCAGACATCCGGCTCGTGCGTGTCGATTTCTTTTACGTCGAATAGTTTTTCGGCGTCGTGATCTTTGAATTCCCAGCGCAGCTTATAGCCGCTCTTAGGGATCGTGCCCACACCGCGCCATTTGCGGTCGCCGATTTCAAAAACATTCGCCACCAATTTTTGCGCCGGAATATTTCCATCGCGATCCAGGATTCGCGAATATTGGTTCTCAACCTCGGCGCGTCCGGTTTCGAGCTGGCGAATCGTCATCAAGGTTCCTTGCAGAATGTCTAGCGGTTCGAATCCTGTAATTACTATGGGGACTTTAAAGCGCGCGCTGAGCGGTTCGTATTCGCGATAACCCATAATGGCGCACACGTGGCCGGGGCCAAGAAAGCCTTGCACGCGATTTTGCGGAGATTGCAAAATCGCCGCAATCGAAGGCGGCACGAGCACATGCGAAACTAAAATGGAAACATTTTTCACACCTTCCTGCTGCGCGCGCCATACCAGCATCGCATTGGCGGGCGCGGTGGTTTCAAAACCAATGGCAAAGAAAACCACTTTTTTGTCGGGATTCGCTCGCGCAATTTTCAGGCAATCGAGCGGAGAGTAGACCACACGCACATCCCCGCCTTTGGATTTGATCGTAAACAAATCGCCGTCCGAGCCGGGGACGCGCAGCATGTCGCCAAAAGAACAGAAAATCACATCCTGACTTTGAGCAATAGCGTGCGCCTTGTCGATCATCTCCAGCGGCGTGACACAAACCGGGCATCCCGGGCCGTGCACTAACTCAATTCCTTCGGGCAAGAGGTGATCTACGCCATGCTTCACAATCGAATGAGTTTGCCCCCCGCAGACTTCCATGATGACCCACGGCCGCGTCTGCATGCGGTGAATTTCGTCCACAAGTTTGCGCGCGATAGTGCCATCGCGATATTCGTCGAGATACTTCATGCATCCTCCTTTCGCGACCCAACCTCCTCGACCACGGGCGCTTCGAGCTCATTCAGTTGATCCATCTCTTGCAATAGGTCGTAAGTTCGATGCGCCTCTTCTTCGTCTACCTTGCTGATCGCAAATCCGACGTGAACCAAAACATATTCGCCGACTTTTGTATCGGGCACATATTCGAGACAGGCTTCGCGCACGATGCCGCCGAACTGCACCCTCGCCATCCGCATGCCGTTCTTATCGAACGACTCCACGACTTTACCGGGAATTGCCAGGCACATGAAAATCTCCGTTCCGCAAGAGTTCGTTCGCTATGACTGCTTGCCCCAACGAAATGCCGCCATCGTTGGCCGGAACCGTGGAGAGAAAAAATACTTCAAAGTCCGCTTCCCGCAGCCAATTCACGGCACGATCCAGCAGATAATGATTTTGAAAGGTTCCGCCGCTCAGGCAGACGCGATTCAGCTTTGTATCTTCGCGAATCCAGCGGCACATTTCCACCGTCGCTCGCGCAACAGTATTGTGAAAACAGGAAGATATATAAGGTCGCGTCTTCGCGTGATCTAGATCTTGCACAATAGCTTCGATCGTCGCCCGGAAATCGATCTCAACGGAATCGCCTTCGTCCAAGCGAAAGGGATACTCCTCATTCACGCCGTCCATGGCGATCGCTTCCAGTTCGATCGCCGCTTGCCCCTCGAAGTTGACCTCATGCCGCAGACCGATCAGCGAAGCAACGGCGTCAAATAATCGGCCGCAAGAAGAGGTCTTAATGGTATTGATGCCGCGAGCGAGCATGGCGTCTACCAGCGCAATCTGTTTTTCGGGAATGGATTTTAAGAAAGCCACCCGTGGTATGTTCGCGCCATACCTATCTCTCAAATAGCTGAGCGCCATTCGCCATGGTTGGCGCACCGCCGCGTCCCCGCCGGGAAGCGGGACATATCGAAAATGCGCCTGACGCTTGAATCCGCCGAAATCTGCGACGAGAAACTCCCCACCCCAAATTTGCCCATCGGTGCCGTATCCCGTTCCATCAAAGGCGACGCCGATTACTTCCCCCTGCAAATGATTTTCCGCCATGCAGCTCGCGATATGGGCGTGATGATGTTGCACTGCGATTTTGCGTTCGATTGGCAGCGTCTGCGCGAAGCGCGAACTCATATAAAGAGGATGCAAATCATAAGCCACCGCCTCAGGTTCGACCCGGAAAAGCTTTTTCAGATTCTCAAATGTTTCCTGAAAGAACTGCAAGGTCTCGTAATTTTGGAGATCGCCAATATGCTGGCTCAGGATGGCGTAGTGGCCCTTCGTCAAGCAGAAAGTATTTTTCAGTTCCGCTCCGCAAGCGAGAATTTCGGAAAGGGAAATCCCCAAATCAACCGGCTGTGGAACGAATCCCCGCGACCGCCGCAGCACGCGCTCTCGTCCGTGGAACGTGCGGACAACGGAGTCGTCCACCCGCATGTAAATATCGCGATTGTGCAGCACGAACCAATCCGCAACTGTCCGCAACTCCCGCAGTGCCTGTTCATTGGAAACCACAATCGGTTCTTCGCTGATGTTCCCGCTCGTCATCACCAAAGCCGAAAAAGCTGAAGGCTCATTCGCCGAATCTCCAAACAATAAGTAATGCAGCGGAGTGTAAGGCAGCATGACCCCGATGGTGTTGTTCCCAGGGGCTACTTGCTCGGAAATCGAGCTCTCAAAACGGCGCGGGAGAACCACAATTGGCCGTCGCAAGCTCGTCAGCGCAACCCGGTCAATCTCAGAAACCAAACAAAATTTATCGACCGCATCCACATCCCGGGACATCAACGCGAACGGTTTGTCGCTTCTTCGTTTGCGCATTCGCAGTTCCCGCACTGCGCCGTCGTTTTCAGCGTCGCACGCCAGCAAGAATCCGCCCAATCCCTTGACCGCTAGAATGGAACCCGCGCGCAACAACCGTCGCGCCTCGCATAAAATATCCGCAGTACGCGATGCGTCGAACTGCTTAGGCTCGGACTCCCCATTCTTCACCAGCGCCAGTGCCGGACCACACACCGCGCACGCATTCGGCTGCGCATGAAATCGCCGGTTCCTCGGATCTAAATATTCCGCCCGGCAACCCTCACACATTGCAAACGCCGCCATCGTCGTCTTAGGACGGTCGTAGGGAACGTCATTGACGATCGTGTAGCGCGGTCCGCAGTTCGTGCAATTTGTGAACGGATACAAAAATCGCCGATTTGACCGGCCGGTGAAATCCTCCAAACAATCCGCACAGGTCGCCGCATCGGGCGATATCAGACAGAACTCATCCGACTCTTCCCGGCTGTCGCGAATATCAAATCCCACGTTGCCCAGAGCCTCCACCTCGGCGACGCTTATTTCTTGAATGTCAGACAGGGCAGGAGATTCGGTTTGCAGACGATGCAAAAATTCGTGCAGCGCATCTTCCGCGCCTTCAATCTCAATAGTTACTCCCGAGGTCGAATTCAGTACATGTCCTGAGAGGCCCAGACTGTGCGCTAGATTGTATATAAATGGACGGAAGCCCACGCCCTGAACCAGTCCGCGCACGCGGACCTGCTTGCGGGCAAGAGAGGACGGCAAAGTGGGGGAAGAACCCATGCCATTTCAAATTGTACGCGCTTCCTTAGCGGCCTTCCTGAACAGTTTCTGCAAGCTACCTTCATAAACGAACCTTCGTACAAAAGTTGCCAATCCTGATGACTCTGATGTCGACCCCAGTACCGCTAAAATCCGCGCAACTCTTTCTTGCTTTCCGTGTTGATTTTAGATAGGCATAGTAGTGTCTTAATTTGGAGGAAAGCTTGAGAGCATCTTTTGCTATTCGTAGGCTACGCAATGTCGTCCTTTCCCTTTTTGTACTCGCTGCCGCATTTACGATTTCTTCGAGCGCCCAGGGTCCGGATGGTTATCAAAACGAGAGCGCCGGCGTCAGTGCTGGCGGTACTTGGACCGTCTTTCATTCCGAAGACAAAATGACCGGCGCGAAGAACGCTCGATTCGAGCTGCTATCCAACAACTACCTGAGCGAAGATCGCGGTTACAAACCTCGAATCGAACTCACCTGCACGAGTGGCAAATATACTTATGCCGATTTCAACCCGGGCATTCGCCTTGGTCCGCCTAACCGACCCGGTTTTTGGGGACAGCCGCAGATGGAAGTTATGGTCCGCGTCGACGGCGCCCACAGCAACCACGGCTGGAATTGGGTACGCGACCGATTTCTCTCCATGGATAAAGGAACGACCCGCGAACTTCTCGGCGCCCATGTTTTTAACGTAGAGATTCGCGGCCGCTACGGACCGGAAATCGCGGAATTTTCTCCCGCCGGCCTCGATCTCAATCAGGTGAGGCAATCCTGCGACCTAACGCCTAAAAAGCCGTAGCCGCAATTAATGATGAGTAAATTTCTGATGATTAAATTTCGTGCGCTCGCGGCGCAGGCGGAATCACCCCTGTGTGCCTGACCGCTCCGATGTTCAATTTGTCGGAATACACTCAGGGGCTTTAAGGGACTGCCGACTCCAGCCGGCCCCTCTTGCCATCGTGCAGAATGTGTGGCGTAATCTTCCGCTATCCATGTCCGTTGCCGAAAACATCGGCATAATTCAGGAGCGCGTCGCCCGCGCAGCACGCAGAGCAGGGCGCGATCCCCATAGCGTCTCACTGATGGCTGTGACCAAGACCATCTCGGCACATCGCATCCGGGAAGCCTACGACTCCGGAATTCGACTTTTCGGAGAGAGCCGAGTGCAGGAGTTCGCCGTAAAACCAGCCGACCTCAGAGGCCTGCAAGATTCTGAATGGCACATGATCGGACACTTGCAAACCAATAAATCCGCGAAAGCTCTGGAATTATTTACCGCCGTCGATTCAGTCGACTCGTTGCGCCTGGCACAGAAATTAAATGCAGAAGCCGCAAAACTTTCGAAATGTTTGAAGATATTAATTGAAATTAATGTGGGTGGCGAAGTGGCCAAAAGTGGAATCACGGCGGGCTCTTCGCAATTGGAGGAATTGCTCCAAGCGGCACCCTCGTTGGATTGTTTGCAATTCCGAGGACTGATGACAGTGCCTCCGTTCTCCGAAGATGTTGAACTAGCCAGACCCTATTTCCGCCAGCTGCGTGAATTGCGCGATCAGATCGCAGCCCGTCATCTCCCAGTTATCCGCGTGGATATCCTTTCTATGGGCATGTCCCACGACTTCGAAATTGCAATTGAAGAAGGATCGACTTGCGTACGAATAGGCACCGCAATTTTCGGAGACCGCTCCTGACTCGACATTCCTCGAAGCCGAGTTTCTAAGATTAGGATCGGCCCGCGACGCCCCTGCCTCGTCGATAACAATGGCCTGTGGTAAAACCGCGGCGATAAAATAATTCGAGCGGCGAAAATATCTGGCAGGAAATTGAGCGATTTGGAGTCCCCCAAAAACCAGGTTTTTTCCTACTTCGGGTATCATTAGCGGGCCTTGCCGCTTTCCGAAAAAACGTTAATTCGCGAAATCAGAATGCGTGCCGGTACAGTCCGGAACATCGTCGGCATTGGCGACGACTGCGCCTGCATTTCCATTCCTCCGCGCCACCAGGCGCTGATCACGACCGATTTTAGTTTGGAAGACGTTCACTTTTGCACGGCATGGAACGCGACTTCCGTCGGCCATCGCTCCTTGTTGCGAGGACTTAGCGACATAGCCGCCATGGGAGGTATGCCAATCGCCGCATTTCTTTCGCTTGCCTTGCCCGCAAAATCGCCCCAGTCCTGGGTGGACGATTTCTTTTCGGGTTTGCTGAAATTGGCCGAAGAGTTCCACGTGACGCTTGCAGGCGGCGATACTGCTCGATCTCCCAACAAAATATTCGCTGACATTATTGTTCTAGGATCTGTGCCTCAAGGAAAAGCGATTCTTCGTTCGAGCGCAAAGGCGGGCGATCGTATTTTTGTGACCGGTGCGCTAGGAGGCGCGGCGAATACTTTGCGCATGTTGCAGGATGGCCGCAGCAATATCCTCGCCGCCGATCGAAACAATTATTTCTATCCTTCTCCGCGAATAGAAGTAGGAAGGATTCTCCGTGAAAAAAAACTGGCTTCATCCATGATCGATATCAGCGATGGCCTTTCCACCGATTTGGCGCACATTTGCGAGGAGAGCGGCGTCGGGGCTGAGATTCACGCCGAGGCCATCCCCCGGTCCTTTTACGGCAACCTGCGCAAGAAAGTCGATCTTAATTGTGCACTGCATGGCGGGGAAGACTATGAGTTGCTTTTCACGGCGCCGTCGAAGGCCAATATACCTGGTGAGATCTCGCGCGTGGCTATCACGGAAATAGGAAAAATCGTCCGTGGTCGAACGATGGTTCTGAAAACCAAGAACAAGATCCGAAAGCTTAGGGCCGGGGGATGGGAGCATTTCGCCAAGCCGCAATAATTCTTCATGGCCATCCGCAAATTGATCGAACACGCGAGCCGTGGGGCGGCATTGCGGCACCGCCTGCCAACCAGGTTCGGGCAACTTCCAATCTACGTGACGCCCGAAGCAGGATTGCGTTATCGGACGTCCAATGTCGAAGGTCGATCCCCTGCTCTACAGGATGGCGGAAGAATTGATCACGCCAGTAGGGGCTTTACGACATGCGACATTTACTGCCTTGTGGGCCCTATGCGATACTTGCAACTCGACGGAATCCGGCCACGGACATTTCATCAGCCGGGATGGCGGAACTGGCAGACGCAGCGGACTCAAAATCCGCCGACCTTCGGGTCTTGGGGGTTCGACTCCCCCTCCCGGCACCAACGCTTTGAATTCCCCCCAGCGCATATGCAATGATTTGCTCTGTCAGCGCCAGGGACACTTCATTTTTCATACTTGGCCGATCAAATTTCGTTGTCAGGCCGAGCAATTCGGGTCTCGATCTATGAAAGAAATCTTGTTGCGATTTGTAATTGGCGGCGTCGTGGTTTCCTCTTTCGCCGTTCTGTCGGATCTGTTTAAGCCGAGAAGTTTTGCGGGATTATTTGGCGCGGCGCCCTCCGTGGCGCTGGCGACCCTGGGGCTGGCCGTCGCCACTGAAGGGAAGGTGTATGCAGCAATAGAAGGACGGTCGATGATCGTGGGCGCGATCGCTTTTTTTATCTATGCGTCTTGCGTGAGTTGGCTGATGATGCGCTTCAAGTGGAAGGCTCTCGCGGTCACCACTTCCTCAATTTTCCTGTGGTTCGGCGCTGCCTTCGGGCTGTGGTTTGTCTGCTTACGATAGCCATCGATGAAAATCCAAGTCGACCCTTCCGCTCTGGCTGAAACGAAGTGGTATGAATACGCCATTCGATTTTTATTCGGAGGATTGATTACCGCAGCCGCCGGGATGATCGCAAAGAAATATGGTCCCGTGGTCGGAGGATTATTCCTGGCTTTTCCAGCCATCCTGCCGGCAAGCGCCACCCTAATTGAGAAGCATGAGCTGGAGAAGAAAGAGCGCGCCGGCGTGAAAGGTACCGTGCGCGCCGCTCAGGCGGTGAGCGCCGACGCAGCCGGAGCCGCCCTCGGAAGCATCAGCCTCGCCATCTTCGCGATTTTAGTTTGGCGCGCTATGCCCAATCACCCGGCCTGGCTCGTCCTTGGCGTCGGGACTGTTGCCTGGCTGGCGATTGCCATGCTTTTGTGGCGCCTGCGCAAACAGTTCTGAACACCCGCACAAGCGTGGCATTTTTCCAAAGCTCCCATCCGCCGAATCAGGATAAGATGTTCAAACCTGCACCAGTCAATGATCGAGCCCATGCAGCTGATCTCCCAAACAGCCGTGCAAGAAAGTCCATCTCTAACCCATCAGCGGGATGTTTGTATTCCAGTGAGTGTGATCGTCGCGGCCCGGAATGAATCGCACAATTTGCCCCGCTGTTTGCATTCGCTCTCCAGCTTCGGCGAAGTGTATGTTGTCGATTCGCAAAGTACCGACAATACTCAGCAGATAGCGACGGAATATGGGGCGAAGCTGGTTGACTTTCATTATCGAGGGGGATGGCCGAAGAAAAGACAATGGGCGATGGATACGCTTCCACTGGAGAATGACTGGATTATGCTTCTGGACGCGGATGAAGCCATCCCCCACGAATTACAAATGGAAATTCGGCAAGCGGTCATAAATCCTCAAATCGATGGGTATTACATTTCACTGCATGTGGTCTTCTTAAATAGGGCGCTTCGTTATTGTGGCGCCAGTTTCGAGAAGCTCTGCTTGTTCCGGCGGGGTAGGGGCCATTTCGAGTGCCGTTTGAAAGATCAGGATATCTCAATGTGCGATATGGAGGTCCACGAGCACGTCGTGGTGAAGGGTCGCACTGCAAAATTAAAAGGCCACATCGACCATCACAATGTGGAATCGATCTCCCGCTCGATTCAGAAACATAATGAGTACTCGAACTGGGAAGCTGCCGTAGTTACGAATGAAACTCTCAACGATGAAGCATTAACTCCGTCGCTTTTTGGTTCGCAGGCGCAACAGCGGCGCTGGCTGAAGAAAAAATTATTTCGGGTCCCAGGCTTTCCGGTATTTCTTTTTTTATACCGTTATCTTTTCTGTCTCGGATTTTTGGACGGTGTCCCCGGCCTGTTTTACTGTAGCTTTCAAGCCATTCAAACTTTTCAGGTCAAAGCTAAAATTTACGAACAGAAACTGACCTCCGGCGCGAAGAAGGACTAAGCCGCAAATGTGCGGAATCAGCGGATTGATGAATTGCGGAGACCGGGACGCTCTCACCAGAATGACCATGGTGCAAACTCACCGTGGACCCGACGATTTCGGCATCTGGGACAAGAGGTTGGGTGACGGCTCGTACATTGGGCTGGGTAGCCGGCGCCTCGCGATTCTCGATCTATCCGCCGCCGGGCACATGCCGATGTGCAATGAAGACCGCAGCGTTTGGATCACTTTTAACGGCGAGATGTACAACTTTGCCGAACTGCGCGCCGAGCTCGAAAGCAAAGGACATCAATTTTGTTCAGATACGGATACGGAAGTCGCTCTTCGGCTCTATGAAGAAGAAGGGTCAGAATGCGTAAGACGTTTTAACGGAATGTTTGCATTTGCGATTTGCGATCTGCGTTCTGGTAAACCGGAATTGTTTTTGGCTCGTGATCATTTTGGGGTAAAGCCTTTTTACTATTGGCATCACGACCGCAGCCTGGCGTTCGCATCCGAGATCAAGGCTCTGTTGCAGGTTCCTGGCATCGAACCGCAAATGGATCACGCAGCCTTGCACCAATACCTGACTTTTTTGTGGGTTCCGGATCCGAATACGATGTTCCGCGAAATTTATAAATTGCCGGCGGGGCACTCGGCAACATTTCGCGAAGGCGAATTAACGATTTCGAAATATTGGGATCTTACGTTTCCGCCTGCCGAATATTCTTTTCCCCGTTCAGCAGGCGATCTTGCAGATGAAACGCGTGAGCGATTTCGCCATTCCGTCCAGTCGCAAATGATTAGCGATGTGCCGATCGGCGCATTTCTCAGCGCTGGCGTGGATTCCTCGAGCATCGTCGCGATGATGGCCGAGAATCATGATCGTGAGATCCGGACCTATACTGTTACTTTTCCTGAAAAGTATCGCGTTGGCGAAAATGCTTTGGATGACCCCGACGTCGCCACTCGAACTGCGGCGCGACTGGGAGTTCACAATCATCGGATTGTGGTCGAACCCGACGTTGCGCAACTTTTGCCTCGCCTCATCTGGCACATGGATGAGCCAACTGCTGACCCCGCGATTATTGCTGCCTATCTGGTGTGCCGCGAGGCTCGTAAAGACGCGACGGTCATGCTTTCTGGCGTGGGAGGCGATGAGTTATTCGCCGGTTACCGCAAATATGCTGCGCATTACTGGGGAGAAAGTTATCTGAGGTCTCCTGCGTTGTTGCGCCGCATGGTGGAGTGGGGAGTAAAAATTTTGCCGGGACTTCGTGGCACGTCCATAAAGGGTAGCGTGCGGATGGCAAAGAAAATGGCGCGAAGCTCTTCCCTCTCGGCGGTCGATAGATTCATCATGAACTGCACCTATCTGGAAGAAAGTCAGAAGCGCGGCCTTTATACGCCGGCTTTAAACGATGAGTTGACCCATTCGGATGCAGCCCGAGATCACCGCGCCGCTTTTGACAATGTTAACGATGCGGATTTTCTGAATCGAATGTTGTATGTGGACAGCAAGATATTCATGGCCAGCCTTAATCTGACGTACAACGACAAAATGAGCATGGCGTCTTCTGTGGAGGTTCGAGTTCCGTTCCTCGATCGCGAATTGGCGGAATTCGTGGCGTGGAATGTTCCTCCTTCATTAAAGCTGAAGAACGTTCTGCGTCCCACCACTAAGCACATTTTTCGACAGGCGATGAAGAGCATCGTTCCCGATGAGGTTCTGCGGCAACCGAAAGCCGGATTTGGCGCGCCCGTAGACTACTGGCTGGCAAACGATCTCGGTGAAATGACGGATGATTTGCTTTCCTCGAATCTGATCAGCCAGCGCGGGCTTTTCCGGTCGCAAGCGGTACGAAAACTTGTGGACGAGCACCGCCGCGGAGCCGAAGATTGGTCAATGCAAATCTGGCAATTTCTTACACTCGAACTGTGGATGCAGACATTTCTGGACGGCGCGGCAAAAACATCGTTCGCGGAAATACCCCAAGTGGCCTCGGCGTGAAACAAATTCTCCAGCGCTCAACCAATGGCGAGATAGCCGTCACAGACGTGCCAGGACCGAAGCTTCTTCCGGGGTGCGTATTGGTTCGCGTTGCGGCATCCCTGGTTTCGGCGGGAACGGAGCGCGCCTCGGGCGAATTTGCCGGCAAGAATCTGCTGCAAAAAGCGCAGGCCCGTCCGGATCTCGTGCGCGAAGTGATCGGCAAGTTCCGGCGCGACGGAATTGTTTCCACGGTAAACGCCGTGCGTACACGCCTGGAGACTCCTGCGGCTCTCGGCTATAGCAGTGCCGGAACTGTGATTGAGGTAGCGCCAGACGTCAATGGCATTCGCGTCGGAGACCGCGTGGCGTGCGCCGGCGCCGGCCACGCGGTGCATGCGGAATTTGCCTGCGTGCCGCGATTGCTGGTGGCTAGAATTCCTGCAGATGGTGTGACCTTTGAAGAAGCGTCTTTCACGACAATGGGAGCGGTCGCTCTCCACGGAATCCGAACTGCCGAAGTCAGGCTCGGCGATACGGTAGCTGTGATTGGATTAGGTCTGTTGGGACAACTGACCGTGCAACTGCTGAAAGCTGCTGGATGCAAGGTCCTGGGGATGGACATCGTTCCGGGGCGCGCACAACTTGCCTCACGGTTTGGGGCCGATGCTGTATCGACGTCCAACTCGGATTTCGCGAATCTGTGTTCCGAACAGACTCAGGGCTATGGAGCGGATGCGGTCTTGATCACCGCCGGAACGCCCAGCAGTGAACCGCTAAAACTGGCAGCAGAAATTGCGCGGGACCGGGGCATGGTGGTCGCCGTAGGCGCAGTGGGCATGGAGATGGAGCGCAGGCCCTTCTACGAAAAAGAATTAACTCTCCGCGTCTCTCGCTCTTATGGGCCCGGCCGTTACGACACGGCGTATGAACAAAAAGGACGCGACTATCCGATCGGCTACGTTCGCTGGTCCGAGACGCGCAACATGGAAGCTTTCCTGCATTTGCTGGCCGGGGGAAAACTGTACGTTAAGCCTTTGACCACTCATCGCTTTGCCATTGGTCAAGCGACCACCGCTTACCGTCTTATTTCGGGCGAAACCGGCGAGCCGTTCCTCGGCGTCGTGATTGCCTACGACGAATCTGCCGCTCCGGTTCGCAAACTGGAGCTCGTTCCGCCAGAAAAGTTTTCCAGGCCGCGCGAAAATACATCAGTCAACGTCGGCTTGCTCGGTGCGGGAAGTTTCGCAACCGGCACCTTACTGCCAGCCATGAAAAAAGTTGCGGGAGCAAAATTGATTGGAGTATGCGCTGCCAGCGGATCGCATTCGCGCCACGCTGCCGGCAAGTTCGGATTCCAATACTGCGCTACCAGCGACGACGAAATTATTACCGACCCAGACATCAACACCGTCGCCATCGCGACTCGCCACAATTTGCACGCAGCACAAGTCATATCTTCAATCAACGCTGGCAAGAACATTTTTTGCGAGAAGCCCCTTTGTTTGACAGAAGTCGAGCTTCACGAGATAGTTCGAATTTATTCTTCGTCGCAGAAGCCGGTGTTGATGGTGGATTTTAACCGCCGGTTTGCACCCATGGCATTGCGGCTCAAGGCATTCGTAGACAAGATACACGGGCCGCTGTCTTTTAATTATCGTATTAATGCCGGACCAATTCCGCAGGACCATTGGGTTAGCGATCCGCAAGAAGGAGGAGGGCGGATCATAGGAGAAGTTTGTCACTTCATCGATGTTGTTACATTCCTGTCTGGGTCGGCACCGGTTCGGATCGAGACGAAGGCTCTTTCCGACAGCCAATCCCCGGATAATGTAACGATATCGCTTGAGTTTGCGAATCAATCGCACGCGACAATCAGCTATTTCACAAACGGAGATCGGGCGTACTCCAAAGAGAGATTAGAAGTATTCGGCGGTAAGTCCTCAGCTATGTTGGACGACTTTCGGATTCTGGAATTGGTACAGCACGGCAAGAAGCAGACTTTTCGGTCGCGTTTTCGGCAAGACAAAGGACACAGCGGGGCCTGGGCCGCGTTCGTCAAATCCATACTTGCCGGCAATCCATCTCCAATTTCTTTCGATGACATTGTGCGCACCACTCTAGTCACATTTGCTGCGGTCGAGTCCCGATCATCCGGCAAGCCGGTGTCGGTCGATGTCACGGCATTTTTGCCTTTTTCCAAATCATGATGTCGCATTCATGATTTCAGACTCTCATTCTGCCGCTTCTTCCGCCTGTTTGGTTTGGTCACTTATTCATGACAATTGCGGGACGCCTGCGTTACTACCATCGAATTTTCTCGGCTTATTTAACTTCTGGCGAAAGCCACCTTTCTTTCTGGCACGAAATGCCTCGGGAAAATCCTCGCGCGTCCGCGGACACGTTGGCCGAATATTACATGTGCTTTCCTCAAAAAGCCGGCTACGTGGCACATCTGGACACAGATGGAATTCCGCTGCTGAATTATCGCGGCCGGATCGGGCTGCAATATAATCCGATCGCAATCAGTCAGTGGGGACTGGGGAATTACAACTTATTTCGCGGCGTCACCGCAAGCGAAGATCGAAATCACGTTTATAAACAGAAGTTTCTTGCGGCGAGCGATTGGCTCTGTTCGAATCTCAAGCAAAACTCGTATGGCGTCTGGGTGTGGAATCACGACTTCGAGTGGGAATATCGAGATACGCTTAAAGCTCCCTGGTATTCCGGCCTGGCGCAAGGACAGGCAATCTCTCTGCTGGTGCGCGCACACGCCGAAACTGGCAACTCAAAATATATCGAGGCATCGGACCTCGCTTTCGAAAGCTTTCTGAAATCCGTGGATGAAGGAGGGGTTATTTTTATCGATGAGCAGAAGCAGCCGTGGATCGAAGAATATATTGTGCATCCCCCCACTCATATTTTGAACGGCTTCATCTGGGCAGTGTGGGGAGTTCGCGATTACTATCTGGCAACGAAGCGACAGGATGCGCAGAATCTGCTGAAGGCATCGGTTAAAACCTTACGCGATAATCTTCAGCGCTACGACCTGGGATTCTGGTCCCTCTACGAGCAATCTGGAACTTTTCTCCCTATGGTTGCCAGCCCTTTTTATCATCAACTGCACATCGTTCAACTACGCATCATGCATCGGCTAACGGGCGACACAGTGTTCGCGGAATATGCTGACCGATGGCAGCGGTACGCTGCGCGTTGGCCGAATAGGCTGCGCGCGCTGTGTTACAAGAGTCTGTTCAAACTTTGTTATTACTAGGCGGGAATGAAAATTCTTTACGTGTCGCAATATTTTCCGCCGGAGATGGGAGCACCCGCCGCGCGGGTCATCGAATTATCGCGGCACTGGGTGGCGCAGGGCCACGACGTAACTGTTTTGACCGGATTTCCTAATCATCCCACCGGCAGGGTGGCTGCGGATTATCGCAAAAAGCTGCGCCGGCTTGTGATGAGAGAAAGAATTGATGGAATCAATGTGGTACGTACCTGGTTGCTTCCCTTTCCTAATCGCAAACCTTATGAACGAATTCTGAATTACAGCTCCTTTTGCGTTTCCGCAGCGATAGCCGGATTGTTTTTATCCCGCCCCGACGTTGTAATAGCGACTTCGCCGCAACTGTTGGTTGGACTTTCGGGCTGGTGGCTGGCGCGACTGAAGAGGATCCCATTCATCTTCGAGGTGCGAGATTTGTGGCCGGAATCGCTTGTCGCAGTAGGAATGGGAAATCGGGCTTCCATGCTTCATCGCACGCTGACGGTGATCGCAAAGTTTCTCTACCGCAAGTCTGACAAGATCGTCGTCGTGACCCCGGCGTTCAAAGATCATTTGATGAGACGGGCCGTGCCGGAGGGCAAAATATTCGTGGTCCAAAACGGGGTAGAAACGAACCTCTTCGATCCTAATCGCCAAGGTCCCAATGTCAGATGGAATCTAGGCCTCGAGGGCAAGTTCGTGGTCTCTTATATAGGAACTATGGGAATCGCCCATGGTTTACAGAAGGTCCTCGAGAGCGCTGCGCAATTGCGGCAAAGTCATCCTGAGATTCAATTCTTGTTCGTGGGTGAAGGCGCCGACAAGCAAAGAATCATGTCGCTGGCACGCTCTGCAAATCTGGAAAATGTTCGCTTTGTCGACGAGCAGGCGCGCGAACGAATTCCCGGTTACATTGCCGCTTCCGACGTATGCCTGGTGCTTTTGAAAGATAGCGACATATTCAAAACTGTAATTCCAACCAAGATGCTGGAATTCATGTCTTGCGCTCGTGCTGTAATTTTGGGGGTAGATGGTCAAGCTAGAAAAATAATGGAAGAAGCCAATGCGGGACTATTTATTCGACCCGAAAATGCGGAAGACCTTACCGCGGCGATACTTCAATTAGCGGGAAATCCCGAGCTGCGTTCCGAGCTGGGACGCAACGGACGCAAATTTATTCTGCAATGTTTTTCGCGCTTGCAGAGCGCGCGGACTTACATCCAGTTTCTCGAATCGTTTGTGAAGAAAGAAACAGAAGCCATCGCCGCGTAACGTTTGTGTCAGGGATGGATTGCGATAATTCCTACTGAAGTAGCGGCTTGCATGGCGGCGTCCACGGTGCGGCCCATGGCAACTTTTCCGGCGCTGCTGGGAACAAATAAAATGTCTTCCGCCTCCAAAGGTTGATCTTGCGCTTTGGCTTGCAGGATTTTTTTGAGTTGTATCGGAGTCTCCGTCATTCCACTCGATCCGCGATGAATAATTTTTACGCCTCCCAGTTTTGCGGTTTTGTTTGTCCCCCCGGCAAGCGCGATCGCCTGCAATACGGTGAGATGGCCGTTATCCATTAGAAAGCCGCTGGGGTGGCCGACATCGCCCACGACATAAACGACATCCGCTTTGCGCACGATGATCGTATCTCCGGGAAGCACCGAAACATTGCTCGCCGGGTCGTCCGATAGATTGCGCGACAGCGGCAATACGACCGGCTTATCGGGTTCGGTGCGGTGAGTAACGGTTATGCTGCGGCCCGCTTTATCGGTGAAGCCTCCGGCGGCTGAAATTACATCGAATAGCCGCTGCCGCGCCAGTGCGGGATATATCCCCGGTTTAGCCACTTCTCCCAGAACGCTTACTCCCTGCGAAGTATGCTCTTCGACAAATACGCTCACGTGGGGATTGCGAACAAATCCACCGTCGGCTAATCGTTGTTGAATTAAATCTTGCGCTTGTTCTGCCGTAAGTCCGGCGACGTGAACGTAATCAACCAGTGGCAGATAGATATTGCCGTTACTTCCGATTCTTGCTTTGGTCGCGAGTTCGGGTACGTCGTAAACCCCGACATCCACGAGGTCGCCGGGACCAAGCAAAATTCCCGCAACCGGATTGTCCTCGAAGTTAGAACTGACAGGCGCTTTTGAAGAAGGGATACTACTCTGCGCCTCGGTGCTTGCACTTTGCGCTATCGCACCTATGCAGACGCAGGTAACAGCTGTCGCGAAAACTAAGAGTCTGACTTGGCCCGCTGGAATTCCCATGAACGAAGTTTCTGAATGCGTTGCTGACGCTTGACGATGAGAAGTTTAGCACACGAATTTTCGCTCGCATCTTCGCGCCCCCGCGGCTTCGAGATTCGGTTCAGGTATAGACGATCGCGTACGAGAGGTTACCGACTTGGTTCACGAAAATGAAAAGGAACCACTTGCCGGCCCTAAATATTCACAGCCAGCTGGCCTTTTCCACAACTAAAAATAAACATTCCGCTGTACCATTAATCGCCAGTACATCGCAAATTAAAGTTTACAAATATGGAATGCGCGTGACGTGCTGGGTTCCGAATTGGGTCAGGGGAATTTCGCGTTGACACTGTTTTACCTCGGGATATTTGCCGCGTCGCTACTCCTTTCTTTTGTCCTTACAAGGATCGTGCGCAATTTCGCTACGATCCGGGGATGGGTATCTGCCCCCGCGCTTGAACGCCATCTCCACACCGCCCCGTTACCGAGACTGGGCGGCGTAGCAATCTTCGTTTCATTCACCTTGGTAACCGCGGTTTCTTTGATCGCCGGTCATTTCGAACATAGCTTGAGCATCGGAATTCCCCAGCAATTGGTGTCGGCAGTTCTTTTCCCAGGACTTCTAATTTTTCTGCTGGGCGTTTACGACGATATCTATTCCGTCGGGCCGTACGTCAAGTTCACGGTGCAAGGCATAGCGGGAGCGATAGTTTACGCGAGTGGCTTGCGGATTTTAAATTTGCCGGTGCTTTTCGGGCATCACCATTTCTCGAATTTCATTGGCTTCCCGCTGACTATCTTATGGATCCTTGCCATTACCAATGCTTTCAATCTGATTGACGGATTAGACGGACTGTCGGCCGGCTCGGCGCTTTTTTCGACACTGGTAGTGTTCGTGGTTGCATTGTTCAGTGCTTCGACCGCCGTATCCCTAATGTCGTTGGCGTTGGCAGGCGCAATTTTGGGATTTTTGCGATTTAACTTTAATCCGGCAACGATTTTCCTGGGTGATTGTGGCAGCTTGTTTATCGGTTTCACGCTAAGTGCGCTTGCCCTGTATGGAGCGGAAAAGTCTCCCACGACGATCGCGGTTGCCATTCCCGTGGTTTCTTTCGGCTTGCCGATTCTGGAGACAGTTCTTTCCATGCTGCGGCGATTCATCAGCGGCCGTCCCGTTTTCACGGCGGACCGTGAGCACATTCACCATAAGCTCCTGCAACTCGGACTAAGTCACCGCCAGGTAGTAATCGTCCTCTACGCGGTCTCCGCGGTCTTTGCCATGCTCAGCTTATTCTTGCTATGGCCGACGGGAAGCACGCTGGGGCTAGTTTTGCTGGTCCTCGGCAGCGGCATCTGGATTGGCGTGCAGCATCTGGGATATTTGGAATTCGGAGAAATTCGCCGCATAGCCCACAGGACGATCGAGCAGCGGCAGATATCGATCAATAATCTTTCGATTCGGCGAGCGCTCAAAGAACTGAAGATTGCCGGCGACTACGCTCAGCTCTGCCGCATTTTGACGGCGGCATTCGGCAACAACGATTTTGATGGATTCGAATTGCTTCCCTCCACAAGCCTGCATCTTATCGAGGACCGGGAACTGGAAGCCGGCTTCTGCTGGAGAAAACTTGGCAACACCATCGAATACCGGCCAATGAAAGCTTGGAATCTCACCCTCGACCTAATCACCGCGAATAATCGCCGGACAGGATCGATGACACTTTATCGGCGCTATTGCGAACGCAATCTGCAACTAGACGTAAATCTGCTCACCGCGGATTTTCCCGTCGTATTGGCGGAAGCCCTGGAACGCGTGTCATCACCCACCCTTCAATTCGGTAGCGCAATCGAAGAGACTTCCGCGATGGTTGCGCAGGCCGGGTAGCGTTATCCACAGCCCGAACCAGCACTAACACTTCTGGCACTCACTAACTCAATTTATTTTCGTATCTCTTCCACCTATCAGGGGATTTTTCTAAAGATGGCGGACCGGTTAACTGGAGATCAAATTCATTTCGTTACCCTTCGAACCGCGGTGTTTTGCGTAGAGTGCGAGATCATCAGCGAAAACAACACCACCCGATGTTTTTCCTGCGGAAGTCAGGCTGTGCTTAGTTTGTCGCGCGTGCTGGGGGGCTCTTTGCGAGGCCAGCAAGTTGCCCACGTAATTGAGGACGCGGAATTAGACCGGTTAGTTCGGGAATTGTTGCGCACCGTGCCCGCGCATGTCGAAGGCGGCGTTCCCGCTTCTTTTGCGGCGCTCGCTCCCTCGCGCCACCACGCCAGGTCAAGTGCCGCGCGTTCCGAGATAGACATTTACGCGCGCTCCCAAAATACCGATATTCACACCATTGGAATCGATCTGGAGCCGGCGATCCACGTTATCGCCGAACGCGCGCAGTCGCTCACCGGAGCCACCGGCGCGGCCATTGCTTTGCGTCACGGCGACGAGATTGTCTGTCGGGCCCGTACCGGCCGCACAGCGCCCGACTTGGGCGTAAGGCTGCAAACGAATTCCGGCATCTCCGCGGATTGTGTGCGCACTGGGGAAGTTGTGCTGTGCAATGACGCGGAACGGAATCATCGGGTAAATCTCGCCAGTTGCCGGTCCCTGGGAGTGCGCTCGATATTGGCCGCACCCTTGCGCCATTTCCGCAAGACTCTCGGAGTGTTTGAAGTATTATCGGGCTCGCCTAACGCGTTCGATCATCATGACGTAGCGACTATGCAGTTGCTTTCCAGCATGATGGTGGCGGCTTTGTCCCGGCTTTCGTCCATAAGACCGGCGTCCATGCGCCATTCAGCTTGATATCTGAGATTTTTTTAGAGGCTCGGTGAGAAACTTGTAACCGATACCACGAACCGTCAGCAGGTGCTGCGGCTTGGACGGATTTTCTTCTATATAACGTCGAAGCCTGACGATGAAGTTATCGATCGCTCGCGTGTCCGTATCATCGCGTAATCCCCACACTTCTTCCAGGATCGATTTGCGGGACACAACGCGGCCATTATTCTGGGTTAGATGCCGCAACAATTCCGCTTCCATCAAAGTTAGACGAATGGTGTTTCCGTTCGCGTGCAGTTCCAGCTTCCCGAAATCAATGGTTCGTCCGTTAAAAGAAAAAATCCCATATTGCGTGGGTTCCTGCGGTTGAACGCCATTCTCATGGCCATCGTGGTTTGTGGCGCGGCTTGCGGACTGTGACATCCACTCCCGGCGGCGCAACAGGCCTTGCAGCCGGGCCAGTAAAATGGGGAGTTCGAAAGGCTTGGGCAGATAATCGTCCGCACCAGCGGCGAATCCTTTGAGCACATCTTCCGGGCGTCCGCGCGCGGTCAGCATCAGCAAAGGAATAAAATTTTTCGCCGCACGCAGCTCGGCGGCGACCGCGAACCCATCTTTTCCGGGAAGCATTACATCGAGCACCATTGCATCAAAGTTTGAAAGTTGCCTCGATTCCACGGCATCGCCTAGAAGCAATTCCAGCGCGGTCTCTCCGTCACCAACCACTTCCACGACGTGTCCTTCCGCCTCCAGATTGAACTTGAGTCCATTGGCAATGTGAGCTTCATCCTCCACGATCAGAACGCGACTCACAGCGCGCTCCGTGGCAGTTGCATCACGATGGTCGTCCCGCGGCCGTCCCCCTGGCTCTGCGCGTAAACTTTTCCGCCGTGCTTTTTAGCGATTGCCCGCACGATGAATAAGCCGAGGCCGGTTCCTTTCACATGCGACAAAGACCTGTGCGGAACTCGATAAAATCGTTTAAAGATTCGCTTGAGCTCTGGCGATGGCACGCCAATTCCTTCATCCTGAACACTCAACCGGATGTGCTTATCGTCCGGCAGGTCAACCCGCACTGACACCGCAACCTTGTCACCAGAATATTTGATCGCATTGTCGAGCACGTTGGAAACCGCGGTGCGCAGTTCTTCCGAGTCCCCGTTGACTCGCACGCCAGCCAGGGGATGCGCGACCTCTTCATATCGCAAGGCTTCCGGTTCAAGATGATAGCCAGTCCGGGCGACCTCGACGCAATCCTTAACTAATTGATCGAAGTCTAATGGCACGCGGCGGGCTTTTCTGACTGTCGCAGTTCCAGCCTTAAGCACTTGCTCGACTGTGCCCATCAGGCGATCGGTATCGTCGAGCATAAGACGATAAAATTCGCGCCGCTGAGATTCGTCCACATCCCTTCGCTCCAGAGTTTGCAGGTAAAGGCGAATAGAGGCGATTGGCGTCTTCAGTTCATGCGTGACGGCGTTGATAAAACTGTCGTGCTGCTCGTTCCGCCGTATTTCGCGCACCAGAAAGATCGTATTCAGGATGAGCCCGGTTACGATCGCTCCAAAGAAGATGATGCCCAGGAAAACCCGAATGCCTTCGCGCCAATTGAGTATGATCCAACCAAAGCCCACGGCGACGGCGACGGCGGCCAGGCACACGCCGAGCGAGAGAAAGAAAATGATGGCCCGTCGCCGGCTGGTAATGCGCATGGCAGAATTCTACCGCGTCGAGCCGCAGTCGAGGACGCGCGCGTGCGGGTTCAGGAGAAAGGAGCGGCACTCAGCCGTTGCGCAGATCGTACGATTAATTGGGCGAGCCATGAATCCGGTTCAAGAGGCAGCACGAATCCGTCCAATCCGGAAAGTGAAGCCGCGCAAAAAGTGAACAGTCCGACATCGCGCCGATACCCTGTGACGAATCAATCCACTATTTAAGAATCATCGCGATGCACGCTTTCCATGGAAAACGCGGGTACGCACACTGCGATGTATTCCGCTCCGCCCTCGTTCGAGGTGGAATATCGAACCCACTCTCCGGGGTGCGCGATTACGGCTTGTCCGGCCTCTACATTCATTGTGCCTTCTTTGTATTCCACACGCAGCATTCCCTTGAGAACGACCGTGACTTCCTCAAACTCAGGAGTCTGTCCCGGTTCTTCCCATCCTTCTGGGCTGCGCATGTGGGCCACGCTGACGGAGGAAGTTTTGCTGTTTACCCGTCCAATATATTCGTCGATCAGCTTAGGTTTGGTTCCCGCGGCAGAAATGCGGGCGGCATGGGGCACTAGCGTAGGCATAACGACCTCCAGCCTACAAATCTAGCAAGAAACACAAGGGCAGACGATAGCCACGTCGCGATTACAGGGTCGCCGCCCGGGCCTTTTGCAAATAAGCGGCTGCCAAGACTTCGGTGGAGGGGTAGGGAACGGGAACGGTCGTGGTTCTTTCGGGTGGAGTGACCCCGCTTTGGATCGAGTGCAGAAGCATCTCCAGCGCTTTGCTCGTGTTCGGAGGCACGATGATCGTTGCGGAAAGCAGACCGCGTTTAATCCAGGCCATGCCGGTTTTCGATACCCCGTCTACGCCCAGATAGGGAAGATTCAGCCAGCGGTCGCGGCCGGCATTTTCGGGAAGTTCCTGAAAAGCCTTGCGCGCGCCGATTGCCATGGCGTCGTTCTGCGCGCAGATTACGTCCATGTGGCTCTGCCGGGACGTGGAAAGGCGTAGCCACGAACTGATGGCCTTGTAGGCGCTCGATTCGGTCCAATTGCCTTTGACCAGTTTTACCTGCACGTCGCCCTTGGTTTCGTACATCCCGGTGGTTCGATGTTTAGTGGCAATACTATCGGAAGGCCCCTGAATATAGAGCACAGAGCCGCCTTTGGGTAACAGCGCGGCGAATTGCTGGCCTTGAATCCGGCCGATCTCGTGATGATCGGAGGTGACGGAAAAAATCGGCACGGGATAGGCGCGCCTTAATTCGGAAATATATTCGACATCCCGGTTCAGCACGACCCATGGGATTCCCGCCGCCGCTGCCGCCCTCGCGACTTGTGGCAGAGCGGTGCCGCCCACCGGTTCAAAAATAATGCCATCGGGATGAGCATCAGAATGCGATTGAATGATCTTCAGAAGTTGTTGGCTCTGAGTGATGGAATCGCTGTCGGCGTAGATAATCTCCACGTCAACTCCAAGGCGCTTCGCGGCTTCCTCCGCTCCGGCGGCTTGCTCGATCTGATAGTCGTTCTCATCGCTAATCAACGAAATTACGAAGCGCATTTTTTTCATTGCTTCACCGTTTTTCAAATATATTCCCATGTTAGGCGAAGGGCATGATGACCGAAGTAATGCCAACATCAACCGATTCGGGAAGGCGATTTGGCGGAATGTCTACTTTCTATGCAACATCTGCTTAAGAATCGAAGGTGTAGGACTGTGAAAGCGCTCATTTTGGCGTTATTTCTCGTAGTGGGCGGATATTGCAATTCGCAATCCGCTCCTCGATTTTACTCGGGTTTTGATCGTAACGAATATCCCAATCATCAGAACCTTCGTGCGCTGCGGCAGACTTTCTCGTTTGCGGGGTATTGGCTGAATAATCCTCCGGGAGAGAAGGCAAATAGTTGGTTGGGGAAGCGACGGGTGTTGGAGTCGGCGGGATTTGGATTTCTCGTACTTTTCAATGGACGACTTTACGCCGATTTAAAGTCCGTCGAAAGCGCTCGCGATCTCGGTGCGAGGGACGCAGCATCCGCTTCCGCCGCGGCTCGGCGAGAAGGTTTTCCGTCGCAAACTGTTATTTTTTTGGATCAAGAACAGGGCGGTCGCATGCTGCCGGAGCAGAAGGCTTATATCTATGCGTGGGTAGATGTCGTCACGGCATCGGGTTTCGGCGCGGGAATTTATTGTTCTGGGATCGCGGCTGCGGATGATGAGAACGTGATTACGGCGGCAGATATACGGAAGAACGCCAGTGGCAGAAAGATTGTTTATTTTGTCACGAATGATGCCTGTCCACCATCGCCGGGATGTGTTTTTCGGCAGGTAGCGCCGCGGAACAGCGGAATTGGGTTCGCGGATATTTGGCAGTTCGCGCAATCTCCGCGAAGACCGGCGTATACGAGGCAATGTGCTCGTACATACAATGCTGACGGAAATTGTTATGCGTCAGGCGTAGCGCAGAAATTGCACATTGACCTCGACACGGCGGACCGCCCAGATCCCTCGCACGGCAGACGCTAGTCCCAGCCACGGTTCACGTACGGACAGCCGCCCACGGCTGTCCAGTCGAGCTACGCTCGACTCCCCCGGTGCGGCGCGGTGCACGTCTACGGATGCGAAAGCAGACTGGGCACCTATCCTCACGATATTCGGGTACGCTTTTATTTGCGCAGGCTGCCCCGCAAAGTGCACAATAGTCATGGACTGGTCGGTTACCGTCAAGCGCGATTAAAGTGACGCTTCGATCTGGTTCTGAGCATCTTATTAGATGGTATGAAGTAGGGCGGTTACAACATCCCCGCCGGTGGGCGCGGTTTTTTTGGGAAACTGAGAAAAACGTGCAGTGAATCGGCTGTAGCTGCTGATGGCTTTCAACATCCCCGTTCCGGTATAGACGCTGTGTCGCGGGAAGCCGCGAGTGCTGACGTGTCCGGAACTGAAAGCGTGAAGAATATGGCTACCGCAGCATCAGTTTGCAGTTTGGAGAATTACCTTGTCCTGCCGGATAACACCATGGACGAGCGCATCGCCGCGGCGCGAAAAATTCTCGGCCGCGATTGCGTCATTCTTGGACACCACTACCAGCGTGATGAAGTGATTCGCTTCGCCGATTTTCGTGGCGATTCCTACAAGCTTTCGCAGCAGGCGGCGCAGGCGGGGGGAAAGTACATCGTGTTCTGCGGCGTGCATTTTATGGCGGAGAGCGCCGATATTCTTAGCCATCCCGGGCAGGTGACGATTCTGCCGGACCTCAATGCGGGATGCTCGATGGCCGATATGGCCGAGATCACGCAGGTCGAGGATTGCTGGGAGCATCTCGTGGCGGCCGGGGTTACTGATGAGCTTGGCAAAGGAGTGACGCCGATTACTTATATGAATTCGACGGCGGCGATTAAGGCTTTCTGCGGGGAGCGAGGCGGGGTGGTTTGTACGTCGTCGAATGCGGGGGCGGCATTTGACTGGGGATTTATCAGCAAGCGGGCAGGAGTGCCCGCTCCAGGCGAGCAAAATCTTCCACAGAGTCAAAGGCAGCAGAAGATTCTGTTTTTGCCGGATCAGCATCTGGGGCGGAATACAGGGGTTGCTATGGGGATTCCGCTGAACGAGATGGTGGTGTGGGATCCGTACATGCCGAATGGAGGATTGACTCGCGAGCGGTTGCAGGCTGCGAGAGTAATTTTGTGGAAGGGGCACTGCTCGGTGCATCAGCGTTTTCTTCCAGAACATGTGGACAATGTGCGCGCGAAATATCCGGGGATACGAGTGATTGTGCATCCCGAATGCCGGTTGGAGGTTTGCCAGAAGGCGGATGGAATTGGCTCGACGGAAGGCTTGCTGAAGTTGATTCGCAATGCGCCGTCAGGGACAATGTTTGCGGTCGGGACGGAAATTCATCTTGTCAATCGCATGGGCAAAGAATTCGCCGCAGAAGGGAAGAATGTAATCACGCTGAACGAATCAGGATGCCTATGCACAACAATGTTCCGCATCTCTCCGCAGCATCTGTGCTGGGTGCTCGAGAATCTGGTTGAAGGAAACATCGTGAATCAGATCAAAGTGAAAGATGATGTGAAGTTCTGGGCGAAGGTCGCGCTGGATAGAATGTTGGAAATTGGATGAAGCGGTCGTTGTGCGCGTCGTCGTTGGTCGTTGACTAGCTCAATGTCAAGGTACAGGTTTCGCTGGTGCGCCGGATCCTTCGCGGACTGCGTACGCTCGAGGACGACGTCAAAACCTGTGGAGTTGTCCGTTTGCTAGGGGATGGTCGCAGTCAAAACCCAACGACGAACGACCAACCGCGCTTTTTGCGTTAGAATAGCGATACACCTTCTATGTCAGACCGAACGTTTACTCTTGAAGAAGCTCAATCTTTACTTCCTACTCTGGAATCGCTCTTGCGGGTTTCGATTGATGGTAAGAAATTGATCGAAGCTGTCGATTTGGAATTTCAGGAACTCGCGCATCGCGTATTTCTTAGTGGAGGCCTGTTAGTGAACGTCGTCCAAATGGCTCGGCGCAAAGCCGATCGCGAGAAGACAATTCACCGCGTGAAAGACGCCATGGCTGAAATCGATGCCATTGGCGTGCAAGTCAAAGACCTCGATATCGGGCTGCTGGATTTTCCCTGCGAAGTGGATGGAAACACGGTGCTACTCTGCTGGAAGTTGGGCGAGAGTGGGATCACCCACTGGCACGGAACCGATGAAGGATTCGCCGGGCGCAAATTAATCGACGAGCGGATCGCAAAAGCCAAGCGCACAAATTAGGTGGTGTTGGGCGGACACTCTTGTCCGCCGCCGTTGCGGTTGTCGTAAACGCATTTCAAAGCCTTCGTAAAAGCCTATGTAAGGCCAAGAAAATCGCCGCATGCCTCGGGGCGACGAACGTTCCTTAAGAGGGAAATATCCCTGTGCACACTGTGGTACATGTCAGCGCGTCACCTGATTCATACAAGTTCTCTGCTACAATTTATTAAGGACGCAGGCTGTCGAGTTGAACTCTAATATGGATAAGCGGAGCCGTAAAATTCAGTTCATCGCCGGATTTACGGCTATTCTGCTCGCTCTAGGCACCGGCTGCACCGGCTTCTTCGTGAATCCCACTCTCAGCAGCCTCGCGATTGGTCCACAAACGCCGACGATAGAGCAGGGCACCACGTTGCAGATGGCTGCGACCGGAACTTATGACGACGGCTCGACGAAGTCTCTGACTGGCAGCGCGCTTTGGTCAACCTCGGATTCGACCATCGCAAGCGTAAATACCACTGGCCTCATAACTGGAGTGGCCCCGGGTACCGCGACAATCACGGCAGCATCGGGAACTATCAGCGGTTCTACCACCGTCACAATTTCTCTGGGAAATATCACTTCAATCGCATTGTTGCCGGTCAATTCCAGCACGCCGGAAGGCACCACAGTACAATTTACCGCGACTGCGACCACGTCGAATGGAAACACTCAAGACATCACCTCCAGCGTAACCTGGGCATCCTCGAATACAACAGCGGGAACCATAGACGCTAGCGGCTTGTTCACGGCATCCACGACGGTGACGCCGGCGCAAGTCACGACTATTAGCGCTACTTCCGGGAACGTTACAGGCACAACCACGCTAACGGTCAACCCCTAGCCTGCGGGTTGTTATTTTCGCTCGACGCGCGTCGAGATCATGGCTGAAACCCGCCGTCAATCCATTTTTTCAGCAGAGCTAATTGTTCCTCGCTCCAGAATGGTCCCCCTAACGGCATCTGCGGCTGCGATTGCCCGGTCAGGTGACGGTATACGTTGCGGGCATTCGACGGCTGCGACATCCACTCGTGCTTATGAAGGAAGACCCCGAAAGCGATCATATGCTCGATATCGGTAGGGCGGAATAAAGGCAGGATGTCCCGCGAAAACGAGACATTTACAACAGCATCACTCATGAGCACAGCTCTCCCTGATGAAATATCCGGAACCGTGCGGCGGCCCGGTTTAGCAGCACCGACAGGGGAAGCTGTGTACCTGAAACGCGCGGCAGTAAATTGTCATCATCTCTGCCTAAGCGCTGGGACAAACTATGCTACGGCGTACACAATGTCAAGAAAAAGTGTCATCTCGAACCGTTCACCTCAATTGAGCGGTGGGTGGCATGTTTCGAAGTTATATTCCGCGCTATTAGGCTCGCGAGAATGGGACGCGCCTGCGCTATATTGTTGTCATCCCCGTGAAATCCGCAGTGCGGTCATCTTCACTTTGCCTAAGATTGAGCCTGCTGGCGGTCTGTGTCTGGCTGTCGGCGTGCAATCGTTCCGGTGGGCGGGTGCTCGAGATCGCCTACGTATCCGTGCCGCAGGCAATTTTGCGGGATCACGTTTCCGCAGTTTTCAATAAGACTGGCGTAGTCAAAAATGGAGAGCGTTTGGAGGTGCTCGACCGTGAGCGCCGCTTCGTAAGAGTGCGCGCGGCCAGTGGAGAAGAGGGCTGGATCGAACAAAGATTCCTCACCTCTGAACAAGTTTTCCAGGGATTTCAAAAACTGGCGCAACAGGAGAAGAACGATCCCGTTCAAGCCACCGGTACGACTCGAAACGATACTAATCTTCATCTCACTCCGGGGCGCGAGACGGAACATCTTTATCAGCTAAATCACGGATCGAAAGTTTCCATCCTGAAACGCGGCACTGCGGAAAAAACCATTGCCACGGTATCCGCCAAGCCCGCTAACCCGGACGCCAAGCCAATGAACGTCGCCATGGAAGACTGGTGGTTGATTCGCGACGAGCAGGGAAGAGTGGGATGGCTGCTGGCTCGCATGGTCGACCTGGACGTCCCGCTCGAAATAGCGGAGTATTCCGAAGGCCAGAGGATGGTCGCCTTCTTCGTGCTTAACGAGGTCAGGGATGGTGACAAGAAAGCGCCGCAATACCTGGTTCTTTTCACCGAGCCGAAGGATGGCTTGCCGTTCGACTACAACCAGATCCGGGTATTTACCTGGAATGTAAGACGGCATCGCTACGAGACTGCCTATCGCGAACATAATTTAAACGGCTTTCTTCCGGTCGCGATCTCGCACGAAGACTTTGGCAAAGAGGGTACGCTGCCGGTGTTTCTTCTGCACGTGAAAGACGATGCAGGAAACACAGAAGACCGGAAGTACAAACTAAACACTCCGATTGTGCGGCGGGTCTTGGCCCCGGGTGAGGTAAAGGAAGCGCCATCGTCAAAGCGGTCCGCGCGCTCTCCCGCCCGGTAGGTCCAAAATGTGGTGCTCCTGTCCCCCGCCGTAGTATTTTCTTTTCGATGGTAAGAGAAAAAATTCAAAAGCGGCGGACAAGAGTGTCCGCCCCACATAAGAAAAACTCTTATTGACGAGGCGCGGCAGGTGGGACTCGACATCCCACCTGCCGCGCCTCAGCGTTGATTAGAAAATTAATTTTAGTTCGAACTCGACAACTCGTGGAGAACCCAGCGCGTTTACGCCCGACCCAAGTCCGAGGCGCAGGGCATTGGGCTGGGGGCTGAGGGTGCCGTTCGGGGACCCGGGTGTCCCGTCAAGAACTGTGCTGAACGGAACGGCCGGGCCGTCGAAATTGGCAAAATTAAATACATTGAAAAAAGTTACCCCTGGCCTGAGTTGAATGCTCTCCCTGATTTTATAACTCCAGTTCAGTCCGAAATCGAACGTGCGCAGCCATCCCTGGCCTACGGCTCCTGCGGGAGCAAGCGGCAGTCCTGCGATTACTCCGGACCCCCCCTGGTTTCCTCCGATGACCGCCTGAAGTCCGGTCAAATCGGCTTGAGTCATCAAGCCATTTGCAATAAGCACCTGGCCGGCTGGGGTCGGCTTGCCAACGTAGTTATTGTTGTAATTCGCAATGCGCTGGTTTAAGCCGTTTACGCCAAATGTGCGTCCGAACCCGCCGACATTGGTGTCCGGCAGCAAATCACCGACTCCGCCGTTCGAACCAAAAGTTCCATCCCCGGTCCCATCGCCAGTAATATCGGTTTGGAAGATGCCTCCTGGCGCGCCGCTGACCGGCAACGTCACGTTCGATGCCAGCGGGCTGTCGAAGTGCGAAATCAAATTAATTTGAAAGCCCTTGGGCAAATCCATCACGCCTCCAAATGACAATTGGTGGGTACGGTCAAGCCCATTCGGCCCAATGTAATTTAGGGGGTTGGCATTGTCGGTGGGGAAGTTGATGAAGTCGCTATCTCTCGCCGTCGAAATATAGCGGGAAAGCGCGTAGGAAATCTGGAAGTTTAAGTATTTAATCCCGGGCAACGGATTGTGTACATCGTCTTTTAACGACATCTGCAAGCCGTTGTATACCGAGCGCCCGATCGGAAAGAGCATCTGGTTGGCTCCGGTTGCGCCATTGTTCACGCCGCCAAAGGCCGCGTTCGGGCACGGACCCCCGCCACACAACGCGTAGCCGGAATCGAGACCGTTGGCCGCAAAATCCGATATGGTGGCGGGCCGGGGAATGTATGTTCCGCCATCATTCGTTCCGTTCGACGGATCGGTGCCGCAATTCCCGTTATAAGTGGCGGCAATGGTGGTCGCTCCGCAATCAGCCAGAGTTGTAGCGATGGCCGCCTGCGCCGCCGCCTTGTTGAAATATCGGGCATCGCCGACCCGATTGGTGTCGACGCTGAGAAGGTTGTGCGTGGAAACGTTGCGCAGGTAATCAGCCGTAAAGACCATTCCCCGCCGAATCTCTCTTTGCACCCCAATGTTCATTTGCACCGAGCGCGAAGGGGTGTAGTCCGGCGCGAGCAGGCTGGTGCCGTTAATATCAATTCCATCGGCTAGAGTATTGCCGACGTACGTGCCGTTCGATGAGGGCCCCGCAGCTTTTACCGACGCCTGATACTGTTGCTGAAGTTGGATGATCTGGCTATCGACGCTGCCGATTGGGGAACCGCAGATCGTAGCTGGATCAATGGTGCTGGTGAACGGCAGCGCCTGGGGCGCACCACTGGAGCAAATGTTCGCCGATCCCAAAAAGAGTCCTTGCTGCAATCGTCCGGCGGGATCAAACAGAATATTGTTCCAGATCGAGTTCTCATAAAAGAGACCGATACCGCCGCGAATCACGGTTTTTCCATTGCCCAGCGGCGAGTATGCGAATCCCAACTGCGGCGCAAAACTGAGATTCGGTTGGTGGATCTGATCTTCCAGTCCAGAGTAGAACTGGTTGTCGAAGGCCGCGAGCGCCGGCGTGGGACCCAAATCGCTGTCGGTCCGACCCGTGTCGCGCACGTAACGAAGGCCGGCGGTCCAAGTAAAGTTCGGTTTCATCTTCCAAGAATCGCCGAAATACAAAGACAGTCGATTGTCGGGCCCTAATCCTCCGCCGGGATATCCAAACGCTGGTTTGGCGGAAGAGAACCCTTCGCCGTTGCCCAAAGTCACGTTTACAGCC
The DNA here is from genome assembly GCA_963849315.1 of uncultured Acidobacteriaceae bacterium. GTDB lineage: Bacteria > Acidobacteriota > Terriglobia > Terriglobales > Acidobacteriaceae > PALSA-188. The sequence continues at coordinate 476,140 of CAWKGT010000003.1, read as the reverse complement.
GGGTAATTCAGCGGATTTGCTCCGCCGCCTGTAAACGGACAATTTCCGGCGGCCACACAGCCCGGCGTATCGGCCGGTGATCCCACCGCGGGAGCGAGACCCAGGAATTCGGCGAATCCACCGCCATCCAGGTGGTTGAGGCCGGCGCCAAAACGGAAGACATGATTCTTGAATGGCTTGCTGCCGTCATATTTAATTTGATGGTCGGATTGGAAAGTCGCCTGTGGCGCCAGGAAGTTTGGACCGGAGCAGAAGGCGTCGGCACCCGCAGTCAGACAATTGGGGTCAGACCCGATAGCCAGTTCAATCGCGCCGCCGGGATTGAAGATGCTGGTACCGGTGACTGCGTCGGTGATCCCATTCTGAAATTTCGTGTATCCAAAACGAATGCTGTGAGAAAAACTCCCCGTGTTGAAATCCGCCCCGATAATGTGATCCCGCGAGTGGTTTACATTGGCGAAGGGTTGGAACGAGTTGGGAATAAAAGGAAGCACGCTGCGGTTCTGCTCGAAGGTGAAGCGGTAGAAAAGCTTGGCTTTGCCCAGCGAATAATCGACTCTGGCCAGCGCTTCGGTGTCGCGGAAAGGCGAATCGAAACTTCCAGTGAGGCTGGAAAAGTTTCCTCCCGGGATTACCGGATCGAGCAAGTCCTGTTTGTTTCGTTCGAGGTCGGCAAAAAAGAAAAGCTTATCTTTTATTATGGGTCCGCCAACGTCGCCGCCGAATTGATTACGCTGAAAATAATTGGTCGAATCACCGGGGAGAGCGGCGTTAAGCTTTTGGTCGCGGAAATAGTAAAAGCCCTCGCCGTGGTAGCCATTGGTGCCCGATTTGGTAGTCACGTTAACCGAACCGGATGAGGTCAATTCGGTGGAGAGGTCGAGCGAGGATTGCTGCAAGGCCGACTCCTCGATTGCTCCCAGCGGAAGATTCTGTGTCGTCGTTCCAACGGTTTCGTCGCTGATATCAACGCCGTCAACCTCGATGCGCGCGGTGCGTCCGAAGCGTCCGCCGAAAGAGACTGAGGAGAATCCGTTTTTGGTGGGGTCAAAGGTGCCGCCGTCCTGGATCTGGACTCCCGGCTCGAGCTGGGCTAGATCGAGAAAGTTGCGGCCATTAATCGGCAGGTTTTCGATTTGCTCGGTGGTAAGAACTCCCTGCACGGTGGCCTGTTCCGTATTCACCGTGACGGCCGATCCCGCCACTTCCACAACCTCCGCGCTTTGACCCACGCCCAGCGTGATGTTTCCGCTCGCGGTGGTATTCACTTGCACTACTACGCTCAATTCAGTCGTCTTAAACCCCTCTCGCTCCACCCGCACGGTATAGTCGCCGGGCGTAAGCGCGCCCGACGTGTACGCTCCAGAACTGGTAGTGGAGGCGGTCAGCATTTGCCCGGTTTGCTTGTTCGAGATAATAACTTTCGCGCCGGCGACTACCGCTCCGCTGGAATCGGTCACGGTGCCTTGAATGCTGCCTGTAGAAATCGTGGTTTGTGAATACAACGTCGTTGCGGCCAGAAAAAGAACGAACGAACAGCAAATAGCTTTGACAAATGGCTTGAGCGGAAGGCGATGTCGCAGCATGTCGTCTACCTACCTTTCGAATTTGTACGCGGTTTTACTGTTCGCCGGGAAAAATCCCAGCTAGAAAGCTGAGCTGAATTCTGAAAAGCTGATTGCGAATTGGTTTCTGCTCATGCACCTGACAATCCAAACTGGATTGCGAGCTTCTTGTGATTTTTTTCGGCTCTGAGGATGGGCGAAGGCCGTGGTGAGTGGACCGGAGATCTTCCTGAAAATTGGAATCTCATTAAACGAACGCTGAATCGCGGCTAAAACGCGTTGCCGAGTTTAAGCTCTTCATGCAGTGGGAGTTGCAATGGAGTGCGGCGCTAAGTTTCTTCGCTCAGATTTCGGGTCTCGGTTTCGCTGTGCGGTCAAAATTTCATGCGGAAAGAGCTCAGGCGGTATGAATCTACTGTTCGCCGCGGATGCTTTGGACGGACAGAAAGGTCATGGCCCGCGTGCTGAGCTATACGCTATTCCATATCTAGCTTTCGGCAGACCTATAGTTTTCAATATCATGCCGTCGGCTCTATAGCTAAGTGTCTGAATATATTAGACATTTTGTCCCGCCTGTTTTGGAATGCAAGCTGCAACCAGAGAGCTAGTCAAACGGACAAAATTTAATGGACCGGACCGGTCCAAGGACTTGTGACTACAAAATTTTTGCTAAAGGCTCTCCCGGAGGAAATATGATTCGTTGCCCAAAATGGATGATCACTGCCGCGCTGTTTAGCGCATTATTTGCAATTCAAACCGTAGCCCAGACCGCTATTACTGGGAGCGTGGCGGGTATCGTCACTGATCCCTCCGGAGCCGTGCTCTCGAACGTCTCCGTTACGGCGAAAAATATAGACAATGGCAGCACGCAGACCGTGCAATCTAACAACTCGGGCAATTACCAGTTCTCGTTGTTACAGCCAGGGATTTACGAGGTCTCAGCGAACGCCTCTGGTTTCGCTCAACTTCAGCGCCGCGTGACCGTCGCGGTCGGATCGAACATCGCCGTGAACTTGCAACTTTCGGTTTCGTCGAGCCAGGAAACGATTGAAGTCACTGGAGAGCCGGCCGCGGTGCAAACCGAGGACGCGAATATCACCACGACTTACACTGCGCGGCAGGTCGCAGAATTGCCGAACCCCGGCAACGACCTTTCGGCTGTGGCTTTGACCAGCCCGGGCGTGGTGATGAATACCACCGGCGGGGCGATGTTTGGCGGCGGCAACTACGAATTCTTCGGATTGCCCTCGAATTCCAACGTCTTTACTTATGACGGCGCTAACGATAACGATCCTTATTTCAACGTCAACAACAGCGGCGCGACCAACCTTACGCTTGGACTGAACGATGTCGAAGAAGCCAGCGTTGTGACCAACGGCTACAGCGGCCAATATGGCGGCCTGGCTGGCGCGAATATCAATTATCTTTCTAAAAAAGGTGGTAACGCATTCCACGGCAACGCGGAGTATTTCTGGAATGGCCGACTAATGAACGCGAACCGATGGTTCAATAACCAGGCGAATGGGCTGGCCGGTTCCGAAGTGGCTCCTCGTCCATTTGATAATGCCAACCAATACGCCGCGTCACTCGGTGGGCCAATTAAGAAGGACAAGGCTTTCTTCTTTGTGGATTACGAAGGAATTAAACTGCTGATCCCTTCGCCTTTTGCGGTTAATCTGCCGACAGCGCCATTTGAGAGTGCGGTCTTGGCTAATCTGGCTACCAGCGATCCGGGCGCAGTCCCTTTATACAACCAACTTTTCAGCCTCTATAACGGAACGCCAGGAGGGGCAGGCGCGCAGAACTCGCTACCCGCTGGTGCGGATGGGGTATCCGGAGCCACCACAGGAAATGGCTGCAGTGATATTTCTCCTTCGACTACTCCCGCGTTTGCGGCATTTGCGACCGCTCCCTGTGCGTTACAGTTACAAGGCGGAACTTCCCAGACCACCAAGGATTACATAATCGTGGGCCGGTTCGACCTTAACTTGGGCAAGAATGACAACCTGTTTCTTCGAGTGCAGCACGAGGCCGGACTGCAAGCCACTTACACCGACCCGATTAGCCCGGCGTTCGACGCGGACAGCTCTCAGCCAGAGTGGCAAAGTCAGTTGAGCGAAACTCACACCTTCGGCTCCAATACGGTAAATAACTTTGTGGCTTCGTTGCAGTGGTATAGCGCGCTGTTCACGATGGTCAACCCCACTGCCGAATTTGCGGCGCTTCCTGCAAATGTAGGAACGATTGCGTTCGGCGACGGCTCTTTATTTCCGCTGAACAATGATGGGACCGCATTCCCACAAGGTCGGAATATCACTCAGTACGGACTCGTGGACGATATTAGCGTTGTTAAGGGAAAGCACACGCTCAAGGCTGGCGTTAATTTCCGCCGCGACTTGGTGAGCGATCACAACTTCACAACAGTCATACCTTTCCAGGAAGCATTCACATTGGCAGATTTTGCTAATGGCGGTGGCAGCGGGGACTTGGCTGTTCAGAACTTCCCGATTACTACCGATGTTCCGGTCGCGCTCTACCAACTGGGTTGGTACGTGGCCGACGATGTAAACGTTTCTCCCAGCCTCAAACTGACGCTCGCTATGAGATTCGATCATCTTTCGGATCCCACGTGCGCGACGAACTGCTTCCAAAGCTTAAATGCCCCATTTCAGGATTTAAATCGTGGTGGCCCGGTCAACTCAGTAATAACGACCGGTGAGCACACCGCATTTCCGTCCGTTACTCCAATCGTATACGAGCCAAAAATTGGGTTCGCGTGGTCTCCGACCTTCGCGAAGAACACCGTGCTGCGAGGCGGTTTCGGAATCTTCAGTGATGCCATTCCAACCGGCGCCATCGATCAAATCCTGACTAACGCCCCTAACGACCCGCAGTTCTTGTCCTTCTTTGGCTCTCTGTCGCCAAACGGCACGAACAGTCTTAGCAGCCAGTTGGCTGCTAATAACGCCGCCTTTGTAAGTGGTTACCATAGCGGCAGTCCAACTGTTCCCGCATTTAACTTCTTCAATTCCGCGCCCGTTGTCATCCCTCGCTATGACGAATGGAGTTTGGAAATTCAGCAAGGCCTGGGATGGCACTCCACCTTCACCGCAAAGTATGTCGGCAACCACGGATCGCACGAAGAAGTTACCAATCCGGCAGAGAATGCTTTCAGTCCGACGGGTTTCGGCGGCCTGCCGGTCAATCAGCCGGATATGCGTTTTGACGTAGTCGGCCAAATAGCAAACGTGGGGAACTCCAACTACAACGGAATTACCACTACGCTATCGCACAGCTTCAATGGCGGATTCGATTTCAACGCTTCTTACACTTACAGTCATGCGTTGGATGACATATCCAATAGCTCGTTCAACCCATTTGGACTCAACAATACCGACAACGTGGATGTAGTCACGCCTCTCAACCCGTTCAACCTTGGGTCGCTAAACTACAGCAATTCTGACTATGACGTGCGTCATTCCTTCAATATGAACTACGTCTGGTCGGACGCTTTCCGGCATTTGACGAGCCATGGTCCGAATGCGCTGTTGAAGGGATGGACCTTCTCTGGCACCATTTTCAAACACACAGGGTTCCCATTCTCGGTCTTCAGCAGCAACGCTACCAATGCTCTTCAGGGAACCAATTTTGGTAGTACCTCTCCCGCCACGGTGTCAACCGTATTGGCTGATGTCGTAGGGAATCCAGGTACCAGCTGCGGTCCTTCCGGGGCCGGCTTCGTCGGTGGCGTTGCGACGCCTTGCTTCGGTGGCGCAACCGGGGGTGGTTTTGCTGACCCCACTACCGCGTTCTCGAGTCAGCGCAGAAACTCTTTCCGCGGCCCGGGCTACTTCGACACGGACTTCAATGTTGAGAAGGGCTTCGGAATCCCTAAATGGGAGGGGTCGAGCTTTACGGTTGGCGCGAGGTTCTTTAACTTCTTCAACCATCCTAACTTCGGATTCCCGATCGCCAATGTCGATAGCGGGCAGTTTGGACAGATCACCTCGGATGTCAGCCAGCCAACCACAATCCTTGGTTCTGGGTTGGGAGCGGACGCTGCTCCGCGGTTGATCGAACTAACCGCGAAGATCACCTTCTAAGCTTTCTGTAAATTAATTCACGGCCCCTTCATAGGGGCCTTTTTTATTGCAACATCACCTTAAAACGAGAAGTAAAATCTTGTACGAAATACAAAATCCTATAGGGTGATTTCCCCAAGCTACCAATTTCAGTACATTATTAAAACTCTGTAATGTTATGTAACTGATTGTAAAGGGAAGTTTTGTTTGTGGCTTTGGAATCGCAGTTGCATTTTCGTATGTAGTTCCAGATATCGCCCAGTTAGAAGTCCCCAGGAGAAAAGCATGAAGAGATTAGCAACTGTTCCGACCTTTGCCGCGGTCCTGACGACGTTCGTGGTGTTTGCGCTACTAGTGACCCCAGGATTCGGCCAAGCCGTCAGTGGAAACTTGGCGGGAGTGGTTGAGGATCCGTCGGGCGCGGCCGTAAATGAGGCCACCGTTACGGTAACGAACGTAGCTACCGGACAGATCGTTAGCGCCACCACAAAGAGCGCCGGTGAATATCTCTTTAATGACCTGCCAGTGGGCACTTACAACATTACCGCGAGCGCCCCGAACTTCAAGACGGCCACACTTTCGAATATCCCGGTCGAGCTTAACAGGACCGGCACCGCGAACGTAAAGCTGGAAATCGGCAGCAGTTCGACGACGGTCGAAGTCTCGGGCGTGGCGCCGCCAGTGGATACCTCCACAGCGCAGTTGCAATCGACATACGACTCCCGCTACTCAGAAGACTTGGGTATGACTTCGGCTGGAGGCGTTGGCGCCGGAGTGTTGGATCTATCTCTATTAAGCCCTGGAGTCACCAACGCGAGCGGGATGGGCGACGGTATGGGACCCTCAGTTGGCGGTCAGCGTCCGCGGGACAATAATTTCACCGTGGAGGGCGTGGACAATAATAACAAGAGCGTAACCGGAGCGTTGATCACAATTCCTCCGGAAGCGGTCGAGAATTTCACGCTTTTATCCAACCAGTTCGAGGCCGAATTTGGCCACTCCTCTGGCGGACAGTTCAACACCACTGTAAAGAGCGGAACCAATGGCTTTCACGGTGAATTGTACGAATATTTCAGAAACAGAAATTTGAACGCCGTGGACGAGACTTGGGTGCAGCAGGGGCTTACGTCAAATCCCCGGTTCGATAGCAATCGCTTCGGTGGCACTATCGGCGGGCCGATCATTAAGAACAAGCTGTTCTTCTTTACGGATATCGAGCGCAATCCCACCGGATTCATTTCGGTTGGCGGCGGCGTTGTTCAGGCTCCAACGGCCGCGGGCTTGGCGGCGATCGCTACCGACCCCAATCTCAGCAGCACTAACTTTGGAATCTTTAAGCAATATGTTCCAGTCGCGTCGTCTGGCAGTGCGTGCGTTCCTTATGATTCCAGTACCAATGGTATAAGCGGTGCGTCGGGTGTGACCCCGTTTACCGCGCCGGCAAACGGCAGCTGCGCATCAGGTACGGTAGAGGTTGGAAATGTCCCAATTACGCCGGCCGCTTGGAATCAATTTACCAACTGGGTGCAGAGCATTGACTACAACATGTCAGAGAAGGATCAGCTTCGCGGGCGATTTATAAAAAATAAGGAGAATCTACTCGATAACAGCGCTCAACTTGGAACATTTTTTTCGCCCTATTCCATAGATTTCGACCTCTTCACTCTGAGCGAGTACCACACATTCTCGCCGGCCGTAACCAACGAATTCCGTGTCGGCTACAATCGCTTCTACGAGAACATTGTGACTGGTAACTTCAAGTATCCGGGATTAGATGTATTTCCTAACATCACTCTCAATGATTTGGGTTCTGGCCTGAACGTCGGACCAGATTCGAACGCGCCTCAGTTTACAATTCAGAACTTCTATCAGGCCGTCGACAACGTTAGTATTACCAAAGGAAAGCACAATTTAAAGCTGGGCGCGGAGTATCGCTGGTACATCTCGCCTCAGGGCTTTACTCAGCGAGCCCGAGGAGATTATGAGTACAACAGCACACAGGTTTACCTCGAAGACCTGGCCCCCGATTTCTTTGGACAACGCAGCACAGGTTCGTCGACGTATTACGGTAATGAAAAGGCTATATATTGGTACGCAGCTGATAACTGGCGGGTGAATCAACACCTCACATTGGATCTTGGCGTTCGTTATGAATACACCACGACGCCCATCGGAGAAGATAGGCAGGTTCTGAACTCTCTTTCCAGTGACCCCAGCATATTGGTGTCGCAGTACGGAAACGCGCCATTGGTCTTCGGAAAGGTTAAGGCGCCCAAAAATAATTACGCGCCGCGTATCGGTCTTGCATACTCTCCGGGATCGAGTGGCGACACTTCCATTCGTGCCGGATTCGGGATGGCTTACGACACTCTATATGACAATATCGGTAGCCTCGCCGTGCCCCCGCAGATCGGCTCGACCGAGAATGTGCAGGGTGGGCTGCCGGCAAATGCCTATCCTCCCAACGTCAATCCTTTAACCCCGAACTTCTTGGCAAACGGAGGCCTCGCTCCCGCTGGCGGCAGCGGTATTACGATTCTGGATCAGGCGACCGCGATAGCTAATACGGCGAACTGGATTCCACCGAACATTGAGGATCCATATTCCGTCAACTGGAACTTCGGTATCCAACACTCTTTTGGGAGAAACTACACGGCGGAAGTTAATTACGTGGGGACACGGGGCAATCACCTGGATATGCAGGAGATCATTAACTTAGCAGCGGTAGTTACTCCTACTAATTTTCTCCCTACCTATTTGCAGCAACCTTCGCAGGCGACCCTGAATGCCTTGCCGCTGAATTTGACTACGCTTGAAAACGAGAACAATGTACCTGCCCAATACGTGAACGGAGGGTTCGATAGTAGTGCCCTAACCGCCTTTCTTCCGTCAGGGTGGTCAAGCTACAACGGCTTGGAAAGCTCATTGCAGCGGCGTTTTAGCAACGGTCTGACCTTCCAGGCCTCCTATACCTGGAGCCATACTATTGACAATGGTACGGCAGACTTTCACACCACCGATCTCACTCCCCGGCGGCCTGAGGACTTCTTTAATTTCAATCAAGATCGGGCGAACTCTGCACTTGATCGGGCCCAGAGGTTTACCCTGGCGGTTGTCTACAGATTGCCTTTCTTCCAGGGTGGAAACTGGCTGATGAAAAACGTCGTTGGCAACTGGGAGTTCAGCCCGGTTTATACCTACGAGAGCGGAGAGTGGGCGACTGTACAGGCGCGCCGGGATGCTAACTTGAATGGCGATTCCGCAGGTGATAGGGCAATTGTCAACCCCGCTGGCGTTCCGGGAACCGGAACGGATGTTACGCCACTGTGCGCGCCGGTTGCCGCCTGTCCCGCCAGCAATCCAAACATCGTCGCTTATTTGGCTAACAATCCGAACGCCCAATACATACGGACGGGCTTGGGCGCACTATCCAACCTTGGTCGAAATACTCTACAAACACCCGCCACAAACAACGTTGATCTTTCGATTTACAAGGATTTGAATTTCACCGAGAGGTTCAAGTTTCGGTTGGGTGGCCTATTTGGCAACGTCCTCAACCATCCGCAGTACATTGTTGGTTCCAACCCTGGATTTGGTTTGGGAGTGAACGATGTTGGCGGCTTTACTACCGTTAATACGGGAATTGATGGTTACGTCAATCCTGCGAGCCCATTCTTCAACAACGCGAAGGCTACCTTCCCGAGCAACGCTCGCACGTTAGCGATTGTAGGGAAGATCATCTTCTAAGCTGAATCACCACAAAGAACGTTACAGGAGGCTCGGTCGAGCCTCCTTATTTTATTTTGTGGGCTTTCTATTTTCCGAAAATTGGGTAGTGGCTGGCGGCACCCATGAAGAACAACAGAGGGAGGGTGAGGTAGGCGCTGATTCTGGAAGTCAGAAATGCCATTCGAGTCATGCGGCGTGCTTTTTCTGGAATCGGCGTACCGTTAGCCGCGTTCTCGGCCGTCCATTGGATTAGCCGCTTCTGAATCCGCCAGATTACTCCCCAGACATTCAGCAGCATGACCCAGCCGAGTCCTCCGCCAACACCGATTGCGAGCATACGATTGCTCTCCCATCCGTGATTGTTGAGGACCAGAAATAGCCATGCCGCTGCAATGACGATAATCGCGACTAGAAATGCCAGGACCGGGCCTTTATCCAATAGCCCTTTACCGGGAATCAGCAGCGCATAAAGGAGGGCCCAGGTAATGGTCCAGATCAGAAAGAAGCTGGCCATCGCCATGCCCGAAGAGGCGTCGCCGTTGTGCGCATCCGTGGCGACGATATTTCCCCAGTAAGCCAGTCCCGCGATCACCGTAACCACAGCGGACCAGCGGAACCACCATAAGGCGCGCGGCATCAGCTGCGGCACGACTTTGCCTCTCACGCCGGAATCGAGCGAGTTCATAAAAGGCACGTTCACCAGGTTGAAGAAATACAGCAGACCCACCCAGGTGAATGCTGACAACAAGTGAACCCAGCGAAACAGCATTAATAGATTGGTGCTGAAATCCCGCGGCAATGAAACCATGGGTGCGAGCGTTATCGCCAAAAAACTTGGGATTGCCATGAAGCCTCCGTCGTGATCATACTTGGAAATTGCGACGCGGGGAGGAAGCGCGCGAGATCCCTCGCCCGGCTAAAGTACGCCGGAGCTCGGGATGACTAACCGAAAAATGGAATAGAGGTGGCTGTTTCAAAGCAAGGAGCTTCTCCCCGTGGTTCTAGTTGAAAAATAGTCAGTCAGCCCGTATTGTACGAATGTTGCCTTTCGATTTGCCGAACGCTGGCGCAATTCCGGCAAGCTGCCGCATACCGAAGACAACCGGGCCGAGCATGGGAGTTTGAGAATCCGCAAGCATGAAGGGTTTTGATGTTTTAAAATCCAGGGAGATCGGCGATGGAAAATAAGCCGGCGCAGAATATACAAGATTCCTTCCTCAACACTGCTCGCAAGGAAAGAAGCAACATCACAATTTACCTTTTGAGCGGCGTGAAGCTAACCGGGCGCATCCGCTCATTCGACAAGTATTCTGTCGTGCTCGATACGAATAACCAGGAGCAGCTCATCTTCAAGCACGCCATCTCCACAGTGGCTATGGGCCGCAGCGCTCATGCGCACACGGATAAATCCGGACCCAGTCCAGGTTCCGGCAGCGAATTAAGCACGGATTCAGCGGCGGCATCTCCTGCCGCGTCCATTAACGAAGCATAGGCATCCTTCATTTGCCAGGACCACAATCCAAAAAGTCAGGGAAGGTTTCCGGCGAACCGCAAGTGCCTGCGAAACCAGGCTCTACGGAGCGCGCCTTCCTGGTTGGACTCGACTATCGCAAGAAAGCCCCACAGATAAAGACTGGCAGGCAACCCTCCGCGAGCCCCGCCGCGGCCAGTGCGCCAGGCTCGTTTCAATCCAAAGGTCCGCTTGTTCCAGAGTTCACCGCCGACGAATCGTTGGACGAACTCCGCTCGCTCGCCGGCAGCGCAGGAGCCAAAGTTGTGGGCGAACTGATTCAGCGCCGCGACCGCCCGGACGCGGCAACGCTGGTAGGCAAAGGAAAATTGCAGGAAATTGCCGGCGCGGTAGCGTCTGTCTCCGCCGATCTTTTACTTTTCGATCACGACTTGACCGCCTCGCAACAACGCAATATCGAAAAGGCTGTTGGCACGCGCGTGATTGATCGAACCCAACTCATTTTGGATATTTTTGCCCGTCACGCACGCACTCGGGAAGGTCAATTGCAAGTTGAACTGGCACAATTGGAATACATGCTTCCGCGGTTGAGCGGACGCGGCATCGAAATGTCGCAGCTCGGCGGAGGAATCGGAACTCGCGGGCCGGGAGAAACTCAACTGGAAACTGACCGCAGAAAAATCTTCCGCCGGGTTCGTCACGTAAAACAACAGCTCGAAAATGTAAGAAGGGTTCGAGCGCAGCAGAGACAGCGCCGCGAGTCGGTGCCGGTCCCGACCGTCGCGCTCGTGGGTTACACGAACGCGGGCAAATCAACGCTTTTTAACGCTCTCACACACGCTGGAGTTTTGGAGTCGCCAAGAATGTTTGCGACTTTGGATCCCACGCTGCGGTCAATCTCGTTGCCTTCCCGTCGCGAAATCTTGCTTTCGGATACGGTAGGTTTCATCCGCAGCCTGCCGCATACCCTGGTGTCGGCATTTCGCGCGACGCTGGAAGAGTTGCAACGGGCGACTCTCATACTGCACGTCTCCGATGCGAGCAATGCACTTTCGGTCGAGCAGGATGCGCAAGTGGAAAAAGTCTTAAAAGAACTCGAGGCGGAAAAAAAGCCGCGACTGCGCGTTATGAACAAAATCGATCTTCTGCCGCCGGCACAGCGTGCTGCTTTGCGCGACGATGAAAATGCAGTACACGTTTCCGCAGCCAAGGGCCTTGGCCTTTCAACGCTGCTGGAGACAATTGACCGCCTGCTTACCGGTGATGCAGTCAATCGTGTTATGCTCCGCATTCCACAAAACGAAGGCAAATTACTGGCGCAGCTGGAGACGAAATCGAAAATTCTTAGCCGGCATTACAACGGTGGGTTTGTGGAGCTGGAAGTCGAAGCGGCGGAATCAGTTTTAAGAAAAGCGAAGAAATGGCTGGTAAGCTCTACCGGAAGAGATTCCCATTAATGTAATGAATTTTAGGCGGCAAAACATTGTTTACCGACCATCAGCCCCGCTACGACTTGCCCTGGTGGTCTCGCGGGTTAAGCCGTCGCCATTAGTGTTGTCGGCAACCCAGACGTTCACCGAAGTGGTTCGGTTGATTCCGCTGCCATTGGCCTTCTGCTTGGCATCAGGCCCGTTAAATGTTCTTTCCGATTTATCTCCGTCCGCTGGCGAAACCGAATTCGTCTCTCGGCTACTCGGCGGATAGGATGGAAACGTCTTTCTGGCCATGATCCGCAGTACTGTGTCGCGTAGAGGAAGCCAGCGCGGAAGCCGCCGCAATCGCGACGCGGTCGTGAGCTGTACCAATCCCCGCTGCAATTGGAACCCGCGCAGATACTGCCGCATTATTTCCGGCATACTCATGCGCAGTGCGGCGGAGACGTTTTGCAATCCCATTTCCATCTGCCGTTCGGGGCTTTCAAGCAGCGTAAACATGTGGTCCGCGAGCGCCTGCGTGTTTCCCGGCGGCACGAAGTCGATCGCTAAACCTTCCTCGTCGGCCAATTGATGAAAATCTGGAATGTCGGAAGCGACAATCGGCACCCCATAGGCACATGCGAGATGAGCGATGCCGCTCGATCCAGCCGATGACGTGTAGGGCATGACCGCCATGCTCGAGGTCTGAAACAGTTCAGGAATCTTTTCCTCGGCGACGTATCCAATAATCTTTATGTTCGGTTGATCCGTACACTGTTCCGCGATCGCTTTCAAGTATCCCGGCGCCTTCGGGTGGTCAGTGCCCGCAATAATAAGTTGAACATCGGGCAGGCGCTGTACCACGATGCAAAAAGCCTCAATCACCGATTCCAACCGCTTATACGTTCCCCATTTGCCGAATGCGAGAATGCGATGCTCGGGATTTCCACGGCGCGAAAAATCGGGATATTCCGGGCGCGCAGAAAATATTCCATGTCGTCTGACGAATACCGAGCCGCGATTGTATTTCTCGCGCAGAATTTTGCGGTAGGCCGGCAACATTACCGAAACCGAGTTAGCCAGCAAAAGAAGTTGCGTCGCCAAGAAACCGCCCACACGATAAAAAATAGGGAAGCGCACGCCGGCATCTTTCAGGTCCACCGTTTCCATCAGTTGATGGAGCGTTACATGCGTATGAAAACCTTGTAAACGTGTCAGGGCTGGAATTGCAATTCCGGTGAACGCAGGCAGCGGCGTGCCTCCGAAACTGGCGAACCCCACATTAAACCAAACCAGATCGGGGTTAATATCGCGTATCACGCGAAGCAGGCGGCGAGGATTATGCAGGCTGTTGAATGCCCAGCAGCGGATGACGTTGAACCCATCCAATTCCGGCTGTGCGGGAGCGAAATCGTCGGCCAGAACTGTCAGTTCGATTTCAGGATTCTGCTGAAGTTCCCGTGCGATATGGAATCCGTATTCGTTGAGGGCCTCCCGGCTCGGCGGGAATGCTGTCACCAGGCAGATTTTCATCTCTGTCCGGACCCGAAGATGGCGTAACGAGATAATTTTCCCAGCAACGAAAAATAGTGTAAAGCCACCTTAAAATCCGCTTTACTTTTTCCCGACTGGCGGGTGGCGAACTGAAAGGGTACCTCGACCGCGCTTTGAATTCGGCCCTTCACCAGTATTTCGAGCAAGATCTTGAAGCCCTGCGGCTGAAGGTTGATGCCGTCAATACAGGAGCGGCGCACGACGAAGAATCCAGACATGGGATCCTTGATGCGAACATTCTTGCGCTGCAGGGGCGCCGTCGCGAGCGTGCTGGCGCGCGAAATCAAAAGGCGCGCCTTGCTCCATTCGCCAACACCATCTTTGTTTCCGGTGGCGTAACGGCTGGCTATTGCAATGTCCTTGCCTCCTAATACAGCGCTCAGCAGACCCGGCAAAACCTCAGGAGGATGCTGCAAATCGGCGTCGATCACACCCAGTAGCGAAGCGTCAGTATTGGCCCAACCGTGGATCACGGCCCCCGCCAAGCCGCGCTGACCTTTACGCACTAAAACACGCACGCGCGCATCCTCTTTTGCAATCTCGCGAACTGCATCGGCGGTTCCATCGGTACTGTCGTCGTCGACCACAATTAATTCGAAATCAATACCTGTGGGATCAAGCGCTGCTCTCAAACGATTTAGCAGAGTGGGCATATTTCCCGCTTCGTTGAGAGTGGGTATGACCACGCCAAGTTTGGGTTTTGCAGCCAGTTCAGCCATCCGGTTAGTCCTCGTACTCTGTTTCGATGAAGAAAATGATAAATATGTTGTTTGATAGTAATAACTTAGCGGCGTGCTCAATCACCAATTTCAGATGCAAAAAATAGCGAAATTGAATTGTTGTCCTATTCCATTCCTAAAGCCCTCACCCCGACTTCGCCGGGTTCATTTACTGGTTGCATCTGAAATGCCATACAGGTCTTCAGCGCTGCGGTTATTGCGATTTGAACATCGGTTTGGGAGAGTGGAGCAATCAGGGTTAAGCCCGCGATATCTTTTAGCCGCAAGTAGGAATTGCGATATTTGTGCATGAACTCGAGGGGATATTCCGGCTTGCGCGCCCTCGCCGCTTCCGGAATTGCGTCAAGCAGATAAGCAATGTCAGGCTTGGGGACAATCCACAGCAGCAACAGAGCGTAAGCACGCGCAATGCGGCGCTGCAGCGGAAGAGTGGCCAACTGATCATATATATAGCGATCAAACACAATGGCGCCAGCATCGTTTCGTCGCGCCCGCTTGACGACTCGCCGCAAATTAATGGCGTCCGAGAGGAACAATATAGAACGGGCAATGGTGAGATACCATTTCTGGGTGTTCTTGTCGTTGCGATTCGCGGGCTTGCCGGGCGACCCTACGGCACCGTCGCTATGCAGAAATTTGTGGCTGAAACCGGCCCGCAAGCTGGGGAAGGCGACCACATCGTCCCAAAAGGCCAGCCTTGTAAGAGTCAAGCCCTCAGCTGAAAGATAGTGGCACAGATTTTCGATTTGCGTGCTCTTACCGGCCCCGTCGATCCCCGAAAAACTGATCAGGAGTTGGCACTTCGATTTCTGATTTGGTAAATCCCGTTCATCCGCAGAAGTCATGATTAGCTCGTAGACAAATCGGAACCTTAACGGCTACCGGGAACTCGCGCAGGACTGGAAAGTGACAATGCCGCCACGGTGCCTACCGCCGCTCCGATTCCGACAATCAGTCCCGTTTTTATCAGGAATGAGCGGATCTGGCGCTGCTTGGGAGGGGCCACCGCCGCACCCGCAGGTCGGGATACCGCATTTCCGGTTACGGGCACCGAAGGCGCAGCCGCCGTCCCACTGGGCGCTTGAGTCTCGCCAGCAGAAGGAGGGCTCGCGGGCGCGGGTTGTTGCGCCGTTCCAATTGCGCCTGGGCTCTCTGGAAGCTCTCCGCTGGGTCCATTTGCGCTTGGCGGGGGAAGAGGAGGATTAGCCGGGGCCTGCTGGGCAAATGCGCTTAATGAAGTGCAAAAGATGAGAGTACAAACCGTTATTACCGTCAGCCAGGGCCTTGCTGCGAACCGATTCATCCGGGCTCCTCTGGGTCATTAAGATCTAGGTCGTTAAGATCAGAGAATTATTACGCAGCTAATGGCTGAGGCTCCTCTGTTTGCACCTGCTCGTCCGCTTCTTCCATGGACACATGCGCCGGGATGAGCCGTATGGTTGCGGTATCTTCCGAGATGCGCGGGAACATATCTAAAATTCGATCCATGCGGGTCATTTCCAGTATAGTCGCCGCTTCCGGAGAAATGTCGCCGATTTGAACGGCGCCATCTTCCCGCGCTACTTTGACCATGCATTGCAGGAGCATTTCCAACCCGCGCGCGTCAATCTGCTTGACATTGGAGAAGTCAACAATCAGGCAGGGCTGATCGTTACTTAGCGCGCGTTCGAGTTCTTTGTTAAGCGACTCCGCTTCCGCCGCGTTAAAATGCTCCGGTAATCGGACCAACAATGCTGATTGACTTTCCATGACACCTTTCCCTCGGGGGATTACTCACAAATTTTCACAGCAACTCCTGCTATTACAGATGCGCATCAAGCTGATTTAGATCACTATTTCGCCGGTTAAAAAAACTTCTCTCGCCCATTAATTTTGTCAATACGCCTTTCGAACGCTTCCTTCCGAGCATATTAGGATCGCTGACTTCCACTTCGACATTGCGATTCAAGTGAAACAGCTTGTTGGAATCCACAATGGAGTGAACGATATTCAACCCAATACCCAAATACGTTCCCGGTAGAACGGAGGAATCCGTGACGCTCGTGCCGAAGTCGACTTCGCAGTCGCGCTCGATGGCGCTAGCGCCATGAATATGGCACGAGCCCTTGATGACCGAATTACGACCGATATACGCAGGAGCGGAAATCCGCGCGGCGGGGTCGATGCGGGCGCCTTCGCCCAGCCAAATACCCGGGCGGACTTCCTTTCCCACAGGAACTATCGCATTGCGTCCCGTCAGGCCGTCATGCGCGAGGCGGCGAAAATCTTGCGGCTCTCGCAGCCGGTTGCTATAACCGCTAAATGGAAAACGTCTGTGGTAGGGAATTAAAGCGCTGAGACGACCGCGATACGATCCCTTTTCGCCCCGTAGATGATTGGCATCAACCACAGCGACGTCGTATGCGCTCTTATGACCAAATACCTGGGTAAGAACGCTATCACTTTCGCGATGAAATCTGACCAATCGCGTAAAATCGATTTCCAGATAACTGCCCAGTCGAATCAGAACCAAACTCTGAACGCCCTGCTCAAGATTGTCCGCAACAGCGGACTCCCACTCGGAAAAAAACTTGCCCACCACTGGTTGGCGAGATGGAAAAAGGCCGTCGCAGCCGGAATCTTCGAATAAAACGCTCGGCGACTGAATCCCAGAAAGACGCAAAGAGTCTAACGTCCGATTCAGCAGATTTGCGCCAAGAATTTCGTGGCAGGCAAGAGGACGGCCCCCCAGCGGCTGAGAAATGTACGGCGCTCGTGTGCCGCTTTCAGCCTGCACGTTTCCTGCTATCGTGATGATGGCCCCGATTTCCAATTTACCCCCCAAAGAGTTCATTCCTGCTAAACACACTCGTTACGCGTTTGTTGCGACCAAACCAGGCAAAGATGGCAACATCACGCCCGGTTGAACAGGCAAGCGTTCAACGATTGCCGCTCCGTCCCAACGTTCAGCTAGATTTTTCGACGCGGTGGTCGGCGCGTCGGTGGACATAGGCTGAACGACCGCAGTTTTTTCCACCTTCGTGTGTCCGAGCAGTTCCCGGATTCGAAGCTTTGCTTTATGCAACTGCGACTTGGAATTTCCCACCGAGCAATCCAACAGTTGTGCGATTTCCTGATGCTCGTAGCCTTCCACCTCGTGCAACAGGAAAATTGTGCGGTAACCGTCCGGGAGTTCCTTAATCGCACGGGTGAGGGCAATTCGGTCAACCGAGCCGGACAGCCGATCGTCTTTGCCGCCGTACTCGCGGCGGACCAGCTTTGCATCCTGGCTGCATGGTTCGTCGAGCGAAACCTGCTTCAGCGCCTTCTTGCGGAAGTGCATTAGAACAGTGTTGACCGCGATCCGGTAAAGCCAGGTAGACAGGGCAGAGTCGCCGCGGAAAGTATCGAGTTTGCGAAAAACCTGCATGAACGCGTCCTGCATGAGGTCTTCGGCTTCGGCGGTGTTGTTGGTCATTCTCAGGCACACGGAATAAATTCGGGCCTTGTGGGCATAGAATAAGGAGGCAAAAGCGTCGGTATCACCTTGCTGGGCACGTTTCACTAGATCGAGATCCGTTTCCGTTCGGGCCATCATTGTCTGCTCGCTGCTCACTTGGTTCTCCTTTCGAACCTGTTTCGCGAGGGTGATTGGGGGAGGATTTCCGCTCGCATTTGCAGACTAGTGTGGTCTGGGCTTAGGGTCTATCCGGTGCACTCTGTAGGGGTTTCGATATGTTGCTGTACCGAAAGTGAGCCAAGGGGTTGCCCATAGCTGCATTAAATTGCATGCACCGAAGCCGATTTGGCGCTTTAGGCGAAGAAAGACCGCATTTAGTGGTCGAAGCGGTGCGGTTAATGGGAGAAACCCAGCAGACAACGGCTCTACGATGGAGCTAAACCGGCATCAGCCGGCAATCAACCTACAACTGCGGAAAGCGTCGCAAAAATTATTCGAGTCCGGCTTGCACGACGTGAACGATGTTATTTCTTACGGCGTACAGGACCAAGTCACTTACAGAATGGAGTTGCAGTTTCCGCATGATATTGGATCGATGAGTCTCCGCGGTCTTTACGCTTAGTCCAAGGGCAACCGCGACTTCTTTTGTGCTCTTGCCCTCAGCCAGCAACTGCACGATCTCGCGTTCCCGCGGAGTCAGGCGGTTCTTGCCGATAGCCGCTGGCGCCGCCTGCGTCCCGCCCTTCAAATATCCCTCCAAAACCATGGCGGCAACTTTGGACGTGAAATAAGTTTTATCCCGGCGCAGCGCTTCGACGGCCGCAACCAAATCGCGCGCGGCATCGGATTTGAGAAGGAATCCCCGAGCCCCTGCGTTGAGGACATCACGCACAACCTGGTCTGAATCGTGCAGCGTGAGGATAAGAACTCTGGCGTGCGGAGTAGTCTTGAGGATTTGGCGCGTGGCTTCCAGGCCGTTGAGACTGGGCATGCCGATATCCAAAATAATAACGTCGGGCCGCAATTGTTGGGCTTTATCCACGGCCTCACGGCCGTCAGCGGCCTCGCCGCAAACTTGCCAATCGGTTTGAGCTTGCAGCAGCGCAATCAAACCCTTGCGTACAACTTCGTGGTCATCAGCTATAAGGATCCTGAACAATGCCACACGTACCTCCTGACAGGCGGAAATCAGCGGGGAAAAGCCGACTGATTATTCTAGTCTAATTCCAGTTCGGATATCTTTGTATTCGCTCCCGCTCGGCATCAACAATAATTTGCCGCCGCCCCGGTTATTTTTTTCTCAGCCGGCGAAGTATATTCTCCACCCTTTGCTATAAGTTTCAACCCTTGCATCGAGTCTAGGACGAGAGTCATTGTGCTGGCGCAATTCCCGCAAAGCCAAAACTGCGCGGTTTCTCTTTGTTCGCTTTCGTCGGACGTTCCCGCAACGACATTGTCCGCGGACATTGAGACGGCAACTATTTCAAACTGAAAAATACGCCCCTCAGTGAACGAGTGAAGACGAGTCCGGCAGTTTTCATTCGCGCATTGCTGAGTCATGTCGCCACCAAAGTACATGGAATAGCTGAACAATCCAATACAGTGACGACTGTATTGCAATTCAGCTACTGAGTGCCAATGTTAACGGATGAGCTCGCGTGTCCCCTCTCAAACTGCGGCCCCAATTTCCTGGCCGCGCGTGCCCCGGAATTCCTCCATTCCATTTCTTCGCGAGGCTGCAAAACACTGCAAGGCATGTGATCTTTGGAAGACCGGCACGCAGACCGTCTTTGGCGAAGGCAGCGCCTCAGCCAAAATCATTCTAGTCGGCGAGCAGCCCGGAGATTATGAAGACATTGCTGGGAGGCCGTTTATCGGTCCCGCAGGTAAATTGTTGGACCAGATTCTTGAGGAAGCCGGCATCGACCGTTCTTTAACTTACGTTACCAATGTGGTTAAACACTTCAAGTGGACGCCCGACGCGCGCGGCAAACGGCGAATTCATAAAAAACCGAACTATTCTGAAATCAGCGCCTGCCGCCAATGGCTGGATGGCGAGATCGCAGCATTGCAACCGGAAATCCTCGTCTGTCTCGGAGCCACGGCGGCGCAGGCCCTGCTGGGCAAGGATTTCAGCGTGACTCGCGAGCACGGCAAGTTTGTGAAATCGCCTCTCGCGCCGCTGGTTATGGCGACGGTTCACCCCTCATCGATCCTCCGCGCGCCCGATGACGAAGCGCGGCGAGAGCAAAGGCAGGCGATGATTAAGGATTTCAAAAAAATTGCCATGCGACTCAAGAAATTAGCTGTGCCCGCATAATCCTGTGGCCTCGATATGCGCTACAGCATTTCCAGCAAAGATTACATGGTGTTTGGGATGTACCGCTGCCCGGCATAGCAATACAGTCTCATTAGAGGATAGATCGTGACTCTCATTTGGTGCGGCCCTGCCGATAAAGATAAAGGTCCCGATGTGTTTCCGGTTCCTCCAACTCATGAACCTGAACCGGACGATCCTGATCCAGACGACGAGACTCAAGAATTGGTGAGGCCGGTAAAAACGTAGTTTCGCAATCGGAGACGACGGATCCTCTATGCGGTTCAACCTTAAATCGATCGCGGCACTGGGTGGCGGGATAGCGGGTACGGGCGCGGTTGGGTCGGTTCTTGCTATCGTCGCGGCAAAGAAAATGTGGGATCGGTTGCGGACCGGCGGTTACACATTTTCCGGCAAGACAGTGGTAATCACCGGCGGCTCGCGCGGGTTGGGACTCGCTCTGGCGCGGCGCTTTGCTGACGAAAATGCGAAAGTTGCAATTCTCGGCCGTGACAAACCTACGCTGGAGCGTGCCCGCATCAAACTCAGGCATCGCGATACGAAAATCATGGCTGTACCTTGCGATGTAACCGACAAAGATCAACTCGAGACTGCGTTAGAACGCGTCCGTTATCATTTTGGCTCGATCGATGTGCTCGTCAACAACGCCGGCTTGATTGCTGTTGGCCCCATGGAGAGCATGACGGTGCGTGATTATAGCGACTCCATTAATTTGCATTTCTGGGCGCCATTGCATGCGGCTCTCGCAGTACTACCCGAAATGCGGCGGCGTAAAGAAGGACGCATTGTGAATATTTCTTCCATTGGAGGAAAAATCAGCGTTCCTCATCTTCTCCCCTACAGCGTGGGCAAGTTCGCGCTCTCGGGCTTTTCTGAAGGCTTGCGAAACGAAGTGGCAAAAGATGGAATTCAAGTGACTTCTGTCTATCCAGGATTGATGCGAACCGGTAGCCCGCGCAATGCCACGTTCAAAGGCAAGCATCGTTCGGAGTACGCGTGGTTTAGTGTGAGTGATTCTTTGCCGGGCCTTTCTATCGGCGCCGACAGTGCCGCAAGAAAAATTGTGACGGCCTGCAAGCGCGGTGACTCACATTTAATTGTCTCGCTGCCCGCAAAAGTTGCAATCAAGCTCAATCAACTGTTTCCCGCTACTTCATCATCGCTATTGTCCGCGGGGAATCGCGTTCTGCCCAGACCCGGAGGAATTGGCCAGAGAAGCCGGAAGGGTGAACAAAGCAAGTCCTGGATTTCACCCTCGTGGCTCACCGCCCTTGACGAATTGGCGGCGCGCAGAAATAACGAGGCGATTATTTAATTTACGAGAATGATTTGGACCGGCACGGTCGGGAAGCGAGATACACATGACAATCATCACCAGCAGTAAAAATTATGCGCGACCGGGACTCTCAGGGTCGTCGGATTCGTCGAAACTTATAACCGCGGCATCGGTCCTGGGTGGAACCGCGCTCGCGGCCTATGGCATTACGCGACGCAGTTGGGGAGGCGCAGCCCTTGCCGTTGCCGGCGCCGGGCTGGCACTCTACGGCGTCAACGGCGCGCGAAAACCTTATAGCGGAAAAGTTCGCGTGGGCTATACCATCGGCAAATCTCCGGAAGAAGTTTATGCCTATGTGCGGAATTCCGAGCACTGGCCGAAATTTCTCCAGGGCTTGGCAATGGAATCATCTGAAAATGATTCGCTGAAACTAACTTTTGGCGAAGCCGCAGGATTCAAGGTGATTTCAGAAGCGGAAATCACCGACGAAGAAACCGGCAAATTTATCGCATGGAGTTCAGCTGCCGGCCCGGTGCAACATCGTGGAGTTGTGCATTTCAATCCCGCCCCCGGTGAACGCGGAACCGAAATCTCTGTGGCTTTCGAATTTAAAGCACCCGCCGGTCCAGTAGCCAGAGCAGTTGCCCTGTTTGTCGGTTGGGATCCTGAACAATTGGTTCGCGAAAGCTTACGCCACCTGAAAGAACTTTTAGAGGCGGGCGAAATTCCAACCGCCAACGGACAACCGGTCGGCTCCAGAGGATTCAAAGGTGCAGCCCTGCGGGTTCTGTATCGCGAAACTCCCGCTGAGGACGCCACGAAGACTCGCATGGCCGGAGACTAATCTTTTAAACAGGAGTTATCGGAGGATTTGTGAAAGCACTTTGCTGGCAAGGCAAGACTGATGTTCGAGTGGAAACCGTCGACGATCCCAAGATTCTGAATCCGCGGGATGCAATCGTGAAGATTACGCGCACTGCTATCTGCGGATCCGATCTCCATCTCTACGACGGCTACATCCCGACCATGGAACCCGGCGACATTCTGGGTCATGAGTTCATGGGAGAAGTAGTGGAAGTTGGCCGTGAGGTAAAAAACCTTAAGCCCGGCGACCGCGTCGTGGTGCCGTTTACCATCGCTTGCGGCAATTGTTATTACTGCAAGCACGATCTCTGGTCGTTATGTGACAACTCGAATCCCAATGCCTGGATTGCCGAGAAAATGTACGGTTTTTCTGGCTCGGGTTTGTTTGGATATTCGCACATGCTGGGCGGCTATGCGGGCGGCCAGGCGCAGTACGCGCGCGTGCCCTTCGCCGATGTCGGCCCGATTAAGATTTCCAGCGATTTGCGAGACGAACAAGTACTGTTTCTTTCCGATATTTTTCCCACTGGCTACATGGCGGCGGAAAACTGCGACATCACCCCGGGTGACGTGATCGCGATCTGGGGATGCGGTCCGGTCGGTCAATTCGCTATAAGAAGCGCTTTTCTCCTGGGAGCGGAAAAGGTGATTGCGATAGATCGGTTTCCTGAGCGTCTTAGCATGGCGCGGGACGCAGGCGCCGAGATACTCAATTATTCCGAAACCGATGACATCGTGGAAGAATTGAAGTGGAAAACAGGCGGCCGGGGGCCGGACGCTTGTATCGACGCGGTTGGCATGGAAGCGCACGGCCACGGACTTGCCGCAGCTTACGACAATACGAAACAGGCAATGCGCGTTTCATTTGATCGGCCCAATGTTTTGCGACAGGCCATTCAAGCTTGCCGCAAAGGCGGAGTAGTTTCGATTCCCGGCGTGTATGGCGGATTTCTCGACAAAGTGCCGTTCGGAGCAAGCTTCGGGAAAGCATTGACGATGAAAATGGGACAAACCCACGTCCATCGCTACTTGCAACCTTTGCTCAATCGAATTCAGAATGGAGAAATCGATCCATCATTTGTCGTGACTCATCGCATGAGCCTCGAGGAAGCTCCGCAGGCCTATAAAACCTTCCGCGACAAACAGCAGCACTGCATAAAAGTTGTGCTTGATCCCTGGGACGAAGTGAAAGCTGCTTAACTCCCTCTCAGTATCATTGACATCCGTGCGCAGGTTTTTCTCTCTAGCGCACGGGTCTCAATGAACATCCTTAAATCTGCTCGCAAGTGGTTATTGATCAATAACGCTGAAGCCAGGCATCTGCTGAAGCATCGGCGCCTTTCGGTGGAACGCCCTAAATTCCGGCGTATGGTTTGTAGGCGGGCTCGGCGTCCGAGGGGTTCTTGGAATAAGGCTCGTAAACCGGCTGCGGAGGCTTCGTTCCTGGAAAGCCGGGCAGTACTACATCAGTATCGACCTGCGGCGTTGGCGAGGCATTGTCAGCGGCGTGGATAAACGTAGACATCCTCATACTCTCGGATTGTATGCGCCGATCCGGGATCGCGATAGTCAAAATTGCTCACTTTAATTTGGAGCGAAATAGTTACGAGGGCTGTGCTGTCCCTTGATCTATAACGTATACCCTTCCCGGGCCGGCAGTTTGAATATTGTTTTTTTGGAAGCATTCTTTGACCCTGCGGCGTAGTTCGCGGCTGACCGCGTATTGCTTATTGGGAAGGGTTTTTACCAGCATGAGATATTCAGCTTCGCCGCTGCCCACGCGATCAATTCCCGGGACTTGAATGTCGCTAACGATGTCGTTGGCGTACGCCGGATCGTGGCGAAGTTCCTCGCCGATCTGATTTAGCAGCTTCACAATTTTGTCGCTCGGCTCGCTATAGGCGACCACCACGCGAAGCGTGAGTTGCGACCAATCGCGGGTGGTATTGGAGACGATTTTGATTTCGCTGTTTGGGACGATGTGGACCGTGCCGTCATCGTCGCGTAGTGTGGTGCGGCGCAGGCTCATCTCTTCTACCGTGCCTTTTACCCCCGCAATGCGCACTACGTCCCCGAGGTCATATTGATTTTCAAAGAGGATAAAGAAGCCGTTGATGAAATCGTGCACCATGGTTTGCGCGCCGAAACCAATCGCTAATCCGGCGATTCCGGCACTGGCGAGCAATGGGCCGGGATGCAAACCAAACAGCGGCAGCGCCTGGAGCAAGACCCAGAACAAAATTACAAACGTTCCTACGCTATTAATAACGCTGGCCAACGTGCGTATTTGCTGTGCGCGCAAGCCCGAAGGAATCTTTTTCTCCTGCAACGCTGCGAGTCTGCGGGTGGCTACGCGTACCAGGCGAATCAATATGATTGCGCCGATGGCTATAAGAATTAGTTTGGGGGCGCTGTCGCGCACAAAATTCATCGTGTCCTGGCGCCAGCCCCGGAATAATAGCGGAAGATTAGAAGCGTCGGAAATTGCGAACAACAGGAAACGGGCCATATTGATAGCTGATTATAGACATCGCGTTAGATGCCTGGGGCCCGTTACGGAGCGTCTGTAGGTATAATCTGGAAATTCCTAAAGGGAGGTGTCCGTGCGTATTCGTCTGCTATTCATTTCCCTGGTCCTGCTAGTGTTAGCCCCGCGTCAGATTCTGTGTCAGCAACCAAATCACCCGTTGGATAACCCGCCTCCCAGTTCCCACGAAAACCCCATGAACGATACCGAGAATGCCGAAAAACTCAACAAAGCGATGCAGAAAAGATTGAATGAAGAGCGACAGGCCCAGCTTAAGCGCGATACGGACAAATTGCTGGACTTGAGCACGCAACTGAAACAGTATGTGGATAAGACCAACCAAAATGTGCTGTCGGTGGATGTAATCAAAAAAGCCGACGAGATCGAAAAACTTGCCCACAGCGTGAAAGAAAAAATGAAGGGCAACTGATCTCCACGCGAATCGGCGCTCCCTAATTTGCTTTTGTGATTTCTCGGTGGAACCCCTGTCAGAATTCTACTTGCAACCGGGTTACAATACACTATGCCACTGCCGCAAACCGAGGTCCCGGGTAGGTTGCAAGCAGAACTGATGTCGCGCGGGCTGCGGATGACGCACCAGCGCCGCACGATATTGAGCGTGGTGGAAACGGCCAAGCAGCATTTGGACGCCAGCCAGTTGCTTCGCCGCGCCCGCAAAGTAGATCCGCGGATAGATCGGGTGACGGTCTATCGGACGCTGAAATTGTTAAAGCGCCACGGACTGATCGACGAGCTTGATCTAATGCACATGCAGGGGGAGAAGCATTTCTACGAGAGGCGTCCGCAGCGGGATCATATTCATATGGCCTGTTTGCGGTGCGGCAAGATCACGGAGTTCGAAAGCGGTTTATTCGATCGCCTTAAGGGGCAAATCCAGCGCGACTGCCATTTTCATATTGTGATCACACGCCTCGAGGTTGGCGGCTATTGCGGCCGATGCCGCGTTTCTAATCCTTCCTAAACCTGCAAGCAATTGCAATTAGTTGCAACAGTTCTGAAACAGAAAATGCGCCGCATACTTGACCGGCACAGAACGCATCGTTACGATTAAGCCTCTTCAGTAGATGCAACCAAGTTGCAAATACTTAGGAACCGATTGCCGGAACGATTATGAAGGCTTTTCTCGCGGGATTGTTCTTATTTATGGCTGGCGTGCGATATTCGCCTGCCCAGGAGCGTCCCTATTTCGTGACCTACTCGCATGAAATGGAGGAGCCAGGAAATCTCGACATAGAGTTATTTAATGCGGACGGGAAGCCGCCAATAGGGAACCGCTTCATCGGTTCCAATATCGAATTCGAATATGGCGTGAAGGCCTGGTGGACGTCCGAGTTTTACATGGACGGCCAGATGACGCAGCACGACAGCACCATTTTTACCGGATATCGTTGGGAAAACCGCTTCCGGCCACTGTGGCGGGAATACTGGATCAATCCGGTCATTTACGTGGAATTTGAGAACACCAGCGCCGACAAAGCTCTGCGTGAAGTTGTCGGACACGATGGCAAAGACGATTTCGTGGAACCGAATTCAGTCGCGCGCCTAGACAAGGAACGAGAAATTGAAACCAAATTGATTCTGGGCAGCAATTTTCGGGGCTGGAATATCAGCGAAAATATTATTGCGGAGAAGAATCTTTCGAACGATCCGTGGGAGTTTGGATACGCAGTGGCAGCCAGCCGTCCACTGAGCCTGGCGGCCAGCGCTCGTGATTGCACCTTTTGTCCTGAGAAATTCCAGGCGGGAATTGAAATGTACGGCGGCTTGGGCGATCGTTATTCGTTTGGCACGCGATTCACTTCGCAGTTTCTTGGGCCGACCATCAACTGGGAGGCTCCGAATGGTGTGACGCTGTCATTCTCGCCGCAATTCGGCTTGAACGATTTCAGTATTCCGCGACTCTACCGTTTTGGAGTTTCCTACGAAATCGCTCAATTTCTCAGGCGCTTTCAGCGAGACCGTCAATGACCCGCGGGCATGTTCGAGTCGTGTTCGTTTTATACCTGGCGGTTGTGGCGTCGATTTCCGCTGCTGGAATAGCGAACGGCCGGTGGTTACAGAAGGTCCCCGCCCGCGATCATACAAAGACCAATCCATATCATAGCCAGGCTGAGGCGATCGCCGCAGGCAAAAGAGTTTTCCGCGACCATTGCGCGCAGTGCCATGGCAAACATGCTGAGGGGATGAAGAAGCGTCCTTCTCTCGACAGCATTCGCATCCAGGAACAGGCGACTGAAGGAGACCTGCACTGGTTGCTGGTAAATGGAAACATGCGAAAAGGGATGCCCTCATGGGCGAAGCTTCCTGATCAGCAGCTTTGGCAAACCGTCGCCTACGTTAAATCCCTCTCGCAATGACAGTGGAATGTTTAATCCGCGGCGACGGCAGCTGCGTGGTGCACGACATCCTTTCCGATGCGCATTCCGTAGAACGAGCGGTAGACGAAGAAGAACGATATGACGAAGAATACTGCGGCCAGAATATGTCCCAGCATTGCGCCTTGCTGGATGGTTAACTGCACTGCCAATTCGACGGCTAACAATCCAAACAGAGTTGTAAATTTGATAACCGGATTCAGGGCAACTGACGAAGTGTCTTTGAAAGGATCGCCCACGGTGTCGCCAATGACGGTTGCATCGTGAAGCGGCGTGCCTTTTTGTTTCAATTCTACCTCCACGATTTTCTTGGCGTTATCCCAAGCGCCGCCGGCGTTGGCCATGAAGATCGCCTGGTAAAGACCGAAGATGGCGATGGAGATTAAGTATCCGATGAAATAGAACGGCTCGATGAAAGCGAACGACAATGTGGCGAAGAATACGGCAAGGAAAATATTTAACATTCCCTTTTGCGCGTATTTCGTGCAGATTTCGACGACTTTTTTGCTGTCCGCCACGGAGGCTTTCTCCACGCCTTCGAGTTTTATGTGCGCTTTGATGAATTCGACCGCGCGGTAAGCGCCTGTGGTTACGGCTTGCGTCGACGCGCCCGTAAACCAGTAGATCATCGCGCCGCCTGTGATCAGTCCAAGGACGAATGGGGCATGCAGCAAAGATAATTTATCGACATTTTCGGTGAGGCCGCTGGTCAACGCCATGATGATGGAAAAGATCATAGTGGTCGCACCCACAACTGCGGTGCCGATCAGCACTGGTTTAGCGGTGGCTTTGAATGTGTTTCCCGCACCGTCGTTGGCTTCGAGCAAATATTTTGCGCGCTCGAAATTTACGTCGATGTTGTAAGTGCGTTTGAGTTCGGATTCGATGCTGGGTACGTGTTCAATGAGCGACAATTCGTAAACCGACTGAGCGTTATCGGTGACTGGGCCGTATGAGTCTACCGCAATGGTTACCGGACCCATGCCGAGAAATCCGAATGCGACCAGCCCGAACGCGAACACAGGCGCGGCAATCATGGTGGCGGCTTCGGCCAGGCCCATGGTGCTGAAGTAATATCCCGCGGACATGAGGACGACCATGGCGAGTCCCAAGTAGTAGGCGGAAAAATTCCCCGCCACGAAGCCGGACAATATTCCCAGCGACGCGCCGCCCTCCTGCGCCGACGTAACAACTTCTTTTACGTGTCTAGATTCGGTCGATGTAAAGACTTTCACCAGCTCCGGAATCACCGCGCCAGCCAAAGTCCCGCAGGAAATGATCGAAGCTAATTTCCACCATTGGGTTGAATCACCACCCAGCAGGGGAATAATGATGGCCGAGATGATGAAGGTCAGGATTATCGAAACGATGGACGTGATCCATACCAGCGATGTCAAAGGCGCTTCGAAGTTCATCTCATCTTTGCCGGCGTAGCGCGCTTTGGCGACGGCGGCGTTGAGGAAATAAGCGATGGTGCTGGCGACCAGCATGGCGACGCGCATAACGAATATCCATACCAGCAACTGCACCTGCACAACCGGATCTTTCACGCCCAGCAAAATAAAAGTAATGAGCGCGACGCCGGTAACGCCGTAAGTTTCAAAGCCGTCGGCGGATGGGCCAACCGAGTCACCGGCGTTGTCTCCGGTGCAATCGGCGATCACGCCGGGATTGCGCGCGTCGTCTTCCTTAATCTTGAAGACGATCTTCATCAGATCGGAGCCAATGTCGGCAATCTTCGTGAAGATTCCACCGGCGATTCTTAGGGCTGCCGCGCCTAAAGACTCGCCGATGGCGAAGCCGATGAAACACGATCCCGCGTAGTCTCGCGGCACCCATAGCAGGATAAAGAGCATGATCAGCAGTTCCACACTGATGAGCATCATGCCAATGCTCATTCCGGCTTCCAGCGGAATTTGATAAACGGGATAAGGCTTGCCTCGTAAACTAGCGAATGCGGTGCGCGAGTTAGCGAAAGTATTTACGCGGATACCGAACCAGGCCACGCCATAACTGCCGGCGATTCCGAGCAGGCTGAAAGCCAGGATAATCGGCAGCGTGGTCGAGACTGGCTTGCCGGGAACTGGAGACAGAATGCCGAAGTAAAGCACAATCACGACTGCGATAAAGACCCACAACAGCAAAAGGAATTTTCCCTGGGTGAGCAGATAGGTTTTGCATGTTTCATAGATCAATTCGGAAATTTCGAGCATGGTGCGATGCACCGGCAAATTTTTCAGCCGCACATAAATTGTCATGCCGAAAGCCAGTCCAAAGAGACAAAACAAGATTCCAATGGTGAGCAGCTTGTGCCCATCCATGCCAAGAAAATTTACCTGGGACAGGTCTGGAAGCTTGAGATTAGCCTCGCCGCCGGCTTCGGGCGACGACTGAGCCACAGCGGCGGAAGCGCCCAGAAATAAAACCGTTAAAACCGATGCCGCGGTTTTGGAAAATCCGCGGGCACGGCATGACAAATCTGAAAGGGAATTGCGCATAGCGAAAATCCTCCGGGTATGACTTAGCCAGGATGACAACGTGTTTTGGCACCATTAATCGGCAACAATGGTACGAGCTTAAATGCTGCGTTCATCGTGAGCCGCAGTTCCGAACACGCTTCCACTACACGACTTTGAACAAGACTTCTGAGCTTGGCCGCGTCGGATGTTCGCGCAGAGGCCTTGACCGAACCTCCGCACAAAACCCCGTCTTTATAGCATTCAGCCTAAAAACGGTCAATCAGGAGTAACACGTAGCCGCCAATTCGAACAGAAAATAAATCGAACGGGCGGTCGGTCATACTCGATATGGCAAAATGCGCTGATGAGGATCGCTAGGTCCTTTTATTTGAGGCGTGATCCTTGGAATTACGCGGCTGGCTTCGCCAGGATCTTGCCGCAGTTTCGTGATTCTTAAGAAGGTTTAGCGCTAGCCATCGAGTTCGGTAAGCATGGCTTCCATTTCGGCTTGGGCGTGGGTATTTCCAGTCCGGGAGGCGGAGACTATTCCCTCGGCCAACATCTTTTTTGCCTCTTCATTTCGCGCGGCTTTGACCAGAGCCTGGGCTGCCATGAAATATCCAACAGTGTAGTCAGGATGCGCCAACAGAAGCTTTCCAAACTCTCCAACAGCCCTTTCGATGTCGCCGGAATTGGAAAATTCCATTGCTAGTCCGTAGCGGGCGAAGGCATCATTGGGATTCTGCGCGAGAATATCGTTCAACATTTCTATGCGATTCATATAATTTCTTCAGGTGATTCGAGGAAACATTATTGCCGGGAAGTGGAGGCACCGGCGGCAAGGTCGCGCAGGACCGTCAGGAATCCGGCGGCGGTTTGCTCGTCACATACGGCGTCGAGTGGAATAGTTGCAACCAGATGCGGCGAATTGGGACGGAAGCGCACCGTCATCAGGCTGTGGCCACGCGAAGTCATCAGCGTGTTGACCACGGGAGTGAGTTCGTGCGTCCATTCAGTTCGCGTTGTAAGGACGACCGGGCCGGGGCGCGCAATTTCCCAATTGCGTTTGGGGTTACTCAGGGAGCCGCTCTTGTCGGTGATCCAGCGATGCCGAAAGATTTCCAACTGAAAATTGGGAACTTCGTCCAGATCGGCTTCGAAGGTAACGGTTTCTTTCTGCTTTCTCCATATGGAAAGGAGCCATTGCACAGGGACGGGGCGAGGCCGCAAGCGAATCGTAACCCGTGTGTTGTCAAACCAGTTGGAAGCAAGGCTCAAGTGAGCTTGCAGGCGGCAGGCGCTCAGCCAGCGGGATTCAACGATGCGTCCACGATTCGAACACGCGAGCTGAACCCAACGGAGCGCTAAAGCACCCTTTTGGCGGTTATAACGGGCAAAAAGAATGTACCAGAGGCCAATTAGCGCCGCCGCACCAAGAACGTCAATAACCAGGAGACGCCCCATCAAACCCTCTGATGCGAATGTTACGTCCAACGGCATCCTTCGATCAACCGCTTTTGGGAGATTATTTTTGTGCGGACGAGAGCTATTCTTGAGTGCCGTGATTTCGGCTCGGCCAACCCGGATTAGAATGCGGTGTGGACTTCGGCATTCGAGATTTCCGACGTGCCGATTTCGGCACGTTGTGGCAGATTGATCAGAGCTGCTTTCCGCCGGGCATTGCCTATTCCAAGGCCGAATTGCAGGCATATGTAAGCGCGCCGAGGGTGTTTACGCTGCTGGCGGAGAATGCCGAGGCGAATAATCTCGGCAACCCGATCCTTGGCTTTATCGTTGCCCATGTAAGTTCAACAAAAGGGGCGCACATAATTACCATTGACGTAGTGTCTGCCGGACGCCGATTTGGCGTCGGGTCTGCCCTGCTAAAAGCTGCCGAAGAACGCTTGCGAAGTGCTAATTGCGATCGTGTACGACTTGAGACTGCCGTCGATAACCTGCCTGCTCAAAAATTCTACGAGCGCCACGGTTACGCTGTAGTGAAAAGAATTGCGGGATATTATTCGACGGGTTTGGATGCCTTCGTCCTAATCAAAACCTTGTAGTATTCCGCTTACGGAAAAGTGCAGCCGAGCGAGCTCGGCATGTTCGCTGCGAACCTGCACGTTGCTTTCCGCAATCGTCACGATTAACGTTCCTCATGCAAGTTCCGAAAGTTGCGATTCAGGGCGAGGCAGGTTCCTTCAGCGATGAGGCCGCTAAAAAAATGCTTTCGGGCAGCGAAGTGGTTTCCTGTCCTCGGTCGGCGGAGGTATTTCAGCGGTTGCAAAGTCGATCCGTGGGAGCGGCAGTAATTCCGATCGAGAACTCATTGGCGGGATCGGTGACCGAACACTTCGACTTGCTGCTGGCGAACGAGGTATTCATCCAAAGCGAATTTCGCCTGCGGATCGTGCACAATTTGATCGCCGCTCCGGGCGTTAAATTTGCAGATTTGCGCCGCGCTTACTCACATCCTGTAGCGCTCGATCAGTGCCGGGATTTCTTTCGGCGGTATCCGAAGATTCAAGCAATGCCGTTTTATGACACGGCGGGCAGCGTTAAACATGTCGTCGTCGAAAACCTTCGCGATGCGGCTGGAATTGCGGGCAAACAGGCTGCGCCGGTTTATGGCGGAAAAATTCTGCGAGCTGGCATTGAAGACGACAAGAAAAACTTCACCAGATTTTTTTTAGTGCGACGCAATCGTCAGGTGCAACCGGGCGCGAATAAGACTTCGATTGCATTCGGACTGAAAAATGTTCCGGGAGCTTTGTATTCCGCGTTACGGGTCTTCGAGTCGCGTGATATCAGCTTGAGCAAAATCGAGTCGCGACCCATGCGGGGACGTCCGTGGGAATACGTCTTCTACGCCGACTTTCTTCGAGGCGACGACAAAGAGGCGCGAGCAGCGCTAAAGGACCTGGCCAGAGTAGCCGATTTGGTCAAAGTGCTGGGCATTTATCCCTCTGCTTAAGTGGGGAGTCGGCCGTCACCTCCCGACATGATGGGCGGGGACAGGCGCGCTCCATCGAAAGCGGAACCCAAATCGGCACATGACTCCGAGGCAGGTACCTTTGGTTTATCCGCCCGTCCTACGAAAGGAATAGAATCCGTTTTATCGGACAAGCAAAAGAGAAATGCTTTCAGAGCTTTGCGTCCGGCCTGCATCTTTTCAGAATCTTGAACATCAAACTTGAGCATACGACACTCAAGGTGAAAATATGGCACAACAAACGCGCGTAGAGCGCGATGTCAACGAAGAAAACGTCCCCTCCAGTAAAGAGCAGGAAGACCGCGCTCTGCCGATTCTGCCGGTTCGCGATACCGTATTGTTTCCCCATGCGGTTCTGCCCCTTACGGTTGGTCGCGAGAGCTCGGTTCAGTTGATCAACTCGCTCGGCGAGGATAAAACCATAGTGGTGGTGGCCCAGCGCGAAGCTCGCGTGGACGCCCCGCAACCCAGTGACTTGTATACCGTGGGCTCTCTGGCCGTGGTCCACAAAGTCGTTAAAATGCCAAACCAGAGCCTGTTTGTATTTGCCGAGGGCCTGGAAAGGGTTCGGCTGGTGGAGTTCACCCAGCTTAATCCGTTTATGCGTGGCAAGGTGGTATCGGTTCCGGAGGCGATTCCGCCGAAAAGTTCCGAAGTCGAAGCCTTGCAGCGCAATGTTCTGACTTTGTTCCAGCAAATCGTTGCCGGATCGCCTACGTTATCGGACGAGCTTTCCACGGTCGCAATGAATATAGAAGAGCCGGGGCGGTTGGTTGATTTCATCGGCTCGAATTTGCCCTCGCTTTCGACCGCCGATAAGCAGGACGCGTTGGAGACGATGGACGTCCGCGTGCGTCTGGAAAAAATCAATCAGCATCTGGTCAAGGAACTTGAAGTCCAGCAACTGCGCAACAAAATTCAATCCGAAGTGCAGGACCGGGTGCAGCAAACGCAGCGCGAATATTACCTGCGCGAGCAGATGAAGGCGATCCAGAAAGAACTCGGCGAGCAGGATGAAGGCGCTCGAGACACCGAAGATTTGCGGCAGAAAATCGAAGCCGCCGGAATGCCGGATGACGTGAAGAAAGAGGCGCTGAAAGAATTAGGAAGGCTGGCGCGGATGTCTCCGATGGCGGCGGATTATTCAGTGACCCGCAACTACGTGGAATGGCTGGCGGCGCTGCCCTGGGCGAAGACTTCGGGCGGTGAAGTCGACATCATAAAAGCCAAAGAGATACTGGACACTGACCACTACGATCTCAAAAAAGTTAAAGACCGTATTCTCGATTACTTGTCGGTCAGGCGATTGAAGCCGAGCATGAAGGGACCGATTCTCTGCTTCGTTGGGCCTCCCGGAGTCGGAAAAACGTCTTTGGGAAAGTCTATCGCCCGGGCTCTGGGACGGAAATTTGTTCGCATCTCGCTGGGTGGTGTACACGATGAAGCCGAGATTCGCGGCCATCGTCGTACTTATATCGGCGCGTTGCCGGGACAAATCATTCAGGGAATTCGGCGCGCAGAGACCAAAGATCCGGTGTTCATGCTCGATGAAATCGACAAAGTAGGACGCGACTTCCGCGGCGATCCTTCATCGGCATTGCTTGAGGCGCTCGATCCCGAACAGAATTCCGCGTTCCGCGATAACTATCTCGATGTCACATTCGATCTATCGAAGGTGATGTTCATCACCACCGCGAACATGCTCGATCCCATCGCCGAGCCGCTGCGCGACCGCATGGAGATCATCGAACTTCAGGGATATACGGAAGAAGAAAAAGTTCACATCGCATTCCAATATCTGGTTCCGCGTCAGATCGAAGAGAACGGAATCACGGCGGAACAAATTGAATTTCCGCCGGAGGCGATGAGCCACCTGATCCGGCATTACACGCGCGAAGCGGGAGTTCGTAATCTCGAGCGCACCATTGGTACGATCTGCCGCAAGCAAGCGCGGCGGCTCGCGGAAGGGAAAACGGAAAAGCTAATCGTCACCGACGAGATTGTTCAGGAATTTCTCGGCGGCATTAAAGTTCGCAGTGAAGGGGAAATTGCAGAGCGCACCAAACGTGCCGGAGTCGTAGTCGGCTTGGCCTGGACGCCATCTGGCGGCGACGTGCTTTTCATTGAAGCTAATACGATGAAGGGCAAGGGCGGCTTCACCATGACCGGACAAATCGGCCAGGTGATGCAGGAATCCATGCAAGCCGCGTTGACATGGGTGCGGTCGAATGCGGTCGAACTTGGAATTCAGGAGACGTTTTTTGCCGAGCACGACATTCACATTCACGTGCCAGCGGGAGCGATCCCGAAAGACGGTCCTTCGGCAGGCGTGACCATGGCAACCGCATTAGTCTCGTTGCTGACCTCGCGTCCAGTGCGCCCGTTGACGGCTATGACAGGAGAGATCACGCTCAGTGGAAATGTTCTGCCGATCGGCGGCGTAAAAGAGAAAGTGCTGGCCGCAAAACGCGCGGGAGTTCGCGACGTAATCCTTCCCGCCGAAAACAAAATGAATGTCGACGAAGACCTCACACCTGAGCAGACGGAGAACGTTACGATTCATTATGTGAAGACCATCAATGAGGTTCTTGATCTGGCTTTGCCTGCGACCATCGTAGAAGAGCAACAGGACGCCGAAGAGCGAGAGAAAGTTTTAAGCGAGCAGCCTGTGGCTTGATTGATTCTTTAGTGAAACTTAATGCCGGTCCTTGCAAAGGGACTGGCATTTTTATTGACAGACGGGCACAATGCCAAGACGCACGCGGGGCGGTGAGGAACTTTTAGATATTGGGCGTGTTAATGCGTTTTGCGAATTGTTAGAAAATGCAGACGCGGCGAGCCGCGTCTCTACCCGGATGAGGAAAAATAAATGAAGATGCATAAGCTGGCGCTAGGAATTGCCGTTACCGTATTTCTGTTACTGCTGCAGTCCGCCGCAGTATTCGCGCAGGATCAGGATCAGGACGACAACCAGGGCCAGCCTGATCCGCCGAGCCGCGTGGCCCGCCTCAACCATTCCGATGGTTCCGTGTCGTTTCAGCCCGGTGGGGAAGGGGATTGGGTGCAGGCAGTTCCGAATCGCCCCCTGACCACGGGCGACAATTTGTGGGCTGACAAAGACTCTCGCGCTGAATTGCATGTTGGCTCGACGGCTCTTCGGCTCGGCAGTGAAAGCAGTCTCACGTTCCTCGATCTCGACGATCAGACCACGCAGTTGAAATTGTCCCAGGGATCGTTGATCGTTCGCGTGCGCCATTTAGACGATGGAGACAATTTCGAAATCGATACTCCGAATATGGCGTTCATCGTGCAGCGCATCGGCGAGTACCGAATCGACGTCAATGCAAATGGTGATGAAACCGATGCCACCGTCTGGCATGGGCGCGGTGAAGTCACCGGCGGCGGATCAACTTACACGGTGGTTGCCGGCCAGTATGCGCGCTTCGCGGGCACCGATGAACTGGATCATGACATCGAGCAGATTCCCGGTTCCGACGACTTGGATAATTGGGCCTTCAGCCGCGACGAGCATGAAGATCATTCCGAATCGGCAAACTACATCTCGACAGAAATGACGGGTTACGAAGATCTCGACGATTACGGTAGCTGGCACTACGTGGCCGACTACGGTCCAGTGTGGTCGCCGCGAGGGATCGCCGGGGACTGGGCGCCGTACCGCGAGGGCCATTGGGCATGGGTCGAGCCCTGGGGATGGACATGGGTAGAAGACGAGCCTTGGGGATTCGCACCATTTCACTACGGGCGTTGGGCCTACGTTTCCAATTCATGGTGCTGGGTTCCGGGGCCAGTCGTTGTGAGGCCGGTCTATGCTCCCGCGCTCGTGGCGTTTGTTGGCGGCGGAGGATTTGGTGTATCAGTAGGATTCGGCGGAGGCGTCGGCGTAGGATGGTTCCCACTCGGTCCGCGCGAAGTCTACGTTCCGTGGTATCACACCAGCCCTCGCTATGTGACGAACGTGAACATCACCAATACTCGAGTTAACGAGGTCCAGGTGACGAACGTCTACAACAGCTACCGCGGTAATACGGTAAGCCGCGTCACTTATGTGAATCAGCATGTGAACAACGGGGTCACAGTTGTCTCACGCGATACGTTCGTGAACGCGAGGCCGGTGCAACGAAATGTGGTTCGCATGGACCAGCGGCAGATGGAACAAGCGCAGGTCGTTCGCGCCGCTCCGGTACAGCCGGTTCGGCAAAGTGTAGTCGGAGCAGGAGCGCCAGCGCGGTTCGCCCCTCCAGCAAGGATCCTTAACCGGCAAGTGGTGGCGACGAGAAACCCCACGCCCCCGAGGCAGTCATTTGAGCAACGGCAGACCGCCAATGTGCGCACGGTCAATCCTGGAACGCCGCAACCGGCGGGACGAATGGGGAACGAGCCGACGCGCCCGAACGGCGCGATGGCAAATCAGCCACGGCCGCCTCAGCCCGTCGCACCGGAAACCCGGCCTAACACTATTCAGCGGATGCCGCAAACGGCAACAAGAGCGCCTGAAGCTGGACAGAATCCGCAGGTCCCCCGTCCTGGTACTGAGATGCAGCATACAGAGCAACCGGCGCGCCAGCAGCCCGAAGACCGGCGTCCCGCGGCGAACGCACAGCCGCGCAACGTTCCACGCCCGCCGGCGCCCGAACAGCGGCAGGCTGAAAATGCGCGTCCCGAGCAACCCACGCATCCTCTGGTAAGGCAAGTTCCTCCAGTGCAGGAGCACCCGGAGCAGCAGAAGAATGAGGAGCAGAAATTCAACACATGGCAGCAGCAACATCAGGCCGCTGCGCCGCGAGCGCCGCAGCCTCCGCCAGCGGCTAAAGAGGCGCCACGCTCGCCCCCGCCGCCTTCGCGAGAAGAAGAAAAGCCAAAGAAGTAGATTTGATGTGGAAGAGCGGGCGTCCTCGCCCGACTGTTGTCCGCGCCAGATCCTTCGCCACGCTCAAGGATGACGTCAAATTCAGGGTTTGAGTAGCTTTTGACGTCATCCTTGAGGGACGCTAGTCCCGAAGGATCTCGCGCTATCACAGCCCGTCCTCGCGGGACGCCCGTGTCTCCATTACCATGTTCGTATGCAGGTGACGGTACTATTTTTCGGACGCTTAAAAGACTCCGTGCATCGCGAATCTGAGACGCTTTCCTTGCCCGCGAATGCCACGTTGCGCGATGTGCTGCGGCATTACGAAAACATTGACCCTCAATTCAGACTGCTGCTTCCATCGATTGCCATCTCGGTGAATCAGGAATATGCGCGCGCGGATACCGACTTAAAAGATGGGGACGAAATCGCATTGTTGCCGCCGGTAAGCGGAGGCTCAGGCGGATCATTATCCCGAATAGCGATCGTCCGAAAAAAAATTGACACTCAAAGAATTGTCGACGAAATAAAAGTACCGTGCGACGGAGCGTTTGTGATCTTCGAAGGCGTCGTGCGCGATCACACTCGCGGCCGCCGCACACTCTATCTCGACTACGAGGGCTATGAAGATATGGCGCTAAAGCAGATGGAATCCCTGACTGCGCAGGCCCGCGTAGACTTCAAAATCCGCGACGCCAGGATCGTCCATCGGCTTGGGCGCCTTCAAATCGGCGAAACTAGCGTTCTCGTCGTCGTCGCTTCCGAGCACCGAGCGGCGGCCTTCGACGCCTGCCGCTGGCTGATCGATACGCTCAAGAAAACCGTGCCCATCTGGAAGAAAGAATACTTCGAGGATGGAGCGGTCTGGGCCGAGGGGGAGCCTTTTCCCGACGAAATTACCTCGGGCAAAGGCACTAAATGAAAGATGGCCGCATCTAATCGCAGAGCTTGATTACAGACTCCCGCCAAAAAAAGGTCGCGCGCTGGCTGGTTGCGTTCCTCGCGCTCGCCTGCGCGATGTGCCATGCGCAGGTTCCCAAGCCGCCGTGGGCAACTGATGCCAAAGGAACACCAGCGCCGCACGCATCCCGCACCGATGCTGACACGAAAAATGACAGGTCCGAGGGCACCTTCAAAGTCGACGTAAAGCTGGTCAACGTCTTTGTCACCGTAACCGATGGGCAAGGCGCGCCCATTGCCAGCCTCACGAAAGATAACTTCAACTTGCTGGAAGATGGCAATCAGCAGAAGATCGCGGTGTTCTCCAAAGAGTCGGCGCTGCCTTTGTCTATTGTCCTGGACATAGACACCAGCCTGAGCACCCGAAAAGATCTTGCGTTTGAATTGGCGTCGGCCAAACGCTTTGCTCACGCTATTCTGCGGCCAGTGGATGGTTTGTCCCTATATGGATTTAACGAAGTCGTGACCGAAGTGGTACCTTTCACGCCCGACCTCCGCACGATTGATCGCGGCATCGACCGGCTTCAGCTCGGGGCCGCCACCGCCCTCTACGACGCCCTATATCTCGGCGCCCAAGCGCTCGAGCCGCGCCAGGGAAGAAAGGTCATGGTCGTAATCACCGACGGCGGCGATACTATGAGCAAAGTGGATTACAAACAAGCGGTGCGCGAGGCGCAGCAGG
Source organism: uncultured Acidobacteriaceae bacterium (assembly GCA_963849315.1). Taxonomy (GTDB): domain Bacteria; phylum Acidobacteriota; class Terriglobia; order Terriglobales; family Acidobacteriaceae; genus PALSA-188. Next base: position 436,784 of record CAWKGT010000003.1, on the reverse strand, counting down.
CGGAAGCCATTGTCTACAGCATCATCGTGGTTCCGATCGAATCCAGCGCCGGACGCGACACTGGCGGCGAACACGCGCTGATTCAACTTTCCGAAGACACCGGGGGGAAATATTTCTACGCCATGTCAAACACGCAGCTCGACGAAGCATTTCAAAAGATCAGCGAGGAGTTGCGCACGCAATATTTGCTCGCCTATTATCCATCTCAAAAATTGTCAGATTCCGATTTTCGTAAAATCGAAGTCGCGGTCAGCGGCGTGTCTTCCGGCGCCGATTACAAAGTCCGTCATCGCAGCGGCTACTACACGTCGAAATCGCATTAAATATAACCGAAACATAATTGCCGAATCATGGTTTCCAGCACACGCAACCGGTTCATTACTGTAAACTCACACAAAAGTAAAAATCAAAGCCGTCATAAGATATAGCCCTTTAGCGAAGTCACGAACCGGCGCTTGCCCTATCCGGCCAAGGGCCTCATGGCTAACGTGGTGCGCTGGGAAACTGAAAGGAAGGACGCAAACGATGAGGCTGAACTGTGTGTCGGGTCGCCGGACCCAAGCGGCGATCATGACGTGGGTGGTATTGTTCATAGCTGTACCGGTAAGTCTGGCGCAATCGACTAGCGCCGCCGGTTCAATAACTGGCGTCGTCACCGACCCGAATGGTGCAGCCGCGGGCGGACTCTCGGTCATCGTGACCGATCTCAATTCCCGTCACAGCCTTACTTTAATGACCACCGCGAATGGCCTGTACAGCTCAGGGCCGATCATTCCAGCCACTTACAGAATCAATCTTGAGGTAACGGGATTTGCGAGCGTTCAGTTTCAGGTGAGTGTTCATGTAGGCACGACGGTTTCTGGAAACATCCGGCTGCAACCGGCTCGCGCCGCGAAAAAGGAGAGTGAGGCAGCGCAAGTCGATTTGGACGAGACCACAGTCCAGGGCATAATCACGTCGCAACAACTGGAAGAGCTGCCGGTCAATGGCAGGAATTATTTGAGCGTTTCGCCTCTCGAACCGGGCGCTCAGATAATTGACGCCGCTCAGTTGAACATGGCGAAAAGCGGTTTCTTCGGAGTTTCGCTGGACGGGCAATCTGCGAGTTTGACCCGAACCATGCTCGATGGAATCGATATCACGGACGAACGCCTGGGGACCACTACCCAGAATATTTCGTTGAGTTCCATTCGCGAATTTCAGATCGCGCTGTCGACGCTGAATCTTTCTTCGCCGATGACTTCTTCAGGGACGGTCAATGTGATCACCCGAACCGGGGGCAATGCGTACCATGGCGGAGGTTTTTACAATTTTCGCGATAATGATTTGGGCTTTGCCGCGTTTCCCGCGGGCCAGGATTCATATTTCCAACGCAATCAATTTGGCGGAGATCTAGGCGGTGCGCTGATTCAAAACAAACTGTTTTTCTTCGTAAGCGGCGAGCGTACCAAGCAGGACTGGAACGATGTTCCGTCGTTGCAATATCCATTCAACAGCCTCGGCGTAAGTTATAAGGCACCATTTCGTGACAACACAGCGCTGGGACGCTTGGACTGGACAGGCGAAAACACACGCGCATTTTATCGCGCCACGTATGATGAAGACAGCGCGGTCGGGCCGGGAAACAGCTACTCGCCTTTCCTGGCGCACGACGATACTCCGGGCCAGGCTTTGGGTTTGGATTTCTATCGCGGCAGTTTCACTCACAGCCTCCGTTTCGGATACACGCGATATGCCAGCCATTTGAACGCTTCCAGCGAGGCAGGTTCAGTCAATCCCGATCCATTATTGAGCATTCAAAATTCGAGTATTGATGCCGGCCCGAATGCATTGGCGCCACAGTCGATGCTCCAAAGCAACAAACAGTTTCGCTACGATGGAACGCGAGTATGGAACGCTCACGTGCTGCGCTTTGGAGCTTCTTATAACCGAATTAGCACGGGGGGTTATGAGGCGTTTGGCAGCATGGGGCCAGTCGTGACCGGCTCGCCCACTTTTGCGAACGAACAGACAATTTTCGGCAATCTCAACGCGTATGCACCAGCGTTGATTGCGAGCGATCCGGCGGGAGCGCTGGATAATCCACTCAATTATCCGGTGGCGTCCATCACTCTGAGCAATGGGCAGCGATTCTTCACAGCAAACTCAGGCTTCGGATTTCCTCATGGCGAGTTGAACGACAACCGTCTCGAGTTTTATGCGGGTGACGCATGGAAAGTAAGACCGCGGCTGACGATTAATTATGGAGTTCATTACTTGCGCGATGGAGGTTTGGTCAATTCTGACCTTCCGGGTATCCCGGCGTTGAATGGCGTTGCCCCCACTCTGGGCAATGCCGTTCACCAGCCGAATCTCAATTTTTCTCCAGAACTGGGAATTGCCTGGGCGCCGCGAGGGGGGGAGAAAACAGTGGTGCGGGCCGGCATAGGGCTTTATTACGACAGCAATCTCTCGGAAAATTTCCTGGCTGATCGTGCTTTACGGTCGCAGCAAGGTCAATATTATGCGCAAGAATCCCTGTGCGGGCCTGGAGAGTACTCAGTCTATGTGCCAAATGGACCACGGATCACCAGTTCCGATGGATTGAATATAGCGACGCAAATCTGCGGGCATCCATTAAGCAGCGTCGTGAATGGAGTATCGGTGGCGAAGGCGATCACGGATTTGCAGAGCGTGTTTCAAACTGCGAGCGCAACTTCGGGCGCAAATGGATTTTATGCGGGTACGAGCGGAAGCACGCTGGGATCGATGATTTCGCCGAACTATGTGAGTCCCCGTTCCGTGAATATGAATGTTGGCGTGCAACATCAATTTGGTCGGGCTACGGTATTTTCGCTTGATTACGTGCGAAATTCCGGCACTCATTTTCTTTTGGGGGTGGATCGAAATCACGTTGGAGACGCAAATAACTTTAATCTGAATAATGCAGTCGCAGCCATCAATCGCACGCTGGCGGCAAATGCTCCCGCGTGCGGGCAGGTGAATGCCTCAACCTCGATTTCCGGCATTAATTGTTATTTGCATCAGGTGCATAATGCCAGCATTTCCGATTTTGCGGTGCATGGGCTCGACAGCTCAGGAGAATTCGCGAATTCTACGGCCGCGTTTCCGGGAAACGATCCGAATCTTGGACAGGCAATTCTTTTTTCTCCAATTGGAGATTCTCGTTATCGCGCGGTCGATGTTTCCGTACATTCAACCGTGGATCACCCGATACGCGATATTCAAACCATGAATTTGCAAGCTTCCTATTCGTGGTCGAAATACCAAAGCAACGTGCCGGAGGGTGGGGGATTATCGAATAATCCCAACGGTTTGCCGAATGCGGTTGACTCGGACAATCCGAACTTCTTTTTCGGGCCGACAGGTCAGGACCGGACGCACCAAATCAGCTTTGGACCGATTCTTGGACTCCGGCGGGGATTCCGGTTAAGCATTCTTGGAAATATAGATTCACCGCTGCCGCTGACATTGTTTCTTCCGCAACTCATCGGCGGAGGGCAGCCGGGAGAAATTTTTCGGAGCGATGTATCCGGTGACGGCTCTATCGGGGACATTGTTCCGGGCTCGAATATCGGAGCTTTTCGCGGTGGGGCGTCGGCAACCAATCTGAATACTTTCGTCAGCAGTTATAACGCGAACTTTGCCGGCCATTTGACCGCTGCGGGCAGCGCGTTGGTGAACAATGGGCTTTTCGCGCAAACACAATTGTTGCAGTTGGGCGGCGTCACACCTTCGCTGGCGAGCGTGCCGGAAAATTCCGAGCCGGCATGGTTGAAAACGGTCGATGTGAAACTGTCATGGCCATATGTGTTCAAGGACCGGTACACAATTGAGCCGAGCGTTTCCGCTTTCAACGTATTCAACTTTGCGAATTTCAATAGCTCGCTGAATCCTTATGCGGGTGTTCTCGCGCCAGCCGCGGCATTCCCCCCAAATGGCGGCTTGGGCCTGGGCTGTGGTACCGCGACTTCGTGCCAATCCTCGACTAGAGTCGGTCCCGGTTCCGGAGTTTTCTCGCTGGGCTCCGCAAGAGAACTGGAATTTGGAGTGCGCCTCACATTTTGAGTCTGGCGTCCGCCGACTGCTATCCTGCTGGCAGCAAGTAACGAATGATGGCCGCCAGTTCGATTCAATCGCTTTTTCTGGATGGTCCCGCGGGCAGGCTTGAAGCACTGCTGAATCGGGGCGCAGAGACTGCCTCGCACGCCGCTCTAGTCTGCCATCCACACCCGCTATACGGTGGGACTTTGCACAATAAAGTCGTGTTTCACACCATGAAGGCGTTGAACAGTTTTGGTTTCCCCGTGCTGCGATTTAATTTTCGGGGCGCCGGCTTAAGTCAGGGAAAGCATGACGATGGGCGAGGAGAAGTCGACGACGCGCGCGCCGCGCTGGACTGGTTAAATGAGCAATTCCATTTGCCGTTAATATTTTCGGGATTCTCATTTGGCGCCGCAGTGGGATTGAGAGCCGCATGTCCGGATTCCCGTGTTGAAGCGTTAATAGGCGTAGGCGCTCCCGTGTCGGCTATAGAAAGCCGAAACTACGATTTCAGCTTTCTGAGCGATTGTATTAAGCCGAAATTGTTGGTCAGCGGTGAGCACGATCAATATGGGCCGCGCGCCAAATTAGAAAAACTAGTTGAGTCGATGCCGGAGCCGAAAAAGTTGATAATTGTGCCAGGTGGGGATCATTTTTTCGAGGGGCGTCTGCGAGAATTGCGGGAGTCCATCGAGGTCTGGGTGGGTGATCTGCTTGCTTAATCGCTGACACCGCGGGTTCACGGAACGATCGCTTTTATTTCGCTGGAGTATTTGCTCTCTCCTTTATCTCCCACCGCTGTTACCACGTAATAATATGTGGCCTTGCTGGGCACGGGCGCGTCCTTGAACGCGGGCGTCACGCTGGTGCCAATTTTTTGATATCCGGACTTGCTGACGGTGCTGCGGTAGATGCAATAATATTTCGCGCCGGGAGTCGCCTGCCAACTCAGAGTGACGGAGTGGTTCGAAGCAAGATTCGCCGGTTGTCCCTTGGACGTACAAGCAAAAGAGACGGCGATCGCGATGACAGCGATATAGGTACAGCATTGAACCGAGAGTTTAAAGTTGGGCATCATGCTCTTGCTGAGTTCTGAATCGTCGCCATAGCTATAATTCTGCCATGCCACGTGATGCTGGGGGAAATCGTGACAGCGTGGCCTCTGAGATGCGCGCAATTGCGCAGACACTTTTTCACGATGCACTGCGGGCCAGCAACGTCAATTCCGCTTTTCAACGGAATATGAGTTGCGAACGCGGAGTCTTGCGGATTTGCGACGATCTTTACGACTTAAATTCTTATGGCCGCGTATTTGTGGTCTCCATCGGCAAAGCGGCTCATGCGATGGTGGAAGCGCTGCAAAATCAGGCTGGCAACCGCTTTGAAGGCATCATTGCGGGACCAACAAATGAGACATCACAGTGGCGAGGATTCCGGTATTTTGAAGGCGGACATCCGCTGCCGAGCCGGGAGTCGATTCGCGGCGCTGATGCGATTTTGAAATCGCTAAATTCTCAGAATTCCACTTCGCTAGTTATGTACTTGCTTAGCGGCGGTGGATCTTCGATGGTAGAGAAGCCGATCGACGATGAGATTTCGCTCGATGATTTGATTGCGACTTATCGCATTCTGGTTCACTCCGGAGCTGCAATCGCGGAGATCAATGCCGTACGGAAACATCTGTCGGCAGTAAAGGGAGGCCGGCTTGCCTGTGCCGCATATCCGGCGCAACAAGTGTCGCTTATGGTATCCGACGTTCCTGAAGACTCGCCCGATGCTTTGGCGTCTGGGCCGACTATGCCGGACAGAACGTCCATTGAAGACTGCTATGCGGTGACTTCAGAATACGGATTGCTCAAAAAATTTCCGGATTCGGTGCGCGAATTATTTCTGCGGCGCTCTTTGGATGAAACTCCGAAACCTGGAGATATCGAATTCAATCGCTGCCGATGGTGGACCGTTCTGTCGAATTCCATGCTGGTCGAATACGCGCAAGACGAGGCCAAACGTCTGGGGTTTCATGCGGAGGTGGACAATACTTGCGATGACTGGGATTACGTTCGGGCTCGCGATTACCTGCTTGAGCGGTTGCGCCGCTTGCGGCAAAAATTCGAAAAAGTTTGTTTAATCAGCGGCGGCGAAGTGACCGTGCAGGTATCGAACGGCGGCGCGGGTGGCCGTAATCAACAGTTCGCTCTCTCCTGCGCGACAACGATCGCCGGAGAGAACATTACAGTCTTAAGCGCCGGAAGCGATGGGATTGACGGAAATAGCCCAGCGGCGGGCGCAGTGGTGGACGGATACACGGTGCAGCATGGCGCGAATGTTCAAATGGATGCGGAAGCCTATATAAACAAGTTCGACGCGCATACGTTTTTGAGCCGGACGGGCGGAACGATCGTTACCGGACCAACGGGAAATAATCTGCGCGACTTGCGCATCCTGCTGGCCTATTGAAACCCATCGGCGGCGCAGCTGTTCCTCATCCTGAAGACCCCGTTTTCGCCAACTGGGCTAGGGATCTGGCGTGTAGGGCCCGCGGTGAAGGCGGGAGGGATGCGCGCCGGATCCCTGCCTCGGCTGAAGTACGCCGAGCTTCGGGATGGCTATTCTCAATGGGGGCTTAAGTTCTGGCGTGCGGCGATCAATTTCTTGAAGATGTGTTACCCGGCGAGCGTGAGATTTTAGAGGCTGGGAACTACCGGGAATGCAGCTGAAACGACCGTGCCTTTGCCGCCGGAACGAATCTCAAATTTGCCGCCGAGTTGACGCACGCGTTCCCGCATCCCGCTAAGGCCGACTCCCGCCGCGCTGCCGGTTTCTATCTCCCAAATTTTTTCCTGCGGAATTCCCTTGCCTTCGTCGGAGACTTCCAGAATTATGCTATCAGCCGACCGGATGACGCTTACCTTCGCGATTGCACTTTCGGAGTGACGGTGCACGTTGGTCAAAGACTCCTGGACGAGGCGAAAAAGCGCCGTTTCCAATTCGCCGGGCAGCCGTCCAAAATTTTCGTCGAGGTCCAACTCGATCTTTATGTTGCTGCGCTCGGCGAATCCCTCCAAGTACCAGCGCACGCCAGAGGCTAGGCCAACCTCGTCGAGCAGCGGCGGGTGCAGTAAGTGAGAGATCGTCCGAATTTCGCTGGTTATTTCGGCGATCAGAGTGGCGTTCTGCGCGACCGCCTTGGTAGCTTGAGCGCTAAGATTTTTCTCCGCCGCAACCACCGCGATGTTCATGCTGATAGCGGCCAATATCTGGCCAACGCTGTCGTGCAGTTCTCGCGCCAGGCGGCGTTGTTCATCATCCCGCAATCGCAGCAGCCTGCCAGTCAATTCCCGCAGGCTGGCCTCGGCGTGATTGCGCTCCGCAATTTGTTCTTCTAATTCAGCGGTTCGCGCGCGCACCTGCTGTTCCAAGTGGGTATGAGCCCTTTTCAGGGCTTCCTCAGACGACCTGCGCTCGGTGACATCACGGGACGAGGAAAGCAGCTTCACGACGCGGCCATCACCGTCTCGAATTGGAGTAATTGTAACGTCCCACCACTTCGGCGTCCCTTTCAGGGTTGCGCAGGCTCCGTAAAAAACGCCGACTCCGCCGGCGCAGGCTTTATCGAGCGCATTCAGGACTTGCGCACGATCGGCGGACTGCCAGAACTCCACCCAGTTGGCATCATTGCACTGGCTAAAATCATCCACTTCCATGAGCTTCAGGGCGACCGGGCTCATGTACTTAATACGGAAGTTCAGATCGAGCACTTTTATGCAATCGGAGCTGCTTTCGAGAATTCGGCGATTGAATTCTTCGCTTTCGCGCAGTACGCTTTCAACTTCTCTGCGCTTCGCCAGTTCTGTTTCAGCCTCCTGGCGGGCGCGCTTTTCCGATTTCAACAGTTGAATCATGTGCAGCGCCGAACTCGTAAATTCGGCCAGGCTGGTCAGGATTCTGGCATCTTCGGCATCGAAATGGGTGTGTTCATCATGCGCGATAATCCAAATCGTTCCAGCAGGATTCTCGCCAGCCAGAGGTATCACCAATGCCTCGACAAAGGGAACGGCAGTTTTCAAGTACTGAAATCGGCGGTTCGGATAGGAAAACAACTGCGGAGATTTACGGCCGAGAGTGATGCCGCAGGGGCTAAAGTCGCGCGGAGTGAAGCCGCCGACGCTGTCTTTCAGCGCCCCGGCTAAATGGGTCCAACGGAAGATAACCTCTCCGTTATCCAGGGTCTCGAGCAAACTGAGGCCGGCGGTACCCGCATTGCAGAGTTCCAGCGCGGCTTGCAGAAGCATATCCGGCAATTCTTCGGGAGAATTCGCCATGACGGTTGCGAGCCGCCGCAACGCCAGATTTTCGCTTGCGGACCGGGGCAGGCGATGAGGCCGGGAAAGCAATTCGTGAGTAATGAGAACTTCGTCAAGGCTGGCGTGCAACCCGGACGGGCCTTCATTTGAAATCTTCGAAAGTGGTTGCGTAGACATGGCGGCTTGACCGATTTCTGGCTAGTGTATAACGGCCCGGTTAATTAATTTCCACAAAAACCGCCACTGTTCGGTACCGGACAAACAAGTATATTCAGCAGTCATATAACCCATTGTGATATAACCTTGTTGTTAACGGGCCGCGCTTTCCCCCTGGCAAATGTGGGAGGTGAATATGTCCGATGGTCAAATCAATTCGCCGCAAATGACTTTGGAACAGTTGTGCAGACAGGCCTCCAACGAACTGGATTCCAAGAAATTGAACCTGTTGATCGAGCAGATCGATCAAATGCTGGACGAGCAGCACAAAGCACAACGACTGCGAAAATCCGCGTAAGCCTACCCCGAATCGTTAAAATAATTCCGTTAGGCCCTCTTCCAGAACCAGCAAACGATCCGTGACACCGGTCCCCTTTTTTTGAGGTCATCATCCTCGAGCGGACGGAGTTCGCGAAGGCCCTGGGGCCCCTAAACACGGCCGTGACTCCCTCACCTACTAGAAACCAAGATACTGTCGTTCTAGAATTTGCCCTCGTTTATCTTCTTGAATGTGGCGTCATCCTGAGCACCGCGAAGGATCCGGCGCGGACCTTAAACTCCGATTGGGGGAGCGAGCGCGGAATGAAGAACGCGAGCCCGTCGGCTAAGGATGAAAGTTCGAATCATTTTAGGCGCTCTAAGTGTTTTTTCTTCGAAATTGCCCGCTGATTACTTGACCGCGCGGTGGCGGTCAGTTCTAATCTTTCATTCTTTATTTTCTAAATTAAATTCATCAATTCATCTGTTGATTGGATGAATCCAGGAGCCGGCGGATGCGGGTCGCTTTTTTGGGATTAGGAATTATGGGGCGCTCAATGGCGTCGAATCTGGTTAAAGCCGGGCATGAAGTGACGGTATGGAACAGGACGCCGGGAAAAAATGTAGAGGGCGCCCGCACGGCTGATTCTCCGGCAGATGCCGCACGGGCAACCGACGTGGTATGGATGTGCGTTTCCGACACGGATGCGGTGGAGAGCGTGTTATTTGGCGAGCATGGGGTCGAAGAGTCGCTGACCGAAAACATGATCGTGGTCGATTCCAGCACGATAGCTCCATCCGCGACGCTTAAGTTTGCGGAGCGAATCCGGGCCCGGGGGGCTGAATATATGGACGCGCCGGTTACGGGGTCAAAGACTGGCGCGGAAAACGGCACCCTCATTTTTATTATCGGCGGGGAAGAGGCCGTCATTGAGAAGTTGAAGCCCTGTTTAGCCGCCATGGGCAAGCAGTTTTTTCGTATGGGAGAAGTTGGCAAAGGCCATGCCGCGAAGCTGGTGATGAACCTACAAATCGCGGTGATTTACGAGGGATTCATCGAGGCATTAACGCTGGCGGCAAAGCTTGGAGTAAATGCCGAAACGCTGATGCCATTGATTAATGCGTCCATGGTTCGCTCGGGAGTGGTGGAATACAAGGCTCCATTTGTCCTGAAACATGACTTCACCCCAAATTTTCCGATGCGGCTTATGCATAAAGACATTCGTCTGGCACTGGCTGCCGCTAAAGAAACTCGCGTGAAATTGCCAGCGCTTGAAGTAGTGGAAGAAATCTATGATGTAGCTACTGAAGATGGCCAGCAGGATTTAGATTTCGCCGCAACCGTAACGCTATTGGAAAAGTGGGCTGGCATCCAGGTCAAAGGGCAGACGGCGTAGCGCACTGATATTTGTGCTGCGCGCCGGATCCTTCGCGGACTGCGTCCGCTCGAGGATGACGTCAAACGCTCACTCTCCGATGTCGCATACGCCACCATCTTTTGACGTCATCCTGAGCACCGCGAAGGATCTCGCGCGCCTCTTGGTTCCGACTGTGACATCACTGATATCCCCTCGCAGGACGCGGTTAAACCCGGCCCCTCGAAGGCTCTGGCGCTGGATTGTTCCGAAACCGGTGGCTGAAGTTACCGCCGTAATCATCATTCTCCTCCGCTATTACAGAACTATTACACCCGCCCTCTCCGCCTCCTGATAATTTAGTTGATAGCCCCAGCAGAAAAAGGATTGAACATGGAACTCGAAGCGTTACATCGCAAATCGGCCGCGGACGATGAAGTCAATTGGGTTACTGCAACTTTTATGGCGCTGTTTCACATCGGCGCGGTTGCCGCCCTATTCTTTTTTACCTGGAAAGCGCTCTTCGTTTCGATGTTTCTGTGGTGGGTTTCCGGAAGCCTCGGAATCGGCATGGGCTATCATCGGCTATTGACGCATCGCGGATACAAGACTCCCAAATGGGTTGAGTATTTTCTCACCACCTGCGCCACGCTTGCTCTGGAAGGCGGGCCGATTTTCTGGGTAGCCACGCACCGCATTCATCATAAATATTCCGATCAGGAAGGCGATCCCCACTCACCGCGCGAAGGCAAGTGGTGGGCGCACATGGGCTGGATTCTAACCGGCAAGTCGATGCACCACGACACGACGACGCTCGCGAAGTACGTTCCCGATCTAGCGAAAGATAAATTTCATGTTTGGATTACGAAATATCACTACGTCCCAATGATCGTTCTCGGCTTGATCCTGCTGGCGATTGGCGGACTGCCCTTTGTGATGTGGGGAATATTCATGCGAACCGTGGTCGGGTTGCATGCCACATGGCTAGTGAATTCCGCGACCCATACCTGGGGATCGCGCCGCTTCAAGACGCGCGACGATTCCACCAACAACTGGTGGGTCGCAATTCTCTCTTTTGGAGAAGGCTGGCACAATAATCATCACGCGCATCCGGTTTCTGCCCGCCATGGTTTGAAGTGGTATGAAGTTGATATGAACTGGTATGGCATTTGGACGCTGAAGAAGTTAGGATTGGCGCGGCATGTGTACCGCGTGAAGCTTGACGAACTAAAGAGCCGCGATCAGGAACTTCAGCAAATCGCGTCCGTTCCAAAGCCCGAATTGGTGTCAGTCTAAATTTTGACTCAGAGCTTGAGTGGCTCCGCGACGCCACTCAAGTGTCGCTTGCTATCCGTTAATCGCGTGTCCCCTCCAAGCTCTCCATTCGGCTGCGCAAAAAAGTCGCATTCAGTACGCGAACACTTTGGATTTTCTGGCAGCGTTTTTTCCTTTCAGCGTCAACGTCGGAAGCTTAAAGTGTTACTCATGTCTCTTCGTCACACTGCATTTCTTACAATTCTGTTGGTCGCAGGGCTGCCGGGGTTTCTTATTGCTCAGCAGGGTCCGCCGAAACCGGTTACCGCTGCTTCCACCATCGATAATGATTTTGTTCAAAAGCAGTTTGGGTTGAGTTGCAAGCTAATGGGAATCGCTCCGCTGGTGGCGGATTTCAATGGCGACGGCGTTGAGGACGTGGTGATTCCGGCGAGATGCACCAATCCAATGACGGACCAGACGGAAAATAACTTTACGGTTCTAGATCCCTACTACACGTTTTTTGGTTACGGAAACCCGAAGGTGACCACGCAATTTTCGACCGATATCCCGGAGGACCGCGCTCTCGCTCTGCTTGTAATCCACGGCTCGGGCCCGGATGGCTGGCGCGCTGCGACTCCGCTGGCCAAATTTGTGATTGTGAACCTGCCATTTAAAGAAGTCACCGTGAAGCGATTCCAGATTAGAAAGAAAAAAGTGATGGCCATTTTTATTGAAGAAAAGGGGTCCGACCAAATGACCGCCGCGCTGTTTTGGGACGGCAAGAAATATCGTTATGAGCCGATGGGCTCGACCATGGAGTAGAAGTTGTTGCGCAGGGACAGATGTCCTCAATCTGTCCGGCTTCACATCACTGCAATTCCCCACCCACCCGTTATAATCGTCCCGCCATGAGTCTTGAGAGCAAGCTAGCAGAATTGAAGAGGCGCAATCGTCTGGCCGAAGACGGCGGCGGCGCTAAACGGCAGGAGCGTCAACATCAGGAAGGCAAGATGTCGGCGCGGGAGCGGATCGATTTCCTGCTCGATCCGGGCACATTTGAAGAGACCGATAAATTGGTCACCCACCGCTCGAACGACTTCGGAATGGCGGAGCAACAATATTATGGCGACGGCTTTATCACCGGATCCGGACGCATTGACGGCCGGCTGGTTTTTATCTTCGCGCAGGATTTTACGGTATTTGGCGGGTCATTGTCGGAATCGAACGCCGCAAAAATTGTGAAGATTATGGATCTCGCCGCAAAGATGGGCGCTCCGCTCATTGGCTTAAACGATTCCGGCGGCGCGAGAATTCAGGAAGGCGTGGTATCTCTGGCCGGATACGCCGATATTTTTCTGCGCAATACGTTATATAGCGGAGTGATTCCGCAAATTTCAGCAATCATGGGCCCGTGCGCGGGTGGCGCGGTTTATTCACCGGCAATCACCGATTTTATTCTGATGGTCGATAAGACTTCTTACATGTTTATCACCGGTCCAGATGTAATTAAAACCGTCACGCATGAAGAAGTCACCAAAGACCAACTTGGCGGAGCCACCACGCACAACGAAATTTCGGGCGTCGCGCATTTTATGGCGTGTGACGATCGGGAGTGCCTCGCGATGCTGCGCGAGCTGCTTAGTTTTCTGCCGTCGAATAATCTGGATGATGCGCCGCGACAGAGTTGCACCGATCCAGCCGATCGTGCCGATGCCGCGCTGGACAGCATCGTTCCCGACCAATCGAATCTTCCTTATGACATCGCGGATGTGATCAACCACATCGTGGATGACGGATATTTCTTCGAGGTCCACGAGCATTATGCGAAGAACATCGTCGTCGGATTCGCGCGGATGAATGGGCAATCCGTCGGTATTGTGGCCAATCAACCGGCAGTGCTGGCGGGAACTTTAGATATTAATGCGTCCGTAAAGGGCGCGCGCTTCGTGCGTTTCTGCGATTGCTTCAATATTCCGCTGATCACGTTTGAAGATGTTCCGGGATTTCTGCCCGGTACGAATCAGGAATACGGCGGAATTATCAAGCACGGGGCAAAACTTCTATTTGCATTTGCCGAAGCTACGGTTCCGAAGATCACGGTGATTACGCGCAAAGCTTACGGCGGAGCGTACTGCGTGATGGCTTCGAAGCATATCCGCACCGACGTAAATTATGCGTGGCCGACGGCCGAAATTGCTGTGATGGGGCCGGAAGGCGCGGTGGATATCGTTTACAAGCGCGATCTGGATGCGGCGACGAATCGCGACGATCTGCGCCGCGACAAAATCGAAGAATTCCGCGAGCGCTTCGCCAATCCTTATGTGGCCGCCGAACGCGGATACGTAGACGCCGTCATCCAGCCAAGAGATACGCGGAAAAAGCTCATCCAGGCGCTGGCCATGCTCGCAACAAAACGCGAAAAGCTACCCATGAAGAAGCATGGCAACATCCCGCTGTGATATACAGACTGGGAAAACGTCGCGGGAACAATTACTTTTCCGAAGAAGATAGCGGGATCCGGGATCCGGGGCGGCCGTGGAGCACATAAGCCGAGTGACCGGTGACTATGAAGAGGAGACGATATGTGCCGCGATTTCCTTTGCCAAAAAAGCAATTGACGGATGGGGTCGCCAAACGAAAGGCTCTCCCGAGGCAGCGCGCACCGGTCTGGATGGCGGTCCAGACTATTAACCGCGCATTCGCCGCGGCTGGGTCAGGCTAACCGCCAACGCCAAGGATTCCGCCAACCAAGCACGCACCCGCACGAAATAAGAGTCCCGAGGTGGTGTTGATCTTATTCGTCTCGGCCAGTAGCTCGCGTTAGACCCTTGCCGACCTGCTGCTGTGCTGCCTTACGGCTGCGCCAGGCGATCGTCGCTCGGGCTCCGGGCTTACCGCCAACCGGATAAATCAGTTCAACGCCTCGGGACTCTATCTTGCCTTTGACAGGGTGTTCCTGTTCGCCTCAACCAGCGTTCAGCTATTAGACCCTCGCTGACCCTCTCAGCTTTTCCATCTTGCGATGGTGCTGCGTGATCTCGCTTGGGTCCCGGACATCGCACCAACCGGGTAAACTTAGAACGTGTCAAAGAACGAGTTTGTTTTACTCCTTCTATTTGTGGAGTCAATAAAAATTCAGCATTTGTATCCTGCTTAAATTCAATGGAGTGCAGGGGCTCCACAAGCAGGTGACAGCATTCAGTGCATCCGCGCGGGAATAATGCATACTGGTTTGCGCTCCTAATGAATTAGTCAGTACGTTGACCCGACGGGATGGAGGTCGCGCAAATGAAGTGTGGAAAATGCGTTCAAATGCAGTATTTACGGACCTTGTGTGAAAGCAACTTCGACATTATCTTCTTGCGGAGCGCTTGAAATTGCTCCGGGGAGGGGGAACAGGATATTCGTGATCCTCATCATAGAATCGTCTCGGACCATGGTCGGACTTAGCATTGGGCACAGGCCTCTCTTGCATGGAGCTGAACATACGGGCAGACCTTTGCATCGCCAACGGTGAGGGCGTGGTATAGATCGCCTCATTCAGCAAACTTCCAACCGGCGCGTTGGCTACGGCGAATACTCCGAACGCCTTACCCTGGACGTAAGAGGTAGAAATGTAATCGGCTACCATGAGTCCCGAAAACGTATTCGGAAGCCAATTCAGCGCCATTCCTTCGGCCAGTGGCGTCGAAGCCGTCCAAGTTTGTCCCCCATCCGGGGAAGTGACGTATCCAATGCTAAGGCTGCACGTACTGCCGCAATCCGATACAGGATAGAAGTAATAGGTCAAGGTGAGGTGGGCGCGGGTACCGGAGGTTGCCGGATCTATGCCAAGGCCGGGAATGAAATGGTCGACCGTGCTGGAGGTTGGCTCAATTGGGATTCGGGACGGAGCCATCCAATTTATTCCGTCGCTTGAAGCGCTGAGCACAAGATCATTCGAGGAGCAGTTGGTACGGAAGCGGCAATCCTGCCACACTACATAGACGGTACCCGCCGCATCGATCTGTGCTGACGGCAACGTAGAAGTCCGCAAATCGCCTGCGACCTGATGGTCGGTAACCGGAGAAATAGTGACTGGCGCGGTCCAGGTTTTGCCGCCATCGGATGAACTGAATGCCGCCATAATATCGGTGCTGCCTGAGATTTCTAGGATCGGAACTATTACCGTTCCGTTCGGCTGCACCAGCGGGACACCCCCAATTCCATCCGCTAAATTCGCGGTATTTTGCGCCGTCCCCCAAGTCAAACCACCATCTGTAGACGTGCTCATCTCGATAACGTCTTGATTTGACGGATCATCCCATTCGATATAACAGTGACCATAGAAGGAACTGGTCGCAGTGTCGTCGCACACGATCCAATTCTTGTCGGGATCGCCGCTTGCACTTACCGCAACCGGATTGCCCCAGTTGATCGCATCCGAAGAGCGGCTGACCAAAACCTGAGTAGTGCCGCCCAATGCAAGGGACGAAATCATCCATTGGGCATGCGCTGCGTCGAAAGCGACTACCGCATCACTTGCCGCGCTGAATGTTCCCGCACCTTGAAATGTCGTAATTCCGGGAAGGTATCCGCTGCTCCAAGTGGTGCCCGCGTCGGTGGAAGTGGCAAAGCCTATATCGGCGCCGCCTCCGCTGGAGATGCGTCCTACTTGAAAGGCGCTGACGATAATCGAGCCGAAGGAAAACGAACTCGGCTCAACCTCCGTAGCGTGTTGGCTGGTGGAGTTGGTAAACGTATCCTGGCTGAGCCGGGTCAGAGTGACCCTCTGAACATTGTTCGATGGGGGATTCGCGTCGGAAGATTTACCCGATCCGCAGCCGGTCACGATAGCTGCGAAACATGCCAGCAGGAAAAGACGTGGCAGGAGGGCGCGCAATTTTGAGCGTCGAGGGCCGCGCATCAGAGTGATTTATTTCTATCAGAGGAGCGGGGTTTACAGAATCATTCTGTTGATTCGGGGAGGGAATTTGTTCCTGCTACGATGTTAGGGTGGATGCGTTACTGGAGGTGCGAAATTTAACGGTTGAGTTCCCGGCCCGGGCAACATCGGTAGGCCGAACGATTGCGGTTCGAGATGTGAGCTTTCAGATTGCTCCCGGCCAAGTTCTTGGCCTGGTAGGCGAATCGGGTTCCGGGAAATCGGCGACGTCACTCGCGCTAATCCGATTGCTTCCATTGCAGGCGCAGGTGACAGGCGAGGTTTTTTTCCGCGGGGCGGACGTGCCCGAGTGTGACTTGCTTCAGCTAGGTGAAAATGGAATGCGGCGGGTGCGGGGCACGCGGATCGCAATGATCTTTCAGGAGCCAATGACCGCCCTGAATCCCGTGATGCGCGTAGGAGATCAGATTGCCGAGGCAGTTGCCGCTCATAATAAGGTTACAAAAAAAGAAGCGTGGGATCGCGCGGTAAACGCGATGGATGAGGTCGCAATGTCTGATGCCGCCCGCCGCGCCCGGGATTACCCACATCAGCTCTCGGGAGGAATGCGGCAGCGTGTCATGATTGCTATGGCAATTGTGAATCGCCCGCAGTTGCTGATCGCGGACGAGCCGACCACCGCTCTCGACGTCACCATTCAAGCGCAAATTCTGGAATTGCTGGCGCAGCTTCGAAATAAGTTTGGATTGGCTATGCTTTTCATTTCCCATGATTTGGCTGTGGTGTCGCAGGTAGCGGACGAGGTTGCGGTCATGTACGCGGGGAGCCTGGTTGAAATGGGACCAAAGCAGGATATTTTCCGGGCTCCGGCTCATCCTTATACGCGCGGGTTGTTGGATTCCGTCCCATCGTTGTCTACTGATCGCAGTGCGGCGTTGCCGACGATTGAAACAAGTTATCTTTCCGAGACTTCACAGGAGTTGTCGCCGCTGGTGGAGATTACGTCGCGGCATTGGGTACGGAAAGCCGGAACGAATATCTCTTCCGCGTATCGTCATTGAAAGCGATCTGTTTGAAAACGGCTTTCACTGTGGACGCCGTGCAGGTCTATAATCGCCATTTTGCCGGAGCCCAGTGCGCATCCTGATTCTAAGCGACATTCACAGCAATCTTGAAGCCTTGGAAGCGTGTCTCGCCGCCGCCCCCGCCCACGATAGGGTCGCCAATCTAGGCGACGTTGTGGGATACGGCGCCAGTCCCAACGAGGTAATTAAGCGGGTTCGGGATCTGGGCGAATTTTTTGTGCGGGGAAATCACGACAAGGCGGTGTGCGGCGTCTCTGACTTGAAAGATTTCAATCCGGTGGCAGGAATCGCGGCGCTGTGGACTCGGGAGCACCTTCCGCCGGAAAATCTGGAATGGCTCCGGTCGCTGCCAGCGGGACCATGCAAGATGGCGGGTGTGGAGGATGTGCAGTTTGTTCATGGCTCTCCGATTGACGAGGATGAATACCTGGTAACTTTGCACGACGCGATCGAGCCTTTGATGGTCTCGTCGAGTAACCTGACATTCTTTGGTCACACTCACCTTCAGGGCAGTTTTTCGACCACGTCGGAAGACAAGGGCGATGTCACTTATCCCGAATACAAAACCGTGGGACAAATCGAAACGGTCGCGTTTCCATTGAAGCAGGGGGTTCGCTATCTGATCAATCCTGGCTCGGTCGGGCAGCCGCGCGACGGAAACTGGAGGGCTGCATTCGCCGTTTTCGATACCGATTATCGAATGGTGACGTTTTGCCGTGTGCCCTACAACTTGAAAAGCGCGCAAGACCGCATAATCGCGGCGAATTTACCTCTTCGCCTCGCCACCCGGTTGGCGGCTGGAAGATGAGTTTCGTGTCTCGCGAGAATGCTCCTGAAAATTGCCTGATCGCGTATAGCGACGGCGGCGCACGCGGCAATCCAGGCCCGGCGGGATACGGGGTTGTAATCCAGGATGCGGCCGGCAAAAAAGTGGCCGCGTTAAGCGAATATCTTGGACACCAAACCAACAACGTAGCCGAGTATCAGGGATTAATCGCAGCGCTCGAGTACGCGGTCGCTCACAATCATAAAGCGTTGAAGGTGATCAGCGATTCTGAACTTTTGGTCCGGCAGATTAAGGGCATTTACAAAGTAAAGAATTCGACGCTTCAAGAATTGCATGGCCGCGCGAAAGATTTAATCGCGCAACTGGATTGGTTCTCTGTCGGCCACGTTTTGCGCGGACATAATCAGGAAGCAGACGATCTGGCAAACGCGGCTATGGACAAAGGAACCGGTAGTGTGGCGCGGGCGCCGTCGTCCGCGAGTGCGGCGCGGCAGGAGTTCAACGGCGTGGTCCGCGGCGGAAAAATCGAATTGCTGGACGGCCAGATTCCGGATGGAACCCAGGTGCAGGTGCGGGTGAAGCGATAATAGTTAGTCCGCCACTGAATTCTTCAAACTTCCCACTCCCTCGACAGTCACTTCTACTGAATCTCCGGCGATCAGCGGGCCTACGCCGCTAGGCGTGCCGGTCGAAATTAAATCGCCGGGGAGAAGTGTCATCACTTGCGAGATGTAGCGGATTACTACGTCCAAGGCAAAGATGAAATCACGCGTATTGCCGTGCTGGCGGATGTCTCCATTGACCCGGGTTTCGACGCTTACGCCGGCCCACGGATCGATTTCATTCGTCACCAGCGGACCGACGGGACAAAATGTATCGAAGCCTTTGGCGCGAGTCCATTGACCATCTTTATTTTGCAGGTCGCGCGCGGTCACGTCGTTGACGCAGGTGTATCCAAGAATGTAGGGATGGACGTCCTGATCATCGGTCAACTGGCGGCATCTCTTGCCGATCACGACGCCAAGTTCGCCTTCGTAATCAACGCGGTGAGAGATCTTTGGACGAATAATGTTTCCACCCGGTGCCAGCAAAGAAGACGGCGGCTTGAGAAAAATCAGCGGCTCAAGAGGAATTTCATTGCCTAATTCAGCGGCATGCTCGCGATAATTGCGTCCCACGCACACGATTTTCGATGGACGAACCGGGGGTAACAAAGAACCTTCGCCTAGCGTTACGCGATCGATGCGCCGGGTGGGCAAATCTTCCAGATCGCCACTGTTGTCCTCGGGCGCAGTTAAAAACACGCGACTAATTTCTTCGTGTCCGGCGAAGGATTCGACCAGTCCGTAGCTGACTTTCCCTTCGTGTTCAAAGCGGCAATATTTCATATGGAATTATCTAAACATACTGCGGACGACTACGGTGCGGTTTCGGTGGTTTCCTCGGAGCGGGCGCTTTCATTGCCGCGAGTATCCACGGCAGAGACGGAATAGTAATATTTGTTGCCGGAAGAAATCTTCAGATCGCGATAAGCCGGCAGCTTGATTAGCTTCGAATTCACTTTCGCGAGTGGAGCGCCTTCAACACGGCGGAAAATGTTATATCCCGCCAAATCATTTTCGCTATTCGGATCCCATATCAAATCGATAAACTTCTGTTGATTCTCGCTGGTGAACACGGCTTGCAGGCCGGAGGGCTTTGCCGGTGGAAACACGTCGTGGACGAAAACGGTTATGTCCGGAGTGTCATCCCCTTCGACTTGCGTTTCAGCGCCCGCCTTTGATTTGGTCACAGTCACCACGGTCAGGTGGTATGAATAGGTTTTCTCCCACTGAAAATTGTGATCGGTGAATTGCGAGTTCGTAGCGGTCAGCGGCAATTCTCCCGCGACTACTTGTGATTTGTTGTTTTCGGCGCGGCGATAAATGCGATAAAGGTAGTCGAATCCCGAGACGGCGATTGGTGGGGTGACAGCGTTCCATTTCAACACGATGCCATCCGCCGTAACCGTCGCGGTGAAATTCGACGGCGGGGGCAGCGTTGGGGCGGCGGATATTTGCACTTGATTGGAGAGACCGGCGCTTTGCCTGCGGTCATTCAGACTTTCGACAGCGTAAGTAAAATCTCCGCCGAAATCTTTGCGTTCCAAAGGGAGTTCGTCAATATATTTCTGCGTGACTTTCGAGGCAGGCTTTCCGGCCGAGTTTCCGGACGCAGTTTGCGGCGGTGTTGCGGTGCCCATTGGATTTTCACACTTCCCTTGAAACGAAGAGGTGGTTCGGCAGACGCGTGTTGTTCCGGGGTGCCGAATGGTGCGACGATCTGTGGTTTCCGTCGGAGCCGTCCAGATTAAATAAACTTTATTTCCTTTGCGGAGGGCGTGCAGGTCGCTGACCGGTTTCGGGAGATTGAGTGATGGCGGCAGCGGAATGCCAGGCGTGCCGCAACTGCTGAGCAGAAGGGTGATGACGATTAAACAAACTGCCGAAATAGGTTTAGCGCGCAGCAAAGACAAAAGCGTATCAGAAGATAAGCAGCAGCATATCTGCTCTGTTGACTGAAACCGCTGCGCGCGAGATCCCTCGCGCCGCTGGAGAAAGCGCGGGGTCTTCGGGATGACTATTATTTTTCGCGTGCATCCCCGGAGTATCTCCGGTCCCCGCGACCGATAGGAATCAGGATAGTGACGATTTCGCTATCCTGTCCGGGAAAAACAGTTCTCAGATCAAGTACGACGCGGCCGTCCTGAACCCGTGAAATAATTGCCGGATTGGACTTCCGTAGGCGTTCCGCGAGATCATCAGCGCTGAGTCCCGGGCACGTGATTGCCAATAGAAAGGTTGGCAGCACAGCCGATGGCGCTGCACCTCCACCGATGATCGACTCTCCGTCAATAACGTCTGCGGCAACTCTCGACGACAGAACCTCCGCGGCGATTGCTTGCGCGCGCATTTTGATTTCTTCTTTAGTCAGCCGCATCATGCAGAGCGCCGGAATCGAATTGTAATCGCGCTTAACGTATGCCAATAACGTAGCTTCCAGGGCCGCGCAGGTTAGCTTGTCCACTCTCAGCGCGCGGAAGAGCGAATTCGCACGCATCTTAGTTATGAACTGGGGTGAGCCAGTCAAGATGCCGGCTTGAGGGCCGCCGAGTAGTTTGTCTCCACTGTAAGCGACCACGTCGACGCCGGCGTGCAGACTATCGAAAACCGTCGGCTCATTTTTAATACCTGCGGCACTCAAATCGAACAGCGCGCCACTGCCCAAATCTTCCATGAGAGGTAAGTTGCGACGGCGCGCCAGGGCGACCAGTTCTTCGAGTGAAGGGCGTTGGGTGAATCCGGAAATTTCAAAATTGGAACGATGGACCCGCAGCAATAGCTTTGTTTTTTCGTTGATTGCGGATTCGTAGTCGCTGAGGTTAGTGCGATTTGTGGTTCCGATTTCGCGGAGAGTTGCGCCCGATTTCGCCATGATGTCGGGGATACGAAATGATCCTCCGATTTCGACGAGCTCGCCCCGCGACACGATTACCTCGGAGCTTTCGGCCAGGGTGTTCAGGGCTAGCAGAACGGCCGCGGCGTTATTATTGACGACTATGGTCGAAACGTCTGGCGAGCGTTGCTGGCCCGGACAGCCGGGGGCGGCTGTCCCTACGCGAGCGCCGAAAAGCTGTCGGAATAGGCGATCTACGTGGGCGTCGCGCTTGCCGCGATCTCCGCTTTGGATATCGAATTCTAAATTCGAATAGCCGGCTGCGGTGTTTCGAATATGTTCCAAGGCCGACGCGGACAAAGGGGCGCGTCCCAGATTTGTATGCAATATGACACCGGTGGCATTGATGACGGGTTGCAAGGAGAATTTGGATGACTGCTGCAGTTCAATTTCCAGTGCGGGAGCAAGAGTGGTCAGCGCGATATCGATCCCAGATTCATCGATAATCCCGGCACTGATTTCGGAGCGCAAGCGTGCCAACACGCTACGGGCAGCGTTTAAGACGGCCACTTCACCCTCTCGTTGAATCAGCGGGAAAATTTCCTCAGAACGTGCTAATTCGTCAACGGAGGGCAACCTGCGGTAAAGATCAGACTTAAAATCGAGCTTCATTGTTTAGCCAACTTCGGCCAGTCCATAACTTTTTTGCCAGTGTTTTTTCATGTGCTGTTGTGCGCGATTCATATCGTCGGCGGAAACTTCGACACCGTCGAGGGTCGCCGCGGCTTCGCGGCGGGCAGACTGAAGCAAGTCGCGATCGCGCGTTAGACTGGCCACTCGGAAACTTGGCATACCGGCCTGCCGCGTGCCGAAAAACTCTCCCGGTCCACGTAGTTCGAGATCCAGTTCGGCAAGTTGGAAACCGTCATTGGTACGGACCAATGCGTCCAACCGTCGCTCACCGTCTTCAGAAATCTTTCCTCCCGTCATGAGAATGCAGTATGACTTTGCGGATCCGCGGCCAATTCTACCGCGCAATTGATGCAGTTGAGCCAGCCCGAATCGCTCCGCATGCTCGATCACCATAACGGTTGCGTTCGCGACGTCCACGCCCACTTCTATGACAGTCGTGGCGACGAGAATATCGAATCCTCCATCCTGAAAAAGTTTCATCACCTGCTCTTTTAAGGTGGAATCCAACCTGCCGTGCAAAAGTCCCACGCGCAAATCCGGAAAGACGCGAGTGCTCAATTCGTTGTACATCTTGATGGCGGCTTTGAGTTCGGTCTCCTCATTCTCTTCGATCACCGGATAGACGACATAAGCCTGATGCTTCGCCGCCACTTGCTTGCGGACAAATTCCCATACCTCGCTGGCGCGTGCGTCGGAGGTGCGGCGCGTGACAATTGGGGTCCGGCCCGGAGGCATTTCATCCAGTACGCTAACGTCGAGGTCTCCGTATAGCGTGAGCGCGAGAGTGCGCGGAATCGGAGTTGCGGTCATCACCAGGACGTCGGGTTCGGATGGTGTTTGTTGGTTTACGCCGGGCGTGGGCGGGGGATTGTCGTCGCCACTTTTTTTCATCAGGCGGAAGCGTTGCAATACACCGAAGCGATGTTGCTCATCCACAATCACCAATCCCAGTTTGGCGAACTCCACTTTTTGCTCGATGAGGGCGTGGGTTCCAATGACGAGTTGTGCGTTGCCTTGAGCGATATGGCGGCGAACCTGGCGCTTGCGATCTTCGTCGAGCGATCCGGTCAGCAGTACGATGCGATAGCCGGCGGGCTCGAGAATTCTTCGCGCGGAAAAAAAATGTTGCTGCGCCAAAATTTCCGTGGGCGCCATGAGGGCAACCTGATATCCATTTTCGATGGCGATGATTGCCGCTTCGAATGCCACGATAGTTTTGCCCGATCCCACGTCGCCCTGCAACAGCCTCCGCATCGGAAAAGGTTCGGCCATGGCGGTAGCAATATCCTTCAAAACCCGCTTCTGGGCGGATGTCGGATGAAACGGCAATATCTTCTTGATCGCATCTCTTACTCTTTCGTCGAGCTGAAACGCGATTCCGCTCTGCGCGCGCTGCTGCCGCCGTTTCATCTCCAGTCCCAGTTCGACAAAAAAGAGCTCCTCGAAGATCAGCCGGATATGAGCTGGAGTGCGCCATGACTGAAGGTCATAGAAACTTTCTCCGGGATCGGGCCAATGTACCTTCCACAGCGCTTCGCGCGCGCTGATCAACTGCATACGGCTCCGCACCGGCTCAGGGATGGAATCAGCCACCTCAGGCGCAAGGTCGTCCAATGCAGCATGAATCACTCGGCGAAACCAGCGCGGAGTGAGCTTGCCATGACCCGCAGATTCGTAGATTGGAACGATACGGCCAATTTCGAGGGAAGTAGCAACTCTGTCGTCGGTCTGAGCGGTGGTTTGAGGCGCATCATCGGGATCAGAAATAATTTCGAATTGCGGTTGCATTAATTGCAATTCGCCGCTGCGACTGTCGGTTTCAACCTTGCCGTAGAGGGCAACCAGTTGTCCCGGCTTGAATTTCCCGTCCAGATATCGGGCATTGAACCAAATACACTTGAGCCGTGTCCTACCTTGGCCGGCGGTCATTTCAAAGATTGGCATACGGCGGGTACGAAATAAGCCAGAGGTGCGAACTTCCGCGATGACCGTAGCCATCTCTCCAGCTTTTAGTTCCGCGATCCCGCGAGGATTCAACCGGTCTTCGTAGCGGAAAGGCAGGTAATGGAGCAAATCGTCCACGGTTCGAATGTCTTTTTCGGCAAGGATCTCCGCGATCCGCGGGCCAATGCCCTTTACGTATTGGATCGATGTGGAGAGATCAAGCATTTTAGGATGTTAGCAGGGCAGCGTTCAGAGATGCCGATGAGCCTGATTTCCGGGTGTATCTCGATTTGAGGATGCTGCACGCGAGATTCCTCGCCCCGCTGGTGAGAACGAGGTTTCGGGATGACCTTATCCTAAAGAAATTAAAAATTGAGCACGTGATTTGCGAAACCGTACCCCGAATACCCATAACCGGCGGACGTTACTTTCGATATATAGGTAACTTTCACAAACGATATAAAATCCGGTTAGAAATATGCAGAAAATCGCCATCCTTTACGATGCCAGCCAGACCGTTCTGTCGACGTTCGATTTGGATGAAGTATTAAGCCAGATACTGGCTATCGCCCGCGACTACTTCCATTTGCAGAATGTTGCGATCCTGTTGTACGACAAGGAGACGCAGGAATTATGCCTGCGTTCACAAATCGGTTGGGATAGCGAAGGCAAAGACATCCGGGTGCCGATCGGGTCCGGCATTACGGGCGCAGCGGCTCAACAGCGCCGGCCTGTGTATGTGCCGGATGTCACGCAAGATAGCCGCTACCAGATGTCGGCCAGAAATTCCAAATCACAGTTGGCAGTTCCGCTCCTGGTGCGGGAAGAAGTGGTCGGCGTGCTGGATTGCCAAAGCGAGAATCTGGATCACTTCGATCCCGAAACTATCGATTTACTGACATTGTTTTCTACGCAGGCTTCCATGGCATTGCAAAACGCGCGTCTGTATTCGCTTGAAAGACGCCGCGCATTGCAGCTTGAAGCGATCAACGCTATTGCTCAACAAACTACCGCAGTTCTGGACCTCAAAGAACTGCTTTCCAAGGTTTGTATTCTGGTGCAGAAAGCTTTCCATGTCTCTCATGTTTCAGTGCTCTTGAAAGATGAGGATGACATGGTGGTGCGAGCGCACCACGGCAATCTGACTCCATGCATTCCGCAGGATGGACGAGTGTTGGCGGGCGAAGGATTCTGGGGTAGAACTCTGGCTGCCGCGACAACGCTGATTGAGAACGACGTGTGCAATAACCCCGGCTCGATGGGTTTCTACCTGGAAACGGCGTCGAGAATGTGCATCCCCTTGGTTTCATTCGGGCAGACACTGGGAGTGCTTGTACTCGATAGCTCCGAGATCGGAGCCTTCAATGTGCAGGACAAACAACCTCTGGAATCCGTTGCCGACATCTGCGCTACTGCCATTCAGAATGCGCACTACGTCGAGAGGATGAAGCAGCTTGCTTACCTGGATGGACTGACCGGAATTTTCAATCGCCGCTTCTTCGAACTCCGCATGGCCGAGGAGTTGGAACGCGCCCGACGATTCGGCGCAGGCATGGCAGTGATCATGGTGGACATCGATCACTTTAAGCGCCTGAACGACGAATTTGGTCACCTGATCGGGGATGAGGTTCTGCGCCAGGTCTCATCCATCTTTCACCAGCAACTTAGAAAGATTGATGTGGTCTGCCGTTATGGCGGCGAGGAATTCGCCATTCTGCTTTCGCAAACGAATCCGGAACATGCATTGATGGTGGCGGAAAAACTGAGAGCGATGGTTGAAGAGTGGCAATTTCCTGGCGTGCCGCGGCCGGTGACCATTAGCGCCGGCGCTGCCAGCTATTCGGATAATGGTTCCACCCGGGATGAGTTGGTTAAAGCCGCTGACGCCGCGCTTTATCTGGCGAAACAAGCGGGGCGGAATCGCGTATTCAAAGCTGTCGAGTCGAAAGAAAAAGATAAGACTGCAAGCCAGGCCAGCGGCCTGTAGAGCAATTCCGACGTTTCCTCTGAGTCGCACGCCCCATAGAGAGTCATCCCGAAGGCCCGCATTTCCCTGCCTGGCGTTGAAAACATTGGGCAGATACTCCTGCCGCACAATTCGCATCCAATGTTTGGTTAAAAAATAACTCACTCCGGAGGCAAAATGGCACGAAGAGGAAATGAGGCCAGACTTGATGAAATTGGAAACGATCCAGGACAGGTAGGGCCGGCGAGCGCCGGGCAGTCGGGGGATACGCAAGGATTGTCCGACGTCGAAGACGCGAGCGATTTGAGCGTCGATGAACTCGCCGAGGAAGACCAGGCGCTCGAGGCCGGAATTGTGGATGGTGTCGAGGACGCTGCCAACCATCCTGAGCGGCCGGTGCATACGCACGATGAGTATCGGCGACCCGAAGATATTGCGCCGGAACGCGGATCGGAATAAGAACACCCATTTAGGTCACATTCATTCCGTTGCCGAAAGCGCCCGGCTGTGTTGCCGCGTGTTATTCTAGAGATACCAGCTGCGCACCGTCGTTACCTTCGACCTTGGCGGAATTTCCCCGCAGTTTCACAAAATAAATCATGCTTTCAGTAAGCAATGTTTCAATGCGCTACGGCGCTAAAGTACTGTTCGAAGAGGTCTCCACGGCATTTACGGCCGGGCGGCGCTACGGATTGACCGGTCCCAATGGATCGGGCAAGTCCACGCTGATGAAGATTCTCTCAGGAGAGATGGAACCGCAGAAGGGGACTGTGGTGCGTCCTCGAAAGCTCGGAGTCTTGAGCCAGGACCAGTTTGCCTTCGACGCTTATACAGTCACCGATACGGTGATCATGGGAAACAAGCGGCTGTGGGGCGCCATGCAGCAGCGCGAAAAGATTTATGAGAAGCCGGAAATCACCGATGAAGATGGCATGAAGCTGGGCGAACTGGAAGGCATAGTCGGGGAAGAAGACGGATACACCGCGGAGACCGACGCGGCATTGTTGCTGCAAGGCCTCGATATACCGGACGAAGTGCACAGCCGTGCGATGGGTGAATTGCAGGGTGGACAAAAAGTACGCGTGCTTTTGGCGCAGGCTTTATTCGGACATCCCCAAGCTCTTCTGCTCGACGAACCGACCAACAACCTGGATTTAGATTCGATTCACTGGCTGCAAGGATTTTTGAATCAGTATGACGGCGTGCTGATTGTGATTTCGCACGATCGCCATTTTCTGAATAGCGTTTGCACTCATATTGCCGATATCGATTACGAGACGATTATTACCTATACCGGGTCTTACGACGACATGGTGGTGGCGAAGACGCAGGTGCGTTCGCAGATTGAATCGCAGAATGCGCAGCGGGAAAAGAAGATTTCGCAGTTGACCGAGTTCATCGCGCGCTTTTCGGCGGGCACGAGATCCAGCCAGGTGCAGTCGCGGCGCAAGGAAGTGGAGCGCTTACAAGTAACCGAACTCGCGCGATCGAACATTCAACGTCCATTTATAAAGTTCGAGATGAAGCGGCCTTCGGGCAAGCACATTCTGGAAGTTGAAGCGATAAGTAAGTCATACGACGATCGCGAAGTGATTTCCGGTTTTACTGCCAGCATCATGCGCGGCGAAAAGATTGCGTTGATGGGCCGCAATGGAGCGGGCAAGACGACGCTCCTGAACGCGTTGCTGGCGAATTCTCCAACTACGCCGGAAGCTGAGCTCCGCAAGACGAGCGGCTATGATGGGCCGTTTTTGGATGACGGCAGAGTAGTTTGGGGTCACGAAGCGTCCATTGGATATTTCGCGCAGGATCACCGGACGTTGATTGAAAAGGGCAGCACCGCATTGGAATGGCTTGGTCAATGGGACCCGGCGGCGTCAAATGAAGAGCTTCGCGGATTGTTGGGGCAGATGTTGTTTGCCAAGGAAGAAGCGACGAAATCTACTACGGTTCTTTCCGGCGGAGAGGCTGCGCGTTTGCTTTTTTGCAAGTTGATGCTGCAAAAGCCGAACGTTCTGGTATTTGACGAGCCTACAAACCATTTGGATTTGGAATCGATTAATGCGTTGAATATTGCGTTGCAGCGTTTCCAGGGAACAGTTCTGTTAGTGACTCACGATCATGATTTGATCGATGAAGTTGCGACGCGCATCTGGCACTTCGAGTCGGATCACCACGTCACGGATTTCAAGGGCGCCTACGAGGAATATCAAACCGTCACTGCCTAGCGCTTTGCCGAACAACTTCCCCGAGCTATAGTCACATCCAAGTTTTGTAACTAAATTCAGCGTCCGGGGATTGACTATGGCCAGCGCGAAACAAACTGCGGCTGCGAAGAAAAATATCAAGAAGGCCGCGTCCGCCGCAAAGAAGAAAAAGACAATTTCGCACCTTTCGAAATCCACGCGCACTGCTTTGGGTAAAAAGGGTGCGGCGGCAGCGAAAAAGAAACGCGAGTCGGCGTAGTACCCAGCTCCGTTGAGCTGGGTGCGAAGCCAGTTTCGTTTGTATTTCGTTCCGCGGTAAAAACCCACGGGACAGCCCGTGAAATATTGAGAGCAGCGTCTGTGAGCGCGGTTCAGACCTAAAGATCATGGTTCCTGGCGCTCTGCCCCCCACCCTTGGCAAAGCGCGCGAAGGATGGGGCGCCCTCATTGCGGTTCGGCATGAAGATTTGAAGTGGGCATTGTTCGCAGAGAGCAATCGACTTCAGACAGAAATGCTTTCCGACGTTAACGATCAATCCGTGCATGTCGTTGTAGGTCTGTGTGACAGCCGAGCGTTTGCGCATGCTCATGGGCGAGGGTGAATGAGTTGCTCTCAGCGGCGGAGTAGAGGGCGTCGTCCGCACCACCCCATCGGTGCCCGGTTCTAACCCGCCGAGAGCGCGTTCAAACAGGGCGCGAATTTCTTCATACGACGCATTCACGGGGACAATTTGATGACGTTCGAGAATCCGGCGAGTATATGTGTCGACGACAAAAACGGGATGCTGTCCTGCATAGAGGAGAATTGAATCCGCCGTCTCGGGGCCAACGCCATTGAGACTCAATAATTCCTGACGAAGCTTCTCCGTTGGCTGAGAAAACATTCGCGTCAAAGACCCGCCATAGCTGGCGTCCACAAACGCGACGAAGGTTTTTAATCTGGCGGCTTTCTGGCGGAAATAACCGGACGAACGGATTAATGCCTCGAGTTCCGGCAAAGGAGTAGTACGGATTCCATTGAGAGTCAGAACGCGGGCGGATCGCAGACGCCGCAATGCGATTTCGACGTTCGTCCACGCAGTATTCTGGGTTAAATAAGAGCCAACGATTACTTCGAACCGACTGCGTGCCGGCCACCAATGCTGCGGACCCCATGCTGTACGCAATGTGCGATAGTAAGCACGAAGTTGTTCTTCTCTGTTTATGGATTCCACTCAGATTGCCTTTGAGGAAGATGGCATAAAGAAATCATCGAAGGTTAATTGCCAGCCATTCTCCCAAATTTTACGCTCCGTTGTTACCGACGTTCATGTCCAAGAAGAGGCGATTTTTCTTCCAAACTCGCGTTTGTGGCGTATTACGCCGGAAAACCGGCATCGCTCAGAATCCTGACGATCAGTACAGGTACCAAAGTTACTGGTGAAGTAACGCGTCTGCTGTGACAATTTGTGTCAACGAAGCGTGCTGCCTTTCCTCCCCGTGAAAAGCGGCAACTGATATCGCAACAAGCATCTTCGACACTCACAGGAGATTGACGTATGTCACAACGGCTGGGCGATCTTCTCGTTAAAGAGAAGGTTATAACTCCAGAGCAGTTGCAGCAGGCAACCAAGGCCCAGAAGGAGTCGAACTCCCGGCTGGGTTCCGCTTTGGTGAAGCTCGGCTTTCTGACGGACGAAGACGTTACGAATTTCCTCTCGCGCCAATACGGCGTTCCGGCAATCAATCTTTCATATTTCGAAATCGATCCCTCGGTCGTAAAGCTGATTCCATTCGAGACCGCGAAGCGCTATCAGATTCTGCCGCTCAGCCGCGTCGGCGCATCGCTAACGATTGCGATGGTCGATCCCACCAACGTGTTTGCCATGGACGATATCAAGTTCATGACCGGATTCAATATCGAGCCGGTGGTGGCGTCGGAAAGCTCAATTCTCGAGGGAATCGAAAAAGCATACGGCAATACTAAAGAAGAAGACCTTGAGCAGGTCATGCAGTCGATGACGGACATGGATGAAGCCGACGTCGAATTGCAGAGCGAAGAAACCGAATTGGGTCTCGCGGATCTGGAAAAGGCCGCAGATGAAGCTCCGATCGTAAAGCTAGTGAATCTTGTGTTGACGGACGCGGTGAAGCGCGGAGCCAGCGACATTCACATGGAGCCGTACGAAAAAGAATTTCGCGTGCGCTTCCGCATAGACGGCGTGCTGCAAAGCATCATGTCTCCGCCGCTGAAATTGAAGGATGCCATCACTTCGCGCCTGAAAATTATGGCGAAGCTGGATATCAGTGAAAAGCGATTGCCGCAAGACGGCCGCATCATGCTGAAGATGGCGCTAAACGGGCGGAAGAAACAACTCGACTTCCGTGTGAGCACGCTGCCAACATTGTGGGGCGAAAAGATTGTGCTGCGGTTGCTGGACAAAGAAAACCTGCGGCTGGACATGACGAAGCTAGGATTCGAGCAGGAATCTCTGGTGAAATTTGAAAAGGCAATTCTGAAGCCTTATGGAATGGTGCTGGTCACGGGGCCGACCGGATCGGGCAAAACGAATACTTTGTATTCCTCCATCGCGCGCTTGAATCAGCCGGACACGAACATCATGACGGCGGAAGATCCGGTGGAATTTCAGTTGGGCGGAGTGAACCAGGTCCAGATGAAGGAGCAGATTGGGCTGAACTTTGCTGCGGCGCTGCGCGCATTCCTGCGGCAGGATCCGAACATTATTCTGGTCGGCGAAATCCGCGACTTTGAAACCGCTGAAATTGCGATTAAGGCCGCGTTGACAGGTCACCTCGTGCTCTCAACGTTGCACACCAACGGCGCTCCTGAAACCATTACCCGGCTTATGAATATGGGCATTGAGCCGTTCCTGGTCGCGACCTCCGTACACCTGATTTGCGCGCAACGTCTGGTGCGGCGCATCTGCAAGGAGTGCGCGGAAGTCGTAGACGTTCCTTATCAAACGTTGCTCGAAGAAGGCTACGGAGCGGAAGAAGCGAAGACTATCAAAATTCAAAAAGGCAAGGGCTGCGGAGTATGCAACAACACGGGCTATAAAGGCCGGACCGGTTTGTATGAAGTCATGGAAGTGGACGACGAAATCCGGGAACTGGTGTTGGTGGGTGCCTCGGCCGTGGAGTTAAAAAAGAAGGCGATCGAGCGGGGAATGATTACGTTGCGACGCAGCGGCCTGATTAAAGTTGCGGCGGGCATGACCACGCTTGAAGAAGTAGCACGCGAAACCATTCACTAAGTTTTGAAGAAAGGGAATAAACGTCATGGCGCTGGCATTAAGCGATCTTCTGAAAAGAATGTTGGAAATGGGAGGCAGCGATCTCCACATCACCACGAATTCGCCTCCACAAATTCGCGTGCACGGACATCTGGTGCCACTCGATCTTCCACAGATGACCCCGGCCGAGACTAAGCAGCTCGCCTACAGCGTAATGACCGATGCGCAGAAACATCGTTTCGAGGAAAGTTTCGAGTTGGACTTTTCGTTCGGATTAAAGGGACTCGCCCGGTTCCGCGCCAACACGTTTAATCAGCGCGGAGCTACTTCCGCTGTGTTTCGTCTGATTCCCTTCGAGATCAAGTCATTCAACCAACTCGGACTTCCGGCCGTGGTTACGAAAATGTGCGAAAAGCCGAGGGGACTGGTGCTGGTTACGGGCCCTACGGGTTCGGGAAAATCGACGACTCTCGCCGCCATGATCGACAAAATCAACACCGAGCGGCATGAGCACATTCTGACCATTGAAGATCCCATCGAATTCGTGCACATGAACAAAAATTGTGTGGTCAATCAGCGCGAGTTGCACGCGGATACAAAAAGTTTTACCGACGCGCTGCGCGCCGCACTTCGAGAAGACCCGGATGTGGTGCTGATCGGCGAAATGCGCGATCTGGAAACCATCGAATCAGCATTAAGAATTGCCGAGACCGGACACTTGACGTTCGGCACGTTGCATACAAACTCCGCCATTTCGACCATCAATAGAATCATCGACGTTTTTCCGGCGCATCAGCAGCCGCAGATCCGCGCGCAGTTGTCTCTCGTTTTAGAAGGAATCATGTGCCAAAGCCTGCTGGCGAAAGCCGACGGCAAAGGCCGGGCGATGTGCATGGAAATTTTGGTACCCAATGCCGCGATTCGAAACCTGATTCGAGAGGATAAGGTCCACCAAATTTATTCATCCATGCAATCCGGGCAAGACAAGTTTGGAATGCAGACATTCAACCAATCGCTGGCGACGCTGTATTTGCAAAAACAAATCACGCTGGATGTAGCGATGGCGCGTTCCAGCATGCCGGATGAATTGCAGGAAATGATCAATCGGGGTGCGGGATTAAATCGAAACCAACCGCCTGCCCCATTGGCAAAAGGCGCAGCGCAAGCAAAACGATAGACGACAGATCGACAATGGAACGCATACGAAATCAAAAGTAGCAGCCAGGAGAGGTTCACATGCCAGTTTTTACATTCTCTGGGAAGACGGCGTCGGGCGAAAAAATTAACGGCGAGCGAACTGCGTCGAACAAGCAGATGTTAAGCGTCCAGTTGCGACGGGAACAAATCACCGCTGGATCGATACGAGAAAAAGGCAAGGAATTTGCACTGCCGACCTTTGGCCCGGGCAAAGTAAAGGTCAAAGAAATAGCCATTTTCTTCCGTCAGTTTTCAGTAATGATCGATGCCGGTTTGCCATTGGTGCAGTGTTTGGAAATTCTGGCGGCCAACCAGGAAAACATGTCATTCCAGAAGACGCTGACCGGAGTCCGCACTACGGTGGAAGGCGGCGCAACGCTGGCCAATGCAATGCGGCAATATCCCAAAGTGTTCGACGATCTCACCACTAACATGATCGAAGCAGGCGAGACCGGCGGCATTTTGGATTTAATTCTCCAGCGTCTCGCAATTTATGTGGAGAAAGCGGTCAAGTTAAAGTCAGCGGTCAAGTCAGCCTTGATTTATCCCGTCGCGGTTGTCTCATTAGCCGGGGTAATTGTGGGCGCATTGCTCAAATGGGTAGTGCCGATTTTTGCCAACCTTTTTCTTGGATTGGGAGTCGCCCTGCCGCTGCCTACACGAATTGTGATGGGGCTAAGCGCATTTGTGGGCGAGTTCTGGTGGTTCTTCATACTGGGGATAGTGGGATTGGTTTTTGGAACAAAGTACATTCGCAAACATCCCAAAGGACGCTACTACTTCGATATGGCGCTATTGAAGTTGCCTGTGCTTGGAATCCTGCTGCGCAAGATTGCGGTGGCTCGCTTCACCCGCACCCTGGGTACGCTGATCACATCTGGCGTGCCGATTCTCGAGGGTTTGAGCATTACCGCAAGAACTTCCGGAAACGCCGTACTGGAAGAAGCCCTAATGAGGGTGCGCAAGGCGATTGAAGAAGGGCGCACGATTGTCGATCCTTTGCGCGAATCCGGCGTCTTTCCAAACATGGTTACGCAGATGATCGGAGTCGGCGAAGCTACGGGCGCCATGGATGCCATGCTGCAAAAGATCGCCGACTTCTACGAAGATGAAGTCGACAATGCCACCAAAGACATGATGGCCATGCTGGAGCCGGTAATCATCGGCGTGCTGGGAGTGGTCGTCGGAGGCATCGTCATTTCTCTCTATATGCCGCTCTTCGCAATGATTGGAAAGTTGGCGGGATAAGCCTTGTCTTCGGGCAGTGGCTCCTGCGTCGTGCAGGAGCCGCTGCCTAATTAAATTAAGCAACCTCTGCGCGAGATGCTGCGACGTGCAGCCGCGATCCCCCGGAATGCCAGGTCACCATGCAATCGATGTTTGATGAACGGCTGTGGCTGGCATGGCTGGTCAAGGTTCGCATAATAATTCTGACCTTTCTGTTGGGAATTGAGCTGGCGATCGCCCGGCTCACGCCCAATCCTCTACCGCTGCGATTGTTTATTGAGACGATTGTTCTCTGGTACGCAATCTCAGTTTTCTATCTGCTATTACTTTCATTCTGGCGCGACCACCGCGTTCAATCTATTTTGCAGGTGCTTACTGACCTCGCCCTGGTTTCGATGGTGGTGTATGCGACTGGGGGAGAAGACAGTTCGCTTAACTTTCTGTATCCGCTGGTGGTGATTGTGGCCAGCGTGTTGCTGCCCCGCTGGTGGACATATCTGACGGCAGCACTCGCCTTCATTCTGTATGGAATCATGCTGGAGCTTTCCTACTACGGAGTTATCCAGCCCTATTCGACGAGTCATCCTGACCTGCGTGCGCTGCAAGCGATAATTCTGGTCAATCTTTTTGCTTATCTCGCCATCGCTTATCTGGCGAGCCTGCTGGCGGCGAAATTGCGCCAGGTCGACGTAAAGCTCAAGCACACCAGCGGCGAACTTAGAAATTTACAGGCGCTCCACGAAAATATCGTTCAAGCCATCAGTTGCGGATTGATCACGACCGGACTGGACGGCCATATCACCCTGGTGAATGTCGCGGCGCAGAAATTGTTGGAACGGTCCGAGGACGAATTGCTCAATCAGTCGGTGAGCGGAATTTTCCTGGATTCACTGCCGCAAATCGGTTCCGAAAGCGTACATGCCGAAGTTCGCGTAGTGATGCCGAACACTTTCCGCAAAACTTTCCGGGTGATGGTTTCTGCATTGAGTATTGCCGATCGCGGCACCATGGGATACGTGTACACATTTGACGATCTGACGGAAATAAGGCGACTGGAGCGGGAAGTGCGATTGCAGGACCGGCTTGCCGCAGTAGGAAGACTGGCTTCCGCAATCGCGCACGAGATCCGCAACCCACTCACTTCTATTGCCGGGTCCGTGTACATGCTTTCGAGCATTCCTGACCTGCGCGACGATCACCGGCAACTGCTGGAAATTGTCACCCGAGAATCTGAGCGGCTGAACGACATCATCACCGACTTTCTTGCTTATTCGCGGGGCAAGCAGTACCGGTTCGCGCCGACCGACCTGATTCCACTGTTAGAGGATACTTTGACGTTGCTGGAGAACCGCTTCATCGCGCAAAACACCAACATCAAGATTGAGCGGCGCTATGAAGTTGAGAAAGCCCTGGTTTTGGGCGACGGCGACAAGCTCAAGCAAGTGTTCTGGAATTTTTGCCAGAACGCGATACGGGCGATGAACGTCGGCGGAACTCTGACGGTTTCGATTGAAACTGCGGGGAGCGATTGGCAGTTGAATTTTGCCGATACCGGCCCCGGCATGAGTCCACAGCTTACGGAAAAAGTTTTTGAGCCGTTCCAGTCGCAATTTGAGGGCGGGACAGGCTTAGGGCTGGCGATCGTGTACCAGATCGTGCAAGCCCATGAGGGTAAGGTTTGGGCGCGATCGAAACTTGGCGAAGGATGCGTTTTTGTGCTGCGTCTACGGCAATGGGTTGCAGGCGAGGGTGAAGTGCCAGCAGACAAAGCCTTGAGCGCAGCACCCTTGGCGGTCTCGCATACGCTGACGGCGGCCGCCTCCGCGGGAGGGCTGCGTGGGTAACATTCTGGTTTGTGATGACGAGCGTTCCATATGCGAGATGCTCGATATTGCGTTGCGCCGCGATGGTCACAAAGTGGAAACCGTGAAATCGGGTGACGAGGCTAAACGGAAACTCGATGCGGCCTTATACGACGTGGTGGTTACAGATATCAAGATGCCGAACACGGATGGCATCGAAGTATTGCGACACGCTCATCAGGTATCTCCCGAATCAGCCGTGATTCTTATCACGGCGGTCGACGACTATGCCGCGGCAGTGGAGGCAGTCAAAGCGGGCGGTGCGACCGACTACATCCGAAAATCCCCGGGGCTGGTTGATGAAATTAAGCTCGCGATCAATCGGGCACTCGAAAAGATAACTTTGAGCCGGCAAAATTTTGCGTTCAAGCGCGACGCCGCGACTCGCAATTCTTTGGACAACATTGTCGGTGTCAGCGGGGCGATGGAGAAGCTCAAGCAAACCATTCGCACGGTCGCATCCACGCAGAGCACGGTTCTTATTTATGGCGAGAGTGGAACGGGTAAAGAATTGGTGGCGCGGGCAGTTCACGTCTGCTCTCCGCGGGCGACAGAACCGTTTGTCTCGATCAATTGTGGCGCGTTTCCCGAAACGCTTTTAGAAAGCGAGCTTTTCGGATATGTGAAAGGCGCATTTACCGGGGCGAATCAAAATAAGCGCGGATTGTTCGAAGTCGCGACTCAAGGCACCATTTTTTTGGACGAAATCAGCGAGATGAGTTTGACCATGCAGGTCAAACTGCTGCGGGTACTTCAGGAGCGGTGCGTGCGTCCGGTGGGAGGGACGGCGGAGATTGCAATTGATGTGCGTGTGATTGCTGCAACGAATCGCGATCTGGATAAGCAGGTGGCCGAGAATACTTTCCGCGAAGATCTTTATTACCGGTTGAGCGTAATCCCGATCTCGGTCCCACCGCTGCGGCAACGGCGCGAAGACGTTCCGCTGCTGGTGAATCACTTCCTGAAAAAGTATGCGCCCGCCGCGGGCAGAAGTATCGTGCGGGTTCATTCGGAATCGTTGCAATCTCTATGCGGATACGATTGGCCGGGCAATGTGCGACAGCTCGAAAACACGATCGAACGCGCAGTGGCCCTCGAAACTGGTGAAGAACTGCGTGTCGAACTGCCGGTGGAAAGATCGAAAGCGAAAGCCGCTGCGGCTGGCGTCGGCGCCAATGGAGCACTACACATGGGGAATGGATCGACCTTGCCAGAAGGAATTGAAATGGAAAAATATGTGGCTGACGTCGAGCGATCTCTATTGCTTACCGCGTTGGCGCAATCGAATGGAGTGCAGACCCGGGCGGCGGATTTGTTGAAGATTTCCTACCGGTCATTTAGACACTTGATGAAAAAGTACGAGTTGTGATTCCGGCCTTTAGCTTTTAGCTTTTGGCTCTTAGCTCTTAGCTCTTAGCTCTGGTCCTCGATCTCGCTGCCCAATAATTGTTTCCTCTCCAAGCAGGCCGATGTCATTCCTAACGGGCGTAGAAGGCCAATCGCTAACGCATTTCGTAATAGAAATAAAATCTTTCGCACTCCGCGCTCAAGGTGACAGTTACTCAAGGCGACGGCGCTTAAGATGACGGCAGGAAGGGGAATTAGTTGTCTTGTTTGCGCACGGCAATTCCCAACTCTTTTAATTGTGCGTCGCTTACTGGGGTGGGCGCGTCGACCATCAAGTCTACGGCTCGCGCTGTCTTCGGGAATGGAATTACTTCGCGCAGGCTATCGGCTCCGGCGAGGATCATGACGATACGATCGAGACCCAGCGCGATGCCGCCGTGTGGGGGAGTGCCGTATTCCAGAGCCTCCAGGAAAAATCCGAAACGAGATTTGGCTTCTTCATCGGTCATGCCCAGAGCATGGAATATTTTTCGTTGAATGTCCTGGCGATGAATACGAATCGAGCCCGAACCTAATTCCGTTCCGTTCAGAACAACGTCATAAGCCAGCGCGCGGATTTCCCCCAAGGTGGACTTGGAGTCAGTAAGCGATTCCGCGCTGGCGTCCAGCTTCGCCATATCCTGATCATGCGGAGACGTGAAGGGATGATGTGCGGCGTTCCAGCGCTTGCTCTCGCGATCCCATTCGAACATGGGAAAATCCGTTACCCACAGAAACTTGAAATCTTGAGCGGGGTCGCCAGTCTTTTCGAAGGCACCATGCTTCGCGGCGTATTTTTGTGCCAAGTCTAAACGCAGGAATCCGCATTTCTCGCAAAAGTTTTGATTGGTCTGCCCAGCGGCGGGGCCGTCGGGCTTATCGGCGGCTCCCGCAAGCAGCCAGAGATCATCGGGTGCCAGGTTCGCGAACTTCGCGACGCGCTCCGATATTTCTGGATAATCTTTGGCGAATCTTTTCGGGTCGGTCATCAGTTGCACGAACTCCGCTCCCCGCACGTGTTGAAACGCCCCGTACGTACCGATGGTGCGGCGTTCGGTTCCAGAAATTTCTCCAGCCTTGGGAATGAGAATGAGTTGCAGCGCTAGATCTTTTCGAATTTTGAATTTTCCTGCAAACTCGTCCAACTCTTCCGCAGAAAATAACTCGCGCACATCGATCATCGCAGGCAGGCGCATGTCAGGTTTGTCGTTGCCGTACTGACGCATGGCTTCGTCGTAGCTCATGCGGGGAAATGGCGTCTTGATTTCGTGTCCAGCTGCCGCGAACGCTGCGGTGAGGAAGCCCTCTACGATCCGCCATACACTTTCTTGCTGCGGATAAGACATCTCCAAATCGATCTGAGTAAATTCTGGCTGGCGGTCGGCGCGCAAATCTTCGTCGCGGAAGCAGCGCACGATCTGGAAGTAACGATCGAAACCGGAGATCATCAGAATTTGTTTAAACAATTGCGGCGACTGCGGAAGGGCGTAAAAGTTTCCCGGCTGCACGCGGCTGGGAACGAGGTAATCGCGCGCGCCTTCGGGCGTGGAACGCGTCATGAAGGGAGTTTCGATTTCGAAAAATCCATGCGCCGAAAGAAATTCGCGAATGGCGATTGAAACTTTGTGCCGTAGTTCGATATTGCGCTGCATAGCATCGCGGCGCAGGTCAATGTAACGATATTTCAAGCGCATTTCTTCGTTCGGCAAAATGCTTTCGCCGGGGAGAAAAGGCGGCTGCCTCGATTCATTAAGGATGCGCAATTCGTCGGCTACGAGTTCAACCTCGCCGGTGGGAATGTTCTTGTTCACCGTATTTGCATCGCGCTGCTTTACGGTTCCAATAACTGCGATTACATATTCGTTTTTTAGGCTTTCAGCTTTCTGGTGTACCGCCGCGTTCAGTTCTTTATTAACCACAATCTGGGTAACCCCGCTGCGGTCGCGCAGGTCGACGAAGAGCAGGTTGCCGAAGTCGCGGCGGCGGTTAACCCATCCCATGAGCACAGCTTTTTTTCCTGCGTCGGAAGAACGCAACGCGCCGCACATATCGGTACGCTGCAAGTCACCTAAAAAGTCGAGCAAGTGTTCCCTTTTGAAATGAGAATGTGGCTGGAAGCCGAATTAAAGATTATAACCGCGCTGCGCTAGACAGCGACTATGTCATTCGGAGCGGAGCCCTGTATTCCTCTCTGCGCTGAGAATCACAATTTCACGAAAAGACAGAAACGAAGGAAGTAGGGTCCCACCCTTTATTTTTTCGTGGATTTGCCGTCCATTATCGTGGTCCAGTTCGTGCCATCCGGGGACATCTCGAATTTGGATGAGTAGGAAGTGGGGGAGAGAATTTTAGTGGTGTACCGGCCTTTCATTTTCTGGTCGCCCATTTTCTGGTCGCCGACCCATGTCCATGTGTCGCCGTTCACCGTGCCGGTGAAGTGGGTGCGTTCTCCCATGCTGTTGAACTCGTCGTAGGTGTATTGCTTATTGTCGGGGTCGTAGCCCATGAAGGCGATGCCGCTGCCGTTGGCCATATCGCTATTGAAAATGGAGTGCAAGGTTA
Source organism: uncultured Acidobacteriaceae bacterium (assembly GCA_963849315.1). GTDB lineage: Bacteria > Acidobacteriota > Terriglobia > Terriglobales > Acidobacteriaceae > PALSA-188. The sequence goes on along the minus strand of CAWKGT010000003.1, from coordinate 396,881 downwards.
GAAAGAAGCCGCCGGGCATCCATTCATTCTTTTCGCTGACGGTCATTTTCCCGCCCGGTCCCATGGGCCCGGGTTTCATCTCGCCATCATCCGTCCACGTGCCGACGAAGTAATCCAATTTTTTCAGTTCCGGCGCTGGCGTTGGCATTTGGGCAAAACTGGGGACGCAGAACAAGCAGAGTGCGGACAGCAATACGGCCGCGGCAATGCGTTTCATTGGGATTCTCCTAAATTAAACTTTTTGGTCGCGCCGATAGTAGAACAGCGAGTTGCTCCGGTCAAGGAAACCTAATCAAGTAGGTTGAATTCTTCCGGCAAGTTCCGCGCGGGAAACCGAAATTTGCTCGCCGGTATCCTGATTTTTTAGAGCGAATGATCCCGCTTTGATTTCGTCTTCTCCGACGATGAGAACATAGCGCGACCCCAGCTTGCTGGCGGCTTCGAAAGATTTCTTGAGGCGGAAAGTTTCGTCTCCGAGTTCGACGACAAGATTATCCGCGCGCAAATCGCGGGCTAGGCGGGCGGCTTCGCGATCCATTCCCAGGCCGAGCGGGGCAATATAGACGTCGGGCTTAGTTTGTATTTCGGCGGTGGATTCTTTTAGCGCGAGAATCAAACGGTCTTCGCCAATCGCAAATCCAATACCAGGCGCCTGCGGTCCGCCAAGCGACTCGGAGAGCCCATCGTAGCGGCCTCCACCGAGGATCGCGTTCTGCGCTCCCAGAGCGCCATGCGTAAATTCGAATGCGGTTCGCGTGTAGTAATCGAGGCCGCGAACTAGGCGGTCGTTTAATTGAAATTCGACGCCGACGGCCATCAGAATTTCCTGCACTTGCTGAAAGTGTTTTCGACACGACTCGTCGAGAAATTGGCTGATGCGGGGAAGCGTGTCGATAATCGGCTGATCTTCGGGAACCTTGCAATCGAAAACGCGCAGTGGATTCGTTACCGCGCGTCGCTGGCAATCGGAACACATCTGCGCCGCGACGGGTTCGAGTGCTTTACGTAGAGCTTCGCTATAAGCGCCGCGATCATTGCCGCAGCCAATGGAATTGAGATGTAGCGTCCAGCCCTTGATTCCGAGGCGATTGAGCAATGTAGCGAGCAGTTCCAGGAGTTCGGCATCGCGCGCGGGAGAGTCGCTACCTGCGGTTACGGGTCCGACGATCTCCGCTCCGATCTGATAAAACTGGCGATAGCGGCCCTTCTGCGGGCGCTCGCGGCGGAATTGCGGCCCGATGTAGTAGAGCTTATTTAGTCCGCGCTGCCAGAGGCTATGTTCAATGTAAGCCCGCACCACTCCCGCTGTATTTTCTGGACGCAAAGTCAGCGATTGATAAGAGTATCTGTCCCGTTCTTCGGGGATCGCAGCCTCCACAATCATTTTCGGGGGGGAGCCTTTATCTTCCCAGGTATACATTTCTTTCGCTACGACGTCAGTTTCTTCGCCGACGGCGCGGGCGAATAGCTGCGTTTCCTCGAATATCGGCGTGCGAATTTCGTGGAAGTTGTAGGCGCGGAACACTTCGCGAACGGCTGCCTCGGCAAAGTTCCAAAGTTCGGTCTCAGGGGGGAGGAGATCGCGGGTTCCGCGGACGGCTTTGATCATAAGTCCTTACGAGAATAACCAAATCCGAAAGAGTTGTCCTGCTGACCGGGCTTCGCGCGAAGAGGAAATTGAATCGAATGTGCCCTATTCCTTTGCTGATGAGAATAAGAATGTTTCGACTCTTCCAGCTTCCGCGAGCGGAAGCTGGGCTTTGCTCAACATGACATTGGTGATATCCAGGCTGTTACACTAGTAAGGCTTGGACGAATCGAAGTGGGAATAACCGCGATAAGTAGTAGTAAAATTTCTTAAATACAGATGCCGCAAACTGCTGACGATCTTCATCATGACTACGAGCCGGATTTTTCTCCGCCGGCGGGCTTAACCCGGCCTCTGTGGAGGTCGCTGCTGGGAAATTTGCGCGATACGTTTTCGCCCGAGAGGCTTCCGCCGCTAATACTTACTTCTCGTCCGGTGGATACCGGAATTTTGGCTGGAGATCTCGTCAGCCTGCCCTGGTATCGCACCATATTCACCAATCTTGGGGATGTGATTTCCCCGGAAACCCTGCCGCCGCTGCAACTGGAATCGCGTCCCGTAGACGTCGGCGAATTGATTGGCGACCAACTGAATCACATGTGGTGGACGACGTTGCTGCGCAGTCTTGCGGATGCCGCCGCGCCCGAACGCCAGACTCCATTACAGTTAACTTCGGCCCCGGGTGATCCAGATTTTTCTCCAGGATTTCTTTTGCTGGTGCACTGGTCTTCGGTGATCAGCGGGCCCAAGTCTCTTCTGCCATTAAAGCCGAAGCTGGCTTACACTCCGCTTTCGCGAACGCCTGCGCCGGATGCGAAACCGCGCATCGATCCCGGGGAATTAGAGTTTATACAAGGTCTCGAAAGCGATTTGAAAAGAGATTTGCGGCGCTCGCGCATGCGGCAGAGGATGTGGCTTGCCATCGCAACGGCACAAATCGCACTGCTAGTCGCCGGCTTTTTCTGGAAATAATTTGTATCGTCCCGTGCGAGAACCTATCGAGATTGGACAGCCAAAGGGGGCGGGCCGTCCCCACGCGACCTCACTGAGATTGTCGCATGCCAGATAATTCTGGAGGGTCAAAGAAACATTGTTTCCAGGCCACTTCGTCGGACACCGAACCTGCCCGCCATTGTTTTAAAGTCGGTAAGTTGACTGCGATCATGCCGCCGTCTTCCGAATCAAAAATGATTACTATTCCTTCTGTGCCGGAAGCGGCAGCGACGTCGTTATACTGCTGCATAAATAATGCCTTGGCAAATTGCAACTTTGCCTGCGCTCCGGCCTCTGTCGCGCTGTCTTTCACTTTCTGAACCGTAACGATTTTTACGATTTTTCCGCGAAGCGGTTCCCAATCGGCAGGGAAGGGCGCAATCTGTTCATTGGTGACACGAAATTCGTCGGGATTACTTAAGTTGTTCTTAGAAGATGTGCCCGGTTCTTCCGGTCCGGCGAAATCTTTCGGCATCTCCACTTCAGAGCGGCGAAGCCACCCTCGCGAAATTCCTGAGATTCGCACATGAACCCAACTGGAATTAACGTCCAGAAGCTCGAATTCATCACCCGCGCTGGCAGGGAAAAGAATTTTGGAATCGGCATTGGGGGTTTGCACCACTGGCGTGCCGGTTTTTTTTACGGCCACCAAGTTGTTAGGGTGAGCCTGGTTTTGCAAAATCTCTTCCAGACCCTTCGCTTCGGCCGATAACTCCTGTTCGTGCTTTTCCGCGGCGTCGGTTTCGGCCTTCAACGAACTGTCTGCATTGCGGTCCACCGACAGAGGCGGCGAAGAGCGCAATCCGCCATTAGGAATCTGCGGCATAGGCGCGGAGATTCCGGCTTCCGCAGAACGCGATGGAGCGGTGGGCAAGCCCCTTGGCGCTCCAGTCGCAACGGGTTGAGGAATGACCCCCAGCGCGTCGGCAATCTGATCCAGCATATCGGCCTCAATTCTTCCATTGGAGGCGAGAGTCTCATAGCCGGAATGGCCAGAAGTTGGGTCCGAATACCAGGCGGTGATCTTTGCATTCACGCGCACGTTCGATGTGCCTGAACCGGCGGGAATGACTTGAACTTCGCACTGATAATAGCCGCGCTGAAAACGATCTAGCGGATGGTCGGCCGGCTGCGCAAATCCCTCCAGGGATGGAAGCCGGCCGGCAATGGAAGATTGCAGGGTTTTGAGGACTTTTTCCACGGCAGCTTTAGACTTTGGAAATGTCCTCTCGGTGGCGTTCTGGTTTTCCCTGGAAAACGCGAAGGTCCATAAGCCGCATACCAACAAGATCACCAATTGTTTCCGCATGACAGCTTTCAGGGCAAGACCTCCAGTTGATTGTGGAAAACCCAACCATGCTGCCCATCCTGGGTTTCGATTCCGTACCAGTAGGGGGTTACGACGACGATTACGACTTCCGTTCCAGGGGTGAGCGGTTTCAGAGTGCTGGCGGTATGGAAGGGCGCCGACTTCAGTGCCGCTCCCGCAGCCGTAACGCGGCGCTCAACTTGACGGCGCAAGTCCTCGAGATGCTGTTCCAGAGTTTGATTCGAAGATTGTGCCGCCGCCAGACGCGAGGCTTCGTTGTTGCTGGCCGGATTGCTGCGCAATAATTCCCGTGCGGCCACATCTTGTTCGCGTTTTTTCGCAGACTCCTCGGTTTCCTTTTGCCGCAGGTGTATCTCGTCGAGATGGTCGGTGATGTCTTTGTACTCGCTGGATTCCACAATGCCGTTGGAAGGATGGACAGTGCGTTTGAAATTCTCCACGAACGTAGCGTCAATGCGCAAATTGGTTTTGCCCGGTCCGGCCGGCTGTACGATGTAACGCACAGCTACTGTTCCCTGATCGCCCGATTCTTTGAAATTGCGCGGATCGAGAGCGTCGGTCCGGACCTTGTAGAAAACTTTGCCAGGGCCGGTCCAGGGAGGGAATGCCGGGGTGGAAGCAACGGCTGACGCACCGCTAATGTTCTGGTCTTTGTTGTACTCCTTCGAACCCTGAATAATTCCGTCGTCAACGACGTCTTCTACGGCCTGCAAGACTTCGCTGTCGGGCGATTCCACTTCGACGTTGAGTCCCGCACCATAGCTTATCTTCGCTGCCTTATCGCGAGAGTGTAACGGCGGCGTTAAAGCCAGCAATGCGACAACCGATAATGAAATTTTGAAATAATTGCCCTGCGAAATTTTCAAACCCGCGAAGTTAATGCTTGACTTCCGGTGCTTCATGGTGGGATACCGTCTGGGAAAACATATCATTGTGCGGGGTAGATATGAAAACTCCTGGGCCCGCTCGCCGAAGCAAAATCAAGATGCGGCCGCGGGATTTCCCGAACCCAAACGCGAGATCCAGACCCAGCCCGAACCGCCGCCGGGACCGCTCAGCCAAGCAGGAAGCGCTGCTCGCAGCCGCCACAAAACTCTTTGCCAGCCAGGGATATGAGGTTACCACCACGCGCGATATCGCGGCCTGTGCGGGATGCGCGGAGGGCCTGATTCACCGCTATTTTTCCGGAAAGGCTGGGCTGCTCCTTTCCGTGATTCGAACCCGGGTTTCGAGCGAAGTTGTCGATCTGAATGCGCGTGTTCCCTTAGCGCGAAAATTTGAGGATGAGTTTCTTCAACTAGTGGAATGGGAACTGGTGCGCATGTGGGAAGACCGCGATTTTCTGCGGGTGATTATTCCGCGCGCCTTACTGGACCCGGAAGTCGCTAAGGTCCTTAGCCGAGTCGGCACCTCCCGCCACGCGGAAGCGTTTGTCCAGCGCTTTAAGCGCTTTAAAGAATGCAAATCCTTGAGCGCCGAGGAACTGGATGCATTGGCGAGATTTATTGGGTTGCTGGGATTCAGTTTTGGGTTTCTGCGCCCGGTTGCGCTCGGTCAAGACCGGGTCCGAGCGAAAATGATGGCACACGCAGTTGCGAAAATTTTATTGCGCGGCATCTGATGCTGGCACACGTGCTTTATTGATGAGGCTGATTAGTTTTTCCGATTTTTTCTTGACAGTGGTCTGACCACCGTGATAATTAGTGCGTGCACACGCACTTTGTGGGGTGCGCGTTGATTTTTTTAAGTTCGCAGTTTGATCGCCTGTCAGGAGGGCTGAATGACTTCGTCCCGGAGAAGTCTCGCGGGTGCGTTGCTTTTTGTTTTTATTCTTCTTGGATCAGCTTCCAGTTCCTATGCCCTTCCGGCTTTTGCCCGAAAATACGGCTTGCGATGTTCGGCTTGTCACGAGGCATGGCCGATGCTCAACTACTTCGGGCAGAAGTTCAAAGACAACGGCTATCAACTGATGAACGACCGGGATTCGCCGATATGGCAGAACCCATCGTATTGGCCAGTGACGTTCCGCATTACCCCCTTCTGGCACCGGGAAAGCACCGATAAAGTTCTAGTCGACACCCCCGCGGGTCCCAACAGCGGACAAGTGCAGGTTACTTCTGATGGTTTCGATCTGAGCGGCCTCGACTTCCATACTGGCGGAACTTTGGAAAAAAACCTTTCGTTTTATGTGCTTCCATCATCCGACGCGACCGCATCGTTCCACTTCGAAACAGTGATGGCCCGTCTCGATAACCTGTTTGGGAGTTCGTGGTTCAACATAAAGCTGGGAAAATTTGAGTTGGATAACCTGATCTCCGAAAAGCGGATTCTGACCCTGACGAATATTTCGGGCGTTTATCAGACTTACCATTTCATTCCTCAAGGCGATGGAAACTTTTTCGGCCAAATTGGAGACAATCAGCTAGGCATGGAGTGGATGGGCCACTCAGTTAATGATCGCACGCGCGTGTCGGCTGCCTTGCTCAGCTCCAGTGACGGCAATGTAGGCCTTCCTTACGGTAGTGGGTATAGCGGCTTCTTTACCGCCAGCCAGGCATTCGATGTAGGTAAGTTTGGAGTGGATCGAATTGGCGCCTATGCGATGGTCGGCCAGGCGCCCACCTACTATCTCACGAGCAACGGCGGCGCCCCGGTAGCGACGCCTTTTGGAAATGGTTCAGGCATGGGCGATCATTCCTTCAGCCGCGAGGGCTTTGTGGGATTGTTTTACTTTGGGAAGCTTGACTTCCTTGCCCTCACCCAGCACGGACAAGATAACGCCTGGTTTGGAGCCGGTTACGGTGACGCTCCCGATGGTGGAGTGAATGCTACCCCCGGGACAACGCTGCCCGTCGGGGCGCGAGCTCCCACATGGAATGGCTACATGGTGGAAACTCACTATGTATACAGTCCACAGCTCATTTTCATCCAGCGATCGGAGTTCGAGCGGATGTCGCAGCAGGCGAATCCGGCAAATCCGTCGAATTTTGGGAATCTGGACATGTACACCTTCGGGTATCGCTACTACCCGATTATGACCAGCCGCGCGGGCTTCGCCTGGCACAACGAATATTCCTGGACGCGGCAGCGGGGAACTGCGCCCGATGGCAGTGACTTGACTAGCAGCAGTCTTTTACTCGGATTTGACTTCGACTTCTAGAAAGGGTATTTATGCGAGAAGTTTTCCTGAAGTGTTCGACGATTGCCGGCGCGGCCGCAGCCGTTCTCGCGCTATCCTTGTCGGCCGGGGCTCAAGTCTCGTCATATCAGCTCGACCAATGGCTCCATTCCCCGGCGGCAACCAGCCATATCGGCAACATCACCGGCAATGCCGCGGCGGCGAAAACCGATTACCGCCGCTATTGCGTTGGCTGCCACGGCGATCTTGGCGATGGCAATGGAGAGAATGCGGTCTGGCTCGATCCTAAGCCGCGCGATTTCCAATTGGCCGAATTCAAGTGCCGCTCCACGCCGAGCGGAACTCTGCCCACCGACGAAGATTTGTACGACACAATTGCGCGTGGGTTAGATCGCTCGAACATGCCCCCTTGGAATACGCTGACAAAAGACGAGCGTGCGAATCTGGTGGCGTGGATCAAGCACTTCTCGCCGCGTTGGCAGAATGAGAAGGCGGGCACCCCAATTCAGATCCCGCCCGAGCCCGAAGTCACCGCTGACCGCATTAAAGCCGGTCGCGACGTGTTTGCCCGCGTGCAGTGCTGGAAGTGCCACGGCGTACAGGGCATGGCCAATGGCCCATCCGCTCCAACGCTTACCGATGATCAGAATCGCCCGATCGCGCCTTACAACTTCACCGAGGGCGCACGGCCAAAGTGCGGCGATACGGATCGAGATATTTACAAGATCTTTATGACTGGCCTGGACGGAACCCCGATGCCTTCATTTGCCGATAATCTCAAACCGGAAGAAGCCTGGGACCTGGTGTTCTATCTGCGGACATTCATGCCGCAACACAGCAAAGAGAAAGAGCTCGCGAAACAGATCAAACTGGAACCGGTCAATCCAAATGCGCCAGCGGGCCAACAGTAGAGGCACTGGCAGCATCGGAGTAACGATTTTCAAGTTTGTGTTTCCAGGAGTTTCCAGGAGTTTCCAGGAGAAAGATAGCTTATGAGAAAGCGACACCATTTCGTTGTGGCCGTATCGGTTTTCGTTTTGGTTGGTTGCGGGGCGTTGTTTCTCGGTCGCGACGTTAGCGCTGCCGGCGAAGGGAAGATTACCGGAACCGTTAAACTGACAGGCACCGCGCCTCACATGCGGGGCATCGACATGTCGAAGGATCCCTACTGCGTCAAACAGCACGAAAACAACCCAGCCCACCTTGAAGGCGTGGTGGTTGGACAGGACAATGGGTTGGAAAATGTGGTTCTGTACATTTCCGAAGGTCTGAGCGGTAGCGCCGCAACTGAGACGTCGAAGGCGGTACCGGTGTTCGACCAGAAAAATTGCATGTACACGCCCCATGTGCTGGCAATGGACGTGAACCAGAATTACAAAGTGACAACCAGCGATCAAACCACGCACAACATTCACCCGAATCCCAATCCGATGACGGGCAATATTCCGTGGAACGTCTCGCAGCCACCGGGATCCGCGCCGATCACGAAAAGTTGGAAGGCCGAGGAAGTGGCGATCCCGGTGCAGTGCAACATTCACCCCTGGATGCACGGCTGGTTTGTCGTAGTAAAAGGACCCTACGCAACCACCGACGATTCCGGCAAATACACCATTGAGAACGTGCCCCCCGGGAACTACACCGTGACCGCGTGGCAGGAAACCTATGGTACCCAAACGTCAAAAGTGACGGTTGCGGCGGGAGCGCCGGCGACGGCGGACTTCACGTTTAAGGCCAAATAACGCGGAACGATATCCTCCTAAAGGCCGTCATCGTCACTTGAGTGATTTGACGGCCTCGTTGTTTCGAACAGAGTTTTGGTTGCGCAGGAGCAATGCCATGGCAAAATTTTTCGCGATCACCATCGTCGTAATCGCAATCGCTTCGGCAATACCCATCGTGATGCACATGTGGCCTATGCCGCAGGACATTTCGGTGCATGGACCGCTAATCGACGAGCAAATGGCGGACACCATGGCCGAGGCGGGCATCTCGTTCCTGGCGGCGCAATTTATCCTCGCCGCCTTCATCTGGATGTTTTCCAACCGCGGCAAAGAAGCCAAGATTCGCCGATTTCCTGGCGGCGCCATGGGGTTGGTGATTGCGGCGGTGTTGCTCGTGGGAACGGAAGTCCTAGCCCTGGGAGTGTTCGGAACAAAGGCTTGGGCGGCTGTCTACTTTACACCTCCATCAGCCGACGCCATGCCGATTCAAGTGCAAGCCGGGCAATTCGCGTTTTATTTCCGCTATCCGGGACCGGACGGAAAGTTCGGGACCATTCATCCCGAAAAAATCGACGAAGCCAACGAAAACTTTTTTGGTTTGGATCTCACGAACGATCCGGCGGCGAAGGACGATATTGTCGCCGCGGAAATGGCGATTCCGGTCAACAAGGAAATTCATTTGCTCATGCATACCAAAGACCTTGGCCACTCTTTTTATGTCAGGGAATTGCGCGTGCAGCAGGACTTTGTGCCTGGATTGGATCTCTCCCTTCATTTCACGGCGAATAAAATTGGCAAATATGAGATTGTATGCACCCAACTTTGCGGGTTGGGCCACTACAACATGAAAGCTTATTTGGAAGTGATGTCGCAGGATGATTTCAATGCCTGGCTCAAGCAGCAGGCGGCAAATCAGTAGCCGCGGATTGTCGCGGCTTAAGTTGTTTCAAAGAGCATTGTTTATAGAAGTGCAAATTTGAGGTGACTATGCACGATATGTCTACCCACCCGGCGCAGCATCATCACACCGCGCCCACCAGCTTTATACGCAAGCACGTTTTTAGTCTGGATCACAAGGTGATCGGCAAGCAGTATTACGGGCTGGCGTTGATCGCGGTGTACATCGGGATGGCTCTCTCCTGGTTGATGAGACTCCATCTCGGCTGGACCAATTTAGCGATCCCCGGACTGCAATGGCTGTCGAAAACCGGAGCTCCTGGCGGCGTGATGACGCCAGAATATTATCTTCAGCTCATGACCATGCATGGCACGATCATGGTCTTCTTCGTGCTTACCACGGCCCCGTTCGCGGGTTTTGGAAACTTCTTTCTGCCGATCCAGGTGGGCGCGGAAGATATGCCATTCCCGCGCTTCAACATGATGTCCTTCTGGATAACGTTTGTGGCGTTCATTATCTTGATCACCGCGTTTTTTGTAGGCGACGGTCCCCCGCTTTCGGGATGGACCGCTTACGCTCCGCTCAGCGCCGTCGGTGCGGCAGCCGGGCCAGGGCAAGGTCTCGGTCAGATATTGTGGGCGGCATCGATCGCTACATTTTGCGTAGGACAATTGCTGGGCTCGCTGAACTTTATAACCACAACTCTCGATCTGCGCACCCGGGGAATGACCCTGATGCGCATGCCGCTCACCGCATGGGCGTGGTTCATCACCTCCTGCATGGGCTTGACAGCTTTTGCGGTGCTTCTGCCGGCATGTATCTTGCTCATTCTCGATCATGTGGCGGGAACCAGTTTCTTTATCGCATCCGGGCTTGTGGTGAATGGCGCACTGGTGCCCCATTCCGGCGGATCCACTTTGCTGTGGCAGCATTTGTTCTGGTTCTTCGGACATCCGGAGGTGTATATCGCGATCGTTCCCGGAGTCGGAATTGTCTCGCACGTTCTTATAACCAGTATGCGGCGGCCGCTCTTGAGTTACAAAGTGGTCATTGGCTGCATGGCCACGCTGGCCTTTCTGAGCTATGTGGTGTACGGGCACCACATGTTCGTCAGCGGCATGAATCCGTTTTCCGGATTGGTGTTTTCATTCCCCACGCTGATCATTACGATCCCGGCAACGATCATCGTGTTGATCTGGATCGGAAGCTTGTATGGCGCGAAAATTCGCATAAACAGCGCGTCTCTTTTTGCGCTGGGTTTCATTTCCATGTTCGTGAGCGGCGGGGTGAGCGGTTTTTTCCTCGCCCAGCCTTCCCTCGATATTTATTTGCACGGAACCTACTTCGTCGTTGGCCATTTCCATATGGTGATGGCGGTCGCAGCCCTGTTCGGCATTTTCACCGGAACTTATTTCTGGTTCGGCAAGATGTTTGGCAGGATGATGAATGAGACTCTCGGCAAAATCCACTTCTGGTTGACTTTTGTCGGCACCTACGCCATCTTCATGCCGTTCCACTATCTGGGCTTCGCCGGGAATGTGCGCCGCTATCAGGCTTTTGTCGACGATTATTTGCAGCCGTTAATTCCCGTGCACCGGTACATAACGGTCGCGGCTTTGATCACAGGCGCCGCCCAGCTTATCTTTCTTTACAACCTCATTCACAGTCGTTTTTGGGGACCTATCGCTCCAGAGAATCCTTGGGAAGCGACTTCCCTTGAGTGGATTACGACTTCGCCGCCTCCGTTCGATAATTTTGGCGGCAAGCACATCGAGGTTTTCCACGATCCGTATCAGTATGGAATTGAGGGTTCGACCAACGACTACGTGATGCAGAATTCTCCGGAACAAATCCATACCGAACGGGACGAAAAGTGATCTCTCTCGCGAACGGGAAGTTTAGAGGATAGCGATGGCAACCACAATACACGAACCGCCAAAGATTGGCCCAGTGCGGGGTGCAAAAACTGCACACGGGAATGGCGGCTGGAATTTGGTTCCCGCGGATGGCGATTTGCGGGTCGAACGCGGCTCGCCGCCTCCGGCAAGTGTGGGTGTGTGGGTCGGGATGGCGGCAATCTCCATGTCATTCGCCGCCTTCACCAGCGCACTCATTGTTCGTGAGGGTGCATCCACCGACTGGCAGCACTTCTCTCTGCCTTCCATTCTCTACATCAATACCGTTCTGCTTCTCGTAAGCAGCCTCACCCTGGAATTGGGCCGCCGTAATGTTGCCAGGGTTATGAGCCGTTCTCAAGATCAAACTAAAGCTCCGGCGCTCTGGTTTTATGTGACGTTAGCCTTCGGCTTGCTTTTCGTAGCCGGACAATATGTGGCTTGGTTAAAGCTGAAGTCAGAAGGCCTTTATCTGGCGACGAATCCGAGCAGTTCGTTTTTTTATGTGCTGACTGCGGCCCACGCTTTGCATGTTTGTGGGGGATTGGGCGGTCTTGTCCGAGTGATTAGAAAGCTCCGCCGGTCCGATCTGCGGCGAAGCACGCTTGATGCCACTTCATATTACTGGCACTTCATGGATGTTCTTTGGCTGTATCTGCTTATGCTTCTCTGGAGCAAGATGTAATGGCTGAAATACGAGGAGGCATTGTGAGCCAAGCGAATCCGGTTATGGGCGCGCATCCAGAAGCCCATTCTGCGGCTTTTACCGAGGGATCGCCATTTTCGATTCCCACAAAAAAGCTGGTAATGTGGTTATTCATTATTTCCGACGCTGCTACATTTGCGGCGTGCCTGATGGCTTATGGCTTTTTGCGCAACGCGACCGCGAATTGGCCCAAACCATTCGAATTTTCGCCAACCGTGATCAATGCAATGGTGATGACGTTCATCCTTATCACCAGCAGTTTGACGATGTTGATCGCGGTGCGGGCATCCAAGATGGGCAACAAGTCATCGGCGTTTAACTGGATGTTGATTACGGCGGCTGCCGGCATCCTGTTTGCGATACTGCATATTCGAGAATGGCTGGGAATGATTTCGGAAGGGGCGACGCTGTTTCACAATCCCTGGGGTACCGCCGTATTCGGCGCCAGCTTTTTCGCGATTACCGGACTGCATTTGCTGCACGTAACTGGTGGAGTGGTTGCATTGATTGTCGTGGGACTGCGCTACCGGGGCGGGCGCTATAACTCGGACGATATCGAAATACTCGGCCTTTACTGGCACTTCGTGGATCTGGTTTGGATGTTCGTTGTCCCATTTGTTTATCTTCTCAATATCGCCCCGGCGCATTAGGGATTGGGGGAAAACGCTATGAAGCCAAACGAAAATATCGCAACCGAAAATCCGGGCTCTCTAACCAGAGACCTCATCGTGTATGTGGTGATACTGATCATTGCCGCGCTCCAGTTTGTCATCGCCTATCAGCAGATCGACGACACTCAGAGATTCGCGCGAATGTTGTTTCTGGCAATGTTCGAGGCCGGGCTGGGAGTAATGTTCTTTATGCATCTATGGTCGGAAAGCCGCAAATTTTTGCTTTTTGTGGCCGTGTTTGTTTTATTCGTGCTGGCCGCGATGAACTATATTTGGCCAGACAGCTTCCGCTTATTGGTGGGGGCGCCGTTTTCGAACTACCATTGAATCGGGCAATGTCAAAAAAACTCCAACTCGCGCGGGTGTTGTTAGGCGGACTTGCGATCCTGCTTATATCGGCGCCAGCTTTTTCTCAAAGCTGCGCTTTGTGCTACACGCAGGCTGCCTCGGCGGGCCATAGGATGATAGAAGCCTTGCGCGGCGGGATTATCGTCCTCATGATTCCCCCCGCTTGCATGTCAGTTGGTATTTCAGTTCTGGCGTACCGCCGGCGCAATCAGTTCAAGCCCGACGAGTATACTGATCAATCGCACCCGAACGACCGCTGGTAATAGGAGAGCATGGCTACAAGTCAGGTATTAGCGGCACCGGTCCCGACTCAGAAATCAGCGTCCACACTGCGGGATTACTACACCCTGACGAAGCCGGAAGTAAATCTGCTGATTTTGATGACCACCTCTGCCGGCTATTACCTGGCCTCTCGCGGCGGTTTCCGGTTCGCCGGACTCATTAACACGCTAATTGGCACGCTGCTCGTCGCCAGCGGCACTGCCACTTTGAATCAGTGGATGGAGCGAGTGTGGGATAAACGGATGCGCCGCACGGCAAACCGCCCCATGCCCTCGGGCCGGATGCCCGCTATGCACGCGCTCATCTTTGGAATCCTGCTGAGCGTCGGCGGAGGGCTCTATTTGGTGGCAACAGTGAACCGCTTGTCCGCCATTCTAGCGATCTCCACTTTACTGTCTTATCTGCTCGTATACACGCCGCTGAAGCGGGTGACGCCGCTCTGCACGCTACTGGGAGCGATTCCCGGAGCTATGCCGACTTTGATCGGCTGGGCGGGAGGTGCAGGTTATATAGACCGGCAAGCCTGGTTTCTTTTCGCCGTTCTATTCCTTTGGCAGTTTCCGCATTTCCTGGCCATTGCCTTGATGTATCGCGATGACTATGCGCGGGCGGGATACAGAATGCTGCCGAAGTTTGACTTGGACAGCCGTTTTACAAAAACTGAAATCCTGTTTTTTACCATTGCGGTGATTGTCACCACTATGCTGCCGCTGATCGATCGCGGAGGCGCATATTACGTCGTTGGGATGTTCGCCGCGGGGACATTCCTGCTCTACCATTCCCTCAAGCTCTCGAATTCCACTTCGACCGTGTTCGCCAGAAAGCTGGTTCATGCTTCGGTAATTTACCTGCCTGTGGTTTTGTTAATTATGGTGATTCTGAAAAAATAGCGGAACGGGGGGCGTCCACGTCTTCGCGAGCGCAGCTCACCCAATAATTCTGCACAGAACCACTCCACTCAATCCTCTACCGCTCTCGCCGACATTTCTACCGATGGATCCCCACCAGCCATAGTTTGAGCAACGATGAGCCGCCGCGCCTCCACCCGGATCTTCGGCAGATTGATTCCAAAAATTACCGCGCCCCCGATGCACGCCACAGATCCCATCCCAACCGTCAACGGCGCGCCCAAACGGTCAGCCAGCGCGCCTCCCAGCAATGCCCCGAACGGCGCCATCCCCATAAACATCATCGAATAGAGCGCCATAACTCTGCCCCGCAGTTGGTCCGGGACCATGGCCTGAATCAAAGTATTCGATGACGACATTTGCAGCATCATGCAGAATCCCACCGGAACCAGCAGCGCAGTCGACAGATAGAAGCTGCGTGAGAATGAGAACAACATTAGAGTCGCGCCGAACCCTCCGCACGAAAAAGCGACCCAACGGCCCAGCCCGCGCACTCCAGTTCGGGTCGCCAACGTTAACGCGCCGAGCAGCGCGCCGACGCCCGTCGCCCCCATCAATATTCCCAATCCGCGCGCTCCACCATGCAACACTTTGTCGGCAAATATCGGCATCAGGACCGTATACGGCATCGATACTAGACTCACCAGACCCAACAGCAATAGCAACGCGCGAATCGGCGATTCCTGGCGCGCAAACTGAAAGCCTTCAATAATGTTCGCCAGCGGCGAGCCCTTGGCTGGCCGATAAACTGGCCGCTCTAATTGCATCAAGAGCAGTCCGATAATCACCGCGATATAGCTGATGCCATTCGCGAAAAAACACCATCCCTCGCCAATCTTGGCGACCAGAATGCCGGCAATCGCCGGACCGATGATCCGCGCCCCGTTGAACATGGACGAGTTCAACGCAATCGCATTCATCAAGTCCTCTTTGCCAACCATATCCACCAGAAAAGATTGCCGTCCCGGAATATCGAACGCGTTCACCACGCCCAACAGTGCTGCGAGCACAAAAATGTGCCAGACCTGGACCACGTGGGTGAGCGTCAAACCAGCAAGAATTAAAGCCAGAATCATCGAGGCGATTTGGGTTCCAATCACGATCCGGTGACGATTGAACCGGTCCGCGACAATTCCCCCGATTGGCGCCACCAGAAATACCGGAATCTGGCTGGCAAAACCGACCGCGCCCAGCAGCAGGGAAGACCCGGTGAAACGGTAGACCAGCCATGCCTGCGCAACATTCTGCATCCATGTGCCAATCAGCGAAATCAGTTGACCGCCAAAAAAAAGTTGGAAGTTGCGATGACGCAGGGCGCGGAAGGTCGCTGCCAGGGATCCCTGCGAACTATGGTCTGTCCCCACTGCGCCCACTTTCGCGTTCATCTCTGAGGCTCTTGAAGGGATCACATTCATGGCACTTTATGATGCTAACTTACAAAGCCTTATCAGAAATGTCTTTACCATCCCAGCGCCCAGTGTTTGCCACCGACATGTCCTTTTGATTCATTTGACGGCGACCTTTCTTTATATCGTCCTTTCCAACCCCTTAACTTTTGCATAGAATAGGGAATCTTGGACATTACTTCGCGGTGGACCTCGCTGTCGTAACTGTTTATTTGATTCCTGACTGGGCGACGAAGCTTATGAAGTAAATGGGGGATTCGTCTGATCCGCGATTACAAAAGTCACTTGGCATTGGTGCCCTCCCTTCATACCATTCATTCAGTGGCAATATTGAGGCTTTTTAAATGCAAGGCGTAGCTGTCACATTTCTCACCGAAGACAAAGAACGCCAGGCCTCTTTGCAGCACCGCATTGAGAGCACTCAAAGCGGGCGGAATGTCTTTAGTCATGTCGGTTTTCCCGTTACGGCAACCGATCCGATCCTTCGCCAACTGCAGGATGTTCGCAGCGAAGTCGTCATCGTCGACATCGATCCGGCCAACATAAAACGCGCCATTGATGCCATTGAACTGATCCACAACAACACCACCGACATCGCTATCTTCGCCGTCGGTTCCATGAACGATCCCGGAACCATCGTCGCCGCCATGCGTGCAGGGGCCCGGGAATACCTCGAGCGCAATGCTAATTCCGAAGCTGTAATTGAGGCCTTCGACCGTCTCGCTTCGTCGCGCAGCAAGACCCGCAGTTCTTCAGGACGCGCCCGCGTTTTCATCGTGACCAGCGCCAAAGGCGGAGCCGGCGCCACCACTGTGGCCGTGAATACCGCAATCGCACTTCAGGAAACCCACGGCGGAGTTCTCTTGGTCGACTTCGCCCCCCTCGGTCATGCCTCGCTTCATTTGAATGTGCGTCCCAGCTTTGGCGTGATTGATGCGTTGCAGAATCTGCATCGCCTCGATTCGTCCCTGCTCGAGGGGTTGATGACCGTATGCAAGGGCGGTCTGCAATTGCTCGCCGGACCGCAGCAGCCGACCACGCTTTCAC
Organism: uncultured Acidobacteriaceae bacterium; assembly: GCA_963849315.1. Lineage (GTDB taxonomy): Bacteria > Acidobacteriota > Terriglobia > Terriglobales > Acidobacteriaceae > PALSA-188. The sequence goes on along the minus strand of CAWKGT010000003.1, from coordinate 379,949 downwards.
CAAGCGCGGCTGAACTTGCCCGCCTATTCGATCTGTTAGTAACTCACTTTAAGTACGTAATCGTGGATTGCTCGGGGCGCAAGGATCAAACCGAACGCCTGCTCTGCGATCTGTCGAATGCCGTTTTGATGGTCGCCCAGGCTGATGTGGTTTCGCTTTGGAGCGCGAACCGCATCCGTACTTTCCTCGAAGAGGGCGCAGGGCGCGACCGCGTTCGTCTGGTCCTGAATCGTTACAAAAAGATCCCCGGCTTTAACGACGAAGACGTGGAGAAGGCCACCAACTGTAAACTACTTTGGAAGCTGCCCAATAATTATCAGTTAGTTTCGCCCGCCATAGATAAAGGCGTGCCTGTCACTTTTCAGGACAACCAGGACATCAGTCGCGCCTTCCGTGCGCTCGCCGCGACGTTGGCGGAAGCATCCTCTACAATTGAAGGTTCCCTCGACCTCGCTTATCAGCACGATAAACAGGATTCAAAGAAGAAAGCCGTTGGCCGACTGCTGATCAACCCAATCCGCGCCAACCAATAATTATTTTCAAACGCTTGCGTAGGTTCAGGCCGAGCCAAGCCCGCACTCAGAAGGGCAATAGGCCCTCGTTCATTTCCCGGCCGCAGCCTTGCTCTCAATTTCTGAATACACGGCTGGATTCGCGCACATTTCGTAACACCACCTGTCGGTCCAACCCTTCCACGTAAAACTGCGCGCATCAATTACCGGAATCCTGCTCGCCCTCACCACAATCTTGCGGAAAATTCCGCCGCCCAGCGGAACCAGACCGCTCAACAATCGCAGCTCTTCTACGTCCCACAACCTCGAAAAATTCCCCTGGACAGATTCAAGCGAAATTTCTTCGCCCAGCTTTTTGAACGCCGCCTCGCTGATGCGAATGCCTCCCAGGTTATATTTCAGTAAAACGTCCTCGGCATTTTCATCGTCGTTCTTATCGCTGATCGTTTGAAAGCCGTAGACATTGAACGGAACCTTCACCGTCTGCATGACCTTGCGAATTCGTTTGTCGCATGACGATAAACGGTCACTCTCGTTCAATGCGTCAGAAATCATGATCTGCTGCGGACCATCCGCCAAATACACGGGGGCCGAATTCTGATACGAAATACCGAGACCCAATTCCAGAGTCGGCAGTCCCGCGCGCTCAAGGAGCTGGTTATACCCGCGCACAATTTCAATCATCTCCCGGGCCAAGACGCACGCCTTGCTCACCGCGAGTTCCGGCTCGCCCTCGCGTTCCAGAATCGCCAAAATGATGGCGTCGCCCTCAAGAAAAACTTTGGTGGCACCGTACTTATCCAACAGCTTGTTGACCGGATCGTAAAAATTAAGACTGAAGTAGGACGCCGGATTCATCTGCCGGGCCAGCAGCGATTTCGTGAGCGTCGACGAATCCCGCACGTCAGCCTTCACTACGACGTGCCGTAATACACGATCCTCCGCCGGCTTCTGTTCCTCCGGCAGCAAATAGTCATACAGGGTGCCATTCATCGCCGAAAGCTCGCGCATCTTCTCGCTGGATAGAATGTTTACCTGCATCACCGCCTCGTTAAGAATTTCGAGCCGCCGCACATCGCGGTGGTGCCGAAAAAAATCCCGCAGAAATCGCCCTGCGGTTTTCGCCCGCTCATCACCACGGCAATTGGTTACCCGCCCCACTGCACCCGCAAAACTCCCACCGGAAAGTTTTCCATGTTCGGCAATAACTTTTTCTACCCGGTTTCGCTCTTCCTTCGAGATAAGTCCATTTTTCAATTGCTGCGCATTAATAGTTGGAGAATATTCGTTGAGGATCGGCACGACCTCATACGACGCGACCACGTGGTCCATCGCCTCTTCGCGTTCCAGCAATTCCCGCCAGGCCATCAGACGGACTTTTTGCGATTCGCCTTCCGGCGTCGAATCGTCTGGAATACCAGTTCCCACCAGCACTTCCGCGTTCTCCGGTACATTCAGCCAGCCCTCGAGCACGGTGTCGTCGCTGGCCTCGGGCCCCAGTCCCAACATTTGCAGGAAGTCGCATGCGATTCGACGGCTGTTCCAAAAACGATCAGGATCGCGATCGAAGTTGCCGATCATCACATAATGCTCGGCATTCAAATAAATGTCGCGCCCGTCTTCGCTGAAAATCAGCGGCGTTATAAAGAGCCGGTACTCTGCGTAACTCTGATTTCCGAATAAAGACCGCCGGGTGCGGGCAATGATTTCTTTTTCGGCTTCCCGCAACGTGCGAAACAACTCCTGTCCGGTCTGGCGCAGGATGAATTTCTTGCCCACCTGGAAGGCGGCGACCTGCTCGCGATATTCCAGAGCCTTCTGTTGCCGGATACCGTCATAACTTTTTAACGTCTCCCGGCACTGGTCCAACACACGGGAGAATTGCGCGGTCAACTCAGTCCGCAGAAATTTTATAATCGCCACCCGTGCCAGCACGTCGAGCCAGATATTTCCCGCCGCCTTGGCCCGATTCAGCGCCGCTAAATGAATGTCGACGAGAAGCGGCTTCAAATCCGCCGGTTCCACTTTTGGCCGTACTTTATTGGCAGCGGGATGCGCCCCGATAAATAAATTGCCGCGCGCCGGTTCAGCCACGTCCGCCGTACGTGCTGCCAAAAGATTCTTGACGTTCCCGTAATGAATGATCAGCCGGGCGACCTGCAGACGCGCATCTTCGACAAATTTGGGGCTCAAAAAAACGTCATGCCGCAAATTGTCGATTCCGATTCGCAGATCATGGAAGGTGAGTTCTGGCGTGTAACTGGCCAGCCGCGGCGGTTCCAGTTCCTCCGCCGCTTGTCCAATTCGGAATATCGGAATTCGAGGCATTTGTAATCGTTAGGCGGCTGCCGAAGTAGGGCCCAAGTTCCGCCTAAGTAACTGATTCTCTTGCACCTTCGATGAGCGTACCATGTCCCACGACTACTCAAAAGTTACCCAAGTCGCTGTTCTGGGAAGTGTCTACGCGTGGGGGATTCGAGGCAAAACAGCCGCCGCAAGTGGCTTTGCCCGCTGGCCGGGTCCGTAGCTTCGGAAAATACGCGCGCACTCACAGTTCGTTCGTCCAAGTCGGGGTCGGCTCGAACGGATTCGCCGTGCGCCGCGTCCTAGGGACACCGAGTTGCTATAATCGAAAACCTACGGTGGGAGTAGCTCAACTGGCAGAGCACCGGACTGTGGCTCCGGACGTTGCGGGTTCGATTCCCGTCTCCCACCCCATCATCTCGTTTTCCCGAACAATCGGTGGATGAACATCTCCCGACCCCACTCCCCGCTCGCCTGTCCGTACTGGACGATTCGCGGTCCATTCGACAGTAGAGTGACGTCATCAGCGCATTTACCTTTCGAGTCCGGGACAAGTTCTACAATTCAGGCGCCGATTTTGTTGTAATTTTCGGAAATGGATCTAATCCGAGCGGGCATTGCTGGGTGTAGGCTGGTTGCGCCATGTTCTCGGCGACTGATGTAGCCAATTTTCTTGCCTGCCACCATACCGCTACGCTGGACCGCGCGGAAATCAGAAAAGAAATAAAGAAGCCGTTTTTTAACGATCCTTCCATTGCCGTGCTGCAAACGCTTGGGCTGGAGCACGAGAAAAAATACTTGCGGCAATTGATCGAGGTTGAAGGACGAAGCGTTGTCCACATCGATCTAGGCCTGCCATGGGAAGAAGCTTGCTCCCAAACCTGCGCGGCTCTGCGTCGTGGTGCGGATGCGATCTACCAGGCGACATTTCTCGATCGGGCATGGCGAGGCCGTGCAGATTTTCTGATTCGCGTCGAGACGCCCAGCGATCTGGGTGCGTGGTCCTATGAAGCGGTGGATACGAAGCTGGCCCACAGCACCAAGGCAGGCGCGGTAGTCCAGTTATGTTTTTATTCGGACCTGCTCGCGCGAATTCAGGGTGCGGAGCCACAATTCATGCATGTGGTCCTCGCAGGAGGAATCGAGCCCGAACAATTTCCGGTGCAACGTTACATCGCATACTTCCGCAAGGTTCGCCGGGACTATGAGACCGCATGGAAGGCCGAGGCGAAAACTTATCCCGAGCCGGTAGAACAGTGCGAAGTGTGTTCGTGGTTTTCGATCTGCGATCAACGGCGGCGGGCGGATGATCATTTGTCACTGGTGGCGGGAATCTCGCGCACGCAGCGCAAGGCGCTAGTCGAGCGCGGGGTTTCCACAACAGTGGATCTGGCGAAACTTCCACTTCCCCATATCGCCCAAAATTCGAGCGAATCGGCAATGCGGCGCTGGTGCGTATCCATGAGCAGGCGCGGTTGCAGGTTGAAGGCCGCGAGGCTGGCGGGGCTTGTTATGAGCTGCTGGAATCCGTCAACTCGGGCGAAGGCCTTGCCGCTTTGCCGATGCCCTCGCCGGGAGATATGTTTCTCGATCTAGAGTCGAATCCGTATGTGCTCGATCAGGGATTGGAATACTTGTTTGGAATGGTGACGCTTCCACCTGATTCAAAAAGCGAACCACGGTACGAGGTGCTGTGGTCATTTACTCGCGCGGAAGAGAAGAAAGCGTTCGAAACATTCATGACGACGGTGATGCAACGTTGGCAACAGGATCCGGCAATGCATGTTTACCACTACGCCCCTTATGAGCCGTCAGCCATCAAGCGACTAGTTGGGCGGCACGGAACGTTTATCGAGGAATTGGACGAACTACTGCGAGCAGAGATTTTCGTGGACTTGTACAGAGTGGTGCGGCAGGGATTGCGCGCATCGGTGGAGAGCTACTCGATCAAGCGGTTGGAACCGCTTTATGGTTTCACGCGAAGCGTAGCGCTGCATGAGGCCAACATGGCTCTTAAGTCGTACGAGGCCATGCTGGCGCTGGGCGGGAAATGCGCGCAGTCGGCTGATTTGCTTACAACGATTGAAGGCTATAACCGGGACGATTGTTTTTCCACATTGCGGCTGAGGGAGTGGTTGGAGGACTGCCGGATCGAATTGGAAAAGCGGAGCAATTGCGCCCTTACTCGTCCGGAAATAAAGTCCGGCATAGCGGGAATAGATTTGGCGGCGCAACTTGACGAGATGGAAGATGTGAAGTCCCGGCTGGTTGAAGATCTTCCCGCGGATCAGGAGCAATGGGATGAAGAGCAACGAGCGCGCTGGCTGCTGGCTCAGTTGTTAGAGTGGCATCGCCGGGAAGAGAAATCGATGTGGTGGGAATACTTCCGTCTTCGCGCGCTCTCCGATCTTGAGCTGCTAGAGGATAAATGCGCTTTAGGAAAACTTGAATATGAAGGCGCGACGGACAGGGTCAGGCGGTCTACCGTCCATCGATATTCCTTTCCTGCTCAGGAACACTCCATCGATAGAGCCCTGGAAGTGCACGATCCGAGGACTGGGGGAAGTCCGGGTAAAGTCGTTTTCCTGGACGAGGGCAGGGGAATCATCGAGCTGATGCGGGGAAACAATTCATCTGTTCCACATCCCACTTCATTAATTCCTTACGACTACATCCCCGCGTACGTACTGAGCGAAAGTCTTCTAAAAATCGCAAAGTGGGTAGTTGAAAACTCCGTCACTGGACCGGGGGAGTATAAAGCGGCGCGTGATTTGCTTCTTCGCCAGGGCCCGCTTGCGCTGAAACAAGCTATGGAAATACCGATTGGCGAAGATGGTCAGCTTACGGAAGCGGCGAAAGAGCTGATGTCTTCCTTGGCCGCCGAGCCGGGCGTGCTGCCGATACAAGGCCCTCCGGGGTCGGGCAAGACATTTACCGGCGCGCGGATGATTGTCGAATTGGTGCGGCAGGGGCGGCGGGTGGGAATCAGCGCTCTCAGTCACAAGGTCATCAGCTATCTGCTGAATGAGGTTTGCGCCACGGCTTCTGCCAACAATATTTCTTTGCGGGCAATCCAAAAGCACAATCAGAAAGACGGTTGCGACCTCGAATGCGTCACCAGCGCAAAAAATGATCAAGAGGTGGCAAACGCGCTGGCATCCGGAAGCGCACGAGTGGCTGCGGGGACGCCGTGGCTCTGGGCTAGTCCCTTGATGTCGAATTCGGTGGACGTGCTTTTTATCGACGAGGCGGGACAGGTGTCCCTGGCGAACACCATCGCGGTATCGCAAGCTGCGACCAGTGTTGTGCTGCTGGGCGATCCGCAACAACTGGATCAACCATTGCGCGGGACGCATCCGCCGGGAGCTGAGGTTTCGGCGTTGGGACATTTGTTGAATGGACGAAAAACCATCGATACAGATCGCGGTTTATTTCTTACTGAGACGCGGCGGCTGCATCCGGCAGTTTGCTTATTTATTTCGGAGATCTTTTATGACGGGCGGCTGCTACCCCGGCCAGAAAATGCAAAGCAGCGGTTGAATCTTCCAGGGCCGCTTGACGGCACCGGTTTGCGGTTCGCGGCGGTGAAGCATTCGGGCAACCAGAATGAATCGCCCGAGGAAGTCGAGAAGGTCGCGGCTCTGGTTGATTTCTTGTTACGAAATGGAGCCACGTGGACCGATAAGAACGGGACGCTGCGACCGCTGGAGATTGCCGACATTCTTATTGTCGCGCCCTACAACGCGCAGGTCGCGGCATTGCTCAAAGCGCTTCCGGCGAATGCAAGAGTGGGGACGGTGGACAAATTTCAGGGACGCGAAGCGCCTATCGTGATTTATTCGATGGCCACTTCATCACCGGAAGATGCGCCGCGAGGAATGGAATTTTTATACAGCATGAACAGGCTGAATGTTGCCGTCTCCCGCGCGAGATGCGTTGCGGTAATCGTGGCCAATCCGGATTTGTTCGACGTGCAATGCAAGACCCCGCGGCAAATCGAGCTTACGAATGCGTTCTGCCGCTATCTGGAACTGGCGGAAACTGTGTAGGTTCGCTTGCCACGCGGGGCTTAAGGATGGGGGCGGCGGTGTTCGGTTTGAACGTCTGTACCATGAGCTCGGTCTGGTCGCTGATGATGGCGTCGATCCCCCATGACGCGAGCCGCACCATACATGCCGGGTCATTGACCGTCCAAGCGAATAATTTACGGCCCGCGGCGTGAACGTCGTGCGTGAGTTGTTCCGAAACCAGCCTGTGTTGGGCGATCACGAATTCGACCGGCAGCCGATGCCAGCGTTGCAGTTGAGCCTGACTGTCACAAATGATGCCAACCGGAATTGTGGCGCTGCGAGCTTTCAATTCCATCACCACTTCGGGAAGAAAGGAAGAGACTACACAGCCGCCGTGCGGCCAGCATTCTCGCAGTGCAGAAAGCACACTGCTCTCGAGTCCGGCTACTTTGAGTTCAATGTCGAGGAACGCGCGATGTGCACAGTGGCGCAAAACATCTTCCAGCAGCGGGCAACAGGGCAATTGATTGGCGGTCACCTGGCACACTTTGAGTTTGCCGACGATGGCATCGTGGCAAATCAGCGAACGTCCATCTATGGTGCCGCGGACATCGAATTCGAAACCATCGCAGCCGTGCGACAAGGCGAGGTCGAATGAAGGCAAGGTATTTTCCGGGACAGTTTTAGTGGCCCGCGCGCCGCGGTGGCCGAGCAATAGGGGAGGGGCGGCCATGCCGAATTGTAAGCCACATTACACGGTCCGCACGGTAATCGACAGTACATGGAAAGCGCCGGTTACCCGATTTGGCATTGCTCCCGCTGGTGCTGGTTAATCGAGATCAAAGTCTCGAATCGGCTTTCCGGTGTCAGGAAGTTCTTTGGCCCTTTTCACCGCCTCCTGAAATTTCTTTTCCAGCAGGTCGGAAGCATTTCTCTGATTTTCGACGGATTGGCGGAAGATAGAGTCGCGGCGATTGTCCTGTTCCTTCATAGCCCTCGCGGCTTCCTCGATGTCGTTGAACATCTTTGGCTTGACGGCCGCGGTATGGGCGATGACCGCCTGATTTTTGGGATCGACCTTCAAGACCGCATTGCAACAGGGGCAGGTAATGTCAAAAGCAGATTTGTCGGGCATGACTTCCATCTATTGTATTCAGAAAGCCGGGTCAGCACTACTATCGGGGTTCGAGTTTGAAGGGCAAGATTTTTAGCACGTAGAGCATTTCCCAGCCGAGAAGAATCACCGAGAGTCCGACGATCATGATGGCTAAGACTTCTCCGAGATTAAGACGGTTGCCGGAAGTTTCGAAGCGGCGCAGGGCTAGCCCCACGATATTCAGGGTAGCGAAGCCGAATACAACCGCCCACAGGATGTCATAAATATCTTCCTGCTTAGCCGAGTTTTGAAAAAGAAAAAGCAGGGCTGCGTGCAGCGGAAAAAGGCTAGTGATCACTGTTAGCAGCGCATCCGTGAAGAAGATCATTCGACGTGTTTACAGTATTAACAGAAATCGGATGGATGTCGATATTACTGTTTGGCGACGGGATCACTCGAGACGCGATAGTAACGCTACAACGTTACTATTTGATGGTCGAGGCAATCGGAATGGATGAGGTCGTATAAATCGTGAAGCAGGGCTGTGCCATGATGCGCGAGAAAATATATGCTGGCGATCTCGCGTTCCTGAAGAGTTTTATTGGGATAGAGGTTATTGCCCAGCAAATCTGCTTTCCGCTCCACGATTTCGCTGTGGAGTAATTCGGCCCGGGCCGCTTTGGATTGCAGGTTATTCAACTGATGGAGCATTTTGGATTCCGCGGTATTGGCGGAGTCAACCAAAGTTTTGTCGAGAGTTTCCAAAGCCGCGCGAATCGCTGACATCAACTTTCGAAGGTGATCTTGCGCATCGTCAAAAGACCGGTTCAAGGCTTTCGGCAAGATTGCGGATGCGAGTGTTTGCCGAAGCTGTTCGGGCGATTGGAAAACGTCGGCGACCTTCAGGCCAAAATGTTGCAGGATGGCCTGTCTTTTCGCATCGACGATAGTGGCGGAGAAGCGTGGGACGATGGACGTAATTTTTCCCAGCAGAACCTGATATACCACAGCGGTTTGCGCGAAATACGCGATCTCGGCTGCGCCGCCCGCATACGCCAGCGTGGGCAGCAGGAAATCCTGCACTATCGGCCGCAGCAGGACATTGGGACTGAAATCCTGCGGATTGGCGGCGATTCGGTGCGCTAGTTCGTTCTTCGATAGCTTGTCGTCTCCGATGGCGAATTCGATTTCACCGCCGGCTGCATTGTCGCGGCGATGCACCGGGATGCGGGCGCCATTCTGCATGGCAAACAGCAGGGTGGACGATGGGTTAATTTTTACTTGCTGATCGTAGCCTTCCGCCTCCAGGCTTTTTCCCCGCGCGTGCAGAGCATCCTCAAGTTCAACTGCGCGGGAGACAGCTTGCTGGTAGATAGGTTCCGCGATGCGATGGAGTTCGGCATTGCCGGCGTCGAGCAGAATGACTCCCCATTCCGAAAAAAGACGGGAGAAAAGCCTGGCAAACGAACTGCCAAAAGTTTCGCCGGGACGATAGGTTTCAGCAAGGATTCCAGGGATATCGGAATCACCCAGCATTTCCGAAAGCTGCTTTTCCAGCGCTTCGATTTCGCCGGTAAAGCGAATATTTCCTACTGGTGAGTTCAGCGGTCCGGTCGATGGCGCGGTCAATGTGCGCAGGGAGCCGTCTGCAAGGGGTAGCGCAACATGATTGATTTCGTCGAGATCGTGATCTTCGGTGGCGAGCCAGAACACGGGGACGCAATCCACCCCACCTCGCGTAGCTTCATCGGCGAGCTTAACCGCCGTCAGAGCCTTAAATAGCGAGAATAACGGACCGCCAAAAAGTCCAACCTGCTGGCCGGTGACCACCGCAGCCGCGCCAGCTTTCATGCGGTCAATGTTGGCGAGCGTTTTCGGCGAGGCGCTCCACGAAGCATTCTCGCGGGCGAGAACCGCGCACACCTGCTCGCGGCGTGCGGCATCATATTGAAGTTCCGCCGCAGCCTGCTCGAACCACTCGTTAAATCTGGGACTGCGCGGATAGAACTCGTGAACCTTTGGTGAGTAGGAAAGAAAATCGACAAAAAGCTGGTTGGAATGGGGGATTTGACTAAAGGGTAAACACTGCGATTTCACTGACAGTTCTCCAGAAATCGCATAGATTCTCCTGACTCAGTTTACAGAAGTTGTACTGATTCGATGCGCGAAAGAGGTACGGGATGCAAAAAACGCGCCCCAGAAGGAGCCCGTGATTGAGTTGGATGCCGGTAGAGCGGGTAGGAGGTGAAACGAGTTCCCGTCCCGTCTCTCCAGAGTGCAAAAAGACGTGCGGAGAGACGAGGATGGACCAGCCCCGTTACACTCTTAATATGGATTACATGAGTCGACAGGTACGACTTCGGGATGCGATCGGGCTCCAGCGGTTGGACGTGTTGCTAGTGACGCATCTTCCTAGTGTTCGGTATCTTTGCGGATTTACCGGGAGTTCGGGGGTGTTGCTGCTTACTGGAAAACGAAGCGTGTTTTTCAGCGATGGGCGTTATATGGCGCAGGCGAAAGAGGAGGTGCGGAATGCTCGCGTTGTGATTGGGCGGAAGGCGGCTTTGCTGTCGGCGGCGGAGTGGTTGGTGGCTCTACGAAAAAATAAGAAGCGGAATTTGACTCTGGGAATAGAGGGTGAATACTTCACCGTCGCGGCGCGGGCGAAGCTTGCGAAAATGTTGGGATCGGGATTTAGAGTGAAGAACACGTCTGCCCTGGTTGAGCACATGCGGATGGTGAAGGACCCTGACGAGATCAAGCTCTTGCGCGCGGCCGTGCGGATGGGAGCGGAATTATTTCAAGTCGTGCTGGATACGATTCGTCCGGGAATTTCGGAAAATGAAGTCGCGGCGGAGTTGGACTATGCGGCGAGGAGAGCTGGAGCGGAACAGATGGCGTTCCAGACGATTATTGCCGCGGGGAGGCGGTCGGCGCTGCCGCATGGAGTCGCGTCGGCGGCGAAGATTCCGGCCCGGGGATTCGTCGTGTGCGACTTCGGTGTTATACTCGCGGGCTACTGTTCGGACATGACGCGCACGGTGCATCTGGGTCAGCCGGGCAGGGAAGCGAGGCGCGGTTACGAGGCGGTGCGCGCGGCGCAGCAGGCGGCGATAGAAGCGGTTAAGCCAGGCGCGACCTTCGGCGAGGTCGATGATGCTGCCCGTAAGTTATTGAGGATAAATAAGTTAGCTAAGTACTTTACGCACTCGACTGGGCATGGCGTGGGACTGGAAATTCACGAATCCCCACGAATTGCAGCGGGGCAGAACGAAGTTTTGAAGCAGGGAATGGTGGTTACGATTGAGCCGGGGGTTTATATTCCCGGGAAGTGGGGAATCCGCATCGAAGACATGGTTCTGGTGACTGAATCCGGGTGCGAGGTCTTGACGCCCACGGCGAAGGAATTGATAGCGATTTAGAGGTGCAACAATTTTGGGAGCTGACGGATGGGGAGGGGCACGACTTTCAGTTGTGCCGTGAAAGTCAGCGAGGATTATTCGGCACGGCTAAAGCCGTGCCCTTCCCGGTCGGGACGCGTATGAAGTCCAATGGAGGGGCCGGCTGCACTGACGCAACTTGAAAGTGAGAGGCTAAAGAAGAATCCCACCTGGCACATGAACCAAAAAGAAATAAAAGAGCTCATCGAATTTCTGATTGAGAAGGACATAGCTGAGTTCGAATTGGAGCGCGGCGATGTGAAGGTGCGCATCAAGCGCGCCAGCGAACCGGTGCATGCTCCCACGACTCCTTCTTTTTTTGCGGTGCATCCCGCGCCTGCTTCTTCAGAGGGTGCGGCCGCGCCGGCGGCTCCTGCGCCTCCACCTGCGGCGGCGAAGGAGCCTGAACCGACACCGGAGGAGCCGGTGCATATGGTGCGCTCTCCGATAGTGGGGACGTTTTATGAGTCGCCGTCGCCGGGATCGCCTCCTTTTGTGAAGAACGGCGACGTTGTGGAAGTCGGGCAGCTTCTGTGCATTGTAGAAGCGATGAAATTGATGAATGAGATTGAGTCGGACGTGGCCGGAGAAGTGGTGAAGAAGCTGATTGCGAACGGCCAGCCGATTGAGTATGGACAGGAGTTGTTCGCGATAAGGCCGCGGAAGTAGAGGGCTTGCGCGGGAGAATTTGTTTGGAGACTTGAAGGGGCGGGGCTTCAGCCGCGCCGTAAACTTGCAGATTTGACTTCGGCGCGGCTGAAGCCGCGGCCCTTCAAGTCTAAATCGTGCCTTTCCCTTTCAAAGTCCAAATTCCAATAAATGTTCAACAAAATACTGGTTGCGAATCGCGGGGAGATTGCGCTGCGGGTGATTTGCGCATGCAAGGAGTTGGGGATCCGCACTGTTGCGATTTATAGCGAGGCGGATCGCAATTCGCTGCATGTGCGGTTTGCGGATGAGGCGATTTGCATTGGGCCCCCGCCGCTGGCGCAGAGTTATCTGAATATTCCGGCGGTGATCAGCGCGGCAGAGATCGCCAATGTGGACGCAATTCATCCTGGATACGGATTGCTGGCCGAGAACGCCAACTTTGCCGAAGTCACTGAGACTTGCAACATTAAATTTATAGGTCCTCCTCCGGAGATCACGCGGCTGATGGGGGAAAAAGAAAAAGCGCGCGCCATCATGAAGAAAGTTGGGGTGCCGATTCTGCCCGGGTCGGAGGGAATTCTGGCAAGCGATGGCGAGGCGCTGGAGTGGGCGCGGCAAGTGGGATTTCCCATCATTATTAAGGCGTCGGCGGGCGGCGGCGGCCGCGGCATGAGAATCGTTCGGAACGAAACGGATCTGCCTGCGCTGTTTAAAGCGGCGCAGTCGGAGGCGTCGGCGGCGTTCGGCAATGGCGATTTGTATATGGAGAAATTTATCGAGCGTCCGCGCCATATCGAGTTTCAAATTCTGGCGGATGAATATCGCAATGTCGTCAGCCTAGGTGAGCGCGAGTGCAGTATTCAACGGCGACATCAGAAATTGCTGGAGGAATCGCCGTCTACGCAGGTGAGTCCCGAGTTGCGAGATCAGATTGGGCAGATGTTGTCGAAGACTTTATCCGAAATTGGATATGTGAATGCCGGCACGATCGAATTTCTGATGGATGAAGACCGCAAACTTTACTTCATCGAAATGAATACGCGGATTCAGGTGGAGCATCCGGTGACGGAGATGGTGACGGATGTTGATCTGGTGAAAAGTCAGATTCGTGTCGCCGCCGGGGAGCGGCTCGAGGCTATCCTGCAAGGTCCGGTGGTACACCGCGGACATGCCATCGAGTGCCGTATTAATGCCGAGCATCCGGAGAAGTTTACGCCCTCGGCGGGGAAGATTACGGCGTTCAATCCGCCTGGGGGTACTGGCGTGCGCGTGGATACGGCTGCTTATGCCGAAGGCACGATTCCTCCTTATTATGACTCGCTGATCGCGAAATTAATTGTGCGCGGGCGGGATCGGGCGGAGGCAGTATCGCGGATGTCGCGAGCGTTGGAGATGTTTATCGTGGAGGGAATTTTTACCACGATTCCGCTACACCGGAAGATTCTGGCTGATCCGGATTTCCGCGCGGGGGATGTAGATACGACTTTTATCGAGAGATTTCTCGCAAAGAGTGGGAAGCCGGCGGCGTAGTTTCATCGATTCGAAGAAAATCCCCACCCTGTCTCTCCAAAGTGCAGGGGAAACGAACCTTGTCCGGCGAAATGCAGATCGCTCGCTGCGCTCGGGATGACAAAGTTACAGGTTTGTGGGGGGCCTGCTCGAAAAAAACAGCGGGAAGACGAGGATGGGACATCCCTCTAAGGAAGCGGCTGGATGTGTTTTTTGATCCACTCCACAATTTTGGGAAACCGGAATTCTTTGCGGTCCATTGAGCCGTAGATGAATTTGTAACCGTCGGAAACGCTGACTTTGATGTAGAAACCATTCTGGCGCAGGAAGACATCGGCGGCGGTGAAGGCGCTGCGCTTGTTGCCGTCGATGAAGCCGTGATTGTTGCCGAGTGATTCCATCAGGGCGGCCGCCTCTTCTTCGATTGAATTGTAATATCCGATTTGGGGACGAAAGACTGCTGCCTCTACTACTCCCTGGTCGCGCACACCGTGGGCGCCCCCGAAGAGATCGATTAGGCGATGCTGCATCCGGTAGATTTCGACTACCGTGAGGTATTGCCTCATTTATTTGGCGAGACGTTTTAACAGATCCTGGTTGCGAGTGACGGATTGCTCGAAAGCTTCCATTACCTCGGGACGGACGAGGTGTTGGGATGGGACGACATTGCGTAAGTAGAACTTGAGCGCCTGCTCGAGGACGTGGCGCTTGGTCTGGCCATTCCGGTCAGCGACTGCCTCAAACTCTTCGTAAAGTTTGGCGTCGATTTCGGGAGTGAATTTTTTTGTGGTCGTGGGCATGGTTTGTTCAATTCTACCCGGCAGTCATGGGAAATCAAGGAAAATCATGATCGAACTGAATTACATTGAAAAACCCCACCCTGTCTCTCCAAAGTGCAGACAGACGAAAATGGGGCACTCCCTGAATTTAATCCGTGAATTCTAGGGCAGTGTGATTCGTACTACCTGGCCGGCTGCCGGCTACGGTTTCACTGTGATCATGACCACTCCGTGAGACGCAACCATTGCCGTAAATTTGCCGGTGAATTTTCCCAGTTCTTTATGCTGCCATAAATCGCGGATGGTCGCGGAAATATGGCTGGGATAATCGAGGTCTTCCCAGTTTAAGGTTACTTGTTGGTCGGTGGCGCTGCGATTAAAGAGAACGGCAGCGCGGTTTCCGCCTGCGAGTTGTTTTGCCCAAATCTCAAGGTCGCCATCTTTGTGGACACGGCGGCCCTCTCTTCCCAGCGAATCCTGATCGACTGCAATTACTTCTTTGTTAGTCAAAATGCCATGAATCTCGGGCGTCATGTTGCGCAAATCATTTCCCGCGATCAGCGGCGCGGCCAGGATGGACCACAGACTGAAATGCGACTGATATTCGGTATTTGTCATGCCGCCGTTTCCAACCTCAAGCATGTCAGGATCGTTCCAATGGCCTGGGCCAGCGTAACTCTCGAGCCCATCTTGCATATCGAGGATCACCAACATTCCATTGGCACAACAGTCGCCGCCGGGCCATTTTTTTCGGCCATCCCATTTGTCCATGATGTCGCCGGTGGTCCGCCAGAGATTGCCGATACCTTTCGCCCATAGCCAGGGCTTAGCGGTTCCCCACTCGCAAAGACTGAAGACGATGGGACGGCCTGAGGCGTCGAGAGCCTGACGCATCAGCGCATATGTGGCATGGGCATCCTGCGTAGTGGTGCTGCACCAGTCATATTTCAGATAATCGACGCCCCAGGCGGCGTATTGGCGCGCGTCTTGAAATTCATAACCCCGGCTGCCGGGTCGCCCACCGCAGGTTTTGGTGCCGGCATCCGAATAGATGCCGAACTTTAGCCCCTTGCCGTGAATGTAATCGGCCAGGGCTTTGATGCCGGAAGGGAACTTTTGCGGATCGGCAATGATATTGCCGTCGCGGTCGCGGCTGGTCTGCCAACAGTCATCAATGATGACATATTGAAAGCCCGCGTCCTTCATGCCGGTAGAAACCATGGCATCGGCGGTTTGCCGCAGCAGATCCTCATTCACATTGCAGCCGAATTTGTTCCAGCTATTCCAGCCCATGGGGGGGGTTGCGGCCAAAATGTTTTCCTGCGCGAACATTGTGCCGGCCAGGGCTGATGCGGAAAGGATCGAGACTGCAATCAGCAACAGTGTTTTCATAGCGTGCATATTAACTGAAACTGAATCCACCTCTTAAAACAATTTGTTTGTGTTAGAGTGACTGCGCAAAATAATTACCTGGTGCCGTTATAGTCCCCAAATTGGAGACATCCCCGATGAGCAACAAAAACGCAGCGTTGCGAATAATTTTTATAGTTTGTGTGTTGGCTGGGCTTTCTCAGCATTCAATTCTCGCTCAACCGAACGATTCAATCGGCCTTTTCGAGGGTCATGAGGATGTGGGCACGGTGCTGCACGCAGGCAGCGCCGAATTCGACTCCGGCAATGGCAGTTATACGCTGACTGCGAGCGGCGAAAATATGTGGTTCAAGGCGGACGCTTTTCAGTTCGTATGGAAGAAAGTTTCCGGCGATGTCGCGGTGAGCGCCGATATTTCTTTTGTGGGACAGGGTGGAAATCCCCATCGGAAAGCCGTGGTCATGGTGCGTCAGAGCCTCGACGCCGATTCGGTTTATGCCGACATCGCGCTTCATGGCGTGGGATTGACTGCGCTTCAGTATCGCGAGGAAAAAGGCGCTACCACTCAGGAAATTCAATCGAATATCAGCGCTCCGAAACGCGTGCGTATCGTCAAACGCGGCGATTACGTTTACATGTCGCTGGGCAGCGACGGCAACATGCAAATAGCGGCAGGATGGATTCGGATTCCAATCACGGGCACATTCTATGTTGGCATCGGCCTCTGCTCGCACGATAAAGATGTGGTTGAGAAGGCGGTGTTCTCGAACGTATCGGTTGAATCTCTATCGCCCGCCAGCCCTACGAGTCAACCGAAGCTCTACAGCACATTGGAAACCGTGGTTGTGGCCTCAACCGACCGGCAAGTTGTTTATATTGCGCCGGAACGCTTCGAAGCGCCAAACTGGACGCACGATGGCGCATCGTTCATTTTCAACCGAAACGGATTGCTGCAACGGCTTGCGGTCAGCGGAGGCGAGCCACAAACCATCGACACCGGTTTTGCGAATCATTGCAATAACGATCATGGCATTTCACCCGATTCGAAATGGATCGCGTTGAGCGATAATTCGCAGGCCGACCACCAATCGCTTGTGTATATCGTGCCCTTTGAGGGAGGCAAGCCGCGGCGCATCACGCAGAATTCGCCGTCGTATTGGCATGGCTGGTCGCCGGACGGAAAGACGCTGGCTTTCGTCGGCCAGCGCAACGGTGACTTTGACATCTACACCATCTCGACCGAAGGCGGGGCCGAGATGCGCCTGACTACCGCCAAGGGTCTCGATGATGGGCCGGAATATTCTCCTGACGGAAAATATATTTATTTCAACTCCGAGCGAACGGGGCTCATGCAGATTTGGCGGATGCGGCCGGATGGCAGCGCACAGGAGCAGGTGTTTTCAGACGAAATGAATAATTGGTTTCCGCACATTTCGCCGGACGGGAAGTGGATGGTGTTTCTGTCATACGACAAGTCGGTCACCGGTCATCCGGAAAATAAAGATGTGATGCTGCGTCTCATGTCTCTCGACGAAAAGAACGCGACGGATAAAAAGATCACGGTACTGGCGAAATTGTTTGGCGGTCAAGGCACCATCAACGTCCCATCGTGGTCGCCCGACAGCCTCAAACTGGCTTTCGTCAGCTATCAGATGATTCCCGACGAAACGCCAGCGGCAAAATGATCGATTGACGCACAGACGCTAGCACATATGCTCGATGTGATGGCGGTCGCAGACTTTGTTGGTAATATCCCAGACGCTCGGCAGATCTGCGCTTCTAGGCGCAAACGGAACTGGCAGCTCGCACATAAGCTGACTTAACTGCTGGAAGCGCTCCACGAAGCTTGTAACTTTGGGGGTGGTGCTGTCGTTGAACATTGAGTTTCTCCTCGAATGATTTTGTTCCGCAAATCATTTGTACCGAAAAGGGCTTAATGCTAACAATCGGATAGATACCTGATTACGCCCGGACATGTACCAACTCGTGGGATGGTGTGCTTTGGAATGTGGATTTCATGTAGGGCGGAAATCTTGTCCGCCGCCTTGCAGTTGTCTTGAAAAAGTCAAAAGCGGCGGACAAGAGTGTCCGCGCCACACGAGCAACTTAGCTGGCGCGGACCCCTAAACCCGGCAATGATGCCGAGCCAAGTTCCCTCATCTCGGCATCGGTTAGTTTCACGGATGCAGCAGCCATGTTTTCTTCCAGATGCTCGACTGAAGAGGTTCCCGGGATCGGCAACATCATTGAAGAGCGTTGCAGCAGCCACGCCAGTGCCACCTGCATGGGCTTCGCCTGGTGCGCGTTCGCAATCCCCGTAAGCGCATCGCCCGCCACTTTGCCGGCTCCCAACGGAAACCACGGAATGAAAGCAATCTGATTTTGTTCACAATACTCTAGAACATTTTCCCACTCGCGATCCGCAAAACTGTAACGATTCTGCACCGAAACAATGGGCGTAATCTTCCGTGCCCGTTCGACGTGCTCTCGCGTGACATTCGATAAACCCATCAGCCGAATTTTTCCCTGGTTGCGAAGTTCCGCCAGCGCCTCCACGGATTTATCGAAGGATGTCGCCGGATCCGGTGTGTGTAATTGGTAGAGATCTATCCGGTCCAGGCGCAGCCGTTTTAAACTTCCTTCGACGGCTATTTGTAAATGCGCGGGGCTGGCATCGTGGCTCCAGTAACCCGGACCGGGCCGCACCCATCCGCCCTTGGTGGCAATAAGCACGCCTTTCGGATAGGGGGCTAGGGCCTCCGCAATCAATTCCTCGCTAATGTTTGGCCCATAGGAATCGGCGGTATCAATAAAATTCACGCCCAGTTCGATCGCTTTTCGAAGGACGGCGAGGGCTCGATTGCGATCTTTCGGAGGTCCCCAAATTCCATCTCCCGTAATTCGCATCGCCCCAAAGCCAATCCGGCTCACTGTCAGTTCGCTGCCGGAAGTCTTATCGCCCAGCGTCAGAGTTCCCGCCGTATTGCCAAATGATTTCGTCGTCATGTTGGTGATTGTACTGAAAATTCCATGGTGAAGAATCGAGAATCTGTCTCCCCTCCCCTAAGCATGAAATGCGAAGGGTGGGGAGACTGGGTGCAAAATCTATTCGGCTGCAACGGAGCTGTGGCTTGCAACTATTTTCCATTGCCCGTGCTGCTTGACCCATGTGTCGGTGCTAAGGACGGTCTTTACCCGGTGCTCGCCGCGCACCATTGCGTCGTAAGTATCTTTATACGTAGCGATGGCGGTATCGCCATAAACACGTACCTTAATGTCGCTGAGTTGTTCGCTATTCATTTTGTTATTGGCCGAATCTTTGGCATCGTTCAGCATCTCTTGCTTGGTTTCCCATCGGCCGCCGCTGAAGCCCATCGTAAAGTCGTCGGCGTAATTCTTTTGGACGAAAGACGAATCTCCGGCCAGGGCGGCTTTCACGTTGTCCTGTTCCAGTTGGGTGATAGCGGCCGCAACGTCCGCATCGGACTGCATTTTCGGAGCCGCAGTTGCCTTAACGGCCGTAAACGCTAAAGCTAAAACAAGAATCGAAAGCACAAATTTGTGCATAGAATGTGATCCTTTCACTTGGCAGAGATTAAGATTGGAGAACTTCAGATGTCCGACTTAGATCGGATATCCGAAGAGCGGCGGAACTGAATCGCTCGCGGCAACGGTATCCTGCAACGCTCGCAGTGTCAAATTAACCGGATCGTATCCGTGAGCGGCGAATGAATTAGTCTTATCCGGGCAGGTACTATTCATGAAGATTTGTGTACTGGGCCTGGACTGTGCCGCGCCCGGAATAGTTTTCGGTGATGACCGGCTCGTAAACCTTCGCCGACTGATGAGTGCCGGAACATACGGCAGACTCGAGAGCGTAATACCTCCCATCACGGTTCCGGCGTGGATGTGCATGACCACGAGCCAGGACCCCGGATCGCTCGGTGTATACGGCTTCCGCAATCGAAGCGACCACTCTTACGACAAGCTGAATTTCGCAAGCTCCACATCGATTAAAACGCCGGCGATTTGGGATTATTTGGCTCGGGAAGGAAAGAAGTCGATTATCGTTGGCGTTCCGCCGAACTATCCGCCGCGACGCGTAAATGGAGTCAGCATTGGATGCTTTCTTACGCCTGATTCGACGAAGAGCGAATTTACGTATCCGCCAAACATCAAGCCGCAGATTAACGCCCTGGTCGGCGAGTATCCCACAGACGTCAAGAACTTCCGCACCGACAAAAAAGATTGGCTCAAGGACGAGATTTTTAGCATGAGCCGTAAGCAATGGCGGGTGGTGCGTTGGCTATTGAAAGAAAAAGAGTGGGACTATTTTCACTTCGTGGACATTGGACTCGACCGCATGCATCACGGCTTCTGGAATTACTTCGATCCCACACACATGCAATTCAAGCGGGGAAATCCGCATCAGAATGCCATTCCTGAATATTATTTGTGGCTCGATGAACAAATCGGGGAGGTGATGAAGTTACTTGGTAGGGACACAATTCTGCTGGTGGTGTCAGATCATGGCGCGCAACGCCTCGACGGAGGATTTGCAATTAACGAATGGTTGATTCAGCAGGGATTGCTCGTGCTCCAGGAGTATCCAGCGGCGCCTGCTCCGTTTGAAAAGCTGCGCGTGAATTGGAGCAAGACACGGGTGTGGAGTGAAGGTGGATATTACGCGCGCATATTCTTTAATGTTCAGGGTCGCGAGCCGCAAGGGATCATTAGGCCCGAAGAATACGAAGGCTTTCGAGATGAAATGAAGGTTCGACTTGAGGCTTTGCCCGACGATAAAGGCGCGCCCATGAAGTCGCTGGTATTCAAACCTGACGAACTTTATCGTGAGGTGCGAAACGTGGCGCCCGATTTGATTGTCCATTTTGGCGGATTGTATTGGCGTTCGATTGGCACCGTTGGGCACAAAAAACTTCACATCCAGGAAAATGACACAGGGCCGGACGCGTGCAATCATGCGCAGTTTGGGATGTTTATCCTGACCGCACCCAATTTGCAGTTGAAAGGTGAATACCAAGGCGCGCGGCTGTTGGACATCGCGCCCACTTTGATGGACCTGGCTGGACATCAAGTTCCGGATGCGATGCAGGGCCGGTCGTTAATTCGATAAATCGCAAATCTTCGTTGGGAGAAGCCAGTAATGCAATCGGTACCTGGACATTTGTCATTTGAAGGTTTTTGTCGGCCTGAGTTAGCCTGAGTGCTTGCTGAAAAGAATCAATATTTCGGCCATTCTGTGCTTGATGCTTGCCGGGCTGGGTTGTGGCGGCGGAAGCATGGGCAGCACCGGCACTGGGACAACCACTACCCCTCCTCCACCGCCGGGAATTGCCGTGACGGTCAATGACACTGCGCAACAGCCATTCTCGGTGGCGATGTCTACTTCATTTCAGCCGGCTGAATGGGATTATCAGTTTTTTACAAGTTTCCCTTCCGCAAACGCACCTCTAAATAATTTGTTGCCGCAGCATATTCGCTTGCAGCCGGTATCGCAGGGAGTGCCTCAAAAGGCTGATCAAAGCTGGGACTTCTCTACGCTCGACGATATTTTGAATCCGGTAATCGGCGTGGCTGATAAGAGTCCCGAACTTCAACTGGCGACCGCTCCGCCGTGGATGGACGACAGCGGCGGATCTTTGCTACCGGCCCACTTCGCGGATTTCGCTACATACGCAGCGGAGATGGTTTCGTATTACAACACGTCCGCCGGATTTCGCGACTCGCAGGGAAACACGCACGTCCGTTCGCCGCTCACACCCATCACGTACTGGGGAATTTTCAACGAGCCGAATTTCAACAACATTGATTCCACGCAATATACGCAGATTTACAATGCTGCGGTTCCGGCGATGCAGGCGGTCGATCCTACAATTAAATTTGCCGCAGTCGAACTGGGGGACTATGAAGGACTGGCGCAAACGTATCTTCCGGCGTTTGTGAATGGGGTTACAGCGCATGTGGACTTGTTGGCGACTCATTTTTATTCCACCTGCGATCAAAGCGATTCCGACACAAAGATTTTTGCCACGATTCCTGGCTTTGCAACCGAAGTAAAAAGTATTTATTCGCTGCTGGCAACAAATCCGGCACTGACGGCTGTGCCTGTCTGGGTAACCGAAAATAACGTTAACGCCGATTACGACAAAGGTGGCGGAATCAGCGCGTGCAATGGAAATACATTTGTTACCGACCTTCGAGGATCGAGCGCGTTCTTCGCGGCATGGCGGCCGTTCGTTTTCTCGCAACTCGGAAAAGCTGGAGTGAAGGCCCTGTATCACTGGTCGTTTGAGGGTGATCAGCAATATGGCGAGTTCAACGATAGTTCGGGAAATTTACAGTTGAGTTACTGGGTGGATTATTATCTGGCGCGGATGTTTCCCTCAAATGCAGGTTCGAATCTGCTGGGATTCACAAGTACTGACGACACTGATATTGAAGTGCTGCCGGTGCGCAATGCGGATGGCAGCGTGGTGGTTATGATTTCCGATTATGCGGTAGCGAACCCTGCGGATAATAATGGCGCTGGCCTGGCGCGATCAGTCGGAGTCAATACTAGCGCCCTCGGTTCTTTCAGCAGCGCGAGCCTTCTGGTAATCGGCAAGAATACCAGCGCAACTACCGGGCCAACGGCTGCTTCGGTGAGTCCAGCATCGCCGATAACCATTTCGTTGGGCGGATACGGTGTGGCGTTTTTAAAGTTGACGCCTTAAAAATGTTATTGCGGCTTCTTCTTTCCGAATAGTCCGCCGATCGCGTTCACTACCGATCCGGCATTCTGTCCTCCGGCGGATTGGCCGGTTAATCCTCCAAGCCTGGACTTCAACTGACTGCTTAACATTCCTTGGACATCCGGCACAAATTTTGGATCTGAGGTCGTTCCTCCGATCGTGAAGGGAAGGGTTACGCCTTTATTCCCCATGCCCGCGAGCTGAGTCAGGCCGGTGACCACGCCGCCGGAAAGGTTCGCATCCATTTTGTAATTGAGCGCGTTCGATGGGCTCACGGTGCCGTTGCCGGTAATCACACCGAATGACGGCACATTGAGATTGATATTGTTTGTCGTCGTGCCAGCCGGGTCCATGTGCACGTCGGTGCTGAAGTTTTGGATGAGCGTGTCTTGTCCTTGAGGCGCGCCGCTCAATTTTGAAACTTCAGAAAGCTTGGAAGCGAAGTTAAATCCCGCCAGCTTGGTATTAGCCAGCTTCACCGGACCGGTTATCACTAGCTTGTCGACCGGCCCAACAATTGTGAAGTCGGCGGTCAGCGTTCCCCCCTGCAACGACGAACCTGCGGGCAGGCTCACACCGAGCGCGGGAAGCAGGGTTTCGAGGTCATCGACCGGCATATTATCGGCATTGAGCTTCATATTAATGCTGGTGGTGTCACCTTTCATCTCAAAGGAGCCGGAGAGCTTCGCCACGGCTTTGCCGACGGTAACGTCGGCAGACGAAATTTGTCCAGCCTGTTGCTGCAATCTGTAATTCGCGGCGTACTTCACATCTACAGCACGCGCGGCTGGTTTTCCCTTTGGCGAGAGCTTTAAGTTGTTGGCTTCGACCGTTCCCGTTGATTGCAGATTGTGACCATCCGAATTGAGATCGCCATCAAAATTTGCGTTGCCGGAAAAGCCCGATGCTGGCGGAACGAATCCGGACGCTGCCAAATCTAAATTCTTAATGCTTAGTTTTGCCTGGACCGGAGTCAAAGACGCGTCTGTGGAATCGATCGGTCCGGCCTTGCCATCGAGTTTCACCGAACCGTTACCGGGGAGCGTCGCGGAGAGAGTGAAAGGGAATTGAGAGGTGAGAGAAAAATCCTGCACCGAAATGTTTACGTTCTGATATTGGGTCGGAGGAATGGAGGAGTTGGCAAGTCCGACGGATAAAGACCCATCTTTTACGCTAAGTTTTCCGACGGATAAGTTGGGGTTTGAGGAAGCCGGCTGTGACTGCTTGGCGTTCGCCGTCCCAAGGGTCGAAAAATTCCATTTGCCCCCCGCAGTATGAAGCAGAACTACCTGGGGCTGATCGAGTTGGATATTCGTAATTTCGAGGGACTTCGAAAAGATGAGTGGAATCACATGTACGCCGACATCCAGCGCTTTCGCACGGATGAACGGCGTTGTGCTGAATGAAGGATCATCGGCGATGGAAAGATCGTCGGCGGAAACGCTTCCAGTCAGAATCGAAAGTTTTAGATTGCCGACTTTTACCTGGCGTCCCAAAGCCGCGGAAAGATCAGTCTCAATGCGAGGGCGGAAATCGTTTACGTTAATGACAAAAGGTAAAATTGCTACGACTACCACTAGAATCGCGACCACGATCCCGACTATTTTCAGCGCCCTCATATTGCCCTCCAAAGTCTATTGCTGCGCGATGTTCTTGGATGAGTCAGGTGAACGATGAGTGGTCTGGCATTTAACAGAGTCAGCGATCAAAAGTCTGCTTGAGAGACGTTCAGCCGACTTGCACCTGTTCTCGCGAACCGACTGCCACGAGCGCTTGCTCCAGATCGGCAATCAGATCGTCGACATTTTCGATGCCGACCGACAAGCGGATCATCTGCTCCGTGACTCCCATTTTGCGGCGATGTTCCGCCGAAATCATGGCATGGGAAGTAAGTACAGGAATGCTGACCAGAGAATCAACTCCGCCCAAGCTTGGGGCCAGCGTAAAAAGATTCAGCGATTCGGAGACGCGGCGAGCCTCGTCGCCGGTGCCATCGACTTCGAAGCTCATGGTGCCGCCCCCGCCTTGCATCATTTCCATAGCGAGAGCACGCTGGGGATGGTCCTGCGCGAAAGGATAATAAACTCGCTTGACTTTTCTGTTTCGCGCGAGGTATTCAGCAATCTGTAACGCATTCTCATTCTGGCGCTGCACTCTCACGGCGAGCGTTTTTATGCCGCGAAGCAGCAAGAAGGCCGCATGCGGGTCCATATTTCCGCCAAGAGTGGTGCGAGTGCCGTGAATCGTGTCGATCAATGACTGAGGTCCGGCAACAGCGCCCGCGATTATGTCGGAGTGTCCGGCAAAATATTTTGTCGCGGAGTGGGCGACCACGTCAATGCCGAATTCCGATGGCCGCTGGTTGATCGGCGTGGCGAAGGTGCTGTCGATCATCGAAAGCAATCCGTGTTGCTTGGCGAGAGCGGAAATCTTTCGCAGATCGACAATTTTTAATGTCGGATTCGTCGGCGATTCGACATATAGCAGCTTCGTATTCGGACGAATGGCACGCGCGTGCTGCTCATAGTTCGCCGTTTCCACGAACGTTGTCTCGACCCCGAGGTTGGGCAGCCACGAGGTCAGAAATTTCGCGACGCCTCCGTAAATGTCTTCCTGGGCAACGATATGATCGCCGTTTTTTACCAGAGCCAGAATACTGGTGGTAATGGCGTTCATTCCCGAAGAAAAAAGCAGGGCTGCGTCGATGCCCTCAAGTTCGGCGATTGTCTTTTCCGCGACGGTGTTTGTGGGGTTGCCGTATCGCGTGTAAAACATGTCTGTCGAAGTGGCGCGAAGCTGCTCGTCGTTGTCGACGACTTCGAACGTCGAAGTTTGATAGATGGGAGTGGCGAGAGGTCCATTCTTTTTTTCGAGGCTGGTGCCGCCGCGGACCGCTTCGGTCTCTGGATGTCGTTTGTGCCTTTTCATAATCTTTCGTTCCTGTCGCGCCGATGAGTTCGGCGGTCCCAAATTGTGTAAAGCTTGACGATAAAATAAGAGTATTCCAGCTCTTCCACCAGAGCAAGTTTCGGGAAGGGTTTCGCGGGTGCCCCGTCCAAGATCTGCTTGGGCGGGTCTTCAGACATTAAAAGGGTTCTGTTACCACTGGCTAGCCGCGTAGTCTGATATTCTGATGTACCCCAGTTGTCCCAAACTTTTAACTTAAATGTCTAAACCAATTACTCCAGATATGGAAACCGCCGAGACGGTGCGCGATGCGCGTTCGGCTGCGTTCCAATTGCGGTGTATCGGATGCGGCGAGATCGGTGGCGTGCCGACCAAGAATTTACGATGTGCAGGTTGCGGCGATTTGCTGGAGGTAATTTATCCGGAATCGAAGCGGCGTGGACCCCCATTTAATCCCCCAACGCTGAAGGCAGTTTGGAAACAGCGGCGATGCTCACGCCTGCCATTGGATGAAAGCGGGGTTTGGCGATTCCGCGAGTTGCTGCCGAATTTACGCGAAGAAAGCGACGCGGTGACTCTGCGCGAAGGAAATACGCCGTTGTATACCATGCCGCAGTGCGCGCTCAAAGCGGGCGTGGAAACACTATTCGCCAAACATCAGGGGATGAACCCCACAGGATCGTTCAAAGATACGGGAATGACGATGGCGGCTTCGGTCGCGCGCCAGGAAGGATTTCGCTGGGTAGCGTGCGCGTCTACCGGAAACACCTCGGCGTCGATGGCGGCATATGCTTCGCGCGGCGCGATGCGAAGCCTGGTACTGATTCCCGAAGGCCAAATTTCGTGGAGCAAATTATCGCAGTCATTGGATTACGGCGCGGTCACCTGCCAGTTGAAAACCGATTTTGATGGATGCATGAAAGTGTTGAACGAAGTCGTAATGCGGGTTCCAATTTACTTGCTCAATTCCATAAATCCGTATCGAGTGGAGGGCCAGAAAACCGCGGCGATTGAATTGTTGGAACAACTAGATTGGCAGTCTCCGGATCACGTGATTGTGCCGGGAGGAAATTTAGCGAATTCGTCAGCGTTAGGGAAA
This sequence comes from uncultured Acidobacteriaceae bacterium, assembly GCA_963849315.1. Taxonomy (GTDB): domain Bacteria; phylum Acidobacteriota; class Terriglobia; order Terriglobales; family Acidobacteriaceae; genus PALSA-188. Next base: position 353,519 of record CAWKGT010000003.1, on the reverse strand, counting down.
GCCTTCATCGAGATGAAAGAGCTGGGATTCATATCTCGCCTTCCGAAAATTTCCATCATTCAAGCTGAAGGGGCGAATCCATTGGTGCGCACCGTGCGCGAGAATGCGGGGAAGAAATTGTTTTCGGTTCGCGCCGAAACCATGGCGACGGCGATTCGAATCGGCAGCCCAGCCTCGTGGAAAAAAGCTGTTCGGGTACTGGAAGCGACGGGCGGCGCAGTCGAGCAGGTGAGCGAGGCGGAAATCGCCCTTGCCAAGGCAGAAATCGGAGCCGAAGGAATTGGTTGCGAGCCCGCATCGGCGGTGACCTTAGCCGGACTTAAGAAATTGGTGAAGCAGGGATTCGTCAAACGGTCCGAAAGCGTGGTTCTGATCTTGACCGGGCACCTTTTGAAAGATCCGGACTTCACGTTAAAGTTTCATCGCGGCGATCTTCTGTCACCCGCCAATTCCGATACCTACGATGCTATTCTTGCGCAGCAGCGCGCGCCAATCGTGCTCGAGCCCAGGGCCGAAGCCGTAGTGGAGGTGCTGGGAAAATTCGACAGCCACCTTGGCGCGTAACAAACCACTCCTCTAATGAGCTCAAACAAAGAAATAAAGAGGCCATCGCGGTTTTCAAATGCGTTTGAGATTGTTCTGCCGGCGACGTCCGCGAATCTGGGTCCGGCGTTCGACGCGGCTGCGTTGGCGCTGAAATTATTTCTGAAAATTCAAGCCAAGATTTCTACCGATTTTTCAATTGAGGCAATCGGGCGCGATTCCGAAATCTGTGGACGCGTCGAGAATCACCTTATCTTGACAACTTACCGGGAAATCTTGAGCCAGGAAAGTAAGCCGGTTCCGCCGCTTTCGCTGCGGATTACGAACGAAATTCCAATCGGCAAGGGTTGCGGATCGTCGGCCGCTGCACGACTCGCAGGGATTGCTCTGGCAGTTCACTTCGGAAAGCTGCGCTGGACAGAAAACCGCATCATTGGCGAAGCCTCGCGGCGCGAGCACCACGCGGATAATGCCGCCGCCTGCTGGCTCGGCGGTGTGACGATCGCGCGCATGGGATCGAATTACGAAGCGGAAACGGTTCGTATTGTTCCCAAAGGAAAGTGGCCTTTGCTGCTCGCAATCCCTCGGGAGAGCTTGTCTACCGAAAAGGCGCGGCGTGCGCTTCCGGCGCAATATAGCCGCGAGGATGCTGTGATCAACATCCAGAATTCGATGTTCCTGCTCGCCGCTTTATTGCAGGGACGCACCGAATTAATTTCAGCCGCGTTGGATGACCGCATGCATCAGCCGTATCGCGTGCCGTTGTGCCCGCTGCTACCCGCATTACAAAAAATGCGAGGAGCATCTGGAATTCTGGGAGTAGCCCTAAGCGGCGCGGGGCCGTCCGTGTTGATTTTCGTCGATCCAAAAGTGTCGATAGCCCAGGTTGCGTCGAAGGTGAAGAACCACCTCCGAGCGGCAAAGCTGGCGGCGGAATTAGTTTCAACCGGAATCGCCGAGCGCGGAGGAAATTCCGCTCCGCGCCCCAGCAGATAAAAACTCGCCGATAGATCTGCTATTGTCCCCGGCTTGCAGGCGGAATGATTCCATTCATGCGCAAGTATTCAACCATCTGTCCATAGTGATCAAAAGGGTGAGCGATTGACAAAGTCGCAAGGCCGAGCCTGCTGGCCATGCCATCGCCAAACGGGCTCTTCACCGCTCCCGTCAGATTTTGGTCAGTGAGAGAATTCATCGCCTTGTGCTGATACGCGAACGATTCCTTCAAAAACTTCACGATGTCAGTCTTCGATTTGATTGTGTCAGGCCCGTTCTCCCCGCCAGTATCCACTGGAGGTTTTTCTTCGAGAATGGCAGCGGCGAGGATGTAGTTCACGGCGGCTACGTGTTTGACCTGCTGGGAAAAGGTGCGCACGCCTTTGAAGTCGCCATTGGTCGGGGCGAATGAATACTTATCTTCCGGCATGGCTTCTGCGGCTCCGACAAATTCACTTTCTACGTTGGTGACAGCATGGTCGAGAATCTGGCTCGGGGTGTGAGGGACATCCGATTTTGCCATTTGAGCGGTTGCGAAGCTACAAGCTGCGAACAGCAATATCAGAAAGCTACAACGATGCAACATTTTCATAGAATCTCCTTAAGTTTTTGTTGACAGACTTTAGAAGCGGCAAGCCGCGTCTCTACCAGTGCATCGGAAAGATAGCATTAATCGCGAATGACTGATGGCGCGAGCAACATTTCGCTTTCTAAAAGCGGGAAGCGCTTCACTGTAACCAATCCCACAATCAGCGCTAGAGCGGAGCACAACAGCGTCGACGGAATTCCGATTTTTGTCGCCAACGCGCCCCAGGCCGCGCTGCCGATTGCCATGCCACCCTGCAATACGAGTAAATACAAAGACAATGCTCGTGCCCGCATTCGGGACGGGGACATGGTTTGAGCCGCGACATTGAGACAAGCCAGAATTCCGATCCATGCGGTGCCGCTGGTGAACAATACCAGACAGAGCCAACTGAATGATTGCACGCGCCCGGCGGCGAATGTCATCAGCGCGAATACTACAATTGCCACCGCAACCACGCCGTCGACGGAAAGGCGATTTCGCAGACGAGGCAAAACCGCCGCTCCCGCCAGCGCACCCAGTCCGAATGAACCGAGCAGTAGTCCGTAGCCGGTAGCGCCGTGAGGACGCGCGAGAATTGGAAGCAACGCCAGTAGCGAACTCGCGGCCAGGCTGAAGGCGCCGGTGCGGATCAAAACACAGCGCACGATGCGGGCGCCGAATCCGAAACGAATCCCCACGCGAATGGCCGACATCATGTGTCCCGATTCAACGTGCTCGATGGCTGGACGCCGCCAGCGATACAAGAAGAAAATCACTCCGAAAAATGAGAGCGCGTTCAGGAGGAAAGCCACGCCAGAATTGGTGGCGGCGATTACCATCCCCCCCAGAGCGGGACCCACGGCTCGCGCAACATTGAAGCCGACGGAATTTAACGCGACGGCGGAAGCGTGACGTCCGCCGGAAACAATCTCCGGCGTGATCGCTTGCCATGCGGGATCGTTCATCACCGCGCCCAAGCCCAATACAAAAGTGAATCCGAGCAAAACCCATGGCGTTATGGAGTGCATGAGGCTTAGCACTCCGAGGGCGGCCGATGCCATTACCATCCATCCCTGAGTGATCAGCAGGAATCGACGCCGGTCCACCATGTCAGCCAGAGCTCCGGCGGGAAGAATGACGAGAAACACCGGCAATGTAGTGGCCGCTTGCACCAAGCCGACCATCAGCGGCGACATGGTGAGTTGGGTCATCAGCCAGCCCGCACCGACATTTTGCATCCACGTGCCGGTATAAGAAATTACGGCCGCGATCCATAGTGATCGGAAAAGCGGTTCTTGCAGCGGGGACCAGGGAGATTCATTGCGCGGCGAAGAAAAGTGGGGCTGAATACTTCCCGGCAACGGACTGTTCAACGAATCTGCCATCGCTATTCGCCTGCCGTTAGTGCGCGCACGAAGGGCCAGTTCCTCTCATGCCATGCCCGTATTAGAAAAATTGCGCCGCCAGTCACCAGAATCAGAAGAGCGTAACGCAGTTGAATTAGCGATCCGGTTCGAGAGCTCAGAATAAAGACGAAGCCAATAATTGCCGCAAGCGCCGGCAGCGGATAAAGCCACATGCGGAATGGGCGTGGCAGGTTTGGTTGTCGAATTCGCAGAACGATTACGCCAATCGCCTGCATAAGAAATTGCAGTGTGATACGTATCACCACTAGCGCGGAAATAACGTCGGCGAGCGGAAGAAAGCAAAATAGCATGGCCACGCCACTGAGCGCTAAGAGAGAAACGTGAGGGAACCGGTATATGGGATGCAGCTTCGAAAAAATATGAAAATAATTTCCGTCGAGGGCGGCCGCGTAGGGCACGCGAGAATATCCGAGAAGAAGCGAGAATACGGATGCGAATGCGGTCCACATAACCAATGCAGTCACAAGATTGGCGGCCCATGGTCCGTAGATTTTCTGCATGAAGAGCGAGACTACGTAAAGCCCGCTGTTGCCATGTGCTGAACGAACGATCTCCTGCCAGGGAATTACCGCCAGAATGCAGATGTTCATCACAACGTATAGACACGCGGTAATCAGAATGGATAGCAGCAGCGCCCGTGGAATTGTTTTCTCGGGACTTTTTACCTCTTCGCCGAGGAAGGAAACGTTGTAATAGCCCCAATAATCATAGGTGGCGATGAGCATGGCCGACCCCAGGCCGATAAAAAAATTGCGCGAGAGTGTGAACGCGCCAGGAGGGAAGCTGAATGCCTGGGCGCGGTTGAAATGCGTGAGTCCGGCAAAAATAATCCATACTATGGTGAGGATTACACCGAGCCATAGCGTTTTCGATAACCATCCTATGCTGGTTATTTTGCGGTAGAGAAAAATCGCGGCGATGGCGACCACTCCCACTGCGAGTAGCGTTGCGCCGGAGATTATCCAATGAAAATGAATCGGACCCGCAAGTGGGATTTGGCGGCTCCAATCGCGCGCGAGATATTGGCGTTCGAGTCCGGGCCAATAATAGGAGGCGTAGCCTGCGAGACCGATGGAGCCGGAAGCGATCGAGAGGGGCGCGCTAAAAGAGAGCTGCCAGATAAACAAAAACGAAATAAATTTTCCCAAAGTTTTTGCGCCATAGATTTCGCGCAAATAATGATAAGAGCCGCCCGACCCGGGCATGGCGGCGCCCAATTCGGCCCAGACCAATCCGTCGCAGATGGCGAAGATCGCGCCGGCAATCCATCCCAGCATGGCCTGAGGGCCGCCCATCGCGCCCACAATCAGCGGCAGAGTGATGAAGGGGCCGACGCCAATCATGTCGGTCATGTTGAGCGCGATTGCGCTGGAGAGGCCAATGCCCCGAATCAACTTCGGGGAATTTTCGGGATGAAGTGAATCGGGCATTGGGAGAGACGCGCACAAGCTGAAAAAAATAATTATGTCGAAAGTTCAAGGGGACGGTGGACTAGCGGCGTTCGGAGCACCGGCTTCATGACCTGAACTTAACAGATTCACGAACAGCCGAATTGCTCCCGGAACCCCATAGGGAAGTTGGCGGAAAAACGCGTAGCCGGTATAGATGTAAATTCCCTTTCCATATTGCGCGCGCAACAGACCGCCTTCCTGTGGCGTTTGTCCCGGATCATGACAGGCGAGCAGCGGTTGAAAATGGCCGTCCCACTTATTCATGAAGTAGAGGCCGCGTTCTTGCACCCATCCGTCAAAATCATGTGCGGTAATCTGATTTGGAGAATGAAAAATATTATCCTGCGGTTGAAGAATATCGACCGGCGCTTCTTCGACCGTGACGCGCTCGCGACTCAGTTCTGCGGGGAAGGGCGTCAGATGCTCACTGTTGAAATCGCCGACGCCGGCGTTGTATTGCACGATGAGCGTGCCGCCGTCCGAAACATACTTCAAAAACCGCGCATTGTTCTCGACTAAATCTTTTCGCGTGTCGTAGGCGCGAATCCCCAGCACGATCGTCCCATACTTTGACAAGTCTTCCGTGGCGATAGTTTCCAGAGGGATCATCGTAACGTTCATGCCAATTTGCGTCAGGACGGCCGGAATATTATCGCCCGCGCCCATGATGTAACCGACCATCAGTTGAGATGGAATTTTCACATCGACCATGCTGATGTGCTGCACCGCAGGCTGATAGTAGTAAGCCGTGCCCAGATCGTCACGGGTAACGAGCGTGTAGCCTTCGATGAAACGCCTGCCGCCAGAGTCAAAAATTACGCGAACATTAGCTCTACCTTCTTTTAAGTTGTCCGGAAATATCTTGAATTCAAATTCCTGCTTTTCGCCGCGCCCGTGAAACTCAACTGTTAAATTGTCCGGCTCAAATTTCCAGCCGGGTGGAACGTTCAGCCTCAGCTTGCCCTTCGCCGGTTCGGAAACGTTGCTGCGCACTTCAACTTTAACCACTTTGGCCGACGTCCCATCGGTTCGAATTATTTGCGTTCCAGGCTCTAGCATGACCGAGAATGCCGGGGCTACGGCGAGCGTGGGATCACGTTCGTCTCCGTCTTTTTCGACGAACGGAACGCGCACGGGGCTGGAGATTGCGGCCCGGGGACCATCGGTTCCTTTAATTTGAAATCCCGCGATGGATAAATCTGCGCGACCGGTAATGCGATAATCGGCATGTACGCGCAATGGTGGTGGAGGCAGCGGCAAAGTCGCGTAGTTCTCGTCATCAACCGTGTTGAGGCTTTGGGTCTCGGGATCATCGCGATGCCAATAGGGACGAGTCGCTGGCGCATCTTGGGGAACCTTCAAGCGAAAGTTGGCATAAAAATCGTCGCCAGCTTTTATGAAGTCGCGATTGTCGCCCTTGTAGCTGCCGGTAACCCAATCCTGAGACGATTCGACGGACAACTTCTCAATCCTGATGGGATATTTTGAGCCGTTGTGAAACTTCACCAACACCGTGAATCGCTGTCCGGGCGAGACTGTCGTAAGAGCGTCGGGTTCAGACGGCAATTTCGATGGTGATCCGCTTGGGGGCGCGACGGTTGCGTCAAGAGAGATGTCCATAGCGAGGTCTACTGCGGTTTCGCACTGCTGATGCTTTTCCTCGAGAACAGTTGTGAGATCAAGTTTCTGCCGCGAATCCAAAGAACTGCTTGCTACTGAAGTGATTAAGATTTCTAAATGATGCAGCGCGGCCAGCAAAGAAGGCGCCGCGCGATTGATGTGAGAACCCTGTTGACCTGCACCCTCGATCTCTATTTGAATGTCACGCAAGTCCGACCGAAAATGCGGCAATTTTCTGGCGTCGTCGCCCAAGCGATTTGCGAGTGCGGGTAAAGATGTATCGATGCCGTCGAAAAAATTGTTCTCGTGGCCACTGGTGATTTTGGGCAAAACCGATTCTACGAGCTTGTAATAGGTGTACCGGGGACCAGACGGCATTGACCATCCGCCCGCGCCTTGTGATAGCTGGTGGCGCAAGCCTTCCATGGCAAATTGCGCGTAAGACATTCCCAGCGCGGAATCAACCTCGCCAGTGTTGAGCCTCAGAGTGTAGTTTTCTTCAGGACATGTGCTGGCGCCGAATCCGCAAACATTGCCGATGTAGAGCTTCTTTGCCTGCCAGGGCAAAAGACCGTCGCTGATTTGTTCCGGAAAGCGTTTAGGATCGGCGGCGGCGTGAAATGCTTCTCGCGTCAAAATTGCCGACGCCTGATGATGGCCGTGTCCATCGCGCTCCGTGCCGCTGAAGCGGGCAACGATCACATCGGGACGGAACGTCCGGATCACGCGAACGATGTCGGATAGCGCGGGGTCATGCCCTCCCCACTTCTCAAAGGTTTCTTCAGGAGTCTTGGAAAATCCGAAATCAGCGACACGCGTGAATCGCTGTGTCACTCCGTAATAACGATCCGCGGCCAACACTTCTAGTGTCCGCAGTACACCCAGAACATCGAATAAATTGCTGCCAACGCGGTTCTGTCCGCCCTCACCACGATTCAGGGTCAGCAGAGTCGTGGAGACGCCTTTGCCGCGCGATTCCAGCGTCAGCATGCCGCCATCTTCATCATCGGGATGAGCGTCGATTTGCAGCAGGCGAGCGGTGGTCTGCAAGCGGAGCAGAGTTTGTTTCAGGCCAGCAGCGCCTTCATCCTGCGGCAGCGGCTTATCGGGATCTTGCGAAGCGGCGGTCGGAGTGTTTTGTTCGGCGGAAGATGCAGGCCGCGGCCCGGTTGAAGGCGGAGCAGATTGCTGTCCGCCCCAAACCGTGGTTGCTAGAAAGAAAATTAAAAATGGCGACTTTGTGAGATGCCGACGATATTTTCGTCGGCGGCCCAAAAATTTCTCGCCTATTTTCCGTGGATGCCACGCTGAGTTATTCATCGGTTAAACGGTTTCATCGTGAATATTGTTTACTGTTTCGCCGCCGCAGTCGTCCAATTTAGCAGCAGGCCGATTGAGGTTGACTCGTCTCTGGCTGGGGTCACGGCCAGCACGCGACGGCCATCGGCGGTTATGTCGAATAAGGGCGCAGTCAGCTCTGGCAGGTTCATGGCAAAAAGCGGCCGCAATGCTTTCACCTCAAGCGACTGTGGGGTGAGAGTCAGGTCCGCCTCCATTAATTGGTTTCCTGTGGTCGAGAAGAAGAGCTGATCTTTTCTACCCCAGCGCAAATTCCAACCGCCGGTTTGTGAAATCTGATATTTTCCGCCCGCGCCGGGAAACGGAACGACGTAGACTTCGGGCCGTCCGGTCTCATACGAAAAATAAGCCAGCCAGTGACCGTCTGGAGAAAACTGCGCGTCGTATTGGTCAGCCGTTGACGGAGCAGGCACAAATGGCTTGCGGTCACCGAACAGCGGCAGTATCCAATTTTCCGCCCGGCCGTCTTTACTATTGAAGGCGTAGTAAGCAATATAGCGTCCGTCGCGCGACCAATCTTGCACCGCGGCTACTGAAAACTCAGGGGCCAGCTTCAACAGTGTTTCTTCCGCACCGGACCCATTCGCCGGCAAGCGCACGAACCGCTCATTGCCGTCGGGCTCGGCAGAGTGGGCAATGTACTTTCCATCCGGAGACCACACCGACCACCCTTTCCAGCCGGGGCCGAAAGTCAGCCGCCGGCTGACGCCTCCCGCAACTGGCAGGGACCACAAATCGGCGCCCACCGCCGCATCTTTGCGAAAATTCGCCTGCGGACTTATCACGGTCAAAATTTGTTTGCCATCGGGCGATAATCTTGCGTCAACGTACTCTGAAACTGGTCCAATACTGCCTAGCGGCTTGCCTTCGAGGTCAAACCATTGCAGGCGTGTCTTTAGCGAGGTGGCTTGAAAAGCGAGAACCGAACGGCCGCCGATAGAGTAACTGGAACAATCCACGAGCGGAACCGCCGAGCCTGAGAGCGTATTTGAGTCGAGATCCAAATGCTGAGCGAAGAGCTTGCCCTGTCTGACAAAAAGCAAAAAGCCGGCGGAATAATGTGGCCGCGAAGCATCGTCCAGTACCAGCTTTCTTTCCGAAGAATCGAGGGAACCTATCTTGATGTGAAATTGGAAAGGCTGATCCTGCGAGGCGTAGAGGAAATGCTTTCCGTCGGGAAGAAAATCCGGGAAGCCTTCGGCCGTTTCATCCGAAGCGAGTGGTCCAACCGGCTGCGGCTTTCCTCCCGTGGCTGAGACGCTGTAGAGTGGCCGCCCACCGTAGCCCGAGCCCAGAGATGCAGCATTGCTGGTGAAAAGTATGGTGCCGTTAGAGCTCCACGCGGCGCCGCCATCCTGGGGCGAGACTTCGCTCAATACCTGGAGGTTTCCGCTGGCGACGTCGAGCGTCTTCAACTTGCCGCCGGCGAAGAAACCGAGGGTGCGGCTATCCGGCGACCAAAACGGCCAGGATGCATTCTCGGTGCCGGGCAATGCTTCGGCGTCATGCGCGTCCAGCGGCCGTATCCAGAGCTTGATAGCCCCGGTTTGATCAATTGCGGAGAAGGCGAGATTTTTTCCATCGGGAGAAACCGCTACCGGGCCAGCGCCGAATCCGAAGGCAAGGTAATGAGTTTCCGGTGGAGGAGGAATGAAGGCGAGCGCAGCCGCGGGTTGCGCTCCGTGCGCGTGCCGGAAGATCCACCCGGCAAAAACAAACAGGCACAGCGCTAGAGAGGCGGCAACGACCCAGCTCAATTTTTCAGATTTCTCTCTTCCGGATATGCCTCGCCCCTGCGTGGGCGATGAAACCCAGCCTTCTTCGATCCATTTCAGTTGCAGCTTGAGATCATGGACGGTCTGAAAACGTTCATCGGGATCCTTCGCCAGACAGGTTTTCACAACACGATCGAGCGCCGGGGGAAGCGTCGGTTGCATCCTTGAGAGCGGAACCGGATCGCGCTCCAGTACGGCGGCAATCACGCTGGCGGTTGTCTTGCCTTCGAACGCTCGTTTTCCGGTCAGCATTTCGTAGAGAACTGCGCCGAGGGAAAAGATGTCGGAGCGCATATCTGCCTCCTGCCCTTCCACCTGTTCCGGCGACATGTAATGGAATGTGCCCAGCAGCTTGCCCTGCGCAGTCAGCGGATTGCTCGCCCCGGTCGCGCTCATCGTCATAGCCAGACCGGAAGCAGGAGTGGCGGGTGGCTCGACCGGCTTGGCCAAGCCGAAATCCATCAATTTCGCGCCGGTCTTGGTCAGCATGATATTGCCGGGTTTTAGATCGCGGTGCAGGACGCCGCTACGGTGCGCTTTCTCCAACCCCTCGCAGATTTCAATCGCCGCCTTCAAAGATTGGTCGAGTGGCATCGGTCCCTTACACAATCGTTCCAGGAGGGTTTTACCCTCCAGGTGCTCCATTACGAGGTAATTGTTTCCTTCATGGTCACCGACATCGTAGAGATGGCAGATGTTGGGATGACTCAGCGAAGAAATGGCTTTCGCTTCGCGATCAAAACGCTCTTTGGCTTCGGCGTCATCCGACAAGTGCGATCGCAGTATCTTCACCGCGACGATTCGGTCCAGGCGGGTATCGCGGGCCCGGTAAACTTCACCCATGCCTCCCGCTCCGAGGGGCGAGAGCACTTCGTACGGACCGAGTTTGGTGCCGGGGGCGAGCGCCACAGTGCCGCCATTATAGCGGGAGAGAGCGGTTCCTACGTGCAGTCGCCGAGTCGGTATTAATGTTGGCATCGTGTCTTCAGAACAAGATGGCGGGTTTAATTTAGGATGATTACGTGCCCGCGGCCTTCACCCTTGCGCGACTGAAATCCATTCTGCGGCGTCCGCCCGTGGTTGTGTCCATCCTCTCGGTCGCCGCCCTGCTGGCATTCTTTGCCGTGAGTCATCTCGTTCACCGATTTCGGGAGGAGCAGAAAGCGCTGGCGCGCCATCTCTATGCGGATGGTCAGGAACAACTCAACTCGGGAAAGCCCGACGGCGCCGTGGCTTATTTTCGCGCCGCGCTGGGATACGATCCAACTGATTTTCTTTATCAGCTCAGTCTGGCTCGGGCGCTTAGGGATACGGGCAAAATTCCCGAAGCTAAATCATATTTGCTTGGACTCTGGGAAAGCTCGCCCGACGATGCCTCGGTCAATCTGGCCCTCGGGCGTCTTGCGGTCAGGGAAGGCGATACTGCCGAAGCGATCCACTATTATCACAATGCCACGTATGGAGTCTGGAACTCGGATCCAGAAACCCATCGCCGCGACGCACGATTTGAACTCATCGATTTCCTGCTGCGGCAAAATGCTTTGCCCCAGGCGCAGGCCGAACTGATCACCCTCGCGGCGTCGCTTCCGCGCAATCCCGAGCTTGAAATTCAAGTAGCGGAAAGATTTGCCAACCTTGGCGACTATGAACACGCGCTCTCTGAATATCAAACTATTCTTCAGCACGACAAGGAAAATGTAGAGGCCGAAGAAGGCGCCGGGGAATGCGCATTCGAGTTGCATCGCTACGCTACTGCCGAGAAATATTTGAGTTCCGCCACGAAATTGAATCACCTTAATACTCAGCTAGAAGAAAAGCTCACGATCGCCAGGTTGATCATTGAGACTGATCCCTTTATTCATTGGATCTCTGGTGCGGAACGCGAACGGCGCATTCAGGAGGCATTTAAGGCTGCCGGAGAACGATTGGACCGGTGTGAAAAACTACCGGGAGCAGGCGCGAGTGCGACCCCAGAGGCAAACCCAGGATCGGCTGGCACGCTCGATGTTAACTCGCTCCGCCAGAGTTGGAATGCGCTCAACGCAAAGCCGTCGCGAAGAAGCGCAACCACGGAATCTGAAAAGGCTGAGCAAATGATGAATCTGGTCTTCGAAGTTGAACAGCAGACGCAGAAAGACTGCGAGCTTACGGATATTGATCAAGCGCTGCTCTTAATCGGCCAGGATCGAGACGGTGCCGACCGATGAGTAATTCGTCGATCTCCATTACAACTCCCGTTGCCGATCTGCCAGCGGTTGAGATTCCCAGCCGCTCACGGGTGCGTATTTCGTTGGACGCAACTTTTCGCGAAGACCGTTTTTTCCTGATGCTGGCTGTTTTTATTGGATTGTTCTCCGGATTTGCTGTTGTCTGTTTTCGCCTGGCGATTGACTGGACCCGCATCGCCCTTCTCGGGCCGGTTCCTCAGGCGCACAGTTTGCGACTTTTGATCGTTCCGGCCGCCGTTAGCCTTCTGCTGGCTGTGGTGGTTATCCATGTTTTTCCGCTGGTGCGCGGCAGTGGAGTCAACCAAACCAAATCCGCGCTTTACATTTTTAACGGCTACATTCCGTTTCGCACGGCGGTCGGAAAATTTCTTACTTCCGCGCTGGCGATTGGGGCCGGGCATTCGCTAGGCCCGGAAGATCCATCGTTGCAAATTGGCGCCGCTTTGGCATCAGGGTTAGGCCGCCGCATGGAACTCTCAAGAGAAAAATTGCGCTTGCTCGCCCCTGTCGGCGCGGCTGCCGGATTGGCTGCCGCTTTTAACGCACCGATCTCAGCGGTTCTATTCGTGATTGAAGAAGTTATTGGACGATGGAGCGCCGGCATTCTCGGATCCGTCGTGCTGGCGGCAATATCGAGCGTGGTGGTCGTGCGCTGGTTTCTCGGATCGCAACCTTTATTCCGCATTCCGGCGATTACTTTGGCGCGTCCCTGGGAACTCATCGCTTATGCTTTGCTGGGACTGGTTGGCGGTATCGCTTCCGTCATTTTCGCTAAAGGTATCGCATATTTTCGTCCCCGGCTCCGAGCCTTGCCACGCTGGACACAATACTTCCAGCCAGCGGTAGCCGGTCTCATCATTGGTCTGATCGGCTATTTGGGCGCCCCACAGGTCATGGGCGCGGGCTACGAATACATGGATCAGGCCATGCACGACCAGTTCAAATGGCAAATGCTGGCCGCACTCGCCGGACTGAAAATTCTGGCCACCACGCTTTCATTCACCACCGGAACACCCGGTGGAATGTTCGCGCCCACGCTGTTTATCGGAGCGATGTTAGGCGGCGCTGTGGGCGGCATCGAACGCCATTTTTGGGGCGCGCACCTCACCGGATCGACCGGAACATACGCGCTGGTCGGGATGGGAGTGCTCTTCGCAGGATTTCTGCGCGCTCCGATGACTTCGGTATTCATGGTGCTCGAAGTCAGCGGTGAATATTCGATTATCGTTCCCGTGATCATCGCAAACACCGTCGCATATGTGATCTCGCGCGGCCTGCAACCGGTCCCAATTTTTGACTTGTTATCGAGGCAAGACGGGTTGGATCTGCCGTCAATGGAGGAGCAGCGCGAAGAAAGTATTCTGCGGATTGAAGACGCCATGCAGGCCCCAGCGGGTCCGGTGCTCGATTCGCGAGAGACGGTTCAAGGCGCGCACGAGAGAATTCAGGCATCGGCGGCCGATACCTTTCTGGTGCGGTTGAGTCCCACGGGGTGGAAATTTCTAACGAAGGATTTGCTGAAAAAAGCGGTCGGCGAGGGTAAATTAGAAATGAATCTGGGATCGATTCTCACCACCCCGCCATTGCCGATTTTGCATCCCGATCTCCCCCTCGACGTCGCATTGCGATACGTAAATCAAGCACCTTTAGTCCCAGTGGTAAGCCGCGCCGATTTTGGAAAACTCGAAGGAGTGATTTCCAGTGAAGGCGTGCTATCAAAGTATCGGCAATAAAAAATCCACTTTCCGACAATTGCGGAGAGTGGATAGCAAATCGTTCGATAATTCCGGCCTGCCTCGGAGAGTCGTTATTAATTTGGCATCAGCACGGTGTCGATCACGTGAATCACTCCGTTGGACTGAAACACGTTCGCAATCGTGACGTTGGCGGTGTCGCCCTTTTCGTCTTTCAGTACAATGTTTTTGCCTTGCATCATTGCGGTTAAAGTCCCGCCGCTCACGGTTTTCAAAGACGTCTGCCCGCCGCCTTCCTTAATTTGCTTCTTCAAATCCGCGGCGCTTAGTTTTCCTGCAACGACATGGTAGGTGAGTATTTTGACGAACATGTCTTTGTTTTCGGGTTTGAGCAGATTATCGACCGTGCCCGCGGGCAACTTGTTGAACGCCTCGTTAGTGGGCGCGAAAACGGTGAATGGTCCGGGGCCTTCCAAAGTCTCGACCAATCCGGCCGCTTTTACCGCGGCGACCAGCGTAGTGTGGTCCGGCGAATTCATTGCGTTCTCCACGATGTTTTTGGTGGGATACATCTCCTGGCCACCGACCATCGGGTCCTTCTGGGCCACGGCAAAAGCCGTCATCAGCACAATCATGCCCAACAATAAGCCTGTCATTTTCTTAGTCATGTACGTTGTTCCTCCCTTTCGTTGCTGCATAACAAGTACGCCGGGGCGCGACGATCGGATTGCCCGATTATTCGTGCGCCAAGTGCATGGCAGGTATACTCTTGCGCTGGATATGAGGAACCTCGCGGAAGGTCGCGGGTGAATCCATGGAGGAATCGACAATGGGATGGAAATCTAAATTAGTGCTTGGAGTGCTTACCGCTTTGGCCATGTTTGCCTTAACCTTTGCGCTGCCCAAACAAAATGCCACCGAAATGCAATCGCTGGTGCAGTTTCCGCTGACCGTAGGCGTCTGGGCGATTTTCGTTTTGCTGTTTGTGAAATTGAAATGAAGTAGCGCCGAACCGGATGGAGGTGCGAGTCGTTTATACTTCTAATTCGCGCATCCAAGAGCCTGAGAAAATTTCGGAGTTGCGATTGAAGATTCTGGTTTGCATTAAGCAGGTGCCGCAAAAAGATGCTCCGCTCAAGCTGAATGAATCGGGCACCTGGATTCGCGAGGACGTGTCCTACGAAGTAAACGAACCCGACGCTTACGCCCTGGAAGAAGCGCTGCGGCAGAAAGAAAAAAATGGCGGGGAAGTGGTGGCCATTACCGCCGGGCCGTCGCGTTCACAACAAGTATTGCGGGAAGCCCTGGCTAAAGGCGCTGATCGGGCGATCCATCTGGAAGATAACGCCTTCGTCGGATTGGACGCATTCAATACCGCGCGGGCGTTCGCAGAAGTAATAAAGGACGAAAAGTTCGATCTGATTTTTACTGGACTCCAATCTGACGATTACGGTTACGCGCAGACCGGAGTTATTCTCGCGGAACTTCTCGGCTGGCCGCACGCCACCATCATCATGCAGATCGAAAAGAACGAGAATGGCATCCGCGTAAAGCGCGAACTCGAAGCGGGATATTTTCAATTCGTCGATATGCCATTGCCGGCCGTTCTGACCATCCAGTCTGGCATCAACAAACTTCGCTATGCGACCCTGATCGGCATCAAACAGGCGAAGAATAAGCCGATGCGGAAAGTTTCGATGGACGATGTGAAATCGGTGGTCGCCCGCAATCTGCAGAAAATCGAACGCATGTACATTCCCGAAAAAACGAAAAATACCGAATACCTGGAAGGCACGCCTTCGGAAATTGCCAAAAAACTAGTGGATAAACTGCGCAATGAAATCCATGTGCTGTAATTATTTCTGATTCGATCGGAGAACATTAAACATATGGGCGGAAAAGATTTAATGAGAATGGAAGAGGCGGGGATGGCGGGCGAAGAGCGCGTCGGGTCGGTCATGATGACGGCCGGAAAAATTCTGCTCTGGTTCGCTTTTATATTGTGCTCGTTCGTGTACGTCGGACTGCGCAGCGGTTCGCACATGTGGATGTGGTGGGTGCTGGGACAGGGACTTCTCGGCCTGACCTTGTTAATAGTTGGAGCACACAAGCGCGGTGGCCTGACAGATTAGCTTGTGTGGATTAGCTTGTATGGCGCGGGCACTCCTGCCCGCGAAAATCTGCCGGCCTTGATAATTTGTGGGCCCACAAGCATCACATTCGGACATCAATGATTCTTGTCATCCTCGAACAACGCCAGGGTAAACTGAACCGCGCTTCGTGGGAAACGCTCGCCGCCGGCCAGGCTTTGTCCGCCGAAACCGGATGGCCGTTAGAGGCGGCGATCGCAGGCAACTCGATTTCAGACATTTCCGCAGAGATCGCGACTAAGAAGGTTTCCAAAGTACATGCAGTCCAATCTCCGAAGCTGGAACCTTACACGCCCGGTGCTTTCGTTACGGCGTTGAAGCAGTTGATAGAGGCGTCTCATCCCAACCTCGTTATCCTGCCGCACACTTATCAGGTTCGCGACTTCATCCCCCAACTTGCCACCGCCATGGGACGCACCGTCATCAGCGATTGCATCGGCTATAAGAAGGATGGCGAGAAGCTGCTGTTTACGCGCCAGATGTTCCAGGGAAAATTCGTCGCCGATGTAAGCTTCGCCTGCGACGCCCCCTGGTTCATAACGTTTCAGAACGGCGCGTTTCGCGCAGACAAAGTTGAATCTGGCCAAGCGGCCGCACCCGTGGACACAATGAACCTCGAAATCTCCGATGAAGCCGTCCGCACTAAACCGCAAGAAGTATTCAAAGAAGCCAAACAAGCCGTCGACTTGACCCAGGCCGAGATCATCGTTTCAGTTGGCCGCGGAATCAAGGAACACAAAAACATCGACATCGCAAAGCAGTTGGCAGACGCCCTGGGGGGCGAATTGGCGGCATCCCGTCCCATTTGCGATTCGGGATGGCTGCCTATGGATCGTCAGATTGGCTCGTCGGGCCAAACAGTTGCGCCGAAACTCTATCTCGCCTTGGGGATCAGCGGCGCGATTCAACACATTGTGGGAATGAAGGGCGCGCGCTCGATCATCGCAATCAATAAAGATTCCGAAGCGCCAATCTTCGAAATTGCAGACTTCGCCGTAGTAGGAAACTTGTTCGATATCGTTCCGCCGTTGATCGAAGAAATTAAGAAGGCGAAAACGCCTTCATAGGCCGGCCCATTCTTGCGTGTTCGCAGAGGGTCGACTGGGCTTTACTCATGTTGACTACTTTATTGACCATGGATAAAATAATGGTCATGAATGATGTTTCAATCTCCGAGTTCAAAGCTAAGTGCCTTGGACTGATTGAACGAGTGCACAAGACGCGGCAGCCTCTACGAATTACCCGTCATGGCCGCCCAGTTGCAGAAGTCATTCCGGCCGGACCCAACCGCAAGCGAAAGTTTTTGGGAGACATGGTCGGGACCTCCGAGATCGTGGGCGATATAGTTTCTCCTATCATTGATCTGCAAGAGATCGAGGCCTCCCGCGATTGAACCTGCTTCTCGATACTCATATCTGGATTTGGAGCAAATCGGATCCGAAGCGGATAGGGAAAAATGCAGCACGAGAGTTGTCGAATAACGAAAACGATCTCTGGCTGTCTCCGGTCAGCGTTTGGGAAGCTCTTGCGCTGATGCAAAAGGGACGCATCCGTGTCGGTGACCCGCTAGCTTGGGTCGAGCGCGCTGCTGATCAACTACGAGAAGCTCCGCTGACTCAGGAAATAGTTCGCACCGGCTTCGCGCTGTCCCTGCCTCACGCTGATCCGGCGGACCGCTTCCTGGCAGCTACCGCCAAGGTTCTGAAGTTAACTTTGGTGACGGCGGACCAAAGATTGCTCGGCTTGGGCGGGATAGCCAGTCTGGCGAGCCGCTAGGTAATTCAGTCATCCCTATATCATAATAATTACCGCCATGCGACGCAGGGTCTTTGCCTGAAAACGAAGTTGTTAGGCGGAGAGCTGACAACTGACCACTAAATGCTGATCTTCCGCAAGCCTGTCGAAAATATTGACCGTCCGCAGATGCCGGCCGATGTGGTCATCGTCGGTGGCGGACCCTCCGGGATGGCTTGCGCTCTGCGGCTGTCGCAACTGATCGATCAATATAATGCGGCAAATCCCGACTCGCCGTTGAGCAAAGAAAATATTTACGTTCTCGAAAAGGCGCGCGAAGTCGGCCAGCATTGTTTATCCGGGGCGCTGCTTGATCCGCGATCCATGCGCGAATTGCTCCCCGGATTCGAGAAAGAAGCGCCCCTCGATGCCGAAGTCACAAAAGAATCCGTCTATTTTCTGACCCAAAAAAGCCAATTCAAATTTCCCATCACGCCGCCGCCGCTTCGCGATCATGGCAATTACGTCATTTCTCTCAATCGATTTGTTAAGTGGCTGGGAAGCAAAGTCGAAGAGACTGGGATCACCATCTTCACCGGCTTCGCCGGATCGGCGCTGTTATTTGACGGGAACAGAGTAACTGGAGTTCGCACGGACGACAAAGGACTGGATAAGGAAAATCGGCCCAAGTCGAACTTCGAGCCCGGCTATGACATCAACGCAAATATTGTGATTCTCGCCGAAGGCCCGCGTGGATCGCTAACGAAGCAACTCGTGGCGAAATTGGATTTGGCGAAAGGTCGCAATCCGCAAACTTATGGGCAGGGAATAAAAGAATTGTGGGAGCTCCCCGCCGGAAGAATCTCGCCTGGAGAAGTGATCTATACGATGGGCTGGCCGCTCACGTCTAAAGAATACGGCGGCGCTTGGATTTATGGCGGCAACGACAACATAGTTTCGCTGGGATTCGTTACCGGCCTCGATTATCCCGACCCGCGATTAGACCCGCAACATGTGCTTCAGGATTTCAAGCAGCATCCGCTCGTTTCAAAATTGCTCGCAGACGGGAAGATGATTCGCTACGGAGCCAAATCACTTCCGTATGGCGGATGGTGGGCGATGCCGCCGCTGGCGGGCGATGGCTGGATGATCATCGGCGACTCGGGGGGATTTCTTAACTCGCAGCGTTTGAAGGGAATTCACCTCGCGATCAAGAGCGGAATGCTCGCCGCGGAAGCCGCTTTTGAGGCACTGAAGGGTTCTGATTTTTTAGCGGCGAAGCTCGGCGATTTTCAGACGCGCGTAGAAAATAGCTGGATCAAAGAAGAGCTCTGGAAAGTCCGCAACTTCCATCAGGGATTCGAGCACGGATTCTGGCGCGGCATGTTTCACGCGGGCTTGCAACAGTTCACCGGCGGACGTGGGCTTCGCGGCCGATACCCCGCGACCGCAGGCCACCAGCG
This sequence comes from uncultured Acidobacteriaceae bacterium, assembly GCA_963849315.1. Classification (GTDB taxonomy): domain Bacteria; phylum Acidobacteriota; class Terriglobia; order Terriglobales; family Acidobacteriaceae; genus PALSA-188. The sequence continues at coordinate 334,511 of CAWKGT010000003.1, read as the reverse complement.
CATGAAAAAACTCGCCGACTTGCCCGCAGACGGCGGTAGCGAAGCTCACTTACTCGGTCCAGCCCGTGGCGACGGAAAACTTACGTTCGATAAGCTCACTGACCTTTATCATTCGGGCACGAGGCATGAAGAAGATCAGCCGTCGCATTTGATCATTCACGATACGAATATTTGCAACAGCCGATGTGTCAAAGAATTCGGCAGCCCCTGCCAGAATTTCTGTCCCGCAAATGTTTATGAATTAGTTGATGATTCCGAACAGCCGCACGGAAAACGCATCACCCTGAATCCCTCAAACTGCGTACACTGCAAAACATGCGATATTCAGGATCCATATCAGATCATCACCTGGGTCCCGCCCGAAGGTGGGGGCGGTCCGAACTACGACGGAATGTGAGGAGACTATGAAATTGCGAACAATTTGTGCGCTAGTAACAATCCTGCTAGTAGGGTCGGTGGCGCTTCCATTATCGATGGCCCAAGGGCCGCAAGTCACGATGCCATCCACCGGCTTTCCGGGTCTCGATCAGTATCGCGCTTCGCGCATTGCGGTCTACACGAACGACTTTGGCCAATTGGCACGCTATCGTGACGCCAATGCCAGCCTACCGGCGCCCGCGGCCAACGAATCGCGCGTTGTGTTTTTCGGAGATTCGATCACCGACATTTGGAAGCTGCCTGATTATTTTCCCGGCAAGCCTTACATCAATCGCGGCATCGGAGGCCAAACCACGCCGCAGATGCTAGTCCGCTTCCGCGAGGATGTGATTGATCTGCATCCGAAAGTAGTGCTAATTCTTGCGGGCACCAACGACATTGCCGGTAATACCGGGCCAATGCTGTTGACGGATATCGAGGCCAATTACGCCACCATGGCTGAACTCGCACGCCTGCATGACATTCGAGTCATCTTCGCGTCGTTGCTGCCGGTAAATAATTATTCTCCACGGGCAGCGGATTTTTACGCGCAGAGGCCCACGCCGAAAATTCTGGAATTGAATACCTGGCTGAAAGCATATTGCGCTAGCAATGGATACGTGTATCTCGATTATTTCAGTGCTGTGGTCGACGATAAAGGGATGCTGAAAGGAGATTTGAGCGACGACGGTCTGCATCCTAACGCGGCGGGATTTAAAGTTATGGCTCCTTTGGCGGAAGGGGCGATACAAAGATCCGTGACTAAATCTGAGAAGCCATAATTTGATCCGAGTAGAGACGGGCGTCCTCACCCGACGTGACAGATGGGGATGTTCGACTCTCATTAAATCGAAGCGCGCATCTCGCTAAAGATTGCCTTCATCCGCCTGGGCATCTCCGCGCATCTATAATGATTGAGTTTCCGACCGCCTTGGCCTGTGGGCATACCTTGGCTCTGGCGGCAGTGGAAAGAGCGCGCGGGCAAGAATCCCCGCGCCACATTTCCCACGGGTGATGGGGGAAAACGCCATCGCCTCCCGGCTTCGAGAGAAGCCATTGGAAAGGAAACGCTCCGCGAGCATCTGCCCGCCTGCGTGTCCTTCCAGTTGTGATCACTTATGTCCTCAGTCGCCCTAGCCAACGACCAACGGCGAACGACCAACGACGTCCTCTCTCTCACCGACAAGTTCGGGCGCGCCATTACCGATCTGCGCATCTCCATCACCGACCGCTGCAATTACAAATGCGTTTACTGCCGAACGGGAAATGAAGGCGCGATGTACGGTGATCTCCCGTTTGCGGATTATTTGCGAATGGCGCGCGTGCTCGCCGGGATTGGGATTAGCAAGGTTCGTATTACCGGCGGCGAGCCGCTTTTGCGCAAAGGAGTCATCGAATTTGTACTCGAGTTGGCGAAGCTCCGGACTAAAGAGGGAACGATTCTCGACATTGCAATCACAACTAACGGCCATCTTCTTGCGGACATGGCGCAGCCGCTCAAAGACGCGGGGCTCAGTCGCGTCACCGTTAGCATGGATGCGGTCGATCCTGATCGCTTCGCCCGCATCACTCGTGTCGCTAACGGATACGAAAACGTACTGGCAGGGATTCGTGCGGCCCGCGACTGCGGATTATGGCCGGTAAAAGTTAATTGTGTCCTGATGCGAGGATTCAATGAAGATCAGGTCATTCCCTTTGGCTTGTTCGCCCGCGACGAGGGCGTCGTGGTCCGCTTCATCGAGTTCATGCCCTTGGAAGAAGATCGGGTCTGGGCTCCGAATACGGTTATCCCGCTCGATGAGATCGTAAGCCGGATGAAGGAATTCCGGCCGCTCATCGAAATTCCTCGTCGACGCAGCGAGACCGCGCGCCGCTATGTCTTCGACGACGGCGTTGGAGAAATTGGAATCATCGCTCCCGTCACCCATCCGTTTTGCGGACATTGCAGCCGCATTCGCATCACATCCGACGGAAAGATTCGCACTTGCCTGTTCTCCGCTTGGGATCACGATCTGCACGGACTAATGCAACGCGGCGCTTCGGACGAAGATATGACGGAGTTCATTCGCGGTGTGGTGATGCGAAAAGAAGAGCGCCACCACATCGGCGAGCCGGACTTCGTGCCCGCGTCCCGGACCATGGTGCATATCGGGGGATAGGGATTGCGAATATGGGAGCTCTCACCGTTAAGCTGTCTAGCGACAAAATAATTTGGTCGCTCTGCGCAAAATCTCTCAGGCGCCAGCGGACAGCTTATGGTGGGTAGTAGTGGCTTGCGCAATTCCGTACTGCCGAATCTTATACAGCAGCGCCTTGTAACTGATTTGCAACTTGGCCGCCGCCTGCTTCCGGTTCCAGTTCGTCTCCTCGAGGGCGCGTGCGATAGCTTCCGCTTCGGCTTCGTCTTTCGCGGTGCGAGACAGCGATTTGAGCCCGCCAACCCCGTCCCCGTTGTTGCGGTGCGCCGGGTCAGGGATGCCCATCCCAGTCTCTCCGCCCGAAGGATGCAACTCGTGAATCGCCAACTTCTCATCGCCCAACACCAGGTAGCGCTTGATGAAATTATTCAGCTCGCGCAGATTTCCCGGCCACGAATATGCCAGACATGCCTGCATCAAATCCGGCGTAAATGGCAGAGGGGCGCGCGCGTATTGCTCCGACATCCGTGACATAAAATGCTTCAATAGGATGGGAATTTCTTCCTTGCGCTCACGCAGCGGAGGAATCTGCAAGGTGAACGCGTTCAGCCGGTAGTAAAGATCCTCGCGCAGCCGTTTGTTGGCCAGCGCCTCGGGAATATTGATATTAGTGGCCGCCAAAATGCGCACATCCACTTTGATTACCGACCGTCCGCCAAGCCGCGAAAAAGTCTGATCTTGCAGCACGTGCAGCAATTTCGCTTGCAGTCCCGGAGGCATCTCGCCGATTTCGTCCAGCAGAATCGTTCCCTTGTTGCAAAGCTCGAACTTGCCCGGTTTGGAATGTGTCGCTCCAGTAAACGCTCCCGGCTCATATCCGAACAATTCGCTTTCGAGAAGATCTGCGGGCACCGCCGCGCAATTCACTTTCAGGAAAGTGCGATGCGCTCTAGGCGACAGCTTGTGAATCAACCGCGCCATGACTTCCTTGCCCGTCCCACTTTCGCCCAACATCAGCACTGGGATATCCACCACCGCGACCAATGCGGCTTGCGACCGCAGCTTGCGCATAACAGGACTGGCGGCGACAAAAAATACATCTTCCGCGAGTTCTTCTACTTCACCGGGATAATTTTGCTGGTTCGTCTCCAGGCACTGATCGATCAGCCGATTCAATTCCGCTTTCTGAAAGGGTTTGGTCAGATAATCATGGGCGCCCAGCCTGATCGCCTGCACCACTTTGCGGGTATCGCTAACGCATGAAAGCATCACCACCTTTAGCGCCGGATGAAGCTTGCGTAATTCCTCCAAGGTTTGCAGCCCATCAATGCCCGGCATAAGCAGGTCAAGCAGCACCAGGTCAGGACGCAGGCCCTTTTGCACCATCCCCAAAGCTTCCTCGCCGGTGCTGGCAACTTCCACTTTGTAGTTATCCACTTCTAGCAGCGTCCGAATGTAGCGCTGCATTCCGGGTTCATCGTCGACCAGTAAAATCTTGGCTGTCTCGTTCATTCCTTTATCCTTTGCCGGAGTGTAGCGCTGTCATCGGGATAATGAATGAAAACTTGCATCCCGCTCCCGGTTCGCTTTCCACCCAAATCTTGCCACCCATGGTGTTCACTAATCTTCTCGCCGTCGCGAGTCCCAGCCCCGTGCCATCCGACGGGCGTGCGTTTTGCGGCACCCGGAAGAAGTCGTCAAATACCTCAATGTGATACTCCGCAGGAATTCCCGGACCTGTGTCGGATACGCTGACCTTCACCGAGTTCGGCAGCGGGTTATTTTTGCGCCGGCGGTCGTCCTTTACTTCCGACCTTCTTTCCACGCGGCGGTCCCACATATATGGCTCCGCATGTAACCAGACTGTCCCTCCCGAAGGCGTAAACTTCGAGGCGTTTTCCAAAAGATTTGAAACCACCCGCTCAACCTTTGGCACGTCGAACGAAAATTCCGTCAGTTTGTCGTTCGCCAAAAAGTACAGCGCCAGCTTCCGCTCGTTAAATCGCGGCGACCACAAGCGGCAAACCTCCGACAAGCAGGCATTCATGTCGGCCGCTTCGTAGCGCAATTTGATCTGTCCCGTTTCGAGCACGCTGAAGCTCAGAAAGTCCTCAATGAAATGCTGCAATCGCTGTCCATTCGATCGCATATCGCCAATCACTTCCCGCTGCCGGTCATTCAACTCTCCCAACTTTTCACTTTGTAGCAGCTCAACGTATCCGTTAAGAATGGCCAGGGGTGTTTTCAAATCGTGCGCCGCCGATGCCAGCGCATTATTGGTTCGGAGGAACCGCTCCTGAAGTTGATGATGCTGCTGTTGTAACTGAGCGCAAGCCGGAAGGACACACGACTCGGCCGAAGCTTTTCCCGAAGGCAAGTGCGGCGCCGCCGTTTTCTTGACGCTTGGGCTGGTCGGAACACACGAATTTTCAGGTGTCGCAGGCATGGCGAATCTAAGCTAGTGATTTCTTACTTGGGGAGGGAACTGCTTTATTGGCGCTGGGAAAATGCTATGTCAGCTAACCAGGGGTGTCAACGAAAAATGGAAATAGATGGTCACAAAAGGGAAAACAATTTCCTTGGACCTTCCACAACTCACAGTAAGAATGCTCAAATCGTCCGGCTTCGAGGTTCGAAGAATCCGCGCTTTCCCCTATATTTTCCGTGTGTTTACCGTGGCCATTGGGTTTTTCCCGTAAATCAACGTAAATTGACCGAGATTTAATCTTTACGCCCACCAAATGGCTGCCAGGACTCGTTTCAGGTTTGTTTTCTCCTGGAGGCGACGTCTGCCATGGGTTTGGCACCGCAAATGCGATCAAACTGGGAGTGTCCAACCCCCCGAGGACCTGTTTGAAGCCTGGAACACCGGAAACCGAACGGCGTAAATGGTCACGCCTCCCGCTGCCTATCCCTATTTTTCTACGCGGCGCAGATCAGAGTGGCGCACCATTCCTGGAACTCGCATCCGTCCTGAATATCTCGGCTGGCGGAGCCCTGATCGCTACGCCGCGCCCTTTATCGCCGTCGACCACGATTGTGCTGGAGATCCCCAGCGCTCCGCCGGCCTCGGCCGCTTCCTCAACCGCGGCCTCGCGCTCCATTTCGGCTCAGACTGTCCGCGTAGAGCGGGTCGACGACTATTACCTGACAGGTTTCAAGTTCTCCGCGCCTCTACCCACGGATTCCCGTTCGGTCACGCCCAAGTCACGGAAGTCCCGTTCTTCCAAGTGAAAGGCTTTACCCATGCCAATGTGGGAAAATCAGACTCTCTCTGCGCACGAGAGGCACGCGATGTGAATGCGGGTGAGCTGGCAACAACTCCATCAATTCAAAGGTCTTCGCCTGGATTTCCTAGCTAGCGATAACATGTCAAATTCATTTGGGCATCGGGATGCTAAGAACAGGGCAGGGAAAAGGAGTCACAGGCGAAAGATGGCGATCACAAGTTCGGTAAATTCACTGGTTCAATCTTTAGGGGAAGTTCCACCCGACGCCGTGATCTTCGGCAAGTCTGAGGCCATGCAGACCCTGCGCCACCGGCTCCAAAAAGTGGCGAGCGCCAACGTTCCCATATTGATCGAGGGAGAAAGCGGCACCGGTAAAGACATCGTCGCCCGCCTGATACACACCGGCTCCCCGTGGCGAACCGGACCCTACGTCAAAGTCAATTGCCCGGCTATTCCCGGCACCTTGTTGGAAAGTGAACTGTTTGGCTACGAGAAAGGGGCATTCACCGGTGCCTATGGATCCAAGCCAGGACGCGTCGAAATGGCCCATCGCGGCACTTTATTTCTCGACGAAATTTCCGAGTTGGATTTGGCGCTGCAATCCAAACTTCTACAGCTCTTACAGGATGGACAATTCTGCCGCATCGGCGCTCAGGAAGATAAAAAAGTCGAAGTGCGAGTCGTCTGTGCCACCAACCGCAAGCTGGAAGTGGAAATCGAAAACGGCACCTTCCGGCAGGATCTTTTTTACCGCATCAATGTAGTGAACCTGCAAATGCCGCCGTTACGCGAGCGCCGCGCCGACATCGAAGATCTAAGCTGCTATTTTCTCGAATACTACAACCGCAAATACAACTGCCGGGCTCGGCCGTTGTCCGCCGACTTGCTTGGAATTCTTCTGAAATATCACTGGCCGGGGAACATTCGCGAACTCGAGAACCTGATCAAGCGCTACGTGATTCTGGGCAGCGAAGACGTCATCACCGGAGATTTAATGACGCGTCCCGTCGATCATTCCATCCCGGAACTCGATCTCGATGGTCCTATTTCGTTGAAGAAAGTGACACGCCAGGCCACTCGCGATCTCGAGCGCAAAATTATTCTGAAAGTTTTGCAGAATCACCACTGGAATAGAAAAAAAGCCGCCAAGGCCCTGAACATCAGCTATCGCGCCTTGCTCTACAAAATTCGCGACGCCGGACTTCCCGCGAATCGCACCGCCCGAAAACCCGCGGAGCCCGCACCAACTCAAATCGCCGCCGCTTAAGAAGCCCCGGAATAGATCGAACGGCCGCCCGGGTGACCCACCTTTACGTTTTTCGTAAAGGTGGGGAGGTTCCCTCGATGATCACACGGCGGACTGGTGTACTCGGCCGGCGGCTGGGAAAGTGCGTTGAGGCGTGGTTGTCCAGGATCGGGCTTGGGCTATGCAGATTCCGTGGAAGATTAAAAATAATGGCACCAGGAATGTGGGGATCAAGCTTAATGGCAACTCCGTCATGGCAACCATGGACGCGCTATGAGGGCTGATGAAGCCGGCGGTGGTGCCGAGGCTTACGGCGGTGACCAGATCCAAAATTCCAACGGCTTGCCAGAGAATGAAGCTGTTACGATGAGCGGAATTGGCGAGTTGCCAGGCTACAAGCGAGGCCGTCGCGCCGACCGCCATGTCGCCGTATCCGGCGGGGAACGCGAATATCGCAGGTAAGGTGCCGTGAGCTTCCAATAGGACGAAGGTGAATCCCATAATTCGCCAGGTATTCGTTACGGTCAGAATTTTGGGATTGAGCGACAATGCGAATTGTCGAAATGTCGCCGACGACGCGAACCATAACGAAAACAGTATGACCGGCGTCAGTGCAGCGATGGCGACGGCGAGCCCGACGCGGCCGGAATCGTTCTTGAACAGATGCACGGCGGATGCGGACAAAGCAAATACGAACCAGGCGGCGATGAGCGTGGTGGTGAGCTTCTTGTAGTTCATGACGGATCTCCTTTAATGCCGGCGATTGTGGTTATTTGAGTGGCGAGTTGCATGAGAGATTTCCACGCCTGATCGCCAATCTGATGGAGCAGGCGCAATTGAACTTTTTCCCAGGCGGGCAAAGCCCGATTCAGTTTCGTTTGTCCGGCCTTTGATAGTCGCAGCCATCGTTCTCGCCGGTCTTCGCCGCGGCGCTCCGCAATCCAACCTTTCCGAATCATGATCGCGAGCGTACGAGTCAGGCTGGTGCTATCCATAGCGAGAAATTCGCCAAGCGTTCCTTGCGACAGTTCTCCAGCGCGCCAGAGCATTTGCAATATAGTTAACTGAGTAGCCCGCAGACCAAGCGGACGAAGCTCTTCTTCGTAGAGCTGCGTAAGTGCGCGCGCCGTCCGCCGGAGGCTGCCGCACATGCAGGGAAGCGTAGGCAATGCGGGTCGGTTCATAACAGCTATAGATGTATATACATCTATGTTGGACGCACAAAATACTTCGGACAGCCGGGCCGGGTGGCCCACCTTTACGTTTTTTGTAAAGGTGGGGACGGCGAAGTTGGCGCGGGAGATAGAAACGCTAAGGTCACACGTCACAGCTTTTTGTTTTGCGCAGTGTGTAAGCTCGTGGAGTGTCCAATCATCCGACGCGCTATTACGGCAGCAACGATCTGCATTTTATCAATTGCAGTTGCTACCGCCGTCAGCCCTGGCTAGCCAGCAGAAAGCGCCGCGATCTGTTTCTTACTGTCTTGGATCAAGTACGGCGGCGATATAAATTTGTGGTTGTAGGATACGTCGTCATGCCAGAGCACATTCATCTATTAATCAGTGAACCGGAGCGGGGCAATCCCTCGCGCGTGATGCAGGCGGTAAAGCAAGGCTTCGCGCGCCGGGTTCTGAAAGCTTTGCGGCGAAAGAGGCCAGCCGCGCAGCAGGAATTATTCTCGTTTAACGCGGAGCATGTCTGGCAAAAGCGTTTCTACGACTTCAACGTGTTCACGGCGCGTAAGCGGATCGAGAAGCTGCGCTACATGCACCAAAATCCGGTGAAGCGTGGGCTGGTCCAAGAGCCAGAGCAGTGGCTGTGGAGCAGCTATCGGAGTTACGCTCTGGGGGAGACAGGTGCCGTGCAAATTAATCAATGGGGCAAAGCAAAGATCAAAATTCCGGCGCAGGCAGCATGAATTCCCACCTTTACAAAAAACGTAAAGGTGGGCCACCCGCCTTTACAAAAAACGTAAAGGTGGGCCACCCGCCAACCTTTTTCCCAGCGGAGAATCATAGTTATTTGATCCTTGAGTACCATTGCGTATCCCATACCCAGGCAAAATAGGCAGGAATATACAATCATTTGTTTCTGGATCGAGATCAACGGCCGACCCCGTCGGATTGTCTTGGCGTACCCGTAGCAAATCACCGCAAGGACTAGTGTCAATATCGGGATAAAAATGAGTCCCACACGTCAAAGGTCATTTGCATTTATGTACATCCGACATCAGCCAATGCCCTTGCGGTGCCTACGGTCGTGGCGTATCGAGAGTAAGACGTAGTTGGAACTACTGCCGAGTTTCGGCACTTGGATCATCGGATGCTGGCCGTCCGCTTTATGCGGATCCATGCCTCAACCCCTAGAAGGGCCCCCCAAAGCACCATAAGCACTATCCAAATTGAAGACAACCTGAAGACGCGCGCTAGTTCGTCCCTCCATGCAATGAGGTAACAAGTTCCAAGGAAAAATATACACCAATAGGTTAGAATCACTCGCTTAAAGCGATCCAGTTTGCCACCCCCTCGCACAGCCTTCACGTAAACATAGGCAACGCCCAGGACGACTGCGCTGAAACAGGGGGGGGCCAGAATTTGGAACTCTAATGTCATGGCTTTCGGTTCACCAGCACTTTGATAACCCATAGAAATAGATTGCCCCGTCAATCCCCAGTTTTGCCAGACCTACTCCCGTAGCCGTATCTTCCAGGGCTTGAGTTGAAATTTGGGTGGCGCTCCCTGCTACCGCCTCCCCTGTGAGGATACTTATCGGGGCGTTTGATGCCCCTGTGAATGCATTGACCGTCGCGGCAGTTGCCCCCGTAACAGCTGCGTCCGGCACCATGCCTCCCATACCGTTGGATGCTTAGCCGGAATGGGAGCTCCCAACAGCTTCGTCCCCAATGGCGAATACACAATCTGAAATACGTTCCCGCCTGATTCTGCTCCACCTGCGTCGAATCGGACAAGCCAAAATCAAAATCCGCGGCCTCAGCCGCATGGCTTCCCACCGTTACGGAATACGTAAAGGTGGGCCACCCGTCAGATTAGGGAACCGCGGTTGGGCAGGATATCGCCACGCAGATTTCGACCGCCCAAAAAGTTTGGGGAAACCAGTATCAGGGTCTCAAGCTAGACTGGAACGCGAATGCAAATCCGCCATTTACCACCGTTCCTGTCTGCACAGCGTCGGGCAGGGCTGTACTGACTTCCCGGAAACACACCTCGACACTTTCTACGACCAACTTCCAGATCCACGCAGAAATTTTTGTCCAAACGAAAATATTAGTCTTCTTGAATTGCAGCGCCGGTTTGCGGCACCCAAAGGATTTCAGATTGTGTTCTCGAACAACATCATGCCCGATCCGCCGAATCCACTGTTTCCTTATACGATAATCGAAACTGACCCGTATAGCGACGAGACTTCAGGGGGCCGTAAGCATCATGGCAATATCGTTGTGATGTCCAATCAATCGCAGGGCAACATTCTAGCCCACGGAATAGGACATGCGTTCCAGTTAGAACATGTTCCGAATGGTAACGATCCAAATAACCTTATGTGTACCGGTCCGATCTCTGGCTGTACTTCTCCGTTAGGGAGTCATCTATCACTGTCTCAGTGGAAATTAGCAGTGCAAGGTGCGCAACAATGGAAATAGTCCACGTGAAAGGGTCTTGAAGAAATGCGAAAGTTTCTAGGCGTGTTGGTTGTACTTTTCTCCCTTTGCTCGCTCGGCTCGGCACAAGTGGATGTAACCGAGAATTGGAGGAAGGCGATGGAATTACTTCCTGGTTACAAGGTCACGGCTAAGCAAGGGATTGACTCCATGGTAGGAGATATATCATCGAAGGAAGCGGGACTTAGCATCAGCTTCGATATGCTCGGCGATGCCGGTAGTTACGTCGACTCGGACACCATAAAAAAAAATATGCTTTGGCGACGAGAACAGACGATTAATGGAAGTAGATTCATCCTTGTTTATACTAGAGAAAGGTACTTGTACGTTACACTGCCTCCGAGTACAAATTTTTTCGCACGCGTTCGGAATCAGCGGGACTTAGCCGATATGCTCCTGATGGTGCTAACGTTTCATTCTCCGGTGAGCTCTCCGGGACAAAAGGGCACTGCTCCAAAATGATCGAGAAGTCTCCGAAGCAACTTAGGGGGAGAAGGCCACTTCGATGTCGCCTGGTGCGAAGCTTGCGGAACCTTGTAAGGGGCCTCACTCTCGGGTAGCTACATTCCGGCAGATCGTCATCTCCGTTTTACTTCAACATATCAGCCTTGGGCGCGGGCGCAGTTGAGGATGCGACGGCAATTCCGTCGTCCAACCACGTGGTTTCCCACGAAATCGGCCATGAGTTTCAATTGCAACATACTTTTTGGGCGCGCCCATCCAATTGATCTGCCCCCTTTTTCCGTTCACCTCAGGATACGACGAATTGGTTGAAATTCATCTCCCAGATCCGCAGTCGCCGGAGCTGTGGGAAAGTGGGAAACGCGTCCCGCGTTTTCCAAGCTTGCCGTTTTTTGGCAAGCGTCTTTTCCATAGCCCGTAGTTGCCCGCATCGCAAACTCGGTTGGCGTCAGATAGCCCAAACTGCTGTGCGGACGTTGCTCGTTGTATTCCGTCCTCCACTCTGCAATCTTTCGCTTCGCGTCGAACAAGTTTTGAAACCAGCTTATGTTCAAACACTCTTCTCTCAGTCGTCCATGAAAACTTTCTACTCGCGCGTTCTGCGTCGGCTTGCCCGGTTGTATATGCACCAACTCGACCTGTCGCTCTACGGCCCACGCCAGAAAATGCCGGCTGGTAAACTCTGGCCCGTTGTCGCAGCGAATCGCTTCCGGCATCCCGCGCTCGGCGATGATTGCATCCAGTACCCGCGTCACTCTGCGGCTGGCGAAACTGGTATCCACTTCCAGCGCCAAACATTCCCGCGTATAGGCATCCACCACGCTCAGCACCCGGATCGCCCGTCCGCATTCCACCGCATCGTGCACGAAATCCAGAGCCCACTCCTGGTTCGCCGAAGTCCGCGCCTGTAGCGGCTTTCCTGCGCGCACGCAATGCTTTCGCTTCTTCCGCCGTAGCACCAGTCCCAACTCCCGATACACCCGATGCACTCGTTTGTGGTTCACCGGCTCTCCTTCCCGCCGCAATAAAACCTGCAATCGCCGATATCCGAACCGCGGCTTCTCCCGCGCCAACTTCACCAACCGTCGGCGCAACTCTTCATCGCATCGCGTCGCCTGATAGCGATAACTCGATACCGCCATCGTCATCAGCCCGCAAACCCGGCGCTCGCTGGCCGCGTACTCGATCCGCAGCCAGTTCGCATCCGACCGCTGGTCTACGAGCTCCAGCCGTTTTTTGCAATCACCGCCTTCAGCATCTCTTTGTCCAGACTCAGATCCACTACCAGTTTTTTCAACCGTGTGTTTTCGTCGCGCAACTGTTTGGCTTCCTGCGCTTCGCTCACCGTCATCCCGCCATACTTCGCTTTCCAGGCATAAATCGTGTGCTTCGATACTCCCACTTCGCGCCCAATGTCTTCGGCTTTTCGTCCGGCTTCGAGTTGCTTGAGCGCCCCGATCATCACCGCCTCACTGAATTTATTCTGGCTCATCCTCCATCCCCCTTCCGCAATATAAAATCATATCCAGCCCTGTGCGGTTTTTGGGGAGCAGATCAGTGCCACCGATATAGACGGAACTTGGACATGAAATCGGACCACTGCAACCGATGTTCACTACCCATTCCCCACTGGGCGTCGCGTTGACACTGACGGTTCCTGTGGCACTCTGCGAGGTCCCGCCAACGAGCGTGTTGGGGCTCACCGATAAACTGATCGATGGTGGCACTACAGTTACGCTCCCAGTTTGTCCCCCGTCGCCGCCGCCATACACCGCGGCAAAAACCGTTACGACGACCTGTTGGGAAGTCCAGCCGGGGGTGCCTGTTGCCTGAGTCCCCGATGCGCCCGCGGGCACGACGCAGAAGTCCCCGTTCATCGCCGGGCACGTGATCGTAATCGGGCCATCCGACCCAACTTCAACGTCGACATCACCGTCGTCCCCGGTCGCCCTGCTAATCGAGATCGTACCGCTAGCCGTCTGCGTGCTGCTTCCAACCACCGTTCCGCTCATCGAGAACGAGGACACGACAGTTTGTGCATAAAGTGACGTGTTTACGAGGACGTAGATTCCTAATAGCGACACGAAGACACGTGATTTGCACGCAGGTGTGAACACGGCATTCCTTTCCTTCCTGAATTAGTGGAGCTTTATTAGGGGCCCGAACTACAGAGTTAATGACGCTACGGCGTGGAATTTGGGGAATCCTACCGCGACTTTTCTAGAACCGCAATAAGAAAAGTTTCCGAAATTGGGGAAATCCTGGAATTCTTCTACAGACTCAGTAGCAAATGGAAAGCTGGAAAGTCAGTATCCGGTACAAAATTGAAAGTGCATTGGGTCTTTGGCGCGGCCGGGCCAGTCGCCTCCCCATTCAAATCCGGCAGCGCGGAAGATGGAAATTATCCCCGCGTTCATGTTGCCGGCCGTGCCCTGGGCGTTATTTTCGCAGTTCAGATCAATGGCGATTCCCCAACTGTGAGCCGATAGCTTTTCACCGGTGCGCTGCGGACGGAAGGAGAAACATCCGCCGAAGCTGAACAAATCCGGCTCCAATCCCTGAGCCTTAATTTCGCTGAAAACATGTTCTAGATTGTTCACTAAAAGCTTGTGGCAGCGAAAGTGAGTGATGGTTTTTGTATGGTCGAAAGACAGCATCAGCGGAACGGGCAGAGCGATATAGTCCAAAAAACTTATCGGCCATCGCACGTCGAGCGTGCCATCGGGTTGGATGTAGTCGTTAATATTGCCGAACATTTCGCATATTTCATTCCAACCTTTCGGGGGTAGAAAATCCGTCGTTCCGGGCGCAGATATTCCAGCGTTTGCAACTTCAGTCATAAATTATCCTTTATTTATTGAGATGGAAAAATGCCGCAGATGAAACAAAAGCTATAATTCTCGTTGCGCACCGGTAGAGACGCGGCTTGCCACGTCTTCTGGATTCACCACGAAAGAGGTTTTATTGGCTTACGACGATTTGCGTGAATGGATCTCGGCTTTAGACCGGGCCGGAGAACTCAAGAAAATTTCTGTCGAAGTCGATCCGATTCTTGAGATCACCGAGATCACGGATCGTGTCAGCAAGTGTGGCGCGGGCACTCTTGCCCGCGAAACCGAAAAAGGCGGCAAGGCGCTTTTGTTTCAAAACATCAAAGGTCATCCGGGCGCCCAGATTCTGATCAACCAGTTCGGCTCCGCTCGCCGCATGAACCTGGCCCTCGAAGTCGATTCGCTCGATGAAGTGGCCAACCGCATCCGCCATTTCATGGACGTGAAATCTCCGCAGGGATTTCTCGACAAAGTAAAGATGCTGCCCATGCTGGCGGAAATGGGAAAGTTCTTTCCCAAAACCGTTTCCACGGGTCCGTGCAAAGAGGTCATACGCCGCGATAACTTTTCTGTGGATTATTTCCCCATCCTCAAATGCTGGCCAAAAGACGCCGGGCGCTTTATCACTCTGCCATGCGTCGTGACGCGTGACCCCAATACCGGCAAGCGCAACGTGGGGATGTATCGGTTGCAGGTCTACGACGAACACACCCTTGCCTTGCATGCGCAGAGACAGAAAGTGGCGGCGGAGCATTATCGCGAGCGGATGCGGCAGGCTTCCGTGAAAAGCCCCACCCTCCCGCAAAGTGCGCGGGAAGGATGGGGCACCCGGGGCGCGGCTGTCGATGTGATGGCGCGGTCTTCCGGTGGGTCAATGCGCATAGAGAATTCTCCTGCCGGGAAGATGGAGGTTGCGGTGGCCATTGGGACTGATCCCGCGATAACTTTCTCTGCCATTGTCCCCGCCCCTCCCGATGTCGAGGAATATTTGATCGCCGGATTTCTGCGCCAAAAACCTGTCGAGCTCGTTAAGTGCGAGACGGTCGATCTCGAAGTTCCGGCGTCGTCGGAGATCGTGCTTGAGGGATACGTGAATCTTGATGAGCTGCGCACCGAGGGCCCGTTCGGGGATCACACTGGTTTTTATTCCCTCGAGGATTTGTATCCCGTATTTCATCTCACCTGCATAACTCATCGCAAGAATCCTATTTATTCGACGACGATTGTGGGCAAGCCTCCCATGGAAGACGCGTACATGGGAAAGGCGGTAGAACGAATTTTTCTGCCGCTGATGAAGCTGACGATCCCTGAAATCGTGGATATCAATCTGCCCGTCGAGGGCGTATTTCATAACCTGATGATCGTTTCGATCAAGAAGTCTTATCCCGGGCAGGCGCGCAAAGTAATGAACGCCGTCTGGTCGTTGGGACAGGCGATGTTCACGAAGTGCATCGTGGTCGTCGACGAAGACGTCAACGTGCAGGACATCGGCGACGTAGTGCTAAAGGCTCTGAATCACATTGATCCCGAGCGGGACATTCAGTTCATGCTAGGACCGGTTGATTCACTCGACCACGCGTCGCGCCTGCCTAACTACGGCTCAAAGATGGGTGTTGACGCGACCCGCAAGTGGCCCAGCGAAGGATTCCAGCGTCCGTGGCCGGACGAGATTCTGATGGACGCCGAAACCAAAGCGCTCGTGGATCGCAAGTGGAAAGATATTGGACTTTAGCCCGCAGGTGTCGAAAACCAATTAATCCTTTAGGGCCCTTTCCGGGGACGAGAATACAACGACTTCGCCTCGATGCGCGGCAGGCGGCGGACCCGGTCGACTATCAGGTCGTAGCGGCGGCAGTTGCCGAATGGCTTCGATACCGCCAATCCCTTGGAACCGGCAGCAAGAACAAACGCCAGTTCGCCCAGGTCTCCCAGTTCTTTGCTGTCCATAGTGCCCGCGGAATTCGCCAGCCGTTGGGAGGCATGTTGCGCGGAGTTGCTAAAAGTCGTTTTATTGTTTTCTTCATCCATGCTATGGATTTTGCGCACGCGAATGGCATGAGCTTCATCTCTCCCTGGTGTTCGGATTTTGATTATTGAGTAACGCGCACGATCGCTCACGAAAAAGGGCGGTAAAAGAAAAACGCGGGCAGGAGTGCCCGCGCCACACAAGCAAAAACATCACACAAGAAAAACATCACACAAGAAAAAAAAGTGCTAAAAGAAAAAGACGCGGGCTTTTGGCCTCGCGACTCCGCAAAATATTTAAGCTTATAGTTATATGATACGCCTTTGAATATGCTAAATGAGACACTGTTTCTGGATTTATTTTTCCCATTGAATGATAGACATACAGAAAATTCGTGTGGTTTAGGGGCTTGACAAGATTTCAGAGAAAACCAAAAAGTCGCGACTAAATCTCGTCTTCGAAGCCGGATCCGTCGATAGGTATGCCGCCAAATTCTTCCGCCATTTCGAGCAGGCTTTGATAGCGCTCGTACCATTCGGTGGAAACTTCGTAGACCATCATGACGCCCTGATGAGGGAAGCCGAGCTGAACGAAACCGGTCTTGCCGAGATAGGTGCGAAGCCAGCGGGCGTCTTCAAGGTCTTCGTCGTTGGAGAACTCGACATCGGTGAGGCTCTCCATCAAAGTTTCTAGCTCTTCGCGTTTCAGCGCCCAGGCATCCATCGTGAGGAATGGCGCACCGGAGGCTTTGGCGAGTTCCACAAAATCTTTCCAGCTTTCGGGATTGTCGCCGGGTTTCCAGACGACGCGCTGCACTTCTTCATAATCCACGTATCCAGGAAAACGACGCATGCCATGGCCTTCGATAAAGGCGACCATGTCATCTTTCAGGATAGCGAGATTGCCATTGGAGGACATTAATCTGCCTGATCATTCTAAGCCTGTCAGGTATGGTTTGTCCTGTAACCTCCAGGAAGTTGAGACGACAGTTCCAGCGTCCACGGATCATGCAAAGACGAAGCGAGTTTAGCCTTTCGGAAGCGCTTGCCATGCTTCGGAACCAATGCAGACGGCCCGACGTATAGTCAAGTGAGACCGCTATATGTGCCGATATCGCGGGGGGGCTGAAATTGACCGGGGTGCTGCCATCCCCCAGCATTTTGAAAAACGGAGAATTTCTGATGGCTCAAATCTCTAGAGCTGTTGCAGCTAACTTGCAAATTCCACGGTGGATTAGCGTATTTGCTGCTGTTGCGGCACTTCTCCTGGCAATCGGGGCAACCCTCTCTTTGCTTGCTCCTCAACGGCTCGTAACGCCGGGAGTCGAAATCAATTCAGCCGCACAAATCTATGCTGGTTACACGTTCTCCCGCGACCTGGGCCTCTTCACTGTGCTCTGTTTCGCTTTGATCAAACGTTCGCGATCTATTATGACGGTAATGATGGGTCTGTTCTCGCTTATCAATCTTTCTGACGCCATACTGGACATAAAGGAGTCCCGACTTCCGGTTTTTGTAATTGCTTTCGTGCTGTCATTGGTCGCAGCCATGGCGACCGCGAGATTGTCGAAAACATAACCAGGTTCGGCGGGGTGAAAAAACATGAGTTCTGCTCCCGAATCCAAATTTTCACAATCGCATCTACGAATTATGCAAAGAGCAAGCGAGTTTAGCCTGCCGGAAGTGGTTGCGATTCTTACCCGCACTCCTGCGACTCTGGATGCGATGCTGCGAGGATTATCTGACGATTGGACGCGTCGCAACGAAGGAGAAAAGACGTGGAGCGCGTACGACATCGTCGGTCACCTGATCGTTGGCGAGCGCACTGACTGGATGCCGCGTGTGTGCGTGATTCTTGAGCATGGCGACTCGGTACCATTTGTTCCGTTTGACCGCTTTGCGCAGTTCCAGGAAAGACGAGATAGATCGCTCGCCCAACTGCTTGACGACTTCGCCACCGCACGGAAAGAGAGTTTAGCTGAGCTTAATGCGCTAAACTTACAGCCGGAAGACTTAAGCCGCCGGGGACGGCATCCCGCTTTGGGTGTCGTGACACTGTCGCAGCTTCTCGCCACATGGGCTATTCACGATCTCAATCACCTGCATCAATTATCGCGAGTAATGGCGCACCAATATCGCGATAGAATCGGACCGTGGGGGGCATACCTCGGCGTGCTGCATTGCAATGGGCATGGTGGTTAACCAGGAGGGTTCGTTAGCATCCCAAGGCGGACGCGCGCCCTTCGACTACGCTCTCGGGCAGCCTGTGGGGCACCGGATTGAGTAGTGGTCAGCTCGAGGCCGCTGCACGCGAGATCCCTCGTCCCGCTGGGGAGAAAGCGCCGAGCCTCGGGATGACTACATCCCAGAGTTATCCAAATTAAGCCACTACCTGGATTTAACTCTCATTGACTTGTGTGCGCACAGCTCCTAACATTTCCAATTCGTATATCTTCTAAATTGCGATAGTAAACGCTCATCATGGAAAAGACTCTGGTCGGCCAAACTATTTCTCACTACGGAATTATTGAGAAACTGGGTGGCGGAGGTATGGGCGTCGTTTACAAAGCTGAAGACACCATACTCGGCCGGTTCGTCGCACTGAAGTTTCTACCCGACGATGTTGCCAAAGACGCACAATCTCTAGAGCGGTTCCGGCGCGAGGCGCGCGCGGCTTCGGCTTTAAATCATCCCAACATCTGCACCATTCACGAAATTGACGAGCAGGGCAGCCAAGCCTTCATCGTGATGGAGTACCTGGAAGGGCAGACGCTCAAGCATCGGATTTCGGGTCGTCCCATGGATGTGGAGGCGTTGCTGGGTCTGGGCATTGAGATCGCCGATGCCCTCGACGCGGCGCACAGCAAGGGAATTATCCACCGCGACATTAAGCCGGCAAATATCTTTATTACGAAAAGAGGACAGGCGAAACTGCTCGATTTCGGACTGGCGAAGCTGACGGAAACTCACGCGCTCGACGGCGCGACCGTCACCGGTGGCGATCTGATGACGAGTCCCGGCTCGGCCATTGGAACGGTGGCATATATGTCTCCGGAGCAAGTGCGTGCCGACGAACTGGACTGCCGCACCGATCTGTTTGCTTTCGGGTCGGTTCTCTACGAGATGGCGACTGGCATGGTGGCATTTTCTGGCAGCAGCACGGGAGTAGTGTTCGAGGCGATTTTGAACCGCACCCCTGAGCCGGCGTCGGTATTGAATAAATTATTGCCGCCGAAGCTGGAAGAGATTATTTCGAAATCTCTCGAAAAGGACCGGGAATATCGTTACCAGACTGCCGCGGAACTTCGCGGAGATTTAAAGCGGCTCAAGCGTTCTTTGGATACATCGCGAATCCGCGCCTCCGGTCTTGTCTCGTCCGCGGCCGTCGCGGATCTGCCCGCGAAGGCTGAGACTGGAGGTTCCCGGCCAAACATACTTCTTGCGGTCTTGGTTGCATCCGTTATTGCGCTTGCGGCTGGCATTGCCGGTGGAATGTTTTTTTTCAACCGGCCGGTTGCGGCGGAGCTTCCGATTTATCACCCTCTAAGTTTCCGGCGCGGAGCTGTTCATGCGGCCCGCTTCACGCCCGACGGAAAGACAATCATTTACAGCGCCTCATGGGAAGGTAAGCAGTCCCAGATGTTCACCACCCGTCCTGACAGCCCGCAAGCGCGAGACTTGGATCCTCCCGGAGCGGACGTTCTAGCGATTTCTTCGACTGGGGAAATGGTGCTGTTGCTGAATAGTCACACCACCAGGCCATTTCTCTTGTCGGGAACACTCGCGCGGGTGCCTTTGGGTGGAGGCGCGCCTCGAGAGATTCTGAACAACGTCGAATGGGCTGATTGGTCGCCGGATGGAAGCAACCTGGCCATCGTCAGGGAAGTCGACGGGCGGGTCCGGCTGGAATATCCCCCAGAAAAACTCCTGTTTCAGCCGGACGGGTGGATTGGGAATCCCCGCTTCTCCCCCAAGGGCGACATTATTGCTTTTATTGATCATCCTCAACCGGGCGACGACGGCGGATCCGTCGTCACGGTTGACCTCACCGGGAAGAAAACAACTCTATCCAGCGGGTGGGACAGCATTCAAGGATTGGCATGGTCGCCCTCGGGCGATGAAATCTGGTTTACCGCAACCAAGACTGGCGGCGACCGGTCGTTGTTTGCTGTGAATCTTTCTGGAAGCCTTCGTCTGATGGCGCGCGTCCCGGGGGAACTGACTCTGCTTGATGTGGATCGGCAAGGTGCAGTACTGCTGACTCGTGGCAACGACCGGGCCGGGATCCTTGGAATTACTGCTGGAGAGACGAAGGAGCGTGATCTCTCATGGTTGGACTGGTCCGTGCCCAATAGCCTTTCGGCGGATGGGCGCACCCTGTTGTTCACCGAAGCGGGAGAAGGGGGAGGCCCAAAATATGCGGTTTATATTCGCAATACCGACGGGTCGCCTGCCATCCGGTTGGGCGATGGTTCGGGGTTTGCGCTGTCGCCTGATGGCAAGTGGGCTGCATCGCATCCAAATTCAGTGCCTTCACCGATAGTCGTTCTGCCCACCGGGGTGGGGGAAGCGAGAACGGTTACGCCGGATGGATTGAACCATGTTCGACTGCAATGGCTGGCGGACGGAAAGCGATTTGTTTTCTCGGGCAATGAGCCGGGCCACGGTCTGCGGCTCTATGTGGAATCGTCGGACGGCGGCAAAGCGCAGCCGATCAGTCCTGAAGGTGTCGACGATACATTTGCGGTTTCGCCGACGGGGGAATTCGCCGCTGCAATCGGTCCCGATCAGAAGCTTTATCTCTATCCTCTAGCGGGGGGGGTACCGCAGCTCGTAAAGTCCGCCGAACCGGGGGAGATGGCGACGGGTTGGAGCGCGGACGGGAGATCATTGTTCCTATTTCATTTCGGTGAAATTCCGGAGCGAGTGGCGCAACTCACGCTCGCCACGGGAGAAAGAAAGCCGTGGAGAGAACTTACCCCAGCGGATGCCGCGGGACTTACTAATCTGCGCGGTCTAATCATGGGAGCAGACGGCAAGAGTTATGTTTATGGTTACGTGAGGACGCTGTCAGATTTGTATCTGGTGGAAGGACTGAAATAATGGATTGTGCCCCAGCTTCCCGTCCGTTCTTTGGACGCTAACCCGGGATCGCGACACTATGAGTGAAGATGCGTAGATTTGCCGCCCAAGGGTTTAACGCGAGATCCCACCCGAGCGGCGTAGAAAACATCCCGAAATACACTTTAGCCCAGGTTAGCGCAAAAGACGCGAACCCGGGGCACGAGCAGGCTAAAAACTTGTGCCCGCGTTGACACTTCTGTTCGCAAGATGCTAATTTTAGGGGTTCCCAAGCCTGCTGTACCCGAGAGAGACCTTCACAGCAAACAATGGATGAGACGTACAGACAGATAGGCGAATTACTGCTTCAATCCATACCGACCGTGATTTTTATGGTCTTGTTGTATGGGTTGTATACGGCGCTAGTCCATAAGCCGCTGCTGCGGGTGCTGGTCGAGCGGCGCAGCAAAACTGAAGGAGCCATCGAGAAGGCTCGCGCCGATATGGCGGCGGCTGAGGCGCGCACTGCGGAATACGAACAGAAGCTGCGCGAAGCTCGATTGGCGATGTTTAAGACGCAGGAGGCGCGCCGTCAGCAGGCTGCACAGGCGCGGGCAGCGGTTGTGGCCGAGGCGCGCGGCAAGGCTCAGGCTCACGTCGCGGAAGCGCGGGCCGGGATAGAGAAAGATAAGGTCGCCGCGCAGGAAACTTTGCAAGCTGAGAGTGGCCGCCTGGCGATTGAGATTATCCGCAGTCTTTTGCATACGGGCCAGGCGCCCGCGGGGGCGAGATGATGAGAAGAGCTCGAGCGGTGCTGTTGGTCGCCATCTGGGGGTTATGTCTCTCTTTTTATATACCACGTGCGATGGGCCAAAACGCCGCGTCTCACAGTAGTGCTGCGGACAATGTTCAAAACGCATCGTCGGACGTCGCGAAAGAGTCGCGCGAGGCAGGCAATCAGGACCAGCAGTCGGAATTCAAGCGATCGGGTTCGGTACGATTAGTCGCCCGACTCACCGGGCTTAGTTTGGATCATGCGTACTGGCTTTGTGTTCTCTTGAACTTTACCGTGGTCGTCGGCGCGATAGGGTGGGCTTCCAAAAAATATTTGCCCGCCATGTTTCGCGACCGCACCTCTTCGATTCAACATGCGATGGCTGAGGCGCGCAAGACTAGCGAAGAGGCAAACCGCCGGCTCGCGGATATCGAGGCGCGGTTGTCGCATCTGGGCAGCGAAATTGACGACATGCGGACGCTGGCGGAGAAAGAAGCCGCCGACGAAGAAGAACGAAGCAAAGGTGCCGCGATCGAAGAGGCGCGGCGCATTGTGGAATCGGCGGAACAGGAAATCGCGGCGGCGGCTCGGACGGCGCGTCGCGACCTGACGGCATACGCGGCGGATTTGGCGGTGTCGCTGGCCAGAAAGCAAATTCATGTGGATGCGGCGACCGACGAAAGCCTGATCCGAAATTTCTCCGATCATCTTTCGGATTCAGCTTCGGGAAAAAACTGACACATGGCGTCCGTAACCAATACTTACGCGCGGGCGCTGGCGGATGTAATATTCGACCGTAAGCTCGACCCTGATAAGGCGCTGCGGGAGGTGCAATCGCTGGCGGAATCAGTCCACAGCAGCCGCGATTTGCGCGAGGTCTGGGAGACGCCTTCTATCACGGCAGAACAGAAGCGCGCCGTGCTCGACGCGATTGTGGCGCGGGAAAATATTTCTTCGGAAGTCCGCAATTTTGTGGCTGTGCTGATCGACCATGGGAGAATCAATTTTTTAAGGGAAATCACAAAGCAGTTGGAGCAGGAACTGAGCGAACGTATGGGATTTGTAGACGCCGATATCACGACCGCGCGCGACTTGAATAAGGCAGATCGTGGCGCACTAGAATCCGAGATAGCGAAGATGACGGGGAGAAAAGTTAAGGCGCACTATTCGCGGGATGAATCATTGCTGGGCGGCGCCGTGGTAAGAATCGGCAGCACGATTTATGACGGTTCGGTGAATGGGCAATTAAATCGAATGCGGGAGAGAATCGCTTCTGGCTGCTAGCATTTAAGGTTTCCCTGAACATCTCAAACTGTTGGTATCTTGGTCACACTTGATCCAGCGCGCCTAAGCTAGAAGCCAGGAGCTAGAAGCCGACCTTATGGCACAAATAAAAGCAGACGAAATTACGCAACTGATCCGGCAGCAGATCGAGAACTACGAATCGAAAATCGCTGTCGACGAAGTGGGAACCGTCGTCACGTTGGGCGACGGAATTGCGCGCGTCCATGGGCTCGACAAGGTTATGGCCGGCGAACTCTTAGAGTTTCCGCACAATCTTGCCGGGATCGCGATGAACCTAGAAGAAGATCAGGTCGGCGTCGTGTTGCTCGGCGACTACACCGAAATTCGCGAAGGCGACGAGGTGAAGCGTACTGGAAAAATCATGAGCGTGCCCGTGGGCGATGCCATGATCGGACGCGTTGTCAACGCGCTCGGTCAGCCTATCGACGATAAAGGTCCAATCGCTACCGACAAGACGATTGCGCTCGAGCGCCTGGCGCCGGGTGTCATTGATCGGCAGCCGGTTCGCGAGCCCATGGCGACCGGATTGAAAGCTATTGACAGCATGATTCCGATTGGCCGCGGCCAGCGCGAACTCATCATCGGAGATCGCCAAACGGGAAAGACGGCCGTCGCGCTCGACACGATTATCAACAATAAGGGCAACGATCTTATTTGTATTTACAACGCTATTGGTCAGAAGCGATCTTCCATCGCGCAGGTCGTCAAGATTCTTACCGATTATGGTGCAATGGATTACACCATTGTGGTGGCGGCGTCCGCTTCGGAGCCAGCGCCAATGCAATACATCGCTCCTTATGCGGCGTGTGCCATGGGCGAGTTCTTTCGCGATAGCAAGCGCCATGCGCTGGTCATCTACGACGATTTGTCGAAGCACGCTGCATCGTATCGCGAAATTTCTTTGCTGCTGCGACGGCCTCCCGGACGTGAAGCTTATCCCGGAGATGTTTTCTATCTTCATTCCCGCTTGTTGGAACGCGCCTCGAAACTGAGCGACAAGAATGGCGGCGGATCGCTTACTGCATTGCCAATCATTGAGACGCAGGCGGGCGACGTTTCCGCGTACATTCCGACGAACGTAATTTCGATTACGGACGGTCAGATATTCCTCGAAACCGACCTGTTTAACAGCGGAGTTCGTCCGGCGGTGAATGTTGGAATCTCGGTAAGCCGCGTCGGCGGCAGCGCGCAGATCAAAGCTATGCGGCAAGTCGCCGGAACCTTAAAACTGGACCTCGCGCAGTATCGGGAACTGGCTGCGTTCTCGCAATTCGGCAGCGACCTTGATAAGGCTACCCAAGCGCAGTTGAATCGCGGACAGCGATTAGTAGAAGTCCTGAAGCAAAAACAGTTTTCGCCGCTGCCGTTTTCGAAGCAAATTTTGATTATCTTCGCCGGAACCACGGGCATGTTCGACGATCTTGCGGTCGACCAAATACGCGACTTCGAAGCGGCGCTTTATAGATTCGTCGATACTTCGAATCCAGGATTGCTGCGCGCCATCATGGAAAAGAAAGTTCTCGATGATGGTCTGAAAGCCGAAATGACGAAGGTAATCAAGCAGGCCAAAGACACCTTCGTAGCCGATAGAAAAGCTGTAGAAACGAAGGATCGCGGTACTAATAGAGATGGACCGCGGCAAGAACGCAAGCAGTCGCGACCGCAAGGCGATAGTGCGCCGCGGCAGGACGCGAAGCGGGAAGAGGAAAAAGTCGCAGCAAAGTAGTTTCTGACTTACTAAAGGCTAACAGCTAACAGCCAAGAGCCTATCCCATGGCCAACATTCTCGATATCCGGCGGCGTATACGCAGCGTGATCAACACGCGGCAGATTACCCGCGCCATGAAAATGGTGTCGGCGGCGAAGTTGCGGCGGGCGCAGGAGCGGGCTCTGGCCGCGCGTCCTTATGCGCAAATGTTGACGAATGTGCTGAAGTCTTTGGTGTCGCGCGTGGAGCTTTATGATCCCCAGACGGGCGAGTTACGGCATCCGCTGCTGGCGCAGCGTCCGGAGAAAAATGTCCTGCTGATCGTGGTAACCGGAGACAAAGGTTTAGCGGGCGCGTTCAACACTAATATTCTGAAGGCGGCATCGCGATTTCTGGAATCGAAAAAAGATAAGCACGTCGAAATTGAAGCGGTGGGCCGCAAAGGTCGCGACTTTTTGCGACGACGCTACCCGGTCGCGGAACCGAGAGCTGCGGGATCGAAAGAATCGTCCCCGGTTGCGCTAATCGGCGAGCACATCGGCGTGCTCAACAAACTGGAATATTCAATGGTCTCGGAAATAGCCGACGATGTTGTCGAGCGCTACAGCAACGAACTGATCGATTCGGTATACATCGTCTACAACGAGTTCAAATCGGTGATCGCGCAACGGTTGGTGGTCGAAAAAATATTACCGATCGAGCACGTTGGAGTGGAAGAAATCAGCCAGTCCGAAGGCATGACGCTGGAAGAAAAGCAGCGGGCCATTGAAGCTTCCAAAGGCACGGGAGTGGGACTTCGTCCGAAAGATACGCGAGATATTGATGCGGCGGCGGAAAAATTTGCCACCGCGCCGGTGGACTATATTTACGAGCAGCCGCCGGAAGAACTGTTTCGCTCGCTGTTGCCAAAATACGTGAAAATTCAGATCTTCCGCGGCATGATGGAATCAGTCGCCGCCGAGCACGCCGCGCGTATGACAGCAATGGACGCGGCCAGCAACAATGCCACTGACATGATCGATTCGCTCACGCTGGCGATGAATCGTGCGCGTCAGGCAAAGATTACGAAAGAGATTATTGAAATTGTAAGCGGTGCAGCAGCATCGTGAGAAGGGCGGCTTCTAGCTTCTAGCTAAAAGCACCGCAAGGCGGCACTTCATTTCCGAAGGTTCTAGCTAGGAGCTAGAAGCCAGAAGTAGGTTTTGTCAGGAGCGATTTTCGAATGCCAGAAAACGTAGGCCATGTAGTTCAAATTTCAGGTCCCGCCGTGGACGTGCAATTTTCCGAGGCGACCATGCCCCCGATCTATCAGGCGGTGCGTGTGGTCAGCGACGGTTTCACTGTGCCCTCGCCCGTAAATGTCATTCTCGAAGTGCAGCAGCATCTCGGTGAAGGACGCGCGCGCTGCATCGCCATGGAAGCCACCGAAGGCATGGTGCGCGGCATGAAGGCCATCGATCAGGGGCACCCCATTACGGTTCCGGTGGGTCATGGAACGCTGGGCCGCGTTATGAATGTTATCGGAGAACCGGTCGACAATCTCGGTCCAATTCAGTTTAAAGAGCGCCATCCGATTCATCGTCCTGCTCCGTTGTTTGATGAGCAGGCGACTACATCGGAGATGTTTGAGACTGGAGTCAAAGTCGTCGACCTGATCCAGCCCTTTTTAAAGGGTGGAAAAATTGGATTGTTCGGCGGCGCCGGCGTCGGCAAGACGGTATTCATCCAAGAATTGATTAACAACGTCGCCAAACAGCACGGCGGATTCTCGGTATTCGCCGGCGTCGGCGAGCGCACTCGTGAAGGCAACGATCTTTGGCTGGAAATGACAGAGTCTGGGGTTATTAAGCCCGGCGATCCAGAACATTCAAAAGCGGCGCTGATTTATGGACAGATGACAGAGCCTCCGGGCGCGCGTTTGCGAGTCGCGCTCACCGGACTTACCGTCGCGGAATATTTCCGCGATGTCGAAGGCGCGGATACTCTTTTGTTCATCGACAATATTTTCCGCTTCACCCAGGCGGGATCGGAAGTGTCAGCATTGCTCGGACGTATGCCGAGCGCCGTCGGATATCAGCCCAACCTCGCAACGGAAATGGGAGAACTTCAGGAGCGCATTACCTCGACGAAAAAAGGCTCAGTCACATCAGTCCAGGCGATTTACGTTCCGGCGGACGATCTCACCGATCCCGCCCCAGCAACCACGTTCGCTCACCTGGATGCGACGACGGTTCTATCGCGTGCTCTCACGGAGATTGGAATTTATCCAGCGGTCGATCCGCTGGCGTCCACGTCGCGAATTCTGGACGCCCGCATCGTTGGCCAGGAACATTACGACGTTGCCCAAGCGGTGAAGAGAACTTTGCAAACCTACAAAGATTTGCAAGACATTATTGCGATTCTCGGCATCGACGAACTCAGCGAAGATCAGAAAATTACCGTTGCTCGCGCGCGAAAAATTCAACGCTTCCTGTCGCAGCCGTTCTTTGTCGCGGAGCAATTCACCGGTTCTCCGGGACGTTACGTCAAAATCGCGGACACGGTAAAGGGCTTCAAGGAAATAACCGAAGGCAAACACGACGACATTCCCGAACAAGCTTTTTATATGAAGGGGACGATGGACGAAGTGCTCGAAGCGTCCGAGAAGATGAAGACCGCCGCGTAATCAGTTTTTTAAGTAACAAAGAGGCAAAGGCTAAAAGCCAAAAGCCAAAAGCCAAGAGCCAAACTATGGCAAATACTTTCCATCTCGAAATCGTTACTCCCGAGAAAATGATCGTCACCGACGACGCGGAAGAAATGCAGATTCCCGGCAAGGGAGGATACCTCGGCATCCTGCCCGGCCACGCGCCGCTGATCAGCGAACTCTCCGCCGGAGAACTCAGCTATCGCAACGGCGGCCAGACTCATCGTTACGCGGTGGCGTGGGGATTTGCGGAAGTGCTTCCCGATAAAGTTACGATTCTTGCCGAGACTGCCGAGCGTCCCGAAGACATTAACGTGAATCTCGCGCAGGAACAGAAGCAGCGCGCCGAAGAACATTTGAAAACTGGCAAAAGTGAAGACGATTTCACTAAGGCCGAGGAGGAATTGAGAGCCGCCGACACGAGATTAGAAGTCGCGGACAAAAGAAGTTAGCTTTTCGGCAATTTGTTGCCTTCCAGCTTCACCTGTTTATTTCTTTCAAACTGGAGCAAAAGCATCTTCGATGAAACATTTCCTGGTGCGCTTGCTGTTGGCTTCGTCTTTGTTCCTTGCCTGCAGTCCCACAATATTTGGTTTTGTCGCGCCCTCATTACATGCCGACGACGATCTAAGTGCCCGCATCACCAAATTAGAACAGCAAACGGCGGAAGCGAAATCCTCCGCGGACAATGCGTGGATGCTCACCAGCGCGGCCCTCGTCCTCCTCATGACCGGACCCGGACTTGCGCTTTTTTATGGCGGCCTGGTGCGCAAGAAAAACGTTCTCGCGACCATGATGCAAAGCTTCGCGATGATGGCTTTGATCACAGTGCTGTGGGGATTGTTCGGATACAGCCTCGCCTTTGGAGAAGGAAACAGCTTCATGGGCAATCTGCATCATTTATTTCTCTGGGGAGTTGGACCGCAACCCGACCCCGCATATTCGAGCACC
This sequence comes from uncultured Acidobacteriaceae bacterium, assembly GCA_963849315.1. Classification (GTDB taxonomy): domain Bacteria; phylum Acidobacteriota; class Terriglobia; order Terriglobales; family Acidobacteriaceae; genus PALSA-188. The sequence goes on along the minus strand of CAWKGT010000003.1, from coordinate 306,060 downwards.
ATCCCACAGCAAACGTTCATGATTTATCAGCTGATGTTTGCCATCATTACTCCCGCGCTAATTACGGGCGCATTCGCCGAGCGCATGAAGTTCAGCGCCATGATGCTGTTCATGGTGCTGTGGTCGATAGTCGTCTACGATCCGATGGCCCACATGGTTTGGGGTAAGGGCGGCCTGCTCAACGCCTCCCTCGGTGGATATTTTCCGACGCTTGATTTTGCCGGTGGAACTGTGGTGCATGTTACGTCCGGAGTCTCGGCGTTAGTATGCGCAATTTATTTGGGTCGCAGACTTGGCTACCCCCGCGAGTCCATGCCGCCACATAGCGTGGTGCTTAGTTTTGTCGGCGCATCTTTATTGTGGGTAGGATGGTTCGGTTTCAACGCTGGAAGCGCTTTGGGGTCAGGAAGTCTTGCCACCAACGCATTTGTTGCGACCCACTTTGCAGCGGCTGCTGCCGTGGTCGGCTGGGGCGGAATGGAATGGCTGCGCAATGGACGCGCCAGCGTTCTGGGAGCGATCTCCGGGGCGGTTGCTGGATTGGTTGCTATCACTCCAGCGGCGGGTTTTGTCGGGCCCATGCCGGCGCTTTTGATTGGACTGATCGCCGGCGCATTTTGCTATTACATGGTCGCGACAGTGAAAGCGAAATTTGGCTATGACGATTCGCTGGATGCGTTCGGCGTTCACGGGGCGGGCGGGACTCTCGGCGCTTTGTTGACGGGGATGTTTGCGTCCAGCGCAGTGAATCCAATTTTCAAAGACGCTCAGGGTAATGCGCTCCCATCGGGAGCTCTACAAGGAAATGTCCATCAACTCCTGAATCAACTTGTCGGCGTGGCGATTGCGTGGTCGCTGGCAATTGTGGGCACTCTGGTTATTCTCAAAATAGTTGACGCGACCGTCGGACTCAGAGTCAGCGAAGAACATGAAATTCAAGGACTCGACCTCTCGCAGCATGGCGAGGAAGGTTATTATTGGGAAGTTTCCACCTAACCGCCCGGTCTCGCAACCTAAGAAGGGACATCACTAATTTATGACGAAAGTCGAAGCGATTATTCAGACATCGAAACTCGAGCCGGTGAAGACCGCGCTGCATGACATTGGTGTTGAAGGGATGACGGTCACCGAGGTGCGCGGCCACGGGCGCCAAAAAGGACATACCGAGGTCTACCGCGGTCGGGAGTACACCGTCGATCTGATTCCTAAAATCAAAATCGAAATGGTGCTTGCCGACGAGATGGTGGACAAGGTGACGCAAGCCATTATCAGCACTGCGCAGAGCGGCAAAATCGGCGACGGCAAGATTTTCCTATCGCGGGTTGACGAAGCGATTCGTATCCGCAACGATCAGCGTGGAGAAGGCGCACTTTAGAATACCTACCGGACACGTAGGCCCAGACTGTCCTCGTCCGGGTAAGCGAGCATCGCCCGCCTAGGTGCTGCCGAAATGTGTCAAGTTTTTATCCGCAGGGCAGGCGACGACACCTGCGGGGTTCTTTCGAATAACAAATCCTGATACATCCTATAAATAGTTTCGATTTCCGCACCTTGCCGCGCGCAGATAGATTGGCTAGGGAAGATTGGGCAGGGACCTGGTGCTTCAGGCGGGCGTCGTACTTGAAGGTTGAGATCCCATTCGCGGCATCACCAGACCGGAGCAATGGTTATGAGCACCGCATCGTCTTTGAGTAGCGAGCTACGGGATCTGTACTCTGAAGAATCCATCCGCATAAAACAGGAGTTTCTCGCCAGCGGCGATGGCCGTTCCGCAATTTCACGTCGCACAGCTTTGGTTGAGAATGTGTTGTTGCGTTTATGGAGGGACGTCGTTTCCGCAGACAATACCGGACCTGCAAATTTCGCCCTGGTTGCAACTGGCGGGTTCGGTCGAAAGTGGCTTTTTCCGCACTCGGATGTGGATGTTCTTTTTCTGCTCACCGATCGCGGCGTTGAAGAATCGCAAAGAGACCGCATTCGGACCTTCTCGCAAGAGCTGTGGGATTTGCGAGTGAAACTAAGTCCCGCCACTCGCACGCTGGCCGAGTGCGATCAATTCGATCCCGAAAATGTTGAGTTTGCGATTTCTCTCCTGGATTCAAGGTATCTCGCAGGTGACCGGGATTTGTTCTCGCGCTTGCATGAGAAGCTTATCCCCAAGCTGGTGATGCGCGAGATGCAGCCCATTGTGCAGCGGCTTGCGGAGGTCACGCGCTCACGCCACGGGAAATATGGCAGCACGGTTTTTCATCTGGAGCCCAACGTCAAAGAGACGCCGGGAGGTCTGCGCGACTATAACGTGGCGTATTGGCTGGCGCTCATATCGTCGATGGACAAGTTGCGGGATTGGCCTGATCCGAAAACTCTTTTGCCGGTTTCCGCGCGCAAGCAGTTTGAGCCCGCGCTGGAGTTTCTGATGGCGGTTCGTTGCTTCCTGCATTTTCGCCAGGGACGCGACGACAATTTGCTGCTGTGGGAAGCGCAGGATGAAGCTGCGGCGCGAAAAATCGGCGTTCAAGAGGATCAGGAAATAAATGCGGCCGATTGGATGCGGATTTATTTCCGGCATGCGCGAGCGCTGCATCGCGCATCGATGAAGTTGCTGGAGGAAATTCCGGCAGCGCGGTCGTCATTATATAAACACTTCCAGAATTGGCGATCGCGCGTTTCCAATGCGGATTTTTCGGTGGTTGACGGCCTAATTTATTTGCAGCAGCCCTCGGCGGTGCAAGATCCTGAACTGTTGTTGCGGATGTTCGATTTCATGGCGCACCATGGCCTGAAATTGAGCACCACAACTGAGTACAGGATTGAACAGGTGTTGCCCTCCATGGCCGCCACGCCTCCGCAAGGCGCGGAGTTGTGGCGATATTTGCAGGTGATCCTGATTGAGCCTTTCGCCGCGGACGCATTGCGCGCCATGCATTCGTTGCGATTGTTAACTCTGCTGCTCCCGGAGCTAAAACTGATCGATTCCCTGGTGGTGCGGGATTTTTATCACCGCTTCACGGTCGATGAACACTCATTTCTTGCCATTGAAAGCCTGCACCGCGCCAGCCAATCGCAATCGGAATGGGATCAGCGGTACGGCCGTATTCTGCAAGAGCTCGAACGTCCCGAACTTCTTTATCTTGCGCTGCTTCTGCACGACGTTGGAAAGGGCGTGCCGGGAGCTACTCATGTTGAGGCGAGCATGGAAATTGCTCGTGATTGCATGGAGAGGCTCGACCTCGAACCACACGACCGAGAGACGATTTTATTTTTGATCGGCAGCCATCTCGACATGTCCGCCACGCTGCGGAAAGATATCTTCGATCCGGAGACGGTGCGCGTATTCGCGGAGAAGATGGGTACGCCGGAGCGTCTAAAGATGCTTTGCCTGCTGACTTACGCTGACATCAAGGCGGTTAATCCCGAAGCATTAACACCGTGGAAGGCGGAGAACGTCTGGCAGCTTTACATTGTCGCGTCGAACTTTTTGAATCGCCATGCGGACCAGCGGTTGACGCCGGATTCTGACGACGAAAGCCTGGCGCGATTGCAGAAGCTGGCGCCGGTCGCGGGCAAGAGCGTTAAAGCGTTTCTGGAAGGACTGCCGAAACGTTATCTGCGAACCTATCCCGCGGACGAGGTATTACATCACTTCGAGATGTCGGAACAGTTAGTGCAGGAGCAAGTGAAACTCGATCTCAAACGCGGGCGCCATTGGTATGAACTGACGCTGGTTACAACGGATCGTCCGTTCTTATTTGCGACCATCGCGGGAACTCTAGCCGCGTGGGGAATGAATATCGTTAAGGCGGACGCTTTTTCAAATAAAGGCCGGAATCGTGGTTGACACATTTTTCTTTACCGACCGGTTCCGAACCCTGGAACTGAATATGCCGGAGTGGGAGCGGTTCCAGAGAAGCGTAAGCGACGTCGTGGCAGGCAACGCCGATTTAGACCGGCTCTTGAGCGACCGTCTGCGCTCGGAGAAGAATACCGCCAAGATAAAAGTAGATACTAAGATCGAGTTCGACGATCAAAGTTCCACCGGCAGTACGCTGGTTCAGGTGATCGCGCAGGACCGTCCAGGATTGCTCTATAAAATCAGCTCCCGCTTTTCTCACCACAACTGCAATATCGAAATTGCGTTGATCGATACAGAAGGGCAGATGGCCATCGACGTGTTCTATTTAACTTCCGGCGGGAAAAAACTTCCGCCTAGTCTACAGAAAGAATTGCGCGCTGACCTGTTGGAAGAATTGCAGCCGGCTTAAGCGCAGGGCGGCGAGTGGCGTTAAGATCCTCGCCTGAACGGAAGAGATTGTCTCACCCTATACGCCGGACGCTTCGAGGACTGCGTCCGCTCGAGGATGACGTCAAGTTCAAAACAAAGCTAGCTCTGGCCTTCAGGGTAAATATTCGACGTCATCCTGAGAGGCCGTCAGGCCGCTAAGGATCCCTCGCGGAACGGAAGTATCCCAGTTCACAGTATTTAAATATCTCCGCGCCCGGAAAATGAATTCTGAATCGATTGCCGAATCTCGAATTGCTGGTCCTTAAGATCGCGCTGCAATGTTTGCAATTCTTTTTGCAGCTCTTCGGTTGCGGCCTTGGTCGCACGCTCAATCTCCGGCTTGATCCGCTGAATTTCGTCAGGATGAGATTGAAGCTCGCTCTTCAAATGCTGCAGCTCATCGGCACGCCGCGCAACCTCGGGTTGAATCCTGGCTTGCAGTCGCGCCAACTCACCCTGATCCCGCATGGCTTCGATAGCAGCGCGCGCATCGTGCAGAGGATCATTCGCCGTTTCATGCATGATCCCTCCTGACGGCCCATGCTCAGGAAGCGTCAGAGTAAGATTCATCGGTTTCTTCTCCCGAACCACGGTCACGTTTGCGGTGCCCTCTTTCTGAAAGTTCACGGCGTGGGTAAAATCTCCGCTGTCATTGATCTTTTCTCCATTCACTTTCACAATAACGTCGCCGGCGCGGAATCCCGCTTTTTCGGCGCGGCTGCCTTTTTCCACGGAGCGCACAAGAATGCCCTCGCCGCTTTTGACTCCGAAAAAGTCCGCCAGTTGAGGAGTTAGAGTTTCGACCATCAAACCACTGCGCGGAAACGAGTGAACCGCTACGACAAAGGCCGGCAGATCAATGTCCGGGATTTGAGGGATGACGGGCATCACCGGCATATTGAACTTAAACTCGCCGCTCTGCGGCCACGCCGCCACCATAGTCCGGTTACGTGCCGTGAGTTGAGCTTTCACCGTAATCGGCTGGCCGTTGCGGCTCAATCCAATCGAAATTATGCGGCCGGCCGGAATCTCGTGAATCATGCGCCGCAATTGCTCGACACTTTCAACGTTCGTGCCGTTCACGCTGACGATAACGTCGTGCTCTTTAAGTCCAGCTTTGCCAGCCGGGGCATCCTGGTCAACCATGGTGACCTCAACGCCCTTTTCTTCCTTCAACTGGAGAGCACCGAGCCGGTCTGGGGTAACGTCGCGAGTGTCGACGCCCAGATATGAGTCGGCGGTCCCACCAGATTCCGATGAGAATCCGAAGACCTCTGCGGAGGCGTGAACGAAGTTCGGTAATCCCGCGACCAGTATGACTAATACAGCCGAAAAAATCAGTGACTTAATAGAATTTAATTTCCGCATATATGTAACCTCATTTCTAAAAGTTCTCACGACGTTTGAAACCGTTAACGATCCGCGCGGCGCAACGTAATATTTCCAGCGCTCGTTCTTATCTTTAACGTTGGCCCTCCGCCATTCAGCGAGCCTTCGGCGCCGACGTTTTTTTGTCCCCATTCTCCGCCCTCGCTGCTTACCCGAATTTCCGGAAAGTCGGAACGAATGGTGTGACCATTCGCCGCGTCAATCGAAGCTCGAACTGTAATATTCAGGCTCGGTGCGAGGTAAACCGTAATGTCTCCAACGGCGGTTTGCAACATGGAATCGGAATGAACATCGTTCGACGATAGGAACTTGGCGATGATGCCGCCAGACCCGGTTTCAGCCCGCGCCGAAGGAACTCCGTCGAGCTCAATGCTTCCACTGCCGGTTTCGGCGTGTACCAAGCCTTTAGCGGAGGTCAAACGAATACTTCCGCCGCCGGTTTCGATATCAACCGCGCCGCCAAGGTCGCCCAGATCGATGCTTCCGCCACCGGTCGAGGCTTTAACTCCTCCATCGCAATGCTGCACTTGTATATTTCCGCCCCCCGTTTCGAGCACAGCGCCTTGCAAACCTGAAACAATCATGACACTGCCGCCGCCGGTTTCGGCGTTAATCTTTCCCTTCGCCGAGGCCACGCGAATGCTCCCGCCGCCGGTCTGCAATCTGACGTCTCCCTCTACGTGTCCGACATCAATGCTACCGCCGCCAGTTTCCGCGTTGACCGGACCAGCCAGATCGTCGAGACGGATGCTCCCGCCGCCGCTCTGAGTATCGAATCGTCCGCCGACGCCGCTAGCCACTACGCTCCCACCTTCGGTCTCTACTTTCACTGCATCCATATCACGCGGAACCGTTACTACAAATTCGCCGGAAAATTTGTGTACGTTTGTGCCATGGCACTCGCCAACGATCCAAGCCGTGTCGCCGCGCATGGAAGCGTTGATCTTGTAAAGGTCGAACTGTTGCCGCGCCGTGTCTTCGGAAGAGGTATTGGCGCGATTTCGAATTACGTAACTTATGCCTGACTGAGACCCGCCTTCGATGCGAACCGAACCGATATCGACCTTGATGCGCAGGTTGCGGGCGGCGGGTAACGATCCGGTAATTTCCCGGGTCCAACTGCCGCCATCGCGATAGATCCGGGTTTGTTGAGCGTGCAGCAGAAGTGGTAACAACACCGCCAATCCTGCAACGAATTTGGTTAGTCTATTTATCATTTAGCTTCTTCCCTGTCTACCCACCACGTCTAGTCAATTTCTGGCAACTGCGCCAGCAATGTTCTCGCTTGTGACCGTATGTATTGATTGTGGTCGTCGGCCGCGAGCTTCTGCAAAACGATTCGCACACTGCTGTCAGCGCGCACTGGCTCGATCAGGTGGAACGCTTCGGTACGCACCCCCGGATTCGAATCTGACATCAACGCCTCCAGCACGGCATCGCGTACGCGAACATCATCTTTTACGAATGGTCCCAAGCCATCGAGCGCTTTCAACCGCACACCGGGATTTGAGTCGTAGCGCAGGGCGTAGGTTAGCGCTTCGCGGACATGCGGATCGTTCGGGTGCTGCGTAAGTAAATCGACGGAATCCATGCGGACGCCGGAATTGTAATTGTTGCGCGCCGCGAACAGCAGCAATTGCTGGATGCGGCTGTCATTCAGCGAGCCTTCCGTCTGCTGCGTTGAAACCGTGTCGTATTGAATGCTGACTTGATTGCTGCCCGGTTGCTGGCTGATGGAACGAATGCCGCTGATGGAAGACTCGTTCGGCTGTTCGATCACGGAGGAGGTTGTCGTGCCTGGAACGATGCGGATATTGGTAGCTGTCATTTTGTACGCAGCGCCGATTCCTCCAGCGAAACCGGCGATTAGAAGTATGGCCGCCAGCGCAGGAGAGAAACGCATCTGCTGTAGCCACGCCGCCGGATCGATTATCAAACGCCGCCAAAACGAGTGCTGCTCTGCCGTTTCCAACGCTTCTTGCAGTCTCATGCGCGAAGCGGCCAGCAGGTTAGGCGAAGGCTCATTCATTGCCGGAGATATCGATAACCGAAAAGTATGCAAGCTCGCAAGTTCTGCGGCGCAATTCGCGCATCGGGTTACGTGCTGCTCCAGTTCGTACCGGGCGTCGTCCGGCACTTCGTCATAAACATAGAGCAGAAGATTTTCTTTGACCCATTCACATTTCATAATTCAACCCCCTCAGGGGAATCGTTCAAAAACCGGACAGGCGAGGGCGGCTGTCCCTACGCAATCACCGCAGATCCGTCAGCGCCCCCCGCAATTTCTGCGTCGCCCGGAACAGGGTATTCTTCGCCGTCTCTTCCGTCGTATTGAGAACTTCGCCCACCGTTCTCAATTTCAAGCCGTGATAATGTTTCAACTCAAAAACCATGCGCTCTCGTGGAGTCAATTTATCCAGCGCCCGATTGATGCGGCCCCCCAGCTCGCGTCGCATCAGGTCCAACTCTGGATTCGCGCCCGATCGTCCGTCGGCGACCCGATCGAGCACATCATATTGTTCTCCGCTCGAATCCGTCGCGACCGGAGCGTCTTCTTTCCGCACCTGCCGCTTCCGCAGGTGATCGAGGCAAAGATTCGTTACAATGCGATAGATCCAGGTATAAAAAGAGCATTCGAAGCGAAAATTCCCGACGCTCTTATAAGCCTTGAGAAAGGCTTCCTGATAAATGTCCTGGGCCTCGTGATCGGAGCCCGTGAGGTGCATCGCCAGCCGCAGCACGGCCTGATCATAATGCCGCACCAGCTCTTCGAAGGCGGCGCGATTGCCGCGTTGCGCTTCGCGAACCAACTGCGTGTCGTCAATGCGGCTTAAGCTTTGTCCAGCCATTTGGCCCCGCGTTTCGGGGTTCCACGCCCTGTTTCCTTCCAATCGTTCGCGCCTCGGGTTTGGAAGAGAGCGACCGCCAATCGTTAAAGGGATGGCCCATGCGTCGGCCGGCATAATTTTTGTCCTCACCGCAACCGGGCGCCATCGCCGTACCTCCCGTTTGCATAGGTTTAGACGCGCCAGGGGCAGGACCGTGAGCAGGAATTATAGGCCAGAAGCGGCGTAGCCGGAGAGGCTAGAAACGATTACGCTTCACCGCTGGGCAAAGCGCGGAACGGAGAAAGTCCCGCAAGGACGGTTCATTTGCTAAACCCCGAGAAAGCTCCTATTCGACCGCTTCCTTCTCAATCGTCACTTTCAGGTGTGCCGTCACTTCTTTATGTAGCTTGATGGGAACTGTGAATTCGCCGACCGTTTTTAGGGGTTCATGCAGTTGAATCTTCCGCCGATCCAACTCAAATCCCTTTTTCGCCAGCGAATCCGCAATGTCACCGGACGTGACCGATCCGAATAATTGATCATGCTCGCCCGTTTTCCGCCGGAATGATACGGAAACGCCTTCAAATTGCTTCGCCAAGGCTTCCGCGCTGGATTTCTCTTTCGCGGTGCGGCGCACGTTAGCCGCTTTCATCTGCTCAATCACGGCCTTGTTGCCCTGCGACGCTTCGATTGCGAGCTTGCGTGGAAGCAAATAATTGCGCCCGAATCCTTCGGCGACTTTCACCACGTCGCCTCGCGCTCCCAATTTCGCGACATCTTCTTTGAGAATAACTTCCATAATGATGACACTCCGATTCCAAAGTCTGCTCAGCAGCTTGCGCTCAGAACTGAGATCCGACAACTATCAACTGTTCTAACCAGCCCGCCCCGCAAATGGCAACAAGGCAATATTCCGCGCCTGTTTTATTGCCAGCGAGAGCCGCCGTTGGTGTGGCGTGCATACGCCGGTCAGCCGGCGCGGTGTAATCTTGCCGCTCTCCGCAACGAACTGCGCGAGCAGCCGCACGTCTTTGTAATTCACCGCTTCGATTTTCTCGGTGCAGAATTTGCAAACCTTTTTGCGCCGGAAATATTTTCGTCCTCCAGGTCCGCCGCCTTCACGTCCCGCTCCACCCGGGCGTGAAGGACGCCGTTCGCCGCCCCGATCTCCTCCTCCAAACGATCGCTCACCCGAGGGACGATCGCTTGGTGGCCGGTCACTTGCAGGACGGTCGGTTGATCCCGAAGGCGCGCTTGATGTTGGTCTAGTTTCGTCAGCCATGTTTCTCCTTAAGAAATGTCTTGTCATTCCAAAACCATGTCGTTGGTCCTTGGCCGTTTTTGTCGTTGGCCCAGGACCACGGACCAATAACAACGACGGTTTCTACGCCGTTACCGCCGGGGCTTCCGCGGCCGCCGCTGTCTCGTCCGGCGTTATTGGCGCGGGCGGCGCCTTGCGGCGCGCGTCTTTAATCGCTTTGATCTTGTCCAAACGCTTCTGCTCTTCATCAATGCGAACGGTAATAAATTTAATCACTGGTTCCGTGACCCGCAGACGGCGCTCCAGTTCATGCACCAATCCGCCGCTGCCTTCGACAGTCAGCAAAATGTACAGGCCATCATGAAATCGTCGCACCATGTAAGCCAGCCTGCGCTTGCCCATTTTCTCAACGCTCTTCACCGCCCCGCCCGAAGTCGTAACCGCAGTCTCCAGCGTCGAGATCAATTTGTCCTGATCCTCTTCCGCCATATCCGGGCGGACTATAAACATCAATTCATATGTACGATTCATTAGTTTCTCCAAAACTTAAATTTCGTGTCATCCGAGCGCAGCCGACGGACCTATTTCTCTTCTCACTCGCCCGATACTTCCGCGTCCGCTTTGCGATTGAAGTGATTCATCGCCTTCGCTTCGCCGACCCCGAAAATCATCTTCACCGCTTCAATCGTCGTGCCCACCATCTCATCGACAATCTTCAGTGGACCCTTCCGCATCGGCGACAGCAAGTAACTCATGCCATCCTCCACCTTGCGCTCGGGAGCGACCCCCAGCCGCATCCGCAAAAAATCCTGCGTGTCCAGCGCGCCGATGATCGATTCCACTCCGTTATGACCCGCCGAACTGCGCCGCCGCTGGATACGTATTGTCCCTAAAGAAAAATCCAGCTCATCATGGATCACAATCAAATCCGTCTCCGGATTAACTTCATTCTTCGTCACCAGCTCACGAACCGAAATCCCGCTGAGGTTCATGAACGTTTCCGGTTTGGCCAGCAGCACTGTCTCCGAGCCGATTTCAATTCGCGCGGTTAACGCCCGGCATTGCCGGCTTCTTATCTCGACGCCCCATTCGTTGGCGATCGCGTCCACCGCTAGAAATCCGATGTTATGCGGTGTGAACTGATATTCAATCCCCGGATTACCAAGTCCAACAATGAGCTTCACGCCGTTTCAGCGGCCACGAGATTCCGCCGAGCTTTGCTCGGCTCGACAGCCGGGGGCGTCTGTCCCTGCCTGTGGCTTTCCGGTCCAAAAGCTCATTTCTTTTCCTTCTTCTCGGCGGCAGGTTCCGCGCCTTCTTCTCCGGCTTCCTGCTTGCCTTTCTTGATGACTTCCGGTTCGGACGTGCCAGCGCCGGCTTCGGCAGCCACCGCTTCCGGAGTCGCCACAACTTCTTCCTTCACCGAGACCACGTGCGCCACCGGCTGATTTTCATCGGTTAGAAATGTAACCTTCTCGTTGTGAGGAAGATCGGAAACGCGCAACACTTTCCCCATCACCAGTTCGCTGACATCCACTTCAATCGAGCTGGGGATGTCCGCCGGCAGGCACTCGATTTCCACCTCGCGCAAAATCTGCTCCAGAATTCCACCCTGCTGCTTGACTCCCGCAGCTTCGCCTTTCAGCGTGATGGGAACCTTAACCTCTAGTTTGCGATCCATCGCGATACGCTTGAGATCGATATGCAGCAGCGCGCCTTTGATCGGCTCATATTGCCAATCGACGATCATGGCCTTGGACCGTTCTCCGCCTGTCAGCGCGAGATCAAAAATCGTGTTGTGTCCAGTCTGCGAATGGAGAATGCGCAGAACCTGTCGCGGATCGAGACTCAAAGACAAAGCATCTTTGCCCGCGCCATACAAAACTCCAGGCACTTTGCCGCCGGATCGCACCCGCCGCGCAGCATTCTTGTTGCCCGCTTCCCGCGGTTGCGCTTCCAGTAAATTCGTTTCCGTTGCTGTCGCCATAATTTAAAGTCCTTACAAAAATAATTTACTAACCGATGTCTCTTCGTGAATGGACTGAATCGCCCGTCCAATCAATCCCGCTATCGAAAGTATCTTGATCTTGGGTTCGTTTCTTCCTTCCGCCGTCAGCGGAATCGTGTTCGTGAACACCACTTCTTTAATGCACGAAGTCGAAATATTCTCCACCGCCGGGCCCGACAATACCGGATGCGAAGCACACGCATAAACTGCGCTCGCTCCGTTATCCATCAACGCACTTGCCGTCTTCGCCAAAGTCCCAGCCGTATCGACCAAATCGTCAATGATCAAACAACTGCGGTCCTGGACGTCTCCAATCACGTGCATGATCTCCGCCACGTTCACTTCCACGCGGCGCTTATCGACAATTGCCAACGCCGCGTCCACTTTCTTCGCAAAAAATCGCGCCCGCTCCACGCCGCCCGCATCCGGCGAAACCACGGTCAAGTTAGGCAACGACAGCCGCTTGAAATAATCCACCAGCACCGGCGAAGCAAAAAGATGATCCACTGGGATATTAAAAAATCCCTGCAACTGCGGCGCGTGCAAATCGACGATCAACGCCCGATCGGCTCCAGCAGTGGTCAGCAAATCCGCCACCAGCTTCGCTGAGATGGGAACTCGCGGCTTATCTTTTCTATCCTGCCGCGCATACCCAAAATAAGGAATCACCGCCGTAATTCGCCGAGCCGATGCCCGCTTTAGAGCGTCAATCATCAACAGCAATTCCATCAAGTGCGAATCCACCGGATGGCAAGTCGGCTGCAACACGAAAACGTCGGCCCCGCGTACGTTCTCCTGAATCTGGACGTACGCTTCGCCATCTTTGAATCGCGTGACGCAAGCCTGTCCGCGTGTCAGCCCCAGAAAAGCACAGACCTCATCGGCCAGCGGCTCATTCGCCGTCCCGCAAAAAATCTTGAACTTATCGTCCACGCGCGCGCGCTGAGGTTTGCGCTCAGTTTTCTCGTCCGCCTTCTTTTCCGTCGCTGTCGCAAGAGTTGCCATAGTGAGCTCTTGGCTATTAGCCTTTGGCCATTAGCTTGAACATTCTCAGACTCAAATCGGTCAGGTTTCTTGCCTGAAGCCAACAGCTAAAGGCTTTTCTGGCTGGGCCGCTAGGATTCGAACCTAGACAAAGTGCTCCAAAGGCACTTGACCTACCGTTAGTCGACGGCCCAGTAAATCCTCGTTCCGATTGAGAGTCAACTTTACTTCAAACTAGGAACCGTGAACTAAGAACTTTTTCCAATACTGCGCACGCGACAACGTCACAGTCGCCTCGGACTTAATCCCAACTTGCGCCAGTTTGACGACACCTTTCTTGGCGGCCAGATCAGACTCAAACAATCCATAAACAGCCGACCCTGATCCGGATAAGGACGCATAAAACGCCCCTGCGCCCTCAAGCACACTTTTCGCCTCGCGCAATTCGGGATATTTCGGAAACACCACCGACTCAAAGTCGTTTCCAATCCCGGTACGGACGAGGTCGAGAAGCGGGGTCTCGGCCCGGCCCCTGCCTCTACTCACAGGGACACCGGATGCACTACTCAGCCCAGCAGAAATCCTACGACTGAACAAATCCATTCTATCGGACGGATCAACCCCGGTCAATTCACCGTCGTCCCTGCTTTTGCCTTTGACTGTGTGGGGACGGGCACTCTTGCCCGTCCGAGCCGAGCTATGCTCGGCAGGCATCGCCTCAACGCTTTTGCTTTTGTACGTGTAGGGACGGCCGCCCTCGGCTGTCCGAGCGGAGCGGAGCTCCGCAGGATTTTGTTCGCCGCCTTGCCTCACCCTCGACCCTGCAGCGCTCGCATCGTGCAATCCCAAATCCCAATCCGCAAACGCCTGCGGCGTTGACACCCCAATTTCCGGCATCGCAATCACACAAGCCATCGCTGGCAAATCGAGTAACGGATAAACTTCCTCCCCTCGGCCAGCCCCGAGCACCGTCCCACCCACAAGAAACAGCGGCAAATCCGACCCGACTTCCGCTGCGATCCGCAACCTCTCCTCCCCCGACAAGCATTTCTTCGCCGCAATCTCCAGCCCGAGCAATGCCGCAACAGCATTTCCGGACGCCCCTCCAACTCCACCCTGCACCGGAAGCCGCTTCTCAATCTCAATCACCACCCGCCCTGCGCACCTCGAGGCTTCCTCTGGCTCGCTCCACCACCCGCCAGCAAGTATTCGACCGATCCCTCGGAACACGCGGATCCTCACATCGAATCTCAATGCCTACTCCCTCGACTCACTCGCACCCGAATCAAATCGTGCAAAGCAATCGCCTGATACACCGTCCGCAACTCATGAAAGCCATCCGCACGAAGCCCCCCAATACAAATACCAAGATTTATTTTCGCGAACGAACGCACCGTCACGGACATGTGCCCGCATTGTAATTCCTATTGCATGGTTTTCGGTGGCCCACGGCGTCCCCTGTATACTGGCGCGGCAACTTCGGCTCTCCACCAACTTCATCATGAAATACCAGCACCGGGTGCTCGGCATGCTCTCGCTGCTTGCCGTAATCACCTACCTGGACCGCGTCTGCATAGGCGTCGCCGGGCCGCGCATGCAGGACGCCTTACACATCAGCCCTCAAGCTTGGGGCTGGGTCACAAGCGTCTTCTTCCTTTCTTATAGCGCATTCGAAATACCCACTGGCGCTTTGGGAGATCGCATCGGCCCTCGCCGCGTCCTCACCCGCATCGTAGCCTGGTGGTCGGCCTTCACGTCGCTCACTGCAGCTGTGTCGAACTACTACCTTTTATTGCTGGTGCGGTTTTGTTTCGGAGCGGGCGAGGCAGGCGCTTATCCCAACGTTTCAACCGTGATTGGACGCTGGATTCCGCCTGCGAAGCGCACGCGCGCCTGGGGAACGGTCTGGATGACCAGTCAGATCGGCGCCGCTTTGTCCCCTCTGCTGGTTGTGCCGATTCAGGCTCGCTACGGATGGCGGGCGCCATTCTTCGTGTTTGGATTCCTCGGCGTAATCTGGAGTGTCGTCTGGTACACCTGGTTTCGGGATTCGCCCCATGAAAAAGCGGGAGTCACTGAGTCTGAAATAAGGGAAATTGGTGCGCCTGCGATCTCGCAACACCACGGTATGCAGTGGGCCATGGCGCTGAAAATGCCGGCACTGTGGCGCATCGCGGCTATCGGAGCGTGTTACGTGTATGCCATAGGATTTTTCCAGGCATGGCTGCAAACGTATCTGGTGAGGGGTCGCGGCTTTACCGAAGCCGCGCTCGTGCTGTCTTCGCTAACATATGGGGTCGGCGCCGCGGCTAACGGATTGGGCGGCTTGACTGGCGATTGGATGGTCAAGCGCCATGGCCTGCGCAACGGCCGACGTTGGCTCGGGGTAGCCGGACTCAGTGCCTCAGCGCTTTTCTTCGCCGCAGCTATTTACGCGCCCAGCGGCAATCGGGCTCTGATATTTCTTTCGCTCGCCTATGGAGGAATTCTGTTTCAGCAGCCATGCCTTTGCGCCCTCTGTCTCGACGTAGGCCGCAAAAACGCCGGAGCCGTCTTCGGATTCATGAACACCGCGTGCAATGCCGCAGCCGCTCTCTCCTCCGTTGCCTTTGGTTACATCGTGCACCACTTCGGCAGCTATAACGCGCCTTTCGTTCCTATGGTGGCCTTACTGTGCGTTGGCACAGTTCTATGGTTGCAAGCGGATCCCACCCGCGAACTTTTTCCCGAGGTACTCCTCAGTGAACCCGTAGCTGTTATCGCCACCGCATCCGGGGAATGAATTTCGACTTCCAGCGACGGAGGACGCCTGCCGAAGTGGGATACCCGCACGCAAATTTACCCTCCGCTTCTAGTGCACCGCAACCCACAGTTACTACAATAGTCATCCACGGCCCCGAATCAAATGGTGCAAAGCGACAGTCCGATACGCAGTCCGCAACTCATGAAACCCATTCGGACGAAGCGCCCCTATGCACAAACCAACATTAATCTTCGCGAACGATCTTACGGTGATGGCGGGCACGCTCTGCATTAAATCACCACCACGTTTTTGCAAGTTCCGAATAGTCCCCTCTTGACGCCCATTTCAACCAGTCATCCCGAACATCCGGCGTACTTCAGCCGGTGGAGGGATCTTGCGCGCAGCACCCGTCGCTCAATGTTCACTCGTCACAGAATCATGTCCCGAATACCGATAGGATGCAGATGGCATGAAAAAATTGTTTTATGTCTACATCATGAGTAACAGAAAACGATCCCATGTCCTGTACACAGGCGTTACCGGCAACCTGCCCCGTCGTGCGTTCGAGCACAAGAAACATTCATCGAGGGCTTCACTTCTCGCTACAACCTCACATGCCTCGTTTACTACGAGGCTTTCGCGTTTCCCGGTTTAGCAATCGATCGTGAAAAAGAAATAAAGGGCTGGCGGCGGAACAAAAAAATCAACTGGTCGAATCGATCAATACACATTGGCACGACCTCCGCGAATGCTGGACCGAAATCTATAAACCTGAAGACGGACAAGATGCGCCCCTCTCTCGTGTAAGATTTAATTTCGGTAAGAGATGCTGGCGGATCATTCAGCCGTCAACTTGCCGCGTTAAATCAATGTCAGCGTTTATCGAAGCCATAGAGTTGCGCAAGACTTACCACGTCGGCAATGTTGAAGTGCCGGCCTTGCGCGGGGTTTCCTTCGGAGTGCAAAAAGGGGAATTCGTGAGCGTCGTTGGCCCGTCGGGCAGCGGCAAGTCAACGCTTTTTTATTTGCTGGGCGGGCTAACTCACGCGGACTCGGGACACGTGATCGTCGATGGCGAGGATTTCGCCAAGCTCTCCGATGCCGAGCGCACCCGCATGAGGAAGCGCAAAATCGGATTCGTTTTTCAGAAATTCAATCTTTTGCCGACCCTCGATGCGCGCACGAATATCGAGATGGCCCGCGAAATTGCCGGGAAAAATGGAAATAAAGACTCGGCCTATCTCGATAAAATTGTGGGCTTGCTGGGACTCGAGAAACGCCTTCTCCATCGCCCTTCCGAATTATCCGGCGGCGAACAGCAGCGGGTGGCCCTGGCGCGAGCGCTGGTGAACAAGCCGGCAATCGTATTGGCGGACGAACCCACCGGAAATCTTGATTCAAAGAATTCAGATATCGTGCTGAATATGCTGCGACACTCCAACCACGAACTGGGACAAACGGTGCTGATGATTACGCATAATCCCGAAGCAGCCGCGTATGGGGACCGCATCATTCACATGCGGGACGGCGAAATTGTGCAGTGAGAGGATAGCGGCGATCACGCTGGGTTCCGAAATCAAACACGTTCACTGCAATCTTTGGTGCCATTGCCTGCCTGTTGTGCCGTGTTTATAATCGGATGTCACCGAGCGGGAGTAGCTCAGTGGTAGAGCGCGACCTTGCCAAGGTCGATGTCGCGGGTTCGACCCCCGTCTCCCGCTCCAATTCTTGCCTCT
The DNA here is from genome assembly GCA_963849315.1 of uncultured Acidobacteriaceae bacterium. Classification (GTDB taxonomy): domain Bacteria; phylum Acidobacteriota; class Terriglobia; order Terriglobales; family Acidobacteriaceae; genus PALSA-188. Next base: position 288,829 of record CAWKGT010000003.1, on the reverse strand, counting down.
AACCAGGCTAACGGCGCGGTACCCAAGTGGTAAGGGAGAGGTCTGCAAAACCTTTATGCGTGAGTTCGATTCTCACCCGCGCCTCCATTTCCTTTGCTGTTCTTAGTGGTCTCATCTCGTTATAAACCCCAGAGCGTTGCCAAGGCGGTTGAGGCGACTTTCAGCGCGGTGGCTTTCGGGTCGGCGATTGACTTGCTGCGTTGCGCAATGGGCATATGCCGGGCGATGGTTTCGCGCTTTTCGTCCCGCAGGCCTTGGATTGCGTTTTCGAAGTTTTGTTTCAGGGAGCCTTGCGACTTGGGAGTCGTTATTGTCGACTGTCTGTGCATAATCATTCCTCGTTATGAGGAACATTACAATTGCTGGGCGTGGCTGCGGCAATACCGTCGAAGTTCGATGAATGCGGTCGGCCAAGCCTTAGTAGGTTGATTGTCGCCTACATAAATATCGGAGTTCATACAGTTTCGGCCCGATATTTGGAGGCTGAATCCTCCCATCGGCTTCTGCATCGATATATTGTTATGCAGGCGGCTCGCAAGAGCTTTGTTGGTAAATGTAAACTTCTTCCTAATTAACCGGCAGTTTATCCCCGACTTAACCGAACTTATAGGAGCATTTCCCCTAGGAGTGCGCCCATGAGACATCACGTCCGCGTGGTTGTGATATTCGCGCTGGGACTCTTCACTTATGCCCTGCTTATCCGGCCGTTCAAGTTGATGAGTCAGGCTAGCGATGCGTCCTTGTACGTTGGCATTGGACTGATTCTCGGTCTGGTGTTATTGTTCCCGATTCTCGTGCGAACGATCTGGAGGAAGTTATGACTATTGTCGATACTCACAGCCCAAATCGGCCGGAAATTATTGATCGCTTCGGACGGAGTCTGTCTTCGCGGTCCACGTTGAAGTTCGGGTGCTTGCTATAGCGGCGCTGATCGGTTTATGGGTGGTGTTTAATTTTCTGATGAGCGCGACTCGCATTGAGGCGGGATACACCGGCATCGAGGTGAATCTGGCGGGTAGTCAACGAGGCGCATCGCAAATTCCGATCCGCAACGGGATGGGTGTTTTATAGTCCTGTAACGACGCAGATCATTGAGTTCCCCACGTATGTGCAGACCGCTAATGGACGCGCGACACTAACGAAGGCCATCCCATCAACGAAGAGATGGGATTCAACAGCAAGGAGGGCATGGAAATTTTCGTCGACGTCTCGCTTTCTTATGCCATTGAGCCGACAAAAGTGCCGGATTTTTACGTGAAGTACAGGGTGAATAATCTGGAACTGTTCACGCACGGCATTTTGCGGGACATCGTTCGTAATTCGCTGAACGAAGTTGCGTCCACTTATAACGTGGAGGACATTTACGGCGAGAAGAAAGCGCAATTCCTGCATCAGGTGGAACAACAGATTAAGGATAAGGTCGCCAATGTCGGAGTTGGAGTGCAGCAGTTTGGATTTATCGGGGCGCCGCGAGTGCCTTCGGTAATTGCAACCGCAATCACGGCCAAAGCGCAGGCCATTCAGGAATCGGAGCGCGCCAAAAATGAGCTTGCCACGACCCAGGCGGAGGCGGCGAAAAAAATCGCCGAGGCCGACGGCGATGCGAAATCCACGGCGACGAGAGCGCAGGGCGAGGCGGACGCGAACCGCATCCGGCAGACGTCTATTACGCCCCAACTTCTCGAACTTCGCAGGCTGGAAAATCAGCGGGCGTACATCGATAAATGGAATGGGCAATTGCCCCAGCGTGCAGGCGGGGCAGGGGACAGGCTTTCTGATGGAATTGCCGAAGCCGCAGCAGTAGGGGGATTGTTTACCGAATGGCGTCGGCCTGAGTAGGGATGTCCCTTCTCCGCGAACAAGGTCAAAGGCCGCGGACAAGAGTGTCCGCGCCACATGATCGTGCTGTTAAAATTGGGTTCAGCCTATGTTTGAAAATCTCTCAGAAAAATTACAGCGTGCGTTCAAGACCCTGCGTGGGCAGGCGGTCCTCAATGAAGAGAATATTCAGGAGGCGCTGCGGGAAATACGTCTGGCATTGCTCGAAGCCGACGTCAATTTCAAAGTCGTAAAACAACTCATCGACAATATCCAGTTAAAGGCGGTCGGGCAACAAGTCGCGACCTCGCTATCGCCGGGTGAGCAGGTGATCAAGATCGTCCGCGATGAATTGATTGAAACTCTTGGTCGCGATACGGCGCGGATAAAATTCGCCTCGCAGCCTCCAACCGTAGTCCTCATGGCGGGCTTGCAGGGATCAGGTAAAACCACCACTTCTGGCAAGCTGGCGAACTGGTTTAAGAACGGCGGGCATCGTCCGCTGCTGGTGTCGGTGGACGTTTACCGTCCCGCAGCCCGCGAACAGCTGAAAGTCGTGGCGCACGCGATTAAAGCCAATATTTACGAAGGCCAGGTGGGAGAAGCTAACACGGCCACGGTCGAGCGCCTCGCTAAAGAGGCGCGCAAGGAAGCGATTAATACTGGCTCTGACATCCTCATCGTTGACACTGCTGGCCGCTTGCACATCGACGATCAGTTGATGGACGAAATGCAGTTGCTGAAGCGTTTGCTCAATCCGCAAGAAATCTTATTTGTTGCTGATGCAATGACTGGACAGGACGCGGTGCGCTCGGCGGAAGAGTTCCATAAGAAACTTTCGCTTACCGGAGTGGTGCTCACGAAAATGGACGGTGATGCGCGCGGCGGCGCGGCTCTTTCCATCCGTCAGGTTACCGGCCAGCCCATTAAATTCATCGGCATCGGGGAAAAATACGATGCGCTTGAGCCATTCCATCCCGACCGCATTGTGTCGCGCATTCTGGGGATGGGCGACATTCTCTCCCTGATTGAAAGAGCCGAGCAGCATGTAGACAAGAAAAAAGCTCAAGAGATGGCGTCCAAGGCCATGGCGGGCGACGGGTTCTCCTTGGAGGATTTCCGCGATCAGCTTCAGCAGGTCAAAAAAATGGGATCGATTCAGAGCCTGATGGGCATGTTGCCCAGCATCGGGCCGTTTGCGGGGCTGCAAAAAGCCGCCGACAAGGTCGATGAAAAACAAATCAGCCGCGTTGAGGCCATCATCAATTCCATGACCGCGCACGAGCGAAAGCATCATGAAGTTATGAATGGAAGCCGGCGCAAGCGCATTGCGCGGGGTTCGGGGACGAGCGTTCAGGAAGTCAATAATCTCATGCGGCAATATATCCAGATGCGGAAGATGTTTAAACAGATGGGGAAGGCGAGTTTTGCGAGAAAGTTTGCCGGCATGAAGCTGCCTGGGATGTAACTTGCTGGGTTTAGCTGCGAGTCGCGCAAAGCTACACCACGGCGACGCGTCCGCCGCTGCGGCGACTGCAGCGTGGGGCCTGCTTTGTCCCAAGATGCGACTTAACCAATCCTTTATATTTAAACTCAATGAACAAAAACTCTTCGGTTGTCATAAAGCTGGCGCGTAGTGTTTCAGGATCGGTGCGGCTGCCCGGCGACAAATCCATTTCTCACCGCTATGCGATGCTGGGCGCCATCGCGCAGGGCACAACGAAACTGGAGAACTATTCGACTGGCGCCGATTGCGCCAGCACCCTGGGATGTTTGAAAAGTTTAGGAGTGACCTTGCGAAAAACAGGAGCGGCGATAGAAATCGAGGGCGCGGACCTGAGGCTTCACCCTCCAAACTCGCCGCTCGATTGCGGTAACTCCGGTTCCACCATGCGGATGTTGAGCGGCATTCTGGCGGGGCAGGATTTTGCCAGCGAGCTAATGGGCGACGATTCTCTGTCACGGCGGCCGATGTCGCGGATCATCACGCCGTTGGAAATGATGGGAACGAAAATCGCTGCGACCGATGGTGGGCGGCCGCCACTGCGCATTACCGGGAAGCCGCTTCGCGCGATCAGTTATGACACGCCCGTTCCCAGCGCGCAGGTAAAGACGGCCCTGTTATTCGCAGGACTCTATGCCAGCGGAGAAACCATGATCAGGGAATCAGTTCGCACGCGCGACCACGGAGAAACCGCGCTGCGAGCCTTCGGCGCGGTGGTCGATCAGCAGGGGAATCAGTCCAGCATCCGGGGTGGGCAGCACTTGCACGCCATCGGGGCCGAGATTCCCGGCGATCTTTCGAGCGCGGCTTTTTTCCTTTGCGCTGCGGCCCTGTTTCCCGGCTCGCAACTCACTATTAATTCGTTGCTGTTGAATCCTACGCGGGCGCGGTTGCTCGACGTATTGATGGGAATGGGCATCGGCATTGCGATTACCGAGCTGGAGGAAAAATATGGAGAACTGGTCGGGAGCGCCCAAGTAACTGGCAAGACGCTGACTGGAGCCAGAATCTCGGGAGCTCACACTGCGGAACTGATCGACGAAATCCCGGTCCTTGCCGCAATTGCGCCTTATACAGAGAAGGGAATGGAGATTCGCGATGCGCGCGAACTTCGCGTAAAAGAATCGGACCGCATCGCGGCCGTCGCCACCAATTTGCGGGCCATGGGAGCCACCGTGGAAGAGTTCGAAGATGGATTGAAAATTCCCGGCGGGCAGGAACTTCACGGGGCTGAACTCGATTCCTTCGGGGACCATCGCATCGCGATGGCTTTCGCCGTGGCGGCCTTGCGCGCGTCGGGAGAGACGCAAATCAATGGATCGGATGCGGCGGTGATTTCTTATCCTGCGTTCTACGAAACCCTGGAAGGTGTTTTGCAGCGCTGATTTGCCAGCAATGCTTTCCTGTCATCTTTCCCAAGGAAGTGAAAGATTTGCGTTTGCGGGGATTCGCCATGGCGTTTGTTCGCAGTCAGGACAGCAGCTCTCGAGATGACAGGATGGGCCCAATTTTCCGTGAAAACGCTTGCGGGGGCGCTTCTGGAAATCATCCATAGGCTAGCTCTTTTGCCCGTTGCGTGGCCTTGACCACGGCCTTGATCAGCGTCACCCGCAGCTTGCCTTCCTCCAATTCCATGATGCCGTCCACGGTGCAGCCTGCCGGAGTAGTTACGGCATCTTTCAGCAACGCAGGATGATCTCCGGTTTCGAGCACCACTGTCGCCGCCCCCAATGTGGTTTGCGCGGCAAGCAAAGTCGCGATGTCGCGCGGCAAGCCAACTTTCACGCCAGCTTCGGCCAACGATTCCAAAATTATGTAGATGTACGCAGGACCGCTGGCTGAGAGTCCAGTAACAGCGTCCATGTGCTTTTCATCCACAACGACGGTCTTTCCCACCACGTTGAAGAGCGCGGAAGCGGCTTCGACGTGCTCAACGGTGGCAAATTTTCCTTTGCAAAGGCCCGTCATGCCGCAACCCAGCAGGCATGGAGTATTCGGCATGGCTCGCACCACTGGCACGTCCATGGAAAGGGCATTCTCGATCTGTTCGGTGGGAATGGACGCGGCCACGGAAATAAACAGTTGGCTGGAGGAAACGTTGGGACGAATCCATTCCAGAACTTCTTTCACCACCTGCGGCTTGACGCAGACCAGAACGATATCCGCATCTTTAATCGCCGCGAGGTTGTCGGTCCCGACTGCGATTCCCAATTTCTGGGATAACTCGTTGGCGCGCTGCTCGTGTTGCACGGTGGCGCGAGTCAGTTGACGCGACAACATTCCTTTTTCCAACAAAACCTTGAGCAGAATGCCGCCCATTTTCCCGGCGCCGATTACTGCCACTCGTTTTCCTGAGAAGTCGAACTTCATCTACGGCCTCCGATTGAAGGAATTCTCCCGTTGCATATTTGCGGAACGAAATGGTGATCGTAACAGAATCTTTCTATTTTCGAATCAAGTGCGGACGCGTTTCACGCGGACGAAAATTGTTTTTTAGGACGCTCGCGGCGTGATCTCGGCGAACCGGAGTTCCCGTCGCTCCCACGGTTACTTTTCGCGCGAGTTAAGGCGCGGATTGGACGGTGAAAGAAATAGTAGTGTTGGCGGTGAGTGATCCCGCAGTTCCGATGACGGTAACACTGTAAACGCCGACTGGAGTGCCTGGATTTGGGGCAGGCGCGGCCGAGCCGCCTTGAAGGCCGCCGCAGCCGGAACATAATACGAGCGACAAAATCACAAATAGCATTTGCAGCGAGCGGCGCATACTCGGTCCGCTGCATACGAGTACGAATCCAAGCATTGGCAGCGCCAGTCCATAGCAAAATATTCGCGACCGTCTACCCGCTGAACTTACGGCCGGCAACTGAGTGGCAACGTTCAGGTAGACGGTGGTGGCGGCGTTACCGGCGTTCACTTGTGTGGAACTGAGTGAGCAGGTAATCACGGAAGAGCACGCGGTAGACGTGAGGGTGACCGGATTGGGGAAAGTCCCGAATGAAGGCGTGACAGTGACGGCATATTGGCCGGAGGAGCCGATTGTAATTGTCGCGGGACCGGAATTGCTCATTGTGAAGCTGAATGCACCGCCAATGGTTTGCACAGTCAGAGAGACCGAAATACTCGCGGTTTGCAGCCCAGAAGTTCCGGTAATTTGAATTGAATACGCGCCGCCTGGGGTCGAGCTCGAAGTTGCAACCGCAAGCGTCACGAGAGTCGGTCCGCTCCCCGCGGTTACCTGAGTTGGATTGAAAGCGCAACTGGCAGTCGCTGGAAGTTGCGAGCACGCGAAGGTGACTGCATTCGAAAAGATTCCACTGGAAGGGGTCACGTTCAAGGCGTAACTTGCCGTTTGTCCGGAATTGATGGTTTGCGCGCCACTGGTATTGGTGATGGAGAAGTTTGCGTTTCCCCCACTCTGCACGATGAGCGGAATATTCACTTTGGCAATAGGTGCCGAAGTTGACGTTCCGGTGACAGTCATCGCATAGGTCGATGCCCCGGTTCCGGCTGTAGTCGCGACCGTGAGGGTCACGTTCGTGCTTCCATTGCCGGCTGGAATTTGAGATGAACTGAAAGAGCACACGGCCGCCGGGGGACAGCCTGAGACAGCAAGGCTTACCGCATTCGGAAACTTACCGGATGACGGCGAAACGCTCAATATGTAGCTCGCCGATGATCCAGCGGCGACAGTTTGGAGCCCTGAAGTATTTAGGATCGAGAAGCAAAAGCCCCCAGCGACGGTGACCGGCAAATTTTGCGTTTGCGGTGGATACGGTGGAGAAACCGCGCTGATTGCCACCAGGAACGTGCCGCAGGGTGTGGAGGCAGTTGTGGAGACGGTCATAGAGAGCATCGCCGGAGCGTTCTGCGAATTCCCGTTAGCAAAGTTACACGCCGCTCCGGCGGGCAAGTTGGCACATGACAAAATCACCGGGATGTTAGACATCGTTGATGTCAGTTGCATGGTTACGGCCGTGGATGTTGCCGGTTCGCCCACGGAAATCGACGCTGGCACGGGCCGGCTGAGATTAAATCCCGAGATCTCCCACAGCCCGCGCCCATAGGTTGAAGCGCGCAGCCGGCGGACGCCGTGGGGATCGAAAATATGCAATGCCGTGACCGCTACGTTCGGCAAGAAGCCGGGGTTATTGCTTCCGGGCGCCGGCCGGACTTCGCTCCAGGCTGGGGACACGGTGCTGCTGGCAAAAACTCCCACGTCCGTGCCCGCATAAATTACGCTGGCCGTCTGGTCGATTACCAGCGCGTTCACGGGAGCGGCAGGCAGGGCGCTGGAACCGCTCCCTGTGAAGTCAACCCACGATGTTCCGCCGGAGGCCGTTTTCCACACATGCGACGCGGCAAAACCCATAATGCCGGCATATGCAGTCAGCGCAGTGGAGTCCGATGTGTCCACTACGATCGAGGAAATCGGAAAGTGTTCAGGATTGATGGAACCTGTCTGATCGGTCCAGGTTGCGGGCCCGGCAACAACGTTCGAACTTACCCAAACGCGGCCGCCGATGGGCAAGCCGGTCGATAGCGGTCCGGCGCCATCGGTTCCAGCATAGATGACGTTGCTTACCCCGCTCTGGATTCCGCCGGCGGCCAAGGCGCGCACCACGTTGGTTTCGTTGCCGTTACAAATACCATCTCCTCCAGTCTCGAAATCATCGCTCAACGGCGAGAATGTTCCGCCGCCGGTTGGGCCGCGCCATACCCGGCAAGTTCCAACGATCATCTGCGCCGGATTCTGCGGATCGAGAATGAAGGGAGTATTGAACGCGCCGGCATCTCCTCCTAAGGTCGCGCTGCTTACGATTTCATTGACCTGGAAATCCTGGGTATGGCAGTTGATTCCCAAATCGCAACTGAAAATATTTACCCCCGAAACCGAGTCCGGGGGATTCGAAACGAACCACAAATTGTCGTCTCCCGGACCGATGGCTGTATATCCCCCGTCGCCCGCGTTGACGTTTTGCCAGGAAGTGCTGCCCTCGGCAGATACCGTTCCTGGCGAGCCATTCGCTTGCGCCCCGGCCAATAGCACATCGGCATTGGGGGTCGCCGATTCAGATTGCGAAAAAGCCACCACCTGCGTGAGCGAGCCCAATGTTTCGTTCAGGCTATCGAATTGATTATTCTCGCCGCACGTTCCGGTAAAGAGCCCAGTGTACCCATCCAGGGCCCGGTAAAGGCCGCCGTCGTTGGCGAAATACAATAGGTCTTGCTCTCCACCGTCGATGAGGATCGAAGCGATCGCATGTTGGGCCGGATGCACTCGCGCAATCGAGCTGCATCCATAAACGTGGGTAAGATTGATGAAGGCTCCGGACCCGCCGCAATTGGATGACGTCAACGAAATTGTGCATTTGTAGAGATTGACAGCGCCGGCATAAAGGTCGGTGGCGGAGCCGTTGGGGACGGCAGCCAGCGTGAGGTTATATGTGCCTTGCTCGGTGCCGCAGCCGCCGAATAAGTCGCCGCAGGAAGCGATCCCGCTGTCATTGATCTGACTCCACGATGTTCCGCCGTTGCTGCTGGTCCAAATTCCTCCGTCGTTGTCGTTGGCGTCGACGTACCAAACGTACATTTCGTTGCGTCCGGGAACCACGGCCAATTCCGCGCGATACATGGCACAAACACTGGGATTGACCGATTGAGTTGGACAGGACGCAATACTTATCGCCCCGGGTTGGTTGGGGATTCGCGTCCAAGCGGCCCCGTCGACGGATGAATAAATTCCGTGCAGGCTGACCGCGGCGAAGAAAAGACCTGCTGTGCCGTTATAGACAACGTCGGTCGCGGAACTGGGGTTGATGGCGGCGTTGTCCATGACTGTGGAATAACTCCACGAAATCCCGCTGTTAATCGAGAAATAAATTCCACGATTCACCGAAACCGGATTCTCCGCACCGTCAGTTATTCCTTGCGAAGTTGCCCCTGCGGCGGCGACGACTGTCGCAGGAGTGTTGGTGCTGAATGCAATTTTGCTGAACCCCAAGCCGGCAAATGAATGTGCGCCGGCAGACGGGATTAGCTTCCACGTAGCCCCGGCGTCGGCTGAGCGCAAAATGCCGAGGCCGTAATACGAATCGGTGGATCCATTGGTTTCTCCGGTGCCCGCGAGAATTACGCTTTGCGCGGGATTCGGGTTACCCGCCTGCGGCTGAATGGCAATTGCACCGATCGCGAGCGTCGGCTGATTATCTGTCAGCGGGGTCCAACCGATGCTTGCTGGATTGGAACTCAAGGGACCCGCATTGACAGACTTCCAAATGCCGCCGAAAGCTCCACCAACATAGACCGTGTTTCCGGAGATATCGGCGCCATCGATGGCAACCGATGTGACTCGTCCGGCCACATAGTTATAGTCCTGTAGGCCGGAACCGCTGGCGTCTGAAGTCAGTGACGCTGGCCCAAGCGGAACCCAGTCGCCTGAAGTATTGATTCCCGGAGAATTGGGGACGGGAGTCTGCGAATTTCTTAGAGCCTGCAAATCTAAGTTGTGCCGCAGCGCACGATAACGGGTTGCCGCTGCCGGCTCATCGCGGGTAGTCCGGCCACGCGCGAACCATTGCTCCCGGTCCCGAATGGTGCGTGATCGCTCGGTCGCAGCGCCGCTGGGTGCCGATTGTGCAATAAGGTAGAAGCCGCCATTCAGCACCAACAGAACGACCATAAGGCGGCGCATTTCCATGATTTAAGCCACCCTTGCCGGAGGCAGTTTCGAGGAGACTTTTCCGAGCCGAACGAGCCTCGCCACAATCGACGCCACGGTACGATTATGCGTGCGAGCGATCTGCTGGAAGTCGGTGCCGCTGCGCAATTCGTCGCAAACCTGCGCGTCCTCTTGAGCAGACCATGGCGTCCCCGCATTCTTTGGTAGCAACCTCCGGTGTCGTTCGCGCTCCTCCAGGAATTCGAGCGCGCCGACCGCGCGATGCAATGCTCGAACATTTTGTGGATTCTGATAGATCAAGTCGGTGGGTAGAATTTCGCCCGTCTCCGGATTCACGCCATCTGCCAGCGCCTTCACGATCTTCAGCGCCTCCTGAATCTCCATGAATGAGCCTCCGGTCAACCATCGTATGCGGGACGACCGTTCTGACTTTGTGACCTATGAACATGGCATGCAGGTCCGGCCCACTTCGGGAATCGAGATCACGTGGGAAGACATTCTTGTCCGCGGCAGTTGATCTTCGCTGGCGGTGAATCAAAACCAAGTCAAAGGCGGCGGACAAGAGTGTCCGCGCCACACCAGCCTTGCAGGCTTCTTCCCACATGCGGTTAAACTGTTATCGTTGCGAGTATTTGGCGTCATCATCGCTTTATGGACTGGCAATCTTTGTGGCTCACAACCCGGCTGGCGTCGCTGGTTGCAGCGATTTTGTTTGTGATTGCGCTGCCCATCGCGTACTGGATAACGTATTCGCGGTGGCGTTTGAAATTTTTGGCGGAGGCAGTCGTTGCCTTGCCTATTGTCCTTCCCCCGACAGTTCTGGGATTCTATCTGCTGGTTGCGCTCGGCCCGCGCAGCCCTCTGGGACATCTTTGGCAGTCCCTTACGGGTTACAGCCTCGCCTTCACGTTCCAGGGATTAGTAATTGGCTCTGTGATCTATAGCCTGCCGTTTGCGGTGCAGCCATTCGCCGCGTCCTTTGCGGCGGTGGATTCCAGACTGATCGCAGCATCGGCAACGCTTGGGGCGTCAAAGCTGCGAACTTTTTTCGAGATCATTTTGCCATTATCGGTATCCGGCGTGGTGGCGGGAGTGGTGCTGGCATTCGCTCACACTCTGGGCGAATTCGGCGTGGTATTGATGATTGGCGGGAACATTCCCGGAGTCACGCGCACCATTTCCATTGAAATCTACGATCAGGTGCAGGCGCTCGATTATTCTTCCGCAGGCGTCACCGCGCTCGTTTTATTAGCGATTTCGTTCGGATTGCTTTCCCTGCTGTATGCCTTGAACCGAAAGCTGTTGGCGGTTTGGTTGTGGAAATGAGGGACACAGAAAATTATTTGGATTCTGCGGCCGAGCTTTCCCAAAGCTCAAATACCTTGAAGCTGCGGGTTCACAAACGATTCGAATCTCAGTCAGATTTCTTACTTGAAGTCAGTGCAAATATTAATCCTGGCATCACGATCGTCTTCGGACCCTCCGGCGCGGGAAAGACGACGCTGCTGGAATGCATTGCGGGACTGCTGACTCCGAATTCGGGGCGGATCTCAATCGCGGATTATGTGCTGTTCGACAGCGAACGCAAAGTCGACGTCGATGTTCGTCGTCGGAAAATAGGTTATGTTTTTCAGGATCTCGCGCTGTTTCCCCATTTGACGGTCAAAAAGAATGTCGAGTATGGCATTCGTAGTCTGCCGAAGATTGTCCGCGAGCAGAAAGTTGAAGCGATTGCCGATTCTTTCCGGATCGGCGCTCTGACCAGCCGCAAGCCTGGGAAGATTTCTGGAGGAGAACGGCAGAGGGTAGCATTGGCTCGAGCGCTCATTATCAATCCATGCGTGCTGCTGCTGGACGAACCGTTGGCGGCGCTCGATGACAAGACGAAGTCCAAAATAATTGACGATCTTCGCGCCTGGAACGCGATGAACCGAATCCCCGTTGTGTACGTCACCCATAGCAGAGAAGAAGTATTCGCTCTGGGAGAGCGGGTGCTGTTGCTCGAGGCCGGAAGAATTGTCGGCGAGGGAACGCCTGCCGAAGTTATGCCGCGGTAGTAGATTGGCCTTCGTCAAGAGAGGATTGCAGGTTCCCGCGTTATTAGGTGCCGCGCATTGCGGAGAGTGCGCGCCAGATCCCTCCACCGGCCGAAGAACGCCGGCTGTTCGGGATGACTGCATCTGTTTTTTTCTTCGCTCAACTCTTTTATTCAGGCGGTCATCCCGAAGAGCCGCACTTTTACCAGCGGGGCGAGGGATCCGGCGCGCATCGTATCGGATGCTGACAGTCTAAAAACATTAAGCATCCACGCCGAGTGCGCGCAGGCCGGAATGCAACTGCTCGTAATTCTGCATCTGGATCACATTCATGCCCAACTGGCTGGCCGATTCCAGATTCAATGCCCGGTCGTCGATGAAACAGCACTCTTCCGGGGCGCGCTGCGTAATGTCCAGAGCGAGCCGATAGATCCCGGCTTCAGGTTTCCGCAATCCCACGAAGCACGAACTCACAAATAGGCTGAAGATTTCGCGCAATTGGAATGCCTGAATGCGATGGAGATTCAGCTCTTTCGATTCGTTATTCAGAGTCGACATTAAATATTTGCCGGAAGAGGCCAGCCGCCTGGCCATGGCGAGTACATCTGCCTTGGGATGCGACAACGAAAAAATATAATCTCGGAACGCATCTTTGGTGAAGGTTCGCTTTCGGTAGAAAATTGTGCGGTCAAGATATTCGTCCAGCGTGATTTTGCCGCGCTCGAAGGACGACACCAGCATTTGATGACGGTCGTTGAAGTCGGCTTCGTCCAATTCAAATTGGACGAGCGCCCGGTTCCGTTCCGTGTGGTCCCAGGCGTTGGTCAGCAGCACTCCGCCGACATCCCAGAAAAGGGCAGTAATTTTAGCCATGATCAGTCGCCAGCTGCGAACGACATGATGACACAAATGCGTGAGAATGATGGAACGGAGGTGGCGACTGGAAGATGAAAGACGGGCGGGGACGCCCGTCTGTTCATCGATTATCTACCTAGTTGGTGTTGGTCAAGTCCGGCGTGAAGTCCTGACGATAGCCGGTGCTCTCCACGTCGCGGAACATCGGCGTCCCAGGAGGCAACCCAGTCGGTGTCAAGAAGTCCGGATCGAAAACATAATGCCGATTCGGCGGATTGTAAACAGTCCCGCAGCACTTAAATGTTCCGGTGGCGTAAACGGAGTTGTAGAGCTTTACCAGCGAACCTTCGTAGTAGAGAGTCTGTGTCCCGCCGGGGAATTTGCCGCCATTCCCTGTATTGCCGCCATTCGCGCCCCAGTTTTCGAGGAACCGGAGGAAGTTGTGCACGCCGCCGTCGGTGCCATAAAACAGATCGTCTTTCCCTGCCGTATTGCTGAAGGCCATACCAGTGCCGCCCGCAATGGCGACCCGGTAATAGGTAGTAATGGCATCTTTACCTTGATTCCCATTTGATCCGGAATCGGCCGTAATCGACATACTCCCAGGTACTGACGCGTTAGCGGTGCCCGCATCTTGCCAAACGTTGGAAAGCAGTGTCACAGCATCCGCAATAATGCCCGCAGCTGCGTGCCCACGCGGATCATCGTTCCCAGTCGCCCACACTGTGTCATTCTGGTCGCTATTGTAATTTCCTTGTATGTAAACAGGATTTTCCGACGCTACGGTGAACCCGCCCGTGCCTCCTGGGGCGGTTGGAAGATGCGTAATCGCGCCATCCACCAGCTTAAGCACATGGCGCGGTCCGGTCACTGCATTCTCGCGCCCGAACTGATAACAATTGAATCTGGTTTTATATGGGTTTCGGTTCGTCCCGCTGGCAAGGTTTGCGCCCGCGGCGCCCCCGTTGGTGTCTGAGGCAATTCCGAAAGCGTTGCCGACCGGAACCACGCCATAGTTATCTAATTGGCCGTTGCCGTTAACGTCTTCCGGCGAATAGTTTGGCTGAATCGGATTGATCGGTTCTAACGCACCGTTAGGAGTTCCATTTCCAGCCAGGTTAATTGTGTCCTCGAACCCGTATTCCCCATTTTTTTCGGTCGTGCCACCGCTGGTCAGTAGCTGCATTCCGCGTCGGTCGGAGAAGTACAGGATGTAACCATTCTGCGAGGTTGAATCAACCAGTGCGCCGGTAGCTGATGTCGCGAGCCAGTTTTTCAAATTACCCACGTCCAGTTCTACCGCGTTCATTACGCCGTTGGCGGTACAGGTTGACGTGTTCAAATTCGGATCCCAGCTTTCGCCTTCGCGTGCGTCATACAGATTGATGGGATACCAGTTAAAAGCCGCTACCTGGCCGGTAATGGCCGTACTTTCCGGCGGGGTGTTGGTGATAACGCCATTTCCACCGCGGTCCGCCTGTTCCTGAAAGATAAGGATGGCGTGGGGATGAACTGAATTTGTCCCCGGAGATGTCGGGACTGCCAAACTACGTGCGAAGCCCAGTTGTAACCACTGCTGGGTTACACCATGCCAGAGTCCGTCGGTTTCTTTCACTTCTACCCGCAGATAGCCACCTACTAGCGGCCAAGGGGCCGGAGAAGGATATTGCGGCGCGGGCGCGGGCAATGTTGGCCGAATCAGATTGGCGTCAGTGCTGGTGATGGTTACGCCTCCGGGCCATGATGGTATGGGAACAGTCGAGGTTGTCGCCATGGCGAAGTACGTACTCCCCACCCCGGTTACTGCGACTCCAGCTCCAGCGTACGCCGTATTGTCGAGCGGGACGGCGGGATCGTTCGCCGGCGAATCCGAATCAGATAGAAAATCTTCCGCAGCCGTGCTGCTCAGCAGCACGCGAATCTGCGCCTGATTTCCAAGCCGTGATTGTCCCAGTACAGTAGTCGGAGACTCGGCTTGTGGTGGACGCGTAATAATCTGGTGCGATGCATTCAGTCCATTTCCGGCTCCATTCACGAAGGGAAGCGTGAGGGACTTTGCTCCCGTCCCACCGGGATTTCCATAATTTCCATCGGTGATGAAACCGCCAAAAGTATTTACCGACGTGCTCGGCCAGTTCACATCCTGGGCGGAAAGATTTGGATTGGGTGCGCCAGACAGCAGCGGATTGCCTCCTGCCCCAACGACGCTGCCCTTGTTCAGCGGGAATTGCTGGCAGTTCGCACCGGGTGCTCCCGGCGGTATGGGCATCATGCTCGCGCATCCATCCGTGGCCGTCAAAATGTAGACTGGGCCCGCATCGTTATTCCCAGAGTTCGCGGCTGCACCGTTCGGCAACACGGCTCCCACTACGTTGCCTGCAACCGTAATCTTGTCGTTGAAACTCAATGTGGCGCCGTTGGAAACGCCAAGATATAAGTCGCCATTGGTATGGATTCGGCCATTGAAGCTCAACGTTGGGCTGGCAAAGAAACTTAAGTCTCCATTGGAGAAGAAACCGAATTGGAATACCGGGATCAGCGCAATCTCGACGTTCCGGTTCATTGTTACTTCATCGTTCATCAGGTTCTTGCGCGCGGTTACGTTCAAAGCCGCGGAGATGATTTGTGCGTTCAGGCCGGCATACGGTCCGGTAGGAATTTGGATGGCCCTGATATTCAGGGCGCCCGCGCCATTAACGTCTGGGGTGACAGTGTAAACCGGGTACGAAACCGTTGGGTCGCTGGAGGGGGATTGCCCGTTCAATGCAGTAAAAGTTGCGGGGGTTGGATTCAAATTCTGCGCGACGGCCGTTGCCATCTGGGCGGTTAGTTGTTCCATGCCGCCTTCAGCGGCGCGGTAGGCCATATCGTTTTGCAGATCGTGCAATCCCACTTTGGCTTCGGTATTGACCATCATCAGCAATCCGATGGAAACGGCCGATAATATTGCCATGAGCAGCAAGGCGGCGATTAAGGTGAATCCCCGCGACCCGCGTTTCGTCCTGCGTTTGTACATATTCATTCCCCCGTTTATCGTTCCCCAGCGCATCATTGGCAATCGCGTCATTGCCACGGATTACTCGCAAAACTTAAGTTCCGCACGCTTACCGAAGTAGACAAATTAAGGCTCTGATACGATTGCGTGCCTTTCAGAGGACTGCGGATAGTTAAGTTGATATTGATTTTCTGGACTAGCGTGTTCGGATTGGGCCCGAGGGCGCCCCAGGCGGCCAGATTATTCACTTGGGTAGTGAGAACTCCGGCGGTGTTGTAAGTATCGTAGGAGAAATTCATGCCGACGACGTTCTCCGCGACCGGCATGGGCTGATGTCCGCTCACCTGACGCATCAGGCGTGGAGTGCCACTGACTGGATCTGTATCAAGATAGTAAGTGATGAGCCAAATCCGGTAGGCCGGGCCTGGCGCGAACCCAACAACGGGCGGCCCGGGATTGTACGTCATCTGGGCCATGTCACCCGAAGTTGCCGCATTCTGGTTCATCTGCATCGTGTCCGCATTGGCGAATGTGACCACGTAAGGTCCGTTGCCCGACGGCGCGGTAGTAACTTCGCCGATGGCCATTTTTTTCGAATTTTGAAACCAGACCAAATCTCCCGCCGACAAACCCAACGGAGCAGGGCTGTTGAGCGGAGGGGGAGGGTAAGCTACTAGAGGCGGAGATGAACAGCCAGCTAAAGGCACGGCTGGCGCCGTGAACACAACCTGGTTCGGAACCGCATTAATCGAAGTGACGTTGTAGCAATTCAAATACAGTGGAGCGCCATCGGTGTATGCCACGGTGATGGTGTCGGTGGGGGTTGCACTCGGGGGTATTGTGATTCCAGCACCAAACCCTGGTATCACTCCAAAAAGGTTCCTGTTGGGGAAGTTGATCGCCGCATTGTTCCCGGGTCCCAAATGGCATGCACCGGTTACGTCGCAGCCATAAGCGGGCGAGGTAGCGGTACCAGTGGCTAGTCCGATCAAACCGCTGGGGGTAGGAAAACCGGCGGCCGCCATACTCAAATCTCTGACGATCACATCGGACGCGGCGCGTACATCCTCTTGCATCTGCGCTCTTTGGGAAACGTTAAAGGTTGCATTGACCCCTGTGCTGTATAACTGCACTGCCGCGCCCAGTACAATGAGACCGACCGCCATCGCAATCAATAGTTCGGCTAAGCTAAATCCGCGAGTCTGATTTGTGCGCATGTGCATAATTTGCCTTTTACCGGAACTGCGAAATCAAGCTGCTCAATGTGTACGTCTTCGGCGCTGCAAACCCAGGGACGGTGTACTGAATGGTTACGTTGATAGTGCGCAGGTTCTGCACCGGAACTCCGCCGATTGTCGCCCCGGCGATAGCGATGGTGCGTTTGTAATTGGTCAGCGACACGATCACGTCGGGGGGAGATGCGCCCGTTATAAGTCCCGTAGGTCCAGGTCTTCTTAGGGTTTCAGGCCCTGCGGTGGCGTCGTCTATGGTCCCAATGATCCCGTCGGTGCCCGCCTGATCTATGGGCTGAAGTGCGGCGTCAAGAAAAATGCCACCGTTAGCGATGTTCTGAATGCTGGCCCACGGTATCTGGCCGGAATCGCGAGCCGTAGCGATACTCTCGATAGTCTGGTTGGCGAGTTCCTTGGCGATCATGTCCTGCTGGGAAGTTTGAGTTGCCGCCAGGGCGACGCCAAATACGCTCAGCAGGCCCACCAAACCAACGGTTAACACCACGATAGAAATCATTACTTCGATCAGAGTGAATCCGCGTTGCTTTCTATCGCCGCATGGTTCGAATGTAAATTTTCTGCAAGTTCTCATCGTTCACTCCAAACATTTCCGTTCGTCAACTGCCAGCCGCGAAGCCGGCCAGTAGTGCCCCAAAGGCTGATGGCCCGGGTGCTCTGTTTCATGCCGGGTTGCGCGATGTAGACGACGCCGTTATTAATGTTTCCGGCGGCATCCTGCGCGGAACCGTCCGGCTGAAAGAGAATGGTTTTGCCTCCGCCGCCGGGCTGGTCAAAATCGACCGGTGTAGTGCCGGTTCCAAAGCCATCCGGGCCTGGGGAAGGAAGTCCAGCCGTGACCGCGAACCCCACATTCGTGGGGAGGACATAAGTTGAAACCAGGGTTCCCCCCGGCAAGGGGCCGTTCTTACTCAAAGTGATGGTGTTAGGCGTGGCGGCCGTGCTGAAAGAAACCGCCCAGACTCGCCGTTCCGCGACTGCCTCATCCCGCGCCCGGCGCATGGTCTGTAGCGCCGTGTTATATCCGCTGGTAACAGCGGCCTGCTGGTTCTGGCTCTGAAAGCTGATGACCGTAACCGCCGTCATAATCATCCCAATCGCTATGGCGATCAGCAGTTCGATCAGCGAGAAGCCGCGCGTCTTCGCGCCGTACATAGGCTCTTTTCTTGGTTGACTCTGCGACTCTACTTTGTTCATTTCTTTATCTGTCCTCAACCGTGCCACCGGCCCGGGGGATTGAGCCAGCTATTGGTTCTACAAATTATGAGGGAGGGCAGCTTGGTACTTGCAGTCGCGGGCTAGTCCCGCATGCAGATCAATCGTAAGGAGAGGCTGGGGCACCGTCAAAGTACCAAAGGTCAATTCCGTATTGGACTTCCGTAATGCGGAATCTTTGCCTAAGCGGCTTGCAATGTGCACCAGCAATCTCGCAAATAACAGGCTACGCACCGCGTGCTTTGCTCTGCACCGGCCGGGCCGGTTTATTGGTAGCCTTGCGAGAACTGGGAATGTAAATGCAGGAGCGGAGATCGTAATGTTGAGCCAGACAGTTGCTGCAGAGATGAAGCTGGTGAATTTTGCAAAGGACGACCGGAGTTTCGGGGCCGCAAAGGTCGCATCCGCCCCGTTTTTTAGGGGTGATGAGCGGGGTCTGCAAGCTATTTGTGGCGGAGGATGCTTTCATGGTGCGGGCCTTTATGTAAATTCCCCCCGCTATAATTACTGTTCCCATGGAGAATAAACACGCGCCGAACGGCATCAGTCCGGGGTCAGAAGTTTTCCCAACTGCGCTCGCCAGAACGCACAATCCAGCAAACGATACGATTACGCCCAATACAATCGCCCAATTTCCTAATCGTGGTCCCATAGATGACAATCCTTTGCCAGCGCAACTGCGCTCTGTTACTAGGAGAGAAGATAGCCCCTTAGCAGTTACCGCTCCAGATTACGAAGGTCATCAGAATCAGCGAGTGAGGGCTCGGGCGTAACAAAGGTAACTTGTTACCGGCGGCCACAGAAATTAACATTTCGGAAGTCATGGCGCACAGCTCACTTCTCGTTTGTGCGGACGCTCAGTGCGTTCAAACGCTTAGCCGCATTCTTCTTAATATGGGAATGAATGTGAATTATTGCGGAGATCCTGCCTCTGCAATCGCGCGATGCCTTAGCGAGCGTTTCGACACAGTTCTAGTGGATTGCGAACAGGAAGACGCGGCCAAACTTCTAATTGAACAACTGCGAATCGACAGTGCCAATAAGGATGTGGTTGTCATCGCGATTCTGGATGGCCGGAATAACGCCCGCGAAATATTTGCCAAGGGCGCGAACTTTGTGTTGTACAAGCCCATTTCGTCTGACCGCTTGAACAAGAGCATGGCTGCCGCCAAGATAATGATTCACACTGAAAGGCGATTGACCAGGCGAGTTCCGGTCGACGCAAATGCGTCCATCGCGTATGCCAGCACCGAGAACCAGATTACGCGAGTCATCGATCTTAGCGAAGATGGCATGGCGATCTATTCTCCAAAACCACTTCCTCGAGATTGCAAAGTTTACTTTCAATTTTCCCTACCGGGCGAATCGTCAACCGTTCGTCTTTCTTGTGAAGTGATCTGGCAAAATGATTCGGGAAATGTGGGCATGCGCTTCGTAGACGTTCCCAAAGCTTCGCGGCGTATTTTGGATTACTGGATACAAAACAAGGTCGGAAGCCAATTGCAACTCGTGGCATCTCCCGATACGGGGGCGACGGTGTCCTCCAACAGTTTCCGCCAGGGTCTGGTCGAACGGCTGGGACTTGTCTCAGCGTCTTCACCGGAGCGGCGCCAGGAACAACGTCATCAATGTTCGCTCGGAGCCGAGGTAGCGCGAGCTGGCAGCGCGATTTCGCAACGCTGCGTAATAAGCGATGTGAGCGCCGGCGGCTGTTATGTCCAAACCAGTGAGCCGCTGCCAGCGGGCACGGCGGTCGAAATTTTATTGCGAACTCAGGATCTGAAGTTGAGATTGCGCGGGAAAGTGCAGAGCGTTCATAGAGGCTTGGGAATGGGCGTACACTTCAGCGGGAATAGCGTGTCGCACGACCTGCAAAGGGTGATTTCCGAATTGCAAAAACAGCCGGCGCCAGTCTAAACATTCTTCAATTATTCTGTTGCGCAATGTTGGTCGGGCACGCCTCCCCAACTACCGCCTCCTGAAAATATCCCAGCGACATTTTTAATCCCGCATCGAGATCGATGCGTGGTTCCCAGCCTAGCAATTCGCGAGCTTTGGTGATGTCAGGACGGCGCTGCCGGGGATCGTCCTGCGGCAAATCTTGATAGCGAATTCTGCTCCGGGATCCGGTGACCGCCAGCACCCGATTGGCACACTCCAGAATAGTGAATTCGGAAGGGTTCCCGATATTAACGGGAAAGTGCTCGGCTGACCTCGCCAATCGCAGGAAGCCGTCTATCTCATCGCTTACATAGCAAAAACTTCTGGTCTGACTGCCGTCGCCGTATACGGTCAAATCTTCACCGCGCAACGCCTGTTTCATAAAGTTGGGAATCACACGCCCGTCGTTCAATTGCATGCGTGGACCGTAAGTATTGAAAATTCGCACAATACGGGTGTCCACCTTGTGATAACGGTGATAAGCCATAGTTACGGCTTCGGTGAATCGCTTGGCTTCGTCATAAACGGAGCGAGGTCCGATAGGATTGACATTCCCCCAGTAAGTTTCCTTTTGGGGATGCTCCAAAGGATCGCCATAACACTCCGAAGTGGAAGAAACCAGATATTTCGCGCCGTATTTACGCGCAACTTCGAGAGCATTGAAGGTTCCGGCAGAGCCGACTCGTAAGGTCTCAATTCCGTGGATCATGTAGTCAACGGGACTAGCGGGACACGCGAAGTGAAAAACATAACCAACCTGCCCGAAATCAAATGGACGGGTGATGTCGGCTTCCTGGAATTCAAATCGTGTTTCCGCGCGTAAATGTTGAAGATTCGCGAGCCGGCCAGTGAGAAGATTGTCGACGGCGATGACAGAATAGCCTTCGGAGAGGAGCGCATCGCAAAGATGAGATCCGAGAAAACCGGCGCCACCGGTGACCAGAGCGCGTTGCTTATCCAAGTTACTTCGCTTCTCGCACAGGAATGGCCGCCGCCTGGCCTTCAGGAGCGGCGGGAGGACGTCCTATGCTGTAGTAGGTCAATCCATGCGCGGTCATCGTGGCGGGCTCGTATAAATTGCGCCCATCGATGACGATCGGATATTTCAAAAGATTTCCCATGCGGTCTAAATCGAGCGAAGCAAATTCTTCCCACTCGGTCAGTATTAACAATGCATCGGCGTCCTTGGCCGCGCTGTAGGAATCGTTCGCGTACTCTATGCCGGCCCCAAGAATTTCCCGCGCGCGCTCGTTGGCGGCGGGGTCGTAAGCCGATATCTGGCAGCCCTCCTGCAACAGAGATTGAATCAGCAAAATAGCCGGAGACTCGCGCACATCGTCGGTGCCGCCTTTGAACGCCAGGCCCAGCACCGCGAGCCGCTTGCCGCGCAGTGTCCAGAGGACGCTACGAACCGTGCGAATGAAGCGTCGTCTTTGGTCTTCATTAATACGGATTACTTCATCGAGCAGCCTAAACTCATAACCGCACTCGCGCGCTACTGACCGGAAGGCCATCAGGTCTTTAGGAAAACAAGATCCCCCATAGCCAATTCCAGGATTCAAGAATCGGGGCCCGATACGGCTGTCAGTTCCTAGTCCGTCGCAGACCTGCTGAACGTTACCTCCAACCGAGTCGCAAATGGAAGCTACTGCATTGATAAAAGAAATCTTCATCGCGAGGAAGGCGTTTGAAGCATGTTTGATCAGCTCAGCGCTCTTGGCGCTGGTAACGATCAGCGGCGGCGGAAGACTAGCCCTGTCAGGCTTGGGGATCGCGTCCGCACCGCGGTAATAACTTCCATTTGTCAGGGGCGCGTAGATTTCCGACAGAACGGCGATGCAGCGATCGTTGTCAGCGCCGATGACGATGCGATCAGGAAACAGAAAATCGGTGACGGCGGTTCCTTCACGCAAAAATTCCGGATTGGACGCCACATCGAAGGCGTCCGGCGCCGTGGCATTGCGCAAAATGATCTTGCGAATCCAAGTGCTGGTATAGACGGGCACCGTGCTCTTCTCCACGATCACTTTGTATTCATTGATGGCACCCGAAATGCCACGCGCGACCGATTCAATATAGGAGAGATCGGCATCGCCCTGTTCGGTTGGCGGAGTGCCTACGGCGATAAAAATTGCGGAGCTGGCGCGAACCGCGGCAGATAGATCGTCGGAAAAAGTGAGGCGATGCCCGCGATGACGCTTCAACAATTCGGGCAGAAAATTCTCGTGAATCGGAACTTCGCCGTCGCGCAAGGCGGTAAGTTTTTTGGCATCGTTGTCGACAAGTACGACTTGATGTCCCATATCGGCGAAGCATGTGCCCGCTACCAGTCCGACGTATCCCGAGCCTACGATCGCGATGTTCATAAAAACTTACTCTAGCACTTTTGTCTTTCGTGCGAATTCTGGACCAGCGGAAATTTATGGATTCCTCCAAAACGGAACGGCGGGTTTCCGTCAGGTTTCTTGCGCCACAAAGCTTCGACCCTTCCGCTCGGAGCCGAGCATGATCACGCCGACAAGGATGACTATATTTGCGATTTCAAAGTCAGCCAAGGCCCAGTTGTAGCCGAGTTTGGCGCGCAAGGCATATTCGAATGTGCCCGTGCCGGCCGCGAGCAGGATACCCATTTGGTAGGCAAAGCCGGGGACTAAACCGCGCAGCGTAGCCGGAGAAAGTTCATTGAGGTGCGCAGGAATGATGCCCCATGCCCCTTGCACTCCCGCTTGCATGGCGAAGGCGCCAACGGCCAATACAACCAGGGAATTGCCGAAGGCCCAAACTGGAATCGTTGCCAGGCAAAGCAAAAGCGCCGCGATCATGCTATAGCGGCGGCCCAACCGCTCCGAAAAATGGCCGAAAGCGATGGATCCGAGCACGGCGCCGATGTTGTAAAGAATTGCAATATAGGAGACCACAGCAGAAGTGACGTGATGCATGGATTTTAAGAAATCAGGATACAGATCTTGCGTTCCGTGAGACAGGAACATCATAAAAGTCATCAGTACCGTCAGGTAAATCAAAATCTTCCAGTGAGCACTGACAGCATGCAGAATTGAGCCAAACGAAGTTTCATGGCGCTCCTTCCAGGCCGAAGATTCGGGAACGCGGTAGCGGATATATAAGGTAAGAAGCGCGGGGGCGCCGCCGGCCCAGAACATAGCCCGCCAACCCCAGAGCGGCAGCACAAAACGAGTGGCGACGGCGGCAAGCAGGTAGCCGATTGAGTATCCGCTCTGCAAAACTCCCGAGAAAATCCCGCGCCACTTACGGGGAGCGCTCTCCATGGCAAGGGATGCGCCGATTCCCCATTCGCCCCCCATGCCAATTCCATAGATGGCGCGCAATATCAAAAAGACTGTGTAATTTGGTGCAAAGCCGCACAGCAATTCGACCAGCGAAAAGAAAAGCACATTCGCCATGAGCGGACGGCGGCGTCCAAAACGATCGGCCAGAAAACCAAACAGGATGGCGCCGAGCGGACGCATCGCGAGGGTTGCAGTGATGGTCCAGATAATCGAGGACTTGGCAACCTGAAAATGCACCGCGAGCGTGTCGACTAGAAACACAAGTACGAAAAAGTCGAATGCATCCAAGGTCCAGCCAAGAAAGCTGGCGGCGACGGCATGCATGGCGCCGGTTCGTGGATATTGTTTGGTGGACAGGCTGGCTTCTCCGATGCTTCGATCCTTACTTCTACAATCTTTATTTCCGCGATTGAAGATCGTCATCAGAACATGGCTGGCCGCCGGATGCAACTCGTTATGTGGCTCAGTTTGGATGAGCGCGCAAGATCCCTCGCCCCGCTCGCGAGAAGGCGGGGCTGCGGGGTGACTTTATCCGGAGAAATGCAAATTGAGCCACGACGTCCAATTCGGATCTTGATACCTGCTCGCGGAGAGGGTTCTCAAAACTATCCAGGTTGTAGCCCGGTTACTTATTGACAATGCGATGCTTTCGCGGGAAACTCCGCTCAAATACCGTGTAATGTAAAGTTGAATCACACGCGATCGTATGCGAAACCGCCTCAGGTTCCGGACTGATCATTCCAATTACTCGCTATTGGATGGCACGCGCGCGGAATCGTCCGGCGACCGCCTGGCCAAACCCTCGACTGGGACATCCCTGGCGAGCTTAACCAGTGCACTTTCGATTGGCGGCAGTATTTCTCCGGACCTGGCCCTTGATATTGTGCTGAACGAGATAGCCGAGCAGGTGAGATTATCGACAGGCGCCACAGGCGTCGCCATTGCGTTGAAACGTGCTGAAGAACTGGTATGCCGCGCCGCTACGGGAAGTGCTCCTGACCTGGACGCCCAATTAGACCCGCGCTCAGGCCTTTCGGGAATGTGTTTGCAGAGTCGAAATATACAGCATTGTGGCGATACCGAACTCGATTCACGAGTAGACGTTGCCGCCTGCCGCATTTTGAGAATTCGATCCATTCTGGTGGCTCCGATATTCCAAAAGGGAAATGTAATTGGACTTATTGAGGCGTTCGCCGCGAGTCCCAATCATTTCACCGATCACGACAGCGAGATCCTGGTGAGTTTTTGCCTAAGGGTCGTGAATACGGTCGAGTCAATGGATACTGTAAATCCGGTTGGCGAGGCGGGACGCAGTGATCGACTGGCGGACCATGCGGAAGTGGCTTCCACCGTGCCTTCAAAATCTCGCGGGTGGGATCGTTGGACCTTAGTTTTGACTGCCGCGGTGGTTGCTGTCGCGCTGTTTGTTGGTTGGATGGTGGGACGAGTGGACAAGAACCGCGTCGCGGTCCGCAATTCGCAGCCATCGCGGGTTCAAAATCAACCGATGACTGCCGAACCTGCGGCGAGCGTTCCCGCGAAAGCGGAGGCCCATACGGAAAGCGTCTCTCATCCCTCGCCATCGACGGTGCCTGCATCGGGCGCGAAAGGAAATTCTGCGGATTTGGTGGTTTACAAAAACGGTAAAGAAGTATTCCGCGAGACCCCACCCGTGCGTGCTGAAACTGGAAATAAGAACAATTTGGGAACGATCGTCCCGGCGGCTGAGACTGAAAGGCTTGCCGCAGCGCCCGCGAACCAATATGTGACGCGCAAAGTAGAACCGCGCTATCCCGAAGTTGCCAGAGAGCAACACATCGAGGGCCAGGTTTTACTGAAGGTTCTCGTCGGCAGAGATGGGGGTGTGCAACAGGTTCAAGTCCTCAGCGGCGATCCGCAATTGTCGGTGGCAGCCGCAGCTGCGGTAGTGCAGTGGAAGTTCGCTCCCGTATTGCGTCTGGGACATCCGGTAGAATTTGAAACGGAGGTATCGGTTGACTTCAGGTTGCCCTGATTTACTTTGTGCCGCTGTCGCCGGCTTTGGGATATAGGTCGTAAGAAACCGAAGCGCCATTCACCACTTTTGGAGGAACCGCAGAGGGTCCGGATTGCAAAACGGAAGCCGTCGAATCCTGCGCTCCCGCCACATTTTCTCCAGTCGAATTACTTGCTCCGACTTGCAACGCGGGCTGCGGCGAATTTGCAATGGGCGTCATAATCAGCGGAGTGAAGGGAATCGCGTACAATCCCGGTCCCGGCAGGGAACTGCTTCCCAAATAAAAACTCGGCGAGTCGGGAGTATCCGTTGGCGAATTTGTCTGCGCTGAGCCCTGCACTGGTAGGACAACCACTCCGCAGATCACGGCGGCACATAATGAAACTAAGTTGAATCGCATATTCGGCCTCCCAACAGCAGTGCTTAGGATTCCGTGATGCGCCTCTTGGGCTGCCCGAAGCGCCGATGAAGGCGCTAAGTTCTTTTAGATGCCTACGTATCTAGATGCCTACGTATCTGGCATACAAACTACGGGCAAGCCCTTTGTCCACCGTACCTTTGATGATGGCCCTGCCGTCCGGAAAGAGCGTAATTTCATAGGGTTCGCGCCAGAACTTCAATAGAAATTCCGTGCACCGGACGGTGCCATGAGGTTTGAGCGACCGGCTCAATTCGGCAAAATCAATGGCGCGGCGACGTTCATGAATTTGCACCGAATTCCGCCCGCAGAGCGTGATTTGCGCCTTCCGTACTCCCATCAAGTGTATGAAGTCGCGCCCATGGCAGGTTCGACAATCTGGCCGCGGCGTTGCAGATGAGACTTCAGCCCGTTCATTTTGCCAAATATCATAAGAAACGACGGTCCGCCGAAGACGATCCTCGGCTCCGGTCAAGATCTTCAGGGCTTCGGTTACCGCGATGGACGCTGCCATATTTATCGCGGAATTCAGAACCCCGACAGTCTCGCAGGTTTCTATCGTCCCATTTGGGGAATCGGGAAAAATGCAGGTCAGGCAGGCGGTCTGGCCTGGAAGTATGTTCATGCCGGCGGCATAGCTTCCGACCGCGGCGGTGTAAATCCATGGACGGGATTTTTGCACGGCAAAATCATTGATCAAATACCGCGTCTCGAAGTTGTCCGTTCCGTCCATGATGAGCTGAACGTCGTCCAGCAGGTCTGGGATATTTTCAGGAGTCAGGTCATCGACCCGCGGATCAATTGCAATGTGGGAATTCAATGCTGCCAGCTTTCGGCTGGCGGCAATTGCTTTGGGCGCCGCCTGCGCGGCGTCCGCCTCATCGAAGAGAGACTGCCTTTGGAGATTGCTGGTTTCGACGAAATCCCGGTCGATAATGCGGATCATCCCCACGCCGGAGCGTCCGAGAAGGGCCGCCAGCGCAGAACCGGTAGCTCCGCAGCCGACGATGGCAACTCGGGCAGCCGCGAGCTTTGCTTGTCCTTCCACGCCAATTCCATGAAACAAGAGCTGACGCGAGTAGCGATTTTCTTCGCCAGGAGCGGCCGGGTTTTGGGAATTCGAATTCTGGCGCATCAAAACTCACAAATTTGGGTTTAACAATTCAGCCTGCGGGCTTATGTGCCCAATAGGTCATCCATTTAACAGCCGATAAACCATTATTATAGGGGACGCTTCCGTCCACCATGAAGACACTGTTTTCACCTTCATTATTTGTAAACCGTAGAATGCCCGTTTTCGATTCGGGGAAATCTATTTGAGAGCGAGGAATGCGCTGCTTCAGATTTTCATGACAGCGGTGCTCATTTCGGCGCTGGCCCTCAATGCCCTTGGCAGTTCCAGTGGTTCGCGAGGCCGGCTTGCCACTCAGGATTCAGGGCAAACTGAACAACAGAAATCTATAACCGATGCCCTGGCTTCCTACGAGAATCTGAGAATAAGAGACATTCATTTCCCCAATGTGGCAAAGGTCGAAGAACAAAAAAGATTGCAGCAACTCGTGCCATTAAAACCTGGGGACTCTTTGCTCCGTGAAAACATTCGTCAAAGCATCCAGATACTGTATGCCACCAAGAGATTTGCCGATATTCAGGTGGAGGCGGAACGCAGCGGCGATAACGAAGTCGCCATATCCATCGTCACCACCCCGAACTATTTTGTGGGCGACGTTACGGTTGAGGGGGAACCGGCGCGACCGACATTTGGCCAAGTGGTGAACGCATCCAAGTTGCAGCTTGGGGAGTTATTGACCGAGCAAAAAGTCGCTGCCGCGCTCAAGAATATAAAGCAACTGATGGAACAAAATGGCTACTATCGTTCCGCTGTGAGGGCCGAAGAGACACGCCACGAGGATTTGCAGCAGGTTAGCGTATCGTTTTTCATACGGTCGGGGGCGCAGGCGGTGGTTGGCCAAATCACCGTCACCGGCAACCGCGTGTTTTCGGCTGAAGAGATTCAGGATATTACCAAAATGCATCCCGGTGACGCGCTCAGCGTGCAACGAATATCCGGCGCGCTTGATCGCCTGCGAAAAAAATATCAAAAGCAAAATCGCTGGCTGGCACAGGCAACGATTGCGCGACGAACCTACCGTCCCAAGACCAATACGGTTGATTTCGATTTCAAAATCGATCCTGGCCCTACCATTGGAATCGTGGCCGAGGGCTTCCACATCAACCGAGCGGTTTTGAAACAGAATGTTCCCGTCTACGAAGAAAATGCTCTGGATGACGATCTCTTAAACGAGGGCCGCCGGAATTTGCTCAACTATCTTCAGGCGCGGGGCTATTTCGAAGCCCGGGTTTCTTTCACGAAAAAGTCCGATCCTTCTACGGATCATGTGCAAGTGATCTACGACGTTGATGCCGGGCCAATTCATAAGCTGGCTAAGGTTGAGATTTCCGGCTACATGAACCACGATCAAGGTCTCCCGGAAGAAATGCTGCGAAATCACATGCAAACCGTAGCCGGCGGACGGGTGCTCTCGCACGGCCGGTACAGTCAAGCGTTGCTTAGCGACGATGTCAGGACGCTCGAGACCCTTTACCGGGCCAATGGTTTCGAACAAGTTAAGATCACCAGCCAGGTCGTAGACGATTATGAGGGAAAAAAAAATGTCATCGCGGTGTTTGTCAACATCGTCGTTGGACCGCAAACGATTGTCGGCACATTGCACATTATCGGCAACAATACAAAGCTGCCGCAGCCTTTCCCCGTACTAAATACCGAAGCCGGCCAGGCCTTCGCCGATGCCAAGATTGCGGACGACCGCGAAATCATCCTGAATTATTACTTTAATCAGGGTTTCCCCAACGCGACTTTTGAAGCCGTCGCGAATCCCGTCGCCGGCAACCCCAATCGCATGGACGTGACGTTCACCATTCACGAAGGTCAGCAATTATTCGTGGATCAGGTGATTGTTTCCGGCCTTCATTTCACTCGTCCCTTCGTGGTGCAGCGGGAATTGCTGGTGAACCCCGGGAACGCGCTCAGCCAGAACGATATGCTCGGAACCGAGCAGCGATTATACGATCTCGGCATCTTCAGCCAGGTAGACACGGCGGTGCAGAATCCCGATGGAGTTGAACCGGCAAAAAATGTGCTGGTGGAGGTGCGCGAGGCCAAGCGGTATACGTTTACCTATGGTGGAGGATTTGAATTTCAGACTGGACAGCCCTCTACAAACTCGCCTACGCCTCTCGGCGCAACCGGGGTAAGTCCATTAGTCTCTTTGGGGGTTACGCGTCTGAATTTTCGTGGGCGGGATCACACGCTGACCTTCGATTCCCGGGTCGGCCGCTTGCAGCAAAGAGGACTGGTCAGCTACGAAGCGCCACGGTGGTTCAATAATCCGGCATGGAAGCTTTCCATCACGGCTTTCTATGACAATACTTTGGACGTGACCACGTTTACGTCGCAGCGTCTCGAAGGGTCGGTGCAGGCGGAGCAGAGCATAACCAAAGCGACTACCGTGGATTACCGGTTTACTTATCGGTTGGTGAAGGCGAGCAATGTAGACATCAGTCAAAATCTGATCCCGCTGTTGTCTCTGCCGGTGCGCGTGGGTGAGCCTGGCTTTACGTATGTGCGAGATAAACGCGACAACGCATTCGAAAGCACAAAGGGAAGTTACAACACGGTAGACGCGGGAGTGGCCGCCAGTCAGTTTGGCTCGGAGGCCGATTTCAGCCGGTTTCTAGCGCAGGATTCGACGTACCACGCCTTCGGCAAAAATCGGCCGGGAGCGAAGAGATTCGTTCTCGCGCGCTCGACTCGCGTGGGACTGGAAAACCCGTTCGGTAATACTGTCACTGTCTCGCCCGGAGAAGCCGCGCCCACGGGTGCCACGCTGATTCCGCTGGCGGAAAGATTCTTCTCAGGCGGCGGCAACTCTCATCGCGGCTTTGGACTAAATCAGGCGGGCCCTCGCGATCCAACGACGGGCTTTCCGCTGGGCGGCAGCGCGTTGTTTCTGAATAACCTCGAGCTGAGGCTGCCTCCGCTGAATCTTCCATACTTGCAGGATAATGTGAGTCTGGCGATTTTTGACGATGCCGGAAACGTGTTTACCGACGGCAATGCCATGGCGAACAGCTTTCTTCACTGGCGGCAGAAAAATCCCGAGCTATGCCTTCAGCAAAGCACAGCGTCGCAGTGCAATTACAATTACATGTCCGACGCTATCGGTCTGGGCATCCGCTATAAGACGCCGGTGGGACCAGTACGATTCGACTTCGGATACAACTTGAACCCGCCGGCATTTCCCAGTTTCGAATACCTTTCGGGTTCGACCACCAGCACTTTCGTGCCGCAACACGCTCCGCATTTCAACGTTTATTTCAGCATTGGGCAGAGCTTCTGATGAAACTGCGATTTCTGGTTGCGCTGTCTGCTTTTACCCTAGTAACCAGCAGCTTCATTTTTGGCGGTGAGATTGTCGACCGCATTGTTGCGACGGTGAATGGGCAAATTATTTTGCAAAGCGACTGGGACGATGAAATTCGTTACGAGGCTTTTGCCGCGAGACGCGCACCCGGTAGAGCTAGCGCGGTTGACCGGAAGTCCGCTCTCGATCACCTAATTGACCAGGAATTGCTCCGTCAGCAAGTGCGCGCACCAGAAGCCGCAGAGCCGGCCCAAACGCAAATAGACGGTCAGATCAGCGAGCTTCGAAAGGAATATGACGCTGTCGGCAGTGACGCCGATTGGAAGGCAATATTATTGGCTCATCGGCTCACTACGGATGAGCTCCGGCGTCGAGTGACCCGGCAACTCGAATTAAGCCGGGTGGTAGACGCGCATTTGCGTCCTTCGGCCATCATTAGTTCCGCCAGCATCGAGAACTATTATCGCCAGGACTTATTGCCGCAACTTCGGCAGTCCGGCGCGGCCGACGTTTCTCTCGCCGAAGTTACGCCCAAGATCAGGGAACTCCTCACTCAGCAAAAGATCAACGAATTGCTAATCGCGTGGCTTCAGACTCTGCACGCCGGAAGCGAAATTCACACGCAACCATATCTTTATCCTTCCAGCGATGAAACCGTGGCGCGATGACCAGCGATATTCCCGCAAGCGACGTAAAACGTTCTAACCAGAAAATCTGGCGCTATCTGCTGTTTTTTGCGGTAGGGGGAATACTTATTCTAGGCGGGCTGGACTGGTATGCGAGTACTGATGCTTTCCAGTTAATGGTGCGAACCCGGCTGGTCAACGAACTTGAAAGAGTTACTGGTGGAAGGGTTGAGGTGGGAAGCGCGCATACGGTTCCATTCCGGTTCCAGGTGGAAGTTCGCGATATCACAATCCATGGCCGGGAGCGAGCTTCGGATCTGCCATTCGTCCACATTGACCGGCTGATTGCGCAACTGAAAATCACTTCTGTTTTGAGTTTTGGACTCACATTCCGCTCGGTCGTATTTGAACGTCCCACGATCCATTTGATTTCGTATGCGGACGGAACCACCAACCAGCCAATGCCGGCCGCCCGTCGCAGGCCGGGGACCACCGTCGAAAACCTGTTTGCGCTTTCGATCGATTTGCTGGAAGTACGTTCCGGCGAATTACTCTGGAACGATCAGAAAATCCCGCTTGATTTCACGGCCAACGATGTCTTCTCTGACATGAGCTATTTTCTGCTGCGCAACCGCTATGAAGGCAGTCTTCTGCTCGGCAAAGCTATGGTTCGCTACAAAGATTTTCGTCCGGTGGCGTGGACCGGCGCGATTCATTTCCGGCTGCGCCAAAGCGGCGTGGAGGTGCGATCCCTGGAACTCTCGTCGGGAGAGACTCATATTCGCGCCGAGGGAATCCTGAATAATTTTGCCCATCCCTCATTCAGCGGGACGTATGACGCCAGCATTGACATCGGGGAGCTCAATACCATCGCGCGTATGTCCGATGTTCGAGGTGGCACGATCGAGCTTTCGGGGAAGGGGGCTTGGACTGCCGAAGATTTCTCTTCTGTGGGAAAGATCGAGGGACGAAACCTAAGTTGGCGCAATGCTTCCCTGAATATTCGCGGATCGAATTTTGATGCGGGGTTCTCGCTCGATCCCGAGCGCATATCGTTGCCCGATATAACCGCAAGATTGCTTGCCGGAACTGTAGCGGGGAGCGCCGAGATACTCGATTGGCAGAGTTCGCAGATTCTTCCCGCAAGGCTGAAGTCAAAAAAGCGGCCGGAGCAAGAGTCGGCCTTACATCTTAAATTCAGGAACCTCTCGGCTGAGGAGGTCGCTAGTTCCTTGTCAACTGCGAGGCGTCCGTTTGGCAAAATGAATATCGCCGGTAATCTTAACGGTGGCGTCGATGCCAGATGGAAAGGATCTCTTAATAATCTCGTGGCTGACGTGGCGATGGATATTTTCGAACCTGCGAACGTCAAGCCGGGACAGTTACCAGTGAAGGGACACGCGCAAGTTACTTACCGCCGGGCTCTCGACGAACTGGAAGTCGCGGAACTCACCGCAAGCAGCAAGGCCACGCAGATTAGGGCGTCCGGCATCCTGTCGAACTCGGCGAGCGTCAAGCTTTCCGTGTCGACATCGAACCTCGGAGAATGGCAACCCATCCTGATCGCATCGGGATACGATCAGCCGGTCCCGGTGAAGTTGCTCGGTCCGGCGTCCTTTAATGGAACCGCGAGCGGGCGACTGTCCTCGATCACGTTTACCGGAAAACTTCAGTCGGGAAACTTCGATTTCATTATCCCCGCTACCTCCCGCACCGCGGCGGAAGACGTGCATTGGGATTCGTTTATAACCGATTTCCGCATTTCGCCGGCCGGCCTGGCTTTGCGAAATAGTATCTTGCGCCGAAATACTACCATCATCGCTTTCGACATTAACCTTGGTTTGGAGGACCGGCATTTTAGTCCGTCCAGTCCGTTTACCGCTCGCCTAAACATGCAGCACGGCAACCTTGCCGAGCTGCGTGAAATTTTCGGTTATGACTATCCTGCCAGCGGCATCTTGGATTTATCCATGCAGCTTTCCGGCACGCGGAATGACCCTGAAGGAAGCGGGCAACTTCGCCTGCGCGATGCGATGATTTACGGCCACCCGATTCAACAATTAAGTACGGGGATTGATTTAAATAATGGCGAGTTGGCTTTTCACAACATCGAAATCAGCCAGTCGTTAGCGCGGATGTCGGGCAGGGCAAATTACACTCTGGCATCGCACGCTTTCAAACTCGACGTATCCGGAACTCATTTTGATCTCGAACGCATAGCTTCCTTCCAATCGAGCCGGGTGGCGATCCGGGGGCAGCTTGATTTTGTGACACATGCATCGGGAACACTTGAAAATCCCGACATCAACGCGCAAATTCATTTGCGAAACCTCACACTAGATCAGGAGCTCGCGGGAGATTTCACAATAAACGCAAGCTCGCAGGGCAACCAACTGCACGTTTCGGGGACCTCGCAGTTGAAGGGAGACGCAAATTTAAGTCTCGAGGGCAATATCCGTCCGGCTGGCGATTGGCCAGCCACTGTAGATTTGAAGTTCGCAAAGCTGGACGCTGATTCGATCCTGCGCTCATATCTCCACGGCCATGTAACGGGACATTCGGCCGTCGCAGGCGATTTGCGTGTGGAGGGACCGCTTCGCCATCCATCCGAATTGAGCCTCACCGGAAACCTTTCCGATACTTTCCTGGATATCGAGAGCGTGAAGTTGCATAACTCTGGACCGGTTCGTTTTACGCTCTCGAATCATCTCTTGAAAATCGAGCAGATGCATTTATTAGGCGACAACACAGACTTGTCGGGGGACGGTTCCATTGATTTGGCGAATGAGCGTCTCGACTTCAGAGCCCAAGGCCGGGTGAATCTACAACTGATGCAAAGTTATTATCCCGATATCACCTCGACCGGAACCGTCCATCTGGATGTGGTTGTGAAGGGCACGGCGTCCGACCCTTTCACCCAGGGCCGAATGCAAATTGCGGATGCTTCGATTGCCTACGCCGACTCGCCGAGCGCACTGAGTGGGCTGAATGGCTCGTTCACTTTCAATCAGGGGCGTTTCGAGATCGAAAATCTGACCGGCCATGTCGGCGGTGGGGAAGTCTCGTTCACTGGCGACGCGAGTATTCATAACCGGCATCTTGTTTTCGATCTCGGGCTGCACGGACAAGATGTTCGTCTGAGATACCCTACCGGAGTCAGCTCTACGGCTAATCTCGACTTGCAGTTCGCGGGCGATTCCAGTGCGTCGAACATCACCGGGGACATTACGGTTACCAAGCTGGCGATTACTCCGGGCTTCGATTTCGGAGCCTACTTGCAGCGGACCGCGCAGTCGGCTGCAATTTCACAAGCCAATGCGGTGCTGAATCGCATACGGCTTGATGTTCATATCGTGACGTTGCCGGAATTGCAAGTGCAGACGGCCGTGATTCGGCTCTCCGGCGATGCCGATCTTCATCTGCGTGGGACTGCCGCCAAGTCGGTCTTGCTAGGACGCGCTGATGTGCTCGAGGGCCAAGCGTACCTCAACGGAACCCGTTTTCGCCTCGAGCGTGGCGAC
Organism: uncultured Acidobacteriaceae bacterium; assembly: GCA_963849315.1. Taxonomy (GTDB): domain Bacteria; phylum Acidobacteriota; class Terriglobia; order Terriglobales; family Acidobacteriaceae; genus PALSA-188. The sequence continues at coordinate 254,222 of CAWKGT010000003.1, read as the reverse complement.
GTTACCTTCACTAATCCGGTCACTACGGTGCCAGTGATTGATTTGCAGGCTTCCACCCAGGTTCGCGATTACGATATCTCGCTCAATTTGAATGGACCGGCGGACAAGTTGAATCTAACTTATCGCTCCGAGCCGCCCTTGCCAACCATGGATATTATTGCGTTGCTGGCCTTTGGGCAAACCACGCAACAGTCCACGCAATTGCAGCAGAATGGCGCTTCGTCGTTCAATCAGGATGCGTCGAATGCGATCCTCGCCGCGGCGCTCAATGCTACGGTCAGCAATCGCGCGCAACGTCTTTTCGGCGTCAGCCGTATAAAAATCGATCCCCAGGGACTGAATACTGAAACTTCGCCAACGCAATCCGGTCCCGCGATTACGATTGAACAGCAAGTAGCGAGCAACATCACAGTGTCTTACAGCACGAACGTCTCGCAAACTTCGCAGCAGGTCATTCAGGCGGAATACAACGTCACGCGCGACATTTCCGTGCTCGCAATCCGCGATCAAAACGGCGTGGTCAGCTTCGACGTCAGAATCCGCCAACGCAAGAAGTAATGGCAGCGGCAATCGAGCGGACACCATTGTCGGCACGGCCATAGGTCATCCGGCTGCAATTGTTCAGGGGTCGAAAAATTGACGGACTTTGAATCTCCTACGGGACGATCTTTAGATCAGTTTGCGGATCAATTTGCGGCTGAACGCTTAAACATGGTCAACATGCAACTCCGTCACCGCGGAATTCGGGACGAACGAGTGCTCAGCGCGATGGCCAGAATCCCGCGTCACGAATTCATCGCGGAACCGTATTGGCATGAGGCCTATGAAGATCATCCCATTCAAATTGGCGAAGGCCAGACCATTTCACAACCGTATATAGTCGCGCGAATGCTCGAAGCACTGGCGCTGAATCTCAACGACACGATATTGGAAGTCGGCACCGGATCGGGCTACCAGACCGCGCTGCTGGCAGAGTTAAGCCGCCGGGTTTATTCGGTTGAGCGGCACGCTCCATTGGCGGAGCACGCGCAAACGATTCTGCGCCGCCTAGGTTACCGCAACATCGAAATTTCAATCGCCGATGGCAGCCGGGGATGGCAGGAGGAATCGCCATTCGATGCCATCGTGGTTTCCGCTGCGGCACCTGAGATACCCAAGTCTCTGGTTGATCAAACGAGCGAAGGTGGCAGAATGATCTTGCCGGTCGGCCCGTCACAATATCAGGAATTGCAATTAGTAGAAAAGCAGAATGGACGGACCCGAATTACACACTTGGAGCCCTGCCGTTTCGTGCCCCTCCTGGGCGAGCAGGGATATGAGAGTTAAGAGGCGACACCTCAGCCAGACGAATTTACCGCCGCATAGCCACGAGTTTCTCAACTTTGCAGTCCCGCAGGCAATCTGTCTTACAATCTTTAAGTGAAGGCTTTTCACAATCTGGGCGTGACTCTGGAGATGATTAAGTGGGAGCACTCCATTTTCGCTCTCCCATTTGCGCTATGCGGGGCTTTATTGGCTGCGCATGGTCTGCCTACGATGCACGAGCTAATTTGGATCGTTGTTGCCATGATCATGGCTCGCTCGGCGGCGATGGCATTTAATCGGCTGATCGACGTCAGGACCGACGCCGCTAATCCTAGAACAAAGTTGCGGGCTCTTCCCGCGGGCACGCTAACGCCGAATTTTGTGGTGGTTTTTGTTATCGCGTCGTGCGTGGCTTTCATATTTGCCGCGTCGAGATTAAACCGCCTTACATTCGCACTATCGCCCATTGCGCTCGCCATCGTACTGCTTTATTCCTACACCAAACGATTTACGCGCTGGTCCCATCTTGTCCTTGGATTCGCGCTCGGCATCGCGCCAGCCGGAGCATGGATTGCCGTCAGGGGCTCGCTCGATCCCAGAATCTTATTGTTAACGGCGGCAGTTACTTTTTGGGTCGCGGGCTTTGACGTCCTCTATGCTTGTCAGGATTATGATTTCGATTGTCAGGCTGGCCTACATTCCATTCCGCGCTATTGTGGAATTGCGCGGTCGTTGTGGGTTGCGAGGCACTTCCATGCCTTCATGCTCGCGCTGCTGGTCGGCCTCGTGATCGCATTCGGCTTGGGACCTCTCGCCATCTCGGGGGTTGTGGCCGTCGCTCTGCTTCTGCTCTACGAACACACGCTGGTTCACGCTGGCGATTTGAGCAAACTCAATGCGGCGTTTTTTACTATGAACGGCGTGATCTCAGTCATATTTTTTATATTTATCGCGGGCGACGTCCTGCTGCGAAATTCCTAGCTGTTCCTTTGCGGTGACTTCTTCACCCCCGCTCCAGTATCATGGGAAAGATGGCGCATTCATTTCAGACAGAAGATTCCCGCCTTAACGCTATCCACGAAAAGGTTGTGGCGAATGAGCGCTTGTCCGAGAATGACGCTTTAACGCTTTACCGCAGCCCGGACATTCTGGCGGTGGGCTGGCTGGGGAATTTCGTTTGCGAGCGCATACATGGCGATAAAACCTATTTCAATGTAAATCGCCACATCAATCCCACAAATGTTTGTGTGGCCGCTTGCCGCCTTTGCGCGTTTGGCCGCAAGAAAGACACTGCGGGTTCCTACACGATGGCGCTGGAAGAAGCGTTCGAAACCGCCGCGTCCGGATACAGCGAGGCCGTGACAGAATTTCACATTGTCGGTGGCCTGCATCCCGATCTTCCATTCCAGTATTTTCTCGATCTTATTTCCGGGCTCAAAGAACGCTTTCCGCAAGTGCATTTAAAGGCGTTTACCATGGTGGAAGTAGCGTATCTGGCGAAGCGCGCCAAACTAACCATCGCCGAGACCCTTCAACAATTGAAACTCGCCGGAGTCGATTCGTTGCCCGGCGGCGGAGCGGAGATTTTCGCCGACCGGGTGCGCCATATCATTTGCGATCATAAAATCGATGGCGGCGAATGGCTGCAAACTGCAAAACTGGCTCACCAGATGGGGCTGAAATCGAACGCCACCATGCTATACGGTCACGTGGAAAACGACGAAGACCGGGTCGATCATTTGCTCAAGTTGCGGGACCTGCAGGACGAAACCGCCGGTTTCCAGACCTACATTCCTCTGGCATTTCATCCCGATAACACGCCGTTGCAGCACCTGCCGAAAACTACCGGGATGCTCGATCTCAAGCAGGTCGCGGTTGGCAGACTAGTCCTGGATAATTTCCCCCATATTAAAGCTTATTGGCAAATGATGACTCCGAAAATAGCCCAGATCGCGCTTCGCTTCGGAGCCGACGACATCGATGGGACCGTAATTGAGGAAAAGATTTATCACGACGCCGGTGCCACCACGCCGCAGGGAATGCGGCGTCAGGATTTAATGCGATTGATCACCGAAGCGGGACGCGAACCCATCGAACGCGACACTCTGTATCGTCCCGTGACCCGGACCGAAACCTCAGTCACTGTCTCTGTATAGATCGCGCCTGATCCCGCGCGCCATTTCGAGAAAAAATAACTATGTGGGCCGTAGTCGAAGGCCTAGACATTCCCGGGATGTTAGCCAACCTGCTTACGAAGAGTAGCTATCTTAGAGCTTGTCACGCCCCTTGAGCGTCGCAATGGAGTTAGAATTAAGTCAGCGAGCCCTGCATGAATGTACACATCAGCTACAAAATCCACAAAAATCCGGATATCGAAAAAGAAATTGATCACTTGGTCGAGAAACTGGGCAGGCGACTGCGCGCTTTCCGTCCTGACCTTGTACATCTGAAAGGATTGATTGAGCAGAACTCTCCGCGCGAGGGTGCGGTGGTCTCGTTGAACTTGCGTTTGCCGTCGGGCCAGATGGCTGCACATGAGTCTGCGCCGACTCCATTGGCCGCGCTCAAGGCTGCGTGCGAGGACCTGATATTGCAGTTGGGAAAACACAAAGATCTATTGCGCAATTCGCATAAATGGCGGCGTCGCGGTGCTGTCGAACCTCTTACCGAGGCTGCGCCCGAAGGCCAGGCTTCCGAAGAAGGTCGGCCTTCCGAAGAAAACCGCGCTTCCGAAGAAAAAGAAAATGGCCTCAGCCGTCCAGCCACGGCCCAATCCGGGGATATTCGTTCCTATGTGAACACTCATATAGGCCGACTGGAGCGGTTTGTGGAAAGGGAATTGTATTTTCGCGAAAGTTCCGGCGAAATGAATTCTGGAATTGTAACCAAAGACGAGGTCGTCGATGAGGTTGTGGTTCGCGCGCTCGGCGGACTGGCGGAATCCCCGCAGAGTTTGAATCTAGAGCCGTGGCTTTACCGTCTGGCTCGGCAAAGTATGAATGATTTAATCTCACGGGCTGATCAAGGCGCCTCGAACGTAGTACTCCAGCGGCCAGCTAGGCCAGCGGACGGGGCCGCCGATGACGAAGCGGGATTGCAGTTTCATCAGCCCGATGAGTTTATTGCCGCATCCGATACGATTGCGGATCGCGCTGCGGGTACCCCCGAAGATATCGCCTACGCCGACGAATTAATTTCGCTTATACAATCCGCTCTTGGCGATGCCGGGGCCGGAGACCGCGAGATTTTTATCTTGCACGCTTTGGAGGGTTTCTCAATCGTGGAGATTGCGGAAATCACGGAGCGGGAGCCGGACCAGGTTCAGTTGTCGATAGCGGCGGTGCGAAAAAAGTTGCGCCGGTCCGGTCCAGTCCGCGACGGATTCAATGAAAGGCATGTGCAAAGAACGGGCACGGCTTGAATTCCGCAACTGCCGCGAATAAAAAAATCGTCGTAGGCGCCGCGCCTGAAGGAGCTTTGGATCCGGCATCGGTCGCTCGCGCCGTGCGGCAGATGTTTACTGCAATTGCGCCTCGTTACGACCTGCTGAACCATTTACTCTCTTTCAATATCGATCGCTTGTGGTGGCGGGCAACTGCGCGGAGTTTCGCAGAAATTTTGTCAAGACCGAACGCGCGTGTAATGGATTTATGCTGCGGAACCGGCGACCTGACTCTTGCACTACTAAAACAATCATCCGGCGCTTCGTCCATTGTGGGAGCCGATTTCGCGCATCCCATGTTGCAACGCGCAAAAAATAAGTCGATCAAAACCGGATTGCGATGGATTGAGGCCGACGCTCTGCGGCTGCCTGTTTCGGACGCGCGATTCGATCTGGTGACATCGGCGTTCGGATTCAGAAATCTTGCGGACTATGATGGTGGACTGCGAGAAATTGTGCGGGTTCTGCGTCCCGGCGGGCAATGTGGAATTCTCGATTTCGGCGAGCCTGGCGGATTAATTGGAAAGTTTTACAGAATGTATTTCAAGCATGTGCTTCCGGCAGTGGGTTCGCTCGTCTCCGGCGTGCAGGGGCCTTACCGATATCTTCCCGCATCGGTGGAACGATTTCCTTCGCCGCAAGAAATGCTGCAACGAATGGAACGAGCCGGATTGGTGGAAGTTTCGTGGACTCCGTACACCTTCGGCATCGCCGGACTTTTCCGCGGCAAGAAACGGCGTTTAACCTGAGAATTCAGACCGCTGCACTGCGGTGCTGCTCGTCCCGCAAAGGGGATGCGAAGCAGTCGGAGAATGCGTCCGTTGCGGTGAACTGTATAACATCCTCGAAATATGCGCCTAGAAACTCGCGCAAGCGCGAAGTATCCATCACCGCATTTCCCGACAAATAAATTTCCGCTTCCGGCGGGATGCTTGAAACCCCAAGCTGGTGCTGCCAGCGCAACAATTGCCGCGTTGCCCATTTCCCCGGTACGCGCACGACTCTCGCATCGGCAATTTCCTGGCAGCGCTGCGACGTGAGCGGTTCTCCGCGTCCGGCGACGTTCAGGATTGTGAGCCGCCGCGCTTCTGGCTCCGTCTTGCGCAGAATGAACTGAATCAGCCGGGCCATATCGTCGACGTGCACGAATTGAACTCGATTCTGCGCCGATCTTTTCCCCCAAGGGAGAACCCACGGCAGACGTTTACCGGTGCCGGCCAATTTTGCTCCAAGCTTACTGCGGGAATTCGGCGTGCCGCGAAATGTCCCAACCCAATAGTTGGAGATTTTTGCTCCCGCGAAATTTGCGGAACGCAGTATGTACACGCTGCAACCGCGCGCGGAGGGCGCCCTTTGCTGGATTGCCTGATCCGACTCCATTTTATGAATTGCGATTTCGAGAGTATGAGCCGCCAGCTTGTGGTCTTCCGTGGCGGGTTCAGAAAGATCGGGCCCATAGGCAAACACGCAGCTAAGAAAAATAAATTTCTTTATGATCTCAGCATCGCGGTTCACCTCGCTTATAGCTTCCAGAACTCGCGCCGTTCCTCCCACATTAATTTGCCAGCGGCGATCCGCATCGCTGGTCTCGGAATTTGCCGATTCTGCCGCGAAGGCCAGGTGGATTACTGCGACTGGGCGCAGCTCGCGCATGAGCAGGAATAGCTCGCGGCATGCTTCTTCCAGCCCCAAATCCATTTGTACAAATTGCAGCGGGAGATTGGTTTCTGGCGGCTTCAGGTCGATTCCCGTCACTCGATATTTTTCGAGCTTGGGTAATAACCTGAGCCCGAGGTCACCGGAAATGCCGGTAACGACGATCCGGGGCTTGTCTTCCTCCATCATTTCGGTCCACTGGAAGGGGCACCTGATGGAGGATGCATGGCCGGCGTCGAGCCAGGAGCGGGGGACGGTCCACCGAAATAGGCTTCGTCAAATTTCGGAGTTATCGACTGCTCGATAGCGTGCATGGCGTCCTGCATCCGCTGCTTCGCCAGCGACGCTCGTATCTCCTCGCGCACGGCATCGAGAGGCACGGTTTCCTTTTGTACTAGCTTGTAAACAAAATATCCGCTGGGATCGGCGAATACCTGCGACACTTCTCCGGGCTTCATGTCAAAAACCGAGGACTGGGTCGGCGGTAACGATGTGCGCCGCGTCTTATCCATTTTTACCGGTGGAGGCGCAGCCTTGAAATTCGCGAATTTATAGGCTTCAGTCTGTAATTTTGTAAAATCTTCTCCTGATGCGGCGCGCGCGCGTAAGTCGTCCGCCTCTTTTTTCATCGCTGCTTCGGATTCATCCTGGCGCTTCTTCGCCTCAGCGGGGTCGGGCGTACCTTTGGGCGGTTCCTGTTGCTGGATGCGGGGAATGTAAATCCGTTCCAAAGTTGCCTGTCCATATGCGGCAGCGTTGTTGTGGTAGTAATCCTGGATTTCCTGATCGGAAACTTTCGATGATTCCGTCTGAATATTTTGAGCGAGCTCGCGCCCTAAGACCTGCAAACGAGTCAACTTCAATAATTCTTCGTACTTCTCTCCCCGATCCAAGCCGCGCTTGCGAGCCTGGTAAGCCATGATGAGGGCAGTCGCGTATTGAGTGGCAAACTGCTTTTTAGCCGTCGGCGGCACTTGAAGAATATCCATCAGCCGCTCGAATTCGGCGCGACTGACGACCGTTTTGCAGGTTGAGGACTTCGCAGCCACTGCCTTACTGGTTGCGCCAGATGAACATAATCCCTCGATAGTAATAACAGCGGGGCCGCTCGCCTGCGCCGTTTTCGGAGCGCTGGACGCCGTGGAACTACTCAACTTGGGCGCGGCCGGTGGACTATTTTCCTGGGCAAGCGCAGCGCTCGTTACCAAGAACAACAACAAAACAGATCGGAACATTTCGTGGATTCCTCCGCAGAATTTCTAAAAGGACATCGAAATCCTAGCACAGAGCCGGAACGTCTACCGTTACTTCTATCGCTCAGGCCACGACTCAGGTTGGCGAAATCGCGCGGTCCGGTGATAATGCACACATGCCACAGGCGCACATGCTCTACAGTTCGCAATCAATGCGCAGGGAGAAACGCGCGGTGGCTGGAAGTTCGGTATTGGCCTCGCTGGCGATTACCACTCTGAAGGTGATCGTTGGGGTAACGACTGGAAGCCTTGGCATTCTTTCGGAGGCGGCGCATTCGGCTCTCGATCTGATTGCGTCGGTGATTACGCTTTTCTCCGTCCAGGTTTCTGACAAGCCCGCCGATGCCGACCATCAATATGGGCATGGAAAGGTCGAGAACTTTTCCGCCTTCATCGAGACCGGATTATTGCTGCTGACGTGCGTCTGGATTATCTACGAGGCTGTCAGCCGGCTGTTTTTCCATCACGTGGATATCGAGCCGACCATTGCAGCATTCCTGGTGATGTTTTTCTCGATGCTGCTCGATTATTGGCGATCTCGCGCCTTGGCCAGGATTGCGGCGAAGTATGACAGCCAGGCATTGGAAGCTGACGCCCTTCATTACTCCACTGATATCTGGTCGAGCGGTGTTGTGGTCGCCGGTCTGCTGCTGGTTATAGTCGGCCGCAAATTCGGCATTGGAGGGTTGCGTGACGCCGATCCGGTGGCCGCGCTCTTTGTCGCTGGTGTTGTGGTTTACGTCAGCTCGCGCCTGGCTCGAAAAACGGTAGACTCCCTTCTCGACGCAGCACCTGCGGGCGTGCGCCTGCGAATCATATCCGCAGTGCGCAATGTTGAGGGGCTGCTCGAGGTGGATCGCGTCCGTATTCGGAGGGCCGGAAACCGTTATTTCGCGGATCTCTCGATCGGGCTGGCCCGCAACGTGACATTTCAACGTTCGGAACAGGTTGCCGACGCCGTGACGGCAGCGGTGCAGAACGTTTTGCCGGACGCAGACGTGGTCGTCCATTCCACGCCTCGCGCCGCCTACCGGGAAAATATCTTCGACCGTGTGCGCGCCGTCGCCACAAAACATAATTACAACGTTCACGACGTCAGCATCCAAAATTTGCATGGACGCTTGCACGTCGAACAGCATCTTGAACTCGACGAGCATTTAAGCCTGAAAGAAGCGCACGATCACGTAACCCTGCTGGAGTCGGAAATTCGCCATGAAGTACCGGAGATTTCTTCCATCCTGACCCACATTGAAAGTGAACCTGCAACTATTGAAAAGGGCGACGAAATTCTGCGTGACGCCGGATTGGAGAAGCGCCTCAAGAAGATCGCCGCCCAGTTCCCCGAAATTCTTGATGTGCATGATGTTGCCATCAAGCGCGTCGGGGGCAGACTTTATATCTCCTGCCACTGCACGTTGTCCGACGAGTTGCCGCTTTCCCGGGTGCATGACATTTCAACCGAACTAGAGATTCAGTTTAAGCGGGAGTCTCCAGAATTATTCCGTGTGTTGATCCATCCCGAACCGCGGACCGACAATCGCCGCTAACCATCGTTTCGGGGAAAGTGGGTCGCTATTGCGAAGAGCGTTCGAATCACGATGAATCAGTCCGGCACGGAATCGCCTAACGAGTTCCTCCAGAAAAGCCATCCGCTGCGCGGTTATCTTTACATTGCAACCGCGACGTTTTTCTGGGCCGTGGCCGCCGCTATGGGACGCGCCGTGTTTACGGGAAGACTGCTCTTGCACGGGCGCGCTTTCGGTTCCATCGATCCTCTAATTCTCTCGCAGGCTCGTGCCACATTTTCATTTCTCGTTCTAGCTCCCGTGCTGCTTGCAAGCCGCCGATGGAACGGCGTTAAAATATCACGCTCTGATCTGGGGCAGTTGGCTTTGCTCGGAGTCTTTGGGCTGGCGGCGGCAAATTATCTTTACTACTTGGCAATTCAAAAGACCAACGTTGCAACTGCAATTATGGTGCAGTATACGGCGCCGGTTTGGGTCCTGCTGTATATGGTTGCGCGGGGATACCAACGGCCGACAATCCAGAAGTTAACCGCAGTTGCACTGTCTGTGATTGGTATCGGGATCGCGATCGGAGCATTTAGCGAAATCGCGGCGCATCTCAATTACAGTGGAGTCGCCGCTGCCTTGCTGGCGGCCTTTTCCTGCGCGTTTTATAACATCAGCGGGCACAATGTTATGGCGCGGCACGATCACTGGTTGGTCATGCTGTATATGACGCTTGCGGCGTCAATCTTTTGGATTGCGGCCAATCCTCCGTGGAGAATCGTCTCGGCCCATTATTCGCTTTCGCAATGGTTATTTCTGGCCGTATTTTCGCTGATCTCCATGTTAATTCCGTTCTCTCTTTATTTTGCCGGATTGCGGTATCTGGAACCGACCCGCGCGATAGTCACCAGTTGTCTCGAACCCGTCTTTGCCATCTCTCTGGCGGCGATATTTTTAAAAGAAAGTGTGCGTCCCACGCAAATATTGGGAATGATTATGGTGCTGGCGGCGATAGTGGTGGTTCAGATGCCGGACTCAAGGCGTCCCGCCTAAAAACAAAGGGCGAACCGCTATGAGGAGACTGGTTTCCCTTTTGTAAAAAGATTGTAATGTCCCATGGATTATTACTGTGAGCTGCCGCAATCGTCTGCTAGGTTGAAGTAGCCTAATCGCAGCGATTAATGGAGGTGCCGCTCATGCAGCGTGACCGTGCGAATTATTTGTTGGCGTTCTTTCTTTTTAATGTGGCGACCTGTTTCGCGCACCATATGGCGGTGGTGGTGAACAAAGCGAACGACGTTGAAAATATCACGTCCGTCCATTTGGCAAGAATCGTTAAATCCGATACAAAAAAATGGCCCAATGGAACGGATGTTGTTCTCGTCCTTCATAAATCGTCGAAGGGCGAAATGTTGACCCTGCAAAAATTGAACAATATGTCAGAGCGGGAACTTAAAGCCCGGTTAGAAGCTCATAAAGATGAAATTATCCTGGTGGACTCCGACGCAGACGTACTTAATACGGTCGAAGCAACACCGGGCGCAATCGGGTTGGTAGAGGTGCGATCAGTAAATAGTCAGGTAAAAGTAGTGAAGGTCGATGGGAAGCTACCATTAGAGGCGGGATACCTTCCGGATTAATTAGTACCCCTATTCGGCGCAGGTTGCTTGATCATTTTCGAGTAAGCTGAAATATCGTTGCGCTCGTTTCACGTCACGCGAAATTTGTTCGCGCAATGCCTCGACGGCGGTAAATTTAACTTCATCTCTCAGACGCTTCAGAAAGTGAACCCTGACCCGCGTTTCGTCTGTTATTTCAAAGGGACGAAAATTCATGAGATGCGATTCAATCGCGAATGAATCCGCTCCGAATGTAGGACGATTACCGACATTCGTTACCGAATCGAAGCATTCTTCGCCAACGCGAGTGCGTGAGACATAGACTCCATGCTTGGGAATAAGTTCCTTGTATTCGCCTAGATTGATCGTAGGGACTGTGAACTTTGAGCCATAGCCGCGACCGGGCGCTATGGCGGCTTCCACGCTGAAAGGCCTGCCCAGCAGATGCCGCGCACGCCCAACTTCGCCTGCGGCGAGCAACCTTCGAATGTGACTGCTCGAAACCGGTTCGTTCCGGATGCGCATCTCGGGATAGAGGATGACTTCAAATTCCAACTTCCGTCCGAAGTCCTTCAGAAGCGTAACCTCGCCTGAGGCCTTATGACCAAAACGAAAATTAAACCCTTCGTGCACTTCGCACGCCCGCAGGCGGTGGTTGAGAATTTCACGGGCAAAGGCTTCAGGTGACATCTCGGATAATTCAGCGGTGAAAGGGAGGACGACCGTGGCGTCAATTCCGGCGCGCTCGAGAAGCCGAAGTTTTTCGGGCGTAGGCGTAATTAGGCTTAGAGGGACGTCCGGCCGCAGAATGCGCATTGGATGCGGCTCAAAAGTCACCGCCAGCGATCGCTTTTTTTGGTCAATCCCGCGGCGCGCGATTTCTTGCAGCACGCGGGCATGAGCCAGATGCACTCCGTCAAAATTCCCAACGCTGACAATCGTTGGGCCCGAATGCGCCGGCAACTCGTCGAGGTTAAAAAACAATTCCATCTTATATTTCGAAATCCAGCTTCAAGCCGTCATAAGCGAGCCTGACGTTCCCGGGTAAAGAGGCATTCGTAGCCTCATGGGCCAAGTCATGACAAATATGAGTAAAAAAAGCCCGTTTTGGCTGAAGCAGTTCCACGATGCGCAGCGAGTTCTCTACCGTGGAATGCGTGGGGTGTGGCTGGTGCCGCAGGGCGTCAAGAAATAGCACATCCAAATTGTTTAGTTGCGCGAGTGAGTTCTGAGGAATTTCGCTGTGATCAGTCAAATAAGCAGCCGAGCCAAAGCGAAATCCGAGAATTTCCGTTTCTCCATGAATGACTGGCACCGGCACGAACGATGCCCCGTAGAGCTCGATGGGCCCGCTGATCGCAAACAGTTCGAGTTGCGGAAGGCCCCCGAATTTATATACCGGCGCAAAAATATAACCGAACATATTGCGAATGAATTCAACCGCCTTGGGCTGCGCATACAAAGGCAGTTTTCCGGGCCGGTGCTGAAAACTCAAGGGGCGAAGATCGTCAATACCTAAAAGATGATCGGCATGAGGATGAGTGTAGAGCACGGCGTCCACACGGTGGATGCGTTCGCGTATAGCCTGCTCGCGAAAATCCGGAGTAGTGTCGATCAGCACTACCTTGCCCGCATATTCGATGGATATCGAGGGCCGCGTGCGACGATCGTGAGGATCGGTCGAACGGCACACCGCGCAGTCGCAACCAATCGTGGGAACACCCACCGAAGTTCCGCTGCCGAGAACGGTCAGCGTACCGTTCATCGCTTCGAAGTGGGATTCGCAGTAGCGGAGCCCGGCGCCTGCGGAGGCCGGGCCAGCGCATTCGTCACTTCAACGTATGCCATGCGTAATTCATACAGACAATTTTGCAGGAAGGTAGATTCGGCGCCGGTAAGATTTCCTTTGGTTTTTTCCGAAAGCAGGCTCAACGTATCAATCGTCTGGCGCGCGCCGATCAAATCCAGACGCGGCTGCCCGCCTTCTTCCTGCATAAGTCCCAGATGCATCATGGCGCTCATATATAGGGACGCCATAAATCGCTCGAAGGTCATTTCCAAATCTTTCGACGAATGACCACTCAATTCGACTCGTGAATCCAAGTCCTTCGATGACTTCCGGTAAGCATCCGCCTGCTCCTGCTGTTCTGCCGCCGTGGGCGCGGGAGGCATGTTGGTTTCGGTTTGCGGTGCTGTCGCGTCGAATGGTGAGGGCACTCCATTTCCGCCCCCGCCTGCTGGCATAGGGGCAGTTGTCGAAACCTGCTCTTCCGAAATGTCGTGGCGAACCTCGCCCTCAGCGGTAAACAGTCTTCGATCGGTTACGGTAAAGCTTTCCTGCTTCTTCTCAGACATATTTTTCCTTCAACGTTTAAATACTTCCGCGAACGGAAGCGTAGTGACGCTAAGTTTTGTGCCGTCGATTTGAAGCGGCCTATCGGTGGGAACTTCTCGCCGGATGTATCCCAACGCAACCGAATACTGGCTGCCGGAAAGCGGCAGTGAAGCGGAACTGGTAACTTCTCCAACTTCTTTGCCGTCCAGCACGATCTTCGCGCCCGGCGTGGGCAATTGTCCATCGACCAGAAAACCGGTAAACCCGCGGTGCACGTTTCCCCGCGAACGGATTCGCTCTACGATTTCCTGGCCGATGTAGCATCCCTTGGTGAAGTGCAAGGCCCGTTGCTGGCCGGTCTCCTGCGGCAAATCGCGCTCGCGGATATCCTGGCCATATTGCGGAATCCCTTCCGCGATGCGAAGGAAATTCAGCGCTGTCGTCCCTACTCGAGTGGCGCCGAAGCTTTTCAACGCGTCCAGCAACGTTTCGACATTCTCTGGAGCCAGCCAAAGTTCGTAAGATTCGGGTACCGGATTATCCTGTCGAACGATAGTTACGGGTAGACCTCCACAGGTCACGTCAACAAACTCGAGCGCCTGCATCACGGAAACATTGAATCCCGCCTGAAGCAAAGTTTCGCGTGCCTTTGGGCCCGTGATTCCGACCGTGCTGAATTTGTCAGTGACGTCGCGAACCTCAACGTCATCCATGATGATGTAGCGATCAAAGAGCGCGAGCATTTTTTCGAGTTGCGCGATATGGGTATCGACGAGCAATGACTCACCGAGCTGGTAAGCATATAGATCGCCCAGAATCCGTCCCTGTGGATTCAGCAGAAAACTATAGATGCCATGACCGGGCTTCAGATCCCGCACGTTATTGGTGACCATGCCATTCAGCCATCGCACCCGGTCGGAACCTCCCAGCGAGGCTTTCGCCCGTTCCGGCAAGTCATAAACACCGCAGCTGGATAGCAGGGCTTCAAATTCACACGCGACATCCCCGAAATCGGGCACTGGCAGCGTCTTCTGGGAAGCGGTCGAAAGCATCTGGATACTTAATTATACAGGGCAGTTTGGCCCGCAATCGCCTGCGGGGTGCCATTGACTAGCATCTTTGGCAGGGGTAGGCTAACGGCAATGGAACCCGCTTGCGTTGGGCCAGCGAGCATCCGGTTGGTTTCCCTAGACAGCAAATCTTGATTCAGCAGCCCCAACTTAGGCAATCATGTCAGGTCGGAGTGCCATCTAAATGCCGCAAGGACTGAATCCAGTTTAGATTACGCATAGGAGGATCCGCCAAAGCTGAATGAAGAAAAGTATCGCGATTAGTCCTCACATCGAAACTCTTTTCGGCACGCGCGATGAGAACCTGCGCGTCCTCGAAGACGGTCTGAACATAAACATCGACCTCCGCTCCGACTCGATTCAAATTGAAGGCACGCCCGGCGATGTATCGCGGGCCGAACAAGTTTTCGCCGACTTCGATCAACTGCAACATTCCGGACATTTATTCCATAACGGCGATCTGCACAGCATGTTGCGCGTCCTGGTTTCAGATCCTAAAGCGACTTTGCGCGGATTGGCGGAAGCCGGAAAGTTACGTTCTTTTGGCCGACGCACGGTGCAGCCTAAGAGCCTTAACCAGCGCCGTTATCTCGACGCCATTGAAAAATATGACATGGTTTTCGGCGTTGGACCGGCTGGGACCGGCAAGACTTACCTGGCTGTCGCAATGGCCATCTCGGCGCTGCTTTCAAAACGAGTGAATCGCATTATTCTGGCGCGCCCGGCGGTCGAGGCCGGCGAACGTCTCGGCTTTTTGCCGGGCACATTGCAGGAGAAAATCGATCCCTACCTGCGTCCTCTATACGACGCACTTTACGACATGCTCGAACCCGAAAAGGTGGATCGATATCTGGAAAAGAACGTGATCGAAATCGCCCCCATCGCCTTTATGCGCGGGCGCACGTTGAATGACTCGTTTGTAATCCTCGACGAAGCTCAAAACACGACTTCAGAGCAGATGAAAATGTTTGTCACGCGACTCGGATTCAATTCCAAGGCCGTCATCACGGGAGACGTAACCCAAATCGATTTACCCAGCGCCCGCCGCAGCGGCCTACTCGAAGCGGCGGACGTGTTGGGCAAGGTTGAGGGCTTGACATTCGTCCACTTCGACGAGGGCGATGTCGTTCGTCACCATCTGGTGCAGCGGATTATTCGCGCGTATGACGAGCATAAAGTGAAGCTTGCGGAAGCGCAGATGTCATTGCTGGAGCCCAAGCCGGCTGCGAATGGAAAATCGGGCCAGCACGCACAGGTTAATCCGGTCCCGGCGGCTACGGAATCAACTTCGGCGCAATCATTAGAAAACGAAGGATAATAGTCGCGGAAGGCGGGACGCGCCGTCGGCCTCCTTGAGTCTTGTTTGTGGCGATCCGGAACAGATGATCATATTTAGAGCCCGCCTCGTGGGCATGAATCATGCATCCATGACCCGGTTTGTGGCGTCAGTACGGCGGTCCCTGGCGATTAAAGGGATTGTGGATGTTTTGATAACCACCAACAAAGAGATGAAAAGCTTAAATGCCAGCTTTCGCAGGAAAGATGAGGCGACGGACGTTCTGTCGTTTCCGGCGGAGGGGGTTAACGGCCTTGCCGGCGAAATCGCGATCTCTCTTGAATTAGCTAAAACGAATGCGGAGCGGTTGGGGCACTCGACATCGAATGAGATCAAAATCTTGATTCTGCACGGCATGCTGCATCTCGCGGGTTACGATCACGAAAAAGATCACGGAGAAATGTCTAAAAAAGAGCGGCGCTTGCGCGAATCGCTGAACTTGCCGGTGGGGTTGATAGAGAGAAATACAATCGACAGCGAATCTTCAGGCAGGAAGCAACGTACCACAAAACTCGCAAGGCGCCGGGTGTAAACGTCATGACCCTGGGCGTGGCAATTGCGCTAATCGCTTTGCTCTTCCTTCTAACCCTTACCTCCTACGTGGACCGGGTTTATTCGGAAATCGGGAAATTTTTGTCTCGCGACTTCCAGGCGAACATCGATGTTTTCGAAAAAGAAGTTGAGCCGCGCCTGGGCTCTGCGCGCAATCGCGCCGCGCTATCGATGGCGGTTCTGGCTCAGCTCATAACCGCCGCAATATCCCTGCTAATTGGTTTCGCTTTATTTCGCGACGGTGCGTGGAGCCTTCAGGAAATACTTCAGGCAATATTAAGCATCATCTTGATCGTCATCTTATGTAACCGCTTCCTGCCTTTCGTTTTTTTCTCTCGCACCGCCGGACGCTGGCTTACACGCTGGACTCTTCTACTGCGCGCGTTAATTTACATCGCGCTTCCGGTAACGTTGATATTGGGATTTTTGAAATCCGTGGCAGCCCTCACTAAAGAGCACGCAGATGAGCATCCCGAAAGCCAGTCGGATGCAGTTGACGCCCTAATCGAAGCCGGACAGGAAGAAGGCATCCTGAATGAAGGCAACCGCGACTTGATTCAATCCGTGGTCGAATTCGGTGAAAAAACCGTGCGTGAGGCCATGAAACCGAGGCCTGAAATAGTTGCGGTGCCAATTGAAACTACAGTCGAACAGTTCATCGAGCTTTTGCGCACGAAACCGTTTTCGCGGGTTCCAGTTTTCGAAGGCAGCATTCACAACATCAAAGGCATCGTTTACGCACAAGACGTTCTTCAGGTGCCGGATACCGAAGCCCGCATGCGGCGCGTGGATTCGGTGATGCGCAAAGACGTTTACTTCGTGCCTGAAAGCAAATTAGGAAAAGACCTTCTGCGTGAAATGCAAAACAACAACATCCGCATGGCTATTGTGGTCGACGAGTACGGCGGGGTTGCGGGTCTGGTAACCATCGAAGATCTCGTCGAGGAAATCGTCGGCGAAATTCGCGATGAGCACGAAAAGGCTGAAGTAGTCCGCGAAAGCAACACTTCTTTCCTGGTTCGGGGCAATATGGACGTGGACCGTCTCGATGAATTGTTCGGCATCCGGCCGGAAGGAAAAGAGTCGTCTACGGTTGCCGGGCTGGTAAGCGAACTCGCGGGACGCATCCCTCATCGCGGCGAAGTCGTCGAGGAGGACGGGCTGCGCTTCGAAGTTATCGAATCCACCGAAAGAAGAGTAGAACGTGTGCGAATCACTCTCGCCCAACCAAGCCAGATGAAGCTGATATAGTGGCGCGGGGCGATCATTCACATTCAAGTAACCCACGCCGCGCAACATAACCAATACCTCTAATGGCTTTTCACTCAGGCTTCGTGTGTATTCTCGGCCGTCCCAATGCCGGCAAGTCAACATTGCTGAATGCGTTGGTCGGGGAAAAGTTAGCCATCGTCAGTCCCAAGCCGCAGACGACGCGCAATCGAATTCTGGGCATCATTCAAATCCCCAAGCAGAAAGGTAAAGCCGGGGGACAGATTATCCTTCTCGACACGCCGGGGGTGCACAAGGCGGACACTTCTCTGGGGCGCAGAATGATGAGCGAGGTTCGCGAAGCCGCCGAAGGCTGCAATTTAATCTTGCTGATCGTTGACGCGACCCGCCGCTTTACCGAAGAAGACCGGACGATCGTAGAAATGGCAAAGCGCTCGAAGACGCCGTCACTGTTGCTGCTGAACAAAATCGATTTGATTCGCGGCGGCAAAGAAAATCTTCTACCGCTTATTGCGCGCTATTCGGAGATGCATGCGTTTAAAGAAATAATTCCCATATCCGCGCGCAAACCTGAGGGTTTGGATTTACTGCTACAGAAAGTGGTTGCCGCTCTGCCTGAAGGCCCCCGCTACTTTCCTCAGGATCAGGTTACCGACCAGCCGATGAGGTTCATGGTTGCCGAGCTTATTCGTGAGCAGGTTTTGTTCGAAACCAAGGAAGAAGTGCCGTACGCGACAAGTGTGGTGGTGGAGCAATTTGAAGAAGGCCGACGCCTTACTCGAATCGCAGCGGTGATCTACTGCGAGCGCGAAGGACAAAAACGCATCCTGGTGGGAAAGCAAGGCCGGATGCTTAAGAAAATTGGAACGGCTGCCCGGATTCAAATCGAGAAAATGGTTGGCAGTAAAGTTTTCCTCGAGCTGTTCGTAAAAGTACAGCCGGGCTGGCGTGACTCGCAACGTTTTGTGGATGAACTGGACTGGCGACGGCAATTGGAGCGGCTAACATCCGCAAAGGGAGCCGAGTAAAATCGGACCGCGTTCGCTCAGGTGCGTCGTAGACTTCGACTCTGTTCGCTGGCGCAGAATGGAGGCGTGCCCGCTCACAGAAAATGAACTCCGCGGGCCGTCACTCTTTTGCCGATATTCCCAGCGATTTCATCTTCCGATACAAATGACTTCTTTCCAGGCCAAGCACTTCCGCAGTACGGCTTACGTTTCCGTGATTCTCATCCATTTTTTTCAAAATATAGTCGCGCTCGTAGGCTGAGCGCGCATGATGCAGCGTGGCCGATTCAGCGCCAGCCGCGCGGCGTGTTCCATCGCGATAAACAAGCGGCGGGAGATGCTTACGTTCGAACCGGGCGGTAGTGGGATTCATAATCACAATGCGCTCAATCACGTTACGCAGTTCGCGCACATTGCCCGGCCATGAGTATCGCGCCAAAGTGTCGATGGCGTCGTCGGTGATCTCACGCGGCCGCCGTCCATATGCCGTAGAAAATTCTTTGAGAAAATGACGCGCCAGCAATGGGATATCTTCTTTGCGCTCGCGCAGTGGAGGCACGGAAAAAGGAATGACGTTTAGCCGATAGAACAAATCTTCGCGGAAGTTGCCCTTAGAAATCTCTTCTTCCAAATCCTTATTAGTCGAAGCGATGACTCTCACGTCCACCGTGATCGGCTCGTCGCTCCCCAGCGGTGAGAACCGTTGCTCATCCAGCGTGCGCAACAGCTTGGATTGCGTCTTCAGGCTCATATCGCCAATCTCGTCGAGAAATAATGTTCCGCCGTGCGCTCTTTGAAGTTTTCCTTCTTTATCGTTGTGCGCCCCCGGAAATGAGCCTCGCCGATGACCGAAAAGTTCGCTCTCAATTAAGTCTTCGGGAATAGCCGCGCAATTCACTTCGACAAACATTTCATCTTTGCGAAGACTGTTTACATGTATGGCATTGGCAACCAATTCTTTTCCCGTTCCAGATTCTCCGTAGATCAGAACGCGGCCATTGGTTGGCGCCATCAACTGAATTTGCTGGCGCAGAGCCTTCATCGGAATACTATTGCCCGCAATTACACTCTTTGGCGTAAGCTGCTTTTTTAAATCGCGATTTTCGTTTCGCAATCGCCGGGCGTCGATGGCATGCTTGATCAGAGTTACGGTCTTATCGATCGAAAGCGGCTTTTCCAGAAAATCGTAGGCCCCCAACTTGGTGGCCCGCACTGCTGTCTCGATAGTTCCGTGACCCGAGATCATGATTATTTCGGGGGCGTTCTCGATTTCGCGGACTCTTTCGAGGGTTTCCAATCCATCGATTCCCGGAAGCCAAACATCGAGCAATGCCAGATCGAACGCATTCGTGCGAACGATTTCAAGACACTCCTCGCCGCTGGCCGCGAGCGCAACCTGATAACCTTCATCCTCAAGCACGCCTTGCAGCGACTGGCGGATAGTTGACTCGTCGTCCACGATAAGAATTTTATGCATGATGAAGCGCGGGAGTGGCCGCCAGGATAGGTTCCGGCACCACCGGCAATTCGACTATGAATCGCGATCCGGAGGGATGATTTTCCTCCACCCGGATGGATCCGTGATGGTCTTCGATAATGCGGCTCACGATTGCGAGCCCCAAACCGGTGCCGCGCTGTTTGGTCGAAAAATACGGAAGAAATAACCGCTCTTTCGATTCGTGAGTAACTCCGTGCCCAGTATCGGAGATGACTATTTCGACGGCGTCGCCGCTTTCGACCATCGCCGTGGAAATGTGAATCTCTCGCAGCGGCGAGTTCAGCATAGCCTCAGCCGCATTGTCTACGAGATTCGCCATCGCTCTTTTGATAGCTTCGGGATCGGCCATAACTTTTGGCAGGTCGACTGCCAACCGCGTGCGTACTCGAATGTTATCCAATCGCCCGTCGAAGAGCGCCAGCGCACTTTCCACGATGCCATTAATATTCGACGGTTGCGGTTGTGCCGTGGGGAAGCGCGCCAGGGTAGAAAATTCATCCACCAAAGTTCGAACCGTCTCGACCGCACCGGCAATGGTTTCAGCACATCCGTCAATGGTATGCAGCGACGCCGGATCCGGCGTGCCGCCGCGCTTCAAATGCCGGCGGATGCGGTCGGCAGACAGCGCAATCGGGGTTAGCGGATTTTTTATCTCGTGCGCAACTCGCCGTGCCACTTCCCGCCATGCCGCCTGCTTTTGTCCCTTGAGCAGGTCCGATAAATCCTCGAACACCAGCACATAACCCAGCCGCTCGTCATCGTGCTGAAGCGTAGCAACCGTTGTCGCAACGTTTAATTTTGCGCGCTGCACGATTATTTCCATCTGCGTCGTAGTGCTTCCCATGCGATCCGCGCGGCGCAGCAGGGGCTCGAGATCCTGCAACATTTCCTCGGAGAAAACGTCTCCCAGAGGGGAGCCGATCAAAATCCTAGGGGCTCCAGCCTCTTCGCCCTTGGGATGGAACAGCCGCAACAATGCCTGATTCAGATGCGTAATATAGCGATCGGCATTGAGCGAGAGCACGCCTGTTGGAATGCTTTCCAAAATCGTCTCAATATGTCTTCGCCGCTGCTCCAGCGTATTATTCGCGGCAGTCAATTCCCGGCTGGAAGCTTCAATCTGGCGGCGGCTGACTTCGAGTTCTTCCGCCATGCGGTTAAATGAACGAACCAGGTCGCCAAGTTCGTCGGCGGCAGAAATTTCCACGCGGTAGTCAAGCCTGCCGCGAGAAATTTCCTGAGTCGCCTCGGCCAGCGCAGCGACCGGACGCGTAACCAGCTTGGAAAGAAAAAGCGCGAACCAGGTGGTGGCGAACAGGACCAGCACGGTGAGCAGGAGTAACAAATCCATGTAGGTGCGCCGCACCAGCCTGCGCTGGCGGCTGAGGTCGAGATAACGCCGCTGGCTGGCTTCCACCTGATTCACAGTCTCAGAAAAATCTCGCGGCAACGGCATTGCGACGATAATCTTGCCATTCTTGCCCACCGCCGCCGAGCCGAGGACGTAGTCGGTGTGTTGCCACAAAAAAGGATCATTGACCGCGAGTGCCTGCAAGAGCTTGTCTTTCATTTCCGCCCACGGAGCCGGCGCGTCAGCGCTCGCTTGCACCGCTTCGCCAGAAATGGCCACCGCAAAGCCTCCTCGCAGATCGAACCGCTGGCGATAGAACTCAGGCGCGATCAACGAGAGGTTTTGCACTGCGAAAGCATGTTGAGTATCCGCCGCCGTCGCTATTGATTCGGCTCCGGCCCCGGCGTTCTCTGCGGCATATCTCGACAACAGCGACGCCATGGCGGCGGTATCGTGCCTCACTTCTTCGACTGGACTTGAGAACCACTTGTCGATCGACCGATTAATTAATCCGTAGGCAAACCAAAACATCACAATTACCGGCAGAAACGAAAGCAACAAACTTGACACCACCAGGCGGGTACGAAATTTCGATCCCAAAACGCCCAGTCGCCGCTCCGCAAAAAGTTTGAGGAGGTTGCGGGCGAGAACAAACGTCAACGCAACGAATACCAGGAAAATAAGCGCCGACAGTGACGCAAAGAAAAGAAGCTGTTGATTGGTATCCGGATTCAGAAATGGGAGATCAAACGACGACTGGGATAATAAAACTCCGAAGAGCAGAACTATTCCTATCGCGAGAAAGAAAATTGCTTTTTTTCTTCCTGACGTCTTGTCGCGCGCACGGCCAGGATTGGTGCTCTGGGCTCCCATAGGGATGTTATCGCCGCCAAAATCTGATTATAGGCTGGCGTGTCGTTGTCGCAAGGAAAAGCGCCCTGGCCAGAAGAGGTCGGGCGCATCACTATCAGGCAGTTCGCTTGCGCTCACGCACCAACCAGAGCCGCTTCAGCATCGTAGATGGAGTGCCATGACGTAGCCGCTTTCAGTCGGTCATTCACGTTATTGATATTTTTTACGCCCTCGTCGAGCAGCCATTTGCGGAATGCCTCGCCACCCTGTTTCGCATAGACGGGAATCCCATCTTTCCACGTCGCGCGGCCGCATAGCACGCCGTTGAACTTGACTCCAGATTCCGCCGCCAGTTCCAAAGCCTCAGTGAATTCAGGATTACTCACGCCAGCGGAGAGATAAATAAAAGGCTTCGTCGCTACCGCGGCAGCCTTACGGAATAAATCCATCGCTTCTTTTCGGGTATAGGCCGACTTCCCGGAGCATGCCTTTGTTCCTTCGACGAATTTCAGGTTCACCGGAATTTCAACTTTCAAAACGTCGACTCCATAATTGTCTTTGCTAAATTCCTTCATGCTCTCAATTACGATCTGCGGCTTCAATTTGGCGTAGTCGACACCTTTTTCGTCGGCGCCTTCCTGGTATCCGACAAATTCCAGAAAAAACGGAATATCATTCGCCCGGCATTCATCGCCGAGACGTTCCACCCAGGCGTGTTTCTGATCGTTTACTGGCTTGGGATCAAACGGCGAGTAGTAAAGCAAAATCTTGATGCAATCCGCTCCGGCCTCTTTTAATCGCTGAACTGACCAATGGTTGAGCAGATCAGGAAGCCGGCCTGGCCCGGTCTTGTCGTATCCCGTCTTTTCATATGCGAGCAAGAGGCCCGAATTTTTGGCGCGACGCTTCGAAGCCGGCAATCCCCACTCGGGATCCAGCAAAATCGCGCTCGCATGTTGCGTCAGCACCTCTGTCACCAGCGACTTGAATTCCTCCATCATGGCGTCGCTTATGTCGCTGCCTTTTTCTTTGGCCAAAGATTTCTGCAATGAACCGCGCTGATCCATCGCCGCCGCCGCGATCACCCCGCGTTCGTTCGATACTCTTTTCAGACCAGCCAGTTTTCCAGGGCTAAGCTTCATAGATTCCTCCACGGGATAAGTTGGGATAATTGCAAATCAGGTAGCCAAACATTCTAATACGTTTGCAGGTTGAGGCAGAGCGGATTCAACCGCGCGCATTTACAGTTAAGGCTTTACCCCTGAAATCGCCAGCTTGTGAATCGGCCCTACTTCAACTTCGACCTGCGAATTTCGCGGGAACACCACATCCCTGCCATGGGCAAGGTAGCGAGTGTAAACCGTGCGACCGGTATCGATCAGTCCGATGGTTCCCGCGAAAGTCTTGGATTGGATGGCTATTGCCAAAACGCGCGTAATCAGTCCAAATCCATTACTGGCCGTAACACTGTGTCCTATCCCGCCATCCTCGTCGGTCAGCGCCGACGTGGCAAGCAGCCCCAGCGCCAGCGGTAGCATAACTCCTTTATTGGTATCCGGCTCGACTCCGCCTTCGGCGTCGAGCTTCAATCCCCGATTCTTGGAGCCGTCAACCGCGCTGGGGACGCCGGAGACCTGCTGCTGCGCTCCTTGCGGAAAGTCCACTTGATTGAATGTGAAGCGGAGCGCGCCATTGTGTCCCCATTTTTTTGCCGCATGGGCGCGCAGGATCCGTCCGCGCAAAATCGATCCCTGTGGAATCTCGATTTCGCCGTGGGAGTCGATGACCGGTTGCGTGACCACGGCAATTACCGGCTCACCCTGCTTCGCAGTCCTGGAAGTGATTTCATCGCTCAAACGTGCGTGCAGAAATGCTCCTTCGCTCACTTTTTCGTTGCTTGCGGTGACGGTGGGAACTGGACCGGCCAGCCCGGCGCGTTCAATAGTTCCAAGCGAACTCAAAAGGGTCACATCATATTGTGATCCCGCATCGATAATCTCGGGATGCCAGGGTAATTGCGAAAACAAATATTTCTTCAAACGATCGGTCTTTCCCGGCGACGTCACCGTGCTGAGGGTCTCGTTCTTACGGGCCATCAGGGTGTCCCAGCCCTGTCTCAAGAGCGATTTTTTTGTCGCATGACTACTTTGGAATCGCACGATGGGACTACCTTCCTCGGCCGGCGACGTTGAAATTGGAAGCATTGCTCCATCGCGAAGCCGGAGAGCGCCAAATTGAATCGTCGCTTCATGCAGCGGTGTAAAATCGCCATGCGACATCGCCGACGCGCGCTTGCTTTTTGCGGCGGGGCGAACCGCAGCCACTTTGCCGAATAGAACGGTGCCGGGCGGAATTACAAGACGATTCGCATCATAGAGTCCTTCCACCGTATGCGCCCTCACTGCGGCGCCCAGCTTAACCTTTGCGGGCGTATCCAGTTCCACTCGAAGCACGCGAGTGCCTGTCCCTGCGTCGCGTTGGGGCAGCGTTTCAGCGGTCATCGAACTGAGCGGGACCGCCAAGGCCACGCACAGAAAAATACGGATGTGACAACGTTGCATACGACTCCAGGTGATTATTGTAAAGGCAATTTTGATCGGCGCGCTTCTCGGGCAGTGAAAAAATCGGCCTTAGAAATCAAGTCCAGGTCATTGGCCGAAAAACTTGCTTCTTACGTCTGGCCAGAATTCCTTGAGAACGTTAAAGAAAGTATCGAGCGCAAGTTGCTGTCCCCACTTATCTGCTGTTTTGCTGAATGTGCGGTCCTCCGACGGATAGTACGCATCAGAGATTCCGGCGGCCACGAAATTTCCGGCAATTTCTGAGGTGTTAAATTGATTCGTTCCGTTGTCTGCCCGCGTGACTACCTCGCGGCTAATTGCGTATCCCGTGCGCTTCCAGAAACCGCCCTTGCCTTTCACAAAGTAGCGGGGATCCTGTTTAAGCGCGACCGGAAACAATCCTTCTGTCATGATGTTGCCAATCGCCTGATCGGCGAACGCTGCCGCGTAGTATTTCCCAAATCCCGCAACTCCATTGCCAAAGGGGCGATATTGGGCCTCGGCCATCGACATGCCCGCAAATACTCCAGCCACCAAAAAGGCCGAGGGATCGAAAGAATCGTCAACCGCAATCTTCATTTTCGCGCCGGATGTAAGCGGTTTAAAAGGGGCGTCGCTTTCATCTGCGCGGTAATTTGGAATCACCCAAAATATGTGATTGGGGCTCGGCTTATGCCTCTGCCCGTTGTGTTCGGGATTCGACTGCTTGGGTTGATTCTGCGGTTCGGGAGCGTCGGGCAAGGGGACGTCCTGCGCCATTGCCGATATCAAGCCTACCTGCAAAATCGCACAAGACAACCAGCAGATTCGAGAAAGGGATTTTACTCCGGGCATTATGAAAAGATGCGCGGCTGCTGACGACGGTTGCACCCGTAATACGCGGAAGGATCAATTCACGCAGCGTAGGAAGACCCAAAGAGGCTATAGAGAAGTATAAGAAGCACGATAATCGTGAATGCCATGTACATGCGGTCACGTTGCTCGGCAAATCCGAAGATGGAGAAAGCGACTCGCGCAACCGGGGTAGCGATCAATAACAACAAACCGAGTTGAATCAAGCCTCGTCCATGCACTTCGCGTGCAGAACGAAAGATTCCAGCAATGCTCTTCAAATTATCGGGCTCTCCATGAAAAACGCGGTAGTCGGGGAATGACTTTCCATGGCGCGCCAGGAATACTATGCCTCCGCAGAAAACTACGAAGGCCGATAGCAACACCCCGGTTCTGAGCAGGTATCCGATAATTCCCTCGAACTTTTGGTCGCTCCACTTGAGCGTTTTCATATTTTTCCGAAAAAGCCTTTAATCAGCATTTGCACGCCGAGCAGCGCAATCACCCCGCTAAAAATACGCCGCAACCATTGCGTCTCGGCTCTTACCAAAATTTTTGTTCCCCACAACGAACCTGCCAGCACGCCCAACATAACCGGCATAACTAATCCCGGATCGATGTATCCTCGCTTCAAATAAATACCGGCGCTGGCAGCCGCGGTGACGCCGATCATAAAATTGCTGGTTGTGGTCGAAACTTTGAAAGGGATATTCATGGCCTGATCCATCGCCAGGACCTTGACCGCTCCGGATCCGATGCCAAGCAGTCCCGACAATGTTCCGGCGCCAAACATCAATCCGAAACCCGCTGGAACGTGCTGCACATTGTAATGTCTTTGCGCCCCCGCTTCGGGGAAGCTTCCATTCATACGCAGACGGGTCGCCAGGGCGTCGGCGGGAGCATTGCGATCGGACGGAGAACGGGGCTTGCGGGAAAGATATGCGGAGTAAAGCAATACGAATCCAAAAATAATCGCGATGGCCGAAGTGGAAACCGTGGCCGCTAGAAAAGCTCCGCAAATTGCGCCGAGCGTTGTCGCAATTTCCAGGAACATTCCGATGCGGATATTTGAAAAACCTTCTCTGACGTATGCGGCAGCGGCTCCCGACGAAGTTGCAATCACCGAAACCAGCGAGGCCCCGATCGCGTATCGAATATCGACCTTAAAAAAAATCGTCAGCAGGGGTACCAGCACCACGCCGCCGCCCAGTCCGGTTAGGGCTCCGAGTAGCCCGGCGAGCAACGAGCCCAGTCCAACCAGCGCCGTAAATTCGAAAACGTTCATTCGTCTGCCTCCGGCGGAAACAGCTTTCCATCTTACGTGAACCGATGCGGCGAATCCCCCAGCCTGAAACGATAAGATCAACCCTATCTGGAATTAAATTCGGTTTACAGCGAAAATAGGCTCTTCTTATGGCTTCGTCCGCGCCTCAACTGCTTTCACCAAAACGAAAATTCGGCCTCGCGCTTTGGATGGCTCGCGTGCTTGAAGAGTGCGATCACGCCAGTGAAAGCTTTAGCCCCGATTCAGTACACGATCTGCGAGTCGCCCTTCGCCGCTGCCGCTCCGTAGCCGATGGAATGATAGCTATTGACCCTGCCCCGGACTGGAAACGCATGAAGAAAGCAGGCAGGGAACTATTCCGCAGTCTGGGATCGTTGCGGGATATCCATGTCATGCAGCAATGGGTGCAGCGCCTGGGTTCACAGGACGACGCGGTAACCGTGGCCCTTACGCAGCATCTCGCGACCCGCGAAACGGAGTGTAAGCAGGAAGCCGCCGTGGCTCTCGCCGATTTCGATCGCAAGCAATGGAAAAAGCTGATCGCGATCTTACCCCGGCGGGCGGCAAAACCGCGCCCTGGAAATGCGCTTTTTAAGCATCTGGCCCTCGAGCGTTGGACGAAGGCTCGGGAACTGCATCGCCTGGCGTTGCACAATCGTTCCAAAGCCGCATTTCATAATCTGCGGATTGGGCTTAAACGATTCCGTTATATCGTGGAAAATTTCCTCCCCGAACAGCATGCGGCCTGGAGCGGCGACCTCAAAGAGATTCAGGATCTGCTCGGAGAAGTCCATGACCTCGACGTACTGTGGGCGACGGCTTTGCAGATAAACGTTTTCCCCACCCTCGAATCGCGATCTCTGTGGCAAATGCGAGTAGCCGGCGAACGGGGAGAAAGAATCCAAAAATATCGCGACAAAATGGTCGGAAAAAATTCGTTCTGGCAAGTCTGGCGGACGGCGCTTCCCCAGGGGAAAGAAGTGAGGCAGATCGCGCTTGTCCGTCTGAAATTGTGGGCGTCGATTCTCGACCCAGACTTTCACCACTCCAGCCACGTAACCAAGCTGGCGCTTCAGCTTTATGATGGATTGCCCGCCGGGTCGCAACCCGAAAATTCACCTGCGCTTGATCAACGGTCGATCTTGAACCTGGCAGCCCTGTTGCACGATGTCGGCCGGTCAAAAAATGAAAAGCAATCACACAAAACCAGCTACAGGCTCGTCGAGCGACTCGACTCTCCGTTAGGTTGGAGCGCCGAAGAACTCCATCTCGCAGCCGTGATTTCCCGTTATCATCAGGGCGCTTTGCCGCATCCCGGCCAAAAAACCATGCGTAGCCTGACAATATTTCAGCGTCAAATAGTTTTGCGTCTCGCGGGGATTCTTCGCCTAGCTGCTGCTTTCGATGCCAACCGCGACAGCCGAATTCAAAACCTGCGTGTCGAGCGGCAACATGGATTTCTGGAAATTAAAGCGGACGGATATTCCGTGCGGGATCGCGTGGCGGAACGCATTGCCGCAGCCCGTCACCTGTTGGAAATGTTTTACCATCAACCGGTGATGATAAAGCCGGAAGCGCGCAACAAACGGGTCGGCTGAGTGGGCTAGAGACGAGTGATTTTGGATCGAAACCTTCCGGTTACTTCACTTGCAGCATCGCTTGAGATAATCTCAGTCCAATGACTCACGCTCAACTGGTGGAGAAAGCGGTGGAATGGCTGCGCCGCTATCGGTGCGGAGTCGTTCTATCCGAGCAGGCGTGTCTTAGCGGGGAAATGCCAGACGCGATCGGATGGAAGAGGGCAAGCCATTCCGTGTTGGTGGAATGTAAAATTTCTCGCGCCGATTTTATCGCCGATTGCTGCAAGCCGTTCCGCCTGAAACCAGAGATAGGATTGGGCTGCGAGCGTTTTTACCTCGCGCCCGCTGATCTGATTAAAGTGGAGGAAATTCCCATGGGATGGGGATTGCTCGAATATCGCAATCGTACTGTCGAAATGGTTAAAGCCTCGGCTAAGAATCTTCGATCAGCAAAGGGCTTTCAATACGAAATGAATCTTTTGCTGGCCAGTTTAAGGCGAGTCGAGGTGCGCATCGAGCCGCAATCAATTACCGATTTCTTAAAGTGGAAAAACCGCATGGCCGAATACAATCGCGGGTCTATTCCCGAAGGCATCGTCCCCGCCGATCAGGAATCGAATCTCTTTATTCAGGATTAATATCGTGGCTTGCCCGAAGAGTTGCTGACCCTCGTTTGTCCCTCTGATATAACTTCTAAACCATGGACCTAAAACATCGCAGTCGCGCCATAACCGACGGTCGTAACCAGGCTGGCGCTCGTTCTATGTTCAAAGCTATCGGGTTTACCGACAGCGATCTGCGCAAACCAATCATCGGCGTGGCCAATACCTGGATTGAGACCATGCCATGCAACTTCCATCTGCGTCGTCTGTCGGCGAAGGTGAAAGAAGGCATCCGTGCGGCTGGTGGCACTCCGATGGAATTCAACACGATTGCCATCAGTGACGGTGAGACCATGGGTACCGAGGGCATGCGTGCCTCGCTGGTCAGCCGCGAAATTATTGCAGATTCGATTGAATTGGTTTGCCGCGGCCAACTATTCGACGCCGTGGTCTGCGTCGTGGGCTGCGATAAAACAATACCGGCGGCAGCGATGGCGTTGGCGAGGCTAAATATTCCGGGCCTGGTTCTTTACGGTGGCACCATCGCTCCGGGATCGTTTCGCGGGAAGGATGTCACCATTCAAGACGTATTCGAAGCGGTCGGCGCGAATGCCGCGGGAAAAATGTCAGACGCGGATTTGCATGAACTGGAAAACGTAGCGTGTCCTGGCGCGGGTGCCTGCGGTGGGCAATACACGGCGAACACCATGTCCACGGTGATGGAGATGATTGGACTCTCACCGATGGGATTCAATA
The DNA here is from genome assembly GCA_963849315.1 of uncultured Acidobacteriaceae bacterium. GTDB lineage: Bacteria > Acidobacteriota > Terriglobia > Terriglobales > Acidobacteriaceae > PALSA-188. The sequence continues at coordinate 224,590 of CAWKGT010000003.1, read as the reverse complement.
GCATTCCTGCCATGGATCCAAAAAAAGACGAAGTCGCCTTCCGCTGCGGTGACGTGGTAATGAATCTCTTAAAGAATGGACTACTGCCCAAAGACATTCTTACCGTTCCGGCGTTTGAAAATGCGATTGCCGGAGTTGCAGCGACCGGTGGCTCGACAAACTCAGTTTTGCATTTACTGGCCATCGCACGGGAAGCTGGGGTTCCGCTGGACATCGATAACTTCCAAACGGTGAGCGAACGCACTCCGTTGCTTGCGGACTTAAAACCGTCGGGGCGTTTCGTGGCCGCGGACATGCACCGCGCCGGGGGAGTACGGTTATTGACGCGACGCCTTTTGCGCGGAGGACATCTCGACGGTACGGCGAAGACGGTAAGCGGTCTTACCCTCAAAGCCGAAAGCGAAAGCGCGATCGAAACCCCCGGTCAGGAAGTCATCGCACCTCTGGACAAGCCTCTTAAGAAGACCGGGGGACTGGTAATCTTGCGTGGAAATCTGGCACCTGAAGGATGCGTCGCGAAAATCAGTGGGCACGAGCGTCTCACTCACCGCGGCCCAGCGAGAGTTTTCGAGTCCGAAGAAGAAGCGATGTCGGCGGTCACGGAAAAACGTATCAAGTCTGGCGACGTAGTGGTAATCCGCAACGAAGGCCCAAAGGGAGGTCCGGGAATGCGCGAAATGTTGAGCGTGACCGGAGCGCTCGTCGGCGAAGGCCTCGGCGATTCTGTCGCGTTGCTGACTGATGGACGCTTCAGCGGCGCGACTCATGGTCTGATGATGGGCCACGTTTCCCCAGAAGCAGCGTTGGGAGGGCCCATCGGGGCGGTACGCGAAGGCGATATGATCAATATTGAGGTGAACAAACGCATTTTAGAAGTCGAAATCAGCGACCACGTGCTGAAACAAAGAATGAAAGAATGGAAGCCGCCGAAACCGCGCTACGAATCTGGAGTATTCGCAAAATATGCCAGTTTGGTTTCTTCTGCATCGCAAGGCGCTATCACTACGCCGAAGTGGAACTGAGACGTCCCCCAGGGACATCTGTCATCCCAACCGGAGCGGAGGGACCTGCTTTCCCTATAGCAAGCGGTATCGTACCCTATTGCAATCTTCTGCATTGTTTTCTTCACCTGCTTTGTGTACTTTTTCCTAGCGTTCTTCCTTGAAAGGATCGAATCGAATGATCGTTGGTGTTCCCCGGGAATCGTATCCACGTGAGCGGCGCGTTGCCCTTGTTCCCGCTTCTATTCCAGCGCTCACCAAAGTGGGATTCGAGGTCGCGGTGGAGACTGGCGCAGGCGATGCGGCTGGATACAGGGACGCTGCCTATGTCGAGAAGGGCGCGAAGATTCTGTCGTCACACGCGGAAATATTTCAAAGCGCGGATATTGTGGTCCAGGTGCTTTGTCCGGGAGCCAATGATGTTACCGGCGAAGATGATTTGGCCTTGCTCCGCAAAGATCAAATTCTAATTGGATTTTTGCGGCCGTTGGGCTCCGCCTACACGGTGCAACTCGCGGAAACTGGCGTGACTTCGTTTGCTGCGGAGCTTGTGCCCAGAACGACTCGCGCTCAAAGCATGGATGCCTTATCGTCGATGGCGACGATTTCCGGATACAAAGCGGTGCTGATGGCGGCCGACGCGCTTCCAAGAATTTTTCCCATGCTCACCACTGCTGCCGGAACCATAACACCGGCGCGAGTTTTAGTGATGGGCGTTGGGGTTGCGGGACTGCAAGCAATAGCGACCGCCCGCAGATTGGGAGCGGTAGTTTCGGCGTACGATTTGCGTCCCGCCGTGAAAGAGCAGGTGCAGAGCCTCGGCGCACGGTTTGTTGAATTGCCGATCGAAGCCAAGAACGCGCAGGACGCTCGCGGATACGGAACCGCGCAGGACGAGACTTTCTATGCCCGCCAACGTGAACTGCTGACCAAAGTGGTTGCGGAAAGTGACGTGGTAATTACGACCGCTGTCGTGCCGGGAAAGAAAGCTCCGGTCCTGGTAACTACAGAAATGGTGAAGGGCATGGCTCCGGGATCGGTGATTTTCGATCTGGCTGCGGAGCGCGGGGGAAATTGCGAATCCACAAAATCCGGGCAAATAGTAATTGAGCACGGGATAACGATTATCGGCGCTGTGAATGTCGCGTCTGGCGTGCCTTATCACGCCAGTCAAATGTACGCCCGCAACGTCACGACTTTTCTTTTGCACCTCGCAAAGGATGGCAAGCTGAACATCAATTTGGAAGATGACATTATCCGCGAGACTTTGTTAACGCGAGGTGGGGAAGTGGTGAATGCACGGGTGAGGGAATTCTTGTCGTTGCCTGCGTTGGCAGCAGCGGGGTAGGCGTCGGTTTGCAAGGGCGCGCTTCAGGCGTGCCGTAAACATGTGCTCAAGTTAACGGCGCGGCTGAAGCCGCGCCGTTTCAAATCTAGCGAATTCACAAGGTTGCAGGGAGAAACAATGGGTTCCAGCTTAATCGACGCATTATTCATATTCATGCTGGCGGCGTTTATCGGATTCGAAGTTATCCGCCGCGTCTCACCACTACTGCATACGCCGCTGATGTCGTTGACGAACGCTCTCGACGCGATTGCCGTCGTGGGGGCGATCATTTTAGTGGGCGAGCACAAAACTAGATTTGCCGCCATCCTGGGCGTCCTTGCCATCATTGCAGCGACCAGTAACGTCGTTGGCGGCTTTTTAATCACCGACCGCATGCTCAAAATGTTCAAGAGCAGCCGCCCGGCGAAATCGTCATGAACGAAACTTTACTCTGTCAGGAAATGGCCAGCTTCGCCGGCAATCAGACGATCATCGAGGTCGTCTACCTCATCGCCAGCGCACTGTTCATCCTCTCGCTGAAGTGGATGAGTTCGCCCACCACCGCTCGGCGCGGCGTCTGGGCGGGCGAAATCGGAATGGTCCTCGCGATTGCCGGTACCCTGCTGCATCACGGCATTGTCGATTACAAGTGGATCATCATCGCACTGGTGATCGGTACCGGAATTGGCATTCCGCTTGGCCTGGTGCAGATGACAGCCGTTCCGCAGCGGACAGCTCTCAGCCACGCCTTCGGAGCATTCTGCGTCACGCTGGTCGGCACCGCGGAATTCTATCTGCGCACCCCCTATGTTCCGAGATTCATGATGTCAGTTCTATCCGTCGAAGTAATTCTGGGAGGACTGACTTTTACTGGCAGCCTGATGGCCGCAGGAAAGTTGCAGGAAGTTTTGCCGCAGAGACCCATCACTTATCGCGGGCAGAATATTGTCAATCTGTCTTTTTTAGCGGTCGCAATCGGGATTGCGATTTACCTGGTCATCCATCCTGGCGCGCGCCAGCTTTTCCCGTTCATGATTGGCATCCCGCTAATCTTTGGCGTGCTCATGATCGTGCCCATTGGCGGCGCAGACATGCCCACGGTAATTTCGTTGCTCAATTCTTATGCGGGATTGTCGGCCGCCGCAATGGGATTCGTGCTCGATAGTAAATTGCTGATCATTGCGGGCGCTCTCGACGGATCATCAGGATTCATCCTCTCCGTGATCATGTCGAAAGCCATGAACCGGTCTTTTACGAATGTTCTTTTCGGAGCGTTCGGACAAGTGCAAGTTGTGGCTGCTGGCGGAGAAGAAGCCAAGCCAGTCCGCAGCGCTACCGCCGAAGAAGCCGCGTCGATCTTAACTGCGGCGAACAAAGTTGTGGTAGTCCCGGGCTACGGCATGGCTGTGGCCCAAGCCCAGCATAAAGTTCGCGAGCTCTACGACTCGCTAACCAAGCGTGGCGTTGATGTAAGATTTGCCATCCATCCGGTGGCGGGACGCATGCCTGGGCACATGAATGTCTTGCTCGCCGAGGCTGACATTCCATATGACCGGCTGATGGAGATGGACGAAATCAACGGCGACTTCGCGCAGACGGATGTCGCGCTCATCATCGGCGCTAACGATGTGACGAATCCGGCGGCCCGCACCGATACGGGCAGCCCCATCTACGGAATGCCAATTCTCGACGTGGATAAAGCGCGCACGGTAATGGTGATCAAGCGAGGAATGAGTCCCGGTTTCGCGGGAATCGACAACCCGCTTTATTATCTGGATAAAACGCTAATGCTTTTCGGCGACGCGAAATCTTTCGTCAGCAATATCGTCCGCGAAGTTGGCGGCGGCCACGGTTAGGAAAGTAGGCATAGGATTTCCGCTGGGTGGGTCATCTCAATGGAAGTGATCTGCTTCTTCCTGGATTCTCTTCCACGCCTCTTCTACATGCCGCGCTTCAGTACGGGTTTGGCCGATGCAAAAACGAAGCGTGATGCGGTTATGCAGGCGGGTGTGAGTGAGATATAAGTCTCCGCTACGATTCAGGCGATCCATCAATTGTTGATTCGCATCATCCCCGGCCTTGAGGCGAAAGCAAACCATGTTGAGCGGAACCGGCGCGGCGAGCTCAAACCGTTCATCTTCCGAAATCCAATGCGCGAATTGCCGGGCCAAGTCCACATGTTGCCGAATGTGATGTTGTAATCCCGCAATGCCGTAGTGACGAATCACAAACCATAATTTCAAGGACCGAAACCGACGGCCGAGAGGAATTTGCCAGTCCCGGTAATCGAACACCGCGCCCGACTCGCTGGCCTGGTTGCGCAAATATTCCGGCAGCACGCTCAGTGTCTGAATGAGGGCTTTCCGATCGGCGACGTAAAAGCAATCGCAATCGAAGTTGGTAAACATCCACTTATGGGGATTGAAGCAGTAGCTATCCGCAAATTCGATTCCATTGTGGATATGGCGAAACTCGGGACAGAGCGCGGCGGTGCCCGACATGGCGGCGTCAACATGCAGCCACAGATTATGCTCCCGGCAGATGAGACCAATTTGAGCGAGTGGATCAATCGCGTTCGAGGATGTGGTTCCGACGGTGGCGCAGAGAAAGAACGGAAGCCGCCCCGCAGCGTTGTCTTGTCGAATCTGCGTAGAAAGTGCGTTCGCATTCATTGCGAAATCTTCATCCACTTCGATAAAGCGCAGGTTGTCGCGGCCTATTCCCGCGATCTGCGCATTTTTTTCGATTGATGAATGTGCTTGGGACGAAGTGTAGGCAATCAACTTTCCGTCGCATCCTCTTCGATTCGTGGCAAAATTTGTGGCACGTTCGCGCGCGGCGAGCAGAGCGCATAATGATGCGCTCGACGCCGTGTCCTGAATCACCCCTCCACCAGAACTGGTGGAAAGAAATTTATCGGGCAGGTCCAGCATGGAAGCGAGCCAATCGAGAACGAGAGTCTCCAGTTCGGTGCACGCTGGACTCGTCGCCCAAAGCATGCCTTGCACTCCCAGTCCAGACGAGAGCAAATCCCCTAGAATCGATGCCCCGGAAGCATTGCATGGGAAATACGCATAGAAATTTGGCGACTGCCAGTGTGTGATCCCGGGAAGAATAAGTTCTGCGACATCGCGCAGGATTGCGTCGAATGGCTCGCCATTTTGCGGCGGATTTGCTGGCAACGAATTACGAATGCCGCCGGGCTTTACGGAAGAGAGCACCGGATAGGACTCGATATTTTTGTAGTAATCGGCGAGCCAGTCAATCACCGCATGACCATGACTGCGAAACTCCTCCGGAGTCATGTGGAAGTTTTTCTCTTGCACAATTAATTCCTCCGTGTGCGTTTCAAGTCCGCCGGGGAACTTGTCCATAGTGAACGCGAGTGTCGTAGTCAAACGAAATGTGACCGCTTACTTGATGTTCGTCGAATATACGGCGCAAGTCGTCTAGCATCGGTTCATATTTCGCATCCCCGGGTTGGGGCGAATACGAAGAAGAGAGAAGCCGGCCCTCAAGCCCGGCATAGTCGAACTTTTGCGCGTACACAAACTCGCGAGTTTTAAACGATAGCCCTTGAAAGAATCCTGTAATGGCCTGCGCCATTCCCTGTTGGCGAACCTCTTCGTAGTCGGTTCCGTAGGTGCGCAGGATGCGCTCGTATTGGCGTTGAAATTCGGTTGAGTCCATTCGCCGGTCGTTCCAGAGAAGGACAATCCAGCCGCCAGGTTTCAGAATGCGCACAAATTCTGCCCTTGCTTCCGTTGGATCGAACCAGTGCGCCGCCTGAGCCGCCGTAACAATATCTACGCTATGGTCCAGAACAGTTGTTTTTTCAGCCGTACCATTTACGCTGGTGAACCGGGGATATTGCCGCAAGAAAAGTTCTCCTGACGCGCGCATGTCAGGATTCGGCTCCACGCCAATGACACGATTGCCGTTTTCGAGAAGCAGTTGAGTGAAAAGCCCCGTGCCGAAAGCTATTTCAGCGATCACCGACTCGGACTTTAATCCACATTCCGTCTGCAATAAGTCAACGACCTCGGGCGGATACCCAGGCCTATAGCGGGCATAATTTTCCACGCGAGGAGAAAACCGGCGGGTTGCGTCTTTAATGGCCATCGTTCAACTTTATTGCAATGCCTGTGTTCAATGTAAATACTAATGGCACATGCTAGCTGTTAAATTATGTAGCTATGCGTCTCGTAGTCAAGGTCGGCACCAGTTTAATCGCTCCCGGCGGAAGCATTGACGCGAACCGCATGCGAGCCCTTGTGGATCAGCTTGAGCCATCTCAACATGAGTATTTGATTGTGACCTCCGGGGCCATCGCTTCCGGAATGTCACACCTGGGATTCAATCGGAGACCATCGACCGTGCCCTTGATGCAGGCTTGCGCGGCAGTTGGTCAAAGCGTGCTGATGAACACCTACGAGCGGCTTTTCTTCGGCAAAAAAGTAGTGGCGCAGTTGCTGCTTTCGAGCGACGATTTCACTTCTCCGGTGCGTTATAAGAATTTGCAAAATGCTCTGCATGAACTATTGAAGTTGGGGGTGGTGCCCATCGTCAATGAGAACGATAGCGTGTCAGTCCGCGAATTGGTGGGAGCATTCGGCGACAACGACGAATTGAGCGGACTGCTCGCCGCCGCCGTTAAGGCGGATTGGCTGCTGCTGCTCACCGACGTCGATGGTTTTTATGTTCCGAATGGCAAGCGTCCGCGACTGCTGCGCACCGTTCGCAAACTTACTCCTCGAATGGAAGCGATGTGCGACGGCAAGGGCAGCCTGGGAACCGGGGGAATGCGGTCGAAGTTGCGTGCGGCGAAGGCGGCCAGCGAAGCGGGAGTAAACGTTGCGATTGTTAACGGACATGATGCCAACGCGATTTCCGGCGCGATTGAGCGGAAGATCGGCACATATTTCCCTCCGCGAAGGAAGGACGCGTAAATGGCGACAACGGTGAATGCGAGCCTTTCAACTCACGAGAAAATGGTGCGCGCGAAGGGCGCCTCGTCCCGGCTTGCGCAACTTTCCACAGAAAAAAAGAATGCGATCCTGTTAGCGATGGCCGACGCGATCGAGTCGAATTCGGATGCGATTCTTACCGCGAATCGAAAGGATATCGAATTCTCCGGGCTTGCCGGCGCGATGCTCGATCGACTCATGCTGAATGCCGGTCGCGTCTCGGATATGGCGCAGGGTATGCGTGATGTCGCCGGACTTGCCGACCCGGTCTACGAAACTTTGGCGGCGTGGACTCGCCCCAACGGCATACGCATTCGAAAAGTCCGGGTGCCGCTGGGAGTAGTTGGAATTATCTATGAATCCCGACCTAACGTGACCGCGGATACCGTGGCGCTCGCCTTCAAGACAGGAAATGCGATTGTGCTGCGTGGCGGGAAGGAAGCGGTTCACAGTAATCAGCAGATCGTCGATATTTTGGCGGAAGTGCCTGGCGTGCCGGAAGGCGCGATTGAATTGCTCGACGCAAGCACGCGCGATTCGGTTCAGGAACTGATTAAAGCTCGGGGACTGGTTGACGTCTTGATTCCGCGCGGAGGTCCCGCTCTCATAACTTATGTGACCGAGAATGCCACCGTACCGGTGATTGAGACCGGCGCCGGAAACTGCCATATCTTCGTTGATGCGTCCGCTGACTTCGATATGGCGGACAGGATTGTGATCAACGCAAAAACGCAGCGGCCGTCAGTCTGCAACGCAGCCGAGAAGCTGCTGGTACACGCTGACATCGGGGATAATTACATTCCACGGATTGTGGAAAAGCTGATTGAATCCAGGGTGGAAGTCCGCGGCGACGTTGAAGTTGTGGAACTCTCACATGGATTAGAAGTAGTTCGAGCCATACCTCAAGACTGGGGAGAAGAATATTCGCGACTCTGTATTGCGATTCGCGTCGTACCTGAAGTGGACGCGGCGATAGCGCATATCAATGAATACTCGACCAAACATTCAGACGCCATCGTTACCCGCGACGAAAATAATGCGAGGAAATTTTTGCGGCTGGTGGATTCGGCTGTGGTTTATTGGAATGCGTCAACCCGATTTTCCGATGGCGGCGAATTTGGTTTTGGCGCGGAAATGGGAATCAGCACGCAGAAACTTCATTGTCGGGGACCGTTTGCCTTGGCCGAGCTTACGTCCGCCAAGTATGAAATCATCGGCGACGGGCAAGTGCGGAAGTGAAATCGGTCACGGTTTAGGATCGAAGACTATGCAGACCGGCGATGGTATCTTCACTGTTTGACCATTTGCCGTAAGTGCCCCCGTTTTGTCATCGATCCGGAAAACCACAATGTTGTCCGAATCCTGATTCGCCACCAGCAGCCACTTGCCCGTGGAGTCAATCGTAAAATTGCGCGGCGTTTTTCCGTGCGTGGCCACATCCTCGATCTTTTGCAATTTGCCACTTGCGGAGTCGACCGCGAACACCGCGATACTGTCCGCCCCGCGGTCAGAGCCGTAAAGAAATTTTCCGGAACGGTCGATTTCAATTTCCGCGTCGGTGTTCTTTTCGGCGAATTCTTTCGGCAGAGTTGAAATGCTTTGTATCTCTGTCAGGCCACCCGACGCTGCCTCATAGCGATAAGCGACAATGGTGGATTGCATCTCAGTGATCAGATACATAAATCTTCCGCTGGGATCGAAGGTCAAGTGCCGGGGCCCGGCGCCAGGATGGACTTTCACAACGTGCGGCGACCCCAGTTTTCCGTTCGCCTTATCGAAGGGATAAATAATTAATTCGTCCAATCCCAGGTCCGCCACAATTGCAAAACGATCATCCGGAGATAAAGTGGTTGAGTGCGCGTGCGGACCGGCTTGCCGCTCGGGATTGACGCTCGAGCCTTTGTGCCGTACGAATGAAGACGCCTCTCCCAGTCGCCCATCTTTTAAAATCGGGAAGACCGCGACGCTCCCCAGCGTGTAATTTGATACCAGCGCCCACTGGCCGGTGCGGTCCAATGTGATGTGAGCTGGGCCCTGGTCGCGCGACGACACTTCGTTCAATTCGGAAAGTTTGCCGGTATCGGGTTCGATCTTGAACGCTGACACCGCGCCCGTGGGCTGGCCCTGATAACTCGCGATTTCGTTTACCGCATACAGAAATTCTCCATTGCCGCTGACCGCCAGGAACGAAGGGTCAGCAGATTCTGCGGCCATGCCGAGTGAAATTAAATGGCCTGAAACGGAATCGAACCGGTACGCGTAGATTCCTTTACCGCCATGAGCGGAATAGGTGCCGACGTAAACCAAATCCCCTGCCGGTTTGGCATTCTGCGCGAACGTGAATCCCTGAAAGAAAATCAGAAATAAAAATAAAATTGAGGGTCTATGGTTGGCGCATTCCAGAAATGATTTTGGCATGTAGGATCGGCGAACGCTTACAAAACGAATAGTAGTGTAAGCTAAAATTCTTTTATCATGAGAATCGTTTTGACTGCGGCTCTGGGCGTCTTCTTCATTTTTACCACCGCTGTGCACTCAGGGTCCCAGAATTCCCCTCCGGATTCTGCAAATAAATCATCCATATTAGGGTTTTACTCGGCCGTTGAAGAAGGCAAAGTAGAATCGCGCTTCCTCGCTGCGCCCGATCCCAAATTGGCCGAGGAGCACTTGCGGATTCTTACCCAGGCCCCTCACATCGCGGGCTCTCCCGAAGACAAGGCGACGGCTGATTACGTGGCCCAGAAATTCCGCGAGGCCGGACTCGATACAGAAATTGTCGAGTACAAAGTGTGGATGAACTATCCGAAAGAAATCACTGTGGATGTCACCGCTCCCGCCAATGTTCACATGCATGGGCCGGCGCGAGAGCACGTTGATGGAGATTCCTTTCAAGACGATCCACGCGTGGTGATGCCGTTCAGTGGCATGTCTCCGTCAGGCGATGCCGAAGCCGAAATTGTTTACGCGAACTATGGCAGCGCTGCCGATTTCAAAAAACTGGATGACATGAAAATTGACGTTCGCGGCAAAATTGTCCTTGCCCGCTACGGAGAAAATTTTCGCGGCGTTAAAGCGTTCATTGCGCAACAGCATGGGGCGGCAGGGCTGATCATCTATTCCGATCCGGCTGATGATGGCTGGCAACGGGGAGATAAATATCCGCAAGGTCCCTGGCATCCCGACACCGGAGTCCAACGCGGATCGGTGGGATACATGTTCGAATTTCCCGGCGACCCTACCACTCCTGGCATGGCTTCAACACCCGATCTTCCCGATTCTCAGCGCACGCCGCCGTCGGAATCGGCGCAAATGCCGAAAATTCCTGTGACTCCGATTTCCTATGCGGATGCGTGGCCGATTCTCGCGCACCTTGGAGGTCCCGACACGCCTCGCGAGTGGCAGGGCGCGCTGCCATTTACCTATCACACGGGGCCGGGTCCGGTGAAAGTGAAAATGCACCTGAAACAGGATTATCAATTTCGAACTATTTGGGATGTGATCGGCCGCGTCGTGGGCAGTGGCGATCCCGATAACTGGGTCGTTGCGGGCAATCATCGAGATGCGTGGGTATACGGCGCGGTCGACCCCAACAGCGGGACCGCTGCGATGCTCGAGGCAGTTCACGGCATCGGAGAGCTGCTGAAATCCGGCTGGAAGCCAAAACGCACGATCGTGTTTGGTAGTTGGGACGCGGAAGAAGAAGGCCTGATAGGTTCCACCGAATGGGGCGAGCAGCACGAACGGGATCTCGCTAAGGCAGTCGCGTATTTCAACGTAGATGTCGCGGTTTCCGGACAGAAGTTCGGCGCCTCTGGCGTGCCCAGCCTGAAACAGTTTCTGCGAGATGTGAGCAAGGCGGTGCCGAGTCCGGCGGGAGGGACCGTTTACGACGCGTGGCGACGGTCCGCCGACGAGGCGGTCAATACGCACGAGACCAGTACCAGCACTTATCTTCCGCCCGCGGCAGGGAAGAAGGATGTTCCCGTTGGTGACTTGGGTAGCGGATCTGATTATGCGGTTTTCCTCCAGCATCTCGGCGTGCCCTCCACCGATATCGGTTCCAGTGGCGCGTATGGCGTTTACCATTCGGTATTTGACAATTTTGCCTGGTTCCAGAAATTCGGCGATCCTGATTTCGTCTACGAGCAAGAGATGGCGCGAATTTTCGGACTGCTGGCCGTCCGCATGGCCGACGCCGACGTTCTGCCCTACGATTATGAGCAATATGGGAGAGAAATAACTGCCTACGTGGATGCTGCAAAAAAGAGAGCAGACACCGAATTTGGCAGTCAGTCCCCGGACTTTTCGCCGGCAATCAATGCGGCAAATCGGTTCGAAAAAGCCGGCGCAAGAGTTTTAGATTTACAGAAAAATCCGCCAGGTGACGTTGCGAAATTAAATCGAACATTGATGGATGTTGAGCGCGCACTGCTCGTGCCCGAAGGTTTGCCCAATCGTCCGTGGTACCGGCATTCCATTTATGCTCCGGGAGAATATACCGGCTACGCCGCAGTTGTGATTCCTGGGGTGAATGAGGCGATTGATAAACGCGATCGCGACCGCACCCAGCAGCAAATCGGCGCGCTCACTCAGGCTCTATCGCGTGCCGCGAACGTGCTCGAAAGCTATCACTGATAGGAAAAATACACGAATCGCGTAGGGACAGCCGCCCCGGCTGTCCACTCGAGCAACGCTCGACCAAGGCCGCATAGATCTACCGGATCATTGAGCTTCGCTCAATCGGACAGCCGAGGGCGGCCGTCCTACGCTGGCATTGCCTCACTGTTAGAATCTGCTCCTGATGAATCCCGCCAACGCGGTGCAGCACCTATTACGGGATACGCCGTCGGCTGCACTGGCCACCTTCCTCGCGCTATTTCCAATCGTGAATCCGTTCGGCGGCGTGCCCATGTTTTTTGCGCTCACCACGCAAATGCTTCCTGCCGAACGCCGAAAAATGGCGCTGAAGACTGGACTCTACGTCATGGGCATTCTGATTACATTTTTATTCTTCGGACGATTTGTCTTAAATTTTTTCGGGATATCGCTTCCGGTGTTGCAGATTGCCGGCGGATTGATCGTCGCAAACACAGCATGGGGAATGGTTACCGCCACCAGTCGGATGACTCCGGCCGAAAGCCACGAGGCGAATACCAAAGAAGATATTTCACTCACGCCGATGGCCATGCCGATGCTTGCCGGTCCCGGCGCCATTGGGGTGGTCATGGGCGTTGCCGCTCATGCGAATAGTATGGTGGCATATTTCGGAATGGTCATCGGTATCGTTGCCCTCGGCCTGGCTGTCTTCTTATTCTTGTCGCTGGGCGGCCCGTTCGTGAAGCGATTGGGACCCGGCGCGACAGGAGCGATTAATCGCATTTTCGGATTTCTGATTCTCGCTCTGGCCGTTCAATTGGTATGGGACGGTGCCGCCCAATTTCACGGCTAGTGCCGACCCTTGTCGAAGATTTTGGTAGCGCTAACGGGAATCGAACCCGTGTTTGAAGATTGAGAATCTTCCGTCCTAACCCCTAGACGATAGCGCCATGTCAGCACACATTCTAACAAAGCAGATGGACCGCGCCACTCATCCGCAAGCAATGCAGATTAGTAACGGCCTTCGGTACTTCGCTGTCGGGCGGGAGGACACGACTTCAGTCGTGCCTTAAAACCGCTGACCAAGATTCAACGCAGGCTGGAAGCGCGCCCTCCCGATCTGAGCCACACTAATTCGCCGCGGTGACCTCCACTGCGGTGGGCAGCGTAACTGACTTGCCCCCGCGCGTGCCGATAACTACGTTTTGTCCGTTTTTTAAATATGGTTCGATTACGGCGGGCATGGACCAATCCAGGTGCCATCCATTTGCGACAGCGATGACCGAATATGTCCCGGGAGCCACATCGCGCAGCTCGAAGCTCCCATCCAGATCGCTTTGGTCGCGGCGAAATAGTTCGCGATTCTGCTCGGGATTTTTTGGTACAAGAACCACCATTGCGCCGGCAGCGGCTTTGCCTTCACGTTTAGCGAAGCCTTCAAGGTTTACCGTGTCGCCGATCAACGAGAGTGAAACCTCGAGAGCGGTACCGGCGGGAACGTTCAGCGAATGATCCGAGGATTGACTCTGCGAAGAAACCTTCACCACAAAATAATTTTTGCCGCCGCTTCCCGCAAAAATGTTGTATTGGCCGGGCGGCACATCCGCGAAATTCACTTCGCCCTTTTCGTCTACGGCGCCCCCCGACACGGGCTTTCCGTCGTCGCCGCGAAGCTGAACAAAAAGCGGGTGCGGCAATTTCGCTTCTCCAAGTACTCGCACTGATGCTTTGACGCTGCCCAGTGCTTCGCCTCTGATCTGGCTGAGATCCTGCCCATCGTTGGCAATGTTAATTTCGGTCGGGGCCGATCCGGGCAAATTAACTTTGTATCTTCCCGGAGAAATGCCTCCGATTTCGACGGAATCAGCAGAAAGAGCCCACATGCCACCCATCACCGGCATGTCGGCTCCGTCGAACCCCATCCTCCGCAAGAAAGGAGTTACGGACCCATGCGAGCCATTTTCCGGCGCGCGAAAAATCAGATGCAAAGCTGGAACCGGACTGAGACGAATTTCGGCTTCAACCTGCTCTCCGCCCTTGATACCGATCGGGACAGCGGAATCAGGTTCGGTAGTGTCTCCGTAATAGGTCGGGGGGTAGACCACATCGAACTGTCGCGATTCGCTTCCGGATCGATTGTCGATAGGGCCGTTGGGATGCATCGCGTACCATGGAGTCGCGGTCACGCCGATGAAATACGTCCCGGGCGGGATTCGCGCGAAGTCACAGGCACCGAGATCATCGGTAGAACCGCTCCGGGAATTTTCGATACGTGATATGCCCGAGCTGCGATCTTCCCGATAGAGCATGATTGACGCCTTCCGCACCGGCTCTCCCGACTCATCGATTATCTTGACGGATAGCGCGGCGGCAGGAACCAGGCGCAATATCAGGTCTTCGGTTGGAATGTCCGTGCTGGTCACAATCGCCGTCGAAAACTGTTCATGCTGGTCGTAGGCTTGGGCAATAAATCCGGGCTTCGACCCTTGCAGTGAAAATTTTCCTTTTGCAACCTGCTTGAATTCAAAATGACCGTCTTCGGAACTCAGGGCCGTCTGCCGGTCGGAGGCATTTTTTGTATTGGTGAGGACGATAAGCGCGCGGGCTAGGGGATGCCCGTCGATAGAGCTGACAACGATTCCGGCGACCCGGGACTTCGCCACCTCGGCTGAGCTCGGTCCAGGTTGGGCGTCCTGGGCCATCATTGGTCCAAAAAACACGAACAGAAAAATTAGCCGAGCGACCACGCGGATCGAATTAGCCTCCATTTTCTTCCGCCTTAGAGCTAAATTGCAGATCGACGTGTTCTTTTTGTCCCGGTATTAGGCGGACTATCTGCCCCTGGGATTCATAAGCCCGCATGGCATCGGCGCTCCGGTATTCAATATTCCTTTGCGGATGCCTGAAAGCCAGAATGCGATACGTGCCGGGAGGGATCGGAGGCGATTCAAATTTTCCCTCGGGCGAGACCGATATCTCGGTGAATTGTCCCGCGCCATCCTGCGGGACGCAATAAACACGCGCAAACGGCGGCTTGGACGGAGAAGAGGCGGAGCCCGGAAGCGAGGCGTCATCGACGGTACCATCGAAGGAGGCGGTATCGTCACGCATTGTGATCTCGATTGGCGAACTAGATCCGCCGGCGGCGGCGGTCAGCGGCTCAGATTGCAGATTTAAGCCGCCCGAAGTAATCGACGCTGCGTATCCTCGCGACGATGTTACACGCACCCAGTATCGCCCGGGGGGAACGTTAGCGATAACGAGTGATTCGTCGTGGGCATCTCTCGGAGGTCGAAGGTAAACATTTCTTCCTTGACCGAATTCTGAAATCGGCTCCAAGATGACATTGAGGTATGGATGTCGCGAGCGTCCATTGGAGACTCTTCCAAATTGAACGCCTTCAGATTTGTTGGTGAATTCCTCTCTGACTTGGACGTCGATATTTCCATCCGGCAACAAGGTCAGCTGGCCTTGTGCGGGCGCGTTCGCGACTCGGAGCGTCATTGAGCCCGATGCGTAAAAAGTTGCCGCCTCTACGACATAAGCTCCGTTGGGCAATGAGCCCTGGATTGTTTTGTTGACCGAATTGTAGCCGAGAGAATATCCGGGCGCGCCATCTCCACCCGCTGAAACACTGACGTTGACGCCTTCGCCAGAGGCCCCATCGATGGGAATCGCAACTTTATGATATTGCTGTCTGGAGAGCGAAATATCGGCTTCAATGATTTTGCCCGGCGACAGATGTATCGTGGTGGCGCCCGAAAAATCCGCGGCTGCGGGAAAATACACGGGCGGATATCCGTAGGCCATCGTGCCCGGGATGAATCCCTCTGGGTTATGATCCTGGGCCTCAGTCGTCGCGACGCGGTAATCGCCGGCCTCTAGTTCTGCGAAACGATATTCTCCCTTCGCGTTCGTAGTCGCCATATTTTGAATGTTCCAGTGCGCGACTCCATTCGTAACCATTCTGTGGAAGAGCTGCACATGAATGGCGTCGGGAGAATCGCCGCCTATTTCGACTCGACCCATCAGGATGGCTTCAGGAATTAATGAGATGGTTGTGTCGGATGACTTCGAATCGACCTGCTCCCCCCGCTCCTCCGGGTCGGTAAGAAATCCAGGTTTGCGGGCCAAAAGAAATGTTCCATCCATTGTGATATTTCCATTGGCGATGCGGGGCTGGGCAAGGGTGAATTCAAAATGGCCCTGGCCGTCGGTCATTGTCGCGAAGCGATTGTTCTGAGAATAAACTTGGGCGCGCGCGATGGGATCATGGGTGAGACTGTTCACAACCGTGCCATGGATTGAAACTGATTGACCGTCCTGCGCCAACGCTATCGTGGCAATCAGAAGCCAGGCGCCCAGTGCTAAAATCTTCGACCGCTTCGGCAGGGAAGATGCCGGCAACAACAGAAGTAAACAGAAACGGATCAAAAACTGCTCCAACCCCGCAATCATACTGCAATCGGAGCCCTCTCGTTTGGGCCGTCAAGCCTGCGCACCCATAAAATCCTCGCCTACAAAATCCAAAGCGGTGTACTCTAGGGTGCCGCTAATAGAAGGAAACATAAAATGTAGGGTGCACACTCCTGTCCGCCGCCTTTGACTTTGATTTAGCAAAAAGGCCAAAATCAACGCCAACTGCGACGGACAACAGTGTCCGCCCACATAACCCGGGAGGGCAAATGGACGACAAGGAAAACGAAACAAAAGATTCTAAAGATGGCGAAGGACATCAAACCCATGCCACCGAGCCGGTAATGGAAAGCGTTGCCCGAGGCATTGGGACAGCAATTGGTGTGGTCGCCTCAACTGCCGCAAAAGTTATGGGCAAATCGGAAATGGCTGAGCCGGAAGCTAAGCCGAAGGGAAGGCCGAAGAAGAGTTCGTCGAAGTCGCATGCCTCCTCTGAGGGTGAGGGAAGTAAACATGCAGCCAGCAGACTGGCCAAGAAAAAGAAGAAACGGGCGGCTCACAGGGTCAAACTGAGGCGGTCGAGCACCAAGGGCTAGTATCTGGGGTCCAGTAACGACGTTGCTCGCCGCAAAACAAAACGCCCCAGACTTATAAAGTCAGGGACGTTAGTTTGAACAGCCCTCCCCCGAGTACTGCTCAAGAAGAACAATACAGACTCCTTCAAAAGAGGGGAATGGCACGAAAAGGCTATTACTTTGAAGTCACTCCGGCAAAGCCATTAGAGGCGCTGGTGGCTGGTTCTGACTCACTGGGGAACTTCTGTAAGGCGGGTCAGTATTTGCTTGCCAAGTTTCTGCGCTTCTCCGAAAAACTTTTGATATTCCACGAACAGGCGGTTCAGCTCAAGAGACTTGTCGGCGCTCAAGTGTTTTCGCAATAACATGTCCCGCATGTGAACCGGATTCGGTAAGGTCGCCTCTTCAGTGAGTTCTTCCAGCGCAGCGTCGGGATTGTAGTGATACATGTATGGATTTTACCGCTTCTCACACCGTTCCTGTTCCCCATAGATCGTGCAGATGAATAATGCCTTCCAGCTTTTGATCGCCAATCACGACTACCAATGAAGTAATTTTCTTGTCCTCCATCAAAGCGAGCGCGGTCGCCGCGAATTCGTCGCGAGCGATGGTGCTCGGATTTTTGGTCATGCACTCGGCGGCTGTCAGATCGAGAGCATCTTTTCCGCGCTCCTGCAACAGACGGCGCAGATCTCCGTCGCTTATGACCCCGGCCAATTTTTCGCCGTCTACGACGGCGGTCACGCCAAGCTTCTTTCGCGACATTTCGTAGATTACATCTGGCATGAGAGTTTGCAGAGCCACGCGGGGAACGTCGTCACCGCAATGCATTAGCGATTCAACCCGCGCCAGGCGCTTGCCCAGCTTGCCGCCGGGATGCAAGTTGGCGAAATCTTCAATTTCGAATCCACGTTTTTCCGCGACCGACATGGCGAGGGCGTCGCCTAGCGCGAGCATGGTTGTGGTGGATGCTGTGGGCGCCAGTCCGAGAGAGCACGCCTCTTTTGCGACTGAGCAATCCAGAGCGACGTCCGCAGCCGCCGCTAAAGTGGAGGTTTTGGCATTAATAGAGGAGGTTTCGTCGCAGGTCATCACAATCAAGCGAAGTTGCAGACGCTTGATGGTCGCCAGCAGGGAGAGAATTTCTTCGGTTTCTCCGCTGGCGGAGAGCGCCAGCACAACGTCTCCGCGCACCAACATGCCTAGGTCGCCGTGCACGGCCTCGACCGGATGCATAAATAAAGACGGCGTTCCGGTGGAATTCAACGTTGCAGCAATTTTTCGGGCGATGATTCCGCTCTTGCCCATGCCGCTAACTACGACCCGGCCAGCGCAGCAATGGATGAGGTTCACGGCTTGGCGAAAATTATCCGCCATGCTTCCGGCGATTCGATCGGCCAACGCGAACAGGGCCGCGGCCTCAATGCGGACGACATTTTCGCCGATGGATTTCACCAGCAAAGATGTTAACAAAAGCATGGGACTCTATGCCGCACAACGCGACTAACGATGCCGTTGTGACTCACCACTCACCAAACGCGGCACGCGTTGGCGCTCACCATCGGCTGTCCCGGCTTACAACTCCATGCCCGCTCAAACTCCGGCATATTTTCGACGACGCCGTCAACCCGAAATTTTCCCGGCGAGTGAGGATTGGTCTTGATCTGCAAGCGCAACGTTTCGGGCCGCTGCTTCTCGCACCATACGCGAGCGAAGCCCAGAAAATATCTTTGATCGGAGGTGTAGCCGTCGAGAGTGTGCGCGGCCTTGACGGTGGGATCCTGCGCGATTTCGTGATGCAGCGCCATCAGCGCGATGCGCGCGCCCCCGTTGTCAGCTGTATTTTCCCCTAGCGTAAGCCGGCCATTTAGTTTGAGGTCATCCACCGAGACGAAGCTCCCATATTCGTTAGCTATGCAGCTCACCCTGGTGTCGAATTGCTTGCCGTCCTCGGGCGTCCACCAGTCGCGCAGGTTGCCTTGGGGATCAAATTGACGGCCTTCATCGTCGAAACCGTGAGTCAATTCGTGGCCAATCACCAAGCCAATACCGCCGAAATTAACGGCGTCGTCTATCTCCTTATCAAAAAACGGCGGCTGCAAAATGCCGGCGGGGAAAACAATCTCATTCATGGCTGGGTTGTAATAAGCGTTCACGGTCGGCGGAGTCATTCCCCATTCGTTGCGGTCGACTGGTTTTCCAATTTTGTCGATTTCCCGCCGCGATTCGAATTCATCGGCGCGAAAATAATTGCCCAGCAGATCGCCACGCGCAATCGTGAGCTTGCTGTAGTCCCGCCATTTGTCGGGATATCCAATCTTATTATTGATGGCGGCCAGCTTCACATGCGCCTCTTTCTTGGTGGCGGGAGACATCCATGTAAGGCCATCGATGTCTTCTCCCAGCGCCTGTTCAAGCGCAATCACCATTTTTAGCATGCGCTGTTTGCCGTCGGCCCCGAAGGTAAGGTCCACATAACGTTGCCCGAGAGCTTCTCCGAGGGCGCTATCGGTTGCATTGACGCAACGTTTCCAGCGCGGTTGAATTTCGGCTTGGCCATTCAAATTATGGTGGAATTGAAAATTCGCCTGCACAAATGGTTCGGACAGCCAGGGAGCGGACAGATTGAGCAGGTGCCACGTCGCATAGATTTTCAAGGCTTCAAGCGATTCCGAATCGAGAATCCCATTTAACCTCTTGAAAAATTCTGGATTATTAACATTCAGCGCCGTGAAACTGGGCGAGCCCAGGTCCTCGAAGTAGCGAGTCAGATACAGGTTCGGAGCCAGAGTACGCACCGCGGTAAGTTCCATTTTGTGATCAAGGTTCTTGGGATTACGGCGTAGCGTGCGGTCCATCTCCGCTCGCGCTAGCGCAGTTTCAATGCGCAAAACGATGTGTGCAGAGTTGCCTGCCTGTTCCGGTGACTGTCCGGCCAGAGTGAATACCTGAGTCGCATAATCCACGAGATGCTTGCGCAATTCAACCATCCGGGGCGTGTCCTCGATATAGTCGTCGCGATCGGGCAGCGTTAGGCCGCTCTGGTCAAGCACCGCGATGTCCATGCCTGCGTTATGCAAGTCCGCGTCTGAACCGAAATCGAAGAAACTATTCGTGCCAATCAGATGGTCGTGGGCGATGGCATCGATGAGCGCGGATTTATCGGTGACGGCGACAACACGGTCGAGTTCGGGCTTAACCGGCTCAACGCCCTTGGCATTTACGGCTTTTTCATCCATACAAGAGCTGTAGTAGTCGCCGATTTTCTGATCGATGGGATTCCGGTTTGGATCGTCGACTGCAGCCTTTTCCAGAATGTTGCGCAGGATCACCATATTGCGTTCGCGTAAGTCAACAAAGCTGCCCCAGGAGGTTTGATCGGGAGGGATTTGCGCGCGTTTAAGCCATCCGCCGCAGGAATATTGATAGAAGTCGACGCATGGATTGGCGGTCTTATCAATGGTGTCCAAGCTGAATCCCTGGGGAAGGTCTGCGTTGATATTTTGCGAAAGGGCAGGAACGGCCAAGAGTAATAAGGCTGGGATCACAAAACGCAATTTCATGAACACCTCAGTTTGAAGAGCCCGATAATTTTAGGCTTGATGTAAATAGATGCACAAGTTCTGCGAACGTTAGCACGGAAAAAATGAATTGGGTCGCTATCTCTCGGGACTCTACGGACGCGGGGCTCGATTGATGACCCCAACTTTTTAGATGTACACTTACGATCGGTGCGCGCCCGTAGCTCAGATGGATAGAGCGGCAGCCTCCGGAGCTGTAGGTCGGGAGTTCGAATCTCTCCGGGCGCACCATTAACCTTCCATGCACGGCCAATCCTGCGTCGATCCCGTGGCGGCTTATGACTCGATTGCCCAGGTCTTTTCTCAGATTTCGAGTAATAAACATAAATATTTAAGAAGCGTCGAGGATTTGATTGTCTCCCGCATTCCTGGTCATAGTAGATCATTGCTCGATGTGGGAGCGGGCGATGGCTTTCGCACAGGGCGCATCGCCGGATTCAGCGGATTAACCGAAGTTGTTTTACTTGAACCCAGCGTGGAAATGGTTAAAGGCGCGGGAATGCCTGGTGCTGAAATTTGGCCAATCCGAATGGAGGACTTGGACGCGACAAATTTCGAAAGTACTCGCCTGCACGGTAATCGCCGGTTCGATGTGATTGTCTGCCTGTGGAACACGTTGGGTCACGTTCGCGGTTTCGATGTACGCACCAGAGCGCTGAAGCAGATTGGCGGCATGTTGAGTCCCGGCGGAAAACTGTTTCTCGATCTGAATCATCGTTACAACACTCGGGCCTATGGGGTATTTATGACATCGATTAGATTTCTCAAAGACCGATTATTTCCGCGACCGGCCGATGGCGATGTGGAAGTTACATGGGAGGTGGGCGACGGCCGATGCAGCACTTATGGTCACGTGTTTACTGATCGCGAGGTGCGTCATCTCGTATCTTCGGCTGACCTGGTGATTGAGGAGCGTGTAGTAGTCGACTATGAGAGCGGCGACGTCAGGCGCTTTGCGCATCAGGGGAACTTGCTTTATGTGCTTCGGCGACGGAATTCAGAGAGCGATTCCGATAATGCGTTGCAGACCTCCTCCACGTCCGCTTCCGTCATTTGGTTAAAAAATGGCAACGCCAAGGTGCGGGATGAAACGTAGTCGGTAACTGGCAGACCGGGTTTATTGGGAAGCGATGCGACGATAGGCTGGCGATGAAGCGGCGCGAAATATTTCCCCGTCTCAATTCCCTTAGTCGCTAACGAGCGGGCGATCCAATCGCGACCGTCGCGGTCCACTTCTTCCCCAAACTGGATGACATAGCAGAACCAACTGATGCGTCCATAGTCAACCTCCAAATCCGGCTTGGCAATTCCGCTAATCCCCCGAAGTTTATTGTGATAGCACTTGGCCAGAGCTTCCCTGCGAACGATGGTGGATTCTATCCGCCGCAATTGCTCGATTCCAAGGGCGCAATTCATTTCCGACAGACGATAGCTGAATCCCACTTCGGTATGTTGAAGCCAATCCAACGCCGGGTTTCGGCCTTGATTCCGCAACGACTGTGCCCGTTCGGCGAGCCGTCCATGCCCGGTAAGGAGGATGCCCCCCTCTCCAGTTGTGATCTGCTTGTTGGGATAAAAGGCGAGTGCGGCAACGTCGCCAAACGTTCCCGCTTTTTGCCCATTGATTTCTGCGCCGAGAGCTTCGCATGCGTCTTCGATTAATGCGATGCCGCGCCGATCGGCAATTTTTCGCAACTTGTCCACTCGGAGAGGACGCCCGAAGGTGTGAATGCCAACAATCGCTTTAGTTCGACTTGTGATCGCGGCTTCGACGCTCTCCGGTTCAACATTTAAAGTTCTCGGATCGATATCGACAAATGCCGGACGCAACCGTTCTTGAAGTACGACATTCAGCGGGGCAATAAATGCGAAGGAAGGCAGAATCACCTCCGCGCCTTCGGGGATATCTAATATTTTAAACGCGAGATGCAGGGCCGACGTGCCGGAGTTTACAGCGACCGCAAAAGGGCTTCTCACGTATTCGCCGATGGAGTGCTCAAAATCCACCACTTTCGCGCCCATGCTAAGTTGCGGAGTGTGCAAAACGGCGACCACGGCATTGCGATCTGCGTCGGTAATTTCCGGCTGAGCTAGAGGGATTCTAAAGGCCATATGATCAGGTCTTGAAGAGCAGCTCGGGACCTACCGTCGCCTCCGTCAATACCTTTACTATTCTCTGCGAGGCGTAGCCGTCTCCGTACCGATTTCTTAGCTTTCGGATGCCTTGCTTGAATGCTGGCTTAACCGCGCGCTCAATCGCTTCCAAAATCGCGGAGCTGTCTGCGGGAACATCCAGAACATTTGCAGCATGTTCCCGTCCCCGTTGCCGAACACCAATATTCAGCGCCGGCAAGCCGAGAGAGGTAGATTCAATGATGCCACTGCTCGAATTTCCTATTAGCAGATCGACATTCCGCAAAAGACTTAAGTATGTGACATGGTCCAAATTTATGAAGACTTTCGAGTTGCGATGGTCAGATTCGAAACGCCGGCTGATATCTATTATTTTTCGGCATCCGGCATCCGCATTTGGATAAACGAAGAGAATTTGCGCTTCCACTTTGCCCAGTGCAGCAAATATCTGGTCAGCCTCTGCGACGGTATCTTGCAGCAGGGTTACTGGATGGTAAACGATAAGAATAGTCGGGCTATCGAAAGGAACGCCGAGTTTGTGTCGCAACTGTTGCTTAGACAGGAATTTTGAGCGCCGAATGTCGTCCAGGGAAAGACTTCCACTCCAAAAAACTTTGGACTTGTCCTCGCCCATCGCTATGAGTCGCCGTTGCGCGTTGCGTGTGCAGGCAAAATGCAGATGAGCCATTTTAGTGATCGCGTTCCGCACCGCATCATCGATTGCGCCCGAGGTGATTTCGCCGCCTTCGATATGAGCGATTGGAATGCGAAGGGTTAACGCGACCGAAGCCGGGGCCAGCATTTCGTAGCGGTCGGCAATCAAGACGATAAGATCAGGCCTGCTGCGGCCCAATACGTCCGCCAGGCCGAGAGTTGCAATCCCAAGGCTTTTGGCCATCCCTATGTCGGTATCTGAGCTTAAAAGGCACTCCACAAAGGTTATACGGCCCGGCGACGTGGAAATTTGATTGGACGTGCGGCCGAACTCCGGCGAGAGATGCGGGCCGATGGCGATTATCTGTAAATCAACAGAAGGATGATTCCCCAAGTCGTGAATCAGCCACCGCAAATGTGCGTAATCCGATCGCGAGCTCGTAATGACCGCAATCTTTCGTCGCGCGCGCCTTCGCCTCATCGCGAACCATAGTAAGGCATCGCCATTTCTTTCGTTATAAGAGGCGTAATAAAAACCCCGCCCAAGGTGAACTTGGACGGGCCAATTGTTACACGGAAGATTTTACTGACTTGTTTTGGCCGAGGCCTGTGCGCCGGTTTCCGAGGCTACGCTGCGGGCGTTTTTCAGATGGTCTTGCAGCGTGGGAAGGGTCTGCGAGGCAAATCCCTTCACGTCGGGATCTTTCCCCATCTTGGCTTCCTTATTGAATTCCGAGATATCCTCAACGTGATCTTTCACCATGTCGGTCATATAGGCATGGTCAAACTGTGTGCCAGAAAGCTTCTCCAAACGCGCTTTGGTCGCTCTATCTTTCGCATTCAAGCCATCCGGCACGGTCACGCCTTTACTGCTGGCGATTTGCTTCAATTGGTCGTTGGCTTTGCTGTGGTCGTCGACCATGCGCTGGCCGAATTTCTTGACGTCGTCGGTGCTGCCTTTATCGGCGGCCATTTTGCCTAATTCAACCTCGGCCATTCCGCCCTGCGCGGCCTTCTTAACAAACATTCTGTCGCCGGCACTCAATTGCGAGGTCCCTGATTGCGCGCCTGCGGAAGTATCAGTGGTGGGACTCATTTGAGCCGATGCCCCGACGGTTAGCAGACCGCACATCAACAGGCTACCCATTAACTTTCCGGTATTCATTTTCAATCCTCCCTGGTGTTCAGCCTTTGGATGCAAATGCGGTCGACACGGGGAAATCAGAAATATATGAGGGGAATTAAGGTTTTTGCACTAGAGCCTCGCCTTCAATGAGTCCCGCAGTTACCAACTGGGGGCACTATAGTCATCTTGTTACGAAACACATGTTGCTTCAATACTAGTATCCAGCCAAATCTCGTTCGGTCGCAATGCGCTCTTATGAGTAATCCAAAGCTTAAAGTAAACGGTTCGGACTGGACGAAGTTGCTCACAGATCACGAACTTATCCCACACTTGGGAATGCTGTTGCAGGCTTATCGCGATGCCCCGCCCGACCGGCGAGAAGAAATTCTGCTGCAGACGCTGAAAAAAATTAAAGGCCCTCAGGCGAAAGCAAATGCCCCAGCCGGAATTGAAGTTCCAGTTGCGGCAAAGCCTCAGCCTCCGGCCACTACGCCTTCAGCAATGCCGCCTTTTGAGCCGGAACCCTTTACCTCAACGCGAGGCGAGGACCGGCGCCGCCATCCCCGGATGAAATGTTTCGTGGCTGTGGAGCTGCGGATAGTGGGGACGGAAACTCTTCTGTGGGGGAATCTGTCGAACTCCAGCCTTGGCGGTTGCTTCGTTGAGACGTCCGCGACGATCCCTAGTGGCGCGAAGCTGGAGATAGGTTTGTGGGTCGCCACCGGAAAAATCTGGGTTAAGGGACTGGTTCTCAACGGAATCGTTACGCGTTCAAGCCCTTCGATTGGGGCACGCGTAAGGTTTGAAGACCTTGATGGAAAAGAACGCGAGACGCTTCGCCAATTTATGAAGTTCGTAGACACAACCACGCAAAGCTACCAGGCCGAGCAGGGATACCTCGCGCAAATGAAACGCTAGCGCCGGTTCTTATCATCACCGTCCAGCGGTAGAGACCTGCCGCGCCTCCATCCCTCAATTTCGCCGCTGAAACACTTCCACCCACAGCGCACGTCCCATAAGAAGTTGATAGACTTTAATTGGACACTCATAAAGTGGCGATATTATTAATAGCCTTCCGAGCTTAGCATCGCGGCGCGAAGGCGCCGTTCCAAAGGAGATTTTTCATGGTGGCGAGCGAACAAACGTTGCTGACCAGCCAGCAACTGGATACTTTGAGCATCAACACGATTCGCACCCTGGCGATGGATGCGGTACAGAAAGCGAATTCCGGACATCCTGGCGCTCCCATGGCGCTGGCGCCGGTCGCTTACAAGCTGTGGCAGGATTTTTTGCGATTCGACCCGCAGGACCCGATCTGGCCTAATCGGGATCGATTTGTATTGTCAAACGGGCACGCTTCCATGTTGCTCTATGCGCTGCTTCATTTGACAGGCGTGCGGGCGGTGAATCCGGAGTATGAAGTGCTGGGTGAGCTGGCGGTCAAGCTTTCGGACATAGAAAAATTTCGTCAGATAGACAGTAAATGCCCGGGGCATCCCGAATATCACCTGACATCCGGCGTCGAGACCACAACCGGCCCGCTTGGCCAGGGAGTGGGGAATAGCGTGGGAATGGCAATCGCCGGGCAGTGGCTGGCGAAATATTTCAATCGCCCTTCGTTTGAGCTTTTTAATTACAACGTTTACGCGTTCTGCGGCGATGGCGACATGATGGAAGGTATTTCGAGCGAAGCGGCTTCGACCGCGGGCCATCTCAAACTTTCGAACCTCTGCTGGGTATACGACAACAATAGAATCACGATCGAGGGTCATACCGATCTCGCGTTCGACGAAGATGTGGCCGCGCGGTTCAGGGCGTATCACTGGAACGTGACGCATGTTCATGATGCCAATGATTTGGATGCGCTGAGCAAGGCGTATCAAACGTTTCTGGATTATGAAGAAGGCCCGACGCTGATTATCGTCGACAGCCACATCGCCTATGGTTCTCCTAATAAGCAGGATACGAAGGAAGCCCACGGCGAAGCGCTCGGCGAAGAAGAAGTGCGCCTGACCAAAAAGAATTATGGATGGCCGGAAGATGCGAAATTCCTAGTGCCAGAGGGAGTGCGCGAAAACTTCAATGAAGGCATCGGCAAGCGCGGGCGTGATCTGCGCGATAAATGGACGAAGCTATTTTCTAGTTATGGTAAGGAGTATCCGCAATTCGCCGATCATTTGGATCGCATATTGCGGCGCGAGCTTCCCGATGGCTGGGACAAGAATCTGCCCACTTTTCCGGCTGATGCGAAGGGATCGGCGACTCGCGAAAGTTCCGGCAAAGTTCTGAATGTGCTGGCGCAGAACGTTCCGTGGTTGCTGGGCGGCGCGGCTGATCTATTTCCATCTACGAAAACTCGGTTGACGTTCGAAGGCGCGGGAGATTTTGAGGCCGACAATTATGCCGGACGCAATTTACACTTTGGCATCCGTGAACATGCGATGGGCGCGATCGTCAATGGGATGTCGCTGTGCAAGCTGCGCGCCTACGGATCGACTTTCCTGATTTTCAGCGATTACATGCGCGCGCCAATTCGTCTGGCTGCGATCATGGAAATTCCCGTCATCCATGTTTTCACCCATGACTCAATTGGCCTCGGTGAAGACGGGCCTACGCATCAACCCATCGAGCAGTTGCCAGCCCTGCGCGCCATCCCTGGCCTGATTGATTTACGTCCCGGAGATGCGAACGAAGTCGTCGAGGCCTGGAAAGTAATTATGCAGCTTAAGCATAAGGAGGCCATTCTCGTTCTTAGTCGCCAGGCAATGCCGACTTTGGATCGCACGAAATATGCGTCGGCCGCCGGCGTTGCGATGGGCGCCTACATTCTTGCGGACGCGCCCGAGGGCAAGCCGGAAGTAATTTTGATGGGCTCTGGCAGCGAGCTTTCTTTATGTGTGAGCGCTTACGAGCAACTCAATAAAGAGGGAATCAAGGCGCGGGTTGTCAGCCTGCCTTCATGGGAGCTGTTTCAGCATCAAAGCGAAGAATATCGGCACAGCGTGCTTCCTCCGCAAGTGAAAGCTCGGGTTTCTGTTGAGCAGGCCGCGAAGATGGGCTGGTCGCAATACGTCGGAACGACGGGCAAAGTGATTGGTATGGAAACTTTCGGCGCTTCCGCTCCGCTTAAAGACCTACTCAAGAAATTTGGCTTTGCGCCGGAGAAAGTTGTGGAAGCTGCCAAAGAATCAATCCGGCTCTCGAAACAATCCAATTAATTAGCTACTCAGCGAATCATCAGAAGTGCGAGGCTATAATGCAACCGACCGGAGTTTTGGAAAACGCAAAAACCACGAATTCTTCCGCTACTAATCCTCTAAAAGACTTGTTGAAATTCGGCCAGTCGGTATGGCTGGACTACATCCGCAGAAATCTCATCACCACGGGCGAATTAAAACGCCTGGTCGATGAAGACGGACTGCGGGGAATGACTTCCAATCCCTCGATATTTGAGAAGGCAATCGCCGCAAGTACCGACTATGCGGATTTGCTTAAGTCTTTAAAATCAAAAACCGATCTCGACGCGAAGGGACGATTCGAGGTTCTCGCTATCCGCGACATTCAGGATGCGGCTGACATTTTGCGTCCCGTGTATGACAGCAGCAAACGTCATGACGGCTACGTAAGCCTTGAAGTCTCGCCGTATCTGGGACGCGATACTCAGGGCACGCTGGCCGAAGCGCGACGGTTATGGAAGGAAGTAAATCGCGAAAACGTGATGATTAAAGTTCCCGGGACCGCCGAAGGAATTCCGGCATTCCAGCAATTGAT
This sequence comes from uncultured Acidobacteriaceae bacterium, assembly GCA_963849315.1. Lineage (GTDB taxonomy): Bacteria > Acidobacteriota > Terriglobia > Terriglobales > Acidobacteriaceae > PALSA-188. Next base: position 196,443 of record CAWKGT010000003.1, on the reverse strand, counting down.
CAGCGAAGGCGTCAACATCAACGTGACGCTGTTGTTTTCGCGCGAAGTCTATAAGAAGGTTGCAGAAGCTTACCTTGCGGGCCTCGAAAAGGCCGCGGCTAATGGGCTTGATCTTAGTCGCATTGCCAGCGTAGCCAGCTTCTTCATCAGCCGCATCGATAACGCTGTGGATGCGGAAGTTGAAGCCCGAATCAAATCTTCTAAAGACAACAATGAGCAGGAGCAACTCAAAGGCTTGCTTGGCAAGGTGGCCATTGCGAATGCCAAGGTCACGTACGAAAGCTATCTTCAAATTTTCAGTGGAGATCGCTGGCAGAAGCTGGCTGCGAAGGGCGCGCAGACACAGCGCCTGCTGTGGGCCAGTACCAGCACCAAGAATCCCAAATATAGCGACGTGCTTTATGTGGAAGAACTGATCGGACGCGACACCGTGAACACCATTCCGCCGGCGACGTTCGATGCATTTCGCGATCACGGACATCCGCGGGCAAGCCTCACCGAAAATGTGGATGCTGCGAAAAACACGATGCAGACCGTCGCGAAACTGAACATCAACCTCAATGCGATTACCGACAAGCTGACCGAAGATGGTGTAAAGCAATTTGAAGACGCGTTTGACAAATTGCTGGCTGCGGTCGAAAAGAGTTCGAGGTCTGAAATTACTCCGAAGGTCAGTCAACAGACTTACAAGTTGCCGGATCCGCTTGCGAAATCAGTTAAGGCGAATATTGACGATTGGCGTGCCGCCGGAAAAGTTCGCCGCTTATGGCAGCGTGATGCGACTCTGTGGACCGGCACTGACGAAGCGAGTTGGCTGGGATGGTTGGGCGTCGTCGAAGAGCAGATTGGGCAGAAAGCCATCTTGCAGAAGCTTGCGGACGAAATTAAGCGCGAGGCCTTCACTGACATTCTGCTGCTCGGTATGGGCGGATCGAGCCTGTGTCCCGAAGTACTGGAAAAAACATTCGGACGGATCGAAGGCTTTCCGCAGCTTCATGTTCTGGATTCGACCGATCCCGCGCAGATCAAGGCCTTCGAAGAAAAAATCAATCTGGCTAAGACTCTGTTTGTCGTTTCGAGCAAGTCTGGTACAACCCTCGAGCCGAATATCTTCAAACAATATTTCCTCGAGCGTGCGAAACAGGCGCTGGGTGCTGAAAAGGCGGCTAGCCACTTCATTGCGATCACGGACCCGGGTTCCAAGCTCGAACAAGCGGCGGCAGCCGATCATTTCCGAAATGTATTTCATGGATTGCCCACCATCGGAGGCCGTTACTCCGCATTGTCGAATTTTGGCATGGTCCCAGCGGCGATCATGGGTCTCGATCTGGCCAAATTTCTGGATAGAACGCACGAAATCGTCGAAGCATGCACCTCATCTGTTCCCGCTGAGGAAAATCCCGGTCTCGTTCTCGGAGTCATTCTAGGTACCGCTGCGAAAAACGGCCGTGACAAAGTTACGATTATTACTTCGTCTGGAATTTCCGATCTGGGAGCGTGGCTCGAACAGTTGCTTGCGGAGTCTACCGGAAAACAAGGCAAGGGAATTGTGCCCGTAGACCGCGAAGAGCTCAGCTCGCCGGAAGTTTATGGAAATGACAGGCTCTTTGTTTATTTGAGACTTAATTCTTCTGCCGACGCCGGTCAAGAGAGCAAAGTAGTCGCGCTGGAAAACGCAGGTCAACCGGTAGTGCGGATAAATCTGGGCGACATTTACGATCTCGGACAGGAATTTTTCCGCTGGGAAATTGCTACGGCCGTTGCCGGATCGATCATCGGAATCAACGCATTTAATCAGCCGGATGTCGAGGCCAGCAAGAATGTTACCCGCAGGCTGACTTCGGAGTACGAAAAGTCGGGATCGCTGCCGGAGGAAAATGCCATCTTCGAAGAGGGTGGTATCAAGCTATTCACCGATGCGAAGAACGCGGACGAATTAAAGAAAGCGGCAAAAGACAAGACGTTGGGCGCATATCTGCGCGCGCATCTCAATCGGTTGAGTGCCGGCGACTATTTCGCATTGCTTGCCTACATTCAAATGAACGACGAGCACGAAACTTTCCTGCAAGAGCTGCGGACATCGGTGCAAACCACAAAACATACGGCAACTTGCCTCGAATTTGGACCGCGATTCCTGCACTCGACCGGGCAGGCTTACAAGGGTGGTCCCAACTCGGGTGTATTCCTGCAAATCACTTGCGATGACGGCGCCGACCTGCCGGTGCCCGGACAGAAATATACTTTCGGGGTGGTGAAAGCTGCGCAAGCGCGCGGAGACTTCCAGGTGCTTATAGAGCGGGGAAGACGCGCATTGAGAATTCATCTAGGCAAAAATCTGAAAGCCGATTTGCATAAACTCAAAACTGCTTTCGCCGAAGCGCTGAAATAATTTCAATGGAGATACGCTCCATCGATCAAGAAAGGTTTAAATGCGATTAGGAATTGTCGGTATGGGCAAGATGGGCGCGAACATGGCTCTGCGCCTGATGCGACGTGGCCATGAAGTTGTCGCGAGCGATCTCGACGCAGAAAACGTCAAACATGTCGCAAGCGAAGGCGCCGTCGCCGCTTCGTCTCTCGATGACTTTGTCGGCAAACTTGGTAAGCCGCGCATTGCTTGGTTGATGGTTCCCGCGGGCGGTCCTACTGAACAAACTGTGCAAGCGTTATCGAAACAATTCCAGGCTGGCGACATCCTTATTGACGGCGGAAATTCATACTTCAAAGACGATATCCGCCGCTCCAAAGAATTAAGAGACAAAGGCATTCACTATGTTGACGTCGGTACCAGCGGCGGCGTCTGGGGCATCGACCGCGGATATTGCATGATGATCGGCGGCCCAAAAGAAGTCGTGCAGCAACTGGATCCCATATTCAAAACTCTGGCTCCGGGACGCGGTGACATTCCGCGAACTCCTGGACGCGACAAATTATCTTCCAAAAGTCCCAGCACATCTGAAGACGGATATATGTACTGTGGCCCATCAGGCGCCGGACATTTCGTAAAGATGGTGCACAACGGAATCGAATATGGCATGATGCAGGCCTATGCCGAGGGCTTTGACATCTTCAAGAATGCAACCAGCAAAGAATTGCCCGAAGATCAACGCTACGATTTGAACCTCGCCGACATCGCGGAGGTTTGGCGCCGCGGAAGCGTAGTAAGCTCATGGCTGCTCGATCTCACGGCGATGGCGCTGGTTGAAAATCCAACACTGTCCGAGTACACCGGGTTCGTACAAGATTCCGGTGAAGGACGCTGGACGATCGAAGCCGCAATCGCCGAAGCAGTCCCGGTGGATGTGCTGTCGGCGGCTCTGTTCACGCGCTTCCGGTCGCGGCAGGAGCACACGTTCGCCGAGAAAATTTTGTCTGCCATGCGCCAGAAATTCGGCGGACACATCGAACTATCGGCAAATAAAAAGACTGCCTGATCTTCTCACCCATAAGCGAGGCAACCAATGGCTGAAGCAGAGGTAATGCCAGTTCACGAGCAGCGTGTCGGCAGGCCGAGCGATCCATGTGTCATGGTCATCTTTGGGGCCGCTGGAGACCTGACTCGCCGCAAGCTTATCCCTGCGCTTTACAACCTCGACCGCGCCCACCTGCTATCCGGCAACTTCGCCATCGTTGGCATCGCTCACACTCCCATGACCACTGAAGAATTTCGTCAGCGGCTGGCCACGGGCATAGCGGAATATGCAGACGGCGACCTCGACCCGGCGGTCTGGAAATGGTTAGAGGAGCGGATGTATTACGTCACTGCCGAATTTGACGACAAGCAGATGTATGCGCAACTCGGGCAGTTGCTGGACAAAATCGATAAAGAACATTCCACGCAAGAGAACTATTTTTTCTATCTGGCAACAGCGCCCGATTTTTTTGGTCCAATTATCGAAGAACTATCGGCGACCGGATTAATGGACGAGAAGAGCGGCCAGCGATGGCGGCGGGTGATTATCGAGAAGCCTTTCGGCCATGATCTGGAGTCCGCGCGAGCGCTGAACAAGCAGCTCTTGCAGGTAGTGAGCGAAAATCAGATTTACCGTATCGACCATTATCTTGGAAAAGAAACCGTCCAGAACATTATGGCTTTTCGTTTCGCCAATGGGATTTTCGAGCCCATCTGGAACCGGCGCTACATCGATCACGTGCAGATTTCTGTTGCCGAAACGGTCGGCATGGAAGGCCGTGGCGGATATTACGATCATGCCGGCGCACTGCGCGACATGGTGCCAAACCACATCATGCAGTTGATCAGCCTGACCGCGATGGAGCCTCCGGTGTCGTTTCATGCCGACGCGGTACGCGATGAGCAGGCCAAAATTCTGCACGCGATTCAGCCGCTCAGTTCCGAGGAAGTTCTCAGGCAAACTGTGCGCGGACAATATGGAGATGGCGAGGAAGACGGCCACCGTGTTCCAGGATATCGCCACGAAGGCGATGTGCCCGCTGATTCGCGAACTGAAACCTTCGTCGCCATGAAGCTGCGGATCGACAATTGGCGATGGGCCGATGTTCCTTTTTATCTGCGTACCGGAAAGCGCATGGCTGCCCGCCATACCCAGATCGTGATTCAATTCCGGCGCGCGCCATTTATGTTGTTTCGCGATACCCCCGTAGAAAATCTGATGCCGAACCAACTGGTCCTGCATATTCAACCGGAAGAAGGCATCTCGCTACGTTTCGCCGCCAAGGTTCCCGGCCCAACCATGCGGTTGGGCGCCGTCGACATGAACTTCGAATACGCCGATTATTTTGGAAAGCAGCCGAGCACCGGCTACGAGCGATTGCTGCACGACTGCATGATTGGCGACCAGACGTTGTTCCAGCGCGCCGACATGGTTGAGGCCGGATGGTGCGTGGTCAGCCCACTCCTGGACGTTTGGAGCGCTCTGCCTCCAAGATATTTTCCGAACTACGCGGCCGGATTATGGGGGCCGAAAGACGCCGACGAATTGCTGGAGCGCGATAATCGCCACTGGAGGAATTTCGAGAAATGATTTTGGCCGGCGACATCGGAGGCACCCACGCAAGGTTGGCGTTCTTCGATGTCGAAGACAGACGCCTTAAATTAGTTTCAGCCACGATTTTTCCCAGCCGCGAGTATTCGGGACTCGACCAAATCGTGTCAGAATTTCTTCAGACGGCGAACGCACAGCCTGACCATGTTTGCTTCGGCATAGCCGGTCCGGTGCGCGACGGACACGTGGAAACCCCAAATCTTCCTTGGACGGTCGACTCCCAGCGCCTCGCCTCCGGGCTTCATCTAAAAAGCGTTTTGCTCATTAACGATCTTGAGGCTAACGCGTGGGGAATCGTGGATCTGGAGACGAAAGACCAAGTCGCCCTCAATCAGGTAAAAGGCAATCCGCAGGGAAATCAAGCTGTGATCGCCGCCGGAACCGGGTTAGGCGAGGCGGGAATGTATTGGGATGGGACGCATCACCAGGTTTTTGCCAGCGAAGGCGGACACGCCGATTTCGCGCCGCGCAATGAAGTGGAAGTCGAACTTTTTCGCTACCTCAATGCGCAATACGGTCACGTGAGCTATGAAAGAATTTTGTCCGGTCCCGGCCTGGTGAATGTCTTCCACTTCCTGCGCGATAGCGGACGCGGCAAAGAACCACAATGGCTGACAGATGAGATGCGGCATGGAGATCCGGCGGCGACGATTTCTCAGGCCGCCATGGACAACAGATGCCCGCTTTGCGAGCAGGCGGTTGAGATTTTCGTGTCAGTTTACGCAGCTGAGGCCGGCAATCTCGCGCTCAAGGTGATGGCAACCGGTGGCGTCTACCTGGGCGGCGGAATCGCGCCGAAATTGCTGCCGAAGTTATCCGGGTCGCTGTTCATGCACGCATTTTCGGCCAAGGGCCGAATGCAGCCCGTTCTCGAGGCCATTCCGGTAAAAGTGATTACCAACGACAAGACTGCATTGCTGGGCGCAGCCCGCTATGCGCAGATTCGAAGTTGAGACTAATGTCCTCGACGCCCCAAGTCCGGATTTTAAAGACTTCTGCTGATTTGTTTCGCGCGGCGGCCGTTGAATTTTCGAAGTGTGCGTCAGAAGCCGTAAGATCCCGGGGCCGTTTTACGGTTGCGTTATCGGGGGGGGCGACTCCTAAGGGACTGTACGCCCTGCTCGCGAGGAAAGAGATCCCGGTACCGTGGGAAAACAGCTATTTCTTCTGGGGGGACGAGCGGCACGTTCCCCCGGATGATCCAGAAAGCAACTACCGGATGGCGAATGAGGTTATGCTGTCCAAAATCCCGGTGCCCTCGTCGAACGTTTTTCGTATTCCGACAGAAGAAAAAGATGCACAAACGGCGGCGAGGAAATACGAAGACACTTTAATTCGTTTTTTTGATTTAAAGCCTGGAGTGTTTCCGAGATTCGATTTGGTCCTACTAGGCTTGGGACCGGATGGCCATACAGCGTCACTTTTCCCCAATAGCCCGGCGCTTCACGAGAAACAGCGACTGGTTGTGGCCAATCCAGTAAAGAAGTTCAATACAGAGCGGCTCACGCTTACTTTGCCAGTGCTCAATTGTGCTCGGACTGTTGTCTTTCTGGTAAGCGGACAAGAAAAGGCCGGGATACTGCAACAAGTGTTGCACGGTCAGGCTGGCACATTTCCATCGCAGATGATTCAACCCGATGATGGCGAATTGCTTTGGTTCGTGGATGAAACCGCGGCGAGCGAACTACCGAAATGACAAATTTAGAAAACCGGCACGAGCGTATTTTTCGTTAGATACAATTTGCGATCAAGCGTCCGCAGAGTATCTTCGAATTCACTCCCCGTGGCGTAGATCGCGAAGGCCCACCTGAGAGACAGTTCATAAGGCTGGCTGTTGTTGATATTCCATTGATCCACCGAACTCAAGAGGCGTTGCAACGGTGGATCGCATTGCTGTTCATTCGTATCCGGCATCAGTACCAGGAATTCGTGCTCGGTCTGCCGGAAAACAGTATCGCCTCCGCGGAAAACCGACTTCAGAATCTTGCCAAATTCAATCAGCAGGTTGCTGGCGTCGCTGGCGCCGAATTTTGCCTCAATTTCGTTGAAGCCGCTAATGTCAATTTTCATAAACGTAAGATTTGCTCCCATCCGGTTGGAGCGCGCCACTTCTTTGGGAATAAGTTGGCTCATCCCGCTGCGGTTCAAGAGTTGAGTTACCGGATCAACCAGGGATAAGCTCTCAAGCCGTTCATTTAATGCCAACTCGCCAATCAACGTGCGGCGAGTTGCATTCAAGGCGGCCTTTTGCAAAAGTAAAGAAATATTAAACAGCAACACCAGGGAAATAAGCCCGAATAGAAGTTCCGGTAAGTAACGGTCGTCGATTTTGAGAGTCCTCGGCGTCCAGGCCAAGTTTGGCGCTACAAAAGCCAGCACAACTGTGGCGCTCATGAGCAAAGTCAAAAATCCTATCGACCAAAGCTGAACATCATATTCCGAACTGTGGCGGATTTGTTCGTCAATCTGCTGCGCACGGGTCGAGATTGACGACTCTCGCTTAGGGGTTGTTTTTTTAGGCATTTCCGCTCCTCTGCTGCACAACAATCAGTCTAAGCGAGTGTCTATTGCAGAGTGGGGCGCGCTGTCAGGAAATCAGCTCAAGGGAGTACGACAGTAATTCCGAAACGGGAATCGGTTCTGAAGGAGGATCGAGGCGGCAAATCAGGCAACCGCATCGCGCCAGTTTCCAATTTCCTTCAGCTGGCTTCCAGTCTGCTCAAAGAGTCTCACGCGGTGCCGGGAGTGCTCGAATTCATGGATATCGGCCCAAACCTCTGCCTGCCAAGTCTCCTCGTGCACAGAAAACACCCCGCAAGTTGCGCAGCGCGTATGCAGCTTACGGACGGAGCCCGCAGGAATCGGGCCCACGGACAATTCAATAAAAACGCACCGGACTTCCTGGATTTCATCCTGATCGGAGATTACATGTTCATAGCGAAGAAGATATCCGAATCCGAGGCGAGCCGCCTCTTTCTCGGCTTCAGTGCGCCCGTGGAAGGGCCCATATTCCGCACGCAGTTGCTCGATTGAATCGCAGGCCATCCAGAACGTTTCGGTGTACGCCATAAGTTCCCCTCATTAGGCCCACTTATGGCCTTCGCCTATTACTGTGCAATCCGTATACCGAGCGTTTTCCGGTAAGCTATTACATTACTTGGGCGTTAAGCCGGGGTACCTTCCGGCGGCCTAGCAATTCACTGCAAGGTTTTGCGACATCAGGGTCGGCGAGGCGCTATTTCGTCCAGCACGCCAAAGAGTGGTTTGTTCCGCGGGTTGTGCTGCATTACCATGTCCGGCAGCTAGTTTAGGAAAGGGGAGCGATGGGTAACCGCCGAGAGCCGCGCCTCAATAAAGAGCTGCCGTTGCGAATTTTCGGAACCGACGCGGACGGGCGTATCTTCTCGCAAAAGGTAAACACGGTCAATATCAGCCAGCGGGGCGTGCGGGTGAGCGGAGTAACGGTCAAACTTGCGCTCGACGAAATTGTGGGCCTGACACATGGCGTGAATAAAAGTCATTTTAGGGTGAAATGGATCGGAAAGGCCGGCACATCCGAAGCCGGTCAGGTGGGCTTGGTGAACGTCAATATCGAAAAACAGTTCTGGGATTTCCCGGTGCCCGCATTGGAAGCGGATAATTTTCAGAGCGCCGTCACCGAGCGCCGCAAACACACCAGGATTCGGTGCTCGACATCGGTGGAGCTGCATCCCGAAAAGGGCGCGCTCATATGGGGAAAGGCCTCCGACCTTAGCCTCGGAGGCTGCTACATCGAAATGCCAATCCCGTTGCAATTAGAAAGCAAATTAAGAGTAGGTATATGGATCGGGGAAAAGAAATTGTGGGTCACTGGAAAAGTGACGAACAGCACCCCCGGTTTTGGTTTCGGAATCCAATTTGCAAATATCCCGGAAGGCGACAAACAGCTTCTGACAAGCTTCCTAAAGACGGTTAAAGATGAACGCGGATGACGCCGTTCGAGGCTGTCTCCCTCCACTGTCCGAAAATCGAGCGCAGGAGGTTTGGTGGTCTCAACACATGTAAAGATAGCGAGTTGATGGCTTGATGGCTACCGGCCAGATAGGAAAGTTATTACATCTTCTTGCCTGAATCCAGCTCCTCTCAACAGCGACAGCAGCGTTCCTTTCGGCAGGTCGCGATTGTGACGTCGACGACCGCGCGCCGCTTTGAACCGTGGTGGTAGAAGATGAAGTGACTTCCCGAGGCGTGATCAAGGGCGAAGCCATTCTGCTCCAGGAACCTGATAATTTGGTGGGACGTAACTCGCGGGCAGTTTGTTCACGCTATATCAAAGGCGGCAATTGTTTCTTAATAGGAGTACTCGAGGTCGAGAGAAGCAAGCAGAGTATCTTCGTCTGTTGGAATTGGTTCCTTGTGCTTTTTCAGACTCTCGATGTACCCACGTATCGCATCTTTCGCCATTTTTCGGGCCTCGCTCAACGTTCGCCCGTATGTGACGCACCCCGGTAGAGTTGGTACGATGGCCGTAAATCCACCGTCGGGTTCGGGACGAAGCATTATGTTGTAGTGGTAGATATTCTTAGGCATTTTGTAGCGCTGATTCTATCTTGGGCACGGAGGCGAGTCGAAATCGGACACTACCGACTCGTCTCCGGTGGCCATGTGGTTCCGACTCTCGTTCCCATATCCGGCAATACAATCATTTACAATAGCCAACTCCTTCAAGCGATTAGGACTTTACCCTATGCATCGATGGTCACAACTTTTTATCCCTACCCTGCGCGAGGCTCCGGCGGACGCTGAGGTCGCCAGTCACAAGTTCCTGGTTCGAGCGGGATACATTCGTCAGCTTTCCGCTGGGATTTATTCCTATCTTTTTCTTGGGCAGCGGTCGTTCAACAAGATCGTCGGCATCGTTCGCCAGGAGATGGACAAAATCGGGCAGGAATTCTGTCTGCCAGCGTTGCACCCGCGCGAGATTTGGGAAGCCAGCGGGCGGTGGGCGCTAATGGGCGACAACCTCTTCCGGCTGAAGGACCGCAAAGGCGCCGATCTTTGTTTGGGAATGACCGAGGAAGAAGTCATGACCGACATCGCCCGGAAAGAATTGCGCAGCTATAAGCAGTTGCCGCAAATCTGGTATCAGATCGCGCCGAAATTCCGCGATGAACCGCGCCCGAAGGCCGGATTGCTGCGGGTGCGGCAATTCCTCATGAAAGATTCTTATTCATTTGACATTGACGAAGCTGCTTTGGACGTTTCATATCAAAAACATCGCGACGCTTACCGCCGCATTTTTGATCGCTGTGGATTAAAGTACATGGTCATCGACGCTCATTCTGGAGCCATGGGTGGGACGCAATCGGAAGAGTTCATGGTCCGCACCCCTGCGGGCGAAGATCAGATTGTAAGCTGCGACAAATGTGGGTACGCGGCCAACGTCGAGAAAGCCACGTCGAAACTCGATCCTGTCGAAGATCTCGCCGCGGCCGGGGACGGCAATCCTGTCGAAGTCCACACTCCCGGACAAAAGACCATTGAAGATGTGGCGCGCTTTTTAGGCGTCTCCCCTAAAAACAAGATTAAGACGCTTGCGTTCATTGCGACTGAGACAGAGGCAAAAAGCGGGAAATCGAAACTACGCCCAGTGGTTCTCCTGATGCGCGGAGACCACCAGATGAACGAAGCGAAAATGTCCACGGCATTGTCAGGAAAAGAAACTAGGGCGATGGAGGCGGGCGAGATCGAACAACTTTTCCATTCCCCGGCGGGATTTCTGGGGCCGATTGGGATTCAGTGGGCAAAAGATTTAAAAGAGTTTGAAGGTCCAATCCTGATTGTGGATGAGGCGCTGAAAGGCCGAACCAACCTGATTTCGGGAGCGAACAGGGAAGACTACCACCTCAAAAACGTTACCCCGGGCGCGAACTTTCATCCCACCGCCTATGCTGACTTGCGGTCGGTGGTCGCCGGTGACAATTGTCCGAATTGTGGGACTTCGCTGCGCATTGATACCGCAGTCGAAATCGGACACATCTTCAAACTCGGGTATAAATATTCGCAATCCATGGGCGCGCGCGTTTTGGATAGAAATGGCAAAGAAATTACGCCGATTATGGGTAGCTATGGGATCGGAATCGAACGCATCCTGACGGCTGCCATCGAGCAAAGCAATGACGAAAACGGCTTTTGGCTGCCGCCACAGATCGCGCCATTCCAAATCGTGGTTACACCGACGAATGTGTCCGATGAAAAGCTGTTGACGACGGCGATGGACATTTCAGAGCGTTTAGAATCCGCAGGTTACGATGTGTTACTTGATGATCGGGATGAGCGCCCCGGGGTAAAGTTCAAGGATGCCGACCTGGTAGGCATTCCTTATCGTGTCACCGTGGGAAAGAAGGTTACCGAAGGCACCGTGGAGGTGGTTCAACGCTCGACACGCCAAATGCAGGATGCTAGCATCGCCGCAATAACGGAATATTTTCAGGAGCATTTACAGCCCGGACGCTAACTGATTTGGGGGCGCCGGGCGCATGTCGGAGCGCACATGGGAACCATAAAACTATTTTTTGGCATATTCGTGATTGTGGCGGCGATTTATATGGGGATTGAAGTTATCCCTCCTTATTACTCGAACTACGAATTCCAGGACGCCATAAAAACAGAAGCGCTCACCAGCACTTACACCCCAAAAACAGAAGACAATATTCGCGATTCGGTTTTCAAGATGGCCCAAAATTACGAGCTTCCGCTCACCCGGGAAGGCATTAAGGTTCAACGCGCTGGGGCACAGGGTACAGGCTCGGTCAGCATTGATGCGCCCTATGTCGTCCACTTGAATGTTCCGGGCTATCCATTCGATCTGCATTTTGACCCCAGCACTGAAAACAAGAGCCCGTTCTAAAGCTGATCCCTGATTTAGAATAACTACAAGCTGCCATTCTTGAGCCTTTGTTCCGATGTTTAAAGGAACACGCGCCGCTTTGGTATAACCCAGCGAGCGGTAACTGTCATCTCAAGAATATGCATCCTTCGTTTCCCCGTGGCCATTAAACTTAAGTTCCCGAAAAAGAAAAGAACGAAAAAGCCTAGCAAAGGTTTTATCTCCCATGATCCGGTCGTCCGGATCGCGCTGTCCGTGTTTTTGGTCCTGGCGATCGCAATCTGCGCTTTTTTCTCGTACTACTACGTCAAATATGACCGCGTCATCAGCCGTCGCTTCAAAGGCCAGGTTTTCAGTAATTCCGCGAAAATTTACGCGATCCCTCCCAGGCTTTATCTCGGCGAAAAAATCGAACCTCGCGAGATCGCGGCAGAGCTACGCCAAGCCGGCTACGGGGACAAGAGTGGACAATCGGCAGTTGGAAATTATCGGCTGTTGAATAGCGGGATTGAAGTCGAACCCGGGCCGGAGTCCTATCACAGCCAGGAGACCGCAACCATCCACGTCACCGGCGGCAAGATCGACCGTATTTCGGGACAAGGTGGTGAACTCGAAGCATACGAGCTTGAGCCGCAGATAATCACCTCGCTCTTCGACGCCGAACAGCGCTCGAAACGGCAGGTGATTAAGTACGACGATATTCCGAACGTTCTCGTACAGGCGGTGCTGGCCATCGAAGACCGGCGTTTCTTCGAGCATAGCGGCGTCAATTTCGTCCGGATGGGTGAAGCGGCATGGATTGATTTCACCCGGCAACGGCATGAACAGGGCGGATCGACTCTCACTATGCAACTTTCGCGTGGATTCTTTCTGACTCCAGAAAAAACCATCCGGCGAAAACTTATCGAGATGCTGATTGCCGAGGAACTGGAGCAGAAGTTCACCAAGCAGCAAATTTTCGAGATTTATGCGAATTGGGTCGATCTGGGCCAGCGCGGATCGTTTGCCATTAGCGGATTCGGCGAAGCCTCGCGCGCTTATTTCAACAAAGATCTCAAAGACCTAACCCTCCCTGAATCCGCGTTGTTGGCGGGTATCATTCAGCGGCCAAGCTACTTGTCGCCATATCGGCATCCTGAGCGCGCGCTGGAACGCCGTAATTTAGTGCTCGACAGTATGGTCGAAACTCATGCGATCACCAAAGAGCAAGCCGACCGGGCGAAGGCCAGTCCGTTGAAATTGGCCCCACCGAACGTTGAAGCCAGTGATGCACCATATTTCGTCGATCTGGTCCGCGACACTTTAATCAGCAAGCTAAATGAACGCGAATTAAACGATCAGTCATACCGCATTTACACGACTCTCGATCCCAATCTTCAAAGTGTCGCCGCCCAAGCCGTCGATGCTGGGATGAAGCTGGTGGACGAGCAGGTGAAAAAGCGGCGCACCAAACGGGTCAAAATCGGCAAGAACAAATACGAAACCACGGTCGAGCCCGGACCCCAGGCACAGGTGGCACTCATCGCGATGGATCCGCATACCGGCGAGGTGCTGGCATTGGTAGGCGGACGCAATTACGCTTTCAGTCAACTTGACCACGCGGTGGCTAAGCGTCCTACCGGATCGATTTTTAAACCCTTCGTGTATGCCGCGGCGATCAATACGGCAGTGAACGGCGCCAGCCCGGTGCTTACCCCGGCCTCAATCGTCTTAGACCAGCCGAGCACATTTGCCTACGGCGATCAAATCTACGAGCCCAGAAATTATAAAGAGGAATATCACGGAGAAGTAACCGCCCGATATGCGCTCGCCATGTCGCTCAACAATGCGACCGTAGAGGTTGCGCAACAAGTGGGGTACGACAAGGTCGCAGACCTCGCCAAGTTGGCCGGAATCACGTCGGTGAAACCAACTCCCGCCATGGCTCTGGGCGCTTACGACGCCACGCCCCTCGACATGGCTGCGGCATACACGGTCTTTGCCAACGAAGGCACGCGGCTTTCACCGGTAATGATCAACTCCGTCCGCAACTCCAGCGGCGATGTCATCGTGAATTTCCAGCCGGAGAAACGCCCTGTCCTCGATCCCAGAGTCGCTTATGTCATGACGGACATGATGGGCGGCGTGCTGAATTTTGGGACGGCGTTCGATGTGCGCGGCAAATATGCGTTCAATGCTCCGGCTGCCGCAAAAACCGGAACGTCGCACGATGGCTGGTTCGCGGGATACACCAGCAACCTGCTCTGCATCGTTTGGGTAGGGTATGACGATTACAGCGATATCCGGCTTAGTGGGGCGCAAACCGCGTTGCCGATCTGGGCGGAATTCATGAAAAAGGCGACCGCGTTGCCGCAGTATTCCAACCTCAAGCCCTTCACTCAGCCCACCGGCGTGGTGGATGTACAACTCGACAAGACCACTAATTTGCTGCCCACAGCGGCGTGCCCACAAACCTATACCGCGGCATTCATATCAGGAACGGAACCAAACACAACGTGCGACCAGCCGGGCGCTCGCGGATTCTTTTCGAGGATCTTCGGCTTAGGGAATGATAAAGCTTTGCCGCCTCCGCAACCGAATGTTGCGGGAAACACGTCCGCCGCGGCGGAGCCAAACACCGCGCCTTCTGACATGGCGCAAAAGAAAAAGGGACTGTTGGGTAAAATTACGGGTATCTTTAAGGGCGACAAGTCAGTTGATCCTCCACCGAAGCCTCCGGGTGGCAATGAAGCCAGTCCGCATTGACTGGGTGCGAGCGTGGACAAGATGCAGGATCAGCCGCTAATTAAGTTTGAATGGTGAGTTTATGTCCCGTGCTTCGCGCTTAACTTTCCTTCCGCTTCTATTCATCGGCCTCACGCTCAGCTTACAAGGTCAGAATTTAGCTTCAGAGCAGGTACAAGTGGCGCCGCCCGGCCGCGGAATCCCTTCAGCCTCAGAGTCTGTGGAACAGTTGGAAAAGACAGCGGACTTATTGCGGGCCAAGAAATCTTATCTCGACGCTCTCGATTTTTACCAGGCCGCGATCGCAAAAACCCCGAACAATCCGCGTCTTTATAACAAAGCGGGAATTGTTGAACTGGAAGTGCAGAGATATCGCGAGGCTTCGAAGGATTTCACTCACTCCATCAAAGCGGACCGCAAATTTGCCGACGCCTATAACAACCTTGGGGTCGTCGATTATCTGGAGAAGAAGACCGGAAGGGCGCTGAAACAATACAAGAAGGCAATTCAGATCAATGGCAGTTCAGCATCTTTTTATAGCAACCTCGGCGCGGCCTATTTTTCCAAGCAAGAATTTGAAGCCGCTACGGTCGCTTATGCCAAGGCGCTGCAACTTGATCCAGAGATTTTCGAGCATACTTCCATAAACGGTGTATCGGGACGGATATCTTCTCCGCAGGACCGGGCGCACTACGACTATGTTTTGGCCGGGCTTTACGCAAAGGCAGGCAACAATACACGGTCACTGGAATATTTGCGGCGAGCGATGGAAGAAGGGTACAAAGGGGTTGAGGGCGCCTACAAAGACCCGGAGTTTGCGGCATTGAGAACCGATCCACGATTTGCTGCTTTGATGGCATCGCACCCAACCGTAATTCCGGAATAGGTTGGACAAAAAAGGTTTTTATCGCGAAACTTGTTGGGGATCGCTGGGTTGGATTCTGTAATCGCTCCTGAAAACACAGGGTGAGTAAGGAGAGAAATCCCGCCGGCTGTCGACCCGAGCAATGCCACACAGCCGGCGGGTTTCGAATAGCGCCGGGCTTGCTACTGGCTGTCGCCTGCCAATCTCTTCGAACTTCTCTGGCCGATGTATTTCTCCATCACGTTTTTCCATTTGCCTTGCGCTTCGAGAATGTATTCGACCGCGTCCCGGAGAGCGCCGTCGCCTCCTGAATGTTCCGTCACATAATGAGCCTCTTCTTTAACGTCGGCTCGGGCATTGGCCACCGCGATGGCGAGGCCGCAATTGCGCATTACCGGAAGATCAATGATGTCGTCGCCGACAAACGCTGCTTCTGACGATTTGATCCCTTCCTTTTTTATAATCTCTTCGAAAACGGTGAGTTTATCTTGAATTCCCTGATAAACGAATTCCAGCTTTAGATCGCGGGCGCGAAGGGCCACAGTCTCAGAAATTCTCTTCGTGATCAGGCCGGTCTTGATTCCAGCTAGGCGAGCAAGAGAGATCGAGGTTCCATCGTGCGCATGGAATCCCTTAGCTTCGATATAAGATTCGCTGTGCAGTCCAAAGCCGCCTTGGCCGCCATGTTTCGCAGCATGTTGTGATGTAGTCTGCTGGGCCCCCGCAGGCGCAGGGAAGATGAAAAGTTTGCCGTCGGTGAGAACACCGTCAACGTCGAAGAGTAGTAGCTTGATTTTCCGGGCACGCTTCCTGGACATCGCGCGATTCTAGCACTCTGTTAGGAATGCGCAGGGACAGCCGCCTCGGCTGTCCAGCGAAGCGCAGCTTCGCAGTGTGCCGGACGTTCAACTTCGGAAACCGATTTGTTACCTCCGTCCCGCTAGCTTTTTGTCCCGAGCTCGGTCATCCCTCTTATGTTCACGTTCCCGAGCCTGCACCAATGAACCTGGCTCCTTGCAAGAACCACGAAGGGCAGCGATAAGCGCGCCCCCTGACCAGGTTTCCAATGAAAGGCCGCCTTGCACCCTGGTCGGAAATTGTGGCGGCTTGTCCCGCTGGTCTCGGTTGAATCCCTTACCGTTGTCTTTACGTCGACAGTTGTTCAATCCTGACATGGCTTTGGACACATCATGAAAATCGCGCCACCTGGAACTTACTATGATAGAGAATATGCTATCATAATTGCACGAGATTCGGAGGGGAAAGGTCCAACAGTGCCGGAAGCCCACAGGAAAAAATATCAGAACACCACCGTTCGTCTTCCGAGGCGTGTGTACGAACGGACCAAGATCGCTATCCAGAGATCGCACGCGGCTTCCAGTTTCAATGAATTTGTAGTGCAGGCGATCGAGGAAAAACTGCATACGCTTACCGATTCTGAAATCGACTCAGCCTTCGCCGGTATGGCGAGCGATCCGAACTATCAGCGCGACTCCGTCGCTTTAGCCAAAGAGTTCGAGCAAAGTGATGGGGCGGCATGGCGCGCCACCGAAAAGGCTCATGAGCGCTCCAAAGCACGTACTTCCAAAACCCGTTCGCGGTGACGTGTTCAGTGCCCGCCTCGACCCGAGCGAGGGCAGTGAGCAAGCCGGGACGCGGCCCGTGATCGTATTCAGCAGGGATTCTATCAACGCCAACAGTCCTGTTGTGGTAGTAATCCCGATTACCGATGCTTCCAACGTGAAGCGCACTTATCCGAGCCACGCGCATTTATCGAAAGGCTCGGGCGGACTGAAAATGGACAGCATTGCCAAAGCGGAACATATCCGAGCGATTCAGGTGTCTCGCTTTGTGGGGTACTATGGCCGGCTGGATAAGGCTGCCATCGAGCGGATTGAAGATGCGATTAAGATCACGCTGGTGCTGAAGTAACTGCCAACCAGCGACTAGGCGAAAGATCGCGTAGCGGCAGATGGCCTCATCTGCCGACGAACTAAGCGCCTCATCTTGTGACTTGCCCCCTAAATCCCGCGCACAAGAGTCCCCCCAACGAACGATGCGAGCGAACAGTCGTCCTGGGGCGAAAGTTTTACGAAAACGAAGATTGCATTTAAGATAGATTTACGGTGTCACTTTCATCGAAAGTCTCAATGGTATCCTCCCTCGATTGGGCTCATCCCCTTGTCCGGGATTGGTTTGTTAATCGCTTCGGGACCGCAACCGAGCCGCAGGAGCAGGGATGGCCGCACATTCTGGCTGGGCAAACAACTTTAATCTCAGCACCCACTGGTTCCGGGAAGACTTTGGCGGCATTTCTCGCTTGCATTGACTGCCTGGTCCGCAAAGCGCTGGCGGGAGATTTGCAGGATCGCACCGAAGTTCTCTACGTTTCTCCGCTAAAAGCCCTCGGCAATGACATTCAGAAAAATCTTGAAGGACCCCTCGGGGAAATTCTTCAGATGGCGGGCGAGCGCGGTTTGCTGATGCCGCAGATTCGTACCGCCGTCCGCACCGGGGACACGCTGATGCCGGAGCGGCGCGCAATGTTGAAACGGCCTCCCCATATTCTGGTGACCACGCCAGAATCGCTTTACATCCTGCTGACCGCTGAGAAAAGCCGTGCGATTCTGCGCGATGTCGAAACTGTGATTGTCGACGAAATTCATGCCGTCGCCGATGACAAGCGCGGCGCGCATTTGACGTTATCTCTAGAGCGGCTGGAAGCTCTTACTCAACGCCCGCTGATTCGCATCGGATTGTCCGCCACGCAAAAGCCCATTGAAGAGATCGCACATTTTCTCACAGGAAATTCTCGTCCTGCGCCAGTTGTCGTTAACGTTGGCCACAAGCGTAAGCTCGATCTCGCCATCGAAATTCCGGCGAGTGAGTTGGGCGCCATCGCCACCAACGAAATGTGGGACGAGATTTACAACCGCCTCGTCGAATTGGTGGAGCAACACCGGTCAACGCTCGTGTTCGTAAATACACGGCGGCTGGCGGAAAGGCTTTCTCATCATCTCGCGGAACGCATTGGCGAAGACAAAGTTGCGGCGCATCACGGAAGTCTCTCGCGCAAGCTGCGCCTTACCGCGGAAAAGCGACTCAAAGATGGAGAAGTAAAAGTACTGGTCGCGACGGCGTCGCTCGAACTCGGGATCGATATTGGTACGGTCGATCTGGTCGTGCAAATTAGCTCGCCGCGGGCGATTGCCGTGGCGTTGCAGCGAGTCGGGCGCTCGGGCCACTGGCGCGGCGCAACTCCCAAAGGGCGATTTTTTGCGACTACTCGCGATGAGCTTCAGGAATGTGCCGCGCTCGTGCGAGCGATAAAGCATGGCGATTTGGATCGCATTATTATCCCCGATACTCCGCTCGACATACTCGCGCAACAGATCGTGGCCATCTGTGCCGCCGAAGGACGGGCGCGGGCACTCTTGCCCGCGTCTGACGGCGGCGATAATTCTGTTGCGACTAAAGAGCCATTGTTGGAACCTTCCAGCACGAGGGCGGGAGTGCCCGCGCCACACGAGCTTCCCGAAGCCGGGTGGGATGAGGATGAGCTTTTCTCGCTGGTTCGGAAGGCGTATCCCTACCGAAATCTTTCTCGAGAAATCTTCGATTCGATTCTGGAAATGCTTGCCGAAGGTATTGCGGCACGCCGGGGACGTTACGGTGCTTACCTCCATCGGGACCGAGTGAATCGAAAGCTTCGAGCGCGTCGGGGCGCCCGGCTCGCGGCAATCACGAGCGGGGGCGCAATTCCTGAGACTGCTTTGTTCACCGTGGTGCTCGAGCCGGAAGGAACCGTTGTCGGTACGCTCGACGAAGATTTCGCGGTGGAAAGCAACGCCGGCGACATCATGCTGCTGGGAAACAGTTCCTGGCGCATCCGCCGGGTCGAAGGGAAATCGGGACGCGTAATCGTCGAAGATGCCCACGGCGCGCCGCCCAGTGTTCCTTTCTGGCGAGGTGAAGCTCCGGCGCGAACCGAGGAATTGTCTCTACACGTCGCCGATTTTCGACGACAGATCAGCGAAATGCTGCCCAACACTTCGCCGATTGGACTTTCGCAAAATCAGCCCGAGGTTGCTGCCGCAGTCGCATGGTTGAAAGAAGAATGCGGCCTTGATGATTCTGGCGCGGAGCAAGCGATCCAATACGTGCTCGAAGGATGCGCGGTTTTGGGCGCCGTCCCCACGCAAGACACCGTCATCGCGGAACGGTTTTTTGACGAGGGCGGCGGTATGCAGTTAGTGATCCACGCGCCTTTTGGCGGACGTATCAACAAGGCCTGGGGATTGGCTCTGCGCAAGCGTTTCTGCCGCAGTTTTAATTTCGAACTGCAAGCCGCTGCGACCGACAACGGGCTCAATATCGCCCTCGCCGAGCAGCATAGTTTTCCGTTAGCCGATGTTTTTCATTTTTTGAACGCCGAGAGTGTTGAGGAAGTATTAATTCAGGCGGCATGCACTTCTCCGATATTTGCGACGCGCTGGCGCTGGGATGCGAACCGCTCTTTAGCGCTGCTGCGCTTCCAAGGCGGCAAGAAAGTTCCGCCGCAAATTCAACGTATGCGCGCCGACGATTTGCTGGCTTCCGTTTTTCCCGATGTAGCCGCCTGCCAGGAAAATATCGTCGGGGATATTCAAATTCCGAAACATCCGCTGGTTGACGAAGTGATGAAAGACGTTCTTCATGAAGCGATGGACATTGATGGACTAAAAAATTTGCTCAGCGGAATGGCAGATGGCCGAATCCGTTGCGTGGCCGTGGATACTCCGGTGCCATCGCAATTTTCGCATGAAATTCTGAACGCCAATCCTTACGCGTACTTGGATGATGCTCCGCTGGAGGAACGGCGTGCACGCGCGGTCGAGATGCGGCGAATTTTGCCGGAGTCGGTGCTGGAGGAAGTCGGCAAGCTGGATCCGGCGGCGATTGCGCAAGTGCGAGAAGAAGCTTGGCCCGACGTGCGGGACGCAGACGAATTGCATGATGTGTTGCACACGCTGATCGCACTGCCCGTCAATCGCGGAGTGGCAGACGTCCTCGTCTGTCCGGCTGAGCAAACCTCAGCTATCGTTTCAGGCGATCCACTCCCGACTGACCGAGCTTCGCTCGGTTGGACAGCCGAGGGCGGCTGTCCCTACGTGGCTGACGCTCATCCTCGATGGCAGGCGTATTTTGAATATTTGTCGGACCAGGGTCGCGTTACGACCGCTCAGGTTGGTGTTCGCGGTTATTGGGTCACTGCTGAACGCGCCAGATCTTTCTCGTTGTTGTTTCCGGAGGCAAAGTTTGTCCCGCAACCCGGCGAGATTCCTGGGACCGTTCCCACCCGCGAAGATGTGTTGCTCTCGCTCGTGACCGGATGGGTGTCGCACATCGGGCCGACTACTGCAACCGACCTTGCATCCTTGCTGGGGCTTCTACCTGCCGACATCGGACAGGCGTTACTTCGCATGGAAGCCAGCGGTGCGGTTTTGCGGGGGAAGTTTACGGATGCTGCTTCGCGGGCAGGAGTGCCCGCGCCACACGAGCATACCGACCCACACGGGCAAAGCCCGCACCACCGGGAAATCGAATGGTGCGACCGGCGGTTGTTGGCGCGGATCCATCGCCTCACCGTCGCGACCCTTAGAAAGCAGATTCAGCCCGTCACGGCGGCGCAATTTATGCGCTGGCTCATGCGCTGGCAAAAACTTGCGCCCGGCTCGCAAATGCAGGGCGAGCGGGCAACGCTCGAAGTGCTCCGGCAGTTACAGGGATTCGAGATCCCGGCGAATGCCTGGGAGCGGCATATCCTAGCGAGGCGAATTGCGAACTATGATCCGCAATGGCTCGATCAACTTTGTTTAACTGGCGCCGTGGGGTGGGGCCGGCTCTCGCCGCATCCTGCGACAATAGATTACGGCCCGCCGAGGCCTGAAGAGGCAGATGCGCCGCGGAAAAACCGCCGTGTGATGCCAACCAGCGTCGCGCCGATTACTTTTTTTGTGCGCGAAGATGCGGACTGGATGTCGCCGCATAATCCCGCGTCGGCGGATCCTAATGCACGGGGCTTGAGCGAAGGCGCGAAACAAGTCCTCGATTTCCTACGTCATCGCGGGGCATCCTTCTTCGCCGACATCGTCCGCGGCACCGATAAATTAAAAGCAGAAATAGAAACCGCGTTATGGGAACTCGTGGCCGCGGGAGTCGTGACCGCCGACGGCTTCGACAATCTGCGGTCGCTGATTGATCCGAAGCGCCGCGCCGGTCAGGGCAAGGGGCGCACGGCGCGTCCACGGCACAGCTCGGGACGCTGGGCTTTGCTCTATACCGACCATGCTGTGGAACGCAATCGCGCCGTGGAAGCCACGTGCTGGATGTTGCTGAAACGTTACGGGGTCGTGTTCCGCGACATTCTTACTCGGGAAACTAATCTGCCAAAGTGGCGCGAACTTCAGGTTGCCTACCGCCGCCTTGAAGACCGCGGCGAAATCCGCGGTGGCCGTTTCATCGATGGATTTATCGGCGAGCAATTCGCGCTTCCCGTTGCGCTCGAGTCGCTGCGAGCTACGCGAAAAATGCCTCCGGATGGTCAGGCGGTTACCGTCTCCGCCGCTGACCCGCTGAACCTCGTGGGAATTTTGGTTCCTGGCGACCGGGTTCCCGCCATTTCTGGAAAGTACGTCAGCTTCCGCGATGGGGTTGCGGTCGAGAACAGTACGGTGCTTCCCATCTCCGGATCGGCGCTCGGTGAGTCGCAGCAAGCCTTCGGGTAAACAAAAAAATCGGGAGCTCGATGAGGGGGTCTCAACGCTCCCGATTGGCACTATCTTGCAAGATTGCTGAAAGCGCTTCCCCGGTCGCTTTTGCTAACAGTGCCGTCAGTCTTTTAACATCTGGGGACTCCCCTCTTCACATTCAATGAATTTGTTACGAAATCCGAACAACTAAAGCCCTTCCTGCCCGCCATTGGCGCGCTTTCTTGCTACCTATCTAGTTAATAATAAAGGTCATAACCCAAGTCTGGAATCCAGTATGGTCGGCAGATTCTGCCAGACTAGATGCAACATACGGATAGATTTGTGGAGTTTTGTTCGTGCTACGGAAAAAATTTAAGGCATTTCGAATTTCGAATGTTCGATATCGCGGCGCACGACCGCCGCCGGACACGTCTCAACATCCGACGAAATTTATGGCATCTTCAATTTTAAGAGGATGGCCGGGTCCAGATATAACCCCTCCCAACGGATGGCCAGATGCAAGTGTGGGCCGCTCGCGCGTCCTGTGCCCCCGCTCACTCCGATGATTTGTCCTCGAACAACGTGCTCGCCTTCCTTAACTTTGAATTCCGAAAGATGCATATAAATCGATAGCAGACCTTGGCCGTGGTCTAGCATCACGCAATTTCCCTCAAAGAACAGTGGACGCGCCACTAAGACGGTTCCGCTATTCACCGCTACGACGGGAGTGCCGGTGGGAACAGCGAAGTCGAGTCCCTGGTGCGTACTTTGGACTTCTCCATTGAATGTGCGCTGCGTGCCGAACACGTCGGAGGTGCGCGCGATTACTGGTGGATCGAATTTTCCCGACCATTCGCGAAGGGGATTAACACGGGCAAATGTCTCCTGCTTGAAGGTCTTGTCTTCCGCGGCCTTTTTGAGTTGCTCAGAATCGGGCTGAGTGAACTGCTTTCCTACGGTTACGGCGATGCTGGTGTATTTGCCTCGCGTGATGGCGATCTGCCGGGTAAAAGAAATTTTCGTTCCCTTGCTGGTGACTCCGCTAAGTTGCATGGGATATTTTCCCGCCTTCGTTTCCAGGCTTACGCCGGCGAATCCTAACCATTTCTTGTTACGGGGATCGAATGCAAAATAAACTTCATGGTCCAGCCATTTTGCCGTAAGAGATTTCAAATGGGTTGGCGGGGCGATTTGAAAAATTATTGGCGAGCCATTGCTCAGCTTGGAAGGCTGCCAACGGACGGACCATGATGATTCTGTTTGGGCCGGGGCGATGGAAAACCCGAAAAAATAAAGAAATAAGAGTGCGGTCGATATTCTCCGAAACATGAAATCAACTTATCACGCGGCTAACTTTGCGGCAGTACGATCTTGTATGTGTTATTGCTGATGTCACTTTCCGGGACGCTGCCGTCATTCAAAATAATTTCGTCGGGAGTAGTCGCAGATTCGATCCGGATCGATGCTTTCGATTTTGCGCGAACCTCGAGTGACTTTCTGATTTCGCCTCCTTCCATCTTTAAAATCAGCGGAACTTCGGCCCCGGCGTTGCCAAGATTTTCGACGGTCGCGGTCACCATGTATCCCCCGCTCACAAGTTTGCGCGGATACGCCGATTGCACGCGGAAATCCGGCAATCCGTGATCGCGGTAAACCCAATCATCGAAGAACCATTCGAGATCACGCTTGGTTTGCGCCTGAATAAGTCGCGGCATGTACGAAGAATCTTTATCTTCATTTGGGCGGTAAGCCGCCAGCGATTTTTTCAGCGCCTGATCGCCCACCAAATCACGCAGCATCCACCAGACATACATTGCCTTGCTGCGATAAAACTCTTCCGCATCGGCATTGATCAGCGACTCGGCCGCCTCGCCATTAGGATTATGTTTCTCCAGCGCAGATTTTTCGGCGGCGGTAATTGATGCGAGATGCACGCCCATGAAATTGAGCGCTGCCTGGCGTCCAGACTTGTTTTCAACGGCGACGGCTTGAGCGAAGTGCGCCAGGCCTTCATATATCCAAAGTCGCGGCGACGGGAACGCCGCGTGGGTAAGTTGATGCACGGCGGCCAAAGTATATTTTGTGGAATCGTCACTGACTAGCGGCGTAAACAGGACGGTTCCGCTTTCGAAGGGAGAGGATTGAGCGTTCCCGAGTTCAGTAACCTGCGGCTTCCTTTGCGATGGGCCAAACCATTCGGTAACGAAAGGAAGAGCCAACTGAGCCGCCAAGGCATAGTTCTGGGCTGCGGCGGCGTGCTCGGGTAAATGATCGATATTTATCTCCGGGCGTTCCAACGAGGCATAGTTTCCGGCAGCAAATGAAGGAACATCGAAACCGATCGGTGAAAACGAACAATCGGTTGTAAGAACGTGAGATTCCGCATTGTGAGTGGTTTCTTTGCCGTCACATAAAAGTGTCGGATTCTCCTCTGCACCACCTTGCAAAAAATGCAATTCGGCTTTTAGCGTCGATTGCGTTTCCCGACGCTTCCAGCGCGAGATTGTTTCGAACACAGCGTCCTTGTCCGATAAATCGGCAGCCGCGGTAGAGATCGGATACCAGGTTACGTAGCCGATTCCGCGTACGGCGGTGAACTGTTTTCCAATCTCGTCCCAATCGGATTGCACCGCTTTATCCTTGGGCACGCCGAGCCTGGTGAGGCGCGTCGCATCGAGTGAAATGATTCCTTCGTAACCGACTTCGAGCTCGAGTGAACCTTGTGGAGGAATCGCTTGCGGCAGGGTCACGATCGCTTCGGACAGTCCGCCTGTGTGATCAATATCCGATGTGTAAGGTTGCGCGATGAAATCGACAGGAACGTCGCCAATTTTAATTGAGACCCAATTCAGAGTGGACGAAATCTGCAAGCAAATATTTTTTTCGGCAGAGCTGGAATCGTTCCTGACGTCCAGCTTTCCGCGCACTTCAAGACGTTGTTGCTGGGGATCGATTTGAATGTCCAGATCGTATTTAGTGAAGGTGAAAGCTTCTCGGTCAAGAGAAAGCGCGGATGTTTTCAGTATAAAAACCGTAAGCGCCAGCAAGAACCACTTCATTTGGATTTTGGCGGCTCCGCTTTTAATCCGCGCTGGCGAACGATTTCATACAGAATGACTCCCGCCGCCACCGAAACATTTAACGAAGGCACCTTGCCCAGCATCGGAATAGAGACAAGAAAGTCGCATTTTCGCGCCACCAGTTGATGAATGCCCTTGCCCTCGGCACCGAGGACGATGGCGCAATCCATGTTGTAGTCGAGGGCGTCGTAGCTTTTGGGACCGCGTTCATCGAGGCCGACGGTCCAAATGTTTTTGGCTTTTAATTCTTCCAGCGTGCGGGCGATGTTGGTGACCTTGGCCATCGGCAGATGTTCGCTGGCTCCCGCCGAAGCCTTTGCCACAATCGCAGTCACACTGGCCGCGCGCCGTTCGGGAATAATTACCGCGTCCGCGCCAGCAGCATCCGCGGTCCGAATCACCGCTCCCAGATTGTGTGGATCTTCTACGCCATCCAGCACTACAATCAGCGAGTATTGTCCTCGTTTAACTTCGATAACATCTTCCAAATCGTTGTATTGCTTTGCTGACGTAACTGCGACCACGCCCTGATGCGCGTTATTTCCCGCCATCTGATCGAGTTCGGCGCGCGAAACAAATCGCACCGCGATACCCTGCTTCCGGGATTCATCCACTACGCGTTGCAGGCGCAAATCGTGCCGCTCTTTGGACACCGCGACCCAACTGAATGCCCGCGCCCGGGCTTTTAATCCCTCCGCAACCGCATTAATTCCGTAAATGTAGTTCATGAGAATTCAGTTTAGCGCGTGTTTGTTTTGCGTGTCCGGGACGCCCCCGCTCCATCGTAATTTATATTCAGGTTTGATGGAGGAAGGGTCTACTTTCACGGCAAATCAGCCTGGCGTTCTGTCTCTTCGCAAGCATACGGACTATACTCAAGCAGTCGAACTCAGATTGACAACGGCCGGCCAACGACGGACGACCAAGGACCAACGACGGCTTTATGTCTCTAT
Organism: uncultured Acidobacteriaceae bacterium; assembly: GCA_963849315.1. Lineage (GTDB taxonomy): Bacteria > Acidobacteriota > Terriglobia > Terriglobales > Acidobacteriaceae > PALSA-188. The sequence goes on along the minus strand of CAWKGT010000003.1, from coordinate 170,198 downwards.
CCACAGTAATTGTCGACGACGAACAGTTAGCTCGCGACGAGCTGGCCTTTCTTCTGAAAAATATCGGTGACATTGACGTCGTGGCACAGGGAGAGAACGGCCTCGACGCCATTAATCTGATTCGCGAGCACAATCCTGACCTGGTTTTTCTCGACGTACAAATGCCCGGACTCGACGGCTTTGGCGTCATCAAGAAACTGCTCGATCGCAAAGTTGCGCTTCCCAAAATCGTTTTCGCCACCGCCTTCGATCAGTATGCGGTGAAAGCTTTCGAAGTGAACGCGGTCGATTATCTGCTCAAGCCATTCGATAAAAAGCGAGTCGCGCAATCCGTACAGAAAGCTCGATCGAAGATGGAAACCAGCAGCGCCGCTTCTGACAAGCTTGAGACTTTAGTGAAAATGCTGGAGGCGCAGAAGCCGCAGAGTTCGAAGCTTCTGCTGAAAGCCGCAGGACGTCTATTCCTGGTGAGCCAAAAAGACATCTGCTACGCATCCATTGAAGACGGAATCATCAGCGTTGTAACAACCGGACTGAACGGCATGGAAGGGCAATCCAATTGCCGCACTTTAGAAGAGCTCCTAGGCAGCCTCGATCCCAATTCCTTCTGGCGTGCCCATCGCTCCTATCTCGTCAACATTAATCGAATCAAAGAAGTCGTGCCTTGGTTTAAAAGTTCTTATCAACTGCGGATGGATGACAAGAAACAGACCGAAATTCCCGTCAGCCGGGCACAAACCAAGCGTTTGCGCGAGCTTTTCGGATTGTAATCGCGGTGCAACCAATCTAATTTTTCTAGCATCGCACATGCATCCAAAAGTGTACCTGGAACGATACATTGTGACTGACGCAATCGTAGCTCGCGGACGGTTCGTAAAAACGCTTGCGCTGCTTGGCGTTCTGCTCATTGCACTCACCGGTTTTGCCCAGGCAGTCCACGTACATTCCGATAACTCCAAACTTCCAAGTCACGAATGTTCGATTTGCTCCATCGCTCATTGCGGAGTGATTGGCACCTCCATCTACCAGCCAATTCCGGTGATGGAGAGCGCAATCGCCAGCCTTACTCCTGACGTTATCCTTCGCAGTACCGCCGTCGTTTTATCCCTTCGCATTCGTCCTCCGCCGTCGCTCTAGTCGTTTCCGTCCCCTGAAAAACGACTTTTAACGACCGAGCCCAAAAACCATTCGGAGGATATATGCATTCTTCTTACAAGAAGTCGCTTCGCGCGGCTATTGTTGTGATTTTTTCTTTCGCCGTAGGCATCCATGTCAATGCGCAATCCAACTCCGCCTCTATCGATGGCACCGTGCTAGACACTTCGGGGGCTGCCGTTCCCAATGCCACGGTTGAAATTCACAATCCGGTCAGTCACTTTGACAGGTCCGCCAACACCGACAATGCCGGCAGGTTCAGCTTCGCCAATGTGCCGTTCAATCCGTATCATTTGAGCGTTAAGGTCGCGGGATTTGCCTCTTATTCGCAGGATGTGGAAGTACGTTCCGCCGTTCCCTTAGATATGACGATAAATCTACAGATAGCTGGATCTTCGGAGACGGTAAACGTCGAAGGCGAGGCGGGAGACTTGTTGGAAAACGATTCGACGTTTCACTCTGACATTGACAAAAATCTTTTTGCCAAACTCCCGTTGGAAAGCTCATCTTCGTCGCTAAGTTCGCTGATTACTTTGTCGACACCAGGCATTGCCGCAGATTCCAACGGTTTGTTCCACGGTTTGGGCGATCACGCCGAGAATTCGTTCTCAGTCGACGGTCAGGCGATTACCGATCAGCAAAGCAAGGTGTTTTCCAATCAGGTTCCGTTGGAGTCGATCGACTCCATGGAAGTAATCTCCGGCGCGCCGCCGGCGGAATATGGAGGCAAGACCAGCGTAGTGATTGTAGCGACCACACGTTCCGGTCTGGGCGTCACCACGCCTCGCGGCGACATCACCACTTCCTATGGATCCTTTGGAACGGCCAACGTCACCGCCGATCTTTCATACGGCGGCAAAAATTGGGGGAACTTCATCTCCGCAAGCGGCTTGAATACGGGACGCTTCCTCGATCCGCCGGAATTCACCGTGCTCCATGACAAGGGCAACGAGCAAAACGTGTTCGACCGCGTGGATTATCAACTGAGGGATGCCGACACCATTCACCTCAACTTCGGCTACAGCCGCAGTTGGTTTCAGACGCCGAATTCGCTCGACTCACAAGACGCGACGCCGTGGAGCGGACTGAATGGAATCGAACCCCAAATGGCAGTTTTCGGAGGCATCAGGCCCGAACGGAACTATCGTGGGGCCGGCGGATCAGCGCTCCAAGATTGGCACGTTTAACATCGCGCCCTCCTGGACGCATGTTGTGAATACAAACGCAGTATTTACTTTGGGCGCGTTCGTGCGCCGCGACGATTACAACTACTATCCCAGCAGCGATCCGTTCTCCGATCTGGGTCCGCCCAGTCTTCAGCGGCAGTCCGTGGGACAGAACCGCACTCTCACCAATGCGGGACTGCGGTCCGATCTCTCTTACGTCAAGGGAATCAACCAAATCAAGGTGGGAGCCACATACGAACAAACATTTCTTAACGAGGACGACACGCTAGGAATCGTCGATCCAACTTACAACGCACCATGCATAACTGCCGCGGCCACGAGCGCAGTCAACCCCTACCCATATGTTGCGGCACCGGGCCTTACTTCCGCAGACTGTCCCGGCAACACCGGCATCTATCAGCGAAATACCTCCGCTAATCCGAACGCTCCCGGCATTGCTCTTTATCCCTACTACAACCCGACGCTGGCTCCCTATGACCTAACCCGTGGCGGAAGTCTTTTCACTTTCAACGGCCACACCGATGTGAAGGAACTCGGGCTCTTCGTGCAAGACACCATCACCAAAGGGAAATGGTCTTTTAATCTCGGCATACGCGGCGATCTTTACAACGGAATCACCATCGCGCGGCAAGCCGAACCTCGTGTCGGGGCCGCATACAATATCAAGAACTCCAACACGATTTTGCGCGTTTCCTACGCCCGTACTCTGGAATCCCCGTTTAACGAAAATCTGGTGCTCTCCAGCATCGGATGCAGCAATGTCGTGCTGGATCCGCTGCTTCTTTGTTCGTCGACGGCCACCAATCCGTTGAGTCCCGGTTTTCGCAACGAATTTCATGCTGGCATTGAGCAGGCAATTGGAAAATATCTAGTGTTTTCAGGTGAGTGGATTTCGAAATATACGCACAACGGGTACGACTTCAGCGTCCTCGGAAACACTCCAATCACCTTCCCTATCGAATGGCACAACTCCAAGATTCCTGGATATGCGGGTCGCGTCAGCGTGCCCGATCTGCATGGCTTCTCGGCGCTCATGGTTTTCTCCAGCGTCGCAGCGCGCTTCTTCCAGCCGCAGATTGGCGGAGCCGGCGCCACGGTGGCTACCGCTGCCGGATTGCCGTTTCGCATTGATCACGATGAGAAATTCAACCAGACCACCCACTTGCAATATCAGCCATGGAAGCGCGGCCCCTGGATCGGATTCAACTGGAGGTATGACAGCGGACTGGTCGCCGGAGCGACGCCCTGTTTTGGGATCAACGCGAATAACAACTGTCCCGGATCGGTAGTCATCAACGGGATAAATAACGTAAGCCTGGGCGCTGCCAACATGGCAGAAATTCCGCTTTCCGCCGATCAGGAGTTCGAGGCCGGGTTCACTTGCAATGGTGTGCGTGCGACTCCAACGGCGCCGTTGCCGTCCAATTGCCCGGCATCGGGATTCGGCTCATCGCTGATAAAAATCCCAGGGCAGAACACCGAGAACGATGATCGCAATCCGCCGCGCATCGCGTCCCGTAGCCTTTTCGACATATCCATTGGCCATGACAACTTGTTGCGCGGCGACAAGTACAAAGTGAGCGCGCGCTTCACCGTCATCAACCTGGCCAACAACTATGCGTTGTATAACTTTCTATCCACTTTCAGCGGTACGCATTATGTAACGCCGCGCGCGCTAACAGCAGAATTAGGTTTTCATTTTTAGTGTAGCGACAGCCGCCCCGGCTGTCCGGCCGCGCAAGGCTTGGCGAAGGGGCTCATTGCTGAATTCGTCACGATCCATGTCGAGCAAACTCGCGCGACTGGGAGCGCGGCTATCGTCTGCGCAACTTTGAGGCGGATGGCCGGGGAGGATCCGGCCATTGTCCCATCGCCCGTTCTACGCTGACATGGCCTCCAGTGCCGTGCGATTGCGAATCACTAATGTCGTTCCTTCCAGACGGATCCATTCTTTCTTCTTCAGATCACTCAACAATCGCGTAACAGTTTCTCTCGACGCACCAATCATCTGCGCCATTTCTTCATGGGTGACGCCGTTCCTGATCCTAATCTCGCTGCTGAGCGTGTACTTCTCTCGGCTTGGAGTCCACGACAAGAGCAATTTCGCCAGTTTCCCCGCCGAGGAGCGAGCCAGCACCAGATCGTGGATGTCGCGATATGCGGTCTGAAAATCGGTGCTCAAGGCTTGGGCCGAATGAAATCCCAGCTCGCCGTGTTTCTCCATCATTCGCAGCAGCGCCTCGCGCTCGATGAAGTTAACCTGGCACGGGACCGCAGTCTCGGCGGTAAGCTCATATGAGGTCCCAGAGATCACCGCGCTGAGGCCCAAAACTTCGCCAGCCTCGGCTATCTTGATGATAAGAACTTTCCCGTCACGGGAAGTTGTTGAGAGCTTAACTTTGCCCGAGCAGAGTACGAATGCGCCCCGTGGCATCTGTCCTTCCACAAAAAGAATCGCATTTCCTGGATAAGTGCTGAGATGGCTCGCCGTGCTGAACGGCTCCAGAACGCCGGAAGAAAAAGAACAGAACCAATGTTTCTTTCGCAACTTGCAGGTGACGCAATTTTCGCTCATTTCTAAACCATAGGGAGTGTTCACGGTTGCCGCCTTATCAGGGTCATGTGCAATTTTCTGACTTACATATTCGCTCGCAATTCGGTAAAGCCCACTGCGGGTGCGCCTCAAATCCCGGACGAGAAGCCGGGCGTGCTCGGTCTTGGCCAGAAGCGCGGCGGCCACACCCCTTACACCGCGATCCGGCGACCGCAACGCCCGGATCAGTTCCCAGCCCGCCCCGCTATCATGAAGTCTGTGCCATTGCAGTCCGCAATAAAACATGTAGAGCGGGTCGATACGGCTCGGAACTGGCCGGATAGACCCAACCTTTACCCGCCTTCCATCGACGAAAGCCGGCATCGTCCGCCGAGCCTCCATTGAGGCAGCGGACCCGCGAAAGCCTTCGACATTGCTGGGGAAGTGATTTCCGATTGACATATTTCTCCGGCCTCGTCCCAAAGATAGTAGGCAAGCAAGCCTCCAAACTGCCAAATCGGTAAATTTCTCGAAATGGGATGATTTTCGCTGAAAGTGATGTAGTGAACGGTTTTCTTTGTGATCTATTGACGCGCTGACGGCACTCTTGCCGAACTCTCGTCACACAAGTCGAATCGGGAAAAAGCGAGGAAAAAATTGCGCGACCGGAAAGCGCCGGCGGATAGGATCAATCTTCGTACTCTTCGCGTTGAATGTTTAACTTTTGAATTCTTGATTGCAGAGTGGTGCGCTTTAGGCCAAGCCTCGTCGCCGCGCCTCTCGAACCGGCAATCACGCCGCCGGTTTCACGGAGCACTTTCACGATGTGGTCGCGCTCCAATGTCTCCAAAGTTCCGTTTGTCCGGGAACCATAGTAGTTTGCGGGCCTTAGCTCCGCGAGCGGAACGTTCAACACCGGCCCGTCGGAAAGTATTACCGATCTTTCGATAAAATTCTCCAACTCTCTTACGTTGCCCGGCCATTCCCAGCCTAGTAGCGCGTTCATCGTCTCTGTAGGAATAGTTTCGATCTGCTTGTTCATTCTGCGGGCAAACTTCTGCACGAAGTACCGAACCAGTAAAGGTATGTCTTTTCCACGCTCGCGCAGCGGCGGCATGAGGATGGGAAAGACGTTCAACCGGTAAAACAAGTCGCTGCGGAATTCTCGTTCCGCCACCGCCTTTGTGAGGTCTCTGTTAGTAGCCGCAACTAATCGGATGCTCACGCGAATTGTTCTGGTGCCGCCGAGTCGTTCGAACTCCTGATCCTGAAGCACCCGCAGCAATTTCGGTTGCAGTTCGAGTGGGATGTCGCCCACTTCGTCAAGGAACATGGTGCCCTTGTCGGCCAGTTCCAGGCGTCCGACTTTCTGCGTCACTGCGCCCGTGAACGCCCCTTTTTCGTGCCCGAACAGTTCGCTTTCCAGCAAGCCCGTAGGAATCGCGGCGCAATTCAGCTTAATAAAGCTGCCATCTTTTCTTGAACTCATGCGATGAATTGCCCGCGCTACAAGTTCCTTGCCAGTGCCCGTGTCTCCAAGAATAAGTACGGTGGCGTCGCTGGGAGCTACTGTCTTGGCCTGTCCCAACACTCGTTTCAAAGCTGGACTATCGCCGACAATTTCTTCAAAATTTCTTTCCGACCGTATTTCATCTTCGAGGTAAAGTTTTTCGGTAGCCAACTTTTTAGTTAGCTGCGCGATTTCCCGATAGGCCCGAGCGTTGTCCAGGGCAATCGCGACTTGTGCGGCAACTTGCTTCAAGAAGCTGAGATCCTGGAGCATAAACGCGTTGTCTTCACGGCTTGCCAGATTCAGCGTTCCCAATATGGCGTTCCTGGTGACAAGCGGAATGCAGCACAACGTCCGAATCCCCTGTTCCAGAATTCCATCGGCAAATGCGGAGTGCATTCCCACGAGATCTCCCTGCGTGAAGACCTTGACCTCGTTTCCCTGAAAAGCTCTCACGCACGGAATAGAGTCGCTCAAAGAGAGCATAATTTCGCCGCCGATGAGGCCTTTTGCCAAAGGAAAATCCAGTGCCCGTATATGCAGCGTATTCGTGGCTTCGTCGCGCAAGGCAACGCTGGCATATTCCTGGCGGATGACTTTACGAATGAATCCAGAGATCGCGGGAAATAATTCCTGCAGATCGAGACTGGTGATTAATGTGGCGTTAACCTCAAGGAGAGTCTGAAGCCGGTCTTTCTCCAGTTCGAGGGCCCCATACATCAACGCGTTCTCGACCGCCAGCGCGACCAACTCCGCGATACGGCGAAGCAAACGCAGGTCCTTTTCGCCATATACGTCTTCGCGCGAACTGCCCAACCCTAAGGCGCCTAATCGTCTTTGCGCCGTGGTGAGCGGCAGGGTGCAGTAGGAGCGTATGCCTTTGGTTCGCAGGTAATTTACGGAACCCGGAAAATGCTTGTCCAGCCTTTCATCCGGGACCACCAGCGGCTGCTGGTTACGCCACACCCATCCGCTCGTGGAGTCGTCGACTGGAACTTCGTCGGGCGTAGTGGTAAGGGTCGACCCCTCCCAGGTATGCACCCGCATGACGTTTTTGAGCGAGTCGTGTAGAGAGAAACTAGCCAGTTCAAAATCGGCGAGTTCGCGCAGGCGCAGCGCGAGTTCGCGAAAAAGATCCGGAAGCTCCTGATGGTTGACGACTAAATCGGCTGTTTGAAGAAGAGCCTCATAACGGCGCATTTCGCCATTAGACTCAACAAGGTTGTTTGAAGCCATTTGCACGAGTCCACAACTTACTCCCCCTCGAGCAAAACTACGATCCAGCTACCGCGTTAAATAAAGCATATAACATATTGCTGGCGGAGCGGCGAAAAATCTTTTTTTGTTTTGGCACGTTCGGTGACCCTAGCGCGAATCGACTAGGGTACGGATACGATACAATTGCCGTGTGGCCCGAGGATGGGAAAGTAAGTCCGTCGAAGAGCAACAATCTCAGCTTGCTGAACCTCGAGGTAATCCGAAGTCAACAGCGACCCCGGATGAACTGGCCAAATACCGGCTGAGAGATGGTCTAATCCTCAATCGAAAACGCATCCTGCAACAGTTGCAGGCCACCCACAGCCCTCAGCACCGGTCAATGCTGGAATCTGCCCTGGCCCATCTCGATGGCCAAATCGCAGAGCTGGATTAAATCTTGCGCTACGTTCAGGGGCCCCTGTAGCGGATGGGCGTTACCGGAGTGCAATCTCGCGTTCTTTTGCGTGACGTATAATATCCGCATCCCTCATGAAAGCTTATGTCTATGTGTCGTTAAAGAAAAGTGTCCTCGATCCCCAGGGCAAGACCATTCAGGGTGCTTTGAAAAAACTTGGCTACCGGGGATTGGAAGAAGTGCGGCAAGGGAAATATTTCGAGCTCACCTTGGATGGCGGACTGAGCCGAGCTGAGGCGGAAGCGGAAATCTCCAGGATGGCTCGCGAAGTTTTATCCAATCCAGTCATTGAGGAGTTTCGTTTCTCGCTCGAAGATTGATGCAAGCTTGTCACGCGGCGAAGAAGAGCACAAGCGTGACATAGGAGTAAGCATATGTGCGGCATCGTCGGATATGTTGGGAAAAAACGTGTCGTCCCCGTCATCATCGAGGGCTTGCGCCGCCTGGAATATCGCGGTTACGATTCCGCGGGAATTGCCGTGTGCGGAAACGGGCAGGGGCTTCAGATCCGGCGCGCCGAAGGCAAACTGCGCAATCTCGAAGAGGTAATCCGGCTCAATCCCCTCGACGGCACCTACGGTATCGGACATACGCGGTGGGCGACTCACGGCCGTCCCACAGAAGAAAACGCGCATCCTCATCGCGATTGCAGCGGAACGATTGTGGTGGTGCACAACGGCATTATCGAGAATTACGTTCACCTGAAAAAGAAACTGATTGAAGAGGGGCACAAGTTTTCCACGGAAACCGATACCGAAGTCATTGCCCATCTGGTCGAAAAATATTACTTGAAGACGGGCAACGGTCATCATCCTTCGCTCGAAGAAGCCGTCCGCAAGACTGTTCTTGAACTAACCGGAGTTTTTGCGCTCGCAGTAATCGCGGTCAACGAGCCCGACAAAATTGTCGCGGCCCGCAATGGCCCGCCCGCGGTCATCGGATTGGGTAAAGATGAGTACTTCGTCGCGTCGGATGTGCCGGCAATCCTCTACCACACCCGCGATCTGTTTTTCCTCGGCGATGGCGATCTCGCAGTTATAACTCCCGCCGGAGTGCAACTCACCGATTTCCATGGCAAACCGCTGGTTCGCCAGGTACAGCACATTACCTGGGACCCGATCATGGCGGAAAAGGGCGGCTTCAAGCACTTCATGCTCAAGGAAATTTACGAGCAGCCTCGTGCCGTGCGCGATACCACACTGGGAAGAATTTCGCAGGATACTGGACACGTTTATCTCGGTGAGATGGAGATCACCGACGGTGAGTTAAAAGCCGCCAAGAAAATCAATATCGAAGCTTGTGGAACCAGTTGGCATGCCGGCCAGGCGGGAAAATTCATGATCGAGAGCCTGGCAAAGATTCCGGTCGAGGTCGATTATGCCAGCGAATGGCGCTATCGCGACCCTATCGTCGCGCCCGAAACCATCACCCTGCTGATTTCGCAATCCGGCGAAACCGCCGACACAATCGCGGCCCAGCGTGAGGCGAAAGCCAAGGGATCGAAGACGCTGGCCATCTGTAACGTCGTAGGATCGATGATTACGCGGGAGGCCTCGGGCACCATCTACACTCATGCTGGACCAGAAATTGGCGTGGCTTCCACCAAGGCTTTCACGGCGCAACTTACAGCGCTCTATTTATTCGCTCTCTACCTTGCGCAAGTGCGAGGGGTTATGGATGAAGAGACTGCCAAAAAAGCGATTCATGAATTGACGCGGATGCCCGGCAAGCTGGAACAACTTCTCACTCGGGAAGAGCAATGCGAAGACCTGGCCAAAGAATACGGGCGTGCCCAGGACTTTCTATTTCTCGGCCGCGGCATCCATTATCCCATTGCTCTCGAGGGCGCGCTGAAACTCAAAGAAGTTTCGTACATTCATGCCGAGGGATATCCTGCCGGCGAAATGAAGCACGGCCCGAACGCTCTCATTGATGAGAATCTGCCGGTGGTGATTATCGCCACGCGCGATCCAAACAATGAGTTATCCATGACTCGTTACGAGAAAACGATTTCAAACTTGAAAGAAGTGAAGGCCCGCTCCGGAAAAGTAATCGCCCTCGCCACCGAGGGAGACGAAGAAATAAAAGAAGCCGCCGATCACGTAATTTATATTCCTCCAGCCCCGGAGGAGTTGTCGCCCATCCTAGAAATCGTGCCGCTCCAATTGCTCGCATATCACATCGCGGTTCGCCGCGGATGCGACGTCGACCAACCCAGAAATTTAGCAAAATCCGTAACGGTAGAGTAAGGGCCCCCACTGCATCCGGTTCGCCCATGACCAAGATTAATGTGGGGCGGACACTCTTGTCCGCCAATTTGTTCAGACTTTATCGCCGCGCTCAAAGCGCTGCGCCACACGTGTGGCCATTTTGATTGTTATTTCTAGCAGATGGTCACAAGATCAAGATTGGTTGCAATGGCGGCGGAAAGGAGCGCCGCCCAAAATCACTTCAACACAGTAATGAGACTCGGAGCGAGGGGCTGCTGGATCAGTGCGAATCAAAACTTACCAAGGCGGCACTGGCTGGCGGCAAGATGATTTTCGCCGTCCCGTTTTCTGGCATCAATTGCTCTTCCTGTGGGGCTGACCACGCGCCGCTCGCACCCACAACCGATCCGCCAAGCGTCGTGTCCGTGGTGTCATCTACCCGCGGAGCGTGTAGCCGAATCGCAGTCACCCGCCGTGCACGTCCTCCCGCATCGATTCTCACGTGAACACCGCGATCCGCGTTCTTGTTGAAAGCCACTACCTTAATCGTCCCGTCGATGGCGCGGAGACCGTAGGCAGTCAGTAGCGGCGCTTGTTCTATTCCGTCGAGTTTGCTCTCCACCAACTGCCCGGGTCCGGCCTGCGCAAACAACAACATCCCGTAATAAATCGGACGCGCCAAAAATCCATCTTCCCGAGTGCCGGCAATTGGCGTGTACCAGCCGTAACCGCCGCCATGAAAATTGATTCCCATGCCGCCTTCCGATGCCAGTTGATACATCAGGTCAGCAGCCCAGAGCGCTGAAGCAAACGTGTCGCTGACACCGGATTTTCCTCCCTGATAACACGAATTGGTCTCCGCCAGCCGAAACGGCAAGCCGGATTCTTGCACCGTCTGCTTCATCCCCTGGAACTCAGCCAGCAATTTAGGATTCGGTTTCAGCAGCCGCTCAATCGTCATCGAAGGATCGGTCGGCGGACCCTCCGCATAATAGTGTTGCGACAGAAATGCCGCCTCGTGCTTGAATTGCCGCGCAAAAGGCACCAGCCATCCGTTGTTGTAAGCCGTATCCGGCCCGGCGAAAGGCGCCTTTGGAACTCGCGCTCGGATAGCCCGATAAAACCGCTGCCACTCTGAGGCGAATTGCTTGTAGTCATAATCTGATTTGCGGATTCCGTTCCGGAAAAAAAGATCTGGCTCGTTGCAAAGCTGAAACGCAATCAGCTTCGATCCAATAACGTCCATTACATATGCGGCCTCTGAGGCCGCGTCCTCGGGCGTGCCGGTTCCCATGTTCAGCCCATAGATCAGATTCCATCCACATGCATCGAGAAAGTCCCGCAGATTGCGGATCGCCTGCTGCGTAATGTTTACCAGTGCCGGAGCCTTGTGACCGGTATCGGGACCCACTGCCAACGAATAGGCGATGGGATTGGTCTTGTCACGGTCGCGGAGGTTCTCACCGTTAGCTGTATCTGTCGCATTCGTCCCGCCGCCGGACCAATGGGTGAACTCACTGGTATTTCCGCCGATACGCAAAATGCCAGATCTTCCCAGCGTTCGTATGAAGCCAACCAGTTGCGCGTTATCACCCGCAAAGAACTGTGGATTTCCCAACTGCGCCGATTCGTAACTTAAGCCGGTAAAGTCGGCGCCAATTTTGTTTCCCAGCCGGTCCGGACGTAAAGTCAGCCGCACCGATGCCGCAGAATCAGTATCGGCAAATGCGAAAGGAAAGCTAAACGGTAGACGTAACCCGGCAATTGAGGCAGCCGCTGACAAGCGCACAAAATCGCGTCGATTCATAGGCCACGATTCCACCACACAGCGGGTTGTCAGAGCAACTCCGCATCGCAGTCAAATGTCAGTGCTGTTATAATCAGAAATTCTGCTCATGAGCCCCAAGCGCCTGATACGTTCCACTACAGTTTTATGTGTCCGCCGAAATGGAGTCGTCGTCATGGCCGGCGACGGCCAGGTTACCCTTGGCGAAAGTGTCATCAAGCATTCCGCCAAGAAGATTCGGCGGCTTTATCAGGACAAAATTCTGGCTGGATTCGCGGGCTCGACCGCCGACGCCTTTACGCTATTCAGTCGCTTTGAAGCTAAACTCGAGCAGTATCACGGCAACATCGGGCGCGGAGCCGTAGAGCTGGCTAAAGACTGGCGGACTGACAAATTTCTGCGGCATCTCGAAGCCTTGCTGCTGGTTTCCGACAAAGAACAGACATTCCTTCTCAGCGGTCAAGGGGATGTCATCGAACCCGACGGTGGTATTGCCGCGATCGGCAGCGGTGGCCCTTATGCGCAGGCCGCAGCGCAAGCCCTGGCCGAACATACTGAATTGGGCGCGCGGCAAATTGCCGAAGAAGCAATGAAGATTGCCAGCAAAATGTGCATCTATACTAATGAGAAGGTAACGATCGAAGAGTTGTGATTCAACGTGGGACAGCCGCCCCCGGCTGTCCGTATGGGTCGAAGACCCATCACTATTCTACTAATCCTACTTGTCGAGCTTTGCTCGACTGGACAGCCGGGGGCGGCTGTCCCTACGCGAATTATGGCTATTTATTTACCGGGAACCGTCGAAGAAGAACAAATTGCGCTGGACGAACTTACGCCCCGCGAAATCGTCGCCGAGCTTGATAAGCACGTCATCGGACAAGCCGCCGCTAAACGCGCCGTCGCCATCGCCCTGCGCAACCGGATGCGCCGCCAAAAGCTTACGCCTGAGCTCGCGGAAGAGGTTATCCCCAAGAACATAATCATGATTGGGCCCACCGGCGTCGGGAAAACGGAAATTGCGCGCCGGTTGGCGAAATTAGCTAACTCGCCATTCCTAAAGGTCGAAGCTTCTAAGTTCACCGAAGTTGGATACGTAGGCCGCGACGTCGAATCCATGATTCGCGATCTGGTCGAGATCGCCATCGAAATGGTTCGCGAAGAAAAGCTCGAAGATGTTTCCGATAAAGCCGAACTTAACGCTGAAGAACGCCTACTGGATATTCTTCTGCCTCCGGTTTCCGCGCCGCGGCCGCCTGAGCCCACAAACGGCGCCCCCACTATCGACGGCAATACCGGCCTGACCGAATCCCACAGCCGCACCCGCGAAAAATTGCGCCAGCAATTGCGAGAAGGCAAGCTCGACGAACGCACCGTCGAAATCGAAGTCCGCGAACGCAACTTTCCGTCTTTCGAAATCATTTCCAACCAGGGCGTCGAAGAGATGGATGTCAACATTAAGGACATGCTGCCTAATCTTTTCGGTCAGCGCACCAAGAAACGCAAGATGAAAGTAGACGAGGCTTTCGAATACCTAATTCAAGAAGAGGAGCAGCGCCTGATTGACATGGATCAGGTCACGCGCACTGCGATTGATCGTGTGCAAGATTCGGGAATCATCTTCCTCGACGAAATCGACAAGATTGCCGGCCGCGAAAGTGGACACGGTCCCGATGTATCCCGCGAAGGCGTGCAGCGTGACATTCTGCCGATCGTCGAAGGCACCACCGTCAACACTCGTTACGGAATGGTTCGCACCGACCACATTTTATTTGTCGCCGCGGGCGCATTTCACGTGTCGAAGCCCAGCGATCTCATCCCCGAATTGCAGGGACGCTTCCCCATCCGCGTCGAATTGCAATCGCTCACCATGGGCGACTTCATCCGCATTCTGACCGAGCCCAAGTCTTCGCTGGTGAAGCAGTACACGGCTCTGCTTGAAACCGAAGGCGTCGCCTTGGAATTCGCCAGCGACGCTTTGGAAGAAATCGCGCGCTTCGCATTTCGCGTAAATGAAGGCACGGAAAATATTGGCGCCCGCCGTCTGCACACAATTATGGAACGGGTGCTCGACGAAATCAGCTTTGAGGCGCCGGAAAAAAAGGGCGAGCACATCAAGATCGACTCCGATTACGTCCGCAAGACCTTAGCGGACATCGTGAAAGATCAGGACCTCTCTCGATATATCCTCTAAGTGGATAATGGAGAGACACGCGTCCTCGCCCCTCCGATCACGCGTTCCGGCCGACCGTACAAATTGGCAACCCTCTACACTATCGGTCACTCGACTCGATCCTTCGAAGAATTTCTGCAAACGCTGCAAGCTCAGGCCATTCAAACGTTGGTCGATATTCGTTCCATCCCAATGTCTCGCCGCCTGCCGCATTTCAATCGCGATTCGCTCGAACTGACTCTGCCGCAAAATGGAATCCGCTACGTCTGGATGAAAGAACTCGGCGGACGCCGAAAGAAAATCCGAGACGAATCTCCCAACGTCGCCTTGCGCAGTCTAAGTTTCCGGAATTACGCAGACCACATGCTCACTGAGGAGTTCCAGCACGCAGTCGCCGAACTCATAGCAATGGCCGGTCAATCGAAAACTGCATACATGTGCGCCGAGCGAGTTTATTTCAAGTGTCATCGCATGTTAGTTTCCGACTGGCTGGTAGCTCACGGTCACGACGTGCTGCACATTGATGGAACAGGTCCGCCCCGGCCCCACAAGCTGATGCCGGAAGCGATAATGATTGATGAACAATTGATCTACCGGGGCGACCGGCTGTTATAGCCCCGGGATTTTGACTGGCGAAACGGCCTTTTATGGACAGCGTCTAACTAAGGATTCCGTAGCCTTTTTTCCAGTTTCTCCCGATTGACATTTCCTTCGGCATCATAGAGATTCACACGTTAGATTAAATTGAGGTTACTCGGGTCGCCTAGCCATCGCAATCCGCCACCACCCAGCGCGCGTACTTATAAGGAGAGATAGCCAGTTTGTCGAACGCGGACGTAAAAGTTGTTTCGACTGACGATGAAGCTTTAATGTCGGCTATACGCTCCGGCCAAGAAAGCGCTATGGGAGCGCTGTATGACCGGTATTCGGGCGTGGTGTACTCAGTCGCGCTGAGAGTGTTGGGCGATACGGCGGGGGCCGAAGATATCTTGCAGGATATTTTTATACAGGTGTGGCGAAATCCCGCGTTATTTAATTCCCAGCGGGGAAGTATTGGGCCGTGGCTGGCCGTAATTGCCCGCAATCGCGCAATCGATGTCTTGCGCAAGCGGCATCCAGAAGATGATATTGCAGACGTTGTGGTTTCCGTCACTCCCGACATGACCGGGAATGCGGAGCGCGGCCAGGCCATGGAAAAAGTTCTAGGTGCGTTAACCGCAATGCCGGCCGCACAGCGTAGCGCGTTGGAGATGGCATATTTCGAGGGCCTGACCCATACAGAAATTGCGGCGAAAACGGGAGAGCCTTTGGGCACGGTTAAGACGCGGATACGATCAGGATTACTAGCGTTGCGCAAAGTTTTTAGCTTATGAGCGTTCACGAACAATACGCGGACGATCTAGCCCTTTACGCCTTGGGCGCATTGTTGGGCGACCAGCGTGCAGTGGTGGAAAAGCATTTGCAGGATTGTGCGGATTGCCGCCGCGAGTTGGAACTGCTGCGTGGAGACATGGCTTTGCTAGCTTATTCCACCGCGCATTCCGCCCCGCCCGCGAGATCCCGCCAGCGATTGATGGATTCCGTCCGCAAAGCACCTCGGAAGGCGGCCTCAACGCGCGCTGCGTGGATGTGGGTACCCTGGCTTGCAGCCTCGCTCATGACAATTCTCGCGGTTTTGTTAATGCGCCAGAATACCCAACTTCAGGAACGGTCGGCGCAATTCCGGGAACAATCCGCGTACCTTCATGACCGCGACGTCAAGCGGGAGGCGCAGTTGGACCGGGTACGGGAAATTATTGCAACACTCACCGCAACGGACGCTCAGCGGGTAACGCTAGTAGCGTCGAAGACGCCGCCACAGCCGCAAGGCAAGGCGATCTATGTTCGCGAACGCGGCAGCCTCATATTCCTGGCGAATAACCTTAAGGCAGCGGCGCCGGGCAAAGCCTATGAATTGTGGCTAATTCCGGCGAAAGGAAATCCCATCCCTGCAGGAGTATTCAAACCAGACGCGCACGGAAGCGCCACAATAGTGAATCCGCGGCTGCCCCACGGCGTTCAGGCGAAAGCCTTCGCAATCACGGTCGAACCGCAGGCCGGATCGCCTGCTCCGACATCAGCCATCATCATGCAGGGAAGTGGCGAGTGATTGACAGTCTCCTTCGAGTTATTGCTACGGATGTCCTCATGAGGCGAGGAATCTTGTTCGCTGGAGAAGAAGAACTGAGTCGAAGGACCCCTGCCCCCATCCCTTACCGAAGTGAGTAGCGATATTTTTCGACTGTCCGAGTTTCCGGTAGCGGAAACCCAACTTCGCTCAAGATGACATTATGGAAGAAGTAAGTTCAGGACGCGGATCGGTGTATTTCACGCGAGGGCAATTCTTCCGGCAAATTCTGCGGACCGCCCTTCAGCGCAATGAGCTTATTCAGATCGTAATTAAATGGCCCGTAGGCGCGAAATGAATCCTCATCAAACAGACGCTTGATGCCGCATCCCGTGCAAACCTGATAGCAATATCCAGCCGAACGAACAGGCCAACTCATTTTGCGATGCCAGCAACCACGAAACAGCACGACTCCCGCGCCAGCCACGGCGGTTGCCATGAGACTGACCGGCCAGAACCATCGCTTTATTTTCTTCTCTTTGCTGCCTGCCACGGTTTATAACCTTTGAAATCAATAAATTTGCGCTGGAAGCATCGTCGGTTCGATGATTTCGGGGGAATCTCTAGCTTACTAAAGAACATGTCCGAATTCCAGCTTGGTACACTTCGCCATATTGCGAATCGGACCGTTCCGCTGTAACTTACGGATATGAGCCACTTTAGGTCACACTTGTAACTCCGGCATGAAGATTTCGCTCAAATGAGTGCAAGCCCTAACAACCCGCGCACGGGCTCGGCGAATCTCAACCACCTTTCCGGAGATACTCCGGCCATTTC
Organism: uncultured Acidobacteriaceae bacterium; assembly: GCA_963849315.1. Classification (GTDB taxonomy): domain Bacteria; phylum Acidobacteriota; class Terriglobia; order Terriglobales; family Acidobacteriaceae; genus PALSA-188. The sequence continues at coordinate 153,031 of CAWKGT010000003.1, read as the reverse complement.
GAATTTTCCCCGGTCAGATCACCGGGATCTTGAGAATCTTTTGGCTTTATCCTCCCTGCACGAGCAAATTCGCCGCCGCCGCGCCCAGGAACTTGACAAGGGAGCGCGTCTAAGTCCAGAAGATGCGTGGGAACTCAAGCAGTTGGTTCACGATGAAGTGCTGCAATTAGTCGCCGACCGCGCCCTAATTGTTACAGGCGCGGATGGCGTGGCGGTGGCACTCGTCGATGGCGGTGGAATCGTGTGCCGCGCGGCGGCGGGAACGATAGCGCCCGGCAGAGGCACGCGACTTGACCCCTACTCAGGTTTTTCTGGAGCGTGTCTCAGGACGGGCGAGATCGTACGCTGTGACGATTCGGAAAAGGATCAGCGCGTCAGTTCCGAAGCCTGCCGTCGGCTGGGAACCCGGTCTATGGTCGCCGTTCCGCTAGCGACACCGCATGCCATCCTCGGCGTGCTTGAAGTTTTCTCCACCGAGCCTTTTGGTTTTAATGACAGCGATGTGCGCAGCCTGACCATTCTTTCCGAACTCATTCTGGACGCGATGAAGCCGGAACAGGAAAGCCAACTGGCGGAAATATCGCGACATGTCGTTGGATTGCAGGCTCCAATTAAAGCGGCTCAGCCGGATGTGCCGGAAATTGTTACAGATCCCGCATTTTTTACGATAAAGAAGCGTGGATTATTAAACGACCGCGAGGATCATGTCCATCGTGCTGCGAATCACGACTCTTCGCCGAGTGAAATAGAAAGCCCCAGAGGACACACCAGACTCGTTCTTTTCCCCGAATCGGATCATCTCGAAAGTTCGCGTCCCGGCCTTAGGGTGGTAATTTTCCTGATGATTCTGGCGATTGCGCTCGGAGCTGGTTTATGGTGGCAAATGCGCCACGACAGCGCGCTGAAGAGCACCGAGCTTAAAGCGCCGAAGACTGTTCCCGCTCCCATTCCGGTTCCGCAGATGGCTCAGGCGCAATCCAATTTGCCGGTAACAGGAGAAGACCCTTCAGTCGGCGGCGAAATCGCTCCAACGGAGACGGCGGATAAACTGCCCGAAATTACCGGAATCCGTCACTGGTCATCGGATGATTCGAGTACCGTCGCCATCGACCTGCAAGATCAAGTGCAATACGAAGCCCATCGACTCAATAATCCCGAACGAATTTATGTTGACCTACTCGACACCGGTCTGGCGCACGGGCTTTTTGGCAAGGTGATCGAAGTCAGCGACCCGGTGCTTCAGCGCATACGGATTGCCCAGCCGAAGCCAGGGGTCACGCGCGTGGTTCTCGATACAAAGGGCGCTTCGAACTATTCGGTGAGCATGGAACAGAGCCCCTTCCGGCTGGTAGTCGAAGTCGGCAAGCTGGGATCGAAAGTCGGCCCCAACTCGAAATTGAATTTGTTCGGACCAGCCCAGGCTAGTGATCCGAAGCTGGTGCTGAGTGCGAAAAATACCGTCGGCAATTCGACAACAATGGCCCCGGCGCAATCAGCCGACAGGTCCGGCCAGACGCTCGCGTCACCCGTGGGCGCTTCATCGGCCGGGTTGAGCATCGTTCTCGATGCCGGTCACGGCGGTTGGGACTTTGGCACGGTTGGGCGCAAAGGCCTGCTGGAAAAAGATCTGGTGCTGGATATCGTGCAACGGCTTGGCGCTCTTTTGGAACAGCGCCTGAACGCAAAAGTTATCTATACCCGGCAAGACGATAGTTATATCGCTCTCGAAAAGCGCGCCGAAATTGCAAACCTTTCACAGGCAAATTTGCTCATCTCCATTCACGCGAATTACAGCGATCTCGCAACCGCGCGCGGAGTGGAAACCTATTACACCAATACTTACTCGTCCCTGAAAGCGCGGCCGGCGGAGGAGGACGCAGACAGTTCGCTGCAAAACGTCGATTGGACGAAAGTAGACATTCGCCAAAAGGTTCTGGAATCTCATCATCTCGCCGAATGCGTGCAACAGGCGCTGTATGGAACGGTCGCAGAAAAAAATCCCGGAATACGAAATCGCGGCGTAAAAGAAGCTGAGTATGCCGTCCTTACCGGCACGTCGATGCCGGCGGTTTTGGCGGAGGTCTCGTTCGTTAGCAGTCCCACGGACGAGGGCGAACTGCAAAACGAAGCTTACCGGCAGCGAATTGCCGAGGCTCTCTATAAAGGAATCGCCCGCTATCACGACACTCCGCGGCACACCACGATCGCCAGCCTGATCGGTAAAACGGACTCCAAGTAGGTCACGGTTTGGCGATCCTCGGGCCCTCCGTCTTGCGGGCCTGTCGGAGTGACGCCCAACGAACTTGAAGTCATCCTGAGCCTGCGAAGGATCTTGCGCGCATTGAATGTGGAGTTTGCGGCGGAAGAACGCGCGAGCCGAGGAGCATGGATCGTAAAAGTGCAACCGCCCCTACCGGGGAATGGTCACCAGCCTTGAATGTGGCGTGAAAGGACGGGACGCAATCTGGCCATCGAATCCCGCACCCCATCGCCCAGGAATTGCAGTCCCACATGATGGACAGCATCCTTCGGCGGTCAATCGATAATCCTGAATAAAGTAACTATAGCGTTTCACCAACAGCTCATCACAGTGGTGGCACCGGGTCTCTTCACAGTCCCCAACCATTCCGGGAAGATTTCCGGCATACACGTATCGCAATCCCGCACGCTTTCCAATTTCCGTGGCGCGAAGCAAGTCTTCAGCCGTGGTGTCAGCCGGATCGGACATTTTGTAATCTTTGTGAAACGCAGTTACGTGCCAGGGAATATCAAACGAAATCGTCGCCAGAAAATCCGTGATCCGATGCAGTTCATCGTCCGAGTCGTTGAATCCCGGAATCAGCAGCGTCACAATCTCCAGCCATACACCCATATCGTAAAGGCGCCGAATCGTATCGAGAATGGGCGCAAGCCGTCCACCGAGCTGTCGGTAATGGCGATCGTCAAAACTTTTCAGATCCACTTTGTAAAAATCAATCCAGGGACGGATGTATTCGAGGACCTGCGGGGTTCCATTTCCGTTGGAAACAAATGCGGTCATCAATCCCGCAGCCTTCGCCTCTTTGAAAACCGCAACCGCCCATTCCGCGGTAATCAACGGTTCGTTGTAAGTGCTCACCAGAACTCTTGCGCCCTGGCGCAGCGCATCGCGAACTAAAGCCTCAGGAGAAGCTTCGAGTGGAGCGGACACCGCATTCGGATCCCGTAGCGCCTGCGACGTCACCCAGTTCTGGCAGTATCCGCAGTGCAAATCGCATCCCAGCATTCCAAAGCTATAAGCTAATGCACCCGGATAAACATGGAAGAAAGGCTTCTTCTCGATAGGGTCGCATTGCACGCCGCCGACGTATCCCCAGGGGACGTACAGCTTGCCGCCGCGATTGTAGCGAACTTTGCAAACTCCGGGCTGACCTTCGAGAATGGGACAACAATGTCCGCAGGCGAAGCAACGCACACGATTGCGGTCGATCGGCTCGTAAAGATCTCCTTCATGAACGCGTGCGTCGAGAATTTCGCGAAGCGTGGGCACAGCGGAAAGACCCTGTAAAATTATAGACCGGTGTTCGATCAATCGCTGATAATGTGTTGCGTGGCGGAGGACTGGCACTCGCTACTTTCATTACGGCGTCGGGCAGCAATCAAATGAAACTCGTTATACGTCGTTCCAAGATTCATGCGGACGGATGCTACACCACCAGGCCGGTCAAGAAAGGCTCGCTGGTCACCGAATACACTGGCCCGAGAATCACCATAGCCGAAGCCGACGCGCTCTACGAAGACTCGCCGCGCACCTATCTTTTCGGCCTCACCAACGGCACGCAGGTGATCGATGGAGACGGCGCATCGGCATTCATCAATCACTCCTGCAATCCTAACTGCGAAGCCGACGAAATTGATGGCCGCGTTCTGATTACCGCAATCAAAGACATCCCATCGGGCGAAGAACTTTCTTACGATTACAACCTTTATGACGGCGATCTGGACGATTTGTCGCCATGTTATTGCGGCGCAAAAAACTGCCGGGGAAGCATGTATTCGCGCAAAGAACTGGCGAAGCGCGCAAGATTGACCAGGAAGAAAAGCTTACTGAAAGCCTGATTGCGATCACGGCGGCACGATTTGCGCCCGCCTCAAAACAGCCACATTATTTGTCGCGACCGCGCGGTAACGATAGACTCATAATAACGAGGTGAACCCATGTTAGTTGTGATGCGGACGCATGCCACCCCCGCCGAAGTCCGCGCAGTTTGCGAAAAGATCGAGGCTTTAGGATATCGCTCTCATTCCATACCCGGCGCGGAGCGGACTGCAATCGGCATCACCGGAAATCAGGGAGAAATTGAAATTGGCACGCTCGATGAAATGGCCGGCGTGCAGGAAATCATCCGCGTCACCAAGCCCTACAAACTGGTCAGCCGCGACTTTCGCCAGGAGAATACCGTCGTTACTTTTTCCGGCACCAGCGCAACTATTGGAGGGCGCGACCTCGCCATCATTGCCGGCCCGTGCGCAATCGAGAGCCGCGAGCAGGCTTTCGCCATCGCCGAGCGGGTTCGGCGAGCGGGCGCGCAGTTTTTTCGCGGCGGCGCTTACAAGCCGCGCACTTCTCCTTATTCCTTTCAGGGCATGGGCGAGCACGGTTTGCAGATTATGGCCGAAGTTCGCGAGACATTTGGCCTCAAAATAATCACCGAAGCGGTCGACAACGAGTCGCTCGATCTGGTCGAGGAATATGCCGACGTGATTCAGATCGGCGCCCGCAACATGCAGAATTATTCTCTGCTGAAGCGCGCCGGCCGCGCCCGCAAGCCGGTCCTTATCAAACGAGGGATGTCCGCTACGCTCGAAGAATTGCTGATGGCCGCCGAATATGTAATGAGTGAAGGCAATTACAATGTGATTCTGTGCGAGCGCGGAGTGCGCACCTTTGCCGATCATACTCGCAACACGCTGGATTTGAGCCTCATCCCCGCCGTGCAGCGCTTGAGCCACTTGCCTATCGTTGTCGATCCCAGTCACGGCACCGGAAAACGAAATAAAGTGACGCCCTTATCCCGCGCTGCCGTCGCCGTAGGAGCCGATGGTCTCATCGTTGAGGTACATCACGATCCCGACAGAGCCCTTTCGGATGGAATACAGTCACTATATCCCGATCAGTTCGATCAACTCATGGAGCAGATTCGGCAGATCGCGCCGGTCGTGGGACGGACGGTGAACGCAAATGAAACCCGTTCCACACAATCGGTTCTACCCGTCGGCAGATAGAATCGGTCTAGCGAATCGTCTACGGATCGAGATCCATTCTTGAAAAAGTTTCTGCTGGTCATTGTTTTTGGACTCGTCGCCCTCGGCTGGTGGTATTTTCACCAGCGTGCGTTGCCGGATTACGGCCCTGCCTACCGCGAATACGCATACGTGACTAACGGTGGTAGCAACAGCGTCAGCGTCATTGATCTCCGCACTTTCCAGCTTGCTAAGACAATTCCGGTTGGCATGGGCCCGACTGGCATTGCCGTCAATAATAGGAAGAATGAAATCTATGTCGTCAATACCGATTCGAATAATGTCAGCGTCATTGATGCCGAACGCAACCAAGTTGTCGCCATTATCGGCGTCCATGGGAAACCCTACTTCATCGACACTGCCGCCGATGGAAAACGCGCTTACGTAGCCAATTCCGGCTCCTCAAATGTATCCGTCATTGATCTCGAAAAACGCGCGGTTGTCGCTACGATACCGGTGGGAAAATCGCCTGGATTGGCGCGAGTTTCTCCCGACGGCAGTACCGTGGTCGTGAGCAACCGCGCGGACAATACCGTCACAGAAATCGACGCCGGGAAACTCAACGTTCGCAGCACTATTCCTGTCTGTCAGCAGCCCGAGGATATTGTGATTCTTCCCGACAACAGCAAAGCTTTTGTAGCATGCACAGGATCGGCGCAAATGGCGGCGATTGACTTAAAAAGCGCCACCCTGCTGGCGTTGCTCGATGTCGGCAAAACGCCCGTCCATTTGGCATTGAAGCCAGATGGCGGCGAAATTATGGTTTCGAATTTCGATTCCGCCAGCATTTCCATTGTTGAAACCACCACGAATGACGTCAGCGGAAGTTATCTGGTCGGAGAGCATCCCGCGCGGGGCGTGGTCACGTCCGACAACTCCCGGCTCTACATAAGTAATTTCGGATCGGACGCCGTTGCAGTCTACGACATCGATCTGGGGAAACTGGTCGCTTCAATTACCGTCGGGAGCAAGCCCGATGGCCTGGCTCTTTCGCAAAGCCAGAATTACCTGCTGGTGCTGGATTCGGCCTCGGGCGACGTCACCGTAATTCAAAAGCGGCAACCGACGAAGTTGGAACCTACGGAGTATTCCCTCTTAACCATGATTCCGGTGGGTGCGCAGCCGAATGCGGTCGCGATCAAATCCTTCGTACTTCCCGGCGCTGTTAAGTAAAGATCGCGCCACGTAGCTCAGACCTGGGAGACGGACCGATGTTCTTTCAGCCCGTAGGTTGCCGTCGTATTCCCGCGCCAATGGTTTTCATATCCTTCGGCCGCGAAGCAAAGGGCCCGGTCGAAGAATTCGTCGAGCAATCGCAATAATTCCATCTCCCCATAGAGTTCAACCGGATTGTTCATAAAAGCCTGCTCCTGAAGAAACTCCCACAAATGTTTCTTCGTCAGCAGTATCGCCCAGCAATAGTCGGATAGTGAAACTCCCTGAGCGGCCCGCCGACTGCCAATCTCAAAATAACGGCGTTCGATGTCGGTATCGGTCTTGGTTAGTAGCCATTCTCCCAGTTGATGCAGAATCTCGCATGAACGCTGCCGCAATTCCGTTGGCGGCACTTTCCGCATATCGACGGTGCGCGATGAAGTCTGGAATTTCTCGATTAATCCCTCGGCAAGTTCCTCCGAATGACTCTCAATTAGCCTGACAAAACGAAGTGCAATCATGCTCTCTCCTCGCGACCGTCCAAATAGACAATAGGTCGTAACACGATATATGTATATCTTACACCTTCGAGCAAGCTTAAGGGAGGGTCGCTCAGCGTACCTATTCCCGCGTGTTTGCGGGGAACAACAAGCAACACACGCGCCGTCAATATATAGAATGCCTTAGCTTCTCCACCGCAAACTCACAGGTCCTGTCATGGGATGCTTCATCTCTCCTCCATTCCGCAGTGACTCCCAATAAGCCGCCTTCAATTGGAAGTACCACTTCGCCGGCCGGTCAGCATCGTCTATTAACATGAGATGAGGGTTGTATTTCAGCCCTTCCGCCTGGTCCTCCATCGTTTTCCGGTCCTGTTCTACGAATTTGGAAAACACAAATTTCAACAATCCCGCACTGAATGGGATCCATCGAAAAAGATTCCATGCGGCAACTACATCAATCCGGCAGTGGCTGCGCGTGATCGGAGTTACCGTCGTGAGGGATGAGAACCAGTATCTTCCAGCTCGAATCGTTTCCACTCGCAGATTGGGCAGGATGAAATCAATCGTCGTGGTAATGGAATCCGCCTCCGCATAAAGTTTCAGAAGTTTGTAAGGCGCGCTGTTCGAACTTGGCGTATGCGCGCTCATGCGAAAGCCGGTGGGAATCGGTTCGAAGTTCTTCGTCTTCTCATGAATGCTATCGCGGCTACGCCACCACCACGCCTGGTGCACAAACGGTCCATGCGCCGGATCCATCAATCCGATGATCCCGTGATCCACGCTGCAAGGCAACTCCGCGCTCAGATACGCGGTCTTGGCTCGGTCGCTGAATACAGGAACGCGCGGCGCGGGAAAAGGCGCGTCCCCGGCCCGGGTGAACCCGCCTCCTTGCGGCGCTGGCTGGGGAACAAAAACCCAAATAAAACGGTCGTGCTCTTCGCACGCATAGTTGCCGGCATAGATGCGATCAATACGCAGCTTCTGATCCGCGGTCAACGATGGAATCAGGCGGCATTGCCCGGTGTGTGCGTCAAACCTCCAGCCATGGTAACCGCATTCGACTTGCGCGCCATCGAGTTTGCCGCAGGAGAGCGGCATCCCACGATGCGGACAGGCATCGCGCAGAGCAAAAGGACTCCCCTTGGCGTCGCGTCCAACAACGAGGGGGATTCCCAGCAGCATGGCTTTCCGCAGGTCATTTCGCGACACGAAATCGCTCGGGGCAACCCTGTACCAGAAACCAAATAGCATCTCGGGATCAGGCGCTTCCGCTCGGGGATTGTCCGCTGCGTTCATGCAATGGCGAATGTCGCCAGCCTACCATAGGCCAAATGAAGATGCGGAGCCGGGAATAGTTTGGTACAACTGTTTGATTCTGCGAAGAGCACTTCGGTGTGGCAGATAGACGCTGGACCCGAAATTCTGCATCCAAGAAACGCCACATGAGTCCATCGCAATCCATCGAGATCGAGGGCAAGTCGCTGTCGCTCACGAACCTGGATAAAGTCCTCTATCCAGCGGCCAGTTTCACTAAAGGGCAAGTCATCGATTATTACGCCCGCATTGCGCCCGTCCTGGTGCCTCATCTTTCCGGACGCCCTCTAACTTTGAAGCGCTACCCCGGCGGAGTCGACCAGGAATTTTTCTTCGAGAAAAATGCTACCAAGCATCGTCCTGATTGGGTTAAAACCGCGCCCATTTGGAGCGAAGGTAATCAGCGCAACGTCAATTACATCCTGGCGAACAACCTGCCCACATTAGTATGGGTTGCCAATCTCGCCTCAATCGAACTTCATCCATCGCTGTCGCTGGCCAAAAATATATCTTGCCCGCGCATGATGGTCTTCGACCTCGATCCCGGGCCCCCAGCTAACATCGTTCAGTGCTGCCAGGTAGGATTCTGGTTGCGCGAAATATTCGATCATTTCGGATTGCAAAGCTTCCCCAAAACATCCGGATCAAAAGGTCTTCAGATATACGTTCCTCTGAATACGCCCACGAGCTACGACATTACAAAGCCGTTTGCTCATGCGCTGGCGCGCTTGTTGGAAACGGATCACAAAGATTTAGTTGTTTCTGACATGAAAAAACAATTGCGCGTGGGGAAGGTCCTGGTGGACTGGAGCCAAAATGACGAGCACAAAACTACCGTCAGCGTGTATTCTCTCCGCGCCCGCGAGCGCCCCACCGTTTCTACCCCAGTCTCATGGGAAGAAGTCGACCATGCGTTCAAAAAGAAAGACGCCAAACTTTTAGTCTTTGAGGCGGAACAGGTCCTCAAGCGAGTGGAGAAGATGGGAGATTTGTTCGAGCCGGTGCTGACCTTGAAGCAAAAGCTGCCAAAGTTGCCCGGCATTGAAGAGGCGCAGCCGCACGCAATTGCAGCCGGAATCGACATAGCCGCTCAGGCCGAAACTCCTTCGCCGAAAAAGCGGAAGACGCGGCGGAAGCGGTCTGGCTAACTCTTAGAATCTGTTGTGCACATCCCTCGTGGCAAATGCTGACAGGCTCTGAAATTCGGCGGAAATTTCTGGATTATTTCGTCCAGCGTGGACATAAAGAAGTCCATTCGTCATCGTGGAGGAGCCCGAGTGAAATAAAGCAGATTCCACCGGGCTTAGCGCCCGTTCGGACTCTGGACTATCCCCGCGCATCCGCAACGAACAACGAACAACGAAGCGAATGCGCGGGCACGGCCTAAGACGGGCTAGTTGCACACGAAACTGGTCAGCACCCTGGCATTTTCAAAGTCCGGAGCATTGGAGAATAAAGTCTCAAAGATGCTAAGGTACCCTGGCGAAGCCACAGAGAATGTTCCGGGCGACGTGCAACTGACGGTTGCCCCCGAATTTGCGGTAACCGTGCATGAGAGTGCCTGGTCCGCCTCCTGAGCGTTCAGCAGAGCTGGAGTCGAACACCCCAAAGCTACCTCTGCGGTCGATGTTCCTTGTGCCCCGATAACCGTTAGGGCAAAGCCGGAAGCCGTACAACTCTCTGGAAGCGGCAGCACTACCATTGGCAGTGCCCCGGAAAAATCTGCTATCGTTGTGCTGCTGACTCCAGTTGCAGCGCTAACTTCGGTGGAGAGCCCAGAGGATCGAAGTTGGGTATTGGCTGACCAGACTTGTCCGCCTGCGGGCCCGACGGGTCCTGTGATTCCCTGCGTTCCGGGAGGTCCCTGTGTCCCTGGTGTTCCAGGCGGTCCTTGAAGTCCCATAACTCCCATTGGACCTTGCGGTCCTACCGCACCGACCGTAACGGTGAAATATCCAGCGTCGGTAGGATTAGTGTCGCAAAGAGTTTGGTTTAACTTAAACATCACGACGTCCGAATAGGTTCCGGCGCTGAATGCGGTGGGAAATGTGGCCGTGATCTTGGTCGGCGTGGCGCTCACGCTCGGTCCGGAAATCGTCGTGGTCCCCATGGTAAGAGAGCACACACCAGTATTCAGAATTCCGTCGAGGTTGGAGCCGGTAAGGGTGAGTACGGTACCCGCCCATTTACGGTTCCTTCGTTGATCACCGGAAGGCCAACGGTGCCGAACGCGGAAACTGCAAAAGCTAAAACCGCAAAGGCAATTACACTTGCGCGTATACACTTCTCCATCGACACCATAACGTTCTCCTGGGATTGAGTGGTTGCCCGGGGGTTCCCAAAATTTACGGGAGGGAAGCAACAGTCGACGGATTGTTTCATCACGCGCCCATATAGCGCTTGATCGGCGTCAAAATCAAGCCGACCCTCCCGTTATTGTTCCTTCCCGAATTGAAAAGGCGCAACAGTTGAGCCGCGCTGATTTTTGTATTTCTTAATTGATTCACATCCATACTGATCAAGCCCGGGACAAACAACCTAAGAAGAAAAGGCGAAGCTTATGCGTAGGCACAAAAATTTCATGCTTTTGTTTGTGGCATTCGGTGTATTGCTCAGCGGTTCAGGATGCAGTGATCCTGATAAGAACACCGCGAGCTCAACGCTTACAGCCCCTGGGGTTCTCGCAGTCGCGCCTCCGAATGGCGCAGCAGGCGCGTGTCCTAGCACCGTAGTCACCGCGACGTTTGGGAAAGCGATGAACCCATCCACGCTGACGGCAAGCACCTTTACTTTGACCGGACCGAGTGGCGCATCCGTTACCGGGCAAGTCACCTATGACGCGGGAAGCGACACCGCTATTTTCACTCCGGCGGCGGCACTTGCCCTCTCGACTCTTTATACCGCAACGGTTACGACGGGAGCCGCCGACGCTTACGGCAATCATCTAGCGAGCAATTTTGTATGGAGTTTCACGACCGGAATTTCGGCATGCTCGGCTGGTGTTGGGACGTCTCCCACCGTCGTAGCAGACAGCCCCGCGAATGGGGCCTGTCCGAATACCTCGGTCACAGCCACATTCAGCGAAGGCATGAACCCTTCCACAATTAATGGCACTACGTTCACCCTCGCGGGAACCGGGTCGGCGGGAACGGTGACCTATGACGTACCCAACAAAACCGCAACCTATACTCCAACCGCGCCATTGTCTCTAAACAGTCTCTACACTGCGACCATCACCACGGGGGCGAAAGACCTTCTCGGCAATGGACTGACCAGTAATTTCACTTGGAATTTCACCACCTCGGCCTCGACATGCCAGGCGCCCGTCCCCCTACGCTCCGCTGCGAACTTCGAAGTCGTGGGTGGTTCAACGGTTACCAATACCGGCCCCACCACCATCAGTGGAGCAAACCTCGGTTTGAGTCCAGGGTCTGCGGTTACAGGATTTCCTCCCGGCACAATGGTTCCTCCGGCGGTCATGCACATAACCGATTCAATCGCAGCACAGGCACAGCTTGACCTCACCGCGGCCTATAACTACGCCGCTGGAGTCCAAGGAGCAGCCGTGCTTCCCGGCGAATTGAGCGGGTTAACCTTCACCCCTGGCGTTTACAAAAATTCCAGCACCGTCATGCTCTCGGCGGGAAATGTCACGCTCGATGGCCAGGGCAATGCCGACGCGGTTTTCATCTTCCAGATTGGCTCAACCCTCACGACGCTGGGTTCGACTCACGTCCTTCTTGCAGGTGCAGCCCAGGCGAAAAATGTGTTCTGGCAAGTGGGAAGCTCCGCCACCTTGGGTACGAACTCATTCTTCGACGGGAACATACTGGCGTTCCAATCCATAACACTGGATACCGGCGCCAACCTTACCGGCAGAGCATTGGCACGAAATGGGGCCGTGACAATGGACAGCAATACCATAACCGTACCCTAAATCCAGTGTGCAATTTCCGGGTCTCGCAAGTCCTGCGAGACCCGCGGCATCGCAGCAAGGTTCGAACATTCGTTTGGAGGCAACCGATATGTTACTTCACTCTCAGCGCGGTATAGGTTTAACTTCCTTCGCGGTATCAGCGGCAACGGCGTTCATCTTCATATGCAGTATGGCAACCAATGTCGCCGCGCAAGACCAACCTTCGCCCAACTGGGAAATTTTTGGGGGCTATTCTTTCCTGTACCCGAACGCTGACGTGCACGGCTTGCTTCCGGGGGCGATGCTTCCCGTATCAAGCACATTGGAGTCGAATCCGCGTGGCGTCGGCGCCAGCCTCACCTACGATTTCAACCACTGGTTCGGAATCACCGGCGACATAAGCGGGCACTGGGACAGCAACGAAAACGGGGTCGCCGCTCGGATTGATGATGCTTCGTTCTATAGCCTTTCGGTGGGTCCTAAAATTACATTTCGCACTCGCCATTTCTCTCCATTTATAGAAGCTCTTGTCGGCGGAGATCGTCTTACCTCCGATGTATTCAATCGCGACGATAAGTTTGGATTCATGGCTGGCGCCGGATTGGATGTGAACCTCAGCCGTCATTTTGCTCTCCGCCTCCTCCGTGCAGATTATGTTTTCGCCAATCCTCAATTCGGCCCGGCATCGCTCGTGCCCGAAACCGACGTCCGCGGCGTAAGACTGCAAAGCGGACTTGTCTTCATGCTCGGTGACAAAAATGCTTTGCTCCAGGTCTCTGCAGATTGCACGGCAAACCCTTCTGAAGTTATGGCGGGCGAACCAGTGACCACAACCATCACGCCGAACAACTTCGATTCCAATCATCCCTTGAGTTATTCATGGACCAGCACCGGCGGAAAGGCCGCAGGCAGCGACTCCGGAGCAACCGTGGATACCAATGGCGTTGCTGGAGGCAGCTACACCGTCACTGGCCATGTGTCGGACCGCCGCAGAAGAAAGGGAGGGGAAGCCACCTGCATGGCGACCTTTGCAGTGAAAGAGGCTCCGCGAAACCCTCCCACGATTTCGTGTGCTGGCAGTCCTTCGTCATTGCAGTCGGGTGTTTCGTCCACCATCACGTGTACCTGCGCCAGTCCCGACAACTCTTCAGTCACAGTCGCCAACTGGAGCGCGACCGCAGGATCTGTTTCCGGCAGCGGCAGTTCCGCTACTCTGGACACCTCTGGCGTAGCGCCTGGATTTGTAAGTGTGGGTGCGACCTGCAATGATTCCCGCGGCTTGCAGACTCAGGCGTCGGCTCAAATTACAGTGGAAGCTCCTCCAGCCATTTCGCCCGAGGTCGCGCAACTCGAAGGTCGCCTGGCGTTGCATAGCATCTATTTTGCGACGGCTCGCCCGCGTGAAGAGAACCCCGACGGCGGACTTCTACCGAGCCAACAACAGACGCTGATTTCTCTTGCCGGCGACTTTCAAAAATATCTTCAAAGCCGCCCCGATGCCCACCTAACCCTTGAGGGCCACGCCGACCCGCGCGGCTCCGTCGAGTACAACCAGGCGCTTTCAGAAAGGCGGGTTGATCGTACCAAGAGCTTCTTGATCGAACACGGTGTTCCCGAGAGCAGCATCCAGACCAAAGCGTTCGGTGAACAACAAAACATGACAGAGGATGAGGTCAAGGGTGCCGTCGTACAAAACCCCGAACTTTCCGCAGACCAGAAGCAGAGCGTCCTCACCAACATGAACACTATTCTCCTGGCGAGCAACCGCCGCGTTGACATCACACTAAACACCACCGGCCAGCAATCGCTACGTCAATACCCCTTCAACGCGGCCGACTCATTAACGCTACTCAGCCCAGAAAACAAAAGAGGCAATAAGCCAGCGCAACTGAAAAAAGCTAAGTTCCGGAAATAGAAAACACCTGAATCGCTCCTGAAAACCCGTAGGGGCGGATGCCTCATCCGCCCGGCCAGCCCCGACTATGCGGCTGAGGGGTTTAGTCCGTTATGCAATCTTTCGGGCCTGACCTCATCCATACGTTTTGAGATGGTTCAGAATCAGTTCGCTGATTTCATCGGTGCCTCTGCTAGAAGCCAGGGAGAGTAGCCCTCCAGAATTTTAAATTGGTGAAGTTGGATCGATCGGTTGAGAGGGTTGGCTTCGAGCCCATAAAGCTGAAATTGATCCGATTGATAAAGCCAACATGAATTTGGAGCCTGTTTTCATAAGGCCTAATTGTATTCCTTCTGTCGTGCTGTATTAGAGCTGCATACGGAGCATAAATAGAGAGTAAGGGTGAGCAACAGACGAATGTAAGAAGGTGCCGGATGAAAATATCCTCAGATCTGAACCGGTTCGGTCGGATCGGGATCTTTGACCGGCGCATTGGGATTCTCCGGCGAGTCAGGCGGTTCTTTTATGGGAGGCGGTAAAGGTTCTGAGGGGTTGCGCAGGGAGACATTGTTGATGACGAATTGCATATTCTGTAGATGCGTAGATTGACCTTAGCGAAACTTAAGCGTTTTGCGCAGCTCAGAAACTATGTCCTCTTTTACCAGTGAGCAATTTTCCGACCGCGGACTTCCAGTCTATTGTTTAGATTGAAGTCCGACGTCGATCGAATAACTTAATCTTTACTGAGTATTGAGTTCTTCAGATCGAAAAGCTTCTGACGCTAACTGAGTTTGGCTTTGTTTGACAGATCCGTACTACGGCTTGATTCACGGCTCTTCCCTAATCTTACCTGTTGGAGTCTTTTCAAAGCTTCGACGGCCCGGTACATGTCCCTTTTCCAAGCGACCTCGCACCGAAGGAAAGTTTCTGCCGAAGTGCTTAGTTTTGCCCCAAACTGAACTGACGCCTTCGCTTCCGGTTCCAGAAAAATATTTTCCTCCAATTTCGGGGCGCCAATCTTGGGCCTGAAAATCCGGAGTACGTTGCGCAGTATGCAGCCTAGCATCTGATTAGTAAAATCAGGGGCTCGTCTACCGAAGCAGAAGCGCTCGCATGAGTTGATGGGAAGACGAAGCGTACTGCTCGTCGGCCTTTCGCAGCCTGAACTGGCGGTAAGCCATCAGTCGAACGGGAAGAATGACAGGACCCAGCTCATGAGCGGGTTCCTACAAGAGCGAAAGGATCTCGTGCCAGCAGCCTAGGAGGCTGACCATTGGGCATTCATGATGCCTTCGCGGCTATCGAGTTTTCCCTCGGCAGAAAGCTGATCATTGCATCCGGATTGGCAAGATGGATTGAAAGGGACGAAGGAGGGCCTGTTACGTTCGTAACTTGTCTCGTGCCTGATCTCTCTTCATGTTAGGACTGCTGCAAAAAACGAATGTCAGCCTAGTATGGCTTCCCCGACCCTTCAAAATTTACGGACCCTCGTTCTCCCGGGAGGGATAAATCCAGTTGTCCGCAGCGCCGCTGCGAAGGCACTCATGCGTCTGGTGCAGCGAGTGGCGAGCAGTCCGGCATCTATTCTTATTCAGGGTGAGACCGGGAGCGGCAAGGAATTAATTGCCCGCGCAATTCACCAGCTGTCCCCGCGAAGCCAAAAGCCTTTGATCGATATTAACTGCGCGGCGCTGCCAGAACATCTGATTGAGAGCGAACTATTTGGGCACGAAAAAGGCGCCTTTAGCGGCGCCGACTCGTTAAAGATCGGTCTCTTTGAGTTAGCGCATGGCGGGACGCTTTTCCTAGATGAAATTGGCGAGCTTGATCCGCGGGTTCAAGGAAAGTTGCTGCGGGTTTTGGACGATGCCCCTTATTACAGGCTTGGCGGGACAAAAAAGGTCCCGGTGGATGTTCGCGTGGTCGCGGCAACGAATCGTGATCTGCGCCCCTCGGCCAACCTGGGAAAGTTCCGCTCCGACCTGTATTTCCGTTTGAGCCAGGTTCAGTTATTTGTTCCCCCACTTCGCGAACGGCTTGAAGATATAGAAGAGATCGCGCAGCAACTTTTAGATAAATGCCGCCCAGGCACACAACTTAGCCCAGATGCCTTGAGGGTTCTACAGTCTTATCCATGGCCGGGAAACATTCGCGAGCTCAAGAACGTTCTGACCAGCATTGCGGTCATGCTCGAGCCAGGATGCTTAACCATCCAGGCCAAAGATCTTCGTGAAAATTTACCGAAGGCACCGGCCCTCACGACGGAAGATACCCGGGCAGGGGATCTGGATTCGATGGAAAAATTGATGATCGAACGCGCTCTCAAAGAGAATGATGGCAATCAGGTTGCTGCCGCTGAGTCCTTGGGCATCTCCCGCCGGACTTTGAGTAGAAAAATCAAGGCATCACAACTGGCGAATGCAGCCGTACGCTCCGGGCGGGGTTTTGGATCATTAAGCCTGGAGCAGTACAGGTATTTCCGCGCAGCCATGGATCGTCCAGTCGTGATCCGATCCTCGAATGGTGAAGAAATCGTCGAATCGGTCAATCTTAGTTCCAGCGGAATTGGCGTCCGGAGGATGAAGCACTTCCAGAGCTTCGCCGGAAGCGTAGACCTTGAATTCAGTTTCGAAGAACCAGGTCCGAAAATGACTCTCAAGGGCAGAATTACCTGGGCGGACTCGCAAGGAAATGCCGGAATCCGGTTCCTGAGCGTACCTCGCAACTCGCAGGACCTGATTGATGCGTGGATCACAAAAAAGAGAATGGAAGAAGGTTGGATTCCGCGCGATCCTGACTAAGAATATATTGGAAGCCAGTTCCAACTTCATTGTTTGTGGGAAGAACTAGGGCCGGAAGGTGACTTCCGGCCCAAGTGCCAATCGCCAGCCTTGCTCATTTACTTTTCCCCGAGGATGGTGATTGACTTCGCGTCCTGCACCTGAGATCGAAGATCCCCAGAGGACCGACGACCCCCATACTACGGACGATCCCCAAAGAACGGTGTAGGCCTGATCCGTACTACTTCCCCAGCAGACTGCGGAGCCCCATAGCACCGAGTTGCCGGTGGTATTGGTACCCCATATAACCGATGTTCCCCAAACCACCGAGGTACCCCACACTACTGAACTTCCCCACAACACTGAAGAACCCGTGACTATGTAAATATTTCCGCTTGCATCGCGGGCGACGCTAGGCGAGGCCGCGATGCCAACGGTAGCAGGGGATGTGTCCGTGCTCTGCATTGCATTCTGAATATCCAGATAACCGGCGCCTACTGCGAAAACGTCGTATTGCGTTGTGTAAGTCTGTCCCGTTTGTAAGTCCGTCGCAGTGCTGTATCGTGGAAAGTTTTTGTACGCGGTCTTCATCATCCGCGCCTTAATCTGGTCGGGCGTCAGCGCGGGATTTTTCTGTAGCATGAGCGCCGCCGCTCCGCTGACTACTGGAGTGGCCATGCTGGTGCCGTTCAGAGTGAAATACCCCGATGATGGAGTACTGCCGCCGTTTGTCTTGTAGTAGCCCAACGGAATTTGATCTTGGCTGGCAACCAATTTGGCGGTTGAAGCAGGCATCGTCGAAATGATCTGATTGCCAGGCGCCAGAATGTCAGGTTTCACCACGTGGTCGAAGAGCGTCGGTCCTTTGGAGCTATAGCTGGCAATTAAATCGTCCGCGCGATCGGGAGTTCCCTCCGGTTTCATCGCGCCTACGGTGATTGCGTAAGGGTCATTGCCAGGAGAGTTGATTGTGCCGTAACCATCGGTGTTGGCAGAGTTGTTTCGACCGTCATTTCCGGCCGCAACTACTACAACGATTCCGGCCTTCCATGCCGATTCCACCGCCTCGCACAGAGGATCGTTTTTGTAGCTTTCGAAGACCCCGCGTCCGAGTGACAAGTTAATTACACGAATGTTGTAAGTGCTCTTCAAAGAGATGGCTTTTTGTATCGCAGCAATAACATTGCTATCGCTTCCTGATCCGTTTTTATCGAGAACCCTCAGGTTAATGATGTTTGCGTTATTAGCCACGCCTACGAAAGTCTTGGAATAAGCGGAGCCGGTTGAGTTCGCTCCGTTCCCAGCCACGATGCCCGCAACATGGGTACCGTGTCCGTAGGCATCGGTTGTGGCAGAATCGCCAGAGACAAAACTCTGGCTGTAGACGATGCGAGAGCCGAAGTCGCCGTTATTGGTTATACCGCTGTCGATTACCGCGACTCCTATCCCACTGCCATCGTATTGATTCCAGCTGGAGGGCGTGAACACTGCTTGTTCGTAGAAATCCGGATCGTTTGAATACACGGTCGCGCGCAGGGGGCGGTCCGGCGAGACATAATCAACGTCCGGATCGTTTGCCAGCATTGCCAACGTATTAGCCGTGCACTCGGAAGGCACCCGCCTTCATGCCGGTTAAATCGTGTTTTAGTAATCCTCCGCGTGACTGCACACGATTGAAGTGCTCCCGCCCCGGCACAACTTGATACTGGATGATTACATCGACCGAATCCGGACTGCTTAAGTTGTTCAGATCTTTCGATAGCCTGTGCTGTCCAAACATCGTCGTAGCAGCTAGCAGCAAGCTCGAAACCGCCAGCTTGTAAAATGCTGATCGTAGCGTTCGCAACTTAGAATCGATCCGCATTGCGCCGTCCATTTCCGGGGAGGAATTCCGAGTTAAATTGTTCTTGCCTAATAGCTGCACGGAGTTCACCATTAGTTATCTCCGTTCACGGAGACGCTCAGCGCATCCATCTGGTTCGTGCTTGCGCCCCACATTGCAGAACTACCCCAGAGTGCGGAGCTGCCCCACATCGCTGAGCTACCCCACATTGCGGAACTGCCCCAGAGAGCCGAACTGCCCCACATCGCCGAGCTGCCCCACATTGCCGATTGCGATCCGACAAACGCGTTTGCTCCCCACACTGCAGAGCTGCCCCACATTGCGGAACTGCCCCAGAGAGCCGACGTGTCATTCACGAAATAAACGTTCCCCGACACAGGATCCAGAGCAGCAGTTGGCGATTTCGCGGTGCGGGTCGCGAGACTGATATCAGATAACGCAGCCTGTATGTCCAGATAGCCAGCGCCCACCGTGAAGACGTCTGCCTGCTCCACAAAAGTTTGCGAGCCGCTGACGATACTGACCGCCGCCGGGAGGTTCTTGTACGCAGTCTTCATCAGCCGCGCCTTTACCTGGTCAGGAGTGATTTGAGGGTTCTGCTGGATCAGTAGTGCAGCCGCCGCGCTAACTACCGGAGCTGCCATACTGGTGCCGCTCAGGACGAAATAGTT
This sequence comes from uncultured Acidobacteriaceae bacterium, assembly GCA_963849315.1. GTDB lineage: Bacteria > Acidobacteriota > Terriglobia > Terriglobales > Acidobacteriaceae > PALSA-188. The sequence goes on along the minus strand of CAWKGT010000003.1, from coordinate 133,672 downwards.
ATTTGACGCCTTAGTCATCTGTCCGGGAGGCCCATTTTGTTCGTAGGTACCTACTAGCGGTCTGTTCGAGGGAAACTCCTGGGCTAAAGTCGCACCCGGGCTCGCCAGCAGCGAGATTACCCGGTTACCTGGAGCTACTAAATCCGGCTTCACAATGTGATCAATCGCAGTTGGCCCTTTCGAGCTGTAAGTCGTCATGATGTCATCGCCACGATCGGGCGTACCCATCGTGTTCATAGCTCCGACAGTGATTACATAAGGGTCATTTCCCGGAGCAGTGATGGTGCCGTATCCATTGTTGCCCATTGAATTATCGCGGCCGTCATTGCCTGCCGCGACCACTACTACGATTCCCGCTTTCCAAGCGGCCTCGACGGCCTGGCACAACGGGTCAACCGTATAGCTCTCGTAGACAGGCCTGCCAACCGAAAGATTTATGACCCTGATGTTGTACTGACTCTTTAACGCAATAGCCTGCGTAATCGCGCTGATTACGCCGGCATCGGTACCCTGGCCGTTCTTATCAAGCACGTGGAAATTAATAAGGCTGGCATTCGATGCGATGCCGCGAAACTGGCTGCCACACGTATTGCATCCCTGGACCAAGCCATTTCCAGCGATGATTCCGGCGACGTGCGTGCCGTGGCCGTACTGATCGTCAGGACCACCTCCGATAACGTCGATATTCGCCACTACGTGGTTTCCCGGGCCTTTTGTTCCGGGCAACGCTTGCAGATTTGGATCCACGTGGATGCCGCTATCAATGATCGCGACGCCTATCCCTGTGCCATCAAAACCCTGACCCCATGCATAGCTCGCATTTACCGCACCTGCGGAATTGTTCAAGAGATTTTCCATCTTGTGGTTGGGCGATATATGAACCACTTCAGGATCCCGCGCAAGTTCTGCAAGGCGCCCGGCGGGAAGCGTGGCATGAAGTGACTTAATTAAAGAAAGGTCTGTGTTAACCGTCCCGCCGCGCTGGGCGATTTTGCTGCGGTGCATGGCGCCCGGTGCCGTGGCGTACTGCACAATTACTTCCACCGCTTCGTTGCCGTGCCGCCCCTGAAGTTCTGACGACATTTTTTCATGTTCCGCGAAGCTAAGACCGGTGAGGCTTAGTAGCGCGATTGCGAGCATGATTCGTTTCAAATGGATCCTCCAAACTAATGTCTAGCTGACTACATCAATGCAGCGGAGGCTCCAAACTGCCATTTGACTTAACTCATGCCGCTTCAATGTATTGCATTTCGAGGACTGATAGTTGCATAGCGCCAAATTGTCCCAATGGCACTTCGGTGGACAAGTTGTCCACGCCTCCGACAGCACGCTGCCGCTCCCTGCCAATCAAACGAAATTCCAATGCCGCAACAGATCAATACACTAACGTAACGACGGCGTTAATTTAGGACGGGCATTTACTGATTGGTTAAGCAAAACTGAAGATATGCGGCGAGAATCAGGCGCAAGACTATTCGTGTGCCTAACTGCGTTCGCGGCTCTTGGATGCTTTGGGATTGCGTTCACCCATTGGTATTCCAATGACCCGATCCAGTTCCTTTGTTATTTCGCTGTGGCCCTGATGGCCTCGTCTTTAAAGGTCACCCTGCCGGGTATCGACGGCACCATGTCGGTGAACTTTCTTTTCATTTTGCTGGGTGTTTTGGAGATGAGTTTTGCCGAAACATTAATGCTCGGATTCGGCAGCGTTTTGATTCAGTGTTACTGGAAATCGTCGAAGCCCCTCAAAGCGATTCAGGTAATTTTTAATCTTTCCCAGCTTACGGTCGCGACCGCGGCCGCATATGGAATCTACCGATTCCTAACTCTGTATGTTTTGCACGGTCCGCAGCCTCTGGCATTGATTCTTGCCGCAATCACCTATTTTGCATTCAACACGTCGGCCATGGCTATCATCATTTCAATCACGGAAAATAAGAAGGTCCGTGAAGTGTGGGCCAATTGTTATTTCTGGTCTTTCCCATACTACCTCGTGGGCGCAGCCATTGCGGGCGCGATGCATTTTCTGGACCGTCGCATGGGATGGCAGTCGGCATTGCTCGTCGTGCCGGCCGTGTATCTGATCTACCGCTCCTATCGTCTGTACCTCGGCAAACTGGAATACGAAAAGGTGCATGCGGAAGAAATGTCCAGCCTGCATCTGCGCACTATCGAAGCTTTGGCCCTGGCCATTGAAGCCAAGGATCAGACGACCCATCAGCATCTGCAAAGGGTTCGAGTGTACGCGATGGAAATCGCAAAAGAGCTTGGCCTGAGTAACGACGAGATTGAAGCCTTGCGGGCGGCATCTTTGCTTCATGACATTGGAAAATTAGCTGTGCCAGAGCACATTATTTCCAAGCCCGGGAAGCTTACTCCGGAAGAGTTCGAGAAGATGAAGATTCATCCCATCATCGGAGCAGAGATTCTAGAGCAAGTGCAGTTTCCCTATCCGGTTGTTCCAATCGTCCGTTACCACCATGAAAAATGGGATGGCAGCGGATATCCCAGCGGAATAAAGGGCGAAGAGATACCAATTGGAGCTCGCATACTCTCCGCGGTTGACTGCCTCGACGCGCTTGCGTCCGATCGGCAGTACCGGCGGGCTTTGCCCTTAGACGAGGCCATGCAAAAGGTCGTCCGGGATTCGGGTAAGAGCTTCGATCCTCGTGTTGTGGAGATTTTGCAACGGAGGTATGTAGAATTAGAAGGTCTGGCCAGGGACGCAAAGCCCGCCACAGTTGTGAAATTGTCAACCGATATTAAAGTGGAGCGCGGCATAGCGCCTGCCGCGGGCTTTGCCCAATCAATCAGTCCAGTCACTGCAAACCCTTCACTCTCTCGCGATTACTTATCGAGCATTGCGGCCGCCCGGCAGGAGGCTCAAGTTCTGTTCGAGTTGAGCCACGATCTAGGAACTTCGTTGAGCCTGGACGACACTCTTTCTATGCTGTCAGTGCGGTTGAAGCGGTTGGTTCCTCATGACTCGATGGCCGTATATATCAAGCGTGAGGATTTCCTCATCCCAGAATATGTGAGCGGTGATAACTTCCGGTTATTTTCGGCGTTAAAAATTCCGCTAGGCGAAGGATTGTCGGGATGGGTGGCGCAAAACAGTAAGCCGATCGTCAATGGGAATCCGTCGGTCGAGCCGGGGTATCTGAACGATCCCACGAAATACAGCATTCTGCGATCGGCTCTCGCGGTTCCATTGGTTGGAGTTTCGGCTGTAGTCGGAACGCTGGCTTTGTACCGGTCTGACCAGGACGCGTTTACACAGGATCATCTTCGCATTTTATTGGTAGTCAGCTCAAAGCTCGGATTCACAATTGAAAATGCCTTGAAGTATCGCCTCGCGGAAGATTCCGCGACGATCGACTATCTGACCGGCCTTCCCAACGCACGGTCGTTGTTCTTGTATTTAGATCGCGAGGTCGCAAGATGCAAGCGTTCCGCAACTCCAATCGCGGTTATGGTGTGCGATCTCGACGGTTTCAAGCAAGTCAACGATCACTTCGGCCATCTTCAAGGAAATCGAGTCCTACAAATGTTTGCGGCTGCGCTGAAAAATTGCTGTCGCGAATACGACTACGCGGCCCGGATGGGTGGAGATGAGTTCGTGATTGTAGCTCCGGGGCTCGAGGCCCCAAAAGCCTCCGAGATGGTGCAACGCTTGGAGAAGGCGGTACGGGACGCCGGAAAAGAAGTCTGCGGCGATCAACTGCTATCGGTAAGCATAGGGTGTGCGTTCTATCCCCACGATGCAATCGATGCTGAGCAGCTGTTGGCTGAGGCGGATCGCGCGATGTACTCAGTGAAGAAACTGCACCATGATGTCGCCGGCCTGATTCCCAATGCGTCGGCCGCCGCTGCGGGGGTCGGAAGTCTTGTCGACTAATGACCACTCTCGCGTTTTTCTCGGCGCGCTCTTTCGCCTACTGCGTTTATTAGCCATCGTTTTGATGGCCGGAATCCTCAGTGCGACTCTGGTGAGATTCGCTCCGGGATTTGGAGTAGATGAGCGTGAGTTAGATAGCCAATTAAATTCAGCAAGCATCACCGCGATCCGTAATTCACATGCTGCAAAACACTCCATATTAAGTTTTTATGGCAAGCATCTCTACAACATGGCGCAGGGAGATTTCGGAACGTCTGAAACATTTCAGCGGCCGGTTGCAGAACTTGTACGTGAACGCGCAAGCGTCAGTCTTCCCTCGCTCACTAAGGCGCTGCCCGCAGCCTGGTTACTGGTACTGTTCGTCGCCATTTCAGTCACGACCGTACGCAATCGTTTTTCCGACTTGTTGCCGTCCATTTTAGCGGGAGCATTAATGGCTATGCCCGCCGCCATGGTTGCGCTATGGGCGGCAGGTACGGGTCACGGAGTCGAAATTGCGCTGACCCTCATACTCGCCCCAACACTTTACCGGTACGTTCGGAATATTATGGAACGCAATTTCCGCAGATCACATGTCATGGCTGCGAGAGCCCGAGGGATTGGTCCAATTCGATTGGTCCTGTGGCACGTGCTCCCAACCGCCGCACCGCAGGTAATTGGATTGGTCGCTATTTCGCTCAGCATGGCGTTTGGAGCTTTGATTCCGGTCGAGTTTATTTGCGACTCCCCCGGATTTGGCCAGTTGGCGCTGCAAGCCGCACTAGGACGGGACCTGCCTCTCCTAGTAACGCTGACGATGATTGTCACCGTAGTGACCTTTACCGCGAACACGACTGCTGACATCTTGAACGACGCGCTGGCTCCAGTATCCGAATGAATCTTAATGCGCAGCCTTCGCAAACTCGCGGGTTGGAGCATTCTGGGTGTGATGACGGTTTGCCTGTGCGCCGGTTTCTTCGCGCCGTCACACTATGCGACGCAGTTTCGCCAAGCCCCGAATGCAGGACCGTCAGAACATTTTTTGCTAGGCACCGACGATTTGGGACGCGATCGTTTTTCGCGGCTGCTGTATGGCGGACGGGTGTCATTGCTGCTCGCCCCGGCGGCCGCACTGTTATCCACCTTTCTAGCCGCGACATTGGGAATAGTCGCAGGTTATTTCGAGGGAGTGTGGGGGCGAATCATCATGGGCGGCGTGGACCTTTTCCTTTCGCTGCCGTGGTTTTTTCTGTTGATTACCGCCCGCTCGATGTTGCCGCTCGATGTTTCTCCCATGATCTCCGTGAGCATAACCTTCGCATTGCTTGGGCTCTTGGGATGGGCGGCATCCGCGCGAGTTGTTTACGCAGGCGTCCGTGCGTTGCGAACCTCGGATTTTATAACCGCCGCGCGCGCCTGTGGTTGCATGCGCTGGCGAACACTCGCCGTGCATATAGCGCCTAACCTCAAGCCCGTGTTGTGGGCGCAATTCCTGGTTTCGATTCCAGCGTTCATTCTGGCCGAAGCGAATCTCACCATGCTTGGACTTGGCGTATCAGAACCTTTGCCATCGTGGGGCAGCATGCTGAAGGAGTTGGAAAATTATGACAACTTATCGAGTCAACCATGGCGTCTAGCCCCGCTCGCGTTGTTGATGCTCGTAATTTGGGCGTTTCAAATCGTTTTGAACAAAGATGAGGTAATGGCATGAACAGGCGTTTGCGACTTGCTGCCCTGATTTGTTCGGCACTTCTGCTCCCATTGAACAGCTTCGCTCAAAATGGCGGCGAACTTCGCTTCTGCCTGCGTGCGGAGCCGAAGACTTTCAATCCTGTTCTGGTGGATGACGATGCCTCCGATACCGTTCGCTATTTAACCGGCGGAGTTCTGGTCCGCCTGAATCGCAGCACGCAGCAACTGGAACCAAGCTTAGCCAGCGCCTGGAAGGTTTCTAAAGAGGGCCGCATAATCACATTCAAGCTTAGAGCTGGGGTTGCCTTTTCAGACGGGACGCCTTTCAGTTCGGACGACGTTGTCTTCACTATGAACCAACTTATGGATCCCGGATTGCATTCTCCAACTGGGGATGCCTTCCGGTCTGGAACCGGGACCGTAGTCAGCAAGGCGCTCGCGCCGAATGAAGTGTCCATTGCTTTCCCTTCGCCGATTGCCGGTCTCGATAAGCTTTTCGATCAAGTCGCAATTATGTCGGCTCATTCGCCGCTAAAAGAGAAAGCGGTTCTCGGTCCGTTCTTTGTAGCGGAATACTTGCCCGGATCGCACGTTATCCTGAAACGGAATCCGAACTATTGGAAAAAAGATTCCGCGGGCAGGAGATTGCCATATCTCGATTCAGTTCGCCTCGATATCCAACAAAACCGTGATCTCGAAATCATGCGTTTCCGTCGCGGCGAAATTCATCTGGTTAATGCTCTCGACAGCGAATATTTCGACCGTCTCCTTGTGCAGTCTCCCGAAACCGCGCATGACGCGGGTCCCTCGATGGATTCGGAAGAAATGTGGTTTAACCAGGTTACGGCGTCGCCGATCGCGTCGTACAAGAAAGAATGGTTTAAATCCACTGCGTTCCGCCGGGCAATTTCTGAAGCGATCAACCGGCAGGATATCGTTAGGATAGTTTTCAACAATCACGCCACCCCGGCAGTAGGACCGGTTTCTCCCGCGAACCAGTTTTGGTTTAACTCGAAACTTCAGCCCCACACTTACGATCGCCGTTCCGCCCTGGAGAGTCTTGCGAAGGAAGGCTTTCGAATCGATGGACAAACCCTCCGCGATCGCTCAGGCCATGCTGTGGAATTTTCCATCGTCACGAACTCTGGCAACAAGTCGCGCGAACGCATGGCGACGATGATTCAACAAGATCTTTCAGAAATTGGAATCAGAGTGTCAGTGGTGACGCTTGATTTCCCGGCGCTGATTGAGCGTATTGCCCACAGTTTCGACTACGACGCCTGCTTGCTGGGGCTCGTAAATACCGACCTCGATCCAAATTCACAAATGAATATCTGGCTGAGTTCTTCAGAGAATCATCAGTGGAATCCCAGCCAGAAACAACCGGAAACTACATGGGAAGCAGAGATAGATAACCTGATGCGCGCCCAAGCTTCCAGCATGGATCAGAAAAAGCGCAAGCAGCTTTTCGACCGGGTCCAGGAAATTGTTTGGGAAAATGAACCTTTTATTTACCTGATTCATAAGAACGCATTATCGGCAGTGTCGCAAAGTTTGGCTGGGGTTACGCCAGTAGTCTTGAGGCCGCAAACCTTCTGGCAAGCCGACACCATGTCGTTTCGCGCCGAGAGAGCCGCGGAATAGTGCCCGAGTCAAATCAATTTCTGTCGCTATGCTTGTCAATCGCTTATGGCAAAAGGCGGCCCATTTTCCACGATTTGTCTTTGGAAATGCGACGGGGAGAAATCTTGGGACTCGTCGGGGGCAGCGGATGCGGCAAGAGTACGCTCGCGCTGGCCATACTACGGCTACTGGACATCAAAGGTGCGGTTGCGACCGGGTTTGTAAACTTTAAGGGGCGCGACTTACTCACTCTTTCTGAAAGGCAAATGCGCCACGTTCGCGGCAGAGACATCGGTCTTGTGCTACAGAGTCCACTGGCGGCGCTGAATCCTATGCTCCGTCTAGGACGGCAGTTGCGGGAGGCCTGGCGCGCCCATCGCGAAGATTGTGATGGAGTAGACGAAACTGCGGATGCATTACACCGAGTTGACCTTCCCAGCACGCCTGACTTCCTGAAAAGGTATCCGTCAGAAATAAGCGTAGGGCAAGCGCAGCGGGTTCTGATTGCGATGGCAATCCTTCATGGGCCCGACCTGCTAATCGCAGATGAGCCGACCAGCGCGTTAGATCCAATCAACCAAGCTGGAACTCTAGAGTTATTCCGAACTATTAATCGGCAGTCGGGAAGCAGCATGCTCTTAATTTCGCATGATCTCGCGGCGGTCGAGGCAATATGCGATCGAGTGGCCGTGCTGCACGAGGGAAAAATCGTGGATTGTGAGGCTGTCGGAGAGATAACATCGCAAACCGCGCATCCCTACACACGAGCGCTTTTTGCCGGCAGAACCGCTCCCCGGAATTGAACTTAGTTTCAGATCCCTTGATACCACTCTCGCATGCCAGCAATGCTATGAGAGCGCAATCTTGTCCAATTACACCCACTTTCGAAAGAGATGAGATCCGGCTTCCTGCCGTGTAGCGGAACCTCAGTTCTGCTCTATTGCCCTAAACAATCGATCCGGTCAATCCAGAGCTCATCTTTAATATGTGGCGAAGCTTGTTGTCAAAGCACAGTATGTGTTCCTAGGGAAATGTGGTGCCGTGAAATTTCGAAATCCGTAATGTTTCATCCCAAGAACTAAGGAAGATCAAAATGTGAGTTCTGGCGAGAAATCGCAGACAACAGGACTCTCTGGGGATTTGCGATACGGCAAATATGATCTGAGGATCGCCCACATTGCGGTGAGCCGTCTTGGCAATTTGTGATACGCATCCCAAGGCTTGCAGAACCAATTTCGGCCGCGCTGGAACGGTTTCGGCTACTACTCAGATCCAGAATATTAATCCCAGTTATGACATGCATGACAGCGATACCTTTTTCCATATTGTCCAAATGTTTTACTTTGGCACTTCGGACAAGCGGTAGCAGCGATCGTGACGTAATCAGTAGATCTTTTTCAAATGGGCGTAGGTGATCACTATGTCTATTCAGAGTTTGACAACTGAAGCTTACTTCCGTGGCAGTATGCTCAATTTTTAACGCGTGAGTTGCAGTCTCGGGCGTAAAAAAACCGCGCACTAGTAAATAATTTTCAGCGAAAACTGAATTTGCCGGGAGGTTCCCGCGGTCTTGCTGATCATGCCGAATCCTGTTCCCTTAATGATGTTTGCAGGAAGCCCCATATTGACGATGTTGAACAGATTGAAAAACTCCCCGCGGAATTGGAGATCGGCGCGCTCCAGGCCGCTGGCGCGGCGTCCAATGGGGGTGGTCTTGATGAGCGCAAAATCGAAGTCGTAGTATGCCGGACCACGAAATGTATTCCGGCCAAGGTTCCCGAATCGCCCTGAATTCGGCCCGCTGCCGCCCGGTATTCCGACCGGAATGGAAAAGAAACTTGCGTTGTTTGCACCAAGCCCAAAATAATCGTCGCGCGGCCGCGTCGAACTGCCGGCAGTTGAGAGGTGCGGAGTTGCGACCTGGTCGGGCCGGTCAGCCCCGACTGTACCCTCTCCGGTCTGCTGGATTCCTGAATAAACGGTAAATGGCGAACCGCTATTGATGGTCGAGATGCTGAGCAATTCCCAACCTTTGGTCAGCAACTGCAGCCGATTGGATTGAAATCCCAGATGCTCCAAACGCAGGCCCTGGGCCGCGCTGAGAGTGAAAGAGTGAGTCACGTCGAAACTTGAAGGTCCTTTTTCTGACGTTGTATCAAATGGGTTTTGCGGGCTGAACAACGTGACGGCGCCGGTGGATCCCGTTCCCCCGGAGATGCCGCTGACATCATCGAGCGATTTGCCCCAAGTGTAGCCAGCCTGCAATGACGGTCCGCCATGTCTGAGATTCCCCGACAACGAGGCCTGCAAGGCGTTGTACGAGGAATGGGCCGTGGCAGTTATAACGGATTCGAATCCGAATCCTCCCGTGACCGCACCACTGCTGTCGAAGTTTGTAAATGGCGCAAATCCGGAATCTGCGCCGGGATATGCGTTCGGGTACGAGCTTCGGGGAAGTCCGGACGCCGAGGTTCCAACATATGCGACGTCAGCTGTCAGAGCGCCAAACGCGCGCTCCAATCCGAAGGTCCAAGTTTGCAGAGAAGCATTGCCGAAACGCCGGTCAACGCCGCTCAGACTCAGGAGCGAGAGTTGATGACTCGGAGCCAATGCGGCCAGATCTTGCTGGTAGCGATTCACGTCCATCACGGTGTTGGCGGGCACTTGTTTCGGATCGCCGCCGGCGAGCACGTTCACGCCCGACGTGTTGTAAACCTGCGGCAATTCATCGGGCGTAATCTGGAATCCATATGCGATCTCTCCGTTCTGAGCGGCGTTGACGCGCGGATACACGACGTAGGGCGTGGATCCTGTCAGAAAATTGTCCTGCCAGATATTTGGGGGAATGACTGTGATTGCCGCGCCCACCTGTACTCGCAATGCGTGTGGCGCACTCCAGGCCAAATGCACCCGCGGCCCCCATCCATTCCAATTTGTCCGATAAGTCGGACGCGGATTGATTAAATATTGCTGCCCGACGCCTGCCGGGGGAAACGAGTCGAGAAAACTCGACGTCCGGTCTGCACGTTCTAAAATCGGTGTGTAGAGCTCGTACCGCAGGCCATAGTCGAGTGTCCATCGAGGATTAATTTTCCACGTATCCTCAATGTAGGCATTTACATCATTCCGGTTGATCGCTGCCGGCCCGATGTGTGTGCCATCCGACGCATACGGCGGCGCCACTGCGACCGTGTATGCATATGGATACCCAAGCAGCAGACTGCTCAGCGTGTCAGGCAGCGCCTCGCCCGGGTGCAGGTTGTGCTTGCCACTTGCAGAGGGAATGAATATCGGCGAGTAAACCGTTCCGCCGCCGAAGTCGTATTCTCCATTCGGGCTGATGCCGAAATAAGTGGTGTCGCGATTGAGGCGTGCTTCCGCCCCCCACTTCACGGCGTGCTTCGCGGTCGTCCAGGCAAAATTCAATTGTCCCTGGAACAGATTTCCGAACGACGACATCACTGTGCCGGCCGCACTGTTGTACGCCTCGTACAGGCCATCGCTGAATTTAAGAGCGGGATCGGTGTGGTTCGGCGTCACAAACGAAGGCGTCGTCCGCGTGAAACTCAGCGACGCAGACCAGAGAAGGTGAGGGGAAGCGGTGCGGGTGTAGGTGACCACCCCATTTCGCTGATGATCTACATAAGTCACGCCGAAACTGGGATCGAGCAGCGTCTGGTCCGGATTCGTGACCGGTCCCGTCAGGTTGTCGTAATTGAATCGGCCAAACAATTGAGCCTCTGCGCTCAGATTCTGATCTATTCGGACGGAAAATTGATTTGCATCCGTGTTCACGTTCGACGGCGCCGCGTAGGTGCGCGCACCGTACGCGCCGGTCGGGTTATTGGGTAAGGGATAACGCTTCAGAATGGCCGCAATCGCTGGGCTTACCGGGACCTGCAGCGTGTCCGTGCTGCCGTCCGGATAAGTCACAACGTCTTGGCCGGCCCGCTCGGCTGCGGTAGGCACGGCTACCACTTGCGTGGTTCCGAGAACCTGCCTGAATCCCTGATACTGCAAGAAATAGAACGTTCGTTCGCTTCCGTCATACAAATTGGGAAAAATGACCGGTCCGCCGTTGGTAAATCCGAACTCGTTTCTGCGAAAGGGAGGGATCCGGCCCGGCTCTGCAATCGACGGGTGATCGAAATAATTCCGCGCGTCGAAAGCGGAGTTTCTCAAGAATTCGAAAAAGGAGCCATGAAACCCGCTCTTTCCGGAGCGTGTCATGATGTTGGTGAAGCCGGCCGCGCCCCGCCCGATGTCTGCCGGCATCCACCCCGAGCTTGACTGCAGGTCTTGAATTGCATCCACGTTGAAATTCGTGAACGTGCTTCCACCCATTTCAGGATCGCTTACATCCGCGCCATCCATGGCGAACACGGCTTCGACGCCGCGTTGTCCGTTGATAGCAAACTGCTGGGTAAAATTCGTCTGCCCATTGACGTCGGTCATCGTACCCGCTGCCAACAGCAGCAATGTACTAAAGTCACGACCGTTCAACGGCAACTCATTTACTTTTTGGCTCGATAGCGTCTCACCGCTCGCCCCGCTTACCGCGTTCGGAGCTCCCGAAGCGACTGGCGGATTCACCGCCACAGACAGCACGTTTAAATCGGATACGGTCAGGGCAACAGAGGCACGATTTATGTCCACCGCCACTGGGACGGTTGGACGCCGCCCGGGAAGTTTCACAGTCACAGTGTTCGGTCCTGATGCAAGGCCCTTAATCGAGAATTGTCCCCCTTTCCCGGTCACAGCCGTTTGTTGTTTCCTCGGAGTTGTGCCAACCACCACGGTAGCTCCGGCTATAGGCTGGCCGATGGGGGTCCGTACTATGCCAATCCACACAGTCGCAGGCTGTTGCGCATTGAGAGAGGTCGCGGATACGAGTATCCAAAGTAAACCCTGCAGCAGCCACAGGGTTTTATGAAAGCTCCAAGACATTCTCTGGCCTCATACATCTGGATTTTGATGTCCCAAGTCCGCAAGCCTAATCCTTAGTTGGGTCGGAACATTCCGACAGATCGCCATTGTACTCATTGATCCCAATCGTGAGTGGAAATGCCTGGTTTCGCCAATCGTCCGAGTCCATAAATGTGGCTTACCATTACCACGCAGCGGATTGGCCACCAAAATGTCATATCTCCGAAATTGGTTACAAGGGCTTCCGATTGCTCTGCTGGTTGCAATCTTGGACGCGCAACGGGTGATCTTGCGGAACTGCTTGGGGCTGACGTAACTGAACACATCCAACTGTTGCTCGTCTTTTCCGAGCATACCTTTCTTCTTATTACTGTTGAGTATGGAAACAAGAGGGTCTTCTGGTCCTGGGTCAGCCCTGCAAAGGCCATGCCATACGGATACGAAGGGCGTGTTATCGTTGAGCACAATTGCCTTGCCGATGCTGTCGTGTGGCGGATGTGGATGGATTATGGAACCCATCGTTTTCATTCATGGCATTTTTCATATGTTGCGCGACCTGCCTGCGGCCCAGTTCTTCGCACCCCGGCCAATTCTTATTCCTGACATGCTCGGGTACTGCACACAGGCCAGCGTCCCCGTGGAAACCATCTCCCTTCAAGGGCAGGCCGATGACTTGGCGGCGCAAATCCGCACTTGCGGGCATGCAAAAGCTCACATTGTGGGGCACTCGGTAGGCGGAGCCGTGTCGATGCTGCTCGCGCGTCGACATCCCGAAATTGTAGCGTCCCTAATTAACGTAGAAGGTAATTTCACTCTCGAAGACGCGTTCTGGACGGGCAAGTTCGCGGCTATGACCCTGCCGGAAGTCCGCGGGCTGTTGCAAAGCTACCAAAATGATGCAAGCGGCTGGCTAACGCGCGCTGGGATTGAACCTACACCGGAGCGAGTTACCATCGCGGGCCGGGGATTGCATGCCCAGCCCGCCACAACGGTCAAAGCCATGGCGCAATCAGTGGTTGAGACGACTTCCCAACTATCCTATCTCGATGACGTTCACGCAGTTCTCGATTCTGGCATTCCCATGCACCTGTTTGCTGGTGAGCGTTCACGCGCTGGATGGCGCGTGCCTGAATCGGTGCTCTGCCGGGCAGCGAGCATGACGGTACAGCCGGCAGTTGGGCACATCATGATGTTAGAAGCGCCACAGGAGTTTTTGGGATTAGTTGCGAACTCGGTCGCGTAACAAAGCCTGGCACTTGGCGTACACCCAAGCGTAAGATTTCCTGCGTACCGAGTTTTTCCAGCCTGCTAGTTGATGAGATTGACGTAATATCGCCATTACACTCACTGACCGGCGGTGAAATATTTTTTGCCGATCAGGCAATCTCCACTTCATTCAGGGGCAACAGCGATAACAGCAAAACGCCTGTTATGTAAAGCGGAAACGCCGAAAGGAGTGTTCCCCCAAGAAACCGCAGAAGAAGACCGTAAAGCGGTATGGCAACAAAGCAAGCAAGATTCATTAATTGGATTACCCGCCATCACCTGCGTACCGCCGAGATGTCCGCCTCTGGACGAGCCAATCCGGCCCTGGCTCGCTTCATCTCTCTACTATGCAGCCGCCACGTCGTCGGGATTATGCTAACCGCAGCAGATAGATAGCGGCACGCAGAAATGGATTCACCGCCCTAGGCACGCGATGAACCGCCTCCCCGAACCGGGCATACAGAAAAACGCTCACAACCAAAGCGATCCTCAGCACACGCTTTCCCAGCGACATGTCGCGACCGGCCATTTCACTCCACCCTTAGTGCTATGCCGTCAGTTAAGAAAATAGTAGTCCGCGAAAACCACAGGAGTAGTTTACGTAACATCGCTACTACGCTCATTTGACCTCGAAGGGTTTTGAGCGTTATGGCCTGGTTACGTCACTAATCTTGCTATTTCCACTCAAATTGTAGACTCTCGTAACGAGCAAGCAGAGCATGGGAACAAGCTTCAGAATTGCCTATACGATACTCTTCGGTCTCTTCGCGCTTGCTGCGCTAATATTCGGTTTTTATCTTGTCGCCTGTTCGTCATCACGTTCGTGGCTTTGATCAGGGCTGTATCAGGTTGTGCCTGCTTCAATTGCCGCGGATTTTGTTCGCCCTTCCTAATCTTCCCAAAAACGTGGAAATACTAGTTGGCCAATCCCCGCTCTGGACGTTCCGTGATCACCGCTGCGCCCCAGGTGTACTCAATCTTTGGCGGCCTTTGCAGGGTTTGCATCACTACGCAATACTGTTCCGTTTTCACCCGCAGAGCACTCAGCTGCTCCTCAGTCGCCTGAGGTGCGCGGACTTCGAGAATGACTCTGATCCCCTGAAACCCGACCGGGGCTTCTTTCGATATTCCCAGCGTTCCTTGCAGGTCGAGATCGCCTTCGACCGTAACAAAAATGCCTTCGGTAGGTATTGCCATCGCAGCCGCTACCATTTGGCAAGTGATCTGAGCGCAGGCGGCGAGCGCACCCAAGAGCAGGTCTCCGGAGCAGGCTCCGGTGCCCGCTCCGCCAACGCCTTGGTGAGCTTGGGCATTGTAGATAGCCCGCCCCAAATCGATCGAGCACGCAATTGGTGCGTCGGTCTCACAACCGCGCGCTGTCAGTGTGATTCGGGAACTCTTCGGGTCTTGCCGGTACTGGTCTTTGAGTGGGCGCTGTAATGATCGAACATCCATGAGTCGTCTCCTGAGATCTGGGGTATTATAAACGCACTCAGGGTGCTGCTGCGGAGGTGGTCGCGGCGGCGGGTCATAATCCAGCAATCACGCAGCGGGGAGGTAGTCCTGTTCCGCAGGACGATAGCTGCGATAGAGAGGTCCATGAACCCTCCAAAAACTCCATCGCTGGCACCGTCTACCTTGTCGCCTGGTACGCGCTTCGGCAGCTACGAAATTCTCCAGCGATTGGGCGCCGGCGGCATGGGTGAGGTTTATCGCGCCACTGATACTCGCCTCGGACGGGAAGTCGCCATAAAGACTCTTTCGCTCGACCGGTGTTCTCAACCGGAGGCGATATCGCGCTTCCAGAAGGAAGCGCGGGCCGCTTGCGCGCTCAATCATCCAAACATCGTCACGATCTACGAACTCGGGGAGGTGAAGGGAACGTGTTTTATCGCGATGGAGCTGGTGATGGGCGAAACAGTGCGAGAATTATTGACCTCCGGCCCTATCCCTTTCCGCAAAGTGGTTGTTATCGCGGCGCAGATTGCTGAGGCCCTCGCCAAAGCGCACACGATTGGAATCGTTCATTGCGATTTGAAGCCGGAGAATCTGATGGTTTCTGGCGACACCGCCAAGATTCTAGATTTCGGCCTGGCGAAATTGCTGGGGGTTAATTGCGTTCGGGATTCGAACTCACCGACCACCACCACCAATCAGGGGACGGTGGCGGGGACGGTCGGTTACATGTCGCCGGAGCAAGCCACGGGCGGCGACGTGGATTTTCGCTCCGACCAGTTTTCCTTCGGATTGGTCCTCTATGAGATGGTCACGGGACTTCCCGCTTTTCAGAAAAAGAGTTATGCGGAGACGACGGCCGCAATCCTTCGCGATGAGCCCGATCGAATCGGCTCCAGAATGTTGCAAGCGCATCCGCCGTTTCTCTGGATTGTTGAGCGCTGCCTAGCCAAGGACCACAAGGAGCGCTACGGCTCCACCGCGGATTTAGCTCGCGACTTGGCTGCGGTGCGGGACCGTCTCGCCGAGGCCTCGGCGCGTCCTTCGGAGCCTCGTCCTAACAATCTTCCAGTACAACGCACTGCTTTCATCGGACGCGAACACGAAGCCACTTCTCTCCGCGAGTTATTGGGCCGCGCGGAGGTGCAACTGGTTACCCTGACTGGCCCCGGGGGCATTGGGAAGACTCGACTCGCGCTTCAGGTGGCGAACCAATCCGCCGCCGAGTTTCCAGGAGGTGTTTGCTTTGTCCCTTTGTCGGCGGTGAGTGATCCTGCTTTGATCGCCCCCACGATTGCGCAAGCGTTGGGGGTTCGTGAAACCGGAAATCAGTCCTCGCAGGAAAGCTTGAAAGACTACGTCGGCAACTTGGATCAGCCGACCCTTCTTCTGCTCGATAACTTCGAACATCTGGTCTCCGCCGCGCCGATGATAACCCAGCTTCTCTCTAGCAGTCCGAAGCTGAAGGTTGCTGTTACCAGCCAGGCGCCGCTTCACGTCTATGGCGAACACGAGTTTCCCGTCCCCCCGCTTGGGCTGCCAGATCTCAAATCACTTCCTCCCTGGGAGGTGCTTTCGCGCCATCCAGCCGTCGCTCTTTTTCTAGAACGTGCGAGGGCGGTGAAGCACGAATTCGCGATCAGCAGGGATAACGCATCCGCTGTGGCGGCTATCTGCGCTCGCCTTGACGGCCTGCCCCTGGCAATCGAACTTGCGGCGGCGCGCATAAAGTTGCTTTCGCCATCCGCAATGCTGGCACGCCTCGAGAGCAGGCTGAATCTGTTGACCGGCGGCGCGCGCGATCTGCCGACCCGGCAACAAACTCTTCGCAGCACCGTAGACTGGAGTTGCAGCCTGCTCAATACCTCCGAACAAACCCTCTTTCGCAGGCTTTCGGTATTTGCCGGTGGTTGTACGCTGGAGGCGGTGGAAGCCGTGTGCGACACGAAGAGCGATCTGGGCCTCGACATCCTCGACGCCATGGCGTCCATGGTGGACAAGAGCTTGGTGCAGCAGTCCGAACAAGTGGATGCGGAGACGCGATTCCTGATGCTCTCCACTATCCGCGAGTATGCCCTCGAACGCCTTGTCGAGAGCAATGATGCTTCGGCAGTTCGCCGAGCCCATGCCGCGTATTACCTCGTGCTGGCTGAAGAAGGCGCTGAGGACGTGGCGTCTCATCCCGAATGGTTCGACCGTTTCGAGGCCGAGCATGACAACTTCCGACTGGCTCTCGATTATTTGATTAAGACCGGAGATGCAGAGTGGGGTCTTCGCCTCGGTGCCGCTTTATTTCGCTTCTGGGAAACGCGAGAACATCTCACGGAAGGCCGGGATACGATTGTCAGGCTGCTCGCGTTGGAGGGAACCGCGACGCGTCCAAAGCTGCGCGCCCGCATGTTGTTCGCTGCCGCGGTTCTATCGGGCGAGCAGGGCGACTACGGCTCTGCGCGGCAACTATTCGAAGATAGTCTGGAGACCTGTCTTGAACTCAACGATAACCGGGGCGTTGCCGTCGCCCTGAACGCATTGGCTGTCAACGCTCGAGAACGAGGCGACCTGGCGGCTGCATCCTTACTCTTTGATCGCTGCGTGGAGATATGGAAGGACCTCGGTGATTCCGCCGACATCGCCCGCGCGCTCAGCAACCTCGCCAACGTGATGAAGTTGCAGTGCGAATATGCGCGCGCATCCTCTCTGTACGACGAGTGTCTGACGATGTTTCGAAAGAATGGAGATGGCGCAGGCATCGCATGGACGCTGAGTTGCCAAGGCGACGTCGCGCGTGAAAAAGGCGATACTCTCGCAGCCTGCTCATTTTGCGAACAAAGTCTGGCAGCCTTCCGGAAACTGCGGGATGGGTGGGGAATTGCCAGCGCACTTTCCGATTTGGCGAGTTTAAGCAGCGACCAGGGCAACAACGCCGAGGCCCGTCGACTATATAGCGAAAGCATCAGGATGTTTGAAGAGTTAGGTCACAAACGCGGAATCGCACGGGCACTAGAGTGTCTCGCCGTAAGTGCTGCTGCCCAATCGAACGCCGAACAATCTCTGCACTTGGCGGGAGCAGCGGCCGCGCTTCGCCAACGATTGGGCGCACCTCTCACGCTAACCGAGCAACCCAGGCTGGAGAAGGCCCTGAATTTTGCTCGCAGAACGCTTGGCAGCGCTGGAGGTCTAAAAGCTTGGACAGAAGGGTGGGCTATGCCGGTGGAGCAAGCGGTGCTCGAGGCGCTTGACGGCAATTTAGAAACGGTTCTTCGGAGTAGAAATCCTGCTTAACTTAATTTGCGGTACTGGGGTCAACCATACGCCGCACGGCTGAGACCCGATTCGCCGGAAAACCTCCGCGGCGGGCGTGTTCACGAACACTCTCCTCATCGGGCGCCAGGTACACGCAATACATTTTATCTCCCGTGACATAACTATGCAGCCACTTGATCTCTGGCCCCATGGCTTTCAGCACTCCCACCGACTTTCTTGCAATTGCTTGCACTTCAGCATCCGATAAATTACCGAGGCCCGGTATCTCGCGCTCGATCACAAATTGGGGCATGGCCACCTCATCGCACAGTCATGGTAGCAGAATTTGCATGGTGGGTGCAGGCGAGGTCGTCACGCGATACGCCGAGTTGATTCGATCCCGGCGACAGGATTCACTCAAAAGAGGATCAACACTTCGGACAGTGAGGTAAGCCGGCGGGAAAACAGCAAGCACGCCATCGTCGGGTGCAGAGACCATGCCGTCGGCGGAGACTTCAAAGCAATCTTCATTCACTAACCCGCGACGCTTGAGAAGAACCGAGGATGGGAAGGTAACTGTAATTGTCGGAGCGTGCCCGCCAAAAGAGTAGGGATCTTCTCTCCTTTTAAGCTTCACACCCGTCGTGGCTTTGTTTGGCAATTTCTCTTTTCCCGCATTTCGGTAGCGATCCTTCAGTACCAGATTCACTTATGTCTTTTGGCTTTGTTTGGTAAGGGCCGATATCCTTCTCTTCGGGTATCTCATCTTCCTACCGCGGACTTCCACTCTATTGTCTAAGGTGAAAGTCCGACGGTGGGTTTGTTTCGCAGTCCGACCTCGATCGAATAAGTCAATCTTTACTGAGTGTTGAGTTCTTCAGATCGAAAAGCTTCTGACCCCAAGTCAGTTTGGCTTTGTTTGGCAGATCCGTACTACGGCTTGATTCACGGCTCTTCGCGAATCTTGCCTGTTGGAATTTTTTCAAAGCTTCGATATTGCCGCTTGTCTCCGCGCCTTCAACTCATGCATCCACCAATGCTCAGCAAGTCGGACCTTCCACCAGCTTGACACGATTTCTTCTACAAGCATCGGTTCGAGCATTCCCTGCGGCTCTAGTTCCTCTTCGAGGCCTGCGCTGAATAACTCCAGTTCCATTTTTTCTTCTTCGTTATCGAACGTTAAGCCTTTTGCACGAAGGCTGTGCTTAAGAGCATTGCGTGCCACGATGGCCTTACCTGCACGCTTTTCGGTCCGGTTGACTTCTGGGCGTTTTGGCGATTCGCTCCGAGCCTGAGCTCGGATATTGGGTTAAGTGTTTCTTCAACTGCTATGAAGTTCTCCTGATAAGTATTGGCTTCTGAAGGGGGAGAGAAGTCCGCTAGATTTGTGGTGCGGGAATGTCTTTTCGGTGACTGCGAAAAATCGCCTTTTCACTCATTGATCGAGTTATGAGTGAAATGCCTGTGGATGGCAGTTACTTCCGGATAGCGCGTAATCCGCCCGCGAACCGCGCTTGCCGATTCAGTGGCATAACCCTAGAGCCTTGGATTTGTTTCGTTGCGCGCTACTAATTCGAACTGGTTAATTTAGGTTCCTGCTCCAGTTCAAGACCACAGACATGGGCGCCATGCCTGTCTTCAGCTGCGCGTTGATCAGGAATTTCTGACCATCTTTGCTGACATCGTAGGAGAACTGCTCGGAAGTTGCCACCAGTTCGCGGGGATTGGCCTGAAAAAGCGCAGTTGGAGTGTCTGCGTCAAAATTGGTCCCTGTCTTCACCGGAACAGCCATCATTCTGCTGTCGGCGTCAAGGTAAAATAGCTCTTTACCGTCGCTTCGCCATCTGGGCTGATCTCCTCCCGCATTGGAGACCTGCCATTTTCCATGGGCCTCGGGAAAAGAGGTAACATAAACTTCCCATCGTCCGCTTTCATTGGAGGAGTACGCGACCCACTTGCCATCCGGTGAAAACTGACCATTCTTTAGACTGGAACTCGATTTGAGAAACTGAGTGGCCCGGAGTTCCGGTATCGTCAGAACCCACAGATCGGTGCCGCGCTCGTAGAGCACATATTTCCCGTCGCGAGACCAATCCGAGGGAAATCGGTCAGGACCGTCCTGCGGAATGGATTTCTCCTCTTGTGCTCCATTCGTATCCTTCAAATACAGGTCGAAGATAACTCCACGATTGGACGCGAAGACCATTCGAGTCCCGTCGGGACTCCAGATGGGCACTGAGTCAATCGCAGGATCGAAGGTCAGCCGCTTCGCGCTCTGAGTGGCGAGATCGTACGTCCAAATGTCCGTATTCTGGCTGGCAGGATCGGTCGTATCGGATGCCACGGTCTTGCCATTGGGAGACAACATCATGTTGCCGTAAATGCCGGGTTTCAGTGGTGTTCCGATTTCCTGACCTTGCCGGTTAAACCACAAAAATTGAGAAGCGCCGGTGTCGCCGGCTTTCTGGGCCACGAGCAGATGGGTGGTCGACGCCGCGAACACAGCTCGAGAGATTCGCGGAGAGTATTGAACGTCGGTGAGAATCGGGATGGGTTCTCCGGCGAGCTGAAATGTTCTTGTATCGAAGTGCTGACCGAACAGAGTCTGATCGCGGTAGAAGAGTAGATAGGGTGCGATATACGCGACGTTCGCGCTCGCTTTGGTCACAAGCCGTTTCTCGTTCGAATTGAGCGCACCCACGAAAACCGAACTGAGGTCTTTTCGGCCGGAAAGATGGATCGCGGAATACAAATAGTGGATGCCATCAGGCAGGAATTGCGGCCAGCGATGGCTGTCTTCGTTAAGATTCTTGTCGGGAACAGTGATCTGTGTCGGCGTGCCGCCCGAGGCTGAAATCCGATAGAGGCCCACACCTAAGTGGCCGCTTGGAGTAAAGATGATGACGCCATCCTTGTTCCAAGCGCCACCGCGTCCCGTCTGTGCATCGCACAACGTCTGTGCCGGCCCGCCTGCCAGACTCACCTTCTTCAATTTTCCATCTGCAAAGAAACCGATTGACTGACCGTCAGAAGACCAGAAGGGAAAGCTTGCACCTTCCGTATTGGCTACGCTGGTCGATTCTTGCGACCCAGGTTCGTAAATCCAGAGCGCGTTATTTCGTTCGGATTCTCGATGGCCGACAATCGCTACCGTGTGGCCATTGGGAGATACTGCCGCATCTCGAGCCGGGAATGGAAGCGGCGCAGAAAAATATGTCGTCGGCTCTGTGCCTTTCGATCCACGCAAGAAAAGAGACGCGATGAGCAGGAGGGCAAGCAGGCCTGCGATTAGCCACGCCAGCAAGTCGCGGTTATTTCGCTCTTTCCCGGTGGGATTGAGGATCGAGATCCCGCTCTGAGCAATCCACTTGAGCTGGAGCGCGATGTCCTGCGCGGACTGAATGCGGTCGTCTGGATTCTTCGCGAGGCACGCAGTTACGATCTGCTCGAATGCCGGTGGCGTCAGCGGTTGCAATGCAGAAATTGGTTGCGGTTCTTTTTCCAGAATTGCACTGGCCACGCTGATCTGGCTCTTGCCCTCGAAGGGCCGGGCGCCGGTGATCATTTCATAGAGGACGCCACCTAGCGCGAACAAGTCCGATCTGGCGTCAGCCTCCTTGCCCTCAATCTGCTCCGGCGACATGTACTGGATCGTTCCCATCATCGTGCCCGCGGTCGTCAGCGGAGATACGGGACTAGCCTGGCTCATCGTCCGGGCGGCCGACAGGAGAGGCGCGCTCGACGTTCCGCCAGCACCGGCAGTCGCAGACTTCGCAAGTCCGAAGTCCATCAGCTTCGCGCCGCTCTTCGTCAGCATGATGTTCCCCGGCTTCAGATCGCGGTGCACGATCCCGTGGCGGTGGGCCACGGCAAGCGCCTCGGCTACCGCCATCCCAATCTTTAGAATTTCGCTCAGCGGTAGAGCTCCTTTGCGAAGCCGCTCTGCCAGAGTTTCTCCTTCGAGAAACTCCATTACCAAATAGTCAGTACCGCCCTGTGAGCCGATGTCGTAAAGATGACAGATGTGGGGATCGTTCAACGAAGAGATGGCTCGCGCCTCTCGTTCCATGCGCTGCTTCAGCTCCGGCGAAGAGGAAAGGTGGGCGGCCAGAACTTTAACGGCTACGGTGCGATCCAGGCGGACGTCCTTGGCTCGATATACCTCGCCCATCCCGCCAGCTCCCAGGAGAGATTGAATTTCATATGGACCGAGTGTTGTGCCAGAAGTTAGAGCCATTTGCGGGCACAATTATAGCCTGCCCCGTACGTTTTAACTGATGCGCGTTGTGGGCGGGTGATCGACAAACAGGAATAATCTCGACAAAACTTGCGATTCTCTTCATCCCTTGGGAAAGGATTAACGAATAGACGACTGTTGCAAATCGCGGTTTCACTCACAATGCGGGCGTGAGTGAAAATGCCTGATTTCATCAGTTGTAACTTCAGGGTAGCCGGTCAACCGAGAAGAAATCGCGATCACTTCCCATAAGCCGACCTCTGGACAATCTTCCGGGAGGCGGACTCGCCGGTCGGCTGTTGGTCAGGATTACTTGCGGCATGGCGATTTATCAACACCTATCTGCGGCCGCCTCGCGCGCGAAACCTTCCGAGTAGCCGACAACTCAGCCGCTATAGGCCTTCTGCGCGTGGAGATTTGGTGACTCACGGTATAATCCTGCCTGCTTCTCTATGCCACTGACTCCCGGAACGATCCTCGGACAATATGAAATTCGCTCACCGCTGGGTGCGGGGGGAATGGGCGAAGTGTATCGCGCGCACGATCCCCGGCTAAACCGTGAAGTAGCCATCAAGGTCCTTCCCGCGTCACTTACTTCCGATCCCGACCGCTTGCGGCGTTTCGAACAGGAGGCGCGAGCCGCGGCAGCGCTGAACCATCCCAACATCCTTGTGGTCTACCAAATGGCGACTCACGACGGCCTTTCTTACATGGTGTCGGAGTTGCTTGAAGGCGAGACGCTGCGGGAGCGACTGCGGCACGGTCCGATACCGCTGCGCAAAGCGATTGATTACGAAGTGCAGATCGCGCACGGTTTGGCTGCGGCGCACGACAAAGGCATTGTCCATCGCGATCTGAAGCCGGAGAACCTGTTCCTCACGAAGGACGGACGGGTCAAGATTCTCGACTTTGGACTGGCGAAGCTGACCCAGCCAAAAGATGACTCCGGCCAGATGAACACTCTCACGCAGGGGACAGACCCTGGCATGGTGGTGGGGACCGCCGGCTACATGTCCCCTGAGCAGGTACGAGGAAAGGCCGCCGACCATCGCTCCGACATTTTCGCCTTCGGCACGATTCTCTATGAGACGGTGACGGGCAAACAAACATTTCGCAAGCCGACGTCGGCGGAAACCATGAGCGCAATCCTGAACGAAGAACCGCAGGCGATTTCGCAACTCACTCCGAGCGTGCCTCCGGGATTAGAGCGCGTCGCGCGCCGCTGCCTGGAAAAGGCGCCGGAGCAGCGCTTTCAGTCGGCCTCTGATCTGGCTTTCGCGCTGGAAGCCTTATCGGATTCAGCCATCACATCGCCTACAGGCATCCAGGCTCAGGAGAGCAACAAGCCGAAGCGCAGGATTGCAGTGGCCGCAGTGGTTGCAGTGATTGTGCTCGCCGCTGCCGCGGCGCTGGCTTACTTCCGGATGCAGCCTCAGGCGGCACCCGTGCTCTCTAATTATGTCCAGCTCACCCACGACGGTCAGCCGAAAAGCCTGGACGCAACAGACGGCTCGCGGCTCTACTTGTATTGGGGTGCCTCCGATTACACGGGTCTGGCCCAAATGTCGGTTTCGGGCGGGGATCCCCAGAAATTACCTATTCTGTCTTCGACGAACATGTTTCCCCGCGGCTTATCGCCGGACAGGTCGGAACTAATGGTGGTGGACGCGCATGGCATTCCTCCAATGGGGCCGCTCTGGAGTGTGCCGATTTTAGGCGGATCTCCCCGCCGGCTTGGTGACTTGGTCGGGAATAGCGGAGATTGGTCTCCAGATGGCAAGCGGCTAGCTTATAGCGACGCAAGCAACTTGTACGTGGCGAACGCGGACGGCAGCGAACCTCGTAAGCTGCTGGCATTGAACAATACTGACGTTGTTGAGTACTTAATGTGGTCGCCGCGATGGCAACCATTTGCGATTTACTGAGGCAAACTTCAACACTACCACTGCCTCGATCATGGGAAGTCTCGGCGGATGGGACGAACTTGCATCGCATATTCCCCGGCTGCTGCGGCCGATGGACAGCCGACGGAAACTATTTCGTATTCGTCTCAAGAAATCAGGTTTGGACCCTCCCGCGAAGAAGTGGATGGCTTCGTCCCGAACCCAAGCCCATCCAGTTGACCTCCAGTCCAATGGCTTTGTCCGATCCCGTCCCCAGTAAAGATGGCAAGAAGCTCTTTGTTGTGGGTGCCACGACCCGCGGCCAATTGATGCGTTACGACTTGAAGTCGCACGAGTTTTCACCTTTCCTCGGAGGCATCTCAGCGGAATTCGTCCGGCTTTTTCGAAGGATGGTCAATGGGTGGCCTACGTTTCTTATCCTGATGGCGCCCTCTGGCGAAGCAAAGCCGACGGCAGCGATCCGCTGCAATTGAGCTACTCGTCCGATTATGCCTTCATGCCCCGGTGGTCACCCGACGACAAAGAAATATTGTTCTGGGAAACGCCGGTGGGCAAGCCGTCCCGAATCTATGAAGTATCCGCCAACGGGGGAAGCCCCCGGCAATTGTTGCCTAATGATCCAAGTCCGCAACAAGATCCGAACTGGTCGCCGGATGGAAGCAAGATCGTCTTTGCCGGCAATTCCAATGACCCTGCTTCGGCCATCCGCATCCTTGATTTGAAGACTGGCAAGGTCTCCACGCTCCCGGGTTCGCAAGGCTTCTTCTCGCCGCGCTGGTCTCCGGACGGCCGCTATATTCCTGCGTTTTCGAGGGACGCGAAAGACCCTTTCCATGTTCGACCTGCAAACACAGAAATGGACTCAACTTACGACGGGAACGTTTGGCTGGCTGAACTGGTCGAAAGACGGAAAGTGCCTGATTGTTGTCGATGACCCCAAGCGTCGGCGCCGTGCTCAAGGTTCGCCTGAGCGACCACAAAGTAGAGCAAATCGTGGATTTGAAGAATTTCGTCCCTACGGGTCGCTACGGGGGCTCGCTGACGGTCGCGCCGGATGATTCGCCGCTGTTGCTCCGCGACGCCGGAACCTACGACGTGTACTCGATCGATTGGCAGGAGCCATAGTCAGCATGAGCGCGGGGTTGGCCCATCTTTGCAAGGTTTCCATCACACACCCTGTCCGTCTCGGAGAAATTGATCACCGAATCTCTGATGTCTCATTGTCCAGAAACGGGCTTCGGGGAAGTGAATGGAACGAGGTTCCGGGCTGATAGTCGGCAACCCGGAGACTGTCCCGTGGTTGACGTTAAATCGCCATCTCTAACAATGTCGGCGATGTCAAGGACTATGTGCGCACACGGCTGCATACACTCGTTGAAGAGCGCCATTTCGCTCTCGTAGTGGTTTGCGCTTTCCAACCTGGGCTCGCTTCTAATCGTTGGGGTCAGGAACTCAGTCCGACCCATCCATCTCTTCGATCACAACCGCGATCATGATTACTACTTCGAACTCCCCAAGAGGGGAGCGGGATGCCCAATCATTACGCCGGTGATCTACTGCACACCCTGGCGATTTCCGGGCTCTCCCGCGTGCGAACCGAGCTTTTCTAACTGACCGTAGTCCAATCCCTGGCGCCACATCCAGTACAGGTGCACCGCCAGCTTTCGGGCCATTGCTACTTTCGCAATCTTCCGTCCTCGGCGCATGGCCAGGTGGAAGAACTTGCTGCGCCACTGCGGTTGACTGCGCACCGTGACCTGCGCCGCTTCCACCAGCAAGAACCGCAACAGTGCGTTGCCTTGTTTGCTGATGTGTCCCAGGCGTCGCCGATCGCCGCTGGATTCCTCCGTAGGAACCAGACCCACGTAGCTGGCGATTTGCTTGCCACAACCGAAACGTTCTGGAGTGCCAATCACCAACTCGAAGGCCAACGCCGTCAATACCCCGACTCCGGGATGCGTCATCAGTCGCCGCGCTACTGGCCGCTTCTCCACTTCCTGCTCCAGCGCTCGCGTCAACTCTTGGATCTTCGGCGTCAGGTGGTCGAGTACGTCGAGCAAATCCTGGCGTCGTCGGCTGGCCCAGGGAGCAAGCACTAATGACTCCAGTTCGCTGCGACCCGCCGGCCGCCACAACGCTTTCCTGCGACGCACTCCCTCGTTCAGAGCCACCACATGCAGCTGATTCATGATGCGGGTGCGCATCTGCACCAATCGATGACGATGCCACAGCAGCTGCCGCAGATCCCGATTCGCTGCATCCGGGACCCATATCTTCGGAAAACGATCTTCCATCAGAAGCTTCAACAACAACTGCGCATCCTGGCGATCGGTCTTCTGCTTCCGCACTCGCTTGGTGCGAATCTCCGCTGCGTCCCCGATCCACAGCTCGAACTGCAACTCCATCAGCAGACGCTCGAACCAGCGTGCGTGTCCGCTGGCCTCCATCCCGATCCGCACCCTTCGTGCCTTGAGCGTCCGGTAAAACTGCTCGGCTTCCTCGCGGTGCGTCAGTCGCCGCTCGTCGGTCTCGCCGGTTTCTGTGTCCACCAATGCAATTTGCTGAAAGCCCGGATGATAGTCACAACCTATAATCAGCATGTTCGGCTCCTTTCCTCCGAGCCCTTTGGTTGGTTTGCGCCTCCAAAGTTTACTCGGCCCTGGGAGCCGACATTGTTATGGAATCATTTCACGCAATATAAAAAGACGCACCTGGTTCAGAAAAACCGCAGGGTCGCGCCAGCGCGCGCCGATTACCTATTTCAGTACGACAGAGGGTGGGCGGTGCGAAGGTTTCGTGACAGCGGAAGCGCCGCCCCCAGCCACTATCCCACGACTGAAAATTAGTTCTGTGATGACGGTTGAGACTTTATTCGATGGCTCCCGAAATCGGGGCAGTCTCCCAAACCGCCCCGATTGTTGTGGCAGGAGTAAAAATCTAGGTAGCCGGATCGTCACCCATTTTGAGCGGTGGGACGAGAATAAAAAACTGCAGCCGTTCTTGCGGTGACATATCTCGGTCGAATATTTTCCGAAACCGTTGTTCGATCTCCTGATCGGTTTGGCCGGGCGATTCTCGTGGATCGAACATTATCCAACCTTACTACTGATGCAAGACCCGACAATACCCATCACGCTGTATCTTGTCATTAAGGGTGCCAACTAGGGACTAGGAGGCGGTGTGCGGATTGATAAAGGGACCGCCCTTACGCCGCGGCTGAATAACCCCTTCGGTAGAATCAACCGTCTGCAGAAAGGCAAATAGCGCGAGCCAGGAGCATAAACACCAGCGCAGGGGTAAGGGATGCTTATTCGCGTCTCGAACCCGACGCAAGTCATGGCGGCATCCGCTATTTGAAAAGCCCAAATTCAGTGGCATGGGGGTCCGAAAAAAGAGAGCTTTATGCGCTCTTGCGCCGCCTCATTCGGAGGCGCTCGATTAAGTGTTCCGACGATTAATCCTGGGGCCGAAGTCCACATTCTCAAGGTCTTACGCCTCGGCCCTTACGTCACCGGAGAGCGTCGCTGGATTTAACAGAGAGGCGGACTGCGTATTCAGATATATCGTCGTATCCGCGTGCGTCCGCAAAATCGACGCCGGAGCTAGGGAGCTTATCTCCCCCTCGAAACACATCTTTACAGCTTTGGCTTTGCGCTTATCCTGCGCGATGCAAATGATCTTGTTGGCCTTCAGAATTTGCCGCACACTCATAGTGATGGCGTGGCGCGGCACATCCTCAAGTGACGGAAACCAACCTTCGCGAAATTGTTGCTGGCGCGACGCCTTAGTCAATTCGACGACGAGGTATGGATCTTCCGTTTCAAAATCTGCGGGAGGATCGTTAAATGCCAGATGACCATTTTCGCCGATGCCAGCGAATGCAACATCGATCGGCCCGGAACGTAGCGCTTCGCCAATTTTGGCTATCACCGCAGACGGATCCCCTTCGCCATCTATCAGGTGGAAATGTTTGAGGCCAACTTTACTGATCAATCGCTCCTGAAGATATCGTTGAAAGCTCCCCGGATGTGTCGCCGGCAAGCCGATGTATTCGTCGAGATGGAACATTTCCACCTGATCCCAACCAATACCCTCCATAGCGGTAAGCGCATCGAGGAATTCAATCTGCGATGATCCTGTTGCCACGACGATCCTCGCGTTGCCCCTGACGTTGATAGCTCGGCAAATAGCGTCAGCCGCCTGTTCTGCCGCCGCCCTCGCCAAGTTCGAATTATCCGCGAATACTTTTAAGATCATTCTTAATCTCTATCCCTGAACGCTACCAGTGCACGTTCCATCTGCTCTCGTCCCACGCATCGTCAAAAAACAATCGATGGGAGTTAAGAATCATTTTGCAGTGCAACCTTGCCGTACGCGGGCAGGGGTTGCCTCCCATCCCCGTCTTGCCGAGTCGCTGCAATTCCTTCGCGCTCGCCCATTTCGTCGTGCCGTTAAGGGTCAGCGCCATGATGTCGCTTCGGCAGATAGACAGAGCTGGTCACAAGGTCACAGACGGGTGCGAGTCTCGCTTCGCCCTGGACATCGTCGTAAACAATTCCGAAGTTCTTGAGGTGCGCGTCGCCATTGCGAAGCGCGCAATTCAGAGCAATCAGGGCGAACAGCTTTTCCACGTCTTCGCCCACATGCCCTTTGCAAACTGCCCGAGTCGCTTCATCACCGAGGGCTCGTAGGTGCCGCGATATTTCTCGTCGGTGCGCCCATTCAACACGCAGAAATCCTCAAAACCGCAATAGGTCCGTCCATCCGCAGATCGAACTGGTCAATGACCAGCACGCCATACCGTGCCTTAGCCAAGGGGTAAGGGGGAACGTCGAGTCCGAGGGCCGTCAACCTGTCCGCGTGGAATCCTGATTCAATCCGAACGGCCATGTAGCTTTCCACCTCGACCAGACCAAAAAGACCACCACGCCGGTAAGTAGCGTCAACAGCCCAATCTTGATGTAGACCCAACCCGAAGTCAGAAAAATGTAAGCCCACCCGAAGAAAGCAATCACAATCGGTACGGGATAAAACCACATTTTGTAGGGGCGCGCACTCTCCGGGAGTTTTTTTCGCAAGAGCGGAATGGCGAACAGCTGTCCGAGAAATTGCACCAAAATCCGTGTAGTGATCAAAGCGCTGACTAACTGATCCAGCTTCAGAAATGCCGCAGCGATAGATACGCCGCCCAGAACGAGAAGCGATACCTGCGGATAATTCTTCGTCGGATGCAAACGCGCAAAGGGACGAAAAAAATATCCATCGATGGCAGCCGCATAAGGAATGCGCGAATATCCCAATAGAAGAGCAAATACCGAACCGAATGCCGCCCACAAAATCAAGAGCGTTACCACGATCGCCGCGCCCCGCCCATATAGGCGCTCCATAAAGTTTGAAACGATGAAGTTCGACTGAATCCCCTCTCGCCATGGCACCACCCCGATCAGAGCCAGATGGAGTGCAATGTATCCCACGCAGCAGATAGCCAGTGATAGAAGGATGGACCGCGGAATCACATAGGAGGGGTTCCGTACCTCATCCCCGATGTAACACACATCGTAATATCCCAGGTAGTTGTAGACGGCGATCAATGTGGCGCTGCCCAACCCTAGCACGAAGCCGCGATTAAATGTCATTGCGCCGGGCGGAAGATCAAACGCCATATGCAGATGGAAGTGACTAAATCCCGCGATGATCACGGTTAACATAGCCGCGAGTGTACCGACCCATAACGTAAGGGTGATTTTGCTTAGGAAAGTAATTTTCCGGCACAGTAGGATTAGGGCGACCACACCTACGCCGACCGCGACATATTGCTGCCCTCGTCCACTCAACCCAGGCCAAAGATATGTAGAGTAGTTTCCGAATCCGATCATCCCCGACGCAATTTCTAAAGGGCCGCTCAATACGAACTGCCAAATGAAAAGGAAAGCCATGAGCCGGCCCCAACTTCGATGACCGTATGCCTCGCGCAGGAAATGATAGCTGCCGCCGGAACTGGGCAAAGCCGCGCCCAACTCGCTCCATATCAGGCCGTCGGAAATCACGATCAGTGCCCCGGTAAGCCAGCCCAACATCGATTGTGGTCCTCCCATCGAAGCCATCAACAATGGAATCGTGATGAAAGGTCCGACTCCTACCATATTCGACATGTTGAGGGCCGTGGCCGAAAGGAGGCCGAATGCGCGCGTCAGATGAGGAGTCGGTTCGGTTTTCGCCATAGGCGGGAGAACTATAAGGGTGCTCGGGTGAGACAACAGTCAAAATTCGATAGAACGCCGCTTATGGCATAAGCCCGGACAGGCCTGTATCGTGATAACCGTAATTGTGCTTGACATGAATAAGCAAATATCACAATACTCATTCGTTTCAATAAAAGGGTTTAATGATACCACGTTAGTATCTGGTTCCCCGCGAGCCTTCAAGAAGGAGTAAATGATTACTATTCGTGACGTCGGAAAGGAGAGTGGTTTTTCCTCTACAACCGTTTCACTCGTCCTCAACAACGCGCCCCTCGCGCGATATATTCCCGCATCCACCAAGAAACGCATCGAAGGCGCCGCCAAGAAACTCGGATACCGTCCCAATCAGTTCGCCCGCTCTCTCCGCAGTAAGCGCAGCCACACTCTTGGTGCCATGATTTTCGACGTCACCGACCCCTTTTGCACACTAGTGTTGCGCGGCATGGAAAACGCGCTTTTCCAATCCTCTTACTTATCAATTCTGACTGACGTTCACAATGACCGCGCCCGCTTCGAACGCTATCTCGAAATGCTGCTGGACCGCCGGGTAGAGGCTCTGATCGCAATAGCCAACTGGCTGTTCCTGGATATTAACGTCCTCGCCGATCTGGAAAAAAGCAGTATTCCCACCGTAATGATCGGCAGAGAATTGCAAGGGAACTCGATCAGTTCGGTGATCGTTGACAATGAAGCCGGGGCTTACGCCGCGCTGGAACACCTTTCCAAACTTGGGCATCGCAACGTCGCATTTATCCGCGGCCCCAGAACTCTGGGCGATACATCGCCACGCTGGCGCGGTGTTCAGGCTTGCGCAAAAGATCGCGGTTTGAAACTGAATCCCCGCTTAGTGGTGGATCTTCCCAACTCGCGCGACCCCCTTTCGAGCTTCGAGGCTGGGTTCACGCTCACCGAGCAACTTCTGAGTCGCGGACGCTTTACTGCGCTCATGGCTTTTGATGACATGTCCGCCCTGGCGGCGATACGCGCGTTGACTAAGGCCGGCGTGGGCGTTCCAGGGGGCTGCTCGGTTATAGGTTTTGATGACGTGGCCGTCTCGGGTATTTACTCTCCATCCCTGACCACAATTCGTCAGCCCATGGAAGAAATGGGCGGACTTGCGGTCAGCATTGCCTTGAAGGGCGTAAATGCCGTTCTGGAAAAACATCCTATTCCTGTAGTCCATCAGAAAGTTACTCCGCATCTGGTGATTCGCGAATCCACAAAAAAACTTGAGTAGAAGATGACAGTTTAAAATTAATCGGCTCCCGCGCTTATAAGAGACATCAACATTCGTGTCCATTTTCTCAAGAATTGTCACACTACCGTTATTGGCGGCTCTCGCTCTGACAGTCATCCCACAATTCGCAATCGCTCTACCGTTGGGGCTTCCGCCCCTGAGAATCCCGCCTTTTTTTCAAGCGGCTTCGAAGAAAGCCGATCCGGAATTTCTATTCAGGCAGGCAGAATTGGCGCTCCAGCGGGGCAA
Organism: uncultured Acidobacteriaceae bacterium; assembly: GCA_963849315.1. Lineage (GTDB taxonomy): Bacteria > Acidobacteriota > Terriglobia > Terriglobales > Acidobacteriaceae > PALSA-188. The sequence continues at coordinate 101,721 of CAWKGT010000003.1, read as the reverse complement.
CCTCGATCTCGCTGAGCGCTCATTTCGCCAGCTGCTTTCCCTCAATCCGCAGGTGGCGGGCGCTTACGCGAACCTCGGTGTGATCTACATGCGCCGCAAGCAATGGAAGCCTGCTTTGGAGATGCTGAACAAAGCCGAGACCCTAGCTCCCACCGTTGCGGGAATCCGCCTCAACATCGGCTTGGTTTATTACCGCCAGAGTGAATACCGCGCTGCAATTCCTGCATTTCGATCGGCGGTGCGCGATTCCCCCGATTCGTCGCAGGCGCGTCACTTACTCGGTCTGTGCTATTTCTTTACCGGGCAATACTCGGATGCAGTGAAGGTTCTAAAACCTTTGTGGACGCAACAATCCAACGATTTGAATTATCTATATGTGCTTGGAATCGCCGCCAACAAGGCAGGACAATCGCAGCTCGAAGAACTTGCACTCGGCCGGCTGGTCGAAATTGGCGCGAACTCCGCCGAATTTCATTTGCTGATGGGCAAAGCGCATATCAATCGGGAAGAATACGATGACGCCATCCACGAACTTTTACTTGCGGACCAGGCCAATCCCAGACTGCCATTCCTGCATTTCAATCTTGGCCTCGCATATATGAAGCAGCAAAAATTCGACGAGGCTAAAGCGGAGTTCCTGAAAGACAGTGCGATTGAACCCGATGTCGCCGAAAATTATGACCAGATTGGCGTTATCGAGTTTCAACAACAGCAAGATCATGAGGCCGAACTCAGTTTCCGCAAAGCTCTGAAGATCAATCCCCAACTGATCAGTTCGCATTACCAGTTGGCTCGCGTATTGCAGCGCGAAGCCAGGTTTCCGGAAGCCCTAGGCGAGGTTGATGCGGGACTCAGGCTTGACCCCAATGGGCAAAGCCTTCACTACATTCGTGGCCAAATCCTGCTGAGGCTTGGCCGGGCGCAGGAAGCGGAAGCCGAAATGGCGAAATCAGTGCAGTTGATGAACGAAGCCCGCGATAAGCGCCAAAAAGAACTTGAGAGCGGGCCGTTACCCAGCCCCGAACTGGCCACTGAACCGCACTAGGCCTATGGCCTGGTTTCGAGCGGGTGCTTCGCCTTTTCGAAAAATTCATTTTGCAGTTGCAAGCTGGTTTGGTCAGCCTTCACTGCGGCAATTGCTTTGACGATAGCCGCAATCCATCCATCCATTTCCTGCTGGCCAAGTTCGCGCGTCGCCGCCGAACCGTCTCCGGAATAATGATTTGGGAAACGCGCATACCACCAAATTGCGGTATAGAGAGTGTCGGGAAGTTTCAAGCGAGCCTGGTCAGCCCCCGACTCCGAGCCCGCGCGATCCAGATGCACCAGGTCGGGACGACTGATCATCATCTTCGAAGTCTCTGATTCCCCGGCGTGCATATCCATCGCAGTCTTCCTCTTAACCGGACCAGACGGAGCTTCCACGAGCCCGAGCACATAAACTACATAGTCGCGCTGCTTTTCCAGTTGGGTCTGGGCAAAAAATGGCAGCAAATTTTCGTTTCCGCCATGCCCGTTGACGATGATGATTTTCTTGCATCCATTGCGAGCCATCTCGTCAGCGGTCTCCTGAAGCAGGTCCAGTTGCAGATGGGTGCTGTAAGCGATTGTGCCGGGTTCATGGCGCGCCTCGAAGATTTGCCCGAAATAATATTCGGGAAATACCACGGCGTAATTCTGCTGCGCCGCTGCCAACGCGGCATGCCGCACATTCAAAAGATCAGTACCGATCGGCAGGTGCGGACCATGTTTTTCCAGGATGCCGAAAGGCAGAAGGCATGTCCCTTGGGACTGCTCGATCCCGGTGCGGAAATCGCCCGCAGTCAATTCTTCCCAATGCACAGAGAGCTTGGTCTGCCCCCACCCGTGGCCGGCACATGCCAAAAAGAAAGAGACCGCTAATACAGAACCGCGCATGCTCTTCTGAGCCATCATCATTTCGAAATCTCATGGCTCGTCGCAGCGACATTCCAGCCATCCACGGCAATCATTACTCGTTCGCTTCCGGCAGCGCGATCGCTGAACCGCGCCGTCAGTTCACGCTTCTCACCAGGCAATAGCGAAACGTAGTTGTCATTCCAAAAAATTGGCGCGATGTCGTCGCCGCGCGAATTTGTAGCTCGCAGGTGCACCATAAATGCCAAATGCTTGTCAGGATTGCTGATCATCACATGCACGACGCCGTCGGAAGACATTCTCGTTTGTGTGAGTACGCTTGCTGGCGCGAGATTATTCAGTCCGGTGAGGTCGGCGTATGCGCTTTGTGGCGTGTACAGCGTATCCTCTTTTTTCGTCCAATCCAGCACATCGGGCTTGGTCGACAACCAATAAAAATTGTCACCGAGTAACTTTCCCTGGTCGTCGAGCATTGCCAGTTTCAGAAAGTAAGTGGTTGAAAGCCCCTCCACGGCGGGAAGATCTAGAGCTTTCAAGCTGCTATCAGCCGGAACATCCACAGTCGTTTCCGGAGAAGCCTTCTTCATCGATGCGAGATCGTAAATCGTCGCCCGTACTTTCACTCCTTTGACGTCATGATCGTATCCGTTCACAACCGCCACCGAATTGTTGTCGTACGAATATTGCACGTGCAGCATCTCACACGCTTTCTTCGTCCCGAAATATCCCCCCGCAGGCTCGAGATAATAATCGTAGAGATGCCATATTAAAGAGGGCCATGCGTTGTTGAGCATCCACTGGATAACTCCGGTTGCCGAATACTTGTTGCGCCCGTATGCCTCGAACATGGCGCGCTGCGCTTCATAATTCATGGCCTGTGATTTGCGCAGAAAATCTTCCAGCCCGCTCGCCTGCCCGTAACGCTGATTCATGCCATTGATAAATTTGTCGATGGTAGTAAAGCGTTCGCCGCCCGCATGATAGTTCCAATATTCGTCAATCGGCCACAAATGATCCGCGGGAATAAACCGGCGCAAACTTTCCAGCGGAGGTATCGCCGGTCCCGGCCCAGTCTCGGTATTGAATCCGTAAGCGCCGCCCGCCTGCGTGTCTGTCAGCCAGTAATTCGGGGGCACATAGTCATACGGCCCGGTCATCTTGACGCCCGACGCACCGGTCACTGTCGTAGGCTGCTCCGACGCCGAAGAGACACTGGGATTGGGCCAGTTCTCGTCTTTCAAAATTTGCAGATACATAGTTTCGACATTTGGCGGCGGAGGATTATCGCTGCCATACAGCCAAACAAAAACACTGGGATGATTTCGCAGTCTCGACAGTTGATCGGCGAGCGATGCTCCCGCGATCTTCATCGTGTCCGGCGTCCACTCCTTCCAGCGCTCCCACATATCGCAGCAGGTCCATCCCGGCATGATGAGAATTCCCATGCGATCGGCGATATCGAAAAATTCATCGCGTTCCATCCGTCCTTCCAGGCGGATAGCGTTCAATCCCATATCCCGCGTGTATTCCATGGCCGCGGCAAACTTCTCAGGCGACGATCGCAGGAGCATGTCGGGAGCCCAGGCCGCGCCACGAATCAAAACCTTGCGGCCGTTGATGCTGAATTGGCGGTAGCCCTTATCGTTCAATTGCGATGTAACTTCCCGAATGCCAAAATGCACGTCGCTGCTGTCGGAGGCACGCCCGCCAGTGTCAATCTGAAAACTCGCCGTATACATCGCTGGCGTTCCCATCTGGTAAGGCCACCAGAGCCGGGGATGCGACAACTGAAGTTGCGGATATTGATCGGCATTAAAGCTCGCGGTCTTGGATTCACCGGGGCCAAGCTCAACTTTTTGCTCTACAGTAATTTGCTCAATCCGAACCTTCAGCATGGCGGTCACGGGTTGATCGGAAACATTCTTGATCTCGGCTGAAAGCGTGAGAGACGCGTCTTTATAATCCGGCGATAATTTCGATGCCACGAAAGGATGCCGCAATGCCACCGCGCGGCTTGCGGTTAGATAAACATCCTTCCATAGACCCATGTCCTTATCAGGAGGGGTCGGATTCCAGTCCACCCATGTCATCCCCAAATCATTTTTGTCTGGCGCAAAAACTTCTACCGCAAGCGCGTTCGGCTTTCCACTCGCGAGATTCTTGCTGACCTCGAATTCAAAAATGCGGTAAGTGCCCGCTGCGTCCTGCGAATCTGCGATCTTTTTACCGTTCAACCAGATATTTGCCCGGTAATTGATGGCGTCAAAGTGCAACCATGCCGCCGAACTGGTGAACGCAGCTGGCAAAGTAAACTCTGTCCGAAACCACCACGAGCAGCGAAATGGACTGTCGTCCGGCATCGATTGGTTCGCAAAAAATGTAGCGCTGGAATAATCCATTCCCGGAAACTTCTTCAGGTTCATTCCGTAATTTGGATCGGGATATGTCTTATCGGCCACCAGAGCCGCCACCACAGTAGTGGGGACCTCGGCATGATGCCATCCAACGGGGTGAAACGTAGTTTGCGAGATGGCTTGGCCGTCAGCCTTGACCTCGCACGATGATTGAATCTCCCAATTTTGATGTAACAGAAACCTCGAGTCTGCCTGGCGAACCTCAGCCAGCGCCCGCCCCGGGCCAACTATAAGGATGGATATCAGCGCAAGCCATGGCAACTGCCCCGCAATAAAACGCAATTTCATTTGGTCCTCTTTATTGTGTTGTAAGACTCGGCAGCGAGACCTGCTGCTGTATTCCAGCAGCCTCTTTAATGGTGTAGATAAAATCAGCGGGCACGTTGTGAAGAATTTCAACACCGCCGCTGGGCCACCTGATTTCCACCTGGCTCATTTTCAGTTCCTGTCCCAGCCCAAAATGCAGCCTGGGATCGTTCTGTGATAAATAACTTCCACCTGCGCGAACTTCGCTAAACTGCACCAGCTTTCCGGCAGTCACCGTCACCCTGGCGCCAATCGCCCCGCGATTACTTTTTGTGCCCACGAGCTTGAATAAAACTCGATGATTATTATTCCGGGTCGTATTCATCAGGAGGGTTGGCGGCCCATCCGTGTTTTCGACGACCACATCAATGTTCCCATCGTTTTTCAAATCTCCAAAAGCCGCGCCTCGCCGCGACGCATCGGGAACCGAAGAGTAACAATTGCGACACATCCTCAAACGTTCCATCACGCTTGTTGCGAAACAATTGCATAGGTTCGCGATAAGGCGTGCCGCCCTTCACTTCATCCATCTGGGGATAAACATGACCGTTGGCCACGAAGATATCGGGCCAGCCATCGTTATCCATGTCGACGAATCCCGTACCCCAACCCACTAATGGATAGGTTGGTTTCGCCAGCCCCGATTGCGGTGATACATCCGAAAATCCCGTCTTGCCGCCGTTATGAAACAACGTGTCAGCCTGCTCGACGAACGTAGTCACGAACATCGAGAGCCGGCCTTCATTCATGTAATCGCCCCAATCGACGCCCATCGATCCCTGAGCCAGTCCGTCTCCGCTCAATGCCGCACCCGATATCATGCCCACGTCTTCGAACGTGCCATCATGATTGTTGTGGTACAGATAATTGGGGCCGGTATCGTTCGCGACATACAAGTCAGGCCAGCCATCGTTGTCGTAATCGCCCCACACCACTCCCAGCCCGTAATAGTGCTTCTTGTCGTCGACTCCAGCTTTTTTTGAAACTTCTTCGAAGGTTCCGTCGCCGCGATTATGAAACAGCAAATCGCTTTCGCCTTCCATGCCCCAGGGTCCGCATTGGACGGCGATGCCCTTGAAATGGCACGTCTTCTCGCTGCTCCCAAACTTTGGCAAATTATTGAGATCGATATGCACGTAGCGGGATACAAACAGATCGACGTTGCCATCGCGGTCGTAATCCGCCCAGGCCGCGCCGGTACTGAATCCTCCGCCCGCCACTCCGGCTTTGTCGGTCACGTCCTCAAATTTGCATCCGCCTAAATTGTGATAGAGCGCATTGCCGCCGTATCCGGTAACGTAGATGTCCGGCAAACCATCATTGTCGTAATCCGCGACAGCGACGCCCATTCCCCAGCCCTTGCGAGACAATCCAGCAGCCGCGGTGATATCGGTGAATTTAAAATTTGAGTCCTGATGATAGAGGGTGATCATGGGATCGCCACCGTTGCGGTAGCGCTGAATGGTCGAACCATTGGTAGTGATGATGTCGAGTTTGCCATCGTTATCGCAGTCAATGAGTCCCACTCCTCCGCTCATTGATTCAACAATGTATTGCTTGTCAGCCGATGAAATATGAGGAATCGTTAAGCCCGCCTGCCGGGCTACATCTTCGAATGACATGGCCGGCGCTGAACTACCTGTACTTTGGGCAATGACAGCCGGGAGCAGTGAAATCGCAAATGCCGTTCCGCAGAAAAACTTTCGCATTGCCCAGCAATACCCGAAACCTGGAATACTGGCAAGAAGCGCGCCAACTCTTGAGAGCGGTTCGACAGCAGCTTTGCCTAGAAAATAAATTTCAGCGCCAGCTGCAAAATGCGGGCGTTGTGCACAGAGTTTGGTTGCAAGAATCCCGACCCAGCGCAACTGGAGTCGCCAGCAGACAGGTTCGGTCCTCCATAGCAACCGATGGAGTTTGCCCCCGTCAGCCCAGATCCATTGGCGTTGTCAGCCGCAGATCCGGCATCGCCGCCCAGCCATGCCCACTCCGTGTGATTGAACACATTGAAAGCTTCTGCTCTGAACTCGAAGTATTTACTCTCGGTCAGCGCAAAGTGCTTAAGCAAAGCCATGTCGAAATTAGTGCGGTGGGGATTGGTAAGAATGTTCCTGCCCGCATCCCCAAACGTCAATCCCGTAGGCGCGACGAACGCCGCAGGATTGTAGAGCAGCGGCGGAGTCAGGCCTCCGCCATTGGAAATGCCAGCCCGTGGATCGCCTACAATGTCGGGATATGAGCCGCCGCTGGCAACTGCATTCCCGACGCCAGCGTTATCCGAATAAGCAGTTCCCGACGCGCCCGTGTTATAAACGCTAAAGGGAGTTCCGCTCTGAATGGTCGTAATTCCCGACCACTCCCATCCGCCTAGAAGCTTCTGTGCCAGTCCCGGATTCTTGAAAAAAGGAAGATCGTAGACATATCCGAGACTGAAGTTATGTCTCTCATCAAAGTTAGAACTGGCTCTGTATGCATTCAAGTTATACGAATTTACAAAGCCAGTGTCGTTATTGTCGGAGGAATCGTCGATGGAGTGGCTGTAGGTGTATGCCGCGTTCAGTTGCAAGCCGCCAATACTGTGTCGAAGCGATAGTTCTAGCCCATTGTAGTTCGACGATCCAGTTTGATCTTTGCGGGTAATACTGCCAATCCCGTTAAAGGGGCGGTACGGATCGGCAGCAGCAACCCCGCACGCAACCGCGAGATTGTTGGCCCAGCCGCCAGTTTGCGCTACGCCATTCACCATCGCGCTCGCCTGCGCCGTGCCCGGGTCGACGGTCACGCTGCCGCAGTCGTTTGCGCTGATCGTTTGTCCGGTCGCGTAGGGATTCTGGTTCGCACTCACTGGAACCATCTGGTTGTACTCATAGGTTCGAGTGAGATGAACTCCCGCACTGCCAACATAAGAAATGGTCGCAATCGTGCTCTTCGCGATGTCGTGTTCAATATCCAGGTGCCACTGTTCCATGTAGGGCCATACGGCTTTGTCCGGAATAGAAACGAAATGTAAAGGAGACGTGGAACCGGTACCAAGAAGTGCCGGAGTAAGACTTGCGTAGCCCGGAACATTGATTACGCTCGCGGTTTGAGTATTGATATTGAATGGTTCAAGTGATTCGGTGTTGGCTTCGTTGCCATTCGTGTGTTCGTAGAACATGCCGAATCCGCCCCGTATCGCCCACTTGCCATCCCCCTTTGGATCGAACGCGAAACCCAGCCGCGGCGCCGGATTGAACCAATGGTTCTTCATGCAACCATCAGGCACTCCCGGGGTAACTCCGCAATCCACCCACCCATTCAAAGGGTTCCCATGAACAATATCGCTCGCATCCGTAAAACTTGCGCCGGGAACATAGAAGTTGGGATCAAAGTTCCAGGCATTGTGATACTTCTCTGTGTAGGTGCCGAATAAACTCACACGCACTCCCAGGTTCAACGTCAGACGTTTAGTGGCGTGCCAGTCGTCCTGAAAATATGGCTCAAAAATTTTGTAGCGTTCGTACATCTTGATCGCCGCCTGCGCCTGAGTAAAGGTGCCAATATCGCCTTGCAGCAGATCGGCGAAGGAGTTTCCGGTGGTTACAGCATTATTGGAAGAAAATTGCAGCAAACCGTTCACGCCGTAAGCAGGCTGAGGAATCTCATTCTTTTGCGCGATTACAATGTATCCGCCAAATTGAAGATTGTGAGCTCCAATTATTTTGGTAACGCCATCTTTGAACGTGTAAGTGGGATTTGAATTCAAAGGACCGTTGGGGACGTAACCTGGATCTTCGGCGAAGTTGTACTGACCGCCGCTTAGACTGATACCGGGAACCTTGCCGCCAAAACCATTGTCATAGATTCCTATAGGAGGGAATCCAGAAGGGCGCTGCCACGGACCGAGCAAGCTGGTAGTGATGTGATCGGTCGTGTAGCTGGCCACAAATTCATTAAGCAAAGTCGGAGACGCGGTTGCCGCCAGTCGAGCCACCATGCTCACTCCGGGCCCGCTGAAATTTGTCTGCACCGTCGGAAAACTTGTTCCACTTGTCCACAAAGGCACGGGATAATCCTGCACCCAGGAATCATGTACATAGCGGAAGGTCGCGCGAACTTTGTCGCTGAAATTATGATCGACGCGGAAAAGTTCCTCGCGCCAGTTGGTTGGCAGCGTTGGGGTCTGGAACCATCCGTTCGTCCCAATATTCGGGGTGGGAATCAAAGCCTCAAGCGCGGGAACGATAACATTGTCGCTGATGGGAACCTGGTTGCCGGGAAAGAAGGTTCCGCCCGAGCCCGGGACGGTAGGGCAGTTCGCAAAAGTGCCATTTGCATCCGGGCAAACATCATTGAAATTCCCTGAGCGCTCAGCCAGAGACGGAACCGTGGTCTCGCTGAATTGCGTGGCGGGGACCCGGTCGCGGCGCCATTCTTCCGAATAGAAGAAGAATGTCTTCTGCTTATTGGTGTTGTAGACGTTTGGGATGTAAATCGGTCCGCCTAGCGTGAATCCAAAATCATTCTTCTTATACGGAGGCGCAAAAGTCTGGAACTGGGGCGTGGCGTTGAACATATCGTTCCGCACGAATTCGTAAGCGTCGCCATGAAAACTGCTCGTGCCCGATTTGGTTTCGACTTCTACCGTCCCTGACCCGTTCCGCCCATACTGTGCGCCGTAATTCGAGGTTTCCACTTTGAATTCGGCAATCGCATCTATGCTGGGGGTCACATTAAGGGTGTTATTACTGCCATTGTCCATGGTGTCGCCGCCGTCAAGCTCCCAGTTGTTGTACTCGATACGGCCGCCATTGACGCTGAAAGAAGTGTTTGCCGAGACTCCGACATTGCCTTCATCTGTCCCAGTCTGATTACTCACTCCCGGAACGAGTGTGATCAGTTGCTTGAAATCCCGCCCGTTCAATTCAAGCTGTGTGATCTCCTTTCCACTGACAGTGCTGCCCAGATCAGAAGATTCAGTCTCCACCTGCGCGACATTGGAACCCTCGACCGTCACCTGTGTGGTTTCTGCGCCCACTTGCAGGGCTATGTCGACCCGCGCTTTTTCGCCCACGCGCAGCACAACATTCTTAGCTTCGTATTTCTTAAACCCCGGAGCGCTTACTTCAAGATTCAGTGCGCCAATCGGCAGCGCAGCAAATACGTAATCCCCGCTTCCGTTCGTAGTTGTGGTTTTATTAATGCCGTGAATGGTGCTGACAATCGTGACTTGCGCGTTTGTAATGGCCGCCCCGCTGCTATCAGTCACAGTACCGGTTATCGCCGCCGTGTCCTGCGACCACGCTGTAGGAACCATCACCAGGACGAGAAAAAAGAAGACGGCAAGGCGGACACTCATCTCTGAACTCCCAACGCATAAATTTAGGGACGAACGTGATTACTTCCCTTGCGCAGTCATCCAGCTCTACGCTCGCAATGACAGTTAATGCATTTATTAAAACGTATGAATATTGCTTTATCGCTATTTAGTCTGTCAAGCACAAAAGGCCTTCATCGAAATTATTATTTGGTCTCGCTGCTGTCACGGCCTACATGGAATCGTCGGACGGAAGAGTGGGCAGCCCAAAAGAGAGTTGGAGAAGCACGAACTGGAGGCCGATATATGGAGAAATATAACTGTCAGGGGCGATGACTGAGCCCAAAATCTGCCTGCAGGGCCATCCGCAAATGTGGACGGGGAACATTTCGTTTCACGGCCATTATCCGGGGGGGCCGCGACGTCGTCACGTCGTTATTATCTTCGGCGTTCTCGTCGCTATAGGGCGGCGCGGACCAGTGTCCGCGCCCACGTCTGCGGAGAAGTTAGCGGTTGTTAGGAAATCAAGGTATGCGAGCTTGGCTTTGGCCGTCTCACCTTGCAACTCATAGGCGCGGGCGATGCCGAGACGTGCGAGAGCGCCGATAGAGTGCATCCCAGCGCTGCGATGGTCAATAATTTTCTGGAACTCTACGACGCCATGGACTCCATCATGCGCCGCCAGATAGGCTTCGCCGCGCACATAAGCGGGATACGACGATGCCGATTGCGAGGATTCCGGTCTCGTACGGAGCCGCAGCCTGAAGATATTGTATTGCCTTCGAAGGCTGGTTGCGGTTCACAGTAAGTTGCGCGCGCACAGTTGGGACTACCCGATGGCTTCGCCGCTCCAAGAAGTTTTGAGATCATCGAGGATTTGCTGGAGACTGCCGACCGGAGCAATGAACCGTTACCCTTTCGGGACGCGGTACAGGCTGAACCGAAACCGAGTTCGCATTTTGTTAATACGTGACACTTCTCGATCTGTAGGGCAAAATGGCTTGGTTCTGACTCACTACACAACTGGAGGAAAACTGACGTGAGAAAGATGTCGAATCTCTGGACGAAGCGAGCTTTCGCGGGGCCAACCCATTTTCGTCTGGCCGTCGCTGGGCTTGTGTTGGTTGCTGGGCTTGCATTGCCAGCGCATGCGCAGAACGACCGGATGACACCCATCGCCACGCCTTCGCAGCCCAACGCGATCGAACTCGGCACCGGTCCGCTGCCCGGTGCGACGAACCCGGAGGCCTGGCATAGCCAGTACGGCAGTCAGTTCGCGCGCAACGTGACGATTGCGACGCTCACACCCTATCTTCCGGATCCCGCCAAGGCAAGCGGCGCCGCCGTTATCGTCGCACCCGGCGGCGGTTTCTTCACCTTGTCCATGGAAAATGAAGGCTCGAACGTCGCCCGCGCACTGGCGGAAAAGGGTGTCGCTGCGTTTGTCCTCAAGTATCGCTTGAACCAGACACCGGCCGACATGCCAGGGTTCGAAAAATCCATGCGGGAAATGTTTTCGGGTGCAGCGCGGCCACCGCGCCCCGAACCCGGAAAGGCGTTCGCCGGTCTTGCTCCTCAGATCGCCGACGCCCGCGCGGCATTTGCCCTTATCCGGAAGCGGTCTGCCGAGTGGCATGTCGATCCCAACCGGATCGGCATGGTTGGCTTTTCCGCCGGCGCGGCGCTGACCATGGCAACTACACTTGCCGGCGAGGATGCGAAGCCCGCCTTCATCGGCATCATCTACGGTCCGCTCGCGCCGGTCACGGTGCCAGCCGACGCGCCGCCACTGTTCATCGCCCTGGCTGCCGACGACCCTTTTTTCGGGAACAGCGGCTACGGGCTCATCGATAGCTGGAAGGCCGCGAAGCGCCCCGTCGAATTCCATCTTTATGAACAGGGTGGCCACGGCTTCGGGATGTACCCGAAGGAAACTACGAGCACCGGTTGGTTCGATGCCTATGTGCGTTGGCTCGCGATGCATGGCATGCTGAAGCCCACCAGATAAGGACGCAGCAGTGCTGCTACCTCTCCCTAATATGGAAACTGACGCGACGCGAACGCGTATAGATGCAGCAATCTGTAGAGGCAGGAAGAAACTTCCTCAGCAATGCCCATCCATCCACTAATCTTTGGCTACGCTAATGTCGATGACACCGTGTTCGAAGTTCCGGGCGGCGGTTTTCGTGGCGTGGCTACCCGATCATTCGAGGCCAAGACCGGACTGGTCGATCTGGTGGTTGGACAGCAGGACGCCACTTCGTCCGATGGATCCGCCGGTGAGAGGCAGCTTCCATAATGGCGTAGGAACCGGATCATGACCAGCCCGTCAGAATCTGTGCCATCACAATCGGAAAGTATAGCCGCACGCGACAACCCGTCAAGGCAAAATGTTTTGGCATTTTATCAATCGGCGTAACATAGACATTTCACTCGTTGACCATCGTGGATGAAGGTGAACGATGGCACAAAGACCTGTCACTGGCGGGAGTTCAGCTTGTCGAGCGCGCGCTTCAACAGTTCAAGCTTCTGCCCAGCTTCACCGAGCTTCCCTTCAGCCGTAAGGCGCTGGTAGTCAGCGAGGTCTTTGGCTGCCTCCGCGATAAGCGCTTCCCGACCTGGGACGGGCTGAGTTGACACCGAGGATGCCGTCGCCTCACGCACTGTTTCTGCCGGCGCAGCCGCTGGCGTTATGGACGACGCTGCTCCACCGAAGAGAGCCGCCATTGCAGACGGGAAAGTGGGTCCATACGCGAGCTTGTCTTGCAACGCAAGGACGACCAGGCGCAACTCCGGCATCGGACTGCGCTCGGCTTGCAGATAAATTGGCTCAGCGTACAGCAGCGCACGGCCACACGGTATGACGATCAGTGCCCCGCGCCTCACGTGCGAGCCTTGCTGGTTCCACAGTGTCAATTGCCCTGAGAGTTGCGCATTCTGATCGATTCGGGCCTCGATTTGCAGCGGTCCGTCGACCAGCCTGGATTTGGGGAAGTTGTATACCACCGATCTACCGTATTGAGCGCCGTCGCTGCGCCCGGCAATCCAGCCAATCAAATTATTTCGATTCGCCGGTGTGAAGGGCAGTATCTCCACAAACTCTTCGCGAGGCTCGTCGGGCAGTTTCATCAACACGAAGTTCGGCTGCATGGCCTCTGCCGTCCGCTCGCCGCCCTCGCCCATACCGACTTCCGTGGCCACTGTCCACAAATCTTCACGGTTGTAAAAAGCCTGTGTGTCTGTCATGTGATACAGACCGTAAACTTGCGCCTGCATTTTTAGCAGCAACTCGGGGTAGCGCACGTGCTTGCGCAGGCCGGCTGGCATGGTCGATGCATCCTTGAACAAAGCGGGAAAGATGCGGCGGTATCCCGCGATGATCGGGTCCTCGTTATCGAATACGTAAAAAGTTGTCGTGCCATCGTAGGCATCGATCACGACCTTGACGCTGTTCCTCATGTAGTTAATGAGATCGGGACCCAGACCGTAATGAGTCGAATACGGGTAGCTCTCTGAAACGGTAAATGCATCCATGATCCACGAAAGGCGGCCATCGTCGCCGAGCACAATGTAGGGATCCGGATCGTAGGTTAAGAATGGCGCCAATGCCGACACGCGATCGCGCAGGTTGCGCCGCATCAGCAGCCGGCTGTCCTTGTTCACGTCATCGCTGAAGGGAAGTTTGGCAAGGTCATCGCGGTCAAACGCGATAGCGACACGACGCAGGAAGTTGCCTAAGACGATGCCACCGTTGCCCCCGTAGGAAGTGAGGTTGTTGCTTTGGCCTTGCGGGTAGTTAAATTCCTGCTGTCGCGTCTTCACGTAGACATCGGTGTTCGTGATCTCGCCGAAATAGATCTCGGGGCGGGTCACGTTCAGACTACGGACCGTACTCTGGACTGGCATGTTGCTGAGCATCAGCGTGGGAAGCCCTTCGGAAGTGAATCCGTTGACCGGATTCATGGTGATGCCGTATCCGTGCGTGTAGATCAGCTTCTCATTAATCCAATTGCGGCTGCTTTCCGGCAGCTTCTCGACGTTGAGTTCGCGCGCAGCGAGCATTACTTCTCGAGTTGTACCGTCGATGGCGTAGCGGTCAATGTCGATGTCGGGGAAATCGTAGTAAGTGCGAATTTCCTGGATCTGGCGGAGCGTGTCCTGAAGCGCACGCCAGTCCCACAGCCGGATGTTTTGAAGTGTGACTTGATTATTGGCGGGGTCGGCAGCCTCGACAGTGGTCTCAGCCGGAAATTCGCGCTGCGAGATTTGATTGAATCCGTAAGCCTGCCGTGTCATATCGATGTTGTGCGCAATGTACGGCCGCTCGCGAACCAGTTCGTTCGGTTTAACCAAGAAGCTGCTGACGTACCACGCAATCAATTGAACTGCGACATAACAGACTCCAGCTGGAAGGATAGCCGCAACCATCCAGCGTCCGCGTGCCACACGTGCGGAGTTGACGGCGGCGATTAACGCGCCGAGAACGAGCGCCACGCACACGAGCAACATACCTGTGAGAGTGACGTGCGCGTCTGTGTAGGTCACGCCGCTGAAGATCGTGTGATCGTCTAGTAATTGCTCGACTCGGCTGATATACACACGCATCGCCAAAGACAGCAATAGAAATGCGAGCGTGATAGAGAGCCCCCTCCAAGGCAATGTGACCGAGCGACTGAGGCGCCCGGCGAGCACACGGCCTCCGCCGGTAATAAGGAAAAAGAAAAGTGCCAGCAGAAACACCATGACGGCCAGGGTAAGTAGCCAGCCGGCGACAAGCTGCCATGCCGGGAGAACGAACAGAAAGAAGTTCAACGGTTTACCAAAGATGGGGTCGATGACGCCACCACCCGCGGCGGGAGTATATAGAAAGAGTGCTAGCGTTGGCCACTCCACCATCATGCTGGCGGCGGTTGCCGCGGCAATGGCCAGCGAAACGATCAGGCCGATCATACGCAGCACTGGCTCGACAGGCAACTTCATCGGCTGTCCGCCAATAATAATGGTGTGACCGCTTGGCAGATCGGGCAGATGCGCTCGCTTCAGAGCGAGGAATGATCCATACAGAATGACAAATGTAGCTGCGCCAAACGCGGCGAAGATTCCCCATTGAAGGCTCAGTGTCTTCCAGAATACGCGTCCGTATCCGAGCGACCCAAACCAGAGCGCGTCTACGTAATACGACAACGTGGTCCGACTAGCGATGACCAAAGCAGCAAAGACGACGAAGGTGATAACAAAGAGACGACGATGTCGCGGCCGACTCCTCGGCCAGTCAATCGACTCGAGCATTGCTTTCCTCTCTTATCAACCTTCGCATAATACTCCGCCCGCGTTCGCCAAGGCATAAGTCCATTCTAAGGGGCATTCTTATTGTGCAGGCCCCATCCACCGCAGAACGAATAGGGCACCACATTGCCATGAAAGGGAAGAGTTGTGCCAGCCGATTACGTTTAGAAAAACGTCCTCACGCAACGCAGAGTCGGTCGAAGCCCACTCGTGTAACTTCCCGTAAGGCAGAACTGCGGTCCTGTTTATTAGCCGTCACTCCAATCGCGGGGGTGTGCTACCGTGCTCCCAAGCTAATCGATATTTTGGAACTCCCGTTGAAGCGTTGCCCTTGCCGTAGCCGTAACCCGTTCCGCTGGTTCGATACAATTGGTAATGGGAGCCATGGAGAACGAAAAAGCAATACCAGAGGACGCGCCAACGAACTCAAATCTAGCCGAACAGCTGGCAAGCACGCCCTCGTCGGGTGCAGACACCATGCCGTCGGCGGAGACGTCAAAGCAACGTTCACTCACTAACCCGCGACGCTTGAGAAGAACCGAGGATGGGAAGGTAACTGTAATTGTCGGAGCCTGTCCGCCAGAAGAATAGGGCTCATTCGGTCTCTTCTTAATCCCAAAAACATTATTCCAAAATCTATTAGGGGAGATTTTCGTTTTTGGCATTTGTCCCCTGCTTAACAGGGAAAAATACAGGCCGAAATCGCTTTTGTGCACTCGAGCCAAGCACTAAGGCTAGCCCATCCTACTGAGCTTAAACGATCAGAGCTTAGGGAAACGTTCGGCGAGGAACAGGGAACTATTATCGAGGAACAGGGTCAGATGAGTCAGTTGAATTGAAAAACAGTACCTGGCTCGCGCGTCATTCGATATCCGGGTCCCGCAGTCTTGATTTGTATCTACAGGAGAATCATCCTAGGCAACCTTCCATTTTATTTCGGAAGGGATACAATTTCAGCGAGCAATATTTCCTTAATTTGACGGCCGACTAAGAGAAAAAGGAGACGATAATGCAGAAAAAGCGTGGAAGACCCGCGCGTCTGGGAATGGAAGAAGGACCAAGGTTTGAACTCACCGCGCAGGTAATTAGGATTTACAACAAGTTGAGAAACGCTGGCGAAAAACATCAGGATGCGCTAAAAATTACCGCACAGAAGATTCGAAATAAGTATTTCGAAACGCCAATGTCGAGTACGGAGGTTCGGCGGATCCTAGCTAAGTTACAACCCAACAACGCACCCTTGAGTTTCGGAGTCTTCGAGCCGGACGAGAAGGAGCCTGGCGAGATACGAACATTTCCCGATGGCAAACGTGTGAAAGTTGGCTTGAAATTCGGCTTCGTACCGCGTCCAAAACATCCTCGCAGTAATGCCAAAACTTCGAAACTCAAGACCTCCTCCAAACAGACAGTTTAATTCCCCAAATGTTAATCGCGAGCCCCTAGTCGGGGGCTCGCCGTCCTATGCGCCAACTTACCGAAGTAATTTTTTGGACTCAAACACGCAATCCTAAAGCCCGAAATTCAAGGCATTATGGCGGACAGGAAGCAGAAAAAATTAATGCCGTTACCGACAAACAACGTGGAGGTCAAACAAATGAAACAGAGTCCTCAGGGTCCGGATGTTTCAGTTGTTCTTCGTGCGACAGGATCCCTGAAAAGCGATTCCGCTAATGCCCGAACGCACAGCACGAAGCACGTTCGTCAGATCGCGCATAGCGTCGTAACGTTTGGATGGAACGTCCCGATCGTCATCGACTCGAACCTGAGAGTAATCGCGGGGAATGGTCGTCTTGCGGCTGCGAAATTATTAGGTCTGTCGCACGTTCCGACCATTATGCTCGAACATTTGAGCGATGCACAAATTAGGGCATTTGCTCTTGCCGACAATCGCTTAGGCGAAAAATCAAAATGGAACTCCCAGCTCCTTGGCCAACAACTGAAAGCGTTGGCGGCCGAAGAGCTTGACTTCAACCTTGAAGCAACTGGATTTGAGATTGGCGAGATCGAGCTTCTGATCGATGGGTTGGATGTTGCTAAAGATGCTGGTCGAGATGAGGAAGACGAGATTCCCGCTGGCGCGGCAGCCGTAACTAAACGGGGGGATCTGTGGAGATTGGGGCGCAATCGAATTTATTGCGGTAGTGCGTTAGAAAAAGATAGCTATTCCACTTTACTCGAAGATCGTCTGGCGGATCTCATCTTCATCGATCCTTTCCATGACGGAAGGATCGCTGAATCCCCACTCCACGATGTATCCGAATGTCGGGAGCTGGCCACGGCGAGCGAAGCGACCCGATTCACACCCGTACTCTCCCAAACTTTCAGGCTTCTAGCTAAGCACAGCGCGAGTGGAACGATGCATTACGTTTGCGGCGATTGGCCTCACATACCGGAAATTGTGGAGGCAGCCAACCAAATTTATTGCGAAACGGTAGGAGTATGCGTCTGGAACAAGGAAAAGGCGCAAGCCGGCTCTCTATACCGGAGTCAGCACGAACTGATCTTCGTATTCCGGCAGGGAAGTGTACCTCCGAAAAAGAATAAAAGCGTACGAAATAGGACCGACGTCTGGTCCTATCCAGTGGCAAAAAGTTCTGTCGAGAAACCCGTCGCGCTCATTGCGGACGCCATTTTAGATTCTTCTGCACGAGGCGATGTTGTCCTAGATTCCTTTCTCGGAACTGGAACAACGCTAATTGCGGCCGAGCGCACCTCGCGAATCTGCTACGGAATTGAATTCGACCCTGCCAGGGTAGATATGGCCATTCGTCGATGGCAGGCTTTCACCGGGTCGTTCGCTGTGCACGCGACCTCCGGACGAAACTTTGGCGAATTGGAACAGGAGCTCTGCCATGGACGATAACAAATTCGAACACGAAACCGAAACCGAAACCGAAAAAGCGGACCGGCGGGAAACACACGAGCCGGGTGTGGTATCGCAGGTGGGTTATAGGCGCCCTCCAAATTCGACACGATTTAAGCCCGGTCAGTCGGGGAATCCCGCGGGCCGCCCAAAAGGTTCATTGAACCTACATACGACGTTGATGACGGCATTTCGAAAGAAAATCACCATCAACGAAGGCGGCAAAAGACGCCAAGTATCGAAGTTTGAAGCCTCTTGCATACAACTTGCGAACCAGTCAGCGTCCGGCGACGCGAAAGCGTTCCGTATATCGATTGAACTGCAGCGGAAATGGCAAGAGACCGCGTCTCCAACAGTCCAGTCGGAGCTGAAAGTCACAGATAAAAAGATTATGGCTCGGCTGGCGGAGCGCTTCCGAACGCTAAGGAAGGTCGAAGATTCAAATGAAGAGGGGGAGAACTAAAATGTCGAACTCTGAAATTACCGAAGAAGAATACTGGATGGCGGCAAGTGAGGACCTCTGGATATTCATGCAGCTGTGTTTCTATGAACTGAATCCAGGGGCAGAATACTACCAGAATTGGCATCACGAATTACTTGCCTGTAGCTTAGAGGCAATCCTCCGCGGCGAGATTAGGCGACAAATAATCTGCGTACCCCCACGGTCGCTAAAATCTATTTTTGGAAACGTAGCTTTCACAGCGTATCTACTCGGACACAATCCGAGTTGCCACATAATTTCCGTGAGTTATAACCAAGAATTAGCTGAAAAGCACGCGGCGGACTGTCGCTTAATAATGAACAGTAACTGGTACAAAAGGATTTTTCCCAACACTCGTTTGGCAAGACAAACGGCTCAAGAGCTCGTGACCACAAAAAACGGAACGCGGTGGGCTACATCTGTAGGAGGAACGCTAACAGGGAGAGGTGCGGATTTCGTAATTATCGATGATCCACTAAAGCCGGAAGAAGCGGTTTCCGATGCGCAGAGAAATTTAGTAAATAACTGGTTCGGGGGAACATTGTACAGCCGGCTGAACGATAAGAAAACCGGATCTATCATCATTATCGCGCAACGTCTACACATGGATGATCTCGTAGGGCACGTCTTAGAGCAAAGCGACGACTGGAACGTGCTTTCTCTGCCGGCGATTGCCGAAGAACCTGAAGCCCACATCATCCGGAGCTCTTTCGGTACTAGGACAGCCTACCGAAAGGTTGGCGAGGCCTTGCATGAGGAGCGGGAACCACTTCCGGTTCTCAAAGATATTCGCAAAAATCTTGGGATGTATAACTTCGATGCACAGTATCAGCAAAGGCCAGGGCCAGCCGGCGGAGCGTTGGTTAAGTTGGGATGGTTCAATTATTACGAGCCCGGCGAAGAGCCCTCTAAATTTGATTTGGTTTTCCAAAGTTGGGACAGCGCCAACAAAGCAACGGAATTGAGCGATTATAGCGTGTGCACTACTTGGGGAATGAAGCGCAAGAAGCTTTATCTTCTACACGTTCTGCGAGAGCGATTGCAATATCCAGATTTAAAACGCGCCGTATTGAAACAAAGATCGCTCTTTAAGCCAACAAACATTCTGATCGAAGACAAAGCATCGGGAACCCAGCTAATCCAGGAACTAATTCGCGACGGGGAATACGGAATTACGAAATATGACCCCAAGGACTTGGACAAAATTATGCGTATGCACTCAGTCACCACGACAATTGAAAATCACTTCGTGTACCTACCAACTGAAGCCCCTTGGCTCGACGGTTTCTTGGCGGAAGTTGGCGCATTCCCTAAGTCCAAGTACAAGGATCAAGTGGATTCGCTTTCACAAGCTTTGCATTGGGCTACGAACAGACCTTATGTTACCGGCCTCATGGATTATGAAGCTAGCGAAATAATCCGACTCAGATTACCACGCCCATCCTGGATGGGAACGGATTACGACGATGATGAACCGGAACAAACTGGCACAGAGACTGCCACGGGTAGAAAATTAAGGTGGAACGGAAAAGATTGGGTATTTTGTGACACGGGAGAAATCTGCCAGGACGAATAATTCGGTCCTCGAAGATCGCGAGCTGACGAGGCGCTCCTGTGGCCTCGACAGCATGGGATTACCGCATTCGACAGCCCCTCAATAAACGGAAGGATTGCAGCAGATTGGCTGAAGCAGAAGTTAGAATTTACTAAACTCGCGTAGGAAAGAGCAGGAGCTAAACTGTGCAACCTGGTTGCACAACTCTGACCTCACGAAGGATTTGAAGAGGAAGGAAGCTAGAATGGAAGCCGAGGAGTAAAGAAGAGGAACCGTTTGGAAATATCGTACTTAGAATTACGAGACCAAGTTCTTATTGTTGAGCAACAATAAAACCGAGCATTGGATTGGGACCGACAATCTGGTTTTAGGAAACAGAAGCGAGTACCTCTTAGCGCGTCACCCTCGGTATGATGACCTTGTTTCGCGCTTAAAGACGACCACTGGACCATGCGTTGACCAGACGCCGGACATCTCGGTTTAAATCTCCAATCACGCCCAGAACTTCAATGAGCGAAATTGCCTCTTTACGTCAATTACTCACTGTTCGCGCGGGCTTCGTCTATGCGGCAGTGGCCATTGGCTGGCTGGCAGCCTGCCGATGGGCCGAGGTAGTAATAGGCTTCCACAAAAGCTACAGGAGCATAACGTTTGAGACCGCGAGCGATCGCCGCGATTCTGTTCTGCCTGCTTGCCGCTCTGCCGGCCTGGTCCGATCCGTCAGCTCCAATCGCGATCACTCACGTCACCATACTCAACGTTCGCGACGGCTCCACAAAAGCCGATATGACGGTCTTAATTTCTGGTAACCGCATTAGCGCCGTCGGACCGAGCAAGGACACCCCGCTGCCCAGGGTAGTGCGGATAGTCGACGGTCAAGGGAAGTTTCTAATCCCCGGCCTTTGGGACATGCACGTTCACACCAACGGGAACGCCCGCGCGCTTCGATTGCTGCTCGCTTCGGGTATTACCGGTGTCCGAGATATGGGTGGCGATGTCGTGAAACTCGCGGAATCCCGTCGTCGTATCGTTAACGGAGCTTTGGTTGGGCCGCGCCTCCTGTTTGCGGGGCCGATGCTGAAGGGTCCACCTGCGGAACCTGACAGCGATGTTTGGGTGATTCATTCGCCCGACGAGGCCCGCCGCGCGGTGACTTCCCTGGCAGATTTACACGTTGACTTCATCAAAGTGCACGATGGCCTTGCGCGAGATAGTTTTCTTGCAATTGTCGAGACCGCCAAGGCCAGGGGGTTGACCTTCGCCGGTCACGTACCAGTTTCCATGACACCGTTGGAGGTCTCGAATCTGGGGCAGAAAAGCATCGAGCACTTCGAATTTCTTCCAAAAGCATGTCTAGCTCTCGTCGATCCCGATTCCCGGGCAACCCATAAAATCCCGCCAGGTTGCGACCGCGAATCTCTGGACTCACTCCTCCGCCGATTCGCTCAGAATGGCACTTGGCTCGACCCGACAATTCAGAGTTTTCGCTACTTCGCTCCGACGCGGTGGGATGCGATCTTTGCTGGCTTTCGCGAAATGGCAATGCAAATTCGGCAGAACAATGTTCAAATTCTCACCGGAACAGACTGGAGCGATTACCTCGCAGAGAAAGGTGCATCCCCCGGCGGAAGCTTGCACGATGAGCTTGGACTTCTTGTCGATGCGGGCTTCACTCGCCTGGAGGTTCTCCGCGCCTCGACTCTGAATCCGGCCCTCTTTTTCGGTCTTTCTGACTCCCTCGGAACAGTCGAGGCCGGAAAAATCGCTGACCTCGTTCTCTTGCAGGCGAATCCACTTGACGACATCCACAACACGAAACGCATCGTGGCGGTGATTTCGGATGGAAGACTTCTGAACCGAAAGACGCTGGACGGGATGCTTGCAGGTCCCGCGAAAGTTCCTACCAGGTCGATTCACTGATTTCTTGGTTTACTCTCCAGCGGTCCTCTTACATTGGGCGATCCCTGGATGATCAGTCGGCGGTTGTTGGCGATAAATCGCAATTACACTCATTGGCCGGGATCGTGAGTGTAATGGCCTGATTTCATTTTCCGTAGCGACAGTTCGTGCAGCAGCGGAAGCAGCATTGCGACGACTATAGCAATGCGCTCAGGATGTTGATATCTGCTCATGGTTGTTGCGACCGAGCCGCCGCCGTCTAGCGAGGTCACGACGGTGTTTCGGGGCCACGGCATATATATGCACCCAATAAATCCAGCCAAGAATCCACACGCTCCGAGGAATGCATCCTTGAGAAGTTTCTGCCGACCACCCTTTGTCAGCAGAGAAACGGCCCATCCCGTAATGGCACCAATCGCCATCCCTGCGATAGCATAGGCGACCAAGTAAAGCGCGACTAAGAACCAAGAAACTGCAAACATCCCGCTATCCTACCGCCCAGTTTGGTCAATTGGCGATAAATCGCGATATCACTCATTGACCCGGATTGTGAGTGAAATTGCCTGATTTCAACAATTAGGCTCTGATTTGCGAATAAAAATAAACCAAATGAGGCGCTGGTACTTAGTAAATTGAACCGTCGGGTTCATGCCTGGAGGGAAAACCCCTTTTGAGAAGAGCGCTCGTACCTGCTCATTTCTTCAGTTTCGCCGGCGCGCCTGAGGTTCTGCCACGTGGGCGAGTATCATTCCGTTTCGCGGCTGTCCGCTTCCGCAAAACTAGTTCATTCGAGGACCTGTGCGTAAACTACTGCTTGCTTTCCTGCTGTCTTCTGCATCAATGTGCCTGGCGCAAAACGACGCGGCGTCTTTCGCAGCCGAGCTGTTCCGCTACGAAGTGCACACCAACATCGTCTATCGCGTTGCGAACAACTACGAGGCCAAGCTCGACGTGTATCAACCAGCCGGTAAGTCGCAACCGACGCCGGTGGTTATCGTCATCCATGGTGGCGGCTGGATCGCGGGCACAAAGGAAGAGCGCACCCTTGAAATCGCACCTTTCCTTCAGATGGGATTCGCTGCGGTGAATGTCGAATATCGTCTTGCTCAGACTTCGCTGGCTCCGGCGGCGGTCGAGGATTGCCGGTGCGCTCTGCACTGGGTCTTCGCCAACGCGAAGAAATACAACTTCGACCCCACCCGCGTGGTGCTTCAGGGCGGATCAGCCGGCGGTCACCTCGTGCTCACAACCGGCATGCTAACGCCGGCCGCGGGATTCGATAAGGAGTGCTGGACCGGCCAGGAGAATTTCTGGAGTCAGAATCCAGGTACGGATAGCGATCCCCGCGTCGCCGCAATTGTGAACTGGTTCGGCATCTCCGACATCCTAGACGAACTGCACGGACCGAACGCGAAAGGATACGCAGTCATATGGCTCGGCGACCAAGCGAATGCGGATGAACTCGCGAAGCGTTTGTCGCCCATCAACTATGTCAACAAGAACACGCCACCGATCATCACGATTCACGGCGACAAGGACGCTCTCGTTCCGTATGAGCAGTCCGTGCGCTTGCACAAGGCACTCGACGCGGCGGGGGTGCCCAATCAGCTCTATACGGTTCCTGGCGCTAATCACGGCGGATTCTCATACGAACAGAATCAGGGCGCGTGGGCCGCGGTTAGAGAGTTTCTGAAGAGGAATGTGAAAGGGCTGGCGGACACTATGCCCGCGAAATAGTGTACTTCGAGGGTGATTCCTGCGTCAGTGAGCGTAACGGCCTGATTTAGTCAGTTGACATTAACTTCCGGTTTGCCCGATATCAGGGACTTGACCGTGCGAGCCCTGTCCGCCCTCGGAACATCAAGCGCTTGATCTCTTGGCTAGGTCGCTAAGTACATCTGCGGCGAGATTCCTAGTGAACCGATCTGCTGGCATTGATTTCCCAAGTCCTGCCGCCTGACCAGACCACAGCTGCATGTAGTCCGGCGAACCCGCCCGCTCGGACGCGGCACGCAGAGGTGCAACGAGCGTCGCTGCGTAGGGAAAAGCAGGAGCCACGTCGGACATCGGTCCGGATTCCTGAAGATACCAGTTGAGAATGCCCCGCGCCGGGCGTCCACTAAACAGGTTAGTTACGACCGTGCCACTGTCCGCTGCGCGCTCAAGCGCTCGACGGTACAGAGGGGATACATTGGCTTCCGGACAGAACAGGTACGCAGTGCCCAACTGCACGGCCGACGCGCCAAGGGTGAGGGCCGCAGCAATGCCTCTCGCGTCCGCAATGCCGCCGGCCGCTATGACGGGAACTGAAACTGCATCCCTGACTTGAGGCAGCAAAGTGAATAGTCCAAGTTGAGTCGCGATGTTCGTTTCGAGGAACATGCCTCTGTGACCGCCCGCCTCAAAGCCCTGAGCGATGACGGCATCGCAACCGTGCGACTCCAGCCATTTTGCCTCTCTTACACTGGTCGCCGATGACAAAATCCTGATCCCCCGTCTTTTGAGTCGCTCGACTAGATCCAGGTTGGGCAGCCCAAAATGAAAGCTCACGACCTCCGGCCCGACCTCTTCTACGACGGCGCACATTTCTTGATCAAACGGGAGCCGAAGGCGGGTTTCGGCAACGCGCTCAATGTCGAGTCCCAAGCGCTCGTAATGTGGTCTCAAGAAACTCTTCCATCTCTGGATTGCAACCGAATCGGGAGTTTCCATCGTGTGGCAAAAAAAGTTTAAGTTGAAGGGCCGGGCCATCCCATGGCGAAGTGCACGTACAGCCTTGCGGACTTGATCCGGGCTGAGCAACGCACACGCGAGTGAACCCAGCGCCCCGGTCGATGACACGCTGCGCGCTAACGCAACGGAATCGGATCCCGCCATTGGCGCCTGGATGATCGGAATCTCGAGTTTCAAAAGCTCTAGCAAACGACGATCCGGCCAAGCTTGCATATTGACATTGTCTCGCACGGGCTGAAACTGCGCGAACCTCGGCGCAGACGAAGAGGTTCAGGCCGGATCGTCGGCGAACCGGAAATTACAAAGCGAAAGTCAGTTGGCGATAAATCGCCTTTACTCGTTGACCCGTGATTGTGAGTGTAATTGCCTGTTTACGCAAACGTTACTGCGTCTGTGTCAGTGGAGGCAAACGACGCCGCCGCAAGTACGCGCCGATTGAATAAGTTATTGATGCGGCGAAAGGCGTCGTGAAGACGAGTTCATATAGGCACTCCGAACCACTGCATTTAACGGTTGACCCAAATAGGTTCGCGAGCACAAATCCCGCCACGGTCTTTTCTGGGGACCACGACGGGCTCCAACCGCTGCTCAACTCGCGGACACCAACTATCAACCACGCGAGGCCCGGAATCCACGCCCATGCCGCTGCTCGTAAACTCAGGATGCGAAAACTTACGAAATACCCAAGCAGGAAAGCGGCGAGTGCGATGATCGGCGAAAACGCCCCAATGACAGTGTTGAGATAAAGTTGGCTTACCAAGGCTTCGGGCAGGAACCCAATGAACATCCCGCCTGCAGCGGCAAGAAAAAAATGGAAGGCAAGAAGCGCTGGCCACGAAAACAGCACTTTTTCAATCGGGTCTTTCATGTCAGGTTGGGGCTTTCGAGTCTAGGTTACCAGCGGCGCTCAGTTGGCGAAACATCGCCATGGAACTCATGACCGGGATCATGAGCGGAAATGGTCTGATTTCCACGGTAGTCGGGCGCGAGGTCATCGGGTGTGGATTTCGGGCATCGCTATCTTTGGCAGTTCGATTTTCTCTGGAACAATCGCCAGATGAATGATGGTGAGCGCACCATCGCTGCAATTCGGCAAGCGGAAGCCAAACGCCTGATGTATAAAGACCCAGTTGCCGAGCGAGAGTATAGTGAAAATCGTGAGGAAGAAAAAGGCTGTGAGCAACTCGAACCATTCTAAAAAGAAGGCGACTCCTGGCCCAAAAGCAGACCGATTAAAGCTTAGCGGGAGCTGGAAAGACCTTCTTACGGGGTCCCTGTCCAAGAAGAAACCAGCGGAAGGCTGGCCGAAATCAATGATGGTTGGCATGTAAACGCGGCCTGTACAAGATATGACAGAACCAAGTAGGGGACAGGAATTCAAGCCGGGAGGGCAGGTATTCGAGCCGGGCGAGGATTGCCCTTTGTCTGGCATCTATCGCGCCGTCCACGATCAAGGGCATGCCAAAGACCACGAAGTCACGGTGCGTCTATGGGGAGAAATTTCCCGCATGCCACAACTGCGGTGATCATGTCCGTTTCGTGCTAGAGCGCGGAGCACATCAGGTGAATATCAACGACAACTTCAAGACTTAGGTTCGTTGGTTCTTGCGTAAAGTGCAAGCCTCCGTCAGGCCATTACAGTCAAAGCCCCGTCAATGATATAAAAAGGGATGTCAAGGAAAAAGTTCTCCCTCGACCGGAGGTCGAGAAGATTTTAGTCTCGAGATCCAGCCCACTATCTCTCGTAGTTGGAACGTGGAGGATTTCAATTCGCAATGCGAGTCGCACCGTTCCTCGATGTCGCCGACAAATTCACCGGCATGAGAGTGCTTCAAGGTTCCGCGGAAACCTCCGAGCCCGTAAATATTCGCGGCTAACATTGTGATAAATACCGATGAGACCACGGCGAATGAGCGTGGCTGCTTTCCGCTTGGCAATCCCTTATCGATTGCAAGGTCAGTGCCGCTCTGGATCCTATCCGACTCAAACGCGAAAATTCTGTTCTCCAGGAGTTCGGCGGCATAGAGTGGGCTCGCAGATCAAGGAACAAGACATTGAAACTGCCGCGCAGGCCATCACCGCTGTGAGCTTCATCTACGGCTTTGTTCGCCCCGCCATTCTTGGACATAAGCGTAGTCTCGCACAAAAGCAGGTTCTCAACATCACTGCACTCCTGTCTCGCGCATTGCACTGCCCTGAGCTTGTTCCTCAGACTAGAGAATAATTACCCGCAGAAAAACGGATTTGATGTAAGCAGGCATTCTCGCGATCAGGGCCGTCGGATGCTTTGAAACATTCTGCCTGACCGATTTTAATTATCACGCTATTAGCACATGTAAAAAAACCCGCCTGAGTGAGCGGGTTTAGTGGGATCGAACTTTAACTTTACAGGCTTTACTTCAGCAATTGATTGAGTAGGTGATGGATATCGGAGCGCTAAGATTGTGAGTAACAGTATCCGGTTTTGAACCTCCGCCGCCAGGACATGGACAACATTGGGTGCCGCAAGTGGCTACCAAAAGGCATGCGAAACCAAATTTAGAAATAAGCTTAGTGATAGTTCCCATAGAAAACCTCCTAGTGTTGTGTCGCGGCAGATTATGTGCCCAGCCCCCCTCTGTCAAGAGTGCGAAATAATGCGATATTAATGCAACTGTTTGCGCAGGGTCAACTTCAACCGCTCGAGTGCCCAGCATGCCGGGGAGAAGTTTATTGCGACGCACCGCAGATTGTCACGTTTCGTGCGTACAGAGCGAAGTGTTCGCCCTTTTGCAGCCCGACAAAGTCCGAAACGCGATGGATAATTTTGCGAACGCATGGAAACAGGACAGTTGGCACCCCTATCGAATGCCTCTACCTGTTCTGCGGTTAGTCGTTGGGGGCACTGGAATTGGTGTTGCTGCCCTGTTCGGTTACATCGCGTATGTGGCTTTCAGTCGGTAACTGTTGAGACATCGCCATAGCACTCATTGACCAGCGATCAAAACGTGTAATGGCCTGTTAACAGCAGTTGGAACCCAGCCGCTTGGCAATTGTCAGTTTGAAATCCATCCAGCCTTGACGAGCAATTCGTGCGCAACGTCGGTCAACTGGCGATTCTCGTTTGTGATGGCGAAATTCTCTAATTGCGCACCGTCAAGGATAGTGTTCAATTGCGCGACGCGAGCGACATACTTCTCCCGTGAAACCCCCGATTCCCGTAGCTTGACGCGTTGCTCCATCGCTTCGATGCTGGCGGTAAGACGGCAGACGACTGTGTTTGAGGCTGAAACAATGCCACTGCAGAGTTCTAGTTCGGCGCAGTCTTCAATTGCACGCGCCAGCAAGAGTCGCCTCACGCCAAGGGAAGAATAGTTTTCGCAGATAGATTGAAGATTGCGGTACATCACGCCATCGCTGCCTGCTGCAGCTGTAAGATGGCCGAGACCGAGAGCGTCCAAGTCGATAGCCGCATGGGCAATACCCCGCAGTGCAAGGATGTCCGATGCTTCACCCAGAAGACTTGTCTTGCCTGCTCCCATCGTGCCTGTAATGATGAGCAACGAGTCCATTACACTCATAATAATCGAGCCGGATGTGCTGCTTGGCGTTACATCGCGATATCACTCACTGACCGGCGGTCAAAACGTGTAATGGCCTGATTTCGACAATCATTTGAGGAAGCGAAGCGCACAGCATAGAATCTTGGAAAACAGTTCGGAGGGCCGATGAAGATCGAGATTGTTCACTGCCCGACATGACAGAACAACAAGGCCAAGGTCGCGAGTCTCGTGACCCTCATCAAGAAGCGCCTTAACATTGAACCCGCCATCACATCTGGGAAGACTGGTCAGTTCGAGGTTATTGCTGACGGCGAGAAAATTGCAGAGCGCGGCGGTAGCTGGCTCACACGAAGCTTTGGCGCGGGCTATCCCGATCTCGACAGCGTGGTCGAGCAGATCGAAAAGCGGTGTAAAGCGTGACCCATCTCGGTAGACGGCAGGTCGTAGATTCGAAATAGTTGTCGCAAAGTCGCCTTTACACTCATGACCAGCGTCAAAACGTGTAATGGCCTGTTAACATCCGTTGACCAAACGAGCGGCCGGGCGAGAAACTGATGCGGTGTCAAAAACTGAGCGTAATTTCATACTTGCTTTCGGGATTGGCTGGGTAATCACGTTCATTGATGTTTATTTTCTTTCCTTCTTCCCTTTGACAATTAGAGAGCCTCTTTCTGTCGGCATGTCTGCAATGGTGGCTTCGCTTGGCGGGGTTTTAGTAGGCCTCATTATGCTGCGGAACGGTTCTTAAGTGTGACGGCCTGTTTGCGACACTTATCTAGAAATCATACGATGTTTGCCATAAACTCTTGTTGTGGAAGGATCGAGCGACTCTGGCAATCATAAAGTCAGCTTTGGACGCACAGCGAGAACCTTGGTGTACGAGGACCATGAAGGCAGACTGCTGTTTGGCTTCGAGATAAGCCCCGCGAGGAACCCAAAACAAGGGGAATGGCTGATTCAGTTGTTCGGCACTCCACTGCCAGAGCAACGAAAAACGATTGAATTTCCATTTTCCAAAGACAGGCTGTCATTCGCGATTGAAAAGACAAAAGAGTTTCTGTTCTCCCGTGGATACCAAGTCGAGACATTGTGAGTGATAACGCCTGTGTTTGTTCCCAACAGTTATCAGACGAAATCGCGATATTACTCATTGACCAGCGGTCAAAACGTGTAATGGCCTGATTTCGTCAATCTTAGGAGATAATGGGAATGTCCTCCATGGAAGCACTCCGGGGGTGCTCCAAACACCCAAGGAACTGACGGCAGGAAAAGGGGGCGTGGCGTCTCTACGCGTGTTGCGCGAACGGCAACCTAGATGATCCACCATCAGACCCCGGTTATCTCGATGAGTGAATGGCCTGATTGCGACAGTTGTCATTCTGCAAGACTGGCGATTCACGTTTGCGGTGCCGATCTAGATGCTGCTGGGTCTCACCTCTCGATTGCATTGAGAAGCTTCATGGCTTTGGCTGCCTTTTTCGCCCGCAGCCGCTTCCAGTTGGAACCCGCTGTTCCACGCGCTCTGTCTGCCAAGAAAGCCCATTCCGGGTGGGTTTCGCTGTTCTCCCCTGCTGCACTAAGCCAAGCGGCAGCATATTTCCTGAAGGTTGGGGCTTCGCCTTTGCTCCAGAACTCTCTTGCAACGATTCGGGCGATTGCCCCGTCCCGGAATTTTCCCTCAGTCAATCTCTTGAGGAGACTAAATACTGCGCGATTCTTCTTATCGTACTGCCCGTAAAACAGTCTGTCGTTGGGGCTGGGCTGTTTAGTAAGCCGATCAAAGCATACGACCTTGGCCGCAAAGCATGTTGGTGGCAAGACGTCGCCTGTGTTGAGGAAGTGGCGAATGCGACTCAAGATCACACCTTTGCGATCAATCTCGTTTCTTTTCTTCCCGTGGGTACTTTCGACACGAATGGTGAACGGAATCACATGTGCCCTGCAAAATGACTTGATCTCAGCCATATTGAGGTAGTTGAGTTCGTCCAGCAGTTCGTTCTGTTGGGCTTCCGTGAGGCTCGTCAGAAACGGAACTTGCATAGAGCCAATGTCTCGCCTTTTCTCATTTATCAATCTAACTGTCGACAAATCGCCATGTCACTCATTGGTTTTGAGTGCTATGGCTGTTATGGACAATCAACGGGTGCCCGTCACTCGACCGCAATTATCTAACGAAACAAGGAATCCGAAGCCGCACGCGATATTCGGGTTAATGCTTGGCCATTGATTGCTTATCTGTGCGCAATTGCCGGTAGGAAACTGATGCGGAAGCAGACGATTTGAATCGCCATCCCAAAGACCAACAAAATTAACCTATTCATCCATGAGAGCGAAGACTTTAGCCGGACGAACATTGTAATTCCAAACAAGGATGCGATCCCAACTACGACCGTCATCGCGATCTCCAAGGCAGAAAAATCCCCGCTCAGAAAACTGCCCATACCCAGCAGATACAGCCAAATACAAGTCATCAATACCGCCCAGAACAGAAACAACGGTAAAGTGCTCCAGCCTGCTGCCTGGGAACGACGCAAACCGAGGATCACGCCAATCCAGAGGGGAGCTGTCTGCACAACGTGCCGCAGGACAAGGTGACTTCCCAAACCCACACCCAGGACCAGAGCTGCAATGATGGTCAGGCAGAAGACTGCGATCCATCTCGGTTCGTGAAGCGGAGTGATTGTGTCCGTTTTCAAGGTACCTCCGTGGTCGCAGAAAAGATACGCTATCGGTCGGAAGAAAGTTCGACTCTGGATCGAGAGATCAATCCCTGGTTCCTGCGTGCGGGGTAAGCCAGCCCCTCGATGAGCGAAATGGCCTGCTAATGTCAGTTGAGGTAGAGTTTCTTCATGAAGAACGCCTTTGCTCCTGCTCTTCTCGTTTTCGTCTTCACTATTCTCAGCACCGCCCAGACCCAAACTGCGCAGCCGCTAAGCGTTGCCGTTGAAGAGGTACAGCACGTTGAAATCCTGTATTTTCCTGAACGAGTTTCAGTTCGAGCTGCGCTCAGCCCCGCAAGACTGGAACAGCTTTACCAGTACAAACTCGAAATTAGAGATGTTCGTGAATCGGCAGAATGGCAACGGCTTCCCCCACTGCTACGCGAAACATCGGTTAAGCCATTGGGCCATGCTTATGACCATCGCACCGCCGTGCTTCTATTCGACAAAGACGGACGGCGCATTGCATCGGTGTACTTCGACCAGTTCGGCACAGGTGGCACCATAAACGGCGAATCCGGGACGATAAGCGGCGGTATTTATCGCTGGGCGAAATCCTTGCTGAAGGGTGTCGCCGGATAGTTGGCGAAACATCGCCATCTCACTCATTGACCGGGTTATTACAAGTTTGGGATTGCGGTAAGGTTCGTAATGAGCATGGTAAAAGGAGGCCGTTAGCACCTTACACGGGAGGTGAAATGGTTGGAACACTTTCGTAGCAACGCATGACGCCGCCCGAGGCCGGTGAGTGAACCTTTGAGCGCGAGTGATTTGCGTAGAAAATGCCCGATCACCTGGTCAATGCCTGCCAACAATCGAGAAGCCATGAAGCTCGACGCTTCCAGAGGACTACGCTAACCAAGCACAATGCTTCGGCTCCCACCATCAACCAGCTGGATGGTTCGGGAACCGTCGCCGCGTTTACTTTTACGTCAAACGCGGAAAGTTTCTGGTTCGAAAGCCACGTGTAACCGCCAAAAGAGCCGATGAGCAGTGGGCCCCTGGCTCCGACATTGTTATCTGCCCAACCCGCCACAGTATCGGGCGTGCCCGCAGAAAGGAGCAGGAAGTAATTGTCTCCGGCGGTTAAGTTTCCAGAACCCGCGACTATTGTTGTGAGGGCGTTAGAGCCGTACAGCGGCTCCTTACTGATGCTTGTGGAAAATACTAGCGCGCCAAGGGCATTATTCACATCGGTGTAGACGCTCACGTCCACAGGGTTCGTGCTGCCGCTTGCGCTGAACAAACCAAGGTCTATCTGCGATAGAGTGCCGCTCGCAGCGGCAGTGAATGGGTCGGCAACTGACTGATAGGTACTGGGAAAAGTCGGGTTGTTGACGCCTAGTATTGCAAACCCACCGGACAAAGGGCCGGACTCTACGTCGCTGAACGCAACCGTGTCGGCAAGCAATGGTGTGACAAAAACCGCGGTAAAGATAAACGCACACAGTATACATCGCGCAGCACAATTCATATTCGTGTAATCCCTTCTTTCGCGGGCGATTACGACTGTGCCGACCCGGTTCTATTCAGACGCTATCGACAGAACCTAAGGTTGCACAGCCCGGGGCCAAAGAAATTGAGCATACTTGTTGCACCATCGCATTCTAGCCTAATGGCTTCGGGTCGTGAGCGGGGAGCGCTTGTTGGACGTGGAACGTCACTTTGTCACCAAACGGGATAAACAGGGAACACCCACCGAAACTCTGTAATGGCCTGTTTACCTAAACCATTGTCATTCCGTGCGCCCGCAACCAGGTTCCCAGGTCGTTACCATGAGCCTTGATTGGGCCCCTGAGAAGATCAGCGCGTCGCCATGTCAGTCACGAGCACTTTGACGCGGAGAACCTGCTGGAATAGAACTCTGGCCAACATGTCCTATTGCGACCCGCAACCCGCACGAATCTCCTTCGCCATAGCGCTAAGCTCATCCTGAGTAGAAAAGCCGCCATCGTTTGCCAGAAGCACAATTCCAATCTTTGATTGTGGATAAAGCACCAACTGACTAGCCATTCCAAACGCCCCTCCGCTCTCCCAGAGTTTCCGTTCGCCACCCTCTTCCGTCATGTACCAGACCAAACCTTCCTGCACACTCTCGCCATTGCCGAAGATCGCGGAATGGGATTGCCTGATTACAGGATCGCTCTCATCCAGCTGCCAGCCAATGTATCGCACCATATCTTCGGCATCTGAATACAACCCTCCGGCCGCGCCAGCATTAAAAAGATGGTAAGGCATCGGTTTGCCGCTAGGGCTATAACCTTGCACCAGGAGCCGTTCGTGATGCGGCGACACCGCGAGGCCGGTTCGCTTCATTCCGAGTGGACCCAGTATTTTCGCCTTGAGCAACTGTTCGAGAGACTGTTGATAAACCTGTTGAAGCCCGAAACCGATCAGCTTGATTCCGAAGTTTGAGTAGACAAACTCGCTTCCGGGCTCGCTCCGCAACTCGAGCTGATGCAGCGCTCGCAAATAAGCCGCGTCATCGTATGTCTTTTCCAACTCGATCAGCTGAAACGGCAAAGTATCAAAGTTTGGATTCTTAAACAGTGTATCCGTGTCCGGAACATTCTTCGGGAGACCTGCCCGGTGGGCTGCAAGCAACCTCAGGGTGATGAACTTTCCTTTCTTCTCTAAGTTGGGATACG
Organism: uncultured Acidobacteriaceae bacterium; assembly: GCA_963849315.1. GTDB lineage: Bacteria > Acidobacteriota > Terriglobia > Terriglobales > Acidobacteriaceae > PALSA-188. Next base: position 68,082 of record CAWKGT010000003.1, on the reverse strand, counting down.
GCTCTTTCAAATAAGCTCTGAAATCACCGTCGAGCGCCATCTTTCCGTCAACCACAGCCCTGCTTGCGAGGGCTCCCGTGAAGGTCTTCGTGATCGATGCAATTTCATAAATGCTCTTCCGGTCCGGCAAACGGACCTTCGATTTGCTCGTCGTCCCGTAGTCATAAAAAACAGTCTTGCCTCGATCGTAAATCCCAATCGAGAGGCCCTCATGTTGACCCTTAGCAAAGAATTCGCTCGCAGCGTTATCGACAGCTTTGTCGAGAACCGTTCGCGTCGGGTTGTCCGACGGCAATTGGCCAACGGCTGAATGAGCAGCCAGCGCGAGGCCAATCGCCACAACATGCAGGAAACTCCGCCGAAGCAATGAAGTTTGATTGGGCATACTAGCTACGTTAGACGCTGATTGATTCGGTCAGTTAGCCACGCGATCTGCTGAGTTGCCGAATCCTTTGGACGACATGGCTTTAAAGCTGTTTCGATAGCTCACGATCAACGTCGCGGCGTAGAGCAAGCGCCCAGTTGCTGGATCGTCGGGTGGTCACACGGTTCGTCGGCAAACCGGAAGTCATTGCAGCTGATACCTGCTCGGCAGTCTCTCAAGGGGTGAAATATCGCGATACCACTCCTTGACCAGCGGTCAAAACGTGTAACGGCCTGATTTCGTCAATTGACATGCACCCCGCTGGTAGAATCGATCCGCGATGCGCTTCTATACGAAAGACGAATGCGAGGACTGGCTTGGTGGGCGGGGCCGGGTAAAGCCCGACGCGATCCCCGAAATCCACAGAGCGCACGTTCATTATCCGACTTCGCCTAGCCGCATTCTGTATCTAGCGCATTGGGTCGCTGGCTCGTTGATGTACCGCGATCCAGCATTGGTCTGGATTACCGAGTGTGGCATTTGGGGGAGCAGCGAGAACTGGCATCTATACTACAAACTCCGGCAAAGCTACGGTGATCTTCGGCTGCTTCATGAAGCACCCGGCCATCTGTTTCTCGGCCACGAATCGGAAGACCTCACATCCTTTCTGCAAATTGTTATGTTGAACGGCTGGGGCGGATACATCTTGCCTCAGGCGGACTATGTAAACGCATTCTTCAGCCATGACGAGTACATTGATTTCTTTGCTGGGCAGGGTGGACTTGGACTTCTCGAAGATATACGCAAGGAGTTCGGCACGGTCGAACATCCTCCCAAAGAAGTGTAATTCTCTGGTAGTTGGCGAAAATCGCGATAGCACTCATTGACCTCGAAAGGGCTTTGAGCGCACTGGCGTTGCTGAGCAAAGCCGAAAAGGCTCTCAACGATCTCGGCAAGATCAATATCTAGTTTTCGCGGATCCTCGGCGAGAGTTGCTTACCTCACATTCTAGGCATTGCTGTGCTCCAAGTTGTCCTTCATGTCTTCGAGGATGGCCTGCAAGATTCGGTCCACAATTTCTGGAACCGTTTCAACATCACGCTCTTTTAGTGCTCTGGCACATAGTTCATAAAAACTTTCTGGCATCTGTGATTCCATTCGGGTCGCATCCTCCACATAACGTAAGTGTGTCACGATTAGTGCCAATCCCGCGTGCCGACTAAGGCAAGGGCGGCCCGCAAGATTCCCAAAACCACTTATCTTCCCAAAAAGGCACTAAGCGTCACACGTCATGCTTGCGGTGAGCAATTGTGAACAGCGCGGCGCAAGCCGGATTGCCTAACCTGCGTTTTAGTGGAGGTTATCCCGATGTTGAAGTCAGAGGAAGAGGGACAGGAATACCCCGCGCTTGCACTTGATGCTAGAAATAATCCGGACTCCGGACGATTGTTACGCCTACTGGCTATTGCCGACAAAGCGCTTGCACAAGTTAACAAAACTACACGGGACAAACACGGAAAGGCTACTTCTTCCGAATCATTCGAATGCTCAGATGCCTAGGCTCAAACGGAGCTAGTGCTGGCAACCCGTTGCTGTCAGAGTAGCCGCCGAAAGACCGGGGAGGGGAGTGTGCGCGGCAATCCACCGCCTCAAAGAAAAGAAATGCATCGTCCTTCGCCTCGCCTTGACAACGGGCAGAATGGAGTTAACCCTTATTTACTAAAGCAAACACTGTATTGCTACGTCATGTGAAAGTTATAGGCTTAAAACAACGAGGTCAGGGTCCGGGAACGTTGCGCGACGAGACCCCCTCTGAAGCGGTGACGTTACCCGCCCCCTCCCCCGTTCGGCCCCTTCGAAATACGCCCTTTCCTTACGAAGTGTAATTAGGTCTGTCACACCCTAGCATTCACAAAGTGTTCACGAACAACACTGTCACTAATCGTGCCCATCTGCTATATATTCTGGTTGCACATATTGTTGTGCATGTGCGGTGGACCTTGAAACCAATCGAACAAATGCTTCTATGGTTAGAAGAGTGCGAGACGGCATCCAAAGATCACGATGTTCCTCGCCTCTTGAAGCTGCTTGATGTAGTTAACGAAGCGCTGGATACAGAATACGCACGGAGCCGCACACCGAAAGGTTCCATGTTTCCTCAGCACATCTCCCGGAAATGACCCGCCCCCGGCACAATGTTGGCTTAAAAACGAGAGTGACGAGATTGATGTAGTCCAAGCCATTTCACTCATTAGCCGTGCGGGCCTGGGGGAGCATTTTGCCGTCGCTGCACTACCCCGTCAATGAAAGCGATGCAGTTGGCGGGGGCTCAAGAGGATGGTTGGCGATAAATCGCCATTTCACTCATGGGCGGTAGAATCTAGGAATACGACCAACGCCTTTTTCCGTTTCTGGCAATTCGTTCAGCGTCCATGAGTGGCGGGGCAATGGCCCCGCTACCCTGCATGTCCACCATTCCGATGACGAAGCCTGGCATGTACTGGAAGGCGAACTCACCTTCCGCTAGGCCGACCGAACCGAAAACGTTGGCCCCGGCACCACAGTCTTTGTGCCAGCTGGGATGCCACACACCTACACGGCGGGTTCCGGTGCCCGCTATTTGATCATTCTTACCCCCCGGATTGCAGCCCTGATCGCTGCACTCCAAGCTGATCGCGATCCAGCCCATCAGAACGATATTTATCGACGATTCGATTCCGAATTGCTCGAATAGAGCCCGAGAGGACTAGCAAGATCGAGGGTTGGCGCCCTCCCAACTGTTGTCAAATCGCGGTTGGATCTATTTGGCGGAAGCGGTAGCTTTCACGCCAAGACTCTTGACGGCCTGATCCACGATAGCGTAAAGAAGCTGGTCATGGTCGGCTTTAGCGCGAGTCTTAATCATCAGGCCCATCTTTCGCCCCGCCGCTGCGGTATCGGGCAGAGTGAGTCCGCGCTTTTGCGCTGAAAACTGAGCGAGTTGCTCAACAATATCGAAAAACGCATCTTCGTTCTTTCCGCTAAGGAGCCACGCATCGTGTACCGTGGCTGTGACGATCTGATCGAGAGGATACGTCTTGTCATTGGCATCGACCTGGGGATGAGCCTTGACCTCGGGCTGTTGGGCTGCGGAAGCCTGGAGACTAAAAGCTGGCACGCATAGGGGCGTTGTTGCCAGCAGGGAGGCAGCAAGGAAGAGACGTACTTTCATAAGATTTCCTTTCGTCAACAGTCGAGTCTTAGATACTCGGTCAGCGAGGATTGTAATCGTCCCTTCGCCGGTTCTGGTTGGCCTCGCCGACGACGGCACCGATACCGGCGCCAGCTGCTCCGCCGATGATAGTTCCTTTCAGGCCGCGGCCGAAAATCGCGCCGAGGACAGCACCGCCAGCGCCACCAATGAGCGCGCCCTTTCCCGGCCCTATCCCGCCCTGTCCCTGCTGATAATAGCCATTGTTTTGGCGGTAACGCGCATCGTAGTCGTCCTGCTCATGCCGAGGGTCATAATATTGGCCCCCACGTCCGCCGTCGCGAAGACCGTTGTTGAAATCAGAAGACCGGCCATTGCGATAGCCGCGATCATCCCCGTTCTCGCGCCTGCTGTCACGGCTATTGTTCTGTCTGTTGTCGTGGGATTGGCCGTCATTGCGGCTGTCAGGACGTTGGCCGTAGTCTTGACCGAACGACAGCAATGGGATCAGTAGGAGGGTCGCGGTAATGGTGATTTTGCAAATACGCATGGGGAACCTTTTTGATGAACTGTCGAACCGTTCGATGCAATCGCGAGGCTTGCGGTGATTATCTTACCCGATTTCCAACAACCAGCAAAACACGCCTACGGCAAATGAGCGAATCCGGCCGGTTTGCTAAATCCCCTTATTATTCGTATGAGTCAAGGAGTGAAATTGCCTGATTTCGCCAGTCATCGGTCAACGACAGAATAGCCGCATGAAAACAGTACTCTATTGTTTCCTTCTGATGCTTGTACTGATAGGTATAGGCGCTCACGGTCAGCACAGTTCCCCGAAAATTGATAAGCGTGTCGCGGTGCTCATTCAGAGGATGTCGGATCAGAAGACAGAACAGCAAGCGATCACCGAACTTGAATCGCTAGGATGTTTAGCAGTACCGGCAATCATTGAGCGCATGGACGATAGACGAAAGCTCCCCGATCCGCGTATCTCACTCAGAAATAAATCACCGGATGCATTCGAGGGCCTGCGGCATTACGGCCCGGAAAGATCGTCGATGCTCTCGCGGCCATCCTGAACCAGATTACAGGCAAGGACTTCGGGTTCATTTATAACGGCGCAACCGACGCCGAGCGCGACAAGACCGTGCGCGGATGGCGCGACTTCTTGCAGACAACAGCCGCAGCGAGACTGTGTGAGGCTGGTTAGGTCCTAGCCCCGCCACCGCGTCGTCAACTGGCGTAACATCGCGATTTCACTCATTTACCGAGTTGTAAGCGAAAATGCCTGATTACAACATTACAATCCATGACCGTCTAATTAATCGTGCGAGCGCGTTTGGAGCCTGATTCTACCTGCGATGGCCTGACGCTCTTCGCAGTGCTCAGCTCGCTTCGCCGAAATATTCAGGTTCACAAAGTTCCAAGGCGATTTCTTGTAGTCCATGCGCTGGATTCTGATCTTCTATAAGTGTTCCAAAAGGCCCATTTCATGCCATCAAGGGATAAAAAACTATACTGGACTGTCGCGATACTGGGCGAACCAGAAATTCGCCTGCAGTTTACGGACAAGGCGACTTTAACGCGCAGTTTCGTGACATTGCCTGAGGACGCCCCAAAACTCGCTGTCCGAGCATGGCAGTCACCACCACCGTGCCAACAGCCTTCGCGTGTAGCACAATCAGCCCATCCTCTTTCTGGATCTCTGCTAAGTCAGGGTTGTCCACGGCCCACGTCGCCCCATCCCGTTCCTGCGCGGAATCGTCGAGCAACTGCAAGGGGTCGGTCAGTCCCCATTTGAATGTTGATGTTTTCCGGCGATATATGCCAACCCCGCTCCTCTTGTCCAAACAATGAAGTAGAGAGTAGTGGGTAGAAACCAAGCAGGAGTACAGCAAGGCACCGGCCAGCCGACATGAAGAATCCTCAGGGCCAACCTTATGTCCGTACTTACGAGCCACCAAGATTACGATCGTGACGAACTCCCCTTTCAACAGAAACTGCTTCATGTGAGGTACTGAACATGGGATTTCGATATTTGTTTCGAAAGTTATCTTTAGGCGTCGGGCTGGTGTTCAGTTGGCGATAAAACGCGATTTCACTCATTGACGGCTCGTGAGTGTAATGGACTGATTTCGCCAATTGACATGCACCCCGCTGGTAGAATCGATGGAGGACGCGGGAAGGCCCTGAAATATCTTCACGTCTTTGGGGATCACAAATACGGCCTCACCCGTCAACAGGTGAAGACTGCGGAAACGGTCCTGCGACATCTCGACGTGGACGAGTGCGCCCCAGTCCGTTATTGCTTCCACTTTGACCAGGGGCCCGGCTGAATTGATGTGCTTGATCCGCGCCCCGAAATGGCCCCCGCCGTTAGGATGGCGATCGATATCGAGCAAGTGAGGGCGCACGTAGACCAACTGCCCGGTTTCTTGATCGTGAATATATGTCTTACCGTCATCCACACGGCCGTGGAACAGGTTCACGTTGCCGAGGAATTTGCAGACAAACGGAGTCGCGGGTCGGTTGTAAACCTCATCGGGGGACCCAATCTGTTCGATCTTGCCTTCGTTCATGACCACAACTCGATTGGCCAGCTCCAGCGCCTCTTCCTGATCGTGAGTCACGAACACGCTGGTGATGTGAATCTCGTCGTGCAAATGCCGCAGCCAGCGCCGCAGCTCCTGCCGGACTTTGGCGTCCAGCGCGCCGAAGGGCTCGTCCAGAAGAAGCACGCTCGGTTCCACTGCCAGGGCGCGGGCCAGGGCCACGCGCTGGCGCTGTCCTCCGGAAAGCTGTGAAGGAAAACGCTGTGCCAGCTTCTCCAGCTGAATCAGCTTCAGTAGCTCGTGAACTTTATCGCGGATTCGGCTTGCTGAGGGCCGATACTGGCGGGGTCTGACCTTCAGGCCGAACGCGATGTTCTCAAACACCGTCATGTGGCGGAACAGAGCGTAGTGCTGAAAGACAAATCCTACCTGCCGCTCCCGGGCAGATTGGTTGCCGATATCGTTCCCGTCAAACCGCGCGGTGCCAGCATCCGCGAATTCGAGGCCGGCGATAATCCGAAGCAGAGTCGTCTTTCCGGAACCGGAAGGTCCCAACAGTGCGACCAGCTCACCGGTGGGAATCTCCAGCGTGACGTTCTCCAAGGCGGTGAACTGCCCGAATCGTTTCGTGATGCCAACTGCTTCGATGCTCATGCTGTCTCCATAGTCCAGTTCTCTTCGGGTTCCGGCACGCGCTGTTGAGATTTCCATTCGACCGCGCTCTTGACCACCAAAGTGAGGAGCGCCAACATCGCCAGCAATGACGCAACCGCGAAGGCAGGAACGAATTGGTATTCGTTGTAAAGAATTTCAATATGCAGCGGCATGGTGTTCGTCAGCCCGCGAATATGTCCTGAAACCACCGAAACGGCGCCAAACTCGCCCATGGCACGCGCGTTGCTAATGATCACCCCGTAGACCAATCCCCATTTGACATTGGGCAAAGTCACGCGGAAAAAGGTTTGCCAGCCGCTTGCGCCCAGCGTGAGCGCGGCCTCTTCTTCTTCATTGCCCTGAGCCTGGATCAGCGGGATCAGCTCGCGGGCCACAAATGGAAATGTCACAAAAATTGTCGCCAGCACAATTCCGGGCACAGCAAAGATAATCTTAATGTCGTGAGCCGCCAGGAACTTCCCCATCAGACCCTGCAACCCGAAGAGCAATACGTAGATGAGCCCGGAGACCACCGGCGACACGGAAAAAGGCAAATCGATCAGAGTAATCAGGAGGCTCTTGCCAACGAACTCGAATTTGGCAATCGCCCAGGCCGCAACCACGCCAAAAATAGTATTCAGAGGGACAGCGATACCGGCAGTAATTAAGGTCAAGCGAATCGCCGACAACGCATCAGGTTCCCGGAAGCTGTCAAAATAGGCGGTAATTCCCTTTCCCAGTGCTGAGACAAAAACCATGGCGAGCGGCATGAACAGGAAGAGACCGAGAAACAGTGCCGCTATGGCAATCAGAGTCCAACGCACCAGCGGCGATTCGCGGGTGGCGCGATCCGAGACCGTTGCGGCAACCGCCGAGAAGCTTCGCGAGTTCAGAGTGATGGATCCTGCCATAATCCTTTGCTATTAGCCTTCCGCTAGTAACTCCCCTGTTCAACCAGTTCGAGAGGTTGACTGGTGGCGAGGTCAGTTGCCGCCGATTCCCCCCGTTGCCGTCTGCTGCTCCACTTTTGCAGCAGGTTGATCGCGAGCAAGAGCACAAACGAGACCACAAGCATCACCACCGCAATCGCGGTTGCCCCGGCGTAGTCATATTGGTCAAGCTTGGTAATGATCAGCAGGGGAGTAATCTCCGTGCGCATGGGCATGTTCCCCGAGATGAAGACCACGGAACCGTACTCGCCCACGGCGCGCGCAAAGGCCATGGTGAATCCGGTTACCGCCGCTGGCGCAATCGCCGGAAGAATAATTTTTGTGAAAACCTGCAACCGGTTCGCGCCCAGGCTGGCGGCGGCCTCCTCCACGTCCTTTTCGAGATCTTCCAGCACTGGCTGGACAGTTCGAACGACGAAAGGCAGCCCAATAAAGGTGAGGGCAATAACTATACCCAGAGGCGTATAAGCAGCCTTAATGCCCACCAAAGACAGATATTGGCCGACCCAACCGTGGGGAGCATAAATGGAGGTCAATGCGATACCGGCGACTGCGGTTGGCAAAGCAAATGGAAGATCGACCATGGAGTCCACCAGCCGCCGGCCTGGAAAAGAGTAGCGGACCAACACCCACGCCACCAGCAGCCCAAAAACCAAATTGACAAGAGCCGCTATCAGGGACGCCCCAAAGCTAATGCGATAAGAAGCCAACGCGCGGGCATCGGTTACGATATGCCAGAAACGAGGCCATGGAAGAGTGGCCGCTTTCAGGAAAGTCGCCGAAAGAGGGATCAGCACGATCAAGCATAGATAAAACACCGTGAACCCCAGGCTCAGGCCAAACCCCGGCAGAATGCTGCGCTTTTTGAGAACAATTGGCATCTGATTCCACACTCAAGTCGCGGTTCTTAAAAGCTGCTGTACCGCTCCTTCAGTTCGGTTGATAGATCTGGTCAAACACGCCGCCATCGGCAAAGTGGGTCTTTTGCGCTTTCTGCCAGCCGCCGAAGACCTCATCGACCGTCACCAGCTTGATTTTCGGAAATGTCGACGCGTATTTCTTCGCAACGGATTCCAAGCGTGGGCGGTAATAATTCTTGGCCGCGATTTCCTGACCTTCTGGCGAGTAGAGGTATTCCAGATAGGCTTGGGCGACGTTGCGTGTACCCTTCTTGTCCACGACCTTGTCGACGATTGCGACCGGCGGCTCGGCCAGAATGCTCTGGGACGGCACTACGATTTGAACCTTGTCCGGCCCGACTTCTTTCAGCGACAGGAAGGCCTCGTTTTCCCAGGCGATCAGCACGTCACCGATCTCGCGTTGCACAAAGGTAGTAGTTGAGCCGCGCGCTCCAGAGTCGAGCACCGGGACATTCTTGTAGAGGCGCTTCACAAAGTCCTGCGCTTTGGCGTCATTACCGCCGGGTTGCTTGAGTGCATAGGCCCAAGCCGCAAGGTAGTTCCAGCGCGCTCCGCCGGAGGTTTTCGGATTTGGCGTTATCACCGAAATTCCGGGCTTCACCAAGTCATCCCAATTCTTGATTTGCTTGGGATTTCCTTTCCGCACCAGAAAAACGATTGTTGAGGTGTAAGGGGTGCTGTTGTGCGGGAGGCGTTTCTGCCAATCGGCCGGCAGCAGTGCGGCGTTCTGGGAGATCGCGTCAATATCGTAAGCGAGGGCCAGGGTCACGACATCAGCCTGCAAGCCATCAATGACCGCCCGGGCCTGCTTGCTTGATCCCCCATGCGATTGCTCGATGGTGACCGTTTGGCCGGTTTTCGCTTGCCAATATTTGGCAAAGGCTGCGTTATAGTCTTGATAGAGCTCGCGCGTTGGATCGTAGGAAACGTTGAGCAGGGTCACCGAACCTTGCGCCAAAGCAAGGCCGGAAAAGGCAGCAATCAATCCCAGGACTAACAGCGTTCTTGCCTTATTCATTTCTTTCCTCCGTTCGGATTGCCATGAACTGCCATGGGGAGCACTCGCGCTCCTTCGTCTTTCTTCTTTTTCTGACGCGCCTTCATTTTGGCTGAACCTCCTCCAACAATGTCGGCCAGCGTGGTGTTTTCAAGAATCTTTGCGGCGGCCCTTGGCGCCGCGCACGCTATCCACGATGCGAGCGTTCTTTAGTTCGAGCAAAATCAGTTCAAGAAATTTTTCGGGCAGCACTTCTTCATAGGCGATATCGCGAATGTGAATCGCGCCCTGGTTATAGTGGCGCGCCAGCATCATCATGGCCTGGAGCGCATAAAGTCCTTTTTGCGAAATCTTCATGGTAATTATTGTCCCATAAACCCTATCAATGTCATAGAGTTTATTGACATTGAAGACATTGCAAGCCAGATGCCATCTCTGCGGAAGGGTGTTCTGACCCGTTTCAGTCATTTAAAGATCCTTCCCAAAGGACTGAGGCGAACTACCGAGCGATTGTGCAGGGCGCTGTGCGCTCGTCAACTTGCTATCCCTGGCAGAGCGTTTGGGGGAACAAGAAAGTTCTCTTTATGGAACTTTGCTTCCATCGTTCGGCCAAAACGGCGCCCATGCGCAACCGCCAAAACACACTACTGCGTGGGGCACAACATTGATATTCCACTACTTACGCTCGAGCTGGAATCTATCACCTGAAGTTACGCCCACCGTCGCCTTGAGCAGTCTTTCCAAACAATGGCCCCGTAATTGCTATCTCTAGTATGTCTAGTAACATGATAGGGTTTATGGTATACATTGGAGAGCCGATGAAATCGAATCAGAAGCACCTGGTGATTATTGGAGGAGGATTCAGCGGAACGGCGCTGGCCATCAATCTCCTGCGCTGCATTCCGTGGCTGGAAATCGGAATCGTCGACAATGGAGCTCGCCCGGGCCAGGGGGTTGCCTACTCGACGAAAAACGAGAGTCATTTACTGAACGTGCCTGCCGAGAACATGTCGGCCGTGCCTCAGGATGCGGCGCACTTCCTGGAATGGACGCGCGCCAACTACGATCCGGCGGCCGAAGGCGGCAGTTTTCTTCCGCGTGAAGTTTACGGAAGGTATCTCGAATCGCTATGGAAACAAGGGGCCCGCGAAAACCCCGGCAAAGTTTCCCGACTGCAGGACGAAGCGATTTTCCTCACGCAAAAGAGCAGTCACGTTGAAGTACACCTTAAGAGTGGCACTGAGTTACGCGCCGAAAGGGTAGTGCTTGCGACGGGCAACTTTCCAGCTTTGGATCCTCAGATCGACGGATTATTTCCCGCCGGTGCTAAAGGGATTCCCCCCGTGGCGGCCAGCAACCGATACATTTCCTCAGCCTGGTCGAATTCCCCCGGATCGAAGAGCGCGCTGGAAGATCTTCACTCCTCTTCACCCGTGCTGTTGATAGGTTCGGGTTTGACCAGCGTCGATGTCGCGCTGGCTCTCGAATCCAAGGGATTTCGCGGAACCATCCACATGGTTTCGAGACATGGATTGATACCATCCGCGCACCGGTCGACGGATTCATGGTTCGGCTACTGGAATCACAGCTCCCCGACGACTGCGATGGGACTGCTACGGCTGGTGCGTCTCAATATTCGAAACGCTGCCGCAATCGGAGTCGACTGGCGTGGGGTCATCGACGCGTTGCGCCCGGTAACGCAAGAAATCTGGATGACACTAGACCATGCCGAGCGAAGACGGTTCCTGCGTCATGTCCGATCGTATTGGGAAGCCCACCGGCATCGCGTCGCGCCTCAAGTCGGAAGCGTGATTTCAAGAATGATTGCCAGTGGCCGCCTACAGGTTCATGCAGGACGAATCACGAAGTACTCCGAAACCGGCGCCAGCGCCGAAGTGACATTTCGCCGGCGCAAGGATGGAATTTTCCAGCAGCTGGTAGTGGACCGTGTAATTAACTGCACCGGACCGGCGTCGGACTACCGCAAGGTGAACGATCCACTCATCAGCAGCTTGTTTATTCAGGGTCTTTCACGGCCCGATCCTACGTTTCTGGGTTTGAACGTCGACTCCGATGGAGCGTTGCTGGATGCCGGCGGAAATCCCTCCAAGTCCCTATTTGTCATTGGACCTGCAAGAAAAGGATTCGCATTCGAAACTACCGCTGTACCGGAAATCCGTGCCCAGGCGGTGCAAATAGCAAGACTTCTGGCGCAAGCGCTAAATCGGCCGCCGGTAATGGCGAGACCGGATCCCTATGTCGTTCATGCGGTCTAACCAAACAGAAGGATTTCGCCCAGAACTTAAAGGTTAAGAAGGAAGAGAAATATGGAAAATCTGAAAACGCAACTGCTAAGTGATGATGAGCTTGACGGTACTTCTAGAAATTCTAGCTCAATGCAAGCTGAAATAACGGAACTCAAGGCTCGGCGCGCATATTTCCTGTCACACGGTTCGGCCAGTGGAAGGTTGCGGTCATGCTGGCTTTCACCAGATAAGAGCCTCTATTGCGGAGTGTGTCAGCGCGGCACCGTCAGCGGCGAAGTTGGATCGGTGTGCCCTTCATGCGGAAGTTGCGTGGAACGGATGGTCGAAGTACTCGACGGCGGCAAAGCTCGCCGGCTGGCGGCAAGGGAGAAAAAAATACCGGCGGCGACGGAACGGATTGGCAAGGTAATAATTCTTAGCGCCTCTGCCTGATCCGTGAGAGCGGGGCGGGCCGGTACCTGCCCTGCTCGAATGTAATCCGGCAACTACCGCGAGCCTTAAGCCGAGGCGGCCACTGAGGTCTTCGCCATCGCCTTGCAGGACTCCGCGCAACGCTTGCACATTTCAGCGCAACGCTTCATTTCGTCGCCCCCCATTTTTTCGCACATACTTGCGCAGGACATGCACATCTCAGCGCACATCGTGCACATTTTCCTCGCCATGGTCGAATGCCGCATCATGCAGGCGCATGCCATCTGGCACATTTGAATGCAATCCTGAAGCATAGTCATCATCTGCGGGGTCATCGACCCTTTTGTCATACAGCGCATCATTGTTTCTGAGCACATGCTGCCGCACATACAACAGTCGTCCATACATTTCTGCGTGGCCTGCATATCCATTTCTGTCATAGCTTTCTCCTGGTTGAGTTTTCCGGGCCGTGGTCACCCGGTATTAGACGCGTACCGTACATAAAAATTAAAAAAAAGAGCAACGAACCCTATCGGTCACGTGGACATGCTGGCCGGAGCCCGCGCCCGAAATACTCTCGCCGGTTACAACAACGGTTTTCACGTTGACCAAAACAACGGAATGGAGGACAATTGCGGTCGTTCTTGGCGTCAAGAAGGGATCGCAATTACTAGTAGAGGATGCATGGATTTAACTGTTAACCGATTGTTTCTCAGCCGGCGCGGTGGACGGCAAAGGCTGCTGTAGCCTTGTCCCGCTTGATTTCCCAAGCCGCCAAAATCCCTTTGATCATCGCAAAGTAGATCGACTTAATATTCTTTCCGTGCACTGCGGAATGGTGTTGTTCTGTTTGTCGCTGCCTCTTCTCCTCCTCTTGTTGTGCATACACTTAGTTGCCCAGGCCCCCCACGCCGAGAGCCGAAAACTTCTCCACGGCTCCATCTTTACCGTCCAGGGACAACCAGCCTCTGCCGCCACGGTTGAAATCCGGGACCGTGACGAAGCATCCGAGTCGACCAGACAATCAGAGGATGCACCGAATTGAGGAGGCCAGAGGGTTTGGTATCCTCTTTTAAGTGCCCACTGTAGAAAACCGCAAGATGTTTGTCGACCGCTACAGCGCGCATGTCGGAGGTAAGCTTTTCAGCCAGAGCGTCCGGGGTGTTGATGGACTCGTACGCCTCCATGTGTTGCTGAAGGTATGCCTTCAGGACCTTGGCCTTCTCCGGAAAAATGTATGTGTCCAAACCCACAACCAATCTCTGAACCACGGCTTTCGCCGCCCACGGCTCTAGGGCGTGCTGCATCGGTTCTGAGCTGGCGATCGTCGTTAGCGCGACCACGGTGATCAGGAAGATGGCCCCATAGTTCGACACTCCATTGGGTCGACTAGAGTTTAGGAACAGATTGTCCAGATTTCGTGAAGGATTCGTTCCTTTGTTTAATCTTAAGGCTGCCGGCCCAAAGATAATGACATTGTTTCTGATTTGTGAATTGCCCTTCATAATTCCTTAATAATGGACACATAGTCTTCTGCTAAGAGGACATTCTATGGAGCGCTTGATTGGTCGGTGTGCAAGCTTACTCGCCTCAATTGTGATACTCGGATCGTTGGCCTACGGCCAGCAGGTGATCATCGGAGGGCCGCCACCGGAGATCAGAAACCATATTGATTCTTTAGTGAGAGCGCTCAACAGTACTGTGCCCGACGCGTGGGAAAAAATGGCTGAGGAGCACTTCACAGCGAGCCAACTGAAGAGAGAAACTGTCGGGGAGCGCAAGCATGCATGCGAAAACATTCGGCGTGACTTCGGAACGATCACCCTTGGCCGCGTAGAGGGTCCCGACCAGCCACTCAGACTTCACATCAAGGGGTCAACCGGCTCAAGCGGTGTAATCGAACTTACTTTGGAAAACGATCCTCCGTTCAAAATCGAAAAGATTGTTCTGATCGATGGACCGGCCGGTAACGATCCTCAAGCGAGCTTCGAAGCACCTCGGGTCAACCGCATGATGTCGGAAGAGCAACTGGCTGCAACACTGAACGATTACCTTCGCGACTTGGCGGCGAAGGATGTGTTTTCAGGCGAAGTGCTAATTGCGAAAGACGGGAAGACGGTCTACGCGGGCTCAGCCGGCTTTGCGGACCGAGCGAACAAATTGAAAAACGGTCCTTTAACTCGCTTTAATGTGGGCTCTATCGATAAGGCCTTTACGAACACAGCGATTGAACAGCTGGTGGCGCGAGGAAAGATTTCCTTAACCGACACAATAGGAACACTCCTGCCTGATTATCCGCAGGCTGAGAGCAGGGCAGCGACTGTGGACCAATTATTGCATCACTCTGCGGGCATTGCCGATGTCTTCGGAGAGGATTTTGATCACCTACCGAAGGATCGCTTTCGGTCCAACGCTGATTACTACAAGTTTGTTTCGGGAGCGAAGGCAATGTTTGCGCCCGGTTCACGAACTCAGTACTGCAATGGCTGCTATGTAGTCCTGGGTGCCATCATTGAACGCATTTCTTCGACGCCGTATGAGCGATATGTAGAAGAGAACATATTCAAACCTGCAGGGATGGATTCCACGGGGTTTCCGCAAGCCGACGGTATTAATCCTGACGTCGCGGTGGGCTACACGCGTCCCAATCACAGCGGCTCATTGCAAAGCAATATGTTCATGAACGGAGCATCAGGGTGTGCAGCAGGCGGAGGCTACTCCTCGGCGCCCGACCTTTTACGCTATTCGGAGGCACTCCGGACCAAGCGAATTCCGTACGCTCCTTCGTCAAACAACTTGAGTATCGGCGGCGGAGCACCTGGAATCAATGCAGTCCTGCAGCAGAGCGGCCCTTGGACAGTTATTGTCATGGCCAACCTCGACCCACCGGCAGCTGAGATAATCGGAACAGCCTTGGCGCGTGCCCTTTCTCGCTAGTCCCGAAGGAAGCCTATGCGGATTGTAATTGTGGAGGATGATGCCGTTGTTTCATCGACCCTAAGCCTCTATCTAATGCAGGCCGGGTACGAGACAGTGGTTGCAAGGGACGGCGTCCGCGGCTTGCAATTAGCTTCTGGCAAAAACGTGGCCCTCCTAATCCTGGATCTAATGATCCCAGGTATTTCAGGTCACGAGGTCTGCAAGCGTGTTCGAGAGACCTCGACCTTGCCGATCATGATGCTAACTGCGCGAACTTCAGAGGCTGATCAGGTCATGGGATTTGATCTTGGAGCAGACGATTATGTCCCAAAGCCATTCCGGCCACGTGAGGTCGTCGCCCGAGTTCAAGCCCTCTTACGTCGAACGGGCCTGCAACCCGCAGAACCGCCTCCCGCGATTGTTATTGGAGATCTGGAGATCAACGGCTGGAGTCGCAGTGTCCGACTGCGTGGACAGCCCATTTCACTCACGCGGACCGAATTCCGCCTTCTCGAAGTCCTGGCCAGGTCTTTGGGACGTGTATTCACGCGCGAGGAATTACTTTCCAGGGCTGTCAACCCCGACTTCCACGGCGTTGATCGCACCATTGACGTCCACATTACCAATTTGCGAAGAAAGATAGAAATCCATGGTGAGCACTACGTCCTAACTGTTCATGGGGTTGGTTACAGAATGCGGGAACAGTGATTTTTAATCTGCGCTTTCGCATGATGATAGCCGTCAGCACACTGGCTATAGCGGCAATTGTCTCTGTTGCCCTGACCATGCGACAGCGCACTCGAGCAGAATTTCGACGATTTCAAGCAGTGACGAAGGTCGCGACTTCAGCCCAGGCTGGTGACCGTAATGCTGGGAGAGTCGCCGCGATTCTGCAAGAGCATTGTTGTGATTCAGCGTCACTCGAAGCCGCCGCCGCCGCGCTATCCCCAGGAGACGTCTTTGTTCTTATCAACTCCGCAAATCAGATCGTCGCGAAGTTCGGCAAGCCGCTGGAGGCCCTCCGTGATTTTCAATTGTCGCGGGCTGGCGATGAAATTACGATTTATATGACGCGTCGCCCCCATGGCAAATCCGCAGCGCGAGTCACTCTGGTGATTCACATGGAAGGGACAGCCATCCATTCCCAAAGCAACGGATTGGCAACTCTTTATGTGTTCCCATTACCGGAGGCAGACATCGAGCAGCCCGAATCGATTTTCCTCGGATCTATAGATCGCTCGTTGCTGCTGGTAACAGCACTAGTGGCTGTCGCCGCGTTGGTAGTCACCTGGACACTGACGCGAAGAGTTTCCGAACCGGTCGAGGAACTCCGCAAAGCGGCGCACGAACTTGCAAGAGGGAATCTGACACGGAGGGTGAACGCCCACGGGTCTGACGAAATCGCCGAGTTGAGCAGAAGTTTCAACGCGATGGCTTCCGAACTGGAGAATCAACAGAAGCTGCGGCAAAACCTGGTACAGGACGTAGTACACGAATTGCGAACGCCACTCACTGCGCTACGCTGTCGGCTGGACTCGATCTCCGATGGCGTTTGCGAAGATCCGGACATCGAAATCGAAAAAGCTAACGAAGAAATAGGTCACCTTACAAGACTCGTGGAAGATTTGCACGAAGTAGCGCTCGCGGAGGCTCGCGAACTGCAGTTAAACATCTCTGAAGAGCAACTCGTCCCAATCATTACATCAGCCGTTCGCGCCGCGGGTTTAGACGGCGATTCGAGACTGCAAGTAGTTGTGAGCAATGGCACGGTTATTCGAGCTGATCCAATCCGGTTGCGCCAGGTCATACTGAATATCCTCACCAATGCCGCTCGGCACACCCCAGCAAACGGATCCGTGACCATAAACGCGAATGACGGTAATGGGGAAGTGATCGTTGAGGTGCGCAACACTGGGAGTCACCTCAACAGTCATGAAATAACTCACGTCTTCAATCGCTTCTATAGGACCGACCCATCACGCGAACGTTCTACGGGTGGTACGGGACTAGGCCTTGCGATCGTCAAGAATATTATTGAAGCGCACGGGGGACGTGTTTGGGCATGCAGCGATGATGTTAGCGTGTCGTTCGGCTTGGCTTTGCCCACCAATATGAGAAAGGGAGCAACTCAAATGCTGTGAACCAGAAAATTCCTCTGTGCTTGCCGTCGTGATCCCCGGTGTCGACATCGCATTCCTCCTTGCTCCTCATTGGCCTCTAGGGCGCAATGGAACAGAAAACCGGTCAAGGATGGCCGTCGTCCCTTGCCTTGGCCCCCCGCCGCACTCTTGGGCTGGTAGTGACTTGGCGATTATGCGCACATGGCGCGCTCAGCGGTAGAGCTCCTTTGCGAAGCCGCTCTGCCAGAGTTTCTCCTTCGAGAAACTCCATTACCAAATAGTCAGTACCGTCCTGTGAGCCGATGTCGTAAAGATGGCAGATGTGGCGATCGTTCAACGAAGAGATGGCTCGCGCCTCTCGTTCCATGCGCTGCTTCAGCTCCGGCGAAGAGGAAAGGTGGGCGGCCAGAACTTTAACGGCTACGGTGCGATCCAGGCGGACGTCCTTGGCTCAATATACCTCGCCCATCCCGCCAGCTCCCAGGAGAGATTGAATTTCATATGGACCGAGTGTTGTGCCAGAAGTTAGAGCCATTTGCGGGCACAATTATAGCCTGCGACGTACGTTTTAACTGGTGCGCGTTGTGGGCGGGTGATCGACAAACAGGAATAATCTCGACAACTTGCGATTCTCTTCATCCCTTGGGAAAGGATTAACGAAATAGACGACTGTTGCAAATCGCGGTTTCACTCACAATGCGGTCGTGAGTGAAAATGCCTGATTTCGTCAGTCATCGGTCAACGATAGAATAGCCGTATGAAAACAGTACTCTATTGTTTCCTTCTGATGCTTGTACTGATAGGTATAGGCGCTCACGGTCAGCACAGTTCTCCGAAAATTGATAAGCGTGTCGCGGTGCTCATTGAGAGGATGTCGGATCAGAAGACAGAACAGCAAGCGTTCACCGAACTTGAATCGCTAGGATGTTTAGCAGTACCGGCAATCATTGAGCGCATGGACGATAGACGAAAGCTCCCCGATCCGCGTACCTCACTCAGAAATAAATCACCGGATGCATTCGAGGGCCTGCGACATTACGGCCCGGAAAAGATCGTCGATGCTCTCGCGGCCATCCTGAACCAGATTACAGGCAAGGACTTCGGGTTCATTTATAACGGCGCAACCGACGCCGAGCGCGACAAGACCGTGCGCGGATGGCGCGACTTCTTGCAGACAACAGCCGCAGCGAGACTGTGTGAGGCTGGTTAGGTCCTAGCCCCGCCACCGCGTCGTCGACTGGCGTAACATCGCGATTGCACTCATTGACCGAGATCGTGAGTGAAATTGCCTGATTTCGCCAATCATCAGCTAGCAGTCCTTGTGCCGCCTTCCCCGAATGAACTGCTAGACTTGGTGCCTTGAGCAAGGAATCAGTGAACGAGCTAGAACGGCAGGCCTGCAGCCTTCTTGAGCCTAGCGCCACAAGTGGGTGGGGCATTGCCGATGCTGCTATCGTGGGAGTCGTCGGATACGCAGCCCTGGTTCTCTTTCTGCTGCTGAGTATGTTCGTGGTGCATTCGATTCCTTCCCTCCATTCTCTCCTTCGCTTTTACCAAGTCGATTCTAGCGTCTATGTTCTGGCTGGGCTTGTTGGTGAGATTTTGTTCGCGGCTCCACTTGTAATGTGGTTCGTCCGCAGGCGGGGGTTCGCTAGTTTGGCAGAGAGTATTCATTGGGAATGTAGCAACAGAATCTTAGGTTGGGCATTCCTCGCTGGTTTAGTATCTGGCATCGCGTTTTCCGTTGCGACGGGCCCCTTAACTGGTCGTAGTTATCAGGCTGAGCCAGTGGGGTACATCGTCGCTTTCATGGTACTCGCGGGATTTGCTCAACCCGCGGCGGAGGAAACTTACTTTCGGGGCATACTCTTCGCCGGCCTCGCACCCAAATTTGGAAATATCCCAAGCATTGCAGTAGTTACTGTTCTGTTCTGTGTCGCTCATCCGCAGCATTGGTTTACGGTGATACCAGCCGCCGTCTTGCTGGGAGCGATGCGGCTTTACACAGGCTCGGTGAAAGCCTGTTTTGCGTGCCATGCTGCGTACAACCTGTCCCTAGTTTTGTTCATGCTCCCAATCAGCCAAGTAATTTCGAGGTAGTTGGCGAGGTATCGCCATTACACTCATTAATGAGTGTAATTTCCTGGTTGCAAAAGTTTATTGTTTCGATGATCCAGGTGAAATAGCATTCCGGGCCGATGCAAATTCAGCACGTCGCCAAGTCATACCAAACCAAAACTGACGAAGAACTCGGTTGGCGATGAATTTAGGATGCCCCAAGCCTCGACGGTGGGCGGAATCGATCAGACGAGATTTTGGACGAGATACACTACTGGACTCGAAAGGCAAGGCGATGACCTGGACACGCCGAATGGCACCGCGATCATCATGATAATAGTCACAGCATAATTTTATTGTTAATAGAGCTGTCTTCGGATATGCCGCTCTATGATCCGCCTGGCAGCCCGCATGTAAGATCGCCAGCCACTCATTCGTTGAAGTTCAATATCATCTTTTGAAGAGAATTTCGTCATTCATCCTGACTTGCGCAATTACGCGAGAATTTGAATTTCCTATGGTTCTAGATGCCAAGCCCTCGAATCGATTCATCTTACGAACGCAGCATCCACCGGTCAACGAATGTCGGGGAGAAGGGAAAGAGACGGTCTCAGAGACACCCCCCTTATCAACAAATCAATTCAACTCACTCAACTCGTTGTATCCAAATCAACATCTATTTGATGATGGGATTCATCGGCGTAGTGCGTGTGTGGGTTATGATTTATTTGCTGGGATAATAGACACAGAGCTTGGGCTGGATTAAGGAGCCGCCATGACCCCTAGCGAGGTTGGCGATTTCATTCTTTACATCGGGCGCAGAAGTCCTTTTGTTCGGGAACTACGTCAACCGACGAGGAATCTGGAGATACTTCGTACAGGTCAGAGTCCTTTACCACTCTAGTGGAGCGCATCATGGAATTGGATAAGGAAACTCCTTGGGACATGGCAATCACTTCTTGAGCGCTTTTGCGCCCTCTGAAACACCCTCACCCCGCAAACCTGGCCCCACCAACAGGCGAAAAACCCAATTTCTGTTCCCTAGGTGACCTACGGCGTAGACCTGCCCCAACAGTCCGGCCTGCGTTTTTAGATAAGTTTGCTTGTCCCTGGCGGACGAACTAACCTGCCCACGCTGTTTCGCAGCCGATAATTCTTCAGGACTCCCTCAAAGTTGGGCCACGCCAGTGTTAATCCCGGCAGCCTATTCAAGGCGGGCCAGCACACCACACCGCTAATGCTTCGCGACCGTGACGGCATACGGTATTGGCAACGGTCCTGTGACATTGTCGCCGTAAGTCAAGACGCTAAGCGGTGGGGCAGTGACAGCGGTCTGGTTATTGAGCAGGGTTACATCCGAAATGCTCACTAGCGACTTCGCCGCAGCCTGAATACCAATTCTGTTGTTGACAATCATGGAATGGACAATATTGACATTTGCGCCGGTATTGGCATAAAACGCCACGCCGTTCCCTTGTGCCGTGCTCTGCCGAACGTCGGCGGTAGTGTTGGTATAAAGGCCCGTATAATTATTGTTGAATTGAACGTTGTCAATTGTGGCCACGCCTCCCTCAACGTAGATTCCGGTGAAACCGTTTTCGACACTTGTATTCCTCACCACCAAGGTGGAACTGTTGCTGGTCGGGGCGAAACCGATACCCGCCGTTGCGTAGAAGGCATTCACAACAGAGTTCTCAATCGTGAGACTTTGCCCTGAGTTAAAGTTAACAATATTCTGGTAGCCTTCTGTTTGACCAAACCTGAGATTTCGTAAAATTACGGCGTCATTTGGCCCGGCGTTGATAAACATGGCGCGCACTTCAGCGATCTGACCCCCGCCTCCGTCGATCGTAATTGCCTTGTCGATAGTTACGACGCCGTAGTAACCGGGGTCGATAACGTAGATTTCGCCCCCTGCGGCCGTCTGTGAAAGAGCCCATTGAAAAGTTGCACATGGCGCGGTGCGGGTGCAGGGATTCGTGTCCACCCCGGTGCCAGAAACCCAGGTTTGGTTGACTTGGGCATACGTCAGAGCTGACGATAGCAGGGCTGCTAATACTGCAAAACGGGTAATTTTTCTCATCTTTTCTCCCCGGAGCTTAGGTTCTTGACCAGATTTGATAGCGCAGCAGTCTAACCCGAAGGGTATTGGGTTACAATCCCCCATTTGTTTTGAGAAAAAGGCCACCGCTGGCGCTGTGATCTTGCGGCAATCGCTGGATATATTCCCGATGCGCACAGCCCGGGTAAAATCGACAATCGGCGGCGTAACATCGCGATCTCACTCATTGATCGAGTTGTGAGTGAAATTGCCTGATTGCAACACTGAGGATAAGCGGGACACATTTTTCGTCCAGCCGGATCGCGCAAACGAACTCTTGCGGCTCTTGGTTGAAGTAACCGACACTACAATGCGCAATCAGCCCGGTTTTATCTCCGCAAATCTGATTCAGTCTCGATATCCTCGAAGCCGAGGTTGGGGTCGGATGTTCCCGGATCCTCGCGACACGACAAGAAACCCGGAACCAGCCACTCCCAGCGGCCGTGTAAAAGTCATAACAACAAACATCTCGAACGGAGAGAGTTGCGGGGTTATTCTCTCGACCGATTACATCGGGTATCCTGTCGCAGTGGGGGCTCGCCCTTATGAGAGCGAGTTAGTTGGCGGGTCGCCGAGACCACATTTCCGGCCGGCAGGAGTTACCTACAGTGCCGCACAATGAGAAAGTCGAGTTACGATGATGAAACGTGGGACGTTGTTGCTTTGCCAGGTTCTGCTAGTTGTTCTTCCGGTTCGTGCTCAGGAACGGCGCCAGCAACCGGTCCAGCAGATCGATCAATGGCATCTCCAGCACTATCCATTCGACGATGCAAATCTAGCAACGGAAAAGCGAATCGACAATCTGCTCTCATTGATGACACTCGACGAGAAGATCGACTGTTTGGGTACGCAGACCGGTGTGCCGCGCTTGGGAGTCCCGAATATCGGCAGTTCGGAAGGCATTCACGGCGTCGTGCAACGCGAACCGAGATTTGGCCGCGAGCCGGTCCCCACCACCCAGTTTCCTCAGCCACCGGGGATGGGCGAGTCGTGGGATCCGGACATGGTGCGCGAGGCTGCGGGCGTGGAAGGGTATGAGGCTCGTTTCATCACACAGACGGCGAAGTACAACCGGCAGATCCTGATGCAGTGGGGCCCGCAGTCGGACCTGGATCGCGATCCGCGCTGGGGCCGCAGCGAGGAAGTGTATGGTGAAGACCCCTTCCTGAACGGAACCATGGCTACCGCATTTGTCCGCGGCCTTCAAGGCGACGATCCGAAATACTGGCAGGCTGCGGCGCTGCTGAAGCATTTTCTGGCAAACGAGAACGAGGACAAACGCAACAGCTCGTCCTCCGATTTCGACGAGAGGCTGTTTTGGGAATATTACTCCGTGCCATTCCGGATGGCCTTTTTGGATGGCGGAGCCAGGGCGGTGATGGCCTCGTACAACGCGTGGAACGGGACCCCGATGGCAGTGAATCCGGTTCTGCGTAGCATTGTGATCGACAAGTGGGGGGTGGATGTGGTTTCGAGCGACGGCGGAGCGGTCAAGCTGCTCGTGACGCCGCGTCATCTTTTCCCCAATCAGGAGAGCGCTGTCGTGGCGTGCCTGAAGGCCGGCATCAATCAGTATCTTGACGTATATCGGGATGAATTGCATGCAGCGCTGAGGGACGGATCGATTACTGAGGCCGACATCGACAATGCGGTGCGGCCTAAGTTCCGTGTCGAGGTCAAGCTGGGCCTGCTCGATCCACCGGATATCGTGCCGTACACCAGTATCCGCGATTCACCGGAGCCATGGATGACAGAGAAGGATCGCGATATTTCGCGCAAGATGGCGCTCGAGTCCGTGGTGCTGCTGAAAAACGAGAACCATTTGCTGCCGCTCGACCAGAGCAAAATCAAATCCGTCGCGGTGATCGGACCGCTGGCGGATGTCGTGCACTGGGACTGGTACGGCGGCACTCCTCCGTACGCGACAACGCTTCTCAAGGGCATTCAGGATGAGGTGGGGTCGGCGGTAAAGGTGAATTTCGCGCCCTATGACACGCAGGATGGAGAAGACGCTGCAATGAAGGCGGCCAGCGAATCGGACGTGGCAGTGGTAGTCGTCGGAAATAACCCCACCTGCGGCGACGAAGCGCACGAATGGTACAACTCGCCCACCGAAGGTGGCGGAATCACCCTTCCCTGCACCGTGCCGAGCGATGGGCGCGAGGGCCGCGACCGCGAGACAATCGACCTGTATCAGGAGCAAATCGTTAAGCAGGTCGTGATCAAGAACCCGAAGACCGTCGTGATGCTGGTCTCCAGCTTCCCATTCAGTATCAATTGGACGGAGGCGAACGTGCCTGCCATTTTGCACATGGCCCACTCTTCGCAGGATGAGGGGACGGCTCTGGCCCAGGTACTATTTGGCAAGTACAACCCAGGCGGGCATCTGGTGGAAACGTGGCCGCAGTCGACCGATCAGCTTCCTCCGCGGATGGATTACAACATTCGCGACGGTTATACGTACATGTACTTCAATGGGAAGCCGCTGTATCCTTTCGGATTCGGATTGAGCTACACGACTTTCAAATTCTCCAACATCAAAATCACCTCGCCGCACCTGGCAAAGGACGGAAAGGTCACCGTCAGCGTGGACGTGACGAATGCCGGCGACCGTGCGGGTGACGAAGTTGTCCAGCTTTACGTTAAACATATGCACTCTACCGTGCCGCGCCCGCGCGAGGAACTGGAAGGCTTCAAACGCGTAACGATCGACGCCGGACAGACGAAGAGGGTAGAGATTCCGCTAGCGGCGTCGCAGCTGGCCTATTGGGACGTGAAGACGGAAGCCTTTCGCGTCGAAAGGGAGCCAGTAAATCTTATGATCGGGGACTCTTCAGCAGATCTGCCGGTAACGACGACGATCCACGTAGAGTAGCGACGTCGGCGCATGATGCGTGCATTTGCAGTGCTACTCGTCCGCAACGGTTTTATCCTGCTGCAATTTCCTATGGCCTTCGCGTTAGTCTGGCCACGATGTTCGCCGACACAAATCAGCGCGAGGATTGATTCGACCCTTATTGAAGCGACAATTGCTCGCGCGCGTGCCTCGTCTAGTGGTTCGTCAAGAGCGAGCGACAAAGGAACTTACCGTCACAGAGACTGCCACTGGTAGAAACTGAGGTGAAACGGGAAAGAGTGGGTATTTTGTGACACGGGGGAAATCTGCCCGAACGAATAATTCGATTTTCGAAAATCGCCAGCTGTCGATGGCGCTGTTATGGCCTCGACGGCAGCGATCTTGGACTGGCAGAATAGGTTGAAGTGTGGGGGTAAGAAAAAAGAGAGCTTATGCGCTCTTGCGCCGTCTCATTCGAAGGCCTTCGATTAAGTGAGCCTTACATGGCAATTCCGAATCGAGGAAGCAAATGTGGGCATGCGGAGACTTTTCTCGCGTAACAGGATGCATTACAAAAGCAATTACCCCACTCTCGCAATAACTCCTGAATAATTCAGCTAGATCACCGTGGATCTGCTCACGAATGGTATAGCAAAGCAGCAGCAACCCACACTGTCCCATCTGAATTTCAAAGCGAACACAAGTCTCACTTGTGGTCGAAAGCACTTCATATCCGAGGTCACGCAATACGGGTTCGCGCCGCAACAATAAATCTCGGTCGGCACTAAAAGATAAGACCGTGCTGTTCATTTTGTCGATGACATGCGCTTATAAAGAAATGGCAAACGGTGAAGCGCCGCCGCTAAATACGCGTCCAAAACGGTACCACAATCGTTGCCCGAATAGCGTAATTCTCGCAACGGCCCTATCCCTTCAAGCGATGGCAAATGCCAAAAACGACGCCCAGAGCGGGAGTGCCGGTTCGTGCAGGAGTCACTCCGGGCCGCATTTTACTCAATAGTCATGGACTGAAAGTGATGACGAACGAATCGAGCACGAAATCAATTGAATATTGCTCCCACAGTTTGGTTGGTGTTCATAACGACTGTGCAGCTGGGAGCAGTGGTCGGAATACAATTTGCGGACCAGCCTCCAAACAAGGAGCCAGGGCTCGGCACGACTGTCAGCGTTACGCTGGAGCCAAGAGGAAAATATCCAACACATCCTGTCCCGGAGAGGCAATTGATACCCACTGGGCTGCTAACGACTGTCCCATTCCCTGAACCAACTTGGTAGACGCTTAAAGAGGGCAAATTGGTGCCCGGTCCAGCGCTTATCGTTAATGCGGAAGTTCCAAGGATCAGAGTGCCATCGGCTAACTTTGAACTTGCAGTGACAGACGTCATACAGCTAGAGGTTGCACAGCCAACCGCCGTAACCATTCCTGAAGAATTAACAATCGCGACATCCATATCGCTCGATTGCCAAGTCACCGAATCGGTCAGATCTTGAGTCGTCGGGGTGGAGTTAAACGTGCCGATGGCGATTAGTTGTGCTGTCTCCCCTATTGTGTTCAATGTTTGGCTGGCTGGGATGACCGTAATCGCTGTCAAGCCCGGTTCCGCCGATCCCGTCACATTGAGGTTCGCAGTTCCCGAGACCGGGCCCAACTGCGAACCCAAGGAAGCCGTAATGGTCGTAACCCCTGATCCTACGGATGTGGCCAAACCCAAGGAGTCGATGGTTGCCGTCGCTGTTGTGGATGAAGACCAGGTCACGGAACTCGTGATATCTTGCGTCTCCGATGGATGCCGCCCGTGAGAGTAGGTTCCAAGCGCAGTGAACTGGACGTTCGTTCCCACCTCTCCGACTGAAGTACTTGCGGGCGTCACTTGAATAGAAGTCAGCTCAGCGGGCGCCGCGCATCCCGCGGCAAAACACACGATAATGAGAATAAACACGAATCCGGCGATTCGCTGATTCATACAATGGCTTTTAGGGCCGAGGGTAGCCTTTAATCGGCATGACATTCGACAAATTCTCCAAGCCAAAGTGGTAACGCAGCTCTGTAAAGGATTCAGGCGATACTGCATATTACTGACCACGACAGAGCGTCCTACGATAGAGCGTGGACGCGACAAAAGCTTACCGCGATTGTAAGAAGCATGCAAGAAGTAATGACCATCCGCAAGAATTTGGGAGCCCGCGTTCGATTATTACGAGAGAAACGAAAGTGGTCTCAGGAGGATTTGGCGCATGAGAGCGGATTGGCGCGGTCATTCGCTGGCGCCATTGAACGAGGAGAGAAAGATATTCGGTTAACTACTTTGGTTAAGCTTGCCAACACATTCGGTATCACGGTCGCGAAGTTGTTCAAATAGCCGCTTTTCCCCCGCCGGGCGCACCATTCACAACTTCGCGTGAATCAATCGCTAACTGCTAGGACCTAACAGACTGGCAATTCTGCTAAACCGAAGTGAGTCGCTCGTCGTCTTAATTTAATTTTCTTTTTGCCGTTCCAGATGTCGCTGCAGGTATTTAGTTCCTTCCTTTTGGTAGGCATCGCTCCCGATAGTGAGCAGCAGCTCGCAGATCTGAGAAATACTTCTCGCCTCCCGATCTGCAATGCTTTGGAGAGTCTTCTTCAAAGTGCTCGAGATTCTAAAGGCTATCGGGGAGTCCTTTTTCATCGTTCGCCCATTGTAAGCAATCCTTTTTGAGTACGTAATGTTCTTCCTTGTTCTCAGTGAGAGTGTGTAATACAATGTCATAGAAAGTATGAGGTACGCTGACATGAGCGTTAAGCGTAACAAAACTCAGGCGACCGCGCGATTACTTAAGGAAAATTTGCGCTTGGCTAATGAGAAGTGGGGTGCGACCACCGCTGAACTTTCTATTGAAGTGCTGAAAGCACACACTTTGGACTTCCGCCTTTCCGTGGCGGCAGGAGACTTGATTCTGCTACATAAGGGTTGGTACGTGACTCATGTCGGATTGATAAGGTTATCTTGGCGCCGACGCTGTGCGGCCATACATGTTGAAGCGGTTCCGAGCCTCTCGGAGCTGGATATTGGGCGGTGGACCTTTAAGGCGACAGTCTTTCGATCACGAACTTGCAAAGGATTCGTGGGGTACGGTGATGCTGATCCGTCCAACGTCAATTCCACTGTTCGTGGGGCTGAAATGCGGGTCGCCGAGACACGTGCTGTCAATCGGGCATTGCGCAAAGCCTACGGAATCGGGATCTGCTCCGTCGAGGAAATCGGATCATTCGCAGGCCCGGTCGAGCCACCAGCCTCTGCGAAGAAGATTCCTCCACAGCCCGTCAATGGTCATTCGAAAACCAGCGCTCCTCTGGTTCGTGACCGCTTGCGCCAAATTATTCGCCAGCATCAGCTCGATCCTAATTTGGTAAAAGCCTATGCCGTCGACTTTTGCGGCACGAATGCCTTGCGAGATGCAAAGCGTGAGCAGGTCGAAAATTTTGTTACACACCTTTCTGATTGGGCAGTAAATGATCGGAATGCTTTGCTCTGTCAGTTGAACAGCTACTTAACAGGCCAGGAGGGGGCGGCATGACTAGGAGATTCCAAGGACTTAGCCAAGTAGGGGCGACTTCTCAGGAACAGTTTTCTAATGGCATTTATCTGGTGCGTGTTCAGAGAGCTTGGTACCGCTGGCACGCTCAAAAACCGTTTTACTTTCTCCATTTTTCTATTTTGGAGCCACGAGAGCTTTATGGACAGGTGATTTCAGGACGCATCTACTGCGTCACCAAGACGCTTTGGAAGCTAGGCTGGTTCTTGAGAGATTTCGCCTACGATCCCGAATTGCTGGGGCGAGACGAAGTTGATGAAAAAGCGATGCCGGGACTTACCGGAATTGTCAAAATCAGTCATAAAGTCGCTAAGGGGCTGACTGTGACGAACTTTGATGCCTTCGCACCTGCGAATCAGTGGATGGAATTTTCGACCACGCCGGACTATAGCGAATCGGCCGAGGTCCTCCGGTGACGTACAGCTATACCCAAATCAGCCAATATCTGGCGTGTCCACGACGATACAAGCATCGGTATCTGGATGGATGGAAAGAAAAAGATACCCGAGCGACTATGTTATTTGGGCGGGCCTTCGAAAATGCGTTGGGAGCGTATTTCCGACGCGAAGATTCTGCCGCCGCGCTGTTTAAGGAGTGGAGCACTTACCAGGAATCCAATCTCACTTACTCCAGCGGTGTTACGTGGGATCGCATGCTGCAGCAGGGCATTCAGTTGCTTGATCGTTTTGCGCAGGAAGATCGTGTTCGGATCTACCAGCCGAAGAATAATCTGCAGATTAAGTTCAACAAATCCGTATCCGAAACCAACGATTTCGTGGCTTATGTGGATGCGATCGGGTCACTCGATGGAGGCGAATGCCTCCTGGAATGGAAGACCACTGCCGCCCGGTATCCGGAAGAGCCTGTGGGGCTGCTCAGTTTGGATCCGCAACTGATCTGCTACTCCTGGATAACCGGCATTACGGACGTCTCCCAAATCGTTTTTGTTCGCAAGCGAATGGTTGAGATTCAATATTTCCGCACCACGATTACGGATGACCAGCGCCAAGAATTCGGGCAGCTGGTCGAAGACACTGTGGCAAGGATCGAGTCGGCACAATTCCTTCCGCACAGCGGGGTTCGTTTCCCGCAGAACCCTTGCACGAGCTGCTCATACATTGGCTTGTGCCTGGGAAGGCAAGAGATTATCGACGCAAACCTTATTAAGCGTCCAGGACAAGAATTTGATTGGCTTGACGAGCTTAATTTCTAGGAACCCGCCTATGCCGCCCAAGTTAAATCGACGGCGAGCCCAGTTTGTGCTCACCAAGATCGATGAGATTCTTGCGTGGGAGCAAAACAAGGACGCCGAGCGCGATACCAAATTTGTCGAGTTGGGAAGATATTTGTGCGAAGTCAGGGCGGGGCAATATTGGCGGGTGCACGACCTGAAGTCATTTGATGATTTCTTGGGGCGGAAATTTCCGGAATCGCGACGGAAGGCTTATTACCTCATGTCGATCCATGAACATTTGCCCCCACAGGCGAGGAAAGGGCTCCAGGAAGTAGGCTGGACAAAAGGCCTTGAGCTCGCGAAGGTCGCCCGTAGAGACGGTCAGGAATTCGATTGTGCAACCTGGTTGCACAAAGCGAGGATCTTGCCGAAAGAGGATTTTAAAAGGGAAGTGGAAAGGGAACTGACCGGGCAGGAAACTGAGCCATGGGAAATTGTCTATTTTAAGTTTTACAAAACGCAGATTCCGGTGATTGAGCAGGCGATCGAAACCGCAGCTCTAATGCTGGGGAGCGACAAGTCTCGCGGCTATTGCCTAGAGATGATTTGCGCAGATTTCTTGGCGGGGGCGAATCTGTGTACTGGATGTCCGGATGTGCTACTGGAATCAGTATCCAGAATGTTCAAATTCCTGCCCGTCCAACAGAAACAGGCATTTCTCGACAAAGTCGACCTGAGAATCTCCGCATGATAAAGCCCTTTCCGAAGAATGCCCGGATTCACTTGGATGCGGCGGAATACGATGAACTCAGGACGCTAATCCTCATTCGCGATCGTTGGCGTTGTCAAAATTGCGGATCATTGCGAAACCTGGAAGTTCATCACAAGCAGTTTCGCAGCCATTCCGGAAATGATACGGAAGAAAATCTGATTACGTTGTGCAATCTCTGCCATTCCGCAAAGCATCATGAATGAAAGCCTATTTCCTGGTTTGATGCCTAAGTGTGCGAATTTCTGAGGTGACCTTGAGGCAAGTCAATGATCATGCAGTTTAGACTCCAGCTGGGATGCGTGCTGGGCATGCATTTTCAAGGCGTTGAGTATTTGAGGCGTCGAGGTTTTAAGAATCGATACCTGCAATCATGCCTAAAGGATCAATCGAGGTGCCTATTCGCGACGGATTAGCGTCTTTCGCCTCTCACTGAGAAGGTTGCGCAAGTGGACCCACGTTTGGACAAATTTGAATGAAAAAAATGGGGACGCATGTGTGCAATACTTTCAATGCATTCACAAACCTTTTCAACATAGGTACGAAGCTTGAGTAAATCGATTAGCCTCTTCGGCTTGGGATATGTCGGGTCCGTGTCAGCTGCCTGTTTTGCCGAGCTCGGGCACAAGATTTTGGGCGTGGATGTGAGCCGCGACAAAGTGGATATGTTGGGCGCGGGAAAGAGCCCAATTGTTGAGACGGGCGTCGGCGTTCGGCTTGCAAAAGCTCACGCGGCTGGACTGCTGCACGCAACTACCGACGCCGTAACGGCGGTAATGCAAACTGAGGTGTCGTTTGTGTGCGTTGGCACGCCGAGCTTGCGAAGCGGCAAGCTCGATTTGAGCCACATTGAGCACGTCTCCGGTGAAATCGGCGCCGCTTTGCGTGAGAAGCAGACTGCCCATACTGTCATTTTAAGAAGTACGATGCTGCCTGGAACCACCGAAGCAATAGTCATCCCGATTCTGGAACGCGCGAGCGAGAAGAAAGCAGGCCGCGATTTCAACGTGATTTATAACCCGGAGTTCATGCGGGAGGGAAGCGCCGTCGCGGATTTCCTTCAGCCTCCATATACGGTGCTGGGCGCGCAGGATCCCGGGCATCTCTCAACGGCGAAAGAGTTATATAAAGATGTTTCGTGCAAGACGTTCGAGACGTCAATTCCGGTCGCGGAGATGGTGAAATATGTTTCCAATCTATTTCACGCGGTAAAAGTTGGCTTCGCCAACGAGATTGGTACTCTTTGCAAGAATCTAGGATTGGACACGCAAGTCATAACTCAGATTTTTACCTCCGATACGAAGCTGAATATTTCTCCAGCATATCTGTCGCCAGGATTCGCATTCGGCGGCTCTTGTCTGCCCAAGGATTTGCGAGCGATCGCCTATAAAGCGAAGGAACTCGACTTGGACCTACCATTGATCCAGGCATTGATGCCGAGCAATGCCCAACATATCGAGCGCGCCATTGAAGCTGTATTGCACACGGGCAAACGGAAGATTTGTCTATTGGGTCTCAGTTTCAAGTCGGGTACCGATGACCTGAGAGAGAGTCCGCAAGTTCATCTCGTCAAACGTCTACTGGGAGAAGGATGTCAGGTCATCATTTGGGACGAGGATGTATCGCTGGGACGGCTGGCCGGAGCCAACCGGAAATATATAGAAGAAGTTATCCCTCATATTTCATCGTTATTGACTACGAATCTGGAAGCAGCAGTGAGGAGTGCCGAGGTCGTGATCATTGGCACGCGAGCGGTTGCGTCCGCCCAAGTGTCGGCTCTCCTCGATAAGAATCAAATTGTGATCGATCTGGTTAACCTGGATTCCGCCAGGCGACCTCAAAGCCAGGCGACTTACCAAGGGATTTGCTGGTAGCGGAAGCTGTTTAAGTTTCAGGGTGGATGAAATGAAAATTCCACATTTTATCTTTAAATTATGGAGATCTTACGTCGACTGGGATTTTGATAGACGGTTCTCCGTTGATACGTCAGGAACGCTCAGGCCCTCGGACACTCCGGAAGGAACTAATCCATATGCTGGAACACCGCAATATCGTTTTCGTTCGATGCTATCAAACCTGGCCTTTGAACCGAGCGAAACAACTTTTGTTGACTTTGGCTGTGGCAAGGGGCGGGTACTGCTAATGGCATGTCAGTTGGGTTTCAAACATGTGATTGGAATAGAACTGTCGAGGGAATTGAGCGATATCGCGAGGATGAATGTGGAAAGTTTCACCAAGGCACGGATTCCGCAGTGCGAAATCCGGGTATTGTGCGAAGATGCGCTAGATTTTTGTATTCCGCAGGGCAAGAGTCTTTTGTACTTTTACAACCCGTTCCCAGAAAACTCGATGCGGCGGATATTGGAGAATGTTCAGCGGGCGCTTAATGAGAACTTTAGAAAGATAACAATTGTTTATTACAACCCGCGTTGCGGCGAGTTGTTCGATGCCGCGGAGTTCCTGACTCCGATGAAAAAGGGACGGCAATATTCTATTTATGGAACCATCCGCCCGGAGTTGATTAACCCGATTGTGTATGTTCGACCAACCTAAGCACGCGAAATTAATAAGCTGTCAGCCCACAGGGCGGGGTCCAGGTTCACAAAAGTTTTTTCGTTCGTACCATCTGATGTAAAGTTTATCGGTAGCGGAAGACAGTCCTTGCTTCATACCCTGGCCTAACATGAGTGCACTTGGCAACCGCAATTTCGGCGACCTACTGCCTTGCTGGCAGAGGATGAGCGTAGACAGATACGCCGCCTTCGAGCAAGCCACAGGGGTTAACGTGGTTCGGATTGGGGAGGTTTGGTGGACAAATACTCGTCCTTTTTTCTATCGTCCTTTGTTGCCATTTGAGAAATATAATCAGTCCAAAGTGCGAAAGCAATTCGACCGAACCGGGATTTTCCAGCACGCAGTGGAGGTTGGACAAGTTGCTAACTCTTATTTGAATCCTATCCTTTTTGAAAAACTTCAAGATTATGATGTGCGAAAACTGCGCGACAATGTCCGCGGGAGTTTAAAGAAGGCTTTGCGAAATCCGATTACGGCGCGTCGTGTCACTGATGAGGAAGAATTTTCTAAAATCGCGTACCCGATATATCTTTCGTTTTATCGGCGCACCAAGTATGGCTTCGACAGCGGCCGCCGGAATAAGACCAAATTCATACAATGGGCACACCAGCTATTCCGGTTTCACGAAGCCGTAGTACTAGGGGCATTTCTCGGGGAAGAGATGCTGGCATTCGAAATTACCTGTCTCGTCGAAACTACTCTGATTTTGAAGACTATAGTCACATCCGACAAGGCTCTCAGCTTTAATACCCCAGACCTTTTGCTTCATTCCTACCGCGAGGCTGCGCAGATTCAGCCTGGCATTCACCGGATTTACGATGGCATGCTTTCGGCAATGCCCGGTGTAAACAAGTACAAAATTATGCGCGGAGCGACGGTCCTGGCGTTACCCGCCTTCATCAACACTCATCCCAGCCTCCTTTGGATGTTTAAAAGATTGAATGAGCAAGCGCACCAACGGCTGACGGGCTTTGACAACGATCAATTGACCGTCAAGCACCCCATATGGGGCCCGAAGACTGAACTGGCGCCATTGCGCTGAGCCGCCGGTCAGATTTGAGCGGCTCACTAAAGCTCCATCCTAGAACGATGGTAACTTCAATGGAGCAAAGTTATTCTGGGGTTTTATTCAGAAACGCATTAAAATACGTCTGAAAGCAAAGATATTATGAGCACTTCTTCTGTAACCGTGACTCAGGCGTCCACGCTGAAAAGCAAAATTGATGCCCATACGGCGCAGGTGGCCATTATTGGCATGGGATATGTTGGCCTGCCCTTGGCGCTGTTATACAGCGAGCAAAATTTTCCCGTCACTGGATTCGATATTGATGCGCGCAAGATATCGACGCTAACCGACGGCGGCACTTACATCGTCAGAATTCCGGCGACGGAGATCGAGCACGCTCGCGCGCGGGGCTTTAGTGCAACCTCCGACTATTCCCGAATTTCGAAAATGGATGCGATTATCATTTGCGTCCCCACGCCTCTGAACGAATATCAGGAGCCTGATCTCAGTTTTATCGAAGAGACAGCGAAGTCCATCGCTCCCCATCTTCGTGATGGACACCTCGTGATTCTCGAGAGCACAACCTATCCTGGTACGACGGAAGAGGTGTTGATTCCGCTTCTGGAAAAGGGCAACAAACATGGGCTAAAGGCATCCCGTGGGGAGAGCGACGGCAAGAGGTTTTATGTAGCTTTTTCTCCCGAACGCGAGGATCCCGGGAACGATACTGTGGCTCGAAGAGACATTCCGAAAGTAGTCGGAGGACTGGATTCGGGCGCGTCACAACTGGCTGGCGCCTTGTATGGCACCATTTTTAATCGAGTAGTGCCGGTGTCGTCGCCAGCGGTAGCTGAAATGACCAAGTTGCTGGAGAATATTTACCGCTGCGTGAACATCGCGCTCGTCAATGAACTGAAACTGCTTTCGCTGCGGATGGGAATTGATATATGGGAGGTTATTGCGGCGGCGTCAACTAAACCATTCGGATTCCATCCCTTCTATCCCGGACCGGGACTTGGCGGACATTGCATTCCAGTTGATCCTTTTTATCTGTCGTGGAAAGCCAAAGAATGGGATTTTCGCACCCGGTTCATCGAGCTAGCAGGGGAAATCAATACTGCAATGCCTTATCACGTGGTCGATTCTGTGGTGAAGGCTTTGAACCGGCACAAAAAGGCGTTGAACGGAGCCCGTATCCTCGTGCTTGGCATGGCGTACAAAAAAGATATTGACGATCTACGCGAATCGCCGTCGTTGACCATCATTGAGTTACTGAATAAGCAGGGCGCAGCGGTTAGTTATAACGATCCGTATTTTCCGACTGTGGGAAAAGGCCGTCATTACGATTTGCAGATGACATGTGCGCCGCTCGAAAATCTTGGCGAGTATGATTGCGTCCTGATCGTGACCGATCATTCCGATTACGACTATGCGCGCATCGTCGCCGAATCACAGCTCATCGTGGATACGCGGAACGCGACTCGTGGAATCAAGAGTCCTAAGATTGTGCATTGCTAGCGAAGATGCAACTTTAGGATTGTTACGAACTCAGGCTTGGCGCCGCACCATGCGAGACGCGGTTTGAACGGGTTTTTTCTGGTGCTCGGCTGCCAACTTCTGCGCTTCCAAAATCTCTTCGGTAGTAAGCAGACCAGCCATCCTTCTTTTTTCCGCGCCGATAAAGTCTTTCATGTCGAGAACGTTTTTCTCGGAGATCAAGTACCATGTATACGCTGACAGTGGATCTTTCTTAACCCCTTTGCCTTCCGCGTACATCTTCGCCAGGGCGATCTGAGCTTTAGGCATCCCATCCTGCGCAGCTCTTTGAGACGAAACGAAGTTTAAACCCTGGTCCCCATCGCTTCCGTCCAAGTCCTCGGCTGGTTGGTTTGCCTCCGTGTGATTTAAGGCTAAAAATAGCAGTTCAATCCGGCTGGAAACACCCAATTTGTCAAACACTTTAAATAAGTAATTCTTGACTGTGTGCTGGCTCAATCCCAAGCGGGCGGCGATCTCACGATTGCTTAACCCTTCGGCCAAGCTGAATACCACGTCCAATTCTCTTTTTGAAAGCGAGGCCAATCGTCCCGAATGAGCCGCACGCAAAGTCGGAGAAGATGTGAGCGCTTCCAACGCGATCGCCATCTGTTCCGAATTGGCACAAACTTCTCCCATATGAACTCGCCGAACACAATCGGATAACGTTTCAAGAGAAGCCTCACGACTGAATAATCCTCTAGCTCCAGCCCGAAACGCGGCAAGAACCGTTTCTGGCTTTGACGAATCAAGCAAAATGATGCCGCGAATCTTGGAACGCAACACCCTCATTTTACGGAGTGCTTCGAGACCGCCAAGAGGATCCTCCGCGAGCCGCGAACCGATGACCGCTACGTCGACCCTATGATGGACGGCAGATTCTACGACGTCTGAAAAATCAGCTGCCGGAGTAAAAATTTCCAGTACGGGATTGTGTCTTAAGGATGCGGCAAGCAGCTCAGTATGAATGCGCGTCCCTTCCGCTACTAGGACCCGAATGCGACTGTTTTGCATGAATCCTCCGGCGGCACGCATCAACTGATACTGTCGCGTCTTATCTTGCTGGGTGACGAAATATCTTGTTGCGGGGAGGGACCACAAAAACTCAGAAGTACAGTGCCGATTGTACAGGAGCGTTTAAGAGAAACGCAATCCAACAGTGAGTGGGCTTGCATGATCGTAATTGACCAAGTGTCCGCTTGTTCATAAAACAGGTCCCATTTTTAGGTACGAATAGGTTTTACTAAACGACCGTAAATTAGTCATATACGTACCTTTATATCAATCCATTGATTAAGGTTGATCATGTCAAGAGAACGCGTGCTCTAGGGTAATCGTTCTCTAGCCATGAAGTATGGCGCTCCAAGGGGTAACTTAACAACCCAGCGAGACGGTTACCATCGAGAATATAGACATCTTGCAGGGACTTGCACGTGTGTTAGGGTAACGCTTGTAAGCGGCTTCCCCGAGCCTTAATTCGTTCCTCCTCTTATACGGTTCGCGCGAAAAATCTTCGCGCTTAAATCAACGCTTCGGCCAAGGGTCGAATTGTCCTTGTGACCGAGGGGGCGAAGCTACGCCAACCGTATTAGACCTCAGACGTTCGCAATTTTGTCCGAGTTCATTTCACTCCCCCCCCAGAAGGAATTCCGATGTCAACGGATACTGTAGCTAACGCATTAGTACTGCTCGTGAGCAGAGACGCATCTGCGATAAGTTCACGTGCAGAGGATGGCTCCTGCCGATTAGAAGTTGCCGAAAGTGCATGGCAAGCCCTCGACCGGGTGCAATCGAACGATTCCCCGGATCTGGTTTTATTGGACTTGGGGGAAAATGCGGCGGACGGTTTGCATAGCCTGCGTTGGCTGCGCCGCGTCCGACCGGACGTTCCCGTTGCGGTGTTGTCGAATTGTGAAGACGCGATACAAAGAAATGAGGCGTTTAAACTCGGAGCCAAAGATTTTGTGGTCAAGCCGGTGCGTAAGGAGCAATTAGCCTCGTTGCTGGAGAGGCATACAGATCAGGCGCATAAGACCACAGATTATGCGGTATCGAGCGATCACGTAGAACAAGTGACCGACGATATGGTCTTTGTCGCCGCAAGTCCCGCTATGCGGCAATTGCGCGCGCAGGTCGAGTTGCTGGCGCAAACTGAGTCGCCACTATTGCTCGTCGGGCAAAACGATAGCGGAAAGCATATTGCGGCGCGTCTGATCCATAAGCTTTCAGTTCGATCCGCTTTTCAATTTTTAACGGTTAACTGTGCGGCGCTGTCCGCAGATATGCTGGAAAATGAACTCTTTGGTCTGGAACGCGTCATGGTGGCGGGAATGTCCCGCGGCCTCCCCGGCAAGTTCGAATCTTGCGAAAAGGGAACTGTTTATTTCGACGAGATTACTGCTCTGCCCCTTCGGGTCCAGGAAAAATTAGTTCGCTTGCTTCAAGACAAATCGTTTTCGCGGACCGAGGGCGACTCGCGAGTCGAATCCGATTGCCGTATGATCGCCGCCACCCAAGCCAACCTTGAAGAAGCTCTCGCTAATGGCAAACTTCGTGAAGACCTTTACTTTCGGCTCAGCGCTTTTACGATATACGTTCCGCCGCTGAAACAGCGCAAAGAAGATATATCACTTCTGCTTAATCAACTCATGAATCATCTGTCCCGGCACTACGATCTTCCAGCCAGAGCTTTTTCTCCCGAGGTGCTCTCCGAATGCAGGCGTTATGCCTGGCCGGGGAATTTAAAGGAGTTGGAAAATTTCGCCAAACGATATTTGGTGGTCGGTGACGATGAGCTGGCACTGACCGAATTGCAGCGTAAGTCGGCCCAGCTTGTGGAGTCGCATCCTGAGAGATCTAATGCGAAGTTTGATCCGGTTGCGACAGAATCGATTTCAGATACCGTCGATGGCAAGGAAGCGCGTTTTGGTTTGAAATCGCTCATCCAAAGCGTCAAGGGAGAAGCCGAGAGAAATGCGATCGCAATGGCCCTGGAGCAAACCCATTGGAACCGGAAAGCCGCGTCGAAGGTTCTTCAGGTAAGCTACCGGACATTGTTGTACAAAATTCAGCATTATCATCTGAGTCCACCTGCGACCTATCTCTCCGCAGTTTTTGCGGCTCCAGGGGTTAAGAGCAATGGAAACCGGCATTAACGGCGTTAATATGACTGGCTGCATTCGCAACGTATAATTGGAGCAATAGCCCAGATGATTTTCAAAACCACACATTTTACATCCGCATTCCGATTGCCTCTGGTGATTGCGCTTGCATGTTTTGTGTCGACATTTGCCGGCGCTTCGACTCAAACTGGTGCAGGTTCAGGTCAAGTAGCTGAAGCGCCGTCAATTAGCCCAGGCGCTACCAAGCCGCACGACGACACATTCGTCATTGGCGTCGACGATCTTCTCGCGGTCAATGTCTGGAAGGAACCGGATGTCACGCGGTCCGTGCCTGTCCGCTCCGATGGCATGATTTCCTTGCCTCTAGTAGGGGAACTTCAAGCTGCCGGACAAACCCCTCACCAGCTCGAATTAGCGATTACGGAAAAGCTGAAGAATTACATTTCGGAACCGGAAGTCACGGTTATCGTTCAGGAAATCCGCAGCCAGAAATTCAATATCCTCGGACAAGTGCAAAAGCCAGGTTCATACCCGCTCGTCAACTCCACTACGGTGCTAGATGCCATAGCCATTGCCGGCGGATTCCGCGATTTCGCCAAGAAGAAGAACATATACGTGCTTCGGCAGAACGCCGGTGGAGGGGAATCCAAACTCTCTTTCAACTATGCCGAAGTGATCAAAGGGAAAAATACGGCGCAAAATATTCGACTTCAGCCCCGCGACACCATAGTGATTCCCTGATGGCGATAACAACCGGTCGTGAGCACATCTTGAGCCGTGCCTTGATTTTATGCCTTTTATGCGGTGCAGCTTCGTCATCTCTTGGGCAAACGGATGCGGGTCCCGGACAGCACGTTCCCGCCATTCCTTCGGAGACACCGGCGCAAACCACTCAGCCCACCGATGCAAGCGATGCAGGACAATCGGCGACGGCGAACCCGCCGATGGTTACCCCGCCGATAGTCAATGGGACGGGATCTTCTCTGGCCTTCACTTCTGAATTGGAGAGGTCGAATTATTTGCGGGGTGGGGCGACCGCGACCGCGGCTTATCAGGATCATGTCTTAACTTTGATTGGCGATGTTGGCAGCGATTGGAGCTACACGATTGGTCCGTTTGTTGCGCTCGATCTGACTAGAACGCGATATAAATTGGATTTCACCTATAGCCCCGGGTTCACGTTTTATCAGCGAAACAGTTCCCTCGATCAGACCAGTCAAGCTCTGGCCTTTAACCTTGCTTACCGGTTGAGCCCGCACGTGACCTTCACGGCGCAGGATAGTTTCGTCAAGACGTCCGCATTTTTCAGTCCTATCGCTTTTAACGCTGGAGACACTTTAGGTGTGGATAATTTGCCGAATCCAGCGCAGTCACCCAATTTGACCTTGGTTGCGCCGGTGGCCGATGCGCTGATTAATACCGCAACCGTGGGTATTAGTTACCAATTCGGCCTGAACGACATGGTGGGCGCCACCGGAAACGCTTCTCTCCTGGAATACCTGGATCGCAGTGAGGTGCCCGGCTTATTCGATTCCAGCGGAGAAGGCGGAGGGGGTTATTACAATCACCGCTTTGCCAACAGGAACTACGTAGGCATCGACTATGAGTTTGAAAGATACCTGTCGGATACGACGATCGCCTTGGCGGGAACGACAGAGTTACAGACCCGGACCGACAGCATCTACGGCACCTACACCCTCTATCTGAAGCCAAATTTCTCGATCACTGCCTTCGGGGGACCGCAATATTCGGATACCTTTGGCGGCACGCTGGTTCCACAAACCATGTGGTCCCCTGCCGGCGGAGGCAGTGTAAGTTGGCAAGGGCAAGAGACCAGCTTTGCGGCGAGTTTCTCCCGCAGAATTACCGATGGCGGAGGTCTTCCGGGCGCCGTTCGGGCCAACATCGCCAATGCCTCCTTTCGCGCTCAATTTACCAAGGCCGTTACCGGTTCCGTCGCCGCCGACTATGCCACGAATGCAGTCCTTGATTCGGCCTTCCTGGGAGGCTTTAGCAGCGGATTAAATGGCC
This sequence comes from uncultured Acidobacteriaceae bacterium, assembly GCA_963849315.1. Taxonomy (GTDB): domain Bacteria; phylum Acidobacteriota; class Terriglobia; order Terriglobales; family Acidobacteriaceae; genus PALSA-188. The sequence goes on along the minus strand of CAWKGT010000003.1, from coordinate 27,934 downwards.
ATTCCGTTTCCGAGAGCGCTTCTCTGGCGCGTACCTTCGGAGAACATTGGAGCGGCTCGCTCGGATATCTTCACCTCACTCAGAGTTATGCGAATGTTTCGACCTTCGATGTCGTGCCCAACCAAAATCGAGCCTGGGTTTCCGTTTCGTACCAATTTGAAAGACCGCTGGGACGATAGAAGAAGCAAATAAGGAAATATGCTGGAAGAATTAGAAGAGAAAAACTCCGAGACGTTAAACCTCCGGCAATATTGGAGCGTTATTCGCCGGCGTCATTGGTATTTCCTGATCCCTCTTTTTGTAGGATGGGCTCTGGTCTGGAGCGCAAGCTGGCTTATGCCATCGGTATATCGCTCCGGCACCCTCATCCTTGTGGAACAGCCCACCGTGCCGCAGCAGTACGTTACGCCTAACGTCACGGATAACCTTCAGGATCGTCTACAAAGCATTACGCAGCAAATTCTCAGCCGGACACGATTGCTGCATATCATCCAGGACCTGAATCTTTATAGCGCCGATCGCCAGCGCACGAACCCCGATCAACTTGTTGAGCGCATGCGCAAAGACATTGACATCGACCTGGTGCGGTCCCCCGGGGATCAGCTTACCGCCTTCAACGTTTACTATTCCTCGCATGACCCTTATGTTGCGCAGCAGGTTACGCGGCAATTAACCGATCTTTTTATCAGCGAAAATTTGGAGGTGCGCCAGGCGCAGTCGGAAGAAACCACGAAATTCCTGGAGTCGCAACTGGAGGAAGCGAGAAAAACGCTAGCCGATCAGGAACAAAAGGTTCGCGAGTACAAAGATAGACATCTTGGAGAGTTGCCGACGCAGTTGCAGAGCAATTTGCAAATTTTAGGCGGCATGCAAGCCCAGCTACAGTCCGAAGAGGACGCGCTCAATACCGCGAAACAGCAGAATGCATATTTGCAATCTTTGCTGGGACAATATCGCACCATGCAAACCTCGACCAAGGGGCCCAATGGAGCACCGATGGGACTAGCCGCCATCGATCAGCAACTGGATACGCTGAATCATCAATTGGTGGACTTGAAATCCCGTTACACCGACCGCCATCCGGACGTGCGCAAGGTGGAACAGGAGATTGCGGACACGCAAAAAACGAAAGATCAGTTGCTCGCGAGCGAGAAAAAAAACCAAGCGGATCCAAGCTCAAACAGCGCATCTCGCGATCTCGACGTTAAAGATCCGGCGGTACTTCAACTCCAGAGCCAGCTTCAGGCCAACCAGATTGAAATTGGCAATCGCGAGCGCGCGATCGCCGACATGAAAGCTAGAATCAACGCCAACCAGGGGCATCTGAACCAGGAACCGGTTCGCGAACAGGAGCTCAGCGATTTGAGCCGGGGCTACGATCAGTCCCGCGCCAACTATGACGATCTTTTGAAAAAGAAAAATGAATCTGAAATGGCGACCAGCATGGAATTGCGGCAACAGGGGGAGCATTTCAGAATTCTGGATCCTCCTAGTCTGCCGGTAACTCCTTTTTCGCCGGATCGCCTGAAACTTTGTGGTATTGGCCTATTTTGCGGAATCGTTTTGGCGGGGATTTTCACCGCGGGCGCGGAGATGATGGATGATCGTCTATATAGCGAAAAGGAACTTAAGGAACTCGTAAATGCCGATGTGATATCAGAGATTCCAAATATCATCACGGCTGCAGATCACCATAGGCACAGACGGGTTCTGTGGCTGCAATGGGCTAGCGCGGTCGTGGTACTCGCGATTATCGCCGCCGGTTCCGCGATTAGTTTCCTCCACAAATAGAACGAGCATGTACAAGTCTTTCTATAACCTTCAACGAAATCCCTTCGAGATCAGCCCCGATCCCTCATTCCTGTTCCCTACCAAGAGGCATAACGAGGCGCTTGCGGCTTTGTATTACGGTGTGCGCCGCCACAAGGGTTTCGTAGTCATGACTGGGGAAGTCGGTACTGGAAAAACGTTGCTAGTGCGCTGCCTGCTGCAACTGCTGAACCGCAACGATGTCAGTTATGCGTATGTTTTTAACAGCATTTTATCTCCAGTTGAGTTTCTGCAATACATTGCTGCCGACTTCGGGTTGCGCACCACCGGAAAAAATAAGAGCGAGCTGCTTTGGGAGTTGCATAACTACCTGATCACCCGCTATCAAAAGAAATTGACAACCGTGCTGGTCGTGGATGAGGCGCATCATGTTTCCGCCGAAGTGCTGGAGGAAATTCGCTTATTGACGAACCTCGAAACGGCGCAGGAAAAGCTGCTGCAAATTCTACTGGTGGGCCAGCCCGAGCTGGACGAGAAATTAGATTCCGTCGCTTTGCGCCAGCTTAAACAAAGAATTGTTTTGCGATCGCGATTGGAACCGCTCGATTTAGAAGAGACACATGGATATCTTCAACGGAGATTAGAGCTGGCAGGCCTCAGCGCGGGGAGCGATCCAATTTTTCCCATCGAGACCGTGGCCGCGATCCATCGTCAATCCCGGGGCATCCCGCGACTCATTAATACCGTCTGCGAAAATGCATTGATAGCCGGTTTTGCCAAGCAGTCAAAAACTATTTCTCCCAACATTATCGATGAGGTGGCATCCGATCTGCGCCTGAATGTCGTTCACCCGGCGCCGCAGTCCGAACCCTTGCCCAGGGACGAAAAAAATAAAGCCTTAGCCGCGGTCAAGGCACTTCTGCAATTGCAGGAATATTTGCAGAGCACTCAATCGGACGACATGGAACTTTCGCTTACACCTGGAGCCTCCAAACATGAGCCATATATTTGAAGCTTTGCAAAAATCGGAGGCAGAACGATCGCGCACTCGCGAAGTGTCTTCCATGCCTGCCGAACTTTTGCGGGCGGCCGAAGAGGATACGGGAACATTCCCTCCCGAACAGGCGGAAGCGGATCTGGGCCAATTTCCCTCGCTTAAAGTTACGCCCTTGCCCAACAGTAGATTGCTCAGCCTGACTGACACCGAAAGCTTGGCGGCGGAGAAATTTCGTTTCTTCGGGGTTCGTCTGCGGCAGCTTCAACAGCTTCGCGCGTTCAAGAAAGTATTGATCACGAGCACCATTCCAGAAGAAGGCAAGAGCATGATTTCGGCGAATCTCGCGGTGATTCTCGCCCGCAAGAAACGCCAACGGGTATTGCTGCTCGAGGGCGATCTGCGCCGGCCGGTATTGCCCGTGCGCTTTGGTCTAGGCAAGGTCGAAGGATTAAGCGAATGGCTCCAGGGCGAATCGCAATCGGTACCCAACATCTATCGCCTGGAAGGCTTAAATCTGTGGCTTTTGCCCGCCGGACGCGCCCCCGAAAATCCTCTTGAAATGATGCAGTCGAGCCGTCTCGCCGGATTAATGGATCAGTTGGGCAATTGGTTCGACTGGATTCTCATTGACTCACCGCCCATTCTGCCGCTGGCTGATACCAGCGTCTGGATGAAAATGGCAGATGGGGTGATTCTGGTGGCGCGCGAGGGAGTGACGGAAAAGAGGGAACTCAAGCGTGGTCTGGAAATGCTCGAATCATCCAAGCTGCTGGGAGTGGTCTTGAACAGTTCCACCGAAACCGACCACAGTAACTATTATCAGCGCTACGTGCCGCAATCGGAAAATGGCAGCAAGCGCAAAGCTACGAACTCGCTAACCGATTAGTCCTTCGTTTTTTCCCCCGAAAAAACGTTCAAGTACATTGCAAACCTTGCATCGAATTCTGCGTCCATCAACCCGGGACGCAGAAACAGGAGAGGCCGTTGTGAAAGTAAAGCAGTCCATGACTAAAAAGACGCTCCGCGGTGGAAGGTCAGTTGCGGATCAGAATGTCCTCGATGAAGTGTCGCTTCACAGAATGATCTCGCTGGAGCGCAAGCGCACGGAACGCTCAGGAAAGCCATTCCTGCTGATGTTGCTGGACATGAAAGACGGATTGGCCTCGGAGAGTAACGGGAAAATACTAAGTAAGATTTTTTCCGCCCTGGCGCAAAACACCCGCGAGACGGACGTTATGGGGTGGTACCGAACCAACGGCGTCGTGGGAGTAATGTTCACGGAGTTAAAGCTGGATGATCGCGATTCGGTTCTGCGCACCATCATGAACAAATCGAGCGAGAGCTTGCACAGAGACCTTGGTCCGGAAAAGTTCGAGCGCATCACAATAACTTTTCATTTGTTTCCCGAAGAGTGGGATCACAATTTACCGCAGCGGCCAAGCAATCCGTCTCTCTATCCCGACCTCTCCAATCGGGAGAAAGACAATAGGTTATTCGGCGTAATAAAGCGAATGATGGATATGGCGGGAAGCGGGCTGGCCATTATCGTTTTCGCGCCGCTCTTTCTGGCCATTGCCGTCGCGGTGAAATTGACCTCCGAAGGCCCGGTGCTGTTCCGGCAAAAACGCATTGGGCAGTATGGCATTCCATTTACGTTCCTGAAGTTCCGATCGATGTATGTGAATAACGACGCCACCGTGCATAAAGAATATGTAACCCAATTGATCTCGGGACAAGCGCAACCCGACGCCTCAGATGAAAATGGAAAAGCCGTCTACAAGCTCACCAAAGATCGTAGAATCACCTGGGTCGGCGGTTTCCTGCGCCGGACCAGCCTCGACGAGTTGCCGCAATTTTTCCATGTGCTCCGCGGCGAGATGTCTCTGGTGGGGCCGCGGCCTCCTATTGCATATGAAGTGGAAGCGTATGACATCTGGCATCGCCGTCGGGTATTGGAAGCAAAGCCTGGGATAACCGGCCTGTGGCAGGTGAACGGTCGCAGCCGGGTCAAATTCGACGACATGGTCAGGCTCGATCTGCAATATGCGAATACATGGTCGCCGTGGCTGGACCTGAAAATACTTCTGCGAACTCCGGCGGTCGTTCTGTTCGGAGATGGCGCACATTAACCGATTTTTCACAGACCCTAGACTCTAAATCAAGTATTCTTTCAGTAGTTCGTTCCCCTTCGTCTCCCCTTCCAATGAATCCAACACTAGAAATGGAAATAGCCGCTAGAAAGAGGGAGAGTTCCCATGGGGAAAACAGCATGGTCAGATTTGGTGTAATCGGGTACGGGTATTGGGGACCGAACGTGGTCAGAAACCTCGACCAGTTGGATGGTTCCGAAGTGGTTGCGGTTTGCGACAAAAGCCCCACGGCGCGCAAGCGAGTGCAAAAAGCTTATCCGCGAGTGCAAGTAGCGGCGGAATGCTCGGAACTAACTTCATCGCCCGACATAGATGCCATTGCCGTGGTTACGCCGGTTTGGACGCATTATGAACTGGCCAAGGCAGCCCTCGAAAATGGCAAGCATGTTTTTATCGAGAAGCCCATTACCAGCAATGCCGCCCAGGCCGAAGAGTTGATCAACCTGGCGGAGCAAAAGAATTTAAAAATCATGGTCGACCACACGTTCCTGTTCACGGGCGCGGTGAAAAAAATTAGCGAATTGCTGGATGAAGGCGCGTTAGGGAAGCTCTATTACTACGATTCCACGCGGGTAAATCTAGGACTATTCCAGCATGACGTGAATGTTATCTGGGACTTGGCTCCGCACGATCTTTCCATCATTGATCACCTTATCGAAGAGACTCCCGAAGCAGTCGTCGCCACCGGGCAAACCCATCTCAACGGGCATGAAGACATAGCTTTCATCACAGTATATTTTCCGAACAAAATCATCGCCCACATCAATGTGAACTGGTTGTCTCCGGTAAAAGTTCGCACGACGCTGATAGGCGGTGAAAAGAAAATGCTGGTATGGAACGATTTGGAAGCCGACGAAAAAATTAAGATTTACGATAAGGGCGTGCACATCACCAGCCGCCAAGGCCTGTATAACCTTCTCGTCAATTACCGGTCTGGGGATATGTGGTCTCCGCAACTGGAGCAAATCGAAGCGTTGCGCCAGGAACTGACATATTTTGTCGATTGTATTTCCAATAACAAAAATCCTACCAATGACGGTGCCGCTGGATTGAGGGTCGTAAAAATGTTGGAGGCTGCGACTGAATCATTAAAAAAGCGCGGCGCGCTGGTCTACCTATAAAGTGTTTTTCATTCTTGGCGCCTTTACAAAATTTAAAGCCTTCCGAATTCGATGACCACACCCCGAGCCATGGAATCCTACCAATGTATTGCGCCCGATGTGAAACTTGGGCAGGATGTGAAACTTTCGAAATTCATCAACCTTTACGGATGCGAGATTGGCGACGAGACCAAAATTGGAGCGTTTGTAGAGATCCAAAAAAATGCCAGCGTCGGAAAACGCTGCAAAATTTCCAGCCACACATTTGTATGTGAAGGCGTCCATATCGGAGACAATGTTTTTGTCGGCCACGGTGTAACTTTTATCAATGACATCTACCCCCGCTCCACAACCGCGGGAGGGGAACTCCAGACAGAAGCGGATTGGAAAGTGGAGCGGACATTGGTGAGTAAAGGCGCGTCGATCGGCTCGGGCGCGACCATCCTGGCGGGCGTGACTATAGGAGAGAACTCCATCGTCGGCGCGGGCAGCATGGTCACCAAAGATGTGCCCGCGAATGGCATTGTCGCCGGCAATCCCGCGAAACTTTTGCGCTTCGTTGATGCGGCGACCTAGAAATTCCCACTTCATTTTTCTTATTCGGAGGCGGTTTTCATGAGCAGTTCCAAGAGTGTCCCATTCCTTGATTTGGTTACTCCACATGCCCAGCTTGAGCCCGAACTTACCGCGGTATTCCGGGAGGCCCTGCGCACTGCCGGATTTATTGGCGGGCCGATGGTTGAAAACTTCGAGCGCGAATTCGCCGCGTTTTGTGACACGAAATATTGCGCCGGTGTTGGCAGCGGTACCGACGCCTTGCGCTTCGCACTATTTGCGGCGGGAATAGGCCAAGGACATGCCGTCATAACGGTGCCCAACACATTTATTGCGACCACCGAAGCCATTTCACAAACTGGAGCTTGCCCCGTTTTTGTTGATGTTGATGAGCTTACCTACAACATGGACGTTGCAAAGCTGGTTGTTTATCTCGAAAGCTGCGAAGAGAATCCGCAGACCGGTGCAATCCGCGACCGCCGTACCAAAGCTATAGTGAAGGCGATTGTCCCAGTTCATCTCTACGGACAGATGGCTGACATGGACGCGATCCTTGAATTGGCTGATCGTTATAACCTGGTCGTGATCGAAGATGCGTGCCAGGCTCACGGCGCGGAATATTTTTCGCAGAAAGAAAATTGCTGGAAGAAGGCGGGCTCTATGGGACATGCCGCCGCATTCAGTTTTTATCCAGGCAAAAATCTTGGAGCCTGCGGAGAAGCGGGCGCCATCACCACCAATGACGAGAAGCTGTGCGCGACGGTCAAGATGATCCGCGACCATGGCCAATCCCGCAAGTATTATCACGATATCGAAGGCTACAACGGGCGATTGGATTCCATCCAGGCAGGAATTCTGTCAGTGAAGCTGAAGCACTTGGCGGGATGGAACAGCAAGCGCTGTGCCCATGCTGCAAAATATCGCGAGCTCTTTGGTGACTGTACTGCGTTAGGCCTACCGTATGGAGCACGACTAAATAGACCTGTTTATCATCTTTATGTAATTCGAGTCCGGAATCGCGAGGAGTTGAAAGCGGCGTTGGCTGAGGCTGGCGTCGGTACGGCCATTCACTATCCGGTACCCCTGCACTTACAGACGGTTTATACGCCTATGGGCTACAAACCGGGTGATTTCCCCGTAACCGAGAAAGCTGCGGCGGAAATATTGTCACTCCCCATGTATCCCGGCCTCTCCGATGCCGATCAAGTCCGGGTTGTGACAGAAATTATCGAACATGCCTCAGTTCGCCGCGGCGGCCAAAGAGTAAATGTCTCCGCCAATGTCGAAGCCATAGTTTAAATTCGGTCCTACTGGGGCTTCATTGCTGAGCATTCGGAATTACCAAGAAACTGAGGTTGTATTTCACATGAAGACCGAATTGCAGCATCTTCTATGAGTAAAAAGATATGGATAGACCTCGATAATTCTCCGCATGTTCCCTTTTTCGCGCCAATCATCGAAGAACTGCAAAAACGTAGTTATTCGTTGTTAGTGACGGCCCGCAATTGTTTCCAAGTTCCGGAGCTTGCCGATCTTCTTGGTCTTAAATATAAACTTATTGGTCACCACTACGGAAAGAACACCGGCCTAAAACTATTCGGTTTGGGCGTCCGCGCAGTACAAATGCTACCCACCGTATTGCGCGAGAAGCCCATGTTAGCTGTTTCCCACGGATCGCGATCGCAGTTGCTTCTGTCATCTCTGCTAAGAATCCCCTCCATAGTTATCGGCGATTATGAATTCGCTACTCTAGCTGTGGGTGTCTCTCCAAATTGGCTGATCCGTCCAGAAGTTATTCCGACCAATGGCGGCTCGTCTACAAGGTCAAGGCTTTTGAAATACCCCGGGATTAAGGAGGATATTTATGCCTCCCGCTTTGAGCCAGATCCGCGAATTCTGAGTGACTTGGGTCTCGAAGACGGTCGCGTGATCGTAACTGTTCGTCCTCCGGCTACCGAAGCTCATTACCATGTGCCCGATAGCGAACGGATGTTCGAGGAAGTTCTGAACTTTCTTGGAGACCGCTCCGACGTTAAGATGGTTGTGCTACCTCGGAACAAGCGACAGGGCGCGACTATTTACGAAAGATGGCCTGCATTATTCAGCAGCGGGAAGGTTGTCATTCCCGACCATGTGGTGGATGGCTTGAATTTGCTGTGGTATTCCGATCTTGTAATAAGTGGTGGGGGAACGATGAATCGGGAAGCAACAGCGCTGGGAATCCCTGTTTATAGCATTTTCCGGGGCAAGATCGGAGCGGTTGACCAATATCTCGCGAATGAAGGCCGAATGGTATTGCTCAAGGATGTGAGCGAGATACGCACAAAACTCGCACTGGACAAACGTGTGAGGCCAGCCCGTCCTGAAATAGAAAACAAAGCGGCTCTACAAACCATCGTTAATCACATTTCCTTAATCGCGGAGGGGAGGTGCTAAAAGTTCAGCCTAAGTCCCCGCAGAATACCCCGGAAGTACTTTTACTACGCCTCTACTTAACCTGGCGCTTCACGGGCTTCCCGCAATGTTCGACGTCGAGCGGAAGCTATTTTGTAACAGCTTGAAGCGGACCCCGCAGGGAATGATTAGAGAAGGCCTCTCTCACCGTTACACATTGATGACTCTCTTGGGACTTTATCGAGCGCAAACCGCCGGGTATCAATCACCTATAGAGATCGAACCGGTCTTGGACAGTCTTTTAACGAACCTGGAGTGGATAACAAGCGCTGGGGATTTGGGTCTTTGTTTATGGAGCTTGCTCCGCAATATGTCCCCATACATTGGGAAGCGCTTCTTGACGATTGATTTAAGCAGTGCTATCGAACGATACTCCGATACCTCCGAGCGGCGCACCATGGAGCTTGCCTGGTTTCTATCTGGGCTTTCTCATATGCGGCTGGCGAAAGTTCAGAACTCAAGTGATTATACTGGGCTGGCCTTCAAGACTTATGAGCTTCTGAAAGACAATCAAGGTCCGCGATGGTGCATTTTTGGGCATCTAGCCAGGCAAGGCTCTTTTGCCGGCATTTTCCGTGCGCGGATCGGCACCTTTGCCGATCAAGTTTATCCAATTTACGCGTTGTCGAAATTCGCAAAGGCATATGACGCACCTGCCGCCATTGGACGAGGCGCGAAACAATGTGCAACGGCGATTTGCAGGTATCAGGGTCCTCTGGGTCAGTGGTGGTGGCATTACGATTCCGACGAGCGGGAGAACTGTCGGCGAATATCCTGTGTATTCAGTGCATCAGGAAGCTATGGGTCCGATGGCCTTGTTCGCGCTTGCGGAAATGACCAACCAGATTTTAGCTCTTCGATAATCTACAAAGGCTTGAATTGGATCACTGGCAAGAACGAACTTAATTATGATATGCGCGATCCACGAGCATAATTTGGTTTGGCGCAGTTTTTTTCAAGAACAAATACAGGGAGTATTGGACGCATCTCTCAGGACCATTAGGCATCTCAGACTCCACCCGGCCCTCTGAAGATAAATACGAATGCCGTCCCTATGAACTAGGTTGGCTCCTGTATGCATTTGCTGGCCGCGAAATGTAAAACTGACATCTGACATCTTAGGAAGCTAAAGCAATAAGATGAAACAAGAATTACTTCGTTTCGGAGCGGGATCGGCGGAAACATTTCTAAACCCGCTTACCGGCTTGATAATTGTATTGGCATGTCTTTTAATTGTTTTGTTGCCCCGAAAGTACGTGATTATCCCGCTGTTTTCAGTTTCATTTTTGATTCCCCTTGGTCAGGTCATAGTCATTGGCGGTTTGCATTTCATGATGTTCCGCATTGTCATCATTGCCGCGGTGATGCGCGTCGGTTTGACTGAATTGCCCAAAACATCTGCATCGGGATTTCGGATGAACGTGATTGATAAACTGTTCATTTATTGGATGGTTTCCTCTGTCATAACCTTCACGCTTTTGTGGGGAGAGTGGGGCGCATTCGTTCAGAAAATGGGAACTCTTATTGACGCCTGCGGATGCTATTTTGTATTGCGGTTTTTGTTCGGAATTTTAAGGACATAGATCGGACCACTAAAGTCTTGCCGCTGTTTGCTTCATCGTCGCTTCTTTTATGCTGATCGAGGTTTGCACGGGCAAGAACCTTTTTCATGTGCTGGGAGGAGTGCCTGAGTTTACCGATATAAGGGAGGGCGGCTGCGAGCTCAAGGACCGTTTCGGCACCCCATCCTCGCAGGAACGTTTGGGGCGACTCTTCTGCCGTTGTTTATTGGCCTATGGTGGCAAAATTCCAAGGCTAGGGCGATCGCCGCCTTCGGAATTATCTCGTGCACTATTATTGCCGTCACCGCAGCCTCAAGCACAGCGCTAGGGGCATATGTTGCCGGCGCTGCCGCAGTATTCTTCTGGCCCTTACGTAAGCATCTTCGGAAATTGCGATGGGCTGTAGTCGCATCTTTGGGCTGTCTTCAAATCGTTATGAAAGCGCCGGTTTGGGCTCTAATTGATCGACTGGATCTCGTTGGTGGTTCTTCCGGATATCATCGCTACTTTCTTGTGGATCAATTCATTCGAAGGGTAGGAGAGTGGTGGCTATTTGGAACGAAGAGCACGAATAGTTGGGGATGGGACATGTGGGACACCTCCAACCAATACGTGGAGATAGGGACCACCGGAGGAATACTGACCTTCTTTCTTTTTCTGGCCGTTCTTGTGTACTGCTTTAAGCGTTTGGGCGCAGCAAGGAAGGCCGCTCGAGGAAACGTTGACGGCCAGCGACGTTTATGGTGCCTGGGTTCCGCGCTGTTTTCCCATATGGTGGCTTTTTTCGGCATCACATATTTCGATCAGACCGCCGTCTATTTATATGCACTCATCGCAATGATCTCCTCCTCAACCACTATGGCGCTGTATTCGAAGCACTCCCCGCTCACGCCAGAACGGCAACGGGATGACATGTTCTCGCACTCTCGCCCTTCGCGCGAAGCGTTGGTAGAGGCATGACCTTGCCCACGCTGAATCTTACCGACGAAAATTAGACATCGAGTACTGGCGATTACCCCATTAGATTTCCCATGGTAGATATTTCCATCGTCGTCGTCACTTGGAATAACAGGAACATTATCTCTGTATGTTTGGATTCACTTCTGGCGTGCGAGCAGCCGAGTCGAGAAATCATTGTCGTGGATAATGCGTCCTCTGATGGAACTGCTGATTTCATCCGGGAAAAGTATCCCCGAGTGCTATTGATCTGTAACGGGCAGAATCTTGGGTTCGCAAAAGCTAATAATTTAGGTATCGCTAGAACGACGGGCAAGCTTGTCTGTCTGATTAACTCGGATGTCACGGTTCCGGTCGGATGTATTGAGAAAATGTCTTCCTATATGGAGCGAGACTCCACAATCGGAATGTTAGGGCCGCGAATGCTGCTTACTGACGGCAGTACCGGACAATCCTGCATGCGTTTCCCCACCGTTTGGAATCAATTCTGCCGCGCGCTGGGTTTGGACACATTATTTTCGAACTCCAAATTCTTTGGCGGATTTCTCATGACAGATTTTCGGTATGACCGCATTACGGATGTGGACATTCTTACGGGCTGGTTTTGGATGGTGCGCCGCGCGGCACTTTCCGAAGTTGGCCTCCTGGACGAACGCTACTTCTTCTATGGCGAAGACTTGGATTGGAGCAAGCGCTTCCACGAATCGGGGTGGCGCGTGGTTTTTTATCCGGAAGCCGAGGCTCTCCACAATTGTGCTGCCAGTTCTTCCAAAAATCCGACCCGCTTCTACGTCGAAATGAACCGTGCCAATTCGCAGTACTTCAAGATTCACCACGGACGTACAGCGCGGTTTGGTTTCTGGGTCGCTACAGGAATGCACCAATTGGTTCGCATGATGGGATATGGGTTTGCCTATCTCTTGAGTTTAGGACGGTCTTCCGAAGCGGGGTTCAAGGTGAAGCGTAGCGCAGCTTGCGTGCGTTGGCTAATGGGTTTTTAAATCTCGGACTTACGGTTACCCCAAAGCCCAATGTACTTCTCACATGCGAATGTGCACTTCCGATAGCTAGTGGTCGTGGGGCCGTTAACTTAAATTGAACCAAGACCGAAATATGGAGGCACACCCCGTGATCAAGTTTCCCCGTTCTTTTATTTGGATAGCATTGTCCTTGGCATCCTCTGGCGCTTTGGTGTCCAAAGCGAAGGCACAAGTCGGAACTATTTTAGGGGCACCAAGTACTTGTGCGCATACGTTTAATATTGACTTTGTAGGTGGAAGCGACTCTGCGTCGGGGACGCGGGCGAATCCATGGAAGCGACAACCCTTTATGGCGGGGTGGAGCGGAAGTTACCATCACACGGCTGGCGATTGCTTTATCTTTAAGGGCGGCGTCACTTGGGATCACACTGCCCTTCAATTAGAGGCCACTGCGGGCGGTTCGTCGTCCGCGTCAGACTACTACGGTGTTGACCAAACGTGGTACACCGGCCAATCGTGGACTAGACCAATTTTGGACTGCCAGAGTAATCCCAGTTGTGGAATCATCTTTCACATTGATTCTGGATTGTCCTATATCACCGTTGATTCGCTTGAATTGCGCGGAGTTTGGGCGGCGGCAAATGTGAACGGATATTCCTTCTACAACGCCGGAGTGGCTGGAACCAACATTATCGCGAACAATCTCGAGGTTCATAACTGGCGCATGGCTCACGGATGGTCTGGAGATTCGGATCAGGGCGGGATTTACTTCAACACTAACCAAGGAACGCCGGACAATACAAACGTTCAAAATTCCCTGATTCACAACGAAGATGGTGGATACATGGCGGCTGGGGACCAATCGATTCAAGTGACCGGAGCGGGTGGTTCAGCGGCTTTCGGTGCGCAAAACTACACGTTCAATGAAATCCATGATGTCTCGACTGCGATAGACAATGGTGGGATGTTGATCCATGACAATTACATTCACGATACTTTGAGCTCTTGGGACTCTGCTTTCCACACTAACACTATGCAAACCGGCGGATGGCAACTGGGTACGACCTCCTCCTCGGAATACATATACCGGAATAGATTGATTAATGTTCGAGCAAACCAATCGCCCATAGCAATATTTCCCTGTTTTTTTGGCGCTCAATCTCTGAATGTCGCCACATACGTCTACGATAACGTGATTACGGGACCTTATAACTACCCGTACGGAATTGATATCGATCCCGGGCAAAGCGGTTGCGGGAACGATATTGTATCAGCTTACATTTTCAATAATACAGTTCAGCTTCCTTCCGGAGATAACACCGGTTGCGGTCGAATTACTGCCAGGCCAGGGAGTGGCATAAGCCAGGTTGTGTACCGTGATAACCAATGTATTTCTGACACCGCTGACTGGAGCTTTGCCGCGGGCACCGTCACTGCTTCAAACAACATTACTGAAACGAACGCAGTAGCAGCAAGTTTGGGCTATACGGCCGCCAATAATTACGCGCCCCCATCTGGCCAAACCTCGCTACCGACAGCTGGCAAGGGCGTGAGCGTCTCCTCTGTATGCCCTTCTTGCGAGGGTATATCTCAAGACATCAATCTCGTATCACGCGCATCTCTATGGGATGTGGGTGCTTATGAGGCAGGTGCCGGTACCGCACCTCTGTCACCGCCGACGGGCCTCGCTGCCCTAGTCCATTAATCTGTTTCTTTGACTCGCGGCTTGGCCTACTCGAACCTGTTTCCCCGGCAGTCTCCCCGGGGAAACCGCCTTCCGAAGCTCATCAGAATTCTACCCATATGAAGACCAGCCGTTGCGGCCACCCGCTCCCGGTGAGCGTTTTGTACCTCACCTTTTTCGAGCCTGTGGTAAATAATGGAATTCATGAAACTCAGGTGAAACAGCTTCTTTGCCGTTTGGGAGCGACATACGGCAACAGTCTAAAACTCTCCTATTGCGCTTTATTGCCCGCCGTCGAAGTTGGTAGGACTGAAATACTCGCGCCGTTCGCGACACAGCGATTGGAATTGATTGCTCTGAAGAACGAGTTCGCGGCGTCGGGGGTTAACGCGTCAGTCTTGTACCTGCCCTTAATTCTTCGGAAACGTTGGGCATCCGACCTTCCGTTTCTCGTTCTTTTCCTGGCGGTCGCATCTTCAATTCCCCTCTTGATCTACAAATTATTTCGGGCGCGACCAGATATAGTCCATTGCCGAAGTTACATGGCGACACTTCTTGCGGTATTAGCCAAGGTGGTTTTCAGAGACATCAAAATTATTTTTGATCCACGGGGATTCTGGCCGGAAGAAGGCGTAGTCGAAGGCCGATGGAAAGAAGCATCAATAAGGTTCAAATTTTGGAAATATGTCGAACAATGGCTGATCCGGCGTTCTGACAGGGTTATTGCTCTGTCCACGCCATTTGCGGATCGCATTGCGCAATTAGTTCCGGAGGCACGCTGCTCAGTCATTTACACGTGCGCGGATGTGGAAAAGTTCTCTGAAGGTCGGAATCAAAGGAGTATAAAAAGGGCGGAGTTGAAGTTAGAAGACCGCACTGTCTTCGTTTATAACGGGAGTCTGTACGCTTGGCACGATCCTCTTTTACTGGCGCGGATGTATAAGACTGTTAGGGGGCTGTTAAACAGAACTAAGCTGGTCGTGGTTACCGGTCATAACCGGCCCAAACTCATCGCCTCCTTCGTGGCGGAGGGACTGTCTTTCGACGATTACGTGATCATTAACGCGAAACCGATTGATGTTCCACAATATCTTGCCGTGGGTGATTACGGACTGGTGCCCCTGAAGGCGATTGCCGCAGGAAGCGCCATGTCCGTAGTAGCAGACACAATGATCGGAACCAAGGTCGCCGAATACCTAGCCGCAGGGCTGCCAATTATAGTGAATCAGAATGTGGGAGGATTGAGGCCCTTAATGGCCCAATACAAGGTAGGTATTTCTTTTGACAGCGAAAACCTACCTGCAATGATCGAAGCAATCAAAGCCTTGACGGCAAGCTATGGTCAGTATCAGAGGGAGTGTGAACTGGTTGCGAGGCGTTGTTTTTCGCTAGAACAAGTTACAAGCTCATACTATCGAATTTATACCAAAATAACAGGGTATGAAGATGATAGAAATTCCGAAACAGCAATGGCAATATCTTCGTCCACGGCGATATCCCAGTGAAGGCAGGCTCTTACACTTCGTCAACCGGCCTCGTCAATCAAGTGGCATTTGCCTGGCGGACATGGGTGGGAAAGTGTGCGACTCACTGTGACGACGCGCTGAGTGGCATTCGCCAAGTCGAGACCAGGTTGTTGGAAGCCTTTGGGGTACGGCTAACTAACCTCGAGGTACTCGAAGCCGGGCCCGGTCAGTTTATGGGACAGACCATGTATCTCGCACTCAGAAACCGAGTCACCGCAATCGACCGCGACGTGATCGTCTACAAATCCGGGGTGGGCCGCTATCTGACGATGACGCGAGTCAACGGATTGCAGCGAACAGTTAAGGCGATTGGCAGGAAGACGCTCGGCCTTGACCGCCAGTATCTTAAACGGTGGAAGGATGTCCTCGGGGTCAGCACATTGCCGGACATCACGATCCGGCAGATGGACATTTATGATATGGCCTTTACGGGCGGGATTTTTGATTTCGTTTATTCGCGCGCGTTATTCCATCATCTCCCGAATCCGGCTTTGGCATTGAATGAAATGAACCGCGTGCTTAAACCCGCGGGTATTGGTTACATTACGATTCATCCATGGACCAGTCCGACCGGCTGTCTCGATCGCAGAGTGTTTCATGGCCAGACCGGGCAGCTTGGGACTTGGCCGCATCTTCGCAAAGAGACCGTTGATCTAATTAGGCCAAACGGTACGCTCAATAAGCTCACTTTGGCACAATGGAGGGAGCTCGCAGCCACGCTTCCTGACTCACAAGTTCTTATCACCCCGTCGGGTTGGAAATATGCGGAACTGGCGCATCAGGTCCCGGGCTACTCAGTAGAAGAACTAACGGCCGGTGAAATAGCGATCATGTGGAGAAAACCTCAGGAACGCCCCATTCGGTGAGGTCACCGCTGGCATATCTACTTCCCATATCGGCAATTTTCCCGAAGCTCAATTAATGGATCCCCAAGCGTCGTCGGTTAAGACATTGAGGTCCCGTGCGGCGACGGGTGTCAAGTGGACGGTTATTTCCAGCGGGGTTACTGCATGCAGTGAACTAATCCGCAATATTGTGCTCGCGCGCTTTCTGTTCCCAGTGGACTTTGGGCTGATGGCGATGGTGACGGTCGTGATGGGCCTGGCACAAATGTATTGTGATATGGGGATGAGCGCCGCAATTATACATAGGCAGGATGCAACCAAAGACCAGCTGTCGAGTCTGTATTGGTTGAATATTTTTTCCGGCTGGACTGTGTTCGCCCTGACATTGCTGTGCACCCCTATCATTGTTAAATTTTATGGTGAGCCTCGATTAACCCCCCTCCTGAAAGCGGTAGCGCTTGTATTCCTGATCATCCCGATCAGCAGCCAGTTTGAAAACCTTCTGCAAAAGGAGTTGCTTTTCGACATGCTTGCGAAGCGGGACGTTATCACCTCGCTGGTTCAAACCGCGGTATCGGTAATACTTGCCATCCTGGGATTTGGAGTCTGGTCCTTGGTGTATGGCTTCATTGCAAATGCGATTCTGAGATCATTGTTGTTAATGCCAGTTGGATTTGCACGATTCCGGCCCAGCTTTCATTTTCGCCGTGCCGATCTGAAAGGCTACGTCGGTTTCGGCCTTTTCCAGTTGGGAGAGAGAACTGCGTATTATGTGGGGCAGCGTTCCGATCTTTTATTGATCGGCTCGCTATTAGGGGCCAAGGCGCTCGGCTATTACAGTTTCGCCTTTTATCTCGCTGCCCAGCCGTTGTCTCGAATTAATCCGATTCTTACGAAGGTCGCGTTTCCTGCATTTTCACAAGTGCAAGACGATCCCGTCAGGCTGAAGCGTGGATATATGAAACTTCTGGGAATACTGACGACTTTCAATGCTCCCCTGCTAATCGGGCTTGCGGCCGTCGCACCATGGCTTGTCCCTGCCGTCTTCGGGCCGAAATGGTTCGAAAGCATTCTCCTGGTTCAGATTCTTAGTTTTGTTACCCTGCTTCGCAGTATTAATAATCCAATAGGGAGCTTGCAGTACGCGAAAGGCAGAGCTGATCTCGGATTCATCTGGCACGGGGTGGTGCTCTTGCTCAGCATTCCAATTGTGTACCTCGCGTGCAGAACCGGGCAGGTCTCCCGTGTGGCCTGGGCGTTACTGGCCTTCCAAAGCAGCTTGGCCATCCCTCTATATATGATGATGGTCCGGCCTTTACTGGGAAAGTGCGCCGGCGAGTATTTGCGCGTGATCGTGAAACCAATCTGCGTTGCTGTCGTGATGGGCATTGTGGTCATGGCCTGGGGCAAGGTAATGCACTTAGTTTCCATCAGAATTGATCTGGCTATCCAGGTCCTACTAGGAGCCTCGGTGTACTTGGCTGTTCTTTGGATATCACAAAAGCAGACTTTTCTTGATGTTCGATCCGCATTTGGCCGGTAGCCCGATAACCAATGAAGGAACAAATAAAACGCCATCTGGAGGGAACATCCTTATACGGCCCACTCCGCGACGCCTATCAAATTCTGCTGAACCGAAGGTATTGGAAGTATCGTCAAATGATGCTTGAGTTTTACCGCCAGTTTATCGATCCGGGAGACCGAGTCCTTGATATTGGCGCTAACGTCGGCGTCTACTCTGAAATGTTCGTCAAACTCGACGCCGAGGTCATCGCAGTTGAACCTAACCCAACGTGCGCGGCGAAGATAATGTCTCGCAAGCTACCGAACTGCGTGGTTGAATGCGCGGCAGTGGGCAGCTACGAGTCGACGGCCGAATTATTCTTGAGCGACGAATCAGATACGCACTCTACCCTTTCAAAGGAATGGATGGACGCTGCCCACCAAGCGCCCAGATTGGGTGGAAAAAATTGGGGCAAAACCATCACAGTGCCGGTTACGACGATTGATTGCTTGATTCAAAAGTACGGCCCAGCGCGATTCATAAAAATTGACGTTGAAGGCTTCGAAAAAGAGGTATTGGCTGGACTTAATCAGCTCCGTCCTTTTCACACGCTGAGTTTTGAATTTATCAGTGAATTCCTAGATGCTGCGATAGAGTGTGTGAGAGCTAAATGCTTTAGCGCGCGAGCAGATTTCAATATCGTGGTCAATCCCCCTGGGGATGAAAATGTCATCGGGCCGGAATTCTCCTTCGATCGATGGATTTCTGCAAGCGAGATGATCGACTTTCTTGAGTTCAGCAGCTTGAAGGAAAAGGAGACCTACGGAGATATTTTCGTACGGGAAGTCCGATGATCAAGTTCGTCTACTATTGCAATCTGATTTTGGGACGCCTATTTTTTTACAACGCTATCTCCAAATAGACAACATGGCATGAAGTGTTCGAAACACGCACATGTCCGACAGTCCATGAATTTCGTGAGTAGATTTGAACTTAAGCGGGTTGTTTGTTGCGGCATCAGCCTTCTGGTGTACCTTCTTGCCCGCAGTACTAGTTTGTTGCGGTCCGCTTTCGGACGCAAAGTCGGCCAACCTTCTCTGGTCCTTTATTACCATGTAATCGAGTCGGAAAATAGGCGGCAGTTCGCTGATCAGATGGACGCGCTGCTACGGTGGGCTTCGCCTATTCGGGCAGATTTTAAAGTCCCTCTGTCGCATGGAGATCCCCGGGTGGTTGTCACTTTTGATGATGCTTCGGAAACCGTATTATCGCAAGCGTTGCCGGAGTTGGAGAAACGAAATATTCCATTCACTATTTTTGTTATCCCCGGCTTACTCGGGACGTCCGTCGACTGGTACGACAAACCCGACCGCATCATGTCGGCGGAACAACTTAAAAAGCTCAGTGAGAACCTTTTAGTAACGATTGGAAGCCACACGCAAACTCATCCTTCTTTACCGTCTTTGACGGAGACTACGGCTCGCGCGGAGCTGAGAGAATCGAAATGTCAGCTCGAGAGCCTGCTTAAAAAGCCGATCATCTTGTTCAGTTTTCCGTATGGCTTATTCAATGAGAACTTGTTGCGCTGGTGCCGTGATGCGGGGTACGAGCGTGTATTCACAACTTTGCCACAGGTTATTTCTCGGCAAAAAGATGACTTCGCCTATGGTCGGGTGCGGGTTGATCCCACTGACTGGCCTCTCGAATTTTACTTAAAGGTTGCGGGAGCATATCAATGGTTGCCCGCCGCAATTTCCGCAAAGCGAAGGCTAACTTCCTTATTGCGATTCGGAAGAAATATTCACGCGCGAGGAAAAACGTTTCCGGCCGATTCCGAGACTCCTGTTACGTAAAAACATAAGTGGAACCATTTCCTAATTCGAGTTTCGGGTACGTGCTCTTGACCGCAGCGTATAACGAAGAGAAATTTATTGGAACGACCATTGATTCCATTATTTCGCAGACGGTGAGGCCGAAAAAGTGGGTTATCGTGAGTGACGGGTCAACAGATCGTACTGACTCCATCGTGCAGGGGTATGCGGGGAAGTACGGGTTCATAAGACTTCACCAGGTTACCGAAAAGCACGCCCGTAACTTCGCCGCGCAAGTAAATGCTATTAACATGGGCTACGATCTGGTGAAAAAGTTAGATTTCGATTTTATTGGCAACGTTGATGCCGACGTTTCCTTCGAACCCACATATTACGAACGGCTGCTCGAAAAATTTACAGAAAATGAGAACCTCGGAATCGGCGGGGGCTACATTCACGAAGAAAAAAAGGGAGTCTTTTGCAGTCGCGCGGGAAACAGCGAGCGTTCGGTAGCTCATGCCGTCCAATTATTTCGTCGCGCCTGTTTCCTTTCTGTGGGAGGATATGTGCCTCTTCCGTACGGAGGGCCGGATTGGCTAGCGGAAATTATGGCCCGAAAAAAAGGTTGGGACATCCAGTCCTTTCCCGAACTCCCGGTTCGTCATTACAGGCCGACATCGTCAGCCGGAGGCATTCTGAAAGGCAGGTTTCGGCAAGGTTTGATGGACTACTCGATGGGCTGCGATCCATCATTCGAATTTCTTAAGTGCTTGAGCCGATTGCGTGGACGTCCTTTGATAGCTGGCGCCGTGGCGCGATTTGTTGGATTCCTGTGGGCGTGGTGTCGACATGAAAAGCGCGCGATTCCACAGGACGTTATTAATTTTCTAAGAGAAGAGCAAAAGGGAAGAGTGCGGTCTTTGTTGCGACTCACTCCAAGCCCAAGAAGGTAAGTTCTTCATGTTGGCAGGCGCGGCCTCGGAAGAGTGTAATTGCGCAGAAAATTCATCCAGATGCCTAATTGTTTTGTTGATTATTATCGCTGCCCGGAACGGTACGCGAAATTTGTAGAGAAGAAATCGCTTTCGGACAGCGGATACTTTCGTTTTGGCGAAAGAACTGTTTGTTATGGCAAATATAATGGAGGAATTCAAGACGCATCTTCGCTAGAGAGCCTGCACGATGCGTATTTGGACACCAGTTTCGACAACGGGATTATATCCATTCCTTTTGATTTGGCCGAGGTATGCGGCAATCTGAGATATGAACTGTACCCGCGGGAGGGCCTTAACTCTCGCTGGCAGTCGGCGCTCAACCGAGCATATTACTTTGTTCGACCGGCACTGTCTGTTTCGGTGCGAAAGCATCTGCAAAAAATTCGCTTGAACGGATGGAATGAGGTTCCGTTCCCCAACTGGCCGGTAGACCGGAACGTAGATACTCTGCATCAACAGCTGCTTCTTCTCACGTTAAAAGCTCACGGGGCGGCCCGGATCCCTTTTATTTGGTTTTGGCCGGATGGAGCGTGTAGCGGCGCGATCATGACTCATGACGTGGAGACCGCCAGGGGGAAAGATTTCTGTCAAACATTAATGGATATTGATGATTCATTCGGAATCAAAGCATCGTTTCAAATAGTCCCTGAACGCCGGTACAAAGTCACTGCTGAATTTCTGGATTCTATTAGGACACGTGGATTTGAAGTTGGAGTGCAGGATTTGAATCACGATGGACGCTTGTATCGGGATCGGAAAGGTTTCATATCCCGTGCAGCGCGGATCAATGCTTATGGCCGCCAATGGGGAGCGAATGGCTTTCGCGGCGCGATTCTGTATCGCCGACAGGAATGGTTCGATGCGCTCGATTTTTCTTACGATATGTCGGTTCCGAACGTTGCGCACTTGGACCCGCAGCGAGGTGGGTGCTGCACTGTAATGCCCTATTTTGTGGGTAAGATACTCGAATTACCGGTGACCACCACACAGGATTATTCGTTGCTTCACATCCTCAAACATTATTCAATTGAACTCTGGAAACGACAGAGTGAACTCATTATGGAGAGCCATGGTCTGTTGAGCTTTATTATTCATCCCGACTACATTACTGATGATCGAGAGCAGGATACTTATAAACTTCTCCTTGCGCACCTTGTGAATCTGCGAGAAAAAAAAGGGGTGTGGATTTCCACTCCAGGAGAGGTTGACCGCTGGTGGAGACAGCGTGCCAATTTGTGTCTCGTGGAAACGAAAGACGGCTGGAGCATCGAAGGGGAGGGGAAAGAAAGAGCTTGTGTCGCGTGGGCAAGCGAAAAGAATGGAAGCTTGCAATTTGAGATTGAACCGGCGGCAGCCAGTGCATGCAAAGGCCGATAACATCCCCATAATGGAAAGGATATGAATATAACTTCGGAATCCCGTTTGTCTCATTTGGCCTCAGTGGACGGAGCAAGGGCCGCGCACGTCGAAGTCGCAATTATAGGCGCGGGACCCTATGGGTTGTCGGCGGCGGCGCACCTCAAGGCGAAGGACTTTCGCGTCCGTATCTTTGGCGAAGCGATGAGTTTCTGGGCCGACAAAATGCCGGAGGGAATGTTATTGCGCTCGCCCCGCGTCGCCTCGAATATCTCCGATCCCGATGCCGCTTTTACTCTGGACGCGTATGAGGCCGCGTCAGGAATCGCGCCGGCGGCGCCCGTGCCCCTAAAGACCTTTGTCGAATACGGCCGCTGGTTCCGCCATCAATTGGGGACGGACTTAGACACAAGGATGGTGCGTCGCGTCAATCGTGACGAGGACAGATTTTGTCTTACGTTAAATGATGGGGAAGCGATTTCAAGCGACCGCGTGATCGTAGCTGCGGGCATCGGGCCATTTTGCAGAAAGCCTTCCGTGTTCGCCGAGGTTCCGTCTACGCTCATCTCCCATTGCTACGAGGGCCGGAAGATTACAGAATTTAAGGGCAAAAAAGTCGCCGTGATTGGTGCGGGACAAAGTGCGCTGGAATCAGCAGCACTATTACATGAGGGGGGAGCGGATGTTGAAATCATTGCGAAGATAGACGCGCTCAGGTGGATCGGCATGCATGGTTGGTTGCACCATATGGGTCCGATTTCGAGAATGCTCTACTCGAAGCATGACGTGGGGCCGCTGGGAATCAGCCGTCTAGTTGCGGCGCCGAACCTTGTGCGGCGAATTCCATTGCGTCTTAGAGACAAAATTCGCAAACGGGCAGTACGTGCCGCGGGATCGCGTTGGTTGCCAGAACGTTTGGCTAAGGTAAAAATCACGACGGGCTGTGTGGTGCGGAGCGCGGCGCTCTATCGGGAAGAAGTTAATCTTTCGTTAAGCGATGGAAGCGAACGCAAGTTTGACCACGTACTATTGGGCACTGGCTACGATGTTGATATAAGCCGCTACGATTTTTTATCTCCTGACCTATTAAACGAAGTCCGGCAATTGGATGGATACCCAGAACTCGTCAATGGTTTCTGCTCCTCGGTTTCCGGATTGCATTTCATCGGAGCGACGGCCGCGCGGAGTTTTGGTCCGCTTATGTATTTTGTGACTGGCACAGAGTTTATGTCTCGGGAATTGGTCAAGGACATCGCTCGGAGAAGGGCCCATGCAAATTAGCATTGAAGAGCCCACTATTTTCAATCCCACCTCCTGCCCCGAAATGGAGAATGAAAAAAATGGCATCGGAGCGCTCGTAATAGGTGGTGAGCACCCAGGACTGGGAATTGCACGCAGTCTCGGGCGCCGCGGCATTCCGGTTTATGTAGTCGATGATCAGCACTCGGTATCGAGTGGATCTCGTTACGTTCAACGAGTCATTTCGGCAAAGAATTTGCTCGACGAGCGAAAGACTGTTGACACGATTCTCGAAATCGGACATCGGTTTGGATTGAAGGGATGGGTTTTATTTCCGACCCGGGACGAGACAGTGGCGGCGTTTTCGCGTTATCGCAAAGAACTAGAAGGTTTTTTTAGAGTCACTACACCCGACTGGCAGGTTGTACGTTGGGCTTGGGATAAGAGAAATACTTATAATCTTGCTCTGCAATTAGGCACCCCGACGCCGCAGACGTGGACGCCCTTAAGCCCCGAAGAACTGCCTGCTTTGTATGACAAGCTACCCTTGGCAATTAAGCCGGCGATTAAGGAAAACTTTTTTTATTCGACCGGGGCCAAAGCCTGGCGGGCGGACACAATCGAGCAGTTGCATCGTCTGTTTGAAAAGGCAAGCCGGCTGATAAATGCAGACGAGATAATGGTGCAGGAGATCATTCCTGGGGACGGGAGGCAGCAATTTTCGTATTGCGCGTTTTTCCGCGACGGTAATACCCACAGCAGTATGGTAGCCCAGCGCGTAAGGCAGCATCCCCGGGAATTTGGTCGCGCCGCGACGTATGTAGAGAGCCTAGACCTGCCTATTCTGGAACAACTATCGGAGCCGCTTCTTCGGGCCATCGACTATTACGGACTGGTCGAAATAGAATTCAAATTAGATCCACGCGATGGGCTCTATAAATTGCTAGATATAAACGCAAGAACCTGGGGCTTCCACACTTTGGGCGGCCCTGCCGGAGTTGACTTCCCCTATCTGTTGTTTGCGGATCAAATCGGCGAACCTGCCATGCCTTGCCGTGGGAAACCTGGGGTCGGCTGGTTGCGCATGGTGACGGATGTGCCAACTGTGCTTTTCGATTTCATGCAAGGAAAATTGGATTTCATCTCTTATGTTCAGTCGTTACGGCACGCCCGCATAGAATCCGTATTTTCCACGGAAGATCCTTTGCCGTCGCTCATCGAATTGCTTTTGTTGCCTTACTCGATAAGCAAGAAATATTTCGCGAAGGCCTAGGTTCAGATAAATGCCCAAAGTAGACAGATGAGCATCGGGTATTTCGCTTGGCATGATTAGTGTCTTTTTAGCGATGTGCGAGCCCGGCGGTAATCTTTGAAACCAATAGTTCTGGTCGCGACTACAACTAAGTGGTTTTCCACAGCCCGGCTGGCCATGGGATTGGCTAAGGCTGGATGTTGTGTTCATGTAGTTTGTCCAGCCGGTCATCCGATTATCCAGACCAAGAGTGCCAAAAAAACTTTTGAATATCACGGGTTGGCCCCCTTGTCTTCGCTCGCCAAAGCAATTTCATCCGTAAAACCGGAGTTGATAGTTCCCGGTGATGACCTTGCGACCCAGCATCTGCACAGTTTGCATCAGCAAGGTCTGCGACGAGGCAAGTCCGGGAACGCGATCTGCCAATTAATTGAACATTCACTCGGATCCCCTGACGCCTTCGCGATTCTGTATGGAAGAACCGCGGTCATGGAGTTGGCGGCTGGTGAGGGCGTCAGAGTTCCCGAGACTAGGGTGATGAATGACAGCAACGATTTGCAGCGATGGGCCCTTCGAGTCGGATTCCCCTTTGTACTGAAAGCGGATCGGACTTCCGGAGGTACAGGCGTGAGGATTGTGCATACACTGGCAGAAGCCGAGGTCGCGTTTCGAAAGCTACGCGCTGCGCCTCGCTTCAGACATGCAGTTCGACAGGCATGGGTAGCTCATGACACAACCGTGTTTTGGCCCTCATTGCTGCGACAGCAACGCACGGTCAACGCCCAAGCCTTCGTTGCTGGTCGGGAGGCGACTAGTACCGTTTTGTGTTGGCAGGGCAGTGCATTAGCGAGCTTGCACTTTGAAGTACTTCATACGGCCTATTCGTCAGGACCAGCGACAGTGGTTAGGGTGGTTCAGAATGACGAGATGCAGTCAGCGGCCGAAAAGATAATCCGACGTCTTAATCTTTCGGGCTTTCAGGGTTTCGATTTCGTATTCGAGGGCGTTACAGGAAGTCCGTATTTGATCGAAATGAACCCTCGTGTGACTCAAGCAGGACACTTGACCCTTGGTTCGGGACGCGATATTCCGGCTGCCTTATTTGCGGCACTCACGGGAAGACCTGTCTGCCCAGCCGCTATGCTGACGGACAATGACACCATTGCATACTTTCCTCAGGAATGGTTAAGGGATCCAGCAAGTTCATTCTTGAAGTCCGCATATCACGATGTTCCGTGGGATGAACCTAACTTGGTGCGTGCGTGCGTCGGTCCGAGGGCAGCGCCGGTCATTTTGGATTCCCGCCGTGAAGTCATGCCGGCACTGTCCACCTTTCGGGTTCCTCGCGCATAACGGCCCTTATGGAGTGCAATGACTCATTCAAGACTGTTATCCAAGACATTTCTGATACAGCTCGCTGGGTTGCACATTTCCGCGCGAAAGAAACGATCCGTCCCGATGCGCTTTTCTCGGATCCATACGCAGAAAAATTGGCGGGCAATCGAGGACATGAAATTGCAGCTACGCTGGAAGGAGGCGAGAAACATGATTGGGCGTGGGTCGCTCGCACCTATCTATTTGACCAGTTCATACTTCGCGAAATTAAAAACGGAGCGCGTTTAGTTTTAAATCTAGCTGCCGGACTAGATGCAAGGCCCTATCGGATGGATTTACCGTCCGCGGTCCTTTGGGTTGAAGTGGATCTGCCCGAGCTTATTGCCTACAAGCAAGACGTTCTTGTTAACGACAGGCCGTCATGCCAAGTGCAAAGAATAGGTTTGGATCTTGCCGACGTCATGGCCCGGAACGCATTGCTCTCTGACTTAAATAGGCGCGCGAGGCGAATCGTAGTCGTCACGGAGGGGTTGCTAATATATTTGACGTCGGAACAAGTTGCCGCGCTGGCGGTGGATCTCGGGGCCGGGGATCAGTTTCGGACCTGGGTCATCGATCTGGCTTCGCCAGGCCAGCTCAACTTAATGCAGCGATCGATGGGAAAGCAACTTAGGGGTGTAGGAGCTGCATTTAAGTTTGGTCCTCCCGAAGGCCCGAAGTTTTTCTCTCCCCACGGATGGGAAGCGGCTGAGGTGCAGGGATTATTGAAAACCGCTGCAAGGTTCAATCGAGCCCCGTCAGAACTGTCATCCCTCCTGCCCGAACCCAAGAATCTCTCGGGAAACTTTCCTTGGACAGGGGTTTGTCTGCTGAAAAAAATTTGACCCCAACTTATTCGCGCATGCAGTGGCAGCTGGGTTAAAATCTTTGAGTTTCTTACACGCTGTGCTCCGGCGGAGCGGCATAGTTGCCGGAAAAAGGACAAAATGCCCATTGCGAAATCAAAAACGGATCCGCGAAATTAAGAATCTGGACGTGATGAGGCGAAGAAGGTTCCAGCTTGCAATCTCGAACCGTCTGTTCTCGGTCGAATTTTTCCAATTGCCTTCTTCGGTCGTTACTCGGCAAAAGAAAGCCAAGGATTCTCTTGAATTAAGCTCCAATGAGTTACAACTTCACTCCGTTAGGGCGCTCACATCAGGACTGGAATCTCAGCCACGATGAGGCTACGGTCCAAAGCTATTGTAACTGCCATCCCGGCCATAGAAGATCTCGAACCGGAGCCAATCCCGACTGAATGGATTTTGAGCGGCGCGCCCGTTGCGCGATGCAAGAAAATTGTCCGTAGTCCGGATCGAACCTCTCACATTGTGGTCTGGGACTGCACGCCGGGCAGTTTCAAATGGCGTTACGAAATGGACGAGGCTATTGTGATTATTTCCGGCGAAGGATTTATGACCGACGACAAAGGGGAAGAACGCAGGTTTGGTCCAGGCGACTTTGTATTTTTTCCAGCTGGAAGCTGGGCTACTTGGCGCATCACAGAGACGCTTCGAAAAGTTGGCGTTCTGAAGGAAAACATTTGGCGTCCGCTCGGCCTCGGAGTGAAGGCTTGGTACAAACTTCTCCGCATCGTAGGTTTGGCACAAATTATATACTCTCTTTAATTTCGATCCTTTTGTCGGGAACTATGGAGTTAGAAACAGGCTAGCAACCGAAAACCGCACATCCTGAAGAGAAAACCCTCTCAGCATGGAGCTTAGTATGTGGCTCATGCCTGAACGAGCGATGTTCTTTTGGATGGGCGAGGAGATATTTCTTCGAACCGACGCCACAGAGCAGCCTGAGGAAGAGTTTCCGAA
>CAWKGT010000002.1:0-1813479 GCA_963849315.1 uncultured Acidobacteriaceae bacterium | reverse complement strand
AGTAATCCTCTTTTACGAGTTTTTCGGAAACCAGAATCGCGTCTTCGAAGTTGTAGCCGCGCCACGGCATGAAGGCTACGAGCACGTTGCGCCCCAGAGCTAACTCGCCGTGATCGGTGCAGGGACCGTCGGCGATGACCTGACCCTTCACGACTTGCTGACCTTTTGTGACGACTGGCTTCTGGTTGATGCAAGTGTTTTGGTTCGACCGCTTGAACTTCGTAAGTTGATAAATATCGCTGCCCACCTCGCGGGAAAGCTGTCCCGGATGGTGCTCGCCTGCGACTCGAACGATGATGCGTTCGGAGTCTACGGAGTCAATCACGCCATTGCGTCGCGCCAGGATCACCGCTCCTGAATCGCGCGCCGTGACGCCTTCCATTCCCGTGCCGACAATCGGAGCTTCCGCGCGTAGCAACGGAACCGACTGCCGCTGCATGTTCGCGCCCATGAGAGCGCGGTTCGCGTCATCATGTTCGAGGAACGGGACCAACGATGCAGCGACGGAAACCAACTGCTTCGGACTAACGTCGATGTAATCAATCTCGTCGCGGCTCACCAGCACGAAGTTGCCGGCTTTGCGGGCGTTGACCAGTTCGCCAACGATGCGTCCTTTTTCATCGAGCTCGACGTTGGCCTGCGCGATGATGTGACGGTCTTCCTCCCACGCCGATTGATAGAACGAGTACGGCTCGATCTCCGCGGGACGCTTCTTGCGGTCTTTCAAATCTGCATTCAGCTTTTCCAGTTCGTGCTTCTCAATGTGGTCCCCTACTTTGAGGTCGCTGTCGCCGGCATTGACGATGCTCACGAAATCGAGCACGCGACCGCCCTTCACGCGACGATACGGAGATTCGATGAATCCGTAATCGTTGATGCGCGCGTAGCAGCTCAACGACGAAATTAGCCCGATGTTCGGGCCTTCCGGCGTTTCGATGGGACAGATGCGTCCGTAGTGCGTGGGGTGAACGTCGCGCACTTCGAATCCGGCGCGCTCGCGGGACAACCCGCCCGGCCCAAGGGCCGAGAGACGCCGCTTGTGGGTGATCTCCGACAGCGGATTCGTCTGATCCATGAACTGCGATAGCTGCGATGATCCGAAGAACTCGCGAATCGCGGCCATGACTGGCTTGGCATTGACCAAGTCGTGCGGCATCGCCGTGGACATTTCCTGGTACACCGACATTTTTTCTTTTATCGCGCGTTCCATTCGGACGAGGCCGATGCGGAACTGGTTCTCCATCAACTCGCCAACAGCTCGCACCCGGCGGTTGCCGAGGTGATCGATGTCATCGACCGTGCCGATGCTCTTACGCAGCTTGAGCAGGTAGCGGATGGTGCCGTAGAAGTCCGCGGGTTCCAAAGTGCGATTGTCGAGACTCGATGCATCCGGACTCTCGAACAGCTTGATGTTGAATTTCAGGCGTCCGACGCGCGAGAAATCGTATTTCCGCGGATCGAAAAACATTCCGTGGAACAATGCGGTCGCCGTATCCAACGTCGGCGGGTCGCCTGGACGCAGCTTGCGGTAAATTTCGATCAAAGCTTCTTGTGGTGTCTTGACCGAATCGCGCTTCAACGTCTGGCTGATTACGACGCCAACATCGTCGCGCTCCGGAAAAAACAAGCTCATTTCGACAACGCCGGATTCGAGAATCTTCGAAACCTTGTCGGCGGTCAGCTCAGAATTAGTTTCCAGCAGCACTTCGCCGGTAGTCGTATCCACGACATCTCCGGCAACCCATGCGCCTTCGAGATCGGAAACGTCAACTTCAACTTCCGAAATCTTCGCCTTCTGAATTTCTTTTAAAGTTGCGGCGTTGATCTTGCGTCCTGAATGGGCAATCTCGTCGCCGGACTTGTTCTTGATGCTGTGCGCCAGCTTCATTCCCAACAGATTGGTCGCTTTGTCGGAAGCAGGGTCCAAAGTCCAGAACAATTTGTTATCGCGGACGACTAAACGATCCACGGTATAGAACGTGCGTAGAATGTCTTCGCCAGAGCGCAACCCGAGTGCCCGCAAAAAGATCGTTCCCAGGAATTTGCGTTTGCGGTCGATGCGAACGTAGAGAACGTTCTTCTGGTCGTATTCGAATTCAACCCAAGAGCCCCGATAAGGAATGATTTTGCCCAGGAAGTAGGTGCGGTTGTTCGCCGTCTCAAAAAACACGCCAGGCGAACGATGCAACTGACTGACGATAACCCGCTCGGTCCCATTAATAATGAAGGTGCCGTTCTGGGTCATCAACGGCACATCGCCAAAAAATACTTCCTGTTCTTTAATATCGCGAATAGACCGATTGCCAGTCTCGACATCCTTATCAAAGATGGTCAACCTCATGGTGACCTTCAACGGCGCTGAATAAGTCATGCCCCGCTCTTCGCATTCGTTCACGTCATATTTCAGTTGCAGTCCGACGGGATCGCCGCACTTGTTGCAGAAGTCCGGAGTGTTCGCGTTGTAAGTCCCGCACTTGGTGCAGAGCACGTCGCCGGGATGAAACGGGTCGGTAATGACCGTGTGGCCGCAATTCTTGCAAGTGGTGCGCAGGTGATGCAGGCCCTTCAAGTGTCCGCATTTGCACTCCCAGTTACCAATGGCGAAATCCACGAACTCCAACTGCGAAACGTTGCGAAAATCGCTGATCGGAAACACGGACTGAAATACCGACTGCAAACCGGCATCGTCGCGCTCGCTGGGCAGGCGGTCCATTTGCAGAAAGCGCTCGTACGAACGCTTCTGCACCTCGATCAGGTTCGGAATCTGAATGGTGGCCGGAATTTTTGAGAAATCGAAGCGGTGACGGAATCCATTGCTTTTTGCTGATGACATTAGCGCTCCAAACTTTTGTGCGCAGCTGTGCGCTGCGGGAAAACTACGTTTTTAGGACGAACGTCCTGCGTTTACCGGGGGGAATGGCCGCCTGGCGAAGGCACGGATGCGCCCGCGAGGGAAAAGGTTCCCCGCGGGCGCCAATGATGGCACTCGATCTCGATTACAATTGTGTCGTTTCCGCGCCAGTTCTTTTAGGCCTGTTCCCGTTCCGCTATTGCGGAACAGCTGCCAACCCGTGCCTGCGCTCCGGTCCCGTGATTTGGGACAGTAATTCCCGGTGTGCGCAGCCACTCGTGATGATGAAACAGGAAGCAGTGTGAATGTTTAGATGATACCACTGTCTTCGACGCTTCAGGAACTTTGTTGTCAAGAAAAATCGTCGGCCCGGACCAACTTGAGTCACCGGACCTGACATTTGCCGTTTTGAGCCTTTCGGCAACAGCAGATCCCTCGCTGCGCTCGGGATGACCGCGGCGGGCTAAAAATCCCGCCAAACGCGGTCATTTCACTTCGACAACAGCGCCCGCATCCGTGAATTTCTTCTGAATGGTGGCTGCTTCTTCCTTGGAAACGCCCTCCTTGATGGTCTTGGGGGCGCCGTCGACCAAGTCCTTGGCTTCCTTCAATCCCAGGCTGGTGACCTCGCGGACCGCCTTGATGACATTGATCTTGTTCGCCCCAACTTCTTTCAGGACGACCGCGAACTCGGTCTTCTCTTCTGCTGGAGCCGCTGCCGCGCCAGCGCCTCCTCCTGCCATCATTACCGGAGCCGCTGCGGCCGCCGATACTCCGAGCCGCTCTTCCAGCTTCTTGACCAGTTGCGCCGCGTCAAGGAGCGACAATCCAACGATTGATTCTTCCAACTGCTGTAAATCCGCCATTTTTTTCTCCGCCCTTTTATTAATTTTGTAATTGCGCAATTTGGTAATTGGGCAATTTTAAGACCCTGCTGTCAGCTTTCAGCCGTCAGCTCTCAGCTAAAACGATTTGATTTTGAACTTCAATTACTCAATTACCAGATTACCCACTTACTCAATGCCTAGACTCCCGCGGGGGCATCGTTCTTAAACTTTTCTTTTTCTACGCCTTGATTGATGACCACTGCCAGGTCCCGCCCGATCGCATTTACAACCGTAACCAAACGCTGCGCCGGAGCCGATATCAGGAACAGCAATTTGGAATAGATCTCTTCCTTCGAGGGCATCGTCGCCAGCGCCTGAATGTCACCGATCGAGATGACCCGGCCCTCGACAACTCCCGACTTAAAGGTAAATTCCGGATTATCTTTGGCATATTTCGCCAGCGCCTTCGCCAACGCAACCGGATCGCCTTCCGTGTAAGCGATGGACGTGACGCCCGTCAGATTTTTCAGCGCCTCTTCGACTTTGGTTCCCTTCGCGGCGCGCTCGGCCAGTGTGTTTTTGATCACGGCGTACTTCGCCCCGGAACCACGTACCGTCTTGCGCAGCTCGAAGTCCTGCGCCACCGTCAGCTTGCTGAACGTAGTCACGATCAGGCTCGAAACCTTTTTCAGTTCCGCGCCCAGCTTCTCAGCTTCTTCGACTTTCTTTGCTCGACTAACCGCCATAAATCTCCTTCAAACTTAAACTTGATTTGTCATCCTGAGCGCAGCGAAGGACCCAGGTGAGCCGCGCTGATTTTCCAGCCCGTCTGGCTCACATCCTTTATTGACTTATGCCTTCGACGCCGCTTCCACGACGCTGGTATCAATTGAAATCCCAGGCCCCATCGTTGAGCTCAGATAGCAGCCCTTGATGTACTTTCCCTTGGCCACTGCCGGCTTGGCCTTGACAACGCTGGTAATCAACACGGTCGCATTGTCAATCAGCTTATCGGGCGTAAACGAAATCTTCCCGACCGGAACGTGAACCAGCGCAGTCTTGTCGGTACGAAACTCAACTTTACCGGCCTTAACTTCCTGCACGGCCTTAGCAACGTCGAATGTCACCGTGCCCGTCTTAGGATTGGGCATCAATCCCTTGGGACCAAGCACTTTTCCCAACCGCCCCACAGACTTCATCATGTCGGGCGTAGCGATTAGCGCGTCGAAGTCAGTCCAATTTTCCTTGGTAATCTTTTCGACCATGTCTTCGCCACCGACGTAATCTGCTCCCGCTTCTTCGGCCTCGCGAATCTTGTCGCCGTTAGCGATGACCAAAACTTTCTTGGACTTGCCCAACCCGTGCGGAAGCACCACCGTTCCGCGAACCATCTGGTCGGCGTGCTTGGGATCGACTCCCAAACGCAAAGTGATCTCAACCGTCTCGTCAAACTTGGTGTACTTGATTTTTTGCAGCAACGGTACTGCATCGTTCAGCGTGTAAGGACGCGCCTCAACCGCCGCCCGTGCCTTAGTAATGTTCTTTCCAGGTTTTCTCATTTATTTCCTTGTCTCCCACCGCTCATCTCTACTCCGATGAACCGTAGTAAATAGACTCATTGAGTTCTTACCCGACGACGTCGATTCCCATCGACCTCGCCGTGCCACTTACGCTCTTGATCGCAGCCTCGACCGAGGCCGCGTTCAAATCCGGCATCTTTTGCTTCGCAATGTCTTCCACCTGCTTCAAAGTGACCTTCCCAACTTTATCCTTATTAGGAGTTCCTGAACCCTTGGCGATTCCAGCCGCGCGCTTTAATAAAATAGACGCTGGCGGAGTCTTCGTAATAAACGTAAACGTCCGGTCGCTGTAAACAGTGACCACCACCGGGATGATCAATCCCTCGAGTTCCTTGGCGCCCGTGCGCGCGTTGAACTGCTTGCAGAACTCCATAATATTGATCTGAGCCTGTCCCAACGCTGGCCCAACCGGCGGCGCAGGCGTCGCCTTGCCCGCCGCAATCTGTAGCTTTACCGACCCTGTAGCTTTCTTTGCCATCTATGCCTCTTCTGACTAAGGTAGGGACAGCAGCCCTCGGCTGCCAAGTCGAGCAAAGCTCGACAATTTATTTCTTAATAACCGCCGGCATCGCCGACATGATCGTTGGCGTAAGCCGCTTCTGAACCGGATCAGCCGCCACACCCAATCCTTCCAGACTATGCACGCCTAAAACTTCCATCTCTTCGGCTTCAGCCATCACCACCAGATTGGGAGCTGAGTACTGATCGCTCGCAATGTAAACCGCCGCCAGGTCCCGATCCAAAATACGTCCTTCAATGGTACGGAACGGCATGCGGCGCATCGGAGTCAGTCCAAGCCTCTCGAGTCGTGCCCGTGAGATCCAACTGAACGCTGCACCGGTATCCACCATTGCCTCCAGGTCTTCGACCTTTTCCGGATGCGCTGGATTCCAGACCTGAAATTTTGCCGTGAACGTACTCATAAAAACTTACCCCGACTTCTCCACTTGCCCGAATTCCAACTCCACCGGAGTCGAGCGCCCGAAAATCGTGACCATGACTTTTACCGTTTCTTTGACCTCGTTCACGTCGTCAACGATTCCGTCGAACGTCGCAAACGGGCCTTCGGTGATCTTCACTTTCTCGTTCTTTTCAAACTTGACTTTCAGCTTCGGCTTGTCTTTAGCCTCGCCGACCCGGAAAACAATATGTTGTACTTCTTCTTCCGAAAGCGGCGTTGGTTGCTGTCCTGTGCCGACAAATCCAGTCACGCGCGGGGTTGATTTCACCACGTGCCAGACATGGTCATCCATGTCCATCTCAACCAGCACATAGCCGGGATAAAACATGCGCTCGACGGTATATTTCTTGCCGTTGCGAACTTCGGTGACGGCTTCTGTCGGAATCAACACCTTGCCGATTCGCTCCTGCAAGCCAAACGCCTGCACTCGCGACTCGAGGGACTCTTTTACCTTGCGCTCGAATCCCGAATAAGAGTGGATAATGTACCACCGCATATTCGGATTGCGTGGAGCCTCGGCAACCGCCGCCGTACCCGCGTCAGGCGCACTAGTCGCGTCGCTAGCTTCTGCTGCCGGAACTTTTTCGTCATCCTGCATATCGTGTTGTAAAACTCCAACTTCTTTAGTTGACATTAGTCCTGATCAATTACCGATGCGTGAAATAGCGGAACAGGGAATCTACACCTCTTCCGATAACATTGTCGATGATCCAAAAATATAAGCCGAACAAGAACACAGTAATAATGACCACCGCTGTCGTCGCCTGTACTTCTTTCAGTCCCGGCGCGGTCACCTTCTTCATTTCTGTGCGGACGTCGTTATAAAAAACCTTAACCCGCTCGGGCCAGGACTTTACCCGTCCGCCAAAGCTGTCATCCGCCGCTGCCGCAATCGACTTTGCCATTCTTTTATCTCGACTTTTCTCTCGACTCCCAGTCTCAACGCCCATATTTCGATCTCCATCACCGCCCGCCGTTTCACAAAAAGAATATGGCAGGGGCGGAGGGATTCGAACCCCCAAGTTCGGTTTTGGAGACCGACAGTTTAACCGTTGAGCTTACGCCCCTCTAAAGAATTGTCATCCTGAGCCGCCTTCTTTTGGCGGCGAAGGATCTGGGGTGAGCCGCGCGCAGAATCGCGCGTTTGGCTCACTTCCTTTTTATTTTACTTCTTTATGCGGCGTATGCTTGCGGCAGCGGTTGCAGAATTTTTCCAGCTCCAGCCGCTCCGTCATGGTCTTCCGATTCTTGGTAGTCGAATAATTGCGCTCTTTGCACTCACCGCACTGCAACGTAATAATCTCGCGTGGCATTTTACTTACCTCATCCCCAAAGCTTTCGTCGGACCAGCCTCTAAATCCATCGAGAGGACGTATTCCCACCGAACCAACAGTAGATGGTCACCGTCTTCCCGAGCGATCCTGACCCAGATTCCAATATCGTCTCCGTCCTCAACTTTGACTGCCAAAAACGGCGAATCGCCAATATTAACCGATACCAATTGCAAAACATTGCGACCTTCTTCGCTGAGCAAGACGGCCGCATCGCGCTCGGTAACTCTCATTGCGTAATACCAGAGACAACCCTGTCAACAACCAGGTCAAGTTGCTTTTCTGCCGCCTCTGATCCTTCGAAATATTCATCAACTACAACCTCATCAATCTTAAGTGGCAATTGGCGCTCGTTCACTTGCAACTCCACATCAAATCTCTCTTGAATGGTCCGCAGCGTGATTCGATGGATAGCAGCATCAACTCCCGCGGCGGACAACTTTCCTTTCAACAAATTGCCCAAGCGTTCTGCCTTCGTCAGCAATCCCCCTTGCGACCTTTCCCCCGCCAAGATACTGCGCGCGTAATCGGCTTCCGGAATTCCAAGCTTTTTTGCGACCGCTGTCTGTTCCTTTGTAAGAGCGGGTAGTGCGCTTGAAGGAAGATGGCGAACCGCGTCCCAATCGGCTGACCCTGGCCTCCATCCATCTACTGCAATTTCCATAAAACCTCTATTACTGAATAATCTCGCTGATCGTTCCTGCGCCTACCGTGTGCCCGCCTTCACGGATAGCGAAACGCAAGCCTTTTTCCATGGCCACGGGCGTGATCAGTTCGATCACCAGGCTGACATTGTCTCCCGGCATCACCATCTCGGTGCCGGCTGGTAATTCTGCTACTCCCGTCACGTCGGTTGTCCGCAAATAAAATTGCGGACGGTAACCTTTGAAGAATGGAGTGTGACGCCCTCCCTCTTCTTTGGTCAGAATATAAACTTCGGCCTTGAACTTGGTATGCGGAGTGATCGATCCACCCTTGGCCAGCACCATGCCGCGTTCGACATCTTCTTTCGCGATGCCGCGAAGAAGAAGTCCGGCATTGTCTCCCGCCAGGCCTTCGTCGAGTTGCTTCTTGAACATTTCGACGCCCGTGACAACTGTCTTGCGAGTCTCGCGGAAGCCGACGATTTCTACTTCTTCGCCAACTTTCACTTTGCCGCGCTCGATACGGCCGGTGACTACGGTGCCTCGTCCGGAGATGGAGAAAATATCTTCAATCGGCATCAGGAACGGCTTGTCGAGTTCACGCACCGGTTGCGGAACATTCTTGTCTACCGCTTCCATCAGATTCGTCGAGCGCCTTCTCCCACTTGGCTTCGCCATTCAGCGCACCCAGCGCGGAAAGCCGGACGACTGGAAGATCGTCGCCGGGAAATTGATAAGCCTTCAGCAACTCGCGCACTTCGAGTTCAACCAAGTCGAACAGTTCGGGATCGTCCACCGCATCGCATTTATTCAGTGCGACCACGATGTAAGGAACGCCGACCTGCCGCGCCAGCAGCACGTGCTCGCGGGTTTGCGGCATGGGACCATCGGTCGCCGCCACGACCAGAATGCCGCCATCCATTTGCGCCGCGCCGGTGATCATGTTCTTGATGTAGTCGGCGTGACCCGGGCAATCGACGTGCGCGTAGTGACGGTTCGCCGTCTCGTACTCGACGTGTGCCGTGGCAATGGTTATGCCGCGGGCTTTTTCTTCCGGAGCGTTGTCGATCGAATCGAACGACCGGAACTGAATCTTCGGATTATGTTTCGACAATACCTTGGTGATAGCCGCCGTCAGCGTGGTCTTGCCATGATCGATGTGACCAATGGTGCCAACGTTCACGTGCGGCTTATTGCGATCAAATTTCTCTTTTGCCATGTCGTGCTCTTTCCTCTTTTGCTTGTGTGGCGCGGGCGCCCTCGCCCGCGAACATTAATAATCGCGAACCTCAATAATACTGGTACAGCTTTCTGAACTTGTGCCGCAAAGTCGGTTCAATCTCCTCAACCTTGGAGAGATAAAACTCCCGCATCTGCGCCTGATCCGAAACCGTCAGCGCCTGATATAGACTCAGCGCCGTCGTCCCGGGATTCTTCTCGTCGAAAATTCCGTTCTCGAAAGCCGCTTCTACTTGCCTGACCCGAACGCCCTTCTTCTCCGCCTTCTTGAGGAAACTTTCCATCTCCTCCGGCGCGAGGGCCCGGCTAACCAAGCCCTTCAATTCCTCAAATTCTTTTTCTTTGTCGATCTTTACCGCCGGCTGAACAAATGCCACTTATCGCACCATCCCAGATTTTCTGGAGCGGGAGACGGGAATCGAACCCGCGACCAACAGCTTGGAAGGCTGTGACTCTACCACTGAGTTACTCCCGCCCTGTTAAATCAGCTGTCAGCTTTCAGCCGTCAGCTCTCAGCTCAACTTCAATGACTGAATCCGATCCTCACCACCGCCCGACTCATCCTCATCACTTGGATTCTGAGTAATCAGCATCCTTACCACGATGATGGCGGCGACGGCCGCCCCAACCCCAACACCCAGGACTGCCAGCCGATAAACCTGACCGCCGAATGCGTGACGAATCCAAATCTCAACCCCAACCAAAACCGCTATCACGAGCAGCATGACATGGTTGAACTCCTTCTCTCTGCCGTGTAGGCGCTTAGAAGCGACAAACGCTAATACGCAATAGGCCATCTCTACTGCTACCCATGCCCACCGCAGAATGTGCCAAAGTGTCCAGATCTTCACCACGCAATCTCTGGAGCCGATGACCAGGATTGAACTGGTGACCTCTCCCTTACCAAGGGAGTGCTCTACCAACTGAGCTACATCGGCTCAAAAACCGCCATTGGCCTTTAGCCCTTGGCTCTTGGCGAAACCTCATCCTCACCCTGGATGTACTCTTGATCGTCCGCGTGCATCGCGTGTTTTCTGTGCAGCAGCGTCTTCACCGCGAACATCGACAAAATCGCCAGTGTCACCAATCGAATCTTCCGATCACTGATCGTCGCCCAAGACAGCACGGCCAAGACGAAATACGCGCCCAACGCGAGAAATAATCGGTTCACTTTCAAACACTGGTGCACAGGGAAGGATTCGAACCTTCGTACCTCGCTAGGAGGGACAGATTTACAGTCTGTTGGCTTTAACCACTCACCCACCTGTGCGAAATCGCCGGCACTCGCAAACTCGCAGCCGGCAACACAGGCACCTAAGCGCGCACAAAAACTGCTTTCGCACGCAATCACCACAATCGGAAATTATTCCTATGGAGTGCCTTTGGACGAACTACAATGCCGAGCCGCGCGCCGCGCGAATGCTTTATCTTCTATACTGGAGCTGGCGAAGGGATTTGAACCCCTGACCCTCTGATTACAAATCAGATGCTCTACCAGCTGAGCTACGCCAGCAGTTGGGACAACAGGCCCTCGCAGGCACAAGCATCCCCAAGATCCCCACAAATGTCCGGGACAATTTCAAAAGATACCATAAGGAACTAGACCGTGCAAATGGGGCTTCGTCGTGGTAAAGCTACGGACATCGTATCCCCCTGGCGATGTTGAATTGCAGCCCCAACTCCCATAAACAAAATCTCAGCCCCTGGCAGATCGTTAGCAACTTCATCCCCGTCTCCGTTTGCAACTCTGCTTGCTCCCTCCCGTGTTTTTGGATTACTACTTGAATGTCTCCGGGGGTTACGATCTCCCTAGGCTTTCCTATTTGCTCAGTTCCGATCTGGCTTAACTCCCACCATAATGACAGCGTCAGGAGGCTGAGCTTCGTTATCGACCGATATCAAAGCGCCTGGCTCGCTGGGCAGTCGTGGCCTGCCGACCGCTAGCTTCCCAGCATCGAGGAGCAAGGTGGATAAAGCAGTGGCAAACTGAATATCTGTACTGGTTACATGTAGTCCTACCCAGAAGCTACCGATGGGAATCAGTGACGCGATTTTGTCGTCAGCATCAATGCCGCAAGCTTTCAGCGAAACCAGTATTTGCTTACCGAATCTTGCAGCTTCAGCATCAAGCGAATAAGAAGCGACTCGAACGCTTCGACCAGCAAATGGTTTGCACCCATCAGCGACCGCCCGCTGCCTTTCTCCGCTTAAGTCTCTGGGTGCTACTCGAGCCTCTAGATCTAACCGCGCCGCTCGTTCTTTTTCCGCAAACTGATTCGCTTCCACTACTTTTCGACTCGCCACCCTTGCCACTTCGCGCAGTTGGGCGATCGCTTTTCGCTCTTCCGCATCCCTTATAAATGCTTCCTTCTTTTCTTCGATCCGCTTATGATCGGAACCTTCTTGGTTTCCTACTGCGCGAGCAAGCGCGTGTTTCAAGTCCGCAATTTCTGTCCCGTCATACGTTACCTGGGTTGCTTGGTTTGCATCCTTGGCTTTGCTTGCAATGGATTCGGTTCTGTGCGCTATAGCGAGCACTGCTCCTAGGAAGAAAAGCAGTACCGCGCAAATATTGCCGATAAGCTGAAATACAGTTTGTTTCCTATCTGAACACCATAAGTCCAACCTCCCTACGGCGATTACAATTCCGCTCACTATAATGACTATTATTTCAATTGGATAGCTGATGCTAGCCAATGTATTAAGAAAACTTAGTTCTTTCATATTGCCTCCTGTGACGCTCTGGAAGCGATAGTAGTGTGGTTTACGTGTAGCAGCTTGTGGAAACTCTAACTTTCGTTCAGGAAAATTTATCGTAGTTTCCGTTTTTTGGAATTTGTTGAAGACTCCCTTAGACCCAACAAAAGACCGCCGAGAACGCTTTCATCGAAAATTCCGCTCATGAGGGCCCTACGCGCCTAATACGCTCCACTACAGTTTTATCCTCCGACGAAACGGCATCGTTGTCATGGCCGCAGACGGCCTGGTCACCTCGGCCGGAGCGTAATCAAGCACTCCAGCCAAGAAGATTCGACGTCTGTCTCAGGAGAGGGTCTGGCCGGGTTCGCGGGCTACGACCGCCCACCCCTTACATTTTTCAGCCGCTTTGAAGCCAAGCTCGAGCAGTATCACGGGAACATCGCACGCGGCGTAGTCGATCTTGCTCGTTATGACTTGCAATTGGCAGCTCGGGTAACACAGGACGAATCCTCGGATTATCGCCGTGGATGCTGCCAAGCGTGGAGGAGTACCGGGATTGGTCGAACACTAATCCCGGAATCTCACGTCTAACGAATCATTGGGCTCGTAAGTCTTCGATTAATCTCCGCAACTGGCTTTAAAATTGCTCACTTGCGAAAGACGAATCGGCCACTGCTCGAGAAGCGCCGCAATCGCGTCTAATGCCGTCGTCGTCATAAGTTCAACAAAGACAAATCGTTTGTTTAGCGCGGTTTCTTTGGCTACGGTTATAGAATACATGGGGGCGAGAGGAGCTTCCAATGCGTCACAAGGTCTGCTTAGTTTTCTGCATGCTTTTTATATTCAGTTCAGTTTCTTTTAGCGCTGAGAAACGCCGCCTACCAACGGACGTGCAGTTCTGGTTGACCACGGCGGATCGGTCTGCATTGTTCGCACTCCAGAACGTCCCCCTGCATTTTTCTGACTCCGTCGTGGAATCGAACGCTGCGTTTCCCGTGGTCGAAGTCAATGACATGGAGAAATACCAGCCCATCGATGGATTTGGTGTTGCCCTCACCGGCGGGAGCGCGCAACTCCTGATGCACATGGACGCCGCTCAGCGAAACTCGCTATTGCAGGAACTCTTTGGCGCCGAAGGCAAAGGCATCGCGGTCAGCTATCTAAGGTTGACTATCGGCGCTTCCGACATGAACGATCATGTTTTCTCCTATGACGATCTGCCGCCAGGGCAAACGGATGTAGATATGGCGAAATTCAATCTTGGGCCGGATGGCGCTGATGTCATCCCGGTCATGAAGGAAATTCTTGCGATCAATCCGCGAATTAAGATTCTCGGTTCTCCCTGGTCCGCACCCGCGTGGATGAAGGCGAATGACGACGTCAAAG
This sequence comes from uncultured Acidobacteriaceae bacterium, assembly GCA_963849315.1. Lineage (GTDB taxonomy): Bacteria > Acidobacteriota > Terriglobia > Terriglobales > Acidobacteriaceae > PALSA-188. The sequence goes on along the minus strand of CAWKGT010000002.1, from coordinate 1,799,960 downwards.
GAGGGCATCTAAAGCCGGAATTCTACGGCGCGTTTGCCAATTATTTTGTTAAGTACATCTCGGGCATGAAAGCTGAAGGCATTACGATTGACGCTATCACGGTAGGGAACGAGCCGCTGAATCCGAAGAACACGCCAAGCATGGTGATGTTCGCACCCGAACAGGAAGCATTCGTGGCGAAATATCTCGGTCCCGCATTGCAAAAGGCGGGAATCAACACGAAGATATTGCTATACGATCATAATCCCGGACGTTACTTCCTATCCCTTATCCATCCTCGCCGACCCCGACGCCAGCAAGTATGTCGACGGCACCGCCTTCCACTTATACGGCGGAGACAGCTCGGCTCTGACTAAAGTGCATGACGAATATCCCAACAAGAATTTGTATCTGACCGAGCAGTCGATAACGCAGCCTCCCGACGATGGACCTCTCGATATAGCCGCGCCCGTCGCCCGTGTGCTCATCGGCGGAACACGTAACTGGAGCCGTAATGTGCTGCTCTGGAACCTTGCCGCCGATCCGCAGGCCGGACCACACACTAATAATGGCGGATGCACAATGTGCCGCGGCGCCATCACCCTCGACGGCAACAACGTAACTCGCAACGTGGCTTACTACGCGCTCGCGCACTTCTCGAAATTCGTGCCACCCGGTTCGGTACGAGTCGGGTCAAACGAGTTGGAACAACTGTCGACGGTAGCCTTCCTTACTCCTGAGGGAAAGGTCGTGACGGTAATCTCCAACACCGGCAACTTCGCCAAGACATTTCACGTGAGGTATCACGGCAGATCGTTCACGGCGACGTTGCCCGAGGAATCTGCCGCCACCTATGTCTGGTAATGATGGCGCGGCTGGGAAGCGTTAACCACGGAGGATCACCCAGAAGGGAGCTTAAACGTTCTTCGTGCTCTGTGTAATTGATGCTTTCTCGGCAGCTCCGAAATGCGATAGAAAAAGGCCAGCCCTATTTCTACGGCTGGCCTCAAACAACCCCGTCAACCTCGTCTGCTATTTGGGTTCTCGACCTTCCGGCTTTGCCGTGTTGTCGTTGTGCTTTTGGTTGTACACCTGTTTGCTATTGCGGTTTTCCTGCCGGTTGGCTTGCTGTTTTTGTTTCGCGTTCAGCGCGCCACCGTTAGCACTGCGCTGATTGTGGACCTGCTGATCCACGCGCGCCTGGTTGCGGTTCGTTCGCGCGGCTTCGCCCGAGGTCGTCTGGCCGCTACGCAATCCGTTGGCGGTGCGCTGCTGCTGGTTGGCTTCGCGGTTATCGATTTCGTTCGGCCTCACGGTATTGGCATTGTGGTTTTCGTTGTAAATTTGGCGGCTGGAGTTGTTCTGCTCGCGATTGACTTGCTGGCGCTCCTGCCCAGTGAGCCGACCGCCATTCGCCGCGCGATCATTACGCACTTGCTGATCGATGCGCGACTGTGAGCGGTCGGCGCGAGCGGCTTCCCCGGACGTCATCTGGCCACTGCGCAATCCGTTCGAGATGCGCTGGTCCTGATTAGCCTCGCGATTGTTGGGATTGTAGTTGCGTCCCGCCGAGCGATCGGCAGACGAAATCGGCTGCGACTGTGCGTGCTGCTGCGCCACCTGGTGATAAGCATTTATGTTTGAGGCGGCCGGGGTAGCCGGACGTCCGTGATTTACCGAAGCCAACTGCGACCGGTCCTGCGCCGCAAAGTTCTGATGCTGCACTTGGTTCGGCGTGGGCTCCATGTGACGTTCGTTGGCTGCTTGCATTTCCTCGGCTGATGCACGCGCCTGTATGCCCGCGCCGCCGTTGAAGCTAACGTGATTAAGATTGACGATCGTAGTTCGGTTGACGATCGTGCGGTCTTCATAAACATTGGTTACATGCACGCCGCCAAAGTTTGCCACCGCACGGTTGTAAGCGAAAACTCCGCCGCGCCACTCGCCGCCGCAGAAGCCGATGCCACCGTATCCGAAGCCGTAATTGACTCCGCCATAAAATCCGATGTGGGGACCCCAGTAACCGCCATGCCATCCATAGACGCCGCCGGCAAAGCCCCAATAGCCAGGCGTCCACAAAACGCCGACACTGGGGGGTTGCACCCACACCCCCGGGACCCAGAAGTAGCCGGCGTCACCATATGCCCAATATCCAGGTGTCCAAAGGTAGCCGGGGGCGGGAAGCGGAGGCTGGACGTATACCGGCAGCGGTGGAGGGGCAATGTTGATAGAAACAAATACGCCGGCATGGGCCTGTCCGACAGACACTGCAAACATCGGCACCATGATCACAGCGGCGAAGAGCAAACTGCGAACTCTAAGGCTGATTACTGAATTAAGGAACATAGCGTCTTCTCCTTATGTCTGGGGACTAACCGATCCCGTCGAGGGCGACTTTGTGGCCGCGTTTATTAGAACACTGGAATCCGGCATCTGTTGCTGTCAACTTGGGAACCGTCCGCAAGTCGCATCAAATCAATCGGATTGCCACTACGATGGGGGGATTTGTTGTGCAGCGCCTACTTCGAAGTAGCGGCTAGTTGACGGACGGTGCTGATGAATGTGGTCGTAGCCCGGGTTAGAGTGCGATCACGGCGATATGCCAGACCGAGTTCGCGCCAGAGTTCTTCATCTTTCAGTCCGATTAGTTTCACACGGCCTGCGAGAACTTGATCGCGGGCGAAGCTGGCGCTGATCAATGACACGCCGAGGCCGGCGGCCACGAAACTCTTAATCATTCCAACGCTTGGTAGCTCCATTCTGACTTGCAATTGCGCAGCGTAGGGACGAAATAATTTGTCCATTACGCGGCGGCTATAGCCTGTCTTTGGCAGCAGTAACGGCTGTTTGGCGATCTCGCTGACGGGAACAACATCATGCTTGGCCAGGGGATTTTGCGGGTTGACCATCAGCATAAGCTGATCGCGAAAAATTGAATGCGACTTAAGGCTTGAGGATTTTATGGGGAGAGTTACGATCCCAACGTCGAGTGTGCCGTTTTCGAGCTTCTCTACAATTTTGTAGCTGAAGTTGCGGTAGATGCTGATCTGCACTCCGGGATAAAGGCTGGAATATTTCGCGAATACGTCCGGCAAAACGTATAGACAAGTTGCTTCATTCGCTCCGACGAGAAGCGTTCCGCGCGGACTGCTTCCCTGGTCGGCCACTGCGAGCAACGATTCATCACGGATTTGCAACAGGCGCTCGGCGTAGGCGAATAACACGCGGCCGGCCGGCGTCAGGGTCACGTCTTTGCCGGAGCGGTCGAGCAAGCGGTCGCCGTACTCTTGCTCCAGTTGGCGTATCTGGGCGCTAACCGCGGATTGCGAGCGGAAGACTTTTTGTCCGGCCCGCGAGAAGCTGCCGAGCTTCGCCACTTCGAGAAATGTGACTAACTGATCGAAGTCCATGGATTGTGCGTGATTATAGCGGAGAGAGCGTACGTGTCAGGATGAAAGTTTCGGGAGAGATTGTGGCCCTTCTCCGGCGATGGGCTTGGCCGGCTTAAGTTTCGTCGGCTCTTGCGGCGGCGGTTGCAATCGATGTCTGTAGTCCGATGAGTGGCACTAAGGCCGAGGAATTCGCCGCATGCAATCCGCACTCGGTCTTTTGAAATCCCGCCCAGCGTCCGGCTCGGGAATCCTCTCCCGGCTTTACTGCCCGGGTGCAATGAGTGCAGCCAATGCTGGGATAATTTTGATCGTGCAGCGGATTGTAGGGAACATTGTGTTTGCGGACATAATTCCATACGGTTGGCGCTGACCAGTCCGCAAGAGGATTAATTTTGATCAGCTGGAATTTGCTGTCCCACTCAATCTTCCTGGAATTTGCACGCGCCGAGGTTTGATCGCGGCGGATGGCTGTGATCCAGGCGCGCAATCCAGCGAGTTTATTTTTTAACGGCTCGATTTTACGAATGTTGCAGCAGCGATCAGGATTGCGCTTCCAAAGTTCGGGACCTTCTTCCAACTCTTGTTCGTCGGGCGTGACGGCGGAGAACAGACGCTCCACCTTAATTCCGTAACGCTTTTCGACGCGGTCGATCAAGTCGTAGGTTTCAGGGAATAAAAATTCGGTGTCTCCGGTGAATATTTTGACATTCGGGTTGATGCGGGTGGCGATATCGATCAGTGCAATGCCTTCGACGCCGAATCCCGTGGCCATGGCCACATCTTCACCGAAGGTCGCGAACGCCCAACGCAATACCTCATCGGGCTTCCAGGAGTCGGATCGAAGCTGAATATCTTCCAGACGGTCTCTCACTCTGGTCTCTCCAAATCTTGCGACGCTTGAAATTCTCGGGGCGAAGCGCGTGAAATGTCTGCTGCGAATGCGAGCGTTGCAATTTCATTGACGGAGGAGGGCTGGTTTGCAAAGCGCACGACTTCGCCTACGACTAACAAAGTTGGGGAGGGCAATTTTGGGGCGCGGTGCAAGTTCTGCAAAGTTGTCCGGTGAATTTGCCGATCGGAAGCTGTAGCTTTCGAAATGACGGCGCAGGGCGTGCTCGGCAGCAAACCCGCAGCGACTAGTTGAGTGGATCGCGCTGCGTAGTCGTAACCGGGCATGTAGACGACAACTGTCGCACCGGGTGAAATCCTTTTCGGCCACGCTTCGTTGATCGCAAGATCGTCTGAATTCTCAGTAGCGGAATTATGTCCGGTAAGCACCACCAACGAGGATGAGTAGGCACGGTGGGTAAGCGGCATTTGCACAGCCGCAGCCGCGCCAAGCATCGCCGAGATTCCAGGAACAATCTCGAACTCGATGCTGGCGCGACGCAGCGCCTCAATTTCCTCACCTGCGCGTCCGAAAATGAGGGGATCCCCGCCCTTTAATCGGACGACCTGCAAGTCCAACAACGCATATTGGACTAGCAAAGTATCGATTTCTTGTTGACGGATATTTTTACGTCCGCCGCGCTTGCCCACATTGCGCAGAAGTGTGGTTGCTGGGACTAGCTTCAGAATATCCGGACCGATGAGTTCGTCGTGAAGAACCACATCGGCCGATTTGAGAAGACGCAATGCTTTCAAGGTCAAAAGTTCCGGATCGCCCGGGCCCGCGCCGACGAGATAGACTTTGCCGCTCATGATCCTGCCCTCTCAAGGACACCTTCCGGTGATTCGAAAGATTCGCTGCTGGCAAGTTTGTGTAATTTTCGGCGGCGTTCGTCTGGATCGAGATCTAAAGAAAACAGGCGTTGTCTCTCTTTGCCTAACTTGTCGACCCAGCCGGCATATTCAGGACCGAATTGCTCTTCCAGTTCACTTCTCAGTCGTTGCGCTAAGGCCGGGCTGTGCCCAGCGGTCGAGATGGCAATCTGGAAATCGCCTCGGCGCACGACGGCGGCATAGAAAAAGTCACAATGCTCGGGATCGTCGACGGAGTTGCAGAGAATGCCGCGTCGTTGAGCCTCGAGGAAAACCGATTCGTTAACTTCGGGTGATGAGGTTGCGGCGATTACCAGAGTCGCGCCGTCGAGATCAGCGGGCTCAAAATTCCGGCGATGCCAGGAGATGGTTTGCGAGTCGGCCCAGGCTTCGACTACGGGCCTGGCTTCCGGCGCGATGACGGTGACTTCCGCTTCGGCGGTGAGCAGGCTCTGAATTTTCGGTGCGCCGATTTCTCCCGCGCCTACTACGACGCATCGCCGGCCCGCGAGTTTCATGAATATGGGAAAAAGGCTCATGGAGTTAGCCTTCGACTCCCTGAGGCACACGGCCCAGAGGTGCGTCTCGCGAAACCAGCGGAACGAGTTCGCCGGCCAAAACCTCGCGCAACTGTTCGTCAGTGTGGCGCGCAAAATATCCTCTTAAAGTTTCAGCGGGCAAACGCTCATCCAGATAGTTGAGCAGCAGCCGCTCGATGGCGTCGGGCGTTTCGGTCGCCAAACAGCGATAGCCGATGGGACGCGCGATTGATTGATGCAGTCCCACAGCGCCACCCACGCAGAAGTAATAAGCGTCCTGCATCTTGCCATCGACTTTGATTTTCTTTCCTTCGAGCCCGATGTCGGCAATCCAGTGCTGGCCGCAACTGTTGGGACATCCGGTGACGTGGAGTTTTAGGTGCTGCTCGAAGCCCGGAAGGCGCTCTTCCAACTCTTCTACCAGCCAGCGCGAAAAGCTTTTCGTTTCGGTAATTGCCAGCTTGCAGAATTCGGTGCCGCTGCAAGCGATGGCCCCGCGCCAGAATGTCGACGCCGCGACGGGCAATCCAATGTCATTGAGTCCGGCGGCTAAAGCCTGAGTGTTTTCGTCGGGGACGTTTACGACCACCAGATTTTGCATGTTGGTGGTGCGCAAATGACCATCGGCCAAGCGCTCGGCGAGGTCGGCGGCGGTACGCAATTGATCTGCATTTACCCGGCCACGCAAAACAGCCGCGCCCACATAACTCAATCCCGTTTGTTTTTGCTGATGAATTCCGACGTGATCGCGATACACATCGTTTGGAGCTTTTTGCGGAACGGCAGGATCCAAACGGAACCCAAGTCTCCGCTGTAGTTCCTGCTGAAAGCTTTCCGCCGTCCATCCGTGGCGGAGGAACAGAAATTTCAGGCGGGCGCGTTCGCGGTTCTCGCGCAGATCGCTGCTATCGCGGAAAATCTGCGCGATGCCCTTAAGCACCGGCATGACCTGTTCCCAGCGGATAAAGGCGTTCAAAGGCACGCCAAGGTGAGGCTGAGTGGAAAGACCTCCGCCAACGCGCAGTGCGAATCCATTTTCGATGGCGTCGCCAATGCCCCGGCGAACGCCGGTCAGCCCTATGTCATTGATTTCTGGATATTCGCACCACACCGGGCAGCCGCTGATACTGATTTTGAATTTGCGTGGCAGATTGTAGAACTCGGCATTTCCGGCGAAGAATTTGTCGGCCTCGAGTGCCAGCGGCGACGCATCGCAAATTTCATGGGCGTCCACTCCAGCCAGCGGGCAACCAGTAATGTTACGGGTGACGTCTCCGCAAGCGCCAAGAGTGTTGAGGCCGCACGCCCACAAAGTCTCGAGAACATCGGGCAAGGATTCGATCGCCACCCAGTGCAATTGAAAATTTTGCCGGACCGTGATGTCGGCGATACCACGCGCATGTTTCTCGGTCACATTCGCGATGGTGCGGAGCTGATGCGACGTAAGCAGGCCGTTCGGAATACGGATGCGCACCATAAAGAATGGCAGAGCGTTTCCGGTGCCGCCTTTTCCTCCCAGAACTCCCGCGCCGTCGCCTTGCGTGTAGACGCCCCACCAGCGAAGATAAGTGCCAATCCAGTCTGGAGTGATCGAGCCAAAGCCTTCGCGCGCGAAGCGGCGAATTTCCTCGAACCCGGCCCACGGATTCATCTCCCGTTTGAGCCGTTCCGCTTTTTGCGCCTTCGATTCTGTGACTGTATTTGCCATAAAAAAGGAAAAACCCACCGCCAGTAACCAGTCTGGCGGTGGGTTTCGATTTTGCCGATACTAGAAAAGTCTTAGGTCAGCAGCCTCCCCGCGCCAGTGGACGTACACATACAACAACAGCAACAACACTGGCAGCAGCAGGATTGGGCAGACACCGACATCATGCTTTCGATACTAGAGACGCTACGCAACGGTGTCAATAGTACGTTCGGGTATGCACATTCAAAGTTTTGATGCTTAAAATCAGAAATCCAGAACTAGTGTTTTTGTGAATCCAAGTCCAGGTTTAATTCGAGCACATTTACTCGCGGCTCTCCCATAAAACCGAGTTGCCGGGGAAGCGCATGTCGTTGAATTAATTGCTTTACTTGTTCAATTGGCAATCGCCGCTCGTGGGCGATTCGGGGCACCTGGAAGTCTGCAGCTGCGGGGGAAATGTCCGGGTCAAGGCCCGACGCCGAGGTGGTGACCAGGTCGGCTGGAATGGATGTTCCCGGGTTTTCTTTTTGCAGGTCCGAGACACTTTCGCTCACGCGATCGATTAGCTTCTGATTCGTCGGGCCATAGTTTGAGCCGCCGGAGTTTGCGGCGTCGTACCCGTTGCCGGCAGCGGATGGACGGGAATGGAAATATCCCGGTCCTACGAACGCCTGGCCGATGATGCGCGAGCCGATTACTTCGCCATTTTTCGTAATCAGTTGACCATTGGCTTTGTCCTTGAAGAGTACTTGGGCAGCGACCGTGATCAATAATGGATAAACCAGTCCTAGCAGGATCGTGGTCACTACTGTCATCAGTATGGAAACAATGAAATTCTTTTTCATGGTTACGCCATTCCTATATGCGTGATGAGCATGTCGATGAGCTTTATTCCGACGAAGGGAATAATGATTCCTCCTGCGCCATAAATCCACAGATTGCGCCGCAGGAGGGCGGCCGCTCCCATTGGACGATATTTCACTCCGCGCAGGGCCAAGGGAATCAGCGCTACGATGATCAGGGCATTAAAGATGACCGCTGAGAGCACTGCCGACTGCGGAGTTTGCAGTCGCATAATGTTCAGCGCGTTAAGCACCGGGAACGTCCCGGCGAACATCGCAGGAATAATCGCGAAGTATTTTGCTACATCATTGGAGATGGAGAAAGTAGTGAGCGCGCCCCGCGTCATCAATAATTGTTTACCGATCTCCACGATTTCGATAAGCTTCGTGGGATTGGAATCGAGGTCGACCATGTTGCCCGCTTCTTTCGCGGCTTGGGTTCCGGTATTCATGGCGACACCGACGTCGGCCTGAGCGAGCGCGGGGGCGTCGTTGGTACCGTCTCCGGTCATCGCGACCAGTTTGCCGTCAGCCTGTTCGCGCCGGATCAGGTCCATCTTTTCTTTGGGCGTAGCCTCGGCGAGAAAATCGTCTACACCGGCCTCGCGGGCGATTGCCGCGGCAGTCAGCGGATTGTCCCCAGTAATCATGACGGTCTTGATTCCCATGGCGCGAAGTTGGTCGAAACGATCTTTAATGCCTCCTTTAACTATGTCTTTTAAATGAATAACGCCGAGAGCGCGGCGATTTTCGGCGACGACCAAAGGTGTTCCACCGGATCGCGCGATGGTCTCGACGGATGCCTGGACTTCTTTCGGAAGCACGGTGCCGAATCCTTGCAAATATTTGGTTATCGCATCGACCGCGCCCTTGCGGATTTCGCGTCCATCGAAATTAACGCCCGACATGCGGGTTTGTGCGGTGAAGGGAACGAAGACTGTCTCTTGCAGGGCCAATTCGCGAGCACGCAGCGCGTATCGCTCTTTGGCTAATACAACGATGGAACGGCCTTCGGGGGTTTCGTCGGCGAGCGAAGAGAGTTGCGCGGCGTCGGCCATCTGAGCCTCGGTGATTCCCGGAGCGGCGATAAATTCGGACGCTTGTCGATTGCCCAAGGTAATGGTTCCCGTCTTATCCAAAAGCAGCGTGTTGACATCACCAGCCGCTTCGACCGCACGGCCCGACATCGCGAGGACATTGTGCTGGACCAGACGATCCATTCCTGCGATGCCGATGGCGGACAATAGACCGCCGATGGTAGTGGGAATCAGGCAGACCAATAACGACACCAGTACGAACACCGTCTGCGGGGAGCCGGAGTAAATGGCGAATGGCTGAAGCGTGACGACGGCTAGCAGAAAAATAATCGTGAGCCCAGCCAGCAAAATGTTAAGCGCGATTTCGTTGGGAGTCTTCTGCCTTTCAGCGCCCTCGACGAGGGCAATCATGCGATCCAGAAAAGTTTCGCCGGGGTTGGATGTGATTTTGATCTTCAACCAATCGGAGAGCACCCGTGTTCCGCCCGTCACGGCGGAACGGTCGCCTCCCGCTTCGCGAATCACGGGGGCTGATTCCCCCGTGATCGCCGATTCATCGACCGACGCTACCCCTTCGACAATTTCGCCGTCGCCAGGGATAAACTCGGTCGCCGCCACCATCACAACATCGCCGGAACGCAGCTTGGCACTGGCAACCTGCTCAATCTTCCCGCCTGGCAATAAGCGATTCGCGACAGTTTCGGCGCGGGCCTTGCGCAAGGCGTCGGCTTGCGCTTTGCCGCGCCCCTCGGCCATAGCTTCGGCGAAGTTGGCGAATAGGACGGTGAACCACAACCATAAAGTGATTTGAAGATTGAATCCGAATGAGGCGCTCTTACGGAATAAAAGAATCGTAGTAATTACGCTGCCCATTTCAACCACGAACATGACGGGATTGCCCATCATGTTTCTGGGTTCGAGTTTCAAGAAAGAATCAAAGATCGCGCGGCGCACGATCTTCATATCCCAAATCGCCTTACTTTTCTTCTCTGGCATAATTCCTCAAAAAGTCTTTCCTGCCGACATCAAAAGGTGCTCGAGTATTGGCCCCAGGCTTAACGCCGGGAAAAACGTCAGCGCGCCGACGATGAGAATTACACCGACGAGCAATCCGCTGAATAGCGGCGTAGTCACAGGAAAAGTCCCCAGCGATGGCGGAACGAATTTCTTTCTCGCCAGATTGCCCGCAATTGCGAGCATCGGGATAATCATGAAAAAGCGTCCCACCAGCATCGTCGCCGCGCCGGCCAGGTTGTACCAGGGAGTGTTGCCGTTCAATCCTCCAAATGCCGAGCCGTTGTTGCCGGCCATAGAAGTGAACGCGTAGAGCATTTGTGTTAGGCCGTGTGGCCCGGCATTGCTGATGCTCGAAGTGCCAAAATTTTTAACCGATGAGATTCCGGTCAAGGCCAGGATGATCAGCGGAAAGACCAGCGTAACCAGCATCGCCATCTTCACGTCGTAGGCTTCGATTTTCTTGCCAAGATATTCGGGCGTCCGCCCGACCATGAGTCCGGCAATAAAAACCGACAGCACAACATAGATCAAGATTCCGTACAGCCCAGCGCCCACGCCGCCGAATACGGTTTCGCTCAGCATAATGTTGGCCAGCGGAACCATTCCACCCAGCGGAGTAAACGAATCATGCCAACTATTGATTGCGCCGCAACTGGCGTCGGTCGTGATGGTCGCGAATAGAGCGGAATCAGCGATGCCGAAACGAACTTCTTTGCCTTCCATGTTGCCGCCGGACTGCGTGATGCTGGCTCGCTGATCGACTCCCTTTAGCAAGGGATTACCGCGCGCTTCGGCCCAATATGCGGTGGTGACGCCGGCCAGGAACAAAACCGCCATCGCGCTCCACACCGCCCAGCCGTGGCGCGCAGAGCCGGTCATTCGGCCCAGTGTGTAGGTTAATCCAGCGGGAATGAGAAAAATCGAGAGCATCTGCAAGTAATTGCTGAGCGGCGTGGGATTCTCGAAAGGATGCGCGCTGTTGGCATTGAAGAATCCTCCGCCATTCGTACCGAGCATCTTGATGGCTTCCTGCGAAGCAACCGGCCCCTGCGCGATGGTCTGAGTGGAAACGGTATCCATCACGGGTTTCCCGGCGGCGTCAACGACGGGCTTCGTATCGGCCCCGACGCGCTGCACCTGCTGCGGCTCGACTAATTTGACCGTGTCATATGGCTTGAGATTTTGCACGACTCCCTGGGAAACAAGCAGTAGGGCGTAGACAGTGCACATCGGAACCAGTACCCAAAGGAGGGTGCGAGTCAGGTCGACCCAAAAGTTGCCGATGGTTTCTTTTTCGCGGCGCGCGATTCCGCGGATGAAGGCGATAGCGAGAGCAATGCCGACTGCCGCCGACGCGAAGTTGTGGTAAGCCAATCCCATCATCTGAGTGAGATAGCTCATGGTGGTTTCGCCGGAATAATTTTGCCAATTCGTGTTCGTGGTAAACGAAGCGGCCGTATTGAATGCCAGAGTCGCTTCAACGGCCGGGAATTTTTGTGGATTCCACGGCATCCATTGTTGTAGGCGCTCCATTCCGTACAGCAGCGCCATGGAGACGCCACTGTAGAGCAGCATCGCGCCGCAATACTCCGTCCAGCGCATCTCGTGATTTTCGTCCACGCCGGTTAGGCGATACAGTAACCGCTCGATAGGCCGTGCGATGGGATCGAGAAATGTATGCTCGCGGGCGAAGACGCGGGCCATGTAGACGCCCAGCGGCTTGGTGACCGCCAGCAAAATCGCGAGGAACAACAGAATCTGAAACCAGCCATTCGCAGTCATTAAAACTTCTCCGGCTTTAATAGCGCGTACATCAGGTAGATCATCATGAGAACGCAAATTACGAGCATCACAATTGATTCAATATCCATAAATCCTCAGCGCAGCTTCTCGCAGGCATGTGCGTACGCGAGCGAGAGCGCAAAAAATAAAATCGTAATAATGACGAAAATCAGATCTTTCATGCGGAACCTCTTCGACGTTGCATTCAACTGCGATCAGTTAATTAAAGACTCTCATGCCGAACTTGCATCACTCTTCACCGTTTACGCCATCGGAATCAGGCGAATTTCATTTTGGTCCGCGATCCTCAATCTGGATAATTTTCGGGCTTGAGCGTTTCTCGGTTCTCTGACTATTGGCTGCGGTCCGTTCCGTCGCATGTGCAATGCGGCCTCTCGTAGAAGTGCCACCAGAAATCGAGTAAGAAACGACATTGCGAAAACCGCGATACTTGCGAAGACGATCTTGATTTCCATGGCAGCCCTACTTCACTTTTTCATTGGATACTTTCGGCCGTAAAAGCCGAATAAGTTGTTCATAAAGATTTCGTAAAGGGCAAGATCATCTTTGGGACGACTGGATTTAAGCTGCGCGCGAGATCCCTCGCCCCGCTGGAAGAAACGCCGGGTCATCGGGATGACTGAAAGTTTTGTGGGGAATTGGTTTTGGGGGACTGTGACCCCCGAATGTTTTATAGAAATAGTCATCCCGAAAGACGGCGCAGTTCAGCCGGCTGAGAGCCTGCCCTGAGCGAAGTCGAAGGGGATCTCGCGAGGTATCACAAATGCTTAAGAACGATCTCAGGCAGGGGCGATCTCGCCGGGTTCGAAGCGGTATCCTACCCACGGCTCCGTGACGATGTAGCGCGGAGATGCGCTCTGTGGCTCGAGTTTCTTGCGTAGCTGCCCGACGAATACGCGCAGGTACTCGACTTGCTCGGTGCTGTTCCCGCCCCATATTGCGGCGAGCAAGGCTCGATGAGTGATCACTTTCCCGGCGTGCTGCGCGAGGTAAATCAGCAAATCAAATTCTTTAGGAGTGAGATGAATTTCCCTGCCGCCGACCACAACTTTTCTTGAGCCGGTATCAATGTGAAATTCACCAATATCGATGATTGCGGGTTGTGCATCAGAAGGCTCCGGAATTCTTCGCAGGTTAGCCCGCACCCGCGCCAGAAGTTCCTCAATGCCAAATGGTTTCGTGACGTAATCATCGGCCCCTACGTCGAGGGCTTTCACTTTGGTGCGCTCCTCGCCGCGCACCGACAAAACAATGATCGGGATGCGGCTCGCCAAACGAATCCGGCGGCAAAGTTCAAGACCGTCCATGTTCGGCATCGACAAATCTGTGATCACAAGATCGGGTGTCCAATCTTTCATGATTTCGAGCGCGGTTTCTCCATCGTTGGCCACGCGCAGGTCATATCCCTGGCTGGACAAGCTGGTGCGCAGCACGCGAGTAATCTGCGGCTCGTCGTCCACCACAAGAATGCGGCGATATTCGATCACCCGCGAGCTTCCTGGGTGACGATGTGGACATCCACGGGGGGCGCGTCGCGAAGAAATTTATGAATGGCGGAAAAATATAAATATCTTTTGATGCCGCTGGTCGCCGATCTTCCGAAAACCACTTGCGTAATGTGTTTTTCGCGGACGAATTCCGCTACCACTTCCGCCACCGTTTTTCCCTTCAGGGTTACGATCTGCGCTCCTACATTTTCCGAAAACTGAATATTAGCCGCCAGGGATTTCTGATTTCTCTCACTCGAATCCTGCCCCATATCCACGTAGACGACATATAGTTCGCCATCCATCGCCTGCGCCATGCGCGCGCCACGCGCAATCAAGTACTGTGCCGAGGGATTAGAGCTGATGCAGACCGCAATTCGTTCCCGGACCGCGACCAAGCCCTTTTCGTCCTGCTTGGCGCGATAGGATTCCAGATTGCGATCCACCGCATGCGCCACCTGTCGCAAAGCCAATTCGCGCAGAGCAATGAGGTTCCCTTCCTTAAAAAAATTCCCCAGCGCGCGCTCGACTCGCTCCAAGGGATAAATATCTCCACGCCGCATGCGGTTCTGCAAAGCCTCCGGCGTCAGGTCAGCCATCACGACTTCGTCCACACGCTTCAAAACCCAGTCGGGGATTGTTTCGCGAACCTGAATGCCGGTAATTCCCTGCACCGTCGGAGTCACGCTTTCCAGGTGCTGGATATTCATGGTCGAGAGCACATCGATGCCCGCATCGAGAAGTTCGTACACATCTTCATAGCGCTTGCGATGCTTGCTGCCTTCCACGTTGGTATGCGCCAGTTCGTCGACCAGCACAACTTTGGGCTTGCGCGCGAGAATGGCGTCGACATCCATTTCCTCGAAAGCGGCGCCCTTGTATTCGAGTTTTTTTCGGGGAACGACTTCGAGTTGGTCTGCAAGTTCCGCGGTAGCTTTGCGGCCATGCGTCTCCACCACGCCGATCACAAGATCCTGTCCGCGACTATGGCGGCGGACCGCCTCGCTCAACATGCTGAAAGTCTTGCCTACGCCCGGCGCGTAGCCGAGGAAAAGCTTAAATTTCCCGGATTGTTGCGGCTCGGAAGTTTGCTCCAGCCATTGCTCGGGAGTTTTCGACATCGCGGATATTGTCGTTTAGAAGCCCGGAATTGTCGATGTCATATACAATCGCCGCGTGAATCCGGCGAGCATCAGGCTGATCGTTCGTTACAGCGCTGCGGCTGCGACGATCGTGCTGATCGCTTTAATCTATAGGACCCTTCTTCATGTCAATCCTACGACCGTCGCTCTTTCGTTTTTGCTGGCTGTGCTACTGGTCTCGACCAATTGGGGATTGCGCTGCGCCATCTTTACTTCGCTGATCGCAACCCTCATATTCAATTTTTACTTCCTTCCTCCCATTGGAACATTCAGAATTCAGGATCCGCAAAATTGGGTTGCCCTGTTTGCATTTCTTGCGACCGCAGTAATCGCCAGCCAATTATCTGAACGGGCGCGACGCGAGACTACGAACTCGAACGAACGCCGTCGCGAGGTCGAGAAGCTGTACAGTTTCACGCAGCAATTATTGTCCACCGACAATATGGCGGAACTGCTCAATGCCATTCCGCGCTATGTTGTCGATTCCTTTGCCGTCAGGTCATCCGCAATCTGGCTGCCCAATCGAACCGACATTTATCGCTCAGGCGCGACCTCGGACGGCCTCGACCTGCATGATTTGCAGCAGGTGTCAGCGCGTGGAGAATCCCGGATAGACGCCCGCAACCAGCTTTCGTTCGTGCCCTTGCGCATGGGAGTGCGCGTCGTCGGCAGCATGGGAATCGCAGGCGCCAATCTATCTCGCGAGACACTCGATGCGGTGGGAAGCCTGATCGCGATTTCAATGGAGCGCGCCGGCGCTATGGAACGCCTCAGCCGTTCTGAAGCTGCTCGAGCCAACGAACAATTGCGGTCGGTGCTGCTAGACTCCGTGACGCACGCGTTCCGTACGCCTCTCACCGCGATAAAAGCGTCGGCGACTTCAATGCTTTCAAACATAGCGCTCGATGATTTTCAGCGCACCGAATTGCTCACGATAATTGACGAAGAAAGCGACCGGCTCAATCGCCTGGTGGGCGAAGCTGCGGAAATGGCACAACTCGACGCCGGCAAAGTAGAGTTGCATCTTGGCGCGCATCAAATTCAGGAAGCCGTTAGTGTCGCGCTCGAGGAATGCAAGCCGCTCCTAGCGCAGCATCCCTACCAGGTGAATTTTCCCGAAAACTTACCGCCGGTTCAAATGGACGTCGCCCGCATCGCCGAAGTACTGATTCAGTTGCTGGAGAATGCGGCAAAGTATTCTTCCGCAAGTGCTCCCATTTTCATCACCGGCGAAGTGCAGAGCAACATGCTGATGACGAGCGTGGCCGATCGCGGCCCTGGCATCGAAGACATGGAACAGTCGCTAATCTTCGAGAAATTCTATCGCGGACGCGATCAGCGCCTGCAAGTGCAAGGCACCGGCATGGGACTCTCCATCGCAAAGGCCATCGTCGACGCTCACCACGGACAAATCGGCGTCACCAGCCAGGTCGGCCACGGCTCCGTCTTCTATTTCACTTTGCCCCTGAGTTCGGCGCACGATTAGTGAGCCATTACCGGGCCACGCTTTTTTGCTTTGCGCATGAGGAAGATCAACGGGAACATCGCCACGAACATCCAGGCGAGAAAGCGGAAAACATCATTGTAGGAGAGCATGGTAGCCTGCCGCAGAACTATGCCCCATATCGCTCCATACGCTCGCTGCGTCGCGCTGGCGGAACTGCCGCCTCGCGACAGGAAGAACGCGGTCATGCGGTGAATCGTTTGCTGGGCCTGCGGACTGGTTGAAGAGACATGCTGGGCCAGAATATTAATGTGCATCTGCTGTTTGCGGACCTGCATGGTTTCCACCATGGAGATGCCAATGCTGGCGCCAATATTCCGCATCAGGTTAAAAATGCTGGTGGCGTTTCCCATGCGTTCGTTCGGCACGGGGTCATTCGTAACGGTGGTCAACGGCACAAAAATCAGGCCTAATCCTGCGCCCTGCACCATCAGCGGCCACCAGAAATTCCAAAAGCCAACGTCGAGGCTGAATTGCGAGATGCGATACATG
Source organism: uncultured Acidobacteriaceae bacterium (assembly GCA_963849315.1). Lineage (GTDB taxonomy): Bacteria > Acidobacteriota > Terriglobia > Terriglobales > Acidobacteriaceae > PALSA-188. Next base: position 1,783,278 of record CAWKGT010000002.1, on the reverse strand, counting down.
GCGAACGCGGTTGCTAGAAATCCCATTGCCAGCAGCTTTCTGGCGTCAACCTTGCCGACAAGAAAACCTACAACTGGCATAAAGAGAAAGGACGCAAGCCCGCGCGGAAGATTGGTGATGCCGGCGTGCGTGGCCGTGTATCCCAAAACCTCCTGCATGAGGAGCGGCAAAAGCACCGTACTGCCATAAAGCACGAAGCCGACGGTGGTCATCAGGAACGTACCCACGGCGTAGGAACGGTAACGAAATACGCTGAGATCGATAATCGGATGTTCAGCCGTCAGTTCGCGGATAATTAATGCCGCGATACCTAACGCCGCAAGAATAGTTAGGGTCACAATGAAGTGGGATCCAAACCAATCGTCTTCCTGACCTTTATCCAGCATGATTTGCAGCGAACCCATGCCCAGAATCAGCAATCCGATTCCCCAATAATCGATGCCGGTTTTTTCTCTACGCAAATATGGCGGATCGAAAATGAAGGCCTGAGTCAGTAAAATCGCAAGAATCCCGATCGGGATATTAATGTAAAAAACCCATCGCCAACTATAGTTATCGGTTAGCCATCCGCCAACAACGGGGCCAAGCATCGGTGCGACAACAATGCCCAAGGCCCAAAAACCCATTGCCTGCCCGCGCTTTTCTGGGGGAAAGGATTCCAGAAGAATGGCCTGCGATAGGGGCTGCAATCCACCCCCGCAAGCCCCTTGGATTACGCGAAAGAAGATCAGAAATGGCAGTGACGGGGCGAGTCCGCAGAAAAAAGACGCGACTGTAAATCCAGTTACCGACAAGGTTAAGAGCCGCTTTCGGCCAAAGCGCCCGGCCAGCCAGCCGGTCATCGGCAGAATGATGGCGTTGGCGACGAGGTAAGAGGTGAGGGTCCAGGTAGCTTCATCTGTGGTGGAGGAGAGATTACCGGCAATATGAGGAAGAGAAACGTTTACCACGGTAGTGTCCAGCACTTCCATAAAGGTGCTCGACATCACCGCGATTGCGATGAGCCACGGATTTATGTCCTGGCCTAATGGTCTCTCTGGTGGCATTTCGCTTAGCCGGCGAAGTTCTCGTGAATGAATAACAGATGACTAATTTGCCCATCGCGATTCTTCCTAAATAAAACTGTTGTTATCGAACGCCCTCGCAATGCCACGTAATCTAAGTAGTACCTAGCTACAGGGTAATCGGTGAATCTCTGTATTGCGGCCAGGGAGGCGGAGGAGCACAATGAGCGAGAAAGTCGTGTCACGCTAGGGGAAATATGGCGGTGCAAATCCTGATTGCTGACGACGATGCGGCGATACGCCGATTGCTACGCCGAGTGATTGAGGAGCATGAAGGTTGGCAGGTTTGCAGCGAGGCGGAAAATGGGCGCGAGGTATTGACCCAAATTGGCGAGGCGTGCCCCGATTTGGTTGTGTTGGACCTGGCGATGCCGCAAATGAATGGGCTGCAAGCGGCGAGAGAGATTTGCAAGGTCGCCCCGCATCTTCCAATGCTGTTACTGACTGTGCAGCAGGTCTCGAGAGAATTAGTTCAGGAAGCGCGTTCGGCCGGGTTCCATGGCGCAGTTTCTAAAAGCACCGGCAGTGAGGTGGTAAGAGGGATTGAAACTCTTTTGCGAAAGCAAGATTTTTTCACTTCTCAGTCGAATGAGATCTCCGCTTATGGCGCGTGAAGTTCGTCAATCAGAACTTTGCCAGGATGCTTCTGATGTCATGAGATGGCATCGCCATGGCCCCAGTTTGCGTTGAGGCCCAAGCTCCCATTCGATTCGCGAGATCGTTGACCCGATTTATCGGCACTCCCCTCAAGTATTCGTGAATCAATCCGGCGGTAAATGCATCTCCCGCCCCAATCGTATCGGCGACGCGAACCTTGAAGCCGGGATGCTCGTCGGCTTGTTTTTTATTCAATAACAGGCTTCCACTTGCGCCCCGGGTTACACATACGAGATCCAAGTTATATTTTTCCCGGAGAATTCGCGCCATCACGTTTTCGTCCGTGGTTTCAATTCCGAGCAATCCGGCCATGACGGGAAGTTCCTCGTGATTCAGTTTGGCCATGGTTGCCACAGCCAGAGATTCGTGGATTATCTCCGGCGAATAAAATGACTGTCGCAGGTTCACATCGAAAACTCGCACCGAACGCTTACTCACCGTTTCCAGAAATCGGCGGATAGTATTTCGGGATTGTTCCGATCTTTGTGCGAGCGAGCCGAAGCAAACTGCGTCGGCGCGTTCAGCCAGGGCGCGCCAAGCCGGCGTCCATTCTAGAAAGTCCCAAGCGACGGATTCCACAATACGGAAGTCTGCCTGCCGGTTGTGGTCGAGCGAGACAGCGACCGACCCGGTAGGATGCATGGGATCGCGCTGAATGTAGGTGGTTGCAATCGAGAACTCGGCAAGCTTGGAAATTAAGTCGTCGCCAGGCACGTCGCTTCCAATTCGGCTCGCGATTGTGCCTTGATCATCAAGAAGGGCGGCCGCATGGGCGAAGTTGGCTGGAGCTCCGCCTAATTGCCGGCCCGCGGGTAACACGTCCCAAAGAACTTCGCCCAGGCCAACTACAAGATATCTTTTGGGTCTCATTCGGTGAATGTAACGTTATGGAATTCTTTTCGCCTGCTCCGCGTCTTGCGTAGCGACAGCTGCAGCGCGCGACCAGGAAAATAAATGCGGCGGCCGAGCGGCGGCTGTCCCTAAGCAAACTGAGGCAGCCAAAATTATAAGACTGCTGTAGGATTTGTCGATTGAGCGAATAAGGAGACACAACTGTGGCGGATGGCGGGTTCAATGGCAAACGGGTATTGTCGCTGGAAAGCAGGCGGGCTAAAGAAATTGCTCAGCTAATAATCAACAATGGCGGCCAGCCGATGGTTGCGCCCTCTGCGCGGGAGATTCCGGATGGCAATGCCGAAGAGCTGAACTTCGCGGCGAGCCTGCTGCAAGATCAATTCGCCGCCGTGATCTTCATGACAGGGGTTGGCACGCGCGCGTTAGTGCAAGCGGTAGAACCAGTGGCTTCCCGGGAGCAATTTGTAGCGGCGTTAAGCCGTACGAAAGTTGTTGCACGCGGACCGAAGCCCTCGGCTGCGCTGCGCGAGTTGGGAGTTCCGGTGACATTGAATGTGCCAGAGCCAAATACGTGGCGGGAGATTTTGCAGGTCCTGGATGAAAACGTCGAAAAGGTCCCGCTGCAAGGCAGGAAGGTTGCGGTGCAGGAACATGGCGTGCCCAGTCCGGAACTTTATGCGGGATTGCGGGAGCGCGGGGCCGATGTGGTTCCGGTTCATGTTTATCGCTGGTCGTTGCCGGAGGATATTTCGCCGCTGAAAGAAGCGATTGTCGCGGTCACGCGAAATGAAATTGATGTCGCGATGTTCACCGCGTCAGTTCAAGTCATTCATCTCTTTCGAATCGCCGGGGAGATGAACCTGCGGGAAGAGTTAGTTCGGGGGCTGAATCGCGCCGTCATTGCCTCCATCGGCCCGGTGACATCGGAGACGCTGCGCGAGCATGGGATCGTTATCGACATGGAGCCGAGCCATCCAAAGATGGGATTTTTAGTAAAAGAGGCTGCGGAGCAGAGGGTGGCACTCAGGCGCAGAAAAACATAGGTTGAGACCATAATTCTCATTGGTGGAGAGATATGCACCACATTGAACCAAACATCTGGGCAATCATGGTGGCGGCGATTGTGCGATTTGTAATTGGCGGGATTTGGTATGCTCCGCCCTTCTTTGGCGCAACCTGGATGAGGCTCACAAATTGCACTCCCGAAAAGTTTAAGAGCAGGATGCCAAAGCTTTTTGCTGGAGATTTAATTGCGAATCTGATTATGGCGTTTATTCTGGTCCACCTGGTGCGCTGGTTGGGCGTCACTGCCGCGCTTCAGGGAGCCTCGGTGGGCTTTCACTGCTGGCTGGGATTCGTAGCCACAGTCACACTCGCTCAGATGCTTTACGAGCAGAGACCATTCAAGCTCTTTCTGATCAACAATGGGTTCCAACTGATCTCGCTGATGGTGATGGGCGCGATTCTGGCGGTTTGGGTATAGACGGCTGGCTAGCGCGCCCGCGCTAGTACCAGAGTGACGTCGTCCGGCTGTTCGTGATCGCCAATCCAATCGTCTACCGCGGCAGTTACGATTTCCGTGATTCGCTCCAGCGGCAAATCGCGATTTTCCTGCACTAAGTCAATCAGGCGATCCTCACCGAATTCACCGAATTCGTTTTCTGGCTCGGTTACTCCATCGCTGTATGCGATGAAAATATCTCCGCGCCGAAGATTGCATGATCCCTCGTCATAGTTGACGCGATCGAACATACCTACTACGGTTCCTCCCTGGTCGAGCTTGTGAACGGTGCCGTTGTCGCTCAAGACAATCGGCGGCAGGTGACCACCATTGCTGTACGTAAGACGCCGGCCGTCCGCTTCATAGATCGCCAAAAACAGGGTCGCGTATTTTTCCATCGGCGTGCTCTCGTACAGTTGATGGTTCAATAACGAAAGCAGTGTCCCCGGAGAAACTTCAACGCCTTGCAGGCTGGAACCGAAATTCCTGTCCGAACCGCCGCCACCGACTGCAACCGGTTCGCGCAAAATCGGAATTCCTTCCAGACTGTACGCCCGAACCGCGGAATGGATGGTCGCCATCAACAGCGCCGCCGAAATCCCCTTTCCGCTGATGTCGCCAACCGCGAGAAGAAGCTTGTCGGAATCCAGTTTGAGGAAGTCGTAGTAATCGCCGCTCACGGTGCGTGCGGGACGGCAGAATCCGTGAACTTCAAGCGATGCCAACTGCTCAATCTTCCGCGGAAAGAGTTGCGCCTGAACTTCTTGGGCGATCACCAACTCGTTTTCCAGGCGCTGCTTTTCTTTTTGCTCAAGAATCAATTGTTCGATCGACGCGGTCATTGAGTTGAAGGAATTTGCCAGCGCGGCCAGCTGATCGCTCGAGCGAACGGGAATACGGTGGCTGAAATCGCGGCGATTAATGTGCTGCGTGCCTTTATAAAGTTGAGCTACCGCCCCGGTTACCGATCGGGTAAGCCTTAGGCTGATCCACAACGCGGCCAATTCGATCAATGCAAACACGATCGCAACAATAAAGAGGCTGTATTCGATAGCTGGCGCGAATTCTCCGAGCGCGCCGAACAGGCTGTCATAAAGCTTCGAGAGCCTTGTCTGGACGCTGATCGCCGCCGGATTATTATGTTCTCCAGTCTCCCAATCCACTACTCTAACCGCGGTGGCAAAGCTGACTTGCTTGTCCATCGTTCGGGTCGGCTCAGGAATTGTGCCGGTGGTGATGGTCGGCGTTGGCAAATCTTTGCCGGTATCCAAGAGATAAATGCCCTGCGGATTGCTCGCCACCACGGATGTCTGCGGCCCAGCAATTTTACGAGTGGTTATTCCTTTGGAAATGTCAGCTTGATCGACTTTGCGCAACGTCAGTCCAGAGGCGTAAAGGGTGATCTCTCCTAATCCAGCCCCAAACTCTTCTAAGAGATTACTGTCTAATAATTCGCTGGATACTACGGTTAGATTCGTATTGCCGACCGGAGTAGTTTCAACGGCGCGAAGCGACAGTTTCCCATCATGACGGACGACTTCCGAAAAACCGGACTTCAAATACGACGGCAATGGCGGCGTTTTGGACGAGGTTCCTCTCGGCGAATTGCTCAGGAGTAGTTTGCCGTCCAACCATACATAGACATGACGGCCAGACCACGACCTTTTTGTCTCTCGCAGACTTTGTATTGCGGTACCTTCTGGTATACCACCGGCCGCCATTGTTGCGGCTAGCTCGTGTGCGACTGCCGAGTTCGCAGCTTCCAGGCTGTTGAGTTCGGAATTTAATTTTGCGGTAACGATGAATGTCGCAAATTGTCCGGCAAACAAGTAGAGAGAGCCAACCGTCAGGACTACCAGCAGGACTACGGGAATTACACCGACGAAGATCCATGTAACGATGAGCCGGTTGCGAAGGCGCCAAAGCATTTTCGCCTTCACCCAGTTCAGGGTTAAGACGGTGAAAGGGACGAGGACCACTATGCTGAGGAATATGACCCATGCACCGAGGCCATTTCCGTAGGCGGAGCCAAATGCTCGAAAAACTCGCTGCAACAGGAACAGAAACACGTCCAGCCCGAGTAGATACCACGCGACTTGCGCAATCTTGCTGTTGGGCAGCAAGCCTGCTTCGCTCAAGCGGAGCCGATAATAGCGATAGCGGGAAAACATAACTGAAAGTGGTGAGTTTTCATTATATGGATGTGAAGTAAATCTTCCAGTACGCAAAAGCTGAAAGGCTAAATTTCCGGGTAGAAATCGAAGAAAGCATCGAGGCTATTTTTCAGCTGCTTTTCGATTTCTTTTTTGCTGCCCTCCAGCACGTGCATGGTGACATGCGCCTCGTTGCCATTTTTCAGCTTGAGCGTGGCGTCCCCCACTTCGGCAACTTCTTCTGAAGGTAGTAGGCGGAGTCCATAAACCAGAGTTAAATTGGCCATCATGCAATTGTAATGGAAGCGCCTCAGCATTCGGTTTGCAGGTTTGTTAATTCCCAGCACGAATAAAATGAGAGGCAAATGTGAAATCCCATGACAATTTTTGACCTGCTATTCATCGCAACATTTCTTTTCGTCTCAGTGAGCGCTCTAGCTGCTGTGATTCTTCTCGTGTGGCGGCGTAATGCGGCGGCCAAGAAAATGTCCTTAGTATTCGCTGTTTATTTGAGCGTCTACTTCGGCATTCTCATCGCAACCTCAATTTTGAGTAAACAGCGGATGGTAGCAATGGGAGAAAATCAATGTTTTGATGAATGGTGCTTGCGTGTCGTGGATGTCGCCTATGCGGCCGCCCCAAAATCTGGCAATACACTGGCGATTGTGACAATGGAGGTCTCGAACCGAGGCCGGGCCAGGCCACAAAGCGAGCCTCAAACATTCGTTTATATTGTCGACGACAGGGGGAATACTTACTGGCAGTCCAGGGAAGCACAAGCGGAATATGAACGATCTCACGGCCGGAGCCGTGCGCTAACCTCTATGATTACCGCGGGAGACACGATTTCGGTCAAGCAAATCTTCGAGCTGCCGAAAAACGTAGGACATCTTGCATTGATCATCGGTCATCCCTTTGGGCCGGGTTTTTTTTGTTATAGGCGACAGCGACAGCTTTTTGCACAAACGAACGATTGTCCCATTGCCCAATATCCCTTAAGCGGCTGTTTCATTCGGCGATGAACGGCTTCCACTTTTCGGGATTGGGCGGCGAAGTGGCGAAGCTCACGATAACTAACGCGAGTACAGACACCACGAGCGCCGGGAAAATGGCGTCTCTTTCGGCCCACGCCGGTGGTAGGAAATGTTTGCCGCCATAATTCCAAGCAATGGTCACGACCGTGCCAACCGCAATAGATGAGACGGCTCCCGCCGCATTGGCGCGCTTCCAAAAAAATGCTGCCATCACAACGGGAGTGATGGCGGCGGAGTAAATTGTGTAGGCGTAGAGGGCCATTGCTAATACCGACGTCCAATACGCGCCTTGGACAAGCGCGAACAGTCCCAGCAGCAAGACCATGGTGCGGGAGAGGAACAGAATTTTCGCTTGAGTAGCGTCTTTGTTGATGAATCGTATGTAGACATCGTTGATCAAGTTTGTGGCGGGAGAAAACAGAAAATTATTCGCCGTGGAAATGACCTTCGCGAAAATTGATCCCATGAGAAGCGCACCCATCAACGCGGGCATCCCGTGACGAGCCACAAATGGAATCATCTCGCGAGGCTTGTCGGCCACTTCGGGATTGGTGCCGAACATTGCGGTTCCGATAACGGCGATGGTGATGATTACTGTTTCCAGAAATAAAGTTCCTACAATCCATCCAGCAACCGCTATTTTTGCGTCTTTCGCGGACTTCGCCGAAAAGAATTTCTGGTACATGCTTTGGTTTCCCAACATGAGCAGAAAGGTGGGGACGAAAAATTCCATGGCGCGAATGAATGTGAGGTGCCCGAGTATTTGAAAGCGGTCCGGCGGCAGTGCGGCGTGCAGGCCCGCCCATCCTCCGACTTCATGAAACAGCATTGGCGTCGCGACCAGAGTTGTCCCGGTTACCAGGATGCCGATAAAAAGATCAACCCATGCCACCGACGACATGCCAGCCATCGCCGTGAACAAGATCACGAATCCAGCGACGATGTACATTCCCACGGTGTTATCCACGCCGGTTGCGAGGTGAAGAATGTCGCCTCCGCCCTTTAACTGATAGGAAGTGATCGCCGTGTAGGCAAACAATATTGCGATGGTCCCCAGGACGCGCGCGGTTGCGTTATATCGAGTCTCGAGCAGATCGGGCAATGTGAACTGCGCAAACTTTCTGGCACGTGGCGCTACGAAATAGATGATCAGCAGCCCGAGCCATCCGCCGGCAGGCTGCCAGAGGGCGGCGAATCCGTTGTGAAATGCATTTTCCGCTCCGGCGAAGAGGCTTCCGGCGCCGATCCAAGAACAGAGTAACGTGGCAATTAAAACGTACGAAGGCAGGTTGCGTCCGGCCACAAAAAAATCGGCTTTGTTCTTAACCAGGCGGCTGCGGAAGATGCTTACCCCGAGCAGCACCGCGACGATCAGAATCAGAACTAGAAGATATTGATTCACGCCGCACAATCCTTCCTCATGTTGTTGACTCCTATTCCCGTAACGGTGAAGCCCCTGTCAGGGGACGGGCTTTGAAGGGGCGGGGCTTCAGCCCCGTTGTTAATCAGATCAAAATCTCTACGGCGCGCCTGAAGCACGCCATTTCAAGCCGAACGCAAAAAGAGTGTCGTCTGTGAATATCCATTTTATTTCCTTCCTAATTCAACGACAGGTCTGCGCACCGTGTGCTTCGCAGCCAAGAAACTCCGCGACGGCGGCGTTTATTTTTGCGCCGTCGCACTCACCGACCGAATGTCCGCAATCAGAATTGAGCTCGATCAGCGGAGCATGAATGAGCGCGGCGAAGTCAATTGCAGGCTGCGGGGTAACAACATGATCGAAGCGGGAAACGATGACAAGCACTCTGGCCTTCACGATTGCAGCGGGGCGTGCCATTTCTTTTCCAAAATCGGCGGAGACATCAAGGGCCATCATCGCCTCTACCTGACGAATTTTATTATTAGCATCGGTGGTGGGATTTGAGTCCGCCTTATTTAGATCGTCGAAAACCGTCCGCGAAGTATGTTTCTGGTTGTACAGGCCCGGCGTAGTTAGAATCAGCGCGCCGAGCTCGAATTCCAGCCGGCGGGAGGGATTCTCCGTATAGTCCCCATGATTCCACGCGGGATTCTGCTCAATCGCATCGATTTCCGTTTGCCAATGCAATAGGTCGTATGGGGCAAGCCGCGGAGATCCAACGATAGGAATTGCGATGTCCATAAAAGTGGGATACGCCACCATCCATTCGAATGTCTGCATGCCGCCCATGGACACTCCCACGACCGCTTTCAAGTGTTCGATGGCCAAGGTTTGCATCAAGAGTTGGTGCTGCGAGTTCACCATGTCGCGCAGGGTGATTTTCGGAAAGCGCATGTGCGGCTGCGAAGTGCTGTTGGATGGGGAAGACGAAACGCCGTTAGAAAGAGCATCGACGGCAATCACGAAATATTTGGTGTCATCGAGAAGCGCGTGTGGCCCGACACTTCCTTTGAGCTGTTCCGAGGTGCCGTTCGCCCAGGTAGGCAGCAGGATGGCATTCGATCGGCTGGCATTTAGTTGTCCGAAAGTTCGATAGCCGACGCGGCACTCATGGATGACTGCACCGCTGACTAATTTGAAGTCTCCCAACTCCGCGAATTTGAGTTCCTGCGCACCTGCGGCCACGCATGAAAGGGCGATGACTGCAGCAAGAACAAAAAGATTAAAGAATTTCATTGTTGGCGGATATTACATCATCAGCGACCGCGAGCTATTTGGAATCCACCAGAATTTCTACGCCGTATTGCGGCAGCTCGACGCTGCTCGCTTCGGTATTCGCCAATAATAATTTCATGGAATGCGGCAGCCCCACGGTCCGGGAGTCTGCCGCGAAATTGATGAGGACGAAAACGTCGTGTCCATTCCCGTTGCGGCGGCTAACCTCCACGCCATCCGGCACCGGCCCGAAGATTGGAGTTATGGCACTCTGCTGCACCATCCATTGAGCGGCGGCGGCCATGAGTTTGTCATCGAGCACAGCTCCGATGTAAGTAATGCGGCCTTTTCCAAAGGGATGGGTGATGGCCGCGGGCTGATCGTCGAGCCATCCATTACTTTTGCCATACTTGAGTAACACTTCAGCATCGGGAGCGGATGTTTTCAACTGCTCGGCCCAGATGGTGGCTTGTCCGTCACCCCACGTGCCTGAGAGCGGAACATCTTTTTCGAGCGCGTAGTATTGCTCGACTCGTCCACCGAGAGCGTCGACTAGAAAGCCGGGCTGTCGCTGCCGCAACAGAGAATTGAACTGATCTTTCATTCCCGAGCGGGGCCCGAGCACGAGATGCCCACCGTTTTGCACGTAGTCGATGAGATGCTTCGCCAGATCTTGGGGAATGACATTCAGGCTGGGCGCAACTACTAATTTGTAGTCCGAAAGTGGAGCGTAGGCGCTGACGACATCCACCGACTGCGCGAGCGGCCGTAGATTGCGATAGTAACTTTCCAGAATTTTTATGTCGTCGTAGTTCTCGCTATGCTTCTGAAATTGGATTGCCCAATGGCTGTCGTAAGAATAAAGCAATGCAACTTGCGATTGGACCGTGGTGCCCTTGAATGCGCTCTGAACTTTGCTGAATTCATGCGCCGTCTGGCTGACTTCGTCGTAGAACGGCACCGGCGTGCCATCGGGGCCGAGCAAGGTGCCGTGATATTGTTCCTGTCCATTGAGCGCGCTTCTCCATTGCCAATAGTTGACGTCATCGGCGCCGTGGGCGATTGCCTGCCAGGCCATGGCGCGCGCCTCGCCGCGATTTAAGAAATTATTTACGGAGTGCCAATTCACCGCGCCGGGCTGCGTCTCCATCACCCAGAAATTCTCGCGTTTAAATCCGCGCGTGAGGTCGTGAGTTAGCCCATTCTTAAATTGGTCGACGTGACCGTTGCCTACGTAGTCATCCCATGACGCGAACGTCAGAGGCTTGGTGATGATGTAGTGATCGAAGCCGTCGAAGAATCCCATGAGATTGCCGGTGACGAACTGTCGCGGCTCCGCGTGCTGATGGATGGCGTCGATTTGATTTTGCTGGTACTGCGTCCATTCGTAAGTGACGAAGCGCTTCCATTCCAGACGCAGTCCGGGATTGTTGCCTCCGATGGGAATAGGTATCTCGCTCCAGTTGTCGTAAGCCTCGCTCCAATATGTGGTCGTCCATTGCGCGTTTAGATTGTCCAGAGTTTTGTATTTTGCTTTCAGCCAATCCTGGAAAATCTTTTTGCTGGCATCATCGAAGGACATATTTGCATATCCATACTCGTTGTCGATTTGCCATCCGACGACATTGGGATTGTGCCCAAAGCGAAGCGCCATCCGAGTTGCGATGTCACGACAGAAAGTGCGGTATCGAGGAGAAGATACGGATCCGTGCGCGCGATTACCATGTTTCGCGCGCCGTCCATTTTCTTCGACGCGCAACACATCGGGATATTTCTGAGTTAGCCACGCGGGAGGAGTTGCGGTGGGCGTTCCGACGACCGAAACGATATGATGTTTCGCCGCGAGGTTAATCGCGCGTTCAAGCCAGTCGAAATCGTAATGTCCCTCAGAAGGCTCGAGTCTGCTCCACGCAAATTCCGCGACACGAACGACTTTGATGTTCGCGGCTTCCATGAGCCGGAGATCCTCTTCCCACCGCGACTCCGGCCATTGCTCGGGATACCAAGCAGTTCCCATCAGTATTGCGTCTTGGCCGGGAAGTTGCGTGGGGATGAGATTTTGGGAGCCTGTGTTCGACTGGGCTGCTGCGAACAAGGCCAGTAGCACACAAATGAAGATCATCCGAAACGAGCGTGATATCAAACAAACCTCCTACAATTGCAGCTCGCGTGGGGACAACCGCCCACGGCTGTCCGGCCGCGATACGCAAAATCAAATGAGACAGCCGAGGGCGGCTGTCCCTACGCAGACTTACTTACTTTGTAATTGATATTGCATCGCCGGAATACGTTACTACTTTGTCCGGATTATCGGTGGGGCCGACGCCCACACCATGATGGTCTCCGACGAATACGACCCGAAAAGTGCGGCTTTGCAGCATTCCCGGAAATTGACCTTTTCTAGCGGCGATGGTGAGCATTTTTTTAGCGTCATCCCAATGCAGCGGAATTGTCGCGTAAACGCCTTTTTCGTAATCATAAGTGTCATTTTCATCTTCGTATAAAGTGAAGTCCGCGTCGGCGCCGCGATAAACGCGAAGCTCAATGGGATCGGGCTGCTTCTCGGTCGACCATTCTTCATCCGGCCCCAAAGGTAAGATCGATCCCGCGCGGACGTAGAGTGGAACGCGATCTATGGGAGCGTCGGCTTCCATTTCGACACCGCCGTCCACAGATGTTCCGGACCAGAAGTCGTACCACTTTGCTTTCGGCAGATAAATGTTTCGGAAAGTTGCGGCCGGTTCGGTCACAGGATTCACCAAAAATGCCGGGCCGAACATGAACTGATCGCCGACGTTTTGGGCCCGCACGTCGGTCCGGAAATCCATTACCAGCGGACGCATCGGCGTGTAGCCTTCGCTAGTCGTTTTCCAGGCCAGCGAATAGATATATGGCAACATGCGATATCGAAGGCGGTCAAAATTCACCAGGATCTTCTGCGCGTCTGGACCATACGACCACAACTCGTTTTGATCGGTCTTGCGCGTGCCGTGGACTCGCAGCACCGGATTAAATGTTCCGTACTGAAACCATCGAATAAAAAGTTCGCGATACGCGGGATCGTCGGGATCGCCGAAAACGAATCCGCCAATATCGGTTGTCCAATAGGGAATGCCGGAGAGAGCAAAATTAAGTCCCGCGGGAATCTGACGCCGGAAGCTAAAGAAATCCGAATTGATATCGCCCGACCACGCGGTCACCGCATTTCGCTGCGAACCAGCGAACGCAGATCGCGACAAAATGAAAACTCGTTTCTTATCCGTGACACTGCGCTGTCCCTGATAAACGCCTTGAGTATCGAGCAACGGGTATACATTCACATACCGGTCGCCGCTGCCGATGGCCAGCTTGTGGCCCAGTAAAATATTTTCTTCCTGGCCCTCGGTTTCTGGTTCGGTGGTATCCATCCACCAGGCATCTGCGCCGATCTGGAACAAACCTTTATCTACTGCGTTCCAGTAAAATTTTCTGGCCTCAGGATTGGTCGCGTCGTAAACCGCCATCCCGGACGTGTGATAAGGCGGCTTGGCAAATTTAAATTTGTCGACAAACCATCCTTGCTTATCCATGTAATCGTAATTCGCTGAGCCCGGCTCGAAGAACGGCCAGATGGAAATCATGAGATGGAAATTCAATTTGTGCAGTTCGTCGATCATCCCTTTGGGATCGGGATAATTTTTATTGAAGACGAATTCGCCTTTACGATTCCACCAGAACCAGTCCTGCACAATGTCGTCGACAGGAATGTGAAGGTCGCGATATTTTTGCGCCACGCCCAGAATTTCTTCCTGCGATTTGTAACGGTTCTTGCACTGCCAGAACCCGTAGGCCCACTTGCCAAACATTGGGGATTGCCCGGTGAGTTCGCGATAGCCGGCAATGACTTGATCCAGTTCAGGGCCGTAGAAAAAGTAATAGTCAATTACATCGGCGACGTCAGAGCTAATGTACATGTAATTCGCGAAGCGGTTGTTAAAGCGGCTGCGCGAGTCATTGTTCCAATAAATTCCGTAGCCGTTGCTCGAAACTAAAAATGGCACCGCGATATTGGTGTTGTCTTGCGAAATATCCACAGATTCGCCGCGATAATTCCACACGCCGCCCTGGTGCTGGCCCAGTCCGTAGAGGCCTTCGCGCGATCCATAAATATTGATGAACGATTCGGCGCGATAAGTATCTTCGCCATTCACTTTCACGGGAGTGAGCTTGCGAGAACCTTCCTGCACCAGTTGTTTGCCCTGCGCATCGCGATATGTAATGGCGCCGTCTTTGCGAGCGATTACGACCTTAAGTTGCGAGGTCGAGATCGTAACGTCATTGTCGGTGGCCTGCATACTAAATTGAACCTGCGGCCAACTGGTTTTTGTGATAACGAAATTAGGATGTTCCGAAAAAGACGCGGTCGCGGAATACAGGACGTGAATAATTGAGTCGGTGCAGACTTGGACTTTGAGCGTGCCTTGTCCCATGGTGAACAGCACGCCATCGGACTGCTGCTGGACCGCCGTAACTGGATTCGCGGGAGTCCATTGAGCATGAACGGTAGGCAAGGCGATAAGAAGCAGCCACAACGCAACCACCAAACATTTAATCTGAGTCATAATGAGCCTGGCAATGCTGGGAACCCTTTTTACTTTGGTCCGCCAATAAATAGCAAGCATTTGTTGCGGCGTCCCGCCCCCCTTCTCTGAAGCTCACTGGAAAAAAACAGGGCCCCGCATAAAAAATCAGCCGCAGCAAAGAACTTGACATCATTTAGAAGCGCGGAGTACAACCAGTCGGCGGCAAATTCAAATATTTTTGGCCCGCGAATCGTTAACGTTAACACCAGCTTTGCTTAATGCGAGATATTCTACCGACATTCCGTCGCATCTTGCATTTCAAGCAACATACGGTGTTCGAGAATTTCTCACACATTCCAACCACTGAGGAAATGGAGTAACGATGCATCTCCTGGCCCTGGAAATCCCCAGCAGGCTCGTGCACTTATCCGGCGTCGATGTAGCCATCATCGCTTTTTACTTTGTGCTGGTTCTGGCAATCGGGTTCTACCTGCGGGGACGAGCGAATACCGGCGAAGATTTTTTCATGGCTGGCCGCGAAATGACCGCCTGGGTCGCCGGGTTGAGCTTTCTCTCCGCGAATCTAGGCGCTCTTGAATTGATGGGCTGGGCGGGCTCGGCATATCAGTATGGAATTTTAGCGACGCATTGGTATTGGATCGGCGCGATTCCGGCGATGCTATTCCTGGCGCTGGTCATGATGCCGTTTTATTACATTTCAAAGACACACTCCGTGCCGGGATATTTGAAGTTGCGTTTCGGCGAGCCTAGCCGGGCATTATCCGCGATTTCTTTTGCCTTTATGACCGTGCTGATGAGCGGCGTCAACATGTTCGCCATGGCTAAGGTCATGCAAATCGTGTTGGGTTGGGACATCAATTTCAGCATTTGGGTTTCATCCATCACGGTCGCGATTTATGTGGCATTGGGCGGCCTGCGGTCGGCGATTTTCAATGAAGTGCTGCAATTTTTCTTGATCTGGGCGGGCGCGCTGCTCATCCCCATTCTCGGGCTTTATGAAACCGGCGGCTGGAGCAATCTGAAAGTGATGATCGCGCAGCGAGCTTCAGAACAATATGTTCACCTCTGGTCGGGGCTCGGCCATTTCAGCACGAACCCCATGGGAATTCATTGGACCGGAATTGTGTTCGGGCTGGGCGCGGTCATTTCCATGGGTTACTGGACAACGGATTTTCTGGTAGTGCAACGGATCCTGGCGGCGAAAGACATTCGCAGCGCGGAAATGGCGCCGATTATCGGAGCGGGATTCAAGATGATGGTGCCGTTCATCGTCATTCTGCCCGGACTGCTGGGTCTCGCGGTACTGCCGATGAAATTGGTTCCGGAGTCGGTTGCTGCCGTCACTGGCGGCCACAGTTATAACGACGTTCTTCCGTTAATGCTGGCGCGGTATTGCGGCCCCGGATTGCTCGGACTGGGCATCACAGCGTTGATCGCAGGATTCATGTCGGGGATGGCAGGCAATGTCAGCGCATTCACCACCGTTTGGACTTACGATATTTATCGGCCGCTGATTAATCCCAAAGCCAGCGATCACCACTACGTAAACATGGGCCGCTGGACAACAGTAGTAGGGGTGCTTATAAGCGTGGGCACCGCCTACCTGGTGATGCATTCCGCCAGCATCATGGATTACGTGCAGGCGCTGTTCAGTTGGTTCATCGCGCCTCTGTTCGGCACCGTCTTGCTGGGTATGCTATGGAAGCGTGCGACTGGTCCAGGCGGCTTCTGGGGATTGCTGTGCGGGACTCTGACTTCCGTCAGCATGTGGACATGGGTCAAAATAGATCCGACCGCGCTCCGCTATGTGGCGCTATCGCCGGACGCGAAAGCATTGGCCCAGGATATGTATCAAGCGCTGTGGTCTTTTATTGTTTGTGTCATCGTAACTTTTGTCGTAAGTATGGTGACCCAACCAAAAACCGACGCGCAATTAACTGGCTTGGTCTATGGACTGACCGAGGTGCCTTCGATTGGCAATGTCCCGCTATATCAAAAGCCGCTATTCTGGGCGGCGATTGTGATCGTGATTTTCTTCGTTCTTAACATTATATTCTGGTAAAGCGGAGGTTTTTGACCATGCTCTCCATTTGGTTTTTTATCGGAATATCGCTGGCTGTTAATGGCGCACTGATTTTAGCGGCGGGCATTTATCAGTTGGTAAACCCCCCGGAAAATCCGGGCGTCGTGCTCTTCAACTTGCACGCCGGCGTGTGGTGGGGAGCTATCTTATTTTTGTTTGGAATCATCTACTGCATCCGTTTTCGTCCGGGGCGCGCTTCCTCGTAATGTCCCCGGGCCATGGCCATTAGGTACCTAACTGTATACATCTTGTGCCTCAGGCCTCTGGTATCCTTTCGTTTCACTTCCAAAACCTAATGGAACAAAAGACAGCCGCACCCCGGGAGCAATTAATGACGGTCTTAAGAACCGCGCCCGACCGTCTGGAATTTCTAACTCCAAATGACTGGGTGCTGATCATCGACAAGTGCCGAAGGGTGCCGCTTCAGAAAAATGAAATTATTATTAAACAAGGTAAACGCGAGCAGACAATTTTTATTTTGCTGGAAGGCCACGTCGACATAACCGTTGGCGGAGCGAAGGTCGCAACGATTGGCCCAGGAGAAATTTGCGGGGAAATGGCATATCTGGAGAACGGATTGGCCAGTGCAACCGCAATGGTTGGAGAAGAGGGACAGGCCTACGCAATCGACTGGGCGGTGTTGACCGATGTCTTTGAATTATTCCCACATCTTGCCTATCGTTTTTATAAATCGCTGGCGGTGAAGTTATCGCGGCGATTGCGGGAACAACTGTTGAGTAAATAGTTCAGCGATTGGGGGGAAGCTGAAATAGCACGCCCTGATCGGCGTTCGCCTTCTTGGTGGCGTCGATATTCAAATCTGCAACCCGATACTTTTTAGAATCCTGCTCAGTGTAAACCCAGATACTCTCCCCCACGATTGCGTAGTTCCTTGTTTCCAGACGCCTTCCGTCCCGAAATATCAAGGTTGTAATGGGATTGGTTTCGTCGGTGGGTGAGACGGCGGGCGTTACCGCGGCAGGCGCCGGAGCGGACGGAGCGGGGCTCGCGGCGGGTTTAGTTGCCCTGGAAACCGTCGCTTGGTTGGCCTGCAAACTCTTAACTTCATTATTGAGACGATCAAGCTGTTGCGTCAGCCGCTCAATGTCGGCTCGCAGTTGCTGAATCTGGGTCACGACATCGACATTCTCGCCTGGCTGAGTGGGTTGCGAGTCGTCCGTCTGTTGTCCAAAAAGGGGCGATGCCAGCATCACAGAAGCGAGCAAAATCGGTAACCAGGGCGCACGATGCATGAACTTAGCCTAGCACTTTTACTCGGCCGGCATCCGCTCAACTAGGTTGGGCATTGCACTCGAAAGCTCTTGCACTATTGGGCACTTCGCATTGCAGATGGCCGGCCTCGACACAAGAATCCGAGATGGATTCTTCGGGAGAGCTCAAGAATGAAGCGATCATTTCGCGCACGAGAATATCAAGTTCGTAATTTGATCGCCATTGCATTCATGAGACGGCGTCTCGCTGCTGCTACACTCTTTTCCATCCGCACTGTCTTACGCAGGAGTCATCATGTCCGAAATCCAAAATCCGACCAGCCGTACCCGAGTTGGCCGCATTCCGGAGCGCGGGTCCTATGATCGCGAATCGGCCTATAAAATTCTTGATGAAGGTTTTATTTGTCATGTGGGATTCGATTTGGAGGGCCAGCCATTCGTGATTCCGACCAGTTTTGGCAGGAAAGATGACAGCCTATATATTCATGGGTCGGCGGCCAGCAGAATGTTGCGGCAGGTGGGAGCAGGGATTCCGGTTTGCGTGACGGTCACGATTCTGGATGGGCTGGTGCTGGCGCGATCCATTTTTCATCATTCTATGAATTACCGGTCGGTGGTTGTCCTGGGCAACGCGGTTGCAGTTGAAGGCACGGAACAAAAATTGGAAGCCTTGCGAGTGATATCGGAGCACATAATTGCTGGGCGCTGGGATGATGTTCGGCAACCGACCGCGCAAGAATTGAAGGCGACTACGGTTTTGCGATTGCCGATTACCGAGTTTTCGGCGAAGGTGCGCACCGGGCCGCCGAAGGATGACGAAGGCGATTACGATTTTCCCACCTGGGCGGGGGTTATACCTTTGGAAATTGCGGCGGGCTCGCCGCTGGCGGATGGAAAGCTAATCGCGGGTCAGGAAGTTCCGGCATACGCCAAAAACTATTCGCGAACCAAACGAGACTGATGTTCGCAATCATTCGGCGAGCCGTTCGCGCAGGCGGGCGGCCGCAGCTTCGGGAGTGATATCGCGCTGCGGGCTTCCCAGCATTTCAAACCCCACCATAAATTTCCGGACGGTAGCGGAGCGCAATAGCGGCGGATAAAAATGTGTGTGCATATGCCACTCAGGATGGTTTTTTCCATCTGTGGGACGCTGATGAATTCCCATCGAATAGGGAAAGGAGGCGTCAAAGAGCCGGTCGTAGCCGCGAGTCAGTTTGCCGAGGATTTCCGCGAACGCGTCCCGCTCATCAAAATTGAGGACGGCAATATCAGCCACGTGACGTTTTCCAGTAATTAAGGTTTCGAAAGGCCATACCGCCCAGAAAGGCACCACCACTTGAAAATGTTCATTGCTCAGGACTAGCCGTTCGCCGCTCTGTGCTTCGTAAAGGGAGTATTCGCAAAGCAGGCACTTATGATGCGTGGCCGCATACTTCAGCAATGAACTCTGTTCTTTTAGCGGTTCGTTGGGAACCGAACTCGTGGCCCATATCTGGCAATGCGGGTGAGGATTACTCGCGCCCATTGCGGCGCCGCGATTTTCGAAAATCTGTACATAGCTTATGTCGTCCTTTGCTTCGAGATCAGTAAACTGTCCGGCCCATACGTCGATAACCTTTTTCGTTTCCGTGGGCGACATTTGCGCGAGAGTCAGGTCATGCCGGGGAGAGAAACAAACTACGCGACAAATTCCTGATTCGCCCTGAGCGACGATTAGATCGTGGTGGTTCAGGTCTTCCTCAGAGGAAGACGGCAACAGGGCTGGGAAATCGTTATCGAAGACAAAAGTGGAGTCGTATTTCGGATTATGAATTCCGCGCGCGCGTTCATTCCCCGGACACAGATAACATGACGGATCATAAGACGGCTTCTACTTCCCGGGAAGCGGCTTCGACCTGCCCCAACCACGGGCGTTTGGTGCGATGAGGGGAGACGAGCACCCATTCTCCGGTAAGAGGGTTCAGGCGGCGGTGGGAGGATTCGGTCAGATTAAGCATTTAGGGGCACTGCATCAAAAGAACGCGGCGAGGGCGCCCTCGTCCAACGGACTGTGACAATGCCATCATTGGGAAACCGGTCCCGCGCCGTCAGCGGCGGTGGTGATGTAAATCTGCGGATCGAGGCCAGTTTTACTTCTATATAACTTCGAAATAGTCTCGCGGAATTCGGATGCGTTTTCTTTGCTCACTAGATTGATGGTGCAACCGCCGAATCCTCCGCCCATCATGCGCGCGCCATAAATGCCCGGCAATGATGAAGCTATTTCAACCATGACGTTGAGTTCGAGACAACTGACTTCATAATCGTCTCTCAAGCTGCGATGCGAAGCATACATTAGCTCGCCAAACCGCTCGATTTGTCCGGAACGCAAAGCCTCGGCGGCCTTCAGAGTCCGATCATTCTCAGTAATTACATGACGGCAACGGCGAAAAATTGTTTCTTCCAATCCCGCGCCATATTGCTGAAGTTGCCCGGCGGAAACGTCACGCAAAGCACGAACCCCCGGAATTTTAGACGCCAAAAAACTTACCCCCATTTCGCACTGCTCACGGCGGAGGTTATATTCGCCGCTGACATTGCGATGAGGAACCATCGTATTGCAAACGACCAGGCTGACATCCCCTGGAATGGGCAATAGTTGGAATTCGAGCGAACGGCAATCGAGCAGCAAGGCGTGCCCAGCTTTTCCATGGACGGACGCGAATTGGTCCATGATCCCGCAACGGGCGCCCACCGTCTGGTTTTCGGCGCGCTGG
Organism: uncultured Acidobacteriaceae bacterium; assembly: GCA_963849315.1. Lineage (GTDB taxonomy): Bacteria > Acidobacteriota > Terriglobia > Terriglobales > Acidobacteriaceae > PALSA-188. Next base: position 1,762,725 of record CAWKGT010000002.1, on the reverse strand, counting down.
CCAAGTTTGGCAATCGTTAGCCCATCTAATAATGCTCCGTTTTGCGCTGTGGACATTAGGGCCAGAGCACTCGCGATTTCCAGCGCCGCCGACGAGCTTAGACCTGCGCCCATGGGAACGTCGGAATCGATGAGCAGATTCGATCCAGATAGTTTGTAGCCCGCCGCGAGGAGTTGAATAGCGACCCCCCGCACATAATCCAACCATTGATGCCTCGGGGATGCATCGGTGTCATCTAGAGAAAATTCCGCGGTTTCGTTCCATTTGCGGGAGTGGGCGACGATTTTTCTGCCGGCCCGGCCGCTGATTGCGACCCAGGTATGGAATTCGATGGCCGCGGGCATAACGAAGCCTTCGTTGTAATCAGTGTGCTCGCCGATCAAATTTATACGTCCCGGCGCGCTGACAATTCGAGGAGTCGTCCCGAATAAATCGGCGAAGCTTTTATTAATGTCCTGGGGACGCAATGAGAGTATTCCTCGGCCGACTCAGAGATCGAGACGAGTATAACAGCGGCGTGGATCCTACTTTGGCCGGCGGCGTGACTAGAACGGCTATTCGTCGAACCGAAGATAGCGGAAAGAATCCACGGCGGTCGCGTTTGGCGGGATTATCTCCAGCGACTAAACGTGGCACGCAGTGTCGTGGGTCGCGCAGGCAATGAGCGAAATTTCGATTATGCCGTATTGTTCTTTTAGGGATCGTTGCGGTGTACTATTCCGACAATTACCCCGACAAAGAGTCCAAGCGTTGCCACACTAAATAGGACAAAGATGTTTCCTGAGACGATGGACAGCAGGCTTCCGATCACGAATCCGGCCGTAACGCCGATGGCAGCAGATTTGAAGAGCTCTTTCGGCATGGCCTGTCCCGGTTGGTCAATGTCAACGATGAAAAAGCGATCTTTCAATATCTTGCGGCCAGCTAGTGCCATCGCCGAACCTGCAAACTGAATGCTATTGGTGGGGAGCCGCGCTTGCCGAGTGCACGGACGCAGAAATATATGCTCCCAAAGAATAAGAAATGGCACGAACTAACGGAATTGAAAATGCGAAAAAACTTCTCATATCGGGCACAGTTAGGACGCTGTCGGAATGGAAGCCAGAGAGTCGACCAAACACATCGTCGCTCCCAGCGATGGTTAAGTATCCAAATGCAAACCAAACTACGGCTGGAACCCAAATCCACTTTGCCGCCGAATTCTGCCATGCTCGCCACATAACAAATCCGATTAGAGCCGCACACACGATGCTCAAAATGATTTCTTTCCTGACAATTGCCGCGGCCGAGTGAGAGGGAATCATTTTTCCCACAGTCGTGTTTAGAATCGCCGTTCCAATAAGGGCAACAACGAAGTTGACCAATAAAAAACCGCAGAATGTCAGATACCGAGACATTGCACCGGGATTCTAACCTAGTTTTTGCGATTTGCGGTCAATTGGGGCGGATGCAATCCTGTCTATCTTTCGCGAACAAGTATGACGGCGGCGCGGATGGTACTTTTGGCGGAGGGGCACGACTACAATGGCTAGTGTTCCGTTGAAGCGAACGATAGCGGAAAGAAGCGCGGCGGTCGCGTTTGACTTAGAATCTGGCTGGGCCTAATATCGCGGCCCAAGGAGCGGAGTCCTTCCTTCGTGCTCGATCAGACCATTTCGCATTATCACATCACCGAGAAACTCGGTGGCGGCGGGATGGGTGTCGTTTACGGGGCCGAAGATACGCGCCTGCAACGCCACGTCGCGCTCAAATTTCTGCCTGACGAAATGGCCAAGGATCCCCGCGTGCTGGAACGCTTCCGCCGCGAGGCTCGCGCCGCTTCCCAACTGAATCATCCCAACATCTGCACGATTCATGACATTGAAGACAACAACGGTCATCCCTTTATCGTCATGGAGCGGCTCGATGGGGAAAGCCTCAAGCAGCGCCTTCGAGGCAAACCACTCGATCTTGAAGAAATCCTGGATATCGCCGTTCATGTCGCCGATGCTTTGATCGCTTCGCACGAAAAAGGGATTGTGCATCGGGATATTAAGCCGGCGAACATATTTATCGGCAAGAATGGACAAATCAAGGTTCTGGACTTCGGACTGGCAAAAGTGTTCCGCGAGCAACTGGCCGCGAGCGATGGTCCTGCCGACGAATCGCTGACGCAGATGGGTGTAATTCCCGGGACGGCGGTTTACATGTCACCCGAGCAGGCCCGCAGCGAGGAATTGGACGCGCGCAGCGACATTTTTTCGTTTGGCGTTGTGCTGTATGAAATGGCGGCGGGAAAGAAACCATTTGCCGGCACCAATATCGTGACCACACTCGATGCGGTGTTGAACAAAAAGCCGCAGTCTCCGACCCGTCTCAATCCCAGCCTTCCCGTAGAACTCGAAGCGATCATCGGCAAGGCCATGGAAAAAGATCGCGCGAAGCGCTATCAAACGGCGGAGGAAATCAAGGCAGATTTATTGCGCCTGAAGAAAGAGACAGAATCAGGATTGAGCCGAACAGCCCTCCGCAATCTATCCCCGTTGCGGGGGTCCAAGACATTTGAGCATGCGTCTTTGAATCACAAGTACCTTCTAATCGGAACGGCTCTAGTCCTGTTTATGGTGTTGGCGTCGGTGGGAACGTGGTGGGTTCGCCATCGTGTTCTGAAGCCTTCCCAGCGAGCCACTACAATCGCGGTGCTCCCACTGCAAAACATAAATAACGCGGATGGAATCGACTATTTGCGGTTCGCATTGGCCGACGAAATTTCGAACGTTCTTATGTATACGCGTTCGCTGGATGTGCGGCCGACGACCAGCACCCGCAAGTTCTCCGCGCAAGACGCCGATCCGCAGCAAGCCGGCCGCGAGTTGCACGTTTCAACCATATTAACCGGACATTATTTGCTTCAAGGTAAGCAGTTACTAGTAACCGTTGAGGCGATCGACGTGAGCAGCAACCGCCTGATCTGGCAGACAACGTTGAGTGTGCCATCGCAGGATCTGATCGCGATGCAAAGTCAACTGGCAACCAGGATGCGCCAGGGACTATTGCCACAGTTGGGAGCCGCGGAAGGCTTCGTGGAGGCGGGCACGAAACCCAAGAATCAGGACGCGTACGACTTATATCTGCGCAGCCTCGCAATTTCCCACGATCCCGAGCCCAATAAATCCGCTATCTCGATTTTGGAAGAGGCGGTGACCATGGATTCCACGTACGCGCCGGCGTGGGCCGCTCTCGGTCTGCGTTACTACTATTCCGCTGCGTATGCAAATGGAGGCCCGGCCATACTGCAAAAGTCGATTGACGCGTATGAGCACGCTCTAAGCCTGGATCCTAATCTCTACTCCGCATCGGCACACCTCATTCTGCGGACGGCGGAGCGGGGTGATATAGGGAAAGCTTACGAGCAGGCTGAGAATTTAGTGAAACGCCGCCCGGAAAGCGCTGAATCTCATTTCACCCTGTCTTATGTACTTCGCTACGCTGGAATGTTGCCAGAGGCAATGCATGAATGCGATGTTGCCATGGCACTGGACTCCGGCAATTACGAATTCCGCTCGTGCGCCTGGGCGTTTTTGGAATCAGGACGGATGACGCGGGCTGCAGAGTTTATCCATCTCGACACCGGATCGGAATGGGCGGCAAATATGGTGGTGGCAACTCTAGTGCGCGAGGGAAAGATAGATGAAGCGCGGACGGCAGTGAAAAAGGTCTCCTCGAATCCTTTTGACCATAAGGATCTATTGGAAGCTTGCCTGGCACCCAATCCTCCTGCGAATTTCGACAGCATCGCGCAAAAAGCCGAAGCGGAAGTGGCGGCGGTATCCGATCCGGAGACGCGCTATTACCAGGGCGCCATGCTGGCATACTGCGGCGCGGCAGAAGGCGGAATCCGATTGATTCAGAGCGCCATAAGCAAGAACTACTGCGCGGTTTCAGCTTTGCAGTCTGATCCTCTACTCGCGAAGTTGCGGCATAGTCCTGGGTTCGCTGAACTGCTCGCTTCCGCCCAACAGTGCCAAACCAAGTTCCTGGAGTCGGTAAAGCAACCGGTGCACTAATTGTGCGGCGCGTGCCGTTTTATCCAGATAAGACGACGGTTTCCTCGGCTTGCGGAACCTAATTGCTACCTAAATCCGCGCAGTAAGAGGCTTTTAACGGACAGGGCATCCGTGATATAACCGCCCCTAAGCCATTTACTCGGATTTTACTGGAGAAACATATCGCCGACCTGGCATTTACGGGCAAGAATGGTCAGGAGCGAGGAGGTCTTGTGTCCGAAGCGCGGACGGGGAAAAGATTTCCCTTAGAACTGCCAATCAAGATTCACGCGGCGGAAGAGAATGCCGAACATACCGGCGTCACGGGCAACCTCAGCGCAGCCGGCGTTTACATTCGAGCCGACGCCAATCTGGAAATGGGCTCCAACGTCGAGTTTGAAATTTCGTTGCCGCCCGAAGTTACCGGCGCGAAAGAACCAGTAATGGTGAAGTGCAAAGGCCGCGTGGTGCGCAGGGATGAGCCGGGTGGTGGGGCGAAGGCTTCGGCAGCGCACGGTGTGGCGTGTGTCATCGATTCGTACGATTTCGTTCGTCATGAGTAATGAGGTGCTGACGCGATGCTGAAACTTATTCTGGCCGATAACCAGGCAATTTTCCGTGCAGGGATCGCCAAAGTTCTGGCGGTCGAAGACGAAATGCGCATTGTGGCGCAGGCGCAAACCCAAGAGCAGATGTTTATGGCGCTGGATAAATTTCGCGCCGCGGTGCTCATCGTCGCGGGCGGTTTCCATTCGGATTTTACCGGGATCCTTGCAGCCGCCACAAAAGCTAAGACTCGTGTAGTGGTACTGGCCGACACCGGCGAAAGCGCGCAACGCTATATGGGAGCCGGGGCTAACGGAGTCGTCTATCGCAATGTTACTAGCGCGGCGCTGGTCGATTGCGTGCGCAAGGTAGCTCGCGGCGAAAATTGGGTGCAGGATATCGCGGTCCCCAGCGAACTCACCGAGAACGATATGGTCGGATTACGGGTGCGCGACCGCCTGACCGCAAAAGAACTGCGCATCGTTGCGCTGATTGTCCAGGGATACAAAAATAAAGAAATCGCCACGCAACTGGGAACGACCGAGCAGGTCATCAAGAATTATCTTCGGAATGTCTACGACAAGATCGGGGTCTCTGACCGATTGGAGCTGGCTCTGTTCACCATCCACCATAGGATATTGAACGAAGCTGCCGCAGCCACGACGGCGGCAGCGATGCCGCAACCGGGGCACGGCGCGGGCGTCCCCTCGTAGAACTGGATATGACCCTCTAAAATGTCGTGGCGTTTTAACTGCTTCGCTTGGCGCCTAAAGGTATTTGAATCTAAACCCGTTTAGTTATAGCCTTGAATCATGGATGAGAAAGATCAAGCTACCGGCGGGCCAAGTCTCCAGCCAAAAAAGTGATTCGCCAAAAAAACCCTACGAAAAGCCCGCTTTTCGTTTTGAACGAGTATTCGAAACTATGGCGCTAGCATGCGGCAAGGTCGGGGTTTTAGCATTTAACTGCCGGCGCAATAGAAAAAGTTCGTGACAGCTATGTCTAGTTTTTCCTTCCTGCCGTCGGATCTTTAATTCAGTCATTCCTTAACTCAGTTACTAAAGAGCATTTTTTGGGTCACTTCCGGTTATGGGAATTTAACGTCACTTGCCATAGAATGATTTCATCTTTCGCCTAAAGATGAAAAAGGTGCATCGTGGAACTAACTCATCGCTTTAGAATGATGACCCACCTACTGCTAGGTTTAGGTCTATCCGCTAGCGCTTTTGCGCAAGGAAGCGGCAACGAAACTTCTGCTCGACATTTGGGGTATCCGCAGGACTGGAGTTCGCGGCAGCTCATAATGACGGGAGACGACAGCACAGCCGCACTAAAAGCCGGAATGACAGAACCCAGGCACGTTTACAACATGGTGAGGCGCAGGGCGGCATTGGAAGAGGCGAAAAGATATAAAAAACCGCGCAGAAACGCCATGAAAGTTGACTGGTCGGTTTCGCTCGAAAACGGATACGTTCCAGCGAATCAATCGCCGGCAAAATACGGCTACGACGTCACTGTCGAGAGTTGCAACAATGATTTTCTAGTCTACGGACTTACGGTAAATTCCGGTACGCAAGCCAACCTGGTCGGAATTAACAACCTTTATACAGGCGCAAGTCCTGCCTGCAACGGCGGTACACCTTGGGTTGCTTTTGCTTATAACACGGTGACCCAGAGCGGCGGCAAAATTACGACCTCGCCGGCGATCTCAGAGTTCGGGGGGAAAGTGGCATTTGTAGAGACAGCTACGGCTGGGCTCGTACTTCCACGTGCTGGTGTTGCCTCAATCCAATCCCAGTACCGCCTTCGCAGACCGGAAGCGTGCTCAGTCCTTCTACGCCGACTTCGTGTAGTAGTCCGACAACAGCGAGTTGCATGACGACGGTACAAATTTCCGGATCGGGTTCGCCTACATCGCCATGGATTGATTACGGAACCGACACGGCATATGTAGGTACCGGCGACGGCAAACTCTACAAAATCAGTCCAGTCTTCGGAGGAGGCACGCCAGTGGTGGTTTCGGACACGAACTGGCCGGTCACCGTTGTAACGTCTGGAAAAAGCAAAATTCTGACCGCTCCTACGGTCGACGACAGTGCCGGACCGAATTTTCATTGGGGACGCCAACGGCTACCTGTACGCGATAAGCCTAACTAACCCAGCGAAGAGAACAGCGGCCACCCTTTCAATCGGATGGACGGCGGATCCGAACTTCGGCGATACCGGTTTCGGAATTGTCGACCCGCCTATGGTCGCGACTGATAACGCCAACCCTACGATTGATCAGGTCTTCGCGTTTACTGGATGCAGCAGTGTCTATTTGATTGGTGGAGCAATAAATCAGGCGCCTGCAAACTTCACTTCGACGACCACATTTACTACGGTTGATCTCGGATCCGCGAGCGGCAATGGCGATTGCACTGGGCTTAATGTTCATGCGGCCGATTTCGACAACGCTTTTTGGACCAATGGAAGTACGAATGGACACATTATGGCTTGCGGCTTTGTCTCCGGAACACCAACAGCGCCCCTGAAACCCTCTAATCCAAAAATGTATATGTATCCATTCACCGGACGGGCAATTGAGTAGCACCCCGACCACGACGTGGGTCACTGACCCCACAAAGGCGACGAATGTTCCGCCCTGAGCGAATTTTTCGACGGCACCACGGACAGATTATTTTTCGCCGCCGGCGGCGCCTCTGACGGTTTCGTGAAGAGTTCCAGCATTACCGCCGGCTTTCCGGCATCCTCTACTTGTTCGACCGGAAGCCCAACATCCACCTGTGTAACGACTCCCGCTAAACTTGGCGGCACCAGCGACATAATTGTCGACAACCAGGTGGCGAATGGCGGAACCAATATATATTTCAGCACCCTCGCGCCGGGTTCGGTAAATGGACAAAGTTGTCACGTCAGCGGTGGGACTGCGAGTCCTTATTGCGCCGTTAAGCTGACCCAATCCGCTCTGCAATAGTTTGCGTTATGATTCTGCCCTCATCCTGGGTACGCGAAGGATCTCTTCACTTCGCATCCTGCGGCTAACCTTCCATTGACTTGACATGGTCGCTCACAATCAACGGAGCAGCTGTGAACTCCTGTACTTCTTCCGCCGTCATTCCTGGCGCAATCTCTTCCAGCACCAGTCCCTCCGCCGTCACTTGAATTACTGCCATCTCGGTGACGATTGTGTTCACGACTTTCATTCCAGTCAGCGGCAGCGTGCACTTCTTCAAAATCTTCGGCTGCAAATCTCGTGTCGTATGCTCCATGGCAACGATGACCCGCCGCGCACCGGCGACCAAATCCATCGCCCCACCCATGCCCTTAACCATTTTCCCGGGAATCATCCAGTTCGCCAAATTCCCTTCTTGATCGACTTCCATCGCCCCCAAAACACTTAAATCGATGTGCCCGCCGCGAATCATGGCGAAAGAATCGGCGCTGGAAAAATAAGCTGTGCCTGCCATCTCGCTAACGGTCTCTTTCCCGGCATTGATAAGGTCGCAATCTTCCTGACCCTCTACGGGATAAGGTCCAATCCCAAGCATTCCATTTTCGCTTTGCAGAATGACGTCGATTCCTGGCGGAACGTGATTTGCGATCAACGTTGGCATTCCGATGCCGAGGTTCACGTAGAATCCGTCACGCAATTCGCAGGCGATGCGTTTAACGATGCGTTCGCGCTTCTCGGAATCTTTAGCGGGTTTGGACATAGCTAAACGTCGTTGGTCCTTGGTCGTTCGCAAGGCGTTATGACTGGCCAACGGCCAGCGACGACCGGCCTACGACACACTCCTCACCGTTTTTCTTTCTATTCTTTTCTCGTATAGCTCGCCGTGGAAAATCCGCTTCACGTATACGCTGGGGGTGTGAATTAAGTCTGGTTCGAGTTCTCCTACTTCGACCAACTGTTCGACCTCGGCGATTGTAACTTTTGCCGCCGTCGCCATCATGGGATTAAAATTCCGCGCCGTCTTTCGATAGACCAGATTGCCCCACTTATCGCCCTTCCAGGCTTTCACGAAGGCGAAATCGGCCTTTAGCGCCGTTTCCATCACATAGAGCCGGCCGTCGAACTCGCGAGTTTCTTTTTTTTCGGCGACCACAGTGCCAACCCCGGTAGGAGTATAAAACGCGGGAATGCCCGCGCCTCCAGCGCGAATCCGCTCGGAAAAAGTTCCTTGCGGCACCAGCGTCAGATCGATGGCGCCGTCAATAATCATTTGTTCCAGCAATTTGTTCTCGCCTACGTACGATCCGAAATGTTTGCTAATTTGTCCGGCGGCCAGCAGCAGCCCCATGCCGAATCCGTCTACTCCAACGTTATTGCTGATCGTGGTGAGATTTTTTGTGCCCTTACGAACCAGGGCGCGGACAAGGTTTTCCGGGATGCCGCACAATCCGAAGCCGCCAATCATAATCGTGGCGCCGTCAAAAACGTCGCGGATGGCCTCATCGGAGTTGGCGACAACTTTGTGCATGCGCGGATTTTAGAACATTTCACTACGAAGACACAGAGGCACCGCGAAAACTCTAAACTCTAAAACTGACGAATTGAACCCACCGATCGAAACACTTCAAGATTTTATTTTCTCCGTGGTCCCGTGCCTCCCCGTGGCGGGTTTGCCGGTTGCGAGGCTTTTCGCAAATGGTGGGCGCGTTCAAATTCCATCGCTAATTCCCGCGTATCCAAATTTTCACGAATATGCGCGAGACGCTGTTCCAGCTTTGACAAGGCGACCTGAATGCTTTTTTTGTTGGTGAGCGCGATGTCGCGCCACATCGAATAAGGACTGGCCGAGATCCTCGTCATCTCGCGCAGGGCGCGTCCTCCCGCCTCGAGCAGTGGCGCATCTTCGCCATACTCATCCACTAGCGTAGCGGCGAGGGCGGTCGAAATCATCTGCGGCAGATGGCTGATCCAGGCGCACAGCTCGTCATGCTCCGCAGCCTCCATGCTGACGATGCGGGCGCCAATTTTCCCAATCCACTCCAGAAATTCTCCACTCACTCCGTCGTATACGTTTTGCCCGGCGACCGGTGTCAGGAACCACGCCGCATCGCGAAACAGATCGGGATCCGCAAATTCGACCCCGGTTTTTTCCTTACCCGCCATGGGATGCCCGGCGAGAAAACGCCGCCCAACAGTTTTGCCGAAAACTGCGCGGGCGCTGGCAAGTACCTCAGATTTGGTGCTGCCCACATCCGTCAGAAGAGTCTTGGGTGGAAGTGACGGGCCCAGCGTTTTGATCAGTTCAATGATTCCGCCGACGGGAGCAGCCAGAATAATAATTTGACTGCCGCGGATCGACTCCGAAGGGTGAGCGCGTCCTTCATCGATCACGCCTTTTTTCCGTGCGCGCTCCAGCACGGGCGCGCGATCACAGCCAACGATTCTGCCCGCGTATCCGGCATTTCTTAGCGCCAGGCCAAGCGAGCCGCCGATCAGTCCGGTGCCGATGATCGTGATTTGACGAACAGGCATGGAGGGATTATTACCACGGAGGCACTGAGGCGCGGAGAAAAAAGACTAAATGCTTATGAAATCGAACTTGAGTTAAAGATTTTCTCCGTGTTTCTGTGCCTGCGTGGTGAAAAGACTTACGCGATAGTCCGCCCGACGGCTGGCGCTATCATTCTCAACTCGTCCATCAATTTAGAAAATTGCTCGGGATAAAGCGACTGCGCGCCGTCAGAAAATGCCTTGTCAGGATCGTGATGAACTTCCATCAGCAAAACGTCCGCTCCCGCCGCTACCGACGCACGCGCCATGGGCGGAACCTTGTCGCGCAATCCGGTTCCGTGCGAAGGATCAGATGCCATGGGCAGATGCGAGAGCTTATGCACGACGGGAATGGCGCTGATATCGAGAGTGTTTCGCGTATAAGTTTCGAAGGTCCGAATGCCGCGCTCGCACAGGATAACTTCGTAATTTCCGCCGGACATAATGTATTCCGCCGACAGCAAAAGTTCCTCAATCGTGGCCGCGATACCACGCTTGAGCAGCACTGGTTTCTTTTCTTTCCCCAGCTCGCGCAGAAGATTGAAATTCTGCATATTACGCGCGCCCACCTGAAAAATATCGATGTAAGGAAGCATCAGGCCGATCTGCGAAATCTCCATCACTTCGCTAATTACCAGCAATTTGAATTTGTCACCTGCCTCGCGCAGCAACTTGAGACCTTCCAATCCCATGCCCTGAAACGAGTAAGGAGAACTTCGCGGTTTGAACGCTCCACCACGCAGCGCGCGCGCCCCGGATTTTGCAATGAGTTCGGCAACGGTAAATAATTGTTCCCGCGATTCAACCGAACAAGGTCCCGCCATTACTACCACTTCATTTCCGCCGACTTTTACGCCATTGGCAAATTCAATGATTGTGCCCTCGGGACGGAAGCTGCGGCCCGCTAGTTTATAAGGTGCGCTGATGCGGTGAACATGCTCGACGCCGGAAAGTACTTCGAGATTGCGCGTGTCAAAATCGATTCGCGCGCCTACGGCCGCGAGCACCGATTGCCGCTCGCCTGTGGTGCGGTGCACGGAAAATCCCATGCGCACCAGGTGCTCAATAACCTGCTGGATCTGCTCCTCGCTCGCTGTTTCTTGCATTGCTACGATCATAGAAAAATCTGCTTCCGGCTTCTGGCTTCCAGCGACTCAATCATTTATTTCATTGTCTAATTCGGTCTCGCCTAATCCATGGGTGGCCGCTGGGTCTGAGGGCGCAATTTCTTCGCGCTGAATTTGCCGCATCACATCCATAATGCGTTCGTAAATTCGTAGCAGATCACGATCCGGCAGGGGGCCCTTATTCTGTTTTTTCGCATTGTCAAAAACCGCGCGCTCGCGATCCGGCTCATAAATCGGCATTCCCATCTTGCTTTTCAGCTTGCCGATCTGGTGCGCAGCGTGAGCGCGTTCGCTCAGCAGTTCTACCAGCCTGCGGTCGAGTTCATCGATTTTGGTGCGCCAGCCAGGGATATCCATGAGAATGTCGTTGGTCGTTTGTCCTTCGTCGTTTGCCTTTCGCCTTCCCGCCAGCAAATGCACAAGTGGTTTTTACTAACGACTAACGGCCAACGACCAACGACCGTATAAATTGTGCCACAGACTTCGCTTCTTTGCCGGGATTGCGCTCGACCGTCTCGACAATAGCACTTCCGACTACGGCGGCGTCCGCAAACTCGCCCACGCTGGCAAATTGCTCCGCCGTCGAGATGCCGAAGCCCACAGCAACCGGCAACTTTGTATATTTGCGAATACGAGTCACCAGTTTTCGCGCCTCATCGGGCAATTGCTTTTGTGCGCCGGTAACGCCAGTGCGCGAAACTGCGTACAAGAATCCCGTCGAGGCCTTCGCAATTTCCTTCAGGCGCGCATCGGTGCTGGTCGGCGCGGCTAGAAAAACCGTCGCAAGTTTTTTATTCCGCATCTGCGAACGATATTCTTCCGCTTCCTCCATCGGAAGGTCTGTAACTAAGGCGCCATCGATCCCGGACTGCTTCGCCATTGCGACAAATTTAGAAATTCCCAGCCGTATGATCGGATTGAGATATGAAAAAACAATCAATCCCGCCTGAGATTTTTGGCGAATGTCGTTCGCCAATTGCAAAACGTCTTCGAGATTAGTTCCATTTTTGAGCGCCCGCTCGCTCGCGCGTTGAATGACCGGCCCATCAGCCACCGGATCGCTGAATGGAACCCCAAGCTCGACTACGTCCGCGCCCGCATCAATCGCGGCCATGACAATATTGAAAGTAGTTTCGAGATTGGGGTCGCCACAGGTGACATAAGCGACGAGCGACGGTTTGCGGTCGAATTGAAGAGGCACAGAGACATTGTAGATTGTTGAGATCAGATTACAGAAGGCAGTGCCGTTTAGTACGCGCGCGCGCCCCATTCCTTTTTTGTACGTATTACGCTTTACGTAACGGATAATTATTGGCCACCGCAAGGGCGAGATTCGCAGTAACGATCAATGGCGAACCTGCTTTGCAAATGTGCATCACGCCTAAATATAAGAGGAGAAGGGTTTCCAGTTGATGTCTTCGGACAGGATCGATTTGAAAACATCTTGGACTGGCTGGTGCGCTGCAACCGGTGTCTACACGGTAATCTCGGGCGTTTTCTACATCGGTCTGGGCGACCAGTTCAACACCTGCTTGAAATCTGGCCCCCATCACTTCTCTTAAGCCGACTTCCCCTTACCAATCCAAATCGCTCATTGAGGTCGCGATGAACGCAGGATGGGTCTTGGGAAACGCGCTTGTGTTGACGTCCGCTTGGTTTCTTGCGAATAGGCTTCAGGCGCCCAAATCGATGGACCGCTTATGCGCTCGACGCGCTGACTGCGCGTTGAATTGCTTGTGGCGGCTTCCCGAATGCCCTAACGAATGAACGCCGCATCCGTTCGCGATACCTGACCATAAAATTGGGGGTGAAGTAGTACCGTCGTTGTACCGCGAGTTTCTGGGGAAATCAAAATTGCGCATAATCCATGTAAATCAGGGTCCAATCGGACCCTCATTCTGTAGCCGTCGTTCCCATCTCGGCCCAATGCGCCAGTGCAACGAGACTTTTGAAGGATACTCATGCCCTGGCGAAATATTATGCCCGGCAAAACCCAACGGCGATGGGGGCGTCATTGATGATTCAGTGATGGTGGAATTCGACATGAGAAGATTTGATGGAGCACTTTTAAAGTGAACCAAGGCGACAACCGTTTGAAAAAAAAGCGCATCCCAAGGAGACGACAGCGGGTTTCTCTATATAGACTCCATTTGCTCTTCAGGGCAATGACTTCTTTATGATCCCGCCTGTGAGAGGAGTCATAGCAATGGAAATCATTCAGCAAACTCGCGAAAATGCCCCGTCACTTACGCTTCCAGGAATTATTCTCGGGATCGGTCTCGGTGGTTTTTTTGACGGTATTTTTCTACATCAAGTCTTGCAGTGGCATCACGTGTTCAGCAGCATCTATCCGGTTACAACCGTTCCGGGTCTTCGGATGAATACTCTAGGAGACGGATTTTTCCATGTCGTGACGTGGATTGCCGTGCTCGTGGGGCTAGGAATTCTATATTCGCGGGTAACCGAGGCAAGAGGACAGGTTTGGGGCTCTCGGGTTTTGTGGGGCTGGATACTCGTGGGGTGGGGAATCTTCAATCTCGTCGAAGGCATAATCGATCACGAAATTCTGGGGATTCATCATGTTCGTCCCGGGGCCTACCAACTGTGGTGGGATATGGGATTCCTAGTATTCGGCGCGATTTTGGTCGCCGTCGGGTGGATGATACAGCGGAGTGGAAGCACGGTTCGTATCGGTGCGGATAAGCAACTCCCAGAGAAATATGCTGCATAGTCACAGCGCCATGAATCATGCGACGATTGCGCCTGCGGTTCTCGTATCGGTCGTCGCTTTAATCTATTTAATTTTGGCGGTGCGGCAGCGATCGACCAACCGTGTCTGGAGCAGGTGGCGAACCGCATCCTTCTTGTCTGGCTGCCTGACGTTGGCTCTTGGTCTTTTACCGCATTATCTTCCATACGCAGAAGGCGATTTCCGGAAACACATGCTCCAGCACCTCCTAGTCGGGATGATTGCTCCGCTTGGATTGGTGATGGGGGCTCCTCTCACGCTGGCATTGCGTTCGTTTCCTCATTCTTTCAGCAGAGCGATTGGCGGAATTTTGCGCAGCAAGGTGGTGCATCTTCTAGCGAACCCAATCACTGCACTGCTCCTGGATTTTGGCGGTTTGGCGGTTCTGTATTTCACTCCGCTTTATTCGGTCATGATGGAGCATCCGGTCTTGCACTATGCTCTTCACTTGCATTTCCTGGCTGCGGGGTGCCTCTTCACTTGGGTAATTGCCGGACCGGACCCGGCTCCACGGCGGCCATCAGTACCATCGCGTTTGGTAATCCTAGGCGTTGCCATTACCGTACATTCTGTGCTCGCACAAATGCTCTATGCGGGTGCTTTTGTGGCGATTTCCGCTCCTGAGGCGCAGTTGCAGGGAGGCGCAGCCTTGATGTACTACGGTGGCGATATAGCCGAAATCCTTCTCGCCTTCGCTCTCGTAACGACGTGGCATCCAAAACGTGCTCGGATCAACTCTGTCGCTGTTGAGGCGTAAACGTAGTTCGGCGTCAAAGCCGCACTTTTACCTTTTTCGCTCATTACGCGTAGGATGAGAGTCCAGCCATGATGCTAATTGCACTGCAATGCCCAAGCCCGCCAACTCAAATAGCGGCGCAATCCCGACGACGCTCGCGCGTCCGGGTGCCATTCGGTTCTGGCTTGCAATTTGTTTTATAGGCGTCTCGACCGGTGCAGGCGCTGCCGCTCTCACGCGACTTCTCGAAGTGGTTCAGCGAGGGGCATGGCACGGATCCGGGACGAACATTTTAGACGCTGCTCGCCATGCGAGCATTGAGAGACATCTTCTCGTTCTTCTTGCTGCGGGGCTGCTGACCGGTGTGGGCCAATTTATTCTCAAGCGCTTGTCTAGCGGAAATGGCATCGACACGACTGAGGCGATTTGGTTTCAAGCAGGTCGGATGCCGGCGTTTCGAACGCTCGGAAGTGCCGTCCTTTCCATCTTTGTTGTGGGCATGGGCGCGTCGATGGGTCGCGAAGGCGCTCCGAAGCAAGCTGGAGCGGTTTTCGCCAACTTCTTCGCCGACTTTGAAGATCTCTCCGACGAGCAGAGACGGCTCTTGGTCGCCTGCGGGGCAGGAGCGGGCATGGGGGCCGCCTACGGCGTTCCCATCGGCGGCGCTCTTTTTGCGTTGGAAGTAATGAGAGGCAAACTCGCCTTGCGCTACGTGCTCCCCGCGCTTTTTGCTTCCATGATTGCAACTGGAGTTTCATGGTTGGCCTTGCCCAATGCTCCAACCTACGTCATTCCGAGCTTCGGTCTTTCAGCATCTGTGATGGTTTGGGCAGTGCTGGCAGCTCCGATTGCGGCATTCGCCTCCATTCTCTATGTACGGCTCGTGAGATGGGCAGACAAACATAAGCCTCGCGGCTGGCAAAGATTCATCGCTCCCGCAATTGTGCTGGGGGTGCTCGGAGCCGTGTCAATTCGGTTTCCGGAAATATTGGGGAATGGGAAGGACATTTCGCAATTGCTCTTCGCCGATCACATCGGAGTTGGATTGTTATTGACGCTTTTGCTGTTAAAACCTCTTGCGACCATAATGTGCATGCGTAGCGGTGTGCCCGGCGGCCTTTTTACTCCTTCTTTGACATTTGGAGCATTGCTTGGCGCTGTATTGGGCCATGCCTGGACATGGTTCTGGCCCGGCGTGCCTCCAGGATTGTTTGCGTTGCTCGGAGCGGGAGCGGTATTGGCAGCAACAACGCAAGGGCCGATCTCTGCCGTTGTGCTAGTGATTGAACTAACTGGGAGGGACCGATCTTTTATCCTGCCACTGTTACTGATCGTCGTAATATCTACACTGATCGCGCGTTCCATTGAACACAGGTCCATCTATGACGCGCGCCTGACGGACGAACAGGTCGCCGAGCGGCAGCGATTACGCGAAGAACCTGGCTTCTAATCTTTGGGGCGTTCTACGGATTGTCCTGACAGCAGCCTAGAATGCTTCGGTGCTCGGGTGTTAAGGGCTGGAGCAGATCTCGCTTCACTGGGATTTGCGGGGTCAAAAGATCTTTGATGTAGGAGTTCATGAAGGGCTCTGGAATCAATCCCCCCACCGCTTGAACGATAGTCCCGTCCCGCCCTATATAGAAGGTTGTGGGCAGCGCATTACTTTTCCTTCAATGTGGCCAAAGGACGCTGCGAGCCCTGTGAAGGAGAAGGTTTTGTCATGGTCGAATTGCTTTTCTTGCCCAGCGTCTACACGCCTTGTCCGACATGTCACGGAGCGCGCTACAACTCGAAGACTCTCGAGATAAAATATCGCGACAAGAACATCGCGGAAGTGCTGAGGTTGACGGTTGATTCGGCTTTTGACTTTTTCTCTGAAGACGACAAGGATTCCCCGCGCAGACGTTTGCCACCGCAAAGCGGGCAATCACTGCTCACCATGTACTGCGATACCCGCCGCTTCATCAGTGCGCTTTCCGAGTTCGCAAACGTACTGAGCATATAGCGCCGCGCGCTGGTAAATGTGCCCTGGTAGCTCGGTTCCTCTTTGCGTTTGAGCGCCCGCCGCGCCTCCGGGGGGATCGAGGCCAGCGTAGACAGGAACAACCGGCTGCTCATCCGCAAAGAGTATCCAGTCCCGCGTTTTCTTTGGCAGTTCTCGCCACGGACGATCAACGTCATAGCCGAGCGAAACCAGAATGTCGCGCCGATTCTGCCCTTGCCATGCCGTTGGCCACGCTGCAACCGCCCGCTGGCGAATCGTCATAAATCATCGGGAACCATCGATCGTTCTGTTACTTCATAGATCCGTCCCGTCCCAGACCATGACATTGAGGGCAAGCGCCCTCTGGTGTTGGGCGAGAATGACTCCGCATACAAAAGCGGTTGATGCCGGGGATAGTTCCCGGCCCGGGAGTAGAGCATTCGAAGCAGGTTCGATAACGTCGTAACACTACCAACCGACGAGCGGGTGGTCGGCGATCCCGTTGCTGTTGGAGTGCGACGGCTGGCGGGAGCACTTCGATCTCATCCACTTCAGGTATCCTCATCTGGTGGAAAAGACGGCGCGCATACGGGGCGACTGACTCGAGGTAGCGGCGTTGCGCCTCGGCATATAGCGTACCGAATGCTAACGATGATTTGCCTGACCCCGGCACACCCGTGAAGACCACAAGCGCATCCCGAGGTATGTCAACACTCAATGTCTTTTAAATTGTGCTCCCGGGCGCCCCACACGCGAACGAACTGGCTAATGTCTTCTGTAGTAACGCGGGAAAAGCCGAGCCGGCGGCGTCCCAAGGTTGAACCCGCAGAGTGAGGTGAAGCCATTTCTTATAGATGAAAAATAGATGCGCTTCGTTTCCTTCCTTCTGACTGTTTGTTCCGAAGAAATCGGTAAGGATGTTGAGACTCAACGAGACTCCCGCCTGACCCCATGTGCAGCCTAAACAACTTTCGGAGCAGCGTCTTGTAACTTGGTCCTACTACTTGTGCGGTCCAACAGGTTCGGACTGATTTAATTTTTGAATGATGTCCTCGCTTGGGTTACCTCCTTTGCAGGCAGGATGGCCGAAGCCGCTGCTGCTCACGCCGTTTTGAATATCGAAAATTAAATTATCGCTCTGTCCCGGAGCCACACCCATGGGGACGGCATCGAGTCCGAGCGCGTGGCGGGTTTTCCAGGCAACAACGTGATCAGCGCAAGATGTGTCTCCGCTGACTCCGAGAGCGCCGACAATGTGGCCGTCTTTGCTGTAAAGCGGCAGGCCGCCGCCAAAGACAATTACGCCGCCAATTGCTTTGCCGATCATGGGATCGTCAGGCTGTCCGAACTTTTCCGCGTCACCTTCGAGAGCGACGTGCGGATTCGGGCCGCTGACGATGCTGTAAAGAGAATTGCCAGGTTGCGCTGCGGAATATATGTTACCGGTCGAGAGCGCAAAGTTATCGGTGCTGAAGGCATTCGCCGTATTTGCTTTCTCAGCGGAGATCACACGGCTGCCCGGCCATTCCGTTCCACGATTCGGACCGGTGAATACGACGGCACAAACGAGTCCATCGCGATTCACGACCGTGCCCCATTCCTGATTGCCCAGGCCTCCGTTGGCGCCTTTGCCCTCTTTCACCGCGGCGGTCAAAACGGATTTCAGTTTGTTGTAGTCAGGAAGTTTAGAGCAATCTTTTTGGGCTTGTGCGGAGAGTAACGTCGCGAAGCCGAGTATCGTCGCGATAAGGCAAATTATTTTTCGAAGATGCGATTTTGCACGCATGGTTTCCTGCTTTCTGTTTTCGAATTTAACGCAATGTGTATAGATACGCTGCAATGTCGCGGCTGTCCTGCTCGGTAACTCCCATCTCTGGCATCGCCGTGTGCGGCTCAACCTGCCGCGGATGCTGAATCCAGCGCATAAGATTGTCAGGAGTGTTAGGCAGTTCGCCCGCAATGTAATAACGATCGCGAATACCGTCGAGTGGGGGTCCGATCAAACCACGCGCGCCGGGGACGCCGGAAATCTGATGACACGTGTTGCAGCCATAGCTGCGAATTTCTCGTGAAGCTGATCGAGCGTCGCCACCGTTGGTAAGCTGCGCGGCCGCACGGACATCAGAATCGCTCAAAGAAGAACAGCCCGCAAGCGCCGCAGATAAAACTAGCAGGAAAACTATTTTAGTTCTCATGCACAGATCCTGTTCTGGAGGACATCGAAATCAATTCGGCGGTGCGAGTGTAGCCCCATTGCCGCTGCGATTCCTTCATCCATCGCACCAGCAGGAATAAGGAGATGACGAGCATCACTGTGCCGCCGGGGATCCACATGATAAGACCGCCGATTTGCTGATCTTCAAGCGGGGTGAGCCCCCATGGTTGCGTCGTGTTCACATAAGCCGCGTACCACGGATGCGGCGTAAATGTGAGCAGTGCGCCTAGCACGCTGGTATAAATGGCCGTCGTGAAAACGTAGAGCAATGCAGTTCCGTGGCCAAGGCCGCGCCCGTGCTCGGCGAGCGTCCACCAGAAAAGAAGCGCAGTTCCAAGAAAACTTATATGTTGCGCCGCATGAACGAAATCACTCTTAAGAGTTCGATCAAAAAGAGATGGAGCGTGCCAGACAAGCAACGCTATGGCAGACAACAGCCAAACCGCCAGAGGCGATGAGATGACCCTCCAGCTTTGGTTAAACGGTTTGGACCGGCTGATATCCGCGATTGCCTTTCTCCAACGGTTGGGTAATGACCACAGAATCGGAACCAGCGGCCGTCCGAGAACAAGCAATGGCGCCGATATCAGCATGAGGATTTCATGCTGGGTCATGTGAACCCAGAACAGCTGCTCCCCCACTTCGTGCACTGGAGAATCAAGCGCGAAGATAAGAGACATCCATCCGGCAACAAAACAAATTAAAGACAATAACGGGACTGGGAGCGGTGGCCGCCGTGACGCGGCTTCACGATGAGAGAGGTTTCTCCGCCGCGACATTTTCAGCAACCCTATCCCGTAGAGCGCCGCCGTCAGGACGAGCGGCACGATGATAAATGCCGGCCAAGTCCATTTAGCACAGGACCAGGCATGGCAAGACGCGTCACTTGCTTCGGCGAAAGCAGGTGTAGCAATTCCCGCCGCACCCAGCACAATTGCCGCCCTTCGCGTTGTCGTCCCTAATCGCATGGACTTAATATCCAACGCGGGATTGCTCCCGCAATAATCACCAAGGTAAATGCCAGGCTAAAGGCCATTCCGAGCAAAGCTTGAAAATGAGCGCGGTCAAATCTTCGTCCGCCATGATCGTTTGTGTCCGGCGGAAACTTTTTAAAATCCTGATATCCCAACACAAATCCGCTTAGTGCGATCAGAGCGCAGACGATTGAAATCAGATGTAGTACGTAATGATGCCCTGTGGAACACGTGTGCTGCGCAAGTGTGTAGCTCAGCGCAAGATCGACGCTCCACGCAGCGAAGCCTGCGATCAAGCTCCACCAAACCAGTCGGGGAGTTTCTCCGTTGCGAATCTCTTGTTGTTCGAGCGCAGCCACAGCGTCCTCTTAGAGAAACCTTGTCGTCCCGTAAATCAAAAAGTCCACAATCATCGCCGTCACGACGACGAAGTACCAATAATCAGAATTGATGGCGACGTCGGCGAGGCGAGTGCCCTCCATTTTGTTAGTAAGCGAAATCCCAAATATGACGCCGGTCTCGATGAAGTCTGTAATCAGGTGGCCGGAGTGCATTGCGATGAGCACCCAAATCGTGGATGCGTAAGCATTGTCGGTCCAGCGGCAGTTGAGCGCGGTGAATTCGTACACGCGCAACGCCATTGAAACCAGGGCGAATCCGGCGAGAATCGCAAGCCCAATTGAGATGCGGCTACGATTGCCGGTGGGAGCTTGTTTTTGCACCCAGCGGGCAGGAATCACACTAACGAGCAACACGATGCCGTTGGCGACTCCGAACCACAAATATGGCGGGTTTTGTACGGGCGGCCAATCCGTTGATCGAGTCCGCAAATAAAAATATGTTGCGAGCATGAGAGCAAACATCATGCCCTCAATGGTCATGAACAAGACATTGGCCAGCCAAGTGGTATTGCTGCGCCCGAATGCAACGGCGGGTAATGCGGAGACGTCGAGCACGGGCCGTTCGCGGCCGTCGATGATTCTTGTGTTCACCGCTTCCATGCAGCCTCTTTGTCCGGCAAGACCGGCAGCGCGGGAGAATGTCCCTTCGGCCATAGCCATCCGACGAGCGTAATAATTACGGGGATCGCTCCAACCTCCAGCGCCCAAGCCCTATAAATTAATCCGACGAAGGTGGCCGAGACTGTAACCGATGTAAGAAACGGCCAGATACTCGGGCCGGGATCTTCATCTTTGTGTTGCGGCTCGGAGTCGAGACTATGAGTTACCAGCGTCTCGCGGATATCGTCGCGCAACCCCACTACCACAGGCTGATTCGGCCCCTCGTCCCATAGTGCGTCGCGACCGTTCACCGTAGGTATGTGCAGGTAATTGTAGGGAGGCGGTGGCGATGAGAGCGACCACTCAAGGCTGGAATCACCCCAGGGATTGTTCCCGGCGATCTCGCCGTTGGCTTTACTCCAGAAGAAATTGATGATGAAGATCAGGAGGCCGGCCGTCATGAAGATTACTCCGGACGAAGCCAGCAGGTTCAAACCGCCCCAATGCATGTCGGCACTGTATGTGTAAACACGTCGCGGCATGCCGCGCAGTCCGAGAAAATGCATGGTAAAAAAAGTAATGTTGAATCCGACAAAGAACAGCCAGAAATGCCACTTGCCCATGGTGTCATTCATCATGCGGCCGGTCATTTTAGGAATCCAGAAATAAAGGCCCGCAAACATGGGGAACAGTGCCCCACCGATCAGAACGTAGTGAAAATGAGCGACCAGAAAAAACGTATCGTGCACTTGCAAATCGACCGGAATTGAAGCCAGCATCACCCCAGATAAACCACCGATCAGGAAGACGAAGAAAAATCCGAAGCACCACAGCATGGGCAGACGCATTTGCAAGCGTCCATTCCACATGGTTGCAACCCAACAGAAAAATTGAGTTCCCGTTGGAATCACGATCATTAGGCTCGCCGCGGTAAAAAAGCTTTCGCTCATTTGCGGTAGCCCTGTCGCGAACATGTGATGCACCCAAACTCCAAATCCGATGAAGCCAGTCGCGACGACGGATACAACGATAGGGGTGTAACCAAATATTCGGCGCCGAGTGAAAGAGGGAACCAGAGTAGAGACAATGGCCGCCCCGGGAAGAAAGATGATGTACACCTCGGGGTGTCCGAAAAACCAGAAGAGGTGCTGATAAAGCAGTACGTCGCCGCCTTCCGAGGGATTAAAAAATTGTGTGCCTACGAGACGATCAGTCAATAGCAACCCGCTGGCGACCATGACGGCCGGCATGGCGAAGATCACTGCGAATGAGATGACAAGTTTCTCCCAAAGCAGAATCGGCATGCGATTCAGCGTCATGCCCGGCGCGCGATGACGCAAGATAGTTGTCGCGATACAGATGGCTACCGCCAGCGCGGAGACTTCGGTGAAGGTAATCATCTGCGACCAGAAGTCAGAGCGGTGTCCGGGAGAATAATTCGGACCTGACAATGGCACGTAAGCGAACCATCCCGCCTCGCCGCCTGTGTTGGTGAGCAATCCCGCCCAGACAACGATTGCGCCGAATAAATAAAGGTAGTAACTGAATGCATTTAGGCGAGGAAAAGCAATGTTGCGTGCGCCGCACATCAACGGGACGATGTACACACCGAAGCCCTGAAACATCATGGGCACGGCAAAAAGAAAAATCATGGTGCTGCCGTGCATGGTGAAAATCTGGTTATAGGCGTCAGGTCCTATCAGACCATTTTCAGGACGCGCTAATTGCAAACGAATAATTCCGGCGAGAATTCCTCCCAGCAGGAAAAAAATAAAAGACGTAACCATGTAGCGAATGCCGATTGCTTTATGATCGGTATTGCTAAGCCATCCCCATAGGCCGGACGACTGCTGCCAGGTCAGGCGTAGACGGCTGTCGTCGGTCTTAGCGGCTACTGCGATGGGTTCGCTAACCGGCACGGTTCAACCTCATTGCAGGCTCCGGAGGTATGTGATCAGGGCCTGAAGATCATCGGCCGGAAGCGGATTGGGCGACATTTTCGTCCCCGGCTTGATACGTTGCGGATCGAGAATCCATCCCGCCAGCGCTCCCGCAGTATTAGGCAAAGTTTCGGCGGCGATCATATTTCGCGAAGCGACATGTGTCAGGTCCGGACCCACTCGCGACCCGGCATCTGTGCCGCGGATGGTGTGGCACATAAGACATGTATGGGTAAGAAATACGGCGCGGCCTCGAACTGCTTCGGGATCGGTTGGATCGCTTGCCGACTTCAATTGCTGCTGCTCCCAGGCCTGAAACTGATCATCGGATTCAGCGATGACCGAGAAGCCCATGTGCGCATGTTGCAGTCCGCAAAATTCGGCGCACTGCCCGTGATAGGTTCCCGGCTGGTCAACTTGAAACCAGAATGCGGAGGAGTATCCGGGCAGCAGATCGCGCTTGCCGGTGATGCTGGGCGCCCAGAAGCTATGAATGACGTCCGCAGAATTTGTTATCATCACGACCGGCTTCCCGACCGGCACATGGATTTCGTTGGCGGTAGTAATCGTCTGGTCGGCTTGCGAATTGGGATAGGTGATCTCCCACCACCACTGGTGGCCCGTGATTTGAATCGTCACCGGATTCTTTGAAGTCAGGCCCTCCAGTTTTTTCCCACTCACCATGTCGACAACCAAAATTACAAGCAGAATGACTGTGGTGATTCCAATTGCGCCTCCCACAAACCAGCTCGCGCGCCGGTCCCCCTCTTCATTAGTAATGACGGGAAGAGGTTCGCGGTTGGGAACGTAATTTTTAGCTCCGGCTCTCGCAAAGCTGGCGATCATAATCACGAAAACGGCCAGAAGAATCCAGAAAAGAAACCAGTAGAGCCATTCAATATTTGCGGCCTGGGCGGCGGCGGGTTTCAGCGCGGAATGCTCGCCTGGATACAACGGCGAAGCCTGTGCAAGGAAAATTGAAATCCGAAGATTCAGCGCGGAGATCATTTTCGCTGCTCCGGTTCTCCTGTAATTCCAGTCGGAGTCTGCTTTGGCATCGACGATTCCGACGGCTTGATATTCATCTCATCGGTTCGCGACGGAGCGACGTCTTTCGGGAGCAATCCGCTCATCGAGCGGACGAAGGCCGTGATCTCCCATACTTGATATTCAGGAATGCGGTTTCGAAAAGACGGCATTCCGTTCGGACGCCCCTGCATGATTGTCGTAAAAATGTTTCCGGGTTCGCTGCCGTAAATCCAATTGTTATCCATCAGCGGCGGCCCGATTCCTCCTCCGCCATGCGCGTGGCAGCCGACACAGTTGTATTCCTCGTAGAGTTGCTGTCCTTGGGAAACCGCGTAGGCGCTCTCTTCGTACATGTTGGACGGCGGCGGCGTGGGCATCGAGTTCGCACCGGGATTCAGTCCACTTACCTGCACGGTGTTAAAGGTTTGATCAGCGGGAGGCGGTTGGCGCAGGATGCGATCTTCGCGCTTGCACGACGAAAACCAAATGGCCGCGATCAGCAAAGTGCCGAGTTTGTAGCGGGAACTCATCAGCCTCCAATATTTGCAGGTGGTGCGAGCTCTAATTGCGGAACTCCGTAGCTGTCTAGAATTTCTTTGATTTCAGACTTACGGCGAATGAGTAGCTGGTCAAGCTCATCGCGAAGTTGAGTATTGCCCTTGCGCACGCCCATTGAAATGGCGAACGTAAAGGGCACGCCGGGCGGATCGACTTGCGGCGATACCGGCGTAAGCGAAAGACGGCCGTGGTATTCCTTCGTGAAATAACCGGCGAGTGGCCCCCATACCACAGCCGTATCCACTTTTTTATCAGCAACCGCGCGAACGATTGATTCTGCGTCGGAGGTGGTGTCAAATCCTACGATTGCATTTTGCATCCCGCGCCGCGCCAGAGCATCTCCCGGCGGCGTGTACTCTTCGTCGAGAACCTGCACGCCTACTTTCATGTCGTGCAGTTCGGGATCGTTGAATGACGCAGGTTTCAAGCGCGCATCGTTGCGAGAAACGAAAACATAACTCGACCGGTAATAAGGAGTCGTAGTCAGAAGTCCGTGAAAGTTTGACGGAATTCCTATCAATACATCGCATCGCGACTTATCCAGAAATTCGCGGACGAAGCCGCGCCCCATTCGTTGCCATACGTAGGTAAGATTTGCGCGGAGATCTTTTGCGATGACGGCCGCGATTTGATTTTCAAATCCTTGCTGCTGCCGGTTTGAAAATGGCAGGTTTTCCGGATCCGCGCAGACGCGTAACTCGCGCGATTGCGCGAAGCAGCCAGCCACGGCGAGAGCCACAACCACACAAACCTTAAGGAAGCGCGAATACATACAACATGCCTCCCTTATTGGTGTACTTCGGCAGGTCTCTAGCTTCGGCCGCGAATCCTAAAGCCGCGGATTCGTCGCGCGGATCGAGCCCTCCCGCAACCACTGCCCCGACCCAGCCTCCCACGCCGGATAACACTGCGACATATTGTTTTCCATCGGGTCCTTTATATGTGACCGGCTGGCCGATCACTCCCGATCCGGTTTTAAATTGCCACAGCAACTTCCCGGTGTGAGCATCGACGGCGTTGAACCAGCCTTCGAGTGTGCCATAAAAAACCACATCGCCTGCCGTTACCAGAGCGCCGCTCCATACCGGAAAATGGTCGGGAATTGTCCACACAACTTTGCCTGCTAGAGGATCCCATGCCGTGAACTCGCCGCCGTAGCCGCCGGGTGCGTCGTACATACGAACGTCCGCGCCGACGTATGGCGTTCCGGCAATGTAATTTACCGCCAGGTCTTCTTCGTCCATGCAGATATGGTTATGCGGGATATAAAGCAGACCGGTGCGCGGCGAAAAAGCCGAAGGCTGCCAATCTTTCGCGCCAGGAGCCGCAGGACAAATGCCATGAACCACTTTTCCGAGGATTGGCCTTTTTTCTTCAACGTACTGCAACAATCCAGTTTTTAAATCGACGCCCCGGCTAGTGGTGATTGGGGCGAACACATTGGCGGAAAGCACCTCGCCGGTCGTGCGGTCCATGACATAGACATAACCGTTACGATCGGGATGGACTATGACTTTTCGGGTCTGACCATTGATCGGCAAATCCAACAGGATGTTTTCGTTCACCGCGTCGTAATCGAAAAGGTCGTGCGGCGAATACTGGTAATACCAAACTGCTTCCCCTGTGTCGGGATCGCGGGCAAAAATTCCTGCGGCGAATTTATTGTCTCCCGGCCGCGCATCGGCGTTCCATGGACCTGGGTTCGCCGTGCCGTAATAAATAAGATTGAGTTTGGGATCATAAGAAATCCATCCCCAAACACCGGCGCCGCCAATTTTCCAGCTATCCGGGGGCCAAGTTTTGACACCCAGATCCTGTCCGCGATCCTGCGGATAAAACGGCTTGAACTTTGGCCCGATTAATACATCTTTGTCAGGCCCGGCACTGTATGCGCGCCATGCGATCTTGCCCGTCTTCGCATCCAGCGCAGTAAGCCATCCCCGGATACCAAATTCGCCTCCACTGTTTCCTACTAAAACTTTTCCTTTGACCACGAGCGGAGCCATCGTAATGCTCTCGCCTTTATTGATGTCTCCCACTCTGGTCTTCCAGACTTCGGCGCCGGTGTTTGCGTTCACAGCAACTGTCTGATCGTCCAGAGTATTGAAATAGATTTTTCCGTCGTCGTAGGAAGCTCCGCGATTCACCACATCGCAGCAGGCAACGCCTTGCGATGCCGGGGTCGGGTTGGGTTGATAAACCCACTTCATGGGCGCGCCCGGTTTGGTCAAATCCAGCGCGTACAAATTGTTTGGGAACGGCGTCACGATGTACATCGTGTTATTCACGACCAGAGGCGCGGCCTCATGGCCATGCGTCATTCCGGTGGAAAACGTGAACGCAGGTTTCAGGTCCTTTACGTTGGAGGCGGTGATCTGGGCCAAAGAACTATAGCGAGTGCTCGCATAATCTTTGGCGGGACGAACCCATTGGCCGTCGTCAGCGTCTAACTGGCCTTGATAAGGATGATCCTGATAATTGGATTCAGTTTGCGGAAGCTGCATGGACGGGTTTTGAGCCGCGGCCAGGCAGCCTGAAAAAATGGAGAATAAAAGAAGGAAAGCTTCCGCAGTGATTCGGATAACTACATGCGGAACTTTCACGGTCGGCTTCGACGCGTTTCCCATGGAGTTACCGCCTACGATGTAGCAGTCTTTAAAAAGGTTGCAAAGCACTTAAAGCTAGTCTCTGAATGGCAATGACGCAGTTAGAAGACGCATAATAGTCGCGGTCTATGGGTGCGTTAAAATTGAGCGCGAGATGCTTGGTTCTTGCAGCCTTGCTATTTCTGTATCTCGGTACTGCTGTATCGCAACTGGCGCGCGGCGAGCTTCATATAACGATTCAGGATCCCCAAGGTGCCTTTCTGGTTGCGACAGCGGAGTTAGTGAACACCACCACGCAAACTCGCAACAGTTTCTCCACCGATTCCCAGGGCCAATTGCTGATACGAGGTCTTCCCTTTGGTGCATACCGGCTTACTGTCACCGCTCAACACTTTTATCCGTGGACGGGGGTGATCGAAATTCGGTCCGAGGTTCCAGTCGCAATATCACAAAGGCTTACGGTTGCCCAAGTTAATACTCGGGTGGATGTAAATGCCCCTCCGATTCTTGTAGACCCTTATACCCCTGCGCCGAGCAGAATTATTGACGACGTAAGCGTTCGCGAAAATATTCCCGCCCAGCCGGCGCGCGGCCTTTCGGATCTGGTAAATGATCTTCCCGGATGGCTGTATGAAGCGAATGGGGTATTGCACCCTCGCGGCTCGGAGTATGACGTTCAATATGTGGTCGACGGCTTGCCGGTTACGGAAAACCAATCGCCTGCCTTCGCCCCACCTTATGACGCAAATGACGTCGATTGGGCGCGCGTGATGACCGCCGCATATCCTGCGGAGTTCGGAAGGAAGCTCGGTGGAGTCGTCGAAGTTACGAGCAACACGAATCAGGATTCCGGTGTGCACGGTCATTTTGATCTCGAAGGAGGCAGCTTCGTCACCTCGGAATTTTCTGGCGATGTCTCCTACGTTTATGGAAAAGACCGGATCACGATCCAGGGAGACGGATTCGGGACTGACCGATACCTTGATCCGCCAGTTTTAGAAAATTTCACTAACAACGCGACCGCTAAGGGATTCGGAGTGGCCTATGAGCACGATTTTTCGGACGACGATCGCTTGCGCTTATCGGTAACGCACACTGATGTTCATTTTCTGGTACCGAACGAGTTGATCCAGCAGGACGCCGGGCAGCGTCAACACGCTGCTGATGGAGAAACCGGTGGCGCATTTTATTTCGAGCACGCCATTTCGGCCGACATGCTCGTAACTTCCTCGGGCAGCGTTCGAGATGCCTCGGCCAGCTTGTCTTCCAATGCGTTGTCCACGCCAATTGTGGTGAGTCAAAGCAGGGGCTACCGTGAGGGCTATGGACGCGCTGATCTGGCGGCGCATCATTCTCACCATGATTGGAAAATTGGGGTCGATACCATTTTCAATCCCGTTCATGAGCAACTTGAGTACGCGATTACCGATCCGTCGCAATTCGATGCTGGAACGCAACTTCAATTTCAGTTTTCCGAACATCATTGGGACCTTGAGCCGTCAGCGTATGCGCAGGATGAAATCCACTTTAAAAATTGGACTGTCAGCGCCGGACTCCGCTTCGATCACTACAGTTTCTTAGTCCATGAATCGGCATGGAGTCCGCGACTGGCTGTTTCGCGATATTTTGCGGCTCTGGAACTTTCGGTGCACGCTGCTTACGATCGGGTTTTTCAGACGCCAGCCATAGAAAATTTGCTGCTGGCAAGCTCTCCGCAGATCGATTCGGTCGACCCTATCGTCTCACGGCTTCCGGTGAGGCCGGCGCGCGCAAACTTCTACGAAGCGGGAGTTTCAAAGGCATTGTTCGGAACTGTTCGCATGGACGCCACAATCTTCCGCCGGAATTTTCAAAACTTTTCCGACGATGATGTGCTGCTCGATACGGGCGTGAGCTTTCCCATAGCATTTTCAGGGGCTCGTGTTATCGGCGAAGAACTCCGCCTGGAAGTGGCGAAGGCCGGCAGATTTTCTGGATTTCTGAGTTATGCAAATCAATCCGGCATAGGATACGGGCCGATTACCGGGGGCTTATTTCTGGGAGAGGACGCGGCCGACGCTTTGACAGGTATGAGTCGGTTCGCTATTTCTCAGGATCAGCGCAACACAGCCCGGGCTAGAATTCGCTTTCAGGCTCAGCGTCGTCTCTGGCTTGCTGTCGGGGGCCAGTACGACAGCGGACTACCAGCCGACACTGGCGACTCTAATACAGGGTTTTTGCTGGGGCAGTACGGTCCGGCAATTCTTTCTCAAGTCAACTTGGACAGAAACCGCGTTCGTCCCATATTTGTTGCCGATGCCGCCGCCGGGGTCGACGTTTATCATAAGGAGCACAAATCCGCGTCGCTTGACATACAGATCACGAATCTCGCTGATCGTGTGGAGGTCATAAACTTCGCCAGCCTTTTCTCAGGCACGGCCCTCGGAGTGCCAAGAAGTGCAACTGCGCGGTTGCGGCTGACCTTCTAGCCGATGGCGCGGTCCGACCACGATTGGGAATAGGATCACGCGGACTCGGGGGGTGACGTATCCCGTTACCACCGACAGCCGACGAGTAGTCGATGAGTCCGTATACCAGCGAGCCTGCCGGCGTTGTTAGCTCTAACAATACCGCAGCCATCACCCGCCGAGATGTTGTGAAATCGACGGCGCTTCTGGCAGCCGCGCTTATACCGGTTTCCAATCTCTACGCGGATCATTCCGCATCCTCAGACCCGCTAACCTCTGAGAAGTTGGCCGTGGGCTCGGAACACTTTCGAGGGTCGCTGGGAGGCGCGCGGGATGTTTGGTGCACAGACATGCTGGAGAGCACTGTCTGGAAGCAGGTCGAGGTTCCGCACTGCTTCAATGCGCGTGATGCCGTGGATCCGGATCAACCATACTACGAAGGGCCAGGATGGTATCGCCGCAAGTTACGGGTCAGGAATCCAGATGAACTGAAATTAGTTAAGGTTTATTCAAATTGCGAGACGGTCGAATTGTTCCTTAACGGTGTGTCTCAGGGGGTTAAGCGGCGCAATAGTCAAGACTTCCCCGCTGCTGGGTTGCATTGGGCTGTGAAATTCAAACCAGGCGAGAACCGGTTGAAAGCAGTCGGTCACATGAAAACCCAAACTGTTGAGGACGGATTGGCTTTCCAATACCAGATGGACAAATGGGGCGCTCCCGCACGGGTTCCACCACACGGGATCCTGTGGATGTACCCCATGTCGTCTAGGATTACGCCGTCACCTGTAAGTCCGAACCATACTCGGTCACGAGCATCGAGGCACCGCACGTTCTTTGCGTCTAATAATCGGGCTTCGATTTTCACGTGTTCTCTGGCCTCAAGCCGCTGAGGATCGCATTTGACCACATCGGTTTGAAGAAACCATTTCCAGCGATCAGTAGACGTCGACAATGAGGCCGACAGCCGTATTGGCCCGGAACGTTGTGGCGATATTACGGCAAGTCGGCCTTGGAACGTGCCAGGGTGACGAAGCAAGTCTCGTATCACACCTTCCGGCACACGTTTGGAACGCTCCTGAACGCCAACGGAGAAAATCCGAAGGTTGTACAGGAGTTGCTTCGCCGCGCGAGTCTGAGAGTCACCACCGACGTTTACATGCAGGCAGTCGGTCCGCAGAGGCGCGAGGCACAGAGCAATTTGGTCAAATTGGTAAGGCGGGGCGCCGTTTCGGAAATCAAGGCCGCCTAAGTGGATCAAATTGGATCATGAAGAAAAACGGTGATTGTGCGGAACCCGTTTATTTTGTTGGCGTCCCCGACGGGATTTGAACCCGTGTTACCGCCGTGAAAGGGCGATGTCCTGGGCCAGGCTAGACGACGGGGACGGATGTCTGGATTAAATCGGCGATAGTAGTGGTTGATCGTAGCAGTGCGAGTTCGGAGTGTCAAAAAGCGAACGCGGCTCTCTTCGGACTCACGTTGAATTATGGCGTCAGGGTTTCCAGGGGCTGGCGGCGTCGTCAGGCTGTAGAAGCAAATAGAGCCCGAGTCCACCGATGGCAGCTACAGCGCCGTCCTTTACGTATTGGGAGCTAAGTATGCCGCCAGTTCCAGCGGGAGGAGTTTCCGCGTCTTTCTTGCCGCCCTTGCAACCGTCGGACTCGTCGCGGGTGGTTTGTTCTCCTTCGCGCAAATCTCCTCTGTTGTGCGATGAAGTTTCTTTCGTCGACTCCAGTTTGGCTTGCGTTTCCAGGCGCACATCATTTTTCTTCGCCGCAACATGCACGGTTCCATTTACGTCTGTGACTTCAAATTGAGTCCATGCGCTGGAGACAGGAACAATGGTCATGCAGCCGACTCGAACGCTTATGCCGTGAGAAGTGCCAACGCTCACGGAGCCGTGCTCGACGGAGAGGCTCTGTCCTTCGAATTCCACCAGCGAACTGGGAAGAATGATCACGCTGGTTCCCAGCGAATTCAGGTTGCCGGCGGAATCAGATCTGGTCTCGATCAAGTCACCCGGGAAGACAGCAGCCGAAGTGCCTATCTCAGTATTGTTGCGAAGCACAACACCTTTGCCGTAGAGCACCGCGCCAGCATCGGCGGCAAGCAGCGATGTGGGAATAATCCAAAGCAGCGACGCGCTAAACAGAATGCGTACTATGCCGTGAAACATATGGGCAATCGTAGTCCGATAAAGACAGCGGGGTCAATTAGAACTTCAACACCCTAATGCCAGCGGTCGATTGATTCCCACCACCCGAGTCGTATCGATTCATATAAAAAAGTTTTGGCCCATTCGCGATGCCGCCACCACTGCACCCCGAATTGTTGAGGATCGTAGGCGGCAGCAATACTGTAATCATGTTTAGGCAATTCTTTCTTAAAGACGCTCAACGCGCGGCGGGTGTGGTAGTCCGAAGTCACCAGCAAAATATTTTGCGCGGCGGAGTCGAGACAACGACCCGCATCCTGGGTTTCGGCTTTGGTGGAGAGCCCGTAAATGGGACATATCGTGATGGAGCCGGCTTCGGGAAGACTTTTGACATAGCGTTGTGCGAGATCGATTTCGCTGGTGCCAAATAAGTCGGCATTGGCGGGGACATCGAGAATCAAGCGGCGTCCAAATCTATGGCGCAGAAGGTCCAGGGCGCGCGCTGGGCGGC
This sequence comes from uncultured Acidobacteriaceae bacterium, assembly GCA_963849315.1. Classification (GTDB taxonomy): domain Bacteria; phylum Acidobacteriota; class Terriglobia; order Terriglobales; family Acidobacteriaceae; genus PALSA-188. The sequence goes on along the minus strand of CAWKGT010000002.1, from coordinate 1,730,616 downwards.
TCGCAGTTTCTCCCGCTATCACCAGGATTATGTCGGAGGGCCGGGGCTGGTCAATCACCAGAAAGCGTGCGGCATTGGCCAAGAACAATAAGGAGACGGCGGCGGCTATTAATATGAGGGAAATTAGGCGCATTCGCGTGGTGATTTTAACCCAGCCACAGAGACTCGGATATTGACGCCGATTGCCCACGCTGCCCTAACTACTCTTGGACGCCGCACGCCTAAGTATTAATAAGTAATGTTCTTAGCGATTGCTTGTGGAAAAGCGGCGCGAGAGCCTTTATCGAATGCCGGAAAAGGGATAGAGTTTTATCACTGGCGCAGCGATTGAAATGCAATGAATAAATTTTCAAATTCGACTTTGGAAATAGAAGATGTGCCGGAAATTCCGCAGCGGACGGTCCTGATTTCCGGGACGCTATGGGGTCCGGTCGCGATGCTTCCGGATCGAAGACCTCCGTGGAAGGAATTTATCTTCAGCCTGGGATCGCAGGCAATCCTGGTCGTCGTTTTATTGTGGATGGCAATTTTGCATCCTAACGCACTGACAGCGCACTTGCCTTATTATCGGGCGGTGCGGCTGGTCAACACGCCTCCACCGGTGGATAAGGATCCAGCGCCTGTGAGGCTGATCCATGCGGCGCCAGTAATGGAGTTTAAGCCAACCTCAAATGCTTTGAAGTTGCCCCGCATTTTGCCAAGAGTGGAGCGGTCCGAGGTACCGGTTGCGCCAAGGATTCAGATTTCGAGCAAGATGCCGATACAGACTCCGGTTACCGTGATTCCAAAGGAAGCAGTTAAAACAAACGTCTTTTCCACCGGAAGTTCGCAGGCGCCAACCGTCGAGAAGCTGCCTCAGGAGGTGCAGACTGGCGGTTTTGGGGATCCTCGGGGTGTCTCCTCGCAAGCGAATAAGGACCGGCAGGTGACGATAGCACAGCAGGGTGCGTTTGATCTGCCGTCCGGCAGCGGCAATGGAAATGGCACCGCGGCGCAGCGTGGTAAAACTGGCGTAGTTGCCAGCACTGGCTTCGGAGATGGCACCGCAACCGGCGCAGCCGCTCCCTTAAACGGAACTATCCACGCCGGGGGATTCGCGGATGTCCGGGCAGGGGATCCGAGTCAAAATGCTCCGAAGCGTACCGAATCAATTGCGCGGGTTAAGCCTGCGGAAATACTTTCCAAGCCCGTTCCGGCCTACACTGAAGAGGCGCGAAGGCTGCATATAGAAGGAGAGGTTCTGCTGGAAGTAGTGTTTCAGAGTTCGGGGGCGGTTCGCGTGGTTCGCGTGGTGCATGGCTTAGGACATGGTTTGGACGAGGCCGCCATCAAAGCGGCACAAGAGATTCGTTTTAATCCGGCGCAGAAAGATGGACAGCCGGTGGACTTTACCGGAACGTTACACATTGTCTTTCAGTTGGCTTAACGAACTATAAAAGGGGTTTATGTCACGATTTCGCAGTCGTTTGCAATACCTTGTGATGCCGGCTTTGAGCCGAGCTTTTTTGACGGTAGCGTTACTAGGCGGTTTGTTCTCCGCAGCGATGGCGAGCCAGGTTGAGAGCACGCCAAATCCACCGACGCAGCAAACGATCGTAAGCGCTTCGCCATCGTTTGATCAAGTCATAGACAGAGTTGCGGAGCGGGAACACTATTTCTTGGCGCAAATGCGACACCGGCATCCGTTGGTTGAAACCTATATTCAGAATCTGAAAGGGAATGAAGATAAAGCGGTCCCGGTGAGCGATCAATATTTTTTGGGACGCCTCGACATGACCAAGGGAACAGAGGACCGGTCATTCATGGGACAGCCAGGATTTGGCCGAAAATTCGTTTCCACACTCACAGGTTTGTATGGAATGAAATTTCTACCGCTTGGATTTGCGCAGATGGTGGTGCTGGACGACGATTTCCAAAAAAAGTTTTACAAATTTACTTTTGTCAGGCGGGAATTCCTGGGCTCGGTTCGCTGCCTGGTGATCGATGTTGAACCTAGCGACAAGAACGCGAAGGGACGGTTCGTCGGAAGAATTTGGGTGGAAGATCAGGAGTATAACGTGGTCCGCTTTAATGGCACGTATAGCGGCCGCGAAAAGTACAGCTACTATCTGCACTTTGATAGCTGGCGTTTGAATATGCGTCCGGGACTGTGGTTGCCGGCATACATCTATAGCGAGGAATCCGATCTTCTGTATCGCGGGGGCCACAAACTGCACTTCAAGGCGCAGACCCGCCTTTGGGGATACGACCTGCATCAAGCAGGACAGAATGAAGAATTTTCGCAGATCGTAGTGGATGCCCCGCAACAGTCGGTAAATGATCAGAGCGCCAGCGCGCAGGACGCGTCGCCAGTAGAAAGCCAGCGACATTGGGAGAGCGAGGCGGAACAGAACGCACTCGAGCGGCTGGAAAAGGAAGGATTGCTCGCGCCGGAGGGTGATGTCGACAAAGTTCTGCAAACGGTAGTGAACAATTTGATCGTCACCAACAATGTGGTCGTAGAGCCGGAGGTCCGCACGCGAGTGCTTCTAACTTCACCTTTGGAATCGTTCACCATCGGGCACACAATCGTGGTGAGCCGGGGTTTGCTGGATGTGCTGCCGGACGAGGCTTCTCTGGCCATGGTACTGGCTCATGAGTTGAGTCACATCGTACTGGGCCACAGGTTGGACACAAAATTTGCTTTTAATGACCGCATGTTGTTCCCGGATGAAAATACTTTTCAGCGGATGGATTTCGCTCGCGACTCCGCGGATGAAGAAGCGGCGGATAAAAAAGCTTTGGAGTTGCTGGAACACTCTCCTTACAAAGATAAATTGGGCAATGCGGGTTTGTTTTTAAAGGCGCTACAGGAACATGCGCCCGAGTTAAAGAATTTGATTCGCCCACACCTGGGAAACAGCCTGGCCAGCGGAAATTCCACGCGGATGTCTGCGCTCTTGAATAACGCGCCGCAATTGCATCCAGAACGGACGGATCAGATTGCGGCATTGCCGCTTGGCGGCAGGATTAGAGTAGATCCATGGAGCAACAGGATTGAATTAGTAAAGGCGAAACCGGTGGCAATTCTTACATCAAGCGAGAAGATGCCTTTTGAAGTGACGCCATTCTTTCCATATCTGACGCGCCTTTCGGCCCCAGGGAACGATAAAGTAACGGCGAGTGGACCGGCGAATTAATCCGTGGGCAGGTGGATTAATCGCTAATGTAATGTTAACTCGGCGTTTATGGTATTGAGCTGCCGACTTGGGAAAAGACAATGTTAGCGTTGGTCCCAATGAGTCGAATCGTGCCGACGACGATAACCAAAATCACAGCGAGCATGACGGCGTATTCGGCTATGTCTTGGCCTTCCTCATCTGACCAGAGCTGACGCAGAAACTTTGACACGGGCTCCTCCTTCGCGGATGGCAACACATCTATAGAAACAATTCTCAGCCAGGTTCATATAGCCAGAGATATGCCCTATATTGTCCCGGTTGCGACTATCCTAGTTCGCCCAAGCGAATCAATGCAATAGCCTTGATGGGGTCCGGTATGGCACTAAAGTGCCATATGGCAAAAACGCGAGAACCAGAAGGATTGACGATTGCGGACAAAAGATTCGGGTTGGGTAATGCAGTGCAGTTTTCAACAGTGTAATTTTGCTCGCCCGTAAGGGATGCGCCCTTTTAGCGATTTAAATTAAAGTCGCTTCGGAAGAACAGCAGGGCTGGGATAGTTCCAATTCATCCTATTTGTTTGAAGACCCGGCGCAGATTCGTCAACTTCAATTAAACAATAGGCTTCAAAGGCAGGGATTGATTCACGGCGAACAGTGCCAGCTCGAGGCGGGTGGAAACGCCGAGCTTATCGAAAATATTACTCAGGTGATGCTTTACGGTGTCTTCGCTGATCTTGAAATATTCGGCGATTTCTTTATTTGAATAACCGGCGACGACAGCGGAGACAATTTCGAGCTCGCGAGGGGTGAGGCCGAATTTTCGCTGACGAGCTTCTTCTCCCGAAGATTCCACCAAATTCCTCAGGTACTGCACCAAATTCGAAACCGGTTCGCGTCCCACCCAGTATTCGCCGGCCATGACGGCATGAATTGCCTTCAATAGCAACTGTGTGGCGGAATCTTTCAGGACCACGCCACGGGCCCCAAGTTGCAGGGCTTCGACGATTTGATTTTTTTCGGCCGCCGCAGTCAGCAGGATGACTCGCACTGAATTTGGAGAAGTGGCAGAACTCATTTCCCGCAGCGCCTCCAATCCAGGATGGCGCGGCATGGCGAGATCGAGCAGAAGAATCTCGGGCTTGAGTTGACGGGCGAGCTTTACGGCCTCGGCACCGTCGCACGCTTCGCCGATAACCTTCAAATCCGATTCAGCTTCCAGAAGGCGGCGTAGGCCATCGCGAAAAATCGGATGGTCGTCGGCGATGACGATTCGAACTGGGTGCGATTTCTTGCTATCCATAGGCGGCTTCCCGCTGCTGCGGAATACTGACTTCCAGGCGTGATCCACGTCCGGGAGTAGATTCTACCGTTAGTTCCCCTTCGATCAAACGTACGCGCTCGCGAATAACAACAGGTCCTTTTCCCAGGGAGTCGAGTTCGGCCTGGGTCAAGCGACCGGAAAAAGCGAAGCCCGATCCGTCATCTTCAATGACCAATTGCCAGTGTTCCGTAGCGCTGTTCAAGCGAACCAATACTTGCGTGGCCTTGCTGTGCTTGCGAACGTTTACCAGCGCTTCTTGAACGATTCGCGCAATTTCGCGGCAAACCGGCTGCGGCATATTCAACTCTTCGATCGCGGTAATAAAACGGGCCGCGATGCCGGTCTCGCGCTGAAATCGCTCGACGGTATCGCCGATGAATCCAAGTAACCGCCGGGAATCGACATCGAGAGATTTCATCTGTTGCATTAACTCGCGTAGTTTCAGGACCTCTTCGCGAAGCAGGCCCTGGATGCGGCCAAGTTCGCTGGTAACGATGCCCGAGTTGGTTGTCGATTGCCGGCGTAACACGTCCACCTGCATTTCAACCGCGATCAGAGATTGTACCGCGCCATCGTGCAGTTCGCGGGCAAAACGGGCACGCTCGAGAGCGCCGGCGCGGGTGCGCAGCCGGCTCAATAAATAAACGTTATAAACCGCGGGACCAACCTGGCGAACCAGTTCTTGGAGAAACCGGAGTTCCTCTTCCGTGTCGCCGGTCAAGGTTGGATCAAATAAGAAAATTCGACCCGACCACTCCCGGCCGAAAAGAAACGAGACCGAGATCAAGCTATCGAATCTGTGGAGTTCGTCGATGCGGTTCAGCGTGGATCCAGTGGAATCGCGAACCCGGTCGCCCTGCGGATTCAATCCGCGGAAGATAAACCGTCCCGCAGAATTGGAGGGCGCTCGGACGGCAAAAAATGCCGAAGTAACATGATCGTCATACAGATAGATTTCGCGGGCTGAGGCCCCGGCTTCGATCCATCTGAATTCCGAGGAGCCCGTATTCCGGGATCGCAATTCACCGATGAATACGTGATGGCTATTGTTTTCCTGGGATGCAATCAGGGCCGTGTCTGCGCCATACATCACCAACATTTCGCCGATGATGTCTTGCAGGGTGGAACGCAATCCGGCTTCGACCCGCACTTTTGCAAGAATGCGGGCGATGACGGCTTTTTCCGCGCGCAATTGCTTTTGTTGCTCGGCGAGGTATCCGAGCAGGAAGCCCATTACCAGAAGAGATATGGACCGCATGAACAGCCGACGGGGCTCAAACTCGGTGACGTCCAGCCGCAATGCGGTGACGTGATACTGAAGAAATGTATTTACGTGATGGAGAACGGCGGAGTCGATCCAAAGGAGCAATACGGAAACGGTTGCAGTGGCGACAGTCTCCCACAAACCCCAGCGATAAGCTGCGGCTGCGATAACGAAAACAAAAAAAAGAAAAAATGAATTTCCCTGGGAAGCGGCAAAAACCGAAATCAACGCTGGCCAGATGATGTCGCCGGCGTGCACGAGAATGCGGAAGGAATGAGTCGATTGCTGGCGGCGGCGCAGGAGCAAGATAATAACCATGCTCTGAGCCAGATAAAAAGCGAGCAATCCCTGAGCCCATAGCGAGTAGCGGATCTGGGCCGGATCCATCCACACGGTTACCAGCGCGGCGGTGGCCAGAAAAACTCGCGCGGTGGCAAGCCAGCGCTCAATTCTGCGCACTTCACCGGCGCCCATCGGGGCCCGGAGTCTCCACAGAAAGCGATGTCGAAGTGGTTGAAATGACAAGGGATTAAACCGATTTTAGCCGACTTATGTGACGGATGCTATGGGGACTTCGCGGGAAGCGCAAGCGAAAGTTCCATGCCACAGCTTGCGATACTTGACGCCACAAATGTCGCCGAATAAAGGGCGCCACATGACTTCAGTAACATTCCCAGAGGAACCGAAGTCTCTAAAATCGATGTAGATAGTATGACAAAACGCTCCCGCATCTGGTTACTCGTAACCGTAGGCCTGGTTTTTATCCAGGCAGGCGTGTCACTCCTGATGCCCTCGGGCGTCGCGCTGGCATTGATCAGTGATGTCATACAGTGTCTGCTTTTACTTTCTGGAACCCTTTCATTTCTGCCAAATGTGCTTGCCACCAGGGGGCGCAGGCGAATTTTTTGGGCTTTCCTAATGTTCGGCGTTTCGCTTTGGCTCAGTTATCAACTTTTATGGACGTATTTCGAAGTAATTCTGCACCGGGAAGTCCCGAATCCATTTGCCGGAGACGTCGTGCTATTTTTGCACTTCGTTCCCATGATGGCAGCCCTGGCGGTGAAGCCCAATTCGCACCACGACGATCGTACGTTCAAACTGGGAGCATTAGATTTCACTTTGCTGCTGCTGTGGTGGCTCTACCTTTACTTGTTCGCAGTGATCCCTTGGCAATACGTGAATATCGACGGGGACATTTACAGCGCAAACCTTAACATGTTGTATCTGGCGGAAAAATTTGCGTTTCTTGGGTGCGTGGCTGTTGTCTATTTGCGCAGTCATGGGAAATGGAAAATACTTTATGCCCATCTGTTCGGGGCGACGCTCATGTATTCGCTCAGCTCTTATCTGGCGAATTGGGCCTTGGCCAGGAACGTATACCACTCCGGCAGCCTCTATGACCTGCCGCTGGCGGCCTCAATGGCGTGGATTACCGGAGTGGGAGTCCTGGGGCATAGTCTGGTCAACGGGATGAAAACGACCCCATCCTCGAATCGACCGCCGGTGTGGATGGCACGCCTGGGGATGGTGACGGTTTTCTCTCTGCCTCTATTCGTGGCTTGGGCAATGTTTGATACCACCGCTCCGGCTCCGGTAAAAGGGTTTCGCTTGGTGCTGACACTTTTCACCATGCTGATAATGGGGGCTATGATTTTTTTCAAGCAGCACTTGCTTGACCAGGAGCTATTAGGATTGCTGCACGCTTCGCAGGAATCGTTCGACAACCTGAGCCGGGTGCAGGCGCAGTTGGTGCAATCGGAAAAGCTCGCGTCGCTGGGACAGTTGGTGGGTGGGGCTGCACATGAACTGAACAATCCGCTGGCAGCGATGCTCGGTTATTCCGAACTACTCACAGCGACCGAATTGGATGGAGAACAACGCGCCATTACGGACAAGATCGTGCAACAAGTTCGACGTACCCAGAGCCTCACCGCCAGCTTGTTGAGCTTCGCTAAACAGGCTCCGTCCGAAAAACGCTTATTGGAATTGAACGCTTTAGTTGGCACAGCCGTAAAGCTTTCCCAGCCGCAACTTCGGACCGCAAACGTTCAGGCGCGCACGGACCTGGCGCGCGATCTGCCGCAAATTGTTGGAGACGCGAATCAACTGCTTCAGGTATTTCTGCATTTAATCACGAATGCTATGCAAGCTATGTCGCCGAAAGGGGGCGCGTTCGCAGTCAGCACTCGCCTTAACCGGACGAATCTCGTGTTGGATTTCTCGGACAGTGGACCAGGCATCGAAGAACCAGGACGCGTATTTGATCCGTTTTATACGACGCGCCCGGTTGGACATGGCGCGGGACTCGGGCTAAGTGCCTGCTACGGCATTGTGCAGGAGCACATGGGGAAGATCACCTGCCACAATCGCGCCGAGGGTGGGGCGGTATTCCGCATTGAGCTTCCGGTTGCCGAAGCCGACGAATTTCCCGCGAACAACAGCGCCCTAAGCATGGTTGCCTCCTCAACGACGTAAGTGCGTTCGGCATTCCGCCAGTCATTATTCTTCTACGCCGTTAGTTAGTGGTTTAATGAACCATGACTCGACGCCGCTGGATTGCCGACGAAGTGTCTGGCAATCAAGCAGCCCTAATCGGCGACCATGCATACCATCTTTCGCGAGTTTTGCGGGCGCACGTGGGTCAAGAATTCGACATTGCCACTGGAACGATCGTGCGTGCAGGAGTCGTGACGGCAGTATCTGATTCGCGCGTGGAATTTGACCTGGGCGAGGAACGGCCAAGGGCAACGATTAAGTCAATCACATTGGCTCTGGCGGTATTCAAATTTGACCGCATGGAATGGGCGATTGAGAAATGCACGGAACTAGGCGTGGCGAGCATCATTCCGGTAATTTCGCAGCGAAGCGAGATTCATCTGGCTGCTGCGGCGAACAAACGACTGGAGCGCTGGCGAAGGTTGGCACTTCAGGCCTCACAGCAATCGCGTCGTGCGACTGTGCCGGATATTTCGACTCCAACGAAGCTTAAGGATATTGTTTCGCTGAAGGGTGCGACTCGCATCGTGCTATCAGAATCCGAACGGGACCTCAGGCTAGCGGGAACAATCTCGGAATCGGGTGGCAAGTTTATTGTGGCTGTGGGGCCGGAGGGTGGTTGGACAGATGATGAGTCGACCCTTTTTCGCGAGCAAGGATGGGCATCAGCATCGCTAGGCAATACTATTCTCCGGTCTGAGACGGCGGCCATTGCGGCGATCGCGATTCTTCTCTCCGAATGGTAGTAGTCCCGGCTAAATTTTCCTCAACTACGTCTGCTATTCTCCAGTTTAGTGGCGTCCCCTAAGACAGTTGCTCAAGGCCAGCCCTTCGAATTGGGGGCGGGCCAGCAGGAAGCGGTGCAGCATGTGAATGGCCCCATGCTGGTGATCGCGGGCGCTGGCACGGGGAAGACGACTGTTTTGACCCGGCGCATTGCTTGCTTGATTCGGGAGGGCCACGCCCGTCCCGAGGAAATTCTCGCCGTAACTTATACGGACAATGCGGCGCGTGAAATGCGTGCGCGAGTGGACGCCGAAGTGGGCCGCAACAAAGCGCAGATTTGTACCTTTCATGCCTATTGCAACAATTTATTGCACAGCCGCGGGAAGCAATTCGGAGTTCTGGACGATAAAGACCTGTGGATTTATCTGCGCAGGCGGCTTCGCGAATTAAATCTCAATCATTTTATCCGCGCCGGTAATCTCACGAAGTTTCTGGACGACTTGCTTGATTTCATGCGTCGCTGCCAGGACGAACTGGTCGGGCCGGACAGATACTGCGATTACGTTCAGCGTTTGGAACGGGGCGAACTGCCCATCCCGCGAGTTTGCAAATCGAAGCACGCCGAGGCCTTGAGCCGTGAGGAGATACTTGGCCGCTGCCGCGAAATTGCCAATGTTTTCGCTACCGCCGAGGCCATGCTCGAAGAAGAAAACCTTGGCACATTTGGACACATGATTACACGTGCCCACGGCTTGCTTGAGTCTGACCCACAATTGCTTTCGGCGGAACGAAAACGAACGCGTTTCATTCTGGTAGACGAGTTCCAAGACGCAAATTTCGCGCAGATTGAAATTCTGCGGAATCTTGCTGGGGCAGATCGAAACGTGTTTGCGGTTGGGGATCCGGATCAGGCCATATACCGGTTCCGAGGCGCCTCGAGTGCGGCTTTCGGATTATTCCGAAAGAGTTTTCCGGAAGCTAAGTTTGTTTCGCTTAAGGAAAATCGTAGATCCACGACTCCAATTTTGCAGTGCGCATTTGCCCTGATATCGAAAATCTCAGGTGGGGCGATCTTCGAGCAGAAATCTGACCCCTCGTTGAACTCAGGCTTTACTTACGAGCGCGCAGCTCTCATTTCCGCCCGGGATCAAGCGGTGGTGGATGCGGGCGGGGAATTACAGCGTGTAGCGGTTGAAATCGTGACGCTGAAAGGCAAGGAGACGGAAAGTTCGGATGTAGTGGCCGCCATCCGAAAACAGCAACGGCTATCTCGATGCCGGTGGAGCGACATTGCCGTCCTCTATCGCCAGCATTCGCATCGCGATCAAGTGGCGGCTGAATTGGCGGAGCAGGGAATTCCTTTCTCTATCGAAAATATGGATGTTATCGATACGGCTCCCGCTCGAGATCTGTTCGCATGTCTCGGGGCCGTGGTCTCTGATGGTGATAGCGCTGGTTTTTTCCGAGTTGCGGCATCGCCACAGTTTTCGATTGACCCCGAGAAATTGCGCGCCGGAATCCGCGCGCTTCCCCGCAATGCTCAAAACGCAGGGGTTGCACTCGTGCTTGGTCAGATTGAAGGCGGCAACGCGGTAATCGAGGCCCTCCGTCAAACGCGGGATGAGATTGGCAGGTCCGGCGCCAAGGTGCTTGCCGCTCTGCAAATCATTATTCGCCGGTTTAGTTTCGATCCGGCTATACCGGAACTCAAAGCGGTATTGGATTTTGCGAAAACGTGGCAAGAGAAACCACTGACGAGAACTGGCCTGGCCACGGAATTTATCGAATATCTAACTTACTTTCGCGAGGCCAAGGGGTCCATTTGTCTTCCCGCCAATAACGAAGACGCCGTTCGGCTGATCACGGCGCACGCCGCCAAGGGTCTCGAATTCGACCACGTCTTCATTCTTCGCGCGAGTTCGCCATCTTTTCCGTCTGCGTACAGAGAACCATTGGTCGAATTTCCCCGTGAACTGCGGGATGCAGATTCGGCGAACCAAGGCGACGACAAGGAATTGCATGAACAGGAAGAACGTCGTCTATTTTATGTGGCAATGACGCGGGCTCGCGATTCCCTGGTCGTCTACGCAAAGAAGGGGAAGGGGAAGGATTCGACCCCGCCGGGTTTTCTGCGCGATCTGCTGAAGGATCCGAGCCTGGCCCCATGGGTGCGAACATCCGATGCGCTTGGATTTCAAACGGACCTGTTCGCCGAAGCCGAGCAGCGGCCTATCCACATTACTGAAGAATGGCTTTCATTGCCGTCAGTTTTCAATCTTCACGAGAGATTGAGCGCTACGGCGGTGCAGACCTACGAAACCTGCCCTCTGCAATTCAAACTGGAGCGGGAATGGAGAATTCCGCGAGAGGCTCCGGCCGCTATGCAATATGGGGCCAGCATGCATCGTGTGTTGCGGAGTTATTTTGATTCGGTCCGTTCGCAAGCCTCGCAGTCCGCGGAAGCTTTGATTGAAATGCTGCGGGCCGATCTGGACGCGGCGGGAATCGCGGATCGTTATCAGCGCGAACTCTATGACCGTCAGGGAGAGCAGCAGTTGCGAACGTTCATCGAAGCTTGCCGCCTGGCGCCGGTCCCTGAGGTTCTACATACCGAGGAGCAATTTGAAATTCGCATCGGCATGGGAATTGTCGTGGGAAGAATCGATCGCATCGACAGAGTTGCAGGCAATCGGGTTCGCATAATCGATTACAAGACGGGAAAGCCGCGTTCCCAGGAAGACGGAGATGAGAGCCTTCAACTTTCGATTTATGCCATGGCTGCGCGGCAGAAGTGGGGATATCAGGCAGAGGAGCTGGCTTTTTACAATCTTGAGGATAATAGTCTGGTGATCACCGGCCGCAGTGAAGAGCAATTGCAGGAAGCCCGGTTGAAGGTGGAAGAGGTGGCGCAGAATATCGCGACGGGACATTTTCGCGCGAATCCTGGATTCCATTGCCGGTTTTGCTCTTATAAGAATCTGTGTCCCGCGACCGAGACCAGGACTTTTCGAGCGGTGGCGGGTAAGAAGGCCAAGCCTAATTAGTTTTCGGCTGCGATAGAGCGCGCGCGTGGTTATAACGCGGCGTTCTCACTCATCGAAGTACAGATTACGCGGGGCGCCCGTTAACTTTTTGGTTTTATGGAAGCGAAAAATTTGGTTTTGTTGAGTAGCGAGAACATCCGCAAAAACTTAGGGGACGCTTTTGGCGTCCCCCTTTTTGCTGTTTGTAGAAGGCTTAGTGCTTTTTCTTTGCGGCCTTCTTAGCTTTCTTCTTGGTTGCCATGTTATCTATTCTCCCTTTTCCATTGTTCATGGATTAGCAACGATGAAATGTTGCAACTAGTTGAATGTATAGAGTCAACGAAAAGTGAAGTCAAGAAAAAAATGATGCACGTGAGGTGTGCGACCACTACACCAAAGTCACATCGCAGAATCGGCGAAGGGATTTTTTGTCCAAAAAGTTCTCTGCGAAGTTTTTTGCACGCGAATTTGGAAACTTGGGCAATCGATTTCTGATGTTCTCGTGATGTCATATTTGCAATCGCGGAAAGCGCGATGATCGTTCGCCGCCGCATCGCACAGCGGTCAGAAAGCCTATAATTAAATGAAACAAAACCTGCGCAGGAGCACATGAATGGCTGCTTTCGACGATGTTGTGATCATTTCTGGATGCCGCACGCCGGTAGGGAAATTTCAAGGCGCACTCTCCGATTTCACTGCTCCGCAGCTCGGAGCGATTGCGGTTCGGGAGGTGGTGAAGCGCGCTGGTGTGGATCCCAAGATCGTAGACGAGTGCATTATGGGCAATGTTCTCTCCGCGGGCCTCGGACAAAATCCTGCGCGACAGGCCGCACTCTTCGGTGGACTCGCTCCCGAGGTAGGTGCCATGACCGTTAACAAAGTTTGCGGCTCAGGATTGAAATCCGTCGCGCTCGCGGCGCAGGCAATTCAAACCGGGAACAGTTCAGTCGTCGTCGCTGGCGGAATGGAATCCATGACGAACGCTCCTTATCTTTTGCCACAGGCGCGAAAAGGATATCGTCTCGGCGACGCGAAGATTATCGACTCTATGGTGCACGACGGTCTTTGGGATGTTTATAACGATTACCACATGGGCATCACGGGCGAGAACGTCGCCGAAAAGCACAGCATCAGCCGTGAAGAACAGGATCAGTTCGCGTTGAACTCTCATCGGAAGGCAGTCGCGGCGTGGAAAGAATGCCGATTCAAATCGCAGATTGTTCCGGTGGAGATTCCGGCGAAGAAGAAAGGTGGCGCTCCGACGATTTTCGATCGCGACGAATCGCCGCGGGAAGACACTACTATCGAAATTCTGCGCTCGTTGAAGCCGGCATTCAAAAAAGACGGAACGGTGACGGCGGCAAACGCTCCCGGAGTAAATGACGCAGCGGCTGCTGTTGTCGTGACGAGCGCGAAGCGAGCAGAAGAATTCGGCGTTGAGCCGATGGTGCGAATCGTCGCTCAGGCTACTAGCGGAGTGGAACCAAAATGGGTCATGCTGGCTCCCGTTGGCGCCGTCCGCACAATCTGGGACAAGACGGGATGGAAGCCCGAAGACGTCGATCTCTACGAATTGAACGAAGCGTTCTCGGTGCAAGCCTTAGGGGTGATGAAGGAACTCGGTCTCGATCCCGAGAAAGTGAATGTCAATGGAGGAGCGGTCGCCATCGGACATCCCATCGGCGCCAGCGGGGCGCGTGTTCTGGTCACTTTGATTTACGAAATGATCCGCCGCGACGTACATCGCGGGATCGCCGCGCTGTGCCTTGGTGGCGGGAATGCCGTGGCGATGGCGGTGGAACGGTGAGGAGCCCCAAGAGCGCCAGAGATTTGATATTGGGATTTTCGAGGCCCCAGCCTGGATGTAGAATTCTTGCGCTATGAGCATTCCCGATTATCAAAGCGTTATGCTGCCCTTACTTCGGCGCTTGGCTGACCGCCAGGAACATCCTCTTCCAACTGTCATAGAGCAACTCGCCGAAGAGTTCAAACTCATGGATTCCGAAAGGCGCGAACTACTCCCGAGCGGCGGTCAATTTGTCTTCAACAACCGGGTTGGCTGGGCCCGGACATATATGAAAAAGGCTGGCCTAATTTCGACACCTAAGCGGGGCATTCTCCAGATAACAGACCGTGGTTTCCAAGTTCTACAAGAGAACCCGAACCGCGTAGACAACAAGTTGCTTCGAAGATTTCCCGGACGAGCCGGCGGCGGAGGTTGAGGCCGCTATTTCTGCGGAACGTCTTGACCCTCGAGAGAGCATTGAGCTGGGTTACCAGCGAATACGCAAGGACTTGTCCGCCGAGTTACTTGCTCGAATTAAGGCTTGCTCGCCTTCTTTCTTCGAGCGGCTAGTAGTGGATCTTTTGCTTAGGATGGGTTATGGCGGATCTCGGCGAGACTTCGGCGAAGCTATTGGAAAGCCTGGGGACGGTGGCATCGATGGCGTGATTAAGGAGGACAAGCTTGGGCTCGATGCAATTTACTTGCAGGCCAAACGCTGGGACAATGGTCAGGTTGGAAGTAAGGAAATTCAAGCGTTTGTTGGTGCACTTCACGGAAGGAAGGCTCATAAAGGTGTCTTCATCACCACCAGCGGCTTTTCAAAGCCTGCGCATGACTATGTACGAGAAATTCCAAATAAAGTCATTCTGATTGACGGTACACGCTTGGCTGAGCTCCTCATCGAGCATGGCGTTGGTGTCTCTACGGTCGATACTTACGACGTCAAGAAGGTTGATACCGATTACTTTTCTGAAGATTGAAACTAGATTATCAGTTGCCGGCGGTTGCGAAGTGTTCCCGACCCGGTTCATGCCGAACAAGTTCTGAGCAGCGAGCGCCGACGATCGCTACTAGCGCGTCGTGGAAAGACGAGATGTGGAGCACGGAGCTAAGCTTGGTTCTATCCAGCATTTCGAGAACAAACTTGGAAGGATTGCTTAGCTTAAGTTCGATGTTGTGGCTTCGAGTCCAGTGGTGCAAGGAAACCAGCGTGGTCAGGCCGGCCGCGTCTACGGATTCGACGTCAGAGAGATCGAGCACGATAAGGCGACTGTCGTTTCGCGAAATTACGGCATTCTTGAGCGTGCGAATGGCTTCGCCACGAACGAGTCGTCCTTCGCATCTTACAATTGCCACGTCCCGCAATTTTTCGATATATGTGGTTAACATAACTTCCTCTCCTGCTTGATACGTAGATAGACGTTCGAAAGTTTCATTTGTTACCAGCGAACCTGTCCCGGTTGGGGAATCTTTACAAAGTTGTGACATCCGTCACACTTCTTCTTCTCATTCATCAGCTAAGGTCATGACGCGGACGCGTGTGTCCGCGCCTATGCTTTATAAGACTCTCAGCGCGGCGGTTTACGGAATTGATGCCAGCATTATTGAAGTTGAGGTTGATGTTTCTGGAATCAAGACTAACGAAGATCACTTTCATACCGTCGGGCTTCCTGATGCAGCGGTGCGCGAGAGTCGCGACCGGGTACGCGCGGCGCTGAAGAATTGTGGATACGACATTCCTCCAACTCACATCACCATCAATCTTGCTCCAGCAGATATACGCAAGGAAGGGTCGGGATTCGATCTGCCGATGGCGTTGGGAATCCTTGGCGCTTACGGCGGGTTGAATAAGAAAGAGGTTCCGGATTGCCTGTTCGTCGGCGAGCTTTCGCTGGACGGAGGGATTCGCGGGGTTCGCGGCGCGTTGCCAATCGCGATTGAGGCGCGGGGGAAAAAGATATCGAAGCTGATCGTTCCGGAACTCAACGCCAAAGAAGCTGCGATGGTCGGGGGAGTTTCGGTTTATCCGGTGAAGTCACTTCTGGACGTGATTCGGTTTGTCAACACCGGCAATGGCATTCAGCCGCTGAATGTGGACAGCGAGGTTCTGCTCAGCGAGTCGCAACAATTTTCCGTGGACTTCAAAGATGTTCGGGGACAGCAAACTGCCAAGCGTGCGCTTGAAGTGGCGTGCGCGGGGGGACATAACATTCTGATGATTGGCCCTCCCGGGTCGGGTAAGACGATGCTCGCGAAACGGATGCCGACCATTCTGCCTCCGTTCACATTTGAAGAGGCGCTGGAAACGACCAAGATACACAGCGTAGCCGGTGTGTTGGACGCCGGGGCGGGATTGGTCGGCGTGCGGCCGTTCCGCTCGCCCCACCACACGATTTCGGACGCGGGGCTGATTGGAGGAGGAGCCGTGCCGCGTCCCGGAGAAGTCTCGCTGGCGCACAATGGCGTGTTATTTCTGGACGAACTTCCTGAATTTCCGCGAAATGTTTTGGAAGTGATGCGGCAGCCACTCGAGGATGGAACGGTCTGCATCGCACGGGCGTCGATGTCGCTGACGTTCCCTTCGCGCTTCATGCTGGCGGCGGCGATGAATCCGTGTCCATGCGGATATTTCAATGATCGCAGCCGCGAGTGTCACTGCACGCCGCCGATTATTCAACGTTATATGTCGAAAATATCCGGCCCGCTGCTCGATCGCATTGACATCCACATCGATGTGCCTGCGGTGAATTACAAAGAAATGCGCTCGGGATCCGAGCCGGAAAGTTCCGCGACTATACGGGCGCGAGTCATGCGCGCGCGGGATTCACAGCTGAAAAGATTTTCAGAATCTCCTAATGCCAGGATTTACTGCAACGCGCAAATGGCACCGCGCCACATCCGAACATTCTGCGAACTCTCGGCCGATTGCGAAAGGCTTCTCGAACGCGCTATGGCCCAGCAAGGATTGACGGCCCGCGCGCATGACCGCATCCTCAAAGTGGCCCGCACTATTGCCGACCTCGACGGCGGAGCGGCTCTCGAACCGAAACACATCGCCGAAGCGATCCAGTACCGGACGCTGGACAGAACGTTTTGGGCTTGAGGCTCGCGGATACGCTAAGTAGGGCTTTTACTGCTGCTGGGCATGCTCGATTTGTGACTGCTTGTCTTCTTCCAAAAACTGCGACCACTCTTCGTCTGCCGCAAATTCCTCGTCGGGAGGAAGCACTGCCTCTGATGGAGTAACTCGGACTCGCACCTGTAGTTCGGTGTCGGCTTTCCCTTTCATCGTGCCCATAGTTGGAGGAACGTCCGCGTAGTCGCGCCCGACTGCGGTGCGGATATGCTGCTCGCCGACGATCTGATTAATGGTGGGATCGAACCCTATCCAGCCAACGTTCGGGAGCAAAGCTTCCACCCAGGCGTGTGTGGCCCCATCCGCGGGATGACCGGCGATTTCGCTGGTGTGATAGAGGTATCCGCTCACGTAACGGCAGGGAATTTGCGCCTTGCGAACAAGCGTAATCATGACGTGAGCAAAATCCTGGCAAACGCCCTGGCGAGATCGAAGCGCATGTTCAATCGGTGAATTTACCGCGGTGCTTTTCTTGACATACGTGAAACTGCGAAACACGCCGGCGGCGATATCTTTGACCAAAGCCAGGGGACTTCGGCCATCCTTCTGGGTTACGCCGATTTCGGCCGCCAGTTCGTCGAGTTCCGGGGATGGCCGGGCGAAGTAGCTCGGCAGAAGCATGTCCCAGTAATCTTCCTGCTCGATGGTTTGCTGCAACTGGCTCCAGGCGGCAAAGTCCATAGTTTCCGGAACCATTTGTTGAGTCTCGATATTCACCAGGGAGTCAGAAATAATCGTGAGTTGACGATGGCGCGAGGGCAGGTCGAAATGGTGAACCAGGTTGCCGCGGGAATCGGTATAGGAAAAAATGCGGGCGCGAGGATTCACCGAGAGTTGGAAAATGAAACAGCGCTGATTGCCCTCGCTTCTGGGATGCATGCGCACCTCCATCATGCTCTGCCAGACGGAGCGACTGTAGCGGTAACGCGTGAAATGGCGAATGGCGTAAAACATTAAGTCTCGAAAGCGACCTCGATCGGGTATTCGATATAAACCTCGTGGACCGCCGCGTGCAGATCGCGGCACTGCTCGATAATTCCCGCCAAATATTTGTGCAGGTCGCCGCGAATGACTTCCGCTATCTGTACATAAGCAACTGCGGAACGAAGACGTCCAATGAGCCTTTCAATTTTCCCCGTTCGGCGGCTCAAGGAGAGATTGCTGATCGAAGACAATGCCTGCTGCATTCTCTCCAGCGAATAACGCACGGAGTATGGAAACTCTGGCTGAAGCAAAATGAAGTCGGCTATTCGTTCGGGTTTTAGCTCTGCCGTACAGGCCTTGCAATAGGCCTCGAAAGCCGCACAACTGTTTAAAAGTCCCACCCAATCCAAGTCGTCGGCATGTTTCTCGATGGAAAAATAAGCATCCAGCAGAATAGAAAGATTGCAGGCTCGTTCGATGTACTTGCCGAGTTGAATAAAATGCCATCCCTCGCCATGATTCATGGTGGTATCGGTAATTCCATGAAACCGGTACGAAGCTTCACGAACCAAATGCACGAGTCGCATGGCGCCGGCATCATCTTCGGGAGCGAGGTCCGAATTAGCGACTTCGTGAAAAAGGCGATTAAGATGCTCCCACATTTCGGAACTGATTTCCTCGCGTACCTGTCTGGCATTTTCGCGAGCTCCGCCGATGCACTTCACGATTGAAAACGCACCTTCTGGATCGGTCACCAACAGAAATAATGCGCGCTGAGGATCAACGTGGGCGGACGCTGCGCCAGGAGCGAGTGAGGTTACGGCGCGAAACCAACGTTCGTCGGTAGAAAATTTTGCGGGGTTAAGAATCAGTCCGTAGGTAGCTTCCAATACGCGTGCAGCGTTGTCCGCTCTTTCGAAATAGCGGCTCATCCAGTAAAGGCTGTCAGCTACGCGTGAAAGCATGGACCCCGATTCGGCATCGCTAAATTACGTTTTGCAAAAGCTAATTTTGTAAGACCCAAGTATCTTTGGAGCCGCCGCCTTGAGACGAGTTGACGACCAACGATCCCTTGCGCAGCGCCACTCGCGTTAGTCCACCGGGAATAATCGTAATATTTTCGCCGTAGAGAACATAAGGGCGCAGATCCACGTGGCGGGGTTCGATAGTTCCGTCGACGAAACAAGGAGCGGTGGAGAGGTTGACGGTTGGCTGGGCAATGTAGTTTCGCGGCTCGGCAAGAATTCTCGCGCGAAATTCGTCTCTCTGCTCCTCGGTGCTATGCGGACCGATCAGCATTCCATAGCCGCCGGATTCTCCCACAGCTTTCACGACATATTGATCTAACTTTTGGCAAACATGATCGCGCTGCGCGGGATCTGACATTAATAATGTTTCGACATTCTCAAGAATAGGGTCCTGGTCGAGGTAATAACGGATAATCTTGGGAACGTAGGCATAAATAGCCTTGTCGTCAGCAACTCCAGTGCCGAGCGCGTTTGCCAGAGCGATATTTCCGGCACGATAAGCATTAAAGAGACCCACGGCGCCAAGCGCAGATTGGCCTTCGAATACCAGCGGGTCGAGATAATCGTCGTCGATTCGACGGTAGATCACATCGACGCGTTGCAGGCCGAACGTGGTTCGCATGTAGACGATATTGTCGTGGACCAATAGATCGCGGCCCTCAACCAGCTCGATGCCCATCTGACGCGCTAAATAAGTGTGCTCAAAGTATGCGGAGTTATAGGCGCCCGGAGTGAGCAATACCACAGTTGGTTCGGAACGGCCCTCGGGAGCGAGAGAACGGAGAGTCGAAAGAAGCACCTGACTATATTGTTCGATAGGGCGCACGCGGCATTTGCGGAACAGCGCGGGAAATATCTGCTTCATCACGCGGCGGCTGGTAAGCATGTACGAAACGCCGCTAGGCACCCGCAAATTATCTTCGAGGACTACGAAATTTCCTTCCGGCGTGCGGATCAAATCAGTTCCCACGACCGTGACGTAGACATCGCGAGGCACTTTAATCCCGCGCATTTCGCGCCGGTAGTGCTTGCAGGTGTAAATTATGTTTCCGGGAACGACGCCATCTTCAATGATTTTGGCGTCGTGGTAGACGTCTTTAAGGAAGAGATTGAGGGCGGTGATGCGCTGGGTCAGGCCGCGCTCGATAGTTTCCCATTCCGCGGCGGTAATAATTCTGGGCAGCAGATCGTGGGGGAAAATCCGTTCCGTTCCCTTTTCTCCCCCATAGACCGTGAAGGTAATGCCCTGATTGAAAAATGACTGATCGGCTTCCTGTTTGCTGCGGCGAAGTTCGTCAGCTTTGAGGTTCAGCAGTTGGGTGTAGAGCGGACGATACTGTTTGCGCGGATGATCGACGGCACGAAACATTTCATCGTAGGCGCCATCGAACCGATAGCGGCGAAAAGCCTCCTCAGCGCTACGATCCGCCGCATCCGTCTCAGTAATCATTGGCTATTCTATTCCCCGCTAAGAATAGCGCATAGAAGGACTGGCCGCGATTGGGAAATGCGATGCGCAGCATTGAAGAAACTGCAACCCGCCGGTCCTACACCCTGGATTGCTCGGTCTGTCTAATCGTCTCAGCGGAGCTTCCATTATGCGAGGGCTTAAATTCTATGTCGGGCAACAGTTCGACGGCGCGCCGAAGCGATTGCTCCCAACTCGAGTGGATTAGGTTGAGGTCGCGGTCACCGGCTGCAATTCGGCGATATCGGGTTATCTCAAGACTATCTTTCTTATATAACAACAGATCAAATGGCGGTCCGACAGTCACATTTGAACGCATGGTGGCATCGAGCGAGAGCAGCGCATATTTCGCGGCAACTTCCAGCGAGGTTGTGGATTGTATGCCGCGGTCGAGAATTGGACGTCCATATTTACATTCGCCGAGTTGTAGATATAAGGAATCTTCGGTGGCAGCGAGGGGATTGCCCTGGGGATAGATCAAATACAGATTTGGCTCCTGCCCGCGGACCTGCCCGCCGAGGAGTAAGTGAACGTTGAAGCTGAAGGAATCGCGTTCCAGCGAAGCGCGATCGATATCCGAGATTCGCCGCACGCAGTCGCCCACAATTCGCGCAGCATCGTAGAGCGAATTCGCCTGGGCCAGACCTCGACCGGAATCAAAGTCATCGCTTAACAAGGTAATCACGGACTGGCTTATGGAGAGACCGCCGCTGGTCAGAATTACGAATACGCGTTCGCCGGGCTGAACGAAACGATACATTTTGCGGCAGACGTTAACCTGGTCAAAACCCGCGTTGGTACGCGAATCGGATGCCAGCACCAAACCTTCCTGCGTCATAATGCCTAAACAATATGTCACTATTTCCCTCGATGAAAAGTTATGAAGCTAAGCCGCATGATACACCGATTGCTTGCGCAAAAATTACGATCTGGCGTAGAAAGAAAGAAGCTAGCGCGACCGGACGAAAGAATGATAATTTTTGCATCTTAAGTGCGCGCTTGGGGAAACGTTAAACCTATGCTGATTCGCCTCGGTTACGACATGCAGTTCGACACGGTCGGGGAAGTCCCGATTGTGACATTGCTTAACGTTCATCCATCGCGGAAAAGAGATCTGCGGGAACCGGACGAACTAAAAACCAATCCGGATGTAAATGTCGAGAACTACGTGGATAGTTTTGGCAATCATAGTTGCCGTTTGCTGGCGCCTGCGGGGCGGATTCGGTTCACGAATTCTACGTTAATACAGGATTCTGGTCAGCCCGACGTCGAGAGATTAGACGCACGCGAAGTTCCCATCGAGCAGCTTCCCCACGACGTTCTTCCTTATCTGATGAACAGCCGCTATTGTGAAGTCGATTTGCTCTCAAATACTGCTTCTGAATTATTTGCTGCCGCGCCGAAGGGATGGGCACGAGTGCTGGCGGTGTGTGGCTGGGTGCATAGCAAGGTCACTTTTGGATACGAATTCGCCAATCCGGTCCGCACCGCGCTTGGCGTCTATACGGAACGTGTAGGAGTTTGCCGGGACTTTCAGCATCTCGCGATTACTTTTTGCCGCGCCTTGAATATCCCAGCGCGTTATGCGACGGGATATCTTGGAGATATAGGAGTTATAGTCGCGCCGAGCCCAATGGATTTCAGCGCCTGGTTCGAGGTGTATCTCGAAGACCGCTGGTGGACATTCGATGCCCGGCACAATGTCCGGCGGATAGGACGCGTATTGATGGCGACCGGACGGGACGCCACTGACTGCGCCATCACGACATCTTTCGGAAGAGCGAAACTAATGAGCTTTAACGTGGTGAGCGACGAAGTCGCAGGATGAATATCAGGCACTTCAACTCTTAAGCGCCGTCATCGTTCGGAAGTAATTGCTTTCAAGTATCGATAGTAGAAGTCCAGGCCGGTATAGAACGAATCAATGGGAAGCCGCTCATCCTTCCCGTGTGCACGGATGTCGTTTCGATCGATTGCAATTCCCGAGACGCCATAAGTCGGCAAGCCCGCCGCATTTGTGTAGACAGCGTCAGAAGCTCCAGTCGCCATGGTTGGTATTACGGGCGCGCCGGGCCACATGGAAGCTGCGATTTTTTCAAGCGGGACAAAAACATCACGCCGCAATGGCGGCGGAGCGTATGACTCTCCCTCTGGTGCTTTGTCCATCACCTGCCCAGCGACATCGACATATTTCACGGTGACTTGGGGGTCGGCGAACATTCGAATCAGAATTTGCCTTACTTCCTCGGCCGAATGTCCCGGAAGAATCCGGCAATTTACGATTGCCTGTGCTCGCTGAGGTAACGCATTGTTGGCGTGTCCTGCGTCCAGCCTGGTAGCCACGCAAGTAGTTCGCAGGGTGGAGTTATCGACTGGGTCGCGCGAGAGGCGTTCGACGGCATCGGTCTCGGGAGCCGTTTTCAGAATCGCCTTCATGTCGGCAGCTCGCTGCCCGTTTTCGGTGGAGGACATTCGTTCGTAATAGGCGCGAGTAACGTTACTCAATTCGAAAGGAAATTGGTAATGTTCCAGTTTTTCCAGGGCGTCCGTTAAATGATAGATGGCGTTGTCAGGGACGGGGATTGAACTGTGACCGCCCGGATTGGTCACCGTCAGTTGGTAGTCGGCATATAACTTTTCGGTTGCATCCACCGAAACGTTTTCGACTTTGCCGTGGTTTGTGGTTACTCCGCCGCCGTCGCTATTCAAAACAAAATCGGCATCGATGAGGTCGCGGTGGTTTTTTATCAGCCAGTCGACGCCATTTGATTTGCCCCCTTCTTCGTCCGCCGTTAGAGCGAGGATAATATCGCGGTCGGGTTGGTAGCCTTCTTTCTTCAAGCGAATCAGGTCAGCAACAAAGATGGCGTCATCGCTTTTCATGTCCTGGGTGCCGCGTCCGTAGAAATATCCGTCCTTTTCCACGAATTGAAATGGATCGGTGGTCCAGTCTTCACGGTGCGCTTCTACCACGTCGAGATGGCCGATCAACAGGATGGGTTTACGCTTGCCGGTTCCGTGGTAGCGAAGTACTAAATTCTTTTTGCGATCATTGGGACCCAGGACCTGAATGTCGTTCGCGGGAAATCCCGTATTCCGGAATCGCTGAGCCATTGCTTCGGCTGCGGTCGTGACGTTACCAACAGAATCGGTGGTATTGGTTTCGATCAACTGCTTAAAAATGTCGTGCGCGAGTTGTTTAGAAGCGTCTTCTATTTGGGCCGGAGAGGCGAGGGACAAGAGAACAAAGGAAATCAAAGCGAGTGGCAGTCGTAGTTTCAATGCGATCCCCCTTAGAGCACTTGATAGCCGTGCAGCACAAACGCAGGTTGCAGTATAACGGCGAAGACTCGCTTCGCGCGGGCCCGACCTACGCGTTTCGGGATAGGGTTACTGTTGAGTGATCACTATTGGAACATTCGCCGTGTCGATCATGGCGGGGTCGTCGCGCAATTTCACGAAAAGAACTTTTTCCTTTGGATAAGGTATTGTCAGGCTATTTTGCACGAAGCCGTCGGGCACGGTTACCGCGCCGGAGAAGTCAGGGTCAGCGCTAACAGCATCGAGCAGGAAAAGTTTGTCTCCGCTCAGGGTGCATTGTTTTTCGGATGCGGAAGCACAGCTAATTGAAGAAAGCGCGGGAATACGCACGACGCTAACTAGGGGATGCCAGTCTCCGTCGGTGCCGTCGGCGGTCACAGGCCGGAACTTCAACGGTCCAAAAGCCGATGGCCCAAGAAGTTTCATCGGATCGAGCACGGCAAATACCGTTTTCGAATCCTGCAATGTGAGATTGCTGTCCTTGATGCTCAGGAAAACGTGGAACGCCTCATCCGAGGTAGCGACCTCAATTCTTTCGCCGGGCAAAAACGTCTCTGGCACGTGGGATTTTAGGAAGAAAGTTAGGCGCGCATCCTGCGGTAATTCCTCCTGCGTTGCGATACGGATGGCCGGCGCGGAAACGTCGTCCGCCTCCACATTCTTGCTCAACAGGTCGACCTGCGGCCGACGCGCCTCGACGATGGAATTTAGATCCAAAAGACGCCCATCTTTCAGAGAAATGTGAGCGATGATGGGGTCCCCCGCATGTAGTTTGGCAGTCTCGGCAGTCGTCACCAGCTTTAACTCGTCTTCCTGCTCGGAGCGTCCGAGGGTTGCGGAAGTGAAATGTAGCGTATTTATATCCAAGCTAGTAACTTGATCGAGGCGAGTACCTTTCAAAATGCCTTCTTTATCTCCTTCATGGAGGGTAAAAGCGTCCAGACGCGCAGCTTCGGCATAAGTATGAATTGGAATGTCGTCGGAGGTCGTGAGACCGAACTGTTGCACGCTGATTTTTACTCCACCGGCCGCTGCGCTTTGCAGCGGGATTTTTATCTCGAGCTCGTGTGGCTTGGCGAGCTTCCATGACGCGTGGAGGTCTTTTCCCAGTTCGTCCTTTACGCTGACTTCACTCACACAGCAGGCCTTGGCTGATTGAACGTGCAGCGTATCTTCGCGGCCGACAATTAGCGCACTGGCATCTTTGGACTCGACAATCCACTGGCTAGTTTTCGAAGTTTCGAGATGAAATCCGGGTCCGTCGAACTGTTTAAAACCCCAATAGCCGCGCAGCGTTCCGGTCACTTCCCCATCGACCACGGCGGATTGCATGGCCTTCGTATCCACCACAAAACCACCACTCGCGGGGTCGGGTTTTGCGGGAAGATCGATTCCTTCTTTAGGTTTAGTTTCCACGTGAAGCACGAAATTGTGAGCCAGGGCGGTGGCAAAAACCAGAGGCGCCCCGTCTGCCGGCAACAGCAGCGCAGGTTTATCCGCACAGAAAATCTCGGTCGCATTGACCGCACGCAAAGGTGGCACGACCGTCGGACGAATGGGTGGCAAGCCGATGACCAGCACTGATTTTGGATTGCGGAACGAAGGAGGATTGTTCAAACGCAGATTGAGTTCATCCTGCTTGGGCAACGATAGGGCTGGGATGTATTGGTATTGCGCGGTATGCGCCGTGCTTAGAATTCGGGCCACGTCTACGACCGCTCCTACATAAGGACTGTAATATCCGCTTCGCGCTTCGGGAGTAGAACTGATTTGCGCCAGCAGGTCGGTGGGAGCGCCGGTAGTTAATGTTGCAACCATGGACTGGCTATGGGCGTCATCCAGAACTAATTGATCGGTGTTTTGCGTTAAGCAAGGCGCCTGCTGCGCGGTGGGCTTGTCGAAACACTGCGAATCGAGTCGTATGTTTAAACTTCGAGCGAGTAGCGTCGTCCGCGACTTCAGTTTGTCGGGGTCACCGTTCGACGCCTCGCGGACGCGGTCCAAGTATTCTTCGAGCCGCAATCTATCGAGACTGGCTTGCTCCAAATCCTGCGCCGCTCTGACGAATGCTCCCGGCTTGCCGCGAACAGCATTGCGAAGCGTGCTGAAAGCCCCGCCAGTCTCAGGGGCCAGGAAAACCAACGCTTCCTCCGCCTCGGTGGGAACGGTGACGTAGATGCCTTCGTCGTGAACTGACTTATTCCAGGTTTCGACGCGGGTAAACCAGGAATCCGGCGGCGGATTCGTGGCACCGCGTAAGAATGCAATTATCATTAAATAGTGGACCGATTGTGTGTCAGGCAGGTTAGCGTGTACCCAAAGGCGATCTCCCGCTTGTAGATCCGGAACTTCAGAAATGGGAAGAGTTTGGCCCGCGCGTTGGACTCGGACTTCAATCTTGGGGCCGATCAGATCAAACGAGGCGGTGTCTGCGCCGGCAACACTGGCAAAAATTAACAAAAAGTTTATGCCCAATATCGAGCCATGCAGATATTTCTTCAGCCGCACTTATTCGCTCCGAATATATGGTCGGGATTGTTTAATAGGTTGGATGTGCGGGTCGCTTCCTGGCGCTGCCTAATAAATCGTAATCCTAGTTTCACGATGGCGGAGGAAAACTGTCGCTCACGGCCCCACATTAATTGTCTTTTTCATCTTAATATCTTCAGATGAGCTTCCGATCATTACATTGACCTGATCTCGCTCAACGTCCCAGGCGCCTTTTTCGGCGCTCCAATAGGCGAGGTCAGATGCCTTCAATGGGAGCTTTACAGTCGTCTTTTTCCCGGGTTCGAGTCGCACGCGGCGGAAGCCCTTTAATTCTTCGGTCGGACGTTCGACTTTAGATCCCACATGCGCCACATACAGTTGCACTACTTCATCTCCCGCTCGCGATCCCGAGTTTCGGACGTCTGCGCTAACCGTTATCTCGCCACCAGAACTCAATTCTTCGCTGCTGGTTTTTAAGTTCGAATACTCGAAAGAGGTATAACTCAATCCATAGCCAAATGGATAGAGGGGCTTGCCGCGGAAGTACATGTAGGTTCGGCCGTGGCGAATGTCATAATCCATCATGGGCGGCAATTGATCGAGCGACATGGGCCAGGTGGTGACGAGGCGTCCGCCGGGATTGTAATCGCCAAACAGCGCATCCGCTAAGGCGTTGCCTTCTTCCTGGCTATTGTGCGCCATGTGAAGGATTGCGGGAACGTGCTCCTGAGTCCACTGAATTGCGAATGGGAAGCTGGAAATCAAGACGACTACGGTGTGTGGATTTACAGCGTAAACCTGCTTTACCAATTCTTCCTGCTCGAGCGTAATTGATTTGCGATCAATCGCTTCTTTTCCATCACTCGGCAGCGGACATTTCGCCCACCCTGCGTTGCACGTGGGATGATTGCCGACCACGACGATGGCCACGTCGGCGGTGCGCGCGATCTTAACCGCGTCGTCATCTGTGTTGCCGTGCGCGAAGTTTACCTCAACGTTGTTGCCGAGCTTACTCTTGATTCCATTTAGTGCGCTTACCGAATAGCCGGGAGTGCCGCTGTACCAGTCGAGAGCGACGATGTCGGCGTATGGTCCTATGACCGCCACCGATTTTAGTTTGCTTTTGTCCAGCGGAAGGAAATGGTCAGAGTTTTTTAAGAGCACGATCGATTCCTGGGTGATTTGACGGGCCATGGCTTTGTGATCGGGGTTGTCCCACACAGGTTTATCGCCTTTGATGTTGTTGTATGGCACCATGTCCGGTGGATCGAGCAGTCCGAGCCGGACCATCACCCGGTAAACGCCGCGCAGGTTGTCATCTATCTCTGCGAGATTGACTAATTTCATGTCAATCGCCGTATTCACGCCATCACGGTAGCGATCGAGAAATTGATTGATGCCGGCGTGAATAGCTCCCGCCGATGCCTGATTGATGTCGGGAAAATATTTGTGCAGCGTGACCATGTTCGTTAAAGCCCCGGCATCGGTGCAAATGATTCCATCGAGTCCCCACTCACGCATGGTTATATCTTTCAGGATCGGATTAACGGTCATGGGGATTCCGTTATGCGCGTTGTAGGAGGCCATGTAGGCGCGAGATCCGCCTTGCATGACGCCCATCCGGAAGGGAACCGAATAGTATTCTCGAAGCAGACGATCGTCGAAGTCGGAAGAGGACCCTCCACGCCCATCTTCGTTGCTGTTCGCAAGGAAATGTTTCATGAGCGAAGCCGTTAGCCAATATTTGGGATTGTCTCCTTGCAGCCCTTTCACGAAAGCCGTAGCCATGGTGCCGGTGAGATAGGGATCTTCACCGTACGATTCTTCGCTTCTGCCCCATCGCGGATCTCTGGCTAAATCCGCATTGGGCGCTCTTACTACGATAGCGACGCGCCGGTATTTATCCCCTCGCGGACTCGTCCGCACCTGGGTGTCAGTGTTAAAGGTGTAGCGTGCTTCGTATCCTTCGACGGTTGCGGCTTTCTGAAGCAGGTCGGGGTCCCAGGTCTCGCCTAATCCGATGGACTGAGGGAACTGCGTGGTCGGCAATGGTTGAAGTCCGCGGCCGCCCCAGCCGCCAGGACCGCCGAGTGCTACGCCATGCAAACCTTCGATATGAGACGACCCTCTAATGCCAAGCCGCGGCACGCTGGGATCGGTGCTCAGCGCTGCGACTTTTTCCTCGACGGTCATCAGTGACAGGATATTGTTCACCCGCACTTCAATCGGCAGATCAGGATTTTGGAATGGATATTGGTATTGCTGTCCGAAACAGGGCGCGACACAAAGCAATGCCGAGGCGATGAGGGAAAGGATTTTCATTTTCGGAGGACTCCAGTCTTTGCGTGCTCAATTCTATCCATCGTTCGCGCAGGTGGGAAATGCGGAATCCGGCTCAATTTCGTCATTGCGCAGGCAAATTTCACTGTATCGAGAACAGCATGCTGAATAAACTTGTTTTACCTTTTTCCGATGGGAAAACTGAGGCCGACCTTCGCATTGAAGTCATTCCGCGGATCACCCTTGGGGTATAGGAATATCCACTCCGCGGGTGTAATCGCGAGTGAGACCCAATGGGCAAGCGGGAGAGCGGAACTGGCTCCGGCAGCGAATGCGAACTGATTGAGAATGGAACCTGCGTTCGACGATCGCACATCTCCCGCTTCCGCAAAAACAGATGGCTTGAATTTGGGTTTCGTGAAAACGTTCTTGCTCACGCCAAATGTGAATCCGTGAGAATTGATCGAACGTTTATGATTTGCTCCATAATAATTCGTAAAGTCGGCGAATCCGGCATATCCTTTGCCGATGGTTACCGAGGGACGGGCGAACCATCCGTTCAGATTTGAGCGCTCGCCCGCCCTGGTCCGCCCATAGATAAGTCCATCCTGCGGTGATGGTAGCAATGGGCGTGCTCTCCTCTTCCTGCTGCGCAACGCACGGTGCGGAGGTTATAGCCGCCAGAAGCAAACCGAGAATCGCTGCGCGAGCATTGCGTTTGCTTTGATTGTTCACGCAGGTTCTCATATGGGCATGATCAGCGGCTTTCGCTTAGGAATTGCCTGCAAGGTGTCGCGACTAATACCCAAGTGCTGGATTACCAACTCAGGAGGAGTGTTCGATACCCATTCCGATAAAGAAAAATCCATAAAGCGATTCGCTTTAAACATTTCAAGAAATACCAAATCGCTGTCACCCACATTTTCAATGTAGTGGCCCAGCGTTTTCGGAACATAGCCGACATCTCCGGCGTTAAAATCCGCAGTGCGTCCCTTGCCTTCAACGTGGTACTCCCACTCGTCGGCGTTTTGATGCCAATGCAGTTCACGCAACCCGCCGGGCTTCACGATCACATGTGCGGCGGCTATGGTGGTTGATACCGGAAAATTCCCGGCATCGATGATACGAACTTCTCCAAGCCGATTTTTTCGAGTGGCGGCCATTTTGTGCATGGCAAAATCAAACGCGAGGGGAGAACTGCTCACTGATCCGCTAGCAGCCCGGATATCTTCTTCTAAAGGACCGGGCACGGCGGCCTGAAAAATGTAGTGTCCTTCCGGCGGTACTTTGTAAACGCTATCGAGTGCCGCCTGACGCACACCCAGTTCTTCGCCAGTACTTCGGGCGGGGTATGACGAGTCCAATCTGAAACTAAGGTGGCGTTGCCTTCGGAGAATTTACCATCGTCAAAAACCAGCAGGAATTCGCAGCCATCGGGCTCTAATCCCTGGATTGAATGAGGTGTTCCCGTGGGGAAAAAACCAGAGATCGTCTTTCGTAATATCTTTTACGAAGCTTCTGCCGTCGTTATCGATGGCCGTTATGCGCGCATTTCCGCTCAACATCAAGGCCCATTCGGCGGCATTGTGCCAGTGCAGTTCGCGAATGCCGCCTGCGGTCAGGCGCATATTCACCCCGGCTATATCCTTAGAAATGGGAAAATCCTCGACAGTTACCTGCCGCGACCATCCGCCTTCCTGAATGCGATGATGGGCGGTCGAAAATGAACTCCAAAAAGTCTGCACTTCTCCGTGATCGGTAGGTGGAGGCACGAAGGTGTTTGGATTGGCATCTTTTAGCGCCTGATTTTCCGGTCCTACATCACTCGCGCTTTGATCGTGTTGCGCTTTAGAGACCCTTTCGATGTCTTGCGCGCCTTGCGCATGCGCGCGTGCGACCAGGGCTCCAGTAAGTAAAACCGCGGAACCCTTGCTCAGAAACTCGCGGCGGCCCAGCGAAGATTTGGTCGTTGACTCCTCGGTATTTTCAGAGCGTTGCTCATCACTCATGGAATTCTTGGATGTTGGGCTTAACCTGGCGGTTATCTTTAACGGTAAACGTTCCGGTTAAAAGCCCCTACTTCATTGGTCCGACGGCCGCGTATCTGCCGGAGAGGTTTCAACTTCAGATGCTGAATCGCCGGTTAGCCACGATGTATCATCCTCTCTGAATCATGCGTGCCTTTATCGTCATTGCGATCGCCTCTTTGTTAGCAACAACCGTTTCTCAAGCAAAATCGGCGATCTACCCGGTGGCACCCGAGCTTCGATCGGATCATTTCCATGTCACGATCGGCGGCCGAGAAACAGCGGTGGCTCACGCCGCGACAACCTACTATTTCCTCAATTTTGCGTTGAAGGGGAAGACTAAGATTTCCGTGACGTCCGATACCGATGGTTATTGGGACAATGGCGTTGAAGTCCAGCCATGGCGGTGGGGCATAAGACCGAAAGTGAATGAAAGAACCATTACATTCGAAATTACCGAACCCATGAAGCTTTCGATATCGCGTCCCGGTCCACACGGAGCGGGGGCAGAAATGCTGTTTCTATTCGCAAATACGCCGGAGATCAACGCCCCTAAAGCTGGCAGCGGTGACGTTCGTTATTACGGACCGGGTAGATACCACGAAAATATCGACGCGAAAAGTGGAGAGAATATCTATTTGGCTCCCGGCGCAGTGATATTCGGTGCGCTCAATTTGTGGGGCGTGGAGAACGTTAAAGTGTGGGGACGGGGCACTATGGTGTATGACGGCCCGCAAAATCCGAAGGATGACGAAGGATGGATGCATAAGCCCAATTGGCATGGGATTGTCATGGACCATGCGCGCCATATCGAAATTAACGGCGTCACTTTCGTGGTGCGCAGCCGCACATGGATGATTCAAATATTGGAGTCGCGGAACGTCACCCTCGACAATGTGAAGGTAATTGGTGGTTGCGCAGGCAATGCCAATCAGGATGGGATGGATTGGTTGGGCGGGGGCGATACTGTTGTCCGCGATTCATTTTTCGGGCGTCGGATGATGTTTTTGCAATTCATGGCAATTGGCTCGGCTACGACCCCAAGTTGCTCGCGACACCAGGTCCGACTGTTAGCAATATTTTGATAGAGAATTCAGTTTTGTCCACCAGCATTTCGAATATTGTGCGTGTCAGCTGGCCGCTAAAGGTCTTCGACAGCAACCACTTTACACTCATGAATACGGATGTGATTCACATGGGCATGGGCGGCTGCAAAGTCCCATTTGGCCTGTTGGAGGTTTGGGACGATCCCGGAGGGAAAGGCCAGCAATCGGATTATTCATTTGAGAACATACGACTTGAGGACTGGTATTCCTTGCTGCAGTTGCGACAGCACAATCCCGCGATTCGCGGCGTCACTCTAAAAAATATCTGGGCGCTGGAAAGTCCTTCGCTAGTTCCCTCGATACTGTCGGGCGACATAAGCGGCGTGACCATGCAAAATCTAAAAATCGGAGGCAGGATAGCGAACCGAGATGGCGATATTCCGCTTGTAGTCGAATCGGGCACCGGTGAACCCGGTTACGCAGAAGGGGATGGTCCGAAGGCGTCATTTCAGTTCTCTCCAACTACTGTTAAACCGAATGTGAGGTTCACTCTTGAGGCATCAAAATCGGAGGGAAAGATTAAGAAATACGAATGGCTATTTGGAGATGGAACTCGAGGTAAGGGCCGAGTCATTCATCACGCTTTCCTAGATGCGAAAGGCACTCTGCTCGACGGTTCAGGGACTTTCCGAATTCTCTTAAAAGTGACGGATGCTAACGGGAGGGAAGATTGGGAATCCCGATCAATTGTAGTGACTGATAATTATGAGCCGGCGCTGCCGACAGGGGACAGCCCGGCAGAAAGTTTCCACTATCGCTATTACGAAGGCGATGGGCTGGGTTTAAAAGATCTCGATGCCCTGCAGCCGCTTAACACCGGTGAGTTCCA
Source organism: uncultured Acidobacteriaceae bacterium (assembly GCA_963849315.1). GTDB lineage: Bacteria > Acidobacteriota > Terriglobia > Terriglobales > Acidobacteriaceae > PALSA-188. The sequence continues at coordinate 1,698,228 of CAWKGT010000002.1, read as the reverse complement.
GAAACCGGCAATCCCACCAATAAGAAGAGAACAAGATTATGCGTACATTTTCGACGGAGAGCTCGACGTGCCGGTAGATTGAGGTTATTCGTTCCTGCTGATCGGTAATGACTCGGCTGAACTGCGCATAGATTCTCGTGTCATAGCGGTGAGCCCGCTACCAAAAGCGCAAGTTTGCGGAACGCCGGGAAACATGGCGCAATTGGCGGCTGGCAGCATTGGGCTCAGGGCAGGGAGGCATAGGCTGCGAGTTGCGATGACACACTCGAGTGGGGAGGACGACTTTGCGGTGAAGTGGCAGATTCCCGCAGGAGAAGTGTCAGACATTCTCACGTCAGGCGCCGGGGCAGTTGATGATGCCGCAGCAATTCATTGAATTGGCGTTTGCACTTACTGTTGAATGCTTGTATCGGTGCTCGCGGGCTTTTGCGTCACTTGCGAGGGGCCGGGCAATTGCGAACGGTCCCACCCGCCGCCGAGAGCTTCGATGAGCGCCACCGATGCGGTCATCCTTTCTACAAATATATTGTTTAGATTCTCTTGGTTTGACAAGAGTGTCGTCTGCGCAATGAGCACGTCTACATAAGGATCAATCCCCGTCTCGTACCGTCCCTCTTCAACTTTCAAATAGTTTAATGAAGAATTAACCGCCTGCTGCTGTTGCTGGATTTGAGTGGACAGGATACGAACTTCGGCTAGATCATCTTCCACCTGCTGGAACGCGGCTAGCACAGTCTGACGGTAGTTGGCGAGATCGCCGTTATAAGCGGCGGTATATTGCTGGACAGTGGCGCGACGCAGGCCGGCATCGAAGATCGTTTCAGAGATAGAAGGACCAATTGACCAGAAGCGGCTCGGCCATGACAACCAGTTGGTGAAGGACGAGCTTTCGAATCCGCCGCTTGCGCTCAGAGTGAGGTTCGGGAAGTATGCCGCGTAAGCAATGCCGATCTGCGCGTTCGCCTCTGACATCAGCCTTTCGGCGGCTGCAATGTCGGGCCGTCGTTCGAGAAGTTGAGATGGTACGCCAATCGGAATTGGAGGCGGAGCGACTGTCATTGGCTTAATTGGAATAGAAAAATCAGAAGGTACTTTGCCGATGAGTACGGCGATTGCATGTTCGTATTGCGCCCGCGCGATGCCAACGTTAGTGGCTTGCGCCTGCGCGGTCTCCAACGTGGTTTGGGATTCGATAACGGAGATTTGCTCTGTCATGCCGGATTCATAAAGCGACTGCGTAAGTTGGAACGCTTTCTGGTCGGCCGCCACGGTTTCATTGAAGAGACGCTGCAGTTCGTCCTGGCCGCGAATTTCGAAAAAATATTCGGCGAGGCTGGCTTGTTCGACGAGGCGTTCGTTCTCCAGATCAGATGCGCTGACTTGAGCTGCATTCTGGAATTCGCGGACGGTGTTGCGCACTCTTCCCCACAGATCGGGTTCCCATGATGCCTCGAGCGGCAGCGAATATACGGAGGTCTGGAGTTGCCGGACAGGCGCGCCTGTAGTGGTCGTGGTGACCGGGGTTGTGCCCAGATTCGATGAAGTTCGCGACCGGCTAAACGACGGCGCCACGCCTAATGTCGGGAAATATTGCGCGTGGGCCTGGCGCACCAGGGCGCGGGCTTCCATATAGTTTTCAAAGTACAGTTTGATGTTCTGATTGTTAATGTTGAGTTGATCTTCGAGAGCATTGAGCTCGGTATCGTTGAAAATTTCCCACCACTTGCCACGCAGCATTGCGTCCGAGGGCTTAGCGACCGTCCAGCCATTGGCGTCGGTGAATTGAGTAGGGGATTCCTTGTAAACAGTCGCAGGAACTTTGGCGGACGGCGGATGGTATCTCGGTCCGACCACGCATCCAGACAAAACTATTAATAACGCCGCGGTCGCAAGGACCCGAGCAGTGCGGCCAGCGGGTTGATTGGAGAAAATCGTCATAAACTGTTTGCGTAAAAGTGTTTGCGTAACATCTCAGTTTACCGCGCTCATGCTGGCTCCGGCGCCTGGGCGGTCATCTGGGGATGCGATTTCTTGTGCATCCCAAACTCGCATTCGGTCCAGGAACAGGTAGACCACAGGGGTGGTATAAAGCGTCAGTGCCTGGCTCACTATTAATCCCCCCACGATCGTGATGCCCAAGGGCCGGCGCAACTCGGAACCTGTACCAGTGCCGAACGCGAGGGGCAAGGCTCCAAATAATGCGGCCATCGTCGTCATCAGGATGGGGCGGAAACGCAACATACAGGCTTCAAAGATCGCGTCCTCCGTACTCTTGCCTTCCTGGCGTTCGGCGACGAGGGCGAAGTCGATCATCATGATGGCGTTCTTTTTCACGATTCCGATGAGAAGTACGATGCCAATAATTGAAATCACATTCAAATCTATTTTGAACAGCATCAATGCGAGCATGGCGCCAACACTGGCCGAAGGCAGAGTGGAAATGATGGTTAGCGGATGCACCAGGCTCTCGTACAACACCCCCAACACGATATACACAGCCAGCAGCGCTGTAATCACCAGTATCGGTTCGGTGCTCAAAGATTGCTGATATGCGAGTAAGGTGCCCGCAAAGAAGCCGCGAATAGTCGAAGGCGTTCCTAATCGCTGTTGCATCTGCGCGATTGCCTGGGTGGCGTCACTAAGAGAAACACCGTTCGCGAGGTTGAACGAGACGGTGACAGAGGGAAACAAACCGGTATGGTTTACGGAAAGTGGAGTAGTGCTGGACTGAGCGTTGGCGACCGCATTCAAAGGTATGTTGGTTACTCCGGGAGCGGGCCTGGCACCAGAGCTATTCGTCGCGGTCACGCTGGCGCCGGTGCGCAAGTAAATGTCCTTGAGTCCCTCGGGCGTCTGCCAGTATTGCGGCGCAACTTCGAGCACCACATAGTACTGGTTCAACTGCGTATAGATGATTGAGACTTCGGATTGTCCGAAAGCCTCATACAGCGAAGAATCGAGCGCTTGCGCGGTGAGTCCTAATTTCGCGGCAGTGGTGCGGTCGTAAGTCACATACTCTGACAGTCCACCATTCTGCTGGTCAGAGTTCACGTCCTGAAGGCCCGGCAGCTTCTTCATTTCTCCGAGGAGTATAGGACCCCATTTCGTCAAATCCTGAACGTTATCGCACTGAATGGTGTACTGATAAAGCGCGTTGCTGCCTCGACCGCCAATACGCAAATCTTGCGCGGCCTGTAAGAAGGCCGAGGCTACCGGAAGACGGTTCATCTTCGGGCGCAGCCGGTTAATGATGTCGGCTGCGCTTACCTTGCGCTCGTTAAGCGGCTTGAGGGCTGTGTAAATAAACCCAGTATTGCTAGCTCCCTGCCCGCCTGTGAACGCAATTACGTTCGCGACGGCAGGATCGCTCTTGATCACGCTAACCAACTGCTTAATGGAATTGTCCATGAAGGGGAACGACGCGTCCTGCGGACCCTGCAGCCCGCCAACGATGGCGCCAGTATCTTGCTGGGGAAAAAACCCTTTTGGAATCTTGATGATTACCGCGACATTTAACGCAATCGTCAGCAGCAAGACAGTTAGCGTGAGGCCGGGATTATCGAGCACCCAGGTCAGCGTGCGGCGATAAAATTCGAGCACCCATGTAAAAAACTTCTCGCTGGCCCTGTACATCCTGCCGTGTTTCTCGGTGCTTGGATCTTTCAGCAGGTAAGCGCACATCGTAGGAGTGGTGGTGAGAGAAACCACCATCGATACTATGATCGCTGTCGAAAGAGTGACGGCGAACTCGCGGAATAGACGGCCCACAATTCCGCCCATCATGAGGATGGGGATGAAGACCGCGATCAAGGACATGCTGATGGAAAATACGGTAAACCCGATTTCCTGCGCGCCTTTTAGCGCGGCGGGGAAGGGCTTCATACCCGCTTCGAGGTGCCGCGAAATATTTTCCATTACAACGATGGCGTCATCCACCACGAAACCAGTTGAGATGGTGAGCGCCATCAGCGACAGATTGTCGAGGCTGTAGCCGAGCAGATACATCACGGCAAAGGTTCCGATCAATGAAACCGGAACCGCGACGCTGGGGATGAGGGTGGCGCGCGGGCTGCGCAGAAAAATAAAGACCACAAGGATCACCAGCGCGACCGAAATCATCAGCGTGCGCTCTACATCGCTCACCGAAGCTCGGATTGTAGTGGTGCGGTCGAGCACGATAGTGGTATCGATGCCCTGGGGAATTGAAGCTTTTAGAAATGGCAATTGGGCGCGTATGTTCTCGACCGTCTGAATGATGTTGGCGCCCGGCTGGCGGAAGATGATCAGCATGACGGCGGGAATGCCATTCAGATAGCCGCCGGAGCGGATGTTCTGCACCGCGTCTGTTACTTGCGCGACATCCTGAAGACGAACCGCCGCGCCATTGTGGTAGCCGATGATGATTGGTTTGAAATCGGCAGACGTCGAAATCTGATCGTTAGCAATGATGTCTGCGGTCGTTACGCCATCGGATATCTGGCCTTTGGCGAGATCAGAATTCTGCGTGCTCAAAACCGCCTGGACGTTCGCCAGCGTAAGGCCGTAATTGTTTAGTTGAGTAGGATTAACTTCGACGCGCACGGACGGCAGCGAACTACCGCCGACGGAAACCTGTCCCACGCCATTGATCTGCGAAAGCTTCTGCTCCATCACCGTGGAAGCTTCGTCATACAATTTGCCTTTGTCGAACTTGGCCGAGGTGAGGCCGATAATCATGATCGGAGCGTCCGCAGGATTCACTTTGCGATAGGTAGGATTGCCCGGCAGGTTGGCGGGAAGATACGTGCGGGCGGCGCTGATCGCGGCTTCCACGTCACGGGCGGCGCCGTCGATATTGCGACTGAGGTCAAACTGAATCGTGATTCCGGTGGTGCCGAGTGAACTGGTGGAAGTCATCTCGGAGACGCCGGCGATGTGACCGAACTGGCGTTCTAGCGGTGTCGCTACAGATGACGCCATGATTTGGGCGCTCGCGCCGGGCAATGAAGCTCCAACCGAAATCGTGGGAAAGTCGACTTGCGGGAGCGGAGAAACCGGTAGCACCGTAAATGCGATGGCCCCAGCAATGGCAATGGCGATCGTCAGCAACGTGGTTGCGACCGGACGCCGGATGAAAAGGGCCGATGGATTCATGACTGCTCCGCGGGCCGCAGTCGACCAGTTGCGTCCCCGCCTCGTTTGTTAGGCGAGCCACCTTCTGGCGAGTCATCGCCCGGAGAACTTTCTCCTGATCGCTTATCGGGGGCGTGGGAGAATCTTCGACCTAGATTATCGAAGAAAATGTAGATCACCGGCGTGGTGTAGAGCGTGAGCGCCTGGCTCAATAACAATCCGCCGACCATCGCGATTCCCAAAGGCCGCCGAATTTCCGATCCGATACCAGTTCCAAGCGCCAGCGGAATTCCGCCTAGCAGCGCTGCCATCGTGGTCATCATGATCGGACGAAACCGCAGCAAGCTGGCATCGTAAATCGCGTCGGTGGCATTCTTGCCATGCTCGCGCTCTCCTTCAAGTGCGAAGTCCACCATCATGATGCCGTTCTTTTTCACGATTCCTATCAGCAGAATGATTCCTATGATCGCGACCACGCTGAGATCTTGTCCAAACAACATTAGGGCCAGCAGCGCTCCTACGCCGGCAGAGGGCAGAGTCGAAAGAATGGTGATGGGATGGATGAAGCTTTCGTAGAGCACGCCGAGCACGATGTACACGGTCACGAGCGCGGCCAGAATCAACAATCCTTCATTCGATAACGAGTTCTTGAACGACGCCGCCGTACCCTGGAAATCGGCCTGCAAGCTGGGAGGCATATGCATGTCAGCCTGCACCTTGTCGATGGCGGTAATCGCGCTTCCAAGTGCGGCATTGGGCGCGAGATTGAACGAGACCGTCACCGCGGGGAACTGTCCCTGATGGTTGATCGACAGTGCCTCCGGCGTGCGCGAGAACCGGGTGAAAGTGCTCAACGGCACGGCATTGCTGATGGCCGAACTGCTGTTGGTATTTGAAGATGAACTCGTTCCCGACCCAGATGAACCATTGGTGGGCGTCAAAGCGTTAGCAGGTGAATTCAGCGCACCCGAAGAAGGGGTATAGAGAACTGAAGTGGTAGTCGCATTCGATCCGGCGGCGGAAGATCCCGAAGCGGAAAACGAAGTGGAAGCTCCCGGACCGGACGTCCCCGACGAAGCGTTCGACTGGATGTATATGTCCTTCAGGACATCAGGATTCAACTTGAACTGCGGCTCAGTCTCAAGGATCACATGGTACTGGTTGAGCTGCGTGTACATTGTGTTGATTTGCCGCTGGCCGAAAGCGTCGTATAAGGTGTTGTCGATGGTAGAGGGCGCAATGCCGAGGCGAGACGCGGTGAGGCGGTCAATGATGAGTGAAACCGCAAGGCCGCCGGTTTGCTGATCGGTGGCAACATCCTCTAGCTGCGGCAAACTTTTTAGTTTGGTGACGAAACGATTCGTCCACTCGTTTAACTCGTTGGGATCGGGATCTTCGAGCGTGTACTGATATTGAGTGCGGCTCACGCGATCGTCGACCGTGATGTTCTGGACGGGTTGCATGAAGAGCGAAATGCCCTGCACCTGTTGAATACTGTTCTGCAATCTGCGAATCACATCGGACGCGTTCATGCTGCGTTGAGCAAGCGGCTTAAGATTGATGGAGAATCGTCCGCTATTGAGAGTGGCGTTGGTGCCGTCAGCTCCGATAAACGAAGATAAGCTTTGCACGGCCGGATCCGCGAGGATGACCTTCGCCAATTCCTGCTGTTTTTCGGCCATCGCCTGAAACGATACGGTTTGCGGCGCCTGGGAAATGCCCTGAATGACTCCGGTATCCTGCACCGGGAAAAATCCTTTGGGAATAATGATGTAGAGAATTACCGTGAGGATCAACGTGCCAAGGGCGACAAATAAAGTGACGGTTTGATATTCCAGGACGAATTTTAATGTGCGCCCGTAAAACGCGATCATTCGCTCAAAAATATGCTCGGACCATTGATAGAAGCGTCCCTGCTCTTCTTTCGGTTCGTGACGCAAGATGCGCGCTGACATCATTGGTGTAAGCGTCAGGGACACTACGGCGGATATGACAATGGTGACCGCGAGAGTTACCGCGAATTCGCGGAAGAGACGGCCGACGACATCGCCCATAAAGAGCAGAGGAATTAGCACTGCGATCAGCGACACCGTCAGCGAAACGATCGTGAACCCAATCTGCTCCGCGCCCTTTAATGCCGCCTCCATGGGCGGATCGCCAGCTTCTATATAGCGCGAAATGTTCTCGATCATGACGATGGCGTCGTCCACCACAAATCCTGTGGAGATGGTGAGAGCCATGAGCGACAAATTGTCCAGGCTGTAGCCCAGCGCATACATTGCGGCGAACGTTCCCACGAGGGATAACGGGACGGCTACGCTCGGAATGATGGTGGCGTAGAGGCTGCGGAGAAACAGGAAGATGACCATTACGACCAAACCAATGGTCAGCATCAATTCGAATTCGACATCGTCCACCGAAGCCTGAATCGCGGTGGTTAAATCGGTAAGCGTGGTGACTTGGATGGAAGCGGGCAGATTGGCTTCCAGTTGTGGCAGCAAAGCCTTAATACTTTTGACCACGCTGATGGTATTTGCGCCGGGTTGCCGCTGGACGTTAAGGATGACTGCTGGTGTGCCATTCATCCACGCCGCCTGATTGCTGTTTTCAACGCCGTCGACGACTTCGGCAACATCGGTGAGCATCACCGGACCGCCATTACGGTATGCGACTACCACGGCGCGATAATCCGCGCTGCTAATGAGCTGGTCGTTGGCGTCAATCTGATAATCCTGGCGGGGGCCGTCGAAGTTGCCTTTGGCCGCGTTAACGCTAGCTTGAACCAATGCGGTGCGCACATCCTCGAGATTGATGCCGTATGAAGAGAGCGCAACGGGATTCACTCGAATGCGCACGGCTGGCTTCTGGCCGCCGCTGATGCTAACGAGGCCCACTCCATTCAGTTGCGAAACTTTCGGAGCCAGGCGGGTATCGACTAAATCCTCTACCTGCGACAACGGGACAGAACTAGACGTGATTGCAAGCGTGAGTACTGGAGCGTCGGCGGGATTGGTCTTGCTGTAAACCGGAGGCGACGGCAAATTTGCCGGAAGGTAACTTTGTGAAGCGTTAATCGCCGATTGAACTTCCTCCTCAGCAACGTCGATGTTCAAACTGAGGGTAAATTGCAGAACGATTACCGACGTACCTCCCGAACTCGTGGAGGTCATTTGGCTCAGGCCTTGGAGTTGTCCGAACTGCCTCTCCAAAGGTGCCGTCACGGTGGTCGCCATCACCAGGGGGCTGGCGCCGGGATAGAAAGTGAGAACCTGGATGGTCGGATAATCGACCTCGGGCAAGGCTGAGACCGGCAACTGCTTGTAGGCAACGATGCCCACCAGCAATATCGCGGCCATCAGCAGAGAAGTCGCGACCGGGCGCAGGATGAATGGGCGCGACGGACTCACGGGCCTCCGGTGGTATTTGCCGCGGGCGCAGGAGGCTGCTTCGACACGTTGATCTTGGAGCCGTTTTGCAGCTTCTCAAAGCTGCTGTTCGCCACTACGTCTCCCGGATTAATACCGGTAACGGCGGTCACGCCGCCGTCGGAGACGCCAGTCTGAATATCACGAATCTGCGCGGCCCCATTCTGAATGAGGTAAACAAACGAAGTTTGACCGTTGCGTTGTATCGTGGAATTGGGAATCAGCGTTACCCCTTGCAAGGTCTTCACCAGTAATCTGGTGTTCACGAACTGGTTGGGAAAAAGCGCGTTATTTTTGTTATCAAAAATCGCCCGCAGCTTTACCGTACCCGTCGTCGTATCAATCTGATTGTCGACCGTGAGCAATTTGCCGGACGCAATTTTGGTTTGCTGCGTTCGATCCAGTGTATCGACCGATAGCTGTTTCCCATGACGGGTTTGTTCCTGCACTTGCGCGAGATTGTCTTCGGCGACGGTGAAGATCACAGTGATGGGCTGCACTTGCGTGATCACTACCAGCGGATTGGTGCTGTTGGCCTGTACGACATTTCCGGGATCGACTAATCGCAGACCGACTCGTCCGCTGATCGGCGCCACAATATGACAAAAGCCCACCTGAACTTGTTCATATCGCACCGTACCCTGATCGTTCTTAACGGTGCCCTCGTCCTGCAAAACAACTTTTTCCTGGTCGTCGAGCGTCTGTTTTGGAATGCCATTCTTCGCCCATGCTTCGCGGTAGCGGGCAAGGTCCATTTGCGCTTCAGCGAGGAAGTTGGTATCGCGCTGTAGCGAGCCCTCGGCCTCCATCAGTTGCGCTTCAAAAGGCCGCGCATCGATTTCGATTAACGGCTCACCTTTGCGCACTGTTTGACCCTCCTTGTAATGCACCTGACTGACCAGGCCGGTAACCTGGCTAGTAATTGATGCGGTATAAGTAGGAGTGACGGTGCCGATTGCGTCAAGGTAAACCCCGATGTTGCCCTTCTGCGCCGTGGCGGTCGTAGCCGTGACCGGACCGGTCATACCTCGCCTGCCCGTGGGCGCGGCGGCACTCTCATCATGATGCCGCAAGACCAGATAAAAAATCACCGCGAAAGTCAGCAAAAGCGCGGCCCAAACGAAAAGGCGGGTCCATTTGGACTTTTTGCTGGGCGGCGTGGAATGGGTTGGAGGCGCAGCAAGGGGAGCCGTCGACGATTCCTGATGATAAGTATCAGTACGCGAGACAGTGCCAGGATTTTGATCTTGCATTCGCTCTTCTTGCATTGGTAAAAGGTAGCTTTCTAGCTTGCCTAAGCGGCGCTATTTTGTAAAGCCAACGCCAGCCGATATTTCCGCGTCTGTAGAACTCCAACTGCGAAATTGCCGGCCATTCAATCGGCGGTTGAGCATTATTCCCGCCATGATCAATGCGAAAATAATTCCAGCGGCAAGCAGCAACCATGGCCAGTATTGCCCGGGATGGCGAAGCGCGTGTATGAAACGCCGTCCATAAAAATCCGCAATAATCGCGATTAGTCCGTAACGAACGCCACGGCAAATCGTTATTATCGTCAAAAATCTGCGTGGACTATAGTTGGAAATGCCGGCGGCCGCGAATAAGGCGCTGGTGGGAAACGGAAATGGAACCGCTGCCGAAATAGCAAGCGCGCCGCTTCCCCATTTTTCGAAAAACTTAAGAACGCCATCCAGTTTCCGATTTCCGAACTTGCTATGCAGGTAGGCGACCCCAACCCGCCGGGCAATTTTGAATGTAATATACGCGCCAATCACTGACCCGGTAGTTGCAACCAGCGCATATTCGTACCACGGATTGCGATGGCTGGCTGCCAGTATTGCGGTCAGGATGTCCGGTCCTCCGAATGTGGGCAGGGGAGAACTGTCGAGAATAGCCAGAGAGAAAAGTCCAGCCGCTCCCATGTGGCGGAAGATGTAGGCGGCGCTATGGCCCCGGTGGACCTTCGGTTTTTGAATCAACATGTTCATCGCGCGGCCCTGAAAGACTGTTTTTACTCGATCTACAAACGACAAGGCCCGGTTTCTATGGATTCCCGTTGGTTATAGAGTTGGAAATTTGGATTTCACTCCGTCGAATGGTTTCCAGCGTCCGCAAAGCGTCCGTGATTCGTTGCCTTTCCATACTATTGTGGCCGGACGAGCCAAGTTCGTGAATCTGATTCTGTAGGAGCATGAGGGCGCAATGGATTTTCTGAGCCAATTTATCGCGATCTGTTTCCAAAACAGCCGCCTGATATATTTCCTGCCAATTGGAGCCCATGAGGTCCGTCCCGTTCTATTTCGTAAATCCGCAAAACTGCTGATCTCATAAGAACAGTTTTTGGAATATCGTTGAGTAAAGAATCAGCTAGAAAAGTAAATTTTCGTAAGCGTCTCGAAGAAGGAATATGGCGTCTGACTAGGTGAGAAACAATCTTCCGTGGCTCATTTTGTGCTGCAAATTTGCCGCAAGGTGGTCGATATCCGAAGCGGCGATGTTTTCTGACATGTGCTCTTCTAAGAATGGGGTGCGGTTGCTGCCAACCGTATCCCGGCGAATCTGCAAAAGGAGAGCCTGCACCGCATTGGAATCGAATTTCTGCGGGGTAAGGCGCACGATTTCGTTGAGGGTCGTGCCAAATGACATCCGTTCCCTGTAAGGGCGTTCGCTGGTCATGGCATCAAACGTATCGGCGAGAGCGATGATGCGCACTGGCATGGCCACATCTTCTGCAACTAATCCATCGGGATAGCCAGAACCGTCGGCGCGTTCGTGGTGCCAGCGTACAATCTCAGCGATTCGCGGCCAGGGAAATTGAACTCCGCTGACGATCTGGTAACCAACGGTGGTGTGGTCCGCCATCTCGCGAAATTCTTCGGGATCAAGCGAAGTTGCTTTTGCGAACAGTCGTTTGTCGACGGCAACTTTACCTATGTCATGCAAGTAGCCCGCTGATCGTAGAGCAGCCACGTCGTTTATTGGCAGATCCATCGCTTCCCCGATGGCGGCGGCATAGCGCCCAACTCGCAGCGAATGGCCATGAATGTTGACGTGCTTCACGTCAATGGCGGCGGCAAAGGATTCGAGCGCACTATCGTAAAACCCATGCAACGAAGCCATCAAGCGCAGGTTTTCGGAGACGCGCTGCGCCAAGGTTTGACTGAGAGAATAATTGTGTATAGCGAGCGCGATGTAATTACAGAGCAGAGATAAAGATTGCAGATCGTCGTCGTCGTAAATCGCGTCGCCTTCGCGGCGGCCCAAGGCCACGAGCCCAACCAACTTTCCCGCAACCTTGAGCGGCGCCAGGCAGCGGAATAATTCGGGCGCGACATTTCCGTTCGAGCTCAAAAAATTTGCCGACGATCCACCACTCAGAACCGCAGGATCGCGCGCGGAAGCGAGGGCGTGTACATGCTTCGGAAGTAAAGGGATTATTGCCGGGTCCGGCATCAATGCAAAGCCATCGGAAGCAATCGAGGTGAGCAGCGCGGGCTTGTCGTTGAAGATAAAAAGAACCGCTTCTCGTGCGCCTGCGGCCTGCAAAATTGCGGACAGCATAATCCTCGCGGTCTGAGGAAACTCTCGCTCCGACGTCATGGCAGGGCCAAGATCGGAAAGCGCTTCCACGGTGCGCAGGATTCGCCGGAAATTGTCGTTTTGCACTGCCACTCGTCGCAGCAGAAAATGCAGAGCAAGCTGAGAGTACCATGCAGCGAAACTGCTGTATTAGGAAGGCTTGTTGGTTAGTTTGGTGCCGCGCGCAGATGGTGTTCTCTGCGCCGAACGAATCGCTTTGAAGGTCATCTCCTTCGCCGAACTTCCCGATCGCTTCTTCCAGTCAAAAAACAATTCCACGTAACTTTGTTTAATGTAGGCGGAAGGATGGATTTCGAGCAGGCGAGCGGTGCGGTCGATCCAGCGGGACTTTCCCTCAATCTCCGCGAGGTTTCCAATGGGAGTTTGATCGAGGACAACATGTCCCCGTCCATCGCTCCACTCAGCGCGAAATTTCTCGTAGCGAAATGACGGAGAGAATCCCAGTGCCAGAAGTATTGCTTCCATCTTCTTTCCGTCTTCGATCTTGGTTTCAAGTTCGGTGCGAGTCTTATGGCGTCCGGTTTTCCCCTTTGCCTTGTAAGTAAGCAGCCATTCCGAGCCATATTTGCGGAGTCGCAAGACCTCGCCGCGCTTCCTGAGAGGCTGTCCTTCCAAATCGTAAAGCGTGTTGGTCTCGCGCGTGCGGTGAGTCACGACATGGAATTTGGCTTTGCGGAGCCGTCGCTGCAATCCGCGCATGTCGTGAATAAAAAACTTTATCTCGATTTCTTGATCAGCAGCCATGGGGTTAAGTCTTACCGCAATAGAAAATTAAGAGAACGTTGGCAGCTTTACGAGATCATTCGTGGGGACGGTCTCCACTTCATTTCCCGCCTTGCGCCATGCGGCCAATCCTCCCACAATCACAAACGCGTTGAATCCCTTTTGCCTCAGTAACAGCGCCACACGGGCGCTGGTGGCTTCGCGAATTCAAGTGCAATAAACATAAATATCCTTATCTTTCGGAAGGCTTTCCAGTTCCGCTTCCAGATTATTCGGCTCGATGCGAATCGAACCCTTGATGCGTGCCGCGTGAGAATCGTAATAACCATGGCTGCGAACGTCGGCGAGAACAATTCTGTCTCTGTCTTCGGATTGTAATTTTAATGCCAGTTCGGCGACCTGCACTCTGGGCACGACGGTGTAAACTTTGTTTCTTTTGAAGATTCTTATGCGATAAATCACATATCCGATTACGGCGATAACGAGAGCACCGGTCATGACATGACCGGCGGTCTGGAATCCACGGGTGATGGATTTCACAAAATCTCGAAAGAGGTAACCCAAACCACCATATGCCAGGACGTAAAGCAAGATTCCAGTAAAGTCCAACCGCAAGAATTGCAGCGGCCGCATTTTCATGGTGCCAGCCAAGGGCGGGGCCATGGTATTCAGTCCGGGCACAAACTTTGCAAAAATGAGAGTCAGTTTTCCGCGCTTATAGAACGATTCGGCGGAGCGAAGAATGCAAGTTTCGGGATTCGCCGAAACCCGGCACAGCACGCCCAGCAATGCCCAGCCAGTGTAGCGTCCCAGGGTGAAGAGGAGACAATCGCCGAATAGCATTGCGCCGAGAGCCAGGGCGAGCGCAATTGGAGCATGCAAAACCTTTGCCGCGACCGCGGCCCCAGCGGCCACCAGAGCTAGTGCGGCGGGCACGGGCAGACCGATTGCCTCGGCAAGCACCATTAAAAATAGAAGCAGGTATCCGTGATGCGCGAGCGCTGCCAGAAAATGGTTCATGAGGTGCGAGCGGGGATGCGAATAAAATAATGGGCGGCATTTCGCCGCCCTGGTGTTTATGGTTTCGGACCAACCTACATCGCCGAAGCTTTAAGCATTTTAACGCTCATGACGTGGATGGCGCCCTTATCGGCGTAAACGTGCGCGCTCACCATTACGTGGTGACCGACATGATCCTTCAAGGTCTCGGGATTCATTACATCCCAGGACTTGCTGTCTTTGTCGGAAACGAAAGTGATTTTGTCGCCGTCCTGCTTCACTGTCCCCTTAATGCTCTTCAAGGGAGCCTTGGGAGCCATTTGATCGTTCGCCGCTGGGGCTGAGGGATTGCTCATCGTATCCTGCGCGACCGCGCAAATGCTGAGCAAGATCGAAAAACCGAGTGCGAGAACGAAAATCTTCTTCATGGTTAACGCCTCCATTTTGATTGTTAAGTTGAACTCAGGAATTAAACTACCAATGCAATTGCGAAACAAGAGGGAAAAATAGATCTAATTCGGGACTAATTGTCGGCGTCAAAAACGTTAGACCATTCCGTTGATGATTGTAGTTCGGAGCTCTCCCGCCGGACTCAATACGACAATGTCAGCCCTGCCGCCGAGGCGTAAGTGGCCAGCCGGCGACAACGCGGTTTCGCGCAACGGGTTTGCGGTCGCGAAAATTATGGCCTGTTGCAATTCGCAATCGGCAAACTTCATCACGTTGCGAATGGCGCGATCCATGGTTAATGTGCTGCCCGCCAGATTGCCATTCGATAGACATTTCCCGTCCGTTACATCGAATTCAAAGGTGCCCAGGCGATACCGCCCATCAGGCATGCCGGTGGCGGCGGTTCCATCGGTAATGAGAATTACGTTCCGTTGTTCTTTAGCCGCGACGATCATTTTTACGATTGCCGGATCCAGGTGAATACCGTCGGCGATGATTTCAACGGCCACGCGGGGATCGGATAGCGTCGCTCCTGCAATTCCCGGATCGCGATGATTGAGCGGCCGCATGCCGTTGAATAAATGCGTGGCATGACGCGCGCCAGCGTCCACTCCCAGGCGCGTGGTTTCGAGATCCGCGTCGGAGTGTCCCAGGCTGACACATACTCCACGTCGAGTTGCCTCCGCGATTAGTTCCATGGCGCCTTCCAACTCTGGGGCAATCGTCATCACACGAATATGGCCACGAGAGGCTTCCCAGAATTGATCGAAGACTCGCACTGACGGGAGCAGAAGATCATTGGGGGGATGAACGCCACGCCGGGCGTGGCTGATAAACGGGCCTTCGAGGTGAATGCCGATGGGCCTGGCACGTACAGCTGTGGAGTTTCGTTCGTCGAAGAGATCGATCGCGTCGGCGATTCGTTCCAGTGCGGCGACGATCTCGTTCAAGCATGCCGTTACCGTGGTCGGCAGATAATTTCCGACGCCATGGCTCGCGAGGAAATATTCGATGCAGGGCAAAGCAGCCGCGGTATCTTCCATGACGTCGTGCCCCGCGGCGCCATGGACATGAATGTCTATGAATGCCGGCGCGAGAATAGCGTCGCCATAATCCACGATTCGACAATTTGCGGGAAGATCGCGTTGAGCTCGAGAACTGATCTCTGAGATCTTGCCATCCTCGAAAAGCAATATCGGATGCGTTATGCGTTCTTCAGGGGTGAAAAGCGCGGCGGCGGTGAGTGCAATCATCTAATTGTGACGGAAGCTAAACAGGCAAGGTGATTTTCCGATATGCAGAAGTGAAGTTGGACAGTTGTTTATTCTTGGTGCCATCGAAGGGACTCGAACCCCCACACCCTTGCGAGTACATGGACCTGAACCATGCGCGTCTGCCAATTCCGCCACGATGGCAACTTTTTGCTAACAATGCGGCGACGCCAAACAGCCGTCGTCAGGAAGGACTACGCATTATATTCTACAAGTGCGTTGTCACCTGTCAAACCGGCCCCAAACAACGCGAATCATCCCCGCTTCTGTCGGTTTGCTAAGTGGCGCAGGTGACCACGGCCAGGTTGAAGCATACGCGAAAGCGAAACCCCAGCGATTCATAGAGTCGTATTGCGCCAACATTGTCTCCCTTGACATGCAGAAAAGGGATTTCGCCACGATCCTTAATCTGCTTAATCAGAGTCGACATTAATGAACGCGCATATCCTTTTCCCCTGTGATCCGGGTGCGTGCATACCGCGCTGATTTCCGTAAAACCGGGCACTCGAAGCCGCTCGCCGGACATCGCAATTAGCTTCCGGTCGGGAGAGAAAACTCCGAGGTAGGTTCCCAATTGGATGGTTCGCTTCCGGAACGGACCCGGCTCCGTCAATTGGGTCAGCGACAACATTTGCGGAACATCCTGTTCGCGCAGCAATTCAAAGTTCCTTTGTTCCCGAAGATCGTCAGGTACGGCACAAATCATCTGATGAACGTCAAAGGTTCTTGTGAGACTCCAACCCGAGGGAACTTTCGGTGCCTCAGTCAGAAACAATGCGGCGTTGCCTCCCACCCCTACTACTTCCCGCAACGCTTCGTAAGTGTCGGACGATTGTCCAACGATTCCGGCGAGCGGTGCTACCTCCGGCACATACCGTTTCGCGAGCGCATTTCCCTCAGCAAACGAGCGGTGCGAAGTGGAAAGCGATTGCCAGATTGGGTTATCGAGCGCGTGAGGCACAGGAATATGTTCTGGCAAAGCGCTCATTCGACCTTAGTTTCGAGCTTCGCGCTCATGGTAATTTCGGCTCTCAAAACTTTTGAAACCGGGCATCCCGCTTTGGCTTCCTGCGCGGCTTTCTGAAACGCGGCCGCGTCGCCGCCTGGCAGTTTCGCGGTTACATCGAGATGGATCGCGGTAATTGACCAGCCGGAATCCTGCTTATCGAGCGTGAGCGTCGCTTTGGTGTTGATGCTCTCCGCTTTTAGATTAGCGGCTCCAAGTTGCGCCGACAGGGCCATTGAAAAGCAGGCCGCATGCGCCGCTGCGATTAGTTCCTCGGGATTAGTGCCCGGTGAATTCTCGAACCGAGTCATGAAAGAATACGGGGTGTTCGATAAAACGCCGCTAGGCGCCGATACTTCACCCTTCCCATCTTTCAATCCGCCTCTCCAAACTGCACTTGCATTGCGCTGCATTCAATTCTCCTTGGTTGAAATTATCCGTGTTCTGCATTGTAGATGCCTATCAAAGTTTCTGTCACATTAGCGTCTTAGACCACATTGGAGAAGGTTTTGGAAGTAAAAAATACTTTTTGTTGGATTATTAAATCGGGTGGCAGTCAAGGTTCATCTAAGTTAGGAAGTTCTCGGCCTTTATTCGGCCGAGTCTAAGGCCCTTTTTTCATGTGGATTGTTGCATTAGCCCTGCGGCGGCCGTACACGTTTGTAGTGATGGCCCTGCTCATCATCATTTTGAGCCCAATCGTTATTTTCCGCACTCCAACGGATATTTTCCCGGACATCAATATTCCGGTCATAAGCGTGGTGTGGAACTATACCGGGCTATCGCCGCAGGATATGGCGAATCGAATCACCACCAATACAGAGCGGGGATTGACCACTCTGGTTAACGATATTGAACACATCGAATCGCAGTCGCTGAATGGGGTTGCTGTAGTAAAGATATTTTTCCGTCCCACGGCGAACATTCCGACTGCTCTGGCGCAGGTTACCGCCATTTCACAGACGGCGCTTAGGTCCCTGCCTCCGGGAACCACTCCTCCGCTGGTAATTCAGTATTCGGCATCGAGCGTGCCCATTCTCCAGATCGGGTTAAGCAGCAAAGCGCTACCGGAACAGGAACTAAACGACATCGCGCTCAATTTTTTGCGCACGCAGCTCATCACCGTGCCGGGTGCGGCTATTCCCTATCCTTACGGAGGAAAACAACGCGTTGTATCCGTCGATTTGGATACTCCAGCCCTCCAGGCCAAACATTTGAGCGCCGTGGACGTCGTAAATGCAATCGCAGCGCAGAATCTAATTTTGCCTTCTGGCACGGCCAAGCTGGGACCTCTCGAATATCAGGTTGAACTCAATGCCAGTCCGCAGACCGTGGCCGAACTGAACGATCTGCCCATACGGACCGTGAATGGCGCGACTATCTATGTGCGCGATGTGGCTCACGTGCGGGACGGATTCACTCCGCAAACCAACATCGTGAGGCAGGACGGCGTACGCGGGACCCTGTTGAGCGTCATGAAAAATGGCGGCGCTTCCACCGTGGATGTCGTGAAAAACATTCGCAACATGCTGCCACAAATTATGACGACACTGCCTCAGGATCTGAGAGTCAATTTGCTATTCGATCAGTCGTTATTTGTTCGGGCGGCAATTAAGGGCGTGGTCCGCGAGGCGTTAACGGCGGCGTGTCTCACGGCGGCCATGATTTTATTGTTTTTGGGTAACTGGCGCAGCACTCTCATTATTGCAGTTTCGATACCGCTTTCAATTCTCGTTTCGGTTCTGATGCTGAGTGCGCTGGGAGAGACTTTCAACATCATGACGCTGGGGGGATTGGCGCTGGCGGTGGGAATATTGGTCGATGACGCTACGGTCGAAATCGAGAATATCGAGCGAAATCTTGGGATGAAAAAGGAGTTGAAGCAGGCGATTCTCGATGGCGCTCAACAGATCGCAGTTCCGGCGTTGGTTTCGACTCTTTCCATTTGCATTGTTTTTGTGCCCATGTTTTTTCTGGCGGGCGTGGCGCGGTACTTATTTGTTCCTCTGGCGGAAGCCGTCGTATTTGCGATGCTCGCGTCGTACCTGCTTTCACGAACTTTGATTCCGACGATGGTGATGTATCTCTTGCGCGGCCATGAGGAGGATTCTCACAAGCGCAAAACCAGCTTGTTCGGACGGATTCAAGGCGGGTTCGAGACTGGATTCGAGAAGATGCGCGACCGGTACCGGCACACAATCGAAGGCGTAATGGAGCATCGGGGAGTGTTTGTCGCATGTTTCCTGGGCTTCTGCATACTCTCCGGGGGACTGTATTTCGCCTTGGGATCTGATTTCTTCCCGACCGTCGACGCTGGTCAATTCCGGCTTCACGTCCGGGGACGGGCAGGTCTGAGAATTGAAGAAACTGCGCGGCTGGTCGATGAGGTAGAGAACAACATCCGGGAGCAGATACCGCGGAAACAAATCACAACCATCTTGGACAACATTGGCTTGCCTTACAGCGGTATCAATCTTTCCTACAGCAACAGTGGAACCATCGGCACTTCGGATGCGGAAATCCTGGTGAACTTAAGCGAAGACCATCGCCCTACGGCGGAATACATTCACAAACTACGCGATGAATTGCCGCGGCAATTTCCCGGGGTGGAGTTCTTCTTCCAGCCCGCCGACATCGTAAGCCAGATTTTAAATTTCGGAATGCCGGCTCCGATTGATATTCAACTGGTGGGTCCAGCCTACCCGCAGAATTACGTAATCGCGGAGAATATCGCAAATAAGTTGCGGCATGTGCCCGGGGCCGTGGATGTGCATGTGCAGCAGCTTATGAATAATCCGACTCTTTATCTGGACGTGGACAGGGTTCGAGCGCAGCAAGTTGGAATCAGCGAGCGCGACGTCGCCAACAACTTATTGGTCTCCTTAAGTTCCAGTTTTCAAACGTCGCCGACTTTCTGGCTTAATCCCAAGAATGGCGTTAGCTATAACCTGGCGGTGCAGGAGCCACAGTACAGGATTCAAGATCTGCAATCTTTAATGAATATTCCCGTTAACAACGGCACTTCGCAATCGGAGGTATTGGCAAATCTAGCGACGATCACTCCCGAAACGAGTCCGGCCGAAGTCACGCATTTCAACGTAACCCCAGCCGTCGATGTTTACGCGAGCGTGGACGGGCGTGATTTGGCAGGGGTGGCCAGCGATACTCAGAAGATGATCGAGACCTTCCAGAAGCAATTGCCGCGGGGCACGCAGATGGTGATTCGCGGCCAGGTTGAGACCATGGCATCGTCATTTAAGGGGCTGCTCATCGGATTGGTAATGTCCATCGTGCTGGTATACCTGCTGATTGTGGTGAATTTTCAGTCCTGGCTTGACCCATTCATTATTATTACGGCCCTGCCGGGCGCGCTAGCCGGGATTCTCTGGATGCTGTTTGTCACCCATACCACGCTGAGTGTTCCGGCCCTGACCGGTGCTGTCATGTGCATGGGAGTGGCGACGGCTAACAGCATCTTGATGATCTCTTTTGCGCGGGAACGGATGGACGAAGGTCTGCATCCCATTGAAGCGGCAATAGAGGCCGGGCATACGCGCATGCGACCCGTCATCATGACGGCGCTGGCAATGATTATCGGAATGTTGCCGATGGCTTTTGGATGGGGCGAAGGCGGAGAGCAGAACGCTCCTTTGGGAAGAGCTGTTATCGGGGGTCTGCTGTTCGCCACCGTCGCGACGCTATTTTTTGTGCCGGTAGTTTTCAGTATCTTTCACGGCCACCGGGTGGATCGTGAGAATAGTGGTCCAGAAGAAAATTTAGTACGAAGTTAGGGACTGATAATGGATCAAATTGTGATGGATGAGCAGAGACAGGAACGGGCACGCCGGGAAATTACACTGGAACCGAGACGAGACCGTAAGAGGCGGCCGAGCTATAAGCTGGTAATTGTGGTGCTGCTGATTTTTGTGGCCGCTGCGATTTTCGGTTTGGTTGTGCGTGCCAGCGAGCGGCATGCCCTGGCTAAGGAGACCGAATCTCTCGCCGTTCCCAGCGTGGTGGTGGTTCATCCAAAACTCGAGGCACCGCAGCAGGAATTAGTCCTGCCATCGACGTTGCAGGCATTTACCGAATCGCCGATTTACGCCCGGACTAACGGGTATTTGGCCCATTGGTACAAAGACATAGGAAGCCGCGTACAAAAAGGACAACTGCTCGCCGACATCGAAACCCCAGAAATCGATCAGGAACTAATGCAGGCTCGGGCGGCGCGGGATCAGGCCAACGCCCAAATGAAGCTGGCTCAAACCACCGCCAAGCGCTATGAAGATCTTCAAAAACAAGATGCCGTAGCACAGCAGGAGACAGACGAACGGAGCAGTGCGTACGTACAGGGGCAAGCGGCAGTAGCCAATGCGGACGCGAATCTGCGACGCCTGGGTCAACTCGAAGGGTTCAAACATGTTTACGCGCCATTCTCGGGGGTGATTACCAAACGCAACATAGATATTGGCTCGCTGATTAATGCGGGCAACAGCGGAGTGAATCAGGAGCTATTCGACATGGCAAAGCTCGATCCAATTCGAGTTTTTGTCGATGTGCCCGAAATCTATGCACCGTCCATACACCCCGGGGTGCATGCCAGCATCGACCTAGCCTCGCTTCCTGGACAGCACTTTATCGGGAACGTGGCCCGGACTGCGGACTCCATCGATCTCACTACTCGCACGCTGCACACTGAGATCGACGTTCCTAATCCCAAGGGTGTTCTACTGCCCGGTTCTTATGCGCAAGTTCACTTCGATCTGAATATAAAAACCATGCGGCTTTCGGTACCGGTGAATGCACTACTGTTCCGCGCCGAAGGAATGCGCGCGGCGGTGGTCGATGCAAACGGCAAAGTGCATTTGAAGCCGGTGGTGATTGGTCGTGACTATGGCACGACTCTTGAAATAATTGGTGGTCTCGATCCGAGCGATTCTCTGATTTTGAATCCCAGCGATTCTCTCGAGGAAGGGCAGCAGGTAGAAGTGGCGAAGCCGCAGGGCGGGAATTCATGAGACGGAACACAACCGAGAGGAATTTCCGGATTTTTCCCTGCTGGGTCGTGTTGTTGAGCGCAACCTGTTTCGCCGGAGGATCAAAGTACAAGAAGCCTGAGGTAGCCACCCCCACTAATTGGCAGAGCCCGGTGCCGTGGGGTTCCGCAAATCCATCTGATTCTCTTCCAAAAGGTGCGTGGTGGACTCTGTTTGGCGATCCTGAACTGAATCAATATGAAGACCGTGCAATAGCCAATAATCAGACTGTAAAAGCGGCAATCGCGCGACTGGCTGAAGCCCGTGCATCGGCGCGGGTGACAGCGTCGGGCTTGTATCCAGAACTCGATCTTGGGCCATCGGTGGGCCGCCAGTTGGTATCTGCAAATCGTCCTAATCTCGGATCTCCAGTTCCGCTTGTGGCAGATACCGAGAACACCTTTACCATCCCCTTCACCTTGAATTACGAAATTGATCTTTTCGGGCGCATCCGGCGCAATGTGGAATCGGCCAACGAGCAGGCCCAGGCTTCTGCCGCTGATCTGGAGAATGTGCGGCTGCTGATCACGTCGGATCTAGCGGCGGATTATTTTCAGCTCCGGGAACTCGACGCCGAAATTGCTGTGGTTTTAAGAGCGATTGACTTTCAAAAAAAGGGACTGAACCTGGTAAACGAACTACACACCGGCGGCACGGTGTCGGGGCTGGACGTAGCCCAGCAGCAGACTGTGCTTGATTCTTCCGAGACTCAACTGTACTTGCTGCAACAACAGCGGGCACAAAATGAGCACGCCGTTGCCGAGTTGCAAGGTTTGCCAGCTTCGAATTTCAAAGCGCCAGTTCGAGCCTTGGACGCAGTTCCCCCCGCCGTCCCGCTGGCCCTGCCGTCCGAATTGCTTCAGCGGCGGCCGGATATCGCGGCCGCCGAACGGCGGGTTGCGTCCGCGAATGCGCTGGTTGGAGCGGCTAGAGCCGCATTTTACCCGAGCCTACCGTTGCAGGGCGCCGGTGGATTAGAGAGTCGTAACATCACAACTTTATTCAACGCGCCTAGCGCCCTCTGGTCTGTCGGTCTTAGCGCGTTGGAACCACTGATCGCGGGAGGCCGGCTACACGGCCAATTGCAGTATTCACGGGCGACGTACGACGAAGACATCGCCAGCTACAGGGAATCAGCGTTGGTTGCTTTTCAGCAAGTAGAAGATGCGCTTGCGGGCTTGGATGCACTGCTTGCCGCATCACAGTCTCAACAACGCGCTGTTGCCGACGCGGAACGCTCGTTGAATCTCGCGAACACCCGTTACACGGGCGGCCTGGTGACCTACCTCGACGTGATCACTGCCGAGGAAACCGCACTCACCAATGAACGTTTGGCGACGCAGCTTTTAGGTCAAAGATTAGTGACTTCGGTATACCTGGTAAAAGCGCTCGGCGGCGGATGGGACGCCACGAGTATCGCTGCAGTGGGTGTAAAACCCAGTCTAAAGCAAGCACTCCAACAGTAACCAGCAGGGATAGATTTAGTCCGAAGGGGGCACGCTACCTACAGCTGAGAGTGTGTCAGGCAACAGGAATGTGAATCCGCAACCAGTGGTGCCACACATAAGGATTCCACGTCGCACTATCCGCGTGGGATCGGTGTCAGGAATTTGGATAGCCATTTTTGCGAATGAGAATTGGTCTGACATCGACTTTAGAGATTCCACACCGCTGACAAACTTCACATTCTCGATTTTGCTTGGGGAAAAAATAACTGTGAGCACTGCGCTTCCGGCGGCATGCGGGTTTGTTGAAAGTTGTATCATCCGCATTCGACTTAATTCGTCCCCGGGGAAGGTATATCCGCGACCAGTGGATGATTGGCGGTTAAGCTTTGGCGTGACGTCCGCCTCTTCTCCTGTAAGTTTTTTGTAATGCAGGCGAATTTCCTCCTTATTGGAAGCTGCCAAGGCTAATAGGTATTGGTGGGCGGCATCCTGCTTCCTGTTCTGTTTCTCGTACAGCTGTGCCAGATGGTCTCCGGGGGTGCCGTCCTGCGAAATCAACCATGCAGCCTTTAGGTAGGGAAGCGCTTTATCGTACTGACCTTGTCGAAAATATATCCATCCGACAGTGTCCCACGTATAGGACAGAAGTCTGGTGTTAGCCAGAGCGGCTTCGTCGTCCTCGGCCTTAAGGGAGTTGGCTTCGAGTTGGCGCAGCGCTTTTTGTCCGCATTCCTCTGCAAAATCCAAGCCAACACTCTCGTCGGCGAGCGAATATGCCACGTCATTAAGCATGCCAGCTGTGGGATTGGCCGGCAGGGCTTCCTTAAATGTGGATAGTCCTTTGTCGTATTGTTTATTCTGCAAATAGGCGTTTCCCATCGCATATTTTAGGGCGCTGCTGTCGGGTGCTTTTTCCAGCGCTTTTTCCAGAATCGCGACAGCTTCAGAATACTTTTTTCCCTTTGAAAGCATGTCCGCCATGGCGAGAGTCCCGTCTCGACTTCCGGGATCGCGCTTTAATAATTCCCGATACTGTTCCATTGCCTCTTCATTGCGCTTCAACGCTCGAAGTACCTGACCAAGCACCTGATACGTGCTCAGGTTCTCGGGGTTGTATTCCTCTTCCTTACGGAGTTCTCGGATACCACCTTCGTGGTCGTTGCGGGTAAAGTAAACCCATCCCAAGCTGGCGTGGGCGCCGGGGAACTTTTCATCCATTTCAATCACGCGTTTAAAAGCTTCTTCCGCGCGACTAAGATCACGATCCCGCAACGCGGTGGAACCTTCCTGCATGAGCTTCATAGCCGCCGGATTGGTCCCGGCTACCGCGATATTGGGCTTAGCTCCGGAATTTGGTCCTTCCCCAGCCGGATACACGATTGCTCCTGTGACTAGGTCCAGGTAACGATCGCGCTCGTCGGACAGAAATTTAGCGAATTTCTTGTAATCGTCCCAGGAATCGAGTGGCACCTCACTTTTCTTTATTGTGAGACGTCGCGTGCTGAGTAACACGCCATTTTCCACGGCATAATTTGCGCGATAATTAGCGAAATCCTGGCTTATGCCTTTTTCATCTGAAAACTTGGGAATATATCCGGCGGGGAGTTTGATTTTGGATTGAAATATAACTTCTCCCAGTGCCCCCAACTTTACGGGTTCAGCGGGTTTTTCTTCCTCGGTTGATGCGCCCTCTATGCCAAACCAGGGCAGCGGGTCGCTAATCTGATGATCGCCCCAATTGCTGTAATTCTTGCGCGTGTAATCGTAAGAAAATTGGAAGGGTTTCTCGGTTTTGTCCGGCTCGGAAGCGGTCACATTGCTGACCTCGCCCCCAAATCCGGATGCAGAAGAAATTTGCTGACCTAAATCTTTCCATTGTGCGGGAGAAACATTGCGGAATGCCGCACGGTACAAGACTTCAACATCTCCTCGAATGGTTTGCTCGACATGCATGGTCAGCATGCCATCAGAAGTGAGAGCGCCATCGGCTTCAAACCTTCTCAAACTCGGGAACGGTGGTTCTGACGGGGTCATCATCAACGTTGCAGGCTGGCCTGCCGCGATTACCAGAGCCTGTTTGCCGCGCAGGGGCAGGAGCAGCAGGCCGAAAGGTGAAACAGCCGGTGTCGTATCCAGCCAAATGATATTGTTTCCGGAGGGAACGGCGGAAATCACATGGTCAAACTGTCCCGGCGAAGGAATCTCTGCATCGAGTTTGCGTGAGCTATTGATAAGAACCGGCCAAGCTTCAAAGCCCGCCGCCTTTAACATGGCCGCCAGCAGAGTATGTTTATCTTTGCAATCTGCGTATTGATTCTCGAATACATCTTCGGCGGCGTGTGGTTGGTAACGACCGATGCCAAACGACAGCGAGACATAATGAAACTGGGTAGAAACATAATCGTAAATTGCCCTAAGTTTCGCATCGTCGGTGGTGAGCCCGCTGGTTAATTCCGCTGATTTCGCTTGGATTTGAGGTGTGACTACCACCTGAGACCGTTGCAAATCCGCGTACCATCGTCCCACCTCTTCCCAGCTATGAAACGTGGTTAGCTCCACGGAAGGCTTTGGCGCTTCACTTTTTTTAAGCAACGTGTCGCGGCCTTTGAGGTCCGAGTTCGAGGTCTTCCATGTATAGATTCTACGTCCTGCTTCGTCTTTGATTACCGGCTGAAGGTCAGGGCTTGAAATCTTTACGTATTTATCCTTTGGCAGGCTAATTTCGAGTTCTTCATCCCGGGTGATGAAAGCCTTCGTAAAAGTTTGCTGATACCAAAATTGTCCCGGTATTTCAGGTTTGATGGTGCGGTAACGGACGAGGAATTCGAGCACATCTCCTACGCCGAGTGCCTTCACGGTGACATGTTTTTCGTGCAGGTCGCTGTACATCGGAGCCCCACGTGTGACATCTGCCGGCATATCCTGAACGTTGTAGGCCGGGGTGGCGATGATAGTTCCGTCGGGTTTTTTGACGCGGACATAGTCCACATCGACAGTGTCGTTGTAACTAGTGTAAGGGAACGTCAGAATGGCGAATGCCTGCACGCCGGCTTGGGACTGCATCCGCAGCGCGTTGGAAACCTCCTTAATACCAGTTCCGTCTGCCTCATAACTTATTTTGGTGAGGCTCCGTTCCAGTATCACGGCTTCTTTGGAGGGGTCGCTATTAGACGGCGAGCTTAGGGATGCAGCCGGCGTTGGCGTTGGTACTACTTTTGTGTCTTGTGCCGCAACTGGAAGACATACCACTAAGACCGCAAGAGTTCGGCACGCTTTACGAATCACAGGAAACATTCGTGACATCCCCAGGAACGCTGAACACGATAGCATGTCTAATGGACAGGTAGGGAAAAAAATCGGGGTTGGCGAGCGCGGGGATGAAATAGATAGGATCCATAGCTGAATCCTATCTCTATCGAAATCAGCAGCTCTAGAAGCCGGGACGGAAGCTGTAGCCGATCGATACTCCGAAGCGGCCGACTGTGCCGGAACTGAACTCCTGGTTGTTATTTACCCAATACAAATGAGCCTCTGGCCGGATAAAGAGACTGTGCCAGAAGTAATAACGAATTCCTCCGCCGACGTGCACGTCGAAGTGATTGCTACTCACGTAGTCGGTACAACTGACAAAGCTACAGTTGTAATAACCCTGATAAAAACGAAGGCTCTCGGCACCGACACCCGCCATTAACTCGGCGCCGAACTTTTTGCCAATTTGGGGAGCCCAAATGCCGTTGAAATCGTAAAATAGCGGGCGATATGGTTCGTATCCGCCATAGTTATTTTGACGGGCGCGCCACGCGACTTCTCCTTGCACTCCGTAGTGATGTTTGAGTAGCAAGTCGGCGCTGAAGCTGGGATACAATCCCCCGCGAATAGATGGAAAAAAAGTGCCGGATGAATCGGTTGAACCCGCAGGCGGCAGTCAGCGCGCTAAAGCCAAAAGCAGCGTCAAACTGCTGGGCCTCAGCCGGCCGCTGCATCAGAACGACGACGCATAGAATCGCAACAAAAATTAGCTTTCTCAAGGCATTCTCCATATAGCCGGCCTTAGCCGACGAAAATATGTATCAGCGTTTCCACGTTCACCTAGGGTATCAAACACTTGGATGGCTAAAAATGTTGCGGCGATGTAAAGAAAGGTAAAGGTTGGGGGCAGCGGACTCACCAAAGTCGGAAGACCAACGTAAAAGGGTTAACCATGAAGCTTGGACTAGAGATTGCCAGCGGGATCGGAGTTCTTCACCTGGCGGTAGTAAGTTCGATGGCGGTGCCGCACTTAGTCTTGGCTCGAAACAGTCATGGCCTGCCCCTAACCTCAATTCTGTCGCTGGGATTAAGCCGATTAGCCATATTGCTTGTGCTTATAGGTGCATTCATTCTTCTTTCTTCGGTGTTCAAGCATTAGTAGCGTTCCGACATCTGCCGCAGTTCAAGCGCGTTTCCCATTGCCGCGCCTGAAGCCGTATTGTCGAAGATGCACCAGGTTTTGGCCGCAAATTCTGCTTTTGTTGCCTCCGCAATATTCTGAAGAAACTCGCTCGAATAGGTTGAATAATATCGTCGCGGAGAACCGTGCAATCGGTAATAACGTAGTCCGTCCCAACCGCCCGGATGGAACGCCGTAGGCACACAGGCAGGATCAGCAGCGACTCGAGCGATTTGAAAGCTTTTCAATAGTTCCTCAGTTTCTACGCGAAACCAGCTTTCGTGGCGCGGTTCGAGGACGACGTTGCCGGGATGCATGTCCCTAATCATGGCGAGAAACTTGGTGGCTAACGGCTCCTGGAATTGCAAGCTGGGAGGGAGTTGAAACAGTACCGGGCCCAATTTCGGTTCCAAGTTTTTCAATTGCTGGAAAAATGCCTCCAGCTCTTCGCGAGGGCAATTCAGTTTCGCCTCGTGCGTAATCGCTTTGGGCGCTTTCACCGAGAAAAGAAAATTGTCTGGGACGGAATCCCTCCAGCGCTCCCAGGTTTGAGGTTTGTGCGGACGATAGAATGAAGAGTTGATCTCGGCGCAATTCAGAACTTGCGAATATCGTTCGAGGTGCGAACCCGTGGCAGGGAATTGAGCAGCGAACTCTCGCGGAATGGTCCATCCCGCGCAGCCGACGCGAAGATTCGTCAATGGCGCCGGTCTTCCACCGTTTTCTATTTCTAGCGGGGTCACGGGAAAAGACTTAATTGGGATTTTTCATGTTTCTTAGGGGCTTTCTTGCGGTCGTCGAATACGCTTCGGCCATCGATTGAAGGTGAAATCGCATGCTCGTACGCCACGGCTTTGTCAAAATCAGCCTCAGGCGCGAATTGTTCTTCGATCCGGCGTATGAATTGATCCAGTCGTCTGAGACCATCGATTTTGTCTGTGTTCTCAAGTTTCGCGCTGTCCAGAGCCCGCCGTAGGAAGGACAAAGACTCATCGTAAGTTTTCAACGGGACCGGGAACGGATGCCGATCTTTTCCTCCCAAAGCGAAGGAGAATCGCGCGGGATCGGAGAATCGGCTTGGAGCGCCGTGGATGACTTCCGCGATTAGCGCCAGCGATTGCAATGTACGTGGACCAAGATTTTCGAGCAACAGAAGCGAGGCGAAGTCCCGAAACTGGCGCTCGTGAGCTATCGCGAGGATTGCGCCGAGTCTTTTCAAATCAACGTCCTCGAGTCTGACGTCGTGATGGGATGGAAGGGAAAGCTTGCGAAGCTCAGCGATAGTTCGATCGGGTGGTTCACGGGTAACTACGAGCATTGCTTCCTGCGCTCGCGTTGCCTGCGCGTCCACAAGGTTCATGATCGTTCCCTGATGCTGGCCAACGATCGCGGTATGCGGCTCGGAAACAAAATCGCGGACTGTCGCAGAATGCCAATGGTACCGGCGCGCGAGACTACTGCCGGCGTTCATACCCTGTTGAACAACGGCCCAGTCGCCGGTTCGGCCTACGATGAAACTATGCAGATATAACTGAAATCCATCCGCTATAGCATTGTTGTCCACCCGCGCAGTAAGCCTGCTCGTGCGTACCAGCGATTCTGCGGGAAGACAAGCACGCTGGGCGAAACCGCGCAATTCGTCCGGAGTCTGTCTGGAATGGTTTCCTCTTCCGCCGCAGACGTATATGCCCAACTCATTGGACCGGGGATTCAATCCGCGCTTTAATGCGCCCATCACTGATGTCGTGATTCCGGAGGAGTGCCAATCCATTCCCATGACGGAGCCGAGTGCCTGAAACCAGAATGGATCGCTAATCCGCGACAGAAATCCAGAGACGCCATAGTGGAGCAGGATGTTCTCCGAAATGGCGGTTCCGAGCTTCGTCATTCGTTCCGCCAGCCACGGTGGTACGCGGCCGCCATGCAGAGGCAAATCGGCGATGCCGGAACGTTTCATATGAGCTTTATTCTAAAAAACGCCGAACCTGTTTTGCAAAGCGTCTAGCACCATAGCCTTGACTTCGCCTTTTATTCGCTTAGAATATCACGCATGGCAATTACAAAACGTCAGCGTGAGGTTTATGACTTCATCTCGGACTTCGTGCAGAGGCAGGGATACTCGCCGTCATTCGATGAAATTGGACAAGGACTCGGTCTGAGTTCCCTAGCCACGGTGCATAAACATATTTCGAATTTAGAAAAAAAAGGGTTGCTGACACGGGATTATAATCGCAGCCGCTCTATAGATCTGGTCGCGCCAAAGGGTCGTCTGAAGCAGGCCATGGCGGTGAATACGACGATGGTACTCCCACTTCTGGGCAGGATCGCGGCTGGCCAGCCGATTGAAGCCGTCGAAAATCCGGAGACGATTTCCCTGGCCGATTTTGTGCGCTCCAAAGAAGTTTTTGTGCTCGAAGTGCGTGGCGATTCGATGCAGGACGAGCACATTATGAGCGGAGATTACGTGCTGGTAGAGAAATCTAAAACCGCGCATAACGGAGAGATCGTAGTAGCTTTGATCGATACGACAGATGCCACCTTAAAACGTTTTTACCGCGAGGGAGATAACGTGCGCTTGCAGCCTTCCAACAAAAACATGCAGCCGATTATCGTGCCTGCGGCTTCGGTGGAAATCCAAGGGAGGGTTATCGGAGTGCTCCGGAAATATTAGTACGTGGCTGCGGGATGTCTCTATGAGAGATTGCAAAAGGAGACGCGGCAAGCCCCGTTTCTACCTTATTTATAGGATTACGAGAATTCTTTTGCGAATTCGATCAGGGAGCGCACCGCGATTCCGGATGGGCCCTTCGCAATCCATGGTTTGTTTTCTTCCATCCATGCGGTTCCGGCTATATCGAGATGAAGCCAGGGCGTGTCCTCGGCAAACTCTTTGAGGAACATTGCGGCAGTAATGGCGCCACCCCAGCGTCCCCCGGAATTAACGATATCGGCGATATTGGAGTTGATAATCTCGCGGTATTCGTCGTCAAGCGGCAAACGCCAGAATTTTTCTCCGGCTTTTTCGACAGCGACGCTGAATCGCTCAAACATTTTGTCATCATTCGCGAAGACTCCGGCGTTAACCGATCCGAGGGCAACAACGACGGCGCCGGTCAAGGTAGCGGCGTCGATCAAGTGAGTGCAGCCCAGTTGGCGGGCGTAGCAGAGGCCGTCGGCTAAGACCAAGCGTCCTTCAGCATCGGTGTTGATGATTTCGATGGATTTACCGGACATGGCAATTTGCACGTCCCCCGGCTTTTGCGCTTTTCCCGAGGGCATGTTTTCGGATGCGCAGATAATCGCCGTAACTTTTATTTTTGGTTTAAGCAGAGCGATACCGCGCATGGCTCCAAGCATGGCTGCGCCGCCGGCCATGTCATATTTCATCTTTTCCATTCCATCGGAAGGCTTGATGGAAATTCCGCCGGAATCGAATGTGATCGCTTTGCCAACCAGACCCAATACCGGCTTATCCGGCGCTCCGGCAGGTTCATAACGCAGGACGATCAGGGCGGGAGGCTCGTCCGATCCTTGCGACACTCCCCAGAAGGCCCCCATCTTTAATTCGCGAATCTTTTCGCCGTCGAGGATTTCGCATTTCAGGCCGACTTCCTCAGCCATCTTGCGAGCGCGGTCAGCGAGCATGGTCGGGGTGAGGTGGTTGCCGGGTTCGTTTACCAGTTCGCGGGTGAATTTTTGCGATTCGGCCACGATGCGGGCTTGATCCATCGCGCCCTGCAAGGACTTTTGATCGCCGCGGACGATTACGGTGAAGGAGTCAATTTTTCTATCCTTGCGATCGCTCTTATAAGTATCGGGATCGAAGTTGCCGACGAATGCGCCCTCCACGATCGCGTTTACCGCGTCTTCACCGTTGAAGTTTGCGGCGGGCGCGACAAAAGCAATGGCCCGAATAGTCTTGGCTTTTAAAAAACGGACTGCCGTCCCCGCCACCTTGCGAAGTTCAGAAGAGGAAAAACTTTTCAACTTGCCTCCACCGACAAGAAGAAGGCGTTTCGCTTTCAGTTTTCTGGGAGCATGCAACAAAGTGGTTTCGAGAAGCTTGGCGGAAATTTCTCCACTGCCGATAATTTCCTGAGCGGCTTCTTTAAGGGCCGGATCGCTGACTTCGAGGAAGATTTCCGGCTTTTCTTTTGTGCCTCGATCCAAAACAATGGCAACCAGGCATTCGGCTTCAACTTCAGCAGGATTTGCAATAGAAAGATTTGTTTTCATGGATTCTCACAGTATCGTTTGGCCGGGGGGAAAAGTGCAAGGACCGACGGCCCGGTTTTATCGAGAAAGCTTTTGTTGGACCTTACTAGTTGCCCCAGTAGTATTTACGTTCTGTGCCGAAAGTAACGCCAGTGAACCAGCCTCGACGGTTGACCCGCTAAAAGACGGGATAGTACGATTTGCTGACAGCGCAGCATTCACCGCGCAAGCGATAGAGGGACATGGGTATTTCCAAGCATTCGGTTTTAATCGCTTTAATCGTCGCTTTCGTAATCGCCGGTTCTGGGTGCAGTTCCCGACGGACGGCGACAGCCAGTCCGCCAGTTAAGGCGGTGCCCCAGCCGAAGACCGTAGAAGTCGCCGCAACGCCGCCAAGTCCCGCCAAACCGGCTCCAAGTCCGCCGGCACAATCCGTGGTTCCAGAGAAGCCCGACGTCGTAAGCACCGCAATCGCGCAAGCGGAGAGCGAGTATCAGGCCGGTGAAGCGAACGTTAATAGCGGAAACGAGGACGCGGCGAAGGCGAACTTTGACCGTGCGCGGACGCTGCTAGAAGCGACTCCCGCAAATTTACAATCCGATTCGAGATGGCAGTCTGAGTCTGGTCGCATAGAGGAAGCCGCGGACACTTTGAGTTCCCAGGCATCGCCCGCAGGAGCACCCGCCCCGATACAGAAAGCTGAACCGGCGCCGATTGATGAGGCTAACGAGGCGGCTTACCCGGTCGATCCGAATATCGCGGCAAAAGCGGCGGCGGAAATTAAAGCTACACATTCTGATTTGCCGTTGATGCTCACCGATCCAGTCGTCAGCTACATCAATTATTTTTCTAGTCGCGGACGGGATTCTTTGGAGCATGCGCTGATTCGAAGTGGGCGCTATCAGGAAATGATGCGGCAGGTTTTGAAGGACGAAGGGGTGCCGCAAGACTTGATTTATTTGGCGCTGGCGGAATCCGGTTTCCATCCATTAGCACTGTCGCGCGTCGGGGCTCGCGGGATCTGGCAATTTATGGGAAGCCGGGCGCGCGGATATGGCCTGGAGCGGACGGTATGGGTAGATGATCGGCAAGATCCCGAGAAGGCGACTCGCGCGGCAGCCCGGCATTTGAAAGATCTGTATAACCAATTCGGCGATTGGTACCTTGCGATGGCTGCATACAATTCAGGGCCCGGGACGGTGCAGAGCGCGGTAAAGAGGACTGGATACGCTGACTTTTGGGAGCTTTATAAGAGAAATGTATTGCCTAAAGAGACTCGCAATTACGTTCCGATTATTCTCGCGGAAACCATCATGGCAAAGAATCCCGCGCAATATGGGCTGGATGGAATTGTGCAGGATAAGCCTTTGCCTTATGACACCGTAAAAGTGAATTATGCGGTGGATTTGAGGCTGGTTGCGGAATGCGTAGACGCCTCTCCTGCGATGCTTGAGGATCTGAATCCCAGCCTGTTGCGGTTGGTGACGCCTAAAGATTCGGAATTCACCCTCCGCCTACCCTCCGGAACCAAGTATCAGTATCTCGATGCTATAAACGCAATTCCAGCCGATAAGCGGGCGTGGTGGCGATACCACACAGTCGCCGCGGGAGAGACTCTGTCCTCGCTCGCGCGGAACTACCACAGCGCGGCGCGATCTATCGCACAGGTGAACAATCTGGATCCCAGAAATGAATTACAACTCCAAAGCAAGCTGATTATTCCAGTGTTGCCCGGCAGAAATTCTTCTGCCGAAGGAGTACAAACTTACGCCCGACATATTACTGTCTACAAGGTGCGGCGGGGAGACACAGTGCAGTCGGTCGCCGATAATTTTGGAATTTCGCCATCGGTCGTCCGGCGGTGGAATCGATTGAAAAGCAATAGTCTGGCTGGCCGGCATATTTTATATGTGCATCTGCCCATTAGCGCGGACTTGGCCGAAGGGTCTAAGCCTTTGAGAAATAGTGGTTTATCCCGCGTCGGAAAGACGCCTACGCTGCGCCATGCCGTCAAACCAGGCGAAACGCTTTATTCGATTGCGAATTCCTACAACACGACAATCGAGGCCATTAAAGAGAACAATCGAAATGTCGCTACGCTCCGTCCTGGAATGATCTTACTGATCCCGCGAAACTACTGAAGTGATTTTGCAAATGTGTCGCTGCGTCATAAAAACAACTCTTTATCAGTAAAGAGATTCAAACGTATCGAGGATTCTGTATTGATTTTGAATGCGGAGGTCGCGCGTATTGTGAGTCGGTTGGGTCGCCTGTTATAATCGCGCGCCGTTCAAGATTTTAGTTGTCTTTTTATTTTCACGAGTGCAATGTAGCTGTTTGCGCAGTTCACCGGCATCAGAGCCGGAAATCAGGAGGAGAAATGACTTTCGAGGAAAGACTTTATTTGCGCGATGATGAAGGCGACGAATTCGGTGAACCTAGTACTTACGGAGACTCGTCGGAAGAAGAGGATTACGAAGAGGAGGAGGAAGAGGAAGAAGCCGAGGTGCCCGCTGGCGGATCCGAATCCGAACCGGTTTCGTCGGGCACAACTACCTCAAGATCCGGCGGAGGATCGGGATCGTCGCGCTCTTCGGGGGTAGCGCGGAAGAAATCAAGCGGCGCGTCCTCCGCAAAGACGTCGGGTGGGGGAGGGGGATCGTCGAGATCGGCAGGGAAAAAATCGGCGAAGAAATCAGCTCCGAAAAAGAGCACGAAGAAGAAAAGCTCAAAGAAAAGTGCTGCCAGCACATCTCGGAAAGGCGCGTCAAAGAAGAAGTCCACTAAAAAGAAGTCCGCCGGAAAGAAGGGCGGGCGCGGTCGCCGCTAGCGAAGAGTTCGATCTGGTTTGGCCGCAGTAGACGCTGCGGCTTTTTTTCGCGCCAACATTTCCAGCGTTTTCGTTTGATCTCGGCGACAATTTGTTGTCACGGGTGTCCTAATGCGCAATTTGCGAGTTAGATATTTCTCCCTTTTTGCGTTTCCGGTCTTATTGAGCATGGTTATCGCACAGAATCAAACTTTAGTTGCCCCGCCATCCACGCCCAAGATCGCAATAACCGATACTTATTACGGCAACCAGATCGCAGATGACTACAGGTGGCTGGAAAATTGGAATGATCCCAAGGTCAGGCAGTGGAGCAACGCGCAGAATAGTTACACGCGGACCTATCTGGACCGCTTACCCTCGCGCCGGTTAATTGACGAGCGGTTGCGGCAATTGACGCGTGAATCCAGCAACTATTCTGATTTGGCCTACCGAAAAGGTTTTTTTTTCGCCCTTAAATTTGAGCCTCCCAAGCAGCAGGCTTTTTTGGTGGCTTTGCATTCCCCCAACGCTGTTGCCACCGAAAAAGTGGTCGTGGATCCCAATTTATTCTCTGGGCAGGGCACAACTGCGATCGATTTTTATGTCCCCTCGCTCGATGGAAAATTGGTAGCGGTTGCGCTATCGGAGAACGGTTCCGAGGATAGCGTGGCGCGAGTCTTCGATGTGAAGACTGGAAAAGAGCTTGGCGACCGCATCCCACGAGTGAATTTTGCTACCGCCGGCGGAAGCATTACGTGGAACTCGGACGGTACGGGCTTCTACTACACTCGATACCCCCAGGGGAATGAACGGCCCCCGGAAGATGCGAACTTTTATCAGCAAATCTACTTTCACAAACTCGGAACCGAAAACAGCCAGGATGTTTACGTGCTGGGCAAAAATTTCCCGCGCATCGCCGAAATCGAACTGCATACGAGCGATGACGGAAAATGGGTTTTAGCCGCAGTGAAGAATGGCGATGGCGGAGAGGTTGAACATTACGTTTTGAATTGTTTGGGAAAATGGACGGAAGTAACCCGTTTTGAAGACAAAATCGTCGACGCAATGCTAGGCGGCGACGGCGATCTGTATTTGCTTTCCCGAAAAAATTCGCCCCGGGGCAAAGTCTTGCGGCTGTCGCTGTCTGACCCGTTGCTTTCAAAAGCGCAGGTTATTGTTCCAGAAAGTTCCGAAGCCGGAACCGCAGAAGATGCAAGCGCCGCAATCGAGCAAATTATGCCCACTCCGGGGCGTTTGTACGTAGTGGATGTTATCGGCGGTCCTTCGAGGGTTCGAATCTTCGACCATCAAGGGCGACAGCTTTCTACCCTTCCCCTGCCGGCGATTTCCGCGGTAAACGATATTGTGCATGTTGCGGGAGACGATGTTGCTTATCACGTCGCTACTTATCTGGAGCCGTCGGCGTGGTATTACTTCGATTCTGCCCACGGCAAAGGAATCGCTACCAGCCTGCAACAAACTTCGCCGGTGAAGTTTGACGATACGGAAGTAGTGCGAGAATTTGCCGTTTCCAAGGATGGGACTCGGGTGCCGGTCAATATCATCCGCAAGAAGGGCATAAAACTCGACGGCAAAAATCCGACAATGCTAAACGGATACGGAGGTTATGGCGTCAATGAGAGTCCGGCTTTTCTAAATTATTTTGGACGCGTATGGCTTGATCAGGGCGGCGTGTATGCGATAGCCAATCTTCGTGGAGGCGGAGAATACGGAGAAGAATGGCATTTAGCCGGAAATTTAACTCGTAAACAGAACGTGTTTGACGACTTCATTGCGTGCGCCGAGTACCTTATCAAAAGTAATTACACATCGAGCGGCCATCTGGCTATTCGAGGAGGAAGCAACGGGGGCTTGCTTATGGGAGCGGCGCTTACACAGCGTCCCGATCTATTCAGGGCTGTCGTCTCCTACGTTGGTATCTACGACATGCTGCGAGTTGAATTGGATCCGAACGGTGCATTTAATGTTACGGAGTTTGGAACCGTGAAAGATCCGGCTCAGTTTGAGGCGCTATATGCATACTCCCCATATCACCACGTTCGAGAGGGCACGGCCTATCCGGCGGTTTTATTTTTGACGGGAGAGAACGATCATCGGGTTAATCCGATGAATTCGCGGAAAATGACGGCCATGCTCCAGGCTGCAACCAGCTCGCATCTGCCCATCCTGCTACGAACGACTTCCAGCGCAGGACATGGAATGGGCACTGCGCTGGATGAACGAATTGAACAAAATGCGGATGTATTGAGCTTCCTTTTCGTTCAGCTCGGAGTTACGTACAAGCCTTATTGAGGCTTCGCAAGTTCGCAAAATTATTTCTTTGCCTGAATTGCGGTAAGGCATTTGCCGTAGAGTTCAAGCAAATGGCTGGCGTAATCCTCCGGCTTGGCGGCAGTACCCGTGCCCTGAAAACCCACGCCTGAAGAGGTCGTCCGGCCGTATCCAGTAGTCATTGCGATAAACTTCATCAGATCAAGAGCGATATCTTCGTTCCGCCGCGAGCCGGTAGTAATGCTTGCAACCTCGTCCATGCTGCCTCCATTGTTAAATGAAAGAATACCGGAATCGATGGTCAGAGGCTAGCTGGCGGACATTGCAGCGTCATGTTTAATCGGGGAATGGCCGGCACATCGATGGCGGGTTCATTAAGTTTCGATGCCCACGTAACATACGCGGCCAATAATGTGATCTGCGGCCTTAGTTCCATCGTCAAGGGGAATTACGTCGACAGAGTAGGCGGGATTATGGGGACGAAGGATCAGATGGTTTCCGGATAGTTCGACGTACTTGACGGTGCAGCCCTGTATTTTGTTCACGGCGTACATATTGTTTTCGCCCTTTCTATACGCCTTAAGAGAATTATAGTGGCGATCAATCAAAATGGTTGCGCCGGGAAGCAGCCGTGGATACATGCTCATGCCCTCGCGAGCGCTGGCCCGGATTAAGAGAAAACGTTCCCAGCTATCTCTCGCCCCTTCCATTTGCGGACGAAGATCCCGCAGGAAGCTTTTTTTAAATTTGAGGATGTCTTTCACGTGCTTGCTCATTAGGAGCGGCGATTCTGAGGCGATCTGTTCGTCAACGAGCACTACATTCTCGAATTCATCATCGCTGGGAGGCAAAATGCTGGCGCGCTTATTGATTTCAGCGGGATCGAGCAAGTCAAGAACGGAAAGTCTCTGAACGTTCAAAACCTTGTCCATGCCATCGATACTTAATCCGCGTTTCCGGTTTAGAAAATTGGAAATATGCGCCTGCTTAAACCCAGTTTGCTGCGCCAGACCCAAGCCGGTAAGATTGCCTTCCTCGATGCGAGACCATAAGGTTTTGCGCAGGTTGTCCTGGAGGACTTTGAATTTCATGGTGGGAGTATAGACCGCGATATAGCGTGACGCTAATACATAAAAGAGCACAACATCTGTGAGAATCGGTCATTAACCGTGACTATCGCCCAGAAACCGCGACTAGCAAGGAGTTTATTATCCACCGACGCAGAGTTTTCCACAGTGTGAAGCCACATTTAGCTATAGCAATCCGCAAAGCGAAATACAAATCTAACATCTCAAAGGAAATACATGTCTTGCCACGCTATCCTCGTGGCTATAGGATTGGCCTCCGAGTATAACTAACTGATGTTTTAGGGGTTCATAAATGACAAGCAATTCTAGGTCCGATCATAGACAGTGCGATGAAGAAGGCGTCAAATTTGTTGAATTTCGTAGAAAAATGAAGAGTGCGGAAGTGCTGTCCTCCTCAATGGAATATTTATTGCGGGAGATGCGTTTCACCGGGAAGGTAAGTGTTCAGGTGCAAAATGGCCAGGTGCTGAAATCGGGGTATGAGGAGGGATATTTTCGGCAACCGTCTCCGGTTTAGCGTTGGCGCATGAAGTGAGACGTTAGGTTAACTAAATATTTCAACCAGGCACTCCGTAAGAGAAACGGGCCCTGTCGCTGAGAAATCGGCGCAGGGCTTTTTTATTTTCGCTGTTCGCCAATCGCTGTAGGGACGACAGCATTTCCGGCGCAGGCCAAATTCTCAAGTTTGGACGTATTGAGACCGCGGACCTGACGACATTAGGGAGAGAAAAATGGAATCAGACGATCTCAATATCATTCAGCTGGAATTGAAGTACTGCGAACGATGCGGAGGACTATGGGTTCGGCGGATGGGGTGCGAGGACGTCTACTGCGCGTCTTGCGCGATCGAAGCCAGGGAATTCGCATCCGGGACCAGAAAAAAAAGCTCTCCGCGACTGCCCGTCAACCATAAATCGGAAAAGACTTCGACCCCCAAGGTAGTTGTGATATGCGGAAAGACAGGTAACTCATGACGGCGGCAATCTCGCCGTTGAACACAGTCCTTGCATTCCCCGGCACGCTCTCGATGACTGCCGGCATCCAGAGTATATGTTCAGAACACGAAGTCGCCACATCGGCGGAGACGCAAGAATTGGGCGGCGCCGATCCGGACTTGTGGCTATATCGTGACCGGACTATAGGTATGTTGAGGCGCTATTATCGCCTTTCGATTGAGGTCGGACGGTTGCCGTCCTTGCTGGGGCGGGAATTCTTTCGTACCCGGGTAACATCTTACACAGTCTCGACCTTCGAGGATGCGGTAATTTTCGTTCACGACGTGAAACGGGTTCTAGATCGACTGGATACTTTCGACAAGAAACTAATCGGCAAAATCGTCCTACAGGATTACACGCAAGATGAAGCGGCGAGATTGTTGAACTGTGGGCGCCGGACAGTCGTGCGGCGTTTTCCCGAAGCACTGGACCGAATTACCGAAAGCTTCCTTGAAGGTGGTCTATTAACGCGGCTTCCGGTCGTAAGCTCGAGTGCTCCAGAATCTTGTCAAGAGGCAAATCCGCACGAAAAGGAGTTAAGTGATTGCGAGGAAAGGAAATAAAAAGTTCAAAATCGTGGCGCATTTACCCTGTTGGATTTGATATTCTAGATTTGTAAGTACGAAATTTTTCCAAGGACGCGCGAAAAACGCGTCCTTTTTCTTTTGTTCGCTTTGGAGTTACTGGAAATGAAGGTATCGCACCCGAATACAGTGCTGGAAACCGAAGAAACGCAGACCAAGCCGAAAGGGACTCACGGGCCTCCAGTTGAAATCTCCCAACTTCGTGAGCAAATTGCGACGGAAGTCGGAAATAGCGCCCTTCCTATGGTGAAAGGCGCCATTGCCGACTGCGGAAAAGGTCACTACCTGGCCATGAAATATCTTTTCGAGATGATCGGCTTGTACCCGGCAACAGCGCCGGTGGAATCAGGAACCGAGGATTCGTTGACAAAAATATTATTGAGGAACCTGGGCATTTGGGAAAAGTCGGACGAGTTGGGAGAAGCGCAAACCAAAGTTACAAAAGAGTCGCTTTTGCAGATCAATGATGGCGCGAGTCCTGTCGTAGAATGAAAGTTGATCGGCGAATCCCGGCTTTATCTCGATGGTCTTCGGCTTTCGAGAAGTTGCATGCGGCCTCCGCCGCAAAATTGACTCGGCCCACGCCGATTAGGATAGGCAGGACTGTAGCGATGGATATGACTTGGGT
This sequence comes from uncultured Acidobacteriaceae bacterium, assembly GCA_963849315.1. Taxonomy (GTDB): domain Bacteria; phylum Acidobacteriota; class Terriglobia; order Terriglobales; family Acidobacteriaceae; genus PALSA-188. The sequence continues at coordinate 1,658,118 of CAWKGT010000002.1, read as the reverse complement.
GACGGGCAGAATTGCGGTGGGTGGCGGGATATGGGCGGACGAAAATATGTCGGAGGTGGCGAAGGCTGGAGTGACGCACATCATTGACATGCAAGCCGAATTTGACGATAGCCCATTGGCAGGCCGCTATGGCATAGAAGTATTGTGGAATGCGACCGAAGACGATTTTCAGCCAAAACCGGGCGCTCTTCTGGATCGTGGTGTGGAATTCGCTCTCGCTGCGCTCGACGAAGAACGCACCAAAGTATTTATTCACTGTGCCGCGGGAGTGCACCGAGCCCCCATGATGACTTTGGCGGTACTTTGTTCTTTGGGTTGGAACATCGCAGACGCCATGCAATTGATCGAAGCCAGGCGTCCCGTCGTAGATTTTGCGGAAGTTTACGTACACAGCGTTGAAAGCTATCTGGAAACAAGTGATCGGCGAAAAGTTGGTCTCCAACAGTAGTGTCGTTTGTTGTGCAACTAAAGGCAGATTTTTAAGATAGGGAAGTTTCGCGCAGTCTGATGGAAAAAGATTGGCAAATACGATTTAGCTGACGGAGGAGTTATGTTTGACGCGAGCCGCCCGAATGGGCGGCTTTTTTATTTGTTGCGATTTGCGGCTGGGGTCGTGATCTTGGCCATGACTCCATATATCTGCGTAGCGCAGAGCCCGGCGCTGACGACGATTAGCGATATCGTATACCGGGCAGATGGCACGCCAGCGGCTGGAACTTTGCTGATTTCATGGCCAGCTTTCAGCACAGCGGACGGGCATCCTATCGCGGCGGGAACGAATAGTGTTGTGCTGGGAACTGCGGGCGCATTAGTAGTGCAATTGGTCCCGAACGCGGGGGCGGTTCCCTCTGGGACTTTTTATACCGTTGTTTACCAACTGGATGACGGCACGGTCAAGACAGAATATTGGACAGTTCCAAGTACCTCTCCAAGTACGATCGCGGCCGTGCGCACAACTCCCGGAGCCGCAGGCCAGCCATCGCAACTAGCGACTGAACAGTTTGTCGATTCGGCCCTAGCCGGAAAAGCAAATGATTCTGCCGTAGTGCACCTAACCGGGAATGAGACGATATCGGGCGCGAAACAGTTTTCCGTAGCTCCAAGTTTACCCGCCCCGGTGCTAGCGACAGACGCGGTTAATAAAGCGTATGTCGACAGTTCTGTGACAAGCTCCGGATCGGGTTCTTATGTACTTAAGGCGGGAGATACAATGACGGGCCCGCTTATTCTTCCGGCAGATCCAGCGGCCCCCGATCAAGCCTCTACCAAGCACTACGTTGATACCGGACTTGCGGCGAAAGTCGGCTTAATCGCAGGAGTCGTGCCGACGGGCGACTTAGGAAGTGGGTCGGCAAACAATAGCGTATGCTTGCATGGAGATTCCACATGGGGCGGGTGCGGAAGCAGCAGCAATGCCGTTTCTATCCAAGGTATACCGGTGGCTACCGTGGTGCCATCCGACAATCAGGTAATTACATATGTAGCTTCCCAGGGACAATACATGCCGAAACCGGGCGGGGGCATCTCTTCTGGAATGCAAGCCGTAAAGTATGCGAACGACTTCAATTGGTCAGAGACTCCGGCCACAGACTTGAGCGTACCAGGTGCAGTGACAGTTAATTTGAGCGTGTGTCCTCCGGGCACTAGCGGAACCGAGCCGTGGTACTACATCTACATCTCTGGTACGGGCACGGCCGAAGCTGCACTAGTCACTGGAGGAACATGCGCTGGAAATGGACAGGCCGGCACACTGCAACTTACCACTGCCAACGCTCATACAGCCGGCTATACCATCGGCAGCGCGTCCAGCGGACTGCAAGAGGCGCTCATAGCAGCTCGATTTACTCCCACCAATCCGGTCGGCACTTCTCAGGCCGGCAAGGTGATCGTACCTCCAGGGCAATTCATTGCTTACGCTAGAGTATCTATTCGTTCTTCTGGTATGACAGTCGACTTCTCTGGCTCTATTGTTGAGTGTTGGATGAATGACTCCTGTATTTTTGTAGGAGATCCGGGAAGCTCAAACACATTTGGCGATATAACTCTAGTTAGCCCACGGGGACGTGCCACCATCGTCAATGGAACGCACCCCTTTATAGAAGACAATTCTCAAAAGACCAGAATATTTAATGTATCTACCCGCGTCGGATTGAACGGAGGTACGTTTAGCAATTATGTGCAGGTCGACGATGATGAATCATTTCTTCTCGATGGGCTCGATACGGTTGTTGGCGGAGGAACTCGCTGCGACGTCACGGTTTGCAATCCCGTCGTTTATGCGCCCGGTCCTTTTGCCAGCGCGGCAGCCGTGGGCTGGTTAAAGAATATGAATATTTCCTTGCAATGCGGAGGAAATGGGGTCGACTGGCAATCCGGCAATTCGCTGCGGATCTCCGATAGCGTTATACAAGGATTTGCCCAATACGGCGTACGTACGGGAACCAGACGCGGCGGATTTGGAGTGGAGAAACTGGAAAATGTTTATGAGGAAGTAGGGGCTTGCAGTAACCCGAAGGGAAATATTGGGCAGGCAGGGCTGATTGTACAGGGCTCAAGCGTAGTGGTGGATGCGGGGATAGGTCCAGTTGGTGCGGTACCATTGTTTGCAAGTACTGGAACGACCCTATACTCCTACTATGTAGTTCCGCAGAATTCCGGTCTGGGAGCAGGGAATCCTCTTTACGCCGGGCAAGCGGCAACGAATGGAACCGGAAATATCTCAATTACGACTCCCGTAATTGCCGGTGCAACGAGCTACGACTTGTTGAGGGTCGGTGTGCCCGCCATCGGAAGTGCACAAGCGCCCTACGGAACGGGAAATTATGCGGTAGCCACGGGCGTGGCCGCGTCCGCATGCATCAATGGAGTCTGTACCTTTACAGACACGCAGGCTCCCCTATCAAGTTACACCGTGGCAACTCAGTCTTACTATCCTCTACTTGACTATTGGCCAGGCGCGATTGTGCTGAGCACTAACGGCGACTCAGGCAGTCCGTCGAGTGCGGCTCAAGCTTGGACTCAAAATGTAAACGGGAGCGTGGTATCGGTGCTGGGCTCAGCGGCCCCTGCGGTTTACGCAAATACCTGTTCCCCGGAAAGTAGCTGGACACCGGCCTGGATAAGTTGTTTTTCCGCTATTGCGCCGCAAACGTCTTACGCCCAGGGAGCATTGTTGCTCGCCTCTAAGACCAATGCGGATGGCGGACTGCTGACAAATTTAAAAGGCAGGTTGAATTTCTGCTGTACCGGAACTGCTCCGGGACACATTATCACGTTGTCGGATTCGAATTTTCAAAAGACGATTGCAACGGCAAATAACCGTCCGAGTAATGACTTAAATGATGCTTTTATCGGATTAGATCAGGGAGATGGCGCCCCGGCACATGTGGGGATAAGCTTCGGGGCTCCGGTATCGCTCTCGAACTACATTGGAAATACTGGTGATGGGACGAATTGGCTCGAACGGTTAACCAGCGGACTGAAAGAATTCAAGACCAATGTACAGATGGACGGCTCAGTCAGTGTGGCGGGAACACTTCAAGCAAGTTCGTTTGTTACCACGGGATCGGCGGCCTGGAGCATTCAGGCGGGCTTTGGCGCACTCAATCCGGCAGCTACAGGAAAGTCTCTAATAGGATTTGGCACAAATGGGAAGCTTCAGGTATCAGAAAATGCCGGCACCGTAGTTGAAGTCGCGAAGCTTGATGTGAATGGAAATGTAACCGAAAATGCAAATACGGCGACGCAGCTAGCACAAACGCCGACGCAATGTAGCGGAAGTTTCGCTCTCGGAATCCAAGCAAACGGAAACGCGAATTGTGGAACAGCCAGTGTGATGCAACTCGCCGAAACCACTCCGCCTACAGGGATTCCGAACTACGGTTTGTTTTGGTTCGATTCCGGATGTCATTGTCCGAAGGTGATCAGTAACAATGGTCAGCCCGTTCAGCTCGGACTGACTAATGTGTTCAATACGGATGCGAACACACTCGAAGAGTTCAACGGCGCAACGCCGCAGACACTGAATGTCTATGGCACACGGGCGGATGCTGCCGATTACGAGCGCTTAAGGCTAGGGTACGATTCGACTGACAATTACTTTGTTCTTGGCGCTGATGCACTCGGAACAGGGACGCAACGAGGATTAGGGTTCTGGATGCAGGGATCGTTGAGGTGGGTGATTGATTCCGCATTCAACTTGAAACCCTGGTCAGACAATATAAAGGATGTTGGTACGCCTACTCTTCGCCTCAAACATCTGTACGCCGGAACTTATGTCGATACAACGACTGGGGCTTTGGCGACCGACATTCCCAATGCCTCCACGACTGGCACAACGCTAAATAAGCTGGCGAAATTAACAGGCGCGCCATCGACCGCGGTTATTGCGTCGACGACAGATACCAGCGGAATTGTAGGAGTGGTCGTGGACGGATCGGGTACGTCATTAAGCGCGCAAATTGCTCGGAGCGGACAGGCTGCATGCGCGTTCGACGGAGCTACTACGGCTGGAGATTACGTTCAAATCAGCAGCACGATTGCAGGCGATTGTGAAGACGGAGGGGCTGCTTATCCAACCAGCGGACAAGTGTTAGGCGTGGTGCTTTCTACAAATTCCACGGCAGGAACCTTTGGGATGTTAATTGGAGCTGGCACACAAGCTTCGAGCGGAAGCTCGGCGGTTTCGTCTGTGTTCGGTCGAAACGGCACCGTAACTGCGGCGGATGGAGACTATTCAGTTGTGCAAGTCACGGGCGCGGCACCATTGATTTCGCCAACCTTCACGGGGACGCCATCAGCGCCAACGCCCTCAACATCGGACAATACGACTAAACTTGCGACTACGGCCTATGTTCAGGCGCAAGGTTATCTCAGCAGCAATGCTGTGGGATCGGTCTTCGGACGGACCGGAACAGTGACAAGTGCGAGCGGGGATTATTCGGTCGCCCAAGTTACGGGCGCCGCCCCGATCGCTTCGCCCACGTTTACCGGAACGCCGTCTGCGCCGACGCCAAGTACATCCGACAACAGCACCAAGCTTGCAACTACGGCGTACGTGCAATCACAGACTTGTCCGATATGGTTCACCACCCCGAATGCGGCCAGTACCGTCAATTTCACGGTGACGGCGAACAAGGCGGCGCTTTGGGGAGTCGTGCTGTACTGCAATTTATCTACGGCACAGATTACGTACGACGTGACGACGGCAGATAACACTGCGAATACCTACGACATTGGGATTATGAACAGCGCCGGGACGGTCGTGGCGCACATAGGTTCGACGGCTGGAACGACGTTTGCGCCGTCAGTTGGATGGAAGACGCTGAGTTGGGTATCGAGTACACAACTTCCTCCAGGAAAATATTATGTGGCACTGACCACCAGCTGTACGACTGCATGTGCCGTACTCCAGGGCGGCAATAGCGGTGCGGGATTGACATACGCGGGGAATATTTCCGAAAGCGTCACCACAGGGGGGACTTTGCCGGCGACGATCACAGTCCCCTCGGACGCGTATACGGCGACGACGTTACCAACGTTGTCTGTACACTGATCGATTTCAGCAAGAGTAGTGCGCGACGTTCAGTCGCGCCAACATTCATACATCAACTTCGGCACGAGTGAAATCGTGCCCCTCCCTGGCACAAGAGAGCTCAATGAAAAAATTTGCTGTTGTACTGATGCTGGCGCTGCGCGCCGGTGCGTCGACCTATTACGTTGATCCTGCGGGAAGCAACGGTAATAGCGGACTGTCACCCCAAAGCGCGTGGAGAACCTTGCTTAAAGTTGGCATTTCGAGCTTTCAGCCTGGAGATGTGATTTTGTTCAAGCGAGATGCGATATGGAACGAATCATTGACGCCTCCTTCGAGTGGAGCGACAGGAAATCCCATCAAGTTCGACGCCTATGGCAACGGACGGCCTCCAGAGTTTACTGGATTTTACTCGACGACCAGTTCCCAGTGGACGAATACGGGGGGCAACGTCTGGCAAATCACCTTGAGCGCAGCACAACCCATTACGCAGCTCAACTTCGTGCGTTTTGGCACGATGTGGGGAAATTCGCAAAGTACACAAGGCGCACTCGCTCATGATCGCGATTGGTTTTACGATTCCGTTGCCCAGAACTTGTATGTCTGGGCTGCGTCGGGGAATCCAGTCACGCATTATGTGTCGGTGACGCCAATTATCTTAAGCGGCGAAGCTGTTATCAACATAAACAATGTGACCAATGTTGAAATCCAGCATATCAAGTTGGACTGGTATGACGGATACGGAGTTCAGGTTCAGGGTTTAAGCGACCATATCTGGTTAGCCAACATAATGGCGGATAGTCGCGTGCCGAATGCCACCGTGCCTATAGGCTTCTACGTGCACACGTTGGGAACACCCGGCGATATTCATATCTACAACACGGACGCTCACCGAAATTACGTTGGATATCGGTTCGACGGAACCCCGACGGCGATCGAGGTGAAGAATTGCCGGGCTTACGCAAATCGAACTTATGGACTGATGGATAACACTGCCGCGGTCACGTATTCATACTGCCATTTTTATGCCAACAACATCGCGACGGGAATTTCAACGGATATCACAGGTACGCCCGGCCCAATCAACGGCGGAAATAATGTGGCATCGGATACGCCGCCGAATATCCGCGGGTTCATGCAGTATCCGGCGCGCATTACGGTGACCTACGACGATCCTGGTTTGATAGACGGGTCGCATCAATATATAGAGTCACTTTTGCCGATGATTCAGTCGAAAAGTGTACCCCTAAGCATCGCGGTCGTGACCGGATATGACCTGTCTCAACAACTCATACCGACGTTTCAATCCTGGATTAATGCGGGATGGGATGTGAACTGTCATTCGGTCTCACACCAGTATTTTGTATTTCCAAATGCTTTTGCGGTTCAGTACACGGGCACAGCGGCGTCCAGCGTGACGCTCTCGATTTCCAACAAAGTATTCACGATCGCCGCTCCTGGCGACTCGAATGCGCAGGTCAGTTGGAACTTAAGCTCATCGGGGACGGACATGGTCCCCAGCGGTCTCGACACTCTGGGAGGACTCGTCTTCACCTTGCTTCAGCGAGGCGTGTTCTCGGTAGTAGAGGATCCGAACATGAAGCCGGCGGTAAAGAGTGAAGACCTCGCGGATGTCGTAGCGCAAGATATCAAGAGTGGAAGTTATCTGCTGCTCACCGACAAGACGCGGCTGATGTCCGATGAAATCGCCTGGTCGAAGGCGTGGATGAATGTCAATCTGACGGGAATTGGGGGCGGACATTCCACGGCTCTGTCATGGAACCCCGAGGCGAACGTTGGCGGTTACAACATTTACCGCTCGGCAACGAGCGGCGGCCCTTACACGCAAATTGCGGGGCCGGTACCGAATCCTACTTACGTCGATTATGCGGTCAATCCGCAGCAGGTGTGGTACTACGTTGTGACCGCACTAAATAGCTCTGGAGAATCAGGCTACTCGAACGAGATTGCGGCGACCATTCCTGGAACGTGGGTGTATGTGTATCCGGGAAGCTACGAAGACACCTCGACCGAGGCCTTAACCGTGGCGGCGAACTTCACCGGAGCTCGCGGCTCGGGAAGCATGGATCCAGCACCGAATGCCGGGACGGTTCTAGGTACCGGAATCGACATCCAGAATATTTTGAGCCAGGGTATTGTTCCGAATTTCCAAAACCTGACGGACGCACAATTGACCAACAAGTTTTCGGCGCTGGTATTCAAGTCCGCGGTGTGGGGCGTTCCCTACGGAATATTCTGGCACGTGAACGAATTGTCGGCCCATCAGGTTGGCGTAATGCTGGACTCTCTGAAATCGAGCGGCGCCACGCTCATGTCGAATACCCAACTCGTCAATTATCTCTTGAGCACCAAGCAGAATTCGGGAACGACTTATTTTGCGGATGCAAGTTCGGGAACTGATATTGATGTCAGACCGATGGCGGTTTCGCCGGACGTGGATCAGGGTGCAGTGCTGACCAACGAATATAAGTACGACCTCATGGGCGTGGATCAAACTCAATTCGGAAGCGGATGGGAAATTGGATCGTTTGTATTTGTTCCTGAAAGTGTTGGACATGCGAGGTGAGACCGCGGTTCCCGGATATCAGTTGTTAGTTGTGAGTTTGCTTAAGGATGTTAATTGAATGCATACGATGATTTATCGCTGCTTACTAAGCTGGGAAGGAATCTCGATCTTCGTGCAAGCAGCGACCTAACTGTACGGGACTTTTTGATTCACAGTTTGCTGAGAGTGCGAAGTAAGTCGCGCGGCTTGGTGCAGCTTAAGGCTAATCGGGCCCAGCAACAGTATTCGCGGGAATGCAGCAAGCAAAACATCGTTTTAAAGGCGCGGCAACTGGGAATCACAACATATGTCGCGGCGCGGTTCTTTATACAAACGATTACGCAGCCGGGAACGATAGCGGTGCAAGTCGCTCACAACCAGGAATCAGCCGAGGAGATTTTCAGAATCGTGCACCGCTTCTGGGAGAACCTGCCCGAAGTGCTGCAACGGGGCGCGCTCGTGACTTCGCGCGCTAACGTCCGCCAGATCGTTTTCCCGCAGCTCGACAGCGAATATCGCGTGGCGACGGCGGCGGACCCCAACGCGGGGCGCGGGCTTACCATCCATAACCTGCACTGCTCGGAGGTGGCTCGATGGCCCCGCGATGGTATGGAAACGTTAGCTTCGTTACGAGCGGCCGTGCCGACCGATGGTGAAATCGTTTTGGAATCTACGCCGAATGGAGCCGGCGGAGTTTTTTACGAAGAATGGGAGCGCGCGCCGGAAACGAAATTTACGCGCCACTTCTTCCCCTGGTGGTATGACGACGATTACAAGGTGGAAGCCGCAGACGCAATGCTCTCGCTGACAGAAGATGAAGAACAATTAATAGCTCGTGAACGACTGAACAATCGGCAAATCGTATGGCGGCGTTTGAATCGGGCGCAGTTGCGCGGTCTGGCTGCCCAGGAGTATGCCGAGGATCCGATTTCCTGTTTTCTGGCCTCCGGAGAAAGCGTCTTCGAACTGACGGCGATTGATCGAGCATTACAACAATGCGGCGAGCCGCTGGACTCAAAAGACAACGAGCGTTGGTTGGTATGGCTGCCTCCACAGAATCGGCGGAACTACATTGTGGGAGTCGATACCTCTGGCGGAGGTACAGACGGAGATTACTCTTGCGCCCAAGTCATCGAGCGAAGCACCGGTATGCAGTGCGCGGAATTGCGTGGACACTTTCCGCCGCGGGAATTGGCCGCGCGAATTATTGACATCGCAAGAAATTACAACGGCGCCCTGCTGGCGGTTGAAAGGAATAATCACGGTTTCGGCGTTTTGTCGCAGCTTCGAACAGCGGAGTATCCGCACATCTTTCAGGATGGTGGACAAGATGGCTGGCTAACATCAGCCGTAAGCCGTCCTGCGATGATTGAAAATTTGGGGAATGTGTTAGCGACGGAGCCGGAACTGTTTCGCAGTCGCCGGTTGCTGAGCGAGTGCCGAAGTTTTGTACGGCATCCCGACGGAAGTACGGGCGCCGCGAATGGAACGCATGATGATTGCGTAATTGCGATGGGGATTGCATTAGCGGTGCGACGGAAGATTGCGGGACGACGATCGGCGAGCTGGAGTGAACCGGCGTCGCTTCCCATGATCAGATAATTTTCCACAGACATGAATGGTTACCGGTCACAGCGGTAACGCAGGCTTTGTGAATATGATGTTTCCCAAATAGGGAAGGCAAGACCAAACAGAATGGCTCTTTATTTGGGTGTTGAGCGCGCGAGGACGGCTTGGGAGCGGTCGTTTTCTCCTTTATTTGTTGAAGGGCGGATCGCTTGCCCGTGACCGCCGTCCAACACGTGAAGCGAATGCGTGGCGGAGCTCAGGGACACCTGATGCGCTGCGATGATGGGCATTTTTACGTCGTCAAGTTCAGAAATAATCCTCAGCATCTTCGGGTTCTGGCGAACGAGTTACTGGCCTCCCGGCTGGCCGAGGGTATAGAGCTTCCGGTTCCGGCGACGGAGGTCATTGAGGTTGGCGATTGGTTGGTGGAACACACGTCAGATCTGAACATACAGTTGGCCGGAAGCACGATTCCATGTGAACCCGGGTTGCAATTTGGATCGCGTTATGTGGTCAGTCCGCTGGAAGGGCAAGTCTTGGATTACCTTCCGATTGAGATGTTGGAGCGGGTACGCAATCGAGAGACCTTTCCGGGAATGCTCGTCATCGATAAGTGGACGGGAAATGCGAACGGGCGTCAGGCGACGTTCTGGCGGAAAATGAAGGAACGAAAATATACGGTTTCATTTATCGACCAGGGTTATTGCTTTAACGCCGGCGAATGGACGTTTCCGGATTTTCCGCTGCGAGGCGTCTATCCGGAAAACGAAGTATATGCGAGCGTACGCGGATGGGAGGCGTTCGAGCCCTGGCTCTCGTTAATTGAAAAACTGGATGATGAGTTGATCTGGTCGGCGGCGGGCGATATTCCGCCGGAATGGTACGGAAGCGACTGGGATGCGCTCAAACAACTGGTGATCTCACTGCTCGAACGGCGCGCAATAGTGAGGGAGTTGATTACAGCCTTCAGGATGTCGCCGCGAAGGCCGTTTCCTAACTGGCCAGTAGAAGCATGATGGCAAGTTGAATGGCGGAAGAGAAACAACTCGAGTTCTACCTGCTACGGTATGTGCCCACGGCCGTCAGGGAAGAGTTCGTGAACATCGGTTTGATCATGATCGAGCTTGGATTCCCCGGATTTGCCGATGCCCGGTTCTTGCCAGGTTGGAAAGCTGCGGAACGAGTGGATTCACAAGTTGATATTGAAATGCTGCAAGCGGTCGAGCGTTACGTACGAGCGCAGTTGGGAGATCCCGCGGCGCGGCAAATCCTGTTGCGGAAAATGGAGGACTCCTTCTCGAATTTGATCCAGCTTTCTGCGAAGAGTGTTTGCCTCGCCGATGATCCGGCGAAAGAACTTGAGGCTCTGGCATCTTTTTATTTCAAAGTTATTCGTCCGCCAACGGAGCGTCTCGTGAGTGGTAGAAGCCGCATCTGGCAACAAATGCGAACAGCATTTGAGCACGAGGGGATTCTGGGGGCGCTGATGAAAGACATTCCCATGGAGAAATACAACGAGGAGGGCGATCCTCTGAAATTGGATTTTGCGTACAACGTGGGAGAGAAGCTGAAAGTGTTCCAGGCGGTATCTTTGGATAAAAGAAATCTGGGGCCGGCCAATAGTTTGGGATTGCAGGCAAGTAACATTATCCAAATCTTTGCGAAAAAGAATAAGAGCGAAACTTTTTTGACTGCAATCGTTGAAGACGATTGGGATCGAACCGACAAATACGTTGTTTTTGCGCATAGAGCAATGGCGCGAAACGATGTGAAAGTATTAGGTGTCGCGGAGATGCCGAGGATCGCCCACGAGGCGAAGTTAGAATTGCGGATGTGAGCTTTGCGCGTCGCTGCAATGCAGCGGATCGTGACAATGCCAGTTTCTCATTAATACTCGCGGGCAAGAGTGCCCGCGCCACACGAGCTAAAAACAAATTATGAAAATTACAAATGTCTTACGCGGCGCTATGCGCCGGGTCGCAGGAGTGTCTCCCACAGCCAGACAGATTGACAGCAAGCGCAGAACGGTGGCGCTTCCGTCCATCCTCAACACCTACGGCCCGCGGGCGGATAGTTTTCCTAAACCAACACCTGTAAACCTGCGGCGCTTTTCAGAAACCCCGGTGGCTCGGAAAGCGATAAACACAATCAAAGATCGCATCGTGGGTATGCGCTGGCGGATTCAGGCCCGTCCTGGACGCGGCCTCGAAACAACCGGAGATATCGAATTGCGAACGCAAATCCTCACGGACAATTTCGACAATCCGAATCCAGACGATTCGTTTCGCTCGCTGGCGGAGCAAGTCCTCGAAGACATTATCGTTGGCGGATTCGGAGCCATCGAAGTCGAAAGCACGGGCGACCCGCAGCAACCCCTCGCCATGTGGCCGGTGGACGGCGCGACCATCCGCATGAGAAGCGATTGGGATGGAATGCCTGACGCGCCGCGCTATGTTCAAGTCACAGGGAAATCGGGGTCAGAGGGAAGCATAGTCTTAAACGACGATGAACTCATTTATATACGGCTCAATCCGCGTACGTTTACCCCATTCGGATTGGGTCGGCTTGAAGTTGCATTCGAAGCGGTCAATGCCTTCCTTGGTGCGCATCGTTACGCCACAAAACTCGCATCGAACACCGTCGTCGAGTACGCACTCTGGCTTCAGGGGCTTAGTCCGGAACATCACGAGCGCCTGATTCGCTGGTGGCAGGATGAAATTGAAGGTACCGGCCGTGTACCGATCCTTTCCGTCGAGAACAAACCTGAAGTGCTGCGCTTCGGTGGTGGAACGGATGCCGACCTCCGGCTGCAATGGCAGGAATTCGTCATAAGAATTATCGCCGACGCATTCGATCTTCCACCGCAGTGTCTCGGAGTCGAGCGCGACCTGAACCGTTCGACCGCGATGGAAATGGCGGATGAAGCTTTCCAGCAGGCGATCGTGCCCACAGCGCGATTGTTAGCTGAATACCTCACTCGCGACGCGATCTGCAAAAAACTTGGCTGGCGAGATCTTGAATTTGTATTCACTGACGTCGACGCTGGAGGCGATGTAATGGAAGAAGCACAAATTCAGGCGATCCTCTTACAGAATGGCGTGCTGACGGTGAACGAAGTTCGGCGTATGAGAGGACTTACGCCTCTCGAGCCGATGCCGTCCGCAATAAAAGTTGTTTCAGTTTCCTAATGCTCAAATTTCACATTCTTTCCCATTCATTTTTGAGTGAGAGGGATATGCCTGCTTCGCTACGAAAGAATCTGCCTACAAAAGAGGAACGATGAATATTGATTTGGAATCGATGGCAATCCAGATGCCGCTGGTGACGGGGCATCCTAACCGGGAACAATTTTGCGGAGTGCTGACCTTGGTCGATGTCGCGTCAGACCGGGCGCCCGCAGGGGCACGGGGTCATCGAGTTGTCTTGACTAGGGCCGCGGCTGAAGCGGGGCTGCCATCGCTTCTTGGAATGGCGCTCGATTACTCCCCTAACCTCGATCGCCATGACACCCGCCGCAAAATTGGCGTCATCACCCGGGCTGAAATCGTAGGAAGAAAACTGGAACTCGGCGGATACCTATTCGCCAAGGACTTTCCTGAGATCGTGAAAGAAATCAAGCGGGCAGGGCGGTCCAGACAGATGTCTGCTTCCGGGGATTGCGACAGTAAGGCAACGGCAAATTTAGGCATGTCCTACGAGATCGCGGATGCCCGCGTTGCTGATCTTCATGCCAAAGTGTGGACGCTCACACATGTCACGTTCACCGGGGCTGCTGTTCTACGCCGTAACAAGGCAGCATACGAAGAGACGTGGATCGAGATGGGATAGGCGCTTCAAACGACGGCTTCGGCTGCCGATTTTAATTAAAGGAGAAGTGAATGGACCAGGAAATGACAGAACAACTCGCAGCAACCGCTGGAAAATTAGCGAACGCAGCCGAAACTCTCGACCGCGTTCTGGGAAGGCTCGACGCACAACAGGAAGCGCTCAATGCAAAAGTCGATCGCATTGTTGCCGCAGTCGAGGAGCGGGCGATAGCAAACTCCGAACATGACGATGCAAGCGACGACGCGAAAGCGCTTGAAAAAAGAGTAGCAGAACTCGAAAAAACCAATACCGATTTGAAAGCCCAGGCAGTACGAATGAGCCGCAAAACTCTTTCCCCTCTAGTGGCGGGATTATTGAGCAAAAACTTTCCCGAGGCTGGGGACAAACTGGACTCAGCCGCTTTAAGTAAGACGCTGCAATCCTTGAGCGTCGAACAACGCATCGCCGTGAAAGCTGAAATGGCGCGAGCTGGAATGATCGATTGAAAGATGCCATTAGCTTAGCTACTGGCTCACCCTTTTAGGCGCGCCACGAATCGCGCCTTTTGCTTTTTGAAACGCTTCTCAAACGCAGCACAAATTCAAATCAGGAGAACACATGAACGCAAAATTTATAGATCTAAACGCGGCAGCAGATTACCTTGGGCCGGGCGCGATTGAAGTTGAACGGTATCAAACGGAAATCACCGACATCGTGCGTCGACGAGGCGTGTTCGGTCAAAGAGTCCGCCAGGTACCTGCTACTGGACATCCGTCAAGATTCTTTGAACAGCTCACGATTAATTCGCCTACGGCAACGCAGGCTTTTGTCGATCCGCGAAACATTGCGGCAGTTACGGGATCTCCAACCCGCGCAGAGCGCACGGTGCCGCTGAAAGCGCTCGTTTCGCAGATTAACTACAACCTGTTTGACCTCGAGGTCGGCGCGCAGCAAAGTCAGTTCGCCTACTTGCAAGCGAAGGACCTGGCGGATTCGGTGGAAGGATTGTTGCGTACTCACGATGTGTCGCTCTGGAATGGCAACGACACGTCGCTAAGTACTCCAACAACCTTCCAGTACATGGGAGCGATCAGCCAGATCGAAGCCGGCGGCAACACCACTACCATCGCAACCACCGCCAGCATCGTGGATGGCATTAAAGGCGTAATTGCAGGAATGGTTGCAAACTCTTCCTACGAAGTTCGCCCAACCGCCATTTATGCAAATCCCGTACTGCTCGATTTGATCGACCGTGAAATGAAAGCGGAGTTCAACGTCGTTCTCTCGACCGCCGAGGTCACTGGCGGACTAAGAGTAAAGACACTATCGACGCAAGCTGGTGAGTTGCCGCTCATTCCCGAGTGGGCGCTTGGATACACGGGCACGCCGGGGAGCGGCACAGCTGTGCTTCCTTGCTACATCGTCAGCGAAGATTTGATCGAGTACCACTGGCTCTCGGACCCCAATCCGCGAGTCTTCCAATTGGGCTTGCTCGGATCTTTGGCTTCGCAGTTGGTCGTGGTGAAGTTCGGAGCTCCCGTGGTAAAGGGCGCTGCCTATGCGCACTACGAAGTAAAGGTAAACCGCTAGAAAGAATTGGTTGCTGTCAATTCCCGGCTCTCAGTTTGCAAGTCTGCTGAGGGCCGGGAGTCATTTGAGGATCACCGGAAAAACCTATGAACTATGTCGACGTAACCGAATACGAACTATACGGGCTCGATGCGACCACGCCCGCTGCATTGGTCGCGGCGGCGTCAAGTTTGATCGATAGCCACTGCCGCCGTTCCACACTCGGAGTTGCGCAATACGAAGAGCGACTACGAATGTCTCCGGACCGAAACACTGTTCGACTCACATATCTTCCCTTGGTAACAGTTGCTCCGGCAACTACACCTATTGTTTCGGCACAAGGCCGCTACTGCATTCCTCGTCGCGGAGAATGGCCCTTCGACGACATCAGGCTGGATGTAGCCTTGATGTTCGGATTGCCCGGGGTATGGACCGCGATTTCCGCACCCGCGATCGATTTCTTTGCGACAACCGGCGAACTTACTCTTCCCATGAACATCGTTGGCCTATGGTTCAGCGAAGTGGACATCGTTTACACCGCCGGCTTTGCCGTAATTCCAGACCCAATTAAATTCGCCTGCGTCCAAATCGTTCGCAACGCGCAATCGACGCCCGCTCTGAACGTAAAAGCGGGTCATCTCGATCGCATGGTTATGCAGTATTTCGCGGACACGCTTCTCGATCAAACCGTGATAGCGATGTTGGCGCCATACGTGGCGCAGAAGGTTGGCTAAACATGAGTTTCAACAGCATCAGCGGAGCCGCAATTGTCCGTGCCGCGGATTCAATGCTACGCGCACTTGGCGGAACTGAGATTACGGTAATGTTTCCTGGACTAATTTTGCCCGACGATCCCAGCGCGCAGCTTGGTCTGGTTGATCCAGGCGTAGAAGAAGTACCTCTCTCCCCGGTTGTAGTTCGTATTCTTCAAGCTGGCAGTACCGGACCTCGCAGGCAATTGGAATTTCTAATATCGGGCGCGACAATCGCCGACGAACTGAGTTCGCGAAATGTAGCGAACGCCGAAGCACTTTTCTCGAATGCACTGGGAATCGTTTACGAAGGCGACCTGTTGCATATCGAAAATGTCGTAACGGAATACTTTGCGGATGCCGCGTACTTATGTCGCGTGCTGGCCGTGGAATGACCGCTCCTGGCCCATAGCCTTTGGCTTTTAGCTAAAGACTAAAACCGCGAGCCCACATTAACTTTCACCAAACTAATTCGTATGAAGCTAAGAGCTAAGAGCTAAAAGCCAAAAAGCGAGGAGCTAAAAACCGCGTTATGCAATTTACCAAAGACAGTTTCTACATGGCGTTATTGCAGCGCCTGATTTCGCTGAATCCGGCTCGCGTTGTAACTCTGAATGGCACCACGAGACCCGCGGTGATCGTGGCGGAGAATGAACTGATCGTTCCCGTTGATCCACTGCCGGACGCCTTCTATCTGGAATGGGGCGCCGCTCATGTCGTGCAACGGCAAACCGGAAATACTCCGCTACTGACGATGGAATGTGTGATCTCGCATCACACCTTCGGCACCGTCACCTCTGGTGTGGATCGAGGACGCACGCTAAGCGCTCTCGATATGGAATTGATGAGTATTACCCAGCCGATGTGGACCGCTAAACAGGATTTCACGCAATCCCCGAGCGTAGATTTGGGGACAAAGATTTTCTGGACAGAGCCAGTTTTCGGAAAAGTATCGGGTAGCGAAGCATTAAAGAATGACGGCTTGCCGCGAGGCACAGAAGGAATCCGGTTGGAGCGCAGCGTCAGTATCAACGTATTTTTCTTTGCGGAGGCCGATTACTTATGAGCACAGCGCCGCTTCGAACTGCAATGGTTCCCGTAAGCCGTCGTATGCGGGCATACTTTGCACCCATGAATCGAAATACGGGTGCGCCCAGCATCTTTGATCCCGGCATGTACGGCTTGTTTACGTTGGATGCCCCCCCGATGCCGTGGCTCGATCTGGGATGGATCGATAGCTTCCAACGATTCTGCCGCACTACATCCGAGCCCGTGCGAAGTGGCCCGCAAGGCACTCCCGCTGCAATGTATCGCGGGCCGCTAGACGTACGCGTGGAGTTTGAATTTCGCGAGTGGGGGAAGTTACAGATGGCTCTGGCGTGCGGTTCCGAGCACATGAATGTGCTGGCCTCGGTCCCAAATGCAAATCCGCAACCTTCCGGCGGAACAGCGATAGCCGCAGCAGCAGTTCTTTCCGGTTCGACCGCGAACCAACTCGTGCTCGGCGTGGGTGCAGTCAACGCGTTCAATGTGGGCGACATGGTTGCGGTGGATGACGACTACCAGCAGCAGACCGGGTACGTGGGCACGGGGATCGCCGCTGCATATGTTAGCGATCCTGTCGCGGTGAATCGCGACGCGAATTATATCCGGCGCGTCACTTTCAATCTGGGTAGAGTCGTCCAAAAAACCGCAACATCGTTATTGCTGGCACAGCCTTTATTAGGTGGCGTCCCATCGGCAATAGCCGGAGTACAGAAAGTCGTTGCTTTTGTAGATCGTGAAGGCGGCGCGTTTTTTCAGGACTGGTCGGCCCTGTTTGTGGCCGAGGAAGAATCTGGTGGCCGCATCTGCTTCCATTATCCCTGGCTTAGGCCCACTACTTCGATTCAAACGTCTATGCGGCTAGGGTTGAATGCATCCGCGCAATCCGGCGTTGCGAAGGCATTTCAGCGCGAAGAGGTGGTAGATATTGCAAGTCCCATTTCGTCTATGGCACTGCGGGCCGCATTTCAGGCTATGCCGCATAAAGATGAAAATGACGGTCAAACCGTAGTGTGTTACCGAAGTTATTTTCCCGCGCCCATGGCTGCGGTGTACTAAACAATTGAATTCATTGCGAATCATACTTCCGGCATAGACCTTGAAACACATCTCTGGTCATAGGGTTTAACAGTTAGGCCGGGCGAGCATAGGACCGCAGTGGTCCATTGATAGAACTATCCACCCACTCTCGACAACTTATTGTGCTGTAAGGCTGCGGGTCGTAGCTCGTATCAGCCGGGATGAACGAAGCGTTGAATGAAATTGAAACAGTCTCTAAATCAACATGAACCTGACAATAGACAATCTAGACGGACTAGGCCCTCTCGACTACTCTTTGGCCATCGATGAGACCTCATCGCCCCAGTTGGTTCGCAAACTTAATCAGCCTGCGGAACTCCGAATCAGTTTAGTGGCGAATCTGCCGACCTTTATTGTTCCGGCACTGGGCGCGCGATTGATCCTCGCGCGGGCGGACGGCCAAAAAGTGTTCACCGGATACGTGACGCGCACCCCAGACTATGAAGCGCTCGGATGGGGAGAACAGGGGCCCGCGTACCGTTACCTCATCACCGCCCAGAGCGACGAATGTTTGCTCGACGAAAAACGGCTTCCGGTTCGGTGTCCATTTATCAATCGAACGGGCGGCAATGCGCTGCGGCAACTGACCGAGGATCTCATGCCCGGCGCATTCGATACTACCGCCGCGCAAGATGTGGACACTGTGGTGTACTACGCATCTGATCCGCAAAAAACATGGTCACAGCAGGCCGCCGAGATCGCGACAATTGTGCGTGCAAGCTACCGCGTCATTAACGGAGCATTAGTCTTTTCGCCGATTGGGATAAGCGCTTATGCGTTAAATGAAACAGACACTGGTTTCTCTCCCCAGGGCCTCGCGCTGCAAGGGTTAGGCGGGATAGTAAACGATCTTACGATTATCGGCAAAATCGAACCGCAGGCCTACGTGAAAGACTACTTCATCGGCGATGGATTGACCCTGCGATTTTACCTTTCACAATCGCCCTTTCAAAAGGCAAGTACGATGCTGTTCGACGAGGAATACTCAACTTCCCCGCTTGATACAACGCTGTGGCAGGTGGTGGATCCGAGTTCGGCTGTCAGTGTAAATGCAGGTCAGTTGCAGATTGCTGGAGGCACTGGGGTGGATGGCGCAACCACCGTGCAGTTCGTGGAACAAATCGAACTTGGCGGCGCAATTGTTATTGAGCACGGCGACGTGCTTTTTGGAGCGCCGTCCTCGGCTATTGTGGGTGGACTATATCCAACCAACATTTCAATTAGCGGATGCTTGGCTGGATTCAAGATTACGCCAAGTGGAAGTCAGTCAAGTATTCAGGCGCTCATCAATGGCGCTTTAGCCGGATCTGCAATAAGCACAACCGCTGGGCATCATTACATCTTTACTACTAGCATCTACTCCCTCGAGATATACCAGCGCCAGGAAATATTTCATTCCTCAATGCATCTTGCTGGAAACGGCGTTGGGGGCGCGATGATAGACGCCGGGGTCCGGATCGTGTTGGAGGTACAGGACATCGACCCCACTAATCCGGCAACTTTGGTTGCGCCGTCGGTCGTTTTGTTCGACGGAGTGCTTGCGGTATCTTCCGGCTTTTGTACTTATGCTCTGGTCAATGCCGCGACTCTGCAATGCTCAATTGCGTTTACGACCTTAATACAAGCGGTAGACACCGAAGTGCGGAGTGCGCTACTCGGCGGTAATTACTTCACGCAACTCGTTGGTAAGCTGGCCGAGGGGGCGGAATGCAACACGTCCAGTTCAGAGCTAACCTTTTTTACCGAGTATGTACCGGCCCCCAACCAGTCTATTACTGTTCGTTATCGGGGACACGGGCAATCGCTTGCGCGGGTTACGAATCCGGCAAGCATTGCGGCCCAGTCTCGGGGTATCGACAACGGAGTGCACGGCGCCGTGCGACATGTAAAAGAACCTCTGGGGCGCACGGCTGTTGATTGCGAGAACGCAGCTTTGGCAATGCTGGATGATTTGACAAGCCCGGCGTGGTCGGGTGAATACGATACCTGGAGCGATTTCCTCCCGGCAAATGCACCAGATATTTTCCCCGGCGATGCACTCAATATCAATGTGCCGTCTCGATCCGCTGTTTTCCAGGCTATCGTGAGAGAAGTCGACATTGAGGTAAAAGATCTGGCGGGAGAGCACTGCCTTTACAAAATTAAGTTCGCCAATGACGCGGCCAAGAGTCTGGCGTTCGAGGTTGATTCGCAGAAAATAACCACTCCGTTGAATGTCAGTGCCATTACAAATATCGAAGTGGGGGCCGTATTCTTAAGCAGCCTTACCTCGGCTGAGATCACAGCCACGTCGTCGACGACAGTGACGATTGATGCAGGCGCATCGCCTCCGTCGGGTGGAGGTTTTGAAGTTCGTTGGACCGATGCAGGATGGGGTCAGGGTAATGATCGGAATCTCGCAGGCCAATTCAGCACCCAGACGTTTACATTACCCCGGCTCGCTCGCATTCAAAATTATTTTATCCGTCAATATGACGCGTCGGTCCCCCCGAAATATTCGCGATACTCCGCGGCATTGCACCTCGATTATCCGTTATGAAAATTGAAGAAGACAATTCGGGCAGTTATGTACACCACGGCGGGGGAAAGCAGCAATTAGTAGTGCGGGTCGCCGACCAGGACTTTGAAAGAGATGTCCTCGAGAAGTTGGCTCGTCTGGAAGCCAAGATGGACATGCTTTTCGGCGGAGGCCAGCCGGGCCGAATGAAGAATGCCGAAGATCGCATCGTGATCCTGGAACGAAATGATATTAAGCGCAGCGTTTATGACCGCTTACTGAATGCCGTGATCACGGTTGCGATCAGCGTCGCCATCACCATGCACGAGCGGTTTGGTATTAAGTAATAGGCCCTGCCCTTATTCAAACCCTGCACGCAAATTTCAATAAATTAAAAGGAGAGCACATGGATATCGTGGCAAAACTTTTGCAAGGAATTTCCCTGGTGCCGGCAATCGTCGCCGGAATCGAAAAACTATTCGCGGGACGTCCCGGTGTTGAAAAAAAGAATGCAGCCGTATCATTCCTGGGAACCGCTTTATCGTTGGGCGATGCCGTGATGAGCCGCCAAATTGTCGACGAAGCCAAGTTTAAATTAGGGTTGGAGGAAATAGTAACCGGCGTCGTGGATTGCTTGAACGCATCCGCATGGGCGAAGGCACCGGCTGCCAGTGCGGCTTCAACGGGCCAGCAACCTTCGATCTAAGCAGAAGACGCGGCAAGCCGCGTCTCCACCCAGCATTCTTCTAGCCGACTTCTTCGCTCCAGTTTTCCAGCGTCTTCTTAACCAGAGCCATAAACTGATCTGCGACGGCGCCGTCAATTACGCGATGATCGTATCCCAGCGTTAGATGGACCAAAGATCGGATGGCAATGGAATCGTTCCCATCTTTATCGGTCACTACGACCGGCGCTTTGGCGATGCCGCCGACTCCCATGATTGCGGAATTCGGTTGATTAATAATTGGCAAGCCAAACACCGCCCCGAATTGCCCGGGATTGGTGACCGTGAATGTCGATCCTTCAACATCTTCCGGCTTAAGCTTTTTGGAGCGCGCGCGCTCGCCTAGATCCGCAATCCCACGTTGCAAGCCAAGAAAATTTAAGTCGCCCGCGTTCTTTAACACTGGCACGATCAATCCCCAATCCAGCGCCACCGCGATTCCTACGTTCACGTGCCGGTGGTAGCGAATGCTGTCTCCCTCCATCGAAGAGTTCACAATGGGGAATTGTTGCAGCGCTATAAGCGCGGCCCGAACGAAGAATGGCATAAACGTCAGCCGCACGCCGTTGCGCTGTTCGAATGCGGATTTCGTCTTATTTCGCAGTTGCACGATTGACGTGATATCTACTTCAAACATGCAATGAACGTGTGCGCTGGTACGCCGGGACTCGATCATTCGCTGCGCGATGATTTTGCGCATCTGCGTCATCGGAACAAGATCGCCGGGGATCGACGTGGCGCGAGGCTGCGGGGCCGGACTCGGCGAGACGGCGGTCCGAACTGGAGTAGGCGCAGCAGTCGCGACCGGCTGGGCCTCTTGGCTCTCGAGAAATGTCAAAATGTCCTGCTTGGTGATCCGTCCGCTTAGACCTGTGCCCGAGACCTGCGACAGGTCAACGTTGTGTTCACGGGCCATCTTACGAACCAACGGTGAAGACCGAGTCTGCTCATCGCCATTTTCAGAGTACGATTCATCCTTCGCGCCGAGCGGCGTCGCTTCCACGCCAGTGGGCGTCTCTTTTTTCTTTTCTTGAGCCGCGGGAGCCGGCGCGTTCACGGACTTGGCTTGAGCTGATGAAGCCGCTTCGCCATCGCTGGTAATAGTTCCGACGACAGTATTTACTTGAACCGTCGCGCCTTCGCTGACCTTAATGTCCTGCAAAATACCGGAGGCCGGCGCGGGAATTTCCGCGTCTACTTTGTCAGTTGAAATCTCGAACAACGGCTCGTCGCGCTGTATTTTGTCCCCTGGCTTTTTCAGCCATTTCGTAATGGTCCCCTCAACAATGGATTCTCCCATCTGAGGCATAACAATATCTGTCGGCATATTTCCTTCCCTGAGCCGCTTACAAGACTTCGCGGAACGGTTGAACTAATCATTATATAAGGAGTGGGAATACCACTGGAAATTGATCACTGCATGTGTTCATGATCCGTTTCTACAGCGGGCTTCGGCGCTACTCCGTAGGCTTTTTTCCAATACTCCTGCACGGCCGGTGGAAGTTTCTCGATGTGCGAAAGAAATGCAGTGACTTTCCACATATCGTCTGTGCTCAAGACCTTGTTCCATGCCGGCATTCCCGTATACCGCACGCCCGTGCGAACTGCATAAAACGTGTGCCACTCCGGATCATCTAACGGTTCCAAAATAAGCTGGGGAGGCGGTGGGTACAGAGACTGTTCCAGAAGACTCGGCTTCTCATCGAGTGTGCCGTGACAGACGGCGCAGTTCATCGTGTAGATCTTCATTCCTTGAATCAAATTTTCATCCGTGGGAGGTATTGGATTGCTGATTTGCGGCGCGTGCCGATCCATCGAAGCATCCATTGCGTTCATCGCAATCCGGCGCTCAAGCCGCGACGGATGCGCGTCCGCGTTCGTGTGCATGAGACCGAACGAAAGAAAAGCCAGGCCTCCCAGAATAATGATTAGGAGCGCCAGAATGAATCCGAAGATGAAGTTGCGCATGGGTTCCTATGTTTGCAACTGTCGGAGAATAACAAAAAAGTGACTAAGAAAACGCCGGGATAAATCCGCGCCCGCTGAGTATATGCGAAGAGCGATGGCGGGTGTACGGGCTAGACGGCTTAATCAATAAGCGTGAAGCTTACGCGCTTCGCGCACGACATCACTCACCTTAGGCAAAAAGAATTCCTCCTGCGGCGGGGAGAAGGGAACGGGAGTGTCGAGGGCTGTGATGCGAACGATCGGTCCATCGAGATCGTCAAATGCTTCTTCATTAATGATCGCCGTAAGTTCCCCCGCAATTCCGCCCGTGCGAACGTCTTCATGAAGAAGAATTACTTTATTTGTTTTTCGAACCGATTCAACAATAGTTTCGTGATCGAGCGGCGATAAAGTGCGCAGGTCGATAATCTCAACTTCGATTCCGTCTTTGGAAAGCAGTTCCGCTGCTTCAAGCGCGACATGCACCATGGCGGCATAAGTAATGATGCTGAGATCGCTTCCTTCACGGGCTATCCGCGCCTTGCCCAGCGGCACAACATATTCTTCATCTGGGACCTCGTCTTTAACGCGGCGATAAAGATATTTATGCTCGAAGAAAATGACGGGATTATTGTCGCGAATCGAGGCCTTGATAAGCCCCTTTGCGTCATAAGCGGTCGCAGGACAAACCACTTTCAATCCCGGGGTGTGCACGAAATACATTTCATTATTCTGCGAGTGAAAAGGACCACCATGCACATTTCCGCCGCTTGGACCACGCAATACAAGTGGCGCCGGCGGACCCCACAGATAATGCGTTTTCGCGACCATGTTCGTGATCTGGTTGAATGCGCAACCGATGAAATCCATGAACTGAAATTCGGCAACTGGCCGCAGTCCCGTGAGAGATGCGCCAAAAGCTGCACCGACGATCGCAGACTCAGCGATGGGCGTATCGATTACGCGTTCAGGCCCAAAGCGGTCGATAAAACCATCCGTGACTTTGAAAGCTCCGCCGTAAATTCCAATGTCTTCGCCCATGCAAAACACAGTGGGATCGCGTTCCATCTCTTCCCAAATGCCCCGGCGAATGGCTTCCAAATAAGTAAGTTGCGGCATGGCAGTTTTATCTTTCGTTTTGAAGCTTATTCGATTTACTTTCTGACAGCTATAAATGCCGACGGGCCGGGCGACGACCGTTAACCTGCACTGCAACCCACACTCTTTCCGCAGCCGATCTCCCGAGGGCTACAGCGCCAGCATCCGTCGTTAAGTTTAATGTTTGATCGTAATTTCGTCCGGAAACATGCAAATGCGCACCGGGACGAATTCCACGATGCTCTAAAAATTCCAGAAGCCGGCGATCCCTTTCATAGATCCCGCTTACTTGATAATTCTCGCCTTCTTCCGCGTGTGAGAGCAATAGTAAACCGCGCCGACGGCGGCTCGCGGGGCTCTCCAGTTCGCTCACATTGCCGTGCGGACATGCGCCCCCACGCCCAAGTTTCACTAACAACTTCGCTTCGAAGTCCGGAGATACCGCGTGCTCCAGGCGCTCCGCTTCATCGTGAACCTTATACCATTCCATGCCGAACACTTCGGACAACATTCGCTCAATCAAATGATGCCGCAACGTCAACTTCCGCGCGATCTTTCGTCCGGAGCTCGTCAGGCTGACGTGGCCATCGCCTTGCACTCGTACCAATCCATCTTTCTTCAAGCGGCGCATCGCCATCGTAACGGCGGGCGGGGAGACTGAGAGCCAATGAGCCAGCGTTGCGGAAATAACCGTTTCGCCTTCGCTTTCCGCCTCCAAGATCGCCTTTAGATAATCTTCTTTGGAAACTGTGATCATCAGTGAGAATTATACGGCGGAAGGTTAATTATGGTTAACTGCGCAAATTAAATTTGACATCCCCGTTTTAGCCTCCTACCCTGTTCTTTCAAACCATGAAAGTTCTGGTCATTGGAAGCGGCGGCCGGGAGCATGCGCTGGTCTGGAAGTTGCTGCAATCGTCGCGCGTATCGAAAATTATTTGCGCCCCGGGGAACGGCGGCATTGCCACCGAGGTGGAGTGCTTATCGGTCGACCAGAAAAATCTCGATTCCCTGATCGAATTGGCTCAGCGCATTAAACCCGACCTGACCGTCATAGGGCCTGAGCTGCCCCTTCAACTCGGGGTGGTGGATGAATTCCAACGTCGCGGGTGGAAAATTTTCGGTCCGACGAAAGCTGCGGCTCAGTTGGAATCGAGCAAGAGTTTCGCCAAGGAATTCATGCAGCGGCATCGAATTCCGACCGGTCACTACGCAATCTGCAACTCGTTAAGCGAAGTTGGAGATGCCTTGCCCCGCTTCAGCACTCCTGTCGTGGTAAAGGCTGATGGGCTCGCAGCGGGTAAGGGCGTCGTCGTCTGCCAGACAAAAGAGGAAGCCGAGTTAGCCGCGACCGACATGCTGTCCGGAAAAATGGTTGGCAGCGCCGGGTCGCGTGTGGTGCTGGAAGAATATCTTGAAGGCGATGAAATTTCTTTTCTCGTGCTTAGCGATGGCGAGCGGGTCGCAGCGTTAACCGCCGCGCAAGATCACAAACGAGTTGGCGACGAGGATACCGGACCGAATACGGGCGGCATGGGCGCTTATTCCAGCGACGCGCTTCTGGATCAGAAAATGCAGGACTGGTTGCTGCAACACATTGCCCGTCCGGTGATTGAAGGAATGAAAGCGGAGGATGCCGAGTACAAGGGCATCCTGTATTGCGGCTTGATGATGACCGCTCGCGGCCCGATGGTTCTCGAATTCAATTGCCGCTTCGGCGATCCTGAAACGCAGCCGATTCTCATGCGACTGGAAAGCGATTTGCTCGATGCCATTGAAGCTTCGATTGAGGGGCGCGTCAGCGACGGTGATTTTCATTGGTCGAAAGATGCTGCGGTTTGTGTCGTAATGTCTTCCGGTGGATATCCCGGAGTATTCGAAATCGGCAAGAAGATAACCGGCATCGAAGAAGCTGACTTGCTGCCAGGAGTAAAAGTGTTTCACTCCGGCACCAGCCGAATCGGGGACGCATATTACACGGCGGGCGGCCGGGTCTTAAGCGTGACAGCGGTTGCGGTGGATCTGCAATCGGCGGTACAAAAAGTCTATGCCGCCGTATCTAACATAAAGTTTGACGGCGCGCATTATCGACGTGATATTGCCGCAAAGAGCGTTACAAAAATCTAATACCACTTTCGAACTACAAAGGAACTATGAATCAGCCATTGGTTTCAATCGTTATGGGAAGCGATTCTGACTTGGAAATTATGCGCGAGGCGGGAAAAGCTCTCGAGAGTTTTGGTATTGCCTATGAAATGGACGTCACCTCTGCCCACCGCTCTCCGGATCGTACGGCGGAGTATGCGCGCGGCGCCGCGCAATGCGGAGTGAAAGTAATTATCGCCGGAGCGGGCGGCGCGGCTCATTTAGCGGGAGTAATCGCGGCGCATACAACGCTTCCCGTGATTGGAGTGCCCATTCCATCCACTTCACTGAATGGAATGGACTCATTGCTCGCAACCGTGCAAATGCCCGCAGGGATCCCAGTCGCGACCGTGGCGATTGGGAAGCCTGGCGCCACGAATGCCGGAATTCTTGCGGCACAAATTCTGGGATTGTCCGATCGCGATATCGCCAACAAGTTGGGCGATCATAAGAAGAAGCTTGCGAGCGGCGTAGAGGAAAAATCGAAGAAACTGAAGAGCACCCTCGGCGGATAAGTGGGAACAGTGCATTCCTCGATGGCTGAACAGCGCGCTGCTGGCTATCCAAGATTTAAAGTCTTCAAGTATTCGCGAAGTTGATCTCCCAGGTCGGGCCGCTTCAGCGCAAATTCTACTGTGGCTTTTAGGAACCCGAATTTGTCTCCTGCATCATGGCGCGTTCCTTCGAATACATAGGCGTACACTTTTTCTTTTTTGAGGAGAAGTTTCATCCCATCGGTAAGTTGAATCTCGCCTCCACTACCTTTTTCAGTTTTAGATAGCGTTTCAAAGATCGCAGGCGTCAGAATATACCGGCCTATGATGGCTAGATCGGACGGAGCGTCTTTTAGCGCCGGCTTCTCCACCATATTCTTAATCTCGAACAATTTGCCTTTGAAGCCGCCATCGGTGGGCTTTACATCTAGCACGCCATAGGCGGATATCGCTTCGCCTGCGACTCTTTGCGTCGCGATCACCGAACTTTGTGTCTCGTCAAAAACTTCAATCATCTGTTTCAGGCAGGGGACCTTGGCGTCGATCACATCGTCTGGCAGCAGCACGGCGAAAGGTTCGTCACCAATTAATTCCCGCGCTGTGAGGACGGCGTGTCCCAGCCCCAAAGCCTCCTTTTGCCGCACGTATGCGACCTGCACCATATTTGAAACCTTGCGTGCTATCTCAAGCAGTTCGGTTTTACCGCGGGCTTCGAGCGTCTTCTCGAGTTCATAACTCACATCGAAATGATCTTCGATCGATTGCTTGCCGCGGCTGGTCACGATAATTATTTCTTCACAACCGGCGGCCAGAGCCTCCTCCACGCCATATTGAATAATTGGTTTATCTACCAGGGCGAGCATTTCTTTTGGCTGCGCCTTGGTTGCAGGAAGAAAACGCGTCCCCAAACCCGCCGCAGGTATAACCGCTTTACGAACTTTCATATTCATTTAATCTTTCAGGGTTTTCTACGATAGCACTGATGGAAGTAGCGTGGCACCGGCGAGATCCGCTAACAGTGTTTGCAGAGACTGCAAAACTTCCGCCGGTTGATTCATCTTTAACGAAAATTTCAGAGTTCCATCTGGCGTGAATTGTGACCCCCGATTACTCGAAACAAAGCGCGCCAATTTTTCGGGATCAATTGTGGCATTCTGGCGGAATTTAATTGTCATGAGATCCCGTTTGCGCTCTACGACCGTTGCGCCTACGTCGATCGCAAGCAGTTTCAGGGAAGCATAATCCAAGAGATTGCGAACAGCAGGCGGTGGTTCTCCATAACGGTCTTGCAGTTCTGCTCCGACGTCATTCAATTGCGATTCGGTTTCTACGGCCGCAATGCGCTTATACATTCGCAAGCGCTGGTTTTCTTCTGAAATGTATTCCGCCGGGATTCGAATATTCATGCCTAAATTCAGTTGAGTTCCCGGCTCTTCGGCGGATCCATCTCCCTTCATTTCCCGAACTGCGCGGTCGAGCATCTGCGTATAAAGTTCAAATCCGATGGCCTCGATATGTCCACTCTGTTCGCCGCCCAACAGATTTCCAGCGCCCCGCAATTCGAGATCGAGAGCTGCAATCTTGAATCCCGCGCCCAGATCGGAAAATTCTTTCAACGCTGCCAACCGGCGTCGCGCAATGGGAGTCAGTTCTATTTGCGGTGGCAGCAGCAAATATGCGTACGCGCGGCGATTCGAACGTCCCACCCGGCCGCGCAATTGATAAAGCTCAGAAAGTCCAAGCCGTTCCGCGCGATTAATCAAAATCGTGTTGCACAGCGGGATATCGAGGCCATTCTCGATAATTGTCGTTGCCACCAGAATGTCCGCTTCATGATGCATAAATTTCAGCATCACCTTTTCCAGTTCTCCTTCAGACATTTGGCCGTGGCCTACAAGCACCCGCGCCGGCGGTACAAACTCCTGAAGCTTGGCCGCGATTTCCCAGATCGTATCCACGCGGTTATGCACGAAATATACTTGGCCGCCACGTTCCAGTTCCTGTTCGATGGCGGATTTAATTAATTTCTCATCCCAGTTCGCGACAACAGTTTGGATAGCGATACGGTCCTTGGGAGGAGTCTCGATCACGCTCATGTCGCGTAGTCCGACCAGGGACATATGCAAAGTTCGCGGAATCGGAGTCGCCGACATCGTGAGCACATCAACTTCATTACGCATCTGTTTCAATCGTTCCTTGTGACGAACGCCAAAACGCTGCTCTTCATCCACGATCAGAAGCCCAAGATCAGGAAACTTGACATCCTTCGAAAGCAAACGATGCGTTCCGATCAGAATATCTACTTTCCCGGACTCAACCTTCGCGAGAATTTCTTTCTGTTGGCGCGCAGTTCGAAAGCGGCTGATCATTTCGATGGAGACAGGAAATGCCGCGAAACGTTGCTTGAAAGTTTCGTAGTGCTGAAACGCAAGCACCGTAGTCGGCGCGAGAACCGCGACTTGCTTGTTGTCGCTCACAGCCTTGAACGCGGCGCGCATCGCGATTTCGGTTTTTCCATATCCGACGTCGCCACACAACAGACGATCCATCGGTTGCGACGATTCCATGTCACGCTTTACGTCGGCGATGGCATAATTTTGATCGTCAGTCTCGTTGTACTCGAATGCGTCTTCGAACTCGCGCATCCATTCGTTGCTCGGGGGGAAGGCGTGACCCTGAGCGGACTTCCGCTGAGCGTATAGCTTCAGCAGTTCATCGGTCATATCCTTCATGGCCTGGCGAACACGAGCCTTCGTCTTTGCCCATGCAGCAGTGCCGAGGTGATTCAGAGCCGGCTTTGCGCCTTCCGACGAACGATACTTCTGAATCAGGTCGAGCCGGGTGAGCGGAACATATAAGCGCGCGCCTTCGGCATACTCGAGCAACATAAATTCCGCGTTCCCGTCGCCCTGATTTATTTCTTTCAATCCTTGATATTGCCCGATGCCGTGCTCGACATGCACAACGTAATCGCCGACGGCAAGATCGCGGAAGTCGGACAAGAACGCGGAAACTTTCGATTTCTGTTTCTGCGGACGAGTTACCACCGATTCGGATTCATCGAAAAGATCGCGCGCGCCAAAGACCGCCAGGTTCGCCTCGGGAAGCACGAAGCCCTCAGGGACATACGCCTTGGCTAACGTGGTAGTAAGAATTTCTCCCGCAAAATAGGAGGTCTCGTCCGCATAACTTTCCCCTCCACGAGTTTTGCTGCCGAGCCGAAAAGAAATCCCATACTCGCTGAACATGTCCGCAAGCCGTTCGACCTCACCCGTATTTGGAACGGCGATCAGCACTCGCCGGCCATCAGCTATTTGTTTCTTCACGTCCTCAAGCATTGCCGGTATGGAGCCGTGAAAACGCTGTGCGGGTTGCGAATGGAACGTAATGGATGGCGCATCGTCTGAGGTTGTTACTGCGAGATGTTCAATGTCTGCGCCGGACAAAATCTCTGTTCTCAGCCGCCACTCTTCCGGCGGAAAGTACAAATCAACTGGCGTAACCAGCGCGCCTACTCCACTGGATTCGTGCGCAGCCTCTATTCGTCCCCAGATATGATCCAGTTCAGGGTAAAGGGCGGACGGTTCATCAATCAGCACTGCCGCATTCGGTATCAAATCAAACACGCTTTGGCTCGCCCCGGCAACGGCGGCATATGATTCCCACCCCGGAAACGTCGTAACACCGCCGGAGCGGACAGCCTGTTCTACAACTTCCTCAGCCCCGCTGACGCGCCTTCCCGAAAGACGGGAATGGATCGCCGCTAAAATCTCGGTTGTCACCGGAGTTTCAGTTAGCGGTAAAAGAATACCTTCATCAACGGTATCGGAGGATCGCTGCGTGGCAGGATCAAACTTGCGAATCGACTCGACCTCATCGCCAAAAAATTCGATGCGCACGGGACGGTCGGCCTCGGGAGAATACACATCCAAAATGCCTCCGCGCAGTGCATACTCTCCGGGCATCTCGACCACGTCCGTTGAACTGTAGCCCACCGTATTCAAGTGGGCCAACAACATTTCGTGATCGAACGATTCTCCGCGCTTCACAACTCTTGCCAGATCGCTATAGTATTCAGCCGAACGTAAGCGAAGCGCAGCTGCGGCGACGGGAGTGACAATGATGGAAGCTGCTCCGGTCGAAATCTTCCAAAGCGCTATTGCACGTCCTTCCTGGATTTCGGGATGGGGAGAAAGATTTTGAAACGGCAATACATCGCTGGCGGGTAAAGCGACCACTGAATTCGCATCTGGAGTTCCAAGCAACTCGCAGAAACCTTGCAGCACTGGCACAAAATCGTCAACCGCTTTATTGTCCCGCACCACCAAAATCAGCGGGCGCGCCGCGGATTTCTGAAGCATCACCGTGACCAATGCTTTGGCGGCGGGGTTCACGCCAGACACACCAATCCGCCCCACGCCCTCTTTTATATGGGAGGCTAGGCGTGCAAACCCAGGCAGATTTTCAGCGTCCGCAAAAAGATCGCGGACGAATGGCAAGACCATCGCACTTTTATTTTAACAGCCCAGGTTGAGGACCGCGTCTGTCGTGCGCCAGAGAAAAGTTGTGGGATTCAAAGATGATGACAGGGAGGCTCGATGCCTCCCTGTCGATGGAGAGCACTAACTCCGCGGAGTAACACTATCGAAAGCCAGGGCTTTCTTTTTTCCTCCAAACCGAATTTGTGCTAACGAAGGGCTGCCGTCGTTGTTTGTCTTAATTAAAGCGGCATCCCCTGCCGGAGAATTACTCAGATCGATTAGATGGGCTGGCGCGGTGGCCACGATCTTCTTGCCTTTTAGAAAGTTGACTTTTACGTCAGGGCCGCTGCCGTCCCAGGTTACCGAGTATTCCCCGGCTTTCAATTGTTGTCCATTTACGACGAATGTCTGACTCACTTGCACAGACCCCCGGTTCGTGCCGGCAAATGCAGACAAAGTCAAAAATAAAACGGCTAGAGCTAAGAAGCTTGTGCGCGAACTCGAAATTTTCATATACCCCTCTTCCTTCTTTCGCGATGATCTTCGGGAAACAGATCTTCGGGAAAGCGATTGTTGGCGGCCAGGGCCCGAGTGCCCGAACGTGATTGCCTAAATATTTCGCGGGGTCGGCAAGAAGCGGCGTTGCCACTTCCTACCTGTGGATTCATTCACCTGGCCGCCCGACCAGGAGTGACGCAATCTTCCCCGCCGCTTTTGAATGCACGCATCCTCAATTGCGCACTCAATCGTCGCTCAATTCTCTCGGCGAAAGATGCACCTCAGGATGTCGCACGTTTTTGACGGGACACTCGGCGCGGGGTTAGCAAAAATATCATTTTGCTCGAACATACAAGCAGAGAGTGTTTTGTTGAACCCGCAATGTTCAATCTGCCGGATACCATGAAAATCCTTAAGCTCCGTTTCCACTGGTACAATAATTTCCGGTGAGTTGGGCGCGTAGCTCAGTTGGTAGAGCAATGCCCTTTTAAGGCATGGGTCCTGGGTTCGAGTCCCAGCGCGCTCACCATTTTTTGAAATCTGGCCTCTGTTTTCCGCGATTACCGCCCTGCGGCAATTGAGACGTCTGGCAGCCCCCCGCACGCACCGATCTCTGTTCCGTTTACGTTCACGGTGTTATACTCCATCGCGTTTGACTCGTTCATATCGTTGGGATGAAGGAGCTTCTAGTGCGCCTTTATAAAACTGTTTTTGTATTCACGCTGAATGTGCTGATGACGGCGGGCATCCTGACCGCCCAGACCGCGAGTCCTGCCCCTTATTTAAATCCTGCGTTACCCATCGATGTCCGCGTAGACGATCTGGTGTCTCGCATGACACTCGAGGAAAAAGCTTCGCAACTGGTGAATCAGTCCCGCGCAATTCCGCGATTGCAGGTTCCAGCGTATGACTGGTGGAGTGAGGCGCTGCACGGCGTTGCGCGCGCCGGAGTGGCTACAGTTTTTCCGGAGCCAATTGGATTGGCCGCGACTTTCGATCCTCCATTGATTCACGACATGGCAAGCGCAATTGCGACCGAAGCGCGAGCCAAGCACAATCAAGCGGTGCGCGCAGGCAGAAGAGATATCTACGAGGGTTTGGATTTCTGGTCGCCGAACATCAACATTTTTCGCGATCCGCGCTGGGGACGCGGCCAGGAAACTTACGGCGAAGACCCGTTCCTCACCTCGCGCATGGGCGTGGCTTTCGTCACCGGATTGCAAGGCGACGATCCAAAATATATTCAAGTGATTTCCACGCCGAAACATTTCGCTGTGCACAGCGGCCCGGAACCCTCGCGCCATAGCGTGAACGTTGAAGCCAGCAAGCGCGACATGGAAGATACTTACTTCCCCGCATTTCGCGCGGCTGTCACCGAGGGAAAAGCGGGCTCGGTGATGTGCGCGTATAACCGCATCAATGCTGAACCCGCGTGCGCAAATAGTTTTCTGCTCCAGGATGAACTTCGTGGGGCATGGAAATTTAATGGCTACGTGGTCTCCGATTGCGACGCGGTCGCCGACATTCAACGCGGTCATCATTTCACGCAGACGTTGCCCGAGGCAGCCGCGATTTCGCTGAAGCGGGGAACCGACAATGACTGCGCCGATTTCGGACAGAAAGCCGCGGATAATTCCGACTACATCAAGTATGTCGACGCGGTGAAGCA
Organism: uncultured Acidobacteriaceae bacterium; assembly: GCA_963849315.1. Lineage (GTDB taxonomy): Bacteria > Acidobacteriota > Terriglobia > Terriglobales > Acidobacteriaceae > PALSA-188. The sequence goes on along the minus strand of CAWKGT010000002.1, from coordinate 1,624,645 downwards.
AGGCCTGCTCAGTGAGAAAGAAGTTGATGTGTCGGTGAAGCGTCTTTTCACCGCCCGCTTCAAGTTGGGGATGTTCGATCCGCCGGAGATGGTGACATATGCGCAGACTCCGGACTCCGAAATCGATAGCGACGCGCATCGCCAGCTCGCGGTGAAGACGGCACGCGAATCAATGGTGCTCTTGAAGAACGACGGCATTCTTCCCCTGAGCGGGAACGTAAAGACGATTGCGGTGATTGGGCCGCTCGCGCAATCCGCCCGCGTGCTCGAGGGCAATTACAGCGGTACGCCTTCGAGATCGACCACGGCACTGGATGGAATTCGCAAGCAGTTTGCCAATGCCGACGTGACATTTACTCCCGGCACAAATTTTCTGAGCGAGCCTTCGCCGGTACCGGGTTTGGCATTGACGACTCCCGAAGGCCACTCGGGGCTCAAAGCGGAGTACTTTACTGATCCCGCCTTCAAAGGCAATGCGGCGATGGTTCGCGTCGAGACGGAAGTGAACTACGACTTCGCGCCAGGCACCGACGACAAAACCAAAATTTACGCGGTACGATGGACCGGATTTCTCACGCCACCCGAGTCAGGGAATTATCAGGTGGGGCTCAGCGGCAGCCGGGAGCGGCTCACTCTGGACGGCAAACTTATCGTCGACGATCCCAAGGGACATTCTTCCCGTCCCGTAACATCCCAGGTATCGCTTGAGAAAGGCCACCGCTACGCGCTCACAATCGAATACTTTCAGGGGCGTTCGCGTGGAGTGAAATTAGTATGGGCGCGATTGAGCGCCGACCCATTGGCAGAAGCCGTCGCCGCCGCGCGCCAAGCGGACGTCGTCATTGCGGTCGTGGGTATCACATCAGATCTGGAAGGCGAAGAGATGGACGTTACCGTCCCCGGCTTCATCGGTGGAGATCGCACCAGCATCGATTTGCCCAAGCCTGAAGAAGATCTTCTGGAAGCGTTGAAAGGCGCCGGCAAACCGCTGGTTGTCGTTCTTATGAACGGCAGCGCGCTCGCGGTTAATTGGGCGAACGAGAACGCGAATGCGATTCTCGAAGCCTGGTATTCCGGCGAAGAGGGCGGCCGGGCGATTGCTGAAACTCTCGCCGGCGTGAACAATCCTGCCGGCCGCCTGCCCGTCACTTTCTACAAAGCTGTAGATCAGTTGCCGCCGTTCGAAGACTATTCCATGAAGAACCGTACGTATCGCTACTTTGAAGGGCAGCCCCTGTATCCCTTCGGCTACGGTTTGAGTTATTCGAAGTTTGAATATAGCAGTCTGAAACTTTCTTCCCCGCAACTAAATGCAGGCGATTCGCTGAGTGTCGATGCGGATGTCAAAAACACCGGCGATCGGGATGGCGATGAAGTCGTGCAGTTGTACCTGTCATTTCCGAAAACTCCGGGTGCGCAGATGCATGACTTGCGCGGCATGGCGCGAGTCCATCTCAAAGTCGGTGAAACTCAGCATGTTCATTTTGTGCTTGATCCGCGCGGCCTGAGCGCGGCGAACGAAAATGGGGATCGCATGATTTCCGCGGGAGCTTATCGCATTAGCGTCGGGGGCGGCCAGCCGGGAATGGACGCAGCTTCTCTCGGCGCGGACTTCAGTATCGCGGGTGAGCAGCGCCTGCCGGATTAGTGGCCACGACTTGGTTTTTCTTTCCACGAACAATCGCAGTCGCTCAGCAGAACAATCGCGTTTCTATCTGGCGACGACTGTCAACTCAGTTTCGATCAAGTCAGCCGAATTCCCGCCGACCATGATTTTGAAAGTTCCAGGCTCAACAACTCGATGCATATCTCGATTCAAGAACGAAAGCTCATCCGGCCCGAGCCGGAATTGAATCGTCTGAGTTTTTCCTGGCTCCAGCTTGATTCTCCTGAATCCTCGCAATTCTTTTACCGGACGAGTCACCGAACTGACTTCGTCGCGAATATAGAGTTGCGCCACTTCCTCGCCGGCCACGTTGGCTGTATTCGTCAAATCAACTGAAACTGTCGTTGTGCCTTCCGGACCAATCGCATCTGGCGAGATGCGCAGCTTCGCATATGTGAAACTGGAATAACTCAATCCCCAGCCAAACGGAAACAGCGGTTCCACGGTCGATCCCAAATATTCCCGTTTCGCGGAAGGCTTCTGATAGTAGTAATCCGGCAGTTGCCCCACCGACCGCGGAACCGTAATCGGCAGCTTCGCGCCGGGATTGTAATCGCCGAAAATAACGTCGGCTGCGGCTGTTCCGCCTTCCTGTCCTAAATACCAGCCGTCGAGAATCGCCGGAACATTCTGCGCAATGTAGTTGATGGAGTTTGGGCGCCCATGCTGCAAGAAAACAACCACAGGTTTGCCGATGGCGAGAATTGCTTTCACCAGGTCATCCTGATTGCCCAACAGGTCGAGACTGTCGCGATCGCCAGGATGGTTGACGGCCCAGGCTTCGCGCGAAGTCTGCTCATTGCCGCCGAGAGCGAGAATCACGACATCGGCCCGGCGCGCGACTATTACCGCCTCTTGAATTCGTTTTGCATTGAGCGCCGCATCGCCGAGCACGACTTTGTCGGCATTCCAATCAGGAAAAGTTTCAGTGATCTTGCAGCCTTCCGCATATAAAACTTTGTCGGCGCCAACTTTGTCTTTGATCCCCTGCAACAAGCTGACACCGCGTCCCGGTTTGTCGCTGTAGCCGCCAAGATGCACGTCAGCGGCGTCGGGCCCGATTACCGCAATCCGCTTGAATTTTGATTTGTCCAATGGCAGCAGATTGTTTTGATTCTTCAACAGAATCATGGCTTCGTGTGCCGCCTTAAGAGCGAGTTGCTGGTGCTCGGCATCGTTGGTTATTTTCACCGCGTAATCGGGATCGACATATGGGTCGTCAAACAGGCCGAGCAGAAATTTAGCGCGCAGGATGTGAGTTACAGCACGATCGATGTCAGCTTGCGAAACGCGTCCCTGGTTCACCTGATCGATCAGGCTGGAAAACGCTGCTTCAAAAGGGAGTTCGATATCCACGCCGGCCTCAAGCGCCATCTTCGCCGCGTCTTCATTGTTCGCAACCACATGATGAACCGTGCGCAGTTCCGTGATTCCGAAATAATCGGAAACGAGAGCTCCCTGGAAGCCCCATTCGCCGCGCAAGATGTCTTCAAGTAAATGCTTGTTGCTGTGCGAGGGAATGCCATCGATCTCGTTATAAGAAGCCATCACCGTTCGCACCCGACCTTCCTTCACCACGGTTTCAAATGGCTTGAGAAAATATTCGCGAATCACGCGCTCGGAATAATTTCCGGGCGCTACATTCGTTCCTCCCTCGGGCTGACCGTGCACGGCAAAATGCTTGGCGGTTGCGATGACATGCGATTTATCTATGAGCGGTCCGGTTCCTTGAAAGCCTTGCACGGCCGCCAGTCCAATCCGCGAAACGAGATACGGGTCTTCACCATAAGTCTCCTCAGTACGCCCCCAGCGCGGGTCGCGAGCTAAATCCAGCACCGGCGCCAGGCATTGCTGCGCCCCGCGAGCACGGACTTCAGCCGCCGTAGCGGTGAACACGTTATGAACTAATTCCGGATCCCAGGTCGAAGCCAAAGCGATAGCTTGCGGATAAGAAGTTCCTCCCGGCGCAACATGACCGTGCAGGCACTCGTCATGAAAAAGAATCGGAATCCCCAAGCGCGTATTTTCCTTCACCCACTTTTGTAAAGTGTTGGTGAATTCCGCCATTTCGCGTGGCCCACGATTCTCGCTCGGGCGCGATATTTCTCCAATTCCATTCTTGAGTAGGACTGCGGCGTGATCGGGAAGGAAGTTGCCCTTCTCATCCACGAAGAGCGTTTTCGGATCGCTGAAAAATTGTCGATTTTCCCATGCTCCTTCCATCTGCGCGATTTTTTCCTCCAGGGTCATGCGGGAAAGAAGGTCGGCGACCCGCTGCTCAATCGCGAGCTTGCTGTCCCGATACGGAGGCACACTCTGCGCTTGAATCCCACACACACAAAACAGGAAAATGTTTAAGCTCAAAGAAAGGAATTGAATTGGGCGGCAAAGTTTCATAAATTTCTCCCGGCTTCTCATTTGCAATCGCGTAAGCGCGTGCTACTATAGCACCCGCCGTTAACGTTCACGACTAGTTTTGGACTGTTGTCTTTCACTGCATTGGCATTCTGGATGCGTCGTAATTTAGATTACGATGTAGATGTGTATTTTCTATTTCCATTCCACATTGCGACAGCCTTCGCATCACTTACATAAATCATCCTGAGGGAAAAACCGAATGACAAGCGCTAATGAATTTCAGCCCAAGCCAGATCACAAGTTTTCTTTTGGGTTGTGGACACTGGGCAATCGCGGCCGCGATCCTTTCGGCGAAGCCGTCCGGCCAACTATCCGCCCGGTCGATATCGTTGCCATGCTGGCTGAAATCGGGGCGTGGGGAGTTAACTTGCACGATAACGATCTGGTTCCCATCGACGCCACCCCCGCGGAGCGCGATAACATTGTGCGCGAATTCAAGCAGGCCTGCAAAGATCACGGCATTGTCGTGCCCATGGCTACCGTTTCGCTGTTTTATCATCCGGTTTTCCGCGACGGAGCGTTTACCGCAAACGATCCCGAAGTCCGCGCCTACGCCCTGCAAAAAACTATGCGCGCCATGGATCTCGGTGCGGAGCTCGGCGCAAAAATCTTCGTATTATGGGGTGGACGGGAAGGTGTGGAAACGGACGCCTGCCGTCGTGCCGATGAAGCCGTAAAACGTCTGCGCGAGGCTGTCAATTATCTCTGCGAATACAGCATTGACCGCGGCTACGGATACAAGTTTGCTCTGGAAGCGAAACCGAATGAGCCGCGCGCCGATATTTACATGGCCACGACCGGCCACTATCTCGGATTCATCCCCACGCTCGATCATCCCGAAATTGTCGGCGTGAACCCTGAGGTGGCGCACGAACAAATGGCCGGACTGAATTTCATGCATGGCGTCGCCCAGGCGTGGGAATGTGGCAAGCTCTTCCATATCGATCTCAACGATCAGATGCCCGGAAGATACGATCAGGACCTGCGTTTTGGTTCGGCGAATCTGAAGTCCGCCTTCTGGCTGGTAAAGTTTTTGGAAGATGTGGGTTATGCCGGCTCGCGGCATTTCGACGCTCACGCCTATCGCACGGAAGACTACGAAGGAGTAAAAGACTTCGCGCGCGGCTGCATGCGCACATATTTAATACTCAAAGAAAAAGCGGCTCGTTGGAACGCCGACAAAGAAATCCAAGCGATCCTAAAGGAAATTTCGCACGTCACCCCCGGAATTCCCTCCACTGGAAAGTTTACGAAGCAGGCGTCTACCTCGCTACTGGCTCACGTCTTCGATAAAGACGCGATCATGAAGAAGCGGTTGCCCTATGAGCGTCTCGACCAACTCACGATTGACGTTTTAACCGGCGTGCGCTGACTCTGGTCTTTGCGAGGCCGTTGGAAGGGACTTCAAGACGCGTGTGGTCCAGTTTCTCATTGGTGGACCTCATTTCGCGGAATAGATGCAGGTTCGATGACATAACCACAGCCGGGCTGAGGTGCACGACCGGGGGAAAAGGCACTTTGCTCGTGATATGTTCGACCATCAGCCTCAACGCCATTTGCCCTTGCCTATGCGGCTGCTGGTAAATCGACGCCGTAATCGTTCCGCGTTTGAAATATGAATCCATTTCCAGAAATAAATCCGTGGTAATCAGCTTTACTTTTCCCTCTGCTTCTCTGGCCCGAAGCGCGCGGCACACCGGCAGACAATTCACGGTATTCACGTAGATCCCGGCTAACTCAGGCACGCCCCGCAGTAAATCAAACGTTTTCTGAAAACTCTCCTCTTCATCTTCGTGTCCTTCCATAATATTGATCACTTTTCCCCCCGAACAATGCTGGGGAAATGACTCCGAAAATCCTTCCGTCTTTTTGCGGTGATCTTCTGCCTTCAACATTCCAGCCATCACCGCGACGCTTGCCCCCGGAGGAACGAATTTGCCCATCAACTCTCCAGCTAGGCTGCCATTTAGGCGAGGTTCGACGCAAACCACGCTCGATCGCCGGCTCTGGGGCGCGTCCGTCGATACGCAAACTACGGGAACGCCTTTTTCCTCGGCCTCATCGATTAATGGCTTGAGGCCTTCGGGATTGCCGGCCGTCAGAATGATTCCGCTAACGCCACTTGCCATCAACTCAGCGAACGCCGCAGTGTCGCCTTCTCCCAGCGCCGGCACCGGACGATTCACCAGTTGAATTCCCAAATGCACCAACTGCCGTGCCTCATCCAGCACTCCACTCCACAGCGGGTCGTAGAAAAAATGTATTTCTCGCGGAATGCAAACACCGATGCGCGCATTGGTTCGCGCAGCGGATAAAGCGCGCGCCGCCAGATTCGGCGTGTATCCAATCTGACCCGCAATTTTCAGAATTCGCTTCCGGGTTGACTCCTTGATCCCGTCGCGTTGATGCAGCGCACGATCAACCGTCCCTATGGAAACTCGCGCGAGTTCCGCGATCAGGTGAATTCCGCGCCGTTCTTTTCCCATTAGTTTTAACCCAGCCCTAAACCTGATCCGGCCCCGCCGTTCGAATGCATTGCAACTCGAAACGAATTATATTGTGCCATGTCCGCGCCGCAATGCCGTCATCCGTTAAATCGAAATGTCATTACCGGAATTCGATTTCCTGAAAGCCCAATACTTTAAGCAGCCCAGAGATGGTTGTGCGCGCGTTCTGCGCAGCGGCATTCAAAATGCCATCCTGCAATGCGGACTCTTGAAGTTGGCGCTCACCTTCTGCGCGCACTTCGCTTTCTAAATTCGGATCGGGAGAAGAAAACAAACCTGTGTCGCGGGAATAAACCCGAGTTTTACCGTTATCTATACGCGTGCTGAAAACCTCCGCGCCGGGCATGCGGATTGAGATTTTACCTTTCTGCAATTGCACGTCGCTGGCTTGAAGTTTCCCTAAGTCGACCCCCGCCGTAACGTATCCGTGGACGACCAGCAAAATGCGGTCCCCGAGAAGAAATTTCGGCACATACAGATTCCCTCGCTCCCCCGAAATAATTTTGTCCATGGTGTAGCTGACAGTTTCCAGTCGTTGCAACTCCTGAATTTCATGGACGACCGTCGGCTGGTCCACACCATAGACCAGCCGTCCACTGCGAACCATGCCTAATAGATGGACGAGGCTTCCCATCGGAAGCAATGCCGATACCGCAACAATCAGGAGAATCAAAAAGCCGAAAATTCCGATAATCGCAAATACCAGATTTCTTCTTGCGCTTCTGGGATGTTCGCCCATGCGATCTACTGTACCGGAAGTTGGAATTTCGGACGCTCCACTCGCGTTAAAGTCCCGATCCAGTTCCGCCGATAGAACTATAGGCGATACCTTGGCTGACACATTCACCCACGAATCCGAATCCAGGTCTTACACCCGCCGCTGGTGGCGATACAAAGTGAATGTCCCCATCAGGGTAATAATCCGCAACGTGGCTAAGACCGCGATTGTGCCCGGCAGGGCATTCTCCCTAAGCAATGGTGGAATGGGAATGTTCGCCGGAACTGAACTGAATCCCGGAGATCAAATGGCGGTTGAATTTACTCCGCCTTACTCATCGCCTCCCATCAGGGTTCACGGCAAGATATGCCACCGCACCGGCTATAACTACGGGGTCGAGTTCCTGGCCGATGATCAAATCCAACAACAAAGTGTGGCGGCTTTGTGCCAGCATCTTTCCAGCCTTGTCGCCACATCTTGCGATACGTGAATCGCCGGAAGCCCTTGTGTTCAGTGCATCCCGAACCGCACGGTTATTTGAGTTTCGACCTCAACCGGTCCTCCATTCAGCAGATATGGCCGGTATCGCCATTGCTGAACCGCATCCAGCGCGGCTTTAATTAACAACGGATTGCCGCTGACCGCGCGCAAATTCTCAATTCGTCCGTCCTTGCCAATCTCAGCTTGCAGAACCACATCTCCTTCGATCCCCGCGGCCAGCGCGATCGCCGGATATATTGGCTTCACATTCCGGATCACAAGGCCTTGTTCGACACCTCCCGAAATCCTCCAGTGTTTCGGCGCAGATGTGTGGATCGTTGGCGTAATCGCCCGCCCAGCAGGGAAGAGCGAATCCAGTTGAGAATCGCCACCTCTCTCGGCCAGCCGATCCAGAGTTGGAGGTCCAGAACTTACATCATGTCGCAGCACCGATGGGTCGACGAGAGTCACCGGGTTCCGAAACGAAGGCGCCGGAACGCGAAGAATATTGCGACAAACATTCCCGCCCATGGATGGGGAGATTGGTTGGTTCTCAATGTGAGGAGTTACGAGCCTCATATGTATCTGCACAATTTGTTTCATCGCGCGGAACGGCAACTGATCGGTGAACAACATCGGTATAACGATCAAGGCTCCTACGAACAAAGTTTGAATGGTGAAAGAGACAAGAGCACTCCACTGATTGTCGTGGCGTTCGGTGCCGGAAATAACCAGACTGTTTTCGAACATACGCCCTCCTGGGACTCCACCGGAGCCCGATGTCGTGGGAGCGACCCACGTTGGCGCATGCGCTACAACAATAGACACCGCTGAATCAACAAATCGCCAGTTGAAATGTAGGGGGTATAAAGCGCGACTCTACAGCCAACCCTTGGTACGCGCGATGCGGGCAGCTTCCACCCGGTTAGCGGCGCCAAGTTTGCTGATTGCTTCCGATAAATAGTTGCGGACCGTTCCTTCGGAAAGTCCAAGATCGGTCGCAATATCAAGGCTGGTAATTCCATCGCCCGCCAGCCGCAATACCTGGCGCTCGCGGTCGGTAAGAGGATCGGGTTCGCCCCATGCTTCCGTCGCCAATTCGGGATCAATCACCCTCAATCCCTGCTGTACACGGCGGACGGCATCAGCGAGTTCTTCCGCACGCATGTCTTTCAGCAGATATCCTGAAGCCCCGGCATCCAACGCGCGACGCAAATAACCCGCGCGGGCGAACGTCGTCAGAATGATCACGCGCGTTTCTTTTCGCTGCCGTTTCAATTCCACCGCAACATCCAGGCCAGTCATCTCCGGCATCTCGATATCCGTGATAAACACGTCGGGCTTGTGCGTCAATACAGCGCGCAGCGCCTCTTTCCCATTCTTAGCCCGGGCCACAACCGTTATGTCGCCTTCGATCTCCAGTAACGCCGCAAGCGCGCCCAGAACCATGCCCTGATCTTCGGCGATGATGACGCGAATCTGCTTGCGCCCAGTCTTTATCCCGGGATTGACCGCTGCCGGATTCAATGGCCGCCATTCGCTTTCGCGGGGGCCAGCGGAAATTGAATCATGAGCCTGGTTCCGGCGCGGGTCTCCCGGACGAACGTCCCGCCCAGAGCCTCAATGCGTTCCCGCATCCCGCGCAATCCGTTGCCTTCTGTTTGAGTCCCGCCGAGTCCATCATCATGAATTTCGAGCAGGCAATTTCCATCTGCCGGCGCCAGACGGAGTTCGCAGTTGCGTGCCTGCGCGTGCCGTACCACATTCGTCATCGCCTCTCGTACCACTAGAGCCACAACGCTTTCCTGCACCGGAGTAAGCGAAACCGCGATCTCTTCCGATCTCAGCGCGACGCCGGCAGTTTGAAGAGTCGCTTTCGCTTGTTTGATCTCTGCCTCAAGACTATGCGCCCGATATCCTCGAATAGTGCTTCGCACTTCCGCCAGCGCGGCGCGCGAGGTATATTCCACGTCGGCGATTTCTGATTTCGCCCGGATGGGATCGATATCTATTAATTTTCCAGCCAATTCCGATTTCAGAATAATGACTGACAGCGTGTGTCCGAGCACGTCGTGCAAATCGCGCGCGATGCGTTCGCGCTCCGCGACTTTAGCTAAATGTTCAATTTTTTCGTTAGCCATGCGCAACTTTTCGTTGCCGCGATTCCGTTGCGCAAAGAAGATGTTGCCGCCCCCGACAATGACCGCGAACGGACAAGCCCAAAACCAATACGCCAATGGCGCATGTAGGAACCACAATTCCAGGCTAACGACTGCCGCGAGCCCAGCCAATAATTTAATCGCAGCAGTTTCCGTTTCCGTCGCAAAAGGAATGAACGCGGCCGCGAAAATAAAAAAGCACGTGGCCCCGTAGTGAAAAGGAGCGTAGACCAGACCAACCGCCACCATCGTGGCAAGATTGACGAAATTCCACGGACGCTTCAACCGGAAGAAACTGAAGTAGAGTGCCAGGAAGATGACGGTTCCTACGCCGGTCGCCAGCCATTTTTGCCATCCCGCATGGCTCAAAATTGGGTCTTCGAAGAAGAATCCGAAGTACGCGAGCCACAGGTATGGGGTCCAGCCGTGATCCGTGTTGTCGGGAAGAAGTCTCATCGCCATCTCTAGGCTATCCCTTTTCCATGCCTGCCGTCAGCAATGTCTTTTCTGCTGTTCAATCCAGTGCTGAGGACCGTCACGAGGACCGATACCGGCAACAGCACTATCAATAAATCAAGCTTGCCCAGTCCCGTCAGCATGATCAGCGAGCCGACGCATAGAGCCCATCCAACGAATTTGTAATAGCTATTTGGCATAAAAATCTCCATAAATTCAACGAAAGCTAGCCGTAGGTTTTCCCTTCGTCCCGTTGAAATCCCAATCGCGCGACCCCGAGGCAAAGCAGGGTGAAGCCGCCGAGATATTCCCAATGGGTCGCGTTCAAGCCATGCCTGTCGCCTCCTACAAAATGCAACGCCAGTTGCGCCAGGTGGTAGGGCGGAAGAGCGGTCGCGAATTTCTGGAGAAACTTCGGCAATGCTTCCAGCGGAACCCAAAGTCCGGAGAAGAACGAGAGCGGCAAGTAAATCATGTTCACCAGTGCCGGCGCGGAGTTTGGCCCCGCGAGATATCCGATGGCAAGTCCCATCGCACAGAAGGGAATCGCTCCCACAACCAGCGCGCTCACCAGTTCCAAGGCCTGAGCCAAAGTAACCTGTACGCCGCCAAATGCTATCCCTAAAGTTATCAGCGATAGAACAATGATCAGGCCAAATATCATGCTGACCACAAACTTCGCGCAGAAGTATGCGAATGGAGGCATTGGGCTTGCCTGCTTCACCTGCATCCATCCCAGCCCGCGTTCCGAAGCCACTCCAACGCCATTCGCGAACAGCGATGCACCCATCACGCCGAATGTTCCGTAGCTCGCGATGAGATATGTGCTTACTCCTACCGGCCCAATCGATCCCTGCCGGTTCATAAACAATCCAAAAAGAACATAAAACATGATCGGGAGCATGACCACCGAAAACGAATACACCGGCATGCGCAAATATTTCAAGAACTCATACTTTGTTTCTTTCAAATAAATGTTGAATTGCCGGCTTAAAGGACGGGGATTGAACGACGTCAATACTACAGAGTTAGTTGCCATTTCAATTGCTCCTCGAAATTTCTTGCTGAGAGTTGTTGTCATCCTGGGTCAATGCCATAAAGGCGTCTTCGAGTCCCGCGCTGGCGACTTCGATACCTGAAATCGATAGATCGCGATTCAACAATTCGCGCAGCAGCGGTTCGGCGTGCTTCGCCCGTATCTCTAAAGCCTCTCGATCCTGCCGTACATTGAGGACGCCGGGCATCTGCCGGACCGCATCGATAGAAAGACCGGTCACGCAACGAATCTGTTTGCCGGTGGTCTGCGACTTGATTTGAGCGGGAGTTCCTTCGGCAATAATAGATCCTCGATTGATTACCACTACGCGAGTGGCGAGCGAATCGGCTTCCTGCAAGTAATGAGTCGTCAGCAACACTGTCTTGCCTCGCGCCAGCAGCTTGCGGATTTCATCCCAGAGTAGCCTGCGCGCCTCCACGTCGAGCCCTACGGTTGGTTCGTCGAGGAACACCAGGTCTGGGTCGCCGCATATGGCCAGCGCAAACAACACGCGTTGTCGCTGTCCCCCGGATAGCTCCCCGAATTTCCGGTTCTTAATTTCCTCGAGCCCCGCAATCGCCAGCGTCTCCGCCAACGGGAGCGGGTTGGGATAATAGGAAGAAAAAAGATCGATATGCTCTCGCACGCGCAAGGTCTCGGGAACTTTGGCAACTTGCAACATCGCGCCCGTGCGCATGCGAAATTCCTCGTCGACCGGATTGCCACCGAACACGGTTACCGATCCACTAGTGGGTTTGGCTAAACCAAGTAGTAATTTAACGGCGGTAGTTTTCCCCGCGCCGTTCGGGCCGAGAAGAGCGACCAATTCGCCCGCGCGGATATTCAAGTTGAAATCTCTCAGCGCCTGTATCTCGCCATAGTTCTTGCCGACGCCTCTCAGCGACGCTATAACTGCGCCCTCATTCCGCGCCTCAATTTGCGGCTCAGTCCTTGTCATGGTTGCGATCATGTTTAAATCCTCGTCTGCGCGATTCGTCCGCCAGTGAATGTATCTTCGAACAAGCGACAGTCTCCAGCCAGTGGAGATCATCACCCTAAACTGATGACAAATGTCACCCTTCAATCACGTACCCTGCCAACAGTCGTGGCTCTGAGTTATATAATCCAGAGTTCTTTGCGGATGGCGCCTTTTGTATTTTGCGCGGATCGAGAAAATACCGTGAGGTGTTATTGAAAATTCGTTCCGGGGTGGACTTCGGCAGCCTGACGGATATTGGCTGCCATCGCGAAAATAACGAGGATTATTTCCAATACTGGGAACCCGCGAACGACGACGAGTTCAAACGTAAAGGCCGGCTGGCGATTATCGCCGATGGCATGGGTGGATATGAAGGTGGCCAGGAAGCCAGTCGCCTTGCCGTGCAGACGATTGAACAGATTTACCGCGAAAATAATTCCTCCGATCCGCAATCACTTCTAGTCGAGGGCCTTCGCGCCGCCCATCAGCGCATTCTCGCATTCGCCAGCAACAATCCCGGCATGCAGGGCATGGGCACCACCTGTACCGCGATTTCATTGCTCGGGGAAACTCTTTATTACGCGCACGTTGGCGATAGCCGCTTGTATTTGATACGTGCGGGCAAAATTTCCCGCATAACACGCGATCATTCTTATGTGAGCCGATTGGTGGAAAACGGCATCATCAGCTCTGCGGAAGCCGAAAATCATCCCCATCGCAACGTTCTCACCGCGGCTTTAGGCGCGGGAAGTGAAGTAGCTCCGGAATATCCGCCAACTCCCCTGATTGTGGCCCCACAAGACGTGCTCATATTGTGCACGGATGGCCTGTGGGGAGTGGTGACCGACGAGAGAATCAACAAAATCGTTGGAGAAAGCAAAGCTCAGGCAGCCTGCGATAGCCTCGTCCGCTTGGCTAAAGAACATGGTGGGCCCGACAATATCACCGTGATGGCGCTTCGCCTGAATCAAGTCCCGCCCCGCAAATAAGGGAAAATGTATGAAAGTTTTTACACTATAAAATTCCCGCTCTTTTTGCGAAAAACCTCAAATTACTGTTTTCTTGACAGCGTGTAAGGGTCCTGAAAATGGCCCTCAAAGTGCCATGTCCTGTATGTCAATAAACTCTACTATAATAATAGAATTTATGGCACAATACGATTCATGAAAATATCCCAAAAAGGACTTTACGCGCTCCAGGCCATGATGATGCTCGCCCGGCATTACAACCAGGGAGCAATTCGTATTCGAGACATCGCGTATGAAGAAGTCCTGCCGGAAAAATTTCTGGAATTGATCCTGCTCGAGCTCAAGAATGCCCGCATCGTGGATAGTGTGCGTGGCGCCAAAGGCGGCTACCAGTTGCGCCGGCCGCCATCCGAAATTCGTCTCAGCGAAATTATCCGGCTAATCGACGGCCCGCTGGCGCCTTTCGGAGATGCCGAGCAGTTGCGAAGTCTCATCGATCGCGACGCCAGCCACCGCTCGCTCTACAAAGTTTTTCTACAAGTTCGCGATGCCGCCGCAAAAATTCTGGAAAGCACAACCCTCGCCGACATTATCGGATTCGAATCTGCCGATCCCAGGAAGCGAGCGAAAAAGAAGAAAGATGAAGAGTCGAGAATATTGCCCATGGTCGTCCACGGCAGGGCACGAAATGATTAGCCGAGCCCTGACATTCGCTGCCGCCATATTGCTCTGCCTGAATCTTTCCTTCGGGCAGACGGTCATCCGCGTTGGAGCTTTCCCCAACATAACCCATGCCCAAGCCATGGTGGGCAAGGCCAATGGATTTTTTGAGAAGGGTCTAGGTTCAAGCGTCAAGATTCAATGGACAAGCTTTAATGCAGGCCCTTCGGCGATCGAAGCATTGTTCTCCGGCGCCATCGACATGGCGTACATCGGGCCGAATCCCACCATCGCCGGATATTTCCGGTCCAACGGTGAGGCGCTCCGAGTCATTGCCGGCGCCGCCAGCGGCGGTGTAGCCCTCATCGTCCGCAACGATTCTGGAATTCAGAAGCCGGAGGATTTCCACGGCAAGAGAGTCGCATCGCCGCAATTAGGTAATACCCAGGATGTCGCGCTGCGAGCCTGGCTGAAAGCTCACGGCCTGCGGACAACTGATAAAGGTGGGGATGTGCAGGTAATCCCGCTGGCCAATCCGGATCAGTTAACCCTGTTCCTCAAAAAACAGCTTGATGCCGCATGGGCGCCGGAACCCTGGGCAACCCGTCTTATTCATGAAGGCAATGGCCGGCTTTTTCTGGACGAGCGCGACTTGTGGCCGCAGCGGCAATTCGTGATCGCCAACCTGATCGTGAGCACCAGGTTTCTGCGCGAACATCCGGACGTGGTTAAGAACTGGCTTCGCGCCCACGTCCAACTCACCGACTGGATCAATGCGCATCACTCTGAAAGCGAGCGCCTCATCAATGAGCAAATTCAGAAAGAAACTGGGAAAGCTCTTTCCAGTCCGGTTCTTGACGAGGCTTTCGGAAGATTGAATGTGACTTACGATCCACTCAAAGCTTCGCTTTTGATTTCAGCCCGGTCGGCCTATGAAGCTGGTTTTCTGGGAAAACAGATGCCGGATCTGTCTGGACTATATGACCTCCACTTATTGAATCAGGTATTAGCGGAGAAAAAGAGGAGGTTGTCCAGTGAGCCTGAATAGTGCAACCCAGCCTTCGTTGACTTCCGGACGGAGAAGCAGTACGCGTTTCGCGCGCGCGAAAACCTCTGTGTTCCCTCACGCGCGTCTGGCCGCAGACTCGATCCCTAAGCTCGCGCTCGACCATCTTTCGCTTAGTTACAGGACGAATGACGGATCGCAACTGCTAGCCCTCGACAAGATTCACCTGGAAGTGAATCAGGGAGAATTCTTGTGCATTGTCGGTCCTTCGGGTTGCGGCAAGTCAACATTGCTGCACTTGATCGCTGGACTCCAGAAAGCGACTTCCGGACACGTGCGGACGGATGGCAAGATCGTCGACTATCCGGGTACGGATCGCATTTTAATATTTCAGGAACTAGGCTTGTTTCCCTGGCTGACAGTAGGTCAGAACGTCGAATTCGGAATGAAGATGAAAGGCGTTGCTAAATTCGAGCGCCGCGAAAAAATTCAATACTACCTCCGACTGGTTCATCTATCCCAATTCAAGGATAGCTATACCCACCAATTGTCTGGTGGAATGCGCCAACGCGTCGCCCTGGCTCGCGCGCTCGCGACTGAACCTGACGTTCTATTGATGGACGAACCCTTTGCGGCCCTTGATGCGCAGACCCGCGACCTGCTGCACGACGAACTGGAGCGTATTTGGTCGGAAACCGGCAGCACGATCATTTTCGTGACTCACAATGTGCGCGAAGCAGTGCGCCTGGCGGATCGGGTTGCGCTATTCACGTTTCGTCCCGGAAGAATAAAGAGAGAATTCGCAATTGACTTGCCGCGACCCCGTCATCTCGAAGATATTTCGGTTGCCAGAAATGCCCGGGAAATTCTCGATGAATTGCGCGAAGAAATTAATAAGTCCTTGGAGGAGCAGTACGGATTATGAAACGATTTAGCAGACAAGCGGGCTTTTACGCTCTGCTCATTGCTATTTGGGCTGCGCTGGCCGCGCTCAAAATTTGGCCGCCATATGTTTTTCCTACGCCCCAGGGAGTTCTCCAATCTCTATGGGCCGGATTTGCCGATCACAGCTTTTGGATCGCAATTGTTGTGAGCATGAAGCGGATGTTGATCGGCTACGCGCTTTCGGTAATCTTCGGAATGATTCTAGGGCTCGGGATCGCCAGCAACAAATTCTTGGAAGAAACCATTGGCGGCCTGCTGGTAAGCCTGCAAAGCCTGCCCAGCATTTGCTGGCTGCCCCTGGCCGTGCTTTGGTTCGGACTCAGCGAAAAAGCAATTCTCTTTGTTGTCGTGATGGGCTCTTTACTGTCAGTCACTATCGCCATGGAAACCGGGCGCCATCAAATGCCAAAGATATACGGCATGGCGGGACGCAATCTCGGGGCGCGAGGATTTCCGCTGTTTTGGTATGTTCTGCTGCCTGCAAGCTTTCCGTATATTGTGTCGGGTTTGAAACAAGGGTGGGCATTTGCGTGGCGCTCTCTGATTTCTGGCGAAATGATTTTTGTGAGCCTTGGACTGGGCCAGTTACTCATGATGGGGCGTGACCTCAATGACATGAGCCAGGTAATCGCAGTCATGATATTGATTATCGGAATCGGATATATCGTCGATGGTCTCGTTTTTCGAACGGTTGAACGGCGAATTCAGCAAAAATGGGGATTATCGCCGGCTTAAATTCTCTGCAATTAGTTCAATAGGTCGTGCTTAGTCCGCTAAGCGAAAAATATAGGAGCCCTTAAACAAATGAAACCAGCAAAACGCCGCTCTGCAATCTCTACTATATCCATCGTGATAATTGCATTGGCATTGCTCGCCCATGCGATTGCACAGAATTCAACCACCACTACCACAACCCCCCACTCCCTCGCGGTCAAAAAAAAACCCGCACCTACGGCTGCTGAATTCGAAGTTCAGCAGTTAAGAGAGCTGGTGCAGGCGCAACAGCAGCAGATCAATCAACAGGGCCGGCAAGTCGATCAGTTGCGCACACAACTCCAGCAAGTGCTGGACGCAACGCAGCAAGCGTATGCAAACGCCGCATCCGCCCAAACTAAGGCCGACGCTGCCGCGGCGCAAGCTAGCGGGCAAGACCAGGATCTGGCGTCTATCCACGAGGATATTTCAGGCGTAAAGCAGAGTTCATCCAGCACTGCTCTGGCGTTGCAAGAAACACAGAAAAACGTGTCAACCCTGGAAAATCCTTTGAGCGTTCGTTACAAGGGAATCAATCTCACGCCGGGCGGGTTCGTCTCGGCCGACGCGGTCTGGCGGCGCGCTGGACTCGCGTCGGACATCTCCACTCCCTTAAATTTGATCCCATACGACGGCAGCTCTTCCAGCCGGCTTTCGGAATTCTTTGGCTCCGGCCGGGCAACGCGTGTGGCTTTGCTGGCGGAAAGCAACCTCGCCAGTGCGAAGCTATCGGGCTACGTCGAGTCTGACTTCCTTTCTGCCGGAACAAGTTCCACCAGCAACGTCACTAATAGCTACACCCTCCGGTTACGACAGGGCTGGGGACAAGTCGCATTTAACAATGGGTGGAGCGTCACCGGCGGCCAGATGTGGACCCTGATCGCCGAAACCAGAAATGGCGTGGACAACCGCAGCGAAGCTATTCCGTTAACCATCGACACTTCCTACAACGCGGGCTTCAGCAATCCGCGGCAGTTCGGAGTGCGCGTCGCTAAAAATTTCAGCAACACTTTCTGGCTCGCATTCTCCGCTGAGAACGCGCAGACCCTGTTAACCGTTCACGGCAATACGCAGGATTTTCTCCTCGGTGCCCCGGGTGCCAACACCGGCGCGTACAATCCTGCGACAACGTATTCGTATAACAAGCTCCCTGACTTTATCGGCAAAGCCGTTTTCCAACCAGGACCGGTGCATTTTGAAGTTTTCGGATTAGTCAGCACCTTTCGCGATCGCCTGTTTCCAGACGCAAATCTGGCCACTCCGTCCGCCAAAGGCGCATACAACGACACCAGTATCGGCAAAGGTGTGGGCGCCAACGCACGCGTTTCCGTCGCAAACAAACATGTGGATATTGCGGCGCACTTCTTTGGCGGCTCAGGCACGGGCCGCTACGGCGCCTCCCAATTGGCGGACGTGACCGTGCGTCCCGATGGCGTGCTCGTTCCTATCCGCAATTACCAATCGTTAGAAACCATCGAGTACCGCGGCCGCAAGCTCGACGTGTATGGATACGTTGGCGGCGAATATGACGAGCGCACCGCTTTCGTTTCCGGCGGTAAGGGCGAAGGCTACGGTTCGCCCTTGTTCAGCAATGCCGGTTGCTCGACTGAAATGGTCCCCGGGACGCCGGTCGCGGGCCAGTATCCCACATCGACAAGCGGATTCCTGCCGGGCGCATTGACGAATTGCACCGGCGACACGCGCTCGATAATCGAAGGCACTTTCGGTCTGTGGTATCGCTTCTACAAAGGCCCGCGAGGCACGATCCAGTGGGGACCGCAACTTTCCTACGTCGATCGCAACTCGTGGCGCGGCGTTGGCGGCACTCCCAATGCCATCGAGCCAATGGTGTTCTCATCGTTCCGCTATTACCTGCCATAAGGGAGTCAACCTTTAACGAAAGGAGGCTCTATGTCGCACAGACCTCTTTCGTTGGATGCTTGGGCAGTGATCATTGCTTTCGCTTTGGCTATCGCCGTGCGATTCGAAGCTATTCACAAAGTGCCCTGGTAAATCGCGTAGGGACAGTCGCCCTCGGCTGTCCAGCCAAGCGCAGCTTGGCAAAGTCTTTAATCCCGATCTATTTGTAGGAGAAAGGAACCATGACAACATCAACAATCGTATCTTCGAACAGCGCTCCTACAAAATCCCCGCCCGGATTTTTGGCGATGGTCGCGGCTTGACCGCGTTTAGCCCAATAGATTGACTGGTCTTTGGAGCGAACCGCATTTGGGGTTTATAAATAATCGAGGAATCGCTTCCAGCTGCCATTCGCGCATCTAGTCGTGATGGCCACGGACGATTTCGGGCCTGTTACCATGCCGCATGTTCAATTTTGGAAAACCAAAAACAGCTGGCGACTGGATAGTTCACATCGCAGGGGCCGTCGTCGCGATATTCCTGGTTTGGTGGATGCTGAGGATGTACGTCCTGTGAGACGCCCACGGGCGTGGTCACTGACTGAAATGGCGATGTCTTTCTAAATCAAGGCTGCGCTTCTGTTCTCATTGCCTACGTCCGCGATCATCGCGTGCTTCAAGCCACGCCAGCCCACACCTGCTGAAAAACACAGTCACGCATCCTACGCAAGCGCCAAATTCAAATTCTCAATCGCCTCATCAATCTCGGCCGTAGTTTTATAGCCGACGGTCACGCAATCGACCCCGGCATTCTGGAACGCGAACTTCATCGCCTTCTGCCGGTCCTCACGGTCGAATGTGCCTTCGCCTATAAGCTTCATGGAAACTACGCCCATTCCTTCTTTGCGGACTTCCTTTACGTGTGCGACCACTTCGGGGACGTTCCCTAAGCCCTGTGTAGCGTAATCCTCGGCGTCCATGCTCTTGCCTTTGTGATTCACCCGGATCATGGCAATGTCCAGCCACTTATTCCCTGGGACCCGTCGCAGCGCAGGCAAGCCATGGACCGACGCACCGTGACTCACTATAACTTTCCTCGATTCGGCTTCCAGAATCGCGTCCTCCCAGCGTCGCGTATCGGTTGGCCATGTCGCGGTGTGTTGCCAGTGCAACAACATGATGTCGAAATATTCCGTGTTCGCCAGTTTCCGCAGCTCGTCGAATTTTTCTTGTGGATTCTCGCCATCGCGAGTGGTCACTTTCGACATCAGTTGATAACTCTCTCGCGGAATGCCTCCGAGAGCGATGCCCAGCATGTTATGCATGTCACCATAAGATTCGGCGGTCTCGAAAAAGCGAATGCCGTGATCGTAGGCGTAGCGCACCAGGCGCGTGAACCCATCCTGCCCGAGATCCCGTTGCACTTGGCCGCTGAAGCTTCCCGTGCCAAACGCCAGCCGGGTTACTTTCACTCCGGACCGTCCCAGCGTAACCAAGTCGGTTGCTCTCCGGCGCTCTGCAATCATTGGGAGCGTTCCTGTGACCGCGAGCGTGCCCGCCGCAAGCCCGGTTTTCAGGAATTCACGTCTGGTGAAATTTGACATTTGGGTCCTCCATCAAGCCCGATGATCCAAATGTTACCAGAACTCAAAGCACACCTCAGCGCGTCGTTGGATTGCACACCCAATTAGCATTCAATGAGTGAAATGAAGTCCTCGGGCTAGGGCTGAACGTCAGGAAAGTCGTGACGCTCCCAGTGGTCCTGTCGGTACGCGAGAACCGTCGTCTTCCCGTTTCGATGGTCAATCGACAGCCCTCGTGTGTATTTCACGCCGTTGCGCCTCAAGACCCCAAGCAGTCGCAGCGGATTGACCTGCAAAACAACAATGTCATCTCCTGTGTTAGCTGCTTGCTCGGCATTTGCTCCTGATGGCTCTTCCGCGTCCTTGCCGTGCTGGGAATAGCGGCCCCAACTAGCAAAAGGACACATATGACTTTTGATCGCGGCATCGGGAGATGGTAATAGAACTTCTTAAATTATCCAGCTTAAGGAAGTTTCACTGAGTGCATCCGGATGCAATTGTACTTCTGCGGGAACGGATGACTGTCGAGAACAGGCATTTTCACTACCGAGCTGAGCTCAGTGAGTGGCCCGGAAAGAGAAAAGCCGGAAGCGTAAACGCCTCCGGCTCGTTGTTTTCCACAAAACTACTGGGGTGGTGTAGTCGCGCTGCCGGTCCCATTGGAACCGCTGCTGGAACCCGTGCTGGCGCCTGTGCTGCCCATCCCGCCGCCCGACATTCCGCTGCTACCTGACATTCCGCCCTTATTGCCTTTTCCCATGCTGCAAGTGTCCGAAATCATGTCAACGCTGGTTACGTTGAACGACTTGCTCGCTGATCCGCTTGCAGTTGATGTACTCGACATTGCAGAACTTCCACCCTCCCACATCCCATGAACTGTGACTTCATGGCCAACGTGAGCGGAGACATCCTGTCCGGTAAGCATGACATCCTTACCCTTTTTGGTTTGCAGCATATACTGCCCGCCTTGCGACTGGATGCAGCCCTTCATTTTTTTCTCGCCCATCGAATTCTTTGAAGACATATTTCCCGTCGACCCCTGGGACATCGAGTCCGGGTTGGCATTTGGAGAAGTTGAGCCCGTCTGCCCATTCATTGAGGGAGACGAACCTTGAGTTCCCTGGCTTCCCGCCGAATTGGAATCGGTTGGGGTTTGAGCAATAGCGCTGGCCACAAAAAATATAAACGCGGTACACATACACAACAGAACATTCTTCATTTGGTCATCTCCTGAGATTTGGATTGATCCGCATAGCACCTTCGCAGCGAAGTGGAGTGGATACTTGCACCGGCACTACTTCAAAAAACTCGCAATGGCCAGAAAGTGACGGTGCACGGAAAAAGTCTTGCATTGGGGTCCGCATTGACGCTACGTGGATAGCGATGGTTCAACAATGCAGCTAAATGTGTAGGTCTAACGGTTGAATGCTGTACCACGTTTCCAGACCCGGTCACAAAAAAAAGCAACCGGGCCCAACACGGCGACGAATATGAGATGCCAAGGGGTCTATGCCGGGCACACAGACCCGCGCTGCTTAAGCGGCTCCGATTTTTTCTGTTGATTTAGATTCGGCCCATTAATACCAGGATAAGGAGGATAACCACAACCAAGCCAAGTCCGCCGCTGGGGTAGTATCCCCAACCGGTGCTGTAGGGCCAGGTAGGTAAGGCGCCCACGAGAAGCAGGATCAAGATAATCAGAAGTATGGTTCCCATGTGATTCTCCAGGTACTGGAAGTCACCAGGCGCGCCGTGCCGGTGCGGTGAGAAGAATGCCGTCTAAACTGGCCCGCGCATCCGCGAAAGACTCATCGCGCTAAACCTTCCCGCAACGAAACTTACAACCACGGCCTTAGTACTCCAATAAGGTCAAGCGTGTATGAGTAGACGAATTTGTATGTAGCTACCAAGTCTAAACGTCGAATACCCGATAGACCGCCGATGGTTTCTGCGCCTCCAGAAGCGTAATAGCGACGTTGTAGACAGGAATCCCCGCGGTCGTATGCCCTTCCAATTTTCCATTATGAGCATGACCATGGACCACCAGATCCGCGCCATGGCGGTCAATTACTTCCGCCAAGCGAGAAGTGCCTAGGAACGCATAAATTTCCGGCGCCTCCCCGATAACGGTTGCCAGAATCGGAGCATAGTGCAGCACAACCACCCGTTTTCGCGTGCGTAATTGCGACATTGCGCGTTCCAGCTTGAGTGCTTCATCGATCGAGGCCCGAACGAAGGTTTTAACCTCGGATTCACCAAATGCCGTGAGAACGCCGCGGCCAAACCCGCCCACAAAGCCCTTTGTGCCCGCAAAACCAACGCCATCTCTTTCGTATGCGCTTCCGTCTAATACTTTAAGTCCCGCCGCTGTCATCATGCGCATTAGTTCAGCTTCCTGGCCGCTCTCATAATCGTGATTTCCCAGCACCCCGATAGTCGGAATACGCAAGCGGACAATCGCATTCAGCAACGGCTCCATTTCCTCCGCCTTGCCGTAATTGGTCAAATCACCTGCGAGCAGAAATACATCCGCTTCATCCCGCACCTTATTCAGTTGATCTTGCAGGATGCTGAAACGCTGCG
The DNA here is from genome assembly GCA_963849315.1 of uncultured Acidobacteriaceae bacterium. GTDB lineage: Bacteria > Acidobacteriota > Terriglobia > Terriglobales > Acidobacteriaceae > PALSA-188. Next base: position 1,601,869 of record CAWKGT010000002.1, on the reverse strand, counting down.
CGGTGAAATGTAAATCGGCGGTGGCCGCTATTCTCATCAGGATGAGTCCCTCGCGTCCGACTCCAGCTTACGAGCCCGGTATTCCTGCAAAACGTCTTCTAATCCCCACTCATTCACGTCAATCGCAAACATACGGTCGTCAACCAGGCTGCCCCGGAACTTGGCCCCCGGTGCGGGGGTGGAAACCGCCGCTGAAAAGCGGCCCAGCAAATCCGCCCAAACTGTCTTCGGCACGTATTCGGTTTGCGCAGGATATACATATCGGTACAGGACCAAAGCCCACAAAAGAATTTCCCAATGGTCGCCGGCTAAAGCCAGTAACCTGTCCCAGTCAAGCTTGCCTTTAGTCCCGTAGAGTGCATGAGCGATATCGGCGCCATCAAAACGCTCCCGTCGAATCACAAAAAGCTTTGAGGCGATAAGTTCCTCCGGTGCAAGAACCCGAGTAGCGACGCCGTGAATAATCGCCGGACGCGCCCGCTCAATCCATGAATCATCCACCACAATTACCCCGTTGCTCATCCCGGTAATCAAATCCACGAAAAAGTCATCGCGATGCGCCTTGTTTAGCCATACGGGATCTCGAACTTCGCAAACGAACCCGCGCTCTTCCAAATAGCGCAGCGCCCGTGACGCGTTGCGCGAAGTGAGAAAAATATCCAGGTCTTTAGTCCATCGGCAGATACCCGTATGCTCTTGCAGGGCGAACGCTCCAGATACCGCGAATGGAAGATTTTTTTTCTCCAGCGTTACCAGGACTTCCCGAAAAAGCGCCTCCTGCTCGGGAGGAAGTTCGGCGGGCTCCGATGAAGTGACGGGTAAATCGTTTTCCTCGGAATGTGTGTGATCAGGCACGGCGCTTCGATGTGCTTTTCCCGAGTGCTGGTTGCTGGAGCCCGCAAAGTGAAAACGGCCAGGCCGAGGCCTGACCGTTAACAGTGATGGCGATATTTATCGCGTTGTAGTTGTGTGTTCGGCGTCAGGCGCTCTCATTTCGCCTTGATCTTTGTCTCGCGCCTCCCCGGCGTATTTGCGCACTGCTGTCAAAAACGACTGTGTTCCGCTGGGCGGAGGAATTCGTCCATTCAGAATCGTCTCGAATGAAACCATCTTCCCATAGAGAATGCGGGTTTCGTCCTTGTCCTGAGTGATTGCCGAACCGTTGAGATCGATGCCCGCGAAAACCCCGCGCGCACGAGAATAAGTCAGAACTTCAGCTTTCATCTTCCAATCCGTATCAGCGGCGGCATCGCGGCCAACGGGGCCGGCGGCCGCGGATGCATCGGCGCCAATCTTAAATTTGCTGGACAGCAGATGCTGCATGCCCTGGTCATTCGTGATTATCATCACCAGATCAACAGCCTGGCCGCCAAGCTGTAATCCCCAGCTTCCGCCAGTGATAGTGATAGGTGCGGGGGCGCTCCAGCCATGACCTGTGCGGCAGGTTGCTACACCTTTCCCGTGACTTCCCCCGAAGCCTAAAGCGATCTTAATCATCGACGGAACCACGGCAACGCACTTGGCATCGCTCATGACTTTGTCGGGAATCGCTTTGTCTGGGACTGACATTATTTCATTTAGGACATTGGCAGCTGCATCGACACGCTTATCGATGTCGGACTGATCCTTATCGTCGGCCGCCCAACTCATGCAGCACATGAGGAAGATTGCGGTGCTGAGCGCAAGGACATTCTTCACTGCTCTACTTCGCATTTTCATATTTGTGGCCTCTTCTGTGCCCGTGCGAGCACCCTATATCTGTACTTGTACTGTAGAACAATAGTCTGGCCATGGCAGCCGCGCCATCCGGTCGACGCTGTAGTTCATCGCCGACGGTGCTTTAGTAATCCTTATTAATTGCGAGAGCCGATTTCGTAACTAAGAAATTACCGACACTTCAATATCGCTTGAAGTTTCGGTAGCCACGCGGGCCCCGTTATTTTGCCTCTCGAGGTATAAATCAACCGACGATCCCGCGCAGCGAAGTCCATTGATCCATAACTGCGGGATACCTTCCGGCAAAAATGGCCGTTTCAAGATCATCTTGCGATTCTTGTCGTCAACAGTTATTCCCAGGCAGGCTTGTAGAGCGAGAAATACCGCTCCAGCCGCCCACGCTTGCGGAGAACATGCCACCGGATACAAAGTAGGCCCCTCGGCAGGACGGCGCTCAATTCCGCAAAACAATTCCGGCAGCCGATGCAGATTGACCTGATTACTCACGTCCAGCAAACCCAGCAAAATCTTTCCAGCCAATGCCTTCGATCCATATCTCGCGACCCCGCTTGCGATGATTGCGTTGTCGTGTGGCCAAACCGATCCATTATGGTAAGAAAGGGGATTGTATCGAGCTTCGCCACAGGCAACGGTTCGGATCCCCCATCCCGTGCAGAAATTCGGGCCCAGCAGCGACTTCGCTACCGTCTCACCGTGATCCCGCGATGCTATTCCTGTGTATAAACAGTGACCGGCGTTCGAAGTGCGAACCTTGCAGGCTTTCTTCTTCCCATCCAGTGCCAATGCGTAAAACGATATATCGTCACACCAAAATGCCTCTTCGAAGCGCGACTTCAATTGCTCCGCCTCCGCCAGAAGACTCTCATGTCCCCCGCTATTGCCCAACGCGTTATTCAAGTTAGCGGCGGCAATTTTTGCCGCATAAACATATCCTTGAACCTCGCACAGGGCAATCGGAGCAATCGCGAGGGTTCCGTTGGCATGAAACACCGAATCATTCGAATCCTTCCATCCCTGCTGGACCAGTCCATTCCTGGAATGCTGCGCATACTCCACAAATCCGTCGCCGTCTGCGTCTCCGAATTTATCGATCCATCGCAATGCCGCTTCAATGTGCGGCCACAATTGCTGAATAAGCTCCCGATCCCCTGTTCGATCGTAATAAGCTCCCGCAAGCATGATGAAGAGCGGCGTTGCGTCGACCGTTCCGTAATAACACCCGAAAGGGATTTCATGCAGATTTGCCATTTCTCCCCTTCGCATCTCATGCAGAATCTTCCCCGGTTCGGCTTCGATCGCAGGATTGATTTCCGTGGCCTGGGTTTTTGCGAGATATTGCAATACCCCTTTCGCAATTAAAGGATTAATCCATAACGTTTCGAGCGCGGTAATGATCCCATCGCGCCCAAACACCGTACTGAACCACGGCACGCCGGCATACGGATAATCCTTTTCCGGATTTCCAATGGTCATCATCCGCACATCCGCGATGGACCGTCGCACCCAATCGTTAAAGCGCGAATTGGAGCTTTGAATCTCCGGCATCTCAGCATCCAGATGATTCACTTCTGCGCGCGCGTCCTGCAATGCCACGGAGTAATCGAAAGTCTGCGGCTGCTCTGGGTCGCAACAGATAGTCAGTTGCAATGCCGCGTGCGCTCCGGGATCCAGAGCAAGCTGAAACTGCATTTCCGTTGCTGAAATATTCTTGGGATGTGGTTCAGAACCCACGCTGGTCTTGCGCACAATGCCGTCGAGCCCCGCGTAAGCGAGCGTGACCCGGCCTTCCTCTACTTCACTTTCCAGCCGTTGCCCCCTGCGTGCACGGTGCATGCCTCGCACTTCGAAAATGTCCGCAAAGTCAGCGTCGAATGTCACCTGTACCGGAACGACCAGCGGTACCAATCCATAGTTGGTAAATTTAAATTCTTCATAGAAACAATCTCTCCAGAGGAATTTCGCGCGGTGCAAATGAAGCGTCCCCCGGTTGATCACGACTTCGTTTTTGTGGGAGACGTCCAGGTTCGCCAAGTCAGCCGTGAACAGAAAATTATTGCTTTCGACGGTAGAGCTGAGGAGTAAGGGACGCGAGTTCCACAAACTCACCGCCAACTGGGAGAGGTGCCGCGTGCCCTCAAAGAAAAGTCCTTCTTCGCCAAGCCCGGAAGTGTGAATATCTCCAAACCGGTCAAAGACGCAAAACATCTTTCCGTATTTCAGAACTCCGCTGCGCTCGTCGGTGGGCGACGATTTGGCGGCTATGTAGTACTGATGGGAGACGTTAGTCTCTTCCAACTTGGATCTCCCTCGGGAATAGTGATGGCAGCCGTCCTTGCCTGGATCATTCGTTCATAAATTCTAAGATAGTCCTGGGTCATGCGGGCGGAGGTAAAGCATCGTTCAAAGTAGTCACGGCATTTTCGGCGGTCAATCTCTGGAATTCTTTTCACGGCGGCGACTGCCGCATCTTCGTCCGCCACTACGAATCCGGTTACGCCGTCTTTCATCACTTCTCCTACCGACCCCGATGGATAAGCGATAGTCGGCGTTCCGCAAGCCATAGCTTCAATCATTACCAGCCCAAACGGTTCCGGCCACTGTATTGGGAATAATAAGGCCATCGCATTTCCCAGAAATTCGTTCTTTTGATCCGGACCGATTTCTCCAATGAACTCGATTAGTTCGTGATCAAGCAGAGGCTTAATTTTAGCCTCGAAGTGATCAATGTCGGCGTGATCGATCTTGGCGGCGACTTTTAGTTGAAGTTTTGCCCGTTTTGCGATCTCAATCGCCCGATCCAATCCTTTCTCTGGCGAGGTTCGTCCCAGAAATGCAAGGTACTTTCCCGACCCGCCATGAAATTTATACCGGTCCCGCGGTAGCCCGTGAAGCACGGTTCCCTGCCAATTGAGCCAGGGCAAAGGTTTTCGCTGCTCATCGGATATCGAAACCACCGGCATTTCCGGATAGGTGCGATAAAGAGGAAGCAGGTCGGGGATATCAAGCCGGCCATGCAGCGTCGTGACGCTCAAGCTCCGTTCCCTGCGGCTCACCGGAAAGTGCATGTAATCGATATGAAAATGGATAATATCGAAGGCGCTAGGATTACGGAAAACTTGCTCCAGCATCACAATGTGATGCGCCAACTGGTCAATGCAACTTTGATCGAGTCGCAGCGCTTCGCCGCAAGCCGGAATCAGTTTCGCAGAGGTAACCGAATCCCCACTGGCGAAAAGAGTCACGTCGTGGCCGAGTCGGACCAGTTCCTCCGTCAGCCAAGAGACCACCCGCTCCGTACCGCCGTACAATTTCGGCGGAACACTTTCGTATAGCGGCGCGACTTGAGCGATTCTCATCGTGAGAGGTGGCTGGGTTTGAAAAGATCAAACGCAGAAGAATTAAAGATATTCAACCTTACGATTTAAGTTATCTGTATTGAATACCGTAAATGCTGTACGACACCCGTCTACCACACGCCCTTGTCGCTTCCCGTAAGTTTGTAGGCAAGCAAAGCCGAGATCGCCAGCGGAGGCAGAAGTGGCAGGCGCGTCATCGCGCGAACATTGCCCTGCCTTCCAGCGCTCATGAGTTGCGCCCCATAAAGGCTCGCCGCGGGACCGCGCGGAACTCGCAGGAAATCGCCTCCAAGATAAACCTGAATATCTTGACCGTATGCGGACGACAATACTTCGGCCGGAACGGGAGCGTTTCCCCCATAGCTTTTTACATACTTCGAAATGAGAAGAAGAAATGTGGCAACGCCGGGCCATATACCGCCGATCTTTGCCGCATTTCTCAGCTCGACAAAATCGATGGCGCGGTTCTGTAGTAAGAGCGAAAAGTCGGCCATGTCGCAAAGTCGAAAATAAAAGTGCCGGTACATTCGCTGAAGAGTTGAAATAATGACTCGTTCTTCCGGGGCCGGCACGAAAAATGGAATCCCATCCACTGTTTTTGAAACTCTGCGTTCAACCACCCGTCGGGCCATAGCGGTGTGCTCTCCGGTTTGCCCCAAATATCGAACGTGAATTTCGATGAACTCCGGCAGTCCCGGAATGCTGAAATTCCATTTGTGTGCCAGGCGGTCGCCCCAACTGCGGGGTTCAAGTTTGGCTTTGAAGGATTCGGATAATGTTTGTACAACCGTTGCCCGGTCCCCGCTGGTATAAAGATCTAAATCTGATCCCAAGTCAGGCCAGTGGTCCAGCGATTTGATGACGGTGACTTTCGCCCCTGCCCGCTCCAGCGCCTCACATACCGGATGAAGCGAGTTCACCGCGTGTGCTATGCGGCTTCGCTCGCGCGATAAAACCGTATCCGACCAGTCGCGAACTGGCTCATTTCCTGTCTCGATTGCAAACTTCTGCAATACTTGCAACGCACGGACCGTTACGTGATGGATGTCCGCCACCCGAAGGAATTCGGCGCGTTGCTCCTGTGTAAGCCCGTTTACATATTCAAAGACCGGACGCAGTTCCTCCAAACTCGCATCCGCGGCCGAAAAATCGCTGGTATATCCGCGGAAAAGGAGCCTCGACAAAGCGTCGATGTGATGCTGCGTTGATGGAAGCAAAACGGGCATTTAAATTTCCCGGACCGGGCGCCTACTCACGAGTGTACGATGAGCACGTCCTTCGCCAGGTTGGATACACAACCCAAAACCCGGGCCAGGCGCTTATAAATTTTCGCGCTCGACCAGGCATTGACCTGAAAAGCAGAGTGGCAATGCGGATTACACTCTATTGCCCAGCAGAATGTTTGCTCTCACATGCGCCAAAAATGTGTGTGGATTCACCTGGCAAACTGGCTCGCCCCGGCTGCTAAGATTGGACCGCCAAAAACCCTAGACTCCGGTATCCTTCATAAATCTCGTGAGCCAAATCCAGTCACCAGGCAGCCCGCCAGCCGTTGTCGTCAATAATCTCGTAAAGCAATTCGGACGCTTCGCCGCCCTGCGCGGAATCAGCGCGGAATTCCCCGCCGGAAGGCTCTATGCCATCATCGGCGGCAATGGCGCCGGAAAGACCACTCTTCTTCGCACACTAGCCGGGCTGGCACGGCCGACGCGCGGAACAATTTCTATTTTAGGAACCAAAAATCTCTATTCAACTCGCCGCCACATCGGATACATGGCTCATCCCTCGCTGCTCTATGACGACCTTTCCGGAATGGAAAATCTGCGTTACTTCGCGAAACTGTACGGAATCGAAGACAGCCAACGTTGTACCGAGACTATTTGCAAAGTTAATCTCGACCCCGCCCTCGCCCGTCCCATCGCGCAATATTCGCAGGGAATGCGTCAGCGAATGTCGCTGGCCAGAGCGTTGCTCAACGATCCCCAGATTCTTTTGCTGGACGAGCCATTCTCGAACGTTGATGCTCATTCCGCCAACCTCATGGTCAACCTGCTATCCACGCTGCGAAACCACGGAACGACATTGTTTCTCGTCACTCATCAAGGAGCTCTGCTTAACGGCGTCGCGGATGAATTCGTTGCCATGGAAGCCGGAAGAATTATCAGCCGGACTCGGGAAATAAACCAATGAGTTCCTTCGCCGCCATCACGCTTACGACTCTCGCCAAAGATCTGCGGATGGAATGGCGCTCGAAGGATGCGATCAATTCCATGCTGTTCTTTGCGTTGCTCGTGGTCGTGATTTTTAGTTTCTCCTTCGACCCTACCGCGGAAGAATCCCGCCGCATCGCCGGCGGCCTAGTCTGGGTCGCATTTCTTTTTGCCGCCGTCGTCGCCCTCAATCAGACCTGGGCGCGGGAAATGCGAAATGCGGTTCTCGATGCGTATCGCGTTTCGCCCGCCCCCGCCAATCCTTTATTTCTCGCCAAGGCGTTGGGGAATTTTATTTTCGTTAGCGTCCTGCAAGCTCTGATGACGCCGCTCTTCACCGTTTTTTACAATCTTCGCGCCCTCGGCCCCGCATGGCAATTGCTTCCCGTCGCGATGCTCGGTACTTGGGCGCTGGTGGTGAATGGTACATTTTTCGCGGCGATGTCTTTGCATACGCGCAGCCGCGAAGTCATGCTGCCGCTCCTGCTTTTCCCCATCGCCATTCCCGCCTTGCTCGCGATGGTGCAGGCCACTAATGCAATTTTGCTGGGACAGGACTCCGCAAAATTCTGGATCGTATTGCTAGTAACGTACGACTTGGTGTTTACTATCGCTTGCCTCCTGTTATTTGAAACCGTGCTGCACGCGGAATGAAAAAAGCCTTCCCTATACTCGCAATTTTCACCCTTGCATTCCTCGGCTACGCGTTCTACCAGGCCATGTTCGTCGCCCCTACCGATCAAATGCAGGGTCAGGTTTACCGCATCATCTATTATCACGTTCCTTCCGGATGGACCGCTTTTCTTTTCTTTTTCACCAATTTCGTCGCGTCCATTGTTTATTTAATTCGCCGCAGTCCGCGAGCCGATGCCGTCGCCGTATCTGCCGCTGAGATTGGCGTAGTTTTTTGTACCGTGGTGCTGGTTACCGGTCCTTTGTGGGCGCGTCCCGTGTGGGGTATCTGGTGGACGTGGGACTGGCGTCTTACCTCGACCCTGGTTTTGTGGCTGATCTATGTGAGTTATCTGGTGCTGCGCCGCTTTGCTACCGGCGGACAAGCGCCGGTTCTCGCCGCCGCTCTGGCTATATTTGGCGCGCTGGATATGCCGCTCGTCTACTTTTCGATCTGGTTCTTTCGCACCCAGCATCCACAACCCGTCGTCGGCGGGGGCGGTTCCATCGACCCCAGCATGTTCCGCGTGTGGCTTATCAACTGGGCAGCATTCATCTGCCTTGGACTGCTAATGTTTTGGGCCCGCTATCGCCTTGAAATTCTAAGCCGCCAGGTGGAAGAAACAAACGCTTTGGCATCCATGCTTGAGGTTCCCAGCCCGCGATGAATTACCTCTACGCCGCATACGCCGCAACCTGGATTATCCACGCTACATACATTGGCATCCTGGTCATGAAATACCAAAGGCTAAAGCGGGAAGCCTATCGGAAGCCTGACTAATTCCCGGCATTCCATCCTGGATCCGGGGGTGCCGGAAAATCAGTGCTGGGCGCGGACCGCAGGAATTCATATTCCTCGATCATCGCCGCCACTCCTATCCGTGAAACCGGCAGAGGCTGTTCGATGCGCACCACTCTCGCCACAAACCGCACCCGCACCGCATCGGTAAGAGTGATGTTCGGCGGAAAAGTCATAGTGACTTCAATCGATGCGCCTTGAATAAGAGGTTGATCGAGGAAAAAATAGATTCCGCGCGCGCTGACATTCTGCGTCTCCGTCATTATTTCCATCGGCGGCACGCTTGCAGAAAATTTTACCGTGGCCGGCAGCCGCATATAAAATCGGCGCATGATGCGTCTTTCCTGCACGCTCTGCATATCCGATTGTTGTTCTTGCAGCATCAATTACCTCGCCGAGGCGGTTCAAGGCTTCAACCGCGCCCAAACTTCCATGCCAGACTCGGCTAGTCGCGCTTTGTTTGCAAGCGAAAAATCGCGGGAATTGTCTCAGTTAATGGCGCACGCGGCTCGTCTAAATTCAAGCTTTGGACTGGATATCAAACCGTACCCGCCGAACCGCAGCACGCAATCCAGCAAATTCCGAAGCTCTTTTCTTACTAGTCATTCTTGACAGGTCGGCATCTCCAGCGCCCTTCCGCCGCATCTCACGAATTGGTCAAGCCCTAAAGGCCGCGCATCTTGACACAGTATCCGTCAGATGTTTAAGTAGTTACTTACTTTCGGTACAAATGGCGGCGGACGCACTTCTGCTTCCCTGGCGGAGCCTCGGTATCTTGCACATCATTTTTTTCTTCTTCTCCACTCGATGGAAAAATCACGGCCCGGACACTCGGAGGAGCTCTTGAATTTGACTTCCCGCAGCGAGAGGTTTTCGATCCCGCGCGTTCTATTGATTGGCTTTGCGATCCTTTTAGGTGGGATTTGCCTGCTCAGGTTCGACGCCGGTCAAGCACTTTTCCCCGGCAAAGCCTCGCACAGCGTCCAGGCGCAATTTGGTCATGCTCCCGCCAGCCACGTGCAACTCGCCGCCTCTTATGGTCGCCTGCCCTTAGCCTTCGAGCCGAATCAGGGACAAGCCGATCCCCAGGTAAAATTTCTCACGCGCGGTGCCGGCTACAGCCTTTATTTGACTGAAAATCAAGCCGTATTGGCGCTCAGTTCAACCTCTTCTCCGCAGAATTCCATTCTGCGAATGTCGCTGAACCACGCGAACAGTGCTTCGATCGTTGAAGCTGGCGGCCAACTACCCGGCAAGAGCAACTACTTCATAGGCAATGACCCCGTCCGCTGGCATCGCAATGTTCCCCACTTCGCCCGGGTGGAATACCGCGATATTTATCCCGGAATCGATCTCGTCTATTACGGCAGCCAAGGCGCATTGGAATATGATTTTGAAGTTTCGCCCGGCGCCGATCCCGCCCAGGTCTCTCTGCGATTCGACGCCCCGCAAAAACTCAAGCTTTCGGCGCAAGGCAATCTGATTTTTGCCAGCGGTTCTGGCAACGTCGAATTGCAAGCGCCTCGTATATACCAAAAGATCGGTGCCGAGCAGAAGTCGATTGCGGGAGGGTTCTCGCTACGCGGCAATGAAGTCGGATTTGAAATCGGCGACTACGATCACTCTCGCGCTCTAATCATCGATCCGCTTCTGACCTATTCGACTTATCTCGGAGGCTCCGGCAGCGAGAGTTGTTCCACTATCGAACAGGCGCAGTTGGGTATTTCTACGGCGCAAGGAACCCCCGGATGCCCTGCCATCGCGGTTGATTCCGCATTCCGAACCTACATTGCGGGGGCCACGACCTCGCTCGATTTTCCTGGCATAGTTACGGCTGCCGCCGCTACCGCCACCGTTCCAGCCAGTTTTCAGGCTTGTCTCGATACCCCTCCGTCAAATCCCATCAGCCCCGTAAGTCCGTCCCCATGTCCCACGGGTCTTACTAACAGCGATGTGTTTATCACCAGATTGAACGCCGCCGGAACCGGCCTGGATTTTACGACGTATCTGGGAGGAGCCGGAACTGACATCACAGCCGGAATCGCGGTTGATCCCAACTTCAATGTTCATGTTGCGGGAACCACAAATTCAGCGAACTTTCCCGCACTCGCAAGTTCCTATCAGCCCATCGCTGCCTCTGCCGGCACCCATGCCTTCGTCAGCGAAATCTCCGCCAACGGCGCGAGCTTGCTTTACTCCACATATCTTTCCGGTACCGGAACCGACGTCGCTACTGGAGTCGCCGTCGATAATCTCGGCAAAGAATATGTGAGCGGCACCACGACTTCGCCCACTTTTCCCACCACGCCCACCGCATTACAGACCACTCCCAAGGCAGCGGACCAATATTTCTTTTCAAAATTCGATCCCACTATTACCGGTCCCGGCGGCCTCGTTTACTCGACCTACATCGGCGGCAGTATGCCGACCACCGGATTGGCGCTAGGCGGCGGCATCGCCGTCGACACAAATTGCGATGCGTATCTGACTGGCGGAACGAACTTCGTCGATATGCCCACGCTCAATGCGAATCAGGGCGTCAAAGGGGCAGGTCTCGATGCGTGGGTGGCGAAATTCAGCGTTCCCACGGGCGCGCCTTGCAGCTCGCAGCTTTCCCTGACTTACCTGACTTATTTCGGAGGCAGCGGAGACGACATCGCCTACGGCATCGCCGTCGATACCAGTTTTGACGCGTATATCACTGGCTCTACTACTTCCCCCGATATTTCGCGCCCATCGGGGTCAAGCGGGCCCGCGCCATTCGCCGGCTGTCTGAACGAGCCCCCGCTGCCGACTACTGCTTATCCGCTCCCCGGCTCTTGTCCCGCTACTGGCTCCGCCCCTGACGCTTTTGTAGCCAAATTCGGCAATTTGACTACCACCGGAACCACCGGAACGAATGTTCCTTTCCTTTACTTCACTTATTTGGGTGGAACTCTGGCAGACACAGGAACAGCTATCGCCACCGATAACCTCGGCGGCGCGTTGGTAACGGGATGGACCATGTCCACCGACTTCCCGGCGGTTAGCGTGCTCACCGGAGCCGCCGTTCAACCGCATTCCGGCGGCGGCGAAGATGCGTTCCTAGCCCGCATCGACACCAGCACGATTTGCACTCCCAATCCCACCGTCACCCCGCGGATAACCTGCCCTGGATACGCCACTTACCTCGGCGGAACTGGCGCCGATATCGGGACTGGCGTCGCCGTCGATTCCCAAACCGTCGCTTACGTGACGGGTGAGACCGCGTCCCCCAATTTTCCGGTCGTAGCTCCCTTTCAAAGTACCTTGAATGGCGCCAATCCAGATGCTTTCGTGAGCAAATTCGCTCCGGTCGCAAGTCTCGGCATTACCCCCACCGCGCCAACCACCATTGGTGTCGGCAATCCCGTCGCCTTTACTTACACGATTATTAACAATGGAGATCCTGCCAGCGACATCGTCGTCACCGACTCGCTTCCCGCGACCGGCGTAACTTTCAACTCGATTACAGCTACGCCCGGCAGTTGCGGCACCGTCGTCACCTCAACCGTGACCTGTAGCATTGGAGCCCTAAGCTCGGGCGCGACTACAACCGTCACCGTGAACTTAACTCCGACCGCCCAGAGCACTCCTCTGACCGCGCCCGGAGGAATTTCCAACAGCCTTTCCGTGACCGCCCCCGGCGCGCAAACCCAGACCGCCAGCAGCACTGCCGCCGTTCAGGATTTTAATATCGCGATCGAGCCCGGAACTCCCGCTGCTGTTACGGTGCCTGCCGGCGTGCCCGCGAATTTCACCTTCCTGGTCACCGGAACCTTCAACAATTATCCGGACAGCATTTCGCTTTCCGCCGCCGCTGGCCTGCCTACCGCTACAACCGCAACCTGGAGCACCAACCCTATTCCCACCTTGGCCGGCGGACCTCAAACCAGCGTCCTTACTATTTCGACCACCGCGCGCGTCACCACTACCACCCGTCTGTGGCGTGGCCGCGGCGCTCTGTATGCAATGTTCTTGCCGCTATCGGGAATGGCATTTCTAGGGATTGGCAGGAAAACGTCGCGCAAAAAAAGCGCGATTATCGGCTTGGTTCTCGGAGGATTGTTCGCGCTGATAATTTTCCAGGCTGGCTGCGGTTCGACTTCGACCACCTCTACCACCACCGGAACGCCGGCCGGAACCTACGCCATTACCGTAGACGCCACATCAGGAACCGCCTCGCGGCCAACGACCGTCACACTAATAGTGCAATGACAATGATTAGCGCGCGGTGTTCGTTGCTGTTTCGCGCCCAATGACTCGCCTCGTCCAGTGATCAGGCTCCAATAAGTTGCGAAGGATGGGCTGTCGCGTGAACTTTATCTAGTTCACGGTCATCTCTAGTTCGTTGTCATCTCGAGCGGAGCAGGATCGTCCGCTTGCGGACGATCCTGCGTACTCGAGAGACCTGCTTTTCCCGATGGCAAAGCGACAATCCGCGTGAAATCGACACGCTGTTCTGACTTAGTTCAAATCGCTTAATGTCACAGACGTAATCGCCCCACTCGCGGTCGGCAGCACCACGAATGTACGGTTTTGCCCGGCGGCGAAAGTTACCGCTCCAGTATTCACATAGGAGACCACCGGAAATCCCGCAGGCGTGATGATGATCGTGTACGACCCAGCCGCCAAAGACTGATAACTCGAACTGGATGTAAAGCCCAACGCCGATATCGTAGGAGTTATGCCGCCGCCCGAAGGATTCCCCGAACCAGCCGGAAGAATGTAGACATCAATCGACCCAGCTTCCACCGCGGCGTTCGCAATCCGAATTTGAAAATCGCCGGAGGTCGGTGCCGCCGTGCTATCCGTCAGCAACATTGGGGTGAGGCTTGCGGCATAATTCGCCGTGATCAGCGTGTAATTCGTCCCCGTGTTCAAAGTCACGCTTTCGTCGATAGCAGCCGTCGTGGTACTTGACGGCGTGACTTCCAGCGTTTCCGTCCCTGAAGTCACAGTGGCGTAATTCGTAGGCGCCCCCAGCGCCAGATCGCTGAACACCGTCGTGCCGCCAACGATCACGTTGGTAGTCGTTTCGTTGGGAGAAGCCTGCACCGCCCGCAACTGCGTTTTGTTGTTGCTACTGCCGCACCCTGAAGCAAGCAGTGCCGCCAAAAGACATGCCGGAACACTTAACCAGAGACGCACTAACCAACCTCCTGATATTAATGGTGGTGCGAGTGTAGCGAGATTGCGGAAAAGAAATTGTAAAGAGTAGTGAAGATTCGTAAACTTCCACAGCCTAAATAACGATGAGGGTGCCCCGTCCTTACGTTTTTTTCAAGGGCGGGAGGCAACTACCGCTAGCGATTCCGTATCGGAAAGTGGGTGAACCCTGATGCGCACAAGCGCACAAATACGCCACAACATTATTATTGATTCAAAGAAAGAGATCCTGCGCCCTACGACTTCAACTGCGCCAACTGCTTCTTCACGTCGGCCGCGTCCCCGTAATTGGGATTAATCTTCAGCACTTTTTCCAGTTGCTGTCGCGCCAAGTCAGACTGATCGGTCTTCTCGTAAGCTAATCCCAGATGGTAATGAACCGTGGGATTGTCCGGCGATTTGTTTTTTTCTCCCAGCTTGATCGCTTCCTGAAACAGATCAATCGCCGATTTGTACGCGCCCTTTTGGTAGAGCACCCATCCCAATGTGTCGGCCGCATTGGGGGAATCCGGCATCCCGCGGCGCGCAGCTTGCGCCAGCGACAAGGCTACATCCACGTTCCCGCCCGTTTGCAGCATCACATACGCAAGATTATTCGCGGCCATGGGATTGTCAGGCTTCAGGTCCAAAGCTTTCTGGTATGAATCCTTCGCATCCGGCCAGTCCTGTTTCGACTCGTATAACTCTCCCAGCAGGATGTCGAAACTCGCTTCCCGGGGATTATCTTTCGCCGACTGCTTATAAATTGCAATCGCCTGATCGCTCGAACCCTTCGCAACTTCCACTTGCCCGAGTTTTAGCAGCGCATCCGAATTATTTTTGTCGAGTTCCGCGGCTTTCTTGAATGCTTGTTCCGCCGGGTCCAAATCTTTTTTATTAAATAGAACCGTTCCCAGCAAATCGTAAAACGCGCTGTTATTCGGAGACTTCGCGATTTGCGCGTTGGCCGCTGCCACCGCTTTGTCGACCGCCTTCTCAGCGACCAGTGTATTCATCAGCCCGCCCAGCGCATCTGCGGAATTAGGATCGCGATCCAAAGCTTCCTGAAACGATTTTTCCGCAGCCGGGAATTGCCGTTGCGCAAAATGCAGCGTGCCCATCTGCTGATAACCGACCGGAGACTGCGGAGCCACTTGAATCGCTTTCTCCGCGTCCGTTTCCGCCGGCCCAAATTGCTGGCGATTAGTATTTGAAAAGGCGCGCAGCGCGTATCCGTCGGGTGCATTCGGTTCCAGCGCGATGATCGCAGAAGCCGTCTGCTCCAGCGCCGGCATATCTCGCTTCCGCAAGTCCAAAGCCGCCAGCGCCCGTTGCGCCTCGATTAACTGCGGACGTATATGCACCGCGTTTTGCCACTCGCTCTCGGCGCGCGGCAAGTCGCCCAACCGCTCAAACGCCATCCCCAGATGGTAATGCGCGATCGCGTTCTCCGGATCGTTCTTGATCGCAGTTTGCAGCGTTTGCGTCGCGTCGCTGGCGTGACCGTCGCGAATCTGAATCTGTCCCCGATAGATCAACGCTTCTTCATCGCCGCCGTTGCTCTTTAATATTCCATCATTCAACTTGCGCGCTTCATCCAAATTTCCCTTCAAGATGAGCAGTTGTATGTAATTCTTTTCCAGTTGAATATCTTTGGGATGCTGCTTATAGAGCGACGCATACTCCGTTACCGCCTTATCCAAGTCGCCGGTTGCGAAATAAAAATCGCCCAACATTCTGTAACCCGCCGAATTGTCAGGAAAATCCGCTCTCGCCTTGCTCAGGAACGCTTCCGCCTGGGCTTTCTTGCCCTGCGCCATGTATAACCGGGCAATCGCGGCCCGGGGCTCAGGATCGTTGGGATCGACCACCATGGCATGTTGGTATTGTTGCTCCGCTTCGCTGAATCTTCCGCGGGCCTGGTAATAAGCGCCTAAAGCGAGCTCCGCATTCATGGCTTTGGGATTCAGTTGGATGGCTTTTTTGAAATTGGCTTCCGCCGCGTCCGGCTGCCCGGCGCGCATTTGGAAAATTGCCAGATTAAGATATGGTTCCCATTCCCCCGGGTTCAGATCAATCGCTTTCTGGATTTCCTTGATCGCATCCGGCATCTCGTTTTGCGCGGCAAACAAATTCGCCGCCACCACGTGTGTTTGCGGATTGTTCGGCACCTTCTGCAACAGCAGGTCTGCATGCTCCTGCGCCTGCTTCACGTCATGTCCAGCAATCAATAAATTCGCCAGATCAATGTGCGCCTGGTAATTGTCCGGCTGCAATTCCACGGTGCGGTTCAATTCCTGAAATCCGTGCATCCAGTCTTGAAGCTTCAAATAGGTTTCCCCAAGTTGAAAGTGCGCCTCGGCATAGGCTGGATCCTGCTGAATTGCATTGCTGAACTGAATCGCCGCCTCGCGATATTGTCCCTTGGCGTAATAGCGCTGGCCACTCTCCAGATACTTTTGCTTGCGCACGTTTGGATCGCGGGAACATCCCGTCAAAATCGCCGCAATAAGGGACAAAGCGAGGGTCAGGCGAAGCATGGAAGATTGCGTCATTTTACGAACTCTCCAGATGCCACCGAATATTCGGGCGTACCTTACCAAAGGTACTTCAATCCCGAGCACCGTGGGAAGGTTACCCGCGTCACCGCAACCCATCGTGGGAAGACCAAAAAATGGCATGGCGTTCGCACGTCCGCGTAGCGGCGTTATTCCGGAAAGATTATGAAAGCCGGGACATTGCAGCCCCACGATGCTGAGGACCATCTTTGTCGGCGGGAAAATATGTGGATTGCTGCCGCTCGTTTTCGGGCCGCTCTTCGGCCTCGCGTTCCTTGCGTCCCTGGCGCACCCCCCATACAGCGAACACAGCCCCAGCCCCTATCACAGTCAGTAATTGGCGAGCTTCAGCCACGTCGTCTTCTTTCTATCTGGATGCCCATGACCGCAAGAGCAAACCCAGAAACTAACAATGTAAGTAGCATAAGCCAACTGTGCGGCTTAGGCTCAAAAAATCATATAGAGGAGCAAAAACCACTACCAGGGTTCCGGCCTCTCGCAAGGCCTCACCAACCATTTCATCCGTGTGTTTCTTCTCCGACAAGACAACCTCAAGGCGCCGCAAATCTGCTTATGCTACCTCCAAGCCTTAGCTTTTTCCGCTACCGCGGAATATATTCGTTCAGCAACGGCACCACATTCTGCGCGAACCCCAGCAACCGCTGTTCAGCTTGATCGGTTGTCTCATTCGGCGCCACAAGCGTAGTCACCCTCACCAGCGACCCGTCGGTTCTATGCATCTGTATCGAATCCTTCACCAGATAAAATTTTGCCCAATACTCACTGGCAATCGCCCGGTTATGCGCCCAGTACCAATACAACACCACCTGCCGGTCCGTCCCTTTGGCAATCACATAGCGGTTGGCAGGGAAGGGCTCGTGCCCCGGCAGACTTAGTGTGATCCGGCTTGCTTCCAGCGGATACCATCCTGATCCCGGCAAACAATTCTTCGGCGAGTGAATAGTGTCTCCCGCCCGCTGCGATGGAAAAAATGCCACAAACAGACTCACATCCGGAACCTCCGCAGCCGTATCCTGATAATCCCGCAACAGGAAATTCCCTGGCCCCAAAACCGCAAGCGAGCCCGGTGGAATAGTGAGATCCGTTCCCATCCAACTCTTCAGATGAGAAGGAAATGACTCCAGCGAGAGATGCGGAGGAAGCGCTTCATCCCTGCTGGTTCCGTGCAGCACAATCGCCGCTGCAACCAAAATAGTTGCGGCAATCGCGAATCTGACATTCCGGGTCAATTGCCGGCTCCCAGCCTGCCGCCATTCGAAGGCAAAATCTTATGCACCAGGTACAGCATCAGCAGCGAAACCACGAACACCAGCCATCCCGAAAACTCGTGGAAAAATCCCTGTGCCTTATCCGGATCCCAATATTGAACCAGCAGTCCCGTTCCGACAATGCGAAAGCTGTTCGCCACCACAGCGATCGGAATCGAAGCCAGCGCCAGAACCACCCGCACCCAAACTCGCTTTTCCATCATGTATCCATAAATTATTGCCAGCGTGGCCAGTGAAAGAAGGGAACGGATGCCGCTGCACGCCTCCGCCACTTCCAGCGGCATCGCCGGCAAATTAATAATGTTTCCCTCCCTCAACACCGGAACTCCAGCCAGCGGCAATACCGCCGCAGCAACTTTGGAAGCCAACAACTGTAGAGGGAAAGTGATCTGATTAAAGATGATCGCCGGCAAAGGGATCATTAGCAGCAAGAATGCCCAGGGAAACAACACCGCGCGAAAAAAATCCCATCCCTGAAAAAAGATCACGAGTCCCGCTATCACCAATAACAGCGAGACTCTCGATAAAAAAAGTTCCGCTCCCCAAACTCCCAGCAAAAGAACCGTCACCGCCAGCACCAGAATTGGCAACCCCCAAAATGAAGGCGCGGCGGGAATCCTCGAAAGGCGCTCGCGATCCTGCCAAATTAGGAATGAAGAGAAAAGCGGGACAAAAAACCCGTGCGAGAAGTTAGGGTCCTTCCACCACTGCGACGCCAGATGCAAAATGACGTGAAAATACAGCCAGCCCGTCAATAGAATCAATACTGCCCCGCGCCACCTGTCGTCGCCGTGAGACAGAAATCCCTCGGCCACCGGTTCCGCTTTTACCGCATAAGTCACGATTTTCGGAGAATATGCCAACTCCCCGGCCTAAGCAATCCTAAGCAGGGAACCCAGGTAATCGCCGTTACCTCAAATTCTCAGTGTTTAAGCCGTCCGGTCTCGAGACAAGTCCGCTGTTCAAGTTAGGGCTTTGACGTCATCCTCGAGCGGCCGCAGGCCGCGAAGGATCCGCGCCTACCACCCACCGAGGCAAATACTTGACATCTCACGTGACTTCCTGGAGCGCGAAATCGGCCCATTCCGTCCCCGCAATCACGACGAAAGTGAATCGCCTTTCGGTTACCATCGATTGGGAAAAAACTTTCCTTTTTCCCCTGATCGGATGTAGGGTTAAAAAGTATCCGTGCATAAGGCAAACCCCGTCGCCGCAGTCCTAAATAGCAGAAAACGTTGCTATAACGTTTTTCGCGGACGATGCGGCTGAAGTGGCAACTGCCGTGCAACTATAAAATTAAATAACCCTTTTATCCGCAAAACTTCCCCCTGAATTTTGTGATACATGAAGAATGTTTTCCGCATGAAAACAGTGACGCGGAACCTTCCCCGTAACTCTCCCGGAAGGTTCCCAAATTGAAAACGGGCCGTGTCTGTATTCGCGGAATTTGTTTACGCCGGAAGGCGTGTGCCGAAGCTAATAGAAGATATTTAGTAGGAGCGAACATGAAAGCCAGAAGTGCACTTGCCGCGTCGCTGTTGCTGAGTTCCGTGACCCTGGCGATGTGGGCACAAAACCCCGCCACCGAACCGCCAAATAAAGATGACAAAAGCACTTCGACCGCGGCTTCGCCATCTGCCTCTACCAGCAGCTACGTGATCGGACCCGAAGACACCGTACACGTCTCGGTATGGAAAGAACCCGATCTGACCGCGACGCTTCCTGTCCGTCCAGACGGCATGATTTCGCTTCCGTTATTGAATGACGTGCAGGCCGCCGGTTTAACTCCGATGGAGCTCGCCACTTCCATCACCACCAGGCTGAAAAAGTATTTAGCCGATCCCCGCGTGACCGTCGTCCTCACCACCATTAATAGCAAACGCGTCTATGTGACCGGCGAAGTGCTGCACAGCGGCTCCATCACCCTAATGCCGAATATGACCGTCTTGCAGGCGCTCGCCAGCGCCGGTTTCACCCAATTTGCCAATACTAAAAAGATTTACGTTATGCGCACCGAAAATGGCGCCCAACAGAAGTTCCCCGTGAACTACAAAAACTTGTTGCGCGGCGACGCCACCACCAACATCATCCTGAAGCCTGGAGACACGATTGTCGTACCTTAACCGGCTTACCCAAACATCGTGGCTCTGGACCGCAATCCTTCTCGGATTAACTCCGCTGTTTGCCTTTGCCCAAAGCGACACCACCCCGCAGCCGAATCCCGATACCAGTAATCCGCCCGCGAGCGAAAGCGCTCAGCCAGACCAGAACACGCCGGCGCCGGCCTTTGGGCTCGGCGCAACCACCCCGACTCCAAACGAAAATCCGCCGATTTCCGCGCTCGATCAGCCTTCTCTCGAACCGGGCACCGTGTCCCGCAGTTTTCTCGCTCCCGGAGCCATTCTCAGCGAATCCGCCGACTCTAACATTCAAGGAACCGGCACCGGAAACTCCGCCGCTTCCGCAGGCTTGGGTGGAGTAACCCGCGTCATGGGCGCGTTAGCCCTGCAAAAAATCTGGAGCCACTACGAAACCGATCTGCAATACATCGGCGGAGGCATTTTCTATCAGGGCGTCAACCACCAGACCGATCAGACACAGGATGCCGAGCTCGCGCAGCGCATCGTCTGGCGCACCGGCCAACTCGTATTGCGCGATGGCGTCAGCTATTTGCCGGAAGGCAATTTCGGCGCGGGATCATACGGCGGCTCCGGAGCTTTGCAATCGGGTCTTGCTGGATTAGGCAGCGCCGCGAGCACCGGCTCCGCCAGTCTCGGTAGCGCTTTAGGTGGAAACCTCGGTGCCGGACAATTCGGCTCCGTCGGCGACGCGCCCCGCTTAACCAACAGCGCAGTCGCTGATCTCGCCCAGGCAATCACGCCCCGCTCTTCAGTTACCTTTGCCGGCAGCTATGGATTCGTCCACTTCAGCGACAACTCTTTTGGCCTTGTCGATAGCAGCCAGGCCGCTGCCCAGGTTGCCTATGACCATCAGATCAACCGCACCGACCAGATCGCCGTCCTATACGCCTTCCAAAACATACATTTTCCGCAGAATGCGAACAATTCCGTGACCACCAATGCCGTTCGCCTCATCTACGGTCATCGCATCACCGGACGCATGGATTTCGTCGTCGGCGCCGGCCCACAATTTACTCACATCGATTTCGAGCAACAGCAACCTCCGCCCCAGCCCGCAGTCAAAGTCTCCACCGACCGAATTTCCGCCAGCGGGAATCTCCGCTTGCGTTACCGCTTTCCTCGCACCTCGCTTCAACTCGAATACCGGCATTACAATACCAATGGCTCGGGCTATTTTCTCGGCGCCAGCACTGATGTTGGAACTTTTTCAGTGGTCCGGCCTCTGGGCAGGATATGGGAAGCTAACATCGATACCGGCGTCGCCAATAATGACCGCCTGAAGGCTTCCGCCAGCACCGTTCCAGCCACGTCCGATCGCTATCTTTTTGCTGGGGGCGCGCTACACCGCCATATCGGCCGCCATTATCGCGGATTCATCAGCTACCAGTTCGACCGGCTTTCGTTCGACGCTTGCTCCGGCACAACTTGCGGAAAGGTTTCAAATCGCCAAATGGGCGTGGTGGGTATCGAATGGTATCCACGTCCCATTCGGCTCGATTGAACGTAAACTTAATGATCACCCAGAAATGATCAGCCAGAATGGAAGACTAATATGATCGCAAACCGCGTTTTAGGAATGGACGATTATCTCGCAATGTTGCGTCGCCGCCTGAAGGTGATCTTAATCCCTGCGCTGCTCGCCCCCATTGCCGGTTTTCTTGTCTCTTACGCCTTCACTCCCAAATATACCTCCGAGGCAACCATTCTCGTCGAAGGCCAAAAGGTTCCCGAAGGCTACGTCAAGCCGGTTGTCACCGAAGATATTGTTCAACGTATCGCCACCATGCAGGAACAGGTGACCGCCCGCAATCGGCTGGTCCCCATGATTGAGCGGCTCGGTTTGGCCAAGGGCAAGAGCGTCGACGAAGTCATTGGCGATATCCAAACAAATTTGTCCATCGCGCCGGTTCAATCTGGCGTCGCTCCCGGAACCCTTCCCGGTAGCAAACCCGCAACTCACAAGCCCGGACAAAGCAGCGATGTGCCCGGATTCACCGTCGACTTTACCGCTTCGAATCCCAAGACAGCGCAGCAAGTTTGCAGCGAAATCACATCCATGATGTTGGAGCAAAATCTTCAGGCCCGCGAGCAGGTCGCCCAAAGCACCACGGATTTTCTGGCGCATCAGGTAGATGAGGCGAAACGCGATCTGGATGATCAGGACGCGAAGCTGGCCGAATTCAAAAAGCAATTCACCGGCCAGTTGCCCGGTGACGAAGACGGCAATCTCAAACTTCTCGGTACGCTGAACACTCAACTCGACGCCAACACCCAAGCTTTGAATCGCGCCCAGCAGGATAAATCTTACGTTCAGTCATTGCTCGCCCAGCAAGTAGGCGCGTGGAAGGTCTCGCAAACTTCGACCAATCCACAAACGCTGCAACAGCAATTGACCACATTGCAGGCGCAACTTACCACTTTGCAGTCTCGTTACACCGACGATTATCCCGATGTAGTGAAAGCTAAAGCGGACATCGCACAATTAAAACAGCAGTTGGCCGACGCCAATGCCGCTGCCGCTAAAGTTTCAGATGTATCCGATAAAGCCAGCGCGGGCGAACCACCCGAAATTCGCCAGATGCGCGTGCAAATACACCAATATGACGACGCCATCGCCCAAGCCACCCGCGAACAGAAGCGCATGCAGGACCAGATCCGTATCTATCAGGGCCGTCTTTCGCTCAGCCCCGCGGTCGAAGAAAAATATAAACAGTTGACCCGCGATTACAACTCGGCGCAAAAACTCTATGACGATTTGCTCTCGAAAAAGAGCGAATCCCAGATACAAACCGATATGGAAAGCCGCCAGCAGGGCGAACAGATGCGGTTGCTGAACCCCGCCGGCCTTCCCCAAGATCCCAGCTTCCCCAACCGGCCCTTATTCGCCGGCGGCGGCGTGGGAGCAGCCCTCGCCATAGGCTTGGTCATCGCGGGCTGGCTTGAGTTTACCGATAACTCCATTCGTACCGAGGAAGACGCTATCGCCGTCCTCGATCTTCCCGTGATGGTTTCCATTCCCTGGATAGGTGTGAATCATGAAGAAAGACAGCTTCATGGCAAGAAAACCGTTCCGGCGAAACCAGTCGTCGACGAAAAGGAGACCGTAGAGGTCTA
The DNA here is from genome assembly GCA_963849315.1 of uncultured Acidobacteriaceae bacterium. GTDB lineage: Bacteria > Acidobacteriota > Terriglobia > Terriglobales > Acidobacteriaceae > PALSA-188. Next base: position 1,578,827 of record CAWKGT010000002.1, on the reverse strand, counting down.
GGCACGCATGTACAAGGAATTTTTTCATCTACGCGCCAATCCGTTCAACGTCAATCCCGATCCTCGTTTTTTATTTCTTACGCGCCATACCGAGGAGGCCCTGGCCTGTCTCACTTACGGCATCCAGAGCCGCAAGGGTTTCGTGCTGCTCACCGGCGAAGTCGGTACCGGCAAAACCACTCTCATCAACAAATTGCTCGAATGGTTGCGCGTGCAGCAGGTGCCCACCGCTTTCGTCTTTAATTCCCGCTTGAACGTTCCTCAGTTTCTCGATTACATGATGGCCGATTTCGGTATTCCTTGCGATTCCCGATCTAAGAGCCAGATTTTGCTGCGCCTCTACAACTGGCTCCTCGATCGCTATCGCGCTGGTGAAACCGCCGTCCTCATCGTGGACGAAGCTCAGGGCCTCTCCGACGAACTGCTCGAAGAAATTCGCATGATGACCAATCTCGAAACCTTCACCGAAAAACTTTTGCAGATCGTGCTGGTGGGACAGCCGGAACTCGAACAAAAATTAAAGCAGACGAGCCTGCGGCAGTTGCGTCAACGACTTACCCTGCGGGCAAAAACGCATCCTCTTACCGCCGAGGAAACCAAATCCTATGTCGCGCAAAGGCTGCGCATTGCGGGATGGGATGGGCAGCAGCAGATTTTTGACGCCGACTCCCTCTCCGCCATTCATCGTTATTCGAGCGGCATTCCGCGCGTGGTGAATTTAATTTGCGAGCATTGTCTGGTCAGCGCGTTCGTCGACCAGCAAAAAGTTGTCACTGCCGCAGTAGTCGACGTCGTCGCTCGCGATTTCGATCTGATTGACAGTCCAGTCTCTGGAATGCCATTGCCTCCGCCTCAGGCGGCGGTCGCACAAGATTCGGGCTTCTCGAATGTTGACCCTCGCAGAAGGCGATTGTCCCCGATGAATATGGAACGTCGGGCTGCCGCGCCTGACAGCCTACCCACGACCACCGAGGAATCTCCAGCACGTCCAGATCTACCCTCGATCTCGCTGCGCGATGAGTCGCCGGCACCCGAACCGCCCAGTTTGACGGACCACCACGAACCGCCGCCCGACAACCCACTCACGGCAGCCGGGCCGCCAGCGCTTCCAACTTTACCGTTAATCTCTCTGCGCGACGAGTCGCCCGCGCCGTCGAATTCGATGGAGCGCCAGGCCGCGCCCGAAAATCTAATCGCCATCCCCGAGCCGCCGCCACCGCCCAGATCAATGGAGCGTCGGGCGCCCTCGACCGACAAGGTCTCCGCGCCCCAATCCGCAACCGAACATTTTGATTTAGTCGACGCCCTGAAAACCCTGGCCAATCTCGCCGATCGCCTGCGCGAGCCCGAGCAGGATGCTCCGAAAGAAAGGAAAATATGAGCCGGATTCATGAAGCTTTGAAAAAAGCCGAGGCGGAACGCGCCGCATCGCAGCAGGTCACGCACGTTGAAGAGGTCGCCTTTCCCTCGCGCCCGCTGAATCCTGAACCCATTCCGCCCTTCAATTCGGTGGCTGCCGCTTCTTCTGCTCCCTCGACTTCGTTCAGCCCGCCGCCAACCTTCGACATGCTGATTTCTCGCACCATCGAAAGCAAGTGGCGTCCGGAAACGAGCACTATGCTTTTTTTCGACGAAGATGAAAGAGCATATGGAACTGAAGAATTTAGAACCTTACGTTCACGCCTGTATCAGGTAAGGGAAAAACAACCGCTCAAGAAAATCCTGGTAAGCAGCGCCCTGCCCCAGGAAGGCAAATCGTTCGTCTCCTCAAATCTGGCCCAGGTTATGGTGCGGCAGCACGGCAGAAAGGCGCTGTTGATCGATGCCGACCTCCGCGCTTCCCGGCTGCACCAGACCCTGGGCACCAACGCGACTCCCGGATTAGCGGAGTATTTACTTGGCGAGTGCGACGAATTCGCCGTGCTGCAACGCGGCTCGATGGAAAACCTCTTTTTTATTCCGGCCGGCCGCATGGTATCGAATCCCGCCGAACTGCTAGGTAACGGTCGCCTCAAATTCCTCTTAAGCCGGTTGGAAGCGCTTTTTGACTGGATCATCATCGACGCTCCACCCGCGGTCCCTATCTCCGACGCCTCTTTGCTGGCCAATTACTGCGACGGCGTGCTCATGGTCGTCCGCTCCAACACCACTCCATCTGACGTCGCCCGCAAAGCCCGCATGGAATTCAAAGATACTGCCCTCGTCGGCGTCGTCTTGAACGCCGTTGATGGAGGAACTTCCTACAGCAAGTACTATTACGCCGCTTATGGAAATGACGCAGAGCGGAGCAGGAGCGGAGCTGGAAAATAGCCGTGATCCGCATTTTCAAAGTCTATTACCCCGCTCGCACCTTGATTCTCCTCCTGGGCGAAGCGTTGATCGTTTGCACCTCGTTCCTATTGGCCACCGTACTTCAGCATCCCAACGACAGCTACATCGTTCTCAATTACGAGAACGGCTATCTAAAAATCTTCATTTTGACCGGAGTCGTTCTTCTTCTCTCCCACTGGTGTGACCTGTACGACCCGATTCACTTCGACTCCAAGGGCGAACTTTATTTCCGGCTCTTGCTCGTGCCCGGACTCCTCGCCTTATCTCTTGCAGTCGTCGGCGCCATTTTCCCGCGAGCCATGCTGGGAGAATCGTCCGTCTTTCTCGGATTAGTTTTCCTTACGATTGCCTTGTTGAGTTGGCGAACCGTCTATACCTGGCTTGCAAAGAAGCCCTATCTCCGCGAGCAAGTCTACGTGCTCGGCGGCGGCGAACGCGCACAAAGGCTCGTCAGCGGATTGCGCTTGCGCACCGAACTCGGCGCCGATGTCGTGGGATGGAGCGGCAATGTGCAAGGCGCACTCAATCGCCAAACCATGGCCGCTGACCTCATGGAAATAGTCGATCAGCGCAACGTTCAGCGCGTGATCGTCGCCGTGCAGGACCGCCGCGAAGCCGCCCCCATGGAAGAACTTCTAAAGCTTCGTCTGCGCGGCGTGCACATCGAAGAAGCCACTACCTGGCTGGAAAAAATTTCCGGCAAGATCGAAGTCGAAAATCTCTATCCCAGTTGGATCATCTTCGCCCAGGGATTCCGCTTCAGCAGCACCTTTCGCATCTTTCGCCGTCTGCTCGCTTTTTCGGTCGCCCTGCTCGGATTAATCCTGAGCCTGCCTCTCATTCCATTCGTTCTCCTGGCCATCAAGCTCGATTCGCCCGGCCCCGTGCTTTATCGCCAGAAACGTATCGGTCGCGGCGGCGAAATTTTCTATTGCTACAAGTTCCGCACCATGCGCCAGGACGCCGAAGCCGATACCGGCCCCACCTGGGCCCTCGACGACGACCCGCGCATCACCCGCATGGGAAAATTCCTCCGCACTTCGCGGCTCGACGAAATTCCGCAACTGTGGTGCGTTCTGAAAGGTGACATGGCCTTCGTCGGCCCTCGTCCCGAACGCCCGGAGTTCGTCGAATGGCTCACTCAACAACTTCCGTATTACGGAGTTCGCCACATGGTCCGTCCCGGCATCACCGGCTGGGCCCAGGTCCGATATAAATACGGCAACACTATCGAAGATGCCAAAGAAAAACTTCAATACGACCTCTTCTACATCAAGAACGCCTCTCTCGGACTGGACGTCTTTATCATGTTCCAGACCATCAAGATCGTCCTGCTGGGACGGGGCGCGCAATGAAATGGATTTTCTGGGGATCGGCCGCCGTCGTCGGCTACACCTACGCCGGTTACGCCGGCTGGCTCTGGATTCGCAGCCATTGGCGCACCCGCCCAATAAAGCGTGAACCTTGCTGTCCATCACTCTCCATTGTGATGGTGGTCCGCAACGAATCCGCCGTGCTTGAGCGCAAGCTGCAAAATTTAACGGCGCTGAATTATCCCTCCGAGTTCCGCGAAATCATCGTCGTGTCCGACGGTTCCACCGACGCCACAAACGACATCCTTTCGCGCTGGTCTGATCAAGCCGGACTACGTGTAATCCTTCGCCCGCATTCCGATGGCAAAGCGTCCGGCTTGAATGCCGCCATCGAAGTCGCGCAGGGAGAAATCGTAGTATTCACCGATGCCCGCCAGATAATCGCTCCCAATGCCTTGCTCCTCCTGGCCGAAAATTTCGCCGACCCCACAATCGGATGTGCCAGCGGCGAACTCATACTCGGCGATCCCGAATCAGGCGAGAGCACCCAGGGCATGGGATTGTATTGGCGTATCGAAAAGAAAATTCGCGAACTCGAATCGGCAACCGGGTCCGTCCCCGGCGCCACCGGCGCGCTCTATGCCGTGCGTCGCAGCTTGCTTGTGCCGTTGCCCGCCGAAACCATTCTCGACGACGTATACATTCCCATGCACGCCGCGCGGCAAGGCAGCCGCACGATTTTCGATAGCCGCGCCATCGCCTGGGACCAACCAAACCTCGGGGCCGGTCGCGAGTTCGCCCGCAAAGTCCGCACTCTCAGCGGCAACTATCAGCTAGTCCAGATGGCCCCGTGGCTGCTCACTCGCCACAATCCGCTTCGCTTCGAATTCGTCAGCCACAAATTGCTCCGGCTCACCGCGCCATTAGCCCTGATCGCAGCCTTGATATCGTCGGCGTTTATTCCCCAATCGTTCTATCGAATCGCGCTAGTTTTGCAGATCGGATTCTACACACTCAGTATTCTCGCTATTTCCCGGCGCGGACGCGGCCCACTCGCCCGAATCGCCGACGCCTCGCTGACCTTCGTGATACTCAACACCGCCGCCCTGATCGCCTTCATGAATTTCGCCACCGGAAAGAAAACCGTCTGGCTCCGCTAAGTTGTTTTTGCCGTTGACGTCATCCTGAGCGCAGCCTCCGCTGAATTGTTTTGCACTTGTTTTGCCCTTGACGTCATTCTGAGCGTAGAAAGGACCTCGCGCGCACCACAAACGACGCCTGCGCATCAAATCCCCACCTCTTCAATACCTCCGCTCTTCCCTATATGCTTTTAACTCATCTCCATGCGCATCCTCTGGGCCAAAGCGAATAAGTTGCTCCCGCTGCACAGCGGCGGAGACATCCGCTCGTTCCACATCTTGAAATATCTCTCGGCGCATCACGACGTAACTTTTCTCTCCTACTACGATGGCGCCCAAGACGAGAAATACGAATCGCAATTAAACACGCACTTTCCCTCCGCCATCGCCCTATCAACCGGAAAAAGCACGCCCCGCAGCCTGGACTACCTGCGCCGCCTGTCATCCCCACATCCCTACGCAGTAAGCCGCTTCCAGTCGCCAATCGTGGCAGAGAAAATTAACGCGCTACTCCGAAACGGAACCTACGACGTAGCCATAGCCGACTTCCTCGATGCCGCCATAAACTTCTCCGCCAAATCAAAAACACCGCGCGTGCTCTTCCAGCACAACGTCGAAAGTGAAATCTGGCGCCGCCACGCCGCCACCGCAACCAATCCCGCGAAGCGGTTGATGTACAAAACCGAATTCAACAAGATGTTGCGCTACGAACAAAAAATCGTGGGGAATTTCGACCACGTAATTGCCGTGTCCGAAAATGATCGTCAAATAATGCAGCAATGGACCGAGGCATCCCGCATAACGGTAGTCCCCACAGGAGTGGATGTTGCGCACTACCGTCCCTTACCCAACGATTCCGAACCCGCGCCCATCGTCATGTTTATCGGCGCCATGGACTGGGAGCCCAATGTCGACGCGGTGGAATTCTTTTGCGCCGAAATGTGGAATCGAATAGTAACCGAAATCCCCGCTGCCCGATTTCTCATAGTCGGTCGCAATCCGGATCGCCGCGTCCAAAAACTAGCCTCGCCTTCCGTAGAAATCACTGGACGCGTAGAATCCGTGGCCGAGTATTTGCGCCAGGCGGCTGTCGTCGTCGTCCCACTGCGAATCGGAGGTGGCACGCGCCTCAAAATCTACGAAGCCATGGCCGCAGCCAAAGCGGTTGTCTCTACCACCGTCGGCGCCGAAGGCCTGGACGTTGCTCCCGGCAAAGACATTCTGATCGCCGATGAGCCCCACACTTTTGCGGACTCAGTAGCTACCCTATTGCAGGATGCCAATTTGCGCCGCCGTTATGAGCAAGCCGCCCTCGCCACTGCCGCCAAATATGACTGGGCGGTTATCGCCGCAAAATTCGCCGCCGTCCTCGAAGCCGAGTCAACAAAAAAATAATTTCGGATCCGCTCCGCACTCACACCGCCGCCCGCTCTACTACATCGTTCGCAGGCAACTCATGCGAATCCCCGTCCAAACAAACCCGGTGCCACAACTCCAAATTCAACAGTCGCCAGATGCGGTCATAATTATCCCGATGCCGCGCCCGATGCTCTTGGAACAATCGCTCCACCGCGGTCCGCTTAAAAAGTTGACGATCCATGCTGCGCTTCTCCAGCAATAACCCTTCGACTGCATCCAACTGCTGACCCGCCATCCACCCGCTCCATGGGGTTGGAAATCCGAGTTTAGGACGATAAATAATCGACTCCGGAAGCAAATCCCTAACCGCTTTTTTCAGGATGCTTTTCCCCGACAATCCTCGCAATTGAAACTTCGCCGGAATATTCGCCGCGAATTCGACCAGCGCATGATCCAGAAAAGGCACGCGGCTCTCAATCGACGCCGCCATGCTCATGTTGTCCTGCTTCATCAAAAGTTCCACCAGGTAAGTCTTGATATCCGTATAAAGCAACCGCTGCAACATTTCTCCCGAAGACCGCTCCCAATAATCCAGTACGTGCCGATAAGCTTCGCCATCGCTTATCTCCGCGGCGAAATCGTCAGTCAGTAACTCCCGCTGTTCATTTGCGTCAAAAGCCGAAAAGAAATTATCGAAATAAAATGACGACCACGATTCTCCGTCCAAAGCCAAAAATGTATGCGAAAGCTTCCGTCTCATCGTCGCGCCAATTAGCTTTGAATTCGAAATCGATTCCCGAATCCCGCTCCTTAGCATTGACGGCATTAACGCACGGTAAAAACGATCGAACGCCGCATTTCTGCGCGTAAAGGCGTAGCGTGTATATCCGCCCAGCGTTTCATCGCTACCCTCACCCGTCAAAACCACCGTCACTCGCTCGCGCGCCAGCCGCGCCACAAAATAAAGAGCCACACTCGAAGGCCACGCAATAGGCTCATCCTCATGCCAGATTAAATTTGGCAACGCGCCAAAAAAATCCTCGCGACTGACCAGCACCTCATGATGACTCGAGTTCAGGTGTTCCGCTACCATTCGCGCGTATGGCAATTCGCTATACGCATGTTCCGAATATCCTACTGAAAACGTTTCTACGGGAGCGCGACGTATCTTGGTCATCAGCGCCGCTACCGCGCTCGAATCCAATCCCCCGCTCAGAAAAACTCCCAGCGGCACATCGCTCATTAAATGGCTGCTAACCGCCTCTTCCAGCATGTGCCGGTATTTCTCGACGTAATAATCTTCGCCCTGGGAGGCCGGCTCGCCCGCAAGCGTCAAATCCCAATACTCTTGCATGTCGATCGCGCCATCTTCATTCACTTCCAGGGTGTGTCCGGGCATCAATTTCCGGATGCCATCATAAAAAGTTTCTTCTCCTGACAAATAACCAAACGCCAGATATTCGGGAAGCGCCCTGCGATAGAACCTAGCCTCCACCCCCGGATGCGCCAGAATTACTTTGATCTCTGAACCAAACACAAACGAATCGGCGCTCAGGCGATAGTAAAGCGGCTTGATGCCCAGCCGGTCGCGCGCCACCAACAAAACACGCCGGTGCGAATCCCAGATTGCGAACGCGAACATCCCGCGCAAATGTTTTACGCAATCGCGCCCGTACTCCTCATAAAGGTGAACAATAGTTTCCGTATCGCAATGCGTGCGATAAATATGTCCCTTCGCCTGCAACTGCCTGCGCAATTCCGCATGGTTATAAATTTCGCCATTGAATACGATCCAAACCGTGCCGTCCTCGTTACCGACTGGCTGATGCCCGCCCGCAACGTCAATGATGCTAAGCCGGCGCATGGCAATTCCCACGCGCCCTTCCACGCGAACGCCTTCGTCGTCAGGACCGCGATGCACCATCGCTGCGCACATCTGCCGCAGCACAGCCGGATCAACCGCGCTGCCGCGCCCGAATTCGACAACTCCAGCAATCCCGCACATTTTTAATAATCCTGCACCGGGAAGTTCAGCGCCTCAACGGAAAACGATTCCACAACCGCGTCGTCCGACGAGAAGAGTTGATCCGCTGCCAGAGTCCATTCGACGCGCTCAACTTCTCGAACATGGTTCAACACCGGCACCCCATTCAATTTCAAATAATGCCCGTCGCATAAAATAAAATGCGAGAGTCCGCCACCCTCAATGCAAAAATAAAAATATCTCGCATCGCTCATCCAGTCGCGCCATGCCCAGCCGCCCGCATCATCGTGGAAAATCATATAGTGCCGGCGTCCATCGCTCTCGTAGCAATAGCCAGATTCAACTGGAGAAAGCTTGCCCGCGTGTTCTACCGACGGTTGCAACACCGTCGCATATTCCGTTGGAAGTTTTGCGCGACTTCCCAATCGAACCGTGAGGGACGGTTCTTTCCGCCCATACGCGGGAGAAACAAAATCATTTTCAATGGACATTTCCCATACCGATTGATCGATTCCAAGCAATGCCAACCTACTATTAGCCGACTTAGCCAAAAAAGCATTCCCTACTCTTTCAATCGAAACATCCGGAGCGAAGTGCCAATTAATTTCGATCTGATGTTCTTTCTTCCCCTCCAAAACATCCCGAAACCACCAGAACCTGTCGTGTAGACAAAAAATCTGGCGTCGATGTAACACCGGATCCGCATGCCGCAAATATCCCGTGTGGCTTCCAGAAAATAATGAAAAGCCTTCGCCTTCAATCCATCGCTCGCATTTAACTTCGGGAATCGATTTCCATCCAAACGGCCCATCTGCGATTGCCTGATCCTCGCCATCCACGCGCAGAGTGTTGTGCGCGCCCGTTCCTCGAAACCGGTCCCGCTCCTCTCCCATGTAGCAAAATGTTCCGGGATCGACCAACATTCGTCGTCCCGCAAGCGACAAACTCACACTCAGTGCATCGGCATGTCCATGCCCACTGCGACCCGTGCCCTGTGGCCCCGCATCAATAACCATCTGTGCCGGCAAATCCTCGCGACCCGACATGATATAAACGCCGCCCTCATTGAATGACGAATCCGCGAATGATGAATCGGTCGCACTGCTAGTCGGCTTAACGCCGAAATTTGAAATTGCTTTTTCTCCCAGCAGCCAAATCGCCTCTTCGGTAGGCGATGCTCCGCCAAAATTTCGGCATGGAAATACCCCCGCACCCACCGCCAGCGGATCGCTCATATGGTCGCGCAGATTGCGCCGCGGATTAAAAACTCTGCCTCCATCGTGGTCGCCAAATCCTTCAGCCGCTCCCCTCGCCGATATAGCCGACAGAAAATCCAGCATCTTGCTCAGAACCAAATCAAATTCAGCAGGGATGTCCACGCCATTTCGTTCTGCAAGCACGCGCGCGTGTAGAAAAAAGTCCAACGCATACACGTGGTAATAAAGTGACTGCTCGAAATAAACGCCGTCCGCCCGCACCTGCCGCTTGGCTTCTCGCAACACAATCCGCCATCCAAGTTCCTTCCAATGGTTGGCGCCGGCGACCGCGGGACATAGAATCCCAATAAAAAACAGCGCAACACCTTCACCGAGCAAATGTGTATTAGGAGAAAAATACGTCGACAAATAACGCTCAATGTACCGCCCCTGAAAAGCCAGCCCCCGAGCCATATCCGCCCGAAAGTCTGACGACAAAACCTCGCAATCCGCCAATAGCGCCCGCACCCAGAGCCACGAAAGGCTGCGAAACGCTACTTCTAAACTGCTGCCCCAATTGATTCCAATCGGATAGATATTGGCACGCTGCCACGCATACCACTGCTTCTGAAGTTCAACCGCATATCGCGAATCGCCGGTAAAGCGCCACGCCTTCGCCAGCGTCACCAGATGTTGATGGCGATTTAACTCCCAAATAATTTTGTGATCGCCTACTTCTTCAAAATCGAGAAAATTTATCTTGAACCACGGTTTCGCCGGCGCCTGCTTGCCGTGCACCGCGTCCAGATGCCAATCAATCTTCGCACCATAATTCAGAACGTCGTAACCCAGAAGCCGGAAGCGGTGCTCGCAAATCTCGTCCGCTTCTTGAACAATACCCGTTACTTCCAGCGGCAGATGTTCTCTGATCAAGACAACTCGCCCGTTCACATCACTTGGAGGAAAAAAGAAATCTCCAGAAGACGAAGGCGGTCCAATCCCATTCTTTTGCGAAAACAAACCCAGGCGATACAGAGCTAAGTCAAAGCGCTTATTTACCTCTTGCCCCAGCCGCGTTCGCCGCTCGTCCCAATCCATTTCGGCGACCCGCGCCCACGTTCTACGTATGCTGTTCATCGCTACGCTCAATCCTAATGCTAATAGTTCTCCGCCAGCGATATCCCGCAAATGAACGTAACGTTACACGGGTAACCATCCCCAACACACCGCAGATCTACGCAACGAAACAGCTTCTCGATTTTGACGTCATCCTGGAGCGCAGCGAAGGATCTCGCGCGCCAATTCCCACCGTAAAAGCTAAGTCTCGACACCAAGCCCCGCGCCATTAACCGCAGCTCCACGCAAATTTGTGAAATACTTTTCCTCGCCCCGCACCAGATGAGCAAGCCCAGGCTAATTCTCGTATTGCTTCTCTTTGCCGCATTTCTTCATGCCCAATCGCCAACGGCTGCGATGCCGGAGAAAATCATCATCGATACCGACATCGGCGATGATATCGATGACGCCTTCGCAGTCGCTCTGGCTCTTCGCTGCCCCGAATTGCAGATTCTCGGCATCTCGTCCGCGTTCGGCGACACTGCGACCCGCGCAAAACTCCTCGATCGCTTTCTCGCCGAAGATGGACACCCGGAAATTCCGGTTGCCGTTGGTCTACCCAGCAACACAAAGAATCGCTTTACTCAACGCAGCTATGCCGAGGCCAGCCAAATACAGCGATCTCATCCGCAAGCCGTAGACTTCATCCTCGATAAAATTCGCCATTATCCCCGTCAGATCACCTTGGTCGCAATTGGCCCTTTAACAAACATTGGTGCAGTTATGGACAAAGATCCGGAAACGTTTCGCAAGCTCCGGCGCGTGGTGCTTATGGGAGGCTCGATTGCCCGAAGGTATGGTGACATGGAGAATTCCCCGCCGCGTGGCCCCGAACCGGAATGGAATATCGTCAATGACATCTCCGCGGCGAAAAAACTTTTCGCATCCGGCGTTCCGGTTTATATGATGCCGCTGGATTCCACTCAACTTAAATTGAACAGCGCCAACAGAACCGCACTCTTTCAAATGAAAACGCCTCTCACCGATGCATTGGAGCAGCTCTATCACCAGTGGGGCCAGGAAACCCCGACCCTTTTCGACGTGATGACCATTGCCTACATTCTCGATCCCACAATTTGTCCGGTCACTCCCATGCGCATCCGCGTTGATGACCAGGGCTTTACCCGTGTCGACTCCGGCGCGCCCAATGCTAACGTCTGTCTCAATTCCAATTCAGAATCCTTTTTCCGTTTCTATATGAGGCGTATGCTTGCACCGCAATAGGCCGCGATTGAAATCCATGAAATTCTTTCTGATCTCTCTCTTACTGATCTCGATCGGTCCTGGCAAACTTCACAGTGCACCCGCCGGTCAAAATGCGGGTCCAGAAAACGAGTGGCGCGTTTATTCCGGAGGCCCCGAAAGCACCCATTACTCAAAACTTAGTCAGATCAACCGCGACAACGTTCGCCATCTGCAAGTTGCCTGGACCTTCGATTCCGGCGATTCGTTTCCGGCCTCCGAAAATGAATGCAATCCGATCATCGTGAATGGAGTCCTCTACGCCACCACGCCGACGGTAAACGTAGTCGCGCTCAATGCCGCTACCGGAAGGCTCCTGTGGCGCTTCGACCCCAACATTGGCATCCGCGTGATGGGGAAAATGCGCAGCCGCGGCGTCACTTATTGGACTAGTCAAGACGGAAAAGATCAGCGCATCTTCGCCGCCGTCCGCCAGTATCTCTATTCTTTGGACGCTCGCACCGGCCAGCCCGTGCCTACTTTCGGCGTCTCCGGTCGAATCGACCTGCGCGACGATCTGGGACGTCATCCTAAAAACTGGGTCACCATGACCAGTCCCGGCATCGTTTACAAGGATTTGTTGATTATCGGAAGCAGCATGGGCGAAATGCTTCCCGCCTCTCCCGGAGACATTCGCGCTTACGACGTCCGCAGCGGGAAACTAAAGTGGACATTCCACACCATCCCTCATCCCGGCGAATTCGGCTATGAAACCTGGCCGAAAAACGCCTGGACCTACAGCGGCGCCGCCAATGACTGGACGGGTCTGGCTCTCGACGAAAAGCGTGGCTGGGTTTTCGTTTCCACCGGCTCCGCCGCGTCGGATTTTTACGGCTTCGACCGCATCGGCGACGATCTTTTCGCCAATTGCCTCATCGCGCTGAAAGCCGACACCGGCGAGCGCGTCTGGCATTATCAAACCGTCCGCCACGACATCTGGGATCGCGACCTTCCCGCTCCGCCGAGCCTGGTTACCGTCACCCCCAGCGGACAGCCCGTCGAAGCCGTCGCCCAAACCACCAAATCCGGATTCGTATATCTATTCGATCGCGACACCGGCGCGCCGATTTTCCCCGTCGCATTCAAAAAATATCCGCCCTCCGACCTTGAAGGAGAAATCACCGCCACCACTCAGCCGCTGCCAACTATTCCCGAGCCCTTTGCCCGCCAGCAACTCACCGCCGACATGCTCACTCAACGCACTCCCCAGGCGCATGCCGAGGCTCTTGCGCGTTTCAGCAAATTGCGCAGCGCCGGACAATTCATCCCCGGCAGCCGCGAAGGCACAATTATTTTTCCGGGATTCGATGGCGGCGCTGAATGGGGAGGCGCAGCCTTCGATCCCGTCACGCATCTTCTCTATGTGAACGCCAACGAGATGGCCTGGATCCTGCGCATGGTCGAACCCAAGCCGCCGACCGGCGCCCAGAGCGGCAAGACCATTTACCTTCGCGAATGTGCCGCCTGCCACGGCCCTGCCATGCAGGGAACGCCGCCCGAATTCCCCTCGCTCATCGGACTCGACAATCGGTATCCCAGCGGAGACGTCTATTCACTCGTCTCTCAAGGCGCAGGCCGCATGCCCGGATTCACCCGTCTCGGCGACGACGCCCTGCACGCCGTCGTCGACTACGTTTATAGCCGCGTCGACCGCACCGCCAATCTCAGCCCGCAATCGCCCGCGCCGAAGTTCGTCCCCGACGGGTACAACCGCTTTCTCGACATCGATGGCTATCCCGCCATCCAACCCCCTTGGGGAACGCTCACCGCCATCAATATGGATACGGGAAAAATCGCCTGGAAAAATCCGCTAGGTGAATATCCCGAACTCGCTGCCAAAGGCCTTACCAACACCGGCAGCGAAAATTACGGAGGCCCCATCGTGACGGACGGAGGGTTGCTCTTCATCGCCGCCACCAGTTTCGACAAAAAATTTCGCGCCTTCGACAAAGACACCGGCAAACTTCTTTGGGAAACGACTCTACCCGCCGCCGGCAACGCCACTCCCTCCACCTACTCGGTAAACGGACGCCAATTCGTAGTCATCGTCGCCGGAGGTGGCAAGTCCAAAGGCGTCCCCTCCAGCGCCAGCATCGTAGCCTACGCCCTCCCCCAGTAGCCTGCCGCCTATGTAGGGCGGACACTCCTATCCGCCGCCTTTGCCCTTGCCTATGTGGGGACGGACACTCCTGTCCGTCGCCTTTGCCCCTGCCCTTGACTATGTGAGGGCGGACACTCCTGTCCGCCGCCTTTGACTTTGCCTATGTGGGGACGGACACTCCTGTCCGTCCAAGCGGAGCAAAGCTCCGCTAAGGTTTTCGGACGGCGCAATGCCCCTTCGACGCCCCTCAGCGTCGCGGCAAAATATGGCAAGCTTCCAGCGCTGCGATATCCCTTCAAGACGCATTTACGGGATGGCTGAAAGCCATCCCCCGACACTAATAAAAAACTCTGCGATCTCGAGCGAAGTCGAGAGACCTGCTTTTCTCCACGCCGGACAGCGCACCCACCGCACCGCCGCAATCTTTATTTGGATAAAACCTTATAAAATCTTGTCATTCCGAACAGGCGCAGCCCGGAGAGCCTGCCCTGAGCGTAGTCGAAGGGAATCTGCTTCCCGCGCGAAGCATAAATAAGCTAAACAGTCATCCCGAAGCCCCCGCGTTCTCTCCAGCGGGAACGAGGGATCTCGCGCGCACCATCCATGAATCTAGATGAGAGTGGGATTTCACTCTGCATCCCCAATGGGATTTTGACTTGCCCATGTGGCGCGGACACTCCTGTCCGCCGCCCTTGACTTACTCTCACGCGGCCGGTAGTCGAAGGGAATCTGCTTTTCACACGCAGCATAAATAAGCTAAACAGTCATCCGGAAGCCCCCGCGTTCTCTCCAGCGGGACGAGGGATCTCGCGCGCACCATCCATGAATCTAGGATGAGAGTGGGATTTCACTCTGCATCCCCAATGGGATTTTGACTTGCCTATGTAGGGCGGACACTCCTGTCCGCCGCCCTTGACTTACTCTCAACGCGGCCGGTAGTCGAAGGGAATCTGCTTTTCACACGCAGCATAAATAAGCCACACAGTCATCCCGAAGCCCCCGCGTTCTCTCCCTCGGGACGAGGGATCTCGCGCGCACCATCCATGAATCTAGATGAGAGTGGGATTTCACTCTGCATCCCAAAGGGATTTTGACTTGCCTATGTAGGGCGGACACTCCTGTCCGCCGCCCTTGACTTGCGGTTGACGGTGTGGCGCGGGCGCCCCCGCCCGCGAAAGGTTTCGTATCAGGGCACGACTTCAGTCCTGCCATCCAGATCGAAGGACGCATTTACGGCATGGCTGAAAGCCATCCCCTGACACTTATAAAAACTCTGTCACCTCGGACGAAGTCGAGAGACCTGCTTTTTGGGACTCCGGACAGCGCACCCACCCCACACGCCGCAATCCCACTGCATAAAACGTTGTCATTCCGAAGCCGCTTCAGGTATTCCCATGACAAGCCAAACACCATGATTGTTTGTTAGAGACGTCCCCCCCGGGATGGATGTCCTCGCGGTTTTGAGGACCGAAATCTTCTAGTCTCTTGGGTGTCTGACACCTCGGACACATCCATGGGGTAAGCCGTCATTTGGGAAACTATGGGGTTCTGGAAGAGATAAAGCCAAATTGCACCTCCAAGAAAATCGTAACATTTCCCGAAAGAGAAGTGGGGAAACGTCACCATTTTTGCACAGGTTGTGCAATCGGGTAGCGGGAAGAATACTTCACATCCCCTCCAACGACGGCTATATTGGGAACTCCGACAAGAATCCCGTACTAGCTCGGTGAAGATATTGCAAATTCAAGACGCTCCTCCACAAGGCCATCTGTTTTCCTCCGAGAACTGGGGACCTAATGCAAGGCCATTCCTGAAATGGGCTGGCGGAAAACGTAACTCTTGAAATCACTATCTTTGGATGAAGCTTTTACGGTGTGGCGCGGGCGCCCTCGCCCGTGAAATCTGTGACTTCTTAACTAAATTTTTGGTCCGCCATCAACCATCGATACTTCTCTGGCTCTTTAACTAATCCCACTAGCACTGGGTTCTGCCGGATGTACTCACACTTCATTTTCAAACTTTCGTGGGACCGGAGAATATGATCGAAAGATTCTTCCTCCCAGATCGGGCCAGAACGCCCGAGCAATTTGTTGACGCGATGAGCAGTCGCGCTTTTCAAGCACTGCAAAATATCGACGAGCGGGAAAGCCAGCCGTGTACGTCTCGTAGGGGCGTGACCAGCAGATTAACATGATCAGGCCATGACGACTGCCGCTAACAGGCGAGCTCGTTTTTCGCGAAGACAATGCTTGAACACTACATCGGGGGCCTGTGGTGGCAGTATGAGCAGTCCGCTCGTGCAGAAAGTGATGAACAGCTGAGCCTCGGAATTCTGAAGATGGGGAAGGCGACGACGGTAGTCGTATTTTGCGAGCGGGCTTGATTCATTGGGCATGGAAGGTATTGATTGTGTTTGGGGGCGGGAGTCCCCGCCCGCTAGATGTTGGGAATCATAGACACACTCCGGAAGTTTTATTCAGTGACTAGTGAACATGGGTTTTTGGGCTGATTCCGAAACGCGGGCGAGGGCGCCCGCGCCACACAACCCCATGGTTTACCGAATCACCGCGTACTTACCCGGCTCTGTGAAGCGGACAAAACCCATATCACGGAGGATTTGTAGCTGCTGTCGAATTTTGGGTCGGATATTTTGATTCTGCGGATGCAACGCCTTTAGGTCGGATTCGAAGTCATAAAGCTCCGACAATTCAAATTCAGGTTTCCCCACTTGTCGAATGAGATTCAGTACGTCGAGGGTCCATCCCCTCGCGGATGGAGGTAACTCGGCGAGTGTCCGAACACGCGCAAACTCTTGTCGCACCTGTGCAATTGGAATCGCCATGCCGTTCGACACGATCTGGATTTTGCCATCGCTTGGAATTTGTCGTAGGAGGATGTTGCAACCAACCCATCCGGCACGCTGGGCAGATGGACTGAGCGCCTTTCTTTTCTCAATCACACTCTCTGTAAAGAACATTCTTGGAATCAAAAGTAGGTTTTCTACGCACCACTCGGGAGAATAATGAAGGAAGAGCAGATTTGGAGTCCTGTCGGCTCGAATGGAGCGAATCATCGCCTCATAACCGGCGTCATTAATTTTCGTCGGATTCCAAGCTTTGGAACTTTTCAGCTGGTAAGGCTGATCACATGTTGGGCATACGAAGTCGATTGCTGGAGTGTTGCGGCGCGAAGGCGATAGACATTCCGAAGTGCACGCGGCACAATACAACTCGCGACTGCACCAATCTTCGCTCAGCACTCCCGCAATTTGAGAAGCTGATTTGTAAAGAGCGCGGATTTAATCCGACATTGAAGATTCATATCGGGTTCGTAACAGATTAACTAAATTTGTTAAGGCCCGATATAGTCATTAACCATTCTTGACGGTACTACCTATGCCCCCAGCAGTCCCAATTTTCGCTGACGTACCCGGAGCGCCCTTCAAGATTGGCCAGTTCGTCAAGGTCCTTCGTTTAGTGGATGATACGGGCGAGTCTTCATTTCTAGGCAAAAGCGGGATTGTTGAGCATCTCGAATACAGTTGCGGCTGTGGTCAGCTGTTTCCGAAAGAACCAATGGTAGGTGTGCGTTTCCCCGATGGCGAACTAGAAGAATTCTGGCGGGAAGAGCTGAACGCATGCCGAGGCCTCCGCCAAGACCCGAGAGGCAAAAGGCTACATCAAGGTCTTGATTGATGATGCAGCGCGTGAACGAGCGAACGATTCCCATCAAATGCTCACTGATCTCGTGGCGGCGAAACTTCGGAAGGCTGGTTCGATACCCAAAAACAACAAATATGTGGACCTTTCCGCTGTGTGGGGAGACGACCTGTATTTGTTTGAAATGAAATCCACTACCGATCAAAACATTCATTCCCAAATCCGAAGAGCAATTTCTCAGCTTTATGAATACAGATATTTGCAGCAGGTCCCCTCCGCGAAGTTAGTCATAGTGGTTGAGAATCCGCCGCCTCGAGAAAAGAAATGGATTGTTGATTACGTCACCCAGGGCCGAAAGGTTCTCATCACATGGGACGGGGACCGAAAGACCTTGAACTACCCTATAGAAAGCAATTCGGATCTTCATTTTCTCGGCTAGGCCGTGCTCGCTGCGTTCCCGCCCGAACCGTTACCTGCCTAATTCCTGTCAAGCCCCTTTCCTCCCTCAATTCCCGCTACCATCTTCATTCCACAGACAAAATAGTTAGTCCGGACGTGGCGCAATTACCCTGCGGAATTTGCTATCCTAAATATAGAGATTAAAAACAGGCGCGGCCAAAAGCTGCGCCTTTTCTATTTATGTAGTGCGGACACTCCTGTCCGCAGCCGTTGCATTTGCTTTTGGTTTTGAAAAAGCCAGCAACAACCCCAACCGCGGCGGACAGGAGTGTCCGCCCTACATTTCGCGCCGAAACTTCTTACCATATCTCAGGACTTCTTTTGCCCAAACCATCGCCAACTCGATGCACCACTCCGTCCGCTGCCACGGACCATGCCACAAAACGCAATACCACCCAAACAGGGGACTATTCCGAAGCCGCCTTCCTCCTCAAAGCCACCAGCCTGGGATTCGGCGTCGCCAAACCCTGGTCCAACAGCGAGCGCTACGACTTCATCCTCGACAACGGATCGCGCCTCTGGCGTGTGCAGGTAAAATGCACCGCCTCGCTCCGCGCCCGGGGATACGACGTGCAACCCATCCGGGCCATATACGGCCAATCGAAACTCGCCTACACGCCGGACGACGTTGACGCCCTCGTCGCCCATGTTGTTCCCGTGGACGCCTGGTACGTTCTGCCGATCTCCGCCTGCGCCCACAAAAGCCTCCGCTTCTATCAGATAACACCTGCCCCCGCGCCCGATTCGAAAAATACCGCGAAGCCTGGGAATTGTTTATGTAGGGCGGACACTCCTGTCCGCCGCCGCGCAGTTCGAAAACTTCAGTAACCTTTTGCCCCTTGCCGGTGCTTACTAGAATCAACGCACCACCCCCGTAACCACGAATCCTGCATCTTTTGACAGAGTGAGGTAAACTAGCATGGCTTTCGTTTCACGAAAGCGCTCGAAGCCTTCCATGGCTACACTTCCAAGGCCGCATCCAAAAACTCGGGTTGAGCAGCTGCGGGAACGGGCGCAAAATGTGGATAATTCCGTCACCGGCGACGCCAAAAAACGCGCTACCCAGCAACTCAAAGTCCTGAAAAGTTGGCGGACACTTCGCAACAAGGCGGGCAAGTAACCGCTCAATGGGCTTGAAGGATGAGCTCATCGCGGCAGGTGCGTCGCGGCTATCCATCGCACCAGGCGACGTCTTCATTGCCGACGACAAAGCTGTCGTAATACCTCGATCCGCGAAATCGAAGCCGCGGAAATACCACGATTCGAGAACATGCGTAGTAATGTCGAACGACGTTCTGTGCAACGACGTTTCGTATCCAATAATCAGCATCGCGCCCACAACACATCTCGTCGATTTCAAAACGCAAGCCGATTTTCCGATTCAGCCGACCGAAGCCAATGGCCTGAATGAACCAAGTCTCATTATGCTGGGACACATTCAACCCATAAGAAAAACTGACCTGCGAAAAAAGATAGGTTCCCTGAGTCTGGACGAATGGGAGCACCTGCTGGAACACGTCGTATGGAACTTTGATCGCTCATAAGCTAGACGCTCTCACTATCCTTCCTTTTCAACTACTTACATCCGCACAATGCACAACTTCACCACTTAGCCTGCAAAACACCCCTTTCGTTGGGTAACTCGTGTAATTGCCTAGCGTCTTCAATAACCTAGAAGCCTATGCACAAGCCAGTGAAGTATGTCGAGAAAGCGGTCACGGTGGCTGCCACGGCAGCGTGGGCAGTTTTTGAGCGGATGAACCGGGTTAAGCCCAATCCTTCTCCCAAGCCGAAGTGGTCGGATAAGCCGCTGCTGAAGTCTTACGAAAAGTCGAAGCCGCCGCTGGGATGGCCGCGCCAGACGGACTCGCTGTGCCCGAAGTGTGTCCCGGAAATTCGCCAGCAGATTTTGGATGGCAAGCTGCCGCTCGAAATCCTGATGAACGAAAAGGCCGGAGAGATCAAGGCGCAGATCGTCGAGCGCGATGGCAAGATTTTGATGGTGAAAGATTGTCCGATACACGGGCACTTCGAAGATGTGATGTCCATGGACACCGAATTTTCCGAGCATCTTGAGGAAGTGTTTCCGGGCCGCGATATTCGCGCGCACAACGACGAGAAGCTGCATCATCACGGGTCTTCGACGGTGAAGTACGGTCGCGGTTCGGTTTTGACCATCGATCTGACCAACCGCTGCAACATGATGTGCGATCCCTGTTTCATGGACGCGAACCAGGTCGGATTCGTTCACGAACTGAGCTGGGAAGACATCAAGACGATGCTCGATAACGCGATCACCATCAAGCCGCGGCGTCAGATGTCGGTGCAATTTTCGGGAGGCGAGCCCACGCTGTCTCCTTATTTTCTGGATGCCGTGCGCTACGCCCGCAAAGTGGGATACAACAGCGTGCAGGCCGCAACCAACGGAATCGAATTTGCCAAGAGCTTGGAATTCGCCCAGCAGGCCGCCGAAGCCGGGATGCGCTATGCGTATCTGCAATTCGACGGCATCGGCAACGCCGCCAACGCCCACAGAAAAGTCGGCAACCTGTTCGACGTAAAACTAAAAGCAATAGACAACCTGCACAAAGCGGGAGTGGAAATCGTCCCGGTAGTAACGATCGTGAACGGCATCAACAACGAGCAAGTAGGACGCATCATCAAGTTCGCGCTGGACAATCCCAAGAAAATCGGATTCTTGAGCTTCCAACCAGTAAGCTTCACGGGCCGCGACGAAGCCATAACGGACGACCGCCGAGTCGCGCAGCGTTACACGCTGTCGCACCTCGCCCACGACGTAAAATCCCAAACCGGACTCGGCGAGCCCGCCCGAGATTGGTTCCCAATCTCGTTCATGTCCACCTTCTCCGACTGGGCCGACCTCATGCACGTAGAAGATCAAAACAACGACTGGGGCCAACTCTCCTGCGGTTGCCATCCGAATTGTGGGACGGGGATGGCGCTTATGATTGATAAGGAAACTAAGGAGGCGGTGCCGGTTACTGCGTTCCTGAAGGGCGATCAACTTGCTAAGGACATTGCCAAGGTTAATGATGCGGCTCGTGGCAAGTTTCTTACGATTGTGGGCATGGCCCTTTGCTTGATGAAGAACTACGATCCTTTTCAATCGCCGACGCATTTTAAGTTGATGGATCTTTTGAAGAAGTTCGACAAGAACTTCAATGCGACGGGCAAGAATTATGGCAAGGTTGGTCCGGATCGGACGATTGATGACGTGATGAAGAGGCGTCAGGATCGCTGGAATTTCCTGTTTATAGCGGGAATGTGGTTCCAGGATCTGTTCAATTACGACTTCCGGCGGACGGAGCAGTGCATTATTCCTTACGCCACGCAGGAAGGCGAGATTTCGTTCTGCGCTTACAACACGGGCGTGGGATGGCGGAACATTATCGAGAAGATGCACATGACGGCCACGCTTACCAAATGGTATGAAGAACACGGACGGCATGAAATCTTCGCGGGCGGAAAGAATGTGAAGATGGAATCCGTCGAGCATGGTTTGTTGCTCAAGGACGAAATCGTTACCCACGAAGAGCAGCGCGACCTGGACAAGCTTGGCATCGCAAAGAATGCTCGCGAAGAGAAGACGCGCGCACGTGATCTGAAGCAGAAGAATGACCCGGCATATAACGCACGCATGGCTTCGCTGTATCGTGAAGTTGTGCTGAAAGAAAAGCCAGTCGTGGCTGAGAATGGGTTTATTCCGTTGGGAGCTTTGACTGGTCCTGCGAAGCCTGAGGTAGAAGTGGGCGAGGCCGTGGCTGGGGATTAGTTTCAGTTCTGAGTTTTCGGTTCGCAGTTTGATTCCAATTTTGAGACCGCCCTAAAAGGCGGTCTTTTTTTGTGGACACAGTTTGAGTCGAAAGTCCTCCCGCGGTGTATTTGGGTCTAGTCGAAGGGAAAGATCCAGTAATAGAATTGGATAAATGGCAGAGTATGCAGGGCCCCCAGATCCCGTGCGTCAGCGGTCAAAACCTATTATTTCCATTTGGCTGCGCGACCTGATTATTTCCCTAGCCATTTCGGCATTCATCATCATTTTCTTGTATCAGCCGGTGAGAGTTGAGGGCACGAGCATGATGCCGTCCCTGGACGATCAGGAGCGCATCTTTGTCAATAAATTCGTCTATCGGATGGAGTCCATACAACGAGGGGATATCGTCGTATTCCGTTATCCGCGCGATCCCTCAAAGAGTTTTATTAAGCGGGTGATTGGGTTGTCTGGGGATCGTATTCGCATCGACGGCGGACAGGTGTATGTGAATGGAATCGCGCTGAACGAAGATTATGTGCCGCCGGCGTATTTGGATGAGCGGTCTTATAAGACTGTGACTGTTCCGCCGGGGTCTTATTTTGTGTTGGGGGATCATCGCAGCTTGTCGAATGACAGCCGCGATTTCGGTCCGGTGAAGGCGGGCTTTATTTATGGGAAGGCTGTATTCGGATATTGGCCCATGGATAAATTAGGACGATTGCGATAGGGGACGACGCGGTGAGGGTCTAATTCAGGTTCTTCGCTTTGCCGAGGATGACGTCAAAGTCATGGGCTTCATTAAAATACCGTCCCGGTGAGAACTTACTCAGCGAACAGATTCCAGCAGGGCGAAGATATAGATCCACAAAAAAAGCATGAAGTGCCAATACCATGCGGTGACGTCTACCACGATATGTCTTGATTCGACCGGGCGATGCAGGAAATAAATGATCAGGGCGTAAAGCAGAACTCCAATTCCGCCCGCCAAATGGACCGCATGGGCTGCGGTTAGCAGGTAAACAAAAGAACTACTGGCCCCTGAAGACAAGTAAAAACCGCGGTTCAGCAAATCGCGCCAGGCCATTGCCTGTCCACACAGAAACGCGACACCGAGAATAGCCGTGGCAGCTACCCAGGGGAATGCCCGTTCTTTTCCGATAGAAATCCCCGGAATCGAGCGCACAGGCGATAGCCTGACGTCGCCCGCATTGCGGCGCCGCGCAATTTCGATGGTTAAGCTGCCGGCGAGAAGAATTACAGTATTCAGTAGTAACAAGGCAGTGGGCAAAGAGACCCGGGTCCAATCGCGAATATATGCATTGGTGCGCTGGTCAAAGGTAAGAGAACCGTGTCGAATGATTAATGCGGCGGTGAAAGTAAGGAACAGCATGAGGATGGGACCGGTGGCGAACAGCAATCCCATGCGGGCGCGGCGCAACCGCTGACTATAATCTGGCGAACCGCCGCCGGATGTTCCGCCATCGCCGCTATTGTTGTCTGGAGGAGGCCCAAAACCGCCGCGGCCATGGCCGACGAGGGGTGTCTCTCCAATTGCGGGAGCTGAGGCGGGGGGCATTTCCATTTCGATTGTAATAAATTAATGGATGAAGCGCTGATGGATGTGATCGTCCGAAACACTAGCTCGAGCGCGAGTGCGATTCTGATGGGAGGGTTATGAATAAGTTCGTTTCTCATAAGACAAGCCTGATCATTCTGCTGGCGGTATTTTTTCTTTCCGCTTCATCGTTCGGGCAGACTGATCCCAAGGCTGCGGCCGGTGAAAACATATTCAAATCGCATTGCATTCTTTGTCATGGAATGGACGCGACCGGTAGTACGACGCTGGGCAAGCAGTTAAAAGCGCGCAATTTGCATTCGGCAATAGTGCAAAAAAAGACGGACGCAAATTTGAAACAAATTATTACGGATGGAGAAGGGAATATGCCTCCGTTTGCGGCGCAGTTGTCGGGTGCGCAAATCGACGAACTGGTAGCTTACATACGGCAGTTGGCAAAAGTAAAAAAGTGAGAAGGGGATGGACCTCTATGCGGGCGTGGCGAAAGATCGTTGTGGCGTGCTGGTTATGCCTCTTCAGCGCGGCTTATCTTCCGGTGCAAGCGCAAAATAGCGTCGGCACAGCTCCGGATGCTGGGTATCGCGCAGCTTTTGAAAAGTGGAAGGCTGAACTGGCTGAGGATTTAAAGGAAAGTTGGCTGCCTCTGGCGGGATTATTCTGGCTTAAACCGGGGTCAAATACTTTCGGCAGCAATTCCGCGAATCGAATTGTTCTGAGCGAAGACCGGGTTCCGGACCGCGCGGGTTCGTTTGAGTTAGATGGACCGAAAGTTACGGTGAAGATTTTGCCGGGAGTGAAGGCGGCTATTGCCGGAAAGAATGTTACGACGGCGGAAATGCAGCCCGACTCCGAGGAGCATCCAACCATTCTCGAACTTGGCAACTTGCGGATGCATGTAATCCAGCGCGGGCAGCGGGTTGGCATTCGCGTGAAAGATATCGATAGTCCGGCGGTGCGGAATTACCATGGAGCGCTATTTTTTCCATTGGACCTGAATTACCGCGTCACGGCCACTTGGGCTCCGGCGACGGAAAAGAAAACTGTCGACGTGCCAAATGTCCTGGGTGACGTGACGCCGACTCCGGTCGCGGGCGAGGTGCGATTCGAAATTAATGGTCAGGAGGTGAGTCTGACTGATCTCGGTGGCGATCCAACTAAGGGTTTGTTTTTCGTGTTCAACGATCTTACGAGTAAGAGTGAAACGTATCCTGGTGGACGCTTTCTTGATACTGACCCGGTGGTGAACGGGAAGGTGGTGCTTGATTTCAACCGTGCGCATAATCCTCCTTGCGCGGTGACTCCGTACGCAACCTGTCCATTGGCGCCAAGAGAGAACCGTTTACCAGTGGCCGTTCTGGCGGGTGAGAAGTATGACCGCAAGAATGCGCATCACTGAACGTGGATGGACTGCGCGCCAGGCCCTTCGCTGCGCTGAGGGCGACGTCAAGAACAGGGGATCGAGTTCAACCGAGGCTAAAGGCGGTAGAATGGTGCTGATGTTCGTGCAGTATGATTCCGTATATTTTGTACAGGTGTGCTCGTGATTGCATCTTTGCTGCAACGGAAGATCGAAAAACGTACCGATCAGGTTCTTCTCCAAGGGCGAATCCTTTTTCTCACCGAAGATCCCGAGCTCATAAAAAAACAACTTGCAGGCGAAGATTTGCCTTGGGATATCGCGAACCCGGCTAACAATCCCAAATTGCGTGATGACATTTCTACCGATGAAATTACTCCCGCGCACATTTGTTTTTTCTTCGATGAAACGTTGGGAGAGTTCCCCTATACCGGGTTGAAATGCGGTAACGAAACTCCGATTGGACGCGGCGACGTGAAGCGCGGGGGATTTGTCGCTGCCGTGAGCGGCAAGCGGCGGGGGAAGGGTTCCAGCCGGGAGCAGTCTCCTTATGCGGAGCTGTGCGCGGGTATTCAGATCGTCATCGCCGAAAATATCGAACGCATTTACAAGCAGAACTGCCAGAATCTGGGTGTGCTGACCTCCGTCAATTTTGGCTTAATAGAAAAAATAAGATCGGGCGATGAAATTCCGCTCACCGAATTCACGCACGGCGAAGACGATATAACGCGTCAGATCATCGAGCATGGCGGCTTGTTTAACTTTAATGTTGCGCGCTTGCAAGGGAAAGTGTTCTTGCCGCCGATCAAAACCAAATCCCGTCCCATGACTGTGGCGGAGAAAATATTCGCGCGTCATATGGTGGATGAAAATCAAAAAGTGGGCGTCGAGGCGGTAAAGCCGGGCGATTCTGGCTTTGCTCGCACTGACCTGCGTTTTAGCCATGAATACGTCACGCCGATGGCGGCGATTTTCTTCAATCAGCTCGTTGGACGCGACGCTCCCGTCAACGATGCTTCGACGATTCTTTTCTTCCGCGATCATCTGACGTTTCTGGATGAAGTGCTCTCCGAACAGAAACGCAAGATGGGGCTGCTCGATCTGGCGACGCAACTAAAACTCAAGCAGGAGGAATTTGCTAAACAGCGAGGAATCCGGCTACATGGAGAATTGAAAGATCGCAAGGGATCGGAAGGCATCTGCCATTCGGTGGTGCTGGAGAGTTATGCATTGCCCGGACAGTTGATTGTGGGATCGGATTCTCATACTCCGCATTCCGGCGCGATCGGGGGCGTAGCGTTTGGAATTGGAACGACGGATGTGTTCAATTCGTGGATCACGAAAGATGTGCGGGTGCGCGTGCCGGAATCCGTAAAAGTTTCGATTCGCGGGCGCAAGCATCCGAACGTAACGGCCAAGGATTTTATTCTGGCATTGCTGCGCATGGAATACATCAAGAGCGGTAAAGCTTTGGCGAAAGTGATTGAGTATTCCGGCAGCGCGATAGAAGAACTGAGTGTGGACGAACGGGCGACGATGACGAACATGGCCGCGGAGATTGGCGGATTCACCGGCATTGTCGCGCCCGACCGCAAGGCGGTTGAGTTTCTGATGGACCGCCGAGGTATGGATCGCGCGACTGCGGAGGCAATGACCGAGGGTCTCTTTAGCGACGCTGATGCGCAGTACGCTCACGTGATCGAAATGGACGCTTCAGAAATCACTCCCATGGTGGCTACTCCCGGCGATCCCGGAAACGGTAAATTTATTCGCGAATTGAACACTCCAGTTCCTATCGAGCTTGCTTATGGGGGCACCTGTACAGCAGGGAAAAACGATGACATGGATATGTACGCGCACGTTCTGGCGGACGCGCTGAGAAATGGCAAGCGGGTAGCCGACTCGGTGCAGTTTTATATTCAGTTTGGGTCGCAGGAGACGCGAGAATATTGCGTTGCCCGGGGATATCTGGAGATTTTTGAGAATGCCGGCGCGCACGTGATCGAGCCCAGTTGCGGGGCGTGCATTAACGCTGGTCCGGGGGTGACGACGCGTCCCGATCAGGTTGTGATTAGCGCGCAGAATCGGAATTTCCCGGGGCGGAGCGGCCCGGGACAAATGTATCTTGCGAGTCCGTTGACGGTGGCGGCCAGTGCGGTGGCGGGATATATCGTGGAATACGAGCCGAGCGGGGATCGGGAGTTGGTGGCGGTTTAGCTTTGCCGGGTCTCTCTAGAATGTCTTGGGCTACCGGTAGCGACGAAAATAATGCGTTTTGCTGAACAGGCTGTGAAAGCGCCTGCCATCCGAGTTATTCTATTGTTTAGTAACTGCCGCAACAGCTTCGGAAAGAGGGAAGTTTATGACATACGTAATTGCTGAACCCTGCATTGGCACTAAGGACGCGGCTTGCGTGGACGCATGCCCGGTGGATTGCATCCATCCTAAAAAGGACGAAGCGCCTTTCGCGACTGAGGAAATGCTTTATATCGATCCAGTCGAGTGCATCGATTGTGGCGCGTGCGTGCCGGTGTGTCCGGTGTCGGCAATTTTTGCCGAGGATGATCTTCCCGAAAAGTGGAAGAGCTACACCGAGCGCAATGCGAAATATTTCGGGCGGTAATTACCCGTCTTCTCCACTTTTCGCGACTTGCGATTGATAGAGGGCTGACGATGATAAGCACATTAACCAATGCGTCCGTCGCGAAGCGGATAAGTCCGATGTTAGCTGCTTCAAATATTGAAGAAAGTATTTCGTTTTACCAAACTGTGCTTGGCTTCACGCCGTCCCTAAAAGCGCCAGAGTACGCAATAGTTGAGCGGGACGGCCAGACCATTCACTTTCAGAAGGCTGCATCGGATGAGGTTATGAACTGCGTGCGGGGACACAGTGAATTTACATCGAAGTTTCTGACATTGCTGTCTTGTGGGAGCACGTGCAGACTTTTAAGGGTCATTACAAGATGCGAGAATTATTCGTCAGGAAATATGGGATGACCGAGTTTCATGTTGAAGATTCGAATGGATGCCTTGTCTTTGTGGGTGAGCCCACAGCTAAGCTGACTTGATTAGTTCAACTTCCGCTGATTCGGGATGCATCGGCTGCTTTCCATCTTTATTCCAGTCCATTACAATCGAGAGCTTACAGGCTTCCATGGCGCTGAAGGAATCGGAAGCAATCGTGCTTCGTTCGTATCCGTTACGCGAGGCTGATCTGCTGGTCACCTTTTTCACCCGGCTCGAAGGCAAGGTACATGGCGTAGCGCGCTCGGCAAAGAGATCGAAACGCCGGTTTGGCGGAGCGCTGGAGCCGCTGACTTACGTCAAGGCGTATTACGAAGATAAGGAACGGCAGGAGCTGGCGCGGCTGGATTCGTGCGAGGTGCTGGAATCGCCGCTGGCCTTTGAAGTGAGTTATGCCCGCGCCGTAGCATTGGCTCACGTCGCCGAAGTATTGGATGAATTATTGCCGGATCGCGAGGCCAATGATGCGGTGTTCCGGCTGGCTTTGTCGGTAATCGCGGCATTGCGAGAGCAGGATGTCTGGATGCCGGTCACTTATTTCCAGCTCTGGATGACGCGACTGATGGGCTACTTGCCTGAGTTAACCGAATGCATCGTGTGCGGGCGAGCGCTGAATGGAAGCCGGGCATATTTTCATGGGCTGGCTGACGGATTGATGTGCGTTGACGATAAGCGGCTGGCGTCGTCGGAGATATCGGGGGACTCGCGCGCGTTGACGGCGATGATGTTTCGCGCGCCGGTCGAAGGGTTCGCGGGAATGCCCTGGCCGAAGGCGCAAGCGGCGGACCTGCGAAAATTTCTGATGCAGATTTTGCAGCGGCATATCGAGAAGAAGTTGGTTACGGCCACCATGCTCGAGAGGATCAGCGCGTAGTTCTTCATCCCATGAGTTCATCGGCTACTAATCCGTTCAGTTTTCAGGAATTGATTCTTCGGCTGCAAACTTTCTGGGCGGAACGCGGATGCGTATTGCAGCAGCCGCATGACGTCGAAGTGGGCGCGGGGACGATGGCGCCGGAAACTTTTTTGCGGGTGCTTGGTCCGAAGCCGTACAAAGTTGCCTACGTGCAGCCTTCTCGTCGGCCGGCGGACGGGCGGTACGGGGAGAATCCTAACCGGCTTTATAAGCACACGCAGTTGCAGGTGATTTTGAAGCCTCCGCCGGAAAATGTGCAGGAGCTGTATCTGGAATCGCTCCAGGCGATTGGGATTGATCTGCGGCAGCACGATTTGAAATTTGAGGAAGATAATTGGGAGTCGCCGACGCTCGGCGCCTGGGGCATTGGCTGGCAGGTGATGCTCGACGGCCTGGAAATCACACAGTTCACATATTTTCAGCAATGTGGCGGAGTTGATCTCGATCCTATTTCAGCCGAACTGACTTACGGATTGGAGCGGATAGCCGCGTTCTTGCAGGACGTCGATAGCATTTACGACATCGTGTGGGCGCGCGATCCGGAGACCGGCGACGCTGTGACTTATGGAAATGTGAGGCTCGCTGACGAGCAGCAATTCTCCGTTTACAATTTCGAGGCAGCCGATGTTGCGAGATTATGGAAACACTTCGACCTGTATGAAGCGGAATGCGCGGCGCTGGTTGATGGATATTCTCTGCTGGAATCGAATTGCGCGGGTCAGGGGTTGGACTTAAGCAGGAATCGTTTCCCGCTACTTGCGGCTTACGATCTGTGCCTGAAGTGCTCGCACCTTTTTAATATTCTGGACGCGCGCGGTGCGATTTCGGTAACTGAAAGAGTTGGTGTGATAGCTCGAGTCAGGGCGTTGGCCGTGGGAATCGCAAAGGCCTGGGTTGATCAGCAGAGTGATGATTTGGACGCCGGAACAGCAAGGCCTGCTAAAGAATTAAAGAGGGAAGCCGTCCCGGCGATTTCGTGAAGTGGCGCGGACTGCGGAGGACAGCCGCCCTCGGGTGTCCAGTTGAGCGCAGCTCAACATATCTCTCATTAAAATATCGCCGGGTTCACCCCCGGCCGGACAGCCGGGGCGGCTGTTCCGACGTTAGCAAAATCAAATGCCAGATTTTCTTTTAGAGATCGGATGTGAAGAGATTCCCGCGAGGATGATTGAGGCGGCGTCTCTCGATCTGCGCGATCGGGTTACGAAACTTCTGGAGCGAGAACGGCTTTCGTCACGGAAGGATATTACAACTCTCGATACTCCCCGCCGGTTGAGTCTTCTCGCATCGCAAGTTCCCGAGGCGCAGCCTGATGTCACTGAAAAAATTACCGGGCCTTCGGTGAAAGTAGCCTACAAAGAGGGGCAGCCTACTCCCGCCGCGCACGCGTTCGCACGAAAAGCCGGGGTTGACGTTTCGCTGCTCGAAAGAATCGTCACGCCCAAAGGCGAATATCTTGCCGCCACGATTAGCAGCCAAGGTAGAACCGCGCGGGAAATCTTGCTCGAACTCCTTCCCCGGGAAATTGCTTCGATTTATTGGCCAAAGAATATGTATTGGCGCAGGCCGAGCGAGCGCTTCGTGCGTCCCGTGCGATGGCTGGTCGCAATGCTCGATGATGAAGTTATACCCATTGAATTCGCGGGATTGACTGCGGGAAATGAAAGCCGCGGGCATCGAATTCTCGCCAATCATCCGATCACGATTGATCGTGCGGGCAACGAATATATTGATGCCCTTCGCAAGGCCAAAGTCTTAAGCCGCGCGGAGCGGGAACATCAAATCCGAAAAGCGCTGGATGCGGCGGCACGCGCGATTCCCGGGGCGCGCTGGCGGGAGGATAAGACTCTTCTGGATGCGGTGGTGAACCTGACGGAATTTCCAGCAGTCATCCTCGGAACTTTCGATAATTCATACCTTGAGCTTCCAGCAGAAGTTCTGGTCACGGTGATGCGTGATCATCAAAAATATTTTGCCATAGAAGATGCGGAGCAAAAACTGCTGCCACATTTTCTGGCCGTGCTGAATACCGACGGCGATCCCCAGGGACTCATTCGCCATGGGCATGAGCGCGTGCTGCGAGCGCGTTTCAACGACGCCCGGTTTTTTTGGCAGACGGATCAGAAACATCCGTTGCGGGAACGGGCGCAGTGGCTCAAAAAGGTCACATTTCAGAAAGACCTGGGAAGCTATTACGACAAGACTTGCCGGGTGCAACGTCTTTGCAGTTGGCTGTGCGAGATTGTTCGGCAGAATGGAATGCCGGTGCGGCCGGGCGTCGTGCATAAAGCCGCGATGCTGGCAAAGACCGATCTCACGACAGAACTGGTGAAAGAATTCACGGAACTGCAGGGAATTGTCGGGGGATTGTATGCATGCGCGCAGGAGTTGGATCACGGGATGCCGAACGCAACGCGCCAGGCCATTGCCGATGCGATTTACGACCAGTACAAGCCGGTATCCATGGAAGACTCGGTTCCGCGAACAGTTGAAGGAGCAGTGTTATCGATCGGCGACAAGGCCGACACAATTATCGGAATGTTTGCGCTGGGCTTGCAGCCGACAGGATCGAAAGATCCGTTCGCATTGCGAAGGCAGGCAAATGGAATTGTGAAAATTATCGCCG
This sequence comes from uncultured Acidobacteriaceae bacterium, assembly GCA_963849315.1. GTDB lineage: Bacteria > Acidobacteriota > Terriglobia > Terriglobales > Acidobacteriaceae > PALSA-188. The sequence continues at coordinate 1,547,654 of CAWKGT010000002.1, read as the reverse complement.
AGCACAAACTCCCCATCAGCTTGAATCAATTGGCTGACGATTCCTTTGAGGCTTACCGCGGCTCAGCCGCCGAACGTAAATTCCTGCGGCGAACGCAATATCTGCCGGCTGTTCATGGATTTTTCCGCGAAAGAGTGGAGTTCTGTCTGCGCGAAGTCCTCGGTTTCAAATATGATGTAGTCAACGCAGTTCTGGCCGTTGACGCCGCATCTGTGGTTGACGTTGTGGCACGGGCGGAAGCGGTAAAAAAAGTTTTGAGCGTTCCGGAATTTCAGGCGATTGCCGCAGCTTCGAAGCGTATCCGAAATATCCTGAGGCAGGCTGAAGAAAAAAATATTCGTATCGGTTCAAAGTTCGAATATCTCCCGGGTTCCGCCGATGAAGAAAAGACCCTGGCCGCATATATCGAACGCAACAGTCCTCGAGTTGAGGGACATCGCCGGAATAAGGAATACGAAGAAGCACTTCTGCTGCTCTCGACCGCGCAGGAACCGGTCGACAGGTTTTTCGATAAAGTCATGGTTATGGTTGACGACGAAAGTGTCCGCGCCAACCGGCTAGCGCTATTGCAATCTTTATTGAGCAATTTTTCGACCATTGCCGATTTTTCTGAGATCGTCACCGAAGGCAAAGAATCCAAATAGATTTTTACAAAGGAACGAATCATTATGGCGACAAGCACTCTTCCGGAGACTGTAGTGGTGGAACGAACCGAACTGAAACGTCCTATCAAGTACGCGTACTCATTCGGCGGCGGCAAGGCCGACGGTAACGGCAAAATGAAAGAAGACCTCGGCGGCAAAGGCGCCGGGCTCGCGGAAATGACCAATGCAGGCTTGCCGGTGCCTCCCGGATTCACCATTCAAACTGAGGCTTGCCGCGAATACATGCGCCACAAGGGCGTTTCGCAGGAAGTAGATCGCCAGATGGACGAGGCGTTGGAAAGACTTGAGCAACTGCAAGGGCAGCGGCTCGGCAAGGGCGACAATCCACTGCTGGTGAGCGTTCGCTCGGGCGCGAAATTTTCCATGCCCGGGATGATGGATACCATCCTTAATCTGGGACTTAACGATCAGAGTGTTGAGGCGCTGGCGAAGCGTGGCAACAATGCGCGTTTTGCGTACGACTCTTATCGCCGATTAATACAAATGTTCGGTGCCGTGGTTTTGGAAATTCCAAAGCCGGCGTTCGATGAAGTGTTCGACGCGAAGAAGAAGCAAAAGAAAGCGAAACTCGACACCGATCTCGACGCCAAGGCCCTGAAGGAAGTGATTGAAGAATACAAAAAAGTCGTGAAGAAGCATGCCAAGCGCGACTTTCCCCAGGACGCGCACGACCAGCTAACCATGGCGCGCGATGCCGTGTTTCGCTCCTGGCAAAACGATCGCGCGAAGCATTACCGCCGCATGAATAATATTCCAGACGAACTTGGCACCGCGGTCAACGTGCAAGCCATGGTCTTCGGCAATCTGGGCGATACCAGCGGCACAGGCGTTGGGTTCACGCGCAACCCGGCTACGGGAGTCAAAGAATTTTACGGCGAGTTTTTGATGAACGCGCAGGGAGAGGACGTAGTCGCGGGCATTCGCACTCCCGTCCCAATTCTCGAATTGCAAAAAGTCATGCCTGAAGTCTATGACCAGCTACGCGACATCACCACGCGCCTGGAGAAGCATTACCGCGATATGCAGGATTTCGAATTCACGATTCAGGAAGGCCGGCTGTACATGTTGCAGACGCGCAATGGAAAGCGCACTGGCCGGGCCGGAGTTCGTGTAGCGATTCAGATGGTGGAAGAAAATCTGATCAGCAAAGAAGAAGCGATTTTCCGTGTCGAGCCCAACCAGCTTTACGACTTTCTGGTTCCGCGGCTCGACGAAAAAGGCGAGGTCGAAGTTCTTGCCACTGGATTGCCGGCTTCTCCCGGAGCAGCCGTAGGACAAATTGTTTTTACCGCCGACGAAGCGGTTGAAAAAGCCGGGCACAGCAACAAAAGAGTACCCGTCATTCTGGTTCGCGCCGAAACTACTCCCGAAGACATTCATGGCATGGAAGTGGCCGCCGGAATTTTGACCTCGCGCGGCGGCATGACGAGCCACGCCGCGGTCGTAACCCGAGGAATGGGCAAATGCTGCGTTGCGGGTGCGGGCGATATTCAGGTCGACGAAAAGGCTCGGGAGATGCGCGTTAAGGGACAGGTATTCAAAGGCGGAGACTGGATTTCGCTCGACGGTACGACGGGCCGCGTGATCAAAGGGAAACTAAACACTGTCGCTGCGAAACCAGACGATCCCGAGCTGATCAAGTTTATGAGTTGGTCCGAACCATTTCGCACCATGGGAGTTCGCGCCAACGCGGATATTCCGCGGGATGCGATTCAGGCGCGAGCATTCGGCGCGGAAGGAATTGGCCTGTGCCGCACCGAGCATATGTTTTTTGCCGAGGATCGGCTGCCGCACATGCGGGCCATGATTCTGGCGAACAACGAAAAAGACCGCCGCACCGCGTTGAAGAAACTGCTGCCCATGCAGCGAGCAGATTTCATCGGCGTGTTTCGAGCGATGGACGGTTTTCCGGTCACCATCCGAACGCTCGATCCGCCGCTGCACGAATTTCTCCCGCGCCGCGAAGATTTGATGGTTGAAATCGCTGTGCTTGAGGCGACGAAGCCGCGATCTCCGAAGTTAAAAGGATTGAAATCGCTGCTGCGTCGCGTCGAGGATTTGCACGAAGTCAATCCCATGCTCGGCCATCGCGGATGCCGGCTGGGAATTACTTATCCAGAAATTACCGAGATGCAGGCGCGTGCAATTTTCGAAGCTGCGGTTGCAGTCGCGAAAGATGGAGTCAAAGTAAAGCCGGAAGTCATGATTCCGTTGACGGCGACTCTTAAAGAAATGGCGAATCAAGCGGCCATCGTACGGCGAGTTGCGGATGAAGTTTTCCGCGAAAAAGAAAGAACCGTCGAGTATTTAGTCGGAACAATGATCGAACTGCCGCGCGCTGCGCTGGTTGCGGGAGAAATCGCACAGGAGGCTGAATTCTTTTCGTTCGGAACCAACGACCTCACGCAAACTACATTCGGATTTTCCCGTGACGACATCAACAAAGTGCTTCCGACATATTTGGAGCAGGGAATCCTGAAGCAAGATCCGTTCGCGGTTCTGGATCGGGAAGGCGTCGGGCAATTAGTAAAGATGGCTACGGAGCGCGGCCGAAAGACTCGTAAAGACTTGAAAGTGGGAATTTGCGGCGAGCATGGCGGGGAACCGTCGTCGGTAGAATTTTGTCATCAAGTTGGACTGAACTATGTTTCCTGCTCACCCTTCCGTGTGTTAACCGCTAGGCTGGCGGCGGCACAAGCGGCAGCGACGGACAAATTAAAGGTTGAGGGCGGGAGGACGAAATAGGGTTCTTGGATCGGTTTCAGAGCCTTGGGAAGGGCACGGCTTCATCCGTGCCGTACCAAATCCAGCCGTGTTTTACGGCACGACTGAAGTCGTGCTTCTCCCAACTCCAAAGCCGGCGGTCATTGCACCTTCTGCAACCGTGATATCAGCTTCTGCGCAAAATTCTCTTCCGACTCTGACCACAGCAAACGCGCGCTGGCGCCTGAGGCTTTCTCGGCTTTGTTGGTGAATTCCACGAGCTTCTGAACATTTGTTCTTACGGATGTTTCTGCCTTCGCCGTCAACTCAATTTGATCCTGCAAAAAGTGAGAGTCCACTCCGAAATCGATCTGGACTTCTCCTTCGTGTTCTACTTCGTGATCATCAAACTCGCTTCCACGCACGATGAATCGCACCAACGACGGTTTTGGAATCCATTGCGCGCCATTTTCCGAGAGCATCCATAAATCCCAGTACGCCTCGAATTCGTAAGCATAGTCTTCATGCAGCAAATCCGACGCGATCAGAACTGCTTCCTCCGGCGTCACAGGAGGAAAAAAGCGGCGCTCAAGAATTGTCGGCTCGTTCCACGAAACCGGATGCACCGCGAGATAAGAAATTCCGGGACGTTCAGAGGAGAAAGGAAATTGACGCATCACCGACAAAGCATGAGGCAGAAGATCGTCGGCCTCGGAATTTTGAAACCATAGGCTTAAATAAAGAGGATCAGGCATAAAAAGTTGTGGGGCCGCAATCTGATTTGATGCACAAGAACCACAGGAGATGCGGCCCTCTGCTGGCCAAATAAGCCTCTTTCATTTGCTGCATATGCGCTCGCCTGTTACTATTTTTGTTCTCACAAAACAGACAATTTCATTAGCTTCACCATCTCTTTTTCGGAGGCGACATGGCGGTTAAAGTCGGTATCAATGGATTCGGACGCATCGGGCGCAACGTTTTGCGCGCGTCGCTGAACGATTCGAATCTGGAATTTGTGGCAGTCAACGATCTCACGGATCCCAAGACCCTGGCCCATTTGCTGAAGTACGATTCGATTCTTGGGAATTTGAAGCAAAACATTTCGGCAGGCGCTGACAGCATCAGCATCGATGGCCGCACAATTAAAGTGTTTGCCGAGAAAGATCCGGCGAAGCTGCCGTGGGATTCGGTTGGCGCGCAGGTCGTGCTCGAATCCACGGGACGTTTTACCGACGCGGCTGACGCCAAAAAGCACATGCGCGGATCGGTCAAAAAGGTCATCATTTCGGCTCCGGCGAAGAACGAAGACGTCACGATCGTGCTGGGAGTGAATCATCGGGTTTACGATCCGGCTAAGCATCACATTATTTCGAATGCGTCGTGTACGACGAATTGTCTTGCTCCGATTGCTAAAGTCATCAACGACGAGTTCAAGATTGTCTGCGGCACGATGACTACAATTCACTCTTACACGAACGATCAGGTGATTTTGGATTTTCCGCACAAAGATTTGCGAAGGGCGCGAGCGGCGGCGGTTTCGATGATTCCGACATCGACGGGCGCGGCAAAGGCTTTGAAGTTGGTTGTGCCTGAACTGGAGGGAAAGCTTGATGGATTCTCCATGCGGGTGCCGACGCCAAATGTTTCGGTGGTCGACCTGGTGGCGTTCGTGGAGAAGAAAACAACCGCGGAAGAAGTGAATGCGGTGTTAAAAAAGGCGTCTGAGAGCGGGCCATTGAAGGGCTATCTGGGATACGAAGAAAATGAGCTGGTATCCGCCGACTTTAAGGGCGATAGCCGTTCGTCGATCGTGGATGCGCCGATGACTCGCGTAGTCGCGGGAAACTGCGTCAAGGTAATTTCGTGGTATGACAATGAGTGGGGATATTCCAGTCGCGTCCGGGATTTGATCAATTACATGGCCAGCAAGGGACTGTAACCAGGGGAAGCAGCGAGATTTAGTTTTGGAGGGTCGCGGCTTCAGCGCGACGTTATAGGCTAAACAAATTTACGGCGCGCCTTTAGGCGCGCCCTTTCAAAGCGCGTCCATCGTCGAACAGCTCAAAGACGAACTTTCGAGCATGAAGCGCCTCAACGGTTGCATTTCTTTTTTTCTCAGGTGAAATTATGTCGAAGCTTTCCATACGCGATCTTGACGTTACGGATCATCGCGTGTTTTTGCGGGTTGATTTCAACGTTCCACTAGACGACGGGCGGGTGATGGACGATACCCGAATCCGCGAAACTTTGCCTACGATTGAATATGCGCTGCGGCGCGGGGCGCGACTTATTATCGCGTCGCATCTGGGACGTCCCAAAGGAAAGCCGAATCCGAAGATGAGTCTGAAGCCGGTCGCGGAGCGTCTGCGAATGCTATTGGATAAAGAATTGGCACGCGGAGAAAATGTCGGTTTTTGTCCCGAATGCGTCGGCAGCGAAGCGGAGGAGATGGCGGGCAAGCTGGAAAAGGGACAAAGCCTGCTACTCGAAAACTTGCGATTTCATCCGGAAGAGGAAGCGAACGACGAAAAGTTTTCCAAGCAACTCGCGAACCTTGCCGACTGGTACGTGAACGATGCTTTCGGAGCGGCTCATCGTGCTCATGCATCCACCGTAGGCATTACGAAATTTATCCAGAAGTCTGCGGCTGGACTGCTGATGCAGAAGGAACTCGATTATTTAGGAAAAGCATTGCAGGATCCGGAGAAGCCGTTCGTCGCAATCCTTGGCGGCGCCAAAGTGAGCGACAAGATTGCGGTTATTGAAAATCTGCTGACAAAGGTCGACGTGCTGATTATTGGTGGGGCAATGGCCTATACGTTTCTCAAGGCGCAAGGACAGCAAGTCGGAAAGTCGCGCGTGGAAGATGACAAACTCGATCTGGCGCGGCAGATTATGAAAGACGCGGAATCCAGAAAAGTTAAGCTGCTGCTTCCGACGGACCACATTGCTGCGGACAAAATTGAGGTCAACGCGCTGGTTAAGACAATCGGCGAGGGCGAATCGATACCCGAAAATCTTATGGGACTCGATATTGGCCCAAAGACTATTGCTGCCTACTGCGAAGAGATTTCCGACGCCCGCACCATCATCTGGAACGGACCGATGGGCGTCTTTGAAGTGTCGCCATTTTCGCGAGGAACTTTCAAAGTCGCCCGCGCTATCGCCGATAATGGCGCTGCGATTTCGATTGTAGGCGGAGGAGATTCCGTTGCTGCCGTCCATTCCGCCGGAGTGGCCGATAAGATCACTCACATTTCAACTGGCGGCGGCGCTTCGCTTGAATTCCTCGAAGGCAAAAAATTGCCGGGCGTCGAAGCACTTACCGACAAGAAGTAAAGACGCAATGAGCTGTCTACCGATTTTGCGTGACTGCGATGCGGTAATCGTCGGCGGTGGTGCGGTAGCAGGGCAACAGATTGTTGGGCTCGTTGGGAGCCAACGCGGGCGGACCGGTAGCGTATTTTGAGCCGGACTTTTTCTCGTCAGTTTGCGGCCACGTCATGTCCAGCAAGCTTTCGTCGCAAGTGGGATCGCGGGTGACCCGCAATTTATATACCTTCGAATCGTCCAAGCCATAGTCGGTGAGCCGGGGCTGGTATGGAAGGGATACATAGACCAGCTTTATAAGTTCCGGATTGCCTTTTTTAATTCGCCTCTCAGCGATAAAAACTTCATAGTTAGAAAAGTACGATGAGTTCGGCAAGCTCAGCGCCATCCCAATGACCCGTACGGGGAGTTCAATAGTTGCGGGAACGCTGGCGCTATTTAGATTGGGCGTGGGTGGAACTGCCTTGGTGTCCATTGCGGTGGGATTCGTCCCGGCATTCTCAGCGCCGGTACCGGAGGGAGCGGGCGGCGCCACTTGTTGATCGCCGTTTCCCAGAGAGGCGGTGCGTCCACCCTGAAGAGCGCTGCCCGCGCCCCCGGTTGGCGCAGGAGGCACGGCGCGCTGATCGCCGACAGCCAGCCCGGTTCCAACTTTTCGTCCAGCTATGGAATTTTGTCCGTTGAGCGAAGCCGCAGGCGGTATTACGCGCGTGCCTGAAGCAGATAGCGAAGTGATCCGCAAACCGTCCAGAGAATTGCCTACGGCGATCGAGGGAGCCGGTGGCACTCCTGATACTGCGCTGCCAGCCAGTGAGGTGGAACGCCTTCCAACGCTCCCGGTTCCCGGGTTTGGAGATGGAATTGGCGCTACCACTTTCGGACTAGCGGATAGCGACAGTTGACCTCCGCCTGGCGCAGATATGCCTGTCTGCCGCAGAGATGGGGGTGGAGGAGCCACAGCTAGCCCCAAGCCAGAACCGGGGCGTCCACGACTCGTGGCACTCGAACCATTTGCCGACGCGGTTGGTAGGATGACAGTGGGCCGCAACGATGTCGCCGCGATCCGCGCAGAAACCCCACCGCGATCGCGATTGTCTAATTGCGGCGATGGCGCCACGACTTGAGGATTGCCGAGGCTATTGCTCGAGGTCTTGGCCACGGACGCGCGCAGATTGGGAGCCGGGGCTACTGCGGAAGTAATTTGCGACGGACCGCGTCGCGCGGAAACTGATCCGATATTTTGTGCCGGGGCGACGGCCGATGTTTGAGGTGAGTTGAATCGCCGGGACGAAGCCGCGCCGATGCTCGCAGGGGGCGCAATGGCAACCTCAAGCCCTTTGGGCACGGCTGGCTGTGATAGCTTCGGGGCGTATAGGGGCGCAACTGAAGATGGCACCGCTATATTCGGCCTGCCCTGGGCAAGCTTTACCTCTGGCGGCTTGACCTCTCTCGCCAGGCGCTCTTTTGCCACACGCAATGGAGACTGTTTGGAAGCCTGCCGAGGCTTCGGTTCGGGAACCCTGGGCGGGCGGCCGTGCAACGACGGAAATGTCTGGCGCGGCGGATAGTAAGTGAGGGACTGTTGAAAGATTTTTCGCTGCTGAATTTGCGTCTGCTTAATCCAGATTTGCCCGACGCCAAGAAATACCGAGATAACCGCGACGTGCCACAGCATGGACTCCAGAAAGGCGCCCCAAGCCGGCGACGATTGCACAAAAACGTCATCCCAGAATGCCGCCGGCTTCGTAGAAGTCGGAATCGCCGGTACCGACCGTCGCAGAATGGTATCGGTCAGATTTCCGATAAAAACGCGGTGCGCTGGTTCCAGTTCGGTTAAAAGTTGCAGGTCGGGTTTGGCCTTGAGAAGAGCATCCATTTTCGAACTCAAGAGCCCAAACCTATGTCCAGGATGGGATTGAACGTTATTTCGATTATAGCCCAGCGCCTATGGCGGCCTCCGAATCGCAAGTGCATTTTCCGCACATCGGTAACGGGCGGTACCCTGCTTCGAGGGAACAGGCGATTCGAAAAAACTATCGCCGTCTCAGGGTCACGCCATTAGCTTATCGGGAGTGATAGGAACGTCGCGCAGGCGTTTGCCGGTAGCGTGATATATGGCATTCGCGACAGCACCGCCGGCGCCGGTGATCCCAATCTCGCCGATGCCGCGAGCGCCCAGCGGATTGAAATTCATATCTGGTATGTCAATGACCGAAACATCGATTTCGTGAATGTCGGCATTCACCGGCACGTGATATTCCGCAAGATTTGCGTTTACGATGCGGCCAGTATGCGGATCAACGTGAACTTCCTCAAACAGAGCGAGGCTGATTCCCCATACAATTCCGCCGATCAACTGACTGGAGCCGGTTTTCGTGTTTAGCAGCTTGCCAACATCGTAAACGCCAACCACGCGGCGCACGCGCACAAGTCCGAGTTGCGGATCGACGGAGATTTCGGCGAACACTGCACCGAATGAGTGGACGGAAAATCTCTCCGCGTCCTGCTCGGGCTGTGCGTCTCCGGTGGCCTCAATTGGTTTATTTCCCTGACGCGCGATGATCGCGGTGAAACTCTCAGATTTGTCGGGAGAAGATTTGCGAAATACTTTCCCATCCTTAAAATCTAATTCGTCCGCGTTGGCACCGTGCATTGGAGATTGCGAATCGCCAGCCGCGACCGTCAACAGTTTCAGGCGCGCTTGCGTTGCGGCCGCCTTCACCGCCGGAGTCACGCTGGCCGCGCTCATAGAACCACCCGAAACCGGTGCTTTGGGCAGAGCCGTGTCGCCGATCTTTACATCAATCTTATCGATCGGAATGCTTAAAGCGTCGGCTGCGACCTGAGCCATTATTGTGTACGTGCCGGTGCCCAAATCCTGCGTGCCAGACGCGACCAAGACGCGTCCATTGGGCATAAATCGAACCAGAGCCGATGCGGCCATGCGGTTGCCCGGATAGGTTGCGGTTGCCAGGCCCCATCCGATCAATTGACCGCCATCCTGCATGGACCTGGGCTCGTGATTGCGTTTAGACCAACCAAATTTTTCCGCGCCTTGGGTGTAACACTCACGAAGGTGCTTGCCGCTGAAAGGTTTCTTAGACTGCGGATCTTCTTCCGCATAATTGATCAAGCGAAGTTGCAATGGATCCATCTTAAGTTTGTAGGCGAGTTCATCCATCGCTACTTCTAAAGCGAAAGTTCCGGTGGCTTCGCCGGGCGCGCGCTGGAACGTAGGCACACCTAAATTCAGCGGAACCAGCCGGTGCGAGGTGGTCAGGTTCGGGCACGCATACAACATCCGCGTTTGCACCGCGGAGGGCTCCAGAAAATCTTCCATCACTGACGTATGACAATGCACATCATGACGAACGGAGGTCAGTTTGCCATCGCGAGTGGCGCCGAGAACAATGTGCTGATAAGTCTGCGGGCGGGCTCCGACGGGTCCGAACATCTGCGGGCGTTCCAACGCGATTTTCACCGGCCGGTTAATCTGCTTCGCCGCCATGGCCGCCAGCACGACGTGAGACCACATTGAGCCTTTGCAGCCAAAACCTCCGCCGACATATGGACAAATTACGTGAACATTGTCGTCAGGAATTCCCAGAGTTTTGGAGATTGACGATTTGACTCCGCTGACGTATTGCGTCGCATCGTAGAGCGTCAAATGATCGCCATCCCATTTTGCGATTGTGGCGTGGGGCTCCATCGGATTGTGGGTTTGGATAGGAGTGGTATAGATTTCGTCCACTTTCACTTCAGCTTGCGCCAGGCCGGCGTCTACATCGCCGCGTCCTTCATCCGCCGGATCCTTGCCATGGTGTCCGGGATGAGAATCATTCATCTCAGCTACAAAATCGAGCTTTGGTTCAGTGGTCTGATAGCGAACGACAATCAGCGATTTCGCATAGAGTCCGGCGTGTAAGCTTTCGGCGACCACAAGCGCAATAGGCTGTCCGTTGTAGTGAACTTCATCGTCCTGCAATAACGAGAGAGTGCGGCCTGCCGGCGGATGAATTCCCGCTTTTCCCCCCTGCGGTAGTTTTGGCGCGTTGGAAGGGGTGAGGATCGCGATCACTCCCGGAACGCGTTGGGCGAGCGCGGTGTCCATGGACAAGATCTTGCCGTTGGGAACGGTGCTGCGAACCATGACAGCGTGCGCGACGTTGGGCACTTGAAACTCGGCGGCATATTTGGCTTCGCCGGTGACCTTCGATTTTCCATCTACGCGCGTAATCGCTTCCCCGACGACGCTCATGCCTGACCTCCAGCCACGCTCAGCGCGCGGACGATACTTTGCTTTGCCATTTCCACTTTAAAGGCGTTGTATTCATAGGTTTTCGCGCCTTGCACGGCGCGCTCCGCCGCGGCTGCAAATGTTTCCGGGCTCATCCGCTGTCCGGCCAATGCAGCTTCGGCCTCGCCAGCACGCCAAGGCTTGTGAGCAACGCCGCCCAAAGCAATGCGCGCGCTGCGAATGGTATCGCCGTCGAGGTCCAGTGCGGCCGCCACCGAAACCAGTGCGAAAGCGTAGCTGGCGCGATCACGCATTTTCAAATAATGAGAATGATTTGCGAAAGGCGATGGCGGCAGGTCAATGGAGAGGATCAACTCGTCGGGATGCAAATTAGTATCAATCTGGGGTGTGTTGCCGGGAAGACGATGAAAGTCTTTCATTGCGATGGTCCGTTCGCCTGTCGCTCCCAGCACGCGAACCTGGGCATCGAGCGCGGTGAGCGCCACACACATATCCGATGGGTGAGTGGCGATGCATTGTTCGCTCGCGCCCAGGATGGCGTGGATACGGTTGAAGCCATCGATCGCCCCGCATCCGCTGCCCGGAACGCGCTTATTGCACTGCGGAAAACCGGGATCCATAAAGTAATAGCAGCGCGTTCGCTGCAACAGATTTCCGCCGTTGGTCGCCATATTTCTTAATTGCGGGGACGCGCCCGCGAGAATTGCCTGTGACAAGAGCGGATAGTTTTTTCGAACCAGAGGATGGTCTGCCGTATCGCTGTTGCGCGCCAGCGCTCCCAGGCGCAGCCCATTGTTCGGCAATTGTTCAATTGAAACCAGCGGCAGATGATTGATGTCAACGAGATGCGCCGGGCGCTCAACCTCCATCTTCATGAGGTCAATAAGATTCGTGCCGCCGGCGAGAAATTTGCTTTCCTTTGCCGCAACAATTGCGTCGACCGCCTTTTGCGGCTGATTTACCCGCTGATATTCGAACGGATTCATAATTCACTCCATCGAACTAACTTTGGCGATACACCATCTGCACAGCCTGCACGATCCCTGGATAAGCCCCGCAGCGGCATATGTTCCCGCTCATACGCTCGCGGATTTCATCTTCTGTAAGTTCTATTTCGTCTTTCCGAAGGTCGGGCGTGGCCGCGCTCACGCTGCCCTTTTTCGCTTCAGTGATCAGGCCAACGGCCGAGCAAATCTGCCCGGGCGTGCAATAGCCGCACTGAAAACCATCATGTTCCAGAAAAGCGGTTTGCATGGGATGCAACTCGTCACCTTTCGCCAGACCTTCGATCGTGGTAATTTCATCGCCCTGATGGGCAACCGCCAAGGCGAGGCAACTATTAATTCTTCTTCCATTTACCAGCACGGTGCAGGCTCCGCATTGGCCATGGTCGCAACCCTTTTTGGTGCCGGTCAGGGCAAGGTGCTCGCGTAAAGCGTCGAGCAAAGTCACGCGCGGATCGAGAGACAAACTGTGGGCCTGCCCGTTGATATTTAACTGAACAGGCATCCCATTTGCTGCGGCGGCCTTATCGTCGCCGAGCGCTCGGGCGGAAAGGATCGGTATACCGAGCACCATGCCGCCGGTCAAAACTCCCGCGGTCTTTGTGAAGTCCCGCCGGGTCAAATCCCATGAGCATCTCGAGCCCAATTGCGGGGCGACGTCCGTAGCGCGAGATTGATCCGTTTCGTCGCCTTCATTTTCTGGAGTTTTGTCTAATGGGTCCATGATGGTCTCCTGGAAGCGGGTCATACTTTTCGATTACGAGTATGCGGCAAATGATTCATCTCAAGGCAACTAAACGGAGAACATTTGGTATAAGCCCACTTGGATGGAACAGTGGAAGTTGGGGATGTCCAATTCTCAGCGAATTTATTTTTAGCGACACTGATCCGATGATCAATGTATCGCCCTATAAGGCCTCGGCATCCAATGGTCAGACCATGTGCGAGATACAAAATCTGTTGGAACTGTGGAATGGTGCCGAAGAAATTGGCGACGACATAGTTCTCGGCACCGTAGTTCGCGTAGAGGGCTCGTCTTACCGGAAACCCGGCGCGCGAATGCTGATCACAAAGACCGGCAAACGCAGCGGCATGATCAGCGGCGGATGTCTCGAAGCGGAAGTCAGCCGCAAAGCATGGTGGCTGACCGAATCCGGGCCCTCCATCCAAAGCTATGGCACGTTTTTCGACGACGACAATCCGTCTCCCCATGGTTTGGGATGCGGAGGAACCGTCCATTTGCTGCTCGAGCGCGGCAATTCGGCGGCTATGGCTTTAACAACTATTCGTGAAAGCGTGGTCAGTCGCGTTCATTTTGCGATGCTGACGATCGTCGCGAGTGAACATCCTCAGATGCCTTGCGCCTCGCGGATAATTGCCAGGCAGGAGAACGAGATTTCTTCCAGCTTGATCTCGCTCGACGCCGGAAGCGAAGGCTGGCGCCAACTAAATGTTGTCGCCACCCGAATACTTAAGGATCGCCGCTCCGAATATCTTTCTCTTAAGGTTGATGGACACCAAGTGGAAATATTTGCGGAGTACATTCTTCCTCCGCAAGCGCTGATCATTTTCGGTGCGGGTGACGACACAATGCCGGTCGTGGAGTTCGCATCTGGCCTGGGTTGGCACGTTACCGTAGCCGACTCCCGCTCGCATCTCGCTACTTCCGCGCGTTTTCCCCAGGCTGACAAAGTGGTTGCATTGAAGGGTAACGATGCGTTCTCATCCTTGCGAATCACGCCCGACGACGCCGTGGTTATCATGACGCACAGCTACATGCAGGATCAATCCTTGATGCGCGAGCTCTTACCACAGCCGGTTGCATATCTTGGCCTATTGGGACCGCGCCTCCGAAGTTCGAGGCTGATTGCCGAAATCGCATCGGAGAAGGGACTGAGCTTAGACGCGTGCATCGCTAAAGTGCATTCTCCGGTTGGACTTGATATAGGCGGAGACAATCCGGCTGCTATTGCGCTTTCTATTGTTGCTGGCGTGCAAGCCGCGGTCCACCACCGATCTTCGCGCGGCGTTAATTGGGATGACGTTCAGATAAGGCGTCTGCCATCCGGTACCGCGAAAGATGTTCGGAATGTTTTCGCCGATGACCTCTCCTCTACCTTCAAAATCGGAGTCTGAAGCGTTCGTCTGTTCTGCCATGATCCTCGCGGCAGGAGCTTCACTACGCCTAGGCCGACCCAAGCAGTTATTGATGATCGATGGGGAGTCGCTACTCCGGCGGACCGCTCGTATCGCCCTCGAAGCGGGCTGTGCCCCGGTTTTCGTCGTGCTGGGATCGCAGGCCTCGCAACTGGAAGCAGAACTGCAAAATCTGGAAGCTCGCGTCGTTCATAACCGCGAGTGGCAGGATGGAATAGCTTCATCCTTGCGATGTGGACTTGCCGCCGTAATGGCATTGCAACCGCAGCCCGATAATTTGTTGATTTCAGTATGCGACCAGCCAACGCTAGCGACGCCGGTGCTCAGAGCGTTACTGGAGAAGCATCGCGGCACCCGCGCTGAAATCACGGCTTCCGGCTATGCCGGCACCATGGGAGTGCCCGCGATTTTCTCGCACAGAATCTTTTCTGAGTTGGCGGCTTTGCATGGAGACGAGGGCGCGCGCCGTATTATTGTCGCGCATCAGGAAGTAGTGGAATTAGTAGATTTTCCCGGTGGCGATGAAGACGTCGATACTGTAGAAAACCTGCGACAATTCGGAATGCCCAGGAAATGATTCAATTAAGGTAAGACGCTGTCTTGCTTCTTTAGGACGGCGCTGTTGTTTTCGTCGGCCGCGATTATTCCTTCCAGCTTGCGAAACTCGATATATTTTTGCGGCGACAACTCCAGTTCTTTGACCACAAATTCCCGTTTGTAATAAAGCGTGGTCGCGTCGGCTTTCACCTGGCTGCGGTAAGTGGCGAAACCTACATCGACATCCATGGGGCTGGGCAAATCGTCCACCACGTATCCCTGCGGAATACTTACTTCGAAGTTGTCGCGCCAAGTTCCGGTCTGTCCCATGTCAATTGGATACACTCTGGGTTTTTGATTGAATGGCGACTGCACCGACCCTAATACCCGCGGACGCACCAGCAAAAGATTCGATCCTGCGGGTCTGGCGTAAGTTTTGGCAGTTAAGTCATAGCTGATAACCAATTTCTGATCTAGATTCTTAACGTTCAACGCCATTTGCGAATCCAGCGTAAAAGTCGAGAGCGAGTCGCGGAGAAAATTTTCCAACTCCTCATGCTGTTTGGTCTCGCCCAATTCATTGAACACTCTGCGCATCCCCGAAGCCGACGAACCGGATCGAGATTCGGTGACCGCCCCTTTTAAAGTTCCGTCGCCGGCAAGTTCAAACTTTGCGGTTCGCTCAAGCAGGTCGGAATCCGGCTTCAGGGTGGGAAGTTTGATGATCTGGCTATTCTTGCTTGCGACTAAAATGCCGTAGCTGTCTTGCAGATAACTTGGCAGCAAACCAATCGGAATGTATTCATTCGTGGGATCGAAGATTAAATATCGCCGTCCGGTTTTAGCGGTCACAATCGCCAGCATTTTGGGATCATGGTAGCCGTCTGGCAATTCGATCGCCGCAATCGCATGATTTCCGCGAATCGAAGGCAACGAAGGATCAACGATTCCGCGCCGTGTATCGACCAAAACATACGTCGAACGCACGCCCACTGCGCTCAACATGGAAATCATCAACGTGACTTTATCTTTGCAATCACCGTAGCGGTTGCGAAAAACATCGGCTGCGGGATGCGGTTGCAAACCTCCAATCCCAATTTCAATTCCTACGTAGCGGATGTCCCGCTGCATGAATTCAGCGATCTTCTGAATGCGTGTCGTAAAATCCGCGTCTGCTTGGACGAGACTTCTGGCCTTGGACACCACTTCAATTGGGCCTTCGGTGCGGGGCGAGGCGAGATCGTCATACCAGTTGCCAATTTCGGCCCAGCGGGCGTCGCCCTCAGGTAATGCGTTCGGCGAAAAATGCACGACCATGCGCCCGGCAAGAGCCTCTCCAGCCGGAGCCATCGGCACATCATCAAGGTCGATGCCAGGAATATCCTGCATCTCCCAATGCCAATGATTTGGTGACAACTGCGACGGAGCGTCATCTGGATGGCGCACCCAGGCCGCGTAATATTTCCAGGACGCGGGCAGGACTAACTCGAAAACCGAATGCACCGTTGGAATCGGATTCTGGAAATACCAGCCTTCTTCTTTCAGATATGTGGGTAGTGTTTGCTCACTTTCATACGCGATGATTCCGCCTGGATCGGCGCCCGGTGGAACGATGAACTTTGCCCGCTCGTCCACGTAAAGCATGCCCCAATCGTCTCTGCCCTGCTCGTGAATTTCGCTGTCCTTCACCGCGTACTGACGTCCATCCGGCCCGATCGACCACACGTGCAGAGAATTCAGTTTGTAATCGTTGCTGAAAGGAACAAAAACGGTCGCGTATTGGCGGCCCTGCTGGCGCAGGATCTTGACCACCGTCCGATAGCGCTCGACTGCTTTGCCGTCTGACTGGACGGTCAGCATTTTGTCTTCGAGAAGAACGACTGCCTTCGCTCCCGAAGAATACTCCGGCAATTTCGTGTTGGCCGCCTGCAACATCCAGTCGGGCAATACTGGATTTTTCGCTGCCGCAGAATTTGCCGCGGCAATTAAAAACGATAGGGCCAGGAGCAATTTCAAACGGCCATTCACTGCCCGCTCCCAGTTTCATTTAACTTCAAGACCGCCTGCTCCTGATCCTGAGTATTCACTTTCTGAAAAAAATCTTTTACTCCGCCGTAATCGGCGGGCGCAAATAAAAAATTCGCGAGCACCAATATCCTCGTCTGCGTGTACGTCCCGGCCTTGACCTCATATTTCACGGTATAGAGAGCATTATTCGGTAGAGGAAGTTTTATATCTTTTGGAACGCTTTCAATGGAAACATCCTTGGGCAATTCGATGGTGACTGTATCCTGAGTTGCCGATGCATAACGCAGATACACCGGAGTCTCGCGCTTGTCGTGCACCAGCAGCGGTTTCGTGCCCGCCTCGAAGAAACTTGACGGAAGAAATACGCGCTTCGATGTCGTCGTCCCCATCGAGCCTGAGACATCCACTTGCACCAATAGAATATTTTTCCAATCGTCAAGCCCGACAAAGTGGTTGGTCTTAACTTCCACGCCCCCAGGCAAGGTTTCCCGCAGACTCTCTTCCAATTCCCTTTTCACTTCCGCCTCGTCGGTTACTAATGCCCGCTGCCGCCAGTGAAGGGCGGGAACGCCCTTCATCATTATGCGAATGAATCCATGCAGTTTTCCATCGGGATCCAGTTGTAATTGAGCCACCTGGGCGGTTTGGGCTTTCGAATACGGCGCGCCCGGGGTTTCCGCAATCGCCGTTCCGTTGTCAGTCTGGCGCAGGCCTCCGGTGCTGGTGTGCTTCCAGTGCAGGTCGCCCATTGCGCAGTATCTTTCGCCGGGATCGAAATACTGTTCCTTGCCATCCACCTGCACGATTGCGACATAATCATTCAATTGATAGCGGTTGAGATAGTTAACCTGAAAGATTTCCCTATCGCGGTCAGTCACCATCATCGCGTACGCCTTCAGCCCCGCCGCTCTTGCCATGGCGATAAATAGCAGCGTAATTTCGTCGGCATCTCCTCTTTTTTGTTCCCAGATATCGTCGGCGGTTTTTATCTTTATGCCCGCAGCTTTATTTTCCGACTGCGTGTGCCCGCGAGTAAAAGTGGTGTTTTCCAACAGCATCACGGCGTCATAAATCTTTGTTACCTTTTGCTGCTCGGGGTCGCCCGGGCTCGCGATTTTCGCTACTGCGTCCCGCAGTTTTCCAGAAGCGGCGAATTTGTTTACATCGTTCGACCAATATCTGCCCTCGCTTCTCCAATAGTCGTCCGGGGTCTGAGCGGCGGTGTAATAGAAGAGCACGCGATAGGAGAGGCTATGAATCGGCGGCATCAACTCTTCGTCGGCAATCGGTGGAATGTTGTGAACGGCGAGTTCGAAAGAATCTTGCGAGGGGACGTATTTTACCTGCGCGCCCTTGGGAAGCATGGTGGTATAAGCGGCGCCGTGAATGATCTCGCCGTGCGCGCTCATGAGGTCGTGCTGGGTGGGGCGGAAATAGTAATTTGCCGACCGTACAAACAATTCACCCTGTATGTACCACTGCGGCGGCACCGCGCTCATGGCATCGTAACGCAGCACATAGCGGTATTCCAGAATGCTGCCCACCTGCACGTCAGGCATGGTGAAAACTGTCTGCTTCGTGGCTGCCTTCCCGCTGGAAATTTCTTTCTGATAAGGTTTCCCGCTGAATGGGACTACCGTTCCATCACTGTGAATCGTGCGTCCCTGTACATCGGCGATGGTAAAGAAGCTTGATATAAATTCGATCCGGACATCCGCGTATTTTCTGCCCGCTTCCGTCAAAATTTTGGTCCGCTCATACGTTGTATGGAAATTTAGCTTCCCCCCTCCTGCGTATGAATCCATGGAGGACTGGGATTGTTCGCGATCGTCGGTCGTTTCCTCGCGGTACAGAATCACCGCATCCGCGCCGGGAACATCTGGCTGCGCCGTCATACTCAATTCTTCTTTCGTCGGCTGCTGCCACGTTGCCGCGAAAACCGGGGTGGCCAGGAACATCAGGGTGAGAATGCGAAATAATTTGGTCACGGCGGTTTCCTCCAAAATCTAAGTTATATTCCCAACTGGATTAACCGAAACTGGATGGGCGATTGGTGTAAGGCCAGCCTGCGCCCTTAAACCCACAGGATCATACGGAAGGAATTATCACTGCGCAAGTTTGTCTATTGGTCCAGCAAATTGAAGATGGGACGACGACTCAGCCTGAGATCGCGCCGGATGAAAGCGAATTTCTTCACCAGGTGTGGGCGTTCTGGCAACGGCCAGTAACGGAACCGGTATCTCGATGCCTTAGCTGGCTAATTTGCGGAGAAATTCGCTTTCATCGAGGCGATACTTGAATGCCTTGCGTCCGTCGATAAAAACTACCGGAACTTCATCGGTAAATTGACGGCGTAGTTGGTCGTCGCTATCCACGTCTACTTCCTGCCAGGTGAAGCCGCCGCGGCGCTGAAGTTTGCTCAAAGTTTCTTTAACGATTTCGCAAAGGTGACATCCTTTGCGAGAGTAGACGACGACCTGGCGTCCGTCTGGCATGAGCGCAGTCTAGCAATGGACGGAACCGTTTTCCATAGTTTCTTTGTAAAGAAATACCGACCGGTTGGGCGAAATGGGAACGTGCGTGGAAAGGTAAAGCAGATTCCTCGCTGCGATTGATTGGATAACGACGTTGGCTGGACGCAGCGAGTAGATTGGTAGAGATGAATCAGACCAAGGCTCGCTGAGAGGAGCCAACGTCAATGCTGATTATAGGCTGTGATTTTCATCCTGGTTTTCAGCAGGTCGCGATCTTTGACAACCGAACGGGAGAGATTCAGGAGAAACGGTTAGGGCACCGGGAAGAGGCGGAGCGATTTTATCGCTCGCTGCCGGCCGCGGTGCGAGTGGGGATGGAGGCATGCGGGCACTATCCGTGGTTCGAGCGGCTGCTCGAGGAGTTGGGAATCGAGCTGTGGCTGGGCGATGCAGCGAAGATTCGAGCTGCGGTGGTGCGCAAACAGAAGACGGATCGGCGGGACGCGCTGCAGATCTTGCAGTTGCTGATCGAAGAACGGTTTCCACGGATCTGGGTGCCGAGTCTGGAGGAGCGGGACGTGCGGCAGTTGCTGGTGCATCGGCACAAGCAAGTGCAGTCGCGGACGCGAATCAAGAACCAGTTGCAGGCGCTGGCGTTGAGCCAGGGAGTGCAGAAGCAGCGCAAGCTGTGGACGCAGGCGGGACGCGCGGAACTGGAGAAGCTGCCCCTGATGACGTACGCGGCGGAGCGGCGCAAGCGGTTGCTGGCATCGCTGGACGGCATGGAAGCGGAGATCGTCGAACTGAACCGGCGGGTGGAAGAAGAAGCGAGAAGGCGTCCGGCGGCAGTGCGATTGATGACGCATCCAGGAGTGGGTCCGGTGACGGCGTTAGCGATGGCGCTGACGCTGGGTCCGGCGGAACGCTTCGCATCGGCGAAACAGGTGGGCAGTTATTTTGGCCTGATCCCCAGTGAAGATTCCAGCGGCGGACGACAGCGGCTGGGAAGAATCAGCAAACAGGGCAGCTCGTTTCTGCGCTTTTTGCTGGTGGAAGCGGGACAGTCAGCGGCGCGCTACGATCCGCAACTGAAACGCTTCTATCGCCGCCTGGCGCTGCGCAAAAATCGCGGCGTCGCCAAGGTGGCGGTGGCCAGAAAGTTGGCCACGCGGTTGTACCTGATGTTGCGGGAAGAGTGGACGTATGCGCAACTGTGTCAGGCCGTCATGCAGGTGAGCCCGAGTCATTCCGTGGTCGAGAAACAGAAACCGACCGTTTGAGTGGGCAGCCTGCCTCCCTGAAGCGCAGGGAGTTCGCAGTGATAATCATGGGAGCAAGTACCGAAGAGATGGATGGTGGGACCTGAAGTCCCCTGCAAGATTAAATTGAATGACGACCTTGGTCTGGGAAGTCAAAACCTTCTACAAGAGCGAAATGGCGCTGCCCAAGGCGTCCACGCCGAAGTTGATCGCCAATTTCCTCTTGACTGCGCACAGTGTCGTTAGAGACGGAATGATAACTTTAATGTTGGGGACTCATCGGAAGGACGGTCATGTTCAGCAGGCGCTACCCAGCGCCGTGGCGCAGGGTCCAGAAAAAAGCGATGCTTAAGACGGTCATGATTACGGTTGTGGCCCACGCAATCACGTTGTACAGCCTCGAGTTTACGTACTGTCCCATCAAGTCTTTCTTGTTTACAAGGAGCAGCATGAAAATAAGAACTGGAGGAACGGCGATGCCGTTGACCACCTGGGAAAGAATCGAAATCTTCACCAGAGGCAAGTTGGGCACGAGAATCACGCCCGCGCCGGCGGCGATCAAAATCGTATAGAGCCAATAAAAAACCGGAGCTTCGCGGAATTTCTTGCCTACTCCAGATTCAAATCCGAGACCTTCGCACACAGTGTAAGCCGTGGAGAGTGGCAGAATGGAAGCGGCGAAAAGAGACGCATTAAACAATCCCATGGCGAACAGGATGTAGGCATAGTCGCCGGCGAGGGGGCGAAGAGCCTGGGCTGCATCTTTGGCGTCGGCGATATCGTGATAGCCGTGAACGAATAAAGTTGCCGCGCAAGCTACGATAATGAACCATGCCACCACGTCGGTGAAGATGCATCCGGCAATTACGTCGATGCGAGAGGCCTTGTATTGCCGCGCGGTCACGCCCTTTTCGACGATTGAAGATTGCAAATAGAACTGCATCCAGGGAGCGATTGTTGTGCCGATGACGCCGATCGCCATGTAAAGATAACCTTCCTGCATGAACGCTTTTTTAGGCGGAAGCTTCACGGTCGCCACGAGAGCATCCATCCATGCGGGCTTGGCGAAGAATCCCGCGAAGATGTAAGTAACGTAGAAAAAGGATGCGACCAGAAAGACTTTTTCGACGCTCTTGTATTGTCCTTTAACGACGATCAGCCAAACGATGACGGCGCAGATGGGAACAGTAATAAATTTTGACAGGCCGAAGAGTTCGAGGCTACCGGCGATTCCGGCGAATTCTCCAACGATGTTGCCGAAATTAATGATGAGGATTCCCAACATCATGAAAAAAGTGATGCGGAATCCAAATTCCTCGCGGATAAGATCGCTGAGGCCTTTGCCGGTCACCGCGCCCATGCGCGCGCAAATTTCCTGAACCACGATTAACGCGATGGTGATGGGAATCAGTGTCCATAGCAACATGTGGCCGAACTGCGCACCGGCGGCTGAGTAGGTATAGATGCCATTGGCGTCGTTGTCCACGTTCGCGGTGATAAATCCGGGCCCAATAACCGCGAAAAACAATAGTATTTGGACCTTCGAACGCTTTAGCCATTTCATGGACAGGTTTCACGATCATTACGGCTGGAATATTAGGCGACGGGACAGGATAAACGCAGGACGCGAATCTGGGTAGGCGAAAAACCAAAAAATCGGTGATTAAGATTCCCAGGTATGCTACCGCCGAGATGGCGCAATCGACCGCTTGACACGATGAGATGGCCCCTATAATCTGCGCCCTAATTTAATTGTGAAGATTTCCCGTAGCCCAGGACTTTTATCTATAAGTCACGAGAGGCCAAATTATGAAACATGTTAAACGATGGTTGTTAGGTGTCTTATGTCTGTCCATGCTTCCGGCAGGGACAAGTTTGGTGGCAGCGCAGGATAATCCAGAGGCAACAACGCCACCGCCGAAGGTACTTGTCATCTTTCGCGAGTTTGTAAAACCCGGCAAGACCGGAGCAACCCATGAAAGAAGCGAGAGCGCATTCGTGCAAGCTTTCACGCGCGCGAAATGGCCCACCCATTACTTTGCCGTGGATTCCTTGTCGGGCAAGCCGCGCTCCCTCTTTATAACCGGGTACGATTCCTTCGACGCATGGGAGAAAGACAATGCGGCTACGCAGAAGCACACCGCATTTGCCGCCATGCTGGATCGTGCCGCGCTTGCCGACGGTGAGCTCCTTAGCGACGCCGATGCGGGTGTATTCACCTATAACGAGGAATATAGCCTGCGTGGCCCGGTGGATATTCCGCACATGCGCTACCTGGAAATCTCCCAGTTTCAAGTGCGCCAGGGTCACCACAAGGATTGGGATGATCTGGTGAAGATGGTCATCGCCGCTTACCAGAAAATACCCAGCGCGCACTGGGCCACGTTTGAAAGGGCTTACGGTTCAGGGTCTTCCTATATTGTGATCACGCCGATGAGGTCCGGCGCCGAAATTGATCAGGAAGCGGATCAGGACAAACAGTTCATGGCCGCAATGGGCGAAGACGGGATGAAGCGGTTGGGCGAGCTAGAGGCGGCAGCGATCGAGTCGAGACAAACGAATTTATTCGCGTTTAATCCGCGCATGAGTTACGTGTCGGAGGATTGGATCAAAGCCGATCCCGACTTTTGGAAGCCTCAAGGTGGGATGTCCCACGGATCAATGCGCAAGAAAGCCGCGGAAACTCCAACCGCTCCCGCGCAGTAGAAAAATGGCCACCTGCCGCTTAAAGCGGGCAGGTGGTTTTTTTATTTTTATGGTTCGCATCAGCGCTGCTCGCAGATCACTCCAGTCTTTCCCCTAAATTTAAAGACAACGCAGGGTAGACGTAATCGGGGACGAGCACCGGTGCATCTGAAGTTTTGCGTCCGTTGTCCAGCAACTCGCTCGGCCGAGACGCCAGATTCTATCCAGGAGATATCTATGAACGTACGGAGATTGTGTTCGTCTTTGATATTGATATTGGTCGTGTTTGTGGCAGCAGGCGCCGCTATGGCCCAAGATGTAAAGACAGATTACGATCATCATGCAAACTTTTCCCAGTACCACACTTATTATTGGGAGAAAGTCCAAACCACCAACCCGCTCTGGCAGGAGCGTATTAAGAGAGCGGTTGACCATCAATTGCAAATGAAGGGATGGCAGCGTCAGGATAGCGGCGGCGATGTCGCGATTACCGCCGTGGGAAGCGCGCGAAATCAGCGGGAGTATCAAACTTTTTACGACGGCATGGGCGGTTGGCGTTGGGGTGGTTTCGGCGAAACCACAACGCAGGTGGAAAATTATCCGGTTGGCAGCCTGGTGCTTGATTTCTACGACAGTCACAATAAACAACTGATCTGGCGGGGTGTGGCGCAGGATTCGCTGTCAAACAATCCCGAGAAAAACGAAAAGAAATTGGATAAAAGCGTCGACAAAATGCTCGATCACTTTCCTCCAAAAGAACGCGGCTAATTTCTCACGATGGCGCAGATGCTACGACGCATCGGCGCCATCGTGGATCCTAACTGACGCTCACCGGGCGGACGAACACCCATATGCTTTTGGTTATGTCGCTATAGAAAAGTGTGACGGTTACATCTACGGGGTTTCGTTTGAAGGAGAAGTGATAGCGAAATTTTTCGTGAAGTGATTTTCGATCGACCCCGGCCTTAAAGCGTCCGTAGAATTCTTTTACGTTAGTGCAGGGAGCGACTTCCGTGAAGAAATTTTTGCCGATTGCGTTTTCCCTTTTAACCCCCGCCAGGCGCGATTCATAGTCGTTGTATTTCAGAATGTTGCCCGTAGTGTCCAGCTGGATTGCTCCAAAAGGGAGATGATCGATTTCCTGCTGCGGCATTTCCTTCACATGAGGACGTTTATCGGTGGCACTTATCTGCTGGATTAGAGCTTCTATTGAGATCAGGTCGGCCTGCGCGATTTGTTGATCGAAATCCATATCTAAAATTTACAAGAGCTAAAGATGCCAGACACAGGAACATCAGTAACTTTTTGGTAACCAGACTCCTAAAACGAATATGCGTGCGACTTGGCCGAGGGCGAGTTTTAAAGTTGGGCGCGCAGCATGCTGATTACATCATCGGAAGTAATGACGCCGATTAGCTTGTTGCCATGATTTACCACCGGAAGCGTCAACAAGTTGTATTTATCGAACAGCGCGGCGACCTCTTTCTCCCGGGCTTTTTCGGTACAGGAAATGAGTGGCTCCTGAGTAAGCGAGAGCAATGGCGTTTCCGCCGACGACAGAATCAGTTTTGCCAGAGGCACGGCGCCCGCCAGGGTTCCATGAGAATCGGTCAGGTAGATGGTGCTCACCGTTTCTATCCCTCCCTCGAAGTTGCGCAAAGTCTCGATCGCGTCGTGGACGGTGGCTTCCACGCCCAAGGAAAGATAGTCGGTATTCATACGGCCAGCGGCGGTATTCTCGCCGAATTCGAGAAGTTCGACCATTTCGCGGCGCTCTTCGGGAGCCATTTCCTGGAGGATGTCAGAACTATGCTGTTCGCTCAGATCTGCCAACAGATCTGCGGCCGCATCGGGATCCATCTCTTCGACAATCTCCGCAGCCCGTTCCGACTCGAGCGATTCCACGATTGATTTCTGAACTTTGGGGTCGATTTCTTCCAGAGCTTCAGCCGCGACGCCTTCATCGAGTGTCTCGAAAACCGCGGAGCGCTCGCTGGGTGCAAGCTCTTCCACAATGTCGGCAATGTCGGCGGGATGAAGCCTGGCTAAACGCTCGTTCGAAATTTTTAGCTTGATCCGCCGGGCAGGGTCGGTTTCAACCACATCGACGAATTCCCAGGGGATGCTGCGCGGCGGGATACGAGTGAGCAAACCTCGCAGCGCCGCGGCGGGGACCACTCCTTTCAACAGGCGGCGAATCGCGCCCCTGGCGCCTACGTCCACTGAGCCAACTTTTAGAAACGGATGCTGGACATTGGCTTCCTGATGCATATCCACGTCATTGACGCGAACGACTTTGCGGCCAAATACGTCGATAATCTGCTGATCGAGCAGATCGCGGGCGAGAAGAAACAGCCCTTCAGACCCGTCCGACGCGGGCCACGATGACGCGGCAGTTGCCGCGCGAATCTCTCCATTAATATGCGCAACCGCGCTGAATGGAACGACACGGTCGCCAGATTTCGTGCGCACGATCATTAGAGAAACATGATTGCGATCTTCCTGAGGCTGGAGAGCCATTTCGTGCACATGGCCGCAGCGCGCACCCGTAGCGTCGAACACCGGAAGCCCGAGCATCTCGGTAAGGGCGAGCGTTGTCATTGGATTGAGAATCTTCCGAGACGGCGAAAGTGTCAACAGAAAACCAGGAGATTCCCGGTTTTTTAATCTATGTCATACGCTCGAAGGCTTCTGGAATCTGACAGCCTTCAGGGGGGACATTCGCTTGGACAGAGCGCGAGTTCCATAGTAAAGTTCACTGCCGCCGCTGTCGTAAAAGCGGCGGCCAATCGGTCGTTATTGCGGAGAGATCCGTGAAGTCAATTCTTGTTTTCTTGATAGTCATATTGGCATTCGAGCCACTGTTGGGACAGTCGTCTGTGATTGGCGGAAGTTTTCAATTGATGCCCATTCCTGCCACCTTTCAACGGGGCGCAGGCAGGCTGCTGATTGATCCTTCCTTTTCGATTGGAATTTCCGGGCGAGCTGATCCCATTTTGTTACGCGCCGCGGAGCGTTTTCTCGGCGATCTCCGCCGGCAAACTGGAATGCTTCCGTTAGACATGAAGATGGCAGACGCGGCTAACGCGGTATTGGTAGTCAATGTCAGTCATGAGACGAATGGTTTATTGCAGTTGGCGGAAGATGAGTCCTACTCGCTGAATATTACGACTACCGGCGCCCAGCTTTCTGCTCCCACGACTTGGGGCGCAATGCATGGACTGCAAACATTCTTGCAACTGCTTACCACCGGGCCCGACGGTTTCCAGGTTCCGGTTGCCACGATTCAGGACTCACCGCGTTTCCCATGGCGCGGATTAATGATTGATGCGGCCCGGCACTTTATGCCGGTCGAGATCCTCAAGCGCAACCTGGACGGAATGGCTGCGGTGAAAATGAACGTTTTCCACTGGCACCTTTCGGACAATCAAGGATTTCGAGTGGAGAGCAAGAAATTTCCCAAGCTGCAGGAATCGGGATCGGACGGCCTCTTTTACACACAGGATGAAGTTCGTGAATTAGTGGCTTATGCTCGCGACCGCGGAATTCGAGTAGTTCCGGAGTTCGACATGCCCGGGCACAGCACGGCCTGGTTTGTTGGTTACCCGGAGTTGGCTAGCGCACCAGGACCGTATTCGATTGAACGCCGATGGGGAGTGTTCGATCCGGCCATGGACCCCACGTCGGAGCGCACTTACAAATTCCTCGATAAATTTATTGGCGAGATGACGAAATTATTTCCCGACAAGTTTTTTCATATTGGCGGGGACGAGGTCAACGGAAAGCAATGGGACGCGAATCCGAAAATTCAGGAGTTCATGCGCGCCCACGGCTTAAAAAACAATTCTGATTTGCAGGCATATTTCAATACGCGAATCCAGAAAATTATCGCTAAGCACGGAAAGACAATGGAAGGCTGGGACGAAATTCTGCGGCCTGACTTGCCGAAAGATATCGTGATTCAGTCGTGGCGAGGGCAGGCCTCTTTGGCTGAGGCTGCGAAACAAGGCTATCGCGGACTGCTTTCTTCGGGCTATTACCTTGACCTGGGCCAGTCGGCATCACAACATTACGCCGTCGATCCCCTGGGCAATGGAGCGATCGATTTGACCGCTGACCAGAAGAAACAAATCCTTGGCGGCGAAGCTTGCATGTGGTCGGAATATGTATCGCCGGAAAATGTAGACTCCCGCATTTGGCCACGCGCGGCAGCGATTGCGGAAAGGTTTTGGTCTGCTCAGTTGACGCAAAACGCGGACTCAATGTATGAACGGCTCGGAAAGGTGAGCCGCGATTTGGAGTGGCTTGGTCTGACGCAGAATTCCAGCTACTTTCCGATGTTGCGGCGAATTGCAGGCTCGGATGACATCGCGGCGCTGAAGATTTTAGCGGACGTAGTCGAGCCGGTGAAAGGTTACACACGTGAGAGCAGCGCTCCAGTTGAACCTACCAGTGCGATGCCGCTCAATCGCCTAATTGATGCGGCGCGCCCCGAAAGCAACCTGGCGCGGCATTTTTCTGAACTGGTAAGTAATCTGGCTGCTGGCAAGGCGACGCCCGCAGACGAGCAGGAGATACGTTCCCTTCTGATTCTCTGGCGGGACAATGACGAAAATCTTCGACCGCTGATCGGGAGATCTTTCCTGCTCAAAGAGACCGCGCCGCTTTCGCAAGCGCTAAGCGAATTGGCTCAGATTGGTATGCAAGCGCTGGATTATTTAGATCGCGGTGAACTGCCCACGGAGGATTGGCGAAAGCAGCAGCTTGCTCTGGTATCACAAGACTCTCAACCGAAGGCTCAAGTCCTGATCATGATTGCGCCCGCAATCGGAAAACTGGTTGGGGCGAGCGCGATGCCCAAATAACTCACATTATTTCAGTGTTTCGTAACTGCTTTGGCAAATCTTATGCGGCGCTTGCCCGTTTCATAAACTTGCGGGCGCGCTCTACTCTGCAAGGTTGACCGACTGGCACGCTTACCGGCCACGGCTCTTCTACTCCCATGAGAGCTAATGCGCCGCCGAGCAACGCCATATTCTTGCTGAAGTTGATCATTTCACTCTGCCTCTTTTGAGGATCGTCGACATTCCAAAAGTCGTGCATGACTGGAGAAACGCCAGCGAGGAATCCCAGAACGGCCGCGGTACCCAGCTTAGGTTTGATTCCGAGCAGGATGCTGGCGCCTCCTACGATCAAAGCCGCGCCCGAGGCTTTGACGGCCAGTTCGGGCAGGGGCACGCCTTTAAACTCGGAATACTTTGTCATCGGTTCGGAGTCGGTGAAATGATGGATGCCGCTATATAGGAAAAATCCGCCGAAGATTGCCCGTCCGAGCAGAAATGGTATTTTCATGGCGCGTGCTCCTTTTCGTCTTTAATGAGATGGCTGCGTGGGAGTTTTCGATTCGCTGAATGTGACCCGCGTTGCCCATCGTCGAAGTTCGAGTACCTGCTCACATAGCTCTGACAAAAAGAACCTTAGGTTACGCTACCGTCGTCTAAGGATCAGTGCCTGCGTCCCCGAAGCCTCCGCTAACAACCCGCGCCGTAGTGCAGAATTTGCGCCTGATTCTTCCTGATGTCTGGGAATTGATCCGGCCTCGCCGCGCCTTACTGGCATTGGGTTTTGTGTTGATGGTAATCAACCGAATCGCAGGGTTGGTGCTTCCCTACTCGACGAAACCGCTTATCGATAATGTAATCAATAAGCGTCAGGTTCATCTACTCAAACCTCTGGTTCTAACTGTGCTTTTGGCGACTGCCGTTCAGGGTGCGACGTCGTTTTCCTTAACCCAATTGCTATCGAAGGAAGCACAGCGGTTAATCGCCGAACTGCGGCAAAAGGTGCAATCGCATATAGGACGGCTGGCGATCGCGTTTCATGACTCGAATAAAAGCGGCGTGCTGGTCTCGCGAATCATGAGCGATGTTGAAGGCGTGCGCAACCTGCTGGGCACGGGATTGGTGGATTTGACCGGGGGACTGCTTACCGCATGCATTGCGATGGTTGTGCTTTTTAGAATCAGCGCGCTGATGACGGTGATGGCATTCGCGTTCCTGCTGTGCTTTGCGCTGGCGCTGCAAAAAGCGTTTGGCACGATTCGTCCCATTTTTCGCGAGCGCGGCAAGATCAATGCCGATGTGACTGGGAGACTGGCGGAGTCACTCGGCGGAGTGCGGGTTATCAAGGGTTACCACGCGGAAGAACGCGAGGCGAATGTTTTTTCCCAGGGAGTCTTGCGGCTTCTGGAAAACGTTATTCGCAGCCTCACGGCAACCTCCGTGATGAGCCTGTCGGCCAGTTTGCTGCTAGGCGTAGTCGGCGCGGTGGTTATGTGGATGGGCGCGCGGCAGATCATTGCGCACACGTTGACTACCGGAGGATTTTTCGAATATACGCTTTTTCTCGGGTTCCTGGTTGCGCCCGTCATGCAGATTGTGCAGATTGGAACTCAGTTGACGGAAGCCCTGGCGGGACTGGAACGGACGCACGAAATTCTGAGCGAACGCCCCGAAGATGAAGATCCGAATCGGACAGTAGCATTGCCGGAAATTTACGGCACCATCGATTTTGAGAACGTCAGTTTTAGTTACGACGGAGCCCGAACCGTATTGCATGATATTTCATTTCACGCCGAGCCGGGGACGGTAACCGCGTTGATTGGATCGTCGGGTTCCGGCAAATCAACGACTATCGGATTGGTCGCCGCATTCTATGTCCCCTCCGCCGGCAAGATTCTGGTTGACGGAGTCGATTTGAGCAAGGTGCGATTGGATTCCTATCGCACGCACCTCGGGACAGTACTACAGGAATCGTTTCTTTTCGATGGGACTATTCGGGAAAACGTAGCATTTTCCCGTCCCGATGCGACGCAGGAAGAAGTCCTAGAGGCATGCCGCATTGCGCGCGTGGACGAATTTGCCGAAACTTTTGCGGATAAATATGACACCATTGTCGGCGAGCGTGGTGTGAAACTTTCCGGCGGGCAGCGCCAGAGAATTTCTATCGCACGCGCAATTTTGGCGGAGCCCCGCATCTTAATACTTGACGAAGCGACTTCGAGCCTGGATTCCGAGTCGGAGGCGCTTATCCAGCAAGGACTCTCCTATTTAATGAAGGGTCGCACTACTTTTGTGATTGCGCACCGGCTTTCGACCATCCGGCGAGCCGATCAGATTCTGGTGATGGAACACGGGCGAATTGTTGAACGTGGAACTCATGCCGAGTTGTTTGCCCTTCGCGGCCGCTACCACGAGCTATATACCAGGCAGCATGGAGTGGAAACGAATTTGTTTCTGGCGCCGGGCGAAGGCGACGCGATTCCGGCGGAGGAATCGGCGATGAAGAAATTAAAAGCCGATCAGGATTTGGCGGATGCGCTGAATTTGGTAAAGGGAAATGTGCGGTAGTTATGGCGTCGGCGGAAAATCAAAATACGATTGCGATTCAGACGGAAAATGTTTGCCGGCATTATTTGATGGGCGAAACGCTGATCCGCGCCGTAGACGGCATTTCGGCGCAGGTGCAGGCGGGAGCGTTTGTTGCCCTGCTGGGGACATCTGGTTCCGGCAAGTCTTCATTGCTGAATCTGATCGCGGGGCTTGATCGTCCCACTTCTGGCAGCGTTGTGGTTCAGGGACACAATCTCGCGGCGCTTTCGCGCGACGAACTCGCGAAATATCGTTTGCGCAAAGTCGGCATGGTTTTTCAATCGTTCAATCTAATTCCCAGCATGACCTTGCTGGAGAACGTTGAGTTGCCGATGCGATTCGCTGAAGTGGACCGCGCCAAGCGTATCGGCGTGGCCGAGGAAGCCTTGCGGCGAGTGGGCTTGAGTGCGAGATTGCGCCATCGCCCTACAGAACTTTCTGGCGGCGAGCAGCAGCGCGCATCATTGGCGAGAGCGCTCATCAACCAGCCTCAACTCTTGTTGGCGGACGAGCCGACCGGCAATCTTGATTCGCGGACCGGAAGCGAGATCATGAATTTTATTCGCGAGTTCAACGAAAGCATGGGAATGACGGTCGTGATGGTAACTCACGAACGAGCGCTGGCCGAGCGCTATGCGGAGCGGATGGTGTTTTTGGCCGATGGCAAGTTGGTGGACGACCAGCGCAATGTCGCGCTCGCAGAAAGCGCGCGCCACGAGGAGCATCGGTGAAGTTCTACGATTCAGCGGAACTGGCGCTACGTAATCTGCGCGAATCCGTCCTGCGGAATTCGCTCACAACAGTCGGCATCTCCGTTGGAGTGGCGTCGCTGGTGGCGATGCTGTCGCTTGGCATCGGCTTGCAGCAGATGGCCGGGCGTCGGCTTCAGAAATCAGGATTATTTGATACGGTAGTAGTGACCTCGCGGCGAGATTTCCGCGGATTCAATCGCGATCAGGAGAGGAACGGCCCCTCAGCCGCGGAGAGTCCGGCATTGGATGAAGCGGCGCGGCTGAAGATGGCACAGCTCTCGAACGTTGCCGAAGCGTATCCCGATATTCGTTTGATTACGGAGTTAAGGTACGAAGGCAAGCAGCACCTCACAATGGTCGCGGGGCTTCCTTTCTCGGCAAAAAGTAACGATGCGTTCGATGGCATGGCGGGTAATTTCTTTTCGTCGGACATGGCAAGTGAGGTCGTGCTGCAAAAATCTTTCGCCGAAGAATTGCTCGACCGCACACCGAAGACCGGCGAAGACGATGTGAAAGTATCGGAACTGGGTTCCGCGCTTCTGGGTAAAGAATTGACGATGCGATACGCGCAGCGAACGGCACCGGAGAGCGCGGGAAGCGATCAAACCGGTGGTGCATACTCCGTCATCTCTCGGGAACTTAAACTCAAAATAGCTGGGATTTGCGATCTCGACCCTGACAGTATGCGAGGACAGGCACGGGCGCGTGTTTTCCTTCCACTGAAACTGGCCGAAAGCCTGCACATGATGCAGTCATCGAGCATGCGCGACACTTCTGAGGCCGTGAGCGGCGTGCCGACCTATTCCAATGTGAGCGTGCGGGTGAGCAGTCCCAAATATGTGCAGCAGGTTGAAGATGCAATTAAGAAAATGGGGTTTAATACATTTTCGATTATTGACGCCACGCGAAGCATGCGGCAATTCTTCGCGGTCCTGGACTTATTTTTAGGAATCTTTGGCAGCCTAGCTCTGGCCGTTGCATCCATCGGAATTGTAAACACGCTGGTGATGGCGATTCTCGAACGGCGTCGCGAGATCGGGATTATGAAGGCATTGGGAGCGAGCGATTCCGACGTCAAGGGATTATTTTTTGCTGAAGCCGGCGCCATGGGAATTTTGGGCGGATTTCTCGGCGTCGCCCTGGGATGGATTATTGGGCACGTGATTAATTTTGGCACCAATATCTATCTCAAGCGGGAACAGTTCCCTCCAGAAAATATCTGGTCGGTACCGTGGTGGCTGGTTGCTGGAGCCATTGTATTCGCCATCGTAGTGAGTTTGCTTTCGGGGCTATATCCCGCGAGCCGCGCAGCGAAGTTAGATCCCGTTCAGGCCTTGCGGTATGAGTGACGTACAAACTTCGAAGTATTGTCATTATTTAAAGTGTTGTCAGTCCGTACGGACGCTTAGCCCGGAGGAATCTGATTTTGCCAGGGGAACAGCAGATTCCTCGCGCGATGCGCTTCGGAATGACAAATTAGGTAGAAAATATCTTCCTTTCTTGCTGCTGATTTTTTTCGCTGTTATTTCCGTTAATACTCATGCGCAGGGTCGGATGGACTGCGCTGCCCTGAACAGCCGCATCCTCAAGCAATCGGTTCGCTATTGCGTATTATTGCCGGACGATTACGATGCGACGGCGGCGAATCATGCAGGGAAGCGTTATCCTGTGCTCTATTTTCTACATGGGCTGGGGGAGAATGAACAGGCACTGTTCAAGAGTGGCGGATGGGATCTGATCGAAGACTTGCGGCAGCAAAATAAGATTGCGCAATTTGTGATCGTGGCGCCCGAGGGAAAGAACAGCTTTTTCATTAATTCCGCCGACGGCAAGGTGCGTTATAGCGACTTCTTTATTCAGGAATTCATTCCTTATATAGAAGGTAAATACTTTGTCGGCAAAGACCGGGCGCAGCGGGCAATTACTGGGCTTTCTATGGGCGGATATGGGGCGTTGCGATTCGCTTTCGCATACCCGCAAATGTTTTCGGCGGTGAGCGCGCAGAGCGCCGCGCTCATGGCCCCGCGAGGGCTTAACGGAGGTGCTCCCATCAGGCCGGAGCCAGGGAGCCCTTTGGGTGCGGTTTTCGGAGATCCGGTTAATATCCCGCACTGGCTGCGAAACGATCCGTTCGAGTTAGCGCGTGCAAATAAAGCAGGAATCAAGAAGCTGGCGATTTATTTCAATTGCGGAAAAGACGATGACTTTGGATTTGAAGTCGGCGCCGAAGCGTTGGACCGGCAACTTAAATCAGAAGGAGTCACGCGTGAGTTTCATTTGTATCCAGGAAATCACAGTCTGGAATATTTTATGTCGCATCTGGGAGAAACCCTGGAATTCCATTCCAAGGCGTTTAGCAAGAGCGAGTGACCCCGTAGTCGCTAAAACAGCGGGTATCGCATGAATGTCACGGCGGCGCTCATCATCGCTTTATTTGCCGCGCAATGTCCCCACCCCAACTGGGTAATCGATGATGACAGAATTCATGGCACCGTTACCCAAGAGGGGGAACCGGTGAAATATGCCGAAGTTGATCTATCGTCCCTGACTAAAAAATACGTGACGACCACAGATCAAGAAGGCGCATTCCTGATTCAAGGCGTTGCCGATGGTAAATATTCTTTTGCTGTGAAGGGGTGGGGAAAGGCAAATGTGGAAGTCAGAGGCTGGCATCGTGGGTCAATGAATCGTCCTCTTCTCTTGTTTTCATCAACGAATGGCTGCTTGCTACTGATTGCCGTCCCTAACTGAACTTTAACGCACATTGCACTTTCCGTCCGGATTGTCTTTGCCTTGGTGCAAGATTATTTGGCAACTGAGGATGCCTGTCGTCTACGCGATTCGCTTTAACGCCATTTTTGCGGCGTGGTAGCCGCACATGCCGTGGACGCCTCCGCCGGGCGGGGTTGACGACGAACACAGATATACATCTTTCGCCGAGGTACCGTAGGCGCGGTGCGTGGGGCGAAAAAGAAATTGGCGGATGTCCATCGCGCCGCCATTAATATCGCCGCCAATTAGGTTTGCGTCCATTTTTTCTAGCGACGTGGCGGAAAAAGTTTTGCGGGCTATCACGCAGTCACCGAATCCGGGGGCGAAGCGCTCAATCTGCGCTTCGATGCGCGGCAGCATATCGAAATCCGATCCATTGGGCACGTGGCAGTAAGCCCATGCCGTGTGCTTTCCTTCTGGCGCGCGCGTGGAGTCGAACAGGCTTGGCTGCGCCAAAATAATAAATGGGCGCTCTGCGTGTTTGCCTTGCGACATGATCTTCTCGGACTCAACGACGTCTTCGAAACTTCCGGCAACGTGCACAGTTACGGCGCGCAGACATTCTGACGCTCGCCATGGTATTGGGGACGACAATGCGTAGTCCACTTTGAAAATTCCTGGGCCGTAGCGATACCTCTTCAACAGCCGGTTAAAGATATCAGTGAATCTCGGTCCAGCGATTTGTAATAACTGTCGCGGAGTAATGTCGCAGAGGGTGACATCGTAATTGTTGAGTTCCGAAAGATTTTCTATTTTGCGTGAAGTAGTAACCGATCCGCCGAAAGCTTTTAATTGGCCGATCAAAGCGTTGGTGATGGATTGCGATCCACGGGAGGGAATCGGCCATCCCACGGCGTGGGCCGCGGCTCCAATAATCACGCCGAACACTCCGCTCAACGGCTCGTCCAGACTAAGAAACGAGTGCGCGGCGAGCCCGGCGAAAAGCGCTTTGGTACGGGGATTCTGAAAACTACGCGCGATCCCAGTTGCGGAGGTGAGCGCACTCAATCCGAGGCGCGCCATCATAAGGGGATGACGGAACGGCAAATGAACCGGGGACAGAATTTCTTTCGAAAATTCAGGCCAGCGATCGGCGAACAGTTCCATCAGATTGCGCCAGGCTTTGGCATCTTTTCCGAATACAGCGTCGGCGTCTTTGAAATCGCGCTCCAGAGTAATCGCTGTGCCATCGTCGAAGGGATGGGCTAGAGCGGCCGGCGAATGAATCCATTGCAGCCCGTGATTTTGCAGATTTAAAGATGAGAAAAAAGGCGAGCCTGCGGCCATTGGATGAACGGCCGATCCGAAGTCATGCAAGAACCCAGGGAGAGTTAGCTCCATGGTGCGGGCTGCGCCGCCGGGGATGGATTTGGCCTCGAAGACATCTACGTGCAAGCCATTCTGCGCAAGAACGATGGCGGCCGAGAGACCGTTGGGACCGCTGCCGACGACGCAAGCTCGTTGGGTCATATTTTCTTCGATAGAAGGCTGGACGCCGCATTAAACGCTAAGGCGGCGGAGCATTTACCGTTGGCCACGCTTCTACTGCAATCTTACCGCTTGGGTCGTGGCCAAGCGTGGGCGCGTAGAGTCCCAAGAATTCCCGACGCCACCATGCCCCGGTGGTGTGCTTTTGCGCCATGGTCGTAAACCAGTATTGCCATAGAACCGCGCGTACTTGCTTCGGCGGATTCTGCGCAAATGGATTGCCCGCGAAGAGCGACAACACATCGCGATCATTCGCCAGCAAGCGCTCTTCGGTGCTGGTCACAATTGGGTATTCGCGCCACGACCCTAGCGACGCGAACCACAAATTCCAATCGAAGCGTGGTTGATATGGTGCGTAAATGCCGGGCGGCTGGTAAATATCCTGCGGCTTGAAGCGAAATGGATACGCTATCCAATTTTGCCCATCGTACGACCCCTGAAATTCAATTTCGTACCGGGCGCGAGTCATCACCGCAAAAAGTCCATAGCGATTGGCGATGCGGAATGGCTCCAG
Source organism: uncultured Acidobacteriaceae bacterium (assembly GCA_963849315.1). Taxonomy (GTDB): domain Bacteria; phylum Acidobacteriota; class Terriglobia; order Terriglobales; family Acidobacteriaceae; genus PALSA-188. The sequence continues at coordinate 1,511,598 of CAWKGT010000002.1, read as the reverse complement.
CGCGGTGACGGGAGAAACTGGAAGCGGCACTTTGGGAAAGAGCATCCAGATCAAAGGGGCCGTGGTTGCGTAGAAAATCCAGGTGAGCGCGACGGATGTCACAGAAAGCCTGAGCGCGGTAAGAGGCGGACGTCTTATAGCCTTAGCGCGAGCAGGCGAAGCTGTGGCGGATGCATCCACCAAAATTTTGGAATCCGAAGAAGAAAAACCGGTTTTAAATCGGCGAGGCAAGAACTGGGCAACAAACTTGTCGTCGAGCAAAAGAAATCCCAACGCGAGAACGATGTAATTCAGAAATGCATAGTTCGCTGTGAGAATTACCCCAATCTCCCACGGCGTGACGATAAAAAAAAGAATGATGCGAAAGCGGCGAGGTAGCAGGAATAGCCAAACCAGTCCGAGTTCGAGAGCGAGCGTGGCATATACGCTGCCAGCATGAAACCAGTGCGGCAGATGTTGAACGTACCAGCCGATCCATGTCGGTAGCGGTCCGTTCTGGTAGTACTCGTCCATGGCGGTGAAATGCCGCCATTCGGGGTCGCCGCTGGCAATCTTTGCGACGCCCGATTCGAAATAGATTCGAAACCACTCCCATTGCAGCAGGAACCATGCGGCGCGTGGTGTTTTCCAGTTCGCGGCCCAGCCCGGACGAAATCCTGGCGGCGCGAGAAATAACGAGATGAATCCAGCTTCGAGCAACATTCCGTCGGATTGGTACCCGGAAAAATCACCGGCGGCGCTGACGAAAGATATAAAACAGACAAAACAGATCGCAAGCGTCAGGCGCGGCCAGATGTTTGCGGCTACGAGCAGCGAGGCCAGCATTCCGATCCAGCACAACGCCAGCAACATATGCGAGCCGCTTGAAATCCACAATAACGTTGGAGCAAACCAGAAGCGTGCCGCACCAAGCTGGGCGGCCACGGCGTGCAGGTATTCCGTAGCAGGCAGAATTCCGTTGGGGGCGATCAGTCCGCGGATTTGAAATACAAGAGAGAAAAACGCCGAAAAATAAATTAAGCCGAGGCAACGAAGAAAAATCCAGCGGGGAATAATGCGGCCGGTAGCTCCATGTTCGGAGTTGAACAAATAATCAACTACGGACGCAGGCCGCCAATCCATGAGCGTTCCATTATACAAGCGGACTTTTGGCGGATTGCGTTCCGAGCAGTTATGGCTGCCACGGGCTGGCGGCGGAGGTGCTCTTGCATAGGATGGTAAGGCAGAGCGCAATCCCCACGCCGGCCAGGGCTCCATATCTTACCCACGGGGAACTTAGAATGTTGCCTGAACCGGGAGGGATTGCCCCGGCGTCTTTCTTTTCTGCCTTGCAGCCATCGGACTCGTCGCGAGTGGTTTCTTCACCCTCGCGCAGATCTCCGCGCGATGTCGAGGTCTCCTTTGCCGCCTTCGGACCTTCCGCAGCTTGCAGTCTCACGTCATTTTTCTTGGCCGCAACGTGAACCGTTCCATTCACGTCGGTGACTTCAAATTGCGTCCATGCACTCGTTGCGGGAACGATGGTCATGCACCCAACGCGAACGCTGATGCCGTGAGATGTGGCTACGCTAACTGAGCCGTGCTCGAGGGAAAGGCTCTGTGCCTGGAACTCCACCAGAGAATTCGGGAGAATAACGACACTCGTCCCCAGCGAGTTCAGATTCGCCATCGAGTCGGCTTTGGTTTCGATGAGGTCGCCGGCAAAGAGTGCGGAAGAATCTTGAATCTCTGTGCCATTTCGCAGCACCGTTCCTTTGCCGTAGAGCACTGCGCCTGCGTCCGCAGCAGTTAGAGACGCGGGAGTGAGCGCGACCAACAGCCAACAAATTATTCCGCGAAATGTTATGTTGCGATCCGATCTCAACCTGCGTGACATGAATCATTCTCGGCAATAATGTGACTATACTCTGGTCTCAATATTTGACGATACTGGCGAACGACGATGGAACCAGACTTGCCCCGCCTACGAGTGCTCCATCAATCTCAGGTTCGGCCATCAGCGCTTTTACATTCTCTGGCTTCACCGAGCCCCCGTACAGAATACGAAGGTTGCCGGCAAATTCGCCGCCGAAAGTTTTTGCCGCTTCTCCACGAATCAAAAGGTGTGCCTCAGCGGCCAGTTGCGGAGTCGCAGTCTTGCCGGTGCCGATGGCCCAAACCGGTTCATAAGCGACAACTAGGGTCTGAGCTTTCTTCGCCGGGATTGCGTGGAAAGCGCGCAGGCACTGGCGGCGGAGGACGTCTTCAGTCAGTCCCGATTCGCGTTCTTCCAAAACTTCTCCAACGCAGACGATGGGGACCAACCCTGCTTCGAGTGCGGCCTTCAGCTTTAAATTCACCGTGTCGTCGGTCTCGCCGAAGTATTGGCGGCGTTCGGAGTGTCCGATAATGACGTGGGTGCAACCGGAGGCGAGTAGCATCTCAGCAGAAATTTCTCCGGTAAACGCCCCTTCTTTTTGCCAGTAAAGATTTTGAGCGCCTATTGAGATTGTGGAACTCTTGGCGCACTCGGCTGCCGTGTGCAGGCAGACAAATGGCGGACAGATCACGATTTCGTCGCGGTCGTGATTTGTTATCAGCGGGAGAAATTTTTCGAAGAACGCGCCGGTCTCGTCCGGCGTCTTATACATCTTCCAATTCGCAGCCATTAATTTCTTGCGAGCCATGTTTTTCCTGGTCAACCAGAGATGTCCTTAAATATGGGCTTCTAATTGTAGTTTATTCAAATCGCGATCCCGGGCATTTCATTGCCAGTTCTAATTATGAAGATAAACAGCACCGCTTTTCATGACGAAGCTGACGTGTTGCAATGTACCAATGTCATCCAGCGGATTTCCGGGAACAGCAACGATGTCGGCGAAATAGCCAGGCTTCAAAATTCCAATATCGTTTTGCCAATTTAATAATCTTGCACCATTCAGCAAGTCAGCCTGAAGCACCGCGAGCGGAGTCATTCCATACTTAGCCATGAGCACGAACTCGCGCGCTTGCGTTCCGTGAGGGAACGGGCCTACGTCGGAGCCCACAACGAACGGAACTCCAGCGGCCATCTGTTTGCGAAATTGTTGCGCATGAAAATCCAGCAAAGCGCGTTCGCGAGCGGCCATCTGCGGGGAATCCGCATGATCGGCAAAATATTCCGAGATGGTAAAAGTAGGCACCGCGTAGATTTGCTTTTCACGCATGATGCGCATCGTCTCATCGCTCAGTTGATACGCGTGATCGATGGACGCAACCCCAGCCTTGACTGCATAAAGCGCGGCCGGTTCACCAGTGCAGTGCACTCCTACTCGAGTTCCGACGCGTGCTGTTTCGCGAACGGCAGTTTCAAGTTCCGTCTGTGTGTATTGATAAGGAGTCTTGAAATCACCTTCGCGCAGTTCATCATGACCAGTCTGATAGACCTTAATGAAATCCGCACCCTCTTTAAGTTGCTCGCGGATAACTCTCACCAAGTCATCGGAGTTGTTCGCATAACTTGCATTCGAGGAAATGCGTTCCTCTGGATTAAAGCCTATTGCGTCTTCATGTCCACCTAAAACGCTGATCGCATTGCCGCTGATTCGCATTCGCGGCCCCGGAATCGAGCCATCATTAATTGCATTGCGAACCGCGGTATCGGCGGAGCCCGCTCCTTCCGTACCCATATCTCGTTCGGCGGTGAATCCCGCCATTAAATCGGCGCGCGCCGCAATCGTCGCCAATATCGTTCTCTGCGGTACGGACTCTTTTACCGTCTGTAAATCCTCCGCGCCGGGATGCAGAAAAAGATGAACATGGGCATCGATCAATCCTGGCATCAAAGTCTTGTCGCCCAGGTCAATCATCTCAGTCCCGGGCGGATGTTTCACGGAACTTCCAACTTCGACAATGCGTTCGCCTTGAATCAGGATTTCGGCGGGAGTAATGACTCGTCCATTCTCAATATCAAGCATGCGTGCTGCTCGAAGAATAATCGGATGGCCTTGGGCGGGTGCTGTTTGGGCAGGAGTTCCAGTAGCGAGAAACAGAATTGAACAGAGAAACGAAAACATTCCTCTCATCTTTGGGTCACCTGAACGACGGCCGGCTGCGCACTCTTGCTCCAGCCTTGAATCGTGATTTTTCCATCCGAACGAACGATTGCCGTCATCATCCCCGTTGTGTTGAAAGGCATAGCAACATGGCCTTGGGGATCAAGCGCGATCACCCCGCCTTCGCCCTTAATATCGACCAATTCTTTCATCACCACATCGTCCGCCGCTTGCTGCAACGGAACATGCAAATAACGCACGCGCTGGCAAATATCCGCGGCTACGATGTTGCGCATGAAAAACTCACCGACTCCAGTTCCAGAGACCGCGCAACTTTCATTATTCGCATAAGTGCCTGCGCCAATAATGGGAGAATCTCCGACGCGCCCCGGCATTTTCAATTCTGTTCCGCCGGTAGAAGTTCCCGCTGCCAGGTTCCCCGCTTGATCGAGAGCGACCGCTCCTACGGTTCCGTGGATATCATCCTTTTCCTGTTCGGCAGATTTGAGCTTTAGATAGCGCTGCCATTCGCGCTCGGTATAGAAGTAATAAGGAGAAACCAGCTCAATTCCTTGAGACTTCGCAAATTCCTCAGCCCCCGTACCCACCAATAAAACATGCGGCGTTTTTTCCATGACCAGCCGAGCGAGATGAATTGGATTCGCAATGTGCTGTACCGATGCGACGGATCCCGCGCGCAATGTTTTCCCATCCATAATTGCCGCGTCTAATTCCGGTACTCCGTCACGCGTGTAATAAGCGCCCCGGCCGGCGTCGAACAATCCGGAGTCTTCCAGTTCGCGAATGGTCGCTTCGACCGCATCCATGCTCAAACCGCCGCGCGAAAGAACCCGATATCCCTTGTTCATTGCGCGAACCATGGCGTCGCGGCGCCCTGCCAGTTGGTCGGCGGTCATCGTGCTGTAATCGCCTGCGCCGCCATGAATGAGGAGAACAAAATTATGAGATGGATCCGACTGCGACCGCCCAGATGGAACCGGTCCAAGGAAAAGGAATGCGCAGCAAAACAGCAGGCGTGCCTTCATGCAAACCTCCTAAAGGCGGATCGTAGCCTAACAAACTACCGTAACCAGAAGAAGATTGCGAGGCATGTACAATTTTTAGTGCCAGATTCCGGATGAACTGCAAGATTATCAATTTCGAAACCGTCGATTGGGGACTGCTGGATGGTTTCGTTGATCGAACTGTGTTTCAAACGCGGGAGTGGATTCGTTTTATCGCTCAAACTCAAGATGCGACCGCTCTGCTGGTTGAATTGCGCGAAGGCAACGAGATCGCCGGATATTTCACCGGTTTAACCTTTTCCCGCTTCGGGGTGAAAATTCTCGGCAGCTCGTTTCCCGGATGGACAACCCCTTACATCGGTTTCAATCTCGTACCGGACGCTTCGCGTAACGCCGCGCTGGCTGCCATCGAGCAATTTGCCTGGGACGAATTGAAATGCCTGCACATGGAAGTGTCCGATCCCAATTTCACGATAGAAGATGGAAAGTCATTGGGATTTGTCTGCGGTTCTTATCCGTCATATCGAACGGATTTGAAGAAACCGGAAGACGAACTTTTCGAGGCGATGGATAGCGCCTGCCGCCGCTGCATTCGGAAGGCGGAAAAAAGTGGCGTAGTCATCGAAGAAGCGCACGACCTCAAATTTGCGGATGAATATTACGAACAGTTAACTGACGTTTTTGCGAAACAAAAGCTGGTTCCGACTTATGACATCGAACGTGTTCGCGCGCTGGTCGAGAATCTGGAACCAACCGGTCGAGTCTTATTGCTTCGGGCCCGCGATCCTGAAGGCAAATGCATCGCTACTGGGATTTTTCCGGGCTTCAACAAAATTGCGGAGTTCTGGGGTAATGCCAGCTTTCGCTCGGGTCAGAACCTGCGTCCGAACGAACTGATTCATTGGTATGCGATGCGGTATTGGAAGAAGCGAGGCATCGGAGTCTACGATTGGGGCGGGGAAGGCAAGTACAAAGAAAAATATGGATGCGTGCCGCACCAGGTTCCGTGGTTTACCAAGTCACGCTACGAACTGATTTCGAAACTGCGCGGCGAAGCGAAAAAGATGTTCGAGCGCAAACAGAAATTGATGGGATGGTGGCAAAAAGACCGCACGCGGGTTCCAGATTGAGCGAAGGCCGTCCTGTACGTCTGGTGCCCCATTCAAGCCATTCTTGGGATTGAGTGGGCCAGAATGCATTCCTGTAATCATAGTCCAGGGTTCGATGCGACGTATTCCAATAACGCGAACGCTCTTGTCCGCAACTTTGACTTGAACCTCGCGGATACGAGTCTCCGCGCCACATAAATCTTCTCGCATATGACAGTGGTTCTCGCGTGGCGGCCCGCGGTAGAATTTTCTCGAGGCAGCTACAATTACAAGTAGGGACGGCAGCGAGGGTCACATTATGTGCAGGAATATCAAGATTCTTTTCAACTTCGAGCCGCCAGTCACGGATGATGAAGTCCGAGCTGCCTCGATTCAGTTCGTGCGCAAGATCACGGGATTTAACAAGCCGTCTAAGGCCAACGAAGAGGCTTTTCAGAAAGCGGTGGATGAGATCTCGGGCATTTCGGGCCGGCTGCTGCGTTCATTGGCTACCTCCGCGCCGTCCCGGAACCGCGAGGAGGAGGCGGCCAAGGCCAGAGCCCGCGCTGCGGAACGATTCGGCGATGCTCGCCCTGCATAGTATTGTCAGGTGAGTGGGAAATCCGCGATCGCCGCCGGAAGGCCCCAAAATAAAAGGAAAAGTTCGGCGCCGAAACCGTTCCATCACGGCCCGCGTCCCGCCTGGCTCAAAATGATAATGACGATTAGCGTGCCCCTGGCCAGCATTGCCCGTCCAACGAAATTGACGGTTCGGTTCATTAAAAGGAAACGATAATCTCCGGCTCCGATACGTATACAAAGAATTACTTGACTTCTTGGAATTTCCACGTAAAGTAGGGCGTTCCGAGGGTAGATTACTCGAAACCAGTCTTACGTACCTCCGCTGACACCTGGGCCAAAATCCAGAAACCTGAGAAACTTTCGGCACCTGCGGAGCATCTATACAAGTAAGTTCAAGCTCCTTACAACCCGTCTGAATTGTGCTACTTACATGTCCGGCGTACCCGGCTCGCCGAGTGGCTAACGGAACACGGGGAAGCTTAATTAGAGTCAGGAGGACGAATCATGCGTTCTGATCGTGTTTTTGAGGCTTTACATACGTTACGCAACCGGTATATGCTTTGTCAGCTTGCTTCCAAGGCTACCCGTAAGTTTCACAAACCCAATACTAGGATCCAGGAGACTATGAACGAAGTCCTGGACAAGATCGCAAGCTCGGAGCGGCAGACGATTCTCTCCGAACCGGAACATTTTGCCGAGGCTCAACGGCGGGCTGCGTAACCAGCCCCGCCGTCCTGCCCGCTAGAGTGTAAGTCTTCCCGAATTGGTTCTACCCCCCTTTGAAAATTTCCTCGCAGGTGACGAATGACCATCGCTGAATTGAAAGAAAAAAACATAACTGAGCTGACCAAGATCGCCCGATCTTTGGATTTGCCCGGAGCCAGTGGATTGCGCAAGCAGGACCTGATCTTCAAGATTTTGCAGGCGCAAAGTGAGAAAGAAGGACACATTTTTGCCGAGGGCGTGCTGGAAATTCTGCCCGACGGCTACGGGTTTTTGCGCTCTCCCGACTACAACTACTTGCCCGGGCCAGACGACATTTACGTGTCGCCGTCGCAGATTCGCAAGTTCGATCTCAAGACCGGAGATACGATCAGCGGGCAGGTGCGGCCTCCCCATGAGGGCGAAAAATATTTTGCGCTGGTGAAGATCGAGGCGGTCAACTTCGAGTCTCCCGACGAAGCGCGCAACAAGATTCTGTTCGATAATTTGACGCCGCTTTATCCGCAGGAGCGTTTGAAGCTCGAGACTTTACGCGAGAACGTGAGCGCGCGCGTGATGGATTTGCTGACGCCGATCGGCAAGGGCCAACGCGGGCTGATTGTGTCCCCTCCACGGGCCGGCAAGACCATGCTGTTGCAAAATGTGGCGAATTCGATTACTACAAATCATCCGGAAGTGGTTCTGATCGTGCTTCTGATTGACGAACGGCCGGAGGAAGTGACGGACATGCAGCGCTCGGTGAAGGGCGAAGTCATTTCTTCGACTTTCGATGAACCGGCTGCCCGACACGTTCAGGTTGCGGAAATGGTGATCGAGAAGGCGAAGCGGTTGGTTGAGCACAAGCGGGATGTAGTGATCTTGCTTGATTCGATTACGCGGTTGGCGCGGGCGTATAACACGATTGTTCCGCCCAGCGGCAAAGTGCTGTCAGGCGGCGTGGATTCAAATGCGTTGCAGCGTCCCAAGAGATTTTTCGGATCGGCTCGTAATATAGAAGAGGGAGGGTCTCTGACAATCATCGCCACGGCTTTGATTGACACTGGCTCGCGCATGGATGACGTGATCTTTGAAGAATTCAAAGGCACCGGCAACATGGAAATAATCCTCGACCGCAAACTGGTGGACAAGCGGACATTCCCGGCGATTGATATTCAGCGCTCTGGCACACGTAAGGAAGAGTTGCTGATTCCGAAAGAAGACCTGACGCGGATATGGGTTCTGCGGAAAGTGCTAAACCCGCTTTCTCCCGTGGAAGCGATGGAACTGCTCATCGATAAGTTGAATAAGACGAAGTCGAACGGCGAGTTCCTGTCGAATATGAGCTCGTTGTAGGTAGGTTTGTGGGCGCGGACACTTCTACGCTAGGTGCGAGTCAAAAGCCGCGGACAAGAGTGTCCGCGCCACACGGGCAACAGTGGTTGCGAGACATCGCCACCGTGGAATCGCGCGATCAATAACTAATAATGCCCAATAACTAATAAGGAGACGCCAAGGCCATATCGTCCGCTGGTTCCTGGGATTCTGATTCTTCCCTGGCAAGACCTCGCATCAACTCATCGGCAACAGTCGCAAAAAATTGTGGATTTTCTTTCAGAATTTCTGCGATGCTTTGGCGATGCACGGACAGTTCTCCCAATTGGCAAGCGCGGTCAACGCCGCGATCAACCGTAGTAAGCCGCGGAATTTCCCCGCATAATGGTCTGGCAACTGTTTGTATTGCGGGAAATGGATACTTGAGGCTGCTGGTTTTCATCCAGTGAACGATGAGCTCGCTCGCATGATCGGCGCCGCATACCGCGTAAATGCCAGCCTTCGAGGCTAAGAGTTCGTCCCACTGGAAGATCGTCAGTTTGTCCATCCAGCGATTTTCGCCGATCAGAAGCCAGCTATCCCTCGTCTTCTCGCGGCCGCAGACCGTGCAAAAATGAACGAGTAAGTTATGCATGCAAGCCTCCCATTTTGCCCGCGCCATCCGGCGCAGACTGTATCGCGGGAGTAGTTTTCGCATGGAGCGGAACTGCGATCATCCCCCGGTCTTTTGCGAAGATTAATGTGAATAGCGGCGCACAATCGTCGCACAGCCAGAAATATTGCATGCGGGGCAAGACCCGGCGTTTGCGGGCGCCGGAAAGCTGGGAGCCCACGGATTGTTCTACGTGGAACAATTTTCCCAGGCTCAAATGGCGAAACAGATTCAGGCAAGCGTTATTCGCGCACTTATGGAGCATCGCAATAGCGCGATGCATTCGCATGACCGAAGGCGGCGACTTGGAAAAGTTAAAAATAAAGGGAAAACGGAAGTTACACGCGAAGCTGGTTTCGAGAACTGCCGAGCACCGGTCAGGAGTGCCGAAAACTCGTCAAAGAAGATCTGTTCAACTTTTTCACAATCAGCGGATTAAGGCTCCTGTGGCCGTAACTGCAAGCCCGACGATTCCCAAAATGATTCCAAGATGCCAGAAAATTCGCCGCCCCGAGAGCAGCGTGATGGAAGTTACGACCAACGCAACCTCGAGAAAGACCTCAGCAAGATCGTAGCGGTCACCGCGCCTGCGTTCGTGCTGGGTTTCTTGTTCCAATTTATGCGCGTCGGCGTCAAGATCTTTTTGCTCGTCCCGATAGCGGTTCGCTTCCGCGGTGTATTTCTCGCGAAGCTTGGCGGTTTGCGCTTCGTCTTTCGTAGCCATCACGGCGGTGATATCGGCGAAAAGTTCATCCGTATGCCGCCTGATATTTTTCGCCTGATAAAAGGCCCACTGGTCGCTGACTTTATTTTGCAGCACAACCTCTTCGGTATGAGCACGGTGGCCGAGCAACGAAACTGTCGCCACTACCACCGCGAGAATCGCCATAGTCAACGAAATCGGCGCCAGGCTGGGATCGTGGCGCGCGTGCTCGGCGTGTTCTGCAAGTTCGTGAACTTCTTCCGATTCCATGGGTTCCTCTTCCGAATGAAAGTTTCTGAATGAAAGTATGGATAAGATACGGATTCAGATTGCACTACGCAAGCCGGGATTCGTCGCGAAAAGGGTGGGGAATATGTGTGGCGAATTATGCGTGGCGAATATGGGTGCGTCCGCCATGACTTATTACATTGGGACTACTCGCCCATGACTTTTACGATTACGCGCTTGTCGCGCTGGCCGTCGAATTCGGCGTAGAAGATGCGCTGCCAGCGTCCCAGGTCGAGCTTTCCTGCAGTGATCGGCACGATTACTTCATGGTGGATGAGCAATGCCTTGAGATGCGAATCGCCGTTATCCTCGCCGGTCTCATGATGTTTGTAATCTTTTCTGAACGGCGCGAGGTGCTCAAGCCACGCGTCGATGTCTTCGATCAAACCCGATTCGTTGTCGTTCACATAGACGCCCGCTGTAATGTGCATGGCCGACACCAGCACCATGCCTTCCTTGACGCCGCTCTTCGCAACCACAGCTTCGACCTGCGGCGTGATGTGAACATATTCACGATGCTTCTTACTATGAAACTTCAAATATTCGGTAGTGACTTTCAAGCGGACCTTCCGAAAATCGAGGATCGCTAAATTATTACAGAGTTTCGGTGGTGGGCGGGCGTCGTTGGTCGCAGGTCGTTAGTCGTTGGTAAGTGTCCAAGGCTTTTCGATTTTGCCAACGACCGCGGACGATCATTTCAGTATGAAATAATATTAAGCGGGCGACAATGGGGTCACCTGTGAACTCCGCCCCTCTTGCGATAGGGGCCAGTCTAGGGCGGAGCGAGTTATAAATGGCGCTATCTGCTATCTATTGTCTGGATTGTTATGGCGCCAATTCCAGTAGGCGGTCTGCCGCTTGCTGTTTAGCTGAGTGAAATCGCGTTTCTCGTGATGCTGCGATTGGTACCGTTTGTAGGCGCTATCTTCACTGCTATCCCAGGTGTGATAGTCCTTGTGGCCCTTGTCGTAATAACGCTTGCTATTGTTGTCTTGGCTTCTGTTGTCCTGATTGTCTTGCGGGCCCGAAGCCGCCATCATCGCAACCGGTGCCGAGAGGACCGCGATCAGCAGCAGGGAACTCAGAAATTTATGTTTGCAACGCATATATAGTTCTCCTTGAGCGCGAGATTACTGGACTCCGCTACCAGAACTATCAATCGTTAGCCTTGCAAATTCTGTTCAATACCGCTCAGTGCCCAGAGAGACTCCCGGATCTTAATCATTTATGAGAATTGTAGTTGTAGCTATATCCTGCGGGCTCATTCCCAGAAACATATCGCGTGTTGTAATCCAGCAAATATTTTACTTGTGAGTCATCGGCAGGAAAGGACTGTCGCTGATACGGATATGCGCTCATGCGGCGGAAGGGCAGCGGTTCGACGGTGGTGCCGTCGGCGGCATAGAAATCCATATCTTTTTCATATCCGTTGGCTTCGAAGAAATAATCGCGCAGTCCAGCCTTTTGGAAGCGCCGGCAGCGACGCGGAATCGAATTCCAGCGCAACTTCATCGCCTGATCCCATAACCACCAAACGGTCATCGAAATTGCCGAGCAACGGCAGCACATCGCCGTATCGCGTGTATGCCCCCGCTTGCCTCGCATAGGGCCCGGTAAGGCTGACCTGCTGGTACACATACTGAACATTGCCCGGCGGTTGCGCTTCGATCTGCCGGGGATATCCGTGAAATTGCAAATTCGCGTGTTCCAGGGGAACTTCGGCGAGGCGCGATCTTACGTTCTGTGAAGAACGGTCAATCAGAATGTTGTCCCAGTAGATTTGCAAGTTAGTGGTGACGCGAATTCGTTTTGTGCCTTCCGGTAATAGGCGGCTCAAATCGGCAGTGATAGTTCGCGGCAGCCCGGCGGGAAATCCCATGTCATCGAGCACGCGCTTCCACCTGCCATCCGCGCCCAAAGCCTCCACATAAGGAGCGATAGCGTGAATTCCCGCCTGATCGGCGGCGTACATTCCTGTTGCCGTGAAGTATTCGATTTCACCATGCATGAGCAGTCGCAATGGCCCGCCGTGATAAGGCTTTCCGAGATCGAGCTCAAGGCTATGCAACTTAGCGAATCCTTTAAAAGGTAGAAGTTCGTAATCGCCGATGTAGTGGTGCGCTAATAAATCAGGCAGAACGTTGCGCCCGTGATCGTCCCATGCCCCGGCTGGCGGAAGCGCATTACGGCTGGTGATGATCTTGAATGCCGGATATGGCGGATTGCTGGCAAAATATTCGTTGGGATAAACTTCGACATTTCTCGGATGATCAACCGCCAACAAGCGAACGCGATCGAGATAAACGACCTCTTCCATCGGCTCCATCAAGCGGAAACTGAGCTTGCCATTCTTTTCGCGCAGAAGATGGCGATCAACCTTCACGTACTCGGTTGGGCGCGGAATATTGTGTTGGCGTGGGGCGATCCAGTGTCCCACGACGCCCGCGCCCAGGATGTCTGCAACCAATGAGTATTGGCTTCCATCCCATGCGAAAAGGGTTGGACACGAACTCCCTCGACGGTCGATTTCCGTGTACGCCTGCTGGTGGTCGGCGGCGACTTCAATTTCATCCTGCAAAACGCCCGTGGGCCATAACATGCGAACGACGTCAGCTTGTGTGGATTGTCCCAAGCCTACTGTGAGTTGGGTGGAGTTTTGCCCTAAATATCCGGACGAACCTGCGATTTCGAATTTCTGGCGATTTCCGCCGGAAAAAAATTCCACCTTCGTCCCAATGGCGCTCTTGTTGTCGTTCAACCCGGTGAGCGCGAGTCGCAGCCAGTGGTTTTTGTTTCCGCCTTCATTGCGCAGAAGCACGGCAGGGCCATGATTCTGCGTGATGAGCAGATCGGTCGCGCCGTCGCCGTCGAAATCTCCGGTGATGATAGACCGCGGATCTTTTAGCTGAATTTTATCCAGACCAACTTCTGCGGTGACATCTTTGAATCCATCGGGACCAAGATTGCGGAATAGCTTTACCTCGCCGCGCCCTTCTTTGGTCTCACCAACAGCAACCAGGTCGACCCATCCATCGTTGTCATAATCGAGGGCCGCAACGCCCCACGCGCGCGCCCAGTTTGTCGGCGGCAACGCAACCGCCGCCAAACTCTTGCCCTTCTGATTGCTCGAGAGCGTGAAAGCCGGAGGCGATGAATGGGTATACGCCACATCCATCCAACCGTCGTGATTGAAATCCAGAATAGCCATACCAACGGTCGGAGTGACTCCTTCCTGGAGCCGCTCAACCACATTGAATTTTCCCTCACGCGGATTTTCCAACACCTCATAAGTCTGCTGACGGCCGGTTCTGATCAGGTCGATTGCGCGATCATTGTTGAAGTCGGTTCCGATTGCTCCGAGGCTCACGCCTGGCGCCGACAGCCCAGTGGCCTCGGTTACATCAGTGAAAGTTCCATTGCCGTTATTCCTCCACATGCGATTTAAGTCCGGCACACGAATGGGATGGAAAGGCGTGGCCGAAGTGGAGCGCGGATCAAAATCTGGATCGTCATAGTACTGCGAAACATAGAGATCGAGGTCGCCGTCGTGGTCGTAATCAATGAACGTTTAATCCGGCGTTGAATCCCGGATTGTGTATACCCGCGGCTTCGGTGACATCTTTGAAAGTGCCGTTTTTGTCGTTATGGAGCAGCATCACGCGACCGTTGAAGCTGATGGCTAGATCGGTCGCGCCGTCATTGTCGTAATCGCCGGCTGTGCAGCCGATTCCATGCAGGGTCGAATCGAGCCCCGCTTTCTTCGTCACGTCCTCGAACTTCCCATCTCCCAAATTGTGATACAGCGACATGCCGCCGTCTGCGCCATTGTCGGGTAGAAAAATATCCAGCTTGCCGTCACCGTCGTAGTCCAGGAAGCACGCGCCCGGTCCAATGTATGAAGGAAGATCGTTGCCGGCGGATGACGACTTCGTCCGCAAACCTGATTGCCGCGTGACGTCCACGAACTTCACCGGAATCTGCGGCAAAACTTTTTCGGCGGCCGATGGCGATTCTTCCGCCAGCGAATATTTGCCTTGCTCCCCATAGGCCAAACTGATAGCTGTGCCGAGTTTGTTTTGCGTGATGTATTGAAATCGCGCCAGATGTTCACGGGCGTTCGCCGTGTCGCCAGACTGCTGGTAGGCGCGCGAGAGTCCGAACTGCGCAGAAGCGTGCAGAGGATTGAGCGTTATGGCGTGGTCGAATGCGTCGATGGCTTGCGGGAACTGCCGAAGTTGCGAGTAAACGGAACCCAGAAAATACCAGGTGTCGGCATCATTCGAATCGATTTCAGTGACGTGGCGAAATGCGTCCACCGCGGATTGCGGCTCGCTGCTATTTTTTCCCAGCAAACCCAGGCTGAACCAGGCGTGCGCATCCTGCGGATTGCGTTTGACAGCCTCTTCCAGCAACGGCCGGGCTTCATCCATTCGCCCCAGATTGAGCAACGCGACACCGCGATTGACATCGGCGATTTCCAGCTTTGGATCTAATTTGGCGGCCTGTTCGAAATGATTGAGAGCCTTTTCGAATAGTTGCTGGTTCATGTAGGCAACGCCCACGTTGTTAAGAGTCGCCGCTTGGGTGGGATGTGGTTCGTGAATTTCCTGCGAAGAGATTGCCGCTACCACAAATAAGATCGCGCAGACCAAAATCGAGAAGGGACGAATCATGCGTAGAGAATTTAATCACAATCCGCAGGGCCGCAAACATAATCCTTGATGGACGGCCGATAGGATTGCAGGGATCTTTCGACTCCGCATATTTCGTTCGACAGGCGAACGAATATGCTGCGCTCAAAATGACCGGGAGAGACTTACGGTTGAGAACGAGGATTTGGGGATCCTCAAATCGAGAATGCGATAGGGGGCGCCGGGAAGCCTCCGCATTGTTGTTCCACCGCCGCCGCGACTCCGAGAACTATTTCTTCCTCCCATGGACGCCCGACGATTTGAACTCCGATCGGAAGGCCTTCATGGGACTGGCCAATGGGGACTATCGCTGCCGGAAATCCCAGCAGATTGAACCATTCGCTGTAGCTCCAAGCATCCAGATATTTCACCTCGCGACCATCAATGGTCCAACTGCGCTCGCCATGGCGAAAAGCTGGAATCGCCGCCACCGGGCAGATTAATACGCGGCGGTCTTCCATCTGGCGAAGCACCTGGATACGGATTTCATCGCGCTGCATCCACATATCGAGAAGAGACTGGGCAGTATGGCGTTTCTCTGCGGCGACCCATTCCGAAAATTCTTTGAGGATCGGGCCAACGTCTGCCTCGCGTCCTCCGATAAATGCCCTAAGCAGCATCCCACCCGTTATTCCAAAAAACTGCCACCAGAGTTGCCCTGCGGCCTCAAGCCCATAGGGACAAAAAGCTTCGATTTGAAAATTTGCGCTCTGCAAACCTTCGACCGCGCGCCGAACTGCCGCGTGGGTTTCTGCTGTGACAGGCGTGCGGCCATCGTCTTCGAAATACCCCACTCGCATGTTTCTCAACTCTTCATCATTCAGCCAACGCAAGGGCACGGGCGCGGCTGAAGGATCGCCCGCATCGGGTCCCTGCATCACCGCAAATAAAATTTTCAAATCCGCGATGGTGCGCGCCATTGGACCTACTACTCCGGTCAGCGCAAATGGTCCGAGCGATGACGGAAAATGTCCAGTCGCTGGAATCCGCCCGGGCGTCGGCTTCAGGCCGCAAATGCCGCAAAAGTGGGCGGGTACGCGAATCGATCCTCCACCATCACTTCCAACGCCGCCCGCCGAACATCCCGACGCAATTGCCGCCGCCTCGCCGCCGCTTGACCCGCCCGGGGTGCGGGAGAGATCCCATGGATTATTTGTGCGTCCATACAGAAGATTGTCGGTCTCCCACGCCATGAGCAATTCGGCGGTATTCGTTGTTCCCAAAATGATTGCGCCCGCATTTCGCAATCTCGCAACTAGGGGTGCGTCTTGCGTGGCGATGTGCCCCTCTCGCAGCTTGGTGCCTGCTTCGCATCGCATTCCAGCAACATCGATTGAACTCTTGATGCTGAAGGGGACGCCATGCAGCGGGCCAAGGTTTGCGTTGGGATGCGCTAATACTTTATCCGCCTGCTCAGCCTCTTTTAGCGCAGCTTTCTCCCGCAATTGCACGAAAGCGTTTAACTGCGGCTGCAAACGTTCAATCCGCGAAAAGTGTGACTGGACCAATTCGACCGCCGAAAATTCGCGACGGCGTATTTTTTCCGCCATCACACTGGCCGGAAGAAGTGTAGGTTCTGCCATCTAACTTTGATAATGGACCGAACATGGAACTTCTGTTTCTCACCTGGGGACGAGAAATTCTTCGGACCAGCAAAAGACTGCGTCACCGCCGTGAATCGGTAAGACCCCATCGCGAGCAGTATTCCTGATGCAATTATTCTTGCCGCAGCACGCCGCTGGTTCTCATCTGGTTGAGAATTTAAATACCGTTTCCGAATGATATTTCTGTCCCGGCTTCAACTCGGTGGATGGAAAATTCGGGTGATTCGGCGAATCCGGAAAATGCTGAGTCTCTAAACAGAATGCGTAGCGGGCGTTGTAAACCTTTCCGTCTTTGCCGTGGAAGCCATCCAGGTGATTGCCAGTGTAGAACTGAATTCCGGGTTCTGTGGTCAAGACTTGAAGAACGCGTCCGCTTTTCGGATCGTAAGCTTCCGCGGCCAAACGCAGCGTGCCCGTGGCGCCCTCTAAAATCCAGTTGTGGTCATAACCTATTCCCAGCTTTAATTGCTCGTTCGGGTCGTTAATGCGCGCGCCGATTGCCGTGGCTTTGGTGAAGTCAAATGGCGTGCCTTTTACGCTACGAATCTCGCCGGTTGGAATCAGAGTGGCGTCCACCGGAGTGAACTTCGACGCCCGCAGCATAAGTTCAGTGCCGAGAATATCGCCGTCGCCCTGGCCAGACAGATTGAAGTACGAATGATTCGTCAGATTGATTACGGTATCTTTATCGGTCGTGGCACTGTAATCAATTTTCAATTCGTTTGTATTGGTGAGAGTGAATATGACCTTTGCGGACAAGTTGCCGGGGAAACCTTCTTCGCCATCTTTGCTTAAATAGGTAAGTTGCAGCGCTTCTCCGTTCGTTCCGGATACGTCTTTCGCATCCCAGACCCGTGCATTAAAGCCTTTGATCCCGCCATGAAGAGTGTTGGGGCCATCATTTTTCGGAAGCGTGTAAGTCTTGCCATCGAGAGAAAAACTTCCGTTGGCAATGCGGTTGCCGTAACGGCCGATGGTTGCGCCCAAGAAGGCCTTGCCGCCTTGATAGCCGGAAGCATTGTCGTAGCCGAGCACAATGTCGGCGAGCTTTCCATCCTTATCCGGAACTTTGATCGAAACAATCGTCCCGCCGAAATTGCTGATGGCTATCTGCATCCCGTTCTTATTCGTAAGGATGTACAAATCCATTTGCTGCCCATCATCGAGCGCACCAAAATTTCGCTTTTGCATTTTCTTTCCCTGACTCCAGACATTCACCGCTAATAAAGAAAACAGCAGCACGAGAGCTATCTGCACGCTCAATCTCATTTTTCCTCCGAAGTTTCTTTCGGTCGCCAATTTGGTGGGTGGTTATTGCTTTTGAATCCGGTACAGCACGCAGCCGTGGGGCGGTAATGTAACGTTGATCTCTTTCGCGACGCCAAGTTCTTTCTGGTCCCACAAATCCCGCAGCTTAAAGCTTGTTCCCTTTAAGTTCAATGCGCTCCATGAGTAGTGAGAAGTTTGAGGGGAGTCGCTGATGTTGAAAATGGCCAGATAGTTTCCATTTCCGTTCTCCGGCCGCGAAATCCAGACAACCGTTTGGTCCGTCGTAATAATTGCGTGTTCGCCAGTCGAGTGCTGATCCACCGCGAGCACGTCGAGGTTGGTAAGCAAACCAATGGTCCAGTCGTCACTGGTAAGCAGGTCTCCACCCATAATCAAAGGAGAACGGAACATGCTCCACAGAGTAAACATGGTTCGCTGCTCATCGTGGGTTAAGCGGGAGTTTCGCGGTTGTCCCCATCCGGGGGAAGGCCCGAGATGGCCGAGCGGCAGCATGTCGGCATCGGGCCAGTGGCCGGGTTCAGTTAAAGTCGCCCATTGCGCCGCGCGGGCGAACTGATTCCAAACTCCTTGCGGAAAGTCGGTGTCGCTGCGCCAAACATCCCAAACATCGTCGGAGATGCGCCACATTTGGGCGTACTGCCGCATCTCGTCCACTTTTTCGATCGGAGCGGCACCTGGAGAAAGACTGAGAACTATCGGCCGCCCGGTTTTCTTGAGCGCCGTGCTTAACATCCGAATATCGGCCCCGGCATAGGGACGGCTGCTGATGCAATCGACCTTAATAAAATCGACGTCCCAACTAGCGTAAAGAGTGGCGATGGAGTCGTAGTAAGCCTGTCCCGCGGGCGAATCTTTCAGCCCGTAGTTGTCCGCGTTCCACGGGCAAATCGCGACCGTATCGGCCGCATCTTTCGCGCTGAAGGCCGATCCCGCGATGGGAAGATTCTTGTCAACCGCCTGCTTCGGTATGCCGCGCAAAATATGAAACCCGAACTTCAAGCCGAGAGAATGGACATAATCGGCGAGAGGTTTGAATCCTGCATCCCCCGCCGCGGATGGAAACCGGCTTGGGGCAGGAATATAGCGGCCATATTTATCGAGAGTGTAGACCCTGATTTTTGATGTATTGCCCGCTGAGTTGTCTAATGTCCAACCTTCGTCGACTACAACGTATTCCCATCCATATGGTTTCAGCCTTTGGGCGAACCAGTCGGTTTCAGCGCGGAACTGCGGTTCATCAATAGTAGTTCCGTACGAATCCCAGCTATTCCAGCCCATTGGCGGCCGGGGAGCGAGCATGGTTTCCTTGGTTTGAGGAAACGCTGACAAAGTCAGAGTAACCCACGCCATAAAGATGAGGCCAGAAAATCCCATTGGAGATTTTGCTTTCGAAGCGGCGGAAGTCACGGCGTTATAGTAACCGCTGCGCCTTTTTTGTGACGAAGTTTTTTCCTGCGTGGAACCAAGGAATGGATGGCCTTCTTGTGGTACAAGATTTTGTGATTCCAACTCCGCCATTTTACCCCGAGTCCGTCCCAGCCGCTAAGCCGGGCTGCCCATGCTAAGAGCATTATTTATATCTCTCTCGCAGAGCCAGACCCTCCGCGCATTTGCCGAAAACTCTTCCGTAGGACAGCGCATCTCGGGGCGCTTCGTTGCCGGAACCACGATCGAAGAGGTTCTTCAGGCGACGCTGATCGTGAATCAATCCAATCTGGGCGTCTCGATTGATAACTTGGGGGAAAACGTTTCGAACGCTGCCGAGGCTGACGCCAGCGCGCAGCTTTATCATCGCTTGCTCGACGAAATAGAAAAATGCCAGCTCAATGCCAACATCAGCCTGAAGCTGACACACATGGGACTCGATGTCGATGAAGCCTTGGCGCGCGCCCATGTTTCCGGCCTGGTGGCGAAAGCTGCCGCCATGTCTCCGCGCAATTTCGTGCGCGTGGATATGGAGGGATCGCCTTACACGCAACGGACGCTCGATTTCGTTCACGAACTTCATTCCCAGCCGGGAAATAAAGGATGCGTCGGCGCAGTGATCCAATCCTATATGCGTCGTTCCGCGGCGGACGTGGAAAAATTACTCGCCAATGCGATTCGGATCCGCTTGTGCAAGGGCGCATATAAAGAGCCGGAGGAAATTGCTTTCCAGCAGAAATCCGAAGTCGATGCCAGCTATGTGCAACTGATGAAAGTGCTGCTGAAGAGTGGTATCTATCACGGATTAGCGACGCACGACGAGAAAATGATTCATGAAGCGAAGTCATTTGCAATTCGCGAAAAGATCGACCGGAATGCATTCGAGTTCCAAATGCTTTACGGAATTCGGCGCGACCTGCAACAGCAGTTGGTCCGTGAAGGATGGCGCATGCGCGTCTACATCCCATTTGGTACCGAATGGTATCCGTATCTGATGAGGCGGCTTGCCGAACGGCCGGCCAATATCGCCTTTATTGCCAGGAACTTGCTGCGAAAATGAAGGTTCAGATGGCCATTCTGTTGCCGTTTCTGCTAGCATCTTTTTATGGGCAGTAGGGGCCAAATCGGGCTTGCTGAGGCCTTTGCGGTGCTTGTCGGTCCGCAGGTCGACGACGAGAAAATCGACCTGATTCGCGGCGCTTTGACGATTGCCCGCACCGAATATCCCGACCTGCATATTGATTCTTATGTACGGCGTATAGATGAATTGGCGCGCCTGGCGGAGTCGCGCATAAGCGAGGTGGGGGACGCCGCGGAGACCATCGCGGCGCTGAATTACGTATTGTTCGAACATGCCGGACTGCACGGCAATCGCGAAGATTACTACGATCCGCGCAATTCTTTTTTGAACGATGTTCTCGACCGTTGTCTCGGTATCCCTATCACCCTCGCACTCGTTTATATGGAGGTGGGGCGCCGTCTGGGATTTCCCCTCTTCGGCGTGGGCATGCCGGGACATTTCCTGCTCAAAAATTATGACATTGACGGCCACGAAACACTGATTGACTGTTTTAACGGCGGAAATATTTTAAGCGCTCGTGACTGCCAGGCTCGGCTGGATGAAATCTATTCCGGACAAATGACGCTGCGGCCGGAATTTCTATTTGCGGTCAGCCGCCGCCAGATGCTCACCCGCATCATCAATAATTTGAAAGCCGTGTATATGTCTTCGCGGAACCTCAAGAAAGTTCTGCCGCTGGTGGATTTGCTACTGGTCATTTATCCACGATCGCCGGAAGACGTGAAGCAGCGAGCGCTTCTTCGTTATAGCCTGGGCCAACCGAAGGCCGCTGCGGAAGATTTAGAGGAATATTTGAAGATGTCGCCCGAGGCGTCGGATTCCGATGAGATCCGTCAGACCGCACTGTCCATCCGAAGAATGCTCGCCTTAATGAACTAATCAGATGAACTCACAGTCAGGTGAGCGGCGACCTCCGGCGTCCTACTGCGGTGGCCTCGGAACATTATTGTTCTGCGGCGGCACAGCCGGGGCCAGCGGCAACTGCGAAGCTCCTCGTAGCAAGTCACGTTCTTGCGGCGAATAATTGCTGAACCGGCCTGATTCAATTGCTCGCTGACGAGCATCCGGTGGCATAGCCCGGAGAGCTTGAATTGCGTTCCTCACCGCTTGTCTGCGCTCCTGAGGCATTTGCTGAAGCTGCGAATGTAATTGCCGGACAGTCTGCTGTTGCTGGCGAGTAAGGTGCTCCCAGGTCTCCATCCGATTCAAGACGCGCTGCTGCTGCTCTGGAGGCCGTGTGCTGAAATCGTGCAAACGCTGCTCCAATTGGTGCTGCCTTTGGGGAGGAAGCCTGCGGAATTGGGGATCGTTTTGCAACGCGCGCCGCTGCTGGTCCTGAGGAACGTCTTTATATTGCCGCAACCACTGGCCGGAATGGTGCCCCTGCTGGGGCGCTTGCCTCTGTTCCGCGCGTGCCTGAGGGGGACGCGGCACTGATTGAGACGGGCGGGGCGATGCAGCATGCGTCTGCGCCCACACCCGACTGACGACGGACGGGCTAATCGCATAGAGCCCTGCGGCTAGACACACAACAACCGCCCATTTTTTGATGGAACCAAATTGAAGCACTAAATCCCCCGATTTAGTCGCCCTTGCTACGGATTCGCCGCCACGTTCTGCTGCACTTCCAAATCGTCCAGAATGTCGGAGTCCGAATATAAGTCGTGATTCTTATCTAGCGTTTGCAGGTCGCTGACAGCCGTGCCGGGTACGGCCGCTATCTGCTCCGATCCGCTGTGGCGAAGACCATCGCCTCGGAATAACGTAATTCCCAAAATCAAAATCGCCCCCAGTGAAAACGCAAGTACCGGTCGGCGAAGCCACGGCATGTGAAACCAGCGCGTCGACTGTTTGGACGCCTCTTCGTGTACTCTCGCGCGCACGCGCACATCAAAATAAGAAGAAGGCTCGGGGGCGACCCATTCGTCGAGCAGGGCCATGGTCTGGCGCATCCCGACGAGCGCCTCCGCACAACCGGAGCACGCCTGGACGTGCTCGTTTATTTCGGGTGTCGCCGAACTCCCAGAGGCCAGGTCCGGCATTAGTTCGCGAATTTCGTTGCATTTCATGGTTGCTTTATTCATACAAATTCCTTCAGTTGCACGCGCAGGGTTTCGTACGCGCGAAATAATAATGACTTGGTGGCTGACTCGCTTAATTTCAATACTTCCGCAATCTGTTTGTAATCCATCTGCTGATACTTGTGCATTAATACTGCGATTCGCTGGCGTTCCGGCAACGCGTGGACACGTTCGCGAATCGCCGACATGCGTTCCCGCTTTATTATTTTTTCTTCCGCAGTCAGATCTTTGTCCGGCAGGTCTATGCTTTTGCCGGTGTCGTCATCTTTCTCGTCAAGACTCACGACATTTTCGGGCCGTTCGTGCCGCGTATCTCTCGCATGGTTCACCGCCAAATTTGTGGCAATGCGATACAGCCACGTGGTGAACTTTGCGCTTGCCTCGTAACTTTGCCGGGAACGATAGACGCGTAAAAAAACTTCCTGAGCCAAATCCTCGGCTACGGCCGAATTATGGGCCATGCGAAACATAAAGCTGACCATCGCCCTGCGATATTTCTGCACCAGGTATTCGAACGCGGGGTCGTCCCCCGCCTTAACCCGCAGCATTATGTCTGCGTCGGTCAATGCATCCGCCGGCAGGGCAGAGACGTTGCTCTCGGTCCCGGACCGAAGCGGGCCGCCGGGTATAGCAAGCAATCCACGACTTATCGCGATGCTGCTCACATCGGTGTTAACCCTTAAAGGTGAAGAAAGTTGCGGGTCGGAAGGTTCTGGGGAAGGCGGCAAAGCGCCTTCGGAAGAAGGGGATACGGGCAGTTTCAACGGACTGGAATCGCTTGGCATCCAGCGCTTGCGCCGTCCCATGCGGAATTGGCATGGGTAGACTTGTCGGGCCGCGAAAATTAGCCTACCACGCGCCATCGCCAAACAGAAGCCGCACGGTTTGCTAGAATATACCCGCTTACTCTTAATTAACTTACCCCGGGCGCTTAACTCAGCGGTAGAGTGCCACCTTCACACGGTGGAAGTCATAGGTTCGAATCCTATAGCGCCCACCAGCCTCCTTAATCCTTCGTCCAACTCTTGCCCGTCAGCTCAACTTCTACCCCGCGCAAGTCAGTTACCAGGTTACTGTCAGGCGCGCTTGGCTGGTATGAGGCCGACTGAACGTGGCACGCGCGCGGGACGGATGTCCTCATTTGTAAAAAGATTCACCCTAAAACAATTTTGCTTGACAGTCATAACTAAACAACGATACAAGTTGCGGGTCCCGCTATAGTACTTTTCCATTAGGCAGGGAAGCGGTTGACAATTGCGTTAGCCAGGTTTCGTTAAGTCGTAACCATATAGTTAGCTTGATCCGGAGGCGGAAACAATGAATTCAAAGCTCGAACCCTTCTCAAAGCGAATCGGCATCGCGGCAGGATTGACACTATTTGTGCTCCTAGCCTCGTTTAGCTTTGGTCAACAATTGACCGGAACTTTGACCGGCACAACTTATGATCAGACGGGCGCGGTAGTACCGAACGCCAAAGTGTCGATGAAGAATTCGGCGTCGAACGACGTTCGCGACACGACGTCCAATGGTTCAGGCTATTTCTCGATTACCGCCGTTCAGCCAGGAACCTACTCCGTCTCGGTTACCGCCCCGGGATTCAAGATGTGGAAGGAAGACGGCATCGTCTTCGGACAAGGCGACAACAAGACGCTGCCCAATATCAGCCTCGCGATTGGCCAAGCCGATCAAGTGGTCGAAGTCAACACGCAAGCCGCGGTTGTTGCGCTCGATAGCGCCGAGGTCAGCACTACTTTGAATACGCAGATGATCGAAGATATCCCGCTGGGCGGCCGCGACGCCGGCGAGCTGCTGAAACTTATGCCTGGAATGGCGCTGGCAAATGGTGCGAGCCAAGGCTCCAGCTTTACCAGCGGTGCCTCCGCGGGCGTCGTTGGCACCAATACCGGCCCGGTTGGTGCGTACTCTGCCAATGGAACGCAGCCGAACGGCGCCATGGCTTACATGCTTGACGGCGCAAACCTCGTCGATCCTGGCAATGCGGGCACCCAGATTGCAAACATCAATCAGGACATGGTTGAGGAAGTTAAGGTTTTGATGTCATCGTATGGCGCTGAATACGCCAAAGGTCCGGTGATCTTCCAGGCGTTCAGCAAGAGCGGAGGATCGCAGTATCACGGCGAAGGCTATCTTTACACCCGTAACAGCACGTTCAATTCAATTGACGCCTACCAGCACAGCCAGATCGCAAACGGTTCAACTCCCTACAACATTGGCGCTCCTTATCAGAGCTTCTATTATATGGGCGGGAACGTTGGTGGTCCGATCCTTATTCCGCATACCGGTTTTAACAAGAGCCGGCACAAGCTGTTCTTCTGGGCGGGCTATGAATACATGAGGCAGCATCCGGCCGGTCAGATCCTCAACTACAACGTTCCAACCGCAGCTCAGCGGTCTGGCGACTTCAGCAACGCAGGGGTGCCCGCGAAGGCTATCAGTACCTGGTCAAATGCATACGCATCTCTTAATCCTGCCCTTCTGCCCCCAGGCGCAACCCCTACGTCTGTTCCGACGGCGGATTTTGATCCTATCGGAGTGGCATATGTGAATCTGATCCCTCTGCCAAATGAAACTCCAAATGGCGGAAACGGATGGAACAATTATCAGTATGTGGCCAACATTCCTCAAAACCGATGGGAAGCCACCGGCAAGGTTGATTACGCAATTAGCGACAACAGTAAAGTGTCCGTCTCTTACACCCGGCAGATCGAAAACGATCAGCATCCAGTAGGCGTTTGGTGGACTCCACCGTGGACTTTGCCTTACCCCTCCAATGTGGTCGCAGCCACCACCTCGCAAGAAGTCATGGCGAACTTTACGCACGTCTTTAGTCCGACCACCACCAACGAATTCGTATTCACCCTGGCTCGTTACATCAATCCCAGTACGCTACAGAATCCTTCTGCGGTGGATCGGACGAAGTTGGGGATCAATGTGACCGGGCTCTTCGGAAAGACGACGTCCCAAATACCGAACCTCGAAGGACCATGGGGCGGTGCGTTCCCGAACATCGAAGAATTTTCGTTTGATGGCGGCTTCAACGGCGGCGCTTTTGGCGCTGCCAAGAAGGACCCCGCCATCTACGACAACTTTACGCGCGTAATTGGATCGCACACGGTAAAGGTTGGCTTCTACTGGGACACCAATGAGAATCTCCAGTCCAGTGGCGGCCTCGGAACCGGTGACATGGGCGCATTTAACCTAGGCGGTGGTCCCGGAGATACGGGCAACTTAGTGGCTGACGCTCTTCTGGGCGCGGTGGGTAACTATCAGCAATACAGTTCGTTCCCCGTATTCGATATCAAGTTCCATCAATGGTCGCTTTACGCTCAGGATGCCTTCAAAGCCAGCAGAAAATTGACGGTAAATTACGGGCTGCGATTCGATCACGTGGGCCAGTACTATGGCCCGTCCAATGGAATGCAGGTGTTTGATCCGGCGACCTACGTAAATACCGCCAATGCGCCGCCAAACACCGGGCTTGAGTACCACTCTATCGATAGCCATATCCCCCTTTCCGGCTTAGTCTCGCCTCTGTTTTATTACGAGCCTCGAATCGGATTGGCGTATGACATATTCGGAACCGGAAAGACGGTCTTACGCGGCGGATATGCGATATTCCACTACCAGCTTGCGGTTAATGATGTGAACGGCCCGGCGCAAGGACCGGCAGGTCAATTCACTTACCAAACCAACGGAACGGTTCAATATCGAGCAGGCGTTCCGAACACTGGTTATGCTGAAATAGATTCGGGTGCCCCTGGGTTCACCCCGCCGTCCGCTGTCTTCCAAAATGGAAGCACTATAAACGCCTTCGGCCTGAACGACAATCGGACCCCATATACCGAAGACTACAATCTGACTGTTTCACAGGCGCTTCCTTGGCGTTCGGTCTTCGAGCTTTCCTATGTGGGAAACGAGAGCAAGGATGAGCTTTTGAACGGCAACAATGGCAAGCTGGACGATATAAACAATGTACCAATCGGAGCGTTTTTCGGTCCGGATCCGACCACCGGCGCTACAGTGTCGCCCAGTTCGGGTAGCTTCAACGCCAACCACTACCGCCCGCTGGCAAACTACCAGGACATATACATAATTGGTCATGGCAGTTTTGCAAACTACAACTCGTTGCAGGCGTCATGGCAAAAGCAGTCCGGGCCGGTGACCTTTCTGACTAACTACACGTTCAGCAAGGCAATGGGCATTCGTGACGGACAGACCGACAATGGAGCAGGAAACGGCACCACGACTGACCCGTTCAGCATCAGGGCCAACTATGGGCCGCTGGCTTACGACCATACCCATATCCTGAACTTCGCCTACAACTGGAATTTGCCGAGATTTGTTCATGGCAACCGAATCGTTGAAGGCGCGGTCAACGGATGGCAACTTTCTGGTTATACGACCTACCAGAGTGGCGCCCCGTTGCAACCGAACGTAAATGGCAATTTGAACGTCACCTACCCAAGCAACTATGTCGTAACCGAGCCTAACGGGTTGACTGCGAATGGAATTAGTCCGACGACTTGGTTTGGTACTAATGCCATCCAGTCTGTTTTGCCGGTCGTGATCTGTAATCCGGCTGCAGGCCTCAAATCCGGACAAGTATTCAACCCGAATTGCTTTGCACCTCCAGCTTTCGGTCAACAGGGAACACTGATCTGGCCATATATCCACCTTCCGGCGTACTTTGACACTGATCTTGGCTTGTTCAAGAACTTCAAAGTCACTGAGCGCCAGAGTGTGCAGTTCCGGGTTTCGGCTATCAACTTCCTGAACCACCCATTGGCTCAGTTTGGGTTGGCCGGTAACGGCGATGAGTCACTGAACTTCGGCACCGGTTCCAATAACAACTTGCTTTCACAAACCAACACCAACTCCACAACCACCGGCACGCCAGGCTTCAAGACTGGCAGCCGCCAGGTGACCTTCGCTCTGAAATACTATTTCTAGGCGACCGTGGAGGTTATAATTTCGACAGGGTGGCTTCGGCCACCCTGTTTTTTCTGATATGCGCTGCTTGAAACCCGCGTTTCCTGTCGATTCTCGGCTGTTTGGTATTGGCTTGTATCGGCCTGTTGCAAGCTTCCCCTATATCGAGCCCCATCCGATTCGAGCTTAAGAAAATTCCATTCCGGCTGGAAAATGACGAGACTCCCGCGAAAAACGCACCCGAAACTATGCCTGGCGGGGTAGCGATCTTTGACTACAACGGCGACGGCCGTCCGGACATTTTTTTCACGAATGGCGCAAATATCGCCACCCTCAAGAAGGACTCGCCGAAATATCGCAACCGCCTATTCCGCAACGATGGCAATGGCGTCTTCACCGACGTTACCGACGCCGCCGGGCTGGCAGGTTCGGGCTACGATATCGGCGTTGCCGTCGGAGATTATGACAACGACGGGCATCCCGATTTGTTTGTTGCCGGATTGCATCACAGCACTCTCTACCACAATAACGGCGACGGAACCTTCACCGACGTGACGGTGAAATCGGGGCTGGACGCGAGTCTCAACCATCCTGACCCGGAATATGGCCCGCTGTGGGCAACCACCGCGGTCTGGGTTGACGTAAATAACGATGGGCTGCTGGATCTTTTCGTCGTGAATTACATGCAGTGGACATACGACGCGAAGCCATTTTGCGGCTTCAAGGACGTGGCCGACTACTGTAGCCCCAAGTTTTATAAGGGCCAGCCCAACCAATTGTTTCTGAATAAGGGTGATGGCACCTTTCAGGACGTGTCCAAAGAGTGGGGAATTCGCGACCACGTCGGCAAAGGCATGGGCGTGGGTATGGCGGACTACGACTTGGATGGAAAGCCAGATCTTTTTGTCACGAACGATGCCTCCTATAATTCACTGTTTCATAATTTGGGAAATAAATTCGAAGAGGTAGCTTTCGAGGCCGGAGTCGCGCTTCCCGAGGATGGCGGTTTTATCTCCGGCATGGGTCTGGACTTTCGCGATTTCAATAATGATGGTTATCCCGATATTGTGTTCGTCGCTCTGAATAACCAGACGTTTCCTTTATTTCAAAACACCGGTAAAGGCGATTTCAAAGAGGTCACAACTCCGAGCGGCATGCGCGATCTGAGTCGTGACATGTCGGGGTTTGGCGCTGGTTTATATGACTTCGATAACGATGGATGGAAGGATTTATTCGTCAGCCGTGGGCACGTGGAATCGATTTCAATGCCAAACCAGCCTGTGGATCAGTACAACACCGTGTTTCGCAATTTGGGGGCCAGCGGGAAATGGGCGGCACTCACGGCAGAGGCGGGATTAGACGCCAGTCCTCCCGCACGCCATCGAGGTTGCGCTTTCGGCGATCTGGACGGTGACGGCCGCATTGATGTCGTCGTGACCGCGCTCGGAAGCGACGCTGAAATTTGGATGAATCGCAGCGAAAACACCGGTCACTGGCTCGACATCGCTCTGCGGGGCACCAAAAGCAATCGTGAGGGAATCGGCGCGCGAATCAAGCTGGTCACGAAAAGCGGATCACAATACAACCACATGACAACCAGCGTGGGCTACGCCTCTTCCAGCGACGGTCCAGTGCATTTTGGATTGGGCGCTGACACACGAGCTGAGACGATTGAAATCCATTGGCCATCGGGAATAGTTCAAACCCTCCAAAATGTGAACGCTGACCGCGTTTTGAATGTTACCGAACCCGCGCACTAAGGCATTAATCCGGCTCGCGTCTTATTTCTGGGCTTATTTCTGGGAAGGAGCGGGGACTCCCGCTTTGCGTTCGTCGTCGGTGATTCGCTCAACGATCTTGCGTTCCTTTTCGCCGTCCACCGGACGGTGCAGCCGGTAATAAAGCGATGCCAATTCAACGTGAGGCTCCAACCAGGTCGGATCCTCAGCGGCTACTTTTTCTAATTGCTGCGCCGCCGCCGCGTAATCTCCCGAGGTACTTTTCAGCATTCCAACTTCATAACCGGCCATTGACGAAGACGGATCCAGTTGAAGCGCGCGTTCCAAAAATCCCTTGGCCTCGTCCAAATCCCGTCTCTTAAATAAAATTGCGCCGAGATAAAGGTTAGCGGTGAAATCGTCCGGATTGATTTTAATAGCGTCCCGAAAGGCGGCTTCGGCGTCCTTTATATCTCCGGTCTTATCCCTCGCAGTACCGGCCAACGAATAAATTCCAGGCAGTTTCGGATTAAGGCGGAGGGCCTCGTCCAGATCGTGACGAGCTTGCTCAAATTCGTTAAGTTGCAGTAGGGTGGTTCCGGCCAGCATGTAGGCGTCGGCGCTATGGCTGGCTTCCGCAACTTTTTCGATGCGAGAGACTCCGTCGCGCCGCTGGTTCGCTTGAATCATGGCGGTTCCCAGCACATATTCAAAATCCAGATTTTGGGTATTCCCGTTTTCCATCGGTGCAAGTAAAACAACGGCGGCTTCAGGTTTGCGGAGACGAACGTAAGTGTCTCCCAGGAGCGTTGCAACCCGCCCGTCGCTTGGTTGTGCGGTGTGCACAATTTCAAATTGCTGGCGCGCGTCGTCGAAGTCGCCCTTTTTGTAATAAGCGAGGCCGAGATTCATGAAAATTGGATTTTTCTGCGGCGCGGTCGCAAGAGCGGCTCGATATTCCGTGATTGCGGCATCGAACTGTCCCGTATGAACCAGGGCTGCCCCGAGGTTCACTTCCGCTTCAATGGTATGCGGGCGCAGTTTCAGGACCTTGCGATAATCGTTGATAGCGGTTTGGAAATCGCCTCGCTCCTGCGCCTCAATCGCCGTCTGGAGCAGTTGGTCGGGATTAGCATCCTGAGCCATTGCCAGCAAGGTGAACAAACTAAATATGAGCAGGACTGAACGCATCGTCTCCTAGAATAGCTCAGGTTTAGAATTTTTCGTGATCCCAATTCAAACGGAAATTGCAGGAAGATTATGGTTCGCACGCAGAAATACCGTCGGAAAAATCGGTTCACGATAATCTACCCCGGTTTACTCAGAATAATCGGATGGAGGATAATAAATTAAGTTGATGGGAGGGATTTACCGTGAAATTGAAGTCAGCAACTTCCATTTTGTTCACGTGCATTGTTTGGAGCATGATTGCCTGGGGTCAGCGTGCCAGTACACCAGCGCCGCCATCGACGCTCACGCGCCCGGGTTCGCTGGCCGATAGTAATTTGTACGATTACTGGACCGAGATGTCTTCACAGGGGCGCGCGGGTGGAGTTTTGCTCGGAAAATTGACCATGGAGGGCGAATCGCTTCCGTGGCAACCCATACCCGTTTCTGTCGTCTGCGGGGGGACGATCATGGATACCGCGCAGACTGACCCGAAAGGCAGGTTCGTAATAAGCTCCAGCAACGTTCCCGGTGCGCTCAGCACCCAAGGCGATGCGGAGCGCCAGATGGAGACTCGCTTTCAAGGTTGCACGGTGCAAGCGGCTTTGGCGGGCTTTCACTCCAACGCCATCACCATCACCCAGCGCAATTTTTTGAACGAGCCGAATCTCGGAACGCTCACGCTTTCCAGAGAAGGCAGAGGATCTGGAACAGCGGTAAGCAGCACCACCCAATCCGCTTCTCCGAATGCCGTAAAGTTGTTCGATAAAGCAAGATCGGAGTGGCTGGATCAGAAACCGGATCGCACGCAGAGTGATTTGGAGAAAGCGGTGCAGATCGATCCCCAATTTGCTGAGGCCTGGTATCAGTTGGGAACGATACAGGAGAGGACGAATCCTCAGGATGCGCGCAACTCATTTTCCAAGGCGGCAACTGCCGATCCGCAATTCGTTCTGCCCTATGAACGGCTCGCGGAACTTTCAGCCCACGACCAAAAATGGCAGGATGTGATCAGCAATACCAGCCATGCTTTGCAGCTTGATCCGGCGGGGACGGCACAGACCTGGTACTACGATGCTTTAGGCAATTTCCAGTTAGGAAAAATTGATGCGGCCGAGAATAGCGCCAACAAATCGCTGTCGCTGGATCCCAAGCACACTATCCCTAACACAGAACAGTTGCTGGCCGTCGTGCTGGCCCAGAAAAAGGACTACGCAGGGGCGCTGGCACACTTGAAAAATTGCCTCACTTATACTCCCGGAGGACCCAGCGCCGATTTGTTGCAGCAACAGATTGCCCAGCTCGAGAAAATAGTTGCTGCCAAGAAGTAATCAGCGGGAGTCGAAGGGAATTATTTCCCGTAAATGATCTTCGCTTGTGCGGCGTATCGGCGATAGTTCCTGAACTCAATCTCGTTCAGAATCGCCTCACGCTTGCCTTGCGTCAGACTTACGGACGCACGAATCGGTACGAGATAATCATGCGCGCCTATGGCAACGTAATCGTAGTCCACGGTTATCGCGGTTGATTGCAAGGCGAAGTTCTTCGGCACATCTTCGGCTTCCAATGTAATTCGGCGCACGCTGCGGGTAGTACTGTCCACGTATACCAGGCCATGGAAGCCGACATCCATTTGCCGGTTGCTGTCCGAAAGACTGAACATGGAGTTGGCCTGGGCAACGTGATACTTCAGCACCTGAACGGTTCCGGTCCCCAAACTGTCGGTTTCCTTATAGTGAAAATCCGCTTTAGAAGAGGGACTGAAAACTGCCTTAAGCACGCCTCCGAACTCTCCCTGAGAGAGCGGCCCATTCAGATCGGACCGTTGCGCGTCAGTGTGCTGTCCGTTTACCCGCAGCATGGTTCGGGTCTCGGCATTGTCGACGTAGCGCAGCAATTCGGCGAACGTATCTTTGTGCCTCCATCGTCCATTGCCCGAGGAGTCGACTGACCGGTCCGTCATTTCAACGCAGGAAAAATTTGGCAACGATACTGAGTAACTGAGCGCGTGAATCCGCGCATCGCTAATGATGGCCTCGACTTGATCGGAAGTGGGCGGGGGAAGAGGATCGGTAATCGAAGTTATTGTGAGGCGGCCAATGGGATGAGAATCGATAGCCGCTTTATCGAGCTTCGAATCCGGAACCATTTCGATGTCGGGCTTGGAAGATGTCGCCGCCGTGCCGATGGATCCGGTTGCCATGGTCACGCTCGCGAGAGCGACACCTTGCACGGTAAAGGATGCGGTGCTCGCGCTGCTCTTCTCGCCTTGGGTGAGCTTCGCTGTTACTTCATATCGCCCCGCAGGCAAGGCCCCAGCTTGAATGGATGCCATATAAGGGACTGCCCCACGCCCACTGCTTTTTCGCAGCGGTAGAGGCATGTTCGCTATGGGATCCCCATTTCGCAGCACTTCCATTTCTAGTCTGGGCGGCTCCGTCGCTTGCGTGTCAGGATGGATTACGAAGAATAGAGAAATATTGTTTCCTTTGTTCGAAATGTTTCCCGAAAGGTCGGGCACTATTCTTCCGTTTTCGTAGCGCAGTGGCTCCAAAGGATCCGTTTCAGCCTTAAAAGGATCGGTGCGCCGCACAAGCGCCAGATCGCTCAGCAATGGGCCGCCGGGAGATTTGGCGATTTCGAAATTTATACGCTGGGCGCCGGCTTTCTCGTTGTTACGGTCGAGAATGACGGCCTCAAGCTGATATTGGCCCGGACTCGCACTGAAATGCCGTTGCAGTGTGACAACTTCCGATCGCGCCTCGTCCAACGTTTCGAGCGCCCCATGTCGCGGGATGTCTTCGCTAAAGTGTTCGACGACATCGCCGGCCTTGTTCTTGATCTGCGCCACGATTGACAAATGCACCGAAAATAAATGGTTATTGAAGTCTTTGCGGATGTCCAGTTCATCCAGCGGGACTTCTACAACCAAAGAATTAGCATTTCCGTCGGGCAGGTCTCCCATGCGGAAAATCGCCGCGCGAAATTTTAAATCCGAGGGCAACTGGGGTTCAGCCAGAATCTTCAAGAGCGGCGCTTCGAACGGGCGGATGCCGGTGCTGCTTCCCGGCGGCAACGCAAAATATCCGGCGGTGGAATGAATTTTTAGACCGGCGCGCAGCGGCGTGATTGTGACCGGGCGAAACCGTCCATCGTACTGCTGAATGGAAGGAGAATATGAGGCTTGGTAATAAGTGTTCAAATCCTCAATCATCAAAGTGATTGGCTTCTTTATATTGTCGGACGCGACGATATAGGCGCCGCCTGTGCCTATGGCCATTTGCGCTAAGGGATTCGAGTATCCCGACAATCCTTCGTTTGCGACACGGCTAAATTGGTCGCTGGCTTGCGTGGCTTCACCCGGTCCGTAAGCTCCATTGGGAGCATTCGGTCCAGTAGGAGCCGGATTGAGAGCCACTTTGCTCATTACGTTTCCCATGGCGACCGTGGCCATCAATCCCTGGCCGTCACGGTTGTCCAACGCGCTCGTGTCTACGGCATAAATGGTCACGCCCGACTGATTCGCCGCTCCGACGATCGAGTGCACCATGTCCCATGAGTTGGAATCGATTTGCAAACCTTCGGAAAAATAAATGACGATTTTTCGTCCGGTAATCCGTCGCTGCGTTCTAGCCAATGCCAGCAGACCGCCCAGAGAATTGGTGGCGTGCTGATCCTGAATGATCCGCTGCGACTCTTCCAGAGAAGCCAGCATCATCTGCGCCTCTGATCGATGCTGTGTGGTGGCCACGGCCCCGGTGGCATCGGCGCCGGTTTGCGCCACCGCGATAAGGTTTTTCTCAGCCAGAGAGGAATCATTTACAGTTGCATTCTTAGTGTTATCGCAAGCAATGCCGATGGCCCTCGTAACCTCGTTGCGATCCGAGGTGAATTCGTGGAGTAACTGGAGCCGTCCCTGAATTTTCAGCACCGAGTACGAAAGGTTACTGGCGGCTGACATTTTGAGAATCTTGGCAGCGATATCGCGAGCGTTTTTAGCGGCAGAGGGTTCGAGCCGGTCGAAGACAAAAGTGATCAGATGCTCGCCGCCTGAGTTTCCGGACACCAAGCGAAAATCGGAAATCTTTACCGGAGTTCCACTATCGCTGACGGCAATGTCGCCGGGCTTGAGATCTAGCACAGGCTTGTTCTTTTTATCGCGAACTGTCAGATCGAGAGAAACTTCATCGGCATTCGTGAAAATGGTCGGCGAGGGGGCCGGCGCTGGGGTGGAATTTTGCCCGTAAACATTATTTCCCGATGCGTACAAGACTGCGATAAGCAAGCACGTGAATATCGACAGTTTTCGAGATTCATTGGACAAACTTCTGTACATAAACTATTCCGGTAGGATAGCGCTCCGAACGGAGGGTATAAGAATTCCCCGTCCAAATTGTAAGGTGAATTTTCGCCGGGGCAGGGAATTATTTTGCATGAATGCCGTTACCGGCCTCATCTCCGGCTTTCGCAACCGGGCCGCCCCGGGAAGTGACATCACGCAGTTTCCAGTTTTTTTTGCACTTGCTCGAGAGAAAATCCTTTGGTTTCAGGATAAAAGTAAGCCACGACGAAGAACTGGATCACCATCATGGCTGCGAAAAACACAAAGGGATAACCGCCCGAAAACGCGGCCATCAAGGGGAAAATGCCGGAAATCAGCGCATTCATGAACCAATGCGAAAAACTGCCCAAACTTTGGCCTTTCGCGCGCACGCTATTAGGAAAAACCTCGCTGATATAGACCCAGATTACGGCGCCCTGGGAGAACGAGAAGAACGCGATATAGGCGACCAGCAGCCATACCAATAAGCCTTCGTGCCGGTTTGTAAAAAAGATTGCAGCGACGCCAGCGAGACATCCGGCGGTGCCGACAGAACCGACTAATAGTAGCGTCCTGCGGCCGAGACGGTCGATCACCGACATGGCCAACATCGTGAAAATAAGGTTTGTAGCGCCAATCGCAACCGCCTGAATGTCTCCGGACGCTTTGCTGAATCCGGCTTGAGCAAAAATGTCATTCAAGTAATAAAGGATGGCATTGATACCGGATAATTGATTGAAAATCCCAATCGAGACGGCGAGAAAAATAGGCAGTGCGTGCTTCCGCGAAAAGAGCGGCTCACTCACCGACGTGCGCGTATTAATGGAAGCAACAATCTCTTGCAACTCCTGCTCGACATTGTCGTTTTCGGTCGAAGCCAATACCTCTCTGGCTTCGGTTATGTTGCCTTTTTGTACCAGCCAGCGGGGACTCCGCGGAATCGAGAAAAGCAGCAGGAAAAACAATACCGCGGGGAATGCGGCTACTCCGAATTTCCATCGCCATTCATCGCTGCCCAGATGAGCCAGCCCCAGCAAATAATTGGAGAAGTAAGCCAACAACACGCCAAACACCACATTAAATTGGAAGAAGCCGACGAGCCGGCCTCTTTGCTTTGCCGGCGCAATCTCCGCAATGTAGGTCGGACCAAGCACGGAAGAGCCCCCGATGCCGAGGCCACCGACGAAACGAAATAAAACCAGAGCCGGCCAGTTCCAAGCGAAGGCGCACCCCACCGCCGATGCAAGATAAAGCACCGCCATGATTTTCAAGCTGTCGCGCCGGCCAAAGCGGTCTCCCGGGACGCTCGCAAACATCGCTCCTACAACTGTGCCCCATAGCGCGGAGGCAACCGTTATTCCCATGTAGGCTGGGGACAAATGATAAGTCGCTCGTAATGCTGATGTAGTACCGGAAATGACGGCGGTGTCGAATCCAAACAGCAAACCGCCCAGCGCGGCGACCACCGTGCTTTTAATCAAGTTGGAATTTATGGCCATTGTTCCTGATTGAGAATGTGCGCGTCGAGAATTGTACACACTCGCCCCGAGTTACGAGCAAATTCTCGAAAGAATCAGGGCTGTAAAGACGGCACAGCGCTGGGCATTTTCGATCTGACTTCTTCGTCCGCGCTTTGGTGCAGTTTTCGGACTTTGGCGTATTCTGCCTGCGCCGCCGGCGCATTGCCCATCGCCTGATACGCGCGGCCCAGCCGAAAATGTGCGTCGGGCTGAGATGGTTCCAGTTCCTCGGCTTTTGTCAGCGCCTCGACCGCCTCAGGGTAATTCTTTTGGTCGGAATAGATGGTTCCCAGGTCCATATAAACGATGCGTAAATCGCTTCTCAGTTGAAGCGCCTTCTTGAGCGCAACGAGGGCCGGGTCGAAATTATTTTGTTTCATTTCGATGTCGCCCAGATAAGCGAAGGCCTGAGCGTTATTGGGATCGACCGACAACTCGGCGTCGAAATCGGTTTTCGCGTCGTCGTATTGACGTAATTTCCAATGCAGGTAGCCGAGACCGAAATGCAGATCGGGTTCCCGCGGAGACGCCTTAATTGCGGCTTCAAATTCCACGATTGCTTCGGGCGTTCTATTCATGCCGTCTAATGCCTCGCCCGCGAGGACGTGAGCGGCCGATGAATCCGGGTCGCGTTGCAGAATCTTATGGAATTCATCCAGCGCGCACGAATACATTTTTGCCGCCATACAGCTTTGGGCTAGCAACTGCTGGAGTTCTGCGTTATTGGGATCGGCTTTCGCGGCCTCGCCGATATAGATGGCAGCTTCCTGAAAGTTCTGTGCGCCGTAGTAGCTAAGTCCCAGTAGCGTTCGCGCCTGCATGTTTTTCGGATTCGACTTCAACGCCGCCTGAAGGGGAGGAATAGCCGCCTGAAAATGTCCTTGCTTAAATTCCGCTAAACCGAGATCAAGTTGAACTCCAGACAAATGGGGATTCAGAGTGATCGCTTTCTTATAGGCGCTCGCCGCTTCTTCATATTTCCGTTCTTTGGATAAGACCAGTCCCAAGCTGGCAAAGGCTGAGGCGTCGCGCGGATTCTTCTGGGTAATTATTTGCCATGCATTGGCGGATTCATCGAGCCTTCCTTGCTGCTCAAGCGCGGCCGCTTCCGCCGGCGTTGGGGTTTGTCCAAACCCGGCCAAGGGCAATAGCATCGCGAAAATTGCGAACCGTATCCCCCATTTTCTCTCACGGTGCCGTTGGCATTTCATAGGGAAAAAATAGAATAACCACTCGCGAAGTGCCGGGCAAGATTCCTTGTGCAAGCCAAAGACGACGGAAATAAAAAACCCGCCCGGCCAAACAGGCCCGAGCGGGTAGGGTAAGCCTTGCGAAGGCTTAGAAGTAGAGTTTCGCTCCGAGTTGGATTACGCGCGGATCGAAAGCCCCAGTTACGGCTCCGAAGTTTCCGGCTCCGAAGTTGGTGCTTATTCCACCATTGTTGTAATCGCCTTTGAACTGCGTGTGGTTCCAGGTATTGAAGCTTTCTGCCCGGAACTCAAAGCGGCTGCCACGCGCTTCGCTGATCACGAAGCTCTTGAAGAGGGCCAGGTTCCAGTCGTCGCGACCCGGTCCTCGTACAACATCGTGACCCAGGTCGCCGTAGCAATCTGGTCCGGTGGCGCAAGTTGGAGCAGCAAAATCAGCCGGATTGAACCATTCGTTGACGGTCTTTGGATACGAGATCGCAGCGATCTGGTCAGGCCGATTGCTCGAGTTCGGAACCACGCTGGATGCGTTTTGTCCGTTCAGTCCAATGTTCAGAGGTGCTCCCGACTCCATGGTCACGATGCCTGACAGTTGCCATCCGCCTACTACGGAGCGCAACAAGTGGCTGTCGCTATTCTTGAAGAAGGGTAACCCGTATACGAAGTTGACGAAGGCTACGTTTCTACGATCAAAGGGAGACGGTCCCTGATCGTATCTCCATCCTGCATATGGGTTGGTCGTGTTTTGAAGATCTCCGCCGCTGCCATTGCTGGTCGTGGCATCGATCGATTGTGAATAGGTGTATCCGAACTCCAGCGTCAGATCGTGGCGCAGATTCGCGTGGAGGTCGGCTTGTAGCGAATTGTAGTGGCCGTCAGCCTCATTGCGGGCCAGTCTAAGGCCTGCGAAACCAGGATAGTTCATGTACTGGTTCGTGCCAGCCCCGTTCAATGTGCCGTTCCCAGCCACCAAACCCGGCAAATCGGCCAGAGGAGGCAGGTTGACTTCTTCATAGTCATTCTGATGACGACTTTGGCTGCCGACGTAAGAAATTGACAGCACGGAAGTAGCCCCTAATGCTTGCTGAACACCAAGACTGTACTGGTCTACCACGGGTTGCTTGTAATCGTTAGCGTCAATGCCGCTTACGTTTAGCGGCAAAACGGGAAGGCTGGCCGCGCTCACTGTAGAGCCGTTGGTGACATTCATGCCAGGATTCGAAAGGGAAACGTTGTTTAAGTTGGGTTGCAAGTCGCCCGGAGGATTATTGGCTCCGTTATACATGTCATTACCCTGGATGCGCTCGTACATGATTCCGAAGCCGCCGCGTAAAACTGTCTTGCCCTGACCGGTGAGGTCATAAGCAAATCCGAGACGGGGTCCGAAATTGGCCCAGTGGTTATTGATCAAGCCATTGGGAATGCCATTTACGCCGCCAATTCCAATACCGTTGGTGTAGAAGGAAACTCCCGACAGAATCGGATTGGGGCTGGTGCTGAAAGCTCCGGCCGGTGTCAACGTAGTGTTGATACTACCGTTTGCATTAAACACAGCCGCATCGGCGGGATTGTAAAGGTTGGGATAGAAGTTCGAAGACTGATGGTTTGCCTCGTAGGTGTGGGGTACTCCATCCCAGCGCAGACCTAGGTTCAAGGTTAAACGGTGGGTGGCGCGCCAGTTATCCTGGAAATAAGCTGCGTAAGACTGGTTATTCCACTGGCCAGTTATCTTAACCGCATCTTCATTATATGACTGGGCATATCCGAGCAGGAAGTCGGCAAAATCATTGCCTGTGAAAGCGCCGTTAAAGGTGAACTGTCCTTCGGTATCGGCGAAAGCGTCCTGCTGCTTCTTGTAAATGGCCCAACTGCCACCCATTCGGAACTGGTGCGCGCCTCTGGTCCAAGAGATGTCATCCCGAAGTTGATAATCATCAGCCTTGTTGTTCCAGGGAGTCCAATTAGAGGTGTAATCCGCCCCCGTGCTTCCGGACAAATTTATTGCCGGAATTCGATCATCGGCGTTTGGACCCGTGAACAGACGGTTAAAGGCGAAGCCGCTGGGGGCCCCGATGACGCCTTGGGGAATGATATGGATGCGATTCCCGTTGTAGTTGAACGCTACTTCATTGAGCAGTGTGGGGCTGATCACGTAAGTGGCGTGGACCACTGCGCTGTACGAGGGGTTGCCAAAAACATCGCTAACAGTCGGCACGTTGTCGCCGCTCCATTGAGTGGTGCCGTAACTCTGCGAGGTTTGCTCTGAAACCCAGTGCCCGAACACTGACAGCTTGTCGGTGAACTGGTGATCGATACGGGCAATTTCTTCCCGGACGGTGGTCGGAGAATTGTTGCCGCCTTGGAATTGCGCTCCGTTATTTGGAGCGGGGAAAATACCCGCCGCTAAAAGTGCCTGGGCATTCGGATCCAACAGCGACGGGCTGATAGCGCCACCGTTGAAGCCTACCTGCAACGCTGAATTGGGAGCGAGAACGCCGCTGCTATTAAGGGAACAGCCGCTCAAAGGTTGACCCGCCGCGGCAAACTTGGCCTGTTGAGCGGTTGAGAGCTGGCAAGTATAAGGAGCGTGCAGCTTGGCAACCGTCAATCCTGTACTGGCAAAATTGCCGCCGTAAGTGCTGGTCAACGGTACCGTCTGATTCAGCAAACCGCCCTGGACCAGACTGCGCCATTCCATGTTGTAGAAGAAGAATGTCTTCGGATTATCTTTGTGCTTGAGTTCAACCGGTCCGCTGACGTTGAAACCGTATGTGTTGAATCGCAACTCGGAGACCTTTTGCGGAGCGGGGTTGAAATAGTTGCGGGCGTCAAGAGCATTGTTGCGGTCAAATTCCCACAGGGTGGCATGAAACTGCTTGGTGCCGGACTTAATAACTTCGGTGATGGTCGCCGCGGACGACAGTCCATATTCCGCGCTGTAATTTGAGGTCAGGTTGCGGAACTCCGCAATGGCATCGATCGACGGCATGACGCTGCCGCTGCTGCCGCCGCGATCGAGGTTCTCGCCGCCGTCAAGAAGTTGCAGATTGTGCCCCGCGCGCTGGCCATTGATGCTGACATTGCTGTCACCGCTGACCGCGGTGGGAGTCATGAAATCGCCCTGGATGCTGGCGGCTCCGGGAGTGAGCGCAAACAGGGTGTAAACACTGCGCCCGTTGGTGGCAAGCTGGGTAATCTGCTGGCCGGTGATCACATCGCTGACTTCACCGGAATCCGTTTGTACCTTCACGCCCTCGGCTTCGACGGTCACGCTTTGCTGCGTGGTGCCGAGCTTCATGTCGAAGTCGATGCGAGCGCGGTCGCCGACGTTGACTACGACGCCCTTGCGCTCCGATTCGCCGAATCCGGCGGCATTGGCCCTAATGTCATAGGTCCCGATTCGAAGATCAGGCAATGTGTACTGCCCGTCAGCATTGGTTTGTGTATTGTGAATCGCACCCGTCTGAAGCTCGGTCGCAGTAATCGCCACATTGGGAATTACTGACCCAGAAGGATCGGTGACGGTTCCGACGACGGTGGCTTCAACCTGGCCAAATGCGAGGGAAGAGAAGCCAATAAGGAGAGCGCAAAGGCTCACGAGAAAAACGGCTTTACGATAATGGGTGTAAGCGGTGCGGAATTTCGACGAAGAAGATTTCATTTAGCCTCCGGGCTGTTCTGCTTTCGTAGCGTTAACCTTAACGTGCTTAGGCAAACCGATTGTCTACGTAGGAAAAAAACTCAAGGTAATTTCAAAAGTGGTAGCACAGTACGCTGAATGAATAACCGTTGTCAACCCGAATATGTACTAGGGTATTCAATGACTTACGGACCATTTGCTTGCCCGTAGGCGCATACCTAGTGAAAAAGCACTAGATCGACTGAAGTTAATCACTTGGGAACTGGCATTATTCCCGATTCCCGGAAATTACAGAGAGAATGAGCTGCCGGTGCGCAATTCGAACGTGAAGTCATTGAGCGCGTGGTTGGAGCGAGTGTTTTGGAACGAGGAGCTTGGTCCTTATGGAGTGCCTCTTTGCAGCTCTCCGAAAATTACGGATCCTCTAACTTTGCGTCTTAGGAGGAGTGCTGAGGTCAGGAACGTCCTCGCCAAGGGCTGTCGCCAAGTCGATTTGATGGTCCTGTTCCTGCACCAGTATCTGGCGAATCTGCTCCGCGATCGAATACTCCCCCAGCGCTTCACACTGCCGCACCCGATCGCGGTAATTGCGAACGGTCTCGTTTTCATTGTCGAGGTCAAAGCGCAGCATTTCTTTCGCATCTTTCGAGGTGCGTACCGGCTTGGGAGTAACCACCGGCATTTTGCCGAGATAGTCAATCTGCCGGGAGAGAATCAGGGCGTGATCGAGTTCCTGCTTGGCGTGAATTTCAAGTTGCGAGGCGATATCCATGTATTGCGCGCCGCTTAGAACCTGGGAATACACAACGTAGGCAATGATGGCTTGATATTCACGGGAGAGGTCTTCGTTCAAAAGCTCCGCGAGGCGGTCGCGTGAAATTTCAATTTCGGTTGCGGGGGATTTCGGCGAAGCCATTTTGATTTCTCCTTGATTCAAAACAAAGAATAAAACACTATACGCGATCTTCGCAGTCTGAATATCTCTGATGAGCTTGTCACTTCTTCGGGTTGTGTCTTTGCGCGACTCGCACGTCCGCGCCGGAATTACCGCGCGGCGATAAATGAAAGAGTGGATCAGCCCGTGCCTCAATGAGCAGCGGAGCCACTCTTCGTAAATGGCAGGGGACGCGCCGAAATAATGCCCTTACCTTCGCGCACGGTAATGAACTGATTCGGCTTAATGTTTAAAATGGAATCTTTCTGGCCGCTGGGCCAGACAATTTCCAGGTCCGCGGTGTTGCCCGGCTGTGGCTTACCTAACCCGAACGTTAAAGGTAATTCGCTTTGCGATAAATAACTGGAGCCGGTTTTGACCATGCTGAAAAGAGTTTCTCCGGAACCGGTCTTGAGCATGACTTTGGCTCCAATGCCATCGCGGTTCGACTTCGTTCCTATGGTCTTCACCCGCAACTTGTCATTCTGATTTCCGCCGTCATTTCGCAGTAAACGCGCCGGACCATTGTTAGTGGTAATTATCAGGTCCAGATCGCCGTCGTTGTCGAAATCTTCGTATGCCGCTCCTCGTCCCACCACCGGCTCTTGCA
Source organism: uncultured Acidobacteriaceae bacterium (assembly GCA_963849315.1). GTDB lineage: Bacteria > Acidobacteriota > Terriglobia > Terriglobales > Acidobacteriaceae > PALSA-188. The sequence goes on along the minus strand of CAWKGT010000002.1, from coordinate 1,468,973 downwards.
GCGCCGGTCCCAGCGCAGAGCTCATGTCAGCAAACCTATTTTTCCCCAAATTGCGAAATACCTGCGGTGGTTGCGCGTATCTGACATTAGGCTGCACCACGCTGATGTCGTCGGAAACGTGGCCGTTGACGGCGAGAATGTCGGGCAGGCCGTCAAGGTCGTAATCAAAGAAAAAAGTTCCGAAAGTAAGCGACGGAGTGGTAATGCGTGCGATTCCGGTCGCATTGGCTTGATCTGAAAATAATCCCGAACCTTCGTTGCGATAAAGCGCCATACCTTCGTTGGTAAAATTTCCGATCACCAGGCTTTGCTTGCCCGAGCCATCGTAATCAGCCGCGTCGGCGCCCATTCCGGCCCGCACGGTTCCGGCATCGCTATAAGCCACGCCGGCGGCCACGGCTACGTCGGTGAACGTTCCGTTATGATTGTTGTGGTAGAGCTTGTTGGGTTCGGTGTCGTTGGAAACGAAAAGATCCATCCAGCCATCGTTGTCGTAGTCCAACAAGGCGATTCCCAGCGACTTGCTTTTCGGATCGTAAAAGCCGGCGCGCTTGGTTACATTCTCGAAAGTTCCATCGCCTTTGTTGCGAAAGAGTGCGCAACTCTCTCCTTTATAGTGCTGTGGCGTGCAATAAGATTTATTTTTTCCGTCGAGCGAGCAATATTGGTCGGTCGCAATGCTCCAGTCGATGTAGTGTGCGACAAATAAATCGAGCTTGCCATCATTGTCATAGTCGAACCACACCGCACTGGTAGAAAATCCTGGGCTCGCGACACCCGCTTTTGCAGTGACATCAACAAACTTGCCATTACCCAAATTGTGAAAGAGATGATTCGACCCGACCGCCGTTATGTAGATGTCTTCATAACCATCATTGTCGTAGTCGGCAACGGCGCATCCCATGCCGTACATTTCGATTGCGAGTCCGGCTTGCTGCGTGACGTCGGTAAAAGTTCCATCTTTATTGTTGTGATATAGAGCGGGGAAAGACTTGGCGGATTTGTGGCCCGGCCACTCCATGGAATTGACGAAAAGGATGTCCTGCCATCCATCATTGTCATAGTCGAGAACGCAGACCCCGCTGCCCATGGTTTCGGGGAGATATTTTTTTCCGTATGCCCCACTGTTGTGTTTGAAATGGATGCCCGCTTGCGCGGTTACGTCGGTGAATTGAATCGGATATGAAGAACGCGTCGTTTGCGCTGGAACCGCAGGCGATAAAAGCACCAAAATAGCTATGGACAAAAGCAAGATACGCCGCATTTTATATCGTCCCCTTTGCGGCGGTCATCTGTGGAATAGCTTCTTCGCGCGGAGAAGACTTGCGGCGCGAATCCAGCAAGATTTCTATCAGCATGGCGATTGGTCCTACGATAAAAAGCGCGTAGAACGGTGCGTAGACAATTTGATGCAGCCGCATAATCATTTCCACTAAAGCGATCAGGAAAACCACTATGCACTGCCATTTCCGTGATTGCACTGTGGTCTTCGGATCGGTGATCATAAAGAAAATAAAGAGCTGGTACATAGGCCCGGTGATTGGTGCGATCTCCGACTGCCAGGGACTGCCGATCATCCAACTCCGCAGAAAAGCGAACAACACAAATGAGACCACATAAATGGCTGTGATATGAAATCGCCGCAAGCGCCAGATAATGACCGAGCCCAAAACCCAAATCACCAGCATGGGCCAGAGATAATTTCCCCACTGGATGCTTAAGCTCGCGACAGTTTCGGGAGCGAGAAACAGCAACACGGAAATCCCGAAATTCGAGGGATTCCAAAGGTGACGGCCCTTGATTCGCAAAACATATTTTGAGGTAATCGAAATGGCGCTGCATAGCGCATAGGGCCAGTAGGCGGGGGACCTCACCAGAATGCCAACGCTGATTCCGGTGATGTACGCGCTAGCCGGATGCAGCCATTTACGGAGAAAAATTTGCCCGAGCAGTAGCTCGACCAAAATACTCACACCAATCGCCAGCAGAGTTTTCTGGTAACTCTCGAGAATGCCAAATGACAAATTCCCCGCGAGCAAAATGCAGGTAATGAAAGCTGGGGCGATATAGCGATTGTCGAGCTTGTAGAAAAGCCTGGGACGAGGCGCGATTGGCGCTGCTGGTGCTGGCGAAATAACCGGCGAATTCAAACCGGCTCCTTAATCTTATGCAGTTGTTGCGGCGCGGGATTCTCGATCACTTGAGTTTTTCCCGAGGGCCAGTGAATCTCTGCTTTCTCGATATGCGGATTTTTTCCCAATCCGAAATGCAGCCTGCGATCATTTTGCGCGGCGAATCCGCTGCCTCCCGAAACTTCCTGTACTTGCTGTTGTCCGTTCCAGAATAAGCGTACTTGCGCGCCTATCGCGCTACGATTGCTGGACGTGCCTTCCAATTCAAATTCGATCCACTGATTCTCTGGCGTGACGGTGTTTTTGTAAATCAGAAGCGGACCATTCTGATTAGCCACCACAACGTCGAGCACGCCGCGATTCCACAGATCAACGAGCGCGACGGCTCGCCCATCGTAAGTATCGTTGACGCCAACGCTCTGGGCGACATCGATGAACTTTCCCGCGCCATCGTTCAGCCAGACTTTTTTCGATTGGTATCCCGATAAGCTGCGACCTTCAAACGCCGGCCAGTTCTTCGCATCGCTGATGATGGAACTGTTTCCGCCGGCTACTTTAGAAAAGTCGTACCAGTAACTGCGATTGTGGTCGAGGGAAATATATCCATTCGTCAGGTAGAGATCGAGCGTGCCATCGTTATTTAAGTCGCCAAACTGCGCGCCGAAACTCCATCCCCCAAGTTCCACGCCGAAGTCGCGGGCCAGATTTTCATATTGCACAGCATCGCCGGATGTCCCCTGCTTTGGCATCCAGAGATTGTTCCCTTGAATCAGAATTCCATCCTCGGAAATGTTGGAAACGTAAACCGCATATTTTCCCTGATTCAGAATGTCTCCGAATGCGGCGTTCATGCCGCTCTTGGGAGCGAATCCGACCCCGGTTTGCTGACCGACTTCATGAAATCGCTTGCCGTCGTTGAAGTACAACTCGGAAACGCCGTAATCGTTGGCCACAAATAAATCGGGATGTCCGGTGCCGCGCAGGTCCGCAGCAGCCGCTGCCAGAGCCCAGCGGCGGCTATTGATCCCAGCCTTCTCGCTGACTTCCTCGAATTTGCCATTGCCGAGATTATGAAATAGATACTTGCGCCCACCGTTTTTTGCGTATTCGAAACTGTCGGGCATGATTCGCGTAGTGGAGATGTTCCACAAGTCGATCTTTTCGTCGTAATATCCGCCGACAAACAGATCGAGCAGTCCGTCTCCGTCATAATCGAACCAGATCGCGGTGTTGGCATTGATCCATGGCGGCAGCCCGGCCTGATCGGTTACGCGCGTGAAGCCGTGGCCGTGATCGTTGTGAAATAATTCCGGTCGCCCCCATTTAATTAAAAATAAATCCTCATAACCGTCGTTGTCATAATCGCCCCAGACTGCTCCCATCGAGACGCCGGTTCCGGACTGATTCACATCGGCAATGCCCATCTCTTCAGCTACGTCTTTGAAGGTGCCGTCATGCATATTGCGATACAAAGCATTTTTGCTGCCGATGGCGCTGTTGGTGACGTAGATGTCAGGCCAGCCATCGCGATCGAAATCGACGATGGAAACCGACGCCCCCATCGAAGCGACTTCCGGCATGATCGCATCCAGTTTGTGATCGAGCACCGGAGCATGGTGGACAAAATCGACGCCCGCCGCACGTGAGACCTCCTGCAAGTAAAAACCGTGGCGAGCCAACGCGGTCTGCGCGTCGATTTTGCTGGAGTCATGCGCCCCCGAGATCCGCTTCATCACCAGCGGAGTCGCGAGCAATCCCAAGAAAAATAACGTAACAATAATTTTCGCAATACGGCTGCCCGTCATTGAGATGGCGAGCCTCTCAACGCATTCTTGAAAACTTCAGGAGTGACATAGCGCGTGTGATAGTTCTGCCAGTCCTCTGGATGATGCTGATAAGCCCACTCATCCTCCAGTCTTCCGGGAGGCGTGGTGTATTGGTTCTTCGCGTGATAGGGCAGAGGCAACACGGTCTTGCCAAACGTCGAATTGTAGTCGCCGTCTTTGATCCAGCCGTCACCCGTGATTACGTAGTCGCGCACCCAACCGGCGGGCGGCGGCGGTTGCTCGGGGAAACGGAATGTCATTTCGTCCCCCGAGTTCATGATTACGTAACGATCATCCACATGAGCCAACAGTTCGCGGACGTCTCCGTATCGCGTGTAATATCCAACCAAATCACGCCAGCGTTGTTTCGAACCTTCCATGTGGTTGTAGTCGGGCGTTTCGGGCGACGATGGATTTGCCTGATTCATTACCGAATATCCGCGATAGTGCAGATCGGCGCTGGCCGGAGCGATGCGTGTAATTCTTAATTGTGCGTCGGGCCTGCCCTGCGCCCACTCGATCGAATCCCAGTAAATTTCGAGGTTCGTTCGCAGCCGCACGCGGCGCGGGGTTCCGGGACGAAAAACGTTGGTTAGATCGAATAAACATATTTTCTTCCGGCCTGCGGGGAAACCAAGGTTGGGTCTAGCGACAATCCATCCGCCGCGACCATCCGGCACTTCAAGGCTCAATCCATGGGCCAGTGGATGTTTTCCCTGGCTCATGGCAACATTCACGGATGAATCGGTCGGGTGCATCCAACCCTTCGCGATCAGGTAAAGTGGACCTGTGGCCGGCGCGCCGCTACCGAGGTCCACTTCGACATAATGATCGCGGGTTATCCCTTGATATTGGCCGCGCCCGAATGTGTCTAAATACCTTCCATCCAGGGTTCTCAGAATATCGGTGACGTCAGTTCCATTATCGTCAATTGCATGAGCGATTGGGTGAGGTGTGCCGACCGTCGTGATGGCAAGTTTCGCGGGCGGGATCACGAACCTCTCATCTACGAAGATGTCGGTCCCGACTGGATGGTCCACGGTCATGAGGCCCAGCGCATCGTAATAATATGTTTCCCAAAGTTCTGCTGTAATGCGCAGGTCATAAAACCCGTCATGCGGCACGAGATCAGCCGCCGGAATTTTGTACCACTCCTCGGTCGCTTCGACGCGCGCAGTGCCTAGCATGTTGATGCGAAGACCAATCGCCGAACTCCAAGGAACCGCATCTTTGACGAACTCCATGCTTTTGCCGTTATAGGCAAACAAGTATGGACAAGAGCCTTTGATGCGCTGTTCGGTCACAATATCCTGATCGGCTTTCACATCGAATTCGGCGCGGACTGTGCCATTCGGCCAAACTACTCTCACAACTTCAGCGGTTTGGTTGCCCAATCCAAAATGAATTTGCGGCGCCGTGATCGGCTGTTTCTGCACAAGCAACCCAGAGCGAATCTCAACTTCGCCGCCAACTCCAAAAGGATTGATTCGCTGATCGCCGACAGCCTGCACCGCATGAGGACGAACAATTTGCCAATGATAATTTTTAGATCCGTGATTGACTCCCTGTATCGGTGCTCCGTCCGCGGACAAACCAATCAGGTCGAGTCTGCCATTTGCGCCGAGGTCCGCCGCGTCGAAAACCAGCGCAGGCCCTGCGGGAGCGGACAGCGGAATGAATTTGCCGTTCTCGTCGCCGAGCCAGATAAATGCGCCCGAGTTGCCGCCGGGGATTTGTGCGGTTCGACAGAAACAAGTCGAGCGCGCCGTTGTTGTCAAGGTCGGCTGCGTGCAAACGAACCTCGCCCTGTAAATCCTGAGTCGGGTCCGGAACTCTGGCAATTTCGGATACTTCCCACGCTTGCCCTTGGTTCTTGTCCGATATGCGAACGATGCTTCCATTGGCTTCTACCGTAACCAAATCGAGTATGCCGTCATGATTTGCGTCGGCTACGGCTATTGCTTTTACCTCCGGCAAGCCAGGGGGAAGAGCTCGCTCTTTGAACTGTGCCTGCCGCTCGTTCATAAAAACGTGAAGCCGCCCGGATCCATCGATGATCGAGGCATCGGGATTGCCGTCACCGTCAAGATCAGCCCATGCAAATCCCCGCACGCCGGAAATTCCCGCGAATGGATGAATCGCAAAAAAAGTGCCATCGCCATTATTTCGCAGCACCGTCGGCGCGCCGTCGGCCGATCCAAGCACAATATCGAGATCGCCGTCAGCTTCGATATCGACCGCCCAAGCTCCGGTATAGGCCGCATTGATTAGCACCTTTGGCAACTTGGTTTGCGCTGTCACGTCCATGAATTTTGCCGGGGTGTCCTGACGGTAAAGCCGTACGCCTCCAGCGCCTGCCAGCGCCAGATCAGTCTTGAAATCATAGTTAAAATCTAGCGCGAGGATGCCTTCCGGCGAAGGCGCGGTCGCTTTCGATCCGCCGGGAAACGGCAACTTTGCGCCGGTTGCGAGCCGCACCTCTTTCGCGTTAGCCACAGCTATGACCGGAGGGCCTGCACTCCCCAAGGAAATCGCCCCGATCCAATCCCATCGGTTGTTCCCATTGCCGAAATTTGGGATCGTTTGCGATGCGAATGTTATTGCTGTGTCGGGCGCTGCCGGCTTGAATATTGGTGTTTCTAATCGCAAAAAGCGAGTGAACGGTTCAGCCTCTTCGCCGGGCGGCGCTTTTATCGCTGTTAGATTTCCACGGTATTCCGGAACCCGCATTAGCACATTTCGCAGAAAAGTAGTTTGCGTCGCGGCCGCATGCGCATCGCCATTTGCTGCGGCGCTTTGCACCACGCCAAATTGATGCTGCACTTCCGGCGGCCATCCCGTTTCTTGCGCAGCGATTTGTGACACCGCAGATTTTAGAGTAGCCGAATCCCCACGTTTTGCGGCGATACGGCTCAACTCAACCAACGCCGCCAAATTGTTCGGTTGTATGAGCAGAATCTTTTGCATCAGATCCTGGGATTCCAAGTCGCTATTTGCATCCCCTTGGCGTTCCGTTTCCTGTGCCAACTGATAAAGCGCTCTTAAATTCTGCGGATTTATTTCCACCGCTTTCCGCAGATCGGCTATGGCCTGCGCAGAATTTCCCCGCTGGCTTTCGAGAACTCCGAGAAGGTCGTAGACATGGCTGTTATCGGGAGCCAGCTTGCGTGCCCGCTCAAACCTCTGAGCGGCGGTATCGTAATTTCGTTGACGCAACGCCAGGATGCCCCAATTTGCCCATCCCGCAGGCTCGTCAGGGAACAGGCGGGTCATCTCCGATAGCTTGCTTTCGGCGTGAACGTCATCCCCGACCTGCAAAGCCGCCAAGCCGGTGTAAAAGGCGGAAACCACTTCGCGGTATTCGGGTGAAGATTTATCCGGCAGTTTGCCCCTTCGGCTGCAGCCCCCAAGCAGGCTTATGCAAGCTAGCAATATTGCGCTAGGGATGCGTTGATTTAGACGAGATTTTTTCATCCCAGGGCTGCCAATGAATCATTAATCGTAGGGCGCTGTCCGGCGGCAACCGCGACCCGGCGAATTTCGTGAAACTTGGAAAGCGTGTCGTTGGCCTTGGTCAGTATCGCTATCCGTTGCGCGTAGGCTTCGAGCTTGGCTCCGGGAATAGCAAAGATTGCAACATCATCGGTCAGAACATCGAGATATGCACGTGCGCCGCAGCAGCCCAGGCTTAAAGCTGCGCCGCCCGTGTTCATGACTTGTGGCACTACGGCGCACGCGGGACGGCCCATGGCGGGCGCATTTTGATTCTCTACCTGCTGCGTGGCTTCTGAGAGGATCAAAGTCTGACGGGCGTTTACCAACAGCAGGACTACGTCAGGTGGAAGCGGACTCTCGGCGAGGGGAGAATAAACAATATATTTCGCCTGTGTTTTCAGCACCGGAATTAGCCCAAGATCGTCGGGAGTTACGTAACCCAGTTCGCCGAAAATGCGAAGCGCATCTTGAAGGTCTTGTTGCTGCGCCGGCGATGATTCCAGGTTGTGGGTGTGCACGCCTATCGCGCACATGCCGTGGTCTGAGGCTGCGGTCACGAACGCGCCATGAGCTGCGTCCTGCCAGAAGCGGCATCCGGCGGGTACGGTCGCGCGTGGGGTCGGTAGTTCTGCGGGAGCAGTATCCGTGAAACTAATCGCGACAGGTGATTGCGATAAATGGAGACAATCGGTCAGGCTTTTTGAAATTCTCGAATAGTTATTATCGGACATCTTTCCTCTTTTTATTTCGACGCTAGCGTGAAGCGGATCGTATCGGTCACTCAATATTCTGAATTTGCTTTTGTCCGGAGAATTCTTCGTCGACAGCAAAACCCATGTTCCCGATAAATGTTCTCAACTCCGCGTCGGTGATCCGTTTAGGATCGAACTTGATCGTCACTACGCCCTGGGGATAAGTCGACTGCGACCATTTGACGCCTTTTTGTTTTTGCAGCATCGCATCAAGTCCCACGGCGCAGGTCACGCAACTGAATCCTTTGACGTGATAGATCACGCCTGCGGTCTCGGTGGATTCGGCCCCGGCGATGGCCGCCAAACTTCCGGCGCCGGCAAATGTAATTAGCTGTACGAACTGTCTACGAAACACATTTCCCCCCTAATTAGCGTTTACTTCGCGCTGGCGATGCCCGCTTCGTACTTCCATGCGGTCTGGCTGATTGCGCCATCGGAGAATCGAGTGTCAGCATAGTCTTCAAATGGTATTTTTTTATTCAGCACTCCGGTTTCAATCATCAAATCGCGAACCATGTCAAAGTCGGGCTTCCGCGGCGCAAGCGGACTGTAGACTACGCGATCCATCGGCTTGGTCAGCGCCCATCGCAGCAGCGCAGGCTTCTGACGGAAGTAGAAACGGCCCACAAAGTCGGCGGCGTCCTCACGATGTGGCTTGCTTTTATCCAGCCACAAACCGGAGCGCGCTATACCGTCTACAAGCTGTTGCACGACTTCCGGGCGTTGGTCGATTAGATCCTGCCGAACCACCAGAATGCAGGACATGTAGTCCGGCCAATAATCGCGAGCCTGAAAAAGGATGCGCCCGAAGCCTCCCATTTCCGCTTGCGAAGGGAACGGTTCGCCCATCGAAAATCCATCGATAGCTCCGGCAGCGAGCGCGCCCGAGACATCAGGCGGCGCCATCTCTACCATCTTGATTTCGCCCGGCTTCAGTCCCCAAACCTTCATTGCCCGGAATAGAATCAGGCGCTCATCCGAAAACCGGCTTGGGATTGCCACCGTGCGGCCTTTCAAATCGGCAAAGGTCTTGACCGGACCATTTTTCTGCACGACAACCGCGCTGCCGTAGCGGTGCCCGAGGTAAACGACTTTGATCGGCACGCCCTGGGCCGCCAGCGCAATGGCCAGCGGCGCAACAATGAATGCGGCTTGAACCCGATTCGAAATGAGCGCTTCTTTGATTTCCGGGAAGCCTTGAAACAGGCGAGGCATAAAAATCTCGCCGCCCTGCGAAAACTTCGAGATGTAATCCGTAACTGGGCAGGTCAACTGACAGGTGGCAGGAATATAGGCGACGGTAATTTTTCGCTGGGCCAGCGGACGATAGTCATTCAAAATCGCCGGCCAGTTTACGTTCATGTAAGCGTGCAGGCCGGAGATCAGGAGCATCCATCCGGCAGCGGAGATCAAGACTTTTTTCTTGATGCTCATTGAAATCCCCAGCGCACCGACTTTATTTTCTCGAGCCTGCGGAAGCATAAATCCAAAATCAATCCGAGGACGCCAATCAAGATCATGGCGGCGACCACCAGATCGTAACGCTTGCCGGAGTTTCGCGAGTCGATGATGAGATATCCCAAGCCGGAATCGACGGCGACCATTTCAGCAGCGACGACCACGAGCCATGCGATTCCGAGCGCGAGCCGCAGGCCTACGATAATTTGCGGCAACGCGGCGGGAAAGATTACGCGAGCGAGAAGTTGCGTTGGCGAGAGGCCGAAATTGCGTCCCGCGCGCCGAAACGTAGAGGGAACATTGCCGACGCCGTTAATGCACGCGACCACAATCGGAAAAAATGCGCCCATGAAGATCAGGAAAATCGCCGCATGATCCCCTATTCCGAAAAAGATAATGGCGACCGGAATCCAGGCGATGGGACTGATTGGCCGCAATATCTGCATGACCGGATTCACCACCTGATTCGCCTCGGGATACCAGCCTAGAGCCAACCCTAATGGAATTCCGACGACGGTCGCGGCGCCGAATGCGATGGCGACGCGGCGCAGGGAATCTAGAATGTCCATCCACAGCACATTCTTATGCAGTAATTCGCCGATGCCCAATTCCACCTGACGCGGTGATGGAAAAACCCTGGTAACGCTCCATGCGACGCAGCAGTGCCATGTGGCGATAAATATCGCCGACGCCAGAATTGGCCAGAAGATTCTTTCCCACTTCGAAGTTTCGGCGAGGGAATTCATATTTTATGAGCCAAGCCGATCTGCTCAAAAATCCCGGTGCGCAGTTGCAGATACCGCGCCGAGTTGAGATCACGCGGATGCGGAATATCGATATCGACAATCTGTTGAATTTTCGCGGGACGCGCGCTCATCACCACGACACGGTCTGCAAGTTGCACCGCCTCGTCGATATCGTGCGTCACAAAAATTACCGTTTTGCGCTCCGCTTCCCAGATGCGCCGGAGCTCGCCGCGCATGATGAGCCGGGTGATAGAATCCAGCGCGCCGAATGGTTCGTCGAGATAAAGCATGTCGGGATTCACGGCGAATGCCCGCGCCACTTCGAGCCGTTGTTTCATGCCTCCGGAAAGTTCCGGCGGATACGCTTTCTCGAATCCCTGCAACCCGACCATCTTTATATAGTGGGCGACGCGCTGTTGGCGCTCCGCGGCAGATAGTTTGAATAGGCCGAAGCCGATGTTTCCCTCGACCGTCAGCCAGGGAAACACTCCCCGCTCCTGAAATACAAAGATGCGGCGCGGATCGGGACGTCGCACCACTTCTCCGTCGATCATTACGGCGCCGCTGGTCGGAGAAAGAAATCCCCCCATAATATTCAGCATGGTGGACTTGCCGCAGCCCGAAGGCCCCAGCAGGCAGATAAATTCCCCGTCGCGCACGTCGAGACTAATGTCGTTGAGCACGGGCACGCTCTTGCCATCGCGAGCGAAGATCATATTCACGTGATCCACGCGCAATTTAGTGCCCACGATTCGGGGCGTCGCTACTGTTTCCACAGACGACATTCGAACTCAATCCTCCGCATAGCCCCATCGAAACGATTTAACTTTTTCGAGAGAGCGCATCGCCATATCCAGCAACAGCCCAATGACGCCGATCACAACCATGCCGGCGACCACCAGATCGTAACGGTTGCCCGCATTGCGGGCATCGACAATAAGGAAACCGAGCCCGGAATCGACCGCGATCATTTCCGCAGCCACCACCACCAGCCACGCGACTCCCAGCGTAATTCGCAAACCAATAATGAGTTGCGGCACTACCGCCGGATACAACACGCGTGAGACGACCATCGCCGGGCTCATGCCAAAATTGCGTCCGGCATTCACATAAACGGCGGGAATATTTCTGACCGCATTGATTGCCGTTAGCAGTAGCGGAAAAAAGCAGCCGAGGAAAATCAGAAATATCGCGGAGAGGTCTCCCACTCCAAACCAGAGAATAGCTATCGGAATCCACGCGAGCGGGGAAATAGGACGCAGCACTTCAATAATAGGATTGAACGCCATCTCGGCCCGCCGGTACCAGCCAATCGTTAGCCCGAGAGGAATTGCGATTACCGCAGCCAAAGCGAATCCCCAGGTAACACGAAATAACGAGGCGACAATATATTTCAGCAGAAGTCCGTGCCGCGCCAGATCGGCAAGGCCGCCAACTACTCCCCAAGGCCCGGGCAGAAGGCCGGGATGACGGACGATCGCAACTTGCCAGATCACCAGCAGCGCGGCGATGAATGCGATAGGACGCAACCTGACCAACAAATTCACCCGCCCCCGTCCACGTGTCATGGCTCGCGCTTTTTATGCCGGTCGCGCTTCATCCGCTATTATTGCCAGGCCTCTGTTATTTCCAGTCGTCGGAAAGAATTAATGTTCGCCCGCCGTGCAGCTAGGGAAGCTCGCCGAGGCGCGCACCGGTCCCATGCGCCGCGGTTCGACACCCCCGGAAAATATCATCGCAGCGTAGCCGCCTCAATAGTAGAAAACAGTTAGAGGTGCCTACCGCTATCGTGCAGAGCTTTCGCCGCAGAGAACGTCGCGGTCTCCTCATGAACGCTAGAAGTCCCGTTAACGGAGCTAGACTTCATTAGCGGCACTCTTTAATCTTTGGCGCATCATTGGCAGAATAAGAGGGAGAGCTACGGGCAGGGAAGAATTGGCTCCTCAGGTAGAGATTGGTTCCTCATGTAGGACTCAAATCAATACTTAAACGTAGTTTCAACATGATGCAGGTCGGCGGATGACACCTACGACCAAAGAAAGCAATGTTAGATACGCTAACAGAGCGCAAATTTAGCGCAGATAAACCGGCGTGGGCGAAAAATCCTTTTTCAAAGATCTGCCTTTTTGGTCAAACGAATCCCAAGGCTATGTTGTGGCTGGTTCGCAATGGCTGCCGTTCCCACAATCTTGTCGTCCTGTACCATAGCGGAAACGTCCATCTCGTAGTCCCCAATGATTCCAAACCCACTTGGTATTGCGGGATCAAAGTTGCGAATCATCACACGCGCCTTTACGATCTTGCCATCGGATTCGTAAGTCCCTATGTAGTAGAAACCGGTTTCGCCGCCAAACAGCTTGCCGTTGCTGAAGAGCACAACTCCGCTCCCACAAACTTCGGTTCCCGAAAATTGCGCAATCCAGAATCCGTCTACCGCCATTGTTGGGTCCCTCCCCATGCTATATTGGCGGATTATATCCTCACCTATGTTCACCCCGGATCAATGGTTAGCGTTGTTAACTGTGGTGGCTGTATTTCTGAGTCCGATATTCGCGCTGGAGGTGCAGAAGCGGCTCGATGATCGACGCGCTGACCTTAATCGGAAGATGGCCATTTTCCGAAAGTTAATGACTACGCGCGCAACCCAAATGTCACCCGCCCACGTTGAGGCTTTGAACGGGATTGAAGTGGAATTCTACGCTATGCGTGGCCCTGATAAGAAAGTACTAGATGCGTGGCGGCTCTACATCAATCACCTGAACTCGCCAGTTGGGGATGGCGAAAGACTTAATCGCTGGGTAGAGAAAAAGAATGGCCTACTGATTGAACTCCTGTATCAGATGGCGCAGCGACTGAATTACGATATTGACAAGGTGGCCATCGAAAAAAACATTTACCATCCCAAGGGGTTTGTAGAACTAGAAACTGAACAACACGCTCTGCGCAAGGCCGCGCTTGCAATTTTCTCTGGCGAGCGTCCTCATCCAAACAACAGTAGTTGGCAGGGTGCAAACGTCGCCGACTTTGCAGGTTCCGCAAGAACTTGGCCCCGCGCAATCTATGGCACGGCCACTTCCGACTATACTTCGCGTTGATGCGCTTCCGCCTAAACCCGGAGAATAAAAGTAAGGTTAGGCAGCACCGGGCGGACGTGGCTATTAAAGCGGCGTGGTAGTTCGGCACTCTACGGGGTTTTCGGGGATGATGAAAAGGGGGGGGCGAGATCTTCAAATTCCCTTAACACCCTCGAAGTCTCATCGGAGTCACGGTCCGCCGCTTTCACTCTTTCCTCGATGTCATCCAACCATGCGTCGCTTGTACGGCATTCGTCGGTCTCATTTTCTTTACACCTAGCCCTCAATTCCTGTCTGCGTCTCGCTATTTCTCCGAGAACACCTTCCTTTCGGGCCGCTAACTTTAATAAATATTCGAGCCATTCGTGGTTATCGACCGTCACGTTCTCCATTGTTAGGTTCTTCGCGCTCTTTTTAGCCTCGATAGATCCATTTATCACCCGAATATTATCCAGCGTTCCGTTCTCGCCCTCGACCACAATCCCCGGAGGAACGCTCAACGAGTGGCCACAATTAACAGTATTCGCTCCACCGATAATGTTGGGTGAACAGTCACCGGTATTGCTTTGGCTCACACGGGCTTTACCGCCGACGTGAACCGAGTTGTCTCTTAGCGTTGCTGAAGAAGGAGTCTTGACTATAGGGACGCTAGGCGGTACTGCACCTGTGCGGATTAGAGGCGGGATTTGATTACCCTCTAAGCCGAGCGCCTGACGTACTTCGGGAACAAAGAAGGCAGAGAGTCCAATGACAATCGCAACGATGATGCCGAGAACGCTGACCCAAATGACGATTTTGGTTTCGCGGCTCAGAGGTTTTTCCACGCCATTCCGGAAAATATTCCCCAACTATTTTAGATTGATTTATGTGGCGAATACAAGGCGAAAGTTTAGAATGCCCGGATGGAAGAGGGCTGGAAAAGGCGTGGGGAACCAGCCGCTATTCTCGTGGCGCGTCATCTCAAAACCGCTCATGATTTGTTCGGCACTCCGAATGGAAGTCCGCGAACGGAGGCGATCTAATTTCTGCCAGAGGACTGCTAGCGTTGTTGAATGCAAGGCTTCAGGGTCTTTTCGGTTGAGCATCGTCGCAGTATATATCGCGCGTACAGGGGAGGCCCGGGCCTAATTGGCCGAACCTCTCCGGGCGCGGGAATCCGCGTACTTTTAAGAAAAGATTTGGCTCCTCAGGTAGGACTCGAACCTACAACCCTCCGGTTAACAGCCGGATGCTCTGCCATTGAGCTACTGAGGAGTGTGGATGGACGCCGTTTCTCGAGGTCCGCCATTCATAATATCATCCCATTTATCCCCTGAGACAGATGCGTTATATCTCTTTGCGCGGAGAACGCGGCAAATATTCGGTGAATTCGCCCATCTTTAGATCTTTCCCCCATCTTTGACCCTGCCGTGTGAGGTAATATGGGCTAACCCCGTCATGCAGAATTCTGGAGCCGAATCAGCCGACAGAAATCCGATAATGCACTCCCCGATTGACAATCGCCGGCGAGAGCTGCGACAAAAAGTCCACATCCCCGCCAACGCGATATTGAGCGGGAGGCCGAGCGGGAGAGCGCATGAGCCCGGAGAAATTCTCGACCTGAGCGAAAACGGCGCATGCATTCAGACGTCATTACCGCTGCGGGCCGAATCCCATCTGACTTTGTCGCTCGATCTGCTGGAAACCGATTCGTTTGTCGCCACTTCCGGTGTTGTAATTTGGTCCGATCAACGGGGACGCAGCGGTATCTATTTTGATGGAATTTCCGATAGTTCGCGCCAACAGATAAAACATTGGCTCATGAGCCACGGCGGAGCAGCGGGCCAGAATCAATCTGCAACCAGTCATCCTCATACTCATCCTCATCGCGATATATTAGGACCACGGCCGGTGCGGCCGCTGTCTACCCAAGTCGAATCGAAACGCGATATTGGCAAGCACGAGATGACAAAACAATCGCCAGAACGGACAAGGGCTGCAATTGCCGGCGTCTCCGGCAATGGGGGCGAGCAGTCAACCTCTGCCGACTATTCTTCCCTATTGAGTGCGATGGTGGCGGTTAAGCGTGAGGTTGAGGCCGCTGGCCGCGATCTCGAGAAAATACTGCCCATGCTGGCTGAACGAGCCCTGGCGCTTACCCACAGTACTGGCTCAGCCATTGCCATGTCCGAAAATCCGGGCGCGAATCTGATGATTTGCCGGGCGCGCGCCGGGTCCGACGCTCCCGGCCTCGGCGCAAAACTTCATGTGGAATCCGGCTTCTCCGGTGAATGCGTACGCAGCAATAAAACTCTTCGTTGCGACGACGCCGAGAGCGATCCGAGAGTCGACCGCGAGGGCTGCCGCACGTTGGGAATTCGTTCAATTATAGCGACACCTGTTCGGAACGACAGCGAGGTTATTGGCCTGATGGAGGTGTTTTCCCCTGCCCGCAACGCCTTCGGCCCCGCAGATGAAAAAATTCTGGAGCGATTGGCGGAGATGATTCCGTCAACGATGCACGCTATTGCTACCGAGCTGGCGGCAGCGGCGTTGCCTTCCATTGCAATCGCGGAGGTTGCGCCCAAACCTGAGTTGCGCCTCGAGCGAATTGACAGCCCTATTGCCCTTGGACATTATCTTGAGCCGGCTCCCTCCCCTATGCGGCGGGTCTTGCTAGTGGCATTGGGGGTTTGCGTAGCCGCCGCATTGGCATGGCTGATTACGTTGGGAGCTTCCCACAAGAGCCTCCAGAAGGGTTCACCGCCTTCACAACAAAATTCTTTGGCGAAGCCGCAGGGTTCGATTTCGTCCACCACCGATTTCGAGAAGCTGCGCAAATTGGCGGACGCCGGCGATCCCAATGCGCAATTTGATTTGGGCGCGCGCTATGCCACTGGCGAAGACGTTAAGCAGGACTACGGCGAATCTGTGCGCTGGTTCACCATGGCGGCGGAACAGGGACACGTGATCGCGCAGGCTACTCTCGGCGCCTACTATTGGGCTGGAAGGGGCATTCCGCAGAATTTGGAGAAGGCTTATTTCTGGTCTGCCATCGCCCAAAACGGCGGAGACGAAGCCAGCCGATTTCGCGTCACCGTTCTCGCTTCGCGAATGCCACATAGTCAGGTCGTCACCGCGCAGCAGCAGGCGGACGATTGGCTCAAGAAACACAAAGTTTCCGGAAACGCTTCCCCGTAAAGTCTCTGCGCTACAGTTTGGCGTCTGTTCTTTGGACGCTCACGGACTCTTGCCGGAAGTTTTAGTCAAAGGGCGCGGACAAGAGTGTCCGCGCCACACGTAAAAAAGGAGTTCGCCATTAGGCGAACTCCTTTTGATTTTCGCTGATGCCGCGTGATGAAAAGGTTAGTGTCGGGGACCACCGTGGCCGCCACTATGCCCGCCGCGCCCACCGCCGCCGGATCCGCCGCGACCTGGGCCTCCACGACCTCGGCCGCGCCCACCACCACCGCCGCCGGGACGTCCGCCGCGTCCGCGATCACCTCCGCGCCCACGATCTCCGCCTGACGGTGCTCCGCCTCCTCCTCCGCTGACTGTTTGCGGCGCATCGCGATTGAAGTTTGGTTCATCGTCGGCAAAATCGCCGCCGCCTTCGATGGTCAATGCGGGTGCGGGAGCATCGCCATTAGTCGGCTCCGCTCCATTTTCGGGAGGCGCTTCGCCTCCGCCCATCTTCGCGCGCTGCTCTTTGAGGATAGCTTTGCGGGATAAGCGGATGCGATTACCTTCGACGGCCAGCACTTTTACTAATACCTGATCGCCTTCTTTCAGTTCGTCGCGAACATCTTTAATGCGATGTTCGGCGACTTCGCTGATGTGCAGCAAGCCGTCAGTGCCGGGAATGATTTCGACGAACGCGCCGAAGTCTGCCAAGCGAGATACGGTTCCAAGATAGGTTTTGCCAATCTCGGCCGTAGCTGTGAGATTGCGGATGATCTCCAACGCTTTGTTGGCGGAAGTCTCGTCGTTCGACGCAACATTCACTTTGCCGGAATCTTCCACGTCGATCTTCACGCCGGTCTGCTCAATGATGCTGCGAATCATCTTGCCACCGGGCCCAATCACGTCGCGAATCTTATCGACCGGGATTTGCAAGGTGTAAATACGTGGCGCGAATGTCGAAACTTTCTCGCGATGTCCGGCGAGGGCTTCGTTCATTTTGTCGAGGATGAATAATCTTCCCCGTTGCGCCTGGGAGAGAGCTTCACGCATGATCTGTGCCGTGATGCCGCCGACCTTAATGTCCATTTGCAAGGCTGTGATCCCGTCTTTAGTACCGGCGACTTTGAAGTCCATATCACCGTAATGGTCTTCGGCTCCAGCGATGTCGGTAAGGATGGCGTAATTTTCGCCTTCTTTTACTAATCCCATCGCGACGCCTGCGACCGGGGATTTGAGCGGAACACCGGCGTCCATCAATGAAAGCGAAGCACCGCAAACGCTCGCCATCGAAGACGACCCGTTGGACTCGAGAATGTCGGAGACGACTCTCATTGCGTAAGGCCAGTTTTCTTCGGTCGGCAAAGCGGCTGATAGAGCGCGTTCGGCTAAAGCTCCGTGGCCGATTTCACGCCGTCCTGCACCGCGCAGAAAGGCGACTTCTCCGACGGAAAATGGTGGGAAGTTGTAATGCAGCATGAAGCGTTTCTTGGCTTCGCCTTCGAAGACTTCGAGGCGCTGCATGTCGTCACTGGTGCCGAGAGTTGTCGTGACCAGGGCTTGAGTTTCGCCACGGGTGAAGACTGCCGAACCGTGGGTTCGCGGCAGAACTCCCACTTCGCACCAGATGTCGCGAATCTGATCGAAAGCTCGTCCATCGGGACGCCGCTTATTGTTGATAACCTGCTCACGGAAAATGCGCTCCCGCAGAGTCTCGTAGTAGGTCTTTAGCTTCGCGCGTCCTTCATCGTCATCTTCGGGCAAAGCGGACATCAATTCTTTCTTGAGGTCGCGAATCAGCGTATAACTTTCGGCCTTGGGATGTTTCTGTGTGTCGAGGCGGTCGGTAAGATCAGCTCCGACTTTCTTGTGCAGCTTGTCGTAGTAACTCTGATCAAATTCCGGAGGAGTAACCTGGCGCTTCTGCTTCCCGACTTTCTCTTTCAGCTCATTGATCGATGCGCAGATTTTCTTGATCTCGGTATGCGCGAATTCAATCGCGTCCACCACCGTTTCTTCTTTCACTTCCTTCGCGCCCGACTCGATCATCACGATGCCGTCGGCAGTGCCGACTACCATGATGTTCAACAAACTGTCGCGCATCTCGCTGTAGGTCGGATTCACCACGAACGCGCCATTGACCAATCCCACGCGAACCGCGCCGATCGGGCCGTTGAACGGGATATCCGAAATTGTCAGCGCAGCAGATGCGCCGTTGATGCCTAATACATCCGGATCGTTTTCGTTATCGGCGGAGAGAACAAAAGCTATGACCTGAGTTTCACATTTGAAGCCGTCGGGAAATAGCGGCCGGACAGGACGATCAATCATGCGGCTGGTAAGAATTTCGCGCTCGCTAGGTCGTCCTTCGCGCTTGATAAAGCCGCCGGGAATTCGTCCTCCGGCGTATGTGTATTCGCGGTAGTCAACGGTGAGCGGAAAGAAATCGATTCCCTCGCGTGGGTCAGGATTCGATACGGCTGTGGCGAGGACGACGTTTTCTCCGGTGCGCACAACGACCGATCCGTGGGCTTGCTTGGCTAATTTTCCGGTCTCGAATGAGAGGCGTCTACCGCCGGAGAGTTCAACAGATACTTCTTGTTTCATTGTTATTTATCCTTCTGGGCTGGAGGGCACGCAAGTGCGAATGCCGGAACGGCATGTGGAGTGACTTATATCCGAGAGCAAGATTCTTGACAGTGAATGTGGGACTTCCCCATTGAGACACAAAAAGGGAATGACCCCGGTTGCCGGCTTGCGGCAATCGTGTATTCCACCAGAAAAACAATAGCCGACTACTTGCGCAGGCCGAGCTTCTGGACAACGGTTTTATAGCGGTCGGAATCGTATGTCTTGAGATAATCGAGCAAGCGACGCCGCTTGCTGACCAGCATGAGAAGACCGCGGCGCGAGCCGTGATCTTTCTGGTGAGATTTGAAATGCTCCGTCAAGTGGCCAATACGTTCGCTCAGCAGAGCGATCTGAACTTCAGGGCTGCCCGTATCCGTGGGATGCGTGGCGTACTGGTCAATAAGTGATTGCTTTTGCTCTCTGGCTAGCACTAACCTAATGCGCTCCTGTCCAATTTTCGATTTTAACTGCAATGAGGTTAACACGCCGTTTGGGAGAGTGTAAAGCTGGAGCGGAAAGAGGGAATGGCCGAATTTGGATTTCTGAATATAGTCATCCCGAAGCCCCGCGTTCTCACCAGCGGGGCGACGGATCTTGCGCGCAGCATTCAAATTGAGCCACCAAATGGAAAGAGGAACGGGTTTTCCATATCTTATCTTTTGACGTCATCCTGAGCCGCTTTCAACCGGCGAAGGATCTGGCGTGCAGCCAATGATATTTTGTGGACGCGCCGGTGCGGTACGCGCCAGATCCTTCGGACTGATCCCTCAGGATGACTTCAACAACGGAACGACGATTATGATAGCGAAACACGACTCCGAGAAGGAGTTCCAGACATGGCATCTAATTCGCGATATTCGATGATGGATTCAATGGATGTCCGCTGCGCTCGCTGCGGCTATGAGAACAATCCGCAATTCCGTTTTTGTGGAATGTGCGGCGCGGCTTTGCGGCCTCGCGATCCCGAGACACAAAGCAGCCGTGGGGAACCAGACGCGGAGGCCGAAGTAATTTCCCGCGCCCTGGCCAAGCCAACTCCCCCTGCGGAAGAAGCAATGCCCGTGGAGCCGCTGATTGCCGAACTCACCACTGCGCAGAAACAACAGGCAGAACAACTTTTACGAACATACTCGCTGGATTCCCGCGAAGAGTCTTATCCGCAAGAATCCTTTCATGGAGAGCGCACGCCGATTCCGGTGAGTGGCCCATCCTTCCTCGGACTGTCAGACAACGATAATAGTGAAGAGCGCCGCGTCGAGTATTTGCTGGAAGACGAAGACCACTCCGGGCGCGCGGGAAAATTTGTGATTGTGTTGTTCATACTTGCGATCGCCGCCACGGGATTATTTTATTGGAGGAAGGCGGGCTATCCATGGCCGGCGCACGCGACAAATAAGGCAGCCTCATCGACCCCAGTCACGGGAGCGGCAACGCCAAACGAAGATAACAGCGCCATGCCAGATGAGGAGCCGCCACCCTCTGCCAAAGCAGGGACGCCGGCGAAGCCGAAGACGGCGACATCGCCCGCAACGACTGGCGGACAGTCTGCTTCGGCTTCGGCTGCGTCAAATCCCGCGCCGGTAGCGCATCCTTCTGATACGCAGAACGCCGATCAAGAAGCATCGCCCACAGAACGTCCGGAAGCCCAAGAGAAACCGGAAAAAGAGAAACCGGAAAAAGAGAAACCGGAAGCGGATGAAGCCGAGGCTCTCCCGCCAGTCTCAAAACCAGCTCCCGCAATGTCGGCCAAAGTGACAAGGCCGATAATGCCGAAAGCTGCGACACCGGCTGCCACGGTTCCGAATCCCGCCGAGGACAGTTCGTTTCTCGAAGGACAAAAATATTTATACGGAACCGGTGGCGTCGCGGCCAATTGCGCCCGGGCCTCCCAATATTTAACCGCGTCGGCGAACAACAACAATTCCAAGGCCGAAAGCACCCTCGCCACCATGTACGCCACGGGCCATTGCGTGCGCCGCGACCTGCCACTCGCCTATCGCTGGTTCGCCCGCGCTCTGCATGAAGATCCCCGCAACACCCGTCTCGAACGGGACGTACAAATCATGTGGGACCAAATGTCCCCGCAAGAGCGAAACCTAGCGCTCAAGAATCAGTAAGTTGCTACCCGGATTATTGGACCGCGTGCGGATATTGAGTTACCCATAACCTCGCGTTCCGAATCCTGACAAGAACGGCCCAAAATCAAGACCGTACGCCACGGCAAAACCCAACGTAATGTACATGCCTGATTTGGTCACCCGTCGTGATGTGGAGATACAGTGTCGCACTGAAGGGTAAGACGCAAGACATGCCCAATATGCTTAGGCTACTTACGCTTATCCTGATTTTCGCGGCCGCATTTTGAATCAAGATACTGGCGTAACATCGCGATGTCACTCACTGGCAGGAATGTCATAAGTGCCTTTTTAACCCCGAACTGACGGCCCGTATAATGTTGTTTTTAGCGGAGATGATCTGATGGCACAGCATCGAGTTCCGCGTTGGATGAACGCACTTGGGCTTTTACTTGTTTTCAGCTTACCCTTGTCATTAGTAGTTGTGGGTATCCGACGTGGTTACGATTTCGTCCAAACGATCGGATTTCTGATCGCCAACTTCGGTTCGATCTTCGGCTTGGCTATCGTGTCAGGGCTTGCTCTGTGCGGGTTGAGCATACTGCTGGAGGGACCGAAAGCTCACAAGTCGAGTTGCGATGATGACGACGACTCGGGAGATATGGCAAATCTAGTTCCGTGATGCTGGAAATCGCGATTTCACTCATTGGCCGGTTTTACCGTAGCCAGTAAATGGCATGTGGAACAATCCGCAGACGGGTAATGCGTCCGAGATATGTCCTCTAACATGCCATGGCACGAACTCGGACGTGAACTTCTGACCGGTTGACGATCGTGCAGTTCGAATCTAAGGTGCTTCTAATGTTCGCGTAGCTTTTCCGTATTTATCCCACAATTCAGGGCCTCGCTATCCCTGATTAGTACGCAAGTTGGCATGGAAGCAGGTTGCGCCTGATCCATCGCCGGCTTCAGATCGCGCCGCTGGTCCAGAAAGCAAATTTCGCACCACGCCAGAAGTGTGTTCCGGCCTCTCGTGTGTGCAAATCATGAGGTGCAAAATGATTCCCAAAAATTTGTTTGCGGCGATCTTATTTTTTGCAGTGCTTACCGGTGCGGCGATGCTTCACGGGCAAAGCGATCCCGGACCACGCCCTGGCCCCGCGGCGGCGGGCAGTTATTTCACAACGCTGAACGCTAACGAACAAGGCATGTTCGCGCAGGCGTTGCTGCGATTTCTGGAAGTTGACTCCGTGTCGGGAAAGATCGCAGGCGAGCCTGGCCTAGGACTAGGGCCGACATTTAATGGGAATAGCTGCGCCATGTGTCACGCGCAACCGACGGTTGGCGGAAGCAGTCCCGGGCTGGCGAGTCCGCAGAATCCAATTCAGAATCCGCAAGTAGCTTTGGCCACTTTGGATAGCGCGAGTAATACCGCGCCAGCATTCATCACGCCCAATGGACCGGTGCGCGAGGCGCGCTTCATTCAGAATTCCAATCGCACCCCTGACGGCGGAGTTCACGGGCTCTACACAATCGCCGGACGCGTCGACGCCACAGGATGCAACCTCGCTCAACCCGACTTCGCTTCGGCACTCGCAAACAACAACGTAATTTTCCGCATCCCGACGCCGTTGTTCGGTCTGGGGTTGGTGCAGGCCACTCCCGATGCGACTCTGCGCGCCAATCTCGCCGCCACTCAGAATGCAAGAGCGGCGCTAAGAATTGGCGGCGCGTTCAACACTTCGGGGAACGACGGCACCATCACCCGCTACGGCTGGAAGGCGCAAAACAAATCGCTGCTCATGTTCGCCGGTGAAGCTTACAACGTGGAGCAGGGCGTCTCGAACGAAGTGTTCCCGAACGAACGCAGCGCAACGCCCGGTTGCATCTTCAACGCGTCGCCAGAAGACGCTACGAATATGTTGAACAACAACGTGAACAGCTCAAATTATGGAACCACGCTCGGCACCGCATCCGAGATGGCTTCCGACGTGGTCAATTTCGCGATTTTCGCCAGCCTCTCGGCGCCTGCGATTCCAGCCGCGCCCACGCCGTCCACGCAGAATGGCGCAAGAATTTTCAATGCGATTGGCTGCGCGCTATGTCATTCGCCTTCGCTTACCACAGGACCATCGCCTCACACCGGAATGTCGAACGTCAGATACAGCGCCTATTCCGATTTTGCGATTCATCACATGGGAGGAAATTTAGCCGATGGAATTACGCAAGGCGCCGCCGGCCCCGATCAATTCCGCACCGCGCCGCTATGGGGATTAGGCCAGCGCTTATATTTCCTGCACGACGGACGCACCGACGACCTGATGCAAGCCATCACCGAACACGCCGACTGCGGAAACGGAAATCGCGGCTCCGGCCGCTTCCAACATTTCCAAGGCAGCACTGCATGCGGTTCAGAAGCCAATGGTGTCGTCGATAACTTCACCAGATTAACTCACGCACAACAGCAGGACCTGCTGAACTTCTTGCGCTCACTATAAGTCATTCAAAAGATCGCTGCGTATGATCAGGGCGAGGTGTGTCACTTCCTCCGAACAAAGTTATTCCTCTGTTAGACTGTCGCCTTCCATTCAGGTTCTATGTCGACAATTACGGAAAGCGCAATTTACATTCCGAGTGCCGCGATCGGGAGCGTTCAAAGTCGAACGCTGCTGGCCGGAGTGGCGCTAAGCAGCTTTGCCGCGCTACTGCTGGAATTGTCTTTGACGCGACTGTTCTCCGTCATCCTCTTCTATCATTTCGCATTTCTTGCCATATCGATTGCGTTGCTCGGCTTGGGCGCGGGCGGAGTGTTCGCCCATCTTCTCAAGAGGAGGTTGTCACGAATTGGGCTGCGTTCATTGATGTTCAGGGTCTGTGTGCTGAATGCACTTGTCATACCGCTGATTCTGGAGGCGGTTTTACATTCGCCGGTTTCCCTGGATGTCACGTGGAAAAATTTTCTGCATCTCTCCGCGATTTATGCCGCCTCCGCGGTTCCATTTTTCATCACTGGGGTGGAATTTTCCGTCATTTTTGCACGGGAAACCCGGCACATTTCACCGCTCTACGGCGCCGATTTGTTTGGCGGATCCCTGGCGTGCCTGGCGATCGTGCCGCTGCTGAACTGGATCGGTGGTCCAAACACTATCCTCTTTACGGCGTTTATTGCAGCCATGGCCGCGGCTGTCTGGGCTCCAGGCGCCGCTTCCCGCCGATGGTCTGTTGCAATGGGTGCCGCGCTTTTGTTTTTGATTGCCGTGAATTATTCCGGCCGCTGGATGGACGTCGTCTACGCTAAGGGAAAATTGCGCGATAAATCATCCGTAGAATTTGCCCGCTGGAATGCCATCTCGCGAGTGGAAGTAGATCGCGTGAATGACGCTAAAGCGATTGTGATCGACGCCGACGCCAACACTTACATCATGAACGCCGATCTCGCGCAGTGGCGCGGATCAGTCTGGCAGAAGAACCTCATGGCCGCACCCCCGGCGATCGCGAATGTCCTTCGTCCGCACGGCAACTATGCCATCATCGGCCCGGGCGGGGGCGTCGATGTTCTGCGGGCGGTTGCGAATGGCAGTCCCGACGTAACTGGGATTGAAATTAATCCCATCATCGCGAATACCATCATGCGCGGCCGCTACGCCGATTACGCTTTCCATTTGTACGATCGCCCTGATGTTCATATGCACGTGACCGATGGCCGCTCGTTCATTCGCAATTCGAAGCAGAAATTCGACGTGGTGCAGATGACCCTGGTCGACACGTGGGCGTCAACCGCGGCTGGGGCATTCGCGCTCAGCGAGAATAATCTCTATACCGTAAATGCCTTTCGCGAATACTTCGATCATCTGAATCCCGACGGAATCATTGCGATTACCCGGTGGGAGTTCCAGCACCCGCGCGAGGCATTGAGGGTGGTTGCCGTCGCGATGGAGGCTTTACATCGCCTCGGTATACAGGATCCAGCCGAAAACTTTATCGTCGTTTCCGAGGGGAGACTGGATGAGGACGGGATTCCCGTCGCCGTTCTGGCAAAAAAAGGTTCGTTTACTCGCCAGGAAGAAGAAACGGTGCAGTCGTATGTTGCCGCGAATCCAGTGCTGACCGTCCAATATTCGCCGTCCCATCCCCAAAACAACCCATTTTCAAAGTTGATCGCCTCCAATGACCCTTATGGGTTTGCGAAGCAATATGCGTACAATGTCGCGCCGGTAACCGATAATGCGCCATTCTTTTTCTTCACATTGAAACTTGGGCAGGTATTAGACCCCACGGCTTCGCACGATGCCATCGATTGGAAAGTTAATCTCGGAGTTGCCGTCCTATTGATGGTCCTGGGAATTTCGGTAATTTCGGTGGTTGCGTTTCTTATCGTTCCTCTCGCTCTACGCAGCGCCAGCCCGACAAATGTGCGCGCAATTGCTTTGTTGTATTTCGTCGCAATTGGTTTGGGATACATCATTGTCGAAATTACATTCATTCAACGCTTCGTTTTATTCTTGGGACACCCCACTTACGCTCTCACCGTGGTGGTCTTCCTGATGTTGCTGTCGAGCGGCGCCGGAAGCACGAGTTCGCAGAAATGGTTACGCAACCCAGCGAAGCAGGCATGGCTTCCTCTTATATTGATTGTGATGGCGCTGCTCGCGTATGTGGCCATTATCCCTCCCTTCTTGAATTCTCTGGTTGGGTTGCCGTTCAGGGCGAAGCTCCTGGTTAGCGCGGCACTATTAATGCCTTTGGGATTCATAATGGGAATGCCGTTTCCGACGGGTCTGCGGTCAATCGCCCGGCGCGAATCAAACGCAGATTTTGCCGGGCCGGTGGAGTGGGCGTGGGCCCTCAATGCGGGCGCCAGCGTGTTGGGCTCGGTTACCGCGATTTTGATCGCGATTCAATTTGGACTGAGCGTTACGTTGTGTGCCGCTGCCGCAGCCTATGGCGCGGCGCTGTTGCTTACCCGCGCACTTCCACCCGCGCAATCCATTTGAACCGCCGTATTGTCTGCTATGATCAGCCAACTCTGGAGTGTTTCGGCTATGAATTTATGCGCATTCGCATTGCTCGGGGGAATACGTGCCTAGCCAAAAACAATTGAAATGGTCGGAACTGAAAGTTGGCTTGACGGTGCTGATTGCCAGCATCACTCTCGGGGTCCTGATCCTCCTGATGACCGGCACCGGCGGATTCTTCACCAAAAAGATCGTGTTGAAGTCGTATTTTGACAACGCTGGCGGCCTGCGCGAAGGAGCGCCCGTGCGCCTTCAGGGAGTCGATATCGGCAGCGTCACCGGCATCCGCGTCGTGTCCGATCCAGATAAGCGGCTCACTCCGGTAGAAGTCACAATGAAGGTGCGTACCGCTTTCCACAACAATTTGCGCAGCGATTCTATGACTGCGCTGGCGACCGCGGGCGTCCTGGGTGAAACCTACATCGACATAAATAGCGCGCTGGCCCGCGGTCCCGAAGCCAAAAGTGGAGATGTGCTTTCCACTCGCGATACGCCCGACATTCAAGATGTGGTGCGAGCCAGCCAGGGAACCCTGCAAAACATGGACGCCCTGCTTAAGCGGTTAGATCGTATCGTGGCCTTCGTCGAAAGCGGACAGGGTTCAATCGGCAAAGTGATTTACGATCCCGGTCTTTACAATCGAATTAATACGACAGTCACCGAATTTCAGGGAGTAGTGAATCAGGTGAGCGCGGGAAATGGCACGCTGGGCAAGCTTTTCTATGACGATCAGTTATATCGAAAAGCCATGTCTACGGTGGATAAGCTCAACACCATCGTTGACGACCTGAACGCAGGCAAGGGAACAGCAGGCAAACTTCTCAAGGATCCCTCGCTGTATAACAGCGCCAACGATAGCGTCGCCAACGTAAAGAAGCTTACCGACGATATTGAAGCGGGCAAGGGAACGCTCGGAACTCTGGCAAAGGATCAGGCATTCGCCAATAAGCTCAATAATACGATCGCGAAAATGTCAGATCTCACCGACCGCATGGATGCCGGGGAAGGTACAGTCGGCAAGCTGTTGCGCGATCCGTCGCTCTTCAACAACGCGAATCAAACGATCACGGAGGCGCGAAGCCTAATATCGGCGATGCGGCAGGATCCCAAGAAATATTTAACTATCCACATGAAAATTTTCTAGGTTCGCGCGCGATTACGCAGTCATCGTCGCTTCGGTTTGCTCGTGAGCGTGATAGCTCGACCTGACCATGGGACCTGACTCCACATGCTGGAAGCCAAACTTCAGGGCTTCGGTTTTCAAAAACTCAAATTCCTGCGGCGTATAAAAACGCGCAATCGGCAAATGGTCGCGCGAAGGCCGCAGATATTGCCCGATGGTGAGTATGTTCACCCCGCGCGATCCCAGGTCGCAGAAGACGTCCAGAAGTTCCGCGGCTGTTTCTCCCAAGCCAACCATCACTCCTGATTTTGTGACGATTCCGGGCGACATTTCTTTCGCATTCTTCAGCAATGCCAGCGTTCGTTCATAGCGAGCTCCGGAGCGAACGGCGCGGTAAAGGCGCGGCACGCTTTCGGTGTTGTGATTCAAAACGTCGGGACGCGCGTCCAACACGATTTTCAATGCTTCTTCGATCCCCTGAAAATCCGGAATCAAAACCTCAATACGGCACTCAGGCGAAAGCTCCCGAATCTGGCGGATAGTTTCAGCGAAAATTCGCGCCCCGCCAATATTGTCGTCATCCCGATTCACGCTGGTCACCACGGCATGTTTCAAGCGCAGCGTTGCTACCGCTTCCGCAACCCGTCGAGGTTCGTCCCAATCAATGGCCTCGGGACGCCCCTTGGGAACTGCACAGAACCCGCACCGTCGGGTGCAGATATTGCCCAATAACATGAAGGTCGCGGTGCCATGGTTCCAGCATTCTCCGATGTTGGGGCATTGCGCCGATTCGCACACCGTGTGCAGATCCATGCCGCGCGCGAGTTTTTTTAGAGAATGAAAATTGTCGCCGGAAGGAACTCGCGCCTTCAACCACGCTGGCTTGGGCTGGCGAATTTGCGGTCCCAGGTCGATTTGAACGAATTGCGCGGTCGCCGCCATCCCTTCAATTTTACATGTGAATCAATAATCCCAGAAACCTTTGAACTGTCCTGAATTTCCAGGGGGTGTCCTTCTGTGGTGCGCCGCCTAACCGGCACGGTATATAGTTGAAATTACGATTTGGAGTATTTGCAAGTGTCCTTGGGCCACGTCATCGCCAACTGAATGTTTCACTCTTTCCGACAGATAGCGTGGGTCGCATTCATAGCGGCACTGGTGTTGCTGATCGCGATCGGCGTCTTCGCCTATAGAGCCACCAATTCCCTGGTTTCCGCGGAAAACTGGGTGGCTCACACGTATGAGGTGCAAACCACACTTGAAGAGCTGCGTTTTAATTCCCTGAGAGCTAATAATTCCCGTCGCGGTTACATTCTTTCGGGCGACCAAAGTATGTTGGTGGGCTATTATGCCGCGATTCAGGACGTCCCCGAGAATTTTAAGCGTTTGCGAGAGTTGACTACCGACAATCCCGAACGGGCGGCCGAGTTCAATAAGCTCGAGCCCTTGATGGATCGCAATTTCGCGCTTTTGGGTCAATCGATTGACCTGCGCAAGAGCGGAGGTTTGGATCAGCAACAGCAGCTGGAGATTACCCGGCAGACCGGCGTTCTGGGCCCGCAAATTCATACCGGGCTTCAGAGAATTCGGGACGATGAAGCGCGCTTACTTCTAAATCGGCGGGCCCGGTCGCAAAAAATTTATAGGAACACACGAGAAATACTTACCGTGGTTTTTGTGTTTGCCCTTTTTCTACTGATCTCGGAATTTTATCTATTAAACCTTGAGTTCACACGTCACAGTCGAACCGAGCGCATTGCCCGCCAAAGTCGCGAAGTGCTGAATGCGTTTTTCTCGTCCTCGACTGTGGGTTTCGCAATCCTTGACCGCGATCTACGCTACCGCAGAATTAACGAGATTCTCGCGAATATGGCGGGCAGGTCTTCGGCTGATTTTGTTGGCCGCACGGGCCAGGAAATATTTGGCGGGTATGGAATGGATTTCGAATCGGATTTTCAGCAGGTCATTAAAAGCGGCGAACCGATATTAGATAGGGAGATCTCCATTGAAATTCCCGGCAAGCCTGGAGAATTGCGGCATTTGCTGGCGAACTATTTTCCCATTCGCGGCGAGAATCATCGGGTGAACGAAATTGGAGTTATTTCGGTCGATGTCACCGCCAGACGCAATGCCGAGGGCGCGATTCGCCGCTTGAGCGGCCGCCTGCTGAATTTGCAGGATCAGGAGCGCCGTCGTATTGCCCGCGAGCTTCACGATAGCCTTGGCCAGTATCTCGCAGGATTGAAGATGACCATCGAACTGCTTGCCCAGCCCAACGTTCGCGATCGGGATGGTCTCTTCACCGAGTGCAGCGAAATTCTGGAGCGCTGTATCTCGGAAACGCGAACCCTATCCCATCTCCTGCATCCTCCTCTGTTGGACGAAGCCGGTTTCGCTTCCGCTGCCAAATGGTTTGTAAACGGTTTTTCGCAGCGCAGTGGAATTCCGGTCAATTTCCATCTCGCCCCCAACTTTCCCCGGTTGCCGGAAGCCATTGAGATCGTACTTTTCCGAGTATTGCAAGAAAGCTTGACGAATGTGCATCGTCATTCGCGGGCTGGCGGTGCCGAGATCAAAGTCGAATTGCGGCCCACGGAAGTGATGCTCGAAGTCGCCGATTGCGGACGGGGTATCCCGGCGCAGGTTCTGGGCCCGATCCAGAAAAATGGTATGCAAGCCGGCATGGGTTTGGCGGGAATGCGAGAGCGCGTTAATGAACTGGACGGACGTTTGCAAATCGAATCCAACGCGCAGGGCACCACAATCACCGTGACATTGCCGCTGGCGCCCGTAGAAGCGGCGAAAATTTGAAGTTGCAATGAAAAGCCAGCCCGCTATGGGGCTGGCTCTAAACCACGGTCCTGCTTTAGCTGGCCTTCCGGTTATACCTGTTATCCAGGTCTTCCTGATTTTGATCGGCTAGAGTCTTATTCCAGTCATCCACTTGCGTCTGGGCCTCGTCTTTTGCGATCCCATATCTCTCTTGCACGCGCCCCACAAGCTGATCTTTTTTGCCGCCGATGACGTTCAAATCGTCATCTGTAAGTTTTCCCCAACGTTCCTTAACGGAGCCCTTCATCTGTTTCCATTGACCTTCGATTCGATCCCAGTTCATGGCGTCTCCTTTAATAAGGGATAGGTTCGTCTTTGTTTACTGAATACCTCTGAATGCTATTCGTCAACACATGAGGCGGCAATACAGTGATCACCCGACAAAACAGAGGTTATGAAAAGAATGCAATTCGAAGGCTTTAGCTAGTTTTCGAGATAAGCGTCGATCCATTGCTTGATTCGCAGCCTGCGTTCGTCCTGCGCATCGAAGCGGATTCCGAAGCTTTTAGTCGCGGGCTTGCGCCAGGTGACTGTGCTGCGCACCCATATCCGCGGCAGGGTTAGCAGCGCGAACGAAATTTCCAGCGACTGCGACGCATTAACTTCTTCAGCGCTCTTAAGCGACATGCCTCCCGAACTTATTTCCTGGCTCGAAGCGGTGAATCGTTTATTGTCACTCATGATCACGGACACTTCGGTGATCACCGGGATTCTCACATAACGTCGGAATTCATGGTGCACCAGCATCTGGGTGGCCCGAACCAATTTGAGAGCCGTCGGCCGCTCAATGGGATCGTTGAACACGGCATTGATTCCATACTTCGAATACTTCATCGCCTCCTGAACGCTGCCGCCGAGGCCGTAAATCACCATGCGGTTGTTCGAGGGCGAGGTGCGCACGGTTTCCAGTACTTCCTTTGTTCCTGGTCCCATGCTCACCACGCAGGCTTCAAATTTTTCCTTTTTCAGCCGCGCGGAGGCGTCTCCCGAGATCATTACCGGCTCTACTCCGAATTGCCGAAAGCAGTCTGCCAGGATGTTGCGGCGCGAGTCCGTGATGTCCACCAGTGCCACGCGCGCGCCGGCCTTTCTTGCCGGAACGAATTGAGGAGCAATTGTCGATGAGGTCATTGCGATATTTTTTTGCATCTTGAGCCGCTATGCGGGGGCCGATTGCGCCCGTCGAACCCTATTCTGGCTTGGGTTCGCCGGTTTGGCAAAGGGCCGGAAGGTCAATCTGAGGATGACAAAAGACACGTTACCGGAGGTAAACAGGCGACGTACCAACGTGTCTGTAGAGCATTCCGGCGCTGCCGAGACGTTATTCCACCCAGCGCCGAAAAAGTAGGGCTCCATTGGTGCCGCCGAAACCGAACGAATTTGACATGGCATAGTCCATCTCGGTTTTTCGGAAATGCTGAGGAACGTAATCGAGGTCACATTCCGGGTCCGGCGTCTCAAGATTGACCGTAGGAGGCAATACCTGGTCGCGGAGGGCGAGTACTGTGATCCCGGCCTCCAGTCCTCCAGCGCCCCCGAGAAGGTGCCCGGTCATAGACTTTGTGGAACTGACCGCCAGCTTGCGCGCCTGCTCTCCGAATGCGCGCTTGATGGCGATGGTCTCCAGCTTATCGCCCAGTTCGGTGGACGTTCCGTGTGCATTGATATAGCCGACTTGCGACGGCTGTAGCTTGGCATCCCTAAGCGTATTCAGCATAACCCGATATGCGCCATCGCCATTCTCGGCCGGCTGAGTGATGTGATGAGCGTCGCCGCTCATTCCGTATCCGACGATTTCCGCCAGGATTTTGGCGCCGCGGCGGCGGGCGAATTCCAGTTCTTCCAGTATCAAAATTCCCGCGCCTTCGCCGATTACGAACCCGTCCCGCTGCGAGTCCCACGGACGGCTGGCTTTTTCGGGAGCGTCATTCCGTGTGGACAAAGCTCGCATCGCCGCAAAGCCGCCAACTCCCATCGGTGTAATCGCCGCCTCAGTGCCGCCGGCAATCATTACGTCGGCATCGCAACGGGCGATAATTTTGAAGGCGTCGCCGATCGAGTGCGCGCTGGATGTGCACGCTGTGCAGGTCGCTTCATTTGGGCCTTTGGCTTTATAGCGAATGCTGACATGTCCGGCAGCCAGATTCACGATTGCCGCGGGAATAAAAAATGGCGAAATCTTTCGCGGACCGCCATTCAGCAAGTTCGAATGTTCGCGCTCGATGACGTCGAATCCGCCGATCCCCGACCCAATGTGCACTCCGGTACGATCTGCGATGTCATCCGTGACCGACAAGCCGGAAGCTTTCATTGCCTCATCGGTCGCGGCCAGGGCCAGATAAATAAAGCGGCCCATTTTTTTCAATTCTTTTTTCTCGACGAAATCGAGTGGGTCGAAATTCTTGACTTCAGCCGCAATCTGACAGGCGAATTGCGATGGGTCGAACTGCGTAATCCGTGCCACCCCGCTTTTTCCGGCGAGCAAATTCCGCCAAACTTCTTCCGTGGTGTTGCCCACGCCACATATCAGGCCTATCCCAGTTACTACGACCCTTCGTCCCAACTACTTTCCGCCTTTCGCGTGCTTGCCAATGTAGTCGACCGCATCCTGCACGGTGCGAATCTTCTCCGCATCTTCGTCCGGAATTTCGATCTCGAAGGCCTCTTCGAAAGCCATGACCAATTCCACGGTATCGAGGGAATCCGCGCCCAGATCATCTACAAACGAGGCGCTCGGCGTGACTTCGCCTTCGTCGACTCCCAATTGCTCAACGATGATTTGCTTCACCTTTTCTTCAACGGCTGCCATTCGTTCTCCTTACTATTATTTGGAATCACGTCCAATTGACGCGGAGACAACTCCCAGGGTTGTTTGATTGGAATAACCGGCCGCAGGACTCTACGCTTTTACCTTGGCGTGCTTCTCCACGTAATTGATCGCGTCCTGCACGGTGCGAATCTTTTCCGCTTCTTCGTCGGAAATCTCCAGGGTAAACGCCTCTTCGAGTGCCATCACGAGTTCAACCTGATCGAGCGAGTCCGCACCCAAATCATCGGTGAATGCGGCGTTTGGCGTCACCTCGCTCTCTTCCACCCCCAGTTGCTCGCTGATAATCTGTTTCACTTTCTCGCTGACTTCCGCTTTTCCTGTAATAGTCATCCAGCCTCCATGACGTAACTAAATAACTTTGATGGAACGAGTAGTGTACTGGCCCAGGCGAAGCGATGTAAAGGAAGGGAACGCCAGGGATATGCGAGCAAAAATGTATGATGCGTTCGAGACATGCGAATTGTCGTCCAGCGAGTTAGCCGCGCCCGAATTTCGATTGAGGACGAAGTTGTGGCCGAAATCCGCCGGGGCCTGCTTGTCCTTCTTGGCATTACTAAGTCGGATGTCTCCGCAGATGCCGAATTTCTTGCCAACAAGATCTCGAAGCTGCGGATTTTCGACGATGGTGATGGAAAAATGAATCTCGCGGTCAACCAAATCGGGGGCGAAATATTGGTGGTATCGCAATTCACCCTTTATGCGGATACCAGTCGAGGCGCTCGTCCGTCATTCATCGAGGCGGCGCCCGCTGAACAGGCGCGCGAACTGTATGAATATTTCATCGAATGCATTCGCAGGACTGGCTTGAAGGTTCAGACGGGACGTTTTCAGGCCAATATGCAAGTTGAACTGGTAAATGATGGACCTGTGACAATCATCATCGATTCCAGGTCGTGAGTGGAGGACACTCTTGTCCGCCGCTCTTGAACTGCTTCTGATTTTGAAGCTGCTTTTGACTTGAGGTTGTGTTTGAAGTTGCTTCTGACTCAGATCGGCTGAAACAACGAGCCTTTTTAGACCCGATGGTAAAAAAGACAAAGTCAAAGGCGGCGGACAAGAGTGTCCGCCCCACACGTTCAGCCCTAGCCCGCGATGTCCGCAACCCGCGCCGCATCCACCGCAGCCTTAACGTCATGGGTCCGAACTATGTGTGCGCCTTTTAAAATTGCCGCCGCTTCCGCCGCTATCGTCCCAAAAATGCGGTCGCCAATCGCAGCATCTTTACCATTACGGGCGATAACTCGGCCGAGAAACGATTTTCTCGAGACCCCCGCAACCATGGGATATCGCAACTGGTGAAATTCCTCGAATCGTTTCAACAACGGATAATTTTCCTCGTAACTCTTCCCGAATCCAAAACCCGGATCCAACGCGACGCGATCCCGCCTCACGCCGCCGGTAAGAGCTATGTCCAGCCATTCTCTGAACTCACGCTTCACCTGTACCACGATGTCCGCAGCCGGAGGTAAGAGGTGCCATTCGTCGGGACGGCCGCGCGCGTGCATCAGAATAGCTCCGCACTTCAAGTCCGCAAGCGTTTTAACCATTCGCGAATCCCACCGGAACCCGCTGACATCGTTCACAATTTCAGCTCCGGCCTCGGCGGCTTTCCGCGCCACATTAGCTTTATAAGTATCGATCGAGATAATGCAAGCGGGACGCGCCTTCTTAACAGCAATAATGACCGGGATCACCCGCGCGAGTTCTTCAGCTTCAGTCACAGCCGCCTCCGCCTTCGCGTCAGATTCCTCTTGAGTCGAACCAGCATTCGCGTCCGCCGTCACCAACACTTTTGCGCCGGGCCTGGTCGATTCACCCCCAATGTCGATTATGTCCGCCCCATCATCGAGAAGTTTCAGCGCATGGCTGACGGCTTGATCGGCGTCAAGATGCAGACCGCCGTCGGAGAACGAATCTGGTGTGACGTTCACCACTCCCATAACCAGCGTTCGCTTTCCCAGCGGCAACGAGCGGAAGCCAATATTCCATTCAAAAATAGGGCGCATTACGGAATTCTACCGGACCCGCTTTGCCGTTATTCTCGATTCACAATTTCGATTGGACTTCGGGTTTGGGCCGACCTAAAGTGTTGCTGAGATTCAAAGCTGCGAATTCGCCGTTCCCATTCCGTGGCGCGACGTCATGTAGGATGACAGTGACTCACAAGATTCCACAGTGGCTGAAGAACATGCATGACGGCGCCAGCTTCGTACTGGGTCGTGTTCACTGGCACAATCGTAATGTGGCTTCCTCTGATGGAACCGTTAGAATGAAGGCACAGCGATCCAACTCGTTCAATAAAAGAATTCACAGGACATAAAGCGTGAGCCAAACTGCGACCGCACAAGACGATAGTTATGTGCTGACCCTGGAGGAGATCGCCAATCTGGCGGCAGAGGGCGGCAAGCCGGCCGAAACTCTGATGAATGTAGTCGCCATGATCGCCAAGCGATTCAACAGCGAAGTTTGTTCGGTGTATTTGCTGGAGCCCGATCGCGCCAATCTCGTTTTGGCCGCGACCGTGGGCTTGCGTCCGCAATGCGTTGGCACGCTTCGCATGGGATTGCACGAAGGTCTCGCCGGCCTCGTAGCGGAGCATGTACGCTTCGTTTCCGTTGAGCAAGTCAAGAATCACCCCCGGTTCAAATATTTCAGCGAAGCGGGTGAGGACGAATTCCAGTCTTTCCTCGGGGTCCCGGTTATCGACCGCGGCGTTTTGCAAGGGGTGCTGGTAATCCAGACTCTCGATCCGCGAATTTTTCGCGAGCAAGAAGTTCGAATGTTGTCCCAGGCTGCGGAGCAGGTCGCGCCGATTGTGAATGAAGCGCGCACTTTGGATCGCTTTATCGCCCCCGCGCAGGAGCGCCTGTGGACCCTGGCTAGAAACCTTTGGTGGTCCTGGGACCACGACTCGAGCAGCCTGTTTCGCGATCTCGATCCGGTGCGTTGGCGGGTATTGAACCATAATCCTATCGCGCTGCTTTCCGAAATTCCGCTGTCGCAAATCGAACGCCGCGCCCGCGAGTTGGTTCTGCACAGCCGCATTAATTACGCCTTCCGGCGCCAGCGCGAATATCTGGAAGCTGATCGCACCTGGGGCGCCAGACATGCCGGCATCCTGCGCCCTCGTCCTGTGGGCTATTTTTCCGCCGAGTTTGGATTGCATGTCTCCATTCCGGAATACTCCGGTGGTTTAGGGGTGCTGGCGGGCGATCACATCAAGAGCGCTTCAGATCTGGGAATTCCACTGGTCGGCGTTGGATTGTTTTACGGTCAGGGATATTTCCGGCAACACCTCGATCAGAACGGCTGGCAACAGGAAGATTACATTGAAACGAATATCGCCCAATTGCCGATGGAGCCCGCCATTGGAGCAAATGGGACGCCGGTCACAGTGCAGATCGAAACCCGCACCGGCTCCATCAGGGCAAAAGTGTGGCGCATGAAGGTTGGCCGTTGCGATTTGCTTCTGCTCGATTCAAACGCAGAAGGCAATGCGCCGGAAGATCGCGAGTTGACATCGCGGCTATACGGTGGCGACGGCCGCATCCGCATACGTCAGGAATTATTGCTCGGCGTCGGCGGTTTCCGCGCCTTGAAAGCCATGGGCATCACCCCCGGAGTGCTTCATTTGAACGAGGGCCACAGCGGCTTCGCGGTGCTCGAAGCTATTTGCAATCGTATGCAGGAAGAAGGTCTCGCATTCGACGAGGCCGTGCCGCGAGTTTCCCGCGAGGTCGTTTTTACCACCCACACTCCCGTCCCCGCGGGTCATGATCGTTTCAGCGCCGACCTGATCGAAGAGCATCTTGGTCCCCTGCGCGAGCAGTTGGGTTTGTCGCATGATCGCTTTATGGATCTGGGACGCGAAAACTCCGGCAATCGCGAACAGGACTTCTGCATGACCGTGCTCGGCCTGAGATTGGCTCGCCGGGCAAATGCCGTTTCCTCGCTGCATGGCGAAGTCTCGCGCGCGATGTGGACTGGTTTGTATCCGGGAAAATCCGAAGATGCGGTGCCAATTGGGCACATCACCAATGGCGTGCACGTTCCTTCCTGGCTCTCGCCGCAAATGTTCCGGCTCTACGATCGCCATCTGGGAACCGGTTGGCATGAGAAGAGCAGCGAAGCCAAAATCTGGGAAGGGATAGAAGACGTCGACGACGGCGAGCTTTGGGAAACGCATCTGCACTTAAAATCAAGGCTGATCGAGTTCGTGCGGCATCGCGCCATCGAACAGGCTGCCCGCCGCGAGGAATCTCCGGAAACCCTGCAACATCTCAGCCGGGTGCTTAGTCCCGATGCGCTCACCATTGGTTTCGCGCGTCGCTTTGCCACCTACAAGCGGGCTGATCTGATTTTGGCGGATATCGAAAGGCTCGCTTCCATGGTGAATGATCCCAAACATCCGGTGCAATTCATTTTCGCGGGGAAGGCACATCCCCGAGACGAACCCGGTAAGCGCGTCTTGCAGCAGATCGCGGAACTCATGCGCTATCCGCGTTTCGCCGACAAGTTCGTTTTCGTCGAAGATTACGACATTAATGTCGGCCGCCATTTCGTGCAGGGCGTAGATGTCTGGCTGAACAATCCGCGGCGTCCCCTAGAGGCGTCAGGAACCAGCGGCCAGAAAGTGGTTTTGAATGGCGGCCTGAATCTCTCTGTTCTCGACGGCTGGTGGGCCGAAGCCTACGACGGCTTAAACGGCTTCGCCATTGGGACCGGGCGCACTCACGCCAACATGACGGTCCACGACAACCGGGATGGTGAGGATTTGTACCGCGTTCTTCATGACGAAGTCATCCCTCTCTATTACCAGCGCGACCGTGACGGTTTACCGCGTGGTTGGATCAAGCGTATGAAGCGCACAATTCGCACGTTGGGCTGGCGTTTCAACGCCGATCGCATGGTGATGGATTACACCTTGAAGTGCTATGTCCCTGCGGCCGGAGGCACCTCCAGCGATATGGGTGCGGGGCGCAAAGACAGCATTTAGAGGGTTGGGATAGATATTCCCGTCGTGGAGAGCCGCGACTGGCGGACAGATGCTTGGCCGTTAGCGGCTGCACTTCGGCGCACTAACGTAATGTCCCATATTGATTACCTATTCTTGCCTCACTTTCCGCTGTGATAATGTTTTCATACCTCTTATTCTCTAAGTTTGGCTGGTTTTATTGGCCTTAGTGTCCTCAAATCGGAAGCCCGGAATCCAGATCGCCTGGAAAACGGTAACTTATCGCAGCGTAATGCTAATCATTATCGCGATAGTTGCTGTCGTGTGCGTTGCGATGCGCGTCGCATTTCCGCAATTCACCGACACCGGCATCAAGGCCATGGGCAACTTTACCGGCGGCGTGCTGGAAAAAGTCGCCGGACTCGGCGGCAATTCCCACAAAGGCGGAGTCACGAGTTCCCAGCAAGCGCACTTTACCGCTCTTGATGGGTCGGTAAGAATCAAAAAGGGCAGCAGCAACAGTTGGTCGAACGCCGACTACAACCTGCCGCTGGAAAAGGGCGATGTGGTTCAGACCGGCTCCGAAGGCATGGCTAAGATTGTTTTTAACGATGGAACGAATTACACCGTGAAGCAGGATTCGCTCATCGTTATCCAGGAGAATTCAGCCAATGAACGGCAGCAAACCACGGTTTCGGTTGCCGTTAGCACCGGCACGGTCGATCTCGCCACTGGCACCTACGTTCAAGGTTCCAAGTCCGAAGTGATATTAGATGGCGCCACGGCATCTTTGGCCCCCGATAGCGCCGCTCGGGTCAGCAATGATCCCAAGACTCATCAGCACGAGGTCCTGATGAAAAAGGGTGCCAGCGAAGTGGCCCGCAACGGCGAAGTCATTCGCCTGGCGGACTGGGAAAAAGTTAATTTTCAAAACGACTCGCCAACCATGGAGAAGACCAAGGAAATCGGACCTCCAACTCCAATTTCTCCGGCGAACATGATGCCGATTTTCATCTCGCGCGATCCCAAGCCGGTTGAATTTTCCTGGACACCGATGACTAATGCCGCGGGATATCGACTGCAAGTTTCGCGCAATCCTTATTTCTCTTCGACGATCATGGACAAAAAAGTCACCAGCGCCGACGTCATGGTTTCGGGCCTTGGCGAGGGCGCGTATTACTGGGTCGTGCAGTCCTACGACAGTAACGGCACCGAATCGGCTGAAGGAGAAAAGAACCGGTTCACCATAATTCCGAAGGATAAAAACCAGCAGGTCATTAGCTTGAACCTCGACCCCTTTATTCAGCACGGCCATGTTCTCGAATTAACCGGAAAAACCGAAGTGGGCGCCCGCGTTATGGTAAACGGGAGAGAAGTACCTGTGGTTGGAACCGACGGAGGTTTCCACTACTTCACGCCTCCTTTGCCGCCCGGCGAAAGCATTATTACGATCACCGCGCAAAACGCGCAAGGCGGGGTGAACACCTTACAGAAAAAGGTGGAAATCCAGTAGGCGATTGCGTTGAAGATTTCATCGCTGTAGCCGGGAATTCTTCCGGACTAAATTTTTAGAGGGAAAAGTCCCCTTATGTCTCAAAACGGATTTCATTCAAACGGCACACGGATGCACAACCTGCGGTCGCTGTTCAGCGTTTTTTCCAGCGACCTCGCAATAGACCTGGGCACCGCCAATACGCTCGTGTATGCGCGTGGCAAAGGCATTGTGGTGAACGAACCCTCCATCGTGGCCATCAACAAGAACACCGGCGAGGTCGAGGCCGTAGGTAAAGAAGCCAAAGAGATGCTCGGCCGCACACCGGGAAACATTGTCGCGATCAAGCCGATGAAAGATGGCGTCATCGCCGATTTCAAAGTCACCGAGAAGATGCTGAATTACTTCATTCAGAAGGCTCACAACCGCAAGATGCTGGTGCATCCCCGTATTGTGATTGGCGTCCCTTCGGAAATCACACAGGTGGAAAAGCGCGCCGTCATGGATTCCGCTTATCGCGCTAAAGCCAGTGAAGTGTATCTGGTCGAACAGGCGATGGTGGCCGCGATTGGCGCGGGTTTACCCATTACTGAACCCAGCGGCAATATGGTGGTCGACATCGGCGGCGGCACCACTGACATCGCGGTAATTTCTTTGAGCGGCATTGTCTATTCGCGCTCCGTGCGCATGGCCGGCAACCAGATGGACGAGGCCATCATGAATTACCTCAAACGCAAATATAATTTGCTGATCGGTGAGCGCACCGGCGAGCAAATCAAAATTGAAATCGGCAGCGCCTATCCTCTTGACAAGCCCTTAACTATGGAAATCAAAGGGCGCAACTTAATTGAAGGCGTTCCTAAAACCATCACTGTTGATGACAGCGAAATTCGTGAAGCTCTAAGTGAATGCGTTTCGACCATCATGAATGCCGTGCGTGTCGCTCTGGAACGAACCCCGCCCGAACTTTCCGCCGACATCAGCGATCGCGGTATCGTATTAACCGGGGGCGGCGCGCTGCTCAAGAATTTGGATAAGCGCATTCGCGAGGAAACCGGGCTGCCGGTTTCCATCGCCGACGATCCTTTATGCAGCGTGGTGCTCGGGACCGGAAAAATGCTCAGCGACTTCAAACTCCTGAGAAAGATTTCGATCGAGTAGTCTTCATTACGCCAGCCGATTTTTAGGCCCTTCTCATCTCAATTTTGACTGGCTTAATTGGATGTC
This sequence comes from uncultured Acidobacteriaceae bacterium, assembly GCA_963849315.1. Lineage (GTDB taxonomy): Bacteria > Acidobacteriota > Terriglobia > Terriglobales > Acidobacteriaceae > PALSA-188. The sequence continues at coordinate 1,428,152 of CAWKGT010000002.1, read as the reverse complement.
GCCCATTTGATTTTGACGTAGTCGTGAGCCTGCGAAGGATCTGGCGCCTGTTCTGCTGAAAACGGTACCGCGTAAACTGTTAGCTACTGCCATGGAAAACCTGCTCTCCCGCTATCGCAATGTTTCGGTTCTCGTAGCCGTCTTATTCGCCCAGGTCCTGGCATTGGGAGTTCAGGTCAAGCGATCCGGCGAAAATCGCCCTACCCGCCTTATCCGCGTTTGGTCCGTCAGCGCCATTACCCCTCTGGAAAAAGTTATCGTTCGAACCCAGTCCGGGACCTCGAACCTCTGGCATGAATATTTCTATCTCCGAGGCGTTCGCCAGGAAAATCGCGAACTCAAGCAGCAAATCGAACGCATGCAATTGGAGCAGGTGCGATTAACCAACGATGCCGAACAATCCCGCCGCTTGCAGGCACTTATGGGATTCAAAGAACAGTTCATTTCGCAGACCGTCGCCGCCCAGGTGATTGGGTCGAGCGGAAGCGAGCATTCGCGCGTCATCTACATCGATAAGAACGCAAATGATGGCATTCAGCGTGACATGCCGGTGATTACCGCCGATGGCGTCGTCGGAAAAGTTCTTCAGGTGTTCCGGTCATCTTCGGAAGTTCTGTTGATCGACGATCAGACCAGTGGGGTCGGAACCATATTGGAGCAATCGCGGCTTCAAGGAGTCTTGAAGGGAACGCCGGGCGGCGAAACTATCCTCGACAAAATTATGAATGATGAGCAGGTGCAGCCGGGTGAACGCGTGCTCACCAGCGGTGGTGATGAAATTTTCCCCAAAGGCCTGCTCGTCGGGACAGTCGCAAAAGCAAATCGCGGTGCCGATTCTTTTCTATCCATCAAAGTAAAACCGGCGGCAAATTTATCAAGGCTCGAAGAAGTTCTGGTCATCACCGGGAAAGAAGAACGGCAACCTCAGGTTGCTGGCGCTGTCCCAAGGGCGGTGGATATCTTGGCGGAGCGGTTGCCCTCTGTTCCCGATAAACCGGTTACTGGAGAACACGCGGCAGGGGACGTAGCGCCGGATACGCTCACCAGCGTGACTAAGGCGGCTGCTGTTGATTCTGGCAGCGCTGTGCCGCAGACATCGAGCCAACCGTCTCCGGCCATGAAGCCGGTTGTAAAGCCTGCTGTCGCGCCGGTCAAGAATGCGCCCGCGTCCGTTACACCCTCAGCGGCCCCGGTGCGGCTGGAATCCGCGCCTGCCGCACAGCCAGATCAGCCTCAATAGCGTGCCAATTACTTACACATCGAAGGAGCAGATTGAGGTCTACCGGTTCAGCCTGCCGGTCACCATCATCGTTCCACTCGTCGCGATTTTTCTGCAAGCTTTCATTCCGCTGCGATTCCCGTTTTTCGGAATTTTCGATTTGCCTCTCCTGGTAGTGATCTTCTTTGCCGTCGCCCGCCGCAGTCCGATTGCCGGACTGATTACCGGCGGCCTGATCGGCATTGTGCAGGATTCGCTCACCCATCAGCCTATCGGCTTATTCGGAATCGCAAAATGTGTCGTGGGGTACGGCGCCTCTTCGCTGGGAGTTAAGCTCGATGTGGAAAATGCCGGCGCCCGCTTCCTGGTCACGATGTTCTTCTACGTAGTCCATGAGTTCGTATATTTCATGGTCGCTCGCGGGTTGGTGGGATTATCCCTGCAATGGAGCTGGCCGCACGAACTGCGTTCCGCCATCGCCAACGCCCTGCTGGCCGTAGCCCTGTTTGCCCTCCTCGACCGCTTCAAGCAAAGAACGTGACCTGCCAAGGTTCAGCCTGAGAGCCTTTAGTAAACAATTGAAGAGTCTTAACTATTGACGTTAGTATAGTGTATCGCTACACGACACGGAAGTGATTAAGAGCTTTCGGCATCGTGGTATCGAAAAGTTCTTTCACACTGGCGCAAAGAGTGGGACCCAAGTGAAACACGCGGAGAAGCTTCGGCTCCAATTATTCGCTCTCGACAACGCGACCACACCATCGATATGAATGCCCTGGGTGGAAATTGCATACGCTCTTGGGTCGTTTAACTGGGCACTGGGCAGTCCGCGTAAGCGGAAATTGGCGCCTGACCTTTGCGTTTCAAGACAAGGACGCGATCTTGGTCGATTATCAGGATTATCACTAACACCAGCGACAGGAGACGGAATGCACAATCCACCCCATCCCGGAGTAGTTCTTCGCGAGTATTTAGGAGATTTGTCCATTTCCACCGCAGCAGCGCACCTCTGCGTCACGCGCGTAACGCTTTCACGAATTCTAAATGGCAAGGCCGGAATTTCTGCCGCGATGGCCCTGCGCTTGGCCGCCGGTTTGGGAACCTCCCCGGAACTTTGGATGAACATGCAGAGCCAATACGATCTGTGGCAAGCGAGGAAGCAAAAGCGGCCAAGAGTGCGGAATCTGAGTTTGTCATCCAGAGCCATCGCATAACTCGCTGCGAAGCCTGCAAATGAGTTGTTAGCCCTTTGGCTCGTTTTCGAAATCAACCCACAAAAAGCCCCGGTCGCGACCGAGGCTCTTTAAAACTTACCAAACGGCGTCTGCAACCGATGATACTTCCCATTTATTATTATTGCGGCTGAGTTGTCGGCTGCGGCATGACCGATTCCACGTCCTTTCGCGGCGTTACGTCGGGCACTGTCGGCATATGCGTGACCTGTCCGCGTTCGGCATCATCCATAATGATTCCGGCATGATCGAGCAGCAGTCCGGTGGCGCGATCCAACTCGACTCTGGATTTTTCATACGCGGCCATGGCCGAGACGAGAGTGGATTGTGTAGAGGAATACGCCGACTGATCCTGCAATACCAGGGTCGACGTGGAAGCGCCCAGAGCCAACTTTTTCTGTTCCGCGTCCAACGTCTGGTGCGCGAACTCCGCCGCCGCCTGCGCCGACTCCACGCTTGCCCGATTCTGTTGCAGCGAGAATTGCGCGTTGCGAACTTCTATGCGGATCTGATTTTCGATTTGTTGCAACCGCACCTGCGCCTGCCGGTATTCCAATTCCGAGCGCACTTGATCCGCCTGTGCCGCCCGATTCCGCAGCGGAACATTCACCGTAACTCCAACTCCTTTGTCAGGAGCGGCCGAAGTAAACAAATTGTCCAGCGCTGTGCCGTAACCTACCGTGCGTGAATTGTTGAATTGCGACGGCAGTGTTCCCGGGGCTATACAAAAAGCGCTTGAGCTCGAGCTGCAAAATTGCGCATTCGGATTGATATCCCCGCCCAAACCCGATCCGCCGTAATACGCAAACAAATCGACCGTGGGCCGCAACGCATTTCGCACCGCCTTGTTGTTGATATCGCGATTCGTAAGATCGATTTTCGATTCTGCCAACTCCGCCCGGTGATTCAGGGCGTCGTTGATTAAGTCCTGCGTCGGAATAACCGGTTCCTGCTGCGGCAATTGCAAATCCGATGTCGGAATAACTTCTGCATCCGCCAGCGCGGGGTCGACCATCGAGCGGCTAAGAGCGTTCTTCATCAGCAATTGTTGCAGCTGCAAGTTGGTCTGCGCCAGAATCAAAGCTTGCTGGTCGCTGGCGACGGTACTCTGGGCTCCCACCACTTGAATCGGGGCCATGCTGCCGATCTGCACCTGCTTCTGCGTGTCAGACATCGTCTTTTGCGCGAAAGCCAGCGCTTCCTGCTGCACCTTAACGTTCTCGTACGCGTAAACGAGATTCCAGTACATGTTCTCAATCTGGTCTACCGTGGTGATGATTTGCAAACGAAATGCGACATCGGAAATTTCCCGGTTATTTTTCGCCAGCCGGATAAAGCGCGTATTCGGCACAAATCCAAAGCCCTGCAATAAGTGCTGCGTGAGCCTTACCTGCAATCCGGAGCTCACCTGCGGACTGAGAGTCGAAAAAGGAACGTTGCTGGTGGTGTGGACGTTATTGAATCCCACCGACGCGATCGTTCCAGAAGCAAACCCCTGCTGATAAGCGATGTCAGCGGTTCCGGTGTTGGTGTTGAGAATGGGCACGCCGTTGAAGGCGCTGGTCGAGAGAGCATAGTCTCGGTCCATTTGGAAAGTCCCAGTTACTATCGGATCAAAACTGGTGATCGGCGAGCCGATACCCAGCGTCGAACTCACCAGTCCGTTGGTGCCGGCGCCGATTCCGCCCGAGGCTGGAGCCGTGCCGCCCGGCCCCGATCCAACGTTTCCTCCCAGACCTCCAACTCCACCGCCCGGCGTGTTTTGTACAATCCCGGAATTTACGCCGAGGATGTTGGTGCCCGCCTTGGCGCGCAGAACATCCGTATCCGCAATGTCCAGGTTGTAGCGCGCAATCTCAATATCCAGATTATTCTCCAGCGCGAGTGCCACCGCATCGTCCATGGAAAGCATTATTTTTCCATTCTGCATGAGTTGGTCGATGCGTGCTGTATTCGCCAGGTTCGGAGCCTCCACCGTCTGAGCCTTATACGGTGCAATGAAGTTCGGGAACGACGAGCGTGGTTTGGAATAATCCTTAAGCACGAAAGCCTTGGGCTGGGCCGAAGAAGGGGCGGTTGGGGGCTGTGCCGGCTGTTGTGCATCTTGCGAAAGGGCGCTCAAGGACAACAAACCAGCGAGCACCAGCCCGCCGGCGATTCGGGGTGAAATCAGATAAGACAAGGACATTCAGTCATCTCCACACATAAATGCTAAAAATTAGAACTACACTCCTGGTCAGTTTTGTTACGTAAAACCCAGTGGTCAGGTTTCATTTATTGTCGGAACACGATTCTGGCGCACCAATTTTCTGCGGCTCCGTGCCCTATCGTCCAAACACGTGCAGGATAAAACGGGAATGCAATAGTATAGCCGACGAACATTCAGTGGCGATCATGCTATGCCTTCGTTTCCGTGAAAAAGGATGGCGGGTCGAACTGTTCCATATCTTTTCGGTATCGACATGCGCAATCTAAAACTCACAGCCGCTTACGATGGCTCAGATTTTTGCGGATGGCAGGTGCAACCCCTACTTCCCAGCATCCAGGGAACGCTATCATCTGCTATTGGACGGGTCACCGGCGAAAACGTCTTGCCCCAGGGTTCCGGCCGCACGGACGCCGGAGTGCATGCCCTTGCCCAGGTCGCCTCGTTCTCCATCCACTCGCCGATTCCTGCCTCAAATCTTCGCAATGCGCTCAATAATGTCTTGCCTGCTGCAATTCGCGTGCTTGCGGTCGAGGATGTTCCGGCTGACTTTCATGCGCGAAAATCAGCTCAGGCGAAAACCTATCGCTACCGCATATACCGCGGTGGGGTGTGTTCGCCTTTCGTGGCGCGGTATGTCTGGCATTATCCTTATCCGTTGGACGCGGCAACAATGAAACGCGCCGCCAGCGTCGTCGTCGGCGAACACGATTTCACATCATTCGCTGCCGTTGATCCCGAGCATTCCGCTGATCCGGACATTCGCTCGCATGTGCGCAATATCTTCGATTCACATTGGGCGCTGGAAGATGAAGAATTAATCTACACCGTCCGCGGCAATGGATTCCTACATCACATGGTCCGCAACCTTGTGGGCACGTTTTTGCTGATTGGAAAGCGCACGCTTCAACCTGAAGATATTGGCCGGATCCTGCGTGCCCGAAATCGATCTGCAGCCGCCGCCACCGCTCCCGCGCAGGGCCTTTGTCTGGTGAATGTCGAATACTGAAAACTGACAACCGAGATCTGACAACTCCTTCTCAGCGCTGATCCGCAATTTCAGCGAGAAATGTGCTTCTTCCTACCGATGCAGGAAATCTTAGTAGAATCGATATATATTGCGCCGGTGAAATCTTCCGAACTCATCTACGACTGGAACCGTGTCCAACCCGAAAATATCGCGGGCTCGCGGCCAGTGCTTCTCAATGACGAGAGTTTGCGCGATGGCCTGCAATCGCCCTCAGTTCGCGATCCTTCAATTGAAGAAAAAATCCACATTCTCCATCTGATGGAGGCTCTGGGAATCAACTCTCTCGATCTCGGATTGCCGGGCGCTGGCCAGCGCGCAATGGAGCACGTGGAAGCGCTGGCCCGCGAAATCGTTCAACAGAAATTAAAAATCCGCGCCAATTGCGCTGCGCGCACCCACGAAAATGATATTCGTCCGATTGCAGAAATTGTGCAGCGCACCGGGCTGAACATCGAGGCCGCAACGTTTATTGGATCCAGCCCGATTCGCCGCTATACAGAAGGATGGACCGAAGATTTCCTTCTGCAAACTTCTGAGAAGGCGCTGAAGTTCGCCATCTCTCTGGGCCTCGATGTGATGTACGTGACCGAGGACACATCGCGCTGCGATCCCGAGATGGTTAAACGGCTATATTGCTGTGCCATCGATTGCGGCGCGCGAGCGATAGTAATTTGCGACACATCCGGGCATTCGACTCCGGCAGGCGCGTTTACACTAGTAAAGTTTGTTCTCGACGAAGTGGTAGAACCATCCGGCGAGAAAATAAGAGTCGAATGGCACGGTCACTGCGATCGCGGATTCGCCCTCGCCAATTCCATGTCTGCACTGATGGCCGGCGCCGATTGCGTTCACGCCTGCGCGCTGGGAATTGGCGAGCGCGTCGGAAATACGCAAATGGACTTGATGTTGGTGAATCTGAAATTGATGGGAATTCCGCCGTGGGATTCGCAGGACTTGACCAAGCTCCGAGAATATTGCCAGGCGGTATCGAAGGCGACCGGAGTCCCTATTTCGCCAAATTACCCGGTGGTCGGCGAAGATGCATTTCGTACCGCGACAGGGGTTCACGCGTCCGCCGTAATCAAAGCCTATAAAAAAAATGATATCGAGTTGGCGAACGCCGTCTACTCCGGCGTTCCGTCTCACGTATTCGGCATGGAGCAGGTCATCGACGTCGGACCTATGAGTGGCAAATCCAACGTGACGTTCTGGCTGGAAAGCCGTGGCCTGGCCTGTTCCGACGACATCGTAGATCGGATTTTTAAACGCGCAAAGGCGTCAGATCACACGCTGACCGAAGCCGAAATAATGCAATGCCTTTCGCCGACAGAGCAATAATTTCGCGTCGGACAGAACAAAGCGTTTGACGTCATCCTCGAGCGGACGAAGTCTGCGAAGGATCTGGCGCGAATCGAAGGAACCCGCGCAAGCTGGAAGAAGTAGTGAGGCGGCCTGCGAATCAACGCATCAAAATTCCTGCAAGGGCAACTTGATTTACACTTTCTTTCTCCCGAGGAGGGCCTCATTGCTTCGCTCATTCCTTCTATTATTTTTGACGCTGCTGCCGCTTCGGATCTTCGCGCAACAACATCCCTTCACCTTCGAAGACATGATGGCTCTCAAACGAGTTGAAGAACCGGAGCCGTCGCCGGACGGAAAATGGGTTTTGTTCGCAGCGGTTGATGTGGATTTTAAGGCAAATACGAAAACGCCGCATGTCTGGGTTGTGCCTTTGAGCGGCGGCAAAGAGAACGAGATCGTTGCCGGTCAGGACGCTGACCGTCCGCGCTGGTCGCCCGATGGCAAGCATTTCGCATTTGTCTCGAAAAAAGAAGGCGGCTCGCAAATCTGGATCGCGGATTTCGACTCAGAGTCGGGAACTGTGAGGGCAACGCACAAGCTGACATCAATCGCCACCGAAGCCAGTGGAGAATTGTGGTCGCCGGATGGCAAAAATATTCTCTTCGAATCGGACGTTTACCCGGAATGTACAGATGAAGCCTGCAACGCCAAAAAGCTAAAAGACTCCGCGGATTCAAAAGTCCAGGCGATGATTTTCGAGCACCTGCTCTACCGCCATTGGAATGGATACAAAGAAAGCAAGCGCAGTCATCTGCTAATTGTTCCGGCAAATGCCTGCGTAGGGACAGCCGCCCCGGCTGTCCAGCCCGGCAAAGCCGGGCAGCCTGGTTCGTCGGCGGGAGATGGTAGTCGAGATGCGCTCGACCCGACAGCCCCTTTGGCTACGCTGAGGGCAGGCTCAGAGGCTGGCGGCTGTCCCTATGCGGGCTGGCGCGACCTCACCCCCGGGGATTTCGATGCCCCGCCATTCAGCCTAGGCGGGCAGGACAATTACGCCATTTCGCCGGATGGCCAGGAAATTTGCTACACGTCAAATCACGACGAAGTCGGCGCAACGTCGACAAATAATGATCTTTGGATCGTTCCAGTTACCGGAGGAACCGCAAAAAACATCACCGCCGAAAACAAAGCGAGCGACTCAACCCCTCTCTACTCGCCGGACGGAAAGTACATCGCCTATCGCGCACAAGCAGCGTCCCGGATACGAGAGCGATAGATTCCGGCTGATGCTGTATGACCGGAAAACGGGAAGAAAAAGAATCTAACGAGAATCTTGACCGTTGGGTGGGGATCGTTCACGTGGGCTCGATTCAAAGGAAATCTACTTCGCATCGGAGAACAGGAAGGCCAGGCTCCCATCTTAATTTAGTCGACCTCCGGACGGCGTTCGCTCAGCATGGAAGCGGATGCTCGGACTGTTCTCAATACATTCGCGAAGTTGTCAGACGGTTTAACGATGATTTAGCCGTCATCCTCGATGGTAACACCTATTCTTTTCACCGCGATGTCGCTCGAATTCCCGAACCAGATATCGAATGCGCCACCGCACTCTCATCGTGCACTCGTTGATCATGCGCCAGGAAAGTTCTCGACCGCTCGCGCGAGTTCACAATAACCCTATTACGAGCTTCCATTGCCCGCAAACTCAAGTCATCTTAATAATCGCCGTCATTTCCCAAGTTTCTATGTCCCCGCTCGAGCCCTTCTGGTTCACCGGCGCCCACGACGACAAAGTCCAAGGCTTCCTGGTCAAGCCGCCGAACTTCGATCCCAACAAAAAATATCCGGTGAAATTCCTCATCCACGGTGGCCCCGAGGGCGCTTGGGGAGACGATTGGAGCTTTCGCTGGAATCCCGAACTGTTTGCCGCCAACGGATACGTCGCGATCATGATCAACTTCCACGGCTCAACCGGATACGGACAAAAATTCATTGACGCTATCAACGGCGATTGGGGTGGCGCGCCCTTCGAAGACTTAATGAAAGGGCTCGATTACGCGGAGGAGCATTACGGGTTTATAGACAAAGACCGCGAATGTGCGCTGGGCGCGAGCTACGGCGGATACATGACCAACTGGATTCTCGGTCATACGAATCGCTTCAAGTGCATCGTGACCCACGACGGAATGTTCAACACTGAATCCGCATGGGGGACGACCGAGGAATTATGGTTCAACGAATGGGAGTTTAAAGGAACTCCATACAACAATCGCGACCTCTATCGCAAATGGTCTCCACATCTCTTCGCAACAAATTTCAAAACCCCGACGCTCGTAGTGCACGGACAGCTAGATTATCGCCTCGACGTCTCCGAAGGCTTCCAACTTTTCACGACTCTTCAGCGCGAGGGCGTGCCGTCAAAGATGCTCTACTTCCCCGACGAAGGCCACTGGGTGCTCAAGCCGCAGAACAGTCAGCTCTGGTACAAAACAGTAAACCACTGGGTCGATCAATGGATCGGCAAGTGATCGTGTAGGAGCGACGCCCGTCCGCCCAAGCCCCAGCGAAGCTTGGCAAGCGCAGAGAAAAATCTTACACGGCTCCGAAATCGCACCAACGACGGTGTCCGGACCTACGAAAGGGTCTTTGCATCGTGCGCGATCTCTAGGGCGTACCACGTCGTGAAGGACCTCGCGCGCACCATTCTGTCCTCCTTGCTTCGAAACCGGGGAGGGCCCGATTTCAGTCGGGCCGATACGCATCTCAAAATCGTTACGGCACGACTGGAAGTCGTGCCCTTCCCGCACTAGAAAAAATCACGGAATCGGCAAGAGCGATTGCAGCGCAAAATCCAACGTGGCCGCGCCCGCCGATGCCGAGCCTAAAATGAGCACCGCGCCCGAAATCCCTCCTGCCGTAGGCTGAATAGCGGCGAATCCATTAACGTCAGACAAAACTACAGCTTGCGATTGCGACAAAATAACTGGAATGGTAGGCTGCGATATTCCACTCTGCGAAATCCACACTATAGGTTCATCGTTCGGCGACCTTCCCACCACCGATTGGAAAAATACACTGGCTCCCAGCACAGCATCGGGCGGAGTAGCCTGGTCGGTTACTCGAACTATCACCGGCGCAAAGTTCGCTCCCACTCCCAAAACTTGCGAGCTTCCAGCGACCGGTTGCAACTGCAACACGCTGGCTGGCACGGCCGTCGCATTCCATATTTGACAGGGCGCGTTTGCGGGTGCCACGCAAGCGCTGATTTCGACCTCGCTGGATAGTGAAACTAGCTGCAAACTCGCGGTGGCGAATCCGTTGCTATCGCTATTTACAGAGCCGGAGCTTAACGTTCCGCTCCCTTTCATTACCGCAAAATTCACCGCTCTGCCGCTGAGCGCGGATCCATTCGACAACACACGAGCCGTAATCGGAACAGTCAAAGTTGCGCCCTGCGCAATAAAACGACGCCGAGGACAGCGAAATATCCAGCGCTGATGCCCTGCCCACAACCGTCGTCTGCACCTGTTGCGGATTCGTGTACGACGCGGGCGCGAGCTTGGCCGTAATGGTGATTGCTCCCGGCGTCAGTACCGTAATCCCCGTCGGGTCACTGGTCGGTTTCCGCCGACTGAATTAGTTCGTTAACCCAGGTTCCCTCCAATGTGGCGTCGTGGACTGCGGCGGCGATTTTGGAGCGCAGTTCCTCTTTCCAGTTGGGCGGTAGGGTGTCACACGTTCCTTCGGAGCGCATGGGTGCGGAGTGTTCGCGCAGCGCGCGAACGGGTTTGTCTTCCTGGCTGTTCGGGGCGGGTGCGTCATGCCCTCGTCTTTTTGCAACGTCGTCGCCTTTATCGTAGTTGCTGCCTTCTTCCGTCTTACTACGGTCATTCTCGGCTGCTTCTTCGTCGTTTTGGGCGGCCTTGAAGTCGGAATTCTTCCATGCCTCTTCCCCGAGGATCGTTCGTCCGACCGTGGTCAGATTGATGACGACGTCGCGGGGGCACGGTTCGAATCTCGTGTGGCGCAGGTTGGAAGAGGCGGTTTGCAGTCCATACAAGGTGAGCGCTGCCGTCTTGTGCTCGACTTGCCCCGTTAGCAGGAGGTTCAGGGTTTGCATGATGGCGACTTGGATGGAGTTCGCGTCCTCAAGGGCGGGCAGGTTAAGTGCGGGCGCGACGCCGGTGCCTGCTCCGGGGGCTGCGTCGGCAATGGCCAGTCGCTGCTCTTGCCATCGTGCATGAAAAAAGCACAGGCGTTTATGGCGAAGGGATGGTGACCCGCATTGGGTGCCGTTGACCTTGATGTGTTCGCATCGGTGAATGTTCGGGCTGTAGAACATACTGCTACCCTCCCCACTTGGTTGGATATATTGAAATCATTGGCTTAGGGGCTGTCGGAATATCTAATCTATTGATATGAGTGGGTTGCGGGTAAAATCCCCCTTGCAAAGGGCTTGCCGGTTTCTTCGTTAGCTTTAGGTAGGCTAGTATCATTTGGACCGCCTTTTGGTTCTGCTTGGATGTTGTTACGGACGATTTCGATAACGGCAGCGATGCCTCGGGGTCCTTATTTCACATTGGTGTTTCGGATTGGCCGTGGGGGTTTCTGTCGCTCAGCTTCATCGCGACGCCGACCACTTGCCCTATGACTTCCGCATCCTGTGGGTGTCTTAGCGCCATCGCGGGACAGGGTGAAAGGGGGTGGGGTTGCAGAATGATTTCCCCGTTGTTTAGCGTGCACCAACAGCAGGTCTTGCCCGCTCTCGTTTCCACTAGGTATATGGGGCGTTCGTACTCTGATTTCCAGTGCCCCTTTAGAACGCGGTTCCTTGATTCGTCGATCTGAATGAAGCTTCCCGGGGGGATGAGTGGATACATCATTAGATCACTCCCCCCAAGGTAGCCGTACGTGTATTTGCCATTCGCTAGGTGGGAGAGAAGCGTTATTGGTACGTGGCCCCATTGTTGGACTATGTCGTTGAAGTACGTGGTATTCCGGCCGTCGAAGTTGTGGTTCATCCCGGTCGGCACCTTTACCGACGAGGTGCCGGTGAAGGCATCACAGAGGTGCGAGTTCGGCGGTGTGGACAGTGGTATGTCGCTGGCGATCAGGTTCAGGTCCACTCCGAACCACGACATCAGATCATGAATGTCTCGGTGGTATGCGACGGCGAGTGAGTAAAACCGATAGATGGTTGGCAGTATTCCAAGGGTTTCTATGTCTGAGAGTCGGGCCGGGGGCACGAGGAATTGCCTGTTGGAGTGGCGCCCTGCGACCTGAGCGCTGGTCTCCTCAACCTCGCGCATAGTTAATCCGAGCTGATGCCGCAATGATCGCAGTCTCCAGCTTGCTGCGGGTGTCGAGTTTTTGGCTGCCACATCCATTGGGCAGTTAGTGGCACGTTGATGCCCAAATGTTTTTGTGAACTTTACTAGAAAATTGCCGCTGGCCCGTAGCGGTTCGCCCAATTTGGCCGTTTCCCCGGCACCGCTGCCGACATATAGGCAGGTGCCGCGTCTTGCACCGGATAGCCGCGAAATAATTTGATTGCTTGTGATGCTTGTCACAGGATACCCGCGGGGGCCCCGGTATTCTGATTGCCCCGTCAGGGCGGCTCCGTCAGATTGGAGACGATTCGACATGTCGGAAGGTTTTGCTGGGGAGAGAGAGAAGTGTTGTGCGGTCGATCCGGGTTTTCTGCTTCAGGAATTTTCTGATTGGCTGTATTGGATGAAGCGCGAGGTGACTGTCTGCGGGATCGACTTGCCCAGCGACGAAATGTGCGTCCTCTTTGCGGCGTCTTCGGTTGGACTCGCTGATCGTGTCCACAAAATCTATTCGCACGTGCCGAGGTCCCTTAGGACAAAGCTTATCCAGGCAGCGATCCTGCATAGGTGTTGGACTCATCATGTCGAGTTCAGGCGGAAAGGCAGCGGGCGAGATGTGGTTAGTGGCGGCCTCCCGGTGCTGGACGCCCTTGATTTGTCCGGCGCGTCCACCTCGGCCGATCCTTCGGTTGTGGCTACCGACGGCCATAATTATAAGATTAGATTCCCACGGCCCGCCCCTAGGGACATGGAGCTTGCCACCGAGGTCATATGCTTTCTTCTTGCGCGAGAGATGGGCCTGCGGGTGCCAGAGATCTGTGCTGTCCGCGTCAAACCGCAGATTGCCTCGCGTGTGGGAATCTTGGGCCGTGCTCGGCAGCATGGGGGATTAGTTGCCCTTGGCTCCGGGGACTTTTGCTGCCTTGGAGTGCGGCATGTCGATGAGGCAGTGGTCGATCACGAGGGGAACCCCTTATTGCCTCTCGGTCCCGCGGGCGCTCGGCATCTGGCCGGAGCCGTCACGTTCCACGTACTTACCCTGGGTGCGGTTTCGGAGAAGCGCGTTTTTCGGGATTCCAATGGACACGTCGAACCGATATTTACTGATTTTAGACATTCCCTGATGAATGCTAATTGGCCCCGCTTCGTGAGGGCAACTTATCGGCAGCGTGTGGCCTACTCGTGTTCCGCTAAGGGCATTAGTTCCTATGAGCAGTTAGAGCCCTGGTTGCGGCGGGCAGGGCGTGTCAATGTGGAGCGGATCTGTGAGACGGTGGTGAAGCTTCCTGGCGACTGGTATCAAGGCAATCCCATGGCTGTCGTGGGCGTTCTTGAAAAACTTCGCGAACGCGTTGGGAATCTTCGGCGGACCATTCTCAATCTCGTTGACAGGGGCTTTTTCGTTGCGATGAAAAAACCGTCATCGAGTCGGCGCGTACCTAGGAGGGCACGATGAATGTCTTTTCCTTTGTGCGGTACACCCGGTCGGGGCCCTTATCGGCGGGGGACCGTAATGCCGCAATGCTGGTGCGGGCAATAAAGGCCATGAGTGGTTGGCAACCTTCTGGCGCAGGCAAACTGTGCAGGGCTTGCAGTCTTGACACCAGGAATATTGAGCAGGTGCTGGGTTGGTTCGGCACTTTGGGTGCCTTGGTTTTGCGGTCCCAGAATTTGCAGCCTCCTGTGGTGATTGTCCCCATCCCGAGCAGCGGCCGGGTTTTTTGCAGCCAAGGTCGCCCGGTCTCGCGCACATTTTGGCTGGCCGATGCGATTGTAAAGCGGTCAAAGGGCCTTGCGGTGATCTGCGACCCGTTGTCGTGGGATTGTGAGCGAAAGCCAAGCCATTGTGGCGGGTCGCGAGATGCGGCATCGCTTTGCCAGCGATTGGTTCTTTCTCTGCCCGTGCCAGACGGGACCGTCGTGCTTGTCGATGACGTGTTGACCACAGGGTCTCACCTGCTTGCGGCCGCCTCCCGACTCGCGGCCGAGGGCATCCGTTGTCGGCAGGGAATTTGCTTCGCAAGGTCGGCGCGATCGCAGGGCAGTTCATTTGGGGTTGACCAGGTGTTCATATAGCGCTGCCTTTAGTGGCCCGACTCTTTTCGTGGGCGGTGGGTCGCCGCGAAGTTGCAAAAACCGTCGATGGCTCGGAGCGGGTAATGACGGTTGCCTTGATCGTGTGCACTGTTTTGTAGGCCCGGGGCCAGCCCGGAGAAATGCGAGAAGAGCTATGAATGTCTATATTGCCTGTGCGTTAACACACGTTCCGAGAGGACTTTTCCCTCGATATGTCTCATTTGTTCACAGCCTGGCGCGTGCGATTCGCGGATCTGGTGCCAGCGTCATGTATGCCCTGCTGGATTGCGATTCTCGGCTGGTTGGCGAGTCGTTCGACGACCGTCCGCGACGGTGTTATGTGTGGGATCGAGATATGGTTGAGCGGGCCGATGTTGTTGTTGCGGAGGCGAGCTTCCCCTCGACTGGGATGGGCATAGAGCTCCAGATTGCGGCCGCCAAGGGTGTTCCTATTATAATTTGTTTTAATGGGGACACTCTGCGCCGTGTCAGTGGCGCACACTACGAAAACCCTGACGGCTCCGTACATCCCCTGGAGATTGGCGATGGATTTGTCTCGCCGATGGCGCTGGGTATTCCGTCTGTGGCTAGGGTTATTGGGTATTGTTCGGAGGATGATGGTGTTAGTGCTGTCGTCGATGCCGTTAGGTCCATAGCCCCCTTCCGCGCGAGGCTGGCGGCTGACACGTCGGAATCCGGTAGGGCAATCCCTAGCGACCCTCGTGAATCCGAAGGCGGCCTCTGACGGAGAGCGCAATCTTATCGCCTTTATGGGCGTCGCGATGTGATATCCGTCACATCTCGCGCGTGTGGGAAATAACATTCTTTTCCTAGAGGAGTCCCCAAAATGAGAACGCGCTCTTTATCAATTACTTAGGATTAATTCTTAAAGCATCAAATTGCCTTGCATTTTGAGATTGCCACAGATTTGTGACGAGCGACCAGTTGTCTAATTCTTTCCTTGCCAGAATCATGGTTCATGCATATTATCTTTTGCTCATTGCACAATTCTGTAAACAGAGTGCATGTTTTGGAGTAGATGTTTCGTGAATCGCAGTCGAAATCTTCAGCATTGCGTCAGGCTCGCAGTTTTGTGCCGCGTCGTTGTGCAATAGCGCGCGCAGAATTCGAGCCTTTCTCTTGGCCTTGATACGACAGCACGCGCCGCATCCACTGGTTGATCTTCCCAAATTTTCCGAGGGGGTAAAACGAGCGCAAGCTCGATGGAAAATGCGGGTTAAATCTGGCGAAAGGAGTAACTAGTGAGAGAAAAAGGTACAGTCAAGTGGTTCAACGGGGCCAAAGGGTATGGTTTTATCCAGCGCTCCACGGGGGAAGATGTCTTCGTGCATTTTTCCGCAATCCAGGAAAACGGTTACCGCACTCTGAACGAGGGCGAGACCGTGGAGTTCGATCTGCTGAAGGGTCCTAAAGGATTTCAAGCCTCAAACGTCAGCAGGGGATAGCGTCACTGTCGTGTCGGAGAAACCCTCTCAGTTCCCCTGGGAGGGTTTGTCGTTTTCGGCGGCTGGCTCGAATCGCATCATTCAGCAATGCTTGAGGGTGTTTGTAAAGACGGCGACGATTAAGAGAACTCTTTTATTGGAGAAACCTCTCAGCGTGCATCCGGTGAAGCGGTGACTTGTTGAGAAAGTGGAGTATGGTCGTTGGAGTAGGTCGGAGTTCAGGCCTCGGAAAGCCGACGCCGCCTGAATGAAGAATTATGAAAAGCGAAGACTAAATTCGGACCCACGCGGCACGAATTCCCACCTTTACAAAAAACGTAAAGGTGGGCCAGCCACCACCTGAACCTTAGAGGACTGATATGTTCGGACTACCTGTCGATTTTGACCCAAGCTTCCTATGCGGGAGAACTTTAGAGACGGTCTGCTTCACGGCCTACCAAGTGAATTTGCATTTTTCCAACGACTGTCTAATTAGCGTGGAAGGCGATATGTCTCTGGATGAAGGAGAACGCCTGCGTTTACCAGATGTTTTATCGGCGCTCTACCTTCTGATCGGCCTGGAGATCAATAGCGTTCATAGTACCGAAGCTGGAACCCTCTCCCTGTCGTTTAGGGGAAAAAAGGCTCTGCATATACACGACTCCAGTGGTCAATTCGAATCGTATACAGTCAGCGTGAAGGGTGCGACTGTAGTAAGAGTCTGAGGAAAGCGTGTCATTCCAGCGCTCGGCAGGCCGTCCCTCTGGGGGCGGCCTTGCCGCGTTTGTGGGTCTCCATCGGGAGCTGTGGCGCTGATCTGCTCCCCAAAAACCGCACAGGGCTGGATATGATTTTATATTGCGGAAGGGGGATGGAGGATGAGCCAGAATAAATTCAGTGAGGCGGTGATGATCGGGGCGCTCAAGCAACTCGAAGCCGGACGAAAAGCCGAAGACATTGGGCGCGAAGTGGGAGTATCGAAGCACACGATTTATGCCTGGAAAGCGAAGTATGGCGGGATGACGGTGAGCGAAGCGCAGGAAGCCAAACAGTTGCGCGACGAAAACACACGGTTGAAAAAACTGGTAGTGGAGTCTAGAGCTACTACCGACATCCTGATTGGCTGGGCAGTGAACGGCTGGAATCGAGCACGAGTCATTCGATCCTGCAAGACACTGCCTACGCTCCGTTCGGAGAGCCGTATGCAGAATTAAGTGGCGGCAATGGCGATTTGTCTTTCACTGGCCAGAATAAAGACACAGACTGGCTGAATTTCGACTTCATGTATCGGGAATACGACCCGCGACAGGGGCGGTGGCTTTCGCCCGATCCTTCTGGGTTGGCTGCAGTTGACCCCAGCGACCCACAAAGCTGGAATCGCTACGCGTACGTGGAAAATAATCCGCTCAATTTCACCGATCCTTTCGGACTGTTTCACCGGGCTTGCCTTAGCAGTGGTTGCGACTGGGGACTGGGTGGCGGTTCGCCCTGCGATATGTGCGGCGGTCTAAGGGGTGGCGACGATGGTGGACCCCTGGGGGCAAATGAGGCCGCCAATGAGTCTGCGTGGCTTGGGAGTGGGAACATTCCTTGGTATAGCGTCCAGGGCGGAAACCTTATGCTGCTAACCGGGCATACCTTTATTCAAGGTCTTTGTCCCCCGGGCAGCCAATGCGGCGCCGAAAACTTCGGCACCTTTGTACCCGATTGGACGAATCTGGGAGCGATTGGAAATGGTAGCAGCGGCGGCGATAGCTGGGCAGTGAGCAACGCCGCAAACAACGGCATGTACTTTGCAGGCGTTCTTCCTCCTGGAATGAATGGGCCTGCTATTTACGCAAAGTGGGCCACACGAGGCAGGCCGCCAACAAACCTTCCAAACCCGCAGAATCCGATCTGGCCCCAGGGGGCGCCGCCTGAGGTCAATCCACCCGTGTTGCCATCGGACGTTCCTTGGTACAAAGCGATACCGGCGCTTTTGATGGAATTGCTGGACGGCATACAGAATATCAGCGTTCCGGTCATGGTCGATCCTTGTCTCACGAATCCTGGCCTGAGGTGCGGCCTTATGCGCCTCCTCAGGCATGACTTTCGGAGCTTTGCTGGAATGGATACGGCGCATTTTGAGCGTATAGCGGAACTGCGAGACTCTGGTCGCCTAGAAGATGCGATTCGGGAGTCTCAAGTTCTGCTCACGGAAACAACCGACGCGAACGAGAAAGCGAGTATCTTGACGGGCGTCCACGTGTTCTACTGCACACTCGGTCGCCTGAAGGAAGCTCGGCAGACGCTTGGCCAACTGAAGCAAGTGCACATATCGGAACCAGAAGTTCTCTTGAATGCCGAGTTCTGCGAACCCACTCTCCTAATACAGGAGGGTAGGTATGAGGAGGGCTTATCAGCTTTCGTCGCGATGCTTGACCGACACAGCGAAGCCTTCAAGGAGGAGCGGTTCCGCTACTTGTATGAGGATATCCAATGTCGTCGAGCCTTGACGCTAGTCGGTCTTTCTCGGTTCAAAGAGGCGCTGCCCACTCTGCGGAGGCATTTATTTTTCCTTCAACCAGGCGACGGATGAGCAACAGGTACACTTTGCACTAGGCGTGTGCCTTGAGGATGCAAACGACACCGAAGCTGCAAAACAGGAGTTCATTCGAGCTGTCGGTTTCGGCCTCAAGAACGACGTTGAGGAGCGAGCGTTGTATCGCCTGGCAATACTCCACTACAAGACTGGGGCCTTAGCGCAGGCAAAGCAGCAGCTAGAAACGATCTTGCGAGACTTCCCGGACCAGAGCCCCGCTGTCCCACGCAAGCAGGTATACGAGGGCTTGTCGCAGACCTACCGCTATCTCGGCGATAAGGCGAATGAGAGGCTCTACATGGATCTCGCCCGAAAACCCTAAAGCACAATAGAGGGCGGGTTTGAATCTAACGCTTTTTGACGGTGGTGAGCCTCGACATCAGCCGTTTCGGGATTGCGGCAGATGCGATGAGAACGAGACCGCCAGCGATAAGGCCGGACGAGAACATAGGTTGGCCCGTCCAGTGCGTGATGACCTGAGCTCCTCCCCTTATCCGCAGGTACCCGACTGCTACAAGGGCGGCCCCTGCTCCAATCGCTTTCAGTCGCGATTTGCGGTTCATGCCCGGCCCTCCAGCCCTCCAGGGCAGTCTACTACCGGTTTCGTCGGGTTACTGTGCGGTATCGGGGAGGATCAAAAACTGCGCCGCCTTCGGCGTCGGGTGGAGGGGTGACACGTCACCCCGGAACGGGTGCTGCACGGTAACCTTCGGTTACCGTGGCGAACTTGTTCAGTAGGACGGCTAGATCCGCCGATCATGACGGCAATCCTTCAACGCGGGAGTTTAGCTCGCTGTTGATCCTGGCCGTCTGCGCGACGAACTGGGCAGCGGACAAGCCAAGGACATGGTGAAGCCACCAGAGCGGACCGCATCGTGATTGTGAAAGTGAGCGAAGCAGAGTACGCGCAGCTGGAAATGGCGGCGCAGGCCGACGGTCGGACGCTCGGGAATGGGTGCCGTAAATCCCGCCAACCCACAGAGCTGGAATAGATATGGATATGCTCTCAATAATCCTGTCGCTAACATCGACCCGTTGGGACTGGATACGCTCCGGGCGGGTGGCCCACCTTTACGTTTTTTGTAAAGGTGGGGATTCATGCTGCCTGCGCCGGAATTTTGATCTTTGCTTTGCCCCATTGATTAATTTGCACGGCACCTGTCTCCCCCAGAGCGTAACTCCGATAGCTGCTCCACAGCCACTGCTCTGGCTCTTGGACCAGCCCACGCTTCACCGGATTTTGGTGCATGTAGCGCAGCTTCTCGATCCGCTTACGCGCCGTGAACACGTTGAAGTCGTAGAAACGCTTTTGCCAGACATGCTCCGCGTTAAACGAGAATAATTCCTGCTGCGCGGCGACTCTTTTCCGCCGCAGACTTTCAGAACGCCGCCGCGCGAAGCCTTGTTTTACCGCCTGCATCACGCGCGAGGAATTGTCCCGCTCCGGTTCACTGATTAATAGATGAATGTGTTCCGGCATCACAACGTATCCTACAACCACGAATCTATATCGCTGCCGTACTTGGTCCAAGACAGTAAGAAACAATCGCGGCGCTTTCTGCTGGCTAGCCAGGGCTGACGGCGGTAGCAACTGCAATTGATAAAATGCAGATCGTTGCTGCCGTAATAGCGCGTCGGATGATTGGACACTCCACGAGCTTACACACTGCGCAAAGCAAAAAGCTGTGACGTGTGACCTTAGCGTTTCTATCTCCCGCTTCAACTTCGCCGTCCCCACCTTTACAAAAAACGTAAAGGTGGGCCACCCGCCCTAGCCCGATACCGCACAGTGTCACAGCCCCGAATGCCGAACCTCATCCCCCCGGACGGCCAACCGGGACCACTCGGCAGGATCGGAACACCAGCGGCGGATCGGCAGCTAAAGAAAAAACTCTCAACCACCGAACCCTCACCAGCTCCCGGATCGCAGGGCACAGCCCAGGAACGTTAGCGCTAAGGCTTTAGGGAAGTTGGCTCGGATGCACCAGCGGATGGTTTGGAGCTTTGCGCCCCCTGCCCCTCCAGCGAGAAAACGCCGTGCAGAAAGAGCGCTGCCAGTCCGATTATTCCCTGCACGATGGAAAAATGGGGATTGTTGCGATACCCGAGGAAAGAGAACAGGTACACGGCGATGGCAATCCTGTCGGGAAGCTCCGGTCTGGCCCTAGCAAACCTTGCCAGCCAAACGAACGTGAGGACCCGAAAAACAAGGCCATCTCTGCCGCTTCCAGCCGGGAGAAAGCCAAGTGCGGAGGAAACCAATCTCGGCCAGCAATAGCGACCACAACAGTCTTGAGAAAGCCGAAACCAACGCATCCCGCGAAAAACTGCATCCACAGATGCATGGTGAGCGGAATAAGCACCGCTGCCAAAGACAGTTCTACCCAGCCAAGCCACGCAGACGAAACGAAGTGGCCCTCAGACCACACTGCATCTAGCCCATAGGCAAGAAGAAACAGCGAGGCGCAAAACGAGAGCATTCCGCCTGCTAACAGGAATCCGGTCTTAACCAGTTCCCGAACAGTGCGGCTCATTGATGTGCTCTCCTTGCTGCCTACCGATGCCCAATGCAATTCAATGCCTCGGCTGCGGTCGCACCGATGTCAGCCGCGAGCTTTCGTCGAAGGCCCCAGAAACCCATCCGACAACTTCCGCAGCCCGGTCTTGCCCAGAATCGTCGGCGCGGGGTCCGGTGGTTCCAGAAAGGTTGAGGTTGAAGATTGACGCGGTTCTTCTCCCGAAAGTTCCGGCTGTACCAACCCCGAGTGGGGCAGCCGCTCTCCTGCACCGACCACCAATCCGGCAGTTCCTTCATTCGCATCTCCAAAGAGTGCATTGGACACATCGTTGCCGAGAGCGAACTTTGTTGCGCCATTTTGGGCGGACGATGGAAGCCAATTGTTGATGCTGTAAGTTGATGAATTTGCCGCTAGACACTGGCTGTACGTCTGACCTGGTGCGCAGGATGCCGAGCGTGAAGCCGTTGTTTGCGGCTTCGAATTCCCGCGTTTTTCATCCAAGCATCTACGCCTCTTGAGCAGCGACGGAATAATCCAGAATACCTCCACGTAGGCCAGCAACAACGTCAGCCAAAAATAGATCGGGAGCTGGTCGTAGAACCAAGGGAAAACGAAAGCGCATCCTAAGAACACGAGAGCCGCGAATAATACGAATGCCCGTATCGAGCGATTACGCAAACGTAAATATTACAGGTCCCGCCAGGAAAATGCCTAGGGCCACGAGAAAACCAGCCCAGACTGGAAAGCGAACCGGGCTGATGCGGAACAAACCGGAGACTCTTAGCACCACCATCCAGACCGTGCAACAGATCAGCAGCCCGATTGCAAAGCGACTTCCAGGACCGAGGTGCTTCATAGGAGCACCCCCGAGCACTCGCCTATGGCCTTTCCAAGCTCGTAATCAAAATATGCCCAACCGGCGACATCTAATGCCTCCGCCACAGCAGCAATCTTCGGTTGCTAAGTTCGGCACGAGCCTTGGGAATACTTGCCCCAAGCAGTAAATCGCGCGTCTGTGAAATGATAGTAAGCACCGGCGATTGTCGAAGCTCCGTTCTCTACCGCATTTGTTGCCGCTACGCCCGCCGCGTGCGTTACAACCGGCGCCGTCGCCCCGCCCGCAGCCGTCTTAGCCAGACACTTGTAGTACCCCTTGTTCCAAGCGTCTACTTGAGGCTGCAGGGAGAAGAGGGTTTTCGTGAACGCCCACGCTGGACTATCTGTGTTTGCGGCATTGCTTTGGCCTGTAATTAGCCCACCGAAAGCAAAGCCAGGTGTTCCAGCCAAAAGGTCAGCATTTCGGCAATGGGGTTGTTCTCGAAAAATGAAGTGACCATTTCCCGTCCCAATCGGGCCAGTTCCGTTCATGAAGAAGTTCGTGATTGCAGAGCTTGCGTCCGGGCCATCGCCGAGCCATCCAGCGTCGCTCCAACTTTGCCAGGCGGGGTTGCAGGCGCGGGTATTGAAACAGGCGGGATGTTGCAGTCCTAACGGGTCGGTGAAGCTCAGCGGATTATTTTCCACGTACGCGTAGCGATTCCAGCTTTGTGGGTCGCTGGGGTCAACTGCAGCCAACCCAGAAGGATCGGGCGAAAGCCACCGCCCCTGTCGCGGGTCGTATTCCCGATACATGAAGTCGAAATTCAGCCAGTCTGTGTCTTTATTCTGGCCAGTGAAAGACAAATCGCCATTGCCGCCACTTAATTCTGCATACGGCTCTCCGAACGGAGCGTAGGCAGTGTCTTGCAGGATCGAATGACTCGTGCTCGATTCCAGCCGTTCACTGCCCAGCCAATCAGGATGTCGGTAGTAGCTCAATCCCCACGACAAATATTCCGCGGTGGTTCCGCCCGGCAAAGGCACGAATGCCTGCTGGATCGTCTGTCCTTTCATGACCGCAAGTTTGCTGCCCATCGGCGTGTACACAATCTGATAGTACGTTCCCGACGAAGGGTTCTGTTCAACCATTCTAGCCAGCGCGTCGTAAGCGAGGCCAATCGAATCAATCGCCGTGACGTGGCCCTCGGCATCCCATTTGTAAGTATGGAAGCTATCGGTAACTAGGTCACCATTCGCATCATAAGTCGGGGTGAAGCTCGGAAGGGATGCATACTGATTCTTTGTATTGTAAGTCGGTTGCCAAGCACTGCTGCCAATCTTTGTGGTATTTCCGAAGGCATCGCTAACAAAAGTCTGCCCCCACACAGATCCGCACCCCACACTTTGCAGCCGCGCCAGGTCGTCATAAGCATAGGAACAGCTTTGCGTGTCCGGAGGATTGATCTGCCCCCTTTTTCCGTTCACCTCAGGATACGACGAATTGGTTGAAATTCATCTCCCAGATCCGCAGTCGCCGGAGCTGTGGGAAAGTGGGAAACGCGTCCCGCGTTTTCCAAGCTTGCCGTTTTTTGGCAAGCGTCTTTTCCATAGCCCGTGGTTGCCCGCATCGCAAACTCGGTTGGCGTCAGATAGCCCAAACTGCTATGCGGACGTTCCTCGTTGTACTCCGTCCTCCACGCTGCGATCTTTCGCTTCGCGCATCGAACAAGTTCTGAAACCAGCTTATGTTCAAACACTCTTCTCTCAGTCGTCCGTGAAAACTTTCTACTCGCGCGTTCTGCGTCGGCTTGCCCGGTTGTATATGCACCAACTCGATCTGCCGCTCTACGGCCCACGCCAGAAAATGCCGGCTGGTAAACTCTGGCCCGTTGTCGCAGCGAATCGCTTCCGGCATCCCGCGCTCGGCGATGATTGCATCCAGTACCCGCGTCACTCTGCGGCTGGCGAAACTGGTATCCACTTCCAGCGCCAAACATTCCCGCGTATAGGCATCCACCACGCTCAGCACCCGGATCGCCCGTCCGCATTCCACCGCATCGTGCACGAAATCCAGCGCCCACTCCTGGTTCGCCGAAGTCCGCGCCTGTAGCGGCTTTCCTGCGCGCACGCAATGCTTTCGCTTCTTCCGCCGTAGCACCAGTCCCAACTCCCGATACACCCGATGCACTCGTTTGTGGTTCACCGGCTCTCCTTCCCGCCGCAATAAAACCTGCAATCGCCGATATCCGAAGCGCGGCTTCTCCCGCGCCAACTTCACCAACCGTCGGCGCAACTCTTCATCGCATCGCGTCGCCTGATAGCGATAACTCGATACCGCCATCGTCATCAGCCCGCAAACCCGGCGCTCGCTGGCCGCGTACTCGATCCGCAGCCAGTTCGCATCCGACCGCTGGTCTACGAGCTCCAGCCGTTTTTTGCGATCACCGCCTTCAGCATCTCTTTGTCCAGACTCAGATCCACTACCAGTTTTTTCAACCGTGTGTTTTCGTCGCGCAACTGTTTGGCTTCCTGCGCTTCGCTCACGGTCATCCCGCCATACTTCGCTTTCCAGGCATAAATCGTGTGCTTCGATACTCCCACTTCGCGCCCAATGTCTTCGGCTTTTCGTCCGGCTTCGAGTTGCTTGAGCGCCCCGATCATCACCGCCTCACTGAATTTATTCTGGCTCATCCTCCATCCCCCTTCCGCAATATAAAATCATATCCAGCCCTGTGCGGTTTTTGGGGAGCAGATCAGTAATTGAAGCCTGCTGCATCATAAGCATAAATTCGAATCATCCTCGCACTCAGTACCGATGGCGCTAGAGCACCTAGCCGCCTTAGTCAAGAAGTCGAATCCGTCATAGCGTTAACGGTAGAGATGTCACCGAAATACAGCAGGTAGGCCGGCTGCCGGTCAAACTTCTCATACTTGGATTCGTCGCTCGTGGAAAGCATGTCGAAAACGATCTCCTCATCAAGCGGGTCGACCAAGGTAATCTTTGCAACTATTACTTCACCATCAGGGCGCGTGAGCCGGACCACCTTCCCAATGCTTTGTTGAAGTAGTGCAATCGCCTCTGGTGTCATAAATTGTTAGAAATGCACGTGCAGATTTCCATCCCGTCGTGTTGTTCGTCAAATTTATGTAGGGGTCGGGTTTCCCAGCACTCGTCCATCGGGCCACCTTGGTCCCGTCCGCACTTACAAAACCGACCTGCTCGCCCTCTCTCATAATTGGTCGGGCCCCAGCTCCAACCCATTTTTCTGCAGCTTCTTCGGCTGCCGCCCGGCTAGAAGCCTTTATTGATTGATTTCCGACTGAAGAGCCCGCCTTCGCAACGATGTCCTCTACCGCAGCGCCCGTCTCCTCAACGGTCTTTCCGAAGATGGATCCCAGAACCTTTCCAAGAGCGTCAGTCACAACGCTGGGCGCCTTCACGCCGCTGAACAGTATCAAGTCACCCGGGCCGAGCATGCCGGGAATCATTCCTGGATCGTTTATTGGAGCCGCTTTTTGTGGTTGCGCTACACCGAGGATAGTGCCCGCGCCAACGTTCCCATTCTCGTCCGTGTATCCGAAGTCTAAGCTTCCGGCACTGCTGTTGAACTGCAACGAGTTGATCGTTCCATCGACATAGATTCCGGAGTTTGCTTTTTCCTCCGTCGAGTTGTCGCAGTCTCCGCTATCCCAGCCCTCAAACTTCCCGCTATCGGTGTTGATGTGGATACAGTCGTGACCGTCGGGATCGACGTTCGTCGTCGGGTTGTTCATGACATAGCTGTAGAGATTCCAGCTTTGCGGATTGCCCGAGTCTTGGGCTGAGCCGTTGTCAGGCGTCATGAACCGCCCCAAGCTCGATGCGTCGTACCTCGCCCCAAAGTTATCCAGCCCCGACTCCGGGTCCCGTTCTTTGCCGGTGAATTTGTAGTTCTGCGGGACGTTGTCTGTGCCGCCTGCGACGATTCCGCCGTAGGGATAGTAGTCCAAGTCCTCTTCGACCGTAGTTCCGGTGGCGTTTGTGACTACGTCGTTCGATCCGATGTCATCTGAAAAGTAGTAATGCACCGTGCCGCTCGGCAGATCGCGACGCGCCACCCGCTTTCCATCGAAGAAAATATATTCTTCGGTGCCATTGCCGTTCAGATCGGTTTCGGCCAGCGTATTGCCGTCACTGCCGCCCCAATATACCGTCCCCGTCGTTCCGTTCGACTTGCGCACCCGTTGACCGTTGTTGTTGTAAGTGTACGTCCAGCCATTGACGGTGGAAAGGTGGTTCTCCGGATCGTAGGTATACGATGTCGATCCGTTCTTGATCAGGTTACCAGCCCCGTCATAAGAGAACCCGGTCAGTTGGTTGGTAACTTTTGCGGGAGCAGTGAGCTGGGGGCTGGGCCACCTTTGCTCAGAATTTGATCTCCTCCACATCATAAACAAAACCGGCTGCCCCACTCGTCGTGGTTTTCGACGGGTGGGCATTCGTGCTCTCAATCCCTTGGTCATTGGTCACATCGGAAACTCCCAGTCCCGTGATAGACATCTCGAATGCCAAGGCGACTCCATCGCTATTACGGTGCCGGATATCTACACTTCATTACCACAAGCTGTTATCAGCGCCGCGCCCTACTTGGAAAAAGCAGAATCGAGATTTATTCCTTCAGGTCCTGGAGCAGGTCCGCCGCCGCTATCGGTTCGCGGTCATCGGATACGTCGTTATGCCCGAACACGTGCATCTTCTGT
This sequence comes from uncultured Acidobacteriaceae bacterium, assembly GCA_963849315.1. Classification (GTDB taxonomy): domain Bacteria; phylum Acidobacteriota; class Terriglobia; order Terriglobales; family Acidobacteriaceae; genus PALSA-188. The sequence goes on along the minus strand of CAWKGT010000002.1, from coordinate 1,401,653 downwards.
TCAGCGAACCGGAGCGGCGCAATCCGTCAGTCGTCATTCAGGCGCTGAAACAAGGATTCGCGCGTGCTGGGCCACCTTTACGCTTTTTGTAGAGGCGGGGACGGCCAAAGGCGGAAGAGATTTTTGAATGACCTAAATCAGCCTCCGACATTATCGAGGGGACAGTCCACCCGCCAGTATGCGGGGCATTGCATACATACATGCAAGCCGCTGCATCTTGACAGCTTGCGCTGGGGATGACAGAATCCGTCTACTGTTGCTTCCTCCCGATAACCCCCCGGGGCGGCAAACACTCAATCCCAGGAGAACTTTATGGTGCCGATGAAGAAGTGTGGGCGCGCAAGTGTGATTATCTGCGCACTGGTAATTTTGGCGGGTTCCGCGTTTGCCACCGTTGGTCTTCCGGTGATCAATGAGGGCACCGTGAATGGCACCAGCACCGTGCTCACGCTTACTGGCACCAACCTCGAGGGGTTGCTCAATACGGGAGTGTGCTCGGTCACCGTGGGGAATACCACCGTATCGGGATCGGCCGTTATGGCCACGCCAACGAAAATCACAGCCACATTCCCTGCGCCGTTCAGCGCGGGCTCATATTCCGTGGTAGTGGTGTTCAAGTTGAACCAATTTTTTTGCGACACGAACGCTCTGGACAATGCTTATTTCATCGTGACGGTCGGGGCAGTCGGACCGGAAGGACCAATGGGAGTGATGGGACTTCAAGGACCACCCGGAGCGCCGGGGGCGCAAGGGCCTCCCGGACCAGCCGGACCTGCCGGATCGAATGCCACGGTAACACCTGCCGCAATTTGTAGTGCGCTGTATCCGGGCACGCCGACGACGACCTGCGTTGCCGCGCTGGTTTCTTCCAAGATCGTGTTCCTTACCGCCAGCATTCACCCCGGCAATTTTGGCGGAACATCTGCGGGCAATGCGATATGCCAGACGGAAGCGCAAAATGCCGGGCTTCCTGGCACTTACAAGGTCTGGTTATCGACCAGCGTGCCCGGTGACAATCCGGCCACCGCATTCACCCACAGCAATCTGCCATACGTAGTGCCGGATGCTTCTCTGGATCAGGTGGCCGCCAACTGGACTGCGTTTGCGTCGCCCGCCCATAGTCACGAGATTGACGTGTTGGCGACCGGCGCGTCGTCGTCGCCTCTCAATCGTCTGGCCTATACCGGGACCTTGAACTCGGGCACTCCGTCGGTAAACAATTGTGCGAATTGGACCAGCGCCAGCGGCAGCGACAATCCCACTGGCGATGCTGGTTGTACCGAAACGGGCGCGTGCAGCAATACCGATTGGAGCGACTCAGTCTCGTCCGACTGTAACGTCAGCAATCCTCTTTATTGCGTCGAGCAATAAATGAGGAGCAATAAAGAGGTACGCCAACGCCGGATGGCCCCACCCTTTACAGCAATGTAAAGGTGGGACGGTTTGGTAGTCATTACTGCTTTTCCCGTCCGGCTCTTTAGAAGTCTGCGGTCGCCAGGAATCCGTGCATTCCGTTCGATGCGTCGCCATACGCTCCCACCACGGCCCGCGCATTATTGATACCGAAGGGAAGCGTGGCGGCGGCGCTCGGATAGGCGACCGGGATGAAAACCGGTGTGGGCTCCGAGTCGCCTTCGGTGCCTTCATTTGCTTCGAGGGTTTTAACGAACCAACCGCTTGCCCCGGTGTATCCAATCGTGTCTATATTGTTGTTCAGCCCGGTGCCGCGGGTATCCTCGTCGCCTCTATAAAAATCCTCGTCGGTGGAGATCTTCATCCAGGCTTCCCAAAAGTCTGCTTTGAAAACCTGCCCGGTGAGGATGCCGTTGTTGCTAATTCCGTTTACTGACCAGCAGCACGTGCTCGACCCAGTTACTTGTCCTGGATTCATGACGCTAAAGGTGCCGTTAACCCACACCCAGCCAGTATTGGGGAAAGCGCCTGTCGGAGTAATACCCCACAGTCCTCCTACGACAGTGCCTGCGACGTTGATACCTAACGGCACGGTTGTCCCGGTAACATTATTGTCCGAATAGTTGTTACAGCCATCAGAGCCGGGATAGTCGATCGTCTTCACCACATTCTGGTGGTACCAGATGAAGCCGTGAAACACCGGGTTAGCACATCCGCTCGTTGGCTTGGAGTAAAATCCCACCAAATCCCCACTATCATTCACGCCCAGAATCGCCGTGCTCACGCTTCCCGGAACCATAAGCTTGATGTAGGACCCGTTCACGTATTTGAAACCCTTGGTTTGGCAGTTGGGTACGTTGGCATCATAGTCGGAGCAGGCGACTGTTTTATAGAACCCGACGATTTCGCCATTGTTGTTGATTCCCCGCGCTTCCGTGGACACTGCGCCCGGCACATTTATCGGCGCGTAAGAAAACTGAGCATGAGAAATCGTGGGTGCGAGCAAGAGTGCCAAAACACTTAGGCGATTCATAGGACCTTCCTTCGGGGGAATCAGATGCAGATGAAAAGCGCGAGTTGTCTGCTAAAAAGATCAAAAGTTCTCCCTATCCTCGCGAGCTTTTTTGTGAGGGTGTGGGGGTCGCCATTACGGCGCATGCTGCGCGAATCCCAGCTTTACAAGGGTGAGCTGTTCCCACTCTACGAATATCCAAGTCCCAAAATATCTAAGGTATTTACCCCTTTGACAAACTCTCTCATTTGGGGATATAGTTCGTCCCGTCCTCGACCGTTACCGTACACGAATTGAGGTTTTTCATGTTGCATCCACGACGATGGATTTTAAACCGGCTTAACTATTTCACCGCTCTTCTTTCTGTTCCAGTTCTGCTTGTTCTATTCGCCCCCTGCGCGCAATCCCAAGTGGTCGCGCAATATGACTTCGAAGATGGAAGGACGCAAGGCTGGGTTTCATTCAATGGCGCGAGTGCCCCGGTCAACACGGCGGCCGCGGCATATACGGGCACGCACAGTTTGTTGACCTCGACAGGCAGCACTGGTTCCGGCGGACCCAGTATTCAGCTGACAAATCTGCTGCCGGGCGCGACCTATCAGATCACCGGATACTTGATGCTGACCGGGGGCGAAAGCGCGGCATCTGCGAACTTCACCATGAAGCGCAGCGATCCCGGATGCTCCGGCGGAACTTGCTATGACACGATTGGCACGTATCAGGTTCCGGTGACTGCATCGGGCTGGGCGCAGATCGGCGGCGCTTACACCGTCAGCACCACTGAAACCAGCTTGCTTCTCTATGCTCAATTAGTCGGGGCGACAACTGCGCAGTCTTTTTATTTGGACGACGTGGTTATCAACGAGATTGCCGGCCCTCCCGGCGGCCCGCAGGATAATTCCGGAATCACGACTACGTTTGAGGATGGCGGCCTTGACGGCTGGAGTTCACGCGCAGGTGCCACGCTTACGAATACCACGGCGGATGCTCACAGCGGCACGCACAGCTTACTGATCACCAACCGCACTGCCGCCTATGACGGACCGCAGATCAGCGTGAACAATAAAATGTATAACGGCTCGTCTTATTCGATCAGCGTGTGGGTAAAACTCGCTCCGACGGCCACGCAAGCCGATACGCTGCGCGTAAGCTTGCAAACCACACTGTCCGGAACTACCAGTTACCACACAGTGGTAAACAACACCGCCGTGCCACTCGGAACCTGGGTCAATCTTTCTATCCCTACTTACTCCATGGCAGCCGCTTACGATCCCGGACAGGCGTTTCTATACGTCGAATCGAACAGCGGGACGCAAAGCTTCTACATTGACGACTTCCAGTTGACCTATATTCCGCCCGTACAGATTCAAACCAATATCCCGTCCATCTACCAGACGCTTTCCTATTATTTCCCGGTCGGAGCGGAAATAGATTCCACCGACTTGTCTGGTCCGCACGCTCAATTGCTGACTAAGCACTTCAACAGTATTGTGTCGGGAAACGATATGAAATGGAGTTCCACTGAACCGACAGAAGGCAATTTTACCTTCACCACCGCAGACGCCGAGGTCAGTTTCGCGCAATCAAACAACATGCTGATCCGCGGACACAACCTGGTCTGGGCCACGGGAGCGCAGGTTCCGGCATGGGTCTTCCTGGAAGAGGATGGCAAAACTCCGCTCTCGGCGTCGAACCCCGCAGATGTGGCGCTGCTCACGCAACGAATTCAAAACCACATCATGGTCGAAGTACAGCACTTCGGCAGCGCGGTGTATGTGTGGGACGTAGTTAACGAGCCTCTTGATCCGAGTCAGCCTGATTGCCTTGATCACGGTCCGTTTTATCAGATACTGGGCAAGAGTTATATCGATATCGCCTTGCAGGCGGCGCGTCTGTATACGCCTTCTGGGACACAGTTGTTTATCAACGACTACAGCACCACGGACCCCAATCGCCTGGCATGCCTAGTCAATGTGGTGACAGACCTTCGCAGTCGCGGCATTCCCATCGATGGCGTAGGACATGAAATGCACAACGCTATTAACTATCCATCAACATCGGCAATCGTTAATGCCATTAACACAATCGCGAGTACCTTCCCCGGGCTGCATCAGCAGATCACTGAAATGGATGTCAGTGTCTACCGCGCTGGCGACAATACTTCCAATTATGGAGCGAATGGCGGCACGGTGCCGGCTTCCATCATCGCCGAACAGGGCTGGCTCTATGCGCAGTACTTCACCGCCCTACGGCAACTGAAGGGCAAGCTCGACGCCGTGACGTTCTGGGGCATGGCCGATGACGATACCTGGCTGGATACTTTCCCTATCGACCGGCTCGATCTGCCGCTTCCGTTCGACACCATGCTGCAAGCGAAGCCTGCGTACTGGGGGATTGTCGATCCCACGCAATTACCGGGATTCGGGCTCGCGTTCACCGTCACCGGCAAATCTGGGGCGCAGAATGCGCGCGTCTGGACAATCACCGCAAGCAACAATGGATCGGGCACAGCTTATGCGACGCAGATCAACGGATTCACCCTGACTCAGGTTGCAGGTGCGGCGTGTATGCCGGTGGTTACGGCCCCATCGAGCTACCCGATTGTGCTCGGAGACATCGGGGCGAGTGACTCGGCCAGCGCAGCTTTCACAATTGACTTCGCTGGGTGCGCCAGTCTCGCGCGCTTTACTTTGAAGATGCCGTGGAGTTCGGCGGTCTACGACACCGGAACGTTTACGCTGGGGAATCAATTTAGGTAGAGATTCTTATCGCAACACATTATTAGTGACGAGGAGAACACCAATGAAGCGAGTCATTTTAACCATCGTGATTGCAGTGGCATTTTCCGCCTTCGCCGCCGCCGACTCTGTAACGTTTATACTTGATCCAAGCAGCGGTAGCGTTAGTGGAAATCCCGGATCGGTCGTGGGCTGGGGCTTCGCTATTACGAACTCGACGGCGGATTGGCTTGTATTGACAGGGTCCACATTTGACCCGACGGCGGGATCGGATCCCGGTGTCGGGGACGGGACGAACTACACTGATTTTCTGAGTAGCCAATTCTATGTCGTCGATCCGTCGTCAACGCTTTCAGCGGCGTTCGATCCCAATTCGATGTCAGGTGTCGGTGAGTTCGATATTAACCCGACCGCCGAACCTGATACAAACGCTCACGGAAACATCGCTCTTACGTATGACGAGTATTCCCAAGACCCGAACAGCATCGGCTTCGACCCGGGATCTATAGTACTTTCCGATCAGATGGCGTCCGCTCCTGCGATGGTTACGGTACCGGAGCCGTCTTCGCTCGATGTTCTTGATGGCCGTCCTGCTATTGCCATTTACATACCCAAGCTGGCGCCGGTTCATGGTGGAAAGGCAACCCTGAAGCGTTTGCGGCTCATAGGTTAACAAAGCAGGCGTCTGGCCCGACGTACATGTCCGTAAAACTTGCGCAACGGGCCTGATTCCATCTTGGCGAATCGCCATGCGAGCCTTGAAGATGAGTTCGAGGCATCCTTGCGAATTAAACTCAGTCTATGTACGGGCATCGCATCAGCCGTTTTGCTTTCTCTGTTCCTATCAAGTTGCGGAGGTGGTTCGGCAACTCAATCCGCGTCTTCTACCAACACGAGCGCGGGTGCCTCCGGTAACGGTGGTTCGACTGGAGCAGGCGGCAGCGGTGGGTCAGGCGGGTCGGGAGGCGGCGCTGGTTCCCAATCCAGCGCGTGTTCTGCGATGTCTGCTGGTCAAGGCGCTAGTTTGAACGGGTTCCGTCCCTTCCCATCTACCGATCCATGGAACCAGGACATCTCCGCCGCCTCGGTAGATCCCAATTCCGCGGCCATCATCAATTTCATCGGGCCCACTGTCGGACTGCATCCCGATTTCGGCTCCGGCTTATATGCGGGATCCAGCATCGGCATTCCTTACTCCGTCGTGAGCGCATCGCAACCGGTCGTCAACATTAATTTCACCGCGTATGGCAGCGAGAGCGATCCCGGACCGATGCCAATCCCGTCCAACGCTCCAATTGAAGGCTATCCAAATCCAGGGAACGGCGACCGGCACGTGCTGGTCCTCGACAACAGCAACTGTTTTCTCTACGAACTTTACAATTCCGTTCCCAACAGCGACGGCTCGTGGAATGCGGATTCAGCCACGATCTGGGATCTGGAAAATGACGAGCAGCGCCCCTGGACGTGGACTTCCGCCGATGCCGCCGGCTTACCCATCTTCCCCGGGTTGGTTCGCTATGACGAAGTAGCGGTCGGAAAAATTCAGCACGCCATACGTTTCACTCTGCCGCAAAGCAGCGCGGCAATGGTGCCTCCTGCCGGGCACTGGGCAGCAACATCGACGGCTCCCCTGGCTCCGCCCATGGGTATGCGATTGCGCTTGAAATCGAACTACGATATCTCGCAATTTTCCGCGAACGTCCAGGTAATTCTCAGCGCCCTGCAACACTACGGCATGATTATGGCGGACAACGGCAGCGCCATGTACTTGAGCGGCGCACCCGACGATCGCTGGGACAATGATGATCTGCATAATCTTGGGCAAGTACCGGCGTCCGCGTTCGAAGTCGTGCAAATGAACCCGATCTATACCGCAGCCAACGTTCCGCAAGGTTCGGCCCCGGCAATCGCTAGTTTTACCGCCAGCTCGACGACCGTAAGCGCTGGGATCCCGGTCACGCTAAGTTGGCAGTCATCAGGCGCGTCTTATTATGTTTTGTCGCCGCAAGTAGGCGGAGTCCGAGGAACTACCACGACCGTTACTCCGACGCAGACGACGACTTACACGCTTTATGCCACCAACCAATACGGCAGGACCACAGCATCGGTGACGGTAACCGTCCAGTAAGCCACGGAAGCGCTTGACGCTTTCGTCCCGGGCTACGAACATCTGCCGCTACGCAATTCTCCTCAGAACGAATAAACTATTTGCAGGAAGGCCTTCCATACATGAACAGCTTCAATAGCAGATCTACGCTCCGTGTCGGCAGCCGCGATTACGAGATTTTTCTCCTTAGTGAACTCGACAAACAAGGAATTTCGACGAAGCATCTGCCCTACTCTCTGCGGATTCTGTTGGAAAATCTTCTCCGCACCGAAGATGGACACAACGTCCGCAAACAAGACATCGAGACGCTTGCAAAATGGAACGGAAAAGCCGCCAGCGAAAATGAAATCGCATTCACGCCAAGCCGGGTGCTGCTGCAAGATTTTACCGGCGTGCCCGCCGTCGTGGATCTTGCTGCCATGCGCGATGCCATGAGCAGATTCTCCGGCGATCCCAGTTTGATCAATCCACTGCAACCGGCGCAGTTGGTCATTGACCACTCTGTCCAGGTCGATTCGTTCGGGAGCCAACAATCATTCGGGTTGAACGCCGAATTAGAATTTTTGCGAAATAAAGAGCGCTACGCCTTTCTGCGTTGGGGACAAACCGCCTTCCGCAATCTCGCCATCGTCCCCCCGGACACTGGCATTGTGCATCAGGTGAACCTTGAATATCTGGCCCACGTCGTCTTCGTCCACGAGGCAAATGGCAAACGGTCCGCTTATCCCGATACACTAGTCGGCACAGACAGCCACACCACCATGATCAATGGCTTGGGAGTGCTTGGATGGGGCGTCGGCGGGATTGAAGCTGAGGCCGCGATGTTGGGACAGCCGGTTTCCATGCTGATTCCCCACGTGGTGGGAGTGAAGCTGACAGGAAGACTGCGCGAAGGCGCCACGGCTACAGATTTGGTGCTGACGATCACGGAAATGCTGCGCAAGTACGGTGTCGTCGGAAAGTTTGTGGAATTCTTTGGCCCGGGCTTGCCGGAGTTGTCGCTGGCAGATCGCGCGACTATCAGCAACATGTCTCCGGAGTATGGGGCCACTTGCGGAATATTTCCAGTCGACAAGGAGACGCTTAATTATTTGCGCCTAACCGGACGCTCCGACGAACAGATTGCGTTGGTCGAGGCTTACTGCCGCGAGCAGGGATTATTCCACGATGCCAAGAAGGCCGAAGCTGAATATTCCGAACTGCTGGCGCTTGATCTGGATTCCGTCGAGCCGAGTATTGCCGGTCCCAAGCGGCCGCAAGATCGCGTCGCCCTTTCGCAGGCGCGGGAATCGTTTGCGAGCGCCTTGCCGGCATTGTTGAAGCCGGGACAAAAATCTCAACCCATGCCGGCATCTGGCAATGGAGATCTTCACCACGGCAGCGTAGTTATTGCCGCAATTACCAGCTGCACGAATACTTCAAATCCCTCGGTTATGATCGCCGCCGGCCTGCTGGCAAAAAAAGCCGTGGAGCGCGGCCTCGAAGTCCCCAGCTACGTAAAGACTTCGCTCGCGCCGGGATCGAAGGTTGTCCGCGATTATCTGGATCGCGCCGGACTCATGGGATATCTCGAGAAATTGAAATTTCACATTGTAGGATATGGCTGCACCACTTGCATTGGAAATTCGGGTCCGCTTCCGGAAGAAATTTCCCGCGTGATCGACGATGAGAATCTGGTCGTGGCATCTGTGCTATCGGGCAATCGTAACTTTGAAGGCCGCATCAATTCCGAGGTTCGCGCGAATTACTTAATGTCTCCGCCGCTGGTGGTAGCTTTCGCGTTGGCGGGACGAATTGACATTGACTTGCGCAAAGATCCCCTGGGAAAAGACAAGCAGGGCCAGCCGGTATATCTTGCCGATCTCTGGCCGTCGCAGCGGGAGGTTGAGGAAACAATTGAGCGTTCCATTTCTTCCGCCATGTTCCGCAAAAGCTATGGCGAAATTTATGACGGGGACGACCGCTGGCGTTCACTGCCGGTCCCTGACGGCGAAACCTATGCCTGGGATGAAGAATCGACGTACATCCGGCGCGCGCCTTATTTCGACGACATGACTCTGAAGCCGGGGCAGGTCGAAGAAATCAAGAACGCGCGCGCGTTGGCCGTTCTTGGCGATAGTGTGACGACCGACCATATTTCTCCCGCAGGCTCGATCAAGAAAGACAGTCCAGCGGGAAAATATTTGATCGCCCACGGAGTGAAACCCGCCGATTTCAATTCCTACGGATCACGCAGAGGGAATCACGAAGTTATGGTGCGCGGCACGTTCGCCAACGTCCGCCTGCGCAACAAGATGGTGCCAAATCTTGAGGGAGGATTCACGCGTCACCTTCCGGATGGCGCAGAGATGTCTATCTTCGAAGCGTCGGAAAAATATATTGCAGACGGCGTGCCATTGATAATTATCGCGGGCAAAGAATACGGCTCGGGGTCGTCGCGCGACTGGGCGGCCAAGGGACCGCGATTGCTGGGAGTGCGGGCTGTAATTGCCGAAAGTTACGAACGCATTCATCGTTCGAATCTGGTGGGCATGGGAATCGTACCACTACAATTCGCGTCCGGCGAAAACGCGCAATCGCTGGGCCTAACGGGAGAGGAAATATTCGAAATTTCCGGAATTCGCGACTTGACTTCAAATTACGCCCCCGGACATCGGGTGGGCGTCCGCGCAACATCCGGCCGGAAGACAAAAGAATTCCAGGCGTTAGTGCGGATCGACACTCCACAAGAAGCGCAATACTACGCGAACGGCGGCATCCTTCAGTACGTCCTGCGCCAGCTATTGGCGTCGAAACCCAGCGCCCAGACCGTCAGTGTATAGGTTCCTGAGACGGCGCCAGATTTTGCCAGGTCGGGTCTGCATCAAAAATATATGGCTTACGAGATTGAATCATGATGTTTCCGTCACGGAATCTATGGACATTCGTTATTGCATCGTTTCTTCTTTTACCCCTCGCAATTTCCGCTCCCGCGCAGCAGCTTGCCAAACGTCTAGTCCTCAAAGACGGTTCCTACCAGCTCATCACCAAATACGAAGTCAATGGAGATCGCGTTCACTACTTCAGCGCTGAAAGAAACGACTGGGAAGATGTGCCGAACTCCATGGTGGATTGGGATGCCACAGCGAGATTCGAAAGAGACCGTGCCGCCGGGGAACCCGCGCCGGAGGCGGTCCAGCTCGATAGAGAAATGGCGGAGGAGCGAAAAGCGGAAGAGGCCAAGTCGCCAGAAGTCGCGCCGAGATTGCGCTTGCCGGAGGATGGCGAAGTCTTTTTGCTCGATACTTTCAAAACCGAACCCGAACTCGTAGAGTTGCAGCAAAACAACGCCGAGGTCAACCGCGATGCCAAACACAATATCCTGCGGGCGGCTATCGACCCGGTAGCGAGCAGCAAGCAGACCATTGAACTCGAAGGACGGCACTCCAAAATCCAGTCGCATGTTGGTCTTTTTTCGATATATGTGAAGGCAGCGGAAGAGATGAACGGCCCCGATGCGGCGTCACAGAAAAAAAGCAGCCCCGAACCTTCTCATTCCGATAAGCCGGAGGAATCCATTAGCCGTTTTCATATAGTTCGCTTGCAAGCCAATAAAGACGCCCGTGTCATTGGGACTATTAAAGTTGCAGTTTACGGAAAGGTCAGCCAGCAACAGGATTTTGTTGTCGCCAAAGTCGAGAGTTTATCCGGCGGCTGGGCGAAAATTACGCCGGCCAGCGAACTAACGGCTGGTGAATACGCTCTGGTAGAGCTGATGGATAAAAGTGAATTAAGTTCCGGCGTTTGGGATTTTGGAGTTAATCCATACGCGCCGCCAAATTCATCGGCGTTGAAAGCGTCGCCTCAGTCTGCCCCAGGGCCCGATCCTCCGGTGGAACTTCAGCAGCGCAAGCCGAACTGATGGTGGCCAAGAATCGGGTGCCATAATTCGCGGCGTATAATCGAAGCTCAACTAAAACTGAAACGGAACGGATTACTGATGGCTTCTGCAATCGAGACCCCTGGCAATGGAACGAACGGAAATTCAACTGCATCGCTTGCTGTGCCGCAGCCACGCGCGGAGTGGATTGCCAATCGCAGAGCCTCAGCCAACGATGGCAATTTCTCGCAGATGCACTTTGCGCGCAAAGGCCTGATCACCGAGGAAATGGAATTTGTTGCGCGGATCGAGAAGCTCTCGCCGGAGCTGACTCGCGATGAGGTCGCGCGCGGAAGGATGATTATTCCCGCGAACATCAATCACCCGGAACTCGAGCCCATGGCGATTGGAGTGGCTTCACTGTGCAAAATCAACTCCAACATTGGCAATTCCGCCGTGACTTCGAATATCGACGAAGAACTCAAGAAGCTGCATACCTCTGTTCACTACGGCGCCGACACCGTCATGGATCTTTCGACTGGCGGCAACATTCACGAAATTCGCGAGGCAATTCTCCGCCATTCGCCCGTGCCAATCGGGACTGTGCCGATTTACGAAGCAATTTCGCGGGTGAAGCGGGTGGAAGACTTGAACGCCAAAGTCATGCTCGAAGTAATCGAGGAACAAGCCGAGCAGGGCGTGGACTACATGACCATCCATGCCGGGGTGCTCATTCAATATCTGCCGATGGTTTCGAAACGGATCACCGGCATCGTCAGCCGAGGGGGGGCGATTCTGGCGCAATGGATGGCCCACCATCACCAGCAGAACTTCCTTTACGAATGCTTCGACGACATCTGCAAGATTTTCGCTAAACACGACGTCAGCTTCTCGTTGGGAGACGGGCTGCGTCCGGGATGCATCGCCGACGCCAGCGACGAAGCGCAATTCGCCGAATTGAAAACGCTGGGCGAGTTGACCAAGAAAGCCTGGGAATTTGACGTTCAGGTAATGATCGAGGGACCGGGGCACGTGCCGCTGGACAAAATTAAAGAGCAGGTGGAAAAAGAGAATGAACTCTGCCACGAGGCTCCTTTTTACACATTAGGGCCGCTCGTAACTGACATCGCTCCGGGATACGATCACATCACTTCCGCCATCGGCGCAGCTATGATCGGCTGGCATGGCGCGGCGATGCTCTGCTACGTCACTCCCAAGGAACATTTAGGATTGCCTAACGAAAAAGATGTGAAAGACGGAATCATCGCCTACAAAATCGCCGCTCATGCTGCGGATATTGCGCGGCATCGCCCCGGCGCGCAGGACCGAGACGACGCGCTCAGCTATGCCCGTTACACCTTTGATTGGGAAAAACAGTTTGCTCTTTCGCTCGACCCCGAAACCGCGCGCTCCATGCACGACGAAACTCTTCCCGACGACTTCTATAAAGAAGCGAAATTCTGCTCCATGTGCGGTCCCAAATTCTGCTCCATGAATTACTCCAGCAAAGTCGACGACTACAATAAACAAGTTCACGGTCTGGAAAAGAAAGACTACTCGCAACTGGTAGAGAAGTTAGTGTCGCTGAAGTAGCGCGGGAAATTGGTGGCGTGTGTATTTTGCCGGATACCGCGCCATGCAACTTCGCGACAGTGCCGGAAGTCTGGAATCCGATCCATGTCTTTATTCCCGAATAATTGTCATTTCTAAACTCCTGGAAAAGCCCCAATTCGCCGGCCAAAATAGCACCCTTCGCACCATGTTCATGATCTCTGTCGCGCTTCCACAATTGCTGATGTCATTGATTGTCGCAGCGAGCATCGTGCTGGTGCTCGTCCGCCCGCGCAATATTCCGGAAGTTTATTGGATCGGTAGCGGCGTTTTGTTATTGCTCATTCTCAGACTTATATCGCTGACTCTGGCGACCCGCGCCATCGCAAAATCGTTCGATGTTTGCCTGTTTCTCATCGGCATGATGCTGCTTTCCGAACTGGCTCGCGAGCATGGAGTTTTCGATTGGCTTTCGGCGGTCGCGGTGCGAGGGGCCGGCGGTTCCTGCACGAGATTATTCGGTTTGGTTTATGCCGTAGGCACGCTGGTGACTGTTTTCATGTCAAACGATGCGACGGCGGTCGTCCTGACTCCGGCGATTCTGACCGCCGTGCGCAAGGCTAAGGTGGAACCTCTGCCGTACCTGTTCGCATGCGCTTTTATCGCGAACGCCGCGTCATTTGTTTTGCCGATTTCGAATCCTGCGAACCTTGTGGTCTTTCACAGCCAAATGCCGCGACTGGGGCAATGGCTGGTTTCATTCCTGATTCCGTCTCTACTCTCTATCGCTGCGACGTTCATTGCGCTGCATTGGTTATTTCGAGGGCGTCTACGCGGGGTTATCGAATGCGAAGTAGGGCCAGCTCCGCTGACCGGGGACGGCAAGCTCGTGCTCGCGGGCCTGGCGATCATGGTCGTCGTCCTGCTCACCGCGTCCTCATTGGGCAAGGACTTGGGATTGCCGACCTGTGTCGCTGCTCTCGTCGTAACAGGAGTGGTTTCTATCAGGGCGAAATGCAATCCGCTAAACCTGGCCCGCGAGATCAGTTGGCCAACGTTGGCGCTCGTCGCCGGGCTCTTCGTGATGGTGGACGCGGTCGAGAGCATCGGCGCATTGCAGCACGCCCAGAAATGGTTAGCCTGGGCGGAGAATCTTGGGCCGGCCGCGGGCACGATGGTTACGGCATTTTTCGTTGGCATTGCAAACAACCTGGTCAACAACCTCCCGCTCGGATTGATAGCTGGAAGTACGCTGCAAGCTGCGCACGCCAACCGGTTATTTTCCGATGCGGTGCTCATCGGCGTAGATCTGGGACCGAATCTCTCGATTACGGGCTCGCTCGCAACCATTCTCTGGCTGATTGCTTTGCGTAGGGAAAACGTCAACGTGACTTTCCGCGATTTTCTCAAGATAGGTATAGTCGCCATGCCCGTCGCCATGCTCGCTTCAGTGTGCGGGGTTTTTTTGATGCACTTATGGACGGGTATCTCTTAGGCGCTTACTCAGCGCCATCTCTTAAGCCGCGGCCAAAGGTCGGCCAGAGTCCCGAATTTTGATCCTTTGCAGATAAAGACTGGAATGTGGCGTTCGAGCGCGTATGCATTATCCGACGTGCCGGCGAGCTCAACCTGATCGAAAAGTTGCTCCAGGCGTTCTGGATTGTCCCCTACAACGATCAAGCAATTTCCGGAATAGCCTCGCGGACCCCATAGGAAATAGGTTTGATGTCCGCTGAGCGCGGGCGGCAATCCATAGCGCGGTCCGAAGAAGTCGATCGCGCCGGCTTGTCCATAATCCTGCGCGAAAATTCCACAGTCTGAACGTTCGGTTGCCGGAATCTCCGACCGGGCTTGGGCGACGGTTGCGACCATCTCTGGCCATCCAAACTGGTCGGCGTAATTTTGCGGGAGAATTGCCGACTCTTGGGTGTGTTCGGAATGCGGCAATTTGAATGGAAGATAATTTATGTATGAGACCAATTGATCTGGGGGCAATATGGGAACGGCAAGCGGAGCGGTCAAAGCGCCTTCGACGAGCAAGAATACCGCCACCGCTGGCTTCAGCCAGGACTGGCGAGTTCTCTCAATTTTGTCTTCGATCCGAACCGCGCCGGCGGCGATAAGCATGGGATAAACCGGGGCGAGATAATAATTCTTGCCGTGCAAAACAATGAATACTGCCAAAGTTACCAGATAGGCGATACCCAGGATGCGATATGGTCTTAATTTGCGAGACACAAATAGAGCAAACAAACCGATAAGCCAAATCGGGTCCGCCGGGCCCATAAGCATCAGTTGCTGCAAACAGTACTGCAATGGTGACAGTCGAACGTCTCTGCCATCTGCCCGGATATTGTGCATGAGCTCGAGAAACGGCCAGTGATGTTGAAAATTCCAAATCGCGTTGGGAAGAAAGATCAAAAGTGCGGCGAGACCACCCAGCCAAATCCATTTATTGGCGAATGCGCGGCGGTGTTCGGAGACTAGCAATCCGACGATAAGGGCAAAGCCAAAGAAAGCGATGGAATATTTTTCCTCCAGCCCGATTCCCGCAACCACGCCGAACCATAGCCAGTTGCGGGGGCTGTCGCGGTTGATGGCGACGAGCGCGAAGTAGACGCATCCCATCCAAAGCAGCGGTTCCAGACAATTGGTAGTGAGCAGACTGCCATCTGAAAGATACATTGGAGCGACCACGATTGAGATTGCGCTGAGGATAAGAGCGTAGCGGCCGCCGCCGAGTTCTCGGGTGATCATGGCGGTCAGCAAAATTAATGACGACGTCGAAAGCGCGGGGATGAATCGAACCGCGCGCAGAGAATCTCCCAAAATCGCTACGCTGATTCGGGTCAGGAAGGGAATCAGCGGCGGCTGATCCACGTACCCCCAAGCTAGATGCCGGGAGCAGGCGATGTAATCGAATTCGTCGCGGAAATAGCCGTAGCGATTGTTAAAGATCCAATGAAAAATCAGATTGGCTACGGCGATTCCGATAACAACCAGCATCCCGTCTCGCAAAAACTCCGGGTGGCGATCCGAATCCAGTGCAGAGACTGTATTCTTCGTCATAGCTGGAAAGGATATCGAAGAATGCCATTGGGGCGGTAACTGAAAAGCCAGTACCTAATCGGAAACTTGTTTCGCGTCTTTACTTGACGTAGGTTAGTTCCCGTTCACATCGTCCGTCCAAACGGACTGGACAAAAGACTCAAGGAGGATCCCATGAAGAAGAGAGTAAGAATGATGAGCGTTATGGCAATTGCCGCATTTATGCTGGCGCTAACACCAACTTCACCGGCGGCGGAACGGCATCCGGAGATTCATCGCGCGCTCGAAGCTCTGCGCAGTGCGCGCTCGCATTTGAACGAGGCAGCCCACGATTTTGGCGGGCACAAAGCGGACGCGATTCGGGCGACCGACGAAGCGATCCATCAGTTGGAAATTTGCGAACGATACGACAGAGACTGAAAATTCTCGGGGAGGGTCGGAGCGCAGTTGACCCTCCCCACGAATTCCTTCAAAAATCAGCCCGTATTGTGCAGGCCCGCGGCGATGCCATTGATGGTAGCGGCGAGAGCGTAATTCAATTCGTCAGAATCACCGCCCGCTCTTTTTCGTTTGAGAAGTTCGACTTGGATCAAACTAATCGGATCTACGTAGGGATTGCGCAGCCGGATGGACCGCGATATCACCGCGTTGTTATCCAGTATCTGCTGTTCTCCAGTCAACGCTAGTATGACTCGCCGCGTACGCTCAAACTCATCCACTAACATTTGCCAGACTCGTTCCCTGAGTGCTTCGTCGGGGACAAGCTCGGCGTACATTCTGGCGATGGTTAAGTCGGCTTTCGCCATGGCCAGTTCGACGTTTCGAATCAAATCTGAAAAAAGCGGAAATTCCTTCACCATCTGGATGAGCAATTCCTGCCGATCGGTACCCTGCGCGGTAAACCGCTCGAGAGCATAACCAATCCCGAACCAGGCGGGAACCGCATGGCGACTCTGCATCCAGCCGAAGACCCAGGGGATGGCCCGCAAATCCTCGAGACGCCGAGTTTGCGAGCGCCGCGGAGGGCGCGATCCGATTCGCGCGTGCTCGAGCTCATTGACCGGAGTAGCCTGCTCGAAATAAGTCAACACGTCGGGGTTTTCAGCAATGTATTTGCGGTAGAAAACATAGGCGTCGGCTGACATTTCTTCCATCGCCGCATTCCATCTTTGATCGTCGCCCAGCGGCGGCCCATCCGGACGGGTGAGCGCTTCAAGGCACGCGGCGACCATAATTTCCAAATTCCATTCCGCCAGCACCGGATCGGCGTATTTCCAATTGAGCACTTCGCCTTGTTCGGTGACTCGAATTTCTCCCGAAAAATCTCCCACCGGTTGCGCCAGAATCGCGGCGTGAGTGGGGCCGCCGCCACGTCCAACCGTGCCTCCGCGGCCATGAAACAGCCGCAGCTTAACTCCATGATCGCGCGCCAACCGATGTAATTCGCGATGAGCTTTATAGAGTTCCCAAATGCTGGTCAACATGCCGCCATCTTTATTCGAATCGGAATAACCCAGCATCAGTTCCTGCCACCCTCCCCAGCTTTCGAGCAGTGATTTGTATTCCGGCGAACTCCAGACGCGCGCCATTATCTCGGGCGAGGCGCGAAGCGATTCGATTGATTCGAACAAGGGTATCGGCATGAGTCCGGGATCATCGCGTGTGGCGCGCAACTGAATACCGGCGATATTCGCGAGGCGCAATACCGATAAGACATCGTCCGCTGACTCGACCCCGCTAATTACATAGTTTTGAATTGCGACTGGTGGATACGTCTTCTTCATCTCGGCAATGTTGGCGAAGGTGGTAATCACGTCCGCGCCAGTTTCTGACCCGGACGGATTTAGCGCCTGGAAATGCAACCTCGCATGTTGCCGGATGTCGAGGACTGAAAGATAAAAGCCAAAAGTCCTCACTTTTCGGAGCAATGAATTGAAAATTAATTCAGCGACACGGTAGCCACAATTTGCGCGCAGGCTGTCGCGAACAATTAACAGATCGGATTCAAACTCCTGCACCGAGGAATATGCGTAGCCCGCCCCATCCTCTCCATGGGTATGGTTCAATCGCATTACGATAAAGTGCATGAGGCGGCGGTAAAGTTCGGTTTCCGAAATGCGAGCCGAACGGGAATGCTGATCGCCCATTTGCGAGCTGTAATCCGAAAGCCGCGACCGGAGTTCGTCTGAAACCGGAACCTGGCGCACCGAAGAACTGATTCGATCAATCGCCCGCTGCACTTCGGAAATGTAATGGCCGATAACTGCGTTGCGCGCGCGTTGCAGCGCCTCGCGAGTCGAGTCCGCGGTCACAAAGGGATTGCCATCACGGTCGCCACCTATCCATGAGCCGAATGAAAGAACCTCGGGAATATCCTCCTCGCTCAACTCCAATCCATAAACATCCCGAAAGCAATCTGCTACTTCGGAATATAAACGTGGCAACGCATTGAAAATTGACATCGGATAAAAATCCAGCCCCATGCGGATTTCGTCGGACACGAGAGGCTTTTCCACGCGAACTTCATCTGTCTGCCACAGGCTTGTGATCTCGGTGAGAATCAGATTTTCGCGGGACTTCGCTTCCGCCTCCGAAAGCGGCAAGTGATCGAGATTTTCGAGATGCTGTGCGATCCGGCTGCGTTTAAACAGCACGGTGCGGCGCGCAACTTCTGTGGGATGAGCGGTAAAAACTGGAATGACTCTTATTTTCTTCAGCGAATTCAAGGCTTCGTCCGCAGTGAGCCCGGCTGCACGCATGCGAATCAAAGTTCCCCGAAATGAGCCGGAGAGCGGGGGCTGGTTGGTATGCAATTTTGCCGCCCTTCGCCGTCGCTTGCGGTGATTCGTTTCCGCCAGATTGGTCAGCTCAAAATAAATCGCGAATGCTTTGGTGATGAGGTAAGCGTCGCTGATTTTTAATTGCCCGATTATATTTCTGGCATCCGCCATTTGCGGATTGGCGAACATTGCGTCCGGGGTTTGCCCCGCCAATTCGTCGCGATATGCGATGAGCAGACGGCGGAGTTGCTCCACCATCTCAAACATCGGTTGGCCCGCCTGTTCAACCAGCACTCTGCCCAGAAGAATTCCCAGCGAACGAACGTCGCGGCGCAGCGGCGCCTCTTTAACTCGATCGTTGGTGGACGCGGTCAGCTCCGCCAGGCGGCTGCATTGATCGTCGGCGCTCCAAAGCAAGCCATCGGTCATGATTCAATCATAGTAATTCATTCAAACGCGGCCTGAGATTCTGCGCATCAATTGGCGGAAGTTTCCGAAAATACGAGCTGCCATCCATCCTCATATAGAGTATTAGCGTCTATAGTTCGACCGTTTAATATCAATGGAGGATTTCTTTGCTCAGTCAAACCGCCCCTATTACATGGCCTGGCAAGCCGTACCCTTTAGGGGCCACATGGGATGGCGAAGGGGTGAATTTTGCCCTCTTCTCCGAACACGCGGAAAGTGTCGAGCTGTGTCTGTTCGATACCAATAGCCGCCGCGAACTTCATCGCGTGCTGATGCATGAGCAAACCGATCAGGTATGGCATTGCTATTTACCCGAAGCTCGTCCGGGCCTGCTTTACGGATATCGGGTTAACGGACCTTACAAACCTCTGGAAGGGCTTCGCTTTAATCCCCATAAGTTATTGCTGGATCCTTATGCGAAACAGATACAGGGCGACCTGAAATGGAGTGACGCTCATTTTGGATACAAGATCGGGCATCGCACCGAAGACTTGTCTTTTGACCGCCGCGACAGCGGCCCGGGAATGCTCAAGGGCGTGGTCGTCGACCCCGCATTCACCTGGGGCGCGGACCGCGCTCCGCGGATTCCGTGGCATGAAAGCATTATTTATGAAGTCCACACCAAGGGATTTACCTATTTGCATCCTGATGTCCCGCCGGCGCTGCGCGGAACATATGCGGGACTCGCGACCGCCCCGGTCATTGATTACTTCAAAAAGCTTGGCATCACCGCCGTCGAGTTGATGCCCGTGCATTGTTTTATTGATGACCGCTCGCTGGTGGAAAAAGGGCTGCGGAATTATTGGGGATACAACACTATCGGTTTCTTTGCTCCCGAGCCGCGTTATTCTGCCACTGGATCGCTGAATGAATTCAAGACCATGGTGAAATCGCTGCATTCGGCGGGCATCGAGGTGATTCTCGATGTGGTTTACAACCATACGGCAGAGGGCAACCAGATGGGTCCGACACTGTCATTTCGCGGAATCGACAATTCGGTTTATTACCGTCCATCCCCGGAGACTCCCCGTTTCTACATGGATTACACGGGCACCGGTAACACGCTCAACATGCGCCATCCCCGAGTGCTACAGCTGATCATGGATAGCCTGCGATACTGGGTTCTTGAAATGCACGTGGATGGCTTCCGTTTTGACCTGGCAGCGACGCTGGCTCGCGAATTACACGAAGTCGATCGACTAGGAGCTTTTTTGGACATCATCCATCAGGACCCAATTCTTTCCCAGGTAAAACTTATCGCTGAACCTTGGGATCTTGGGGAAGGCGGCTATCAGGTTGGAAAATTTCCCGTGGGATGGGCGGAGTGGAATGATCGATATCGCGACGCCGTGCGTTCCTATTGGAAAGGCGATGGCGGACAAATCGGAGAACTGGCGTATCGAATCACCGGATCGAGCGATCTTTACGCCCGCAGCGGCAGGCGTCCTTACGCCAGTATTAATTTTGTTACCGCGCATGACGGGTTCACCCTTCAGGACGTGGTGAGTTACAACCAGAAACACAACGAAGCCAATGGCGAAGAAAACCGCGACGGCACCGATAACAATCGAAGCTGGAACTGCGGCGCTGAAGGGCGGAGCGATAACCCGGAAATAAATCGCTCTGCGATCGCAGCAGAAGCGAAATTTTCTTGCCACGCTTTTGCTTTCACAAGGGGTGCCCATGCTTTTGGCAGGGGATGCAATCGGACACAGCCAGCAAGGAAACAATAATGCCTACTGTCAGGACAACGAACTCAGTTGGATTGACTGGAAGGACGGATCAAAGGATACAGAGTTGCTGAAATTTGTTCGCCAGGTCATCACGCTGCGAAAAAATCATCCGGTATTCCGCCGCCGAAATTTTTTCCAGGGAAGATCGATTAAGGGGGCGGGAGTCAAAGATATTTTGTGGCTCAAACCGGATGGCAGCGAAATGACCGATCAGGAATGGGGAGAAGAATCGGCGCGAAGTCTGGGAGTATTTTTCTCAGGCGAAGGCTTGGATGAGCAGGATGACCGCGGGCAGCGGGTAACCGATCAGAACTTTCTTTTGTTGATGAATGCACATCACGAAAAAGTTCCGTTCCAGTTGCCGACCGTAGCATCGGGAATGGTGTGGGTCGCGTTAGTCGATACGTCGTGTCAGACCGCGCGGACTCCTGGGTTGCTGTACGACGCGGGAAAAATCTACGATTTGCAGGCGCGCTCGCTGGCTGTGCTCGTAGAAAGGCAGCGCGATCAAGTTCGCGAAAAAGACCGGCGGCATGATCAGTAAGCACGACATGCCATTCGGTGCGCACTGCGTCGATGACCAAGTGCGATTTCGTCTCTGGGCTCCTAAAGCGCGAGCGGTAAACGTGTGTCTGGAAGGAAAGAACGCCCGATGCGTCCCTATGATCACCGCGGACGGATGGTTCGAATTGGTCACTGACGCGGCGACGCCCGGATCTTTATATCGCTATCAGATTGACGGCGGCCTGAAAGTTGCCGACCCAGCCTCGCGGTTTCAGCCAGATGATATTCACGGGCCAAGTGAAGTAATCGATCCTTCGGTGTTTGATTGGCGAGACGAAAAGTGGCGCGGGCGGCCATGGGAAGAAGCGGTGATATACGAACTTCACGCGGGGACATTTACTTCAGAAGGAAGCTATGCCGGAGTAGAGAAAAAATTGGACTATCTTGCAAACCTTGGCGTCACCGCGATTGAACTGATGCCGCTGTCCGATTTTCCCGGAAGGCGGAATTGGGGCTATGACGGAGTTTTACCATTCGCGCCAGATAGCTCTTATGGACGTCCCGAGGATCTGAAACGGCTCATCCAGTCGGCGCACGAAAAAGGTTTGATGGTGTTTCTGGATGTGGTTTACAACCACTTTGGGCCCGACGGAAATTATCTCAGTGCTTATTCTCCGCAGTTCTTTACGGACAGGCATCACACGCCCTGGGGGCAGGCGATAGATTTTGATGGATCGCAGAGTAGACCAGTGAGGGATTTCTTCATTCACAATTCTCTCTACTGGCTGGAGGAATTTCATTTCGACGGACTGCGGTTCGACGCGGTGCACGCAATCATCGATGATTCGAAGCCTGACATCCTCATGGAATTGGCGGAAAAAGTACGCGCCACGATAGGGAAGGATCGGCACGTCCATTTAATTTTAGAAAACGGCGATAACGAGTCGCATTATCTAGGACGAGAAGACAAGGGCCAGATCAGTTTGTATAACGCGCAGTGGAATGATGATATTCACCATGCGCTGCACGTATTGTTGACCGGCGAAACTGACGGATATTACAGCGATTATGCCGCCAAACCAATTACGCAGCTAGGCCGATGCCTGGCCGAGGGGTTCGCATTTCAGGGGGACTACTCGGATTTTCACAAAGCTAATCGCGGTGAACCGAGCGCCGGTCTCTCCCCACTTTGCTTCGTCGACTTTTTACAGAATCACGACCAGATTGGCAATCGCGCTTTTGGCGAACGCATTGCGAGCCTAACGAACGCTGAGGCTTTGAGAGCCGCCATGTCGGTTCTGCTGCTCGCTCCCTCGGTGCCGCTCCTTTTTATGGGAGAAGAATTCGGCGCCGATACGCCATTTTTATTTTTCTGCGATTTTTCCGGCGATCTGGCAAACGCGGTGACGAATGGCCGGCGGAACGAATTTGCCGCGTTTCAAAAATTTAATTCGAAGGAAACACTTAACCAGATCCCCGATCCCAATGACGTGAAGACATTCGAGCGTTCAAAATTGGACTGGGAAACCTCAACCGAGGGACAACATGCGTCACGGTTGAATTTTTATCGCGAACTGCTCTCGATCAGGCGCGACCATATCGTTCCCCTACTCAAAAATCCGCCTGGAGGTTCCACTTCGTTCCAGATTGTCGATAAGAATTGCGTCGCTGTGATTTGGAAATTCGCCAATGGAAGCATGCTGACTTTACTTGCCAATCTTGGAGAAGAAAACGCCAGCGTTATTCATCAGCCCAGTGGAGATGTAATCTACAGCAACCAAGCGATGAATTCATCGCCACAAATCGAAATGTCTCCGTGGCATGTTGCGTGGTATCTCGCGCGATGAGAAACCGGGTGCCACTTTCGACCTATCGCATACAGTTCAACAAAGATTTTACGTTTGCGCAGGCGACGGAAATCGTGCCCTATCTGGCGGCGCTCGGCGTGTCGCATTGTTACGCGTCCCCATATCTTAGAGCGCGTCCGGGAAGCACACACGGTTACGACATCATCGACCACAACACCCTAAATCCGGAAATCGGAAGCGCGGAAGATTTCGAACGGTTTGCCAGCGCGCTCCACCAGCATGGCATGGGACAGATTCTCGATATTGTGCCGAATCATATGGGCGTGATGGGCAGCGACAATGCCTGGTGGCTTGATGTTCTCGAAAATGGTCAAGCGTCCGATTATGCCGGGTTCTTCGACATCGATTGGAATCCTCTCAAGGATGAGTTGCAGGGAAAGCTGCTGGTGCCGATCTTGGGCGACCAATATGGCAACGTTCTCGATAGTGGTGAACTGAAACTGATTTTCGATCGGGCAAAGGGCGAATTCAGCATCCTGTATCACGATCACAGATTCCCGGTAAATCCCCGCGAATATCCGAGAATTCTTGGACGGGGCCTCGATCGCCTTGAACAAAGCTTAGCGGCCAAGCGGGAAGAATTTCTCGAGCTGCAAAGTTTGATTGCCGCATTCAGCCACCTGCCGAGCCGGTCGGACACTTCTGCCGATCAACGGCAGGAACGTCTTCGGGACAAAGAAATTCACAAGCGACGGTTGGCCGTGTTATGCGCGCAATCGCCCGAAATTGCAGCCTCCATCGAACAAAATATCGGAGACATGAACGGCGTCGCTGGTGATTCCAAAAGCTTCGACGAACTGCATGAATTGATCAAAGCGCAGGCCTATCGTCTGGCATACTGGCGCGTCGCCGCCGACGATATTAACTACCGGCGTTTTTTCGACATCAACGATCTCGCCGGGCTCCGCACCGAGAATGAGGCGGTATTCGAGATCACGCACAAGTTCATTCTGGATTTGCTTCGCCAAGGAAAAGTGGATGGACTGCGCATCGATCATCCCGACGGCCTTTACGATCCAGCGCAATATTTTCTTAGGTTGCAAAGCGCCGTTGCGAGGACAACCGATTCGGAACGGTCCGAGCCGCTTTACGTCGTAATCGAAAAGATTCTTACCGGCGAAGAGAAATTGCCGAAGGGCTGGCCCGTGGACGGGACCACGGGATACGATTTTTTGAACCTGGTGAATGGATTGTTCGTCGATCCCGAAGCGGTCGGCAGAATGGACCGGATATACCGGCTGTTCGTCGGGGTGCGGGTCAATTTCGATAATCTTGTTTATCGCAGCAAGAAGATTGTGATGCATGCGGCTCTCGCCAGCGAACTGAATGTGCTGGCCCACGCCCTCAGCCGTATTGCATTAGCGAATCGCCACACTTGCGATTTCACGCTGAACAGCCTGCGCGACGCTTTGAGCAGAATTGTCGCGTGCTTTCCCGTTTACCGAACCTATATTGCCGGGAGCCACGTTGCACCCACAGACCGCGAGTACATCGAGGAGGCCGTGGATTGCGCCAAGCGCCAAAGCCCGGGCTCCGATCCCAGCGTTTTCGATTTTGTTCAGGATGCGTTATTGCTGAATCGCGCCGACACTCAGGGAAAGATCTACTGTAATGCGGTTACCAGGTTTGCCATGAAAGCGCAACAATTCACCAGCGCGGTAATGGCGAAAGGACTGGAAGATACCAGTTTCTACCGCTATCACCGGCTCGACTCGTTGAATGAGGTAGGCGGCGATCCCCGCCGGTTCGGCGAGTCCGTCGAAACTTTCCACGCCAAGATGGTGGAGCGCGCGAAACTGTGGCCACACAGCATGCTCGATACTTCAACTCACGACACCAAGCGTGCGGAAGACGTCCGTGCGCGCATTAATGTAATTTCCGAAATTCCCGCTCAATGGGGGAAGGCTGTCAGGCGATGGCAGGAGTTGAATCGGCCAAAAAAACGTCTCGTGGATGACGTTTTGGCGCCTTCCCGGAACGACGAATACTTGCTTTATCAAACTTTGATCGGCGCATGGCCGTTTGAAACAGATCACGCCGCGACGGACCAATTTCGCGAGCGCATAAAACAATATATGTTGAAGGCGGTTCGCGAGGCCAAAGAAAAAAGCAGTTGGGCGAATCCTAATGCGGAATACGAATCGGCTGTCACTGAATTCGTGGATGCAATTTTATCGCGCCCCGGCGACGAGTTCGTTTCGGCTTTCGCTGGCTTCAACCAGTTCATTGCGCAGGCTGGGATGGTAAACAGTCTTGCGCAGACTCTGTTGAAACTTACCTGCCCCGGTGTTCCCGACCTTTATCAGGGCACGGAGCTTTGGGATTTCAGTTTGGTCGACCCCGATAACCGCCGTGCGGTCGACTATTCGCATCGGACGCAAATCCTAAGAGAGATGGAGAAGTGGCCGCAATCGGGAGAGGAATTAAAGTCATGCGTGCGACATTTGACTGCGAACATGAGCGATGGCCGAATCAAGACCTATTTGACATGGAAAATTTTGAATTTACGGAAGCAACTGCCGAAGGTATTCTTGCAAGGGGAATATCGTCCCCTGAAAATTCTTGGAACCAAAGCGATACATCTTTTGGCATTCAAGCGCAGCCATAAAGATAACGAATTGATCGTCGTAGTTCCGCGGCTATGCGCGAAAATGATCGGCAACGATAACGCGCCGCAAGTCAGCCGCGAGTGGTGGAAAGACACGCAAGTTGAAATTGGCGCGAATCAGGGTAAGAATATCTATCGCAATCTTTTTACCGGGGAACTCCAGGAGACGCAAGATTCGCAGCAGAAAATAATTCTGCCGGCAGCGGCCCTGCTGGCGAATTTCCCCGTCGCGCTGTTGCTTTCCGGCGCCTGATCCTGCGGCCGTTATCGCGCGAACTCAGGCATGACCCAGAAATCCCCGAATCGCGCTTTGCGTTTGAAAGTCCAATACCTCGCCCAATTGCGAAAGATCGTGGACCAGCATTTGGGGATCTAAATCCTTCAGGTTTTGCTGAGCGAGATTATAAATACAGCGACGGATCAGGTTGTATTCCTCGAGCAGCGTCGTCGGGGTGTAGCCCTGTTTCCGCCGATTTTTACCATGCCGCTTGGCGACGTTCATCGGCTTACCAGCGATTTCTTTCAGGCTGAATTGCATGCTATTGATGGCTTCCTTGACTAAGGGAGTCATCGGAGCTGCTCGTTGTCTGTTGGAGAGCTTGATGCGCCGGATGTTGGGGTCGGCCTGAGTATACTCAAGCCATTGCTTGCGCAATGAATCCTGCTCCTGCGTGACAAAAGACTTGAGGCGTTTCTTCTGAGCTGGCTTTTGTGAACTCCTGCGCTGGCCTGCAACTGATCCAAGCTTACGGGTAATCTGCCCAATTTCCTGACTGAGAGCTGTTTCCACTTCCGGAGATTGGCGCTCGCCTCGCGCCACCCTGCTTACGTACGACGGATCGACGCCCAGTTTCCGCGCGACACGCACGTACAGGCCGCGATAAAGAGTCTGGGGAGATAGTGCAATCAGGTCAGGAGTTGTGCTAGCATTGTCATGATACATGACATCCTTTCGCCGCACCGTCATCGAAGATGTCGTCGCAATCAACGGATCGAATTAACAGATAGGTTAATCAAACAGGTTACAGTATAGCAGTTTTCATGAGCAGAATAAGAAAAGCGGTTTCCCGCGGCGACCGTCGCGAATGGGCTGGACGAATCAACGTTCTACGTCACCGCCTGGGTTTGAGTCAGACCGAGCTTGGCCGCCAGCTGAATTCTTCCGCGATGGCCGTATCCCGCTGGGAGCGCGGGGTGCAAGAGCCTCCGGCAAACATCAATATTCAGTTGGGCAACTTAACCGGGGATCCTGAATGCTGGTATTTTTGGGATCGCGCCGGATTGCACAGCGAAGACTTAATGCGCGTGCTGCCGGCAGTCCGTTCCCGTTTGCGGAAAAACCGCCTGCCGGAATTAAGCATCGTCTCGGCAGGCGTGTCGTCGGCAAAAAAGAAAACTTCGAAATTGGTTGCGATTCCGTTGCTTCCGGTAGTAGCTGCGACGCATGGCGGGAAAGGCGATCCTGCGATCGCCTT
Organism: uncultured Acidobacteriaceae bacterium; assembly: GCA_963849315.1. Classification (GTDB taxonomy): domain Bacteria; phylum Acidobacteriota; class Terriglobia; order Terriglobales; family Acidobacteriaceae; genus PALSA-188. The sequence continues at coordinate 1,374,489 of CAWKGT010000002.1, read as the reverse complement.
GGATCAGGCCCGTCCCGAGTCGATGCTGGCAGCGCCCAGCCAGTGGTGCCCGAATCCTGCATCTACAAGTTGCTTAAGAGTCCATGGCCGGTCGATGATGCCGCTCATACATAGCGGTTATATTTTGGTGGTTGATACATCGCAGACGAGCCGGCTCAAACTGCAAGGCCAAATTGTGGTAGCCGCACACAAAGACGAGGGATTGATTGTCTCGCGCTTACAGCGGTTTGAGGATACTGACGTGCTGGTTCCAGAGAATCGAGAGTACAACTCGACCACCATCTCAACTGCGGGATGGAGAATTATGGCTAAGGTTCTGTGGTGGATCGGGCATCCGAACCCGGTTGAGGCTGCCATTTAAAGGTCTTGGTTAATGAGAAATAGCTGATACCGGCGCCGGAAAGAACGTTCCACCACCAAGCACCTTCCGCACTGCGTCTACCAGATCGCGTGCGGCCTCCCCTTTGCCGACAGCTCCGCGAATTCCGCCGCGGTTAAAATGGCTGGCCAGATCTTCCGATAAATGCAGCGAAAATAGAATCACCGGAATATCAGGACGCGATTTCCCAATTTCGCCGGCGGCTTCCAGGCCATTCATGCCGGGCATTGTAATGTCCATGATAATAACGTCAGGAAGAAATTGCAGAGCTTTGGCGATCGCCTCTGTGCCGTTACTAGCCTCAGCGCAGACATTCCAATTGGGCACCGCTTCGAGCAGGTTGCGAATTCCCATTCGCATAACTTCATGATCGTCCACAATTAAAACCCTGACGTGAGTGGGAATGGTTTGTGATGGCACTGTTTTTTCGAGGTTCATAGAATATTCTGAGCTGCCACTAAAACCGCAGGCTAGCGTTTAGATTTATTTGAACGCAAGAATTTGTTCGATTCTATCGGGCAGAAAAAAATGCCGCAATGGCACGATAGTGTGGCGGACTATTGTTCAGAATTGAGATAAGAAGTTTGGGAGCTGAACAAAACCCAGGCCGAACTCCCCTATCGAATGCGAAATCAGCGCCTTACAATAGGCGGTTTTCCTGACAATAGCTATCAGGGGAATACTGTATGTCGGAGCCGAAAAGTGGCGCAGTCGCATTAAAAGCTGGTGTGAAATTTTCCGTCGACCGCGACACCGCCCGATGCGTCCCGGTCCACGCTCACCGACCAGCGCTTAGTGAGCTGATAATCTCCCTGAATAATTTCGCTCTGAGGTTGGGTCACGTCGGTCGAGAAAGTAAAAAAGAAATTCTTGGATACCCGTTGTTGCAGCGCGATTCGAGCCGACGGATCCGTATTATTCCCACCCAACAAGGGATCGATGGACAAACTGGAAAGTCCGGCGAGTTTTTGCACCCCGCTGCTCAACTGTCCCGCAACACCTTGGGCAATCAGCGAATTCGCACTGAGACTGGTCGTGTCGGCCTCTTCCGTGGTTTCGCCGCGGGCGATTAAGTTGATGATGTCAACGGTCGAAAGCGGAGGATCGGAGACATAACTGGTTTGCAGCTTATCGATCGATCCATTCACATTAATAGTCAGATTGTACTGCTCTATAGTTGTGGTCACGGCCAAGTTTACGGTCGGTTCTGTTTCAGTGGGATTGTTAAAAGTAAAGATACCCCGCTGCAACTGATAGCGATTATTCAGAAAGAAAACGTCACCGGAATTCAAATCCGCGCGGCCCACAATCACTGGATCTGCCGCCGTGCCAATCGCGCGCAAATTGGCCTGACCCTGCAAACTAACTTGGGAACTGGCGGCTGAAAGGTCGCCTGCCGATTGAATACTGATATTCAGTTTGATCGCATCGGCCAAAGTGTTTCCAGTCGATGGCACGCTGGCGCCCCCAAACTGTCCCATGAAAGATGACAGATCAAAGTCAGGCGTGAATGAAAGGCTATCGATCAATACGCGGCCGCCCAAATTTGCTTCGTTCATATTTCCGGTAAGATTCAAATCGCTGTTGAGCACAGTGCGTAATCCTTCGGGATAAAGCAGGCGCACGGATTTCGCGTGCACCGCCATATTGAATTGCACCTGCGGCCGATAAGTAATCGTTCCACCAGCCGAGATATCTCCGCCACCCACCTGTCCGGTCAATTGCGTAATTTGTATCTGATTGGTTCCTATGTCGAGCACTCCATTCGCGTGACCTAAACCAACTGGCGCGGAGGCGGTAAAGATGGATGCGTCCTTGAGAGTTATCTGGCCGTGTACGGTGGGGTGCGTAATCGTCCCTTGCGAGTCCACGTTCAGGGCAATTGTCCCGGAGCTCTTCATGTCAGGACTGAAGATTTGCAGCACGCGCAAATCCACCGAACCTTTGGCGACGGCGCTCATGCCTTCCGTGCCGGTGACGGGGATGCGTCCCTGAATCTGAAGGCTGCTGTCCGTTCCTTTAATCTCCGAAGGTTGGAGCACGATCACCGAGTTCGCGTAGTCCAAGCGGATGGGCCCGGAGTTCGCGACCTGCAATGTCTGGTACGAAGCGGAGAGCGTCGGAATGACAATGTGCGCTTCGATACGACTCTTATCTTTCAACGGGCCTTTCAACGTTGCGTGTAGTTCCGTTGAGCCCTGAAAGCCCTGCGGCCGATTGGGAACATACATCGCGAGCAGTGGTTCGAGGGGGATGCTGGTCGTGTCTATTGCCGCGTCCGCATAGTAGTCGCCCGTTAGATTTACGGTGGCATGAGCCCGGATGGTAGCCTGCGCGACATCCGTGCTAAGCATCAGATTGGCGCGCTGATTGGCGACGTTAATTTCGGCTTTGAGTCCCGATATAGAGTTCTGCTTTACCTGAAGCTGAGGGAGTTGAATGACCGCATTTAAGTTCGGATTATCCAGGGTGCCCTCGCCGCTCGCCGAGGCCGTCAAAGTGCCGGCAAGCGGCAGATTTTTTGTTTGCACGGTTTGCAGCTTGCTCAACACAATTCCTGGGGCGTTGAGCTGGAGCTTATATCCCTTGGTTTTTGGATTGAAGGTCAAATTGGCAGTGGCTGACCCCGCGGGCAAACTGACATTCAGCGAGGAAGTAATCGATCCATTCGCGGCTTGGAACTTGACGGCTAAATTTTGCAATGGCTCGTCCGCTATCCGCGCCTTCGTAAGCTGCAAAGAACCGCTGCCTTGCGGGTTCAACTGGGTGCCCCGTAGCGTGATATCGCCGGAAAGATTGCCTTCCACGGGATATTGCAACCGTGCAAAGTGTTTAATTTCCGCTGCCGGCATTTGGCGCACGGAGAAATTCGCGGCGATGGGGTCCGAAGGAATATAAGACCAGTTGCGCAATCCCACACTGCCTGAAAAAGTTAATTGGCCCTGACTGACGCTTATCAAGCTGCCGTTTTGTATCGTTAAAGCGGATGGGCTTGCCTGCATTGCCAGCCTGAGACTGCGCCATTCGCTGCCCTCCACGGTTAGCTGTTGCGCGTTGAGTTGCGCGCTGATTGCCGGACGTTGCAATGATCCTCTGACCATCGCGTTCAGGTTTGCTGTTCCAGAAATAGAGGGGACTACCGACGGCTTGGTGTTTGGCTTTGCGGTCTTGGCTTGGAAGATCGCCGCCAACATTTCCACTTCATGCAGATCACCGCTGCGCGCCTGGATGGAAAGATTGGAGCGGTCACTAATTTCGCCATCGGCGACGAGGGATGATTGCGGCGTGCGAACACTTGTCTGCCGAACTGAAACAATGTTGCGAGCGCCGTCGTATACCACATGCACCACACCGTTCACCGGAATTGCCGGATTTGCGCCGGAACTGGTGGAAGCGTGTATCTCCAAGTCGGAGGACGCGCGCAGATTCTTCATGCTTCCCGCAAACGAAGCGTCAACTGTGCCTTGCAAAGAGCCGACTAGCGGCACCGTCTTAGCCGAAGCGCTGGCAAGCGAAGCTTTAGCGGCTTGTAAAGATATTCCGCTCAGAGCGGCGTGAATCTTCGTCGAAGGAGTCGTATCCAAATGCTGGACGGCCAAATTTGCCGTCACGCGGCCATTGAGAAGGTCAAGAGCGAAGTTAAGCGTCTGGAAATTTCCGTCCGCCAGTTGATAGTGGCTGGCCAGTTTTCTGATTTCGATGCGACCCTGGGGAGAAACCACTTGCAGAAGATTGCTATTAAGTTGACCATCGAGAACCACGTCTCGCAGAAATGGATGGTTTGGCACGCTCTGGTACACCAACTTTCCGGATAGTGCAACGTCGCCGGCAGGAGCGGTTCCCGGAGCCACAGCGGCAACATCCTGCGTATGAATAAGAATGTTGTAATCACCATCAACTTTGGGATTGTTGTAGTCGGTCAGATTCGCCTGAACCGAAACCCGGGACGAACCTACCGTGAGTACCAGCGAAGCTAAATTCAAGGCCGAAGGAGTAGCGCTGAATTGCGCGTCGAAAGTATGCGGAAGCGGCGCCAGGTTTCCGTAACGTATGCGCCCATCGTGATAGCTGATGGACCCGGTGTACGCGCTGGTCAAGGAACTGAAGTGGGTTTCCGCCCTTAGGTCGCGAACCTCCGCATCCAGTGCGCTCTTTCGATCGTTGTAATCTATCTCTCCGTTGGTCAAAAGGACATGTCCGACGGCAAGCTGGAAAACATCGGTCTGAGAGCTCTTATTCTTCGGCGCGTTCGGGACAGGAATATTGTCCCGTCCATTTTTGTCGACAATGAGATGAATGACCGGATGCTCTACCAATAATTCGCTCAAATTTACCTTTTGGTGCAGCACAGATAAAATTTTCAAGCCAACAGTTAACTTATCCACACGCAGAAGTGGCTTTTGATCAGCCGGTTCAGTTCCGCGGATAGTGAGATCGTAAAGATCTGCGGTGAGGGCAGACAATCGAAAATCAAAATTGCCGATCTCAACTTTTCCGCCGGTAGCCTCATTGCCTTCCTGCACGATCTTCGCGAGCACATAGCGATGAAATCCTGCGCTCTTGAGCACAAAATATCCGCCGACAACAACAATTACCAGCAGGCTCAGAATGATGCCGCCAGTCCATGCAACGATTCGTTTCCAGTTCATAATTGCATTCCTAAAAAGATTGGCCCAGGGTTATAAAGTATTGTGTCGATCCCAGACCAGCTACAGGATTCAAGTTGCGTCCTAGATCGATTCGCACCGGCCCAATCGGTGTGGCATAACGCAGGCCAATTCCGACCGTGTTGGTATAGTCGCTAACGAATTCATTGAAGTTGATCCGGCTGTAAACGTTGCCTCCATCGTAGAAAACGACCGCTCCCAAAGGCTTCAAAAGATCGATTGGAACGTGCAGGGGAAAACGCAACTCGGAATTAAGAATGAAAAGTTGTTCTCCCCCGACCGGGACAGTGATTTCAGTTGTGCACGCGCTGGGCGCGGTTCCCGGAGCACAAAAGGGAACCAGGCGCTGGGGTCCGGCGCCATTCAGAGGAAACCCGCGAATGGTGTCTCCGCCGCCCGAAAAGAAAAGCTGGCTGGTAGGAACAAAACTGCCCGCCAAAGGCTTGGCCAGCCCCAATCTTATGCTGTTGGCCCAAACCATCCCGTGCACCGGACGGTAAAAAGCGTATTGTCCAAACAACTTCGCAAAATTTGCGCTCGAGCCCAGAGCCGTGGGAGTGAGCCCGATATTCAAAGTTCCGAAGACGCCGTGATGAGCGTCGAGAGGCTTATCGCGGGTATCCTTAATCAAAGTTGCCGACACGGTGGAAAGACGCACATTCCGGTCTTGTTGTAATACCAACTGCGGAACCAGCAACTGAGACAAAAGTGTCTTGTTAAAGTCGTACCGAATTTGCAAACGGGTAGTCTTGGCGCGATTGAAAGGTCTTTCCAACTGAAAGGCGCCATCTGCGAGGCTTGCGGCGAAAAGAGGATTTTCTGTGGTCCGCTCCAGTGAAAATGTCGTGAGCGCATTCCAGCGCGAGTAGCGGAAATGCGGATCGGTATACGAGGCAAGCGCGCGCTGATCGAGCCGTGCCACCAGCAGTGAAATCTCTCCGGTTTCCCCGAGTCCGCGAAAATTCTGACGGGTATATTCGACCGATCCCCGAGGGCTCACAAAAGTGGCTTGACTGGGGACAATGTTCGCTGTGCCGGTGGAAATAGTCGGTAACCCGGGCACAGCTACGGTGCCGGTTGGAACGCTGCCCCCGCGACGCGTAGCTTCAAAGCCGATACCATAAGTTATCGTGTTGCGTTTTCCCTCATGCACCTTGACGAGCGCGTCTTCGTCGGTCTGGTCGCCAATTTCTTCCTTTGGTCCAACGCTCGACCAATCGAAGATCCCCAGGCTGTAAAGGTCACTTTGAGCCTCTAAAAGTTTTCCCTGGCTTAATGGAGTTTCGGGGGAAACATTCGCCGTCTCTCGAATCAATTTGGGTCGTGTCACTTTTTCCCCGAGAAGTAGAACGTTCTTCACTCGGACCTGTTGGTGCTCGTCGATAACGAATGCGATGTCCACTCGATGCGGATCGTCCGAGTGCCGGGTTATGGGAGTCTTCACCTCCGCATTCAAGTACCCGAGTTGGAGATATTTTGCCAATATCTGGCTTCGCTCTTTTGAAACTTTGCCAAGTGAAAACGGCATTCCGGACATCACATTGAAGCCGGTCGCGGGCTTGAGGTCGGCTGTTGACAGCCGCTGATTGCCGGAGATCGCAACGTTGGCTACGAGGGTGCGAACTCCTTCGTCGATCTGAAATGTGACATCTATCTTGGGTTCATGATCCACCGCGGTAGAGGTGACTTTTACGTCTTCGTACCCGGCGTCGCGGTAGAGCGCCTCAATGTTCTTTACGCTTGCTCTTAGCAGCGCCTGACTAAACAAGCCTCCCGAGAGCAAACTATGTTTTTTGATCTGAACGTGAGCCAGCAACTCGGCGGTTGCAAGTTCGTGGTTGCCGGTAAAAACGATTTCCGCTACTTTGTGTTTTCTGCCTTTAACAACGTTGTACGCGACCGTCACCTTCCCGGCGTCGCGGTGAAAATCAGTTGTGACTTTGACGTCGAAATATCCTTTCTTTTGAAAATAATTGGTTAAATTCTCTTGGCCCTCGTCAACCAGATCACGATCAACCGATCCCTCGCTATAAATAGGAATCAATTTCTTAATCTCACGGTTCGAAAGATAAGGAATAAAGGAGAGCTTCGCCCCGGACGTCGTGACATTCACCACCGGCCCCATCTTTACTGCGATCGCAATGTCTACGTGATTTGTGTCGGGATGATATTGCGGCGGATCGAACGTGAGACGACTCGCGAGATAGTGTCGCTTGGCAAGATACGACTTCAATAACCCTTGCGCGGATTTTATTCGTTCCGCCGTGTAAGGCTTGCCTGCTTTAAGAAAACCACCCGATGCGCGGGCGCGCAGTGTTTGTACCGAATGCAGAAGCCTGACAGTTTCATCCGGGGTCGTACCGTGAATGCTGATTGCGCCGATCCGTGCGCGCTTACCTAGTTGCACCCGAAAAATAGGATTCGCGATTTGATGAGCATTATCGAGTTGCACGTCGGTGTGGATTTGCGCGGCAAAAAATCCATTTGCTTTGAAGAAATCGATTAACAGTTTTTCTTGACTGGGTATTTGAGATTTGTCGTAGGCTGCTTCGTCCTGATAATTAATAACCTGAAGAAGCCGCGTATATCTGAATATTTTGGTCGCCTCCGTGAAACTGACCACCCCGATGTAGTACGACGGTTCCAGGATGAAGTTCACCCGCAGGCCTGCTGTTTCGGGCTCAACGTCAATCGACACTTTTGTGAAGTTCCCCGCTTTTTTCAAAGCTGCCACGCTGACTTTAATATTCGCGTCGGAGTATGGTTGGCCGGCTTTTTGCGTGATCAGAGGACGTAGTTGTTCAACGTCAAGACGCGGATCGGCGATAACTCCGATCGAACTCACCGTCTGTCCTTGATAAGAAAGATAAGAAGCTTGCGCGCAGGAATTCCTATCAAAGCAGACTGCCATAATGAGGCAACACAGCAGAGTAATGATTCGCCGAAATGGTGTTTGAACTTGTCGTACAGACAGCTTTAATTGACTTCCCAAGAGCTGAGATCCCCATAGTCAAGACGTTCGATAGCGTTGTCTGATGCTGTCTCAATCCGAGAAGATGTCCATTCCGTGATCGCGGATTGTGAAAGGGGGACTACAGCATGCTCCCCTTTAATGTAGGAAATGGAACGGATGTCCCCACGATACCGGACGGCTTTATTTTTAAATGTAACGGCATGGACACCGGAAACCAGCGCGACTTGCAAGCCTTCGCGAAAATTATTGAGGTAATGTCGTTTGTTGAAGACATCCATGATTTGAATTCGGAGGAAATCCAGGAACGCGTACAAGCGCTGTGCGAGTTGCCGCCCGCACCGCATCAAACCATGGGCGTGCAAGAAGTTGTTTTTTGGGCGGGCGTTGCCACCGGGATGGATGTCTCCCGCCGGGCCCAGGAAGCAGTCATCGACCAAAGCGCGGCGGATAAGTTTCTGCTTTATTCCTCACTCTTCGCCCATTCCACCCGGGTGGCCGTCGTGGACTTGACATTGCAGCAGCTCGAACCAACTCAATAACCACACTGGAGGCGACATGCCCGAAAAAGAAACGTTAGAGCGAGCGCACGAAGATGCTCGCGAAGGAAAAGCGCCAAGCACGCAAGCGGGAGAATTTGTTCGCGAAGAAATTCATCATGTGCGGGAAGGGAAGCACGGAGTACGAAACGCAAAGCAGGCTATTGCTATTGGGCTTTCCAAAGCGCGCAAGGCTGGAGTAAACGTGCCGCCTGACCCTAATAGAAAAAAGTCCTCTCGAAAGATCACAGCGAGGGCCACGAGCAAGCCGTCGGCAAAACGTTCTAAAGCTACTTCACGAGCTCTTAAGAAAGAAGGGCGTGCCGGCGCATCTTCTGCCGCGCTCGCCAAACAAACGAGTGGTGCCGCAAAAAAGCGCACGAAAAGCAATCGGTCGCAGGCGGCGCGTAAGGCGGCCAACACTCGAAAACGCACAGCCAGTTCGTCGCGCTCGCGGTGACGATGCCACTACTAATGTCGCGTTGATCAATATTGCATCGACGAATGCGGATTGTGGGAAACCCTCCCAGAGGAAGAAAGTGGCGGAGATTCGCATAGGAACTTCTGGATGGCACTACAAGCATTGGCTGAATGATTTTTATCCGGCGGGCTTGCCCTCCGAGAAAATGTTTTCCTGGTATGCCCGCCACTTCAATACGGTCGAAATAAACAACACATTTTACCGGCTCCCTTCCGAAGAGGCGCTCATACGTTGGCGGGAAATGGCGCCTGCAGATTTCATTTTCAGCGTGAAAGCCAGCCGCTTCATCACCCACATGAAGCGTTTGACCGATCCCGGGAGCTCCACTGAAAAGTTTTTTTCCAAGGTCGCAACATTGCACGAAACCCTGGGCCCAATTCTTTTCCAGTTGCCGCCCCGCTGGCAGGTGAATGTTCAAAGGTTGGAAGAGTTTTTGGAAGCTCTTCCCTCTGCACATCAATATGTTTTTGAGTTCAGGGATGCAAGCTGGGCGACCAGAGCTGTTTACCAGCTACTTGAGCGCTTTAATGCCGGTCTTTGCCTGCATGATTGGCAAGGCGTCGAATGGCCAGAGAAGTTAACTGCGGACATTGCCTACGTTAGATTTCACGGGCTGACCGGAGGTTATTCCGGCAGTTATTCGCCCGAACACCTGCTCCGGTGGGCCAAACGTATCCAGCGATGGAATTCGCTACGGCAGATATGGATTTATTTCAATAATGACATTGGCGGACACGCGATTCACAATGCCAAAACATTGCGCAGTGTATTGTCGCAGACGGCTCCTAACGCGCGAATAGTGGCTTAATTCAACGACGCTCCTACATGAAATCGGTTGCCGGACTACATTGTCAGCCTTATCGCCAAAGTAACGTTTTGCGCCTATGCTAACCCTGAAGTTAGAAGGTAGTTGAAATAACTGAAAAGGAGACTCACATGCTCTATTGGGCGCTAGTCTTTCTGGTAGTAGCGATTGTTGCCGCGATTTTTGGCTTCGGTGGCGTGGCCATAGCGGCTGCGGGTATCGCCAAGATTTTGTTCTTCATTTTCCTGGTGTTTTTTGTGATTACGCTGATTACCCACTTGTCTCGAAGAGGCAGCGCTGGAGTTTGAGTGTATTTGTAATACGAGAGGAAACTCCTATATCCGGACTTCGACAACCATCGAAGCCCGGATAATTATTTTGAGCCCATAAAATTAAGTTTGGCATTCCTTTAACTCCAGCGAAAGAGGGTATTATTCCGGCTGGGGGGAATGTTGGCGATTCTAGTTGTCGGGGGAGCCGGATATATTGGCAGCCATACCGCTCATGCCCTTAAGCAGAGAGGCTGCGAAGTTATTATTTACGACAATCTCTCAACGGGGCATCGGATTCTAGCCGAGGGTTTCGAACTTGTCGTCGGCGATATCGCAGACGTCTCGAAGCTAAAGCCTCTTTTGAAACGGGTAGATGCCATAGTGCACTTCGCTGCTCACGCCTATGTCGGCGAATCGGTCGAGAATCCGCGAAAATATTTCAACAATAATTTAATTGGAAGCCTGGCACTGTTAAATGCAGTGATGGATTCTTCCGTACGCAAATTTATTTTCTCGTCGACCTGCGCAGTATATGGAGTGCCGCTGCGGGTGCCCATGGCGGAAGATAATCCGCGAGCCCCGGTTAATCCGTATGGACTGTCTAAACTCGCTTTTGAATTTGCTCTCGAGAGTTACGCCAAAGCCTATGATTTGCGGTTTGTAGCATTTCGTTATTTCAATGCTGCCGGAGCGGACGAGAGTGGCAAGATTGGCGAAATGCACGACCCAGAGACTCATTTGATTCCGTCGGCTTTCGAAGCGATCGAAGGCGGTCGACCGGCGCTGCAAATTTTTGGCAATGACTACCCTACTCCAGACGGCACTTGTATAAGAGATTACATTCACGTGAATGATCTTGCGGAAGCCCATGTCTTGGGACTGGATTACCTCGATAACGGCGGTTCAACCGCTTTAAATTTGGGTACTGGCCGGGGATATTCTGTGCGCGAAGTAATTTCAACTATAGAAAAAATAACCGGCCGAAGAGTGCCGACTGAAGACGTTCCTCGCCGGGCGGGAGATCCGCCGGCCCTGGTTGCCGATCCGACTCGCGCCAACAAATTAATGAAGTGGAGGGCGCAACGCTCATTGGAAGAAATCGTTTCGACAGCATGGAAATGGGCGGAAAGCGGCAACGCGCGGCGGCGATCGAGCAGTTAAGTGGCAGTAGCTTTACGCTTGGGGAATATTTCCCCGATGCGGCGGATCTGCGCGCCCACTCCGCGTAATTTCTCTTCGATATTTTCGTATCCGCGATCGATGTGGTAGACGCGGTCAATAATCGTTTCGCCATCCGCCACCAGCGCCGCCAGCACCAGCGATGCGGATGCCCGCAAGTCCGAAGCCAGAACCGCTGCCCCACTCAACGGAGTTTTTCCGCGAACGGTTGCGCGTCGGCCTTCTATTTTGATGTTCGCTCCCATGCGCACAAGTTCTTGCGCCTGCATTAATCGATTCTCAAAAATATTTTCGGTGATTTCTGAAGCTCCTTCGGCCTGCGTCGCCAGAGCCATGAATTGAGCCTGCATGTCGGTAGGAAATCCCGGATATTCCTCGGTCGCAATATCTGCCGCTCGGAACGCGCCGTCACCCATCACTCTTACAGATTCAGGGCCGATGGAAGTTTTGATTCCAATTTCAGTTAATTTGTCCAACAGCGCAGATAAATGCCGCGGATCACAACCCGAAATAATCAGATCGCCAGCAGTGAGCGCGCCCGCGATAATAAAAGTTGCCGCTTCAATGCGGTCGGGAATGATGCGGTGTTTGGCTCCGTGCAGCTTTTCCACCCCGGTCACGCGAATCGTTGAAGTACCTGCGCCCGTGATGCGCGCACCCATTTTATTCAGCAGATCAGCCAAGTCGACTACTTCGGGCTCCAGAGCGCAATTGCGCATCACGGTTTCGCCATCCGCGAGCGTAGCTGCCATCAGCAAATCTTCAGTTCCCGTGACCGTAATCTTTTCGAAAACTATTTCTGCGCCCTTCAGTCGGGATGCAGTGGCTTGCACGTATCCGTGCTCCTGCGAAATCTGCGCCCCCAAACTTTCCAGTCCCTTGATGTGCAGATCGATTGGGCGCGCGCCGATCGCGCATCCCCCGGGCAACGATACCCGCGCCGTTCCACAACGTGCGACGAGCGGACCGAGCACGAGAGTGGACGCTCGCATCGTTTTTACCAGCTCGTAAGAAGCTTCGGGAGAAGCCACACTGCGGCAGCAAATCGTCGTCCGGTGCTGAGCGCGCCCATAACCCAGCTCCACTTCCGCTCCCATGGCCGCAAGTAATTTGCGGGTGGTTTCGATATCCCGCACCTGGGGGATATTTTCCAGAATGACCGGCTCTTCCGTGAGCAGGGCTGCGGCCATGCAAGGGAGAGCGGCATTTTTCGCGCCGCTGATGCGCACCGTTCCGAGCAGCGGATTTCCGCCGCGAATGACAAATTTATCCATAGTGAGATTTCCCGGCTTTTATTCTAGCGGGAATGCTTTGAGCCGTGGGAAACAGGATTTAATCGAGAGGGCAGGGACTTTTAGCGATCACGTTTGCGGCTTGCATCCGAGATCGCTTGCCGCACGTTTCCGCGCGCGGATTTCAATGCCTGTTCCGCTTCCACTGCACTAACTCCGCTTTGCAACATTACGAGCGCCTCGGGAACATGGCCGCGGCAAAGTTTCAGAATCTTCCTCGCTTGGATTTTCGAAATGTTCGCTGCCCGCTCCAGAATTGTTACCGCACGCGCGTCAAGCTTAGTATTGCCGGGACGAACGTTGATCATGAGATTGCCATAGACGTAACCGAGTTTAGCCAAAGCCGCGCTGGAAAGCATATTCAACACCATTTTTTGCGCCGTTCCGGCTTTCATCCGTGTCGATCCCGAAATCACTTCCGGCCCGGTTTCTATGACTATTGCGGTGTCGGCGGCTTTTTCTAATGCGGAGTCTCGATTGCACACGACCGCGACCGTCTTTGCCCCTTTGCGGCGCGCATATTGAACCGCGGCTATCGTGAAGGGAGTGCGTCCGCTGGCCGCGATTCCAACTATAACGTCATTCTTGCCGGGTTTTTTCTTGGCCATTTCGCGCTCGCCGAGTTCCGGAGAATCCTCATTCGATTCGACTGCCGCGCCCAACGCCTTCGGTCCTCCGGCGATAATGAATTGTATGGTCTTGGGGTCGGTATTAAACGTCGGCGGACATTCGGCCGCATCCAGCGCCGCAATTCTGCCACTGGTCCCGGTGCCCACGTAGATCAAACGGCCTTTGTTTTGCAGGCGATCCACGATTACGTCAACGGCTCTCGCGATTTGCGGCAATGCCTTTTTTACGGCGGATGCGACTTTTGCGTCTTCGCCATTCATGATGCGAATGATCTGCGAAGCCGATTTGCGATCAAGATCAGCCGACGCCGGATTTGTTTGCTCGGTAGCGAGATCACCCAGAGTCCTTCCGTTGTTTTTCTTCAAACGGACACCTTGAGGTGCAATGCCTCGACGACCGCATCATGAAACGCGGGCCGCACTGATTTAATTGCTTGATTACTACAATCCGGCCAGGTGCGATTCGTTAAAAAAATTATCGCGAGCTGGCGCTCAGGGTCCATCCACAACGACGTTCCCGTATATCCAATATGCCCGAACGATTCTGGCGAGAAATATTTGCCGGATTGTGAAGGGGACGAAGGCGTGTCCCACCCTAACGCCCTCGAAGTTCCCCCAGGAGATAATTCCCGGCGCGCAAATAACGTCAAGGTTTCCTGGCGAATCAATGGAGTCCCTCCCTGCAACATGGTGTGGGCGAAAATTGCTAAATCGCCGGCGGACGAAAAAACTCCCGCGTGGGCCGCCACGCCGTCCATCGCGCTGGCATTTTCGTCCTGAACCTCACCCTGAATTATTCGTTTACGGAAGTTGCCATCCTTGGCGGTAGGAGGAATTAGAGAGCGCAAAGCGGTCGCCGGATTAAACATCGTCCGCGTCATTCCAAGCCTGCCAAAAATTTCCCTCTGGCAAAAGCTATCCAAAGCTTCGTCCGCAACCCGTTCCAGCAAGGCTCCCAAAATGATGAATCCGACGTCGCTGTATTCTGTTCGCGTGCCCGGTTCAGCGGTAAGTTCAGCAGACAAGGCAAGTGAGATGACTTCGTCCCGGTTCGATGTCAGCAGGAAAAGTTTTTTGTAAGCTGGCAATCCCGAGGAATGAGCCAGCAGCATGCGGACGGTGATATTTCTGCGATGCTCGTCCGGCCCGGCAAACTCCGGAATAATCGCCACAACCGGCGCGTCCAGATCAAGCAATCCGTTTTGGTAAAGAATCATCGCCATGCTTGTAGTGGCGACCACTTTTGATACGGATGCCAAATCAAAAATAGTATTGGGCATCGCTTCCGGGGAATTTAACTCGAACGTAAATCTGCCGAAGGCTTTCAAAGCAATAAGTTTTTTCGCGCACGTAACGGCGACGGCGACAGCCGGAAAAGCGCGTTTCAAAATCGCGTCGCGCAATATCTCAAAAGGACGCGCGAGGACAGAATTTTGATCGTCGTAAGCAGTGGGCATCAGTCCTGAATGTTTCGCCTGCATTCATAACCCTCTTACAATTCGACAGCGTCCGCCTGGATAGTGAAATGCGGAACCGGCGGTTGGAGAAGCGGGCACATAACCGCCGATTTCTTGAGCTGCCACCCTCTGTTTGTGTAAAGTCGAAGCATTCAATCCATATCTCCATCTTCGCACTGGCGCAGTTTGTTCTGCGGCCTGGCTGCGGCTGTATTTTTTATCTGTTCAGCCTCGCCCCATTGCCGGGGCATCGCGAAAAATACGAATCGCGCCGATGTGCTTGACCGAATTGTACTGGACGCGATTCACGATGGCGAAATTCCCGGAGCAGTCTTGCTGGTATGGCACAACGGCGAAGTCATCTATCGCAAGGCCTTAGGCTATCGCGCCCTTGAGCCTAGTCGCGAGCGAATGACCGCGGACACGATATTTGATTTGGCGTCATTAACCAAGGTAGTCGCCACCACTACCGCCGTGATGCAACTTGTCGAACAAGGGAAAATTCGGATCAACGATCCAGTCGCCAAATATCTTCCCGAATTTTCGCAGAACAATAAAGAAGATATTACGATTCGGGAACTGCTGACCCACCATTCAGGATTGCCGCCGGACTTAGGTCTCGGACAGCCGTGGGAAGGCCGGGAAGCCGCATATCAGATGGCTTATTCGCTAAAGCCAATCTTTCCGCCCGGCTCGAAGTTTCTGTACAGCGACGTAAATTTCATCGTATTGGGCGCGCTGATCGAAAAGGTTTCAGGAGAACGTCTTGAGGATTACACAGAAAAAAACATTTTTCTGCCCTTACATATGGCTCGCACGCGATTCCTTCCGCCAGAATCATGGAGGTCACGAATCGCACCCACCCAATACGATGAGCGAGGCAAAATGATGCGCGGAATCGTGCACGATCCCACCACGCGGCGCATGGGAGGGGTCGCAGGACAGGCAGGATTGTTCTCGACTGCGGACGATCTCGCGAAATTTGCGGTGGCTCTGATGCAAGGCAGCACGGTTCTTTCTCAGGTCTCAGTCAAGAAAATGACCACCCCGCAACAGCCTCCAACATCCGACGTACTGCGCGGATTTGGCTGGGACATCGATTCACCCTTCTCGAGCAATCGTGGCAGCTTGCTCCCAGTGGGGTCCTTTGGTCATACGGGTTTTACGGGCACTTCGCTATGGATTGATCCCACTACCCGCACCTTCATAATTTTGCTGACCAATGCCGTTCATCCCCGTGGCAAAGGAAGTGCAATTGCGTTGCGGGCCAAAGTTTCCACCGCGGTGGCCGCGAATCTGAAATTGTCGGTGGGCGAAAAAGAAGAGCTTCGCTGGAAAAGTGTCACTGGCTACAACGAAGCCCAAACCGCAGCCCGGCGGATGGCGGTGAGAAACGGCTCAGTTCTAGCCGGCATCGATGTGCTCGAAGCCCATAACTTCGACGTGCTTAACGGCACTAGCGGACCGCGAAAGATCGGACTGCTGACTAATCAAACCGGCGTCGATTCCCAGGGACGGCGCACTATCGATGTGCTTGCCCATGCCCACGGCGTATCTCTGAATGTAATTTTCAGTCCTGAGCACGGGGTCACGGGCACGCTGGATACCACGAATATGGGAACCCAGATCGATTCCCAAACTCACATTCCCATCTACAACGTTTATGGGGGAACCGACGCAGCCCGTAGGCCTTCGACCGAAATTCTCAAGTCACTCGATGCCGTGGTCATCGATATTCAGGATGCCGGTACGTACTTCTATACCTACGAAACTACTCTTGGCTATTTTTTGGAAGCCGCGGCTGAAACTGGAACTGAAATTATTGTGCTGGATCGGCCAAATCCTATTACCGGATCGTTTGCGCAGGGTCCTATTCCAGATCCTGGGCGCCAGAGTTTCGTTAATTACGATCAGGTTCCAGTCCGCCACGGCATGACCATGGGCGAGTTGGCAAAAATGTTCAACGCCGAGCACAACATTAACGCCCATCTGGAAGTTGTGCCCATGCAAGGATGGATTCGCGGCGACTGGTACGATTCGACGTCGCTGCCCTGGATTAATCCGTCGCCAAATTTGCGCAGCCTGACGGAAAACACTCTATATCCGGGAGTCGGATTAATAGAGGGGACGAACGTTTCAGTAGGCCGGGGAACCGATACGCCATTTGAAGTGGTGGGCGCCCCGTGGATAAAAAGCCGCGAACTCGCCACTTATTTGAATGCGCGAAATATTTCTGGAGTGCGCTTTGTGCCCGTAAGGTTTACCCCCACTGCCAGCAACTATTCCGGCAAAGAATGCGAAGGCGTCAATATTATGCTGACGGATAGGAATGCGCTCGATAGCCCCGAACTCGGCATCGAACTGGCATCGGCACTGCACAAATTGTATCCGCAGAATTTTGATATGCAGCGCATGATTGAGCTTCTGTTGAACCAGTCAGTCTATGACGCAATTTCCGGTGGAGAAGATCCACGCCGCATCGCCGGGGACTGGAGAGACACTCTGGAGAAATTTCAGCAGGCACGGCAGAAATATTTAATCTATCAATAGCCTCTTCGTGCCGGTGCGGAATCACCCGCCGTCGGCTACAATGGGTCCGCAAATTCGGTCCAGAAGCGATCAATGGAAATGCGAAACTCCGAAAACCCGATTCCCAGCTTCTTTTATCGATGCGCGGGGCCGAATTGCGGCGCGCTAAAACAAACTAACGACCGCTGGTGGCTGCTGTGGACCTCTTTCGGAGAGTTCAATCGTCCCGTGCTTTACTTGTGCGCATGGGATGAAGACATTGCCGCCCGCGAGGGAACGTTGTACGTATGTGGCGAGCTTTGCGCTCAGAGATTACAGTCCCAGTTCATGGGCAATATCAGAGAAGGACAGACGAAACGCGTAGGAACGTAGAGAAGTATTCTTAAATGTGCGGGAGGTAGTCGTGAACATCGTGGCGCTGCTTTTGTTCTCGTCTTTTGCGTTGGTTCAATCGAGCGCCTTCCCGCAAGCTTCAGCCCCCGGCTCAACTTCAGTCCCAACACGCCCCGGTCTAAGTACGACGTCCAGCGCCGATGCCAACCAATTGGTTATTCCTTCGGGCACGAAAGTTCCAGTAGTGCTAAAGCATGCGATCTCGACCAAGGCCAGCCGCGAAGGCGATGCGGTCTATGCCGAAACGACGTTTCCCGTCGTGATTAATGAGCGGATTGTGGTTCCCCCGGGAACCTATGTTCAAGGTCGAATCACCCACATTCAACGCGCCGGGAGGCTCAAGGGACGCGCTGAAGTCTTGATGCATTTCACTACGCTGATTTATCCCAGCGGCTATACGGTTGTGATGCCTGGCGCTTTGCAAAATGCACCCGGAGTGGATAAAGCCGACGTCAAGGATTCGGAAGGCACCGTGCAAGCCGACAGTCAGAAGGGCGACAAGGCAGGCAAGGCTGCGGAGCAGGGCATTCAGGGCGCGGAGGGTGGAGCGATTATCGGCGCTTTAGGCACAGGAAGCCGGATGGGCGCGGGCATTGGCGCCGGCCTCGGAGGAGCCGCTGGAGTGGCGATCGCAATGTTAAGCCGCGGCAACGATGTGAAAATGGACCTAGGCACATCCATCGAAATGGTAATTCAGCGGGACGTGGTTTTGGATCCGAGTCGGTTGCCAAAATAGTTTTAGGATAACTTGTTGGCAGACGCGGAATAAGCGAAGCGGTAAATCTGGGCGTCAATTTCTTTGCGAAGATCGTCCCAGATATTCTGCGGCATCGAAACAAAAACTTTTACTACTTCGGGATCGAACTGCCGTCCTGACCATTTCTGTATTTCCTCAATAGCCGCATCCAAAGTCTGCGCTGGACGATAAGGTCGATTAGAAGTGATAGCGTCCAAGGTGTCGGCGACCGAAAAGAGACGCGCCCCCAGCGGAATCCCCTCACCTTTCAATCCGCGGGGGTAGCCGGTTCCGTCGAAACGTTCTTGATGGGAATAAACAATTTCCGCAGCCTCGGCAAGGAACGGAATCTTTCGCAGCATTTGATAGCCGCGATAACAATGTTCCCGCATGATTACGACTTCGTCCGGCGTAAGCGCTCCGGGTTTCCGCAGGATCGCATCCGGAATGGCCATCTTGCCGATGTCATGCAGAAACGCGCCGCGGGCAATCACACGAATTTGATCGGACGATAACCCTATCGCGCGCGCGATCGCAATAGTGAATGCAGTAACGCGCTTCGAGTGTCCTTCGGTTTCCGCATCTTTTAAATCCAGAGCATCACCCAAAGCTTCGAGCGTGATGTCATAAGAGCGCTCCAGCGTTCCTATGGCCTTTCGCAGTTGCTCGGTTCTGGCTGTAACCAGGGCTTCCAAATTGGTTTGATAGGCGCGATTCTCAAGTTTCAGCCGGCGATTTTCTAACGCACGCCGCACCGTGGCCAGTAATTGCTCTCTCTCGAAAGGCTTGAGCAAATAGTCGTATGCACCGTTTCGTATAGCCGCGAGCGCGACGGAAATATCGTGAACGGCGGTAACCATTACTACCGGCAAATCCGGGAACCGTTCCTTAGTTCGTTCCAGCAAGCCGATGCCGTCAAGGTCAGCCATCATTAAATCCGACAGCATGAGCTCGAATTCTTCGCCCGATTCAAGTAACGCGAGAGCCTGCAAGCCAGAGCCGGCCTGGCTGCACTTGTAATGCGCAGCAGTCAGCATGGAAGACACAATCTCGCGAATCGCTTCTTCGTCATCAACGATCAGAATGCGGTCAGCAGGCATATAAGCGGTTACCAGTGTAAGCCAATTCTATCTGAAGACCTTCATTCCGAAAGTAACTGGGGGTTAGTGGAAAGGGCACTGGCAGGTCATCGGGGCGTGATATCAAGAGAAAGGGTGTGGCTCGTCATTGCGATGAACATCTTTGCCTCCAGCGGCTGGAATGCGGCCAGCTTCATAGCTCCGAATCTCGAATTGAGCGGCCTGTTCACGCTCGCCGCCAGCTTGCTCGTGTTCCGTACATTTCGGGAACGGTATCTCCTGACCTGGATTGTGGGCTGGCTCACCTATCTGCTTTCAATCAGTTTTACCCCCGCGGGTTTGCAGCAGCGGGACATGATTGCGATTTCGCAGGCGGAGTTTGTTTTAGCGGTTTGCCTTTTTTCGGCCGCAATCTTCGTATACTCGCATGCCCAAAAGTTCGTCATATTTTTGCTTCCGGCACTGGTCTTACTCGTCGCGCTTGCAGTAACCAGGGCGCTGGTGTGGCCCAATTTATTTATCCTTCGTGTTGTGCTAGAGGTCTCGTATCGCATTGTTGCGGTTGCCGCCGTGATTCAACTCATGCGATTCCGGCGTGCACGATGGGAACTCGGACCTTGGATGCTCTGTCTTAGCCTGTTGCTTATTCATCTGAGCTGGGCTCCCGTAGACAGATATTTCCCGATGGGTTCACAGCGGATGATCGAGCTGCTGCTGGGCTGTAGCATCCTATTATTGGTTTTCGAAGATTCTCAAATGCGCACGCGGCGACTGGGTGTGCTGAATGCCGTGACGATAAGCATTACACGCGAACAGCAACATGGCCCCATGCTGCTCACTGCGCTCGAAAAGTTGCAGTCATTAATGTCCGCCAGGGCCGCATGGGTCCGCCTGCTGGAAAATGACAAATTGGTGCTCGTCCAGAATGTCGGCCTGTCCGAAGACTTTCTGAAAGAAAGAAACGCGGTTGCAATCGATGACTTTTTGAAAAGCATTTTGAACGGCAATTCCCCGGTCGTAGTCGAAACTGCAACCGCCCCTCCAAGCATTCGGCCTTACTTCGAAAAGGAACGCTTTCATCACGTTCTGGTCATTCCCGTCGTCGGAAAAAAATCAGTGATCGGGATGCTCTCACTTGGGAGCCGGCGGCGGGTTGAGTATTCGCCCGAAGACCTCGAGTTTTTGACCAACAGCGCCCACCAACTCGGCCTCGCGGTGGAAAATCTGCGGCTGATGGATGAAATCCTGCGTTCTCACCGGCAATGGACGAACACCTTCGATTCCATTCAAGACTACGTTCTGCTGCATGACTCGGACTATCGAATCATGAAGGCGAATCGCGCACTACTGCAAAGGCTGGAACGTGCGCCCGCTGATGTGGTCGGAAAACGTTGCGAGGATGTTTTACTTCAGCAGGACAATCGCTGGAAAAACTGCCCCTATTGCGAAAAGACCGACGAAGGTTTCCATGAAGGCCCAGATCCTTGTTTCGGCGGATTTTCCATGATTTCGAGTTCGTCATATATGGAGCAGGGCGCGAAGCAAAAGGGAACCATCCACGTCGTGCGCGATGTCAGCGACCGCCGTGTCGCCGAGGAAAAATACCGGCAACTTTTCGAGCAGGTTCAGGAGGGAGTATTTGTCGCAACGCCGGAAGGCAAATTACTCGACTGCAATGACGCCTTCGTGAGAATGTTCGGACACACACGTGAAGAGTTAATGGCGATGAACGTGGATCTTCACCTCCGCACTTCAGCCGAGCAACGCCAAGCCTTCCGCCGCGAAGTGGAGCTTCATAATTACGTGCGGAATTTCGAGGTGACACTGCGCAGAAAAGATGGAACGTTGCTTACAGCGGTTGAAAGCAGTTTTGCAACTCGTGATGCAGACGGGAAAATTGAACGCTATCAGGGTTTTCTGCTCGACGTCACTGAAAAGAAGCGGGCGGAAGACGAAATTCGCCGCCGGAATCGCGAATTAAATGCGCTCAACGCCATGGCGGTCATTGCGACCCAGTCGTTCGATCTCGATGAAATTCTCAACCTCACGCTGCGGCAGGTAATTTCTCTGCTCGGAGCGCAGACTGGGTCGATTTACCTGTGCGATTCAGATACCACTACATTTCGCCGGCGCGCCGGATGGGGAAGGCCGGAATCCGGACGGATGGCGCTTTCAGAGCTTAGATTCGAGGATGGATTCGGCGAACTGGTGACACGATCTCGAACCGAAGTGCTCACCGCCGACTATCTTCCGCATTTGCCCGCGACGGTCGCCAATTTTGTCCGTGCCGGCGAGGAAACGAGTTCATGGATATGGGTGCTGCTTTGGGGAAAGGATCATCCCATTGGAATTATGGGTATTTGCAGCGGCCAATTGCGGGAGTACACGAACAATGACGAGAATTTGTTGGTCGCCATTGGTCGTCAATTAGCGACCACGATTGAAAAAGTTAGATTGTACGAAGAAACCTGCAAGGCATATGAAGATTTGCGGCACGCGCAGGAACAACTTCTGCAAAGCGAGAAAATGTCCGCGGTCGGTCAGTTGATCGCGGGTGTGGCGCATGAACTCAACAACCCATTGACTGCGATTTTAGGGTACGCGCAACTATTGGAAAGTGAAGGATTGAGTGAACGCGCCAGCGATTTTGTAGCGAAACTGTTTAAACAGGCGCAGCGCACCCACCGCGTTGTGCAGAACTTGCTCTCCTTCGCGCGGCAGCGCAAACCGCACAAACAAAAAATCAATGTGCAACATGTGCTGGATGAGACGTTGGCCCTTCGCGACTACGATATGCGGGTCAATAATATAAAAGTCGAACGAGATATCGAGGCTAGTCTTCCAGTGGTCACTGGCGATGCGCATCAACTCGAGCAGGTCTTTCTAAATATTATTAACAATGCGGTGGACGCCATGCTTGAAGCGGGCAATGCCAATATTTTGAAAGTGCGCAGCTACACCGCCGAAAGCTGCGTTCACATCGAGATTCAAGATTCGGGGCGCGGAATCAAAGAACCGAAGCGTATCTTTGAGCCCTTCTATACCACCAAAAGCGTGGGCAAAGGAACCGGCCTGGGTTTGAGCATTTGCTACGGCATCGTGAAAGAACATGGGGGCGATATTTCCGCCAGGAACTCGCCCGACGGCGGCGCTATCATCGAGGTGCGATTGCCCTCCGCAGGACGAGCCACGGGTGCCGAGTTCAGTCCGCCTCAACAGCGCCGCGAAGTGGTGCTTGAGGGAACAATTCTGCTGGTCGACGATGAAGAAGCGGTCATTGAGTTTGAAAGTGATGTGTTGAGTGGGGCCGGGGCCGAGGTCGTTACTCTGATGAACTGGGACGACGCGAAACTACGTTTGATCAGCCAGCGCTTCGACGCATTGATTATGAATGGAAAAATGCCGGGAGGGTGGAATCCTCAACAAGTGCATGAGTGGATCTCCGAGAAGAGTCCGGAACTCGCATCCCATGTGCTATTCACTTTTTCAAGTATTGCCGAACCGGAAGAGCGCAGCTTCCTTCAGGAAAAAAGCATTCCATATCTGGTCAAGCCTTTTGAAGTCGGAGATCTGATATCACAAGCACGGCGGCTGTTGCAGAAAACCCTCGCCGCTACCGCAGGATAGTCGCTTACTTCTTGAGAATCGGATTGTAGCCGTCGCTAAGCAATTCTGCGCGCATACTCTCCGCATCTTTGATCGCGGCAAATGGGCCCACCTCAACGTGGTAGAGCTTGTCGGAGGGGGTTTGCGCGGCGACCGCGGAATATTGTTTCTTTTTCAAGGCATCGACCAGCGCTTCCGCGTCCTCCTGTTTGCTCACCGCGGCCACCTGCACAAAATATCCACTCGCAGCCGCGGAGGGATTTGTTTCTGATGGGTTCTGTTTGGCGACGTCCGGCTTGGAACTGTTTGCCGCGGATGTCAATTCCGTGTCGGCGCTGTTCTGCCCGACTGCCTTGTAAAATGTCATATCGCCCGACTGTCGCGCTTGACTGGCTGAACCTGCCGGAGAAGACGGCTTTACAACTTTATCGAGAGGGATCGCAGCGGAAGGCTCGTTCTGTGTTTTTACTGAATTTTTTCCTACTGAAAATCCCAGTCCAAAACAAATTGCACAAAGGATTACTAATCCGAAAAACAGGCTCAGCATTCTGCCGGTACCGAGCGTGATTTCCGTGTCCTGAGATGCAGCCATAGCCATGAGTTCCTTTGTTAAGTGCGCGGCGCGGGCGCTGATCCGCCATCAGCATCTGGCTTTCCCAGCATCCTTTGAAGTCCGGAGAAAAAATCCACCGGCACCGGGAAAATTACAGTCGTATTTTTCTCCACTCCTATCTCGGTCAAGGTTTGTAAATATCGTAGTTGCACGCTCACCGGTTCGGTGGCCAGCAACGCAGCCGCATCCACCAAACGTTGGGCGGCGGAGAATTCGCCCTCCGCATGGATGATTTTCGATCGCTTTTCGCGTTCTGCCTCCGCCTGTTTGGCCATGGCTCTCAACATGGATTCAGGCATGTCCACCTGCTTCACTTCGACATTTGTGACTTTCACGCCCCACGGTGCGGTGTGCGTATCCAAAATGGTTTGCAGCCGCAGATTGATTTTTTCACGATGCGATAGCAATTCATCCAGTTCCTGTTCGCCGAGAACCGAGCGCAAAGTAGTTTGGGCAAATTGCGAAGTCTGATAAACGTAATTGGAAACTTCAACCACGGCCCGCCGCGGATCGATCACGCGCAGAAAAATGACGGCATTCACTTTCAAGGTAACGTTGTCGCGAGTAATAATGTCCTGCGGAGGCACTTCGAGCGCCTCCTGTCTTAGCGAGACGCGAACCATCCGGTCAATCGGAGCAAAGACCAAAATAATCCCCGGCCCTTTGGCATCGGGGAGCAGGCGTCCCAGACGGAAAATTACTCCCCGTTCATACTCGGCAAGAATCTTGATGGAGCTCAGCAGATAAAGAATGACAATGATGATGACGATCGTTGTAAAGCCGAATCCCAACTCCATCAGAACCTCCGCAAACAGTGAACACCGCGCTGAGGCGGATTGTACCGCACTTCTTAATCGCGAGTAGTTTCATTCAACACACGCGGGTTGCCTCGCGAGATACAGCAGGGCTCAGTTTGTTCGCGCCGATGGCGCCGGATCGACACGGAGCTGCAACCCCTCAACTTGCCGTACGATAACCGGTTGCCCGGCGAGCACAGGGTTGGATGAAACTGCATCCCAAATTTCTCCGTGCACAAAGACCTTTCCCAACGGAGAAAGCGGCGTTTGAGTCAGAGCGATCTCGCCCAGCAATCCCTGCGATCCCGTGACTACTTTATTTGCCCGCGCCTTGAGCGCAATACTCATGAGAAAGACGGTGATGACTCCAATTGGAATACTCACCGCCAGTGCGGTTAAAAGATGCACTTGCATCTCCGGGATGGGAGCGTCTACAAGAAGCAGCCCTCCCAGTGTCAGGGTCGTGATGCCACCGATTGCCAGGACGCCGTGCGTAGCGAATTTCGCTTCCAAAGCAAACAGCGCGAATGAAGCCAGGATGAGAACTACCGCGGCGAACCTTGTGGGCAGCAGATTCAAAGCGAAGATCGATAGCAATACAAATACCACGCCCACCGTCCCCGGAATCACCGCGCCCGGATGATTGAACTCGGCGTAGAGCGCGAGCGCCCCAATGGCGAGCAGAATAAAGGCGACGTTTGGATCCATGATGTAGGCGAGAATGTGCTGCTTCAGCGTCATATCGAAAAATCGAACTGGCTCGCCCGCCAACCGCAGCGTTACCACCTGGCCATCGAAACGTTTGAACGGCTTTCCATCCATTTGCTTGAACAGGTCCTGCTCGTTCGAGGCCACATAGTCGATTAATTTCTGCGACAGTGCCTCTTGTTCAGTGAACGACTTGGACTGCCGCACCGTGCTCTCGGCCACGTCAATGTTGCGTCCACGCTTCGACACCACAGAACGCATGAGCGCGGAAGCATCATTCTCGATCTTTTCTTTCATCACATCGTCCATTTTGCCGCCGCCCATAGAAACAGGATGCGCTGCGCCAGTGTTAGTTCCCGGAGCCATCGCAGCTACGTCTGCACTTTCCAAAATGAAGAAGCCAGCCGAGGCCGCGCGCCTGCCGCTCGGGGCCACATAAATAATGACCGGAACCGGAGACGCCAGAATTTTCTGAATGATGTCGCGAGTGGAATCGAGCAAACCCCCAGGAGTATTCAATTCAATGAGTACGGCTTCGTCCTTGTGCTGGGCAGCGTCGACGAGGGCCCGGCCAATATATTCATCAGTGATTGGCTGAATAGTGTCGTTGACAACGATCTTTAAAACTTCAGCAGAAACGTTCGCACAAAATGCGAGCGCGAAGACAGCCAACAAAATGTTTTTAAGCAATCGAGAAGGCATCGAGTTAGCAACGAGTGCGCTTTCCGCGCGGCTCGCTGCGACAATCGCGTACAACGTTCAGACGCGCGTAGGACGAATTGATCCCTCGCAAGCTCGAGACCAACGTCCCTAACTTCGGGACAGCTACCATTATCAACCTGAAAACTTCGCCGTCAATGGATAGTACCTGCCTGCGCTGTTTCGACATGGTTCTCAGCCAGCCCTTCTTCCTTCAGCAATTCGGACCACCCCGGCAGCGGAGCGTCTCCCGTAATCAAACGCACTCCGCGCTCATATGTAAAGTATGCCGAAGCCCACTGAATCATAACGATCAACCGGTTTCGAAACCCGATCAGAAAGAAAATGTGAACGAAAAGCCAGGCCAACCATGCGGGATAGCCCGAAATATGTATTTTCTTGAATTGCGCCACCGCCGCGGCACGCCCGATGGTGGCTAAACTTCCTTTATCCAAATAACGGAAGTCTTGACGAGGCTTGCCCGCGAGATCGCGTTCGATGTTGCGCGCCGCGAAAACTCCTTCCTGCATGGCAGCGGGCGCGACTCCAGGAACCGCATTGCCTTCCGAATCTTTAAGCGACGCGAGATCGCCGACCACAAAAGCTTCGGGATGTTCGGGAAGGCTCAAATCCTTGTTAACCAGAACCCGGCCCGCCTTATCCACCGGCGTCCCAAGTTTCTTCCCCAGCGGAGACGCCGCGACCCCAGCCGCCCAAAGCGTGACGGCTGCCGCGAAGCGTTCTTTAGACGTCAACACACATGCAGGTTCAACCCCCGTCACCATAGTTGACGTGTGAACTTCAACCCCTAGCTTTTCTAATTGCCGTTGCGCGCTGGCGGATAGATCTTCAGCATAGCTCGGTAATACCCGGGGACCGCCTTCCAACAAAATGACCCGAGTGCGCTGCGCATCAATGTTGCGAAACTCCGTTGCCAAGGCACGATTCGCAATCTCCGCCAGGGTGCCCGCCAATTCGACCCCCGTAGGTCCTCCGCCGATAACGACGAAGTTGAGTTGGACCTGTCCTTCGCCGCGAATTGCCTGACGCTCGGCGAGTTCGAACGCAAGCAGCACGCGCCGGCGAATTTCAAGTGCGTCCTCGATCGTTTTTAATCCCGGCGCAAGATGCTCCCACTCTTCATGACCAAAATATGAATGGCCGGCGCCTGCGGCTACGATCAAATAATCGTAAGGGACTTCGAAGTCGTGCAACTTAACGACCTTCCGATTCAGGTCGAAGTCCTGTACCTCACCCAACATAACTTCAACTTTCGTATCGCCTCGAACAATCCATCGAATCGGAGCGGCGATTTCACCCGGAGATAACCCGGCGGTCGCAACCTGATAGAGCAAGGGTTGAAAGGTGTGATGATTTCTTCGATCAATGAGCGTCAGATGCAAGGAACCGTGCGCCAGCCTTCGCGCCGCCTGAAGACCGCCAAATCCGGCGCCCACGATCACCACATGTGGCTTGTCGTTTTTCGCCATGATTACCCCTGCGTTATAGATTCAAAATTGACCAGAATGGAGTCGGAACTTTTCAGGGATGGCGAGGCTAAACCAGGCAATCAGCTAACATAAGCGGGGCAGAAGAGATATTGAAGTCCAATTCCACACAAGCAATCGCATCGGAATCGTCTCGCGGCGGTGTTCCCACCGGATGGTTTCGCTTCGTCGCGCCCTCGATCAGCGACGTATTCTTCATCGTAATAATGTTTTCGCTGAGCTGCGGCTCCTACGGCTCGCGCTTATTAGCAGATGCGGGCATCGGATGGCACATTCGCAATGGCGAGCAGATTCTGTCCAAGCACGCCATCACTCGCACCGATCCATTTTCTTCCACTATGGGAGGCCACATCTGGTACTCGTGGGAGTGGCTTTACGACATTGTCATTTCGTCCGTTCATCATTGGCTTGGACTGAACGGCGTGGTATTGCTCACAGCCGTTGCGATAGCAACAACATTTTGTCTTGCGTTACGGATTGCACTGAAACGCGGAGGCGGCCTGCCGATCGCACTGTTGCTGTTACTGATAGCAGTCGGCGCGGCAAGCATTCATTTCCTGGCGCGGCCGCACGTGTTGAGTTGGCTGTTCGCAGTGATTTGGTTTGATCTGTTGGAGTCCGATGCAAGCGCGCCAGGTTCGCCATCTTATCGGCGTCTCATCTGGTATGCGCTGCTGATACTGCTGTGGGCCAATTTACACGGCGGCTTTCTCCTTGGATTTGTGCTTCTCGGGTTCTACGGTATCGGCGCTGCGATCCAGCTACTCTTCAACCGTGACGTGGAAGACGCGGCTGCGACGCGCAGCAAGTTAAAGTATTTTGCGATGGCTTTTGGCTTGTCGGCAATTGCCAGCCTGATGAATCCTTTCGGCTATGAGCTCTACTCGCACATCTACGGATATCTGGGCAATCGCTTTTTGATGGATCACATTGACGAATTCCTCTCCCCGAATTTTCATCTCGGCGCCCAGAAATGTTTTGCCGCAATCCTTTTAATTACTCTGGTTGCGCTTGCGACTTACCGACAAAAACTTAACCCCGCGAGGCTGCTTGTGGTCCTTTTCGCCGCGTATAGCGGACTCTATTCTTCACGAAACTTGCCGGTATCCGCAATACTCCTGGTTCTGATCATCGCTCCGATGCTGTCCGCGAACGTCGCGAGCAGTGCGGAAAGCCCCGAAATCGCTCCCCGATTGAGACGGCTGTTCTCTCGATTGACGTCGTTTTCAAATCGCATGAATGCCATGGAAATGAGCCTTCATTTGCATCTGTGGCCTGTGTTGGCGATGATTCTCGCTGTCGGCATTTGCGCGCAAGGGGGAAGGCTTGGCAAACATCAATGGATGAATTCAAGTTTCAGTGCCAAGCGGTTCCCGGTGCTTGCAACGGACTTCATCGAGTCCCGGCGCGTCCATGATCCGATCTTCTGTCCCGATTATTGGGGAGGATATTTGATTTACCGGCTATACCCGCGATCCAAAGTTGTCATTGACGATCGTCATGACTTGTACGGTGAGAAATTTTTGGAACAGTATTTGCAGGTCATTCACGTTACACCGGAATGGAGCGAACTGCTCAATGAACAGCACGTCAATTGGATTCTCGTTCCTACTCAATCTTCTTTGTCCAGCATTCTCAGAGAATCCCCGCAATGGAAGTCGGACTACGAAGATGGGACCGCCGAATTGTTCGAACGCGTCGGTAGCGGCGCAGAGCCTTCAACCGGAGCCAACCCTCCATAGAAACTGAGACGGGAAGGCCTTTCCTTCGGGACATAAAAGGTCCCAATGTTAGTTCGTATCGATGTCGAAGCCTAGAATCGCGTTGACCTCGACGGGCTGACTTCCACGAAGAACGGGACGAAATTTCCATCCTGCAAGCGCCGCCATCACCTTGGCGGAAAGTTCCGGCGAATTCGCGTTTACTACTCGCGCCGCTCTGATCACCCCGGTACGGTCGAGCGTACATGCGATTACCAGCCGCGACGCCGGCAGGTCCGACGGCACTTCGGCGCGCAGGGCTTGCGGGGCTGTCAATTCCTCAGAGTAGGCTTGGGTCGCCGACTTCGGGTCGGCAAACTGCATGACCGCAGTCCCCAGCGCGGTGTCAATATAAATGGTGTAAACCTTGTCGCCTTTCAATGCTCCGTAAAAATTAAAAGCTCCGCCGGAATGAGCGCTGGCAACCACTGTTATACCCGGTCCTCCGGGATTCGTAATCTGTGGCGAGTGAGCCGGATCAATCGGCGCTCCATCAGTCCCGAAGCTGGGCAGTTTGATGTTGTTGCTTTCTCCGCCAGACACCGAAACTCCCGGCATCACCGGAGGCGCAATTGTGCCCTTACCAGCCCCGCCTGCGCCCGGGAACGGAGAAATCCCATTCTTGGCCAGTTCGCTCGACCCCTGTCCGGTCCCTGCCGTCTTTGCCCCTGGGCCTTCGCCGGATGTGCTGCTCCCGGATCCGTTGCCGTTGCTTATGCCCGCGCCGTTTCCCGTCCCGCCTAATCCCGGATGCGCGCCTCCCGCCGGGGACATGGCAAGCGACCCCTCCGATCCACTCGGAGAAGCCAGTTTGGACCCTGGCCTCGCGGATAACACCACCCCATTCGTAAGCGCCGGGGATGGTGGGACGACAGCTTCAACCATGGTCGTGGCAGACGGCGCATGTCTGCCTTGACCGCTGGAAGCTGAAGCGGCAGAAGCGGACGGCGCGGGTTGAATCACCGAAGGCGTTTCGGAAAGTCCATTTACTCTGCTGGTCAAAGCGCCATTGGCTTGCGCGGTTGGAGGAACTACCCGGGCATTATCCAAACTTCCGGACCTGCGATGCGTACTGGAGCCTGAATTTCCAGAAACGGACGGCGCAGGTTGAACCACAAAATTGGCCGGGGACAATTGGTTTGCGGCAGAAGACTGATTTCCCTGGCGCATCGATCCATTCATCTGCGCGGGCGGCGGAACTACCTTGGCATCAAGATTTCCTCGCTGCCGATGGACGCTCGAAACTGCGCTGGCCGAAGCGGAGGGTGCGGGTTGAACAACGGCGTCAGTTTCGGAGAATCCGTTTGCTCTACTATCCAAAGCTCCGCTTGCCTCAGCTGGTGGGGGAACAACCCGGGAACTCTCGATGCTGCCAGAACGCCGGTGAGAAACCGAACCCGAAGCTGATGGTGCCGGTTGCACAACCGAACCGACTTCCGAAAGGTCATTCGTTCTACCGCT
Source organism: uncultured Acidobacteriaceae bacterium (assembly GCA_963849315.1). Lineage (GTDB taxonomy): Bacteria > Acidobacteriota > Terriglobia > Terriglobales > Acidobacteriaceae > PALSA-188. The sequence goes on along the minus strand of CAWKGT010000002.1, from coordinate 1,343,929 downwards.
GATCGAACCATTCACTTGCGCTGGCGGCGGAACAACTTTGGATCCCCCCAAACTGCCCGACCGCCGATGGGAAACCGAACCCGAAACCGAAGGCGTTGGCTGCACCACCGAACTTACTTCTGGAAGCCCGTTCGTTCTGCCGGTGATTGAACCATTGACTTCCGCAGGGGGAGGAACCACTCGAGAGCTCAACCCTCCCGCCCCGCGATGCGAGCTTGAGATTGCGGCGGACGAGGCAGATGGCGCGGGTTGAACCACCGACCCAGCTTCCGACAAACCGTTTTTTCGCCCATTCAAAGATCCGCTAACCTCGGCGGGAGGCGGCACCACTCTGGAATCGCCGAAGTTTCCGGCATGGCGCGCGCTCGCGACCGCGCTGAGATCTGAAGCCGGTGCGACCACAGAAGCGTTTCCGACATCAACTGATTGCCTTCCATTTAACACATTCGCCGCCTCGGGAGACGGTGGAACCACTTTTTGGTCCGCGAAATCGCTGGTACCGGCCCGTCCTCTAGCGCTTCTCGCCTGTCTTACCGATGGAGCTGGAGCCACAACCAGGGACTGGGGCAAGGTAAGGTGCGGATTCGATATCGCAACTTCATCGGGAAGCGAAACCGGCGGAGGAACCACATCCACGTGGGATCCTGACACGCGGCGTGAATTTAGCTCATGTTGCGTCGCGCTGGGAGACGGCGCAATAGCGCTGGCAGCCAAATCCGGAGCACGTTGCAGATTTTCGCTTTGCATCGCCGCCGGAGGAGGCACGGCCGTCACCGCCATGTCCGCCTGTCGTCCCGAGGTTTCCATGCCCTGTACAGGAGGCGGACCCGCAACGCTCTTATAGGCAAGCAGGTTTGCTACCGCCGAATCGGAATGCGGGAGATTCAGCTTGGGAGCGTCCGCAATTTTTTCTTTCACCGAAGCGCCTCTCGCCACCCGAATCACCTGGGTGGCGTGATGGCCTTCTCTGCCGCCCGAACGGCCTGAACGGCCGGAGCGAGCGCCGCCCGCGTCTTGAGTGCTGGGCAGTTCATCGCCAGAAAAATAGATTACGTCGTATTTTGGCGGCTGTGCCGCCTGGCTCGACCGTGTGCTCGCAAATTTTGCCGGCAGAAATAGGAACGCGATCAGTAAAGCGGCTTCCGTAGCCAGCGCAATGGTCATGCCCCGGCCCGGGAACAATCCGCTATGGGCTTCCGCCTCTAGTGGCTTGGACGAGCGAGCCAATGCTGGACGAATTGCGGTCCGGAACTCCTCCCACGGAGAAGACCACTCCACCAAAAGTTTTAGGTCGTCATTCATTTGTTAAAGTTTCATGCCTCGGGCTTCAACGACTCGCCCAAGCTGATTTCAATCTGGTCCCCGATGGCAGTACCAGTTGATTGCAACGTATTTCCGGGAAGCTCAATCACCGATTTTGTTCTCATGTTGACCGGCGCTATCCGCCACGGTTTCAGCCGATGCGCCATATAGACGACCGCTCTTCCGGCGTCAAGATAAGCCACATCAATGGGAAATCTCATGCCAAAGCTATGTACTCCATGCGACGGACTAATCCACAGCCCGCTGCCGCCGGAAAATGCCTCGGCAGCCGTTCCCATTAGACCGCGCAACCTCGACCAATGCGTATCCGCTACCGCCAGTTGGGTCGCCAGATAAGCTTTTCGAGTGCGGTTGTACGCGTATCCTTTGGGGCCCAGCATCGCTACTCCTACTCACCAATTCCTTAGCACAAACGCTGGGGGAGTTTATGGATGCCTGCCATTCTCAACGGCCGGCTTCCGGCGCCAGGGTGCGCACCAGTTGGATGATTGCCGGACCAAGAGTCACGAAAATGATGGAAGGTAAAATAAACAGCACAAGCGGTACCACCATTTTAATAGTAGTTTTGGCGGCCTGCTCTTCGGCACGCTGCCGCCGCTCAGTTCGCAACGAATCGGAGTGCACGCGCAGCGCCTGCGCCACGCTGGTTCCGAACCGATCAGTCTGCACCAGAGTTGCCACCAGCGCGCGAATGTCATCCACCCCGGTGCGCAGCGTCAGATTTCGCAAAGCTTCCGCCCGTGGTTTTCCGGCGCGCATCTCAAGATTAACCATGTGAAACTCATCGCTTAGTTCACGATGAGCGTGCCGCAAATCCTCACCCACGCGCATCATGGCCTGATCCAGGGCAAGTCCCGCTTCCACGCATATAACGGTTAAATCCAAAGCGTCGGGCAATCCCAGGGTGATGCGCATCTGCCGCTGTTTGATCAGTCTTTTTAATACGAAGCGCGGCAGGAAAAATCCAAAGGCGGCGACGCTGATCATCAGCGGAATCGACTTGGCGCCGCTGACCGCGACCACAGTCACGAATCCGATAAACGCCAGAAGCACTCTGCTTCCCACATAGATCGTAAGATGCCGCCGCTCCCGGTAGCCCGCCTGAATAAGCCATTGCCGGGCCCGCGAAACCTCAGCCGGAGACAAAGGAATGGCTTTGCTCAGAGGGTCGAGAGCCTGTTCCAGACGTTCCTTGAACGCCGGTTTCTCTCGCTTCGTTTGCTGGCCGCCCAAGGCACGCAGTCGCGAACCCAGGACCGACGAAGGCGCGTACGCCGCCGCTCCGAAGGAGAACACCACCATCGCGACGGTCAAAAACAATAAAATTGCTAGTACTGCTGCCATGCCTAAACCTGAATCCTGATAATCTTGCGAATTACGAAATAACCAATCGTCTGCAAGGTGATTCCCGCGACAATCAGGGTATGGCCAATCGGGTCTGCAAATAGCGGATGAATGAAATCCGGGTTCATCATCAACATGCAAATAACAATGATTGGCGGCATGCCCATGAGAAGCATCATTGTGAGCCGGCCTTGCGCCGTATACACGCGTACCTGGCGCATGATCTTAAAGCGCTCACGGATCATATAGGAAAGATTATCGAGTATTTCCGCCAGATTACCGCCAGTTTCGCGCTGTAACATTACCGCGGTAACAAAGAATTTCACGTCCACTAATGGGACTCTTTCGGTCAGATTTAGCAGCGCGTCCCGAACCGGCAAGCCGAATTTTTGCTCTTCGAACAATTTCCGGAATTCCGACGCAATCGGCTCCGAAAGTTCATTGGAGATCAATTCCAAAGCCGTGGTAAAAGCGTGTCCGGCGCGGACTGCGCGAGTCAAAGTATCAATCGCTTCGGGAAAAAGCTCCTCAAACTTACGGAACCGCCTGCCCCGCATGTAAGATGCGTAGGAATAAGGCAGCAGCCCTCCCATAAATATGCCCATGAAGACGAATAGCGCCGTTTGCTTTCCGGCCATCGTCGATGTCAGCAGCAGCGCCACCCCGCCACCAACAATCCCGCTGATCATGCACAGGATAAGTATGTTGCCGGCACGGATCCCTAAATCGGCCTGCTCCAGCATGGTTTGCAGATTCGATACTTTAACCGACCGCCGCAACAGACTGTCGAACGCGGGGATGCGGCTCAACATCTCGTCCCGCAACAGCGCCAGTTCTTCGCCGGCACTCGAAACTGCCGCTTTGTCGGCGTTCGCCAGCCGTTCCCGAATTAAGCGCGCGCGGGCACTACGCGAATCAAAGAGCGAACCGGCGGCAAACACGGCCAGCGCGACCGCGATGAACATTGCAATGGCGAGCAATAACACCATAGGCGGAAGCTAAATCTCCATTCTGGAATCGAACAAACCGGCACGGAGGTTGAAACCGCCGGTTTGCAGGCGCTCGGAAAACTTGGGACGTATCCCCGTGGCGCGGAATGCGCCCTTGACCTTCCCGTTTTCGTCGATTGCCCGCCGTTCGAAGACAAAAATATCCTGCATGGCGATCACATCGCCCTCCATGCCGACTACCTCCGAAATCGTTATGACCTTCCGGGTGCCGTCCACCATGCGTGCGATCTGCACTACGGCATGTATGCCGGACGCGATCTGCTGGCGCATGGCGCGCTCTGGAATATTCAAATTCGCCATGGAAAACATGCTTTCGAGCCGCGACAGCGCGTCCCGCTGCGAGTTGGCGTGCACCGTAGTCAACGAGCCTTCGTGGCCGGTATTCATGGCTTGAAGCATGTCAAACGTTTCCTCGCCCCGAACCTCACCCACCACAATGCGGTCAGGACGCATACGCAAGCTATTGATCACCAACTGTCGCTGCCGCACCGCCCCTTTTCCTTCAATGTTCGGAGCGCGAGTTTCCAGCCGGACCACATGTTCCTGCTTGAGCAAGAGTTCCGCGGCGTCTTCGATCGTGACAATGCGTTCTGAATCTGGAATGAATCCTGACAGAACATTCAGCAGCGTGGTTTTTCCCGCGCCCGTGCCGCCGGAAATCAAAATATTGAGTCGTCCCTTCACCATCGCGGAAAGCAGCTCCAGCATGGGTTCAGTCAAGCTCTTGTTATCGAGCATGTTGCGCGCCGTAATTGGATCGCGACCGAAGCGGCGAATGGAGAGACATGGGCCGTCAATCGCCAGTGGGGGAATAATCGCATTGACGCGGGAGCCGTCGGCGAGTCGCGCATCCACCATCGGAGAAGACTCATCGACGCGGCGGCCAACCCGCGACACGATGCGATCAATGATCTGCATCAGGTGCGCATCATCCTTGAAGCTCAAGCCAGTGGGCTCCAATTTTCCCGCGCGTTCCACATATACGCGGTTGTAGCGGTTCACCAGAATGTCAGAAATAGTGGGATCTTTTAAAAGCGGCTCCAGGGGACCAAGACCAAAAATCTCGTCCAGAATCTCCCGCGCCAGTCTCTCCCGCTCAGCGAAACTGAGCGGAACCGCTTCACTATTAACGGTGTTGCGAATGAGCAGCAACACTTCGTCGCGAGCGGCGTCGCTGGGAGTGCGACCAAGTTTTTCCAAATCCAGCCGGTCGAGGATCTTGCGATGCAGATCCGCCTTTACCTGCTGATATTCGGTTCGTTCGAAGGTCTGAAGATTAGCCATGAACTATCTAACCGATTTTGAACATCGACCACGCCGCGCGCTTCACATCCGCATCGCCCTCGGTCAAACGGCCGGCGAGCGCAACGAATGACCGTGCGATATCGGAATTGCTCTGTTGCATCAGCGGAACTCCGCGGTCAATCGCGCTCGAGGCGGCAAAATACTGATTGGGAATTTTCCAAAGTAATTTCATGCCGGCCGCCGAAGCAGCGTCACTATCCGTAAAGCCAGGAGTCTTGCGAAACCGGTTCAGAACAAGTTGCAACCGTTCCCGTCCGCCAGTTTCGCCAAGATACTGTTGAATTCTTGCCGCACTCCATAAAGAAGCGACATCGGAATGCGCCGCGATTAAAACCATTTGAGACAGATTGCTTACCAATCGTGTGGTCGGATCCAGTCTCGAGGATGCGTCCACCACCACATAACGGAAGTGACTGACCAACAAATCGAACAGGCGTGCGAAATCCGCGGTGGAGGGTTCGACAGATACGGGAAGGCTTGCTCCCGCCAGAAGTTGCAAACCGCTGGTGTGTCGGGTCGTGAAACTCTCGAGCAGCGAACCATCCAGGCGGTGCAGATTCTGTATGGCATCAGCCACCGCAAAAGATGGCTTTACGTTCATGTGCAACGCGGCATGCCCCAGTGGCGCAATATCCACCAACACTACGTTTCCATGAGCGCTTTGCAAGGCCAGGGCAAGATTCACCGCGATGGTTGTGGCGCCGCTTCCACCCTTAGCGTTGACCACGGTAAAAACTTTGCCCCGCGACTCCTGGCGTTGCACTTTTCTCTGAGCGGAACTGAGACGGACGAAAGCTTCCAATAGATCGGTGATGGTGGTGGGACGCTCAATAAATTCCCGCGCCCCTGCCCGCATCGCGCTGACTATGACCTGTGGCTGTGTCAAACTTCCCAGAGCGAACAGCATCGCCGCCGGGACTTCTTGATGAATTAATTCGATCGCTCGTATCGCGGCGAACGAATCCGCCGGAATGTCAATCATAATGACATCTGGGTCCGTAGCATGAATCTTCCGCAATGCAGGATCGGTGCTGGCTACAGGATACGTGCCAATAATCTGGCGAGTACGGGCAACGCCGGTCCCATCCACCATCACCTGCATTACCGAACGCTGTTCACTATCTGCCGCGACTACTACTACCGATAATTCTGGCATGTGCTAATTAGTTCCCTTACTTAAATTCCCCGCCTGCACGGCATTTATTTCTTGCCGGGAGGACTCTTGTCGAATTTCTCTTTATCCAGAAATGGACTTGGATTCTTCGGCAAAGTCTGATCCTGCGTGTTGGCGTAGATGCGGTGCACGGTGCAGAGCACCATCAATTCAGTCTTACTTTTCTGCTGGCTCTTGCTGCGAAAAAAATTGCCCAAAATTGGGATATCCCCAAGGCCGGGAACTTTGTTGTAAATATCGGTGACCCGATTGTCCATCAATCCGGCGATCACAAAACTTTGTCCGTCCTTCAGTTCGAATTCGGTGTCGGCGCGCCGCGTGCTCAATGCCGGGACGGTGAAACCTGAAATGGTTAGAGCGTTGGTGAAATCAAGCTCGCTGACGGAGGGCGCGACGCGAAGATGAATGTTTCCATTCGGCATGATCACTGGCGTAAATTTCAGTTGAACTCCGAACTCCTTGAACGAAATAGACACGGCCGTGAATCCCTGGCCAGGCTGCACAATGGGGAAGGGAAATTCTCCTCCCGCCAAAAAGCTGGCTTCCTTCCCATTCACTGCAATCAGGTTGGGCTCTGCCAAAATCTGCAACAAGTTTTTAGATTGAAGCGCTTCCACTACCACGCCAAGATTGATGTCGCTGCGAAAAAGAAAAAAATTGAGAGCATTATTCACCGATATGGTCGGAGGAGTCGCGGTGGTTGCGGTCGTCGTTGTACCGCCGGCGGTCGTAGTGCTGGCAGAATTCGTAGAAACCCCTATCCCGCCAAACTGGCCCGTGGTCAATGTTCCAGTCGTGTTGCCGGTTCCGGGAGTAAAGAAATTCGCGCCCAACTGCGTTACAGCACTGCGATCAACCTCGGCGAACTTTACCTCCAACAAAACTTCCTGAGCGCCGACCGGGCCGAAGGTCAACACGTTGACCACGTTCTTGGAGTAAGCCGTGGCGATCAGTTCAGCACGTTTGGAAACATCCTCGGTAGAAACGTGTCCGGAAAGGACGATCGCTGAGCGTGATGGAGTCACGGTGATCTGTTCTTCCGGAAATACTTTTCTCTCTTCTTCCGCCGCCGCGGTGACATCCACATCCACTCGCAGATCGAAGCTGCGGGAACGCTCCAGTTCGTCCCAGATCAACAATGAAACTTCGCCGGCAGATCGTCCATGCACCAGTATCTGGGTTGGCGTAATCACTTCCGGATCTGCAACGCTGGGATCAGTGACGGAAACTCGTTTCAGTCGCTCGGTGGTATTGATAAGCAGCGATTTGCCCACCAACACTCGCAGTGGCGCCGACTTCTCGACCTCCGCTTCCGATGGTGGCAATGCCCCCGAAGTAGTCGCGGCAGGCGCTTGTGGCGACGGCGCTACTCCCGGCCCAGTTTGCGGGACGTCCTGCGCCATCGGCAGACACGGAAGCGACAACAGCACGCCCACGGCTAAAATCGCCCGGCCGCGTTTTATATTCTGCTTCTCCCAAATCCGGGAGGAAATTGACATTTCTCCAGCTCCAAACTTTCAGCCGTTAAAAATTCTGAACGTCTTTCTTTTCGCCGCGAATAACTTCGACACTGTAAACACTTGGCGCCGCAGGCCGCACCACAACCCGCCTCGCATTCGACTTCGCCTTTGCCGGCGCGGGCGCTGCGGTCGGCGCAATATTCTTGTAAAGCGTGCCTGAATTCAGCGCGGCCACAGTTTCCTGCGTGGTGTCCAGCGGATTTCGCAACGCCAGTTGAATGTGACCCTGCGTGCTCGCCAAAGTTAGTTTCTCCGCGTCGTCAGGAGAAACCAATAGTGTGATGACGGGAGCGGTTTGCGGTTCGCCCGCCGAAGTGCGCTCCAGTTTTTGTCCGACCGCAATCACCGCGACGTCTTCCAGAACAGTTGTGGTCTGTTGTTCGCTCGAACCTGCGGGATTGCCGGTTAACAACACGTCCACATGAGTTCCCGGAATCACGAATCCGGCCACCGCCACAATATCGTTCACCCGTACAGAAATCGCTCGCATGCCGCGCGGAATAAGCGTTGGCATGCCGAAGCCCGCATTCTCTCCGGCCAGTTTGTAAGGCAGAATGAATTCACCTTTAGAGATGGGCAGGACCGCGCCCCGTCCCAAAATCTTGGATTTCGCATGAAAGCAGCTCGGCGGAAGATCGGCGGCCGGAAAGCGCACAACCTTTACGTCTTTATCCTCGATCCGCGTCCCGACCGAAATATCGTTAGCCGCGATGACTACATCCTGCCCCGAAGCCTCATTGGCGCCGGTTCGGGATTGCATGCTTCGATAAACCGCAAAGCTCGCGAACGCGCCCAGCAATAATGCCACGAATCCGATTAACAACAGCCGGCTGCGATTCATGAAAAACTCCTCGACAAAAGCGGACCGTCAACGGTCAGCCTTGTGCACACGCAAGTATCGGCGCAACCCGGAGCGACCTAGGCAACGCTTGCGACGAAAGCACTGCTAAATCCAATGCGGCAACTTTCGCTCGCCTACTGGATGGAACTGGCAACAGATGAGAAAACGGTATTTGCGTTACTACCAATCAGTCTGATGGTTCCCACCACGATCACTAATATCACTGCCAGCATCACCGCGTATTCCGCAATGTCCTGGCCTTCTTCTTCCGCCCAAAACCTGTTCAGAATTTTCTTTATTTCCATTTCCCCTCCTTGGAGTACTGCTGGGGCAATTCTCCCTCTCAACCATCACATTTTAGTGCGCACTTGTCTCGGGGAAGACAAAACGTCTTCACTTCCTAAATCAATAAGTTACGGGAAGAAGCGACGCGCATCTAGAGTGTTACCTCATAATACCCCGACCCGGCTGTCGAGGCGATACTTTCTTCTAAAGATTTGGCCGGAAATCCAGTCTTTCGTCACCGATTGGGAGCGTTGTTTCCGAAGTTATCTTGCTGAATAAGCTATGGTTGCGTCTTTTCCAGAAGAACGGCCTGGGAATCCTGATACACCTGCCTCCAATCCGGCCGTAGTCGGAGCGCGGAGGCTATCGGCGCATCGGAAGGCACCAAAACGGTACGGATTTGCCAGCGTTCCAACGCCTCCGGCCAGGACGGGTTTGATACTTGGTACGCCGACGCGAATTGGTCAAAAAATGGGCCGTCGTAGAGGTCTGTCCTGCCGTCTATATAAACTCGGTATTCCGGATAAAGTGTCCAGATGAGGTACCCACCCCAGTTGTAACTGTTGAAGATCGGCCCCGGCAGCCTATTTTGAAGCAAGTATGCGGCGGCCGAAGCTGGAAAAAGTTGCCGTTCAATAGCACCCTGATTAGTTACAACATGGCGAACCTTGAGTATGCATAGGACCAGAAACATTGCGACTACCGCGCCGTTGAATATAAGACGAACGGTCCTCGAGGAATGCGCCAGCGCTACTTGGTTGACTTCTCTTTTATCCTTCCACCACGCGCCATAAACCAAATTGCTCAAAATCGGAGTAGCCACGATGGCAAAGATGGGAACGTGTCGCGCCGCGGCAAGCACCATCCAAATAGTGATGCTCAATAACAACAAATCTCTCGGACGCAAACGTCGAGGCGAAATCGCCGCCAGAAAAAAGATTGCGAGTATTAAAGCGACCGTTGGGAAATACATTCCCTGATGAAAATTTGGCGAAGCCCATTCCGAGATGTATCCCTGGATCGCATGCGAATGCAATGTCTGGAACGGATACCAGTACATTTTCGCGCCATTAGGATTCAGTGGAATCACCATCAGGCAAACAGCCAACGTCAGGCCGAGCCGCTTAAATCGCCCGGCAGCCCAGGGCTCCGAACGGAAAGCCGCATCCAAAAGGTCGCCGAGAAGAAAGGCAACTATCAGGAGAATGCCAAGTGCGAATCCCGCGTGCAAATTTACCCATAGCAGCATAAGCGGCGGCAGACACCACAGGACGCTTGGACGTTGATATGAGCGCTCCAGCAGGAAAAGAAATACGCTGGCCAGAAGGAGCGAAAAAATTTGCGGACGGATCCCAAATGCCGGAGCCGATGCAACCGCGCCCCAAACCGCGAAAACCGCCGCCAAATATGGCCTTCCCGCACAGCGAAACAGCGTCAGCATGAAGGCTGCGGACGTCATTGCCGCAAAAGCCGCGACCAGAGCGGCCCATCCGCCCATCCGGTAAAGGCTGAATATCAGGACATCGGAAAGCCATTCATGATTCACCCACGGCTGTCCAAACTTAGTGAACGAGTATGGATCCGCATGAAAGACGGCATGATTCTGCAAGATCAGTTGACCAGTCCGCAGATGCCACCAAACATCAGGATCGGTAATATCGCGCACCGCCATCGCAAACAGGCCGATGGCAACCACCCCCAAGAAAGCCCGACGCGTGTCAAGCAGCGATGTCTGACTGCGCATTATTTCTGGAACAGCTTCGTGGTCTCGGACCCAACTTGATCGCGCTACGGAGCAATCGAATCCGCTTTATAATTTCGTGCCTTCAGTCCTATGCTGCAAAAACGAACCCAACGAATGTTAACCCTTTTTTTTGGCGGGCTAACTCTTATGCACGGATACTTCCTCTGGCAATCACGTCACGAGATCGCCATTGGACGTTCCGACTTCAGCAGTTTTTATACTGCCGCTGAAATGGTGCACCAGGGAGAAGCTCATCAGCTATATGACCTTAAATCGCAGGAAATAATTCAGACATCGATCCTTCCGACAGGCGTGAAAGAAAGACACGCGATTCTGCCTTACACTCATCCCGCGTTCGAGTCTGTATTTTTTTCGCCGTTGGCGCAAGTCTCGTACGTGCCCGCGTTCTGGGTATGGTTTGCGATCAATATCGGATTGTTGGTTGCAATCATCATAAATTTGCGGCGCAACCTGCCATTTCTGGGGAAGGCTCCGTTCCATCTTTGGCTGCTTGCCTTCTTTTCGTTTCAGCCAATTTTCGTCGCATTGCTTCAGGGGCAGGATTCCATACTATTGCTATTTTGTTTTTGCTTCGCTTTTGCCGCGTTGAACAGAAACTCTGACGATCGTGCGGGAGCATGGCTTGGTGTCGGCCTGTTCAAATTCCAGATTGTGCTCCCTTTTATCTTCGCTTTGTTATTTAAGCGCGCCTCAGTCCTCAAAGCCTTCATCGCGGTTGCAGTATTGTTAACGTTCATCTGCGTGGCCGTGGCTGGTTGGCAGGGCTTATACAATTATCCAGGTTACATAGTAGGACTGGAACACAATGCAAAGCTGCATCCGTTAGTGCGCTCCGAGGGAACCGCGAGTTTGTATGGCATTATTTCCGAGATCGCTTACCGTCATTCCAGGTTTAGCATTGCAGCCACGCTCGTTTTATCTGCCGCACTTCTGGCAATCTCTGCGGCAGTGTGGCGACGCCGCCGTCAGTCCGACGCGCAATATCTCCATCTCGCATTCGCCGCCAATGTTCTGATAGCGCTGTTGCTTGGTTATCACATATGGATACATGATCTGAGTCTTCTGATTCTGGCGCTGCTGCTCGTTTTGGAAAACAGCAGTTCAGTTACATTCACGATCACAAAATTGCCGCGGACTCTGGGACTGTCGTGCGTGGCGCTTTTATGGACCCCGCTATACATAGTCCTAATCCATTTCCACCACTTGGGTTTGGTCTCGGTTGTTTTATTGACACTGCTCGCGACGGTTTTAATTCAAATTCATCAAGCGCGGGATTTGCGACTTCCCGAGAATGCAGCCCTTCGCGAAATTTGAGGCTTTCCGACTTCAAGCTCTCGGGCCGCGAACAGCAGGATTTTAATAATGAAGGCGACGCCGTGGAACACGAGAATTGTCTTATGGTTTAGTGCCGTCGCGCTGATGAATGCTGTCTTTCTTTGGTATTCCCGTCCCTTCATGGTTCAAGGGTACGGAGATTTCATGTCCTTTTACGCAGCCGGCAAGCTCGTGCAACGGGGCGAAGCCTCAAGATTGTATGACCGGAAGGCGCAGTGGGACGTGCAGCAGAAATTTACTTCAGCAGTTCGGGTTCGTCAAAGCGCCTTGCCGTATATTCGGCCTCCCTTTGAGGCGCTTTTATTTTTCCCGCTGGCCTACCTGTCGTATCCCGCTGCGTGTGTGGTTTGGATGGGATTTAAGATTGCCATACTTTTCCTGGTTCTCTTTCTTCTGCGGGTTTGCACCAGTTTGCATTTCGGTCTTTTTTCAATCCCGGCGTGGACGGTTTTCTGTCTAGCCGCCAGTCCCATAACATTCGATTTACTACTAGGTCAGGACGCCATCCTCCTTCTGCTGGTTTTTGCCTCCGTGTTCGTCGCGCTTAGCCGCAAAGCCGATTTTCTGGCGGGGATCTTATTAGCGCTCGGCCTCTTTAAATTCCATCTCGTTTTACCTCTTCTACTTATATTTGCGCTGCGGCGCAAATTCCGTCTTGTTAGCGGATTCGCTATGATTGCCGCGATTCTTCTGTTCGTTTCGGCCGCCTTGGTTGGATGGAAAGTATTGCTCAACTATCCTGCATATTTATGGACACTGAGCCGCGACCCACGCTCCGGCATCCTGCCGCCCGAAATTATGCCGAACCTGAACGGTCTTGTTACCCGGCTTGCAGACCATATCGGACGGCATGGCAGCGCCCACTGGTTGACCTTTCCCATCCTTATCGGTGGAATCGTTTTTGCGGCTTATCTCTGGCGGGTGGACAATAACGACAAGGCGCTATTGGGCGCCGGATTTTCGATCTCTATCGTTACGTTGCTCGTGTCCAGCTACTACATGTCCGGATATGACCTCGTGTTGCTAATCCTTCCGATCGTGTTAATGGGCAAATGTCTTTCTTCCAGCGCAGTGAAGCTTTGGGCGCTAAGGTGTTTTTATGTTTGTATGGAAATTTTGCTGTTTATCCCTGCGTATTGGATTATTACTGCTTTGCGAAGACCGTATTGGATCTGCGTAGTCTTGCTATTGCTTGTCGCCAGCATAGCCTGGACCTTGAATACCTGTCGTAGCGCACTTCAATCGCAAAATGGGTGACCCGTCCCCAGTCTCTCGATGGCGCAGCAATATCGCCGTAGTCTTTTCCGTGCTTTTTGCCGGCGGCATGTTGCTATATGTGCGGCGCGTGCTGGTTCCATATCAGCGCGCCGATGCGGCGGCTCACGATCATCCCCGCGGAAACCTTTCCGATCTTTATCCGCGATGGCTGGGCGCGCGCGAGTTGCTCCTGCATGGGCGCGATCCGTATGGTCCCGACATAACGCGTGAAATTCAGATGGGCTACTACGGGCGGGCGGTCGATCCCTCTCGTCCAGGAGACCCACGAGATCAACAAGCATTTGCCTACCCGGTCTACGTCGTCTTTCCGCTTGCTGTACTAATCTACTTGCCATTCGAAATAATTCGAGTCGCTTTTTACGGATTTCTCATAGCCGTCGCTGCCGCAACACTGCTGCTCTGGTTGCGCGCTTTGTCATGGCGACCTCGCAAATCCAGTATCGTTATTCTGCTGCTACTGCTGCTCGGAAATTTGCCAGTCATACAGGCGATCGAACTTCAGCAACTCACCCTTGTCGTCGGATTGCTGCTGGCGATCTGCGCCGTCCTGCTGGCAAGAGGCAACCTGGGCCTAGCGGGAATCGCGCTGGCCGTCGCTACCATAAAACCTCAGCTAGTAATTCCGCTTGCCGCATGGCTGACACTTTGGTCGCTAACGAAATGGGACGGGCGAAAGAATTTTATCTGGGGATTTTATGTCACTGTGGGGATTCTTTTCAGCGCGGGGGAATGGATTCTACCTGGCTGGGTTTCGCAATTCGTCCATGCGGTGGCGGCTTACCGCCAATACACGCAAGCCGCGTCCGTGCTCGATCACTTGAGCAATGCGCAATGGGGACCCATGCTGTCGGCGGCGCTCCTGGTGATCGTGGCCCTACTATGTTGGCGTCTTCGGCAGGAGCCGGAGACATCAACCGCTTTCATGGCTGTTTTTTCGCTGGTAATAGCTGCAACCCTCGTTGCCGAGCCCAGCGTTTCAACCTACAACCAGGCGCTCTTATTGCCGGCTGCACTGGTCGTTCTTAAGTCCGCCGCCCGCCTATGGAATCGTAATTTGCCTGCCCGCCTCATCTGGCTTCTCGCTGCCGGAGTCTTTATCTGGCCGTGGATTTCAGCCGCTGTCCTGGCAGTCGCATCTTTTATGCTCCCGGCGTCGCGCGTCCAAGCGGCGTGGAAGCTGCCTTTTTACACCAGCCTCGCAATTCCGTTGGTCGTCCTCGGATTGCTATTTCAGTATATTTTTCGAATCATAGCTACAGAACCTCTAGCCGAATTGGATTGACGATATCCCTAGGTGGCCATTCCTCGAAATGCGATGATCGCCGGGCAGTGGCTCAGTTTTTTGGACAAATCTAGGATGTAGTCATCCCGAAACCCCGCGTCCGCACCAGCGGGACGGGGGGATCTCGCGCGCAGCGCCTCGAACTGAGCAACTACCGATCGCCGCCGGAAAAGTCGAAATCCTTCATTTTTCTGGTAACCTTAGGGACGTTTCCCAACCGCCATGGGCCTTTCGGGCATAGTCAATTCGGGATCGCAGCCAGGGTCGGGAGTATTTCCTACGCTGGTTTTCGTGCAGGGCAACGAGCAGCGCACGATCAATCTCGACCACAGTCCCTTCAGCGTCGGCCGCAAAGTGGATAAAGATCTGGTGATCGCCGATCCCCGGGTCTCGCGGGAACATGCTCTTATCGTTTCGGAAAATGGTCAGTTTTGCGTCGTCGATCAGGGTAGCAAGCACGGAACCTACGTCAATGGCGAACGCATCGACCGCAAGACTCTCGAGAAAAATGACCGTCTCGAGTTCGGCGTTCGCGAAACAGTATACGTAGTTTTTAATCCACAGCACGAGACTTCCAATACCGCCCGCGACTTTTTAAGCCAAATTTCCGGCATCCACATTTCCGACGAGACCACCGATCTCGAAAAACTGACTCTCTTCCTCGAGGCCGCGCGCAAGCTGAACACCATCGGCGTTCTCGACGAAATTTTGATGTCGCTACTCGACGTGACGCTGAAACTGACCCGCGGCGAGCGTGCTTACGTTTTCATGAAGGGGATCGACGGGAATCTGCGGCTGGCTGCGGGACGCAGCGCCAAAGGAGAGCAGCTTCTCGATGACAAGACGATTTCGCATTCGATTCTCGAGGACGCGCTGAAATCGAATTCCGAGTTCGTGTTGACCGATACCAGTCGCTCGCTTGACGTTTCGGGAAGGCAAAGCATCGTCGCCTACGATCTGCGAACCGTCATTTGCGTGCCGTTGCGCAAGCCGCAGGTGCAGACCAGCCGCGAGGTCACCGAAGCTCCCTCGCTGTCGGCGGAAGTAATGGGCGCGTTATATGTTGATTCGCGTTTTGCCTCCCGCGATATTTCGACGGTCAGCAATAACATTCTGCACGCGATTGCTACAGAAGCGGCGTCGCTGATTGAAAACGCCCGGCTGGTGCAGGCGGAAGAAACATCGCGCCGCTATCAGCAGGAGCTTTCAATCGCGGCTTCGATCCAACAGCGCTTGATGGCGGTCACGATTCCTGAAGTCCCTTTTGCGCGGCTAGGCGGCAAGAATCTTTCCTGCAAAGAAATTGGCGGCGACTTTTTTGACGCCGTAAATACGGAGGACGGGCTTACCGTGGTCTTGGCCGACGTCAGCGGGAAGGGAGTGTCCGCGGCTTTATTGGCTTCGACCCTACAGGGCATGATTTATTCGCAACTGGTAGCGCGCATGTCGCTCACCGATATTGTTGCCGCGGTGAATGGTTTTTTCACCCATAAACATATTGGAGAAAAATACGCGACGTTAATCATTGCCCGGATTCGCCGCGATGGTGAATTGGAATACGTCAATTGCGGTCACGTCCCCCCGCTTCTGGTTTGCAATCGTGAAATTATCCGTCCCGGACACGGCAACCTGCCTGTCGGATTGCTGGCGGATGCAACGTATGAGAGCGATCGCTATAACCTACATCCCGGCGACCGGCTCGTGATGGTCACCGACGGCGTCACGGAAGCGGAAAATGCGCGCGGTGACTTCTTCGACAACGAACGCCTGGAAGTTGCCGCGAAAAAAGGTACGCTCGAAGACATTTTTTCCGCCGTCGCAGATTTTTGCGGAGGCACTCCGCTAAATGACGACTGCACTGTGGTGGAACTGGTTTACACCGGAGAGTAAATCTCCTCTGCACACGTAAGAGCAGCCGCCCTCGGCTGTCCCCGCATGAATCGTCTTGCTGTCAATTCTTTTCGACGATGACGGAGAAATTGGTCCCTTCCCACCGCTCCGCCTCGATCCAAAAAAAGGTAAAAAGTATTTCGCTGCCCGGCGCGAGTTTGTCGCTGGGCAAGTCCGCCGCGTACATTCCAAATCCGGTGTCGCGGGCGTGGGTATCCTGAACGGTCTGCCAGCCATCGAAAGTCCAATGCACGCGGCACGGCGCCAACAACGCCAGCCGCAATTGCTTGCCCTGGGGCATGCTCCGCGTTTTGTTGTTGAAGCGCCAGCCAAAATATTTTGATTTGGTCTTCTCCACCACATAGCGCTGCATGGGCTGCGGAGGCTGGTCGAAAATCTTGCCGTCGCGCAGCGAACGCCGCAGCTTTATGTATTCGGAATGGGCCCAGACCAGCGGACACGCCGATCCCGACGGCTTGCCAAAAAATAATTCGCGCTCCGGAATATCAGACGCGTCCCACACCTGCTCGGAAAGCAGCCGCGTCCCCTGGGTGGAATGTTCCATGACGTTCAGCAACTCTTCAGCAAATTGCATGTTGCCAGCGGCAATTTCGTAATGCGCCCGCTCGCCCGCCAGTAACGGCCACGGCCTTCCTATTCCAGTTCCGTCGAATGGCGCTCCATCCTCGTGTTCGCCGTAGCCGTCGCCGTTGTACCGGTACCAGCAAGGTCCCTGCGGAAGTTGCACCTTCAACACCGCGTCGATTACTTTGACCGTGTTTAGAATGCGCGGATCGTCCGCCGCCCGCAGTCCGAAACGCACCAGGGCCAACGCATCGGGACTGATCAGGTCCATCGCCGATTCGCTGCTCTGGCCGGCAGGCTTATTTTTAATCGGAACAAATCCTTCAAGCGGAGAGGCCGCGCCGTCCCTCTCCGGTGGCGCGATGCGCACATAATATCCTTCGACTCCCACTTGTTTTGCCAGCGCAGTGTTGGCGCTATAAATCCAGCGCTCGATATTCTCGTTCCACGAATCGGCGGTCTCGCGCAAATATGCGGCAGCCCCGGTTTGCCCAACCGCATCGCCCAAGTCGGCCGCCGCCAGCAACGCGGAAATTTCGGCCGCCAGAGTAAACGGAGAATATCCAGCGTCCTCCTCCCAGCGATCTTGCTGGGTCACAGGTCCGTCGCGCAGCAGAAATCCCGCCGCCATGCGCACCACTTCCCACCAGCGGCGCAAGTCGCCCAACACCTGCGCGGATTCCCGGCGCAGCAAGTCAATCAGCAAAATGGGGAACGCAGTTTCATCCATCTGCAAGCCGCTCCAATAGGGACGGCCGTCGAGCCACATGTTCTGCGCCCAATGCCCATCAGCCTCTTGCGTGGACTCCAGATAATGAAGCACGCGAACCGCATCCGAAGGAGCGCCCGCAGCCAGCAGCCCACATGCGGACTCCACCAAATCCCGGGGCCAGACCAGATGGTATCCGCCCAGGTCTTCGTCGCCTTTATTAAATCCCCACGGGATCGAAAGGCTCGCGATGATTCCCCCCAAAAAATCTTTCGATTCATGGACCCGCAACACCGCGGCGCTGGCGCGATACAGATCGCGTTCGCGCTCCGGTTGATCCAGCTTCAACAGAGTGTCTTGCCACGTCGTCCAATGCCGCGAATAGGCGTTTCGCAACTCGGAATATGGTTCCTGCAAACTTGCCCGCGCTTGCTGCCCGGCTTCAGCCCAGATGCCTCCGAAACCAACGACCATGAGAAACTCGCCATTGCAGGCCTGTAAATCGATCTCCGCGGTGAGTCCAATGTTTCCATTTTCCGCGCGCGTGTAGATTTCCGTCATCGCGTAGTTCTGGGATAAGTCTTGCCATCCATCCGAATACCCGACGAAGCCCACGGACATCTTTTTCCATGGCGTCGAACACGCGAAGGAGAGCGAATATCCGTCATGCTCGGCAAAGAGCATGGGGGTGCCTTTATAATCCCCAACCCAACCCGTGTTGTGATCGCCGCAATTCGCGATGTGAGGAGAAAGCAAGGCGTACAAACGATAGTCCGCGAGACTGCCCTTCAACGGCACGCAGCGGACCTTTTGCAAAACCACATTGCGATATGGATCTGTTAGTACTTCTTTTTCGATCCGGTAGCGGCCTTGCGCGTGGGTATTCGTCAGTTCGTAAAGCGGAACGCCGGGCACGGAGGCACGATTGTCAAAAGTGCAATCGCGTTTTTCTTCCGAGAAAAAATCCTTGCCGTTGGTTACGATCAGTCCCAAATCCCGCGTGCAAGCCTGATCGACCCGCGGATAATAAATTTCGTTGAGGATGCCGTGACTGGTCGTGAACCAGACCCGGCTATGCTGATTGAGCGCGGTGCCAATTCCGGTCTTGGCGCTGGAAGTCCAGCGTGCGGGGATGCCCGGCCAGCCCGGAGCAAATCGTTCGGAATCGCTCATCTCTTATTCAAAAGTTTTGCTCTCAAAATCCCAGACTGCGCGCATGTATCCTGGCCGGGATAGGGCCACCAGCGGGTTAACATCGAGCAAAAGAGTCATTGCTGCAATTGCTTAATCCGTTTGCTCGTGATTCGGGTCGAGGAGCGGGGAATATCAAATATCTCGAGTCCGTTCAGCTTTCGCGTTGGAGTCCGAATCCACAGCCCTTCCCTCACCAGGTCAGAAACTGCCTTGCCCACCGGAAGGGAACGAATCCCGGCGTAACTCCGCACTTCTTCAAACACATCATCATCAAGCGTCAGCGTGATTCTCATCCAGATATTATGTCAGTCCAGCAGATTGATGTCACTTCTACCGCTTCACACCGGAACCTCGTGCCGATGCGGGGTGAAACTGACGAGGCAAACTAAGTCTTCCGGTGTAAACCGCCATTCCGACTACGGCGTCGATGCCCATGCCATGCAATTCATCTATTTCTTCATTTGTCGAAATCCCGCCGGCGGCGATAAGTTGCTTCGAGGTGGCCGCCCGCAATGGCGCTATTGCTTCGAGCGGAATCCCTGTCATCATCCCTTCCGTTTCGATGTGCGTATATAAAAAGGCGTCGCAGTAGGAGTCGAGAGCAGCGATCATTTCCAGCGGAAAAATCGCAGTCTTTTCGCGCCAACCTTTCACCGTCACTTTCCCTCCTCTCGAATCGATGGCGAATACCAGCCGGTCTTTTCCCAGGGCGGCGGAGATTTCTTTCGCAAACTCGACATCGATCTTTCCATCACGGATCAAGCTAGAACCTAGAATCACGCGGCGCGCGCCCATCGCAAGAATTTGCCCCGCCGTCTGGATGCTGCGAATCCCGCCTCCCACCTGGCAGGGAAGGCGATCCAGAAATTGTTGCAACAAAATGTGATTGCTGCCGGTTCCAATCGCGGCGTCAAGATCAATCAATTGGACCAGCGGAAAATTCGCGAAGCGCTCAATCCATTCTTCAAAGTTATCGAACTCCAGCGCCTTCTTTCGACCTTGCACCAGTTGCACAATCTTGCCGCCCATTAAATCAATCGATGGAATCAGCACACGCACCTCATGGGAATTCCGGCGGCTTGCAATTGCTGTTTTAGTTCGGCAATGGATTTCAAAGCAAAGTGAAAGATCGAAGCTGCAAGGGCGGCGTCGGCATGTCCCTCTTTAAACACGTCCGTGAAGTGCTGAGCAGTCCCCGCGCCGCCGGAGGCGATCACTGGAATTCGCACCGCGTCGGCGACGGCCTTCGTCAGAATGCAGTCAAAGCCCTGAGCAGTTCCATCTCGATCCATCGAGGTCAGCAATATTTCGCCCGCGCCACGATCTTCGGCTTGCCTCGCCCAGGTTACGGCATCCTGTCCGCTGGCCTGTCGTCCGCCTTGCACCCAGGCTTTGAATCCGCCGTTCTCATCGCGCTTGGCGTCGATCGCCACAATGGCCGCTTGCGACCCGAACCGGTTTGCGATTTCCGTGATCAAATTCGGATCCGCCAGCGCCGCTGAATTCATGCTGATCTTGTCCGCGCCAGCATCGAAGATTGCGGTCGCATCTTCCAGCGTGCGCACCCCGCCTCCGACCGTAAACGGAATGAATAGCTGCCGCGCTGTGCGGCGCACAGTTTCGAGCAAAGTATTTCGCTTCTCATGAGTTGCAGAGATATCGAGCAGCACAATTTCATCGGCTCCGGCATCGCTGTGCGCAGCAGCCAATTCGGCGGGGTCTCCCGCATCTTTGAGATCAAGAAACCGCACTCCCTTAACCACTCGCCCGCCGTCGACATCGAGGCAAGCGATAATCCGTTTAGTCAGCATTTTGAATGAGGACTTCCGAATCGCACTTTTTCGAGCCACTTACCTGACAAAAGTTTTCCAGCAACTTCAATCCGACCGCCCCTGATTTTTCCGGATGGAATTGAACGCCGAACAAATCGCCTTGCTCAACTATGGCGGACAATTTTCCTCCGTATTCGCATTCCGCAACCGTATTGGGAAGCAACGGAACCCGATAGGAATGCGTAAAGTAGACAAATGAGCCCGGCGGAATTCCGCGCAACAACCGCGAAGGCTGATTGCAAAACTCCAATTGATTCCACCCCACATGCGGAGACTTCACCGATGGAGGAAAGCGAGCGCACTCGCCGGGCCAGATACCCAGCCCAGGGATTTCCGGCGCTTCTTCGCTCGATTCCAGCATCCATTGCAAACCCACGCAGATGCCCAGGAAGGGCACCCCCCGTTGAATCGAATTTACGATTGCATCTCGCAAACCCGAGTCCGCGAGTTGCGATGTAGCGGAAAAATGTCCAACCCCGGGCAGCACAATTTTCTCCGCGCCTCCCACTATTACGGGATCGTCCGTAACCACCGACTGCGCGCCTATCTGATCGAAAGCCTTTTTCACGGAGGCAAGATTCCCGGCGCGATAGTCGACAATTGCGATCACTATAGAAGTCCTTTCGTGCTCGGCAATAATCTGCGCATCTGCGGATCGCGCCAGCACGCCGCCCGTAATGCGCGCGCAAAGGCCTTGAAGATAGCTTCGACCTTATGATGATTCGACCGGCCATACAGAATGCGGGCATGAACGTTGGCATGCGCCCCGCGCGCAAATCCTTCGAAAAAATCAAACACCAATTCGGATTGCAAATCCCCGACCAGCCGCGTTTTGACTTTGGCATCAATCACAGCGGCGGTGCGTCCAGAGAAATCAACTGCAACGAGGGCTAACGTTTCATCCATAGGCATCACAAAATATCCCGCGCGTAAGATCCCACGCTTGCTTCCCAATGCCTCCGAAAATGCCTGTCCTAAAGAGATGCCCACGTCCTCAAGGGTGTGATGTTGGTCCACATCCAGATCGCCGCGCGCTTTGAGTTCGAGATCGAATCCGCCATGATGCGCGAACAACTCCAGCATATGATCGAAGAATCGTATGCCCGTCGCAATTTTGTAACGGCCCTTGCCATCGACATTCAGCGAGATCGAAATATCGGTTTCTTTAGTGGTGCGTTGCAGGTTAGCTTTTCTCATCCGCGCACCTTTTCGCGGATGCCAATCTCTTCGAAAACTTCTCGCAACGCGGTGAGCATCTGTTTGGTCTGTGATTCCGAACCAATCGTGATGCGCACGCAACCGGCGCAGCCATGGTCGCTGGAACGGTCTCTGACGAGGATTCCACGCTGGCGCATTGCGGAAATGAAGCCCGGGACTTTATCTCCAAAATACATCAGCACGAAGTTCGCGCGGCTCGGCCAGTATCGAACGCCCCACGCTTGTAATTCGTGTCCCAGTCGCTCTCGGCCCGTGCGTACCTCACTTACGTACTGATCGACATATTCCTGGTCAGCCAAGGCCTCCGGCAGGCACGCCAAAGCAACCGAATTCACGTTATAGGGGGAGCTTACCGGACGGACGTAGTGCATCTGATTCGCACAACCCGCAAGCACGCCGATTCGCAGTCCCGCCAAACCATAAGCTTTAGAAAATGTTCGCGACACAAACAAGTTTTCGAATTTCCGAAATTCGGGAATCAGCGTTTCGCCGCAAAATTCAAAATAGGCTTCATCGACCAATAGCGCCGCCTGCGGTGCAGCTTCCGCGATCTTCAATAGGTCAGTGGCAGATGCCTGCGATCCAGTCGGATTATTCGGATTCGCAACTGCGATCAGCCGCGTTCGCGGGCTAATCTGCGCAAGAACATCTCGCACAGGAAAACAAAATTCTGCACCCGCAGGCACAACAATAACTTTCGCTCCCGTAGCCGCCGCATAAATCTCATACATGGAAAACGTCGGCACTACGACTATTGCCTCGTCACCGGGCTCCAGATAGGTTTCGCAGATCAGATGAATCGCTTCGTCTGTGCCATTGGTTAGCAGCAATTCTTCTGCACGAATTCCCAAATGCGATGCCACTAACGCTTCCAGCGGCTCGCGGTCCGGATAACGCGCCAATTCCTCGCCAGTGATCGCCCGCAACCGCTTCATCACCCGTGGCGAACAGCCGACCGTGTTCTCATTGAAATCCAGCCGCAGACCCTGGCGATTTCCCAGCGGCGGATGGTATGACTTCAGATTGCGAACCGGCTCGCGCGGCTTAAGCATGGCCCGTCCTCAGCCAAATCGATTCCGCGTGGGCGGCCAGACCTTCGGTTTCCGCAAGGCATTCGATCGTCGGCGCCAGGCGCTTCAGCCCTTTGGAAGAAAGCTCCTGCACCGTGATAATTTTCACAAAGTCGTGCACGCTTAATCCGCCGCGAAATCGCGCC
This sequence comes from uncultured Acidobacteriaceae bacterium, assembly GCA_963849315.1. Classification (GTDB taxonomy): domain Bacteria; phylum Acidobacteriota; class Terriglobia; order Terriglobales; family Acidobacteriaceae; genus PALSA-188. Next base: position 1,320,823 of record CAWKGT010000002.1, on the reverse strand, counting down.
ACTCCAGCGGTAGGCAAGACGTGATTCGGCCCAGACGCATAATCTCCCGCCGCCTGCGCCGAATAGTCCCCCACAAATATCGAGCCGGCATTCTGGATGAAAGGCAAATGTTTGCGCTCCACCGTAATGTGTTCAGCAGCGAGCGCATTCGCCCAGTTCAGCGATTCCTTTACCGTTTCCGCTATCAGGATTGTGCCATTCCGCTTCAACGAGTCGCGCGCGATAGAATTGGATTCCGCAAGTTTGCCGGTTTGCTCCGCCACCGCTTTTCCCAATCGCAGCGAAGTCGTAATGAATACGGCCAGCGTTTCAGGATCATGTTCGGACTGTGCCACTAAGTCCGCGGCAATAAATTCAGGTTTGCCGCCGTCGCTCAAAACTACAATTTCGGTCGGGCCAGCGAGAAAATCGATGGCGCAATCGAACGACACCAATTTCTTGGCCCCGGTGACGTAACTATTTCCTGGTCCCACAATCTTATCGACCCGCGGAATGGTTTCCGTGCCATAGGCCAGTGCAGCAACAGCCTGCGCTCCGCCGACGCGATAAAAGTTCTCCACTCCGAGCATGGCCGCTGCTGCAAGCACTTCAGAACGAGGTTTCGGAGACACAATCTGAATATGTGTCACGCCCGCAACCTGCGCCGGAATGACCGTCATAAGCACAGTCGAGACTAATGGATATCGGCCACCAGGTACGTAACATCCGACTGAAGCCAGGGGCCGAACTAATTGCCCAACCGAAACGCCCACTGATCGCCGAGTCCATTCTTTAGGTTTCTGCCATTCGCAAAATTTACGAATGTTCTTCTCCGCTACGCGCAATGCCGAGCGCAAACAGACTGGCGCAGCATCCCACGAGTCTCGAATTTCTTTTTCGCCAACCTTAATAGCAGAATCTTTCTCCAGACCGTCCCAGCGCTCCCCGTAAACTCGAAGCGCCTGGTCGCCGCGCCGTCGCACGTCATCCACAATCCGCTTTACCGCAGGCTCGATTTTCGCGCATTGCATTCCCCGCGCCGAAAGTGTTTTAACCTGCGCGGCTGCGGCGCGGCCGGACAATATCCGCATTACATCACCACCTTGTTCAGCGGATATTCGACTATGCCCTGCGCTTTTGCGTCTTTCAATCGCGGGATCACTTCCCACGCCGTCGCTTCTTCTATCACTGTATTCACCGCCAGCCACTCGGGATCGCTTAAGGTAGAAATCGTCGGGCGTTTCAATGCGGGCAGAACCGACAGCACAGCTTCCAGGTGTTCCTTACGCACATTAAGCATCAATCCCACGCGCTCTTTAGCTTCCATGGCGCCGCGCAACATTAAACCCAGGTTTTCGATTTTGCGGCGCTTGCCCGCGTCACTCCACGCCATTTTGTTGGCGATGATTTGCGTGTTCGATTCGAGAACCGTGTCGATTATCCGCAAATGATTCGCTCGCAGCGAGCTGCCCGTTTCGGTGACCTCGACAATGCCATCGGCAAGCATCGGGGGTTTCACTTCAGTCGCTCCCCATGAAAATTCCACTTTGACGTCCACATCGCGGCTGCGGAAGTAGCTTTTGGTCACGTTCACCAGTTCCGTGGCGATTATGCATCCATTCAAATCTTTGGCTTGTTGAAACCGGGAATCCTCAGGCACAGCCAGCACCCATCTCACCTTGCCACGACTTTGCTTGTTATAGCTGAGGTTGGCGACCGTCTCGACTTGCAGTCCGCTCTCGATGACCCAATCGAATCCCGTAAGTCCCGCATCGAGTGCGCCGTGCTCCACATAACGCGCCATCTCCTGCGCCCGAATCAGCATACATTCAATTTCCGGGTCGCCGGTGGAAGCAAAATACGAACGCGCATTCACATGGATCTGAAGCCCAGCCTGAGCAAATAGCTGGAGGGTGGCGTCTTGCAGGCTGCCTTTGGGAATTCCGATGCGAATCTTCATCGCACTCTCTCCGGAGTCACGCCAATCTTTTTGGTAAAACACGATCGAGTGCCTTCATGACAAACTACGCCCGCACCTTCGACGTTAACCTGAAGCAATAGCGTGTCGCGGTCGCAGTCGGTGCTGGCTGAAAGCAGCTTTAATTTATTGCCGGAGGTTTCCCCTTTAGTCCACAGCGTATTTCGGCTGCGGCTGTAAAACGTTACATAGCCGGTATCGCGGGTACGCGCCCAAGCCTCCGGATTCATGAATCCGACCATCAGCACTTCACCATTTTCCGAGTCCTGCACAATCGCAGGAGTTAATCCTTGCATCTTTTCGAAATCGATTTCCTCAGCCATATGTCTTTCTCCAGCCGTTCATTTTTGAGGACAAAAGAAAAGCCCGCTGCACGTTAATCGCGCCAGCAGGCCGGATCTTGTGATTGCTGAATGAACTTAAGCTGACTCAGCCACACACATCCACCCGCGCGCGATGCGCGTGATGGCGATGATGGTGATGTCGGCGATTCAGCATTGGCTATTACAGTAAAAGGACAGGTTGGCCTGTGTCAATCGCGAAGCAATCAAAAATATCGATGTTCCAAATTGCTCGCACACCTGTTTCGTCATCGCTGATGTAAGATTGTTGCACCGCATCAAGCTCTAATCGAAGCCTTAACGGCATACTTCTCAGGAGAAAATAATGGCGAAAATCGCAAAGACGGCCGACCGCAAGAAGGTAATGGACACATCAAAAAGCACGGACTGTCCCAAATGTGGCAAGTCCACTCGAATTGTGAAACGGGTTAAGGACCGCGAACGGAATATTCCCGGCGGCGTTTTTATCTCATGCTCAGCCTGCGAATTCTACGAGAAGCTCTAACTCTGTGGGGGATACTCGTGCTGGCCCCAATGGTCCAAAACTATCCCGTGCCTCTCGCCGGAATATCCACGCACTTAACCACCCGAATCACGTAGGGACAGCCGCCCCGGTTGTCCAACCGAGCAAGCTCGGCAAATTCCCAACTCTGACCCAAAAGTTTTCATGCCTTATTGTTTGTCCGGGTGACTGTGACAATGAATTTCGTTGAGCTTCGCTCAATGCGGACAGCCGGGGCGGCTGTCCCTACGCGAGTCGTGGGGCGTCGCCGGGCAGGCTACCACTCAATAAGGTGGCGAAATGACGGCCTCCTAAACGCCGATCGCTACGGTCCCTACGCTCATTTGCGCCAATATTTCTTTGACAGCCTGGGCGGGATTTGCGGCCTCGATGATGGGCCGCCCGACCACAATGTGACTTGCGCCCGCCCCAATAGCCTGGGCGGGAGTCACCACTCTTGCCTGATCTCCGTGGTCAGCGCCGGCAGGACGCACACCAGGCGTTACGATCAGGAACTTATCCCCAAGCTGGCGGCGAAGCTCGCTGGCGTCTTGCGCCGACGCCACTACTCCATGGCAGCCGCTTGCGAGGGCCAATTTTGCCAGAAGCACCACCTCATCTGCTACTCGTCCCGAAACTCCAACCCCATTCAGTTCATCATCGTCCATGCTGGTTAGCACGGTGACAGCGAGTACTTTAAGGCTCCGATTCGAGGCCCGCGCCGATTCCACCGCGGCACGCAGCATCTTCCCGCCGCCCATGGTATGGACCGTCAACATGTCCACTCCTAGGGCAGCAGCTTGTCTAACCGCATTCGCCACTGTGTTTGGAATGTCGTGATATTTAAGGTCGAGAAAGACCTTTCGGCCTGAGGAAACCAAATCCCTGACGGCGGGAGGGCCGGTCGCAGTGTACAACTGCATACCGACTTTATAGGTCGTCGCCGATCCGCCCACCGCAGCCACGATTTTGTTTACCGCACCTGCGGTGGAAACATCCAAGGCGACGATTAATCGATCCGAAACATTCATCCTGCCGAGAGTATAACTCCCCAGCTTAATGTTCGACAGCCGCCAGTTGGGCGATCATTTGGGGATGATGCACCACATCCAGACGCACCTTCTGTATCCCCTGATCTTTGAAGTGCAGCACCCGCGCCGCGCTATAGGAAAGATCGATGATTCTGCCAGGCACGACCGGTCCGCGGTCGTTTATTCGCACCAGGACCGCCTCCCGATTACGCAGATTCGTCACTTTCACCCACGTGCCCAAAGGCAAACTGGGATGAGCGGCAGTTAGATCGTACATATTGTAAGGTTCTCCGCTGGCAGTCTCCTTGCCATCGAAATCCTCGCCGTACCAAGACGCTGTACCAATCTGATACGGCTTGGCATGAGCCGACTTCGCCCCCGGCTCTTGCGATGTCTTTGCGCTTAAGTTTCGGGCGTCGTCCGAAGCAGAGTTGTTTGGTCTCTGAGCCGCTCCCAATCCGACGAACATCAAAATCGCCAGTCCACGAGCTATATATGTACCCATTGAGTCACCTCGCATCTCTAAAAGTCCAGCCTCCCGGTTACGGCCTGTACGCTAGCGTTAGAGAAATGCTATGGGTCTCAGAGGGGGGTGTCAATCCGCAATGCCCTGTACGAATGTAACCGGAGGGTTTATAGATGTCTTACGTAACTTACTGGATATATTGACGAAACGTCGGTGGAGTACTGTAGTTGCAGTGAGTTGCATAGTTATTTTGTAGTAAATACCCAGCATTCATCCGCAGGGCATTTTCTACCTCCATCAATGTTTTGATAAACTTGCGAAGAAAACCATAGTTTTCCATATTTATCAGCAACTTACATAAATGTTGAGTTCTCAGTGACTGTACTAACTATTTTAGTCCACATCCGAATTGGCATATCGCGATGAGAGTCCCTCCCATCATTCTAACTATTGCCGGTTTTGACCCAGGATCTGGCGCGGGAATCACCGCCGATATTAAGACCATAGCCGCCCACGGATGTTACGGTGTCGCCTGCATCACGGCCCTTACTGTCCAATCGACCCGAGGGGTTTCTAGGGTTCAACCCGTCACTGCGGCGATCATAGAAGAAACCTTGTCCGAATTGGCGCAGGATGTGTCATTTGCCGCGGTACATATAGGTATGCTGGGATCGGCGGAGGCAGCCGAAACAGCCGCCGGCTTCCTCACCACTTACCGCCCGCCGAATGTCGTTCTCGACCCCGTCCTTAACTCGACCTCCGGTGCTACCCTGCTAGAGCCCGATGGCATGAGTGTCCTGATTAAGCGTCTATTGCCTTTGGCTTCGGTCATAACCCCAAACTTGGTCGAGGCCTCTATTATCACCGGCTTACCCGTAACAGATAGAAATCAAATGCTGCTCGCCGCCGACCAATTGCACCGGATGGGCGCGCAAGCCGTTGTTATAACTGGAGGACACTTGGAGTCCCCGACCGACCTTCTAAGCTTCCGAAATGAAGCTGTTTACACGCAGCAGTTCTTCGATTCCCCAAAAATCGCCTCTAATTCGACCCATGGGACGGGCTGCGCATTCTCGACCGCACTAACTTGCCATCTGGCCCAAGGTGCAACTCTGGTGGAGGCGATCAAAGCATCCCAGGAATTCGTTAGATCGGCAATATCGGAGGCACAGGCGATAGGCAAGGGAACCGGACCAATCAATCACTTGTACCGGCTCAGGAAGGGATAATTACGAAAGGATGCTACTTTGATCCCGCGTTCCGCAACAGAATGCCAGCCAGGAACGAGGCCACCGAACCAAGCAACCACTCTATTCTCATCAACTCCAGGGCTTGATATTCCGCTACGGTCTGAGAAGTGAGCATCCGTCCCACACCGACCGCCGCTGCCAAACATCCAATTCCCGCCACAAAACCGATCAGGGAAGGGACAGGCAATCCCAGTGAACGCTTGATATTCTGAAACCCAAGGACACCAACGAAATTGAAAAATCTCGTCCATCCCTCGCTGGTCTCGGTTCTGGCAGTTCCGCAAACATAACAAAATCGCGATTCCGGCATGAATTCAGCCTGACAATCAGCGCAGGAATCAGCGGCCCCCACCGCGATGATGGGCGCGGGACTGGAGATGACTGCGCGAGCGATTACCGGTGGACGCCAAAATTCCTGCTGGGTGTCTGGAACAACGTTAGACATGGAGGGAAACCTTTGCCTTCATACTCGCAAACGAATGACCATCAAGCCCTTGGACGAATTCCTTTTGCATTCATCGTCTTAACTGCCGTGCGCGTTTTCTTTTGACGATTCATCGAGGAATTATTTCGTAGCCTGCGGCAAGATTGTCGCGGTCGTTCGAATAGAGTGTCCTGCCGAAGCGGGATGTGCGAGTAGTAGCACTGCTGGTTCATCCACGTTGCTCGCTGGATCGAGTAAACTAAAGCCTCAATCCTTCCGGATACAGAGAGAATTCAATTCGCAACCTCCGTTTCATAGTTGGCCTTGTCTTGTCCGGGATCCTATTATTCCCATGCCAGCGGATCGCCGCCGACTCCTCGAAATCCGCTGCGGTCGCGACGGAAGGTTTTTCGTTTCGTCCCCGCGACCCGGCGACAATCACGGGATTCGATCACTTCTATAATCTCGAGTACGATCAGGCAGTCCACGACTTTGAACTCGTCGTCCGCAGGCATCCTGACGACCCATTTGCGCTCAATCACCTGCTCACGTCAATTTTGTTTCACGAGCTCTATCGCATGGGAGTGCTCAATACCACGGAGTATGCGAACGATAGCTTCATCAGAGCTGCCCATCGGTCGCCCGACCCGAAGGCCCAGTCGGAAATCAAAGACTTGGTAAAAAAAGCGTTCAGCGTAGAAGAAAGCCAACTCGCGGCAAATCCCAATGACCTGGCGGCTCTTTATGCCCGGGGCGTCACCCGGGCACAATTCGCTACCTACACCGCGCTGGTCGAGCATGCCTGGTTTTCGGCTTTGCGGAATGCTGTGGGAGCGAGGCGTGATCATGAGCGTGTGCTGGAACTCGCGCCCGGGGAAACCGAGGCCAAGCTCGTCGTCGGAACCCACAATTACGTCGTTGGCAGCCTGCCCTGGGCGCTCAGGTCGGCTGGCGCCATGGCGGGACTCGGTGGAAATAAAGAAAAGGGCTTGCAATTACTCCGCGAGTGCGCGGCCGGCCGGGGCGAAACTGCGGTCGACGCGAAAATTCTCCTTGGATTATTCTTGCGAAGGGAGCGGCGATACGACGAAGCGCTTCCGATATCCAGAGAGTTGATTGCGGCGTATCCGCGCAATGTTCTTATGGCTCTCGAAGAAGGAAACCTCCTCCGCGCGCAGGGCAAGACTGACGAAGCCGCCGGCGTCTACCAAAAAATCGTCGTGGCGGGCAAAGAAGGCCGCTATGGGACCGCTCATTATGAGATTGCGTCCCTTAGCCTGGCCGACCTCTTCCGCGGCAAAAACCAATATTCTGAAGCGGCAGCCGCTTACGAACAAGCCGCTGGAATGCCTAAATTCGATCCCGATATAGAGCAAAGAGCAAGTCTCGGCGCAGGCGAGATGTATGATCTTTTGAAACAGCGGGAATTGGCGTTAAAGAAGTATCAAGCCACTATTTCGGCGGGCGCGCATACTGCCCTTGCCGATGCCGCGAACAGATACACAAAAACACCTTACCAGGGTCAATAAAAAGGGAACTTTGTAGTAACGTGAACGTATCTTAGACAGGAGGGAAAAGCCGTGTATTGCAACTATTGCGGAAAAGTAATCCAGGACGACGCCAACGTTTGCGCCTATTGTGGAAAGCGGGTCGGAACCGTAATTTCCCGGCGCCGTCTGATGCGCCCCAGACATGACCGTAAAGTGGCGGGTGTTTGCGCCGGGTTCGCCGAATATTTTGACTTGGATGTTTCCCTGGTGCGCGTGGTCTGGTTGATCGCCGCTTTTCTGCCTCCCGGCGTCGCGCTGATCGCGTACGTAATTGCGTGGATCGTCATGCCGGAAGAGCCGTTGTTGCTGACCGAATCCGCCGGAATGCCAGTTACCAATATCTAGCCTCAACTCCGGGGCATGGCGTTTAATTGGATGATTATGTGGCGCGGGCACTCCTGCCCGCGGAATTTTCACAATGCCTCGAATTAAAAGCGATAACGCCGAGATTTCGTATCAACTTCTCGGCGACGGTCCTCCAATAGTTCTGCTCCATCCTTTCCCTGTGACCCATGAATTTTGGCTGCCTGCGGCTCAAGCCCTGCTCACGCGATACCGGCTCATAATTCCAGATTTGCGCGGGCATGGCAGTTCTGAGCTCGGCGAAGGTCCGGCGACGATGCAAAAGCATGCCGCCGATATCAGCCGCGTGATGGATGATGCCGGTATCGACCAAGCAGCGTTTGCGGCAGTTTCCATCGGAGGCTATGCGCTATTCGAATTCTGGCGCCGCCACCGCGAGCGGGCATTGGCCATTGTTCTGTGTAATACGAAGGCGCAGGCTGATTCCACCGAAGCCCGGAATGCCAGATTGAAATCCGCCGCCGAAGTCGTGGAACACGGTACCGAACCTTTTTTTCAAAGCATGTTGCCCAAGTGGATTGGCGAAACCACCCGCGGCACGCGTCCCGACCTCGTACAAGCGACTTTGCCTATGATGCGAAAGATGTCAGCGAAAAGTGTCGCCATGATTCAGGCGGGAATGGCGCACCGCCCCGATTCGCAGGCCACTCTGAAAACGATGAATGTGCCAACCCTGATCGTCACTGGAGACGAGGATTCGTTGACCGGTCCCGCAGAGGCGGAACTCATGCGGCAAAATATTGCTGCAAGCCGGTTGAAAATTATCCCGAAGGCAGGGCATTACTCCCCATGGGAGCGGCCGACAGAGGTAGGACTACTTCTCCGCGAATTTTTCGATTCCGCTTTGCGCTAGAATCCTAACGCGGATAGCCGCCGGTGATGTATTCCTGAAGTTCCTGAATTGTTTCCGCCTGTCCGGAAATAGTCCATTTCACCAGATCGCCAATCGAGATAATTCCCACAACGCTGTCATCTTTCATGACTGGAAGATGGCGGATGCGGTGCTTGGTCATAATGGCCATGCATTCGTCGACCGTATGCTGGCGGGTCACGAATACAACTGGACTGGTCATGATTTCGCGCACCGGCGTCTCTTTGGAAGACAAGCCTTTCAGGATTACTTTGCGGGCGTAATCCCGCTCCGACAGAATTCCCACCAGTTCGTTTCCGGATAGCACGAGCAAAGCGCCGACGCTTTCGTCGGCCATCTTTTGAATGGCTTCAAAAACAAACTGATCGGGCCCTATGGAAAGTATCCGGTCAGATTTCTTCGCCTTTAATACGACCTCGGCCTTATCCGACAATTTCATAGGAACACCTATTCAGCCCGCCATACTAGCACGTATCGCCGCCGTCAGACGCGCTGTCTCCTCTTTCAACGTACGATGCATGCGTTCGTCCCGGCTATTCTGCTCGGGATGTTCTGGCGCGATTCGCACCGGCACGATGTTTAGCTTCATGCAGCATTTCCCCGGTCTGCACCTTGTGTGGAGGGGACACTCTTGTCCGCTGCCTTTGACTTTGATCTTCGCCAGCGGATGAGGCCTTAATTCTCATAGCCGCATGCAACTATTCTTAAAAGAATTTCTTTCATATGGCCACTCGCGACTGGTCGCAATGTCCGGCGGTGGAAAGCGTCCCCGGCAAGTTAGCGGCGCTTGGGTTCTGAAAGGCACCCGCATGCCCGTATCCGCCATCTTCGAAAATCTCGAGGCTGGAGCCGATATCGATAACATTTTGGAGTGGCATGACGGCCTCGACCGCGAGCAAGCCAAAGCCGTTATCGAATTTGCCGCCCGCAGTTTGGACGAAGCACCTGCCTACGCTCCATAGGTTCGCTGAGGATCCTTTTTACGAGATTGGGATTCTTTTATGCTGAACGCATTCGGAGACCATCACCCCGGTCCTCGTCGGATATCCGGGATACAAATAGTCTTCGCCGGATTCGTCGACCACCCGGAACTGCTGATGTCCGGCCGCTTCCGCGTCCGCGATGACGTAATATAGTTTTCTCGATTCCAGCGACGCGGGATAGTCTTTATTTCGGATGCAGACTACGAATTGTGGTTCTGTGCGCCTCATATTATTCGTTCAGAGTTCCCATCTCCCCGGTCTGCACCTCTCGTGTAGGGCGGACACTCCTGTCCGCCGCTCTTGGTGTTGCTCCTGATCTGTGTGTGTTGATTTTCAATAAAAAACCGAAAGTCAAAAGCAGCGGACAAGAGTGTCCGCTCCACACAGGCAGCGTGGTAGAATTTTGCTAATCATTCTCTTTCCCGGGAATCTAACTTGATTGAGCTAGCGCCTTCTATTTTATCGGCGGATTTCGCGCGTCTGGCGGATCAGGTTCAAGCCGCGGCGGCAGGCGGCGCTGCGGTGATCCACGTCGATATTATGGATGGCCATTTTGTCCCCAATCTTACCGTCGGGCCGCCGGTCGTAAAGTCGCTGAGAAAAGTTACGGACCTGCCTCTCGATTGCCATCTGATGATCGAGAACCCAGACGAATTCATCCCGCGCTTCGCCGAGGCGGGCGCAGACTGGATATCGGTTCATCAAGAGGCCTGCCGGCATTTGGACCGAACTTTGCATCTCATCCAGAGTCATGATTGTCTTGCGGGGGCAGTAATCAATCCGGCGACGCCGGTTGACTTTCTCAATGAAGTCTTGGAAATAGTGGATTACGTTCTGGTGATGTCGGTGAACCCGGGATTCGGAGCCCAGGAGTTTATTCCCAATTCCATCCACAAGATAATTCGTTTAGCGGAGTTGCGGCAAAAGCGCCGCCTCAGCTTTCGCATAGAGGTGGATGGTGGAATTGCTGACAATACTGTGGGCGAAGTGGTAAGGGCGGGCGCGGAAATTCTGGTCGCAGGCAACGCTATCTTCGGTCACGGCGATCCAACGACTAACGCTCAAAATTTACTCAAGACTGCCAAAGAGGCGACTTTGCTGAAGGTGTAGGTTGCCCGGTTGAATGATGCAGCTCGATTTTTATTTTCATATTCTTTTGTTGAAGGATTCTATGTCACGTCGCACTCCCCTTGTACTTATTCTCGCGTTGTTGGCTTTTGCCGCCGCATGCAGTAACAAGAAAGTTAGCAATCCTCTGGCGACGGTGGGTTCCAAGCAACCTGACAAGGTGCTGTTTGACCGGGCGATGGACGACATGAAGCATGGACGCTACGATTCCGCGCGCCTCGATATGCAGACCCTGATCAACGCTTATCCCGACTCGGAATATATTGCGCGCGCAAAACTGGCGGTTGCGGATTCATGGTATGCGGAGGGCGGCTCGGCAGCACTGGCTCAGGCGGAAGCGGAGTATCAGGATTTTGAGACTTTCTTCCCCAATATGCCGGAGGCGGCGGAGGCCCAGCTAAAAATCGCAAACATCCATTTCCGCGAGATGGAAAAGCCCGACCGCGATTACACCCACGCGGTGCGAGCCGAAGAAGAATACCGGAAACTGATCTTGCAATGGCCGGATAGTAAATTAGTTCCCGAGGCAAAGCAGCGATTGTTGCAGGTGCAGGAAGTAATCGGAGAGCGCGAATTCCGCGTCGGACGCTTCTATTTCAATCGGCAGATTTATCCTGCGGCCATTGCCAGATTGCAATCACTGGCGGATGAGTATCCTCTCTATAGCAAAGCGGATGAGACGCTTTATATGCTGGGGCAGGCTTACGAGGGCGAAATAGGCATATTGCGCAGCAGGCCCGGCAATGAAGTCATGAAAGCTCGAATGATTCAGGATTTTACCAAGCACGCGGCAGACGCTTATTCGAGAATTCTGACTCGCTATCCGGTAATGGATCGCGCCGACGATGCGAAGGCGCGGTTGATGGCGCTCCATCAACCGGTTCCGCGGCCTACTAAGGCAGCCGTAGCTTTGAATAAAGCGGAGGAAGCCAGCCGCCGTGACGACCCTACATACGCCAAGGTGCTGAAGACTTTCCAGAAGAACCCGAGTACGGCGGGTGCGGCGACGGTAGGCGACCCAGCGTTGACGGAGCCAAAAGTTACCAGCGCGAAGGATGTGGTGGCGGCTGCTAATCGCGCCGCGACCGGTGGATCGGAATCGTCTTCGATTGAAACCGTTAATGGGTCCGGGACCCCGGCAGCAGATCAGCCCGCCCCGCGCTCCGATTCCCCGCTGGATAACGGTGCTACCGCAAATGGGAGTCCGGTCGATAATTCCGTAATCCCAGCGGCGCAGCCTTCAGCAAATGAATTGACGCCAAATGCAGCGTCTGATCCGAATGAATTGAAGCCGAATGTGGCGGCAGAAAATAATCAACCGCCGGCTCCGCCACAGCAGGTGAATGAAATTCAGCAAGCAACTGCGGATGGAAGTGCGCCTGCGCAGGCGAAAGCCGACGATTCCACTTCGCAGGATGCGGCCGACGACAGCTACGTTTCATCCAGCAAAAAGAAGAAAAAGAAGGGACTGCATAAAGTAGTTCCTTTCTGAAATGCCTGAGCGCTGCTGGCTCGCGTGACCTTGTAAAGCTTCGTTCGTCGAATATATAGTCAATTCCCTTGGAATCGAAGTTCTCATGGAGAGATTAATGTCCTTGCGCGTTTATTGTCTTGTCGCGGCAATTCTTCTGTGTTCAATCGCATCCGCGGGGCAGAAGATGCCGGAATCGCAGCCGCCCCTGTGGAGCACGAAGCCAGACGTAGCCGCGTTCCAGAAAATCGAGAACGATCGTTTAAGTGCGGCTCAGCGTTCCCTCGATGTGATCGCCGCTATCAAGGGGGCGTACACCATCGATAACACTCTGGTTCCTTATGACGACGCCGTTCAGAATCTGAATTCGGCGGGATATTTCTCGGGCTTGATGCAGCAGGTTCATCCTGACGAAAAATTTCGCGACGCCGCGACCGAGATGACGCGAAAAGTAAGTGCGGCCACTACGGCGTTGTCGCTAAATCAGGACGTGTACAAGGCCCTCGCTTCCCTCGACGTTTCTAAGGCGGATGCGGCGACCCGCTATTACGTGCAGCGGCAGTTGTTGGAATTTCGATTGGCTGGTGTCGATAAAGACGAGGCCACGCGAACGCAATTGAAGAAGCTGAACGATCAGCTCACCGATGAGCAATCGATGTTCGATCGGAACATTTCTGATGGGCAAAAAACTGTTGAAGTGGCCAATGTCTCGGAATTGGAGGGCCTGCCGCAAGATTATATTGACCGGCACAAACCCGGCGCGGACGGCAAAATCCAAATTACGACGGATTACCCGGATGCGTTGCCGGCGCTAAAGTTCGCCAAAGATATTAATTTTCGACGTCGCCTCTTTGAAGCATTCGATACGAGAGCCTATCCCAAGAATCTCGATGTTTTAGAGGCGATGATGAAGACAAGGTACGAGATCGCCACGTTGCTCGGCTATCCTTCATGGGCGGACTACAACGCCGCCGACAAGATGATTGAGAAGGGGGGCAACATCGGCGATTTCATTCAGAAACTGCATACAGCGACAAGCCCGCTGGTGGCGCGGGAATTCAAAATGTTGCTCACTGAAAAGCAGACGACGGAACCGCAAGCCTCGGAGATAGGGGACTTCGAAGTTCCATACCTCAGCGAAATGGTGCGTCGCTCGCAGTACAACTTTGATTCTCAATCGGTGCGGCCATACTTGCCATTTCAGCAAGTAAAGCAGGGCGTTCTGGATACGGCTGCGAAACTGTTTCATGTCACTTTTCAGCAAGAACCGAATGTTCCGGCTTGGGACCCTGCGGTGGAAACCTGGGACACGGTTGAAAACGGCAAAGTGATTGGTCGCTTTTATCTGGACATGCATCCCCGAAAAGGCAAATTCAGCCACGCCGAAATGGTCCCGGTGCGGGATGGAATTCGCGGCAAACAATTGCCGGAAGCAATTCTAGTCTGCAATTTCCCGGTACCAACGGCCAGCGATCCGGGCCTGATGGAATATGGAGACGTGGTCACGTTCTTCCACGAATTTGGCCATCTGATGCACCACATTCTTGGCGGCCAGCAACAATGGGCGGGAATCGCAGGCATCAGCATGGAAGGGGATTTCGTGGAAGCGCCTTCGCAAATGCTCGAGGAGTGGATGCGAAGTCCGCAGGTGCTCGCCACGTTTGCGCATAACTACAAAACCGGTGAGCCGATTCCGGCAGAGTTGGTGGCCCGCATGAATAGAGCTTCGGCGTTTGGGCGCGGGAATTGGGTCGCGACGCAAACCGAATACACCGCGATTTCTTACGACATTTATAAAACTCAGCCTAAAGACGTGGACCCCGATGCGGTGTGCATTGATGACGTGAAGCGTTACACTCCGTTTGCTCCGACGCCTGGGACGCATATGTATGCGGCGTTCGGGCATCTCGCCGGGTATTCGTCGGCCTACTACACATATTTGTGGGATAAGGTTATTGCGGAAGATTTTTTCATGCAGTTTGACCATAGCAATCTGTTAGCCGGAGAAGCGCCGATGCGATACCGCCATGTTGTGCTGGAGCCGGGCGGATCGATGTCGGCCAACGATCTGGTAAAGAATTTCCTCGGCCGTCCACAAAACATGGAGGCATTCCAGAAATGGATGGGCGAAGAGTTCGAGCCGGAGTCGGGAATTTCAAAGGCGGGGCAATAGCCGTTTGCGCAGGGTCGGAGTCCTCGTGCGGGTGGGCGAACAAAATTCGCCTTGAGTTTCCCAGATAATTAAAATATGACTGCGAAGTTTTGCTTCGTAGGGGCGGACGAGGGCGTCCGCCCCTACGTGTTTTATACTGAATATCCACCATGGCAGATGAGATTCATGTGAAGCTTCCGGATGGAAGCGTGAAGGACGTGCCTGCAGGCACGACGGCGCTGGATATTGCGAGGTCGATTAGCCCGAGGCTTGCCGATGCGGCATTGGCTGCGAAGACGAATGGCAGTTTAATTGATCTCACCCGGCCGCTGGAAAAGGATACCGATCTTCGTATTCTTACCGATAAAGATCCCGAGGCGTTAGAAGTGTATCGGCATTCCTCTGCACATCTGCTTGCTGCGGCTGTCCTGGAATTATTTCCGGAGACCAAGCTAGGGCACGGGCCGGCTACCGAGAGTGGATTTTTCTATGACTTCTATCGTCCGACGCCTTTCACTCCCGATGATCTGGGAAAAATAGAAAAGAAGATGCAGGAATTGGCGCAGCAAGACCTTCCTTATGCGCGTGAATTTCTTCCGCGCGAAGAGGGGCTGGCGGAGTTCAAAAAAGAAGGCGATTTCATGAAATGTCATTTCATTGAGCAGTTCACCAAGCCCGATGAAAAGATTTCCATCTATCGCACGGGCAAGTTCACGGATTTCTGCCGGGGTCCGCATATTCCTTCGACTGGAAAAATAAAAGCGTTCAAACTGTTGAATATCGCGGGTGCTTACTGGCTGGGAGATGAGAAGAATCCGCAATTACAGCGCATTTATGGGACGTCATTCTTTTCCAAGAAAGATTTAGAACAGCATTTGCATGCGATCGAAGAAGCCAAGAAGCGCGATCATCGCGTGCTGGGCCAGCAGCTCGATTTATTTTCGATTCAGGAACTGGCTGGGCCGGGTTTGATTTTCTGGCATCCCAAGGGCGGCATCATCCGCAAAGAGATGGAAGACTGGATGCGCACGGAGTACATCAAGCGCGGTTACTCGCTGGTGTACACGCCACACGTAGCGCGCCGGCAGTTGTGGCAGACCTCTGGGCACGAAGGCCACTACGCCGAAAATATGTTCGATGTGATGGAACTTGATGACGCGGAGTATCGGCTGAAGCCGATGAATTGTCCGTTCCATATTTTGATCTACAAAGATTCGTTGAAGTCGTACCGGGATTTGCCGGTGCGCCTTGGCGAGATGGGGACCGTTTACCGGTACGAGCGCTCGGGAGTGATGCACGGGTTGTTGCGGGTGCGCGGATTTACTCAAGACGACGCGCATATCTTCTGCACGCCGGAGCAAGTCGAATCGGAAGTCGAAGGGTGCCTCGATTTTGCTTTCGACGTGTTGAAGGATTTCGGCTTCGATAAATATCAAACTGAGTTGTCGACGTGGAATCCCGATGACCGCAAGAATTTTGTCGGCAGCGAAGAGCAGTGGACCATGGCGACCCGGTCTTTGGAAAATGTGCTGAAGAAACGGAATATCGAATACAAAACTATTCCGGGCGAGGCCGCGTTCTATGGTCCCAAGATCGATATCAAGCTAGTGGACGCAATCGGGCGGCTGTGGCAGCTTTCCACCGTGCAATTTGATTTCAATCTGCCGCAACGCTTCGATTTGGAATATGTCGCCGACGACGGATCGCGCAAACAACCGCTGATGGTTCA
This sequence comes from uncultured Acidobacteriaceae bacterium, assembly GCA_963849315.1. Taxonomy (GTDB): domain Bacteria; phylum Acidobacteriota; class Terriglobia; order Terriglobales; family Acidobacteriaceae; genus PALSA-188. Next base: position 1,304,605 of record CAWKGT010000002.1, on the reverse strand, counting down.
TCGTGCTTTGTACGGATCAATCGAGCGCTTTTTCGGCGTATTGATCGAACATTATGCGGGCGCATTTCCCGTATGGCTGTCCCCGGTGCAGGCGGTGATGATTCCGATCGCCGAACGTCATGCAGACTATGCCAATAAAGTTGCCGCACAACTTAAAGACGCGGGAGTACGCGTGCACGTCGACGCCCGCAACGAAAAGATGAACGCGAAAATCCGCGAGCACGCGATGCAGAAGGTTCCGTTTCTGCTGGTCGTCGGAGACAAAGAAGCGGAGTCAGGCAGAGTCAATGTGCGTATTCGAGGGAAAGAGAAGACGGAAGACGTGGAAGTAGTGCATTTCGTCGAAAGAATCGGCGCGCTAATCCGAGGCAAATCAGCCGGTCTATAGCCCTAACCGCCGCATGAATCTGCACAGCGCCGGGGCGGAATATTTAGTGTTGTAATGGGGTGAAGACGGTTTTGCACGTCCCCCGGTCCCAACGATTTGCCTAGAAACGACTCGTTCCATCGCTAAACGTTAAGCGTGCCGCATTTCTGCTACCATTCCGGCCACGCGCTCATCTGATCCAGAATGCAGATCTTTATCATTGCCGCCGGATTGGTGCTCATCTTTGCCGTGTTGCTCGATGCGTTTGAGACCATCGTGCTGCCGCGCAGAGTCAGAAGAGAGTTTCGTATCACATCGTCGTTCTATCGCTACACGTGGCGGCCGTGGCGGCGATTTGCCGGACACATCAAAGGAACCACGCGGCGGGAAAATTTCCTGGGATATTTTGGTCCGCTCTCGATCCTCCTGCTGCTGGCGCTGTGGGCATTTTGTCTCATTCTGGGCTTTGCTTTATTGCAATATGGATTCGGGAAACATGTCCAACTGGGCAGCGAAAAAGTTAATTTGTGGACCGTCCTGTACCTGAGCGGAGAGACTTTTTTTACGCTGGGACTGGGAGACGTGCTGCCTACCGCGACCCCGGGAAGAATATTGACCGTCCTCGAAGGCGGCATGGGGTTCGCGTTCCTCGGTGTCGTCATCGGATATCTGCCCACGATTTACTCGGCATTCTCCCGGCGTGAAATCGAAATTTCTCTACTTGACGCAAGGGCCGGATCTCCTCCTACCGCCGCCGAGTTTTTAATTCGCATTGGCGGATGCGCGCAACAAAGCGTGCTCGATGAGATTTTCAAAGACTGGGAACACTGGTCGGCGGAGGTTCTGGAAAGCCATCTTTCATACCCGGCGCTTAGTTTTTTCCGCTCGCAGCATAGCAACCAGTCATGGCTCGGTGCCTTGACAACGATGCTGGATACGACTTCTCTGGTAATCTCCGGATTCGATGGCATCCGCAACGAGCAGGCCAAGATTACATTTGCGATCGCTCGCCATGCGGCTGTGGATTTGGCGCAAGTGGTGAATGCGAGCTTCGATCCAAGCAACGGATCCCACCGGCTGCCTCCCCAGGAATTAACCCGGCTACGGGAAGCGCTTGGCAAACGCGGACTGCGGCTCGCTGAGACGCCCGAGGCACAAAAAAAATTGGCGCACCTGCGATCTCTGTACGAACCGTATGTGGCTGGCATCGCGAGAAATCTTTTCATCACGCTGCCGCCATGGATTCACTCCGAGAAAAAGAAAGACAACTGGCAGGCGGGCCCGTGGGACAAATTAATTCAGGCGGGGAACCCGGCATCGGGACGTCCCGAAGGCGAGGGATTGCAGCCGATTGAAGATCATTTCTAACGAGGCAATCTAATCCGACCACGGCTGTACGGAGCGATCCCAACGATGGGCTTTGAGGGCTTGTAACAAATCAGTGCCTAGGGCCCCGGCGTCGGAGACCGCGATATTTCGCCGAACATGTTCGGGATCGCGCATGCCCACAATGGTCGTACTGACTGTCGGGTTCGAGAGAATGAATCTCAACGCCATCTCCGGCATGTTCATGGATGCGGGAACGGCGGGACGCAATTTTTCTACGCGCTCGAGAGTTTTCGAAAGGTTTTCGGGGCCAAAATATTTTGCCCGCCAGTCGTTAGGTGGAAACTTCGTGCCGGCGGTCATCTTTCCGCCGAGACTGCCCTCGTCGAGAGGCACGCGCGCAATCACTCCGATATTTAATTTCTTGCAAACAGGGAACAATTTGTCTTCGGGCGCCTGATCGAAAATGTTGTAGATGACCTGCACGGCATCCACCAGTCCGGTGTGCAGAGCTTGAATTCCGTTCTCGGGTTGCCAGCGATTGAGGCTGAGTCCGAAATAGCGGATCAGGCCATCCTGTTTAAGTTTTTCGACGGTCTCGCGAAACTCGGATTCTTTAGCCCAACTGTCATCCCACACGTGGAATTGCAAAAGATCAATGGACTCGGTTCCCAATTTTTCCAAAATCAAGTGCGTATATTTCAGCACGTGCGCAGCAGGGAAGACGGTGGAATATTTTTCCTTTGGCGAGGCTGGCCATTGGTTGTTCATCGGAGGAATTTTCGACGCGGCATACAGGCGCTTGCCGCGATTACGAGAAAGAATTTCACCCAATAGCCGGTCACTGTTTCCGTTTCCGTAAGCCCATGCGGAATCAAAAAAATTGCAGCCCAAATCGACGGCCAACTGCAAAGCTTCCAGAGATTGTTTTTCCTCCGACCCGCTCCAGCCGCTCATGCCCCATAACCCGTGGGCGATTTCGGATACCTCCATTGCGGCCCGGCCAAATTTCCGATATTTCATTGAGCGCCTTTCAGTTGCTTTGAGTCAACCCTGTTGATCTTCCAGAAACTTTTCTACTTCGAGCGCGGCCATGCAGCCCGATCCAGCTGCTGTAATCGCTTGCCGGTATCGCCTGTCTTGCACATCGCCGCAAGCGTAAACCCCGGGCACCCGAGTAAATACATAATTGGAGGTCACGAGATACCCGTCCTGGTCGGTGTCAAGCTGCCCTTCAAACATTTTCGCGTTGGGAATATGTCCGATGCCGAGAAACATTGCGCTGGCGGGGAGTTCCCACTTTTCATTCGTCTTAATGTTCCGCAATTTCAATCCTGTAACTTCGCTCTTCGCAACATCCATTACGTCTTCGACCACCGTATTGGTAAGAAAATGTATTTTGTTATTGTGCTGTGCGCGTTCCAGCATGATCTTCGACGCGCGGAAATCGTCGCGCCGATGAATCAGCGTGACTTTGGTCGCGAAACGGGTCAAGAAAGTTGCTTCTTCCATCGCAGAATCGCCGCCCCCGATCACTACGATCTCCTTTCCTGAAAAAAAGAAGCCATCGCATGTCGCGCAGGACGAAACCCCATGACCGATGAGCGCTTGCTCGCTGGGCAAACCCAGCCATCGCGCCGACGCACCGCTGGCAATGATCACGGTGTGAGTCTGGATGACTTCTTTTCCCAGATGAATCGCAAATGGCTTTACGCTAAGGTCGACCTTGGCGACATGACCCAACTGATACTGGGCGCCGAAGCGTCCCGCCTGCTTGCGCATGTTCTCGATCAACTCAGGCCCCTGAATTCCATCCGGAAAGCCGGGAAAATTTTCTACCAGAGTAGTGAGCGAAAGCTGGCCTCCGGGTTCGTGGCCTTCGAGCACCAGTGGTTTCAAGTTTGCGCGCGCCGTGTAGAGCGCGGCAGTGTGTCCAGCGCACCCCGAACCAATGATCACTACATTGCGGACATTATCCATGATTCAAGTTTAACTGGAGACTTCAGAATTGGGGCGGATTGAGAATCGCATTCGTTCGCGGATTAGTTGCGCCTGACTGACTTTGAAACTGAATACGCGCGTCATTATTATTTGTTCATGAATTTATGTCGACTCGGATCGAGGCAAAAAATATCAACTGCGCGCGATTCCATCGGCGATGCCTGCTGCAATCGGCACCCGGTACGTCTCATGCTTATATGCTTTGACCATCAGGACCACCCACAGAACCAGCGCGATCAGGCCGATCAACAATCGCAGCATAGCCAGCAATCCCCAGCCCACGGCGCCGCCGATTGTGACCGCCATCATGCCTATCCCCAGGCGAATAACGAAGAGCCCGCCGAAAACCACGATAGATTGAGCCGCGTGAAAACGCACCCACGGCCGTTTATCGATCAACAAAAAGATAATTCCGGTGAGCCAGCCGAGAAGATAACAAAGCAATCCGGCGACGTTTTCTGCCAGTCCGTCGGCGACTGGCGAGGCATTATTCAGAGTGGACGACGGGGTGAGTGGCGGCGGCGCGCCCTGATGCGTTCCGCACGCAGGACAAAAGTTCGCCGTCCCGATTTCCTTCCCACACGATTGGCAAAAGGCCATTGTTCCTCCCCAAAGCTGGTCGAGCGCGAGAGTAGCAAAAGCATAGGCTGCGCGCAATCCCAAACAACATGTACTTTGAACGATATTCCGTTATTGCGGCGGGACTGCTTTCTTCTGGACGGGCTTCTTAGACGGGCTTGCCTTAACGGAATTCTTCGCTGCGGCCTTCGAATCGGTAAGAGCCACGCGGTTCAACTCATCCGGAACCGTTCGCGGGATGTTCAGCAAATGCCGGTAATCTCCGCTGATTGCCGATGCCGCCTGAAACAGCGGTTCGTATGCGCTTTGGTCGGGCGCAGGCGCAGTCCCCGTTCCCGAGCAACGGGCCAGCACGATTGACGATTTTCCGAAGCGCTCCAATCGTATGCGGTTCACCGGAGTATCGGTGCCCAGCATCGCCGCTGGAGTTGTTACGGCCGAAGCATCATCCTCAATTGAAACTTGCAGCAAATCCTTGGGATCGCGAACTTTGAAAACTAACGTCTCGACCATGCTCTTCGGATCCTGACTGAATGAATATTGCACCGTCGAAAACAGCGCTTGCACGGCAAATTCGCGGCGGATGCGCACCCACGCGGCGGTGTCCGAATCGCTGGTCACGTGCGCTTTCTGGCTGATGGAGAGAAAGCTGGGCTGTTCGTCCATCGTGGAGCGTCCGCGATCGACTTCAAAATCAGGACTGAAAAGTGGCTGCTTGGGGATTCGCGACAACGCCGTCGCGATCTGCTGTTGCTCATCCTTTGACGGAGTGCACACATTGAGCATGTTCACTTTAACCTGCGGCTGTGAGGCTTTTTGACTGGCTGAAGGCGCGGACTCCTGAGCCGACGAAAGAGATACCGCTAATAACAAAAATATGATTACGGAAAATTCGCGTCGCGGCACAGGTGCATTCTAGCAGGCGCAATAGGCGATCCCAATCTCCCGGGGAAACGAGATGCCTGCATACAAAAGTTAGCGCTCTGAGTTTAGGCGGCCCGTTTAGCCTTTAAGGAATATCGCAAAGAAAAAGCCCGCCTTTATGGGATTAAGGCGGGCCAAAACGTTAGGCGGCATTCCTGGACTGGTCAGCTTTACTCTCCGCGAAAAGACTGATCATTTCGCGATTGAATGCCGGAATGTCGGACGGCTGCCGGCTGCTAACCCAGTTATCCTCGCGTACGACTTCCTGGTCAACCCAATCGGCGCCCGCATTGCGCACGTCATCCTGAATCGTGTGATAGCTGGTGAGTATGCGCCCTTCCACCAAATCGGCGGAGATCAGCAGCCAGGGCGCATGGCAAATAACCGCGATCGGTTTGCCAGCTTCGTCAATACTGCGGGCGAAATCCTGCGCCTCTGTCACCACTCTCAGGGCGTCGGCGTTTAGAGCGCCGCCAGGAAGCAGGAGCGCATCGAATTCTTTCGGATCCGCATTTTCGAATGTAGCCTCCACCTCATATTGCTTTGATTTTTCGTCGTGCTTCATGGCTTGAATTTTTCCGCTTTTTACCGAGATGAGCGTAGTCTTTGCACCCGCATCGTCAAGCGCCTTTCTCGGCTCTACGAGTTCAGCTTCTTCCACTCCGTCGGTGGCCAGAATCGCCACTCGCAGTCCCTGAATACGGTTCGACGTTACGTTAGACGGCATTTTAATCCCTCCTGAGTTGTTGGTTCATGCCTATCTTCCTCTCTACCAGGCTCACGCTGAATCAGGTCAAGGCTTTAAGTTCCCGGACAACAGGCTGTACCCATCTCTCAGCGAAATGATGTACTCGGCTTGATCCACCCTGGCTTGATAAGATGAAATGAAATCGGAGAATCCATGACCCATCAACATTCGCCACGCTTTTTAAAAATTGCGGAAGACGCCCGAAAGCGCGTGCATGAGATCGGCATTGATGATGTGAAATCCAAACTTGAGGATGGCGAAAATCTTCTGCTGATTGACGTGCGGGAGGAGAGCGAATTCGCCGTGGATCACCTGCCTGGCGCAATTCATCTTGGCAAAGGGATTATTGAACGCGACATTGAGCTCCGCGTGCCAGACCCCGCAACCCCGCTGATACTGTATTGCGGCGGCGGGTTTCGCTCAGCCATAGCCGCCGATAATCTCCAAAAAATGGGTTACACGAATATACTTTCTATGATCGGCGGCATTCGCGGATGGCGCGAGCGGGCATATCCATTAAGTTCCAAGTGAAGGCGAGACGCTCGGCTGCACATTCTCTTTGGTAACTTGATCTCTAATCTACCGGCATTAAACTACCTTTAACCGAGCTTCCTCGCGCTGATTTTTGCGCGGCTCCGGTTGAGTCTTATATGCCGAAAGTAGAACAACAACTTAAAGGCTCCTCCACTACCGGCGCCGCTGCCGCGCTGGCTCCAGTTTCCGAAAAAATCAGTTTTGAAAATGCGTTAGCTCGGAGCACTACGCCCGAACAATTTTGTGCCGAGGTATCCCACGCTTTCGGCGTCCGCGCAACTGAAGTGGCGTTGCTACGTTTGGAAAAGGGACTGCTTACTTTTATCTATCCGAACGAGTTGAAGACCGCCGGATCGATTCCCATTTCAAGTTCGTCCGCGGTGGCGGTGCACACGGTTCTAACCAAAAAGGTCGAACTGTTTAACAATTTTGTGAAAGTAAAGCATGTAAGCGTTTTCGAAACCGTCAAGTTCGCTCCTGCCGAAGAGGTGGGACCGGCGGGGCAGACGCCAATTCAAAAGCTTATTTCCGCGCCCATCGCAGACGCCGATCTCAGGGTCTTAGGCATCCTTCAAGTATGTCGCAAAGCGGCGGATTTGCGCACTGCGGGCCGCGATTTCACCCTTGACGATCTGCATTTGCTGGAGACAGCCGCCAAGGTGGCTGCCAAACTGGAATTCATGAAAAGCGGTTCCATCCAGCACTAACCGCCCGATTCGGGCGAAACCCGATCCTGCGCCGCTGCCGTCTTTCGCAAATCAAAATTTTGTTCTACTCGTAGCCGGGTCTCTTCGGCGCTGTCAAAAACCAAACTGTGCATCCCCAAACTGATGGCTTCCGCGACATTTTCTTCCCGATCGTCAAGAAATAACGCGCTGCCTGCGGGAACGTTTAGCCGGGAAAGGCACTCGCGGTAAATGGCGGAAGCAGGTTTCGCGCAGCCAATGTCGCAGGAAAATATCCTAACATCGAAGCAATGCGCCCACTCGCAGCGCTCCTCAATATAGCGTGCGATTTCAGGCGGCATATTCGATAAAATCGCCAACCGCACTCCGCGCCCGTGGAGTTCTTTCACCCATGCCAAACTGCCTCCATTGATTTGCAGCCAACTTTGAATATCCGACGAAACTAGCTCGGCCATGTGTGATGAGTTCGGCGGTCTTCCACCTATCTCCGCAATAACCGCTTCCCAATACGACCCGCCGTCAAATTCTCCGCGATCGTACGCCATTCTGAATTTCCAATAACTTTCATGAAATTGCTCTGCGGGCATGCCGCATAGCTCAATCATTTTCTGCAAATGGTTCTCACTTTGGGGCAGGCTAATGACGTTTCCGTAATCGAAAATCACGGCTTTGATCGGCACCTTCCGCGATTCGCGGAGGAAGTGGTCCGGACTCATTGTGGCTCCTTGTCGACGAAACGTTGCCAGCACATCATACAATTCGCAGTCTCCATTTATGAGTTGGCCGCCTTTGTGGTACCCTCCCCTGCAATGTCCATCGATACTGAGCGTCGTTCCGGCCAGCGCGTCCCAGTGCGGGTGCCCATCACGGTAAACACGCCAGAAGCTAATCTTCAGGCCACCGGCTATACCCGCGACTTAAGTTCGAATGGAATCTTTTTCTACACTGACTTTCCCATGCGGCCCGGCAATGAGGTCGAAATGCTGCTGATCCTGCCCGCGGAAGTCACCAGCGGCGAAAAACGCTGGGTGTGCTGCCAAGCCACTGTGGTGCGGGTAGAGGATGGCGCCGACGGCGGCAAATGTGGTATCGCCGCGCAAGTACGCAAGATGGAATTCCTCCCCGAACTCGTCGGATAGATAATGTCCCTGCCCTATTATTGGTGCAGTCTTGGCAAGACCTGGGAGAAATTCTGTGACAAATTTTTGCGACTGTGCATTTTTTTGTACCATTGCCTCGAATTAGGTGCAATAATGCTCGCCGTTATAGCGCTCTGGCTATAAACCCAAATTTCAGGATCAGGTTTATGTGGATGCACAAGCTCTTCAAGGGCGTGCTGAGAATTCTCACGCCGCTCGGACCGCGTTATGCCCGCCCTACTTTCGCTCAGCGAGTTTACCTGCTGTGGATATTCCGTCACTTTCAAACCCTTCCCATAAAGGTATTGAACTCCCGGCAGATTAGGCTGGTGGATGCAATATGCTCCGGCCAAAAATTTGTTACTATTCGCGCCGAAGATTTTGCAATTCTCGGAACACTGGAAGAGCGTCCGCCAGTCAATGCACAGGAGTTGCCACCGCGGCGGCCAAGTTCGAGTGCCGTTGATTCCGTGCAAGCCTTCGCCTCCAACTTGCGGCAACGGTCGTAATCTTCTTAACCAAGCGCTCAACGAATTCGCACGAGTTGCCTCGCTGGTGCGTCGTGGCTGGAGTGTTATACTCTGCTACTTGCCCTTGCCGTTCGTTCCATCCTTCGGGCGCGTAGCTCAATTGGCAGAGCAACTGACTCTTAACCGGTCGTAGATACCCCATCTGCTATATTTTCATTCAGTTAGCATAGGTTGAGTCTGAGACAATTAGGCGGAATTTGGACCCGTTAGTGCAAAGTTAGTGCAAATGGTCTGCTTTGCACCAACGCTATTGTTGCGCTATGCTTTTTCCTCCCCCGGATAGTAGACCCCGTTATACCAGAACAAACTAACCCAACTATGTTTTGGAGGTTTTGCCAGATGACCAAGGATGGCGCAAACTCCGTAAAGAAGCGAGACGATCTCAACGCTGCTCGAACGATTAGGAATACGTTATCGGGATTCACGCAGGAAGAGCAGGAACGCATTCTGCGGTGGGCGGGGGAGAGTCTGGGTATCAAGACCGGCACACCGGGTGCGTCGCACCCTATAAGGTCGGCTGCTACTGAAGCAGTGGCCCCCTTGCCAGCGACACCCGATGCCTCGGCCACGAACACTGCTCGAAAGGACATCAATACTTTCGTTAACGAAAAGAATCCCCAAACCGACACCCAACTCGCAACCACAATAGCCTATTACTATCGGTTTGAAGCGCCCGAAGGCGAGCGAAAAGACGAAATTGACGCAACCTTCCTACGTGAAGCCTGCCGGTTGGCGGGGCGTCCTGGCAAGCTGGTCAAGCCTCTTAAGACTCTGAATAATGCACATGCTAAAGGGTTGCTCGACCGAGGCTCAGACCGAGGCATGTTTGCAATAAATTCCGTCGGGGAAAATCTCGTGGGCATGACGCTTCCGGGCAATGCTGCACAGCCACCTCGCCCACGTCAGCGCGCAGGCAAAACAAAAGCAGTCGCAGAAACAAAGGCTCCGAAACGGAGATAGCAGCCGAATTGACAGAGGGACAACAAGCGCTCGATGACGCTATTAGGAGATGCGATTTTCTCCAAGCAATGCTGCGCAAGAAAAATACGAGGCAGGTTTGGGCGGAGGATGAACGAGGAACTATTAAAGCGACCTGCTTGGCATGGTTCAATAATCAAAATCCCAAGATCTCGCCCCAACTTGATTCCGGTGCGCTGGCCCCCGCCGACACTATCTACAACCGAATCTTGAGAGCCAGCGAACAAGCAGGAAGTAGATCACAATATCAACTCAGTTTGAAGCGATTGCGTGCCCAGCTTCTCGAGATTCGCACGAAACAAATGGTGGCCGCGTCAAGGACGATAGCTACTGCCGACGTAGTCCCGAGCTTCGCAGTTCTAATTCCCGATCCCAAAATGCAGGGTATCTTGGAACGGCGCTGGAATGAATGCGTACTCTGCATACACGCCCCGGCACCTATGGCAGCAACGGTAATGATGGGTGGCCTGCTTGAGGGCCTGCTACTGGCGAGGGTAAACAAAGAATCGAACCAACAACCTATCTTTACAGCCGCCGGTGCGCCGAAGGATAGGAAGACTGGTAAACCGCTCCCGCTGAAAGACTGGACACTGAAAAACTTCATTGACGTTGTTCATGAGCTTGGCTGGATTTCGCAATCGGCAAAGGACGTTGGCGCTGTTCTTCGCGATTACCGGAACTACATCCACCCCCAAAAGGAGCTTTCGCACGGAATTACCCTTACGAGTGAGGACACATTAATTCTGTGGGAAGTTGCCAAAAGCATTTCGAAGCAACTACTCAAGTAAGTCTTTCAATTGGCGGCCCGTTGCCTTCTTCTTTTCTTCAATACTCTGAGCGTAAACGGCCTGTTGTTTCTTTGGCAGCGTGTCCATAAACCAGTCGATCTTGACTTTGGTTTCGAGCAGCACGTCAGAGACTTCTTTTTTGAAATCACCATACTCCTCGGCAAAATAGTAGGCTGCCTCCATTTCCGCCACGGCAATGCCGAGCTTCCAAGAAAGTTCGGTAAGGCGAGTATCGTCCATTTGCACTTCACCTCCTCGGCCATTAATCTCAGACAATCGGGCCGTCATTCAATACTGGAAGCCTCATCATTCCCAACATCTACTTCGGGTAAAAGCTCAGCACCCCGACCATCGATGACGTTGCTAAATTCGATCAATTCCTGCATTAGGGTTTCAGTGGCGAATTTCTGGTTTTCTCTCGCTTTCAAAATTCCTACGATCAATCTATGCTGCTCATCCTTGCTTTTTGGATAGGCAATCTCCAACGCCTCGAAGTCGGGTGATTGCGTCCGCCTCCGATTGCTGTGTCCGGTTGTAATGGCTCTGAATGCGCGCTGATAGTATCGGCTGCGGAGCAAACACTGCAAAAAGTCAGCTAAGAGATCAGAATCGATAATTTCATAGATAGGAAACTCCTTCGTAACGATGCCCCCGTCGAAATCGGAAGGCACGACTGCCGCGCAACCTTTCCATAAGTCGATTGACGAGTAGACCAAATCTCCCGCCTTAGCCGAATACCAGGTCGAAGGCATATCCTCCAAATAGGAACCGAGCCATTCTGGCGGGTTATTGCCTTTACCTGCCTCTCGTAGCCTAATGTCTCCTTTCTGTGAGATCGTCATAACTTTGAACTTCTTCTCGGGTTCCAGATTGGGTAATGCTTCTTCAACGCGTTTGCGCATTACGGTGCTGATCGCTACTTTTTTCCAACCTGGCGGTACGGCTCTAGCGGCCTCTCTCTTAAACAGGTGGTATTTAGGGTCGAGGCGGTTGCTTTCGTGGGCGGCCCAAAGCGCGTCAAACGGTACTGCCATACAGTCGGGAATTCGCGACCCCATATATTGCTCGGGGGCTGACTTGAATTGACGCCACTCTCCCAAAATTGTCCCTTCCTGCTCCGCCTCCAAACCATCATTCAGATTGGGTCGGTAAAGGTCATTCTGGGTTGACGGTAGGCCCGATGGCGAGTACCCGACCCAATTTGCTTCCGCCAAGAAAACCTCATAGTTGAGCCCCGCCGAAACGATTGCGTCCCGAATGGCGTCACTTTCGCCGAATCCCCGACCGCGCTCCTTTTCAAGGGCATGGTCTAACAATTGCTTTTCGTGCGAACGAAACTTTTGGAAAAACAAGATTGAAGTCTTGTTTTGTGCACCGGACTTACGAAATGCATAATCTGGCAACGATACAATCGCCATAATGCGCCCGCTACTCGCGAGAAGCCGTCTTGTGGCGGGGCAGTTGGACATCTCGCCTTGGTTATTCAGGATGCCGTCGGGTACTACCAACCCTAGGCGGCCACCGGGCTCGAGGAATTGAATCCCACGCTCGAGAATCACCTGTTCCGAATCAACCCTTGTTCTATTGTTCGCGATTGTGAAATTGCTCAGTTGGTTGCTACCAAGCTTATCTTCATCTCCTTCTTCTACGTCATCGCCAAATGGCGGGTTTCCAACAACAATCGTGAATCGTCCCAACGTTTGCATACGTGGATTCGCAAACACTGCGTCAAGGCAGGAGCGGTTGGCCTCGATGTTGGTGTGTCCGTCATGATGCAACAGCAAGTTGATCTTGCATATTCTGGCCAAAACTTCATGCACCTCTATACCGAAGACATGTTGGAAAGCGAAATCATATTTAACGCGGCTGATCTCCTCAGCCGGTTGCCCGGCAAACTCTCTGTCTATCCTGTGCCATGTTTGGAGAAGTGCATCGAGTAAAAACCCTCCGCTGCCCGCCGTAGGATCGAGGACATAGTCGTCTTTCGAAATGTCGAGCAAACCAACGCTAAAGCGCGCAAGCTGCCGCATCGTGAAGTATTGACCGAGTTCACCACGAAAAACCGCACCGAAAAAGTGCTCGAACGCCTTGCCAATAGAATCAATATCTGTACGAATGAAACTTACCTCTTCGAGTGTACGAACAACATCGGCAACCTTTGTGTCCGGCAGATTGATTCGCGTCCCCTCCGGGAAGATGGTTCGATCCTGTTTGCAAGCTAAACCGAAAAGGTTGTGTACACGATTCGCCACCGCCGCAGTCGTTTCGCGAGTTCCAACTTGAAACGCTCTAGGATTGCCGGTTGCGGTATATCGTTCGTCATGCACCTTAGCGAACAGCAACTTGCTCCACTCATCAAAGGCTGTTAGCGGATCTCGCCTCCCGCCCGCCCAAATGATGGAGTGCGCACGCCTGATCTTCGATTCAAGCACATTGGCCCGAAAAGCCTTAACATCGCTGGAGCTTCCCGCAATAAACGTGTAGGCAGGAATGTCACCATACTGCGCAGCGAGCCCGTTGCGATTCCCCTTGTGATTTAGTTTTCTCTCGCTAGCCGGGTAGTTAGCGATGTCAAACAGCGCTGATTCACTCAACTCGTCATAAAGGCCGACGACTGCCCTGAGGGAGTTGCAATTACCGAAGAGCTGCTCGATTGCCTGCGACCGATCTTTGGCGGACAGTTCTTGTGGTTTGTTTTCTATGACGAGATAAGGTTGTTTGCATGCGTCGTCGCGGTACACGACGACATCTGCGTGGTCCGAAGGGACACGGCGGGGAACCGTGACCTCGGTTCTCATGCGATTGGCAGGGTAATCCTTTTCGATGGCGAGCCATGCGATCGTATGGCACCGAACCCATTCCTCTGGGTCTGCCCAATTGTAAGTTTTCTCCTGATTGAGTGAGTATTTGATCCGGTTGTCCGAGAGATTGACAATGCCGCGCTTGATTGCCTCGGCCACGCACGGGATGGCGAGAACGTCGTCCGCTCTGAGGGGCATGATTAAACCCGATTCTATATTGTCCCTGTGCTCTACGTTTTGATTCCTTAACAAAGTGACGGCGGATACCTTGGGACTGTATGGCCCCCAGGAATTCCGCCGCCCGCTTCAAGTGCTGCCCAGTATTAGCGGGCTGGGATGTCCCAACCAGCGGGGTCTGAGCAGCGAGGCAAAAGGAGACCCCGCCTTTTACGCAAAAATGGCAAATGCGTGAGCTACCCCCGCTTTTCGAGTCTACCTAGATGTACCAACCCGGATTTCTCTAGCTGCTCAATGCGAGATTCAAGTAGTGAGATTCTCAACTCTTGCGCCAAAAAGCGCTGAGCAATCGTTTGCGCGGCAGCAATCGGCATGCCATCGTTTGCAAGTTTCTGCGTTAGACGGCGAAGTTCAACGGCGTCCACAGGCAAGTCGCGCACGCCGGTTGCGGAATGTATATTCATTGGTTCTCCCCGTTGCTCGCGCTGAGGAAGTTTACCGTCGCGATGATTCTCAGTCTGCGCTTCAAGTTCTCGTCAGCCTTAATCTGCGCTTCGCGAACCTTATCGGCGGCGATTACATCGCCAAGAGCCTTGCACCGTTTTCGCCGTTCCTCATCGGCGAAATCGGTCGTCTCCCCAAGGGTCGGTTGTGTAGCCGCCGAGAAAACGCGCTCGGTTTGTTCATTCCGTTTTTGACGTCGGGCGGCGACAATTTTCTTGGCCAATTCGGCGGGGCAGCCCAGGGCGCGGAGACGAACTTCCTCGCCGTGAGAGATTGCATATTCAACGCGCGAGCAGCCACTAAATCTCGTGTTCTTGGTTATTATTTGCGTAAGCTTTTCCATAGAATTCTCCATCAAATAGATTGAATCCGCTCCAAGGGTCGTACGGCTGCGAAATCGGCGATAACGCGATCTGGACATTCAGGCCAAATTGCCTTGATTCTCTCGGGTTCGCCACCTAACCATTCAGTGGTCATGCCTTTTTTCCGCATTACGGCGTACTTCCCAAATCTCATGGGGCCGCAAAGATAGGTCCATGTTGTCGGCAACGGCGGTGGTAGTGGTTTGTCCACCTTGCGAAAAGCTTCAGGAAATGCCGCCAGCAGAGCACGGGCCGCGCCATCATCTATCTTGAAGATTTGTTCGCCGGTAGAAACTACTTGAATATCCATATGCTGTCCTCCCAAGCGGCTAGTTGCCAGCTTCGGAATGGCAGTGTCCTGTTACGGGGGACGCCCGCACTTGTACAATAATGGTTATGTACGAGCGAACTCGAAAAGAAACGCATTTGGACACGATTTGGTATGAGATAGATATGCTGGCCTACTGCTTCGAGGGGCTGATGACAAATCCCCCAAAAACCACTGATCCGAAGTGGAATCTGTTGATTGAAGGGTTCTTGCTGCATTACCGAAATTTAATTCAATTTTTCGGTGGCAACTCGGAAAGACATAGACGGCATGGAAACGACCTCAGCACCTTCGCTCCAAGTGTCTGGGTAGGGCGGTCCGTAGGCGAAGAAGAAATTACCTCGCTGAGAGACGCAAAGCTGGACTCCGAGTTCTCAGATAGAATTTCTGTTTGTTTACAGCATTGCACCGTGGAGCGAGCAGAGCAGCTAATGGATTGGGACATTAAAAATATGCACCAAAGGCTCACTCCGCTGATTGAAAGTTTTAAGAAGGCATTCCCCAGACAGCCGGGAGTCGTTCGAGTTGCCTCATCGTCGTTAGAGGCTACGACCTCTTCGCATCCGGTCACTGTTGGTCCATTTGATTTGTTCGGAACGTCTTCAGTTCAGAAATTTGCGACCGTCGCGGATATTAATAAGAAGTAGCATGCCCCGCTTTCTGTGCGACTGGGACTTACTTCTTACCTATTGCCAGAGGAGCGCTGAATCCCAATCTGTCAAGGCCGCCTCCCACCGGCTCGTAGAGTGTTTCGCCGTTCCACTGACCAGGTAGATCGTCCGAATCAACAATAGTGAGACAGTTTGCATCGCCGCAAGGTACACAGCCGGTGGTTGCAGATGCATAACCCCACTTCACGATTGGCAGCGGACCTCCAGGTGGCATTTCGCGCTTTGCGCAATGCACGACTCCATTCTGTGCGCCAAATTTGTATGTATGTTTGCACTTGTTGCAATTGAATCCAATTTGCACGGTCTCATCCTGGCCGATGGATTGGAAGAATCCATGTGGCAACTCTTCATATCCCGTACCCATAGAGACGATTGCAATATTGTCACCGCCGTTCCTCGAAAACAGATTCCTAATCTTATTAAGCAAAACGTCCTCCCCTATTCGTGAATAATTTCATTCCCACTTCTTCTCGTTCCTTTAACGTTCGTTCTCCCAACCTCTGCCTGTCTGCCATCGCTCGTGCGGATCGCAGAGTATCCCAAGCCTTTCCCGACGTATCGTTTTGCAGTAGCCATCGAAATGCCGGTTCCGTTCCGATTTCGAAGTTAGCGGTGGCCTCCGCGTACGAAAGATTCCGAATGCTAGACAATAAACCAGTAACGGAGCTTGCCAGAACTGTGGCACAAGAGGCAATCTCGCCCACTTGTTGTTTAATTGCGTTTTCTAAGATAGCCGCCCGCTGTTTCGGATTAAGCTCACGTGTGCGCAACAAATAGATAAGTCCGGCGTTTCCCCATGACCTAAAATGAGGCGACGTTGCAAATAGTTCACAGTGTTCTCCGGCGAAAATAAATGGAATGATTAGCCGCCGCCCATTCTGCTTGCGGCTAATGCAAACGATTAGTGCCCATTCATCCTTTTCTTCGTGAAAAGCCAACACACATCGGTCTAGCGTGACAAAACTCATTGAAACCTCCTCTTATTTAAGTCCGTCATGGTTGTTGAATCGTGGCAAGCTTTGCAACACGATTCCAAATTATTAAGATCAACGAATAATGACCAGGCGCCTGCGCCGCCGTCTCGCCACGACCCATCTTTGTGGTGTACGACCGTTGCCGCAGCATTGCCGCAACGTTCACAAATCGGATTGTGAGACAACTTCATCGGCTGAAGCTTCCGACGCCAGATTGAGCGCCCATACCACTTGCTTGTTTCTTCCTGTTTCCGCGCACGATCCCGTTGGGTCCGATAGTTACCTCCTTCATGGCGCTGGCAGAACCTCTCGGTCTCTGAAGTACCAGCACATCCAGGTTCCGAACAAAACCTCATAACGCTCCTTTGAAACCCGAAAATGGAGTCCGCGTGTCCAGTACAACTATTGGGGGCGTGAAGCTCTGAGGTTTTACGAATTTGCCATAGTCCGCTAGCGCAACTTTAAGCGCATACAACATCGCAATTGCGGCATCAATTTTCCGATCTGCTTCTGATTTACGCGGAAAGAGGTTTTCATTCAGGTCGCGATGGCATACGACGTTACTCAGACACCAATAAAGAATCTCGTCCTCGGATGCGAAGTGAAAGCGCCCCTGTAAGACAAGGCTCTGGAAAAAGTCCATCACTGGTGAGTAATACCGCGCTTGTTTGGGAAATGGGACTGTTTTAATACCCGCGACCGCTAGATTGTCACTGATTTGGGCAGCTTGCCACTCGTCGAACGCCGCGGCCTCAAACGAAAATCCTTCGTCATTCTCGACCGCGCCGTAGCCAAGAAAGCGCCGATACTGGCCAAGGATGTCGGCTTGAATGTGCTCCAGGCTGATGCTTGGACCAGGATGCACAATGATGCGGTTATTGCTGGCCCACCCGCGATATTTTGGAATTGGACTATTGGCAACTGTTGACTCAGGCAGGTAGTTCTTTGTCCAGCAGTAATAATGTTCCGGTTGCTCTCCCCCATTCGGGTATCCAATGCACAGGTAAGCAATGCTCGCGAGATCCTGGCGTGACGCCAAATCCATCCCTAAAACAAAAGGACGCCGCACATCGGGCTCAGATACATTCGGATGCTCACCGAGATGCCAGAACTTGAAATCCTCCATACGTAAATTCTTTTCACGACATGCGACTAACACTTGTGGTTCTATCCAAGTGATATCGGAGCCGATCCATTCACAACAGTTGTGCGACCTAAACACCGCCTGCAATGTAAGAACTTTTTGGGCTCGCTCGCATGCTGCTGCAATTTGGTCTGCGTAAACTGATACGCCCCAATTTGGATTAGCGGCGCGCCAACCTTCCTCTGAGGTCCAGTGATAACCTTCACTCGACCATATGCACGCGAATGTTTGGTCGTCCGCCAATTCGCCGGAAAGGATGGAACATGCAATGTCGTGTTGCTCATGTCCAACGCTGGCTAGGTTCTCCCCGGCGTGCGTAATGGTAGAAAGCAAGCTATTGGCGCGCTTTGCGCAACCGCGTTCCATTTCATCGACCACAGTGCGGTCGCGATGCGCCCACGTTTCATCGAGACTACAGAAGTAGGGCAACAGCCCGGCGAGAGATTTTCCTTGAGCAGAAACGGGTTTCATCACGCTAGCGCTCGCCGCGTGTTCGATACCTTTCTTCATTGCCTTTAGACCAAACGCCTCAGCGAGGGCGGGATTCGCCATGACTTGCTGATACGCAACCCCGAAAACGATCTTGGCTTGATCGGTCGTACGAGCAGCCGCAATGACCTGCGCACCCGGCTCTCCGTCCGCGCAGAGCATTGCCAGACAAAGGCCGCTACTTAAGAAAGATTTTCCGTTTCCCTTTCCGCATTCGATAAAGCTGCGGCGAAACCTGCGCCGCCCATTATCCTTTCGCCGCCAACCGAAAAGAGTAGTGACGACGAAACACTGCCATGGCTCAAGTACGAATAGCTCTCCCCCTTTTCGCCGGATACGTGAGTCAGCATTTCCAGAAACTCACATGGAATGGTTGCCGCATTTTCGTCAAAGTAGTACGGCCAGTCTTGCTTCGATAGGTCGTCAAACTCTCGTTGGCAAGCCGCTCGGGTCCACTTGCAGGTGGGGAATTTTCCGGCCAGCACATCAGCGATGTATCCGCTCGCAGTTTCAACGAACTTACGCATTCTGTTTCCACCTGACTCTAGCTACCCGATCCAGCAAGCTTTGGTGTGGATCAGCGGACAATGCTTTCGAGGCCTCGAGTTTTTTCAATTCGCTCTCTAGCCTTAGTTTTTTCTTTTTCATCTTTTCCGCCGTAATGGTCGCCAATGCCCATTTTTTGGCGGGGTCTTCACTGGTAAATTCCCTTGGCAAAACGCCATCCTCGGCAAGTACCCTTTCCAGGTCTCGGGCTTGCTGCTCTAGAGTACAAATCGATGCCATCAGGGAGGCGATTCCGGCGCGGTACCATTCAAGCGATCCGTGCTCCGCCGAATTTTCAATACTTGTCCGGGCGCTGACAGCCGTCGTCGCGGTCATGTCGGCGGGCTTGGGGGTTGCGGCTACCGGCTGAGAAGACGTTGCTGTCGGGACCGTCAACAGTAAGCTACATTGGCCACAAGATTTCGTACGCGTCCCTTTCACGTTATCGAGGCGAAGCACTACCGCGTTGCCGCAAGCGCAATCGCACTGGACAAGTCGGCGTCCGCGCGGATCACGCCCAGCTTCCGCCACAATCGTTAATTTGCCGTACGTCTCTGCCACTGCAAACCCCTTTCTAACCGGCCTTAAAGTAGGCCGAATCTATGTAGGCGGCGTAGGAAACTCTAGGCCAACCCGCCCGATCAACAACAAAACTCAACCAAAGGTTCTTGAAAAACCGACGGGCGAAAAAATTCAACGGACGCGCGTTTGCCAGAAAGTGTTGAAAACCAAAACTATCTCCCCCTATCCTCCGCTATCAGTTGCTAGCCTTTGTTAGCTAGCGCTGTGATCCATTCCACATCCTGCAAATGCAACGTCACTAGGCCACCAAAGCAACGGTAAATTGCAGCGCGATCTTGGACGTGCCGCGCTCAGAGTATCTAGCGGCGGCACGCTTCAATCTTGTATCGTATGTGCCGCTTTGGTGCCGCGTTTGCGGCATGTCGCAAGTCCTTGACTCTTCGAATCAAAACGGTTCAAGCTGAGCCTTCGTGCCGCTGTGGTGCCGCTCCTGCGGCACGTTGAAAAATTGCTCCGAGCATGCCGCGCCTTGCGGCACGGTAAAGTTTCCATCAGAATTGCGTGCCAACAGGCCTTGCTCTAGCGCCTCGGCAAGGGCTTTATCCTTCCGGGAGCTTTCCATTCCCCTAAGGCCTTTTCGCACAGTGGTCTTGTTTACAGGTCCGGCTAATTCGGCTCCTTGGACAAACTCCACAACTCGGTCAACGTCAGTCTTTGGCGGATTCTCCTCGGACGTGAACTTGCCTAAATCGATCAGCGCTGGAAACGCTATAAGCGATAACGTCGGGGGTTGAGCGCCGCGACTTGGCTTTCCAACCATTCGGACACGTTTCACCCCATTCGCAGGTTCTTCTCCGACGACAGCGAAAAGGAAATCAACGCCAGCGCCGATTACGCTTGAGTCGCGATATTGCTCAGGGTCTGCTTTTGTCGAGTGGTGAATGAGGATTACGGTTGCGCCAGCAACGCATAATTGCCGGAGCTTTTCCATGACAGGCTCCATGTCCGACGAGCGCCACGTATTAACGTTTGTGCCGTTGCCATTGCCGACGAACTTATGTAGCGAATCGACAATCAGCAGAGGACTGTTTTCACTGCATACCGCCAGCAAGTACGGGTCATCAAGCGCTGGAATTCCCGTCATTAAGGTTCGAAAGCGAACCTCCTCTGTGCCAATCCTGGACATCCAGCCGATGTACTGACCTAAAATGCCGTCCTCCGCGTCCAGATACAGGCACGGAATCTTCTTTACCTTGAAGTTGTCGAATACTTTCTTGCCGTTGACGACGCATTTGCCGAGGTAAAAAGCTAAGAGTGACTTGCAACTTTTTTCGGGACCGGCGAGCATCGTGATCCGTTGCAATGGGATGAGCTTATCCACGACATAAATCAGTTCTGGCCCATCGTGCTCCATGATTTCGTTTTCCAGGTAAAGGTCATCCCAAACAAAATTCTTTCGGGTGGTTTCGGCATATCGCACGAGCTTTGCCAACCGCGATGCAAACTCATCCGGCGCTTTCGCGTATAACTCGCCCAAGTCCTTAAACCCTTGCGGCACGATCCGGAGTCGTTTGCTTTCTGGCAAAGCCATTTCTAGGCGTTTGGAGCATTCCTGACCAGCTACATCTGAATCGAGTGCAAATATGACGCGTTTAACGTCTTTAAGAAGCGCGGTGTCTTTCGGCGTGAGTTTGTGTCCAGAGGAATCAACGCTTATAGCGGCGAAGCCAAGCGCGCTTAACATTGCTGCATCAAGCTCGGATTCCACCACGTACAAATCATCAGCGAGGAATGCGGCATCTCGATTGAAAAGCCAGTAAGTCTTGTCATCGCGGCGCTGCTTACGCCATTTCTGTGATTGCTCAAATTTTCCGAATGCTCTGAGCTTAACGGCTGCAAGTTCCCCATCGACGAAGGTTGGTATTACGATTCGTGCAGGGTGCTCGATGCCATCGGCGCTTGTGTATCCAGCAACAAGACCGAAACTTAGCGCTTGGGCTTCTTCAGGAGGAATGCCACGACCGGCCAGAAAATCGATAGCGGCTTTGCTCTCTTGTAACGCAACCGAGGCCTTTGCCAACCGCTCTACATTCCAACTCCATTCCGACGGCGGGACTATCGGTGCATAGGGCTGAGTCTCGGTTTTGTTTTGCGATCCAGCGAATCTATTGATTGCCTCCGCTAGGGACACGTTGTCGTATTTCGCCACAAAATCAAGAGCATCTCCTTGCCATCCACAGCCAAGACACTTCCATTTAAGGCCGTCATCTTCATACGGGCCAAAGCTTGCCGTGCTATCCGCATGCTCTGGAAACGGACAAGACATCAATTCACCAGGGCGCAAGTGTTTCCCCGTCCGCGCCTCTACAGGCATCGCGCCGATCTGCCGTTTTAGTGACTTGATGTCAGCCATATGGTTTCTCTTAAAAAGGCGCGGTCTCCATCAGTGCCTCACCGGCATTTAGTCCCGCGCTAGTCAGCTCAATAAAGCCATTCTTGGCGGCATCGCGAGTAAGTCTCACCAATCCCGCCCTCCTCATTCCAAGGAGGACGCTGTTGAATATGTTGTGAAAATATCTCCATCCCTCAACAGCGACATTGAGATCAGCCACGCTAAGCCGATCAATCTTCTGAATCTTTCCAGCCTTGACGAGCTGAGCTTGAGCCACCCTTTGCCGAAATAAAAATCGCAAGACCTCCCGCTCCAGCGACCGGGCCTGCGATGCTTCTGCTTGTTTCCTGGACATAGTTTTCCCTTTGCTCACACGGATAGGGTCGTGGGCCAGAAGCAGACGTTGGTGCGTCGCTTCCAGCCCGCGTTCTTATTCCTGAGTGGGCAGGATAGAAATCAAATTTTTATGGATTGCCAAGAACGGAATGAACCGCCCGACCCTCCACGTTTACCCTTTACCGCCAACACATCTACAGCAACTACACATTTCCGAGATGTGTTACGGGAGTCCTGGGGCGTCCAGAAAGTCCTCCTCACCGTCCGGTTGAGTATTTGCGCAGGCAATTGCGCGTGGTCTTGGCGCAAAACGTCGCCGAGATTCGGCATTCTTTCTATCCAAGTCTTGTTTTCCTTGGATTTCATCCGAGTACTCAGCAAGATATTCGTCAACAATTCGTGCCGCTAAGATGGCTGGGTCGACTCGGCGAGCAAGTGCCAGCTCTTTCAACTTTTCTTTGCTAGGGTCGCTAAGCGGTAGCATCCACTTCGTCGGTTTTCGTTGCGTTGGTTGGATGTCGACAGTTACCAGCGATTCAGGTTCAGTAGCCGGTAGCTCCAATGCCGAGTAGATCTCGGCTCGGAGTCGCGCTACCGACCACTTTGGCTTAGCGCTGTTGGCCTTAGACAACCATTCGTCACGCTTATCGTGCGATAAGACAAGCGCAGCCATGTAGTGGCTGAAGGTGAGATTGGCGTATATGCGCATATACGCCGGAAACGACCTACCTACATGCGCCAATGTTCGCAAGGTAGTGCGGCTGTACTGGGGAAATAGTTCTTCCGCCACGTCGTAGACTAGCGTTGCTTGGTAACGTGCGCACGAGACTTTGTTCTTTGCTGTCCGCAACCGATTATCGAACTCCGCCTTATCCGTTCCGTATTTCGAGACCGGAGCAGGCGTACCAGGCCTGTAATGGTCGCTTTGCAGAGCGGCAAGAGCCGTCTCCATTTCCGTTATTTCTGTGCTGTTGTTGTCTGGATATAGCAACGTCACGCCGTCATTTATCCAATCCGCGACTTGCCATTGATGGCGTTTGAATGTCTGCGACAGTTCAGCTCCGCGAGCACGCCAACTTGCCGCGACATCCTCCAGGATTAACTCAGGCTTGAGAGCTTCGGCGACGCTAGCCACGAACCACCTCCGTCTTTTGGTTTTCGATGTATCTATCTAAATCGGCTCTGTCGAATACAATCCGACGGCCGATCCGAACGAATGGAACTTTCTTTTGCCAAGCCAGCGTGCGAACGGCCCAAATGGTTGCGCCAAGATAGGCCGCCGCCGCCGCAACGCCGATACAGCGCGGTGTTGAAACTGAAACAGGCATGAAGATGCCTGACTGTTGTCTTATTATTTTTTTCACGGATTACTCCACACGATCAAAGTGCGGATTTTAGCGATTGGATTTACGAGGCCGCTTAGGCACCACGCCAGACTCCGGGGGACCGGTACAACATGCCTGGATATGCACGCCGCGCAATTTCACCCGAAAGCTATCAGCGTGCCTTAGGTATGGCATTAGACTATCGCGAGTTTAATTAGATGTCAAGCGTAAACTACTGAAAGCAATGTAGTTAAAGCTATCATTTGCTAACAAAAACTTACAACGTCTGAAAGGTTTCAGTACTTTCGTGCCATGTGAACTTTGCACTGAGAGCGATAGATTCTTAGTGCAAGGAGTCCTCAATGGCAAAGCGTTCGCAAGGAGAAGGGTCTTTACTAAGACGGAAAGGCTGCAAGCTCTGGTATTGCCAATACTATAAAGACGGCCGCCAAATTCGAGTGAGTTCGGGCACCTCCGTTAAACAGGAAGCGCTTGGCGTGCTAAGGAGATTGATGGGAGATCGTGACCGTGGTCTTGCTCCCATAGCCGACCTAAAGAAGATTTCTTACGCCGATCTGCGTCAGGCACTTCTCGACGACTATACGGCGCGAGGCAACAAATCGCTGGAAGTAAGAGCTGACGGTACCGAAACGATAGTCGGTCTCAAGCAACTTGATGAATTTTTCGGATTCAGTTCGCATAGTTTTGGTATATCGGCAAACCGGATCACAACTGACGCCGCTCGTGAATTCGTTCGCAAACGTACAGCGGAAGGAGTCGGACCGGCGATGGTGAATCGGAGTCTTCAATGCTTGCGCCGAATGTTGAATATCGCCCGCGAGGATGGCCGTATCCAGGTGGTGCCAAAGATTCGTCTCTTGAAAGAGCCGCCTGCACGAAAGGGATTCCTGGAAGTTACGAAATTCGGGGAGCTTGTAGAGCAATTGCCTTCCCACTTGCGACCGTTGATTCACTTTCTGTATTGGTGCGGAGTCCGCCTAGGTGAAGCGCTGCAAATTGAATGGCCGCAAGTTGATCTCGAAGCCCGCCTGATCCGCCTTGAAGACGATCAAACGAAGACCGGCGATGCGCGAATCGTGCCGATGCCTTCGGTGCTCGCTATGCTTTTGAATGGAATAGAACCAAGGGTCGGAAAAGTCTTTTCTGATACGAACCTGCGTACAGAATGGGCACGCGCCTGTACCGCTGTTGGATTGGGAAAGACAGAAGTGGTCAAACCCGAAGACGGTTATCCTTGGACCCGCTATAATGGCCTGATTGTCCACGACCTCCGTCGCTCTGCGATTCGCAATCTTGTGAATGCAGGCGTGCCGGAAAGAGTTGCAATGCGGATATCAGGTCACAAGACGCGCGCTGTTTTCGACCGCTACCACATTGTCTCTACTGAGGATGTGACCGCCGCTATGCGGCGGGTGGAATCTGCAAGCGTAGTATCGGGAAAGAAAGACAGTGCAAATTTAGTGCAAAATCCCGCCAGTAATCGCCGTAAATCATTGAAGGGCGCGTAGCTCAATTGGCAGAGCAACTGACTCTTAATCAGTAGGTTGTAGGTTCGATTCCTACCGCGCTCACCAGCTTTTCAATCATCGTTGCAATAGAGGGGGCGCCTGTTGGACTGATTGCGACCATCAAAGGATGCGCAGCAGAATGTGACCAGCTATCAATAGGACGGCTTGGCCAACCGGACGGCGGTCATCGACGCCATGCAGAACCAAACTTCGTTCGCCTATGACGTTATGAGCCGGTTGACGGGGATTACCTATCCTGATCACTCCACGGTTAGCTTTACATACGATTCTCGCGGACGCCGCATCACGTCGACCTTCTGATCTGCTCCCCAAAAACCGGACACGGCTGAGTATGATTCCAGATTGCGGAACGCGGAGGAGGAATGTCGAAGAGGGGCACACGGAAGCGCGGATGATCGGGGCGCTGAAACAACTGGAAGCAGGACGGAAGGCGAACTGCTAGGCCTAGCGAAGCGTTGTGATAAGCTTCGCCGAGGAGAACTCGAAAATGCCAGACGTGATTATTGAGAACGCTATCGCAGCTTTGAAACGCCGCCGGGATGAGATAGACGTCATTATCAAAAGCTTGCAACGTGTCGCGGGGGTTGCTGTACGCGGAGTGAAGCCTGCTTCAACTAAGAAAGATGGCCCTGCCAGGAAGGGCAAACCAATGTCAGCAGCCTCTAAGGCAAAGCTCAGAGCTGCGTACGCGGCCAACCACCCAGGATGGAAGCCAAAGAAAAAATAGCTTGATCGCGGTAGTGGCATCCGTCAATAAGAGCACCTGCGAACTACTGCTTCGAGTATCTGTTCGATGGCTGCAGCCAGCTTCGCACCCATGGGATTCGTCATGTACTGGTCTTTCGCGCTCGATAGCCTGTTCGGCCATTCGGGCGACTGGAATCATTTTTTGCCCGTAGGAGCCCCCACTATTTTAGAGAACGCGAAGCCCAAGACTGGCGTAAAGGGAATCAAAATAGTGTCGGGGCTGTCCGCAGGTACGCTGTGTCCTTTTTGTACCTTCGCAAATTAGATACCATTCGATTTCGCCAACTTTTTCGGCGCTTTTTTGAAATCCGTCCATGCGGGTCTTTTGCTCGTTAAGTTATTGGCAGCTACAGTTGCCTGCGCTATAGCCACATCGTGAAACCTAACTCTTAATCAGTAGGTTGTAGGTTCGATACCTACCGCGCTCACCATCTTGTTTATTAACCGGCTCCTCAAAGTGTTCTTCAGTTGCGCCTCACCGGACTACTCCCGCGAAAAACGCTGCCCTCGCCGTCTATGGATTGCGTGCCGCATTCAGCAACCTGCGCCAGCCAACTTCACACCCTACCCGAACAATGTCGTTATCAATCCGAATACTCAAATTCGGGGCTTCTTCGCCATGCGCGCCATTGCGGCTTCCACTATGGCCGGAAAGAGTTGGTAAATTTTTACTACCGGATGCATGGTCCAGGGGACGATGACTTCGCGTTTGTTTTTGAAATATCCGTGGAAAACGGCGCGGGCTACGCGGTCGGCGCTGATGCCGCGAATTGATTCGGGGCGCACCTGCTTGAGCTCGAGTCCCTTGATTGCGTTGGCTCCAAAGTCGGTCCGTACGAAACCGGGGCAAACGGTCATTACGTTAATACCGAATTTCTTCAGTTCTACGCGCGCGCCTTTGCCTACTGCGTTCAGAGCAAATTTAGTTGCGCTGTAGAGAGTGAGAAACGGCACAGGAATGTGTCCGGCGACGCTCGAAATATTAATGATGGTGCCCGCGTTGTGCTGCTTCATCACCGGAATTACCGCCTGCATAGCCTCGACGACGCCGAAGAAATTTGTATCGAAAGTTTCGCGAAGCGAGGCCATATCTACGTTGGCGACGGAGTCGAGCAGGCCGTGTCCTGCATTGTTGATCCAGACATCGATGCGGCCGTAATGATGCATCGTCAGCCCGATGACGCGGTCGATCTCTTCGCGATTGCGCACATCGCAAGCCAGCGCCAGCGTTCTTTCGGGGTGGCCGGTGCGGGCGCGGGCGGCTTCGGCGCGTCCAGCATCGCGGGAGAGCATCACGACGGTTGTCCCGTGATCGACGAAAAGTTTGGCAATCGCCTCGCCGATGCCCATAGAGGCCCCGGTGATGACGACGACCTTGCCGCTGAGGTCGGTTTGATGGGAAGTCATTTTGTAGAGTGTATTGAGAAAAGTGTTTAACGTCATCTTAGCGGGACTTTAGTCCCGCGGTTCCGGCGTTCCGGCATGTGGCGATGCGCGCGAGATCCCTCGACCCGGCTGAAGTACGCCGGCTCTTCGAGATGACTGTTTTCTTGAAGAGAATTGTAGTCTGGCCAACGACCAAGGACGAACGACCAATGACGGCTCGTCGCCCGTCCAGCGTATAATCCATGCAACGCTGTTCTTTGTGGGGTTTTTTTATTATGAGTTTCCCTCAGACGCTTGGCGAATTGCGCCAGAGTCCATTCTCGGAAGAAAATCTGCGTAATCGCCGGGTAAAAGATGAGCTGCGCGATAATCTGATCTGCAAGATTCGTCAGAAGAAAGCTATCTTCCCCGGAATTGTCGGCTACGATGACACGGTGGTTCCGCAGATTACGAACGCAATTCTTTCGCGTCATAATTTTATTTTGCTCGGGCTGCGCGGACAGGCGAAGAGCCGCATTCTGCGCGCGTTGACCACGCTGCTCGATCCGCAGATTCCTTACGTTGCGGGATGCGAGATTCACGATAATCCATACGCGCCGATCTGCCGCCGGTGCCAACTGGAAATCGTGCGACTGGGCGACGACACGCCGATCGCTTATCTGACGCCGGACGAGCGCTACGTAGAGAAGCTGGCGACACCGGATGTGACGATTGCCGATCTTATCGGCGACATCGATCCTATCAAGGCGGCTCGCGGCGGACATGAACTCAGCAGCGAAATGACGGTGCATTATGGCCTGCTTCCGCGCGCGAATCGCGGCATCTTCGCCATCAACGAGCTTCCTGATCTGGCTGGCAAAATTCAGGTTGGACTATTCAACATCATGCAGGAAGGCGATGTACAAATTAAGGGATATCCCATTCGGCTGCCGCTGGATGTGGCGATGGTTTTCAGCGCGAATCCCGAAGACTACACGGCTCGCGGAAAAATCATCACGCCGCTGAAAGATCGCATCGGATCGGAAATTCGCACGCACTATCCGGCGACCGTCGAGGAAGGAATTGTTATCACCGCGCAGGAAGCCTGGACGCAGCGAAACGGAAGCCGGGCCCACGTTCCAAAATACGTGCAGGAAGTGATTGAGCGAATCGCATTTGCCGCACGCGAAGATAAGAAGATCGACAAGCGGTCAGGGGTCAGCCAGCGGCTGCCGATTTCAACCATTGAGAATGTCGTGTCAAATGCTGAACGGCGTGCGTTGAGGCACAACGAGAAGGCGGTCGTTCCTCGCATTGGAGACGTTTACGCTGCCATGCCGGCAATCACCGGCAAGCTCGAACTCGAATACGAAGGCGAAATGAAAGGCGCCGACCATGTGGGACGCGAATTAATCCGCGCCGCCGTAGCGAAAACCTACGACTCATATTTCAAAAACGTTGACATGCAGCAAATCGTGCAGTGGTTCGATCTCGGAGGAGAAATTCAACTCTCCGACAGTTCGAGTTCGACCGAGGCGCTACATTCGCTGCGTGGAATTCAAGGGCTAGTGGAAAAAACGACGAAGCTAAACGTAGGTCCCAAAGACACCGCCGAATCGCAAGTGTCAGCCGCCGAGTTCGTGCTGGAGGGCTTGCACGCGCATAAGCGGATCGGACGCAACGAAGAACGCGTGTTCACCGCCGGAGAAAAACAACCGAAGCCGACAGAAAAGCCCTTTGAACGCGACGATATGCCGGCTCGAAGCAGAAGACCGTATAACTAGCTCTTGGCTCTTAGCTCTTTGCTTTAAGAGCAACTTCGCAGTTTGAGTTTTGGAGCCAACAGCTAAAGGCCAAGAGCTAAGAGCCGCTTTTATGCGCCGCATCCGCTATAGCAAATACGTTCCCGATCCCGCAGGCGAGATGAGTCTCGAAGATCTTCTCGGAGCGCTCTCCGACTATCTTCTTCAGAGCGGGTTTCAGGATTACATGTATGACGAGTTCATGGACAATGAGCAGACGATTGATGATCTGCGCCGATCCATTGAACGGGCGCTTCTCGAAAGCGATTTGCTCGACGAGCAGATGCGCCAGCAGCTTGAGCAAATGCAGATGGAAGGCAATCTCGACGAACTGATCGACCAACTGATCGAACGCATGCAGCAAGAGGATTACATCACCATCGATCAGCCGCATGATCCGTCACGGCCTTCGACCGGCGGCGGAAAAACGGGCGAGGCACAGCAGGCGAAGTTCGAAATCACCGACAAGAGCCTGGATTTCCTGGGATACAAGACGCTGCGCGATCTGATGGGTTCGCTGGGCAAATCGAATTTCGGACGCCACGATACCCGCGACCTTGCGACCGGCGTGGAAAGTAGCGGGGCGTCGCGCACTTACGAATTCGGCGACACGTTGAATCTCGACATCACAGCGACGCTTTCCCGCGCCATTCAACGCGAAGGGTTAAATCTACCCCTGAACCTGGAATATTCCGATTTGCAAGTTCACCAATGCGAATACCAGTCCTCATGCGCGACCGTGCTGATGCTCGACTGTTCGCATTCGATGATCTTGTATGGAGAAGACCGTTTCACTCCGGCTAAGAAAGTTGCGATGGCGCTGTCGCATCTGATTCGCACACAATATCCCGGTGATTCGCTGTCGCTGATCCTGTTCCATGATTCTGCGGAAGAGGTCCCGCTGTCGCAATTAGCACGGGTACAAGTTGGTCCTTATTACACCAACACGCGGGAAGGCCTGCGGCTCGCGCAAAGAGTTTTGCAACGGCAGCGCAAAGACATGAAGCAGATCGTGATGATCACCGACGGAAAGCCCTCGGCTCTCACCTTAGAAGACGGACGCATTTACAAAAATGCCTTCGGTCTGGATCCGCTCGTGGTAAGTCAGACGCTGGAAGAGGTTTCGAAGTGCAAGCGCGCTGCAGTCATGATCAACACTTTCATGCTGGCGTCCGATTACGGCTTGGTTCAATTTGTCCAAAAAGTTACTGAGATGTGCCGCGGGAAAGCCTACTTCACCACGCCTTACACTCTGGGCCAATATTTATTGATGGATTACATGTCGCGCAAGACCAAGACGATTCATTAACGAGTGTGGGATCGGCGCGCGGAATCGGAATGGGGTAGGGATTTTCGACTTTCTGACCTTCCGCAAGCGGAAGGTCAGCAGCGCTCAGTATAACAATGGGCGGTTGCAAATTAATTTAGGCAAGGGAACCTGGAGTCGATCCCGAAGTTTCTTCGGCTTTCTTCACCGCCGATTCTGCGGCTTGGAATCCAAGTTTGCTGTGGGTGCCATCGCAGAAGGGTTTGTTAACCGATGCGCCGCAACGGCAGAGCGAAAATGCCGGCTTCCCCGTCAGGTCGTATTTGTTTCCGTCGGCGTCAATTAGTTCCACCGAACCTTCTGCTGCCTCGACGCGATAAGGCCCGTTGCGCTTTATGGTGATTTTTACTGCGGACATGATTGCCTCCGTCTGATTTACTGATAGGACAAGATAGCAGTTACGAGGGCTCGATAACCAGCGTGTATTAAGGTGGTTCCGCTCGCCAGATCCTTCGCCGGCTCAGGATGACGTCAAAAACAATCTTACGCGGCCACGACAGTTCTTGTGGTGTCCATGACTCGATTATAGAGATCAAAGTATTCATCCGTCATGCGCTTCGAGGTGAAGCATTCATGCGCACGCTGGAAGGCGCGGTGCGCGTAGGTTCGACAGAGTTCCCGATCTTCGCTGGCTGACTGTAGGGTATCGGCAAGGCTGGCGCTGTCGTTGGCGCGGAAATACAACGCGGCGTCTCCCCACAGTTCGCGGAACAATGGAATGTCATTGGCGACGATGGCGCAGCGGGAAAATGCTGCCTCAATGGTTCCGGCGCCGAATGGTTCGTAGCGGGCCGTCGCCGCATAGATAGAACTTCGGCTGTAAAGCGCTCGCATTTGCGTCTCGGTCTGCTGTCCCTTTATCGAAATGGCGGCTTCTTCGACCGCGACTTTCACGTCCGTGCGGATGAAAGATTGACTCGCTTGTGTCGCGCGCTCCGCGCCAACAATCGAGACTGGTACGCGATGATTGTGTTGAGTCAAGAGTTCCAGTTGCTGGCTGGCGTCAAGCATGCGTCCGGCAGCCAGCACGGAGCCGTCTTTCTTCCCGTAAGGATTGAACGAAACTGGATTGCGTCCGTGATAAATGATCGCGCTTTGCGACGGCATTACATAGCTCGACCGTAGCGAGTCCAACATCCAGACACTGGGCGCAATTACCATGTCCGCGCTATTGAAGCCTTCATTCAACCGCTGGCGATACAAACGCAACCATTGAGTCTGTTTTGGTTCGCGCCCATGAACCGCCTTTGACCAGCCAATCAAATCTCCGTGGGCAACCACGATTCGCGGCGTTGCGACTGACAGGTCCCCGTAACAGGGATGATTCAAATGCAAAAGATCTGGCCGCCGTTCTCTTACCAACGCACATAGATACGCCGAAGAGTCACTAAAATCCTCCTGGCCCTCTTGCATCCAATCGAGACGAAAAGCTGTCGGGCGATACTCGAGGCCGGGCAGATTGTCCATCCACGCCGTGCGCTCTGAAGCGGCAGGAATCTCTCCGAAGCTTATAAGCGTGACTCGCGCGCCGCGGCCGGTCAGTCCGGTGACGAGTTCTCGCGTGTAAGCCCACACCGGGCTCAGGGTGTCGGTTGTGACCAGAACGTGCACCGCGGCTCCTTGATACTTTCAGGACATGTACGAGAGCGGTCCTGATTGTATTTGGATGCGTTTGATTGTCACGAGTATTTTTCGCGGGTTGAGGTGCAAACAATTGCACAATTTGCGGCATATTCAGCACGCTACAATCAGTCATGGTTAATCAACTTTCTGATAACTCACTGCGACTGATGTGCATCACCGCGCATCCCGACGACGAGGCCGGCGGATTTGGCGGTTCTTTGCTGAAGTACAGCGCGTCGGGAGCCAAAACTTGCGTGATCTGCCTGACATCGGGGCAAGCCGCCACTCATCGCGGGTTAGCTAAAAGTGACCACGAACTGGGAGAAATCCGTCGTAAAGAATTTGCCGATGCGTGCACGATCTTGAAAGTGTCCGACGGAATAGTGCTGGATTATCCTGACGGGCAACTTTACCGCCAGGATCTGTATCGGGTGGTTTGCGATCTTACTGATCACGTCCGGCGCTTCCGTCCGCACGTGATGCTCACTTTCGGCCCTGAGGGCGGGTTGACGGGACATCCAGATCATTCCATGGCTTCGGTTTTCGCGTCGCTGGCTTTTCATTGGGCGGGACGCGACAATCGCTATCCGGATCAACTAAGTGGGGCAGTGAAATCGCATCGCACGCAGAAACTTTATTTTGCGACGGCGAATTTTGCGATTCCGGGACGTCCCCCCATTACCATGCCGCCGGCGACCACGATCATCGACATAGGCGAACATCTGGAAACGAAAATCTCCGCCTTCAAAGCCCATACCAGCCAGTCGCCGTTGTGGCCGCTGTTCGAGAAGAATGTGCGGGGACGAGGTGGAGTGGAGATGTATCACTTGTCGGCATCAGTAAGTTACGGGCCGGGTGAACACGAAACGGATCTGTTTGAGGGGGTTAGGCTGGAGTAATGTTAACGACGCGGAGGAGTATGCGCGAGTTCCTTCGCAAGCTCAGGATCAAGGACGGGGAGAGCCGACAGTTTGACCCCTTGTCAATTAAATTGCCGCCAATGCATTTTCGAGGTCGGCGACGATGTCTTCTACGTCTTCAATTCCTACCGAAATGCGAACTAATCCATCGGTGATGCCGATTTCTTTTCTGCCCTGAACGCCAAGGCCGGCATGGGTCATGGTCGCGGGATGCGAAATGAGAGTTTCAACCCCTCCCAAAGATTCTCCCAGGGAGCAGAGACGAACTTTCTTCAGCATCTTTTTTGCATTATTCAAAGAGCCGGTTTCAAAGGCAATCATGGAACCGAATCCGGTCATCTGCCGCTGCGCCAGTTCATGCTGAGGATGATCGCGCAATCCTGGATAGAACATTGTTTTTACTTTCTTATGGCGATCAAGAAATTCTGCGACGATCCTGCCATTGCGGTCGTGCTGTTCCATACGAACGGCGAGAGTCTTTACGCCGCGCAAAATCAGCCAGCATTCGAACGGGGAGAGAATCGCCCCGGC
Organism: uncultured Acidobacteriaceae bacterium; assembly: GCA_963849315.1. GTDB lineage: Bacteria > Acidobacteriota > Terriglobia > Terriglobales > Acidobacteriaceae > PALSA-188. Next base: position 1,271,569 of record CAWKGT010000002.1, on the reverse strand, counting down.
GGCTTTCTGCACGAAGCCGAGTTCTTCCATCTGCTCAGGCCGGGTGCAAACGACCGCACCGCCAAGGCCATCGCTGTGTCCATTAAGAAACTTCGTCGTTGAATGCACGACCATATCCGCGCCAAGAGGAATAGGCTGCTGGAAATATGGGGACATGAATGTGTTGTCGACGACGAGTTCCGCCCTTGTCTTTCTGCATAGATCGCCGATGGCTTCGATATCGCTCAGAGACATGAGCGGATTTGCCGGAGTCTCGATGTAAACCATACGGGTGTTCCTGCGGAGCGCGCGCTGTACATTCCTGACGTCGGACGTATCGACGTAAGTGAACTCGAATCCATAACCGGAGAGGATTTGATTGAAGAGGCGCGGTACGCCTCCATATAAATTATTTCCGCAGACGACGTGGTCTCCTGATTTGTACATGGTGCAGATCGCGTTGATCGCCGCCATTCCGCTGGCGAAAACTCGCGAGCCGACCCCGCCTTCGAGGGCAGCGAGATTTTCTTCGAGGCGATCGCGAGTGGGATTGGACACGCGCGCGTATTCGTATCCTTTATGCTTGCCGATCTCCTGCTGCACGTAAGTTGAAGTCGGATAAATGGGGGGTGCGACAGCGCCGGTTTCGGCGTCGGGCTGTTGGCCGGCATGGATGGCGCGAGTGGCGAATCCTGAGCGATTTGGCTTATTCATGATGATGTGATTGGACAGAATATCCTATCGTGGAATTCGTTGTTGAGCTGCGCTCAACTGGACAGCCGAGGGCGGCTGTTTCTACGTGGCAGTTATATTCCGCCTTCGAAGATTTTCTTGGAGAGATATCGCTCAGCGGAATCGGGGATCATGGTTACGACGCGTTTTCCGGAGCCGAGCCGGCGGGCGATTTGAACAGCGGCAAATACGTTTGCGCCGGCGCTTGATCCTCCGAGCACGCCTTCTTGCGCAGCCAATTGTTTGACCGTCTCGAAGGCGTCTACGTCATTGACCATCATGATTTCGTCGCAGACCGAAGCGTCGAAGTTCTTGGGAATAAAACTCGCGCCAATGCCTTCCACCTTGTGCTTTCCCGGCTGTCCTCCGCCGAGAACCGAGCCTTGCGTTTCGACTGCACAGGTATGAATTCGCGGCAATCGCTTTTTCAGATATCGAGCGACTCCGGTGAAAGTCCCCGCTGTTCCCGAGCCAATTGCGATCGCGTCGATTCGTCCTTCCATCTGCTCGAAAATTTCGACAGCGGTGGTTTCGTAGTGATAGTCGGGATTGGCGGGATTCTCGAATTGTCCAGCCATGAATGAATCCGGCGTGCGTGCGACGAAAGCTTTCGCCTGGGCGATGGCGCCTTGCATGCCCTCCGCGTCAGGGGTGCGGGTTACTTGAGCGCCGAGCGCACGCATGATGATGACTTTCTCTTCCGAGAAATGTTCAGGTACAAATAGAACGACCTTGTAGCCGCGATTGACTCCGATAAGAGCTAGCCCAATACCAGTATTGCCAGCGGTGGCTTCTACGATCGTGCCGCAGGGCTTGAGTGTTCCGTCTTCTTCAGCGCGGCGAATAATTCCAATTGCGGCGCGATCTTTTACGCTTCCACCGGGATTCAAATATTCCAGTTTCGCGTAAACTTCGGCTGCGCCGTCGGGAACTATGCGACGAAAGCGCAACATTGGAGTCTCGCCGACCAGTTGCGTAATATCGTCGGCGACGCGCAGGCGGGTACGTTCCAGAATTGACATCAATCTACAGACTACGGAAGGGATGAAGGCAGCGTCAATTCCTAAGGTCAGGGATGCAGTTACGAACGAGCCAGTCCCCCTTGCGTAAATGCGTACTCGCCCGTCATTTCCGCCAACACCTGCCTTTGGATATTCGCACTTTACTCGCGGTATATACTTCATGGGGAAAGCGAGCCGGTGGCAGCATCGCTTCGAGCGGAACCTCTTCATTCATATCGCACTCATAGGATCCGCATATATTTATTTAGCGGTGCCGGCACTATCGGCAATTCGATCCGCCCACCGGTGAAGCTCGGGGAGGTCCATCCGTGGACTTGGCATTCATTCGTCTTATATTTGTTATTTTTGTCGCGATTACCTGCTATTTGGTTCGGCCTTTTTCTCTGCCGGCAAACGTCGATGCGGGTATCGGCGTGCTTATCGGCATCGCCATCGTTATTTTCGAGTGGAGGCTGCGGTTTGCCAGCCTCACCCGCCTGATCGGCGCCGCCATCGGCAGCGTTCTCGGCATCTTTGGCGCGTATCTTTTCGCTCTCGTAATTCGCGATAGCATTACTCACGGCCCAACCCAAAGTTTTCTTCAATTAATGGTGATGCTCTTGATGGCATATGTGGGTTTGGTCGTAGGAGCCAATAAAGGCGATCTGCTCAATCTGTCAGCCCTGGGGGGGATTTTCGGCGGAGAAAAACAGGGAAAGAAGACCTACAAAATCCTCGACACCAGCGTCATCATTGATGGCCGTATCGCAGACATTGCCGAAACTGGATTTCTCGATGGCATCATCCTGACTCCACAATTCGTTCTGCATGAGCTTCAATTGGTCGCCGATTCTCCTGATTCCATGAAACGCAATCGCGGGCGCCGCGGCCTCGACATCCTGCAACGTTTGCAGAAGATGGCGTGCGTTCAAATTCAGATTGTTGAAGACGATTTTCCAGCGGTGCGGGAAGTGGACCTAAAGCTTATCGAACTGGCAAAGGTCTATGAAGGCAAGATTATTACCAATGACTTCAATCTCAACAAGGTAGCGCAGCTCCAGGGAGTCGAGGTTTTAAACATCAACGAACTTGCCAACACGCTCAAGCCAATTGTTTTGCCGGGTGAGACCATGAGGGTTTTCATCCTGAAAGAAGGCAAAGAATTCAATCAGGGAGTTGCCTATTTAGACGATGGCACCATGGTGGTTGTGGATAATGCGCGCAAGATGATTGGCAAGACGGTGGATGTCTCGGTTACATCCGTCCTTCAAACCACCGCCGGAAAAATGATATTCGGCAAGTGGGACGAAAGATCAAACTCCCGTTCCGATTCGCGCCCGGGAATTGCGGCCGTCACCTCAGTTAGTTCGGCAGAGATGAAGACGCCGCAACCTATCCTGTCAGCCCGGCCCGCTGAACATAACGGCTAGCCGCTAGTGATGTTCGGCCGTGACCGAGCTTACCTTGATCATGGTGCCTTGAAGAGTTCCGGTGACGGTCGCTCGCTCGCCAGCCAGTTTATCGAGTGCAAGGTCTTTTCCCGCAAGCGTGTAAACCTTATCGCCATCCAGCAGAACGTATTTCGCGCCGTTCAAGGCGCATAATCGCGCGCATTCAGACGCACTTTTACCGGCATAGCGATCGTGTTTCGCTCCGCAATGTTCGTCAGTTACCATGCCGCTGAAGGTAGTCTGCGCGACAGGCGGGGAAGACTCGGCGGTTTGCCCTAATGCGAATGCCGCTGAAGCTCCCACAAATAAGAGAGCCAAACCAAATGCTGTGGCGAGTGCCGCGACAGTGCAATAACCTACTAATCGAAGCCACGAGTCTTTCCTGAAATTCATAAACTATCCTGGTGCGTGACCACCGATTATCTCCGTTACCCTAACAAATGGATATTAATGTCTACTGGTAGGGCGCAATGGAAATTCATGTATACGGCAAAATGGGAACTTCTGATTCGGCGGAAGTTTGAACTGCGACTAAAGGGCTCGTATACTGATCGCCCCTTATGAAGGTGATAGCGATTCTGCCGGCTGCCGGGCTGGGAACCAGAATGGCGGCGGCATCCGACTCTGCGCGCGACAAACGGGTTCCTTCCAAACAATTTACGGAACTGGGCGGAATCCCAATCCTCATCCATACTTTACGGAAATTTATTAGGAACCCCAAAATTTCCGAAATATGGATTGCATTGCGAAAAAACGAGATGGCAAACTTTCGATCGCGGCTGGAAAAAGAAGACGTCGGTAATATCCCCGTCCATTTGGTTGAGGGAGGCGAGAACCGCCAGACTTCCGTGGCAAAAGCACTTGCCGCATTAACTGCCGCTCCCGATGATATTGTTCTGGTACACGATGCGGTGCGGCCATTCGTTACCAGCCAAATCATCGAAGAAGTCATCGCCGGAGCGCTAAAATACGGCGCAGCCATTGCCGGAACTCCTGCTGTGGATACTGTGAAGCAGGTCGACCGCACCGCCGATGGGGCCATTATCAGTGCGACGATCCCGCGGGAACGGATGGTGATGGCGCAAACGCCGCAAGGGTTCCGTTATCGGATTCTGAAGAAGGCATTTGATGAAGCAAATGAGGATGGTTTTCTGGGCACGGACGAAGCCAGTCTGGTAGAACGCGCGGGACAACGAGTCGCTGTAGTGATGGGCTCGCCGCGGAACATAAAAATAACCAACCCTTCCGATCTTGAACTCGCGGAATTTTACCTGCAAGACAAAGTGCGTGCGGCGAATGGTCGAAAGTGACCGCCCGTTAAATTTGGAAAGCGAACCTCACATTTGAAGCCAACCATTCGCATCGGCCACGGCTGGGATTCGCACGAGTTCCAACCACGCATTCCTCTAAAAATCGGCGGCGTAGTTCTTTCTCATCCTAAAGGGTTGGGTGGGCATTCCGATGGGGATGTGCTGCTGCATGCGATTACCGATGCATTGCTGGGAGCCATCGCCGCTCCCGATATCGGTTCGCTATTCTCACCTTCCGATCCGCAATGGCGCGGCGCCGATTCCGCGACCTTCCTGGCGGAGGCCCTGCGCCGAGTTAAGGATGCCGGCTATGCGGTAAGCAATATTGATTGCACTCTAGTTCTTGCGTCGCCGAAAATCGGACCGCACGCTTCGAGCATTCGCGCCCGGGTCGCCCAGTTGCTTTCCATTCCCGAAAACTGCGTAGGAATCAAAGCCAAAACTCCGGAAGGCATGGGAACCGACAATGCCGCCATCGCCCACGCCAGCGTCCTGCTGAATCTCACCCTCTAATCTTGTCGATGGAGCGACGGGCGTCCCCGCCCTTTTGTCGCCTCGCTACGGAAACTAGACGTCGAAAAACACCGTCTCTCGTTCCCCCTGCAATCGGATATCAAAATTCCACCTATTCAAACGCGCCGGATCACGTCCCGCCATCAACGTCCCGCGCCGCTCCGCCGGAACCAGCGCCAGCACCGGGTCTTCGACATTCGCAGGACTGCCGGCAAAGTACATTCGCGTATAAAGCTGTTTAAGCATCCCGCGGGCAAACACCGCGACATTAAGATGAGGAGCCTGCATTACATCGTTAGGTCCGGGCACCCTGCCGGGCTTTATCGTCTCGAACTCGCATAAGCCATCTTCGTTTGTGCCCATTCGTCCGAAACCTGAACATCCTCGGTCACAGACCTCGTGCCGCGAATCTTCGGGATGATTGTATTTACCGTCGGCATCCGCCTGCCATATTTCAATCATCGCATCCGGAACAGGCACGTCATCGCCATCCAGCACACGGCAAACGAGAAGCACTCGCTCGCCCTTGGCTTCTGGCCCTGCGATACGTGGAACCGCGCCTTTAAACGCCGTCAGCCCGAATGCGAAAAAAGGACCGACGGTTTGCGACGGCGTGGGAATGATGCTCATGCTATTCCTCGAAGGGGGTCGCTTCCGGACCGCGCAACACAATATCGAACTTGTATCCCAGCGCCCATTGCGGCTGGGTGGTTTCCAGATCGAATTTCGAAATCAGTCTCTGCCGCGCCCTTTCATCGGGGATGGATTGATACACGGGGTCAAATTCAAACAGTGGATCTCCCGGAAAGTACATCTGCGTCACCAGCCGGGTGATGAATGCCCTTCCGAACACTGAGAAGTGAATATGCGCTGGCCGCCAGGCGTTGTAGTGATTCAACCAGGGATATGCCCCCGGCTTGATTGTGACGAAGCGGTAATTGCCGTTTTCATCTGTCAGCGTCCGGCCGGCTCCAGTAAAGTTTGCATCGAGCGGCGCCGGATGCTGATCTAAGGGATGAATATAGCGGCCCGCAGCGTTCGCCTGCCAGATTTCAATCAAAGATTTCGGTACGGGACGCCCATTACTATCCAGCACGCGCCCGGTCACGATAATCCGTTCACCCAGCGGCGCACTCTCATGCTGCCGTGTCAGGTCATTATCCGTTTCCGAAATATCGCCATGTCCATAAATCGGACCCGTAACCTCAGACAAAGTGTGCGGCAGAAATATCAACGGCTTTCCCGGCGCGCGCTTGACTGTAGACCGGTAGGGCTCGCAGAGTGAATTCGGTTGCGTACCGGGCTGGTGCCGCTGATACCGTAGCAGCGCGGCGCGCGTTTTCGTCTCCGCTTTTAATTTGTCGGCGTCGCCCATTTAGCGTTCCATTATTCCACTCGCAACCCGCAGTTTACCGCAGAAAAGCTCGCTTATATGGATTAGGCACACCGGCTTGCCGAGCCTTTTGCCGGTAGCAATAGCGAACGCATCGCGCGTGATAGCATCAAAAACGACGCCATTTCCGCGTGATCCATGAATTGCCCCAACAAAACTCTCCAGCGTTTTGCCCTTTTCGCCACCCTGTACTTAAGTATCCTCTGCCTTCCCATTCGCGCCGCCCAATCCCCCAAACCCAAATGGATTCGCGTAAGCTCCGACCACTTCTCGGTGCTTACCGACGCTGATGAAAGAAAAGGCCATGAAGTGGCTGTGCGCCTCGAACAAATGCGTTCGGTATTTGGCCAATTACTGTTGAAGCGGAAATTGAATTTATCCGAACCGCTGGACGTTATCGCTTTTCGTTCCGACAAAGAGTATGCGGATGCCGCTCCCATCCTGCAAGGGCAGCCCACGGCGGCGCCGGGCTTTTTTATTTCCGGACCCGATCGCAATTATATTGTCCTGAATTTGTTCGAGCCTGAAAGTTGGCGCGCGGTTTCGCACGAGTTTGCCCACCTGTTTTTGAACTACAACTATCCGCCGACACAACCATGGTTTGACGAAGGCTTCGCCGAATATTTTTCTTCGCTCCGGCTGGTGGGCAATCAAGAGGACATCGGGGGCGACCCCGAACTCGGCATCACCTGGAACGAAGATATTCTCGGAAATCAGATCCAAAAACGAAATCCTCCCCGGTCGCTGACCGAAACGCTGACCGCGCCGGTGTGGCTCTCGATCCCCGACCTTTTCGCTATGCATGAATACCGGGCCGACTACAAGGAAGGAACGCACCACTCGCTCTTCTACGCCCAATCATGGATGGTTGTGCACTATCTGCTGAATAAAAATAAATTGGCGGAAAGCGGAGCGTATTTCGACCTGGTAGAAAACCAAAAGATGCCTATACCACCGGCGATTCAACAGGCATACGGCATGTCCGTCGCCCAGCTTGATCAGGCAGTGAAGGATTATTTCAAATCGCTGACTCCATTATTTTTGGCCATGGACGCTTCAAAGCAGCCGGATACCAAGGCTTTCGACCTCAATTCGCCGGCATATCAGGTTTCGCACGGCAGGGCGCCACTGGACGCGGAGGATGTGGGAACAAGCGCGGCTGAAATTCCCATCCCCGAGGCCCAGGCAACCGTCGCCGAGATGGAACTGCGCCTTCCCGAACACAGGCAACAGGCAGAAACACAGTTGAAGGCCATTGTTGACGATCCGAAAACCGAAAATGCGATCGCGCATCGGGCTCTAGCATGGCTCTATATGCAGAAGAAAGATTTCGAACAGGTCACCGCGGAATTGGGACAGGCCTCGCAACTCGATGCTAAAGATCCCTGGGTTCACTATTATTCGGCGCTGGCACGGTATCAGCAGGCCCAAGCCAGCGGCACTTCCATCCCTGGACTGGCAAACATGATGCTGGACCTACGCACGGTAATCGACTGGGACCCGGAATTCGCCGAAGCCTACAACATGCTTGCCGTAGGCCGGCTCGAAGGCGGAGGAACTCATTCAGCCGCTGATGCGATTCGCCCCGCCATCCAACTCAACCCCCGCAATGAGACCTACGTCCTCAATCTGGCTGAGATAGATATAGCCGGGAAAAAATGGGACGAGGCCACCCAGTTACTGACCCGGCTGAAAGGCAGCGCAAACGTTCGCATTGCACACGCTGCCCAGAAAAATCTCGAGGACCTGCCCAGTTTGAAGAAATACGGTATCTTGCCGCAACCCGATTCCCCTGCGAGAACTTATGTAACCGGTCAGCCATCAGGCTCTCAGGCGGCTTCTTCTTCCAGTGACGACTCCGACGATTCACAGCCGGATGCTACTCCGCAACCAGCCCCGGTTTCTCAGCCGGACAAGCGTCCAGTGAAATTTTTGAAAGGCACCATAATCAGCGTTGACTGCTCTCACCCTCCGGCGGCGGTGCTAAGTTTTTCGGCGGCGGGAACCATTCTGAAATTAAAGACAGCGGACTCTAAAACTCTTTTGCTCATCGGCGCAGATCAATTTTCCTGTGAATGGAATCATCGCGCCTCCACCGTCAACTACAAAGCAGGAGTAAAAGGGAGCGGCGATCTCGTATCGCTTGAACTGCACTAAAGTCGGCTGGCGCCAGGACAACAATGCCACGGGTTCCCCGTCCTTTGCACTCTTTGCAAAGGGCGGCCATTGCCTCCCGCCCTTGCAAACAACGCAAGGACGGGGCATCCTCGTTTTCTACTTTAAAACTAAACTTAGAACTAGGAAGTCTTTCTCAGTAAAAACATTGAATCAATATTTTCATTCTCGGTATAACGAAGCTTTATCTCTTCTACCAGCTTGAGATCCGGGAATCGGTTCAAATACTCGTGGGCATAGTCCATCTTCCATAACATCTCCGCCCGGTCGCGATAGCTAACCTCAGTCGCCGTGGAAGAGTAATATTCGGCGCCCAGAATATAGGCGCGGGCGCAACGATGGATCTCATCCAGTGCCCTTGGCAAATCGGCGGGCGCGATGTGGATGAGCACCCCCGTGGTAAAAACCATATCGAAAAAGCCGTCTTCATAAGGCAGATCGAAAGCGCTCCCCTGCAATAGATTGATGTTTTTCGTTCGCGAGCGGGCGATGTCGACTGCGTATTTCTGCACTTCAATTCCGTGAAGATCGGAATATCCCATGCGCTGTAGCAATAATAGTTGGTTGGCAATGTTGCATCCCACTTCAAGAATTCGACTATTGGCGGGCACATCCATCAAAAATTTGCGATTCAGGCCGGTACGGCTGATTCCATAGTTCTTGACCCACAGAGCGTCCACTTGCTCCGGGGACAATGAATTTCTGTCCGTATAACTTTTGCCGAAATCCCCTCGCCACTCAACTAACTGCGCCGTATCTTTGAGGTTCTGCGCCATGTTTCCTGCGGCTTTCCGTTGCATCCGAACTGCCTCTCCGAATTCTAAATGTTGATGAGCCGGTACAACCTAGCATTTTCTCGGGAAGAGGTAAGGGTCTACTTCTTTCCCGATAGCCGTCCGCCACCGCGCAAACTGTCAAAGGCGATCGAGCCCGCGCCGAGGAAAATGAGAGCAAATGCGATCGCGGCGAGGCTTAAAGGGAACTCATAGCCGTGGTCCCCCATAAGGCCATTTTTCCAGTGAACTTTCCATATCGCTACGATCATTTCAGTGCAGATGGCGAGGGCCGCGAAGCGGGTAAGAAATCCGGCGATGACCAGAATCCCGCCAAAAAATTCGGCCGCCGCTGAACAATAAGCCAGCCATGCCGGAAGTCCCAGGTTGGTGACGCTTTGAACATGGTGGTGCATTCCTCCGAATACTTTGCCGAATCCATGAGCCACCATGACGATTCCGAGGACAAGGCGCAAGACGAGCAAAGCCAGCGGTTGAAGTCGGTCAAGAGCGCGCAAAAGTCGCCTCCATTATGTGGAAACAGATTAACGCATGAGTGGCTTCTGTATAAGGAAGATGACAGGGATTGTTGCAAGCTATAGATAACCCATAGGGTTAGGCCGCGTAATGGTGTTTTCATCAGCGCTCGTACAGGGACCTTTGGTACTGTCCCTAGTACTTTAGTTACGGTTCGCGACTCAGCCATGAATCGGAAGTGCCTCTCATACTAGTTATCGTACCCACGCGCCGAGAAACCGCAATACCTAGACACGATCTGCAACTTCTTCAAGGTTACTATCCAGAAAAACCCCATAAAACCCAGCAAATCGCGGAAATTCGCGTTGAGCCTCTGCAAATAGGGGCTGATATATGCTCAGTCCACCTAACGGACTCGAAGCGCAATTCTGTACGGAATGTTTCGAGTGAGTTGCTCCCAAGTTTACCTGCTTCGGCAGGCGTGATTGAGAAGAAGGATTTTCGAATTATGGCTGATTCGCGTGAGGTTATGAACATTCGCCAGGCGTCGCAGTACCTGGGAGTGAGTCCGGACACGCTTTACAAGTATGTGGGCGAGCAGAAAATTCCGGCGTTCAAGTTAGGCAATCGCTGGCGCTTCAAGAAATCGCGACTGGATCAGTGGATGGAAGAGAAATCGAGTCATCTGGAAGTGAAGAGCGGAAAGAAACCGAAGGCGGCTTCCAAAGCCGCCGGGCAATCGTAAAGGCGGACACATGTTTGGATTAGGAACGAAGACGATTGTTGGCCTCGATGTGGGATCGTCAAGCATCAAGGCAGTGGAACTGAAAAAGGGACGCAACGGAATCGAAGTTGTTCATCTGGGCCTCGAACCCCTGGCTCCAGATATCGTTGTCGATTCCATGATCGTGGACTCGGGCACGGTTTCCAGCGCGATCACCAAACTTTTCGCCGACAACCAGATCAAGACTAAGAGCGTCGCCACCGCAGTCAGTGGACACTCGGTCATCGTGAAAAAGATTTCGCTGCCTTCGATGAGCGATCAGGAACTGGCTGAGACCATTCAGAAGGAAGCGGCGCAGCACATTCCTTTCGATCTGGCCGATGTCAATCTCGACTACCAGATTCTTTCCGAAGATATTGGCAACCCGCAGATGGACGTTCTGCTCGTCGCCGTCAAGAAGGACAAGATTTTGAACTACACCAACGTACTCTCGATGTCGGGCAAGAGTCCGGCTATCGTGGATATCGATGCGTTGGCGCTGCAAAATTGCTACGAGTACAACTACGAACCCGCTCCGGGCCAGGTGGTCGCGTTGTTGAACCTGGGAGCGAGCGTCATGAATATCAACATCGTCAAGGGTACTACGCCGTTGTTCCCGCGCGACGTTAGCGTTGGCGGACATCAGTACACCGATTCGCTCCAGAAAGAACTGGATTTGAGTTTCGAAGATGCTGAGTCTCTGAAGCTGGGGAATAAGGTTGGCACGGTCAGCGAAGACGCAAAAACTCCGGTTCTGCAACAGGTGACCGAAATCATCGTTCTGGAAATTCAAAAGACATTTGACTTCTTCCGTGCGAGCGCAGCCGGCGAACATATCGAAAAGATTTATCTCGCGGGAGGATCTTCGAAAGTTCCAGGGTTGGTGGAAGCGCTTCGGCAGGAATTCTCGCTGCCGGTGGAAATCTTCAATCCGTTCCAAAAGATTGCACCTCCGATCGATGGGCCGGGGGTTGGACTGATCGAGCAGAATGCTGGCCAGTTAGCCGTAGCTGTCGGCTTGGCACTAAGGAGCTTTGAAGAATTATGATCCGAATCAATCTGCTGGGAGCTTCGAAACCGAGAAACAAACGCGGCGGCGCTGCGGCATCGACTGCGGCAGTAATGGAGATGGGGGAAGCGGGATCCCCGAAATTCAAACTGCTGATCGTACTGGCGCTGGTGGGCTCGCTGAACTTCGCTTATTGGCACAACCTCGATAAGCAAGGCAAGACTATTGCCGCCAACATGGCGTCGGCCGAACAAACCAACCGGGAATTGGCGGACGTAAAAGCGAAATATCTGGAGCGTCAACGCCAGGCCGATAGTTACAAACGGCGGGTGGATGTCATCGACCAGTTGCGCGCAGCGCAAATGGGACCGGTGAACTTGCTGAATACCGTCGGCGAAACGGTCAATGGAACTGAAGCGGTCTGGTTGAGCACGATGAAAGATCAGGGTGGAAGCGTGGCGATCGAAGGCATGGCTCTTAGCACGGATGCGGTCGCCAACCTGATTCAGAATCTGCAAAAGACCGGCTATTTCAAGACCATCGAAATCAAAGAGACTTTTCAAGATGACAGCCTCAAAGACATGCAGGCATTTCAATTTACTTTGACCTGCGAAAAGCTGAAGGCCTAAAGGCGGGAGAAAATGGGGAATTTTAGCGAATTATCGGGTATCAAACAATGGGCGGCGCTGGTCGCTGGAGCGGCACTGATAACCGTCGCGCTTTTCTTTACGGTTTTCAAGAGCCAGCGGGCAGCTAACGACGCGGCGGAACAGAACCTGCACTCGAAGTTGCGGGAAAACGCCGAGTTGCAAGCCTACAAGCCGAAGCTTGCCGAAATCGAGCGCCAGGTAGCGAGCCTCAAACAGCAACTCGATATCGAGCGGCGAATCGTCCCCGACGAAAAGGAAGTGGACGGCTTCATGAAGATGCTCGATTCGGAGGCGCTCAAGGCCGGAATCGAAATCCGCCGTTACACCGCCGGGCCGGTAGCGTCCAAAGATTTTTACACGGAAATGCCGTTTGATATGGAACTGGACGGGCCTTACTACTCGGTGCTGAATTTCTTCGACCGGGTGAGCAAGTTGGAACGGATTGTGAATATATCCAACCTCCTGGTAGCCAGCACTAAAAAGCCCGGCGACGCCAAAGCGAAACATACTTACGAATACGCGGCGAGCGAAAGCATAGTTGCGACATGCACGGCAACCACGTTTTTCAGTCACGACGCAGCAGCGCCAGCAACTACTCAGCTGGCCAAGAAGTAGGGGAGCCTATGAAGCTGATTGCCACAGTTCTGTTTGCAGGAATGACGATGGGAACTGTTTTCGGACAGAACCCAAACATCATCAACAATACGAAGGATTCGCTGAACACGCCGCAGCAGCAGAAGACTGCCGACTCGGATGCCGCCATGGGGACGGACACCCATCCTTCTAAATCGCCTTATAGCGCAACCAAAACATCCGCGCACAAAGGTCAACGATCTGGACCAAAGGTTGCGGTTGAAAATGCCGCCACATCGCCGGACAGCGCGCAGCCACCGGCAGAAGAGGCTATCCATATCACTGGACGCCGGGATCCGTTTATTAGTCCAGTAGTCAGCCGGGCTATGACCGGCTCGGGATGCAGCACTGGCAAACGTTGCCTGGCGATCGACCAGATCAATTTGCGCGGCGTCGTGAAATCTGACGATGGCATGATCGCGGTTGTCGTTAACGCCCTGGATAAAGCGTATTTCCTTCACGAGAACGATCCGGTGTTCAACGGATATGTCGTGAAAATAACCGGGGACTCAGTCATTTTTAGAGAGAGCGTGCAGGACAAATTTGGCAAGCCGTTCACACGCGAAGTAACCAAGAAAATTTTCACGCCGGCAGTTTAGGCACTGCAACGAACCGGTCATCCGGCGAAGTTAAAAAATCTTTTCGGAAAGTAACGGGATAACAGAGCGTAACCCGTAGGGAGAAGCGAAATGCGAAAGCAACTGCTGGGTATTTTTCTACCGCTGCTGGCAATGGTTCTGGTGGCAGCGGGCGAAACTCAGAGCACGGGCGTGAATGGAAGCAATCATGCCTCGCTGCAAAAGATCAACGTGGTGCAGGGCGAAGATGGAATCATTCTGGAAGTGGTTGCCCGCGGGCAACTGGCTCCCAAAGTGGAAACCCTCGAAACTCCGTCGCGCCTGGTCATCAATCTGCCTAACACCGCCATGGCGACTTCGGTCAGCCATATCGATGTTAGCGCCAACGGCGTTAAGGATGTGCGCATCGGCAGCGATAATCTGGCGACTCCCACTACTCGCGTCGTGATTGATCTGGTGCAGAAATGCCGCTACGAAATCCTGCCCAGCACCGACGGCAAATTCATGGTCAGGGTGCATTCGGCGCCCGCGGTAGCGAAAGCAATTGCGCCGGCGAAGATTGCACCAGAAGCGACACGCAATGTTGCCGCCGCCAAGCTGCCATCGTCGATTACAGCATCGCCGGAAGCAAAGACGACGCCCGCCGCTTCCGCCAGCAATTTTGTTTTCGTCGAGCCTTCGTACAAACCGAAGCCGGCCACTGTAGATTCCGCGACTGTGACTGCGCCACCGGTTCGCGCGACGCTGGCCGCAGCCAAATTCGTGGAGCGTCCGGAAACCGATTTGTTGCCCGCACCCAGCGCAGACATGCAGAACGGAATGCCGAGCGCCAAGAATCCGGCGGCCAATAATCTGGCTGCTGAACAGAAGGCGCAAATGCAGCAGCAGGCTCCGGTCATCGGACCCAAGTACACTGGCGAGCCGATCTCGGTAAATTTGAAAGATGTAGATCTGAAAGATTTCTTCCGCCTGATTCACGAGATCAGCGGACTCAACGTCGTCCTCGATCCTAATGTTCACGGAACGCTGACTATCGTCCTTGATGACGTGCCGTGGGATCAGGCTTTGGATATCGTCCTGAAGAACAACGATCTATCGCGGCAGCTGGATGGAAACGTCCTGCGAATCGCGACTGTAGACACCTTGAAGAAAGAAGCTGATGGACGCCGCGAAGAGCAGGAATCAGAAGCTCTGGCGGTCGATAAAGTCACCGTTACCCGATTCCTGAGCTACGCTCACTCTAAAGATGTCGTGCCAACCGTTAAGAAATTTCTGAGCCAACGCGGGGACGTTATCTCGGATGATCGCACCAATGCCGTAATCATCTCCGACATTCCGACCGTGATGCCGGGTATCGATCGCCTGCTCACGCAGCTCGATCGCAAGACGCAGGAAGTGGAAATCGAAGCTCGCGTCGTGGCTGCAACCCGCAGCTTCGCTCGCGACATCGGAACCCAGCTGGGATTCGGATGGGGAAACTCCGCTAACGCAGTGGGCGGCGTTGGCGGCGTTGGAACTTCGCCGATAACCGTGAATGGAATAACTCCGCAGTACCAAACGGTATCGACAGGCGGCAGCACTACGGCAGGGGGCCCGACACAGATTCCCTTATTCTCGAACCTGGGCGTTGCCAGCCCGACGAGCGGTTTGAGCTTCCTCAACTTCAGCAATCACATTCAATTGGACGCTCTTTTGACCATGGCGGAATCACGCGGCTTGCTTAAAATTCTGTCGCGTCCACGGGTCGTCACTCAAAATAATATTCAGGCTCTGGTACGCCAGGGCGTCCGGGTGCCAATCGTGACTCAGGCGCAGTTAGGCGGACCGCCAACCGTGACTTACGTGGACGCTTTCCTGCGGCTGACGGTCATTCCGCAGATCACGTCTGAAAACACAATCTTCCTGAACGTAGACGTGGAAAATACCACGCCAGATTTCGGAAACGAAGTTCAGGGCAACCCGACCTTGATCACGCAGCAGGCTACGACGCAGGTGCTCGTGACTGATGGCGGCACGGTGGTGGTTGGCGGCGTTATCCAAACCAATAACTCCATCAGCGTCTCGCAGGTGCCTTTGCTGGGTAGCATTCCGTACTTGGGCAACCTCTTCAAACATACCACGGTCAGCACCACGAACCAGGAGCTGATCTTCTTCATTACTCCACGGATTATCGAAACTTAAAAAAACCTAAGTCGAGATAAAACGCCGCCGGCCTCTGAAGAACCTGTCAGAGTCCGGCGGTTTGAGTTTTTGGGAGAACATTTTTTCTGCGGTCTGCAAAACTCCCCACTCAAGCCAAAAGATTGCTTGAATGGGGCGCCGTCGTTGCTACTTTCCCGGGGTCTCGTAGCCTAATTGGAATGGATTTCCTCCTTGGACCGCGATCAGGTACCAGCCGGTGGCGCCGATGTGGAGCGATGGACCGTAAGTGTAGCCGAAACCGGTGTCCATCACGCTGGTCGCGGCGACCAGGCCTTCGCCGACAGGGATGGTCATCCCGTTGACGGTTTGTCCTGCGCCTAGCTCGGCCTGCGCCTTCTGGCAATTCTCCACGAAATATTCGACGGTTCCCAAATCTGCGAAGCGGGAGAATAGGCTTTCGTTACCGGCGATAATTCGGGCAATTAGAGCTGCGATGGTATGCGAGGTGCCTTCGAGCCATACTGCGGTGGGATCGTCGGCGGTAGTGGTCAAGCTGGCCGTATCGAAAACTACCCCAGTGATAGTTTCGCTTCCGGTGAGGCTCGAATGCGGCGATGCGGCGGTGTCGGTGGTTACTAGATTATTTAGAACCCAATCGATGGTCTTCTTGTAACGATTATCTAGCAATGCCAGATAGGACCAGGTTTGGCAGTCTTCGGGTATAGGCGAGGGATTGATTGTGATCTGGTCACCCAGCGTTCCGGTGTAGAAATAGTGGCCAGCAGGGTTGTACATAGCGCGAACAAAGCGCAGCGCATGGTTTGCCAATTGAGTCCACGATTTGCCATTCTCTGCGGTGGCATCGTGGGTGACATCGGCGAGCATAGTGAAGAAGGCGTAGGTATCGATGTTGTGCTCGGTTGACTTGCCATTTGGCGAGGGGACGGACTGATTAAACTGGTTAATGTAAGTCCCGAAAGAGTAGCCGCCCGCGCCCAGCGTGCTGTAGGTGTTGAGGACGATCCAGTTCGCGACCTTCAAAGCTGACGTGAGATATTTTTCTTCTCCGGTGCGGCGGTAGAGTTGAGTTAGGGCCATGCCTGCCCAGGCCTGGTCTCCGGTGGAGCTGGAGTAGAAGTAAAAAGGAGCGGCCGCAGGCGTGATGTAAGCGCCGCTACCGTCCGGGTTCGGCTGGTTCACGAAATATGCCTGCGCGAAGCGGCCATCGTTAATCGGGAAATTTGTGGACTGGGCGTAGATTAATCCGTTGCCCAGCACTTTGGCACGCTCGAAGTTGCCAGAACTGCCGCGCACCAGATATGCGTCGATAGTGACTGCGTTGTCGTAGGTAAAAGCGGTCGGTCCCAGGGCTTGATCGGAATAACTCTGGGTAAGACGCACGGTGGTGCCGGACGCATAGGCGTCCATCATGGTGTCTTGAAACTTGTAGGCTTTCTGGATCGATGCGTTGGCGGTTAGCGAACTGGGAAGCACACCACTGGAAGAGACGAGAGTCTGGGTTTGGGCAAATTGGGTTAAGGCGAGCGCCGCTACTGCGACTTGCAAGACAAGCGATTTTCTTGAGGGACTATTGAGGGTCATTTTCTGCTCCTGGAATCAGCGTTTTGATGCTAAGGATGGGAGTTGCGTATATGCGGGGGCATTATTTCAAGAATTATCGCGGAATGGGGTAATTCCCCACTCAAGCCAAAAGATGGCTTGAATGTGCCACCGTTGCAGTGCAGGACGACCCAAAAAATGCTTTGCGTCCGGGGACGATAGATGTAATCCTCGCTGGCGGAGAGAGCCAGCTTGTGTTTTTCTGCAACAGCGAACTTTGTTGGCAGCGGAGTTTTGGGCGCCATTGGCGTGGTGACATTGACCAAGGTGAAGCACAGGCGGGAATTGCTGTTTGCAGCTCTGCCCACGCTTTTCGCTATTCATCAATTCATAGAAGGATTCGTCTGGCTGGGGCTGGACGGTATTCTTTCGCCCGCGGTAGCGCATGATATGGGCGCGGCATTCATGCTCTATGCTCAGGGCCTTCTGCCATTCTTGTTGCCGTTGAGCGTGTTGCTCTTCGAGCCAGACGTGAACAGCCGCAGGCGGATGCTGCCATTCCTTATTCTAGGCGCAGGAACATCTCTGTATATATTGTGGGCGCTGACAGCGTACTCATTGCAGGTATATGTCAAGGGCAACAGTATCGTCTACATCAATCAGGCGACGAACCATACAGCGGTGGCATTGCTATACGTAATTGCAACTTGCGGCTCGCTGTTTTTTTCCAAAATACGCGACATGATCATTTTCGGTGCGGCAAATCTCATGATTCTTGTGGTGGTGATGGAGTTTAAACGCTACGCTTTTACGTCGCTATGGTGCGCGTATGCGGCATTCGCCAGCCTAATCATCCTCCGTTATTTTTGGAAGAGCAGCGCGCATCGCCCGTTCTTTTACGCAGAATCTATGTAGGCTGCGCGCGGTCCGACGAACAACCTGGTCAGGAATTACTTTGGTCCGGCAAATTCCCCACCCTAACTCTCCAAAGTGCGGAAAGACTAGGATGGGACACCTGGGGCGCACCGCGCCTCTTTTATTTCCCTGGCAGGTAGCTTAACTCGGGATGGAATTCTATGATCTCGCTGGTTTCCTTTTCGACGCAGGCGTCAATGCGATCGACGATGGAATCGGCTTCGGCTGGTCCGTAGGCTTCTTTGAGCATGTCGCGGAAGGGCTTGACGTCGGGTTTGTCTTCAAAATCAGTCCAATTATTGTGGGGGATGACGAGAACCCATGTGCCCTCGAGGCCGCCGTTGGCGAGCTCATACCACATATAGTTGACTCCCCATTTGGTCTTTACGGAGGCATCATAGACGCGATCGATGGCGGAGCGGAATTCTGACTGCTTCGAGTAGCGCACATAGAAGGTACGGATCTCGGAGTACTTGCTGGGCATTTTGTCGTCGCTGCGAACGCTGATTTTCGGCATGTACTCGTAGTAGCGGGTGGTCACAGACTCAACGTAGCTTCCCATAACCTTCTGGAATTCGGAGAGGTCAGCGGCGTCGGGGACGGATGGCTTGTCCATGTCAGCCCAATGTTGCCCGAGGCGGCCGACAATATAGCCTCCGCTGTCGTCGCCGCTTAAGGTTTTCCAGACGAATAAAGGTTGAGAGTCATTTTGTTGTTTGTGCCAGGCGGCTTTTTGTTTTCGTCCAGCCTCGTATTGCGGGGCCATGCCGCTCTTTATTTTTTGGAATTCCAGTGCGGCGATGGCGCCGGGCTTATCCTGCGCGGCTATCGAGCCGGCTATGAACAACACGATCGTAAAAATCGAAAGCAAATGTTTCAATTTCATTGGTCCTCTTTTGTTGATGCAACAGACGAGAATGGTCTTAAGGTCAAATGCGCAGCAACTATACAACATCAAAAAATCTCCACTCAGGCCAAAAGGTGGCTTGAATGGGGCACCCTCGACGCGCCATCTTAATTCGAAGAAGAGGAGTTCAGGACTATGTTTAGCGGGGAGATTTTTTCTGGTTTTACGTAGCGGTTGACGAGGAAGCGCTGGCCGTCTTTCGTGGCGTCATAGGTGAAGACGTCGGTGGACGAGATTGCGGCGCGTCCGTGAATCTGGAATAAAGGAGCGGGAGTGCCGGCGGAAAATGTTGCTCCGGCGCTGACGGGAACAGCGTTGAGCATGCCGGTAGACGCGATATAAAAGATTTCTCTGCCGTCGCCCCGCCAGCGCGGCTCGGTGCCCCCTCCACTTGAAACTTGCCATTTGCCCACACCCCCCGGGAATGTGGTCACGTAGATTTCCCAGTTGGCGGATTCGTCAGAGGCATAAGCGACCCATTTCCCGTCCGGAGAGATTTGGCCGTTGGTTTGATTTCCGGGGCCGGACAGGAATCGAGCGGACTTTCCGTCAGCTACCGACGCTAGTTGCAATTGAGAGCCTGACGGAGTCTGGCGCGTCCAGAGAATTTGCTGGTCGCCGGGGGACCAGGAATTGGGGATGGTGTCGTCCTCCGGGGCGGCCTTTAAAAGCGGATGTTCTCGTTCGAGGCCGCTGGCAGGCTTGATTTCGAGAATTGGTCCGCCCTCGAAATTAATGCGATAGGCAATGGCCTCGCCATTGCGCGACCATACGCCAACAACTTCTTCGGCGGGATCGAAGGTGAAACGCGAACTGCCAGGTGCGTTAGTATTTTCAATCCAGACATCGATGTTGTTGGCTTTTTCGTCGGTGATATCGACGGCGACGCGGCTGCCATCGGGAGAAAGCGTGGGGTTGTACATGATTCCGGGCTCGCCCACGCGTCCCAGTTCCTTGCCAGTGCGGTCGATCCAGGTGAGGGCGGAGCGCGCGCCCTCGGCGCTGGCGCTATAGATAAGAGTTCCGTTTTCGGCGGCGGTGAGCGCGGTCCAATAGGTGGAAGGTTGAAATCCTACCGTGCCCGCAATCACGCTGGGACTTCCGGAAACCGCGCCCGTGGATGTGTCGAAGGCAATGCTCACCAGTTGGCGTTGATCGTCCGCATAAAAGAGGTGGCCGGAGTCGTAGCCGAAACTCGAATGGCACGGGGTCACGAGTTTTCGCAGTTTGCCGTCGAGAGCGGTGAGATAAATGCCGCTCGAGCGGTCATCTTTCTGGTTTGAGAAATTACTCGCGAAGAAAAGAAAATGATTGCCATCGGGGAGAAAAACCGGCCAGCGGTGGGTGGAATCCTCGGCGATTCTGACACGGTCGGTGACTGATGCGGGACTGGTACCGTCGGCGTTTATTCGCCAGATATTACTGCTCGCGTCGGGAGCATAGATGATGACGTTGCGGGTTCCCCAGCTTCCACCGCGGGCGGCTTGCACGTTTGCCAAGACTTGTGGAGGGCCGCCGGAGATGGCGATTTTCTGGAGCTTGCCGTTGGCGAAGAATGCGATGTATGCGCCGTCGGGCGACCAGAAAGGAAAGTTGGCTCCCTCAGTTCCGGGCAACGGAGTGGCATTGGGCGAGCCAATGTGCTGTAGGAAAAGGATGGGGCGTCCGGAATTTTCGTCGGGCGAAACAAAGGCCAGCATGGAGCCGTCGCGGGAGAGCGCGAGGTGGCTGACTTCTCCGGAAACGGCGATAGCGAACTGCATGCGCGGTTGAGCTGCTCGACGCGAGGCGAAGAACCAGGCCACGCCGGCAACGACGACTAATGCTGTCGCGACTGCGGCCCAGAGCGGCCACGAAATCTGCCGTGGCGATTTCGGCAAGGCGCGGAGAGTGGCGCTGCTCTCGGTTCCGCTTAGTGATGCAAGCGCGAATGAAAGGTCTTTCGCGGAATGGAACCGCTGTTCGGGATTTTTTTCCAGACAGCGGCGGACTATGCGATCCAGAGCTGGGGAAATTGGGTGCGCTGGCGCAGTCGTCTCCGGTGGGTCTTCTTTCAAAACAGCAGTCATGGTTTCGGCAGGAGTGTCGCGGAGAAAGGCTCGTTTTCCCGTCAACATTTCAAAGAGCACGGCTCCGAACGCGAAGATGTCTGTGCGCGGGTCGACTCCCTGACCGCGCACTTGTTCGGGCGCCATGTAGCTTGCCGTGCCCATGACGGTGCCGACTGCGGTGGGAGAACTGGTTAGCGTGACGCCGTCGACGGCGGGCAGTTTTTCGGTGAGCTTGGCTAGTCCGAAGTCGAGAATTTTGACACGTCCATCTTTGGTGACGAATAAGTTTTCCGGCTTGAGGTCGCGATGGACGATATTTTTTTCGTGTGCGGCGGCAAGGCCGTGAGCGATTTGAACTCCGTAGTCGATGGTCTTGCGCTGGGAGAGAGCGCCTTCGCTGAGGATTTCGCGCAGGCTCTCGCCTTCCAAAAGTTCTGAAACCAGAAATGGTGTTCCGTTGTTTTCCCCCACATCGTAAATCGCCATAATGTTGGGATGATTCAACGCGGCGACCGCCCGTGATTCCTGTTCGAAGCGACGCAGGCGATCCGTGTCCCGGGCGAAAGAGTCGGGGAGAATTTTGAGGGCGACGTCGCGTCCCAGGCGGGAGTCGCGGGCGCGATAAACTTCGCCCATACCCCCGGCGCCAATGGGAGAGAGAATTTCGTAGGGACCGATTTTGGTTCCGCCGGTTAGGGGCATGGGTGGGGACATTATAGGGTTTGTTTGGAGAAACCAAAACCTTCGGGCGTGAGTATGTTGCGGTGCAATCGCGGCCGCAGTCTGCCGATCTTGCGAAGCATAACTTAACCATCCTGATCGAGAATACTGCCGGGGAAGAGTTTTCTTTGGGCGGCAGCTTCGAACAAGTTGCGAAAGTGCTGCAACGTTTGGATGGGCTCGTCCTGGTCGCTGCGTGCATCGATACCTGCCATACCCATGTTGCGGGATATGACATCCTCAGCGAAACCGGTATGCAAGAGACCATTTCGTGTCTCGACGCTACGATAGGTTTGAAAAACGTGCGGGTGTGGCACTGCAATGATGCCAAGGGCGCGCGCGGCTCGAAGTTAGATCGTCACCAGCAAACATCGGAACGGGAATTATTGGATTAGAACCGTTCCGCCGCCTGCTAAATGATAGGCGGCTGGCGCATGCAGCGTTCATCGCGGAAACGCCGATTGACGAACCGGGTGACGATAAGAGGAATGTTGATGGGCTGAAGAAGTTGGTATCCAAAAGGAACTACCGTTCTTGGAATTTAAAGCGGTACACCCTTACAATAGAAATATGGAGAACGATCATAATTTCGGGCCGTATGTATCGATAGAAAAAGGTAAGAGAGTAGTCAACGATCTTACTTACGGCAACCCCACGCCGGAAGGCGTGGTCCTTACCACGCTCGATAATGCCGTCAACTGGATGCGTAAGAATTCTATCTGGCCGATGACGTTTGGCCTGGCGTGTTGCGCGATCGAAATGATGTCGATGGGCGCGTCCCGTTTCGATATTGCTCGCTTCGGGGCGGAAGTGTTCCGGCCTTCGCCGAGGCAGTCGGATCTTATGATTATTGCGGGCCGCGTATCCAATAAAATGGCGCCCGTGATTCGTCAATTATGGGAACAGATGCCGGAACCGAAATGGGTAATTTCAATGGGTGCGTGCGCGACTTCAGGCGGCGTGTTCAACAACTACGCGCTGGTGCAAAGCGTCAACCAGGTTATTCCTGTTGATATTTATGTGCCAGGATGTCCTCCGCGGCCGGAGCAATTGATTTATTCCATCACATTGCTTCAGGATAAAATTCAAAAAGAACGCGGCACCATTAAGCGCGCTTTGAATCTTTCATAGTTGCAAAGTCGCTCGGCGAATCATTTGCACCAATTGCGATGCATAAGTATTTCGCCTTAGTGAGGATGCACTTTCGAGTGAGATTCTACTGTTTTTCCTCTAGCGTTTGATCTTCGCAGCCCTTAAACTCCAATCAATTCGTAAACAGTTTTCCCGCGCCGCTTCGTAATCCAAAAGCTGGAGAAAAGGTAAATGAGAGTTAAGCCCACCGCTACACTTGTGTGCCTCATTGCTTTGCTGAGTTCGGTCTCGGCATTCGCCTGGGTCGGGGTATCGGCGCCTGGAAGTGGCGCGACGGTATCGTCGCCGGTACATTTCGTCGCTACCGCGACGTCCACATGTTCCAAGGGCGTTTCTGCAATAGGCATATACACCGCTTCAAATTCGCTGGCGTTCGTGGCAAAAGGCGCCGCGCTCGATACTAACCTCAATCTGAACGCTGGAACATACAATGTCGTGGTTCAGGAATGGGATAACTGCAACGGGTCGACGACTTCGCCCATTACCATAAAAGTCGGCGGACAGGCATCTGGCATACAGGTTACGCAACCAGTAAGTAATAGCACCGTGGCGTCGCCTGCGCATTATGTGGCATCGGCTTCAACGAGCTGCCCGGGCGGCGTGGCGGCAATGGGTATTTATTCGGCCCCGAACCAGTTGGCGTACACCGTGAACGCGTCGAAACTGGATACGAACTTGAATCTGAATCCCGGTACTTACAACACGGTGGTGCAAGCGTGGGATGCTTGCGGTTCAAGTACAACCATGCCGGTGAACTTGAAAGTCTCGAACTCGCAAGGTCCTGGCGTGCAAGTATCGTCTCCGGCCAACAACAGCACCGTCTCAAGTCCGGCGCATTTCGTGGCCAGCGCGACCACTTCCTGCGCTCAGGGCGTGGCGTCAATGGGCGTCTACACGGCGTCAAATGCGCTTGCGTATTCGGCAAACGGATCGACGCTCGATACCAACCTGAATCTGAACGCGGGAACTTATCACACCGTTGTTCAAGAATGGGATAAGTGCGGTGGCTCGGCTAGCACGCCGATCACAGTTACCGTCTCTGGCAGCGGTTCCGGGGGCGGCGGCGGCACACCGGGCGGTAAGACGTTTTACAGCCTGCAAAAACAGCAATGGACAGGTTATGCGTTGCTGCCCTCCCTCGATTACAACATTTGTCCTGGCTGCAAGCCTAGTGGTCCCCAGGAAACATGGTCCTGGAATCCAGGGGCAGGTTCTCCTTCTTTGAGCGGTGCGGCGACAAAAAGCAGTATTGGTGGAACGTCGAGCTCGCAGATGTTTTCCGATGTGCTGTGGAATAACCATCTGATCGGGGACTTTTCGCAGCAAGGTCTTCCGGACTATGACAAGACGCTCGCTCCCAGCTTGCACGACTTTACTTACGACGTGTATTTCTGGGTTGCGGACGTCGAGGTTTCACAGGCGCTGGAGTTCGATATCAACCAGTTCGTGAATGGACAATCGTTCATCTGGGGCCATGAATGCCGGGTTGCCGGCGGACATGAATGGGATACGTGGAGCAATCCCGGCGGGCACTGGGTTCCCAGCGGCATTGGCTGCAATCCGGTCAGCAATGCCTGGAACCATCTAACGTTGCACGTGCAGCGAACGTCGGATAATCACCTGTTATTCCAGTCCATTACGCTGAACGGCGTGACCGCAAACCTGAACCGTTACGACACGCCTACGCCAACCTCGTGGTATGGCGTGACCATCAACTACCAGATTGACGGCAACCGTAGCCAGCAGCCTTATTCCGTGATTCTGGATAATCTCAACTTCACCTATCAATAGGTTAGTTTTTTCGATTTAAGTGAGAGGCCCATCTTCTAATGATGGGCCTTTTTTTTCCTCGATTATTCAGTCTGAAACTGTCAGGCGGTATAATAAGCAGCAATTGGGTTGGTGGGTCATGAAGTTACTGTATTTTTCCCCGCTATTGATTCCGCTTTTCTTCACCACAGCTTTGCTCAGTGACACCAAACCATCCCCTCCGCCACACATGACGAGCCAAACTCGAATGGACTTGATACGGTCTTTCAATGCCGAACTGGTCTATATTCGAACTCCGTTTCCTATGGGCAAAAAGGGTTTGACTTTGAAGGATGGCGTTATTTCTCCGAATGGAGATGAACTTCACCAGTTGATTACGATGTGGGGGCCGTCGGTAAAACCCGGCGACCAGGCGCGCATTTCTGAGATCGAGATTCGCGGCGACCGCATTCATTTTGAAATCAATGGCGGTCCGGTTAAGAGGATGAAATGGTATCAGCACATTTCTGTGGGGACCGGGGGTGGTGACACGCCGATTGCCGGCAGTCCGGCGGAGAACCCGCGTGGCTCCTATGTGGATTTAGTTTTTGATCGTTACATCCCGGACCTCAATCCAAGGCAACTTAAAGATTTGCTCGCCCCGGTTTTCGACTTCGATTCCAAATCTGCTTTGCAAGCGTATCTTGAGACCGTCCCGGCAAATGTAAAGCAAGCGATTCAGGACCATCGGGTGCTGGTTGGAATGAACCGGGAGATGGTCATTTATGCAAAAGGCAGAGCGGGCCAGAAAACGCGCGAAAAAGATGGCGACACGGAATACGAGGAGTGGATCTATGGGCAGCCTCCAGAAACCGTGGATTTTGTTCGCCTGGTCGGAGATGAAGTGGTTCGCGTGGAAACCATGAAGGTGACCGGCGAAAAAATTGTGCGGACCGAGAAAGAAGTAAATCTCGATGACAGTGTTGCCAAGGCTGCGGCCGGACCGGCGGCGCGACCCGCGGAGGCACCCACATTGCGCCGTCCCGGCGAAGAAGATACCGACAAACCTGTGCGTAGCGACCCCTCCAATTTGCCGCCGTCCACGCAGAATCTTGATCCGACATTTGAGGCATCCACCCGATAAAATGCCGCGTTCCCATTTGGCTAGGTACGCTCCGCGCCTTTACACTTGAGGTGTGAAGATTGCGTTGGGGCAAATCAATCCCACGGTCGGCGACTTTGCCGGTAATGCCGCTAATATCACGAACTTGTCCCGGCGCGCAAAGTCCGCGGGAGCGGACCTGATTTTATTTCCCGAACTTTCGATATGTGGATATCCACCGCGCGATCTGGTTGAGCGATCCTCATTTGTGGAGCATAATCGCGTCGCGGCGGAGGACATTGCGCGCGATACGCGGGGTATCGCGGTGATTTGTGGCATGGTTACTCCGGCGGACGCGAGCACCGGCAAATCGGTAATGAACTCAGCCGCGTTGTTGCAGGGTGGCGCCATCGCTTTCTTGCAATCGAAGATGCTGCTGCCCACCTATGATGTTTTCGACGAGATGCGAAATTTTGCTCCTGCCGTCAGCCAAAGTCTAGTTCCTCTGTTCGGTAAAAAAATTGCTCTCACCATTTGCGAGGATGCGTGGAACGACAAGCAATTTTGGAATAAGCGGCGTTACACGTTCGATCCCGTGGAAGCGTTGCTGGGCGCAGGCGGAAATATTCTGCTGAACATTTCGGCGTCCCCCTTTTGGATGGGCAAGCGTGAACTGCGCCGCGATATGCTGGCGGCAATAGCACGGAATTATAAAGTTCCGGTGATCATGGTGAATCAGGTGGGCGGGAACGACAGCCTGGTGTTCGATGGTTCCAGCATGGCCCTTGATTGCTCCGGGAAAGTGGTTGCGCAATGCAAATCGTTCGAAGAAGACATGGTTTTTTTCGATTCGGATAAATGTACCGGAGATATCCACGAACAAATCGAGGGCGATGAAGCGAGCGTCTACTCCGCTCTGGTGCTGGGCACGAGGGATTATGTCCGCAAATGCGGTTTTCAGCGGGTGATCGTCGGTTTGAGCGGAGGCATCGATTCTGCACTCACAGCAGCCATCGCAACCGACGCCCTCGGGTCTGAAAACGTGATTGGCGTGGGTATGCCCGGTCCCTACTCTTCTGAGGGATCGATTGGCGACGCCAAAACCCTGGCGAAGAATCTCGGCATTCGTTTTGAAACTTTGTCTATCACGAATGTTTTTGAAAATTACAGAAATACGCTGCAAAACGTGTTCTCCGGCTATAAAGAGGATGAGACGGAGGAAAATATTCAATCTCGCGCCCGTGGCACTTTGCTGATGGCGCTTTCGAATAAATTCGGCGCGATTGTGTTAAGTACGGGAAACAAAAGCGAGCTTGGTGTCGGATATTGCACTCTTTATGGTGATATGGCTGGGGGATTGGGCGTAATTTCCGACGTGCCTAAGACCCTGGTTTATGGATTGAGCAGGTATGTCAATTCGCGTCGGCCTGTAATTCCGGGGGCGACGCTGGAGAAACCGCCGTCGGCGGAACTGCGTCCCGGGCAAAAAGATAGTGACAGCTTGCCGCCATACGAAGTGCTCGATCCAATTCTGGAAGATTACGTGGAAGAATCGAAATCGGCCGAGGAAATTTCATCCATGCACGGCTTCGATTTGGATCTGGTGCGAAAAGTCATACGCATGGTCGAGCGCAGCGAATATAAGCGGCAACAGGCGGCGCCCGTGTTGAAGATTTCGGCAAAGGCTTTCGGCTCCGGCCGCCGCTTTCCTATTGCGGCAAAATCTGATCTTTAAGCTCTCAGGTAAAATATCCAACTACAAATAAAGATCTACTAATATTTTTTCCCAGCGAAGTGAAAGGAACACATGCGCGCGCTGATTTACTTGGTGATGTTTTTATCGGCTATCACGGTGGTCCAGTCTCAGCAGGCGCCTTCCAGCAAAGCAAGCAAGGCAGGCGCCGCTCACGTTCCCGAAACAAGTTCGCCAGGCAAAGAAACACAGTTGCCCTCGGAAGAAACCGTAAATGCTTTCTTGCGCGAGATGTTCGGATACAACCCGACCGTAAGCTGGAAAATTTCTGAGATCAAACCATCGGAAGCGCAGGGTCTGGCGGAAGTGATGGTCGAGGTCACCACGCCCCATGGGCTGGAGACGAATCAGTTTTATGTAACCGCAGATGGGAAACACGCGATCACTGGAGAGATTATTCCGTTTGGCAGCCATCCTTTTGCCCCCGCTCGCAATAAGCTCGAAAAGGAGGCCACCGGCCCCTCACGCGGACCCGCGGACGCGCCGGTAACGATTTTCGAGTTCAGCGACCTGCAATGTCCTCATTGCAAGCTAGGGCAACCTATCGTGGACAAGTTGTTGTCGGAGGAGAAGGACGCGAAGCTGGTATTTCAAAACTTTCCACTTACTGCCGTGCACGATTGGGCGGAAAAGGCTGCCGCTTACGCGGATTGTGTTGGCCGCACTTCGAACTCCGCCTTCTGGAAATTCATTCAGAGTGTCTACGACGCGCAGTCCGATATTACAGCTGCAATCGCCGACGACAAACTGAAAGACCTGGCAGATGCCGCCGGCGTGAAGGGAAGCGAGATGGCGGAGTGCGCAGCGAAACCCGCGACTTTGGGCCGGGTTGAACGGTCCGTGGAATTGGGAACTTCGCTCGGGGTTACCGGCACTCCGACTCTCTTCATCAATGGAAGGTTGATCGGTAATCTGGGCACCATTCCGTACGAAGCATTGAAGCAGTCGGTAGAATTCGCCGCACAGGATGCGGCTAAGGCTGCATCGGCTGCGAAGTGACTTACTTGCCGAGCCAGATTTCGGAGCTTTCGGTCTGACCCGGGGGGCGGATCAGTCGTGGTGTGATGATGATCATGAGTTCGTCGTCATCTACTTCTTTAGTATTGGAAGTCGCCACTGTATTCAGTCCAGGGACGAACCCCAGTCCCGGCACTCCAGTCATGGTGCGGGATTCGCTTCGGGAAAGCGACCCGGCCACCACCGCAGGCTCGCCATCCGTGAGGGTAATGCTCCCTTTGTATTCGCGGTTGGCAATGATGGGCACGCCATTGACCGACTGCCCGGCCAACGCCCGAACCTGCATTTCAATCTCGAGATTTACGTCTGACCCTCCGCTGACCATCGGCTTTGCCTTGAGGTTCAAACCGATATCCTCGTAATTGAATGATGGAAACGGAGCCTGAAAACTCTGGTTCTGCAGCACCGAGGAGATGGCCGACGTGTTGTAGATCGGGGCGAAGGTAGCGTTTATAACCGGGATTTTTTCCCCCATGTGAAGATTCGCGTCGTTCCCCTGCGAAACTCGCAGCGTGGCATGTTGCAAATCTTTCACTGCGCTTTCGTTGAGAGATAGTTGTGCGGAAAGAGTTCCTAAACTGAGTCCTTCAAAAGTCAGTCCGCCGCCAAACGTCGCCAGCGGCTGAGCGAAAATCGAACTCACCTGACTCTGCAATTGCGCCAAAAGACCGGAGATACTCTGACTGTTGGCCTGATTGATGCCTCCGCTGGAGATCAGTTGATTAATGAGAGACTGAATATTTTGGCCGCCGCCGAGGCCGGCAAGTGCAGCCGCGCCGATGTTGAATAAATTGAACTGATTGGGAATCCCAATCCCGATGTTGCGAAGGAAAGTGTGATCAATCTGGTAAATCTCGATATCCAGCATTACCTGGGGCCGGGAATCGTCCAGATTCTCGATGAACTGGCTGGCGGCATCCAGAGTATTCTGTGGCGCGCGCAATGTAAGCGTTCCCGACTGGACGTTCTGTCCAATTAACTTGATTTCAAAAATGTTCCGCAACACGCTCGTGACATTGGTGAGATCGGTTGCCGAGGAAACGCCGGGAATATAAAAAGTCCGCATCGCCATACGGTCATATTGACGATGATTCTCTGGAGTATCGGCCGCGACCAAAATCTGCTGTGGGCCCATCGGAGTCCAGAAAGTGCGAGTAACCGCGCTGGCCGCCGCCATGGCAGCGTCGAAGTCGACATCCGTGACGTCGAAACGAACCGGCCGCGAGACCACGGAATCTTCCATCTGAACTTTGATTCCGTATTCACCGGCAACTTCGGTGAGCAGGCCGCGAGAATCCCCTTTGTAATGAAAATCGGGCCGTACTGCCGTCGGAAATGCCCGAATTTCGGGAGACTCCTCGACGATCTGCGGCGGCGCCGCAACTCTTGGCATTGATTCACCGAGAGCGTCTTGCACCCGCTGTTGCGCGAATTCATTTTTAGGATCCAGGAGTAAGGCGGCATGGAAATCATTCAGGGACTGAGCTTCCTTCCCCTTCGCCATTTCGGCATTGCCTGCCTGAAGATGCGCGTAAATGGATTTCTCACGTGCGAATTCACGCGCAGTCAGGTATTCCATGTTCCTCGGCGCAAGGCGAGCGGCGATTTCGAATTGATCGTAAGCCGCATCCGTATGGTTTCCGTCTTGCAACCGCGTACCTTTTAAGTACGCTTTCTTGGCGTCTTTCAAATCCTTTTGGGAAGTAGTGCAGGCTTGCGCAGTGCCGCCCGGGCAGGGAAGCAATGGAAGCGCGGCGGAATCGGCGCCCAACGCCTGCATCGCGAAGCCTATGACAAGTGCGATGACACAATGCCGCATATCGAGATTGTACCTTTGAATTGGCGCTAAACAGAGCATTTCCAAAGGTGCGTGACCCTTCGGTGCCCAAGTTGCAATTGGCATACGCCCAGCAGCCTGCGCGCACGTAGATCGGCGAAGCCGGGAACTGGCGAGTTTGGATTCCTCCCGGAATTGGCGTATAAAAGTTAGTTGCGACTTCACTTTCCCACCGTGCGGCCACAACGAAATTCAGAGCAGTGAGCGAGGGTATATGTCCACCACAATGCACGCTCCTCGAGGGCTTGAGGGAGTGGTCGCGACTAATTCCAGCATTTGTTACATCGATGGCGAACGGGGCATTTTAGCCTACGGCGGCATCGATATTCATGAGTTAGCCGAAAACTCCACTTTCGAAGAGACCTGCTTTCTGCTGTGGAACGGAAGGCTACCGTCGCGTAACGAACTTGAGCAGCTTGGCAAACGGCTAGCGGAAGCGCGAAAATTAAATTCCGCCATCATCGATCTGTTACACAATGCTCCGGATAACGCTTTGCCGATGCATGTGTTGCGAACTGCTGTATCCGCTCTTTCCTTTTACGACCCGAGAGAAACGGAAAGTAGCAATGAGAATGGCAATAAAGGCAGCCAGCACGACGCTAATCTTGAGACCGCAATCCGGCTGACTTCTCAGATAGCCATGATTGTCGCCGCATACGACCGGATTCGTAAGGGAAGACACGTGGTTGAACCTGACCCATCGCTCTCACACGCGGCAAATTTCTTGTTGATGTTGACGGGAACGCGTCCCTCGGCCACGGCAGAGCGCGCTTTGGATATCGCCCTGATTCTGCACGCCGACCATGAACTCAACGCTTCCACGTTTGCCGCGAGAGTGACGGCGGCAACCCTCTCGGATATGTATTCGGCGATCACGTCAGCGATTGGCGCGCTTAAAGGACCTTTGCACGGCGGAGCCAATGAGGCCGTGTTCCATATCCTTGAAGACATCGATCGCGCCGGAGCCGACCCCGTCGAGCACGTGAAGGCAATGTTGGCGCAGAAGAAAAAAGTTCCCGGCTTCGGACATCGGGTGTACCACACGGAAGATCCGCGAGCCACGCATTTGCGGCAGATGTCGCGTGACCTTGGAAAATCGAGCGGGCAGACGAAGTGGTTCGATATGTCACATCGCATCGAAGAATTCGTGAAGGTGGACAAGAAACTCAACGCGAACGTGGATTTCTATTCCGCTTCGACCTATCACACATTAGGAATTGATGTGGATTTGTTCACTCCGGTATTTGCTGTTTCGCGGGTGAGCGGTTGGACGGCACATGTGATTGAGCAATTAGATGACAATCGTTTGATTCGCCCTCGTGCGGAATATATCGGCCCCGCATATCCGCAGCACTGGATCCCTATAGAAAGCCGCTAGCAGATTATCGCCGCAACCTTTCGAACCGATTTCGAAAAAAAAAGGTGCCCCGGGTTCGCGTCCGCACTCTTAACGCCTCCCAGGGCAGTGCATCCGGGAGAAATCCTGCGTGGGGAATTTTTGGGGAAGCGACGGAGCCCGCACGACGCAAACAAAAGTCCCGCCCTTGCGAGGCGGGCCTGGACGGACATGGATATCCGTCCCCATATGACCTTAGCGAGAAGCTAGCAGCGAAAAGCCACCTAAGCGCCAGCATGGCTATGCAGGCCGCGCCATACCATTTCATCGTTCAAATTTTTCGACCTGTTGGGGGAAATTGTGGGGCCGCTCCAATTTCAATCGGAGTTCTGCGGACGCTACAATTCTTGTTACTCTGTTTCAATGACGTTATCGGTGACGGAGCGGGTGCGGCAGCTGCGGCAGGAGATTTCGGACATTAGCAAAGAGAGTTCTAATTTCTTGCGAAGCAACAGGAAAGATTCGCTGGGTCTGGGCGAGCAGGAGCGGCGGGTGCAGAGGATGCGGGAAATTAAAGAGGAATTAATGTCGCTAACGGCGTGGAAAAAGGTCTAAGCCACCTCATACAGCGTTTGTGATTTGAGTCGGTTTCAGGCGTCACTTTTGATGGCCGGGCGCCGGTAACAGCGGCATCACGATAGCGAGACGTACTTTTAGGCTGACGCACTCGCGCTGGAAAATATGGCTCGTGATAGCGAACAATCCGTTGCGACCGCCGATACTGCGGCACGACCCGGCTCCACGAAGCTCGCCAGCATCTCGCTGCATGGGTCAGTTCTGGTACTTATTCAATTTGATGTTTGCGAAGAGATTCGTTTGGATTCTCTTCGGCAGCTTCTGGGCGCGCGCACGATTCAGCTTCCTACGCTGAAGCACCCAGCGCCCGGTTATGTGCGTTATCAGAGGCCGCCGGTCATTGAACCGATTGAAACGCTGATACTCCGAATCTAAGACGGCTGGCGCAATTTTGCGCTCGTGCAAACGCGGGATACTCGTGCAACCGGCGTCGGGACTTCATCTTTGCTTGGTACGTACCTGCTCCCGGGATGGTTTAGGCACGAAACGAGCTTACCTGCAACCCCAAAGAAAAGGTGCAGTCCCAGCTTCGTGGTGGGCCAGCCACCACTTACCAAACGAAAGGGGGTGTTCTGCAGGTTTAGCTGCCGGGAATGCTCGCTCACGGCCGCCATCTTACTGCTCAAATTAACAAGCTTGTGTAAGACCCGCGTCAATTGCGGCCAACGACTGTCCCGTCCGCGAATTGGTATAGATTAAAGAATGATGTGCGGATTGCTGTAATTTGGTGTGGATTATGACACCATGATGACCGTCTTCGGAGGCATATCGGCTTGGGGAAGAATTGGGCTTAACGGATCTGGCGTATCATTCGGTGGGAGATTTAGTATGAGGGGCCTCCTTGAGCCGAACGGCTCTCCGGATCAATGAAATGTCGAAGGCCGCAACAATTGCAGATTGTACCAGCGGCATCGCAAGAGACGAAAGGTTACCGGAGTGGCGATACGCGCTTGGCGCCCACGCCGTTTCCCAGCATACTAACAGACTGAGTACAACAGCAAAAATCCATTCAACCCGGCGCACCGGACGAATCGCCTTGGGCGCAAAGTCCCGAGGGCGTATTCGCGTGATGCCATTAGCAACGAACTCTAAATCGCACCATAAAATAAGCATGCTCGCAACCGAAAATATCAGTCGCGTGTAGTGTGGATTGGGAACAGAGTGCGAGAAAAACAACACATCGTAAGTGATCAAAACTATGCTCAACTGGGCTGCGGCAGCCCACATGAACCACCTCCCGGCGTTAGGAAAACGCGGCTGCAGAATTGCGCCTCCCGCCAACAGAATCGGATTAAACAGAAGCAGAGCGGGGAAAAGCGCAAGTGACGCTGCAAAACTAGTTGCAATGGCCAGGCAGCGTAACCTAATAGGAAAGATTTCCACATGTTCACTATGGTTCAGCTTTGATCTCCTCGTAATCGCTCCTTGCTTACTTGGACACGCAGACAGCGGAAAACGAACCCATATCGATAACGGTTGGCGATAACAACGTCCATGGCCCAACATTCCGGTCATAGGACGTAGCGAAATTCAGCAATGTCGTGGGTTGACCGTGGGAATTAATGACAAAAAGCTCCGTATCTGGGAAGGCATCCCCTGATAGCTGACCTGAAAAGCACACCTGTCCGGTAGTTTCACTGCCCGTAATGTTGACATAGGTGTCAATATTTGGCGCGAGCGGAACTAGTGGGTCTCCCCCAGATAGGTGGCTGGCCCACCTTTACGCTTTTTGTAAAGGTGGGAACTCATGCAGCCGACTTCGGGATTTTGATTTTGGCCTCGCCCCACTGATTGATCCGGACTGCGCCTGGCTCCCCGAAAGCATAACTCCGATAGCTGCTCCAAAGCCACTGCTCCGGGCCCCTGCACCAGTTCACGCTTTACCGGATTCTGATGCATGTAGCGCAACTTTTCGATGCGCTTGCGTGCCGTGAAGACATTGAAATCGTAGAAACGTTTCTGCCATACGCGTTCCGCCGCGACCGTAAATAATTCTGTCTGTCCGGCCAGTCGCCGACGGCAACTGCCTTCAAAACGCGGCGCGCGAAACCTTGCTTAATCGCGTGCATTACGCGCGACGGATTAGCTCGCTCCGGCTCGCCAATCAGCAAGTGAATATGATCGGGCATGACGACGTATCCCAGGACGACAAAGCGATAGCGCTGCCGCACCTCTTCGAGCACGCCGAGAAAGAGGTCGCGACGCTGCGGAGTTCCCAGCCATGGCCGGCGATGATAACAACTGCAATTAATGAAATGCAGATCGCCAGTCCCGTAATAGCGAGTAGGATGATTGGGCATTACAGAAGCGTACGGGACGCGCGTAAGCAAAGTCTGTGATCAGTGAACTCTAGTGATCCCACCTTTACAAAGGACGTAAAGGTGGGGCACGCTGCCAGCGGTCTTGTTTCAGGGATGGGGCTGCTCGTGCTTAGCGATCCTGCTAAGAAGTTTTCTGGCGTCCTGTCGCACTGGATAGAATCGACCGCCGTCCCCGCCGTCGTCTGGTGTACCGGGCAGTTCGTCTGGGTCGCTCTTCGCCAATTTCTCTAGGGCTGGAACAAAGTCCTCTCTATTATCGACATACTCGATTACTGAAATGGCGCTAGCTCTAACAGAAGGGTCGGAATCATCGAGCGAAGTCAGTACGATTTTTCTAAGCCTTAACCGAGAGGCCGGGATCCTTTACGCTGCCCATTCTAAGCATGTAACGAAGTGTGAACAAAACGCAAGATCGCACCTGGGGGCTTGGGTCTTGCGCGCGCTTGAGGAGCGGGTCCATTACCTTCTCGCCAAACCTAGCCAGGCCGCGCTCGGCCATTCCCCCCGTAGTGATGGCTCCCAAGAGGGCTGGCACCGACCGCTCGTCATTCAGGCTCGCCACCTCACCGATCAAGTCCCCGTAATACTCGGTATGTTCCTCATTCGTAAATCGCAAACCCATCTGCTTCTCTCTTTGTAGATCTGCATTTTCGGTAATTAATAAGTTGATAAGGCCCACTTTCAGAGCGTCTGCCTCGGCGGGGTTCCGTCTCTCAATGTCCGAAAGCTCGGGCCGTTCTCTGAATGCGCGATACCGATCCGCCCATGTGGCACTCGTCATGCCCTCGAGGGTGTGTGAGACATCAGAATGAATCGGCCTGCTCTGTTCAGAAGCGGCCGTTAAAGAAACGCCAAGTACCAGTGCAGGAAGCATCAACTGATATGTTCGCATTAGGTTCTCCTAGTAGAGTGACTATTGCGCAATTGTCGCGGTGTTGTACATGCCCCGGTCGTGATACCGCCAATCAGCATGCACGCAACCCAGGCCACAGGGTTCGTTCTGATCTTCGACGTAATCCGCGTCAGCGTCGTTCGCGGCGTTGACCATTCTATTCCATTCCGGCACACCTCCCGAGTCGTTCCGAAGATCGACGGCGTCCCCAAATTGGTGTCGACTTCCAGTTGCAGTGCTACCGCACGAAGAGTTCTGAACTGGATCTCGATATCCACTGTTAATTGTGCGCGCCGACCCATAATTCTCTCGCCACGCATCGAGGCCATAGCCTACTGTGGATGGGGCAATCAATGGATTCTTGATAAGTGCCCACCCGAACTCTGGCGAATAATTCTGGCTTGGGCAAGATTTGTTTATTTCAGAAAACTGAAAATACGATGAATGATCGGAATTGGTGAAAAGAAAACACGCTGGGGTAAAGCGGGGAAGTGGTGTCTTGCCGTAAGAGATGTCACCGACAACCTGATTGCCATACTCGGCGACGAGCTTATCGCGATCATCATGGCATAAAGGGGAACTGTTATTCGATGACTCATTAGTTCCTAAAAAACTGGCATATGGCGGGGTGGCAGGCGCAGAAGGCGCGACAAATATCCTGTCAATTGAACCGTACTGGTATTCGTTTCCCCGCCACGATTGTGTCGGCAAGCCGGCCATCTGGCCGGTGGAGTTGCCGTTTGCGTCGAAGGTTACGGCTTGGCCGGAGGGCGAGGTGGCGATCAGTCCTCCGTCGGCGGTGGCGATCTGCGGCTGGTACCCCGCAGCGCTCCATTTCAAATTACCGAACTGATCAAAGTCGACCATCAGATTTTGCGCGCCGTAATCGGTGGGTACGGTCCCAACGAAGGAGCCATCCTGCATCTGTAGCATAGGCTCGACGTTTTGATTAGAGCTATTCGTGGGATCATTGCCTATGTTTGTGGCCATTGTAGAGGCGCCGCCAGCCGTCGGGATCGAGCTGATCCAATACTGTGGCGTGCAAGACCCTTGTCCGGTCCCCAGGCAATCCGACCATGACAGCAATGCACCCTGATCCGCGTTCGTAATTAGACTCACGCCCGCTACTCCCGGATTGGCACCGGTATATGTCCCGCTACAGGATGAACACCCGCCTCTATTGTATGCCCAGTCCCCAATTGAGGTTTCCAAGGACGAACCGTCGGTTCCCACGCGAATAACCCGCAAATGGAATCCCCACGTCTCGGTAAAGACGTTCTGGCCGCTCACAATATTATTTGTGAATACATCTTCGGAGAACTGATAGGGAAAGTAAGCGTATCCATCTCCTGCCACGATTGGAGAGCCGACAACGGGCGGGTTGCTCCCTTGGCCTGGGGCTACTCCTTCCAAACCATCGCCGCTCCTTGACCAAGTGCTTTGTTCCATTGCAACGGTGAAGTTCGGGTTTCCTGTTAAAGGGTTAATCCCAACAATTGAGCTGCCATCAGCAGTAATGATCGTGCCGTCAGTATGAACTAAAACGGGCGGGCTGTAACTTGGGTTCGAATAAGAGTAAGCGGCGTACGGTAGCCCTGTGATCCCGTCCAGTTTCTGGACGGACTGAGCATTTGCGAGCACCAGACCTCCCTGAAAATCCGGAAGCAGAGTGTTGTTAGTACTCACGTTCGAGGTCCAGGCTAAGATTCCGTCGGCGGTGATTGCCTGCACGCTTCCGTCGGCTTGCAAAGCGAAGACGTCAGCCACGCCCGTCGAACTCGGGACAGCCGGAATGATTTTCACTACGCCGGACCCGTCGCCTGGATCAGACCACTGAATCGTTCCCTGTGGCAACGCCCCGGGATAAACAGTGAGGCTGGCCGAGCCGTCTCCGGCATTGATGGTGACGTTGCCGACTGCGAGGGCCGTCAGGACGGGCGGATCGTCGGTCGAAAGGCTGGCAATGGTTGGGTCGGTTACGGACCATGCTAACCCGGAGATGGCGACCCCATTCGAGTCCAAGACTTGGAGATTGCGCGTATCGCCAACCGCCATGCTGATTAAATTTGGAGTGATGTGATCGTTGGTCGTCGTGCCGGACGCGGGGACGCTGAAATTCAAGATATTGCTTGACGTTCCGTTTTGCGAAATTTGTACAGTTCCATTTTGCGAACCGGATGCGACTTCGGCGACCACCTGAGTATCGCCCCAACTGCTCACCACTCCATTCATGCTGCCCAGTGTTACGGTTCCACTGCCTTGAGAAGTGCCAAAACCGCTCCCATAAATCGTGACAGCCGTTCCCGGCGCACCAGCGCTTGGACTGATGCTGCTTATCTGCGGAATATTCACATTGAAACCGATCGCATTACTCCATACGCCATTCTGCAGAATTTGCGCATTTCCAGAGGCGGAGCCCGATGCTACGGTAGCGATGACTTGTCCGTCACTCCAACTTGTCACAGTTCCGTTTGCAGTACCCAACCACACTTGACCGTTCCCTTGTGCGGCTCCGAAGCCCGACCCCACGATCGTGACTTGCGTTCCTGCCATGCCACTGATAGGCGATATGCTAGAAATCGCCGCCGTATTTACTGAAAATTGAAGTGAATTCGACCAGAGCCCATTTTGTTGGACTTTGGCTACGCCAGACGAGGAACCTGAAGAGACTGTGGCGACTATTTGCGTCGCACTCCAACTGACCACTGGAGCGAGAGTACTTCCTAACCATACTGTGCCGGCAGCTTGAGCTGTTCCGAAGCCCGATCCGCTGATGGTAACTTGTGTGCCGGCTGTTCCGCTGCCAGGTGAGACACCTGAAACCACGCTCGGAGCTATCACGGTGAATTGCTCTGCATTGCTCGAAGCCCCGCCGACCGTAACAACAACATTTCCCGATGTGGCACCGCTTGGAACCAGTGCTGTGATGGATGTGTCTGTCCAATAGGTTGCCGTCGCAGTCGTACCGTTAAATGTGAGCGAGTTTGTTCCTTGGCTCGATCCAAAGCCCGTCCCGGTCAGAGTTACCTGCGATCCGACCGGTCCCTGAGTTGGAGAAATACCTGCCACCGCAAACGTTGCTCCCATCGTGAACGGTACCTGATTGCTGTACCCCCCGCCGGCCTGCACATACAAGTTCCCACTCGTAGTCCCCTGCGCGATGGTGATCACAATCTGGGTATTACTCCAACTGACAATGTTGCCATTCGTGTTCGCCGTTGCGACCATTTGCACGACACTGCCGAAATTATTGCCGGTAATCGTAACCTGCGCGCCTTCGGTCAACTGGGATGACGGCGAGATGGCGGTGATTGCAGGCGTAGCCATGGAAAACGGTACCTGATTGCTGTACCCCCCGCCGGCCTGCACATACAAGTTCCCACTCGTAGTCCCCTGCGCGATGGTGATCACAATCTGGGTATTACTCCAACTGACAATGTTGCCATTCGTGTTCGCCGTTGCGACCATTTGCACGACACTGCCGAAATTATTACCGGTAATCGTAACCTGCGCGCCTTGGGTCAACTGGGATGACGGCGAGATGGCGGTGATTGCAGGCGTAGCCATGGAAAACGGTACCTGATTGCTGTACCCCCCGCCGGCCTGCACATACAAGTTCCCACTCGTAGTCCCCTGCGCGATGGTGATCACAATCTGAGTATTACTCCAACTGACAATGTTGCCATTCGTGTTCGCCGTTGCAACCATTTGCGCGGCGCTGCCGAAATTATTCCCGGTAATCGTAACCTGCGCGCCTTCGGTCAACTGGGCTGACGGCGAGATGGCGGTGATTGCAGGCGCTTGGGAGAATGCAAGAGCTTGAAAACAAAGTAGGAATATCGGCAACAATGCAAGACTAGAGCAGGCAGATTTCAGAACTCCTCCAGATTAAGGACGCCCACCTGGACTTCCGGGTAAACGGCATAAAAGCAAACTTAGAGCAATGACGATAAGCGGGCTAAACCTGAACAGAATCCCTATCGTCGATTTGGTCCGCAGGCATCAGTACAGATAGAGCGGCTAAGCAGAGCACACCTCTGTAATTGAGACCGGTGGAATCGCAAAAATGTTACAGAATCTGGACAAGAACAAAATCATAGTAGTGACATTGCTGAAAGGACGCAATAATAATAGGAAAGCAGATTAGCCAGAGATGCCAACTTTGCTCAGAGCCAAATTTTATAGTCTAACGCAGTTGTCAAGGGTAGGACAGCTCAAAGCGAACTTGTTCGTTCGACGAAAAAATCGTTCAACAATCCGCTCGTACTGTGAATTATAAGGCGGCATTTCGCGTTGAATAGCCCCTCGGCCTTTCAGAAGCACCAGATTTCGAATAGAAGATAAGTTACTCCTAACTTTTGCCGCCGATGTGATATAAGCTTCGCATTGCCTCAGGTGAAACCACCATCACGGACACTCGTTCGCTCGGACGACTATATCGAGTACTGTCGCGAGACGGCCAAGCATGCGCGCGACCTGCACGATCTCGCGTTGCGGGGACGTCACCTGCAAGAAGTCACGAAAGCTATCTCTCAGCGCATCGCATTAGAGGTTGAGCTCCGTTCCGGAGACGATGTCGTTGACATCGGCTGCGGCGACGGTACGCTGCTGAGGATTGCGAATCAGATTGGCGTTAACAGCGCCGTCGGCCTGCTCGCCACCGACGAAGAAGTGGACTGCGTGCGCCGAACCGGGCTGGATGTCCGCCAAGCCTTGTCGCACCAACTCCCTCTGGCTGATGAATGCGCATCCGTGGTTGTATGCAACAGCGTGTTGCTGGTGGTACCGCGCGAGAACATCCCCGCCAGCTTGCGCGAAATCCGACGGATCGCGAAAGCAAATGCTCGTATTTACATCGGAGAGATTCCCAGCGCGCCCCCCACAGATCCGACGCCGCAATTCTCAGATCGCTTCCAAGCACTCTCGTATATGTACAAGAAGCACGGCATCAGGACATGGTTCGGACTCCTTCGCCGCATAATTTGGTCGCAGGTCAGGGGGCGGTCGTTTACGTTGTCTTCGGGCACCGCGATATCCTTTTTTGCAACTCCAGGAGAGTTTGCCAAGCTTGCCAATGGGGCAGGCATGGAAGTCATCCGACACTGCAACCACGAGCATTACAAAGGGCGACACAATTACCTACTACGCAGGGCGAAGTGATCGACGGCTAACCCAAGAAGATTCAAGAGGGAACAAAGGCTCGGGGGGCTGGCGCACCCTTGGGATTTGATCTCCTCCACATCATAAACAAAATCGGCTGCCCCACCCGTCGCAGTTCCGCCTTCTGAGGTTCGTCGACCAAAACCACTCCCCGCTCGCCATACTCATAATGACGAAAACTACTCCATGCCATTGACTTCCTCCCAGAACCAAGCCTCGCTTCCCACCCTCCGCAAACTGCGCGAAGGATGGGCACCCGCTTTGTTGGTGATGCTGGCCTGGTAGAGACTGCAATCCAACCGTCCGTTTGCGGAATCTAATGATCATGCGAGTCAGACGCTTGGTCATCTTTATAACAATTCTTCAGTGTGTGCTTTTGTTTACGCATTTTTTGGTTTATGAGACTTGGACATTTTCGTCCGACGGCAGAGATATCGCTGACCCCCTTTGGATCCAAATTGTTTTTGGGTTCCTCTCCGTAACTTTTGTGGCGGCTTCACTGCTCGCGTTTCGGTATACGAATTTTTTCGTGCGGGCGTTTTACAAGGCGGCGGCGATCTGGGCGGGGTTGCTGTCTTTTCTGTTTTTCGCGACGGCTGCGTGCTGGATTATTTTCGCAACCGCGCAACTCGCCGGCGTCGCCGTGAATTTTCATCTCATGGTGGAATGGCTGTTTGGCATAGCGCTGGCGGCGGGAATTTATGCGGTTTTCAATGCCAGCGCGACCCGCATAACGCGAGCCACCGTGCAACTGGCGAACCTGCCGGAAGCGTGGCGAGGGCGGACGGCGGCCCTGATCAGCGATGTGCATCTGGGCCACGTGCGGAATGGCAATTTTCTGCGGCGGATGGTTGCGAAGATTTTGCGCGAGGAACCGGATGCGATTTTTATCGCCGGGGATTTGTATGACGGCACGGCCATCGACGCGCGCAAAGCTGCGGAGCCGTTGAGTAAGTTGACTGCGCCGCATGGCGTATATTTCGTCGCGGGAAATCACGAACAATTCGGGGACGACAGCAAGTATCTAGGCGCGATTGCTGCAGCGGGTGTGCGGGTTTTGAGTAATGAAAAGGTCGAAGCCGACGGGTTGCAGATCATTGGCGTGCCTTATTGCAATGCGGCCCGGGGCGGGAATCTTGCGTCGGCGCTGCGCGGCATCCGTTTCGATCGTGACCGGCCAAGCATTCTCTTGACACATGCGCCGGACCATCCTGAGATTGCCGAGGCGGCGGGCGTTTCTCTTCAACTATCCGGGCATACACATCTCGGACAGTTTATTCCGTGGAGTTGGATGGCGCGGCGAATCTACCGGCAGTTTGTATACGGCCTTTCGAGGATTGGGAAGATGCAGGTTTTTACTTCGAGCGGGGCGGGGACGTGGGGACCTCCGCTGCGGCTGGGGTCGAATCCCGAGATTGTTGTGCTTCAGTTCGAGTAGGTTTTTGTGACGGCGAAAGCGTCAAGCTTCGCTTGACTGGACAGTCGGGCGCGGCTGTCCCCACGTGGTTGGTGAAGCGGGCGGGGCTATCGCTACGTGGTTCGCGATTCTAACGGTGTCACTTGTAGATGTGATTCTTTGGATATGTAACTTTTCTTTCTGAACCAGTCTTCCATCGCGGCTTTCAATTCTTTTAAAGGAACGTTGGCGCCGATTTCCATCAATCCATCGGAGACTGGCAAAGTGTTGTCGAACACGCTGGCATTGGTGAAGCTGCGCATGGAAAAGTTATCCAGCCACTTGATTGGGCACGGAATCGGGCGGCCATTATCCTCGTACTCCACACGGATTTTGCGGGCGAACATGGATTGATTTAAACACAGATGCCAATTCGCCCGGTCGCTTGCCGCGGGATGCGTTCGGGTTACGTTGAACTGAAAAGGAGACGGCTTTGCTCGTCCGCCCGGACGAGGGCGTCCGGGGCCGCGTGTTTCGTGGGTTTTGCGGAGTGTATGGTTTGCGGCGCGGTCTTGGCGTAAGATACCGTTCGCTTCATGACCGCAAACTAATTTCAAGGAGTAGATCAATGGCGCATGCGAATTCGAGTGGTGGCGCGCTGCCTAACCGGTGGGGAATTGCCGTGGCTGGCGTCATCATGCAGATTGGGCTGGGCGCCGTTTATGCGTGGAGCGTGTTTCGCATCCCGCTGACCAAGGCCTTCGGGTGGACGATCTCGCAAGTCACCCTGACGTTTACGATCGCCATCCTGGTGCTGGGATTCGCGTCTTTCGTAGGCGGATTGTGGATGCGCAAATCCGGGCCGCGGACGGTTGCCGTGGCGGGTGGAATTTTTTATGGTGTCGGCGTTGCACTCGCCTACTTTTCGTCGGCTGGATTGTGGTGGCTTT
This sequence comes from uncultured Acidobacteriaceae bacterium, assembly GCA_963849315.1. Taxonomy (GTDB): domain Bacteria; phylum Acidobacteriota; class Terriglobia; order Terriglobales; family Acidobacteriaceae; genus PALSA-188. Next base: position 1,228,536 of record CAWKGT010000002.1, on the reverse strand, counting down.
ATCTTTCTTACGGGTTGCTCGGCGGAATCGGCCTCGGTCTGGGATATATCGTTCCTGTAGCCACGCTAGTGAAATGGTTCCCCGATAAACGTGGGTTTATCACCGGAATTGCTGTGGCGGGATTCGGGGCGGGCGCGTTGATCACGGCGCCGATTGCAACCCGGTTGATTATCAGTGTCGGCGTTTTGAAGACATTCGCCATTCTGGGCATCGCTTACTTCATAGCGGTTACGGGAGCGGCGCTTTTTATGAAGGATCCGCCGCAGGGTTATGTGCCGGCGGGTTGGACGCCGAGCGCGGCGCAAAAGAAACAACGCTCCACCAAGGCCTATACCTTGCGGGATGCGGTATTGACGTGGCAGTGGTATGCGCTTTGGGCGTTATTGTTCTTGAACGTTACCGCTGGCATTTCGATTATTTCTCAAGCCGCTCCGATGGCCCAGGAGATCACGCATGTTACGGCTGTGGTGGCGGCAGGAATGGTAGGAATCATCTCCATCGCAAATGGCGCGGGCCGTTTTCTCTGGGCGTGGCTTTCGGACTTGATCGGGCGCCGCTGGGTTTTCCTGCTGATGTTTTTAATTCAAGCGGTGATCTTTTGGATATTACCCAGCATCAGCGATTTCTCTACTTTCACAATTCTGGCGTTCCTGGTCCTGCTCTGCTACGGAGGCGGGTTCGGAACAATGCCGGCCTTTGCAGCGGATTATTTTGGTCCGGAAAATGTTGGTTCGGTTTACGGACTGATGCTCACTGCATGGGGATTCGCGGGCGTGCTGGGGCCCACGCTGATCGCGCATATCCGGCAAGCGACGGGACACTATTCGCACGCCTTGCAGGTCATCGCGGTGATCATGTTAATCAGCGCAGTCTTGCCGCTGATTGTGCGGCCTCCTGCGCTTGGGAGCTCAAAGACTGACTAACGTCCATACAGTGTTTTCTGTATATTTACGACAGCGTGTGCCTAATTGCCGCATTTTGCTTGTGCGATTGCTGTTGATAATGTGATATTCCGCTAAGTTTCATAGCTGATCGACAATTCGCTCTAACTGTTCCGCGATAGCCTGAGCATCTTCTTCCGATTCAAACTTCACCGGTGCGCCAATGTTTATCCGGATTTCACCGGTACGAGCAAAACGCCTGCCGGCTTGTTTGACTTCGAACAAACCGTGGATCCGTATCGGCACCACAGGGATTTTCAGATTGTTTGCCAGCAGTCCGATGCCGGCGCGAAAGGGTCGCAAGTTGCCGTCCGGCGTGTGCGCGCCCTCCGGAAAAACTAACAGGCTGAAGTCACGATCAACGGATTCGCCGGCGTAGACAAAGCTTTCCTTGAATCCCGCCTGCCGGGGAAGAGGAAATAAATTGAGCAATGAGACGCCGAGAGCCCACCTGATGCGGTCGTAAACGCGCCGCCATAAATTTGCTTCGGGTGACGGACTATGCAAACTTTCCAAGGCCTCGCCCGCGGTTGCGATGGCCAGTTTGCTCGCCAAACGTAGAGGGATTGAGGAGAGAACCAGCGCAAAATCGACATCGGAAATGTGATTGCATATAAATAACGCCGGACCATGGAAATCCACCAAATTTTTTTCCCCGGCGATTTCCGGGCGCGCCAATAATAAAACTGCGGGATGAATCAAAACAATCTGCACTAAATTCCGAATCCAGGTTATTGGCCAGCGTTGCACCCATCCCGGAAAATGGTAATAAACGCGGGCCGCCGGCTTGCCTGCCAACAAGCGCTCAATATCTGCAATGGTGTTCGCCGAAGCGATGCCGGCATCGCCTAAATCAACTTGATAGCGGTCCTCAATCGCGCCCTGGAGCGAAACCCGGTCGAGCGAACTTAGATTGAGGTCGCGTTGCAGATTGTCGTGCGTTGAGACCTTTGAAGGCACGCGGCCAGTGACGCGCGCTATCAGTTGCGAGAGTGGAGTTGAATGGGGCTCAATTACGCCGGATGATTTACTCGCGAGCACCGCATCTCGAATAATGTTCTTGCGGGGTTTCTGCGTCGACGTGCGGGGAAAATCCTTGTCGGGCCAGACGTGCCAACTGGGGATGCGCTGATATTCGGCCAGCGATTCATTGACACGCTTCATGATCAAAGTCGGATCATTGTCTGGCTGGCGAAGAATTAGAACCGCGCAGGGCTCGGCGTTTCCCGCAACTGGCAAGGCTATGACGACGCAATCTTTGATTTCAGGTTGGCGTCGAATCGCGGCTTCGAGGTCATCGGGATACACTTTCATTCCGGACGGCGTGACGATGACATCTTTGCTGCGGCCTTTAAAATGCAGATTGCCTTTGGCGTCGAACTCACCGAGGTCGCCGGTCGCATACCACCCTTCATCGCCGGTTACGGGTTGCGCTTTTTGATCGCTCCAGTAAGTGCTGGCCACGCCGCCGCCGCGAACCAGAATTTCGCCGTTCGGCGCGAGCTTCACCTCGCGACCCGGCAGCACCTGGCCGATTGATCCTTTGCCCGGACGAAAGGGATGTTTGACGCTGATCAGAGATGTAGTCTCAGTCAGGCCGTAGCCTTGAATCACCGCGTAACCCAGACGATCCCAGAATTCTTCGGTTTCGGAATCAAGCGCGGCACCGCCGCAGATGAATGCCCAAAATTTCCATCCAAACTTGCGCCGGACGTCACGGAAAATCCACCAGCGATGCAGGAAATGCTTGCCCTTCGCATTCCGAAATTCCTGTTGGAATCGGCCAGCGTCGTCCCTCGCATCGCGCTCGATTTTTTCTTTCAAGGATTCCAACATGCGAGGCACAGCCACCAGTACAGATACTCGCTCCCGGCGAATCGTGCCGATGACTTCCGACGGATTCAGCTCCGTCTGGAAAACGACTGTGCCACCCAATAGTTGCGGAAGAAAGACGCCCAGAAATTGCCCGAAGACATGGCTCAGCGGCAGCAGATTCAGGAAGCGGATGGGATGCACGATGCGTTCATATTTCAAATATTTGCGAATCTCGGTTTCGAGAGGTGCAATATTGGAGAGGACATTTCCGTGCGTGATAACTACACCCTTCGGTTCGGAGGTTGTGCCGGAGGTAAAAACAATTTCGAGAGTATCTTGAGAGCCGACATCGGTTCCTGCATACGGCTCGGCGGAGTGTCTCTGCACCGCTTCGCGCAAGTCATCCAGCGGAAATGATTTGGTTCCAGAGTTGAGTTCACAATGCTCGCGGGAACACATCAATAACTTCGCGCTCACACTGCGGAATACCGTCGCGGCGAAATCGGGAGTAGAAATATCGTCAATCGGAACGGCGACAACTCCGGTTAGCGCACATCCATAAAACGCCGCGACCCATTCCGCGGAGTTCGGTCCCCAGATCAAAATACTGTCTCCCTTGCTGATTCCGCGGGCATCGAGTTCACGAGCGAATTGGAAGGCGGTGTTGGCAACTTCGCGATACCTCCAGCGAACGGTGCGATATCCACGCTTCTGAACGTAGGCGAGTTGGTTCTCGAGAGCCAGGAAATTTTCGAGATACGCTCCGATCGAGTTACGCCCCATAATCACAAAGACTAACTTAGAATGGCGAATGATGGGCCTTATCCTCGCCTCGGCTTCGCCGCGCCGCCAGGAACTACTTCGGAACGCTGGGATTCCGTTTACCGTACAGGCGGCGGATATTCATGAAATCCCAATTGCTGGGGAATCTGCGCGAGACTGCGCCGAACGATTGGCGGCGGAAAAAGCGCGCGCAGTTTTTCAACGGAGTCCAGATCATTACGTGTTAGGCGCGGACACGATCGTCGTAATCGACGGCGAGATACTGGGAAAGCCTCGAAATGATGAAGACGCCGAGCGAATGTTGCGCTTGCTTTCGGGCAGAATCCATCAGGTAATCACCGGCGTCTGCCTGCTCGGTCCCAGAACTGAGAATTCTAAACTGACACCTGCCTTCGAAGACGTCCGCTCGGAACAAACGGTAGTTTTCATGTCAAACGTGACCGGGGAAGATATACAAAAATATATCGCGACGAGAGAGCCTGAAGATAAAGCTGGAGCCTACGCCATTCAGGGGATGGCTTCGCGATGGATTTACCGGATCGAGGGCGATTATTCCAACGTGGTGGGATTGCCAGTTTCGCTGGCACACCGCATGTTGCGGGCGCACGACTTTAGCGAGGTCTAAGACTTCTCCTCGGGCTTTTTTTCTTCATCCTTCATCGCCGATTTAAAATTTCGGATTCCCTCACCCAAGCCTTTGCCTAGCCCGGCGAACTTGCTCGGGCCGAAGACCAGCAGGGCGATTCCAACAATCAACAAAATGTGCATCGGCTGGAATAGACCTTCACCCATAGCTTCCTCCGTAGAGAACTCGACAATAAAATTCTAGGCCTTGCGCACCCCATAGTCAAAGTTAGAGGGGTGAACTATAGTTTGCGTCAAACGCACTGAATCAGCCTGGTGAGCAGCGCGGCCCGGCGGGGCAGTTCTGAGATCACGACGGATTCGTGATCGGCATGCGCCCCTTCGCCCACCCCGCCCAGGCCATCCAGTGTGGGGATGCCCAAGGCTGCGGTGAAATTTCCGTCGGAGCCGCCGCCGACTGCGGCTTCTTCCAAATCCCATCCAAGCTCTCGGGCGATGTGCGCGGACTTCTTATAAAGGGCCGCGATGTTCGGCGTCCGTTCCATGGGCGGCCGATTCATTCCTCCTAAAACCTCAATCTTGCAATTCGGATTGGATGGCCGCAACTGCATCAGCCTCTTATGAATAGCGGCGGCATCCTTCGTCGTCGGAACGCGCACGTCCACAAAAGCGCTGGCCTCGTCGGGGATAACGTTAGTACGCGTGCCTCCGCGAACTATGCCGGCGTTTAAAGTGGTGCCGCGCTTTAAATCGACCATTTCTGAAATTGCAATGATCTGTCTCGCCAGTTCGATAATTGCGCTCTCGCCCTTTTCGAAATCCAGTCCGGCGTGCGCGGCCTTTCCGGTGATTTTGATTCCGTATTCGCCAACTCCTTTGCGCGCGGTTTTTACGGCGCCCTTCGGGCCGTATGCAGGCTCAAGCACAAGCACGGCGGCAGATTGGCGCGCCAGTTTTTCGGTGAGCATTCTTGAGGACTCACTTCCCACCTCTTCGTCGGACACGAGCAGAACTTTTATCGGACGAGGAAGTGATTTGCCATTCCAATTTCGTAGCGCTTCGAGAGCATGCAGCATGAGCGCGATGCCGGATTTCATGTCGAGCACGCCGGGGCCCCAGACGCGGCCGTCCGCGACGCGGCTTGGCATCTTGGCTATAGTTCCGATGCGATAGACAGTGTCCAGGTGTCCGAGGAGCAAGATCGGCTTGGCGGCATGTTCCGCGGGGAAATCTACTTGCAGATGATTGCCGAATTTTTCTGTTACATGGAAAATTACTTTGCCGCCGATGGCGTCGAAGCGTCCGGCAAGGACCGCGCCAAGGCGATCTACGGCTTGTTTAACGTCGCTGGGAGATTCGATCTCAACCAGGCGTTGCGTGGTCTCGACGATTTCGTCTTTGCGGTGTGCGAAATAGTTTAGATAAGCTTCCGGGTCTGCGGGCGGAATGGCGCGGGAACTATGTTGCGAAATCTTTCTGGTCATTTTTCCTTGAGATGAACATCCGTTGCAAGACTTTTGCGGGATCCCACTTCTCGCGAAGAGCGCGAGAAATGTGGCACCCTTCGTATTATCTGGGACTTGCCGTACAGTATAATCGTCAATCTCGACAGGATAGGAAAGATGGACGCTGCTCAGGCTGCAATCGACGAACCCACCGCGCAGACGACGCTGGATATTCACGATATTTTCAAGATTCTGCCGCATCGTTATCCGTTCCTGCTGATTGATCGGATTGTTGAACTGGTCCGCGAGAAGCGCATCGTGGCTATTAAGAATGTCACAATCAATGAGCCATTTTTTGCGGGACACTTTCCCAATCTGCCGATCATGCCGGGCGTATTGATCGTCGAGGCGATGGCGCAGGCCGGCGGCGTGCTGCTGCTCAGCGAGTTTGAAGATCGAAACGAAAAGCTGGTTCTCTTTACTGGAATCGAGCGCGCGCGCTTCCGGCGTCCCGTGGTTCCCGGTGACACGTTGCGGATCGAGGTCAATGTGAAAGTATGGCGTGGGGACGGCGGCCGCATGGAAGGCATCGCCTATGTGGAGGGCAAGAAAGTGGCGGAGGCGACGATCAGTTGCCGGTTGGTGGCGCGAGCGCGCATGAAGAATCAGCCGGGTCAAACGCCTGCATGACCTTGCGTAGGGACAGCCGCCCCCGGCTGTCCAGTCGAGCAACGCTCGACATGTCTTGAGGGAAAAACATATGGGCCTGCGGCCCATGGACAGCCGGGGGCGGCTGTCCCTACGCGATCTGAATGAACGTTCATCCTACCGCGATCGTCGATCCCGCCGCGAAGATTTATCCCTCCTGCAAGATCGGCCCCTATAGCGTGATTGGGCCGGATGTGGAAATCGGCGAGCGCTGCACATTAATGTCCCATGTGGTTGTCGAAGGGCCGACGAAAATTGGATGCGATAATTCTTTCTTTCCGTTTTCGTCGATTGGATTGGCGCCGCAGGATATTTCTTATGCCGGCGAACCAACGCGGCTGGAAATCGGCAATCACAATGTAATTCGCGAATTCGTCACCATCAATCGCGGGACGGTCAAAGGCGGCGGCCTGACACTAGTGGGGAATCGTACGCTAATCATGGCGTACGTCCATGTCGCGCATGATTGCGTGATCGGCGACGATGTGATCCTCGCCAACGCGGCAACCCTCGGCGGACACGTCACCGTGGAAGAATGGGCTACGGTGGGCGCGCTGTGTCCGGTACATCATTTTGTACGCATCGGCGCTCACTCGTTTATCGGAGGAGGAACCACCATTACACGCGATGTGCTTCCATTTTCCAAAACCGCCGCCGCCCGCGACACCCACGCCTACGGACTGAACGCCACCGGCCTCGAGCGCCGCGGCTTCACCAAAGACCGCATCAGGAAGCTTCACCATGCATATAAAGTCCTGCTGGCGTCGAAGTTAAACACCACCCAAGCCCTGGAGAAGTTAAAGTCCGAGCATGATCGCGGCGAAGATGTAGAGATGCTGATCCGGTTCATCGAGGCAAGTGAGCGGGGAGTAATTAAGTAGGTGTATCGGGATTACCCTAGGCTGGAGTCTGCGCACAGCACGTGGAGGGAAAAATCTACCTAATGTCAAAATTTGAGAAGCCGTGAAGAAGCAGGCGATTGTGTTTACAATCATCTTAGTCATCGCCCTCATCGCCGAGTTCCTTCTGTTGGAAGGCACATTCGGGGTCGGACTTCCTCGAGACCGCAATTCTGCGACTTCAACACTAGAGATAAAAGTAAAGGGAACCGAGCTCCATTTCATCACTCGGAATGAACGATTTACTGTGGTTGATCTCTTTACCGACCACGGGACTCAGCGCGAGGCGTTAGTACTCCGTGAATCGTTCTACTCCGACCGGGAAGACAGCGTCGAAGGACCTCCGAATGCAACCGTCACCGTCCACGCACAAGAGGGCAAGAATGTGCGGTGGACCCTCCAAGAGCCAGGAGAACTTGGGGAACCTGTGACTGGCGACGTTTATCAGGTGACAAAATTCGGTTGTTGCGCAGCTCCTCCGACCTATACATATTTTTCTTTGCGAGATGGAAGCAAGTTGAATAGCGTCCACAGCAAATTGACCAATGAAGAATTGGAAGCTTTGGACCGATCGGTCGTCAACTAACTGCGGTAGACTTCATGGACTTAATCTCGGCGAATCGCCCGCGTACTGGTCTTCCGCCCCAAGAGCAATGTCAACGTCAAAGGCGTCGGACAAGAGTGTCCGAACCATACGGCCTGATTTAGTTACAATCTCTCTGCCTGACCCCACACCCCAAACTCGGTATCATCGCCCCGAGTGTCTCTTCCGAGAATGGACCTGCGCCTTCTTGCGTCGTTCTAGGTGCTCTGCTAGGCTCGGCTTGTGACTGAACTCCTGGAAAATGCTCTGCGCAGAGTGGCTACTCTTCCTCGTGAGGAGCAGGACGCGATCGCCGCGCAGATCCTCGAAACTCTCGAGGACGAGACCGGTTGGAAGGAAAAATTGGCGCGCACGCAAGACAAGCTGCGAGACGTCGCTGGTGAAGCCCGGCGCGAGCACGAGCGTGGCGAGACTCGTCCTATTGATGAAGTTTTGTGATCGAATCGCGGGTTACGCGCTCGTTCCGCACCGCATTTGCCGCTCTGCCCGATGAGATTCAGGCACGGGCGCGCCGGGGCTTATCACCTTTTCCGAGATCACCTTGAGCACCCGAGCCTGCGATTCAAGAAAGTTGCCCAGTTGGAGAACGTCTATTCAGTCCGCATCGGTCTGGGCTACCGTGCTCTGGGTGTTCTCGACGGCTCGACGGTGATTTGGTTTTGGATTGGCTCTCACGCGGATTTATGATCGCATGATTTGAGTCCCAGCAGGGCATGATTTGTGTTCCCGAGCAAGGAAAGGTCGCCTCACTACGAGCCGACCTTGTAAAGTGCTCGAGAGTAAGGCTCCAATCCTGTGGCCCCAGCCCCCAAACTCGGTCTCATCGCGGGCAACGGACGCTTCCCGTTCCTCGTGCTCGATGCTGCACGGGCGCAGGGCTATGAGGTTGTGGTCGCGGCGATCAAAGAGGAGACATCTCCGGAGATCGAATCTCGCGGCGCGACGGTGCACTGGCTTTCACTGGGAGAGCTTTCCAGGCTCATTGAAACTTTTCAGCGCGAAGGCGTTACGCGCGCCGTCATGGCGGGACAGGTGAAGCACAAGCACATTTTTTCCGCCATTCGTCCCGACTGGAGGCTGGCGAAGCTCTTGCTCTCGCTCGGAACCCGCAATACCGATTCGCTATTAGGAGCGGTGGCGAAAGCGCTAGCGGATGAAGGCATCACGTTGGAGAGCTCTACATCATTGCTGGAGCCCCTTCTGGCAAAGCCTGGAGTTCTTACGAAACGCCGTCCCTCAGAACAGGAACAGAAAAATATTAAGTATGGACGCGGTGTGGGACGACACTTGACTCAGTTCGATATCGGACAGACCGTGGTCATCGCAGAAAATGCCTGCGTTGCTATTGAAGCAATGGAGGGCACTGATGCCACGATCGAGCGCGCCGGAGGAGTTATGGCGTCCCTCGAATCGGAAGCCTCGACGTTGAGCCGTGCGCTTACCGTGGTAAAGGTCGCCAAGCCAAATCAGGACATGCGCTTCGACGTACCGGTTGTCGGGATCAATACCATAGAAGTGATGAAGGGAGCGGGAGCGACCTGTCTTGCGATCGATGCCGAAAAATGTTTGTTGCTCGACGGAGATGCTGTGATCATCGCAGCCGATGCCGCTGGAATCACGATTGTCGCGGAGTAGTCGTATTAGCCGAAGGGAGAGTCCGGCCCACGCGGTCCCCATGTACGGTTTTAGTTTCTCAATAGGTTAAGATCAGGTTTGCGGGAAAAGAGATGTTTCAACTTCGAACTTGGCTCGGACATTCCCCCACGAATCGGTTTAGTTTTCAATTGCTCGATTACCAAATTTCTAAATTGCTCAATTTCATCCATGTCTAAATTTGCGGAACCGATGGCGCGTCTGATTGACGAGCTGAAAAAACTGCCGGGGATTGGCAGCAAAACAGCGCAGCGGCTTGCGTTTCATATTCTGCGCTCGAGCGATGAAGACGCGGATGCTTTGGCGTTAGCGGTTCGCGACGTGAAGGCGAATTTGAGATTGTGTTCGGTCTGCAACAATATTACCGACGTTGATCCGTGTACTTATTGCACCAGCGCCACCCGGAATCAGCGCTTGGTGTGCGTTGTCGAAGAGCCGACCAACATTGCTTCCATTGAAAAGACGAAGCACTTTAATGGCGTTTATCACGTGCTGCACGGATTAATTTCTCCCCTGCACGGCGTTGGCCCAGAGCAGTTGCGGATTTCGAATTTAATGCGCCGCGTAGATAGTGATCAGGTGGATGAAGTGATTATCGCGACCAATCCCACAATTGAGGGGGAGGCAACTGCAACTTATCTTTCAGGACGGTTGCGGCGTGCAGGGTTGAAAGTGACCCGCATCGCGACTGGAATTCCTGTCGGTAGCGATATTGAGTACGCCGATGAGATTACGATGTTGAAGGCGATGGAAGGACGCCGGGAATTGTAATTGGCTCAGGGACTATTCCTAACCCGATCGCTGTTTTCGCGTGAGAATCAGATTCCAGCGCTACGCTTCGCGGAACGGCAAGCGACTTGAACTAAACGAATTCTACGCGTTCACGACCTGCTTGGATTTTTCCGCCGTACCCGATGACTTGGCCGGTTTCTCTTTCGGGAGCCACGACATCAATCCCCGCAGCCTCGCGCCGACTTCTTCGACCGGATGATTTTTCTCGCTTTCGCGCAAGCCGGAGAATTTCTTTTTCCCACTTTTGTTTTCCGCAATCCACTCGCGGGCAAATGTGCCATCCTGAATCTGCGTCAGGATCTTTTTCATGGCAGCGCGGGTGTCATCTCCCACGACTAAGGGTCCGCGGGTAAGATCGCCATACTCGGCCGTATTTGAAATGGAGTCCCGCATTTGGGCCAGTCCGCCCTCATAGATCAGGTCGACGATCAGCTTCACTTCATGAATGCATTCGAAATAAGCCATCTCGGGCGCGTATCCGGCTTCGACCAGGGTTTCGAATCCTTTCTTCATCAATGAAGTCAGTCCTCCGCATAGCACCGCCTGTTCGCCGAAGAGATCGCTTTCGGTTTCTTCCTTGAAAGTCGTCTGCAATACCCCGGCGCGGGTAGAACCGATGCCGTAAGCGAAACACAATCCGTATTCGCGGGCGCGGCCGGAAGCGTCCTGATGAATGGCGAGCAACGATGGAACACCGCGGCCCTCGGCATAGACGCGGCGTACGAGGTGTCCTGGACCTTTGGGCGCAACCATGATCACGTCCACCTCTTTCGGAGGGACTACGGTTTTGAAGTGAATGCTGAATCCATGCGACACGCCAAGAATTTTTCCGGGCCGCAGGGCTGGCTTGATTGCCGACTCATAAAAATCGCCCTGGGTCTCATCCGGGGTTAGCATGTGAATCCAATCGCCGCGTTCAGCCGCCTCAGCCGGGGCAACTACTTCCATGCCATCAGCCTTAGCCTTTTGCGCGCTGGGACGCTGTGGGTCGAGGCCCACGATCACGGTGTAGCCGCTGTCGCGAAGATTTTGCGCCTGGGCGTGGCCCTGGCTCCCATACCCCATTATGGCGATGGTCTTGCCTTTGAGGGCATCGGGATTCACGTCACGCTCATAGAAAACGGTGGCCACGGTTTCTCCTAAATAGTGAAATTGAGGTCAGATGAAACGCCGACCGGTCGGTCGAAGAATTATAGAATGGTATTGAGGCTGGAGAAGAGTGTCAAGCGGACCCGGTAGTGGCCTCAATTTAGATGCCGCGAGATCCCTCGCCCCGCTGGTGAGAGCGTGGGGCTTCGGGATGACTTTATTCTGAAGAAATCCAAGTTGAGCCACTACTGCGGACTCTGCAATTCGTGCACATGAACCCCATCATGTAATATCGTTGCCGGCAATGTCTCGCGATTCGTCCACTGATCCCCGGCAGGAGATTTTACGCGCCTCTGCCCGGCTGTTCCAGCAGCAAGGCTATGACGGCACCTCGATGAACGATATCGCGGCTGCCCTCAAACTAAGCAAGGGCGGCCTCTATCATCATTTTCAGAGCAAAGACGAAATTCTATTCGACCTGATGAACCAGGCTATGGACATCACGGAAGAACGCGTGATCAAAGTGGCGCGCGGCATCAGTGATCCGGAAGAACGCCTGCGAGCCGTCATTCGGCTGCATATCGGAGTGGTGTTGAGCCAAAGCGATTGGGAAATCACGGTGATGCTGCATGAAAATCATCCTCTTCCTCCGCCCCTGCGCAAGCGCATTAATGCACGCAAAAAAGATTACATACACTTCGTGGAAAATTTAGTTGCCGAGGTGCAGCGCAAACGGCCGTCACCGTCGAATATAAATCCACGAGCGGCAGCGTTCGCATTACTGGGAATGATCAATTGGATTTATCAGTGGTACAAACCGCAAGGAACGTTGCAGGAAGAGCAACTCGCGCGCCAGTATACCGACATCTTTTTCGCGGGCGCGTTTCGCTGACTCGAGAAGCACTTTCTTGTCATTTATGGTGACTTGCGCTTGAAAAAACTTGCGGGTTGCGTCGTTTTCTATTGATATTGCCGCTGCCAGCCAGTAAATTATTCAGCATTCCCACCTGAGGTGTTCTGTGAAGCAATCGTTTCTCCATTTCGTGGACGTATGCGCGCAATCCATAACTAGAGCAAACCGGCAATTGGCGTGGGTTTTGATTGTGTTACTGAAAGTCACGTTGCTTGCCGGTGTCTTAGGATTTACGACGCAAGCTAGAGCTGAACCGACCACGACGTGTCCAGCGGGAACCTATGACATGCTCGATTGGATGACCATGGATGCCGATCTGCGCTCCACCTATCATTTGGAAGGCAGTTCGAATCCGCTATACACCGTAATGGAGGCCGACAAGTTTTATTGGGTGAAAGGACCGCTGGGCTATCCGTGGGATATTCAGCTTTACGACAATAACGACATTTATCTGTGGATCACGGAACTGTCGTACAGCGTTCCCGAGAGCTACAAAAAATTTACGAACAATACCAATATGCCATTGGTGCCGAGGTGCGCGACTGCGGGTTCACCGGGCTCGACGATCAAAGTTGCCAATACGAATTACGATTTGCATACCAACTGCTCGCAGAATTGCTCGGTCACGCTGGGGCTTGAGAATGCTATCAACGAAGTCTGGGGGCCCTATTCTATTTCCGTGGGAGGAAATCTGCCCACCAACCTCCAGGCGCTGATAATCAGCTATCGCTACAATTGCGATCAAAATTATACGTGCGGCGATAAAGAGGAATTTTTCGTCAACCAGCGCTACGGTTTGGTGCAGTGGATACACTACGTGTGGGCTAGCGGGAACTACGTCCAGGTGCAAAAAACCGTATTCAATCAACTGGTCGCGGGAGTGGTTACGCCAAGTTTTCCGTGTTTCTGATTTTGGGGCTTGCGTAGGAACAGCCGCCCCCGGCTGTCCAACCGCGCATAGCGCGGTTCCTGAAACACTCCCGACACCGAAATGTTGACCTCCCTTTGCTGCTCAACCAGACAGCCGAGGGCGGCTGTCGCTACGCAAATCAGGACAGTGGTGGGCGGCTGTCCCTACGTGAGCCGTTACGTGGTCGCGACTTCTTTTCCCGGAATCCAATAAATTTCTTCTTTTACGACTTCTTTGGTAAATCCAATGCGCTTCAGTATGCCTTTTCCGGTCTCAATCATGTCCGGATGTCCGCATAAATAAGCGACGGAATCGGTGGAAGTGAGTCCCCACATATCCGCATATTTGCGCAGTAAGTCGTCGACGCGGCCCGTTTCCCCGATCCATTTCATATCGTCCCACGGACGGCTGATGGTGGGGATATATTTCAGCCAGGGAACTTCCCTAGCGAATTTCTGCAACTCCTCGCAATAGCCCAATTCCCAGGACCGGCTGGCGCCTTCGAGCAGGAAAAGCTTGTGGTCTCCGGCGAATTTACCTTCCTTCCAATCTTTGTAGAGAAAGCGGACGTAGCTGACAAATGGGGCAACGCCGGTAACGGTCGCAACTAACAGATGGTTGGTGCGCCCGCTTTTTGTGTCGAGCGTAAATCTGCCTTTGGGAATCTTGCGCATCAGAAGTTCGTCGCCGACCTGCAATTTATATAGCTTGGGAGTCAATTCGCCCTGCGGCACCAATTCGAAAAAGAATTCGAGTTCGCTTTCGTAAGGCGACGAAACGATTGAGTAAGCACGTTCCGAGCGCTTATCGGGACCATTGACGCCGAGGGTCGCGTATTGTCCCGGCGCAAATTTGAAATCGCCGCCAGGTTGAATTCTGACTGTCCACAGATCTTCGGCAAGATCAGTGCGTTTGGTTATGCGGGCGCGGTAAAACTTCTCAAGATTCTTGTCTACGGGTCTATCGGGGATAGGGTCGGCCACATTCACCTCGCACTCTTTTATATCAGCAAGCACGCGGAAATTCTCCGGCGGCAATGGCGACGGGAAGCCTGTTCGCGACGCCCTAGCATGTTCGTTCTTTGTGCGGAGTGGAAAGAGGGTCGGGACCGGTACAATGCACGCGGCCAAGATTGCCCGCGCCACACGAGCTTCAACGGACCGCGGCTGAAGAAGAATCCAAAGCAAATTTCGATGCGGGGTCAGGTTGGCAGCAGAGACCGGGCGGGATGGGGGCGCCATGGGGACAGGTGCGCGGGTGTCCCAGGAAGGTGCAGATTTTATCCGTCGCTTCCGGCGAGAGGATGTGCTCAAATTTGCAGGCTTGCTGCTCGATTTCGGATTCGCTGTCCATTGACAGGCTGTCGGTGAAGAGGCGCTCGGCAAGGCGATGGCGGCGGATGACGTCAGCGGCGCGCTGATGCCCACGCGGTGTTAACTCCACGATCATGCTGCCTTCTCCCGTCGACACGCCGGTCGGCTTCAGTGCGTCGTGACATGGGTTCACAAAGGGCTTGGGGTTGGGTAGAGGCTCGGCGTGAGCTCTCGTGGTGACCAGGCCCAACGCGGTCATCTTTTCGATGGCAATGCTTACCGGAAGCGCGCCGTGAACTTCCAAGCGTCCGGTTTCGGCGATTTGCCCGTGTTCGCCGAGGGCCCAAAGTTCTTCAAGAACTTCGTCGAACTGCTCCTCGTCGGCCATGGCAAACACTTCCTGCGCGGCGATTTTGCCATGATGCAACTCGATGCGGCGGTCGGCTAAACGCGCGACCACGGGATCGTGCGTGACCATCACGATGGTGCGTCCGCTGCGATGCAGTTCGCGGAGAATGCGCAGGACGATCTCTTCGTTGACGGCGTCGAGGTTGCCGGTGGGCTCATCGGCGAGAACAATTTTGGGATCGTTAATCAAAGCGCGGGCGATGCAGACGCGCTGCTGTTCTCCTCCAGAAAGCTGGGAAGGTACGTGATGGGCGCGGCTTTTGAGGCCGACGCGTTCGAGGGCGCCGAGCGCTTCCTGTTCGTCGGTCATGCTGTGCAGGTATTGCGCCAGCATCACGTTTTCTACCGCGGTAAGGTAGGGGATGAGATGAAATTGCTGGAAGATGAATCCAATTTTTTCGGCGCGGACACGGTTTAGATTGCCAGCGGAAATGTTGGCGACATTTTCAGAATCGAGCCAGATTTCTCCGGAAGTTGGACGGTCCAAACAGCCGATCAGATTTACCAGCGTTGACTTGCCGGAGCCCGATGGGCCCATGATCGCGATCCACTCGCCGGCGGCGACCGATAAAGAGAAATCGTCGAGCGCGCGAATACCGCCTCCAGACTCGGCTTTAGCTGGATAGGATCGGCTGACGTGTTTGAGCTGGATCACTGGTTTGCCTCTGATACCGTCTTCATTCGCCTTTCAAGATCATAGCTGGCTGCACGCGCCGCAGCAACGCAATGGGCAGAATGGCGGACGCCAGTGCGACCAGAATGCATCCCACAAAAACAATGGGAAGTACATCGAATCGTGGCATGACCGGGGCATGAAAATTCGCGCGGCCGATCCAGGCTGCGATTCCAATTCCCCAGGCGAATCCTATTAACGACCCAACGGCGCCGAGAAGGGCGGCTTCGGCGGCGAAGAATCCCCCGATGAATCGTTGGGATGCGCCCAAAGCTTTCATGATGGCAAAATCGCGGCGGCGGTCCAGCACCCATCCGGTAAGCGTCGCGAGGACGCAAAGCGCGGCTGTCATGATGATGAGGATCGACGAGGCCAGCAGCGTTGCTTTGGTCTTGCCTAAGACCCGAGCTTCGGTTTCGGTGATCTGCCGCACCGGACGCACGTCGGCGCCGGGCAATGTCTCTTTGAGTGTGTGGATAGCAGCGGCGATTATTTCTGGCGAGCCGGCAACAGAAATTTCAATGGTCGATGGTTGTATGCGGGTCCATGATTCGAAACTGGCAAGCGGCAAGTAGATGCGGCTATCCTCAGCGGCACCGGTGTGGAGGGTTCCGGCTGGAATGACGTGGGTGATGCGTCCCTGGAAAATCAGGTCGAAAGGCTTTTCTTGCGGACTCAGTTGGGATGCCGCGCGGATTCCGACGAGCGCCTGATCGGATTGCGTAGGCCACGCGGTTACGGACCACCAATTATTCAGTTGCCGCGCGGCGGTTAGATCGGTGCCCGAAACCACGACTGGCTGGTTGTTCGCGGTTCGCGCGATGGCGTAGGCGAATGGGACGGCCAGCGCTTTTTCGCTAGATAGGACGGAATCTATTCTACCGAGAGCGTCGGGCGGAAGCGACTGGCCGTCGCGGGCCATCACGATTACGTTGGCGCCGTAACCGCGAAACTCTTTTTGCAGTTTATTCTGCACATCCGCAAAAAGATTGAGCATTGCTGTGGTGACCATCGCGGCGACAACCATTGCGAGCAGTGCTGCCGCAGCGCGGCCACGGCGCAAAATGGCCGCACGCACCAACATGCGGAAAAACATCGAAGTGCGCCGCCCGGTTGTTTTAGTCATGCATCACCGCGCAGCGCGTAAACGGGATCGAATTTCACGGCGCGCAGAATCGAGCTTGCGCTGCCCGCAAAAGTTACGATTGCGGCTATCACCAACACCAACGGGAGCAAGACGGGCTGGATGGTGATGGGCGAATCGAATATCCAGCGGCCGGCGTGGTACGCCATGAATGAACCGCCGGCAAATCCCACCGCACCTCCTATTAGCGCCAGCAGTGCGGCTTCGGCGAAGAACAGGGATGCGACTGCGAATCCGCCCGCGCCTAACGCTCGCATCAGCGCGATCTCGCGGCGGCGTTCAAAAATGGCAGTGGCCATGGCTGCCGATACGGCCAGCGCGGAGGCGAAAAGCGCTGCTAGCGTTAGCAGCAGCATCAGGCCCTTGATACGGGTCAGAATCGTTCCTTCGGTTTGGGCGACCTGGCGAATTTTTTCGGCGTGAGAATTGGGAATAGCTTCCTGCAACTGGAAAGCAATCGATTGCGGATACGGAGAGCAGTACCAGCGGTCGTACATTTCGGGAGGTAAAGTCCTTGGATCGCGGCGTGCGAACGCGTCTTCCGGTTTGGTGACAGCGCTCACATAAATGCGCCTCACTGCTCCGGGTTTTCCTAATATTTGTTGCGCCAGCGCGAGCGGAGCGACGATTTCGTTATCCTCGTTCCCTCCCGTAGAAAGAATTCCGGTCACGCGATGGCTTTGTCCGTTTATCTCGATGGCGTCATCAGCGGTTTTGTTTAAAGTTGCCGCCAGACGTTCACCCACAAGAACGTCGCTGGATTTTTCGTCTGGCCAAGCGCCTTCGACCTTCCATCCCGGATAAGTAGTGCGCACTCCGGCATGGAAATTGTCGGTGCCAAAGCGCAATGGCTTGGAGAAATATGTGCCCACCATGGTGACTTGTTTCCCGGCGTTATTTATTTCGACGCTTACCGGAAGCATGGGCGCGAAGCCGACGATATTGTTACGCCAGAACATCCCTTTAATTTTCGGAAGGTCGGCTTCGTTGAGATATCCGCCATCGCTCGGAGGCTTGAGGTTCACTCCGGCGATTTCAACGTCCAATGAATCTTCCTGCGGAGAGATGACGAGATTCGCGCCATAGCTGCGAAGTTCGTGGTTGATTTTGTCGCCCACGTCGGTCGCTACAGAAATCATGGCCGTGGCAACGGCGACTCCGAGCGTGATGGCCGCCCCGGCGAGGAACTTGCTGCGCTTCTGGCGCCGGAACGATTCGTACACGAGCCGCACAAACATTTTTATTTTTGGAACATCTTCATGCCGGCCGCGATGTCCGCCTCCTTGATGAGGATGACACCGGAGGCGGTGGTCGCAGTGAGCGGCACGGGGTTGCAGCCGCCCTTGGTTCCGATAGACTGCGCGTTGACAGGCGAGGCGCAGTTCTTGCAAACCACGCCGTTCGCTCCCTTATAAAAACCAACGCCGCCGCAAATTTGGCAGGCATCGAAAACGGTGGCGATGTTTCCGTCCGGCCTTTTGTAGAGCCAGAAGCGGATTGTGGTGCCATCCTCGACGGCGGCGAAGCGGTGCAGGTCGCCGTCCGAAACTTCCGACACGGGAATACTCACGCTGCCGTTTACGAAATGAACTTCGGTAGAAGGAGAAAGCGCGCTCACGCTTTCGGTGTAGACGAATTCTCCTGTGATGAGGACGATAAATAGGAACGAACTGGCGTAGACCGACGCCATCCACAGGCGCTCGCGGCGGGCGCTCCATGCAGCTTTGCGCTTCGCGGCGGCGGATTCCGGAATCGCCTCGGGCTGGCGGCGCTTCACTTCAAACAGCACCATGAGAGCGGCCAGAGCGAGAATGGTTACGAAGAAAAAGAAATCGTTGCGCACGATGGGACCGATGATTGCCATTTCGCGCTTGGACGAGGGCAGAAGACCGTATTCGGAGAGCTCGTGCAGCCCGGAGATAAGCAGTTGCGCGGCGACGAAAAAGAGAATTGCGGTGGTCACGCGAAAGAATTTTTGCAGATTGATACGAACGCTGCCCTTGACGAACATCACTCCGAATAACACCGCGACCAGAACGCCGGCGAGGGTGCCGAGAAAACTTAGCAGTTCGGTGGAATTCAACGTCACTGCGGCGAGAATCAGCACGGTCTCGGCGCCTTCGCGCAGCACCATCAGAAATACGAAAAGGAACACGCCGATGCCGGAACTGTTGCCGGCGAGCGATCCCAGTCTGCCTTCGATTTGTCCTTTGAGCTTGCGCCCTGTCCGCATCATGAAGACAATCATGGTGACGACGAAAACGGATGCCGCCAGCATTACGCAGCCCTCAAAAACGTCTTCGTTCAAGTGCATCTGAGAAAGAAGAACGGCTACGCCGATGCTGGCGACGAAGGCGGAAACCAAGGCGGAGTAGACGTATTTGCGAAGGTCGGCTCGCCCGATTTTCGCGAGGTAGGCCAGAGTGATGCCCACGATGAGCGCGGCTTCGACACCCTCGCGCAAAGTTACGATGAATGCTTGTAACATTAAAAGGTAATCCCTAGGAAGGCGGCGACTCAGTTGGCGGTTTGCGAGAGTGCGCCTATTCCTTCTATTTAAGGATAGTGCCCGCTTGCAGGGTCGTCAACGCGACGGCACCAAGCGGGCGATTGCGCGGTGGAATGGAGATATTGCGGAGTGTATGGGTCATGTGGGGCGGACACTCCTGTCCGCCGTATTTGACCTTAGCAGTCGATCGACAAAAAATGTGAACCATCAACAGCAACGGCGGCGGACAAGAGTGTCCGCCCCACATTTCAGGCGGGAGGAAAGCCCATGGCTTGCACGCACCTGAATACAATTCGAGAAGTGACTCCCTCGGCGAAGGGATGTGAGGAGTGTCTAAAAATTGGCAGCACGTGGGTGCATCTACGCCTTTGTTTGGAATGCGGGCACGTGGGATGTTGCGACAGTTCCATTCATAAACATTCGACAAAGCATTTCCACAAAACGAATCATCCCATCATTCGGTCTTTCGAGCCTGGAGAAGATTGGCGCTGGTGCTTCATTGACAAAGCTGAGGTTTGAGATCGGGCGTTCGAATGCAAAATAAAATTCTTCAACTCGATCCTCGAGACAACGTGCTTATCGCACTGGTGGATTTGAGTGCGGGCGAGCGGGTGCAATTTTCCGGGGAAACCTACCTGTTGGTTTCAAGCGTGCCCGCCAAGCATAAGTTCGTCACCAAAGACCTGCTAGTTGACGACTCCGTGATCATGTATGGAGCGATCGTGGGAAGCGCGATGAAGTTCATTCCTCGTGGATCATTGATAAGCACTGGAAACGTGCATCACCGCGCTGCTGCTATTTCGGGCCGCACGGGAGACTTTCATTGGAACGCCCCTGACGTTTGGCGCTGGAAGGATCGAACATTCCTCGGATATCCGCGCTCGGACGGGCAGGTGGGAACGCGTAACCACTGGCTGGTGGTCCCTTTAGTATTTTGCGAAAACCGGAATATCGGGGTGCTGAAGCAGGCGTTTGAAGAAGAACTGGGATTTGCGCAACCGCAGATCTACCGGCGGCAGGTGGCTGACTTGGCAAGGTCTTATCGCGGAGGGAAAAACGCGACTGCGGCGATGGCGGACTTGTCCGCTCAGAGTAGAGTTTTTGAAAACATTGATGGCATCAAATTTCTCGTTCACGAAGGCGGTTGCGGGGGGACGCGCGAGGACTCGAATAATCTTTGCGGACTGATCGCGGGATACATCAATCATCCCAATGTGGCCGGGGCTACGGTTCTCAGTCTCGGATGCCAACATGCGCAGGTTGGAATTCTTCGGCAACAAATCAGAATGCGCAATCCAAATTTCAACAAGCCACTTTTTATATTGGAGCAGCAACAGAGCGGATCGGAATTTGCCATGCTTTCGGAGGCGATCACTAAGACTTTCGAAGGGCTCGGGGAAGCCAACAAAGCGCGGCGCGAACCGTCGTCGCTTTCGCATTTATGTGTCGGCCTGAAGTGCGGTGGATCTGATGGTTTTTCGGGAATCTCCGCAAATCCTGCCATAGGGCATACGTCTGACCTGCTTGTAGCACTGGGTGCGAAAACTGTTCTTTCCGAATTCCCGGAACTGTGCGGAGCGGAGCAGCAATTCATCGATCGCAGTGTGCGTTCAGAAATTTCAAATCGCTTCATCCAACTGATGCAAAGTTACATTGCCCGCGCGCAGGCGGTTGGTTCGGGATTCGATATGAACCCTTCGCCCGGTAATATTCGTGACGGATTAATTACCGATGCGATGAAGTCCGCGGGCGCTGCGAAGAAGGGTGGCACATCTCCGGTAACGGCGGTGCTTGACTATCCGGAATATGCCACTGAACCCGGGCTCAATTTGCAATGCACGCCGGGCAACGACGTGGAATGCGTAACGGCACAAGTGGGCGCGGGGGCGAATGTTGTGCTGTTCACTACGGGGCTGGGGACGCCGACGGGGAATCCGATCACGCCGGTGGTGAAGCTTTCCACGAATTCAACTTTGGCCCAGCGCATGAGCGACATCATCGACATTGATACCGGAAGAATCGTTTCCGGTGAAACTACAATCGAAACAATGGGCGAAGAAATTCTGGAGTTGGTGATTCGCGTGGCCAATGGAGAAGTTCAAACCAAAGCAGAGATTAAGGGTCAGGCAGATTTTATTCCGTGGAAAAGAGGAGTTTCTTTATGAGCAATCCATCTTCAGTGGAGAAGCAAAAAGTAAACAAGTCCGACGACGAGTGGAAGAAGCAGCTTTCGCCGGATCAATATCAGGTGACTAGAAAAGCGGGAACCGAGCCGGCATTTACCGGTAAATACTGGAACACGAAAGATAAGGGCACATATCAGTGCGCGTGTTGCGGACAGCCACTATTCAGCGCCGATACGAAGTTCGACTCCGGCACGGGATGGCCGAGTTTCTTCAAGCCGCTCGATCCTTCGGCGATAGAGGAAGAGAGCGACCGCAAGTTTGGCATGGTGCGTACCGAAGCGCGATGTTCCAAATGCGACGCGCATCTGGGGCATGTTTTCGAAGACGGACCGGCTCCGACTGGGTTGCGTTATTGCATGAATTCCGCATCGCTCGATTTGAAGAAACTCGATTTAAAAAAAGAAGAGAAGGAGTAAGCGGTGGGCGGCCTGTGTTTCGCTGCGCGCCAGATCCTTCGCGACTGAAGTCGCTCCAGGATGACGCCAAAATCGCCGAGTCTAGGCAACAAAAAGGAGCCCTATCGTTAGGCTCCTTTTTGTTTCATCTAGCTTCCTAAGATTATTTTCCGGCAGCAGCGGTCAGAGGCTCTTCTTCCAGCCACTTATCGCTGGCTTCGGGCTCGGCGGCTGCGGGCTTCGGAGCATGAATGTGCGGTTTGTTATCTTTCTTGCCGTCCTTGTTGTCGGCGGCAGCATTCTTGGTTTCAGTGGAAGTGCGTATCTGTACGCTACCCGTGAGCACGGCACCGTCTTCGACGCTGATGCGCTGGGTAACGATGTCTCCGGTGATGCACCCTTCGGCGCGGATATCCACGCGATCGGTGCACTGAACGTTGCCTTTCACCGATCCCATGACCACGACTTCGCGGGCAGAGATGTTGGCGTTGACTTTTCCGTTGCGGCCAACGGTAACGCGGTGGCCGTTGAAATTGATGGCGCCCTCGATCTGGCCATCGATGTAAATGGATTCATCACCTTTGATCTCGCCCTTGATCACCAGAGAACGTCCGATGGAAGCCTGCTCTACCGGCGTGCCCACGGTTTTCGCGGGAGCGAATGTGTTCGGCGAAAATTTCTGCGGGTTGTCTGAAGATTGCAACATGGATTACGACCCTCCTTATTCGCATGACCAGCTGGACCGTAATTCCCGCTGTATGCCGAGAAGATGTGGACTGCGGCCAAAGGCCAGATTAAATATCGCACGGAGTGGGGGAAAAAGCAGAGTTACGGAAGTACCCGCACTTGGGAGCCGGTTTCTAGCGTTTCTTTCGCTGACAGTTAGGGAAATTCGCGGCGGAGCTTCGACCTTGATCACGTGACATTCTGGTTCTCGAGGTGAGATCAGGCTTGCAGCGCCTGGCTGAGTTGTTCCCACTCGCTCAGAGACGTTTTCAGGCGTGAGCGGCTCTCGTTCAATTCGCGGCTTTGACGTTCCGTCTCGCCCGCGCTTACGAAGTTCTGGAGTGCGATTTCACAATTCTCAATCGACGTTTCCAGGGTCGATATTTCGTTCTCGAGTTCGCGGACTCGGTCTTCGATCTGCTTGCGCTTAATCGGATTCAGTCGCTTGTGATTATCATCTTGCGCCGCTTCGGAAGTTTTCCCGTTTGCGGGAACGGTGATTTTCACCGGCGGCGCTTTTGCGGAGGCGGCGACAGATTGTTCCAGCGCAGCGGCTCCGCCTTGTTTTCGCCAGAGATAATCTTCGTAATTGCCGGGATAAATCTCCACGCGCCCATCTCCTACTTCGAAAATTCTGGTGGCCAGCTTGTCGATGAAATAGCGGTCATGCGAGACGAAAACGACGGTTCCGGTGTACTTCGAAAGCGATTCGAGCAAAACGTCTTTGGCGCGCATGTCGAGGTGATTCGTGGGCTCATCGAGCAACAAGAAATTTGCGGGATGAAGCAGCATCCGCAGCAACGCATAGCGATTGCGCTCGCCGCCGGAGAGGACGCCGATACGTTTGAACACGTCGTCGGCTGAAAATAGAAAACATCCCAGCAAGCTGCGTAACTCGGTCTCAGTTGATTTCTGGGACAGGTATCCGAGATCGTCGAGGATACGAGCTTCGGGATTCAATTCCTTGTACTGATCCTGCGCGAAGTAGTCGGCCTGCACGTTGTGTCCAGCATGGTATTCGCCGCTGGATAACGGTTCCTGATTCGCCAGCAGTTTGATTAGGGTAGACTTGCCAGCTCCGTTTATGCCGACTAAGGCGATGCGGTCACCGCGATCGATCATGAAACTCACGTCGCGGAAAACGTGCTTCTCGCCGTAAGACTTCGAGACATTCTTGAATTCGACGACGATTCGGCCGCTGGGTTTCGGTTGCGGGAACGAAAAATGAATCGTCTTCTCTTCTTCCGGAAGTTCGATTCGTTCCATGCGCTCGAGTTCTTTAATGCGGCTCTGTACCTGCTTTGCTTTGGTGGCCGTATAGCGAAACCGGTTGATGAAGATTTCCAGCTGATCAATTCTTTCTTTCTGGTTGCGATAGCCGGCCTGAAGTTGTTCCAGCCTTTGTGTCTTCTGATTTAGATATTTTTCATAGTTGCCGCTGTAGAGATGAATTTTCTTGTTCCAGATTTCTGCAATCCGGTTTACCGTCACGTCGAGGAAATAGCGGTCGTGCGAGATCAGTACAAATGCGTTGGGATAATGGGTTAAATATTCTTCGAGCCAGTTGCGGGCTTCGAGATCGAGATGATTTGTAGGCTCGTCGAGCAGAAGCAGGTTGGGCTGCTGTAGAAGGAGTTTGGCGAGAGCGAGACGCATCTGCCATCCCCCGGAAAATTCATCGGTGAGGCGAGCCCAATCTTCTTTGCGAAAACCGAGGCCGGTGAGAACGGTTCCGACCTTGGCGTCGATGGCATATCCGTCGCGGGTTTGAAATTCGTGCTGGATGGTGTGATAACGATCGGCAACCTGAGAGTATTCGGTAGAAGTGTGATCTAACTCCGACATGCGTCCAGTCAGATCTTCCATCTCCTGTTCCATGGCGCGAAGTTCGGAGAAAACTGACATGCATTCGGCGAACACGGTTTGCCCGGATAACGTCAATCCATCTTGCGGGAGATATCCGGCGCTGATTCCTTTGGCAAAGCTGACACCGCCGTAATCGAGAGTCTCCTGGCCGGCCAGAATTTTCATGAGCGTGGATTTGCCGGTTCCGTTCGCGCCGACCAATCCCACGCGGTCGCGAGGAGTGATCATCCAATCGGCGCCATCGAAAAGGAGTTTGTGCCCGAACCGCTTGCCAGCGTTGGATAGTTGGATCATGGGCCTGGATCAATCATACGACGCGCGCGGGCTGGGAAAACTCTGGCAGCTTAACCGGAAGAGAGCGTCAGGGGCTACGCATTTCGGGGTGAGGCTACCAGCGCGCCTATTTCCTGCGTCGCTCGGTCGATCACGATTTGAATTTCTTTGGCGTACTTCACTTCGCGGCCTTTGGCCAGCGCGCCTTTCGCTTCGTCCGCAGAAAACCAGGTCGGATCGCGCAGCGCTTCATGGCGATCGTCGGTTTTCCGGACTTCGAGAAGGAATGCTTTGACCACGTATTCCCGCACTCCCGAAGGCTTCCAGAAAACGCCTTTGGAGTGAACGTAAAGGTGAAAGTGTTTCGACTCGATCGTTCCACGCACTCCTGCCTCTTCCCACGCCTCGCGTTCAGCGGCTTGACTATGGGTCAAAGAACGCTCGGGGTCGCCTTTGGGGAAGGTCCACTTGCCGCCGCCGCGAGTCTTCACTAATAGGAATTCGATTTCGCCATCGCGTAGGCGATAGCAGACGGCGGCCACCTGAAGCGGCAGGGCGAATTGGGCGAGTCGCTGCGGTGCGGCCATGCCGAAGTACCTCCCAGTGCATTAATCATAAAGGGCGAAATGTTTCAGCAATGTTAAATTGCAACACAAAGGGTGCACTATAGTTCCTGGCCAAGCACATACGAAAGCACCCTAAATTCAGGGGATGGTAGAACTGCGCTATGGGAATTTTTCTGGGCATCGACGGGGGCGGCACTGCAACGTCATGCATGATCGGGGACGAGAAGTCTGTATTGGGCGCCGGAACTGGCGGTCCCAGCAATGTTGTGCGCGTTGGCGAAACGGCCACGCGCACGGCTTTAGTGGACGCGATAGGCCAGGCATGTTCCGCGGCAGGAATTGATCCATCGCAAATTAGCGGCGCATGCGCGGGAATAGCGGGAGCGGCACGTCCGCAAGTGGCGGCCAAAGTTAGGAAAATATTGGCAAAAATCATCTCGTGTGAAATTGAGATTGTAGGCGACGCGACAATTGCGTTACAGGCGGCTTTTGGCGATGGCGCCGGAGTGGTGGTGATCGCTGGTACTGGATCGGTCGCTTATGGCCGTAACGCAAGCGGGCAATTTGCGCGTGCCGGCGGCTGGGGATTCATGATTTCGGATGAGGGATCGGGACATTGGATTGGTAGGACCGCCGTCAGCGCCGGATTGCGCGATGCGGATAAGAATCCAGATTCGAATGACACATTGCTGCCCGCGATTATGCGGGCATGGAATTTGAATGATCAAGACGGCCTGGTGATGGCGGCCAATGCGTCTCCCGCGCCTGATTTCGCGGCGCTTTTTCCGGTGGTCTCGGCTCTGGCCGATTCTGGAAATGATTTGGGGCGCGCGATCCTGAACCGGGCAGGAACGGAGTTAGCGGAGTTGGCCAAGATTGTCGTGAACCGACTGTTCCCCGTTGACGACAATGTTCCGCTGGCCATGTCCGGCGGTGTGTTTCGGCATAGCGCGGTGGTGCGAGAGACTCTTCGCAGCGAATTGCTGCGGCATTGCCCAGCGGCCGCAATAGCTGAGGAGATGGCGGATCCGGTGCGGGGCGCGTTGGACCGTGCACGCAAGTAAGCTGACCAATTATTTTATGGACAATGCCATAAAAACATTTCCTGCTACCGCAGCGGAAGCGGAGTTGACCGAAGACTTAGCGCTCGCGTTACTGAAGCGTGCCGATGTGCAGGCCGAGACGTTCGAAAAGGTCGTTAAAAATAGTTCGCTGGCGAAAAGCCGGAAAGTAAAACTAGCGCTCGTTCAACATCCCAAAACACCTCGACATATTCTGCTGCCGCTGCTGCGCCATTTGTTTACCTTCGATCTCATGCGAGTTGCGCTGATGCCTGTCGTCGCTGCCGATATCAAGATCGCAGCCGAGGAGAGTCTTATCAATCGGCTGGATAAACTTTCGCTGGGAGAAAAACTTTCCCTGGCGCGACGCGCGTCGGGGCGGGTTGCGGCGGCTTTGTTAAATGATGCGACGCCGCGAGTAATAGCAGCCGCTCTGGAAAACGGACGCCTGACCGAAGCCAGAGTAATTAAAGAACTGTCTCGCCGCGATGCGAAGACCGGATTAATCGAGATGATCTGCAATCATCCTAAGTGGAGTGTGCGTCCCGAGATTATTGCGGTGTTGCAGAAGGCGAATATAGCGCCGGCCTGCTCAAGTCCCGAGCATTCGGAAATCAAATCGGATTCGTCCCCACAAATACCTACGGTAAAATAATTTTCACGAGATTTGACCGCGGAGCCGGGTACCCGCCCGAGCCACACAAAAGCTGGCTTCCGTTAGTCCAAACCGATGCGTCTGGCACGGTCCGCGGCGAAAAGAACCGGTGTTACGGGTAAGGAAATAGCGATTACCAAAGTGACGTTTACAGCAGACCGCACTCGCCATAGTATCCAGTTGTGGTTTGGCAGTTCTGGGGGAGGGCTGCCGAGGCGTCCTAAACTGAAAAGTTTAGGACGCTTTTTATTTGTGTCAGATGGCGGCAAGAAAATTGCTTCGGCGTATTCAATGGGGAACATCAGAAGAGCTTAGTCCGCACCGGCGAAAAATGGGTATACAGCGGAGTTCGTGCTAAAGTTTGCAACGCAGGGCACGAGTGTTCATTACACTCGCCATAACATACCCGCCTTTTTATGACTGAGCAGGAACTACAAGAGCTGCGGCGCGAGAAATGGCACCTGGATGGGCGTCCCGTGCGCACGCTCGAAGATGCCCGGTCGTTCATCGAGAATGTCGGCTTCTGCATGTTGTATCCGCACTCGCCAGCCGTGCTGGCCCCGACATTCATCGGCGCGTGGGCCGGGTCCGATGAAAAGCTTCCGACATGGCAACATGCGTTCGCCGATCCGCGGGCGCAGCAGGCGACAGACTTGATGGTAAGGCTTCTGCGTGAACGCGATGCTTATGAAGCGAATCGCTTTAACGACAACAATTCGCTGCTGGTCGCTCAATCGATCTTTCCTTACTTTTATGCGTTGATTGGCGAGCGCAATCCCAAGCTGGTGCCTAAGGCGGGGGCGCGTTCTGAGTACTCGCAACTTGCCTGCGACGCTTTCGAATTGATCCGGCGCGCCGGCCCGATTTCGAAACAAAAGATGCGGGAGATGCTGGGCGGAAGCGTATCCATTGCGGCATTGGATCGGGCGCTCGGCGAGCTAGGAGCAAAACTCAGAATTAGCCGTGTCGATTATGATCCGCTCGACGGTTCCTCGTGGGACGTGTTGTATCGCTGGTCCCCGGACGCGGTGCGCGAAGGCATGAATCTTTCGGTCGGAGAGGCGCTGTCGGCACTGCTATCAAAATATTTGGATTGCGTGATCGCCGCAGATCAGCAGGAACTCGATAACTTTTTCGGAAACTTCGTGCCGCGCTCGCGGGTGAAAGAATCCATCAACGCCCTCATGAACGCCCGTGAACTGGAATTCATCCACGTAGGGAACAGATCGCTCATCCGCATCACTTCGCAAGTGGCTGCCGCCGACGCGAAATAATCGCCGAACACCTTGAACGCAACCGGCGCGGCGCAAGTATAATTTTCCTTCCCATGCCAGCCTCTCAGGAAAATATTGTCAGCATTTGCGCCCTTGCTAAGCGTTACCACGCCAAGGTCCCGGTAGAAGCGCTGCGCGGAATCGATCTTACGGTCCGGCGTGGGGAACTATTCGGATTGCTCGGCCCGAACGGCGCAGGGAAGAGCACCACCATCAGCATCTGTACAACGCGCGCGTTGCCCACGTCAGGCAGTGTGAGCATTGCGGGCATCGACGTCGTGGCGCAGCCCGCGCACGCGCGGCGCCACATGGGCATGGTTCCGCAATATAACACCCTCGACCGCCAGTGCACGGTTTGGGAAAATCTTTACTTTCATTGCCGCTATTTCGGATACACATCGGCCGCCGCTGACAAACGCGCAAAAGAACTGCTGGAGACATTTCGCCTTACCGAACGCTCGAAATCTTTTGTCCGCGAACTATCCGGTGGTCTGGCGCAGAGGGTGCAGATCGCCCGCGCCATTGCGCATCAGCCTGAGATTTTGTTTTTAGACGAACCCAGCGCCGGCCTCGATCCGCAGAGCCGCCTGGCTCTGTGGGACAGCATTCGTGGATTGCTTGCGGCCGGCATCACCGTCGTTCTGACCACTCACTACATGGAAGAAGCCGACGAGCTATGCAATCGCGTGGCGATTATCGATCATGGCAAAATTCTGGTGTGCGATACTCCGGCAAATTTACGGAGCAGTGTGGGCGCGCAAAAAGTGATCAGCCTTCAGCTCGGCGTGCAGGGGAATTCGCAATTCCAAAAGGCGCTGGCCGATCTCGTGGGCGTAAAAGGCGTCGAACCTACGAAAGATGGCGTTCGCATCTTCGTGGATAATCTTGATGGTCTGTTGCCCCGGATTATCGAAGTCGCCGGCCCCCGTTTGAAAGATATTTCGATCAGCGAAGCCACATTGGAAACCGTATTCATCAAGCTTACCGGGAGGGACTTGCGTGAGTGATTCAATCCTTTATGCGCGCGCGTTTTGGGGGCTTATGGTGCGCGACATTTTCGTACTGCGCCGCGAATTCATCGCGTTTTTGATACGAACCGTTATGAATCCCCTGATGTTCGTTTTTGTGTTCACTTATCTGTTTCCGAAAATGGGGCAGGACTTCCAGAGCACTCGTGGGATAAGTTTCGGAACTTTGATTTTGCCGGGTCTGGTCGCGGTGGCAATT
The DNA here is from genome assembly GCA_963849315.1 of uncultured Acidobacteriaceae bacterium. Classification (GTDB taxonomy): domain Bacteria; phylum Acidobacteriota; class Terriglobia; order Terriglobales; family Acidobacteriaceae; genus PALSA-188. The sequence continues at coordinate 1,199,123 of CAWKGT010000002.1, read as the reverse complement.
TTTGTGCAGGGAATTATGGGCGTGGCGCTCCCGCTTTCATTCGAAATCGGCGCGACGCGCGAAATCGAAGATCGCGTCATGTCTCCGCTGCCCGTCAGTTTAGTTGCCATTGAGAAAATTGTATTTAGTGCTTTGCAAAGCGTGGTGGCGGCCCTGGTGGTTTTTCCCATGATTTATTTCATTCCCGCTACGCCGGTGCACGTTCATGTGAATAGTTGGCTGGTGCTGATCGGAAATATTCTGCTGGCAAGCTTGGCTTCCGGGGCGGTTGGCCTGACGATTGGAACGATCGTGAAACCGCAACATATCAGTTTGATGTTCGGCATTGTCGTTGTCCCCGTTACTTTTTTTGGTTGCGTTTATTATCCGTGGGGAGCGCTACATAGCGTTCGCTGGCTGCAAATCGCGGTGTTGATCAATCCTCTGGTGTACATGAGCGAGGGGCTGCGCATCGCGCTCACTCCAGAAGCTCCGCACATGCCGGTGTGGGCGACGCTGTCAGCATTGCTGCTCTGCGTCGGATTGCTGGGATACACCGGCGTCAGAGGATTTCTGAATCGCGTCTTAACCTAGCTTTGTATATGTAGGGCGGACACTCTTGTCCGCAGCAGTTGCCGTTTACCTTGACCTATTCGAACAATCAACATCAACGGACAGGGGTGTCCGCCCCACATTTGGCCGTGTAAGATATGTGCGCCGTGAGTTCCATCCCCCAGCCTCGCAAACTGATCATTACCATCGACGGCCCCGCCGGAGCTGGCAAGAGTACGATCGCCTTCCGCCTCGCCCGGAAACTCGGATATATAAATCTTGAGAGCGGCGCGATGTATAGGGCACTGGCGCTCAAAGCCATCGAGTGGGACGTTTCATTCGACGACGAACAGGCGTTGTATAAGCTCGCCGAAAATTCCCGAATCCAGCTCCAACCAAGTCTCGGCGGCAACCGCGTTTTGCTTGACACCAAGGACGTGACGCAGCGCGTGCGCGAGCGAGACGTTACGGAGGGCGCATCGCGGGTATCGGTTCACCCCAAAGTTCGCCAATGGATGGTCGCCCACCAGCGCGAACTCGGCAAAGATGGAGGCATTGTGATGGAAGGCCGCGACATTGGCACCAAAGTATTTCCAGAGGCGGAAGTGAAAATTTTTCTGGATGCCGATCCCGTGGTTCGTGAGCAGCGGCGGATGCAGCAGCAAAAGCTGCGCGGCGAAGTGGCTGAGGCCAGCGCGTCGGAATTGCGGGAACGCGACCGGCGCGATCGGACCCGGTCAACGTCTCCATTGTTCCCGGCACCGGACGCGTTGCTGCTCGATTCCAGCAAGATGTCCGAGGACGAAGTCCTGCACAAAGTGGAAGAAGTAGTTCAACAGAAATTAAGTTCCTAACCTTTCTCCATTAAATAAACAGTCATCCCGAAGATCCGGCGTACTTCAGCCGGGCGAGGGATCTGGCGCGCATCTCACCAAAATCGGCCTCCACAAATAAACTATCATCCATGCATGTCTTTAAAGAATGCTTCGGGTCAGGTTTGGGATGCGGAACGCTATGCCCAGAATGCTCCTTTTGTGCCGGCACTAGGGAAATCCGTACTCGATCTGCTGAATGTTCGTCCCGGAGAAAAAATTTTGGACTTGGGATGCGGGGATGGCGTGCTCACCGAAAAGATTGCCGCCCTGGGCGCAGATGTAACTGGAATCGACGAATCCGCAGACATGGTAGCGGCCGCCCGGCGGCGCGGCTTAAATGTTCGCCTGGTCAGCGCATATGAACTAAATTTCCAGGAAGAATTCGACGCGGTATTTTCGAACGCGGCCTTGCATTGGATGAAGATTGACCCAGACGCGGTGATCGCTGGTGTGCATCGCGCTCTCAAACCGGAAGGCCGCTTCGTCGCGGAGATGGGAGGCCATGGCAACGTCGCCGCAATCACAGTCGCGCTACTGGCAACGTTGGAACGGCGCGGGGTGCGAGACCCCGCCGCCACCAGCCCTTGGTATTTTCCGAGCGCCGAAGCATATCGCGCGAAGCTCGAAACCGGCGGTTTTGCCCTCAGCTATATCGAACTGATTCCGCGTCCCACGCCGCTTCCCACCGGCATGGCTGCGTGGATCGAAACGTTCGGCATGTCATTTATCCGGCGCTTGCCGGAAGTTGAGCAGGCGTCCGCAATTGCAGAAGTTGCAGAAAGACTGCGGCCGGTTTTATGCGACGAACAGGGACAATGGACCGCCGACTACGTCCGGCTACGTTTTAGCACTACCAAAGGGTGATGTCTCGTGGAATCCCACCCTTGCAAAAAACGCAAGCGATGCCGCGCCCACACATTACTTTGGTTGACCTACTACCCGCAAATACGGTTTCAGCGTCTTCCATCCCTCGGGATATAACTTCTGCGCCTCTTCGTTCGAAACCGCGCCGCTGATGATCACGTCGTCCCCGGGCTTCCAATTCGCCGGAGTGGAAACTTTATGCTTCGTGGTGAGTTGAAGCGAGTCCAGCACGCGCAGCACTTCATCGAAGTTACGACCGGTGCTCATTGGATAGCTCAACTGCAATTTGATCTTCTTATCGGGTCCGATAATAAACACCGTCCGCACGGTAGCGTTGTCCGCCGGAGTCCGGCCCTCCGAGCTATTTCCGCTCGAAGCCGGCAACATCCCATACAACTTCGCAACCTTAAGCTCCGGATCTCCGATCATCGGATAATTTACTTTGTGTCCCTGCGTCTCTTCGATATCGGCGGCCCACTTGCCATGGCTGCTAACGGGATCGACGCTGAGTCCAAGAATCTTGGTGTTGCGCTTGGTAAATTCCGGTTGCAGGCCGGCCATGGTTCCGAGTTCAGTGGTGCAGACTGGAGTGAAATCTTTGGGATGGGAAAACAGAATTGCCCATCCATTGCCAATCCAATCGTGAAATTTGATCGGGCCCTGCGTGGTCTCGGCAGTGAAATCGGGCGCAGTGTCATTAATGCGAAGCGCAGGGGCTTCCGCAGCGTGGGATATGGTGTTGGTAGTCATCGTTCTCTCCTCGTAAATCAAGCTCCCGGCATTACCGGGGCGAAGTGCAGGTTCGCCGCATCATCGAAGTGAGGTAGCTGCAAAAAAAGAAACCCACCCGAATATGGCGGGTGGGTTTCAGGAAAGCTACTGCGTCACCCACACGCCGGCGCCCGCGTACAACAACAACCAGCGGCCAGCATGCAGATCAAGCGCATGGTTATAAGATACCCGGCACGAAAAATTCAGTCAACTCGAAGCCGGGGTTTTGAGGAGCGCGAAATCGCGGCCACTCTGCCGGGCGACATCCTTTTTTTATCGGATAACCGATTAGTTAATGTGCAAGGCGGTGGAAATGTTTGTCATCGTTGGTGACTACAGAACTAAAAGCGCGAACTGGAGAACCAAATTGCGGTAAGAAATCACCGAGGCACAAACATTAAAACTTTTCAATACTCCCACCGTGCCATTATCGTCTCCGCTACTTTGCCGTTCCCCGTCGCTGCCGCTAGGATTCATCTCGCTCTGAACTACCAAGAAAACATACATGAAACCCAAGAAAACAATTCTCTGTGCCGATGCCAATGAACAATCGCTCTCTATCCGTAAGGTAATGCTCGAAACCCGCGGCTATCGCGTCCTCAGTTATTCCAGCAGCGAAAAGGCTTTGGAACGATTTAAAGAGGGCGGCGTCGATCTGGTGCTCGCGGATTTGATCATGCCGGGCTTCGACGGAACCCGGCTGGTCGAACAGATCAAGAGCCTCTCGCCGGATACGCCGGCAATTTTACTTTCCACCAAAGTTAGAAGTTACGATCGCCAGAGCTGCGCTGACGTTTTCCTCTCGAAAGGAATGTACGGTCCAGCCGAACTGCTCGATCGGATCCGCCTGCTATTAGTTCGCAAGCGCGGCCCCAAGCGCATGCCAACGGCCCCGCCTGCGAATTCTACGTCGACGGCTGCCTGATTCAATCTCGGCTGAAGTACGCCCCGAGGTTCGGGATGACTGTAGGATGGTGTGAATGAGAACGTCCACCACAGTTGAGAGCTACAACCCAGCCTGACAACTACAACCGCCCGTCTGACAACTACAACCGTTATCCCGAAGAGCCCGCGTTTTCTCCAACGGCGCGAGGTATCTCGCGCGCAGCTTCGACATCGCCGCCATTCGAACTTGTTATCTTGGGAAACCATCGCGAAGGCTGAATTACATTGCGATTTCGTGCTCACGAACTCCGGGATATACAATCGCGGATTGCTACGCGATGCGCCTGCGCCCGAAGGCCGCGGTACCTGCGAAGTAATTCAGCCCCTCCTCTTATAATGCACCGCAAACTCGAACCCCGGACTCGGCGGAAACAGCTCCGCGACCTTCCTCAACCGATCCGCCATCGCTGCCGGAGCCAGCAGCGTGTAATCGCGCTCCCGCAAATCGTAGTAATCGACGTCTATAAATAAAGACAGCAGATAAATCGAAATCGCATCCGAAAACGCTGCCGCGAAATATTCGTTCTTATGCTTTTCGGAATTCGCATCCATCGCCAACTTTCGCGATTCCGAAGCGTCCAACGAAGTTTCCCCGCGAACCTTGGCTTCCGCTTGCTTCCAAACCAAATCCGCAAACTCTTTCGACACTCCCGCTTTCTCTACAACCGCGTGTCCTACATTGATATAGAACTCAAACGCGACCGAAAATTTGTCGTCCATCAACCGCGTAGAAATAAAGACGCACTGCGAATCGCCCAACTCCAAATTCCGATGGCACACCGCGTTGTCGCTTAACGCCACATCGTAGCGATCGGCGATCACGGTCTCATCCCCCTGATTCACCGTCAGCGGCACGAAGTAGTAAGCTTTGCCGCGCAACGCCGCCGCCGCCGAATCGGGCACAGCCGCCACCATTCGCGCCAAATCCGAAGAGGGAACTGACGTCTCCCCCGACGAAGCAAAACAAATTCCATTCGGAGCCTGAGAAACCGGCGACTGCCTCACCACTTCCCCCGGCGACCGGGTAATCACAGACGCAGCATGCGACATAGAAAGTCATTCTAGCGTAAATGTAGCGCGGACACTCCTCGCCGCCCTTCTGACCTCGGGCCGGGGGACGTTCAAAACGCCTCGGCATCCGTTCTTCAGACTCAATGGAGAGACGGGCGTCCTCGCCCGTCAGGTCGGGACCCTTGACTCGCCCGCGTCGCCCTTTTTCAAGAACTGACGGTGCCCCATTCAAGCCGTCTTTTGGCTTGAGTGGAGATTTCAGCTGGAAGAAATTCGCGCCGTGCCTTGAAGATTGACGCGATGCCACGAATCCCGCTTGCAATTAGATCAAATAAAATCGCAAGGGGGCTAATTCATCCTCTCGCGATTTTGGCACGTACCGAATACCGGTCCTCTGCGAATTAGCTTCGTCCCGTACAATTACTCGTGCTCAGGAGGACTCATGTTTCAGCGTGCCTGCTTTATCCTTTTTGCTTTCGCCCTCATCGCCGTCGCCCAGGCGCCGAAGCCGCATTATCCGCCGACTCACTGGCCTACTGAAAATGGCAGCTTCGACATCCATGACTTCCGCTTCGGAACCGGCGAAACACTTCCCGACCTTCATCTCCACTACCTCACGCTGGGGACGCTGCACCACGACGCCGCGGGCCATGCCGATAATGTGGTCCTGCTTCTGCACGGCACCGGGGGCAGTGCGCATTCGCTGCTGAATCCTGTCTTTTCCGACGTGCTCTTTGGCCCCGGCCAGCCGCTCGACATCAGCAAGTATTTCGTCGTTCTTCCCGACGACATTGGCCACGGCGAATCGAGCAAGCCTTCGGACGGTCTTCGCATGAAGTTCCCTCAGTACACCTACGATGACATGGTTCGCTCGCAGCACCAGATGCTCGTTGACGGATTGCATGTCGATCATCTTCGCCTTATCCTCGGTACCTCGATGGGCTGCATGCAGTCGTTCGTCTGGGGCGAGACCTATCCTCAGTTTTCCGACGCGCTGGCGCCCTTCGCGTGTCTGCCGGTCGAGATCGCCGGACGCAACCGCATGTGGCGCTACATGGCGATGCAGTCAATCCGCGACGATCCCGCGTGGGACAACGGCAACTACACTCATGAACCCATCGAGGGACTCCGCGGCGCCGCCGATTTTCTCATCATTGCCGGGTCAGCCCCGCAGCAAATGCAGAAGAACTTCCCCACCCGACCCCAGGCGGAGGATTACGTAAACCGCACCGTCGACAACATCGTCGCCGATACCGATGCCAACGATTTTCTGTATTACGTCAACGCGTCACGCGAATATAACCCCGAGCCCAAGCTCGAGACGATCACCGCTCCCGTGCTTTGGATCAATTCCGCAGATGACTTCATCAACCCGCCCCAACTCGAGATCGCCCCAAAACTGGTCACCCGGATGCCGCATGCCCGTTTCATCCTGATTCCCGCCTCGATGGAGACCTACGGTCACGGCACCCACACCCACGCAGCCGTCTGGAAAAACTACCTCATCGAGTTGCTCCAGCAATCCGCGAAAAAATAACTTCACATAGCAACTAACATTTTGAAACCGTCATCCCGAAGACCCCGCGTTCTCACCAGCGGGGCGACAGCCTGCCCTGAGCGAAGTCGAAGGGGATCCCGCGTGCAGCGCCTGCGCTGTCTGAAGGCGGAAAGATAAGCCAATAAGAAGCATCTGTCCTTCAACCACAGCGTGTTGTAACTTAGAGGGGATGACCACCAAGCCCCGTCCCCGCTGGTACTGGATCATTCCGCGAGTACTGCTGGTGACCTTTATCTTGACGCTGCTTTCTTTCGCAGTAAGCCTGTTGCTGGGAATCCTCGGCATGGTAATCGGCGGCCGCTTAAAGGGAGTCCATCCCAACATGGCGTTTGCCTATCGCCATATCGCCGCGCCGGCTGCCGCCGTCGTGGGAATCATCGTTCTGGTTTCCGCAACCGTGATGGAAATCCGTCACTATCGCCAGAACCGCGCATTAGCTGAAATTGAGCGGATCAGCGGAACGGCGCACGCATGACCATTCCGAAAATAGCGATACCCATTCCCCATTCGTCGGATCCGAAATACGCCGAGCGCGCGTTGCCGCAATATGAGCGCGCCATTGAAATGGCTGGCGGCCAGCCTGTCCGAATTCCTCTGGATCGCGAGCCTGCGGAGGTAATGAAAATTATCGAAGAGTGTGACGCCGTCGTTCTGCCCGGTAGTCCGGCTGACGTCGATCCGGCAAAATACGATGCGCCCCGCAATCCGAAAACGGCGGACGCAGACGCCAAGCGAGATACGATCGACGAATTGCTTTTGCAGGATGCCTACAACATGCGTAAACCAATTCTAGGCATCTGTTATGGACTGCAAATTCTGAACGTTTACCGCAGCGGATCTCTGCTGCAACATATCGAATCGCCCATCAATCATGAAGCCGGCAGCAAAGTTGCTATCGCACACTCGGTTGAAATCGATTCGCAATCGAAACTGGCGCACATCATAAAAGATCAAGTGGATGTAAAGGTAAATTCCAGTCATCATCAGTCAGCAGAATCGGTAGGAGACGGACTGCGCATCGTGGCGCGATGCAAAGAGGACGGAATCGTTGAAGCATTAGAAGGCACGTCGCCCGATCATTTTGTGCTGGCCATTCAGTGGCATCCGGAGCGGTCAGTAGACGAAGATGAAAACTCCCGCGCAATATTTCGCGCCCTGACGGAAGCTGCACGAAGCCGCCGAAGCCACGAATCAATGGCGGCCGGCGCGTTGCGAAGACTCTAAAGAGCTTCGCCGGGCGTCCGCCGCTACGTGTTATGAAGGGTTTCCTGCTCCGCGACCCACTGCCAGGCTCTTCGTCCATTTTCGCGCATCAGGCTGCGCGCCTCGCCATATTCCACCAGGCGGTTCAACACCGTCGTGACCGACGCCAAAGGATCTTTGTGGCGTTGAAGCAGCGGCGGATTTCGATGTTGAATGCGCTCACACACTTCCCGGCCCCCCAGAGGTGTGCCAGCTTCCATCAATATTATTCTGCAAAGTTTGGTAAATCCGGGCTGACGAGTGGAGGCTTTGCCGTCGACCAGCACCAGCAATTCCTCGTTAAGAATCTCGTCGCCAAAAATATTAGCCAATCCAGAAATCGTTTGTTTTATTGTGCCGATGCGTTTCATAATCACGGCCCGCTGACGCATCAGGTGCTTTAATTCTTCATGTGCGGCGCTCAATACTTCCCTTACGTGAGCGCCATCGCTCTGTAGGACGGGTTGATCTGCCTGCGGGTGAAGTAATGCGACTTCCATAAATCTCCTGGTCTGGCTGATGAAGATTGCACTCTGTATAAATTCATACGTCAAAACCAGCGCAATTGTTCCGCGTGCGGATCATTTGTAACGTTAGACGATATCGGCAGGAAAACGTTAAATTGGGGAAACATAGCGGCGGGACTGTTGTTTTTCCATCGACAATCCTGCACTAAAGTGGGCCCCAATGTTCCCTTTTGGTGCTTAAATACGGTCGTTTCTTGTTTCCATTCTTCCCGGTGCGGCTACACTAAGGGTGTGAGATATTACACGACCAGACCGATGAAGGGCGGAACGCTCTTTCTCTGCACGCTGTGCGAGCACCGGATTTCGACGCTCGACTTCCGGCGGGAGAATGGCAATTGCCGCACCCAGGCCGCGACTTCAATCAATTTGCACGCCCACGAAGCTCACCGGCATCAAGTGCCTCCGATCGCAGCCGACGCCTATCAGCGCGTTTGGCGCGCATAAACGCCGCGTAGGTACCGCCGCCCCTCGGCTGTACGGCACTGCGCCAGTTCCATCCAGCCTAGCGGATCACAAATTTCCACGTCGACCCTAGCGCCAGATTTACCAACCCCGCGGCATAGATCCAGAAACGAGCCTTTTGCAACTTCTCTTTCTAGTCCATAAATCCTCAAGACAACTAATGTCAGAGATCGAGTGCGTAGGGCAACTGTGTGGAAATAAAAAGCGACGCATTACCCGCTGTACAGTGAGCAAATCTCAACAGCTTTCCGTGATATAATTGATTAACTTCCAGCGACATCTAACTTAATACAAACACAGTAACTTATCCGGCGAAAGCTTTGTCCAGACCATCGCAACGAACTTAACCCATGGCTGACGATCAAAATCCAGAACTTCCTTTGACCCCACCACCTCCCGGGGATGGCGGCATTCCCGGCGCGGCGAACATTCAGCCCGTAAATATCGAAGAGGAAATGAAGCGGTCGTATCTGGACTACTCCATGTCCGTGATCATCGGCCGCGCCCTGCCTGACGTTCGCGACGGATTGAAACCGGTCCACCGTCGCATTCTCTACACGATGCAGCAAATGGGATTGCTGCCGAATCGTGGCACGCGCAAGTGCGCCCGCATCGTCGGAGAAGTAATGGGAAAATACCACCCGCACGGGAACCTGGCGGTGTATGACGCTTTAGTGCGGCTCGCTCAACCCTTCGCCATGCGCTATCCGTTGGTTGATGGTCAAGGCAATTTTGGCTCGGTCGATGGAGATCCTCCAGCCGCGGATCGTTATACCGAAGCGAAGCTGACCCGCGTCGCCAGCGCGTTGCTTGAAGATTTAGATAAAGAGACGGTCGATTTTCGTCCGAATTACGATGGGAATGAAATTGAACCGGACGTGCTGCCGACGCGGATTCCGAATCTTCTGGTGAATGGGTCGAACGGCATTGCTGTGGGAATGGCGACTAACATTCCTCCGCATAATCTGACGGAGATTGTGGATGCCACAATTGTGCTCGTGAACAATCCGTCGACGCAGTTGCCGGAAATCCTGAAGATCGTTAAGGGACCCGATTTCCCGACGGCTGGAATCATCCACGGCAAGGCCGGAATTTTCGAAGCCTACAAGACTGGGCGTGGACGCTTCATGATGCGCGCCAAGGCCGGCATCGAGACTTTCAACAAAGATCGCGAAGCCATCGTCGTCACCGAAATTCCTTATCAGGTTAATAAAGCGCGATTGATCGAGCGCATCGCCGCACTGGTTAATGACAAAGTTGTCGACGATATTTCCGATATCCGCGACGAGAGTGATCGCGATGGAATGCGCATCGTCGTCGAATTAAAGCGTGGCGCCGAGCCGCAGATCGTCCTCAACCAGCTTTTCAAGCACACCTCCATGCAGGAAGGTTTTTCGATGATCTTCCTGGCCGTGGTCAACAATCAGCCCAAGGAAATGGGGCTGATTCAGGCCATCCAGCACTTCATCGATCACCGCGTCGATGTCGTCCGCCGCCGTACTGCCTATCTACTCAACAAAGCCAAAGAACGCGAGCACATCCTCGAAGGCTACAAGACTGCTCTTGATCATCTCGATAACGTCATCACGATCATTCGCGCCAGCGGCAATCGCGCCGAAGCGCGCGAAAATCTCGTCTCATATTTTGGCGGACGCAAGATTGACATCAACGTCACGGGACGCGCTCCGAAGATGGATCCCGAAAAGCCATTCACTTCGGTTCAGGCCGATGCCATTCTCGAATTGCAACTGCATCGCCTGACCCGGCTTTCGATTGATGAAATCAGCAAAGAACTGGGCACCGTTCGCGAAAACATCGGCGAGTTCGAATCCATTCTCGGATCGGAAAAGAAACTGCGCAACGTCATCGTCAAAGAACTCGAAGAAGTGAAAAAACTTTACGGCGACGAGCGCCGCACGGTAATCGAAGACGAAGCCGCCGAGATCAAACTCGAAGACCTCATCGCCGACGAGCAGATGGCGGTCACCGTCAGCCACACCGGTTACATGAAACGGACTGCGATCAGCACCTATCGCAACCAGCGCCGGGGCGGTCAGGGCCGCATGGGCATGAAGACGCGGGACGAGGATTTCGTTGAGCATCTCTTCATCGCTTCGACCCATGCTTACATTCTCATCTTCACCAATACCGGCCGGGTTTACTGGCTCAAAGTGTACGAAATTCCCGATGTCGGCGCGGCCGGCAAGGGCAAGCACGTCGGCAATCTTGTCGGACTGTCGGCGGGCGAGACGGTTCGCACGATGGTCGCCGTGCGTAATCTCGAAGAATCGAGCCGCTACATTTTCTTCGTCACTCGTAACGGGACGGTCAAAAAAACCGAGCTCAAAGATTTCTCGCACGTACGCTCGATGGGAATCATCGCCATCAGCATCGATCAGGGAGATGAACTCGTTGCGGTCCGCATCACCGACGGACATCAAATTGTTTTTCTCGCATCTCACGACGGGCAAGCCATTCGCTTCGACGAAAACGATGTCCGCTCCATGGGACGCAATGCCGGCGGCGTTCGCGGCATGAAGCTCGACGAAAAGGATTACATCGTCGGCATGGCCACTACCATAAAACCCGGCGCGCCGAAGATTCACAAAGAAGGCGAGCCCGAAGAAGTCGCGGTAAAAGGCTCGCTGATTCTCTCCGTCACTGAAAATGGATACGGCAAGCGCACCGCGGCGGATGAATACCGTTTGCAATCACGCGGCGGATCGGGCGTCATCAACGTCAAGACTACGGAACGCAACGGCAAAGTGGTCGGCATCTCGCAGGTTGCGGAAGATTCCGAAGTCATGCTCATTAGCCAATATGGCAAAATCATTCGCATCGAATCGAAACTAATTCGCGAAACTGGACGCTCGGCGCAAGGCGTTCGTCTCCTAAACATCGAAGCCGGGGACCGGGTTGCCGCCGCCGTCGTGATTCCGCCGGAAGAAGAGCCGAGCGGTGGATTGATTCAGTAGGGCGCTGTCAGCTGTCAGCTCTCAGCTTTCAGCAAGAACTGGGACGGAGCAATTCGCTCCGTCAGTTTTATTTTCCCCAGAAGGTTTATTTTCGTTTCGCATCAGGTGCCAGGCTTCCTCGTAGGCTCCGTACTTGGAAATATTTAGGTGCGGGGATAAGACTACGCGCCTGCATTCCAAGACAGCTGATACGGGAAAAATAAACCAGATATTTTTCGGGATTATGTAGGCGGCAAGAAAGTCGATTTCTGCGCTGCTGTAGGACGGGGTGAAACGAGAGTTGAATGTGCATACGAACGAATTTCCTCTCCTAGAAGTCGTCGACTTGACCTGCACGCGCAGAAATTTTCCTTCGTGCTCAACCACGAAATCGTAGCGGCGGCTGTCGCCCCAGGGCTTGCAAATGTGCAGTCCGTGCTCGGAGGCGCGAGCCATGAAGCGAAGCTCGGCCCATTCTCCCCGCTCTTTGCAATCTCGAATGTTTGCGCCACCAATTGTCATGGAAATTTCCGGTCCTTCGGGCCAAGAAAAAGCGGCCCCAGAGGGCCGCTTCGTCGAAAAATCAATATATTTCAAGGATAGCAGGTTGAATGGGGTAAATGCGCCACGTGGGTCGCGACTATATTTGGATTAGAAACAGTGGGTTGGGCGATTCGTGCACTTCCGAGTCTATTGACAGGAATTCGGAAAGAGGGCCAAAAGTTCACGGGCACAAGGGGCCGTGAGGAACTACCATGATTACATCAATCATTTGTCGTTCCGGGGTGGTCTGATGTCGATTGTTCAATGGAGACGTTTGTGCCGCCGGTCAAGATGAAAGTGTGGATGACGTGGTCGGAGCTAGTGAATGGCCCACAGATTACGAGGGAACAGTTTCAAACTCAGCTCGCGAAGTATCCAAAATCAAGCATCCTGATTGCATGTACGAAGTTGAGTGTGGGTCTGAGGTATGGACCAGACGCTTGCACTGTTCCTGCAGCTAATGTCGCGGACTTGCACATTCCGATTGTGTTTCCGGCCAGCCTAGTCCCTCACGTTTAAAAATGGTGTCACCATGAGGAAAGGATTCCGTTTTTCAATGGGCAATTGCGATCCCTTGCTGCGGAGACGATTCGTTTGCAGCCGGTAGACCCCGTTCCTGAGATTCCCGAGAATGGCCCGGAGAACGATCAAATCGGAGAGTTGATGCTCAAGGCCGGCGAACTCCTTTATAAAAAGCACGTCATTGTCGAAAGCGAGCTCGATGGGTACGCAAATATCGCTGCCGAATTCTTGCCGACATACGAAATCGCGTCGGCGACAGACCCTCTCTTCAGCTTTGTTCGGTTTTATATCTGGCTGACGAAGATCATTCCACGGATTCCGACGAATCTGCTCAAATTTGATCTCGAAGTGGAATTTCAAAAAGTATTTCAGTTTCCGATCATCACCTATGCCGAATTCATAGCGGCATTCGCCCTGCACGCGCTTCAAGAGCGCCACACGCAAACGTATGACAAGCCCATTGATGCGACGTTGCGTAAGAGCTGGTTCAAAACAACGAGCGCCCCAGAGGCAACACTTGAGCAGATGTTTGAAACGGTTTCATTTTCGCTCGACAAAATGCCGAATCCGAAGGATACGCTCGGATATGGAGATTTCGAGTTCCTGAAAGACCGCCCTTATTTCCTGTTCAATAACGACATGTATATGCTGGATTACGAGTTCGCGCTCGGCAAACTCGAGAGTGCTGTTATCTGGCGCGTGCTCCGCAGCCTTCCTAGAGACAAGAAAGAGCCGTGGCTCGGCTATTGGGGGTTGGTGTTCGAAGAATATGTGACGTGGATGTTTGAGACCTACGCCGCGCATGCTCTACAGAAAGCTTATCCAAGCCCACAATACGTGAACAGCACCGACCAAATCTGCGATCAGATCATCCTATGCGGGGATGCAGCTGTGCTAATCGAAGCAAAGCTGGCTACTTGCACCGCGACGGACCGGTATTCCTGCGATTACGAGAAGATCAAAGCATATCTGGAAGATAAGCTCGTGACTAAGGGAGTGAACCAACTCCTCAACGCGGTTAAGAGAGTTGGGGCCAAGGGCACGGATGTGCCAGGGTATCTCAACGGAATTAAGAAAATGATTCCAGTGATCATCACGCGCGATGATTTCGGTGGATGTTGGGGCGTGAATGCCTATCTGAACAAACGATTCAAAGACAAGCTCAGCACGGAATCACTTGACGGCATCGAAGTAACGCCGCTTGTTAGCATGAACATCTCCTGCCTGGAGCGCATGATGTGGGTACTGGGGAAGAAAGCTTTCGCCGACGTGATGGAAGAGCGCATTGAAACCGACCCGACGCTCCGGCAGCCTTTCGATGCCGCTGTGAAGTATGTTCAGCGTGGCGTACCCCCAAATCTCCACGCGCATGTAGCCGCATATACGGAACTGACCGATCGCCTTATTGCAGATTTTGGCATGAAAGAGGACGAAGTCGTTCAGCCAACGGTACCGGGTGTTCAGGAATAGCCTTCATTGCCCGACCATTCCACTGCCGCCGGGGCACGCCAGCTAACCCCCTGAGAGTAGGCCCCTCGAGGTCGGGCTGACGGAGTGGAATGGAAGAAAAAGGGGGGCGGGCGCAGCTTTTGGGAGGAAGTTACATCACGTTGCACGCAATGCGCCTCCAAGAAAGGTTATCGTAGCGCGACTAGCGTGGTTTCCACATGATGCTCGGTAGTTAGGCTGGAGATATCAAGATACATCATCTTATTGTTAATCAGTCTATATGGGCGTTCTTCTTCCTCAGGATACATATTCCGCCATAGCTCGCCAGATTCGGCTGCCCGCCCGACTTGAAAAAACGCTTCATCCGGATCGGTGGTTTCAACGTCGACATATGAGAGATTGATTAAAACTTCATCATTAGGATCCTCGAAAATGAAATACACGCGAATCATTGGCCTCCTGCGAACGCTACTTATCCTAAAAATATCACCGCTGCCAGATTACCAGACGTCCGAATCGAAGCATGGCTATGATAAACATCATCCCTAGCAGGATTCTCCGGTCCGTGTCGCTTGCAAGGGGCTGACGAACCCGAATTTGTTTGCCGTTAATTGCGATTCTGACGAGCCAGCCGTCGGCCCAGAGCGGATCATCGATTGCGGCGTGCTCCAGCTGCGCATGGCAATTAGCGCAAACAACTAGGAGGTTTTTAGGATGGTGCCCAACCGCCGGTTCAAGGTGGTGTACCTCGAAGTACGGTTCACCACTACGCTTTTCGAAGGTGAAGGAACAGAGCTGGCATCGGCCGTCATGAAGCTCCCGAAGCAGGATTTTCAGAGGGGCTGGCACCACCTGCCTTCGCCCTGTGAGGCGAGACAGTAATACTGGGCGCCTTTGCGACGAAATTTCCGAGATGCGCAGCAGTTCCTCCCGTGCTGCTTCCCGAGGCTGCTTTTTCTTTAGTTGTGCCAGTCTCGTGAGATGCCGTTCAGCCTCGGAGTCCGTCTCAGCTGCATGTAACTGCGCTCGCTCCACGTCTTGCAGTCTCTCCAACAAATACCTATCCAAGGCGATTCGGTATAGCTTCTGGGCGGTGTTCTCTGCCGTTATGGAGATTATGTCTCCTTCGCGGACCCCTCTCTTCACAAACCATTGTCGGAGTCCAAATATTCGATTCTCCTTTACTACTGAGTCGTAGGGCTGAAAGGTCAAGGGCTTGGAATCTTTTCCGTCGTCGAAGATTACTTGGACTTGGGTTCTAGTCGAAGGGAAAAGATGCCTAAACTTCTGTGGAATTGCGAGAAGACCTTTGTTCAATCGGCTCGCCGATGCGCGAACAGTAAAGATTTGTCTGTTCGTACTCAAATGGAATACCCACTATTTGGTCCGGGAAGATGATGCACCGCAATTTGCGGACGAGCTTCGTCTAGTTCGGATAAGATTCTATCAGGGCCTAAGACTTCCTCGACTCCGCAGCGCGAACATACCAGTCGCTGTCAATAATCAAAAATCTGCATTTCATGTCCCTTAATTCGATGTTCTGTCGCGATGCAATCTTCCTGGCGTGATCGTTCAGCCGTCCCTTAAGGGTAGTGTGAAGAGCTTTTCCCGCATAAACCAGCTTGCCCTTGAAGTACAGCGCGTAAACCCCCTTTTTAGCGGGGGCGATATTCACCGACAGGGAATGTTCCGGGCTGTCCTCAAACTTTTCGATTAGCTGGGCGGTGTAGGCCTTGTCGAACTCAAATACAAAATCGTGCTGGTCGCACATGCGCGCACATTTCTAATAATACCTTCAGGTCGTCAACGGTCAGCGCCGTACGGACTGCAGAGACCTGCATGGATATTCTTTTGCCCCCTCATCTCGTTTCCCCGGCCCGGTGCCCATTAAAGCCATCCTTTGGCTGGGTGGGGAAATGATCGGAGCAGAACAATACAAGGCTATGCGGTCTTGAATGGCTGAAGAGGTGCTCTGAGATCTACCTTTTCTGCGCTGGGTGCCAGATGTGCAGAATTTCAACGGCATCCTCTTTCACCCGGTAGGCAATGATATGCGGCAAGCGGCGCTGCAATAATTCACGGGTGCCTTCCTCACGTCCGTTGCGCCCACGCAGCGGAAACTTTTTTAATGAGCCTGCGGATTTACGAATCTCGATGATGGTAGGCCGGGCTAAATGAGGTTCGTGTTCTTTGAGGTAATCGTATATGTCTTGCAAGTCGGCTGCGGCTGTGCGCGTCCAGCGAACTCGCATCAGGAGTTAAGCATCCGCTCGATGCGAGCTTCCATTTCTTCCTCTTCGATAAACTCTCCCCGGTCGGCCTGCGCGATGCCTGCTTGGACGGCGGCACGAAACCGTGCATCTTGCTCAAGCAGCCGCAAGGCCGCATCCTTCACCAATCGTTCGGTATCCGTACCGGCATGAGTGGCGATTTGGGATAACTTCTCTTCCTGCTCAGGGGTGAAATGGACTTCCATACCCGCCAGTCTAGGACCGAGAATCTATGCTGTCAACGAGGTGCGCCGGTAACGACAATTAGTTCGCACATGTCCTTCCGTTTCGAGGGAAAGGGTTGTGCAAGGTCATCTCTAAGCGGAAGACCTTACTTAATTAGTAAATAGTAAAATGCGGACGCGGATGAGGAGGCTAGTGCGCGTTCGCTTTGGAAAACGCGCATTGTCCCTTCGCCTCCCGACCCAGCGTGTAATCGTCGAAGGCTTCAGTAGCGGGCTATCAAAGCAATCGAGCGATATGAGAAGTACGCTCAGATGCGCAAATCGGATTTCAAATTCCGATACTCGGCGCAAAAATTTATTCAGGCAACCTGCATGGATTACAACGCACCTGAGTAATGAACCAGTAACGTCCCTTCCTGGTTTTTGGATACTCTGCAGTTTTTTTGAAACTGCGCTGCGCTTTGGAATCTGGCGTCCGGCTTCGGATCCCGCAACTTTGGAAATGTGGAGAGGCTCAATGAAAACTGAATTGTTGGAGAAGATTGTTAATAGTCCGGTTGATCGTCGCAAGTTCCTAAAGCGCGCCAGCGCCACCAGCCTTGGCGTCGCCGCGATGACGATGATGGGCGGGAGTGTCGGTAAATTGCATGCAGCAACCACCTATACCGACGTCGATATCCTTAACTTTGCTTTGAACCTCGAATATTTGGAAGCAGAGTTCTACCTCAAAGCAACCTGGGGCACGTCCCTGGTTAACTATGGAGTGATCACATCGAGTCAGGAAACCGGTCCGACCACAGGCGGCAAGATGGTTAGCTTTACGGGCGCAAACATTGCGTTCGTAGCCAGCGGGCTGCGCACCGATGAAGTTGACCACGTGAAGTATCTGCGTTCCGCGCTGGGTTCGGCGGCGGCACCGAAGCCAGCCATCAATCTGGATGCTCTGGGATATGGTTTCGCGAATGTGAACGACTTCATGAAGTTGGGACGCCAGTTCGAAGACGTTGGAGTCAGCGCTTATCTCGGCGCAGCTCCGCTGATTTCGAGCAAGACCTACCTTGATGCGGCTGCCCGCATTTTGGCCACCGAAGCGCAGCACTCCGGTTCCATGCGGCTGGCCTGCATCTGGTACGGAGTGAATTCTCCTGCGGTTGACTCGATGGATATTCCTCCGACCGAGTCAGCCCCGTTCGACGTCGATCCCAGCACTGGATTGTCGATTCCTCGGACGGCAGCGCAAGTGTTGAACATCGTATACGGCGGCGGAGCCCACTCAGGTGGCTTCTACCCCGATGGAATGAACGGCACGATTAAGTAGTGTTCGCTTTGGAACGAGGAGACGCGGGTCTCCTCGTTCATTTTTTCGCAAACTGCGATTGGAGGATTTATGTTTGAAGGCTTGTTTCAACCGATGCATTTGTTGGTGATTGTGGGATTGGCGTTATTGATTTTTGGTCCGAAGAAATTGCCGGAATTGGGCAAAGGGTTGGGGGATGGGATTCGCGGGTTTAAGACTGCGATGAATGGGAAAGATAGTCCGACCATAGAGCCTACCGAGAAGGTTTAATTTCGACCGTATGGCGGTCAGTAGTGCCCGCGCCCACAGTCAGAGATTTAGACGCTGCCGAATAATTTGCAGGATTTGTTGGTGAGTTTCATTGGGAGTGCCGCGGGCGTTCACGGTCACGACTCGTTGGATTTCGCGGGCGGCAATTGTGCGGTAAGTTTTATGCACGCGCTGGAAGAAAGCGTGGCTTTCCTGTTCGAAACGATTCTCGTCGGGGGCGACGGAGCCGGACTTATCGGTGCGCATGGAGTTGCGCCTTTTAGCGCGTTCCACGCTGGCTGCGACATCGGAATCCATCAGTATGGTCAGGTCCGGTTGCAGATTGTTGCAGAGGACGCGGTGTAATTCCAAAATCAAATCACTGCCTAATTGGCGGCCTCCTCCCTGGTAAGCTTCGCTGGAGTCGGTGAAGCGATCACAAAGCACAATATGGCCGCCTTCGAGCGCGGGCTCGATCACTTGTTTTATGTGCTGGGCGCGAGCTGCGAACATCAGGGCTAGCTCGGCTCGGGGCGCCAGTCCGGCAGTTGCAGTGTCGAGCAATAGATTGCGGATTTTTTCGCCGATGATGGTTCCGCCTGGTTCGCGGGTGGTGGTAACGAGTAAATCCGGCGCGCGAAGGGCTGCGGCGAGCTTTTGCAATTGGGTGCTCTTGCCGCATCCATCCAAGCCTTCGAAGGTTATGAATTTTCCGCGTCCGGCCATGCGTCATCATAGATGAGGGTGCTATTTCCGGTCACCTTCAGTTGCATTGGGTTCGCGGCAGATCCTTCGCAGGCTCAGGATGACGTCAAGAACAAAAGAGCGGCCAGGCGGTCTGGTGTTCACGATCAAGTCCAGGCACTCGAAAACACTCGCGGCTGCGATGCTGTATATTCGGGAGTTATTTCCCCGGGGGTCTTTGCATGGCATGTCGCAAAATTTGTATCTCAGGAGTCTTTGTCTTATTTTCTTGTTTTGGATTTACTCAAACTCAGCCACCGACCATCAAACTTTTTGTCGACGCAAGTGACGCGCCGCGCAAGATCTTCCACGCGAAATTAACTATCCCAGCGACGCCCGGCACTCTTACTCTTTATTATCCGAAGTGGATTCCGGGAGAGCACGCTCCTGACGGTCCAGTGATTGATCTTGCGGGATTGAAGTTTGCGGCCAATGGCCAGACATTGAAATGGCGCCGCGATACCCTAGACGGGTTCACCATCAATGTAGAGGTTCCGCCCGGGGTCAGCGAAATTAATGCGTCGCTTGATTTCCTTTCTCCTCCAACGATCGAGGCTGGATTTTCGGCGGGATCGTCGGCGACGGCCACTTTGGCAATCGTGAGTTGGAATCAGCTCTTGCTTTATCCCAAAGGATTTAAAACCGACGACCTGACGTATCAGGCCAGCATTCGCCTGCCCGCGGGCTGGAATATCGGAACTTCGCTGGCCACGGCTTCAGAGGCTGGAGACCGGATGAATGGGCAGCGGCAAATCAACTTTGCGCCGGTCTCACTGACTTCGCTGGTGGATTCGCCGGTACTCGCGGCGCAATATATGAAGGTCGTGCCGCTGACCGAGGATAAGGCTCCGGTCGAGATGGACATTGGCGCCGACAGCGCCGCTGCGTTGGACGCTCCGGCGGAGGTGTTTGACGATTACAAAAATCTGGTGAAACAGGCATACGCGCTTTTTGGCGCTCACCATTATCGGGATTATCATTTTCTGTTTACGTTGAGCGATCACGTGGCGCATTTTGGGCTCGAGCATCATGAGTCGGACGATAGCCGGATTGGGGAACGCGGCCTGGTTGACGAAGATTTGCGCAAACTTGACGCGGACCTATTGCCGCACGAGTACGTGCATTCATGGAACGGGAAATATCGCCGTCCCGCAGATTTGGCCACGCCCGATTACGAGCAGCCGATGCAGGACGATCTGCTCTGGGTGTATGAAGGGCTTACCCAATATCTTGGCGATGTGCTCACCGCGCGCAGCGGCTTATGGACTCCGGATGAATACCGGGATGCCGTGGCGCGACTTACCGCACGACTCGATCACGAACCGGGTCGCACCTGGAGAAACTTGCAGGACACTGCCGATTTCGCGCCGGAGCTGTACTTCGATCAGCCGGGATGGCAATCGTGGCGAAGGACGGTGGACTTTTACGACGAAGACGTCCTCAACTGGATGGCAGTGGATACGATCATTCGCGAACAGACTCACGGCAAGAAATCCATCGACGACTTCTGCCATCTTTTCCATGGCGCGCCGAGCGGCGGTCCAATGTTAAAGACTTACACCTTCGATGACGTGGTAAATGCTTTGAACGAAATTGCCCCTTACGATTGGCGCGGCTTCTGGACGGAGCGTTTGACGACTCTAGCTCCTCATGCGCCGATGACGGGCCTGGAAAACAGCGGCTGGAAGGTCATATATAACGAAGAGCGATCGGAGCTCACGCGCATCTGGGAAAGCGACCACATGGAAATCAACGCTTCCTATTCAATCGGCCTTCTGTTGAAAGATGACGGAACCATTGTGGATACAATTGAAGGCATGCCGACGGCAAAGGCGGGAATTGGGCCGGGAATGCAGGTCATTGCAGTGAACGGACGCCAATTCGCTCAAGATCCTCCAGTTTCTGCGCAAGTGCTTCGCGATGCTTTACATGCGGCAATGTCGAGCAAAGAGCCGATCGAGTTGCTGATTGAAAATGCCGATTACTACAAGACTTATAAGATTGATTACCACGGCGGGGAAAAATATCCGCACCTGGTGCGCGATGAATCGAAGCCCGACGTTTTGAGTGATATTATTCGGGCGAGATAAGACTTTAGGTAACTTAACTGATGTAACCAAAAGGATTTTACCTTACAAGGGATTGCGTTTTATGCTGTATCGTAATGGAACGCTAAGGGGGATGCATGTCCACAGTTCACTCGGTGCAGTTTTACGATACTCATCAAGCGCTCATTGACAGGCTCTGCGGCGTGGTTTCATCCGCGCTGCTGGTGGGTAATTCGGTCCTTATTGTAGCCACGAAAGATCATCGTGAACTTTTGACGAAGTCGCTACAGCGGCTCGAAGTGAACGTGCGAACTTATGCGCGGGAAGAACGCTTCACCATGTGCGATGCCGAGGAAATGCTGTCGAAATTTATGGTGAAGGGTGTACCCGACCCCAAGTTGTTCCTGGCAACGGTTGGGAAATTATTGTTGGACGTTAAGAAAGCCGCTCGCAGCAAAGATTTAGGACTGACTGTCTTCGGAGAAATGGTTGCCGTGCTGTGGGATAAGGGAAATAAATCCGGCGCGCTGGCGCTGGAAAGTCTGTGGAACGATCTGCTGAATGAGAGCGCATTCCATTTGCACTGTGCATATCCGCGGTCGCTGTTTTCGCAGGACGAAGCTGGAATGCTGAATGTCTGCGAAAGCCACACGCATGTCGCGGGTCTAATGACGCCGGCGATGTAGGGCTGGCGCTGGAAAAATTGGAATACTCGAGGACCTGTGCAGCATTGCATGGGTCTTTCGCTTTGCTCAGGATGACAAAGGTAGAGCCAGCTATTTCCCTGCTGCGCTAGGGTTGCTCACAGGACTCCGAAATCCATTTCAGGTATTCGGGACTGCCAGCTTTGATTTCTACGGAGATGCATTCCGGGAGTTCATAGGAATGTAATTCTTTGATGGCGTCGCGCACGGCGGCGAAATTTGCAGTTGTAGTCTTGATGAAGAGCAGCCACTCTTCCGATTGCTCGATTGTTTCCTGCCAGCGGTAAATAGATTCGATTCCGGGGATGATGTTGACGCAGGCCGCGAGGCGGCGCTCAATGAGGGTGCGAGCAATACGCTGGGCTTCTTCGTGAGATCCGGTGCTGGTTACAATCAGAGTGGTTTCGGTCATATAAGATCAGTTTTTAGTTCTCAGTTGTTAGTTTTCAGTATGCATCCAAATGGGAACAGGGGAATTATGGAAATAAAGTTTGGCACCTCGGGTTGGCGCGCCGTAATGGCGGAGGGATTTACTTTCGCGAATGTGCGGCGCGCGATGCATGGAATTGCACGGCATGTAGCTTCGAAGAAGCGGTCCGGAGCGCGCGTGATTGTGGGGCGCGATCCACGATTTCTGGGAGAGACGTTTTGTGGGATGGCTTGCGAAATTTTGCTCGATCATGGAATCACGCCATTGTTGATTGCGGAGCCGGCGCCGACTCCCGCGATTTCTTATGCGGTCATTCATGAGCGGGCCGATGGAGCGATCAATTTCACCGCCTCGCATAATCCACCGGAATACAACGGAATCAAGTTCTCTACGCCTGACGGGGCGCCGGCATTGCCGGAGGTCACGAAGCATATCGAAGCGGAAATTGTGTCGTTCGATTCGGGGGCAGAGTTTCCCAAGGTCAATAATAAAGGAAAGTCCGAGTCGCTCGATCCGCGAGAAACTTATCTAGATCGGTTGAAAGAGATTATTGACCTTCCTGCGATCCAAAAAGCAAAACTGCGCGTGGTGTTTGACCCGCTGTGGGGAGCGGCGCGTGGGTATCCGGACGCGTTGCTAAGAGATGCAGAGATCGAAGTTGCGACCGTGCACGATTATCGCGATGTGTTGTTTGGCGGACATGCGCCTGAGCCCGACGATCATCTTTTAGAACATCTGCGGGAGAAAATGCGGGCCACCAAAGCCCATATCGGAATCGCAACCGATGGCGATGCGGATCGTTTCGGAATCGTGGACGAGGACGGCACATTCTTTCAGCCGAATTACATCGTCGCGCTGCTTTTCGATTACCTGGTAGAAAGCCGCGGCTGGAAAAATGGAGTGGGAAAATCAGTTGCGACTACGAACATGGTTAACGCTCTCGCGAAATATCATGGCGTAGAACTGCATGAAACGCCGGTTGGCTTCAAATATATTGGCGAGCTGATTAAAGCGGACAAGATTGCTATCGGCGGGGAAGAAAGCGCGGGACTTTCAATCCGTCACCATGTTCCGGAAAAAGACGGCATCCTAGCCGGACTGCTTTGCTGTGAGATGGTGGCGCGGCGCGGCAAATCGCTGGGGCAACAATTGCAGGAGGTATTTGGCAAAGTTGGTTCCTTTTATCCCCAAAGACAAAACTTTCGCTTGACCGAAGAGGTGAAAGAGAAGTTCACTAAGAAGTTAACCCTTGAACCTAAGAACTTTTCCGGCCACACGGTCAGGGAAGTGGTGCGCACCGACGGCCTTAAACTCATTTTGGATGACGGGTCATGGGTGTGCTATCGGCTTTCGGGAACCGAGCCGGTGGTTCGATTGTATTCCGAGGCGAGCAGCAAAGACGGGCTGGAGAAGTTAAGCGCGGCCGGAAAGCAATGGATATTCGAGTAATGAATTTTCCCCGATTGCGAATTGTGCTGAAGCCCGAGCAACAGTCGGCGTGGGTGACTAGAGCCGGCGAATGCGCTGAAGCAATGGCGATCAGCGCAGTCCGGAAAATTCGTCCGCTGGCAGATTTGTTTTTTAATTTGCGCCGCCGCCTTGCGACTATAGCGGTTGCGGTAGTGACCGTCTGGTTATTCGCGCATGTTATGTTCGGGGCCAATGGGATGATGGTTTACCGAACGAAGCGAGTGGAAGTCAAAAGCCTTCAGAAAGAAATCGATTCGTTGCAAACGGAAAACGACCGGTATAACAAACAGATTGAAAATTTGAAAACCGATCCGAAAACGATTGAGAAGGAAGCCCGGGAGCGGTTGCATTATGCGCGTCCCGGGGAAGTGGTATATGTGACGCCGGCGCCGCCTGCTCAGGCCGCTCCGCGCGTCGATTCGGCCCAGAATTAAACGCCAGGTGGTGACAAATCTGAATTACATTTCATGCTATAGTTCGCACATTCTTTATTGGAGGATTTTATGAAAAAAGTATTTTTTGCGATCTTGTCGGTTTCAATTTTGGGTTTGGCTGGCATTGCTTTCGCAGCGGATCAGACCACGGTTACGGGATGGGTTTCCGACTCGCAATGCGGCGTTAAGGGTGCCAATGCCAACCATGAAGCGTGCACGAAGAAGTGCCTGAGCAAAGGTGCGAGCATGGTGGTGGTGACTGATGGCGATCAGAAAGTGTTGACGGTGGATAATCCGGATGCGCTTAAGGGACACGAGGGTCATCACATCGCGGCGACGGGCGAAGTGAAGGGCGATTCGATTCATGTGGAAAGCGCAAAGATGGTGGGCGCGAAGAGCGACGATAAAATGCAGTGATGTGGTGATGTGGCTTTTGGCTATTAGCTCAGGCTGGACAATTTAGACTTTTCGGAATCCCACTGCTCGCAAAAGACGCGAGAAATGGGGCACCCTGCGAACGGTGAAAGTCAAAGGCCCGCGGGCAGAAGTGCCCGCGCCACACAAACTAAGCTCAAGCACACGAGCAATACAGGCCACAGAAGAAAGACTCAGCGGACCACGTTTTCTATTGGGGAGCTGGCGGTGGCGTAGAGTTTCTTTTGCATGCGGCCGGCGAGGTATGCATGACGTCCGCCGAGAACGGCATGTTTCATCGCTTCCGCCATGAGCACAGGATCCTGCGCGGCGGCGATTCCGGTGTTCATCAGCACAGCATCAGCCCCTAACTCCATAGCGAGGGCGGCGTCGGATGCGGTCCCTACTCCTGCGTCAACAATCAGCGGCACTCCCGAAATCATTTCGCGGAGAATGCGAATGTTCGCCGCGTTTTGAATACCAAGCCCGCTGCCGATAGGCGCGCCCAGAGGCATTACCGCGCTCGCGCCGGCATCTACGAGACGCTTGGCGAAAACAATGTCGTCAGAGGTATAGGGCAGAACCGTGAACCCCTCCTTTACCAAAATGCGCGTCGCTTCGAGCGTAGCCTGTACGTCTGGATAAAGCGTTGCCTGATCGCCGATCACCTCGATCTTGACCCAATCGGATAACCCAACTTCGCGGCCTAACCGCGCGGCGCGGATGGCTTCGTCCGCCGTATAGCAGCCCGCAGTGTTTGGAAGGAGGAAATATTTTTTGGGGTCAATGAAGTCGAGCAGCGATTCTTTGTTGCGATCGAGGTTTATGCGGCGGACGGCTACCGTCACCATCTCGGCGCCGCTGGCATCGAGCGCGCGCGCAGTTTCCTGAAAAGACCGGTATTTTCCGGTGCCGACAATAAGGCGGGAATGAAAAGGTCTTCCGGCAATGATCAGAGGATCGGACATATACTTATTGTAATGAAAACGACGGGATAGAACTTGCCGCGGCTTTTATGCCGGGACTTCGAGAGGTTTGACGGAGGCGTGGATTGCGCGGCGGCGGGCCCACCAATAATTTGCGGACGCAATCAGAGCGGTAACGCCCATCAGCAGTGCTTCGCGGAGACTCAGGCGGGTGAGCAGCGCAATACAAATGGCGATTCCGGCGAGGGCAATTGCACGTCCAAAAGGCAGACGGAAAGCAGGAGCGTTCGGCTGCGACTTTCGCAATTGAATGAGCGCGGCGCAAATTCCGCCATAATAAATTGCCATTGACCCGGCGGCAACGGCCACCACCCACAAGAAAGTGCCGGTCAACGCGAGCAACCAAACCAGTAGCGCATAGACGCAAATGGCGAGCGCTGGAGTGTGATAGCGGGGATGCAGCGTGCTTAATGGAGCGGGAAGGTCGCCCTCGGAAGAAAGGGCATAGACCAAACGGGGCGCAGTCAAAATGGTGCCGGCAACATATCCATAGGTGGAGATCATGACCGCGATGGCGACGAATATCGCTCCGCCATGGCCAATCAGCCGAATTGCAACCTCGGCTAATGGGCGGTCGGTGGCAACCGTGCCGATGGCCGCAACCGTAACGAACTGGATCAGGGCGTAAACGGATGCGCAAATTAAGAGACCCGCACCCAGCGCGAATGGGACGGTTCTCCTGGGATCTTTCACTTCTCCCAGGGGGGAAAGCGAATCTTCGTATCCGCCATAAGCAAATAGGAGGAGCAGGAGCGCGGTGAGCCATGCGTTCCATCCGGGATGGGTAATTTCGGAAGCGTGAATCATCTGAAAGTGCCCGCCGAAACGGAAGACACCAAGAACAATTAACAGAGCGAGAGGAAGCACTTTCGCCACGGTGAAAAAGTTGGCAAGGTTCGTACCGCTGCGCACACCAAAATAATTTGCGATCGTGGGGATGACGACCACGGCAGTGATGGCGAGGGTGCGCAGCCATCCCTCAGCAACCGATGGTACGAAGCTGGCGAGATATCCGACAAAAAGGTAAGTGCAGGCGGCGGCGCCGCTGATCAGCGACAGCAGATAGAACCATCCTACTTGTATGCCGCAGAAACGGCCGAAGGCGGTGCGGACGTAGAGATAAGGGCCGCCGGCATCGGAAAATTGGGAGGCCACTTCGGTGATGGCGGCGAGGATGATTCCCATGACCAGCGCCGCTAACAACATGGCGAATGGACTGGCGCGACCTAACAAATGGGTTAATTCGGCGGGCACTCCAAATATGCCGCCGCCGATGACGCCATTAATTACCAGGCCTGTCATTGCCCAACGGCCTATAGTCCGGATGAACGCCATGATGAGAACCCTATGCCGCGGAGTTTACCACTGAGGGTGTGTTCCCAACAGAAGTCGTCGTAGATGGCGTTGGCTGGACTACTTCACCGTGATTGTGATGGGAGTTTTTCCGACCGCTCCACAATTATTCCATGCCTGTACCACGGTGTTGTAAGTTCCAGGCGACAATGTAATGCTCGTATTCAGTTGGTTGGAATCCACTGTGTAGGCTGACACGCCTGGCGCGGTATAAATACGTATCGCGGAAATTCCTTTCGGGCACTGCGGGCTCGCCGCAGATGCGATGTAATGCACTGGCGACGTGACCTGCGCGCCATTGGTCGGGGAGGTCACGCTGACCGTTACTATCGGCGCAGTGGAGCTAGATGGCGCAAAAGCGTAGAGCTTGTTATTCCCGGTCCAGCCTCTCGAATATCCTGACCCCCAGTAAACCACGCCGCTCACGATTGACGGACCGTCGAGTACCGACCCTCCGCTAGGGTAACTCCAAAGAATCTTTCCGCTCGTGGCATCCATTGCGTACATGTGTCCGCCGCTGTCGAGCGAACCGGCGTATACAACGCCGTTCGCAATGCTCACCGAAGAATCGTCAACCGCTCCTGATACCGGATCGGGGGTCTGCCAGAGAATCTTTCCAGTCGTCGCGTCCAGAGCGCTCCAGGCACCCGACGTTACGGTCTGCCCAGAAATCAATTTGTAAGAATTGTGATTTGAGTTTGCATCCGCAGCATAGATCGTTTTTCCGTCGCTGGCGGTGCCCCATTGAATGCCCCCTAACGGGCCTCCAGGACCCACAACCGTGCTCCAGGTCAGCACTCCATCGCTGGCGTTCAAGGCCCAATACACACCGCTCTTCTGTCCGAAGCCCACGAGATTGCCTAGCAAATTTGGACCGGAGCCACCCATGTCATAGTCCGGTCCAGCAGGATCGGGACAGGTGACTCCGGATTTTGGGTGAGTACAAGCTTGCGTCCACACATCGTATCCATAAAGGTGTTTGGCCCATTTGACAACTCCGGTATTCATGTCGAGAGCCAAAGCGGTGTCGAAATAATCGTGGGCGGGAGTGCAACTCGGATCACCGGGATTATCCAACTCACATTGCTCCACGCTGGCGGGGACAGAATAATTATTGCCGGTGCCAACGTAGACCAACCCGCGGGTAGTATCCACGGCGGGCTGCTGCCAGATTGCACCGCCGCTGTAACCCGCCGGCATTACGTACGTCTGCCAAAGAATTTTTCCGCTGGTCGCGTTCAATGCGATGACACTGCCACGGAATGTGCAACAGGCATATCCGGGATCATCGCCCAATCCTTCTTCACTTGATGACGTGCCGACATACACATTGCCGTTGGCTACAACGACAGGCCCGCTAATGAGTGCCGCGGGATGCGATTCAACTTTCGTGATCCAGAGCAGACTACCGTTTGACGCGCTAACAGCCATCACATTTGTGGCGCTGTGCGATCCCTTAATAAGGTCGCCGAAAATCAGCTCATTGTTATAGAACGCCGGACTACCCCGGGTTACCGATCCCGATACTCCGTCATACTCCGCGATCTGGTGCGACCAAATAACTTTGCCGGAGCTAGCGTCAATCGCATAAAGGTGTCCCGACCAGTCGGGAACATAGACCACATTGTTCAGTACGGTCGGAGTGGCGGAGACATCTCCGCCCGTCGTGAAAATCCACTTCGGTGCAAGCGTCCCCACATTGGAGTTATTGATAACTGTTTCAGACGGTTGGCTCCGCAGATCGGTTGGACCTTGTCCAGACATTGACCAGCTCTGCGCGTGAGTCGCTGACGTAATGAAGAGAACCGTGAACAGGAAACTGGTCCTTAACGGAAGACTGTTTTTCATAGAAGACGTTTCCACAGTAAACCTACGATGGAACATAATCACAGTAAATAAGGACAACCCTGTACTTTTCCATTCTGTAACGCCTTAATCCGTTACTTAGGGCAATGGGATACAAGCTACAGCATCCATTATCAGAAACCTGTCATTCATCCTGATTCAATTTGTCCAAATTGTGACACAAGCTATCTTCGCTGGAATCCAGCTTTTTACAAATCCCAGTTCGGAGTGATGTATGAAGTTTGCACGCCACTTCTTCCCCTTCGTCGCTGCTATTGTCTGCACAATCTCAGCATCAGCTACTACACCCGTTGTAACCGTATCGTCGCCAACCAGCGGTTCGCAAGACAGTTCACCGGTAACATTCACCGCCACCGCGAGTAGCTCACAATGCTCTAAGGGCATTGCGGCTATGCGCATTTACACGGCGCCCGGAGTCTCCGCTTACACCGTAGACGCGAGCACGTTGAACACACAACTCACGCTCTCGCCGGGAACTTACAACATTGTAGTTCAAGCGTGGGACAACTGCGGCGGAGTCGGTAAGACTCCAGTCACCATAACAGTGGCCACGACCGGTGGAGGCGGGGGAACTGGAAGCGGGCAACCTCCGAAATTCCTTTACTCCACCGATTATTCTGGAGGCAAGGTACATGGCTATCTGGTGAATCCGTCCACGGGCGTAATTACCGCTAATGGACAGAACCCGCCATGGGCTCATTGGGGACCGACACGCGTCGTTTCAGATAAAGGTGGCTATCGCCTTTACGTGATTAATTGGGGGTCGAAAGATATCGACGCCTACTTCATCAACCGCAGCAACGGTTACATCAGTCCTGTACCAAACTCACCGTTTACGATTGGAAACAATCCGACGGGCGTGGCGGTCGCGCCTTCGGGCAAGTATGTGTATGTGACTGCTGAAAATAATTATGTTTACGGATTTGCTGTAGAGAGTAACGGGTCGCTGACTCCTGTGGCAGGATCGCCATTCCTGACTCAAAGCAATCCGAACACACTGGCCATTGATCCGACCGGAAAGTATCTCTATACCGACGATGGCGACAACTCTAACAAGATTGATGCGTTCTCCATCAATGACACGAACGGAGCTTTAACGCCGGTCCCGGGTTCGCCATTCGCTCAAACTTCGAGCGGCTGCGACGACGGAGGCAATGACATGGCGGTTGATCCCAGCGGAAAGTATTTGCTGCTGGCTCAATACTGTACTGGCACGGAAGTCTATAGCATCGACTCCGCCAACGGCTCCATCGCCCAAGTCGCGGGCTCGCCATTTTCTATACCCGCCGCGCAAGGTCCGATGGGCTTTATAGCTTCCATCTCGGTCGATCCGCTCGACCGCTACGTTTTTGCCAATGCAGTGTTTTGCGACAGCGGATGCAGCACAACTATCGAAACCTATTCGTTCAACTCTTCGACCGGAGCAATGACGTTCCTCAATAACGGGGGCGCGAGCTGCGGAGAATATATACGAACAGATCCTTCCGGGAAGTTTCTGTACTCGATTTCCCAAACGGATGATAGTTTTTGCTCCACATACCCTACACCCGTGTCGGCAATCGATGGTTTTTCAATCAACCAATCGAATGGAATGCTTGGCGTGATTCCAGGCTCTCCATTCGCATCGCCCAACGCAGACTGGTTCAGTCAAGATGGGCTCGTGATTACTCCTTAATTGCTGTGCGGCGAATGGCTTTCTCGCGAAGGTCATTCGCTTCCTCATCTTCAGTTATTATCAGCGGCACGCCAACTTCGCATCGCCGGGCATCGCTGTAAGGAAGCGCAGGACCTGTGCATCTGTGGTTCAACCTCGTGTAGAAAAAGAATTGGGAAGGCATGGCTTTCAGCCCTGCCGAAAAGCGCGTCAAAGAATTTACGGCACGACGAAAGTCGTGCCCTTCCCCAGCTCTGGCGGTTCCCGCACAAGCCAAAAAGAAGGCTTGTATGGGCCACCGTCCTGCGATTATTTTTTGTAGGGCCATTGGGCTTGGGTAAATAGCGCGCCGTCGATCCAAATGGTCTGGCCGCTGATGAACGATCCGCCTGTGCTGGCCAGGAACACAACTGTAGGGGCGATATCGGCGGCGGTTCCGACACGACCCAGTGGAGTGATTTTCGACCATGTGCCGGCGTAGTCCGGGTCTTCGTTTTTCGTGCGCTCAGATTCGATTGATCCGGGCGCGATGCAATTCACGCGAATGCCGTAAGGCCCCAACTCCACGGCAGCCTCTTTGGTGAACATTTCAATTCCGCCTTTGCTTGCGGCGTAGGCCACCAGGCGGGGGAATGCAAGTTTGTTGCAGCCGGAGCCGAGATTTATGATGGATCCTCCGCCGTGATCTTTCATATAGCGGGCTGCGTGCTGGGTGCAGAGGAAACAGCCTTTCAGGTTGGTGTCGACTACCAGATCCCATTCTTCTTCGGTGACATCGAGCAGCGGCTTGAAGGTTTGAACGCCGGCGTTGTTCACCAGAATATCGAGTCGTCCGAAAGTTTTGGTTACGCTCTCAAACATCGCCGCTACCTTTTTACTGTCCCTGATGTCGGCCTCAATGGATAGAGCTTCGGGACTTATAGCGCGGATTTCGGCGAGAGTCGCGTCCACAAGAGGTTGCGGATCGTTGTAATAATTGACTGCCACGCGGCAACCGTTGCGCGCGAGTTCCAGCGCGATTTCTTTTCCGATGCCTCGGCTCGATCCAGTTACCAAGGCTGCCTGACCTTGCAAAATTGCGTTCAAGTTCACTCCTGTCCAATGATGGTTGTAGATTTCGGATACCCACTTCTCGCAAAGGCGGCGAGAAATGGGGCACCCTTTTCGATTATTCTTCTGCCTTCGAATACATTTTTTCTATCTCTTTCTGGTAGCGCTTTTCGACGGCGCGGCGGCGCACTTTCATGCTGGCGGTGAGAGTTTCGTTTTCCGCCGAAAACTCGTCTGCAACCAGCAGCACTTTTTTCAACTTTTCGAACCGGGCCAAGTTTTGGTTGATTTCTTCGACAATTGCTTCGTAAAGCGTGCGAACATTCTGTTCCGCAATGAGTTGTTCGCGGGAATCGACGGCTATCTGGCGGGTTTGCGCCCAAGTTTCAAGGACAGCGAAAGCCGGGGAAATCAGGACAGCAGGGAATTTTCGTTTATCGCCCAGCACTACAGCTTCAGCAACAAAGGGATTATGCTTCAGGGAATTTTCGATGGGTTGAGGAGCGATAAATTTTCCGCCCGAGGTCTTGATCAAGTCTTTCTTGCGATCAGTGATGGAGAGGAAGCCGTCGTTGTCGACGCCGCCGATGTCGCCGGTCTTGAACCATTCGTCTACGAAGGAGTTGTTGGTTTCATCAGGAAGATTCCAGTAGCCCTGAAAGACTGACGGCCCGCGCACCAATATCTCGCCGTCATCGGCGATTCGGACTTCGACGTTGGCCAGCGCTCTTCCGACAGTGCCAAGTTTATGCGCCGTGGGATTATTTAGAGCGATCACGGGTGACGTCTCGGTAAGCCCATAACCTTCGTGAATGCGCATGCCCATGTTGGCATACCATTCGGCGAGTTCGCGTCCCAGGGGCGCGCCGCCGGAAATAAAGAGGCGAGCGTTGCCGCCGAATCCCGCAAGCAATTTTTTGTATAGCAGCCTGTTTGCGAGTTTCCAACTGAGCGAAGAGGGTTTACGACCAGCAAGTATTTCATTTCTGTTGGCGCGTCCCACGGAAAGCGCCCAGCGATAAATGGAACGCTTTACACCCTTGGCGGTGAGGTCCACTTTAGCGAAAACCTTTTCGTAAACCCGGGGCACGGCCACGATCAACGTCGGACGCACTTCCAACAACGCCTTGGGAAGTTGCTCGATGAACGATACATAAGCCAGTGTGGTGCCGCGATAAAGCAATGCCCAATCGAGATGGCGCGCGGTGATGTGAGAAAGAGGAAGAAAAGAAATGCTGGTGTCGGTTGCGCCAATATCGAAACCGCTCAGGGAATAATTGATGTTCGAAGCGATATTTCCATGGGTGAGCATTACTCCTTTAGGCGTGCCCGTGGTGCCCGAGGTGTAAATGATCGTAGCTAAATCATCGGGCCCCGTACTGGCACGCGCAAATTCGTCGAAAGACGCGTCGCGTTGCTTAGGTGCAGCCCTTCGCAATTGGGATATGGGGATGGCGTGAGGGGATGCGACTTCATCCATGACCACGATTTTTACAAGCTGAGCCGGTCCGCCGCAGACTTTATCCAACTGTTTTTGTGACGATACAAATGCGATGCGAACGCCGGAATCGCGCAGGATGAATGCGGTCTGCTCCTGTGTAAGCGTCGCATAGACGGGTACGACGACGGCGCCAATTAAAAGGCAGGCGAAATCCGCAATCGCCCACTCGGGCCGATTTTCGCTGAGGATAGCGACGCGGTCTCCTTTGGAAATTCCCCAGTCACGAAGGGTGCGGCTAACGCCGGCAACATCGCGGTAAAAGTCAGCCGCCGAAATTGTTTTCCATTCGTCGGAGATTTGGTACTTCACGACGCATGATTTGTTGCGATCAACGATAGAAAAGAAAATCTGATTGAGGGTGGAAAGGGTCACGGCGACATTCTACGACCTTGGAGGGGCTGCGGAGCGGGGCTGGGCTGCACGGGAGAGCACACACCGTATCTACGCAAGCGTTACCAGCACAGCATTTTACAAATAAGCTGCGCGCCATCCAGCGATAACATTGTAAGATTTGTCGGCGGTCTTTCAGGCCGCGCAAGACTGCAACCCATTGCAAGCTGCTTTTGCCGCAAACTGGCTTCGGAAAGGCGCGCAACGTTGACGGGGTCTACGGTGGATCAATCGGGAATTATCGGCGTGGATATTGGGGGCACCAAAATCGCCGCCGGGTTGGTTGGTGTTGATGGCAAGATCGAGCACCAGATTCGTGTACCGATGATTTGCAATGAGGGATCCGCGACCGGAATGGCCGCGGTAGTTTCGGCAATCGATCTAGTGAGCGAGAAAATCAAGGGAGCGAATGGAGGCGTCGCATCGGTGCGTGGTATTGGGATTTGCAGTCCGGGGCCGCTGGACCCGAACAGCGGGGTGATTATCAATCCTCCCAATTTGCCGTGTTGGCGCAATTTTCCGCTGGCTGCCCAAGTTGCCGAAATTTACAGCCTTCCGGTGAAACTCGACAATGACGCGAATGCGGCGGCGTTAGCGGAAGCGCTCTGGGGCGCAGGACGCGGATATCGCAACGTATTTTACGTGACCATTGGCACCGGTATCGGCACCGGTATTGTGTTCGACGGCCGCATCTACCACGGGCGCACGGGGGCCGCGGGCGAAGGGGGGCACGTCACCATTGATTACCGCGGCCCGCGGTGCGGATGCGGCAAGCGCGGGTGCATTGAGGTTCTCGCATCCGGGCCAGCCATCGCAAAGAGGGCGCAAAATAAACTTAGAGAGAATCCGGGAGTGCATTCAGCGATGCTTTATTTGTCCGGAGAGAATATAGATGCGGTGAGCAGCGAGATTGTGGGGCGCGCCTGCGAAGGCGGCGATGTAGTCGCCCGGGAAGTGTTGCGCGAGACGGTCGAACTTTTGGCGGTGTGGCTGGGAAATATGGTGGATTTATTAGAGCCGGACGTCATGATTATAGGCGGAGGCGTTGCCTCGATCCTCAAGCCATTTCTGGGAGAAATTCGCGAGCGGATTCCGGCCTGCTGCGTAAATCTGCGCGGCCATGAGATTCCGCTGCTTCCATCATTTTATGAAGCGAATTCAGGAATCGCAGGCGGGGCGGCACTGGTATGAGCAGCCGAAGTTGTCGCTGAATGGGAGACAATCATGAAGCAATTGCGCTTACTGTTGTCGCTGCCTGGAAAGAATAATTATCAGCAGGAACAAGCCGCAGCCGCAGTCGAAACCGCGAACCAGATTGGAGCCACCGTCGAGGTAATTTATGCCGATAACGACGCGGTGAATCAGAGTCAGCAGATTTTACAGGTCATTCAATCGAAGTCGAGCGCGTTGCCGGATGCGATCCTGTTTGAGCCGCTGACTTCCACCGGCTTGGTTCGCGTGGGCGAAGCCGCCGTAGCCGCCGGCATTGGGTGGGTGGTGCTCAACAGCGACGTTGATTACGTTGATCGGCTGCGAAAATCTTCAACCGCTCCGGTGTTTGTCGTGACGCGGGATCATGTGGAAATTGGACGGATTCAAGCGCGACAGTTCGCGGCGCTGCTGCCAAATGGCGGCTCAGTTTTATATATGCAAGGTCCGGTGACCAGTTCCGCGGCAACTCAACGAACTGAGGGGCTGGAAAGCGCCAAGCCTGCGAATCTGCGGATTAAAATGTTGCGCAGCCAATGGAGTGAAGAGGACGCGTACAAAACGGTTAGCGCGTGGCTGCGTTTGTCCACCAACCGGGCCGAAACGGTCGATCTGGTAGGTTGCCAGTACGACGGTATTGCGATGGGGGCAAGAAAAGCATTTCAAGATCATGGCAATTTCGCCGAGCGCGATCAATGGTTAAAGCGGCCGATCACTGGCGTGGATGGTCTTATAAAAGAAGGTCAGGCATGGGTGCGAGAAGGAATATTGACGGCTACCGTGGTGGGATTAACCACGACCCGGGTGGCAATCCAAATGTTGCAGCGTGCAATCAGTGCAGGCGCGCAACCACAGGCGCGCTCGCTGATAGAGCTATCTTCATATCCGCCGCTGGAAGCAATCGCCGCCCTGGGAAATCGGTTGAGCGCGAAGAAGAGTTTATAAAATAAAAATATGGCAGCAATCCCATGACTCAAGTTGGATGTCTGAATCAATCGTGGTTTCGTGCCACTTCGGAATGGATTGTGACTGCGAGGAAACATTTGAGATCCTCTATTGTTCTGCGCGTCAGCGTCATTTTACTGTTTGTTAGCTGCGGGCTTTCGGCGCAATCAAATCCGGCGGCCGATTCTGTCACGTTTGACGATGATGGCACGGGGCATGTGACTCGTGTTATCCCTATGCCATCGACGATCAGCCCAGAGGCGCAACAATGGTTGAAATCCCTGGAGGGCCAGAACTCCGGGCCGGAAAGTCTGGCGGAGAGGCGTACACGGACGGATGAATGGCGCAAGAAAGATTCTGCCGAGGCGCGAAAGTTATATCCGGTGAATGTAGAAGAGACAACGACAGCCGGAGTTCGGACTGACATCATTACGCCGTTGGTAACGCCGGAAGCTAATCGACGACGCATTTTGATCAATCTGCACGGTGGCGGATTTAATTCGGATTCCGGATCGCTCATCGAGGGCGTTCCCATTGCAAATCTGGCGAAGATCAAAGTTGTGTCCGTCTATTACCGGCTGGCTCCAGAAAATCCATTTCCCGCGGCGGTGGATGATGTAGTTGCGGTTTACAAGGAACTGCTGAAGACTTACAAGCCGCGCGATATGGGAATATTTGGCACGTCGGCGGGTGCGACATTGACTTGCGAGGTTGCGGTGCGATTGAAGCAACTGAGATTGCCGTTGCCGGCGGCGCTGGGAATGTTTTCGGTTCATCCCGACTACACCCGTCCTACTGACTCGCAGGAATTTTTTGCTCTGAACGGAATTGCGGGAGAACTAAAGCAGCAGGATCCGAATCGCGCGCCCGACGATGCTTACGCTGGGTCGGCGGACCGCAAGGATCCGGTGCTGTCCCCTCTGTTTGCCGATTTATCCGGAATGCCCGCGAGCCTGCTGGTCAGCAGTACGCGCGATCTGCTATTGAGCGACACCGCGATGTTTCATCGTGCGCTGCTTCGCGCGGGAGCGGACTCGCAACTCGTCGTCTATGAGGCGCTGCCGCACGCGTTCTGGTATCACTTCCAGTTGCCTGAAACCAGAGAAGCGCTGCAAGTTATGGCCGATTTCTTCGACAAAAAAGTGGGCCGCTAATTTGTGACAACGAGATTGTTGCTGGCGAGCATTGCATGATTACGATTCCCCGGTTTTATGCCATCTTGGACGTTGATTGTTTTGCCGGAGATGCGGCTCTTTTGGAGGCGGCGCGGGAATTCGCGGGTGGCGGCGCGACGCTTCTGCAATATCGGAATAAATCGGGGAATGCGCGGCAGATGCTGGAGCAGGCACGGGATCTAAAGCGCGCTCTGGGTGATTCGGTACGACTGATCATGAATGACCGTGCGGACCTTTGCATCGCAGCGGAATTCGATGGGGTGCATCTGGGACAGGACGATTTGGCGCCTGAAGACGCGCGAAAAGTTGTGGGGAAGGCTTTATGGGTGGGAGTGTCCACGCATAGTGCTGAGCAGGTTGCGGCGGCGGATCAGACTTCCGCGGACTACATTGCGATTGGACCGGTGTTCGCGACGTCGAGCAAAGCGAATTCAGATCCAGTGATTGGCGTTGCGGGAGTGCGGATGGCGAGGCGGTTGACGCAGAAACCTCTGGTGGCGATTGGAGGCATCACGCGTGCCAATTGCGCCGCAGTCGTGGATGCGGGCGCGGATTCGGTGGCCGTTATATCCGACTTGATAAGGGATCCGCGTAAATCTGTAGAGGAATTTCTGCGCATCTTAGGATAGAGTCATCTGGATTTGAAGGGGCCCGCCTTTTCGCTGCTTCATGTCCCGCAAAGCGTCGATCACTAACCATGAGTATTAAAGTCCAAACAGAAGTTCCCTCCGCAATTCAAGATCAAGATAAAGAACTGATCAAGGGCCTCGGGTTGACCAGTGCGGCGATGCTGGTTATAGGGTCGATGATTGGGTCGGGAATTTTTATTGTCTCGGCTGAGATTTCGCGGGAAGTTGATTCGCCGGCATTATTGATTGCGGCATGGATGGTGGCGGGATTCATGACCGTCGTCTGCGCACTGACCTACGGAGAACTTGCAGCGATGATGCCGCGAGCCGGCGGGCAATATGTTTATCTGCGCGAATCACTGGGGCCGCTGTGGGGATTTCTTTACGGATGGACATTATTTCTGGTGATTCAGACGGGAACTATTGCCGCAGTGGGAGTCGCTTTCGGCAAATTTCTGGGCGTTTTCTTTCCCGCAATTTCTTCTACGAATTGGATTTGGCATTTCTGGAAGGTGCCGCCTATTCATGTTGGCCCGATGGTTTTGGGGAATATGGATATCGGTCTCAACACGCAAAATCTGATTGCGGTGTCGATGGTGATCGCGCTTTCCGTCATTAATATTTTCGGGGTTAAGACGGGCGCCCTTATTCAAAATATTTTTACGTTTGCCAAAGTTGCGGCATTGCTCGGGTTGTTTTTTCTTGGATTATTCGTGGGACGCAATGCGCACGCCCTGGCGGCGAATTTCCAGGGGAACTTTTGGCACAACGCTGGATTAGGCGCGCAACATGCGGTTCAAGTGGGAGTTGGCGGTCCAATTGTGATGGTCGGGACGCTGACCATTCTCGCGGTCGCGCAGGTCGGCTCGCTGTTTTCTGCCGATGCGTGGAACAACGTGACCTTCACCGCCGGCGAAGTAAAAAATCCCAGCCGCAATTTGCCGCTGGCGTTGGCGATTGGCACCGGCTGCGTTATCGCACTTTATATCGCGTGCAACTTTATTTATCTGAACGTGCTGCCGCTGAATGGCATTCGCGATGGAGTCACCGTCCTCTCGCGGGGAATCAAGTATGCGACGGAAGACCGGGTCGGCACCGCAGTATTGACCCAAATGTTTGGCGGTCTCGGTGGACTCTTGATGGCGGCCGCAATTATGGTTTCAACCTTTGGATGCAACAACGGCCTGATTCTTTCGGGCGCTCGGGTTTACTACGCGATGGCGAAAGACGGATTATTTTTCCGCAGCGTCGCGAAGCTGAACCCTAAGTACAAGACGCCCGCGATTTCGCTAATGGTGCAGATGGTTTGGACTTGCGTGTTGTGCCTTTCCGGCAGCTACGGGCAGTTGCTCGATTACATTATTTTTGCCGTGCTGGTGTTTTATATCCTTACTATTGTTGGATTGTTCGTGCTGCGGCGCACGCGTCCAAACGCGGAGCGTCCTTATCGCGCGATTGGATACCCCGTGCTTCCCATCATTTATATTTTTATGGCGTTGTTTATCGATGTCGTACTATTGCGCTATAAGCCGCAGTACACTTGGCCGGGCTTAATAATTGTGTTGCTGGGAATTCCGGTGTACTTTGCGTGGAAGAAAAGTTCGCAAGCGGTTACAACCGTCTCTGGCTAATTCGAAGGAGAATTAACTGATGGCAAATCTGCTGGCCACAAAGCCGCTCGGGCTGCTGATGGAGGAGTCGCGAGAGACGGGGGAGCACAGCCTCAAGCGGACGCTGGGTGTCTTTCAGTTGACAGCTCTCGGCGTGGGCGCGGTCATCGGGGCGGGAATTTTTGTGATGTCCGGCCTGGGAGCGACCTACGCGGGGCCGGGGCTGATGTTGTCGTTCGTGTTATCCGGCACGGGGTGCGCGTTTGCTGCGTTGTGCTATGCGGAATTTGCAGCCATGATTCCACTGGCGGGTAGCGCTTACACCTACGCGTACGCGACCCTCGGAGAGATTTTTGCCTGGATCATCGGGTGGGATCTGACTCTGGAATATGCAATGGGCGCGAGCACGGTTTCCTCCGGATGGTCAAACCACTTCATCGAACTGCTGGATATTTTCCATCTCAAGATGCCGCTCTGGCTGGCGTATGACCATTGGACCGGGCTGCACGCGGCGGAGAATGTAATCGCGCGGCAGATGGCGCTGGTGGCCGATCCAACCCTCGTCCCGGGGACGCAGACATTCCTGAAAAAAGTAACCGAAGTTATGGCGATGCAGTCGCCTGAACTGCTGCAACGCGCGCACGCTCTGTTGAATGCACCCACGATGTTTGGAATGGAAATCGGCTTCAACCTTCCGGCATTCGTTATCGCGTTGTTGATCACCGCCGTTCTGGTAGTGGGAATCAAAGAAAGCGCGAGTTTTAATACGACGATTGTGGTCATAAAAGTTTCGGTGGTGCTATTTGTTATCGCGCTCGGCTTCAAATATGTAACGGCGAGTAATTGGGGCACGGACTGGCATTCATTCGCGCCTTATGGGTTTTCCGGAATCGGCGCGGGCGCGGCTTATATTTTCTTCGCTTATATAGGATTCGATGCGGTGTCGACGACAGCGCAGGAGGCGCGCAATCCGCAACGAGACTTGCCAATCGGAATTATCGTTTCGCTCATCGTTTGCACTCTTCTCTACATCCTGGTAGCCGCTGTGCTCACGGGGATGGTTCCTTGGCGGGATGTGAACATCGAAGCGCCAATTGCACGCGCCTTCGCCGATCGCGGATTGATTGGAGCTTCTCACATCATTACTTTGGGCGCGCTGGCTGGGTTGACGAGTGTCATGCTGGTCATGCTGCTCGGGCAGACTCGCGTGCTTTATTCCATGGCAAATGATGGATTGTTGCCGAAGAAGTTTTTTGCCGCGATTCATCCCAAATGGCGGACGCCGTGGAAGAATACGATTCTGGTCGGCATGCTGGCGGCCGTTGTCGGCAGCGTAACTCCCATCGACGATATCGGAAAGATGGTAAATATCGGCACGTTGCTGGCGTTCGTAATTGTTTGCATTGCGGTGATGGTATTGCGGCGAACTAATCCGGGGCAGCCTCGTCCTTTCCGCACGCCGTGGGTGCCGTTGGTACCGGTCATGGGAATTCTTTTCAACGGTTACATGATGTACAAGCTGGGATGGGTTAACTGGGCGCGGCTGATTATCTGGCTGATTATCGGATTGGTGGTGTATTTCACTTATGGGCAGAAGCACAGCAAGGTGCAGGCTATGAATGGGGCAAAGCCAACACTGTCTGCTGGAGATTAATTTCTGCCAGCGGCGCAGCCTTCAGCAAAAATCCCAGAGGGTTGCAGATGTGGTATCCCACCCTTCGCAAAGTGCGCGAAGGATGGGGCACCCTCCAAATTCGGAAATAACAATCTAACAAGCCCTCTGCTGCGGCGGAGGGCTTTTTGTTTTAGAGTTAAATTGACTATATGAAAATTGTTAGTGCGGCGGAGATGCGGGAGATCGATCGGGTGACGAGTGAACGCTTTGGCGTGCCGTCGATCATGTTGATGGAGAACGCCGGGACGGCCGTAGCTAATTTTATTTTGGAAGGATATTCGTCGGCGAACAGCATCGGCGTGATTTGTGGGAAGGGAAACAACGGCGGCGACGGATTTGTCGTGGCGCGAAAATTGTCCGATGCCGGGAAGAATGTGCGGGTGCTGTTGTTGGCTGATCCGTCGGAATTGCGCGGGGACGCGGCGGAGATGTATCGCCGATTGACCGTGCGTCCGGCCATAGTGAAGTCGGGCGAAGAATTGAGATCGGCGCGTTCTGTATTCGAGTCAGATGTTCTGGTCGATGCGGTGCTCGGGACGGGATTCAAGCCACCTGTCAGCGGGCTTTACGCCGAAGCGATTGCGGCGATGAATGCATCGTCCGGCGCCGTAGTTGCGGTCGATATCCCGTCGGGCGCGGATGCGGATGCGATGAGCAAGCAAACAGGTCTGATTGCGAGAGCTGATGCCATCGCGACTTTCACCAGGCCTCGTCCGGCGCATATTTTTGGCGGTCTCACCTCCGGGCCGGTCTTGATTTCGCCAATTGGTTCTCCCGACGACGCGATTATTTCTTCTTTGAATCTGAATATTATTACCGCTCGCGAAGTTGCGCCGCTGATCGGGCCTCGTCCCGCGGATTCGAATAAGGGAAATTTCGGTCACGTCCTCGTGGTTGGCGGGTCGCTGGGAAAATCCGGTGCGGCGGCGATGGCCGCAATGTCAGCCCTGCGAGTTGGAGCGGGATTGTCCACGGTATCGACGCCACGGTCCGTTATCTCGACCGTGGCGCGATTTCATCCCGAAATCATGACAGAACCGCTGGAGGAGACTGCGGTAGGAACTATTTCCAAGAAGGCACTGCAACATATTGAAGAGTTGGCCAGAGGTAAAACCGTGCTGGCTGTAGGACCGGGAATCTCGCGAAATGACGAGACTGCGGAATGCGTGCGTTCGCTGACTACGCAAACGAAAATTCCAGTGGTTTTGGACGCCGATGGGCTAAATGCTTTCGAAGGACGCGCTGAGGAACTGAAGAGATCCGATGGGACGTTGGTCATCACGCCGCATCCCGGGGAGATGGCGCGGCTGGCGGGTTGCAGCATTGCGGATGTGCAGCGTGACCGGTTGAAAACAGCGCGGGATTTTGCCCGCGATCACAATTTAATCGTCGTGCTAAAGGGCCATCGCACATTAGTTGCCAAGCCTGATGGTGAAGTATGGGTCAATACGACTGGGAATCCTGGAATGTCGACCGGCGGCACAGGTGACATATTGACCGGAATGGTAGCGGGAATGATTGCGCAGAATCCTGACAAGGTATTCGAAGCCGTTATTGCCGGAGTTGATCTTCATGGTTTGGCCGGGGATGTCGCAAAAGAAAAAATGGGCGAGCAATGCTTGGTCGCGACGGATTTGATTTGGGCGTTTCCGGAAGCGTTTCGGCGAACGCGGTCACAGGCGGCGGAAAGGGAAGTCAGGATTGGCCAATGAGCCCGGGGCGGTAACTGTGGCAATCATAGATAAAAATCGAAATTAGGCAGGCGCTTCCGTAATCTGCTTGCCAGGGCGTCCTCATGAAATGCTTTAGTTATGACTCACTTCCCTCAACCTGATGCCGACCGCCGCGCCACGCGAATTCATGTCGA
Source organism: uncultured Acidobacteriaceae bacterium (assembly GCA_963849315.1). GTDB lineage: Bacteria > Acidobacteriota > Terriglobia > Terriglobales > Acidobacteriaceae > PALSA-188. Next base: position 1,156,714 of record CAWKGT010000002.1, on the reverse strand, counting down.
GAGCCCAGCCGTAGTCACGATTGAAGATGGACATCGCGCGAAAGCCAAATTGCAAACTGTCTCTATTACTGGCGGACTGCTGAGTTTGGCCAAGGCGCTGGGTCAAGGCGATTTTGTCGAGGTTGCGTTTCAGACGCAATCGGGCCCAGTGCAGGGAATGGCTGAGATGTTGACTCCGATGAGTGCGGCGCGTGCCGGGATATTGCAACCGTTCCGTTTCATCGCCCTCGGCGACGACGATCATCGCACGTTGCGCATGGTTGTTGATTCGGTTTCGGATCGGAGTTTCATGGGCATCCGATCGAATCAGTTTAATGCCTAGCGCTAACCGCTGACGACCACCCCCAGATCCCTCTCTTCGGCTGAAGTACGCCGAGCTTCGGGATCACTATTCTTCTTTGATAAGAAAGTCTTTCTTTTAACCAGTCATCCCGAAGGGCCCGCGTTTTTTCCAGCGGGGCGAGGGATCTAGCGTGCATCTTATCCGCCGCACATCCCTTGTAGTCTTTTGGTCTGTACGGGTCCACAGCGTCCATCGCTCGATCGAACAATTTAGAATTGGGCGATGACCATCCAGGAATTTACCACGCATTCCGCAGAAGAGACCACCGCTTTGGGGCGAAGGCTGGCGGCGCAGATGAATCCTCCTAAACTGGTGTTACTGCGCGGAGATTTAGGCGCTGGAAAAACCACTCTGGTAAAGGGAATTGCAGCCGGGTTCGGCGCCGCCTCGGAGGATGAGGTTACGAGTCCTACTTTTACCTTGGTGCATGAATATCGAGGTCCGGCGGCGACGCTCTACCACATTGATCTTTATCGGGTAGATACCCAGCGTGAACTGGATACGCTAGCATTGGACGACTTAATGAGTGAACGCAGCATTCTGCTGATTGAGTGGGGAGAAAAGTTTCCCCGGTTTGTTCAGGAACGGGATGTCGAGATTGCGCTGGAGCGACTTGGAGAGAACGAGCGGCAAGTGCTGGTGAACGAGGCAAATGCAGATCCCTCGTTACGCTCGGGATGACATTGTTTTTTGGCCGCAACACTAAAAGCCCATGATGTTGTAGCCGCAGTCTACGTAGATTACTTCGCCGGTGATTCCGGAGCTGGCGTCGGAGGCGAGGAAGACGCCGGTGGATCCTACTTCGCTGACTTCTACGTTGCGCTGTAACGGAGAGCGCTCGGCGTGGGATTTCATCATTTCTCCGAGTCCTGAAATTCCTCGGGCGGCGAGGGTTTTGATTGGTCCGGCGGAGATGGCGTTGACGCGAATTTTTTTGCGACCGAGATCCTGCGCCAGATAGCGCACTGAACATTCCAGGGCGGCTTTGGCGACTCCCATCACGTTGTAATGCGGGACGACTTTCTCTGCGCCGTAATAAGTCATGGTGATAATGCTGCCTCCGTCTTCCATCAGTGGCGCCGCCGCGCGGGAAACCGCGATCAACGAATAGACGCTGACATCGTGGGCGATGCGGAATCCTTCGCGAGTTGTATTCACGAAATCATTTTTCAATTCTTCCGGCGGGGCGAAGGCGACGCTGTGAACGAGGACGTTGAGTTTGCCGTAGCGTTCTTTTAATTGTACGAACAGGGCATCGATTTCGGAGTCGCTGGAGACATCGCACATGAAGGCGTCGGCGCCGGGAAGAGACAGGATCAAGTCTTTGGCTTCCTGCTCGAGGCGCGGGTTTTGATAGGTGATGGCCAATTTCGCGCCTGCTGCATGCAGCCCCTGGGCGATGGACCAGGCGATGCTGCGTTTGTTGGCGACTCCAAAAACGACCGCGTTGCGGCCCTCGAGATTGGATGTCATGTGGGCTCTCCTTCCAAGAAATTGCGTGGGTACAGCCGCCCTCGGCTGTCCGGTTGGGCAAAGCCCAACCTCGCGGTTCGTTTCCAAAACGATGGAGTTGCGCTCAACGGAGAGCCGAGGGCGGCTGTCCCCACGCGGATCGTGTCTGGCGAGCATACATTATTCAATCGTCGCGGCGCTGCCGGCCGCGGCCCTTGAGCTTATCGGCCAGATGGCGCTTAAGAAGGCTACGGCGTAGACCACTCCAATGATCGCGAATCCGGCGACGAGATTATATTGCGCGACCGCGCCTACCAAGAATCCAAGCACGACCTGCAAGGCGGTACCGGCGAAATAAAATGTATTCTGCACGCGGCCCATGAAGTGCGCCGGCACCTGTTCCATGATGCTGGTATTCATGGCGACTCCGGTAATGCCGCGCGCAGTGCCCATTATGCCGTAAATGGCGACGGCGATGGCGAGCACCGGCGAAAGTGGAACCAGAGTCATTGAGATGGCGAGCAATCCCATGGAAACTGCGATCGAGCGGCGCGCTCCCATCATCGCGATGAACCAGGGCGTATAGAGCGCGCTGAGGAATGCGCCGGTACCCCATCCGGCATTCAGCCAGCCGTAGCCGACTGCGCCGGTATGGAAGACGTTGTCACTCAGCGGAGCGGTGACTACAACGCCAGTCATCATCGCGCCCAAAAACAAAGCCCAACTGGTTCCGAGGAAAATCAGATTGTGATTGCCGCGCAGGAATTGAAATCCCTCGCGCATCTCGCGCAGAAAACGCTGCACGGTGCTTTCCGCTCCGGCAATATCGGAAACGAGTTCCTGCGGGCGGGGAACGACGTGCCTGCCTTTGCGCACGGCGAAATAACACAGGAAAGAAATCACGTAGGTGGAGAAGTCGATCAACAACACGCCGCCGAGGCCGATGCGGTTGTAGACGAAACCGACGATGGATCCGGCGATGAGCCATCCTCCTTGAACTCCGGCGAGGAGAAAAGTGTTGGCGTGGATGAAATCTTCTCCGGGAGTGAGTTCCTGAATCAGCGCGGTGATGGTCGGCCAGAACATCCAGAAACCGGCGGCCACCAGCGTATTCATTAAGTAGACTTCCCAGACTTTCACCTTGCCGGCGAATGCTAGAAAAGCGACGACCACGATGATGATGGCGCGCAGGGCATCGAGCATCATGACCAGACGCCGGCGGTCTTCGCGATCAATGATGACCCCCGTGAACGGAAGCAAAAACATTGCCGGCAATGTTTGCAGCACGGCGAATGTGCCCAGCGCTACTTCGGAGTGCGTGGCTTGCAGGATGTACCAGGCGACGGCGGCGGAGTTCATCCCACTGCCGAGCATGGAAATCATGTTGGCGGCGAAGATGAAACGCAATCCGGGCTTTTGGAGAATCGAACGCACAATCTAATTTAAATGAGTGCGCAGGGTTTGAACCAGTGGCGAGGAGTTGGGTGGGGCGCGCGGGATCCTTCGCGGACTGCGTCCGCTCGAGGATGACGTCAAAGGCCGGGGCATCGGCAAGTTTATTTGCGGAGTAATTCGGCTGACAGTTGTTGTGCTTTGAGAGCGAGATTATGAGCGCCCTCCAAATCGCCGGTCCGTTGTGCGGATTTAGCCTGGCGCATATAGCTTTGGATTTGGGTCAGCATATCCTGCTGATTCGGTTTCAGTTGCGTGGGCGATATTTTGTGCAGATTGGAATCGGTGGTGGCCAACAGGCCGTCGGTATCCTGGCGTTCGTGGACCGCTTGTTGCGGCGAATCCGTAGAAAACTGGACCGGCGGATCAGGAGTACTACCGTTGTTCACGACCACTTTTTTCGAACTGGACGGCGTCTTTTTGGATCGCTTCCGGTGGACGACCGCCGGTTGAGCTTTTTTCGAGTCCGAACTCGGAGCACCCTGTTGTGCCGCAGTGGATCCGCTTCGAGGCTGAGTGGCCTGTGCAGGCTGGGATGTTTGCTGTGTGCCGCCCAGCAACAAGCCCATCGTGAATATGAAAGCCAGGACCATGACTTTATGAAGTGCTCAAGACCGGCGAATCGCCCGCTATGCCGGACGGTGATCGATTACAGGTTCGCCCGCGTCCTGCAAGGCATCAACAGGTAATGCGATTAACGGCAACCGCAGAGTGAAGATCGTACCTTGCCCGGGTAGAGTTTCATAGTCTACCGAACCGTAGTGCCATTGCATGACTTGATAAGTCTGTGCCAATCCGATACCGCTGCCGGCGCTTTTGGTGGTGAAGTAAAGCTCAAATATTTTTTCCTGAATCTCGGGAGGAATACCAGTGCCCTGGTCGCGGATACCGATGGCCATAAGATCGTCCTCGCGGCGCGCCGATATGGTGAGAATTCCTCCCTGGGGCATAGCCTGAATGCCATTCAATACCACGTTCAAAATAGCCTGTTTCATGAAATCCGTGTCAACTTTTACCGGCAGCGGCTCGGAAGAAATTTCGCGGGCAATTTTCACGCCGTGCTGTTCCGCATCCGGGGCTGCCAGGGCGGTAACGTCTTCCAGCAAGCGCCGGGCATCGATCTCTTCCGGGTGCAAATCGCGGGGCCGGGTAAAGTCCACCAGTACCTGAACGACGCGGTCGAGGCGATGGATTTCGCTGCCGATAATATCCATGTGCCGGCGGGTGTCGGGATCGATCTGCTTCAATTTGTTTTGCAGCAACTGAAGATGCAAAACAATGGCATTGATCGGATTCTTTACTTCGTGAGCCACGCCGCGGGTCAACCGTCCGCTGGCCGATAAGCGCCGCGACATTTCGATCTCATCCTCGATGCGGCGCGCCGATTCGATATCGCGCATGGTCAGCAGAGCTCCAATCTGCGTACCCCGCTCCTGTATGAAATCGAGGGAGATTTGCGCACGTTTTCCGTTCGGAGACTCTATCTCGCGCTGTTCGAAGGGATGCCGCAAACGGAAAGCATCGAGCACCAGAGCTCCGAGATTGGAGTCCGGGAAAAAGATTTCTTTGACGGTGCGGCCCAGTAATTCGCGTCTGGGGCGTCCGAGAAATCGCTCGACGGAGGCGCTGACCAGCACCACGTTGGTGTCGCGGGTAAACAACATCAGGCCATCCTGCATGTTGGCCATGATCTGGTCGACGTTCCCCTTCAAAGCCGAGAAAATTTCTCTGGCATCGCGCATTTGCCGGCCGAGATGGGCGATTTTGAGGGTCACTAATCCATATTCGTCGCGGCTTGAATCTGCTTCCGAGACCTCATCCTCAGAGCCTGCGGAAACGCTATCGAGGGTGCGATTAATTCTTTCGAGGGGCCCTAGCGCGAGTTCAGAAAGCGCCCAGGCAAACAGTAAGGAAAGCAAGATTGCCGCCGCTCCGAGGATGGTGGCGTGCTCCAAAATTGGGATAAGTTCGTTCCGCAAAAATATGGTGGAAATTCCCACCCGCACGCTGCCAAAGGGAGCTGCGCCCAGTATGAGGGGCGTTTGCACGTCGTAAACCATCGGCCCGTTGTAAAGCAAACGGAGTTTGCGGCGAAAACTGGCATCGACAATTAAAGAAAAATCGGGGCGGTCGGCAACATGTTTGCCAAGTAATTCAGGCCGGGTGTGAAGGATGGCTTTTCCGCTGGCGTCGAGAACCGAAGCATCCAGAATCGTCGGCCAATTCTTGACCACCGATTCGAGCAAAGCGTTTAAATCGCGATCGGTGCTGAGGTAATAAGCCATCGCGGTTCGCACGGCGGCTGGTTTACTGGTATCGACCCGCGTACTGGTCAAATCGGGGGCGGCATTGGCGGCAACGTATGCCAGTTGAGAAGTTAGAAACGATGCCGTCTGGCGGGCAGTGATAATGCTTTGCTGGAGCAATCGCGAAATATAGATATAAGAGAACGCGGTTACTAAAATTGCCACCATAAAGGTGACGGTGAGAATGATTTGAGTCCTTCGGCGCATTTTAATTGGACCCGGTGCGGCGGCATGGACGCGACATGCGGAGCGAGTCGCCGGCGCAATCGCGGCGACCCTATTCGGCTATCTCTTCTTTCGCACCCGAATCCGCGGACCCGCTTCCATACTCCTTTAACTTGTTGTGCAAGGTCTTGAGGCTGATTTCCAAAATTTCGGCGGCGCGAGTTTTGTTATTGTGCGTCGACTCGAGCGTTTTGAGAATGAGTTGCCTTTCAGCTTCACCCACTGTCGTTCCGACTCCCAAATGAATTCCGTTCGGATCGTCGAAAGGAGATCGCTGGACAGTTTGACCGAAATTAGGCGGGAGATGTTTAGTTTCAATCACCGCCCCATCGCAGACGATTACCGCGCGTTCGAGCGTATTGCGCATCTCGCGAACATTTCCCGGCCAAGAATAGTTGCGGAATAGATTCAAAACCGCTTCGCTGACGGCAGCCACAGATCGTCCGTGTTTGGCATTCACTTCCGCGAGCAGATTTTGCAGCAATTCGGGAACGTCTTCTTTGTGATCTTTCAAAGGCGGCATGTGAATGTTGAATACATTGAGCCGATAATAGAGGTCATTTCGCAACTCGCCTTTGGCGACCGCGTCCTCGGGAACTTTGTTGGTTGCGGCGAGCACGCGTACGTCGACTGTGGTTTCCACCTTGCTTCCAAGGCGGCGAAGTTTTTTGTCTTCCAGCACGCGCAGAAGTTTGGCTTGGGTGGCGACCGGCATCTCGCCGATTTCATCGAGCAAAAGTGTGCCGCCCTCTGCCAGTTCAAAACAACCGGTGCGGCGCTCGAGGGCGCCAGTGAATGCGCCCTTTTCGTGGCCAAAAATTTCGCTTTCTATGAGAGTTTCAGGAATCGCCGCGCAATTAATCGGCACGAATGGTTTGTTGTGCCGGGGACTCAATTCGTGAATGGTGCGGGCAACGAGTTCTTTTCCCGTCCCGCTGGCTCCTGTGATCAGCACAGATGCCGTACTGGGGGCGACCATTTCGATGAGCCGGAAGATCTCCTGCATTTTCTTGGAGGGACCGACGAGTGAGCCGAGCGATCCGGCGTCGCGCAATTTTCTGCGAGTGACCTCGAGTTCAACCCGCGTGCCGATCAACTCCGAAGCATTTTGCAGGATGGTGCGCAGGCGGTCGGTATCGATAGGCTTGGTAATGTAGTCGTAGGCGCCCATTCGCATGGCCTGCACTGCGCTGTCGATTGTGCCTTGGGCGGTGACGACAATAAACGCTAAACTGTTGCTGTCAGTCATGCTTCGTTCCAGCAATTCGAGTCCGCCCATGCGCGGCATTTTCATATCCGTGACTACAATGGATGGTCCCCATTGCGATACCTTCTCAAAACCTTCAGCGCCATCCTTTGCGGTTTCGACACGGTAGCCCCATTCAGACACGAGTTCCGCGAGCCCCGTCCGTTCGTTCTCCTCATCTTCCACGATCAGTACTTTTGGCTGGCTCATAATCGGAATGGTCATTATTGAAGATGGTACCGTTTGCCGCAACATCCGGCGGGGATTTTAGTGATAGAGTCTTTCGAGAGGTTGCGATTTAAGTATCAAAGTGAGATGAAAAAAATAATATTCAGTCGTCCCATTATGGCTGAAAACCTCATTATTGTAGTAGGCAACCCTTGAAGTAGCAGTTGCGTCCGATAGCCATCTTTGACATCATTTCATCATTCCGTCACGCAATAAATATTTCATTTCGCAATGGGGCCCCTTAATCGTTTCAACGGAGGAAAGACATGTTAGTTCGCAGGCTGGCAAGCACGATGCTTGTTGCGCTCACCGTGATGTTTACAGTTCTATTGTCTTGCAACGCTTTTGCGCAAAATGAGGAAACGCCGAAGACGGAAATCTTTCTGGGATATCAATGGCTGAACCCGGGCGGCTATGTGCCGTCAGCTTTTGGAACGTATTACAATCCAGTTCCCGTCCATCTGCAATCGATGCCGATTGGCGCCGGGGCGTCATACACCTATAATTTTGCGCCGCACCTGGGGATTGAGGGGGATTTTGGCGCGAACTATAGCGACCAAGCCCACGAACAAACGGTGTCAGTCGGTCCCCGGCTCGAGTTTCGTGGGGATGGCGTGAGTGTGTTCGTTCACACGTTGCTGAGCTGGAACCGTCTGAGTCCTCCGCAGCTATCTGCGCGCAATGGCATTGGCTCAGTTCTGGGGGGTGGAATGGATATCAACTTCAACCGCCGGTTCTCATACCGGTTGTTCGAAGCTGACTATGTATGGGCCCATCAGAACTTTTCCGGCTTGGTGGACCCGACGTTTAGCGGCCTGGAAAGAGTGAGCTTAGATGGGGTTCGGCTCCGCACCGGACTCGTCTTTAATTTTGGCTATCCCGCGACGACCAGTCCTTCGGCTACTCTTACTGTGCAACCCACCGACGTAATGGTTGGCGAACCGGTTACAGCTACCGCCAGCGGAAGTAACTTCGATCCAAAGCATACCTTGAAGTATGAGTGGATGAGCACCTGCGGAAAGATCAGCGGTAACGGCACGAGCGCTTCGATTGACACTAACGGTGCGCCAGCCGGGACCTGCACGGTAACGGTTCACATCAGCGACCCGAAACGGAAAAAGAATGGCGATGCTACGGCGACCGCGACGTTCACTGTTAAGGAACCGCCGAAGAATCCGCCAACATTCTCTTGCACTGCGAATCCAACCAGCTTGCAGGCGGGCGGCACCGTCAATGTATCTTGCACCTGCACCAGTCCGGATAACGTACCAGTCACGGTAAGTGGTTGGACGGCGACTGGCGGCAACATTACCGGGAACGGCAACAATGCCACTCTCGATACGACAAACGCGCCGGCCGGAACGATTACGGTGAACGCGACCTGCTCTGACCAGCGTGGCCTGAGCACTCCAACTTCAACCCAGGTGACGATTGAAGCTCCGCCACCTCCGCCTCCAGCGCCGCCGGCACAGGCCAGCAAGTTAAGCCAGTGCGACTTCCCGAACCCGGTCAAGCCGTGGCGCGTGGACAACACTTGCAAAGCGATTCTGGATGATGTGGCCCAGCGGCTACAGCATGATCCAGATTCGAAGCTGGTGATTGTCGGCAATTCGGAGCCGGGCGAGAAACGCAGGAATCTTGCAGCCGAACGCGCTGTGAATTCGAAGGCGTATCTCTCGGGCGGCGAAGCGAAGCAGGGAATTGATCCTAGCCGGATCGAAACCCGCACCGGAAGCGGTGGCACCAAGACGGCGGAATACTGGATCGTGCCGGCTGGAGCTACTTTCTCCGGCGAAGGAACCACAACTGTGGATGAATCGAGGGTGAAAGCCGTGCCCGACCATCCACATATGGCGGCGAAAAAGAAGGCTGCCGCCCAGTAAAATAAAATGGCCGGCCGGGCAAGAACCCGGTCGGCCTGATTTTTTCGATACGCGAAATTGGTCTATCGTAACTTGATGTACACCCTCCACGCTGTCACGCTTGCCTCGATAGCGATACATTGAATTCAAGGGGAAATCCAACTATGCGGTTAGCTTCCATGTTGCCACGAGTAAAATCCCGTAAGTTATTGATTTTGATAGCCGCTCTAGCTCTCGTGACCACTGCGGCGTGGGGAGGTCAGTGGACGGTTCTTGGTCCTGAAGGCGGAGACGTTCGCAGCATGAGCTACGATCCGCACAATCCTGACCGGATTTTCCTCGGCAATAGCACCGGAACGCTTTATCTCTCTGAGGATGCGGGCCATACTTGGTCGCGCTTTGCGCACTTGGGCGATAGCGACGACTACGTACTCGATCACATCGTTATTAGCAGTCAGGATTCAAACACGATGTTCGTGGCCGCGTGGAGCGTGCAGGATCAGCAGGCTGGCGATGTTTTCCGGTCGATGGATGGCGGCAAGACCTGGCAGACTTTGCCCGCAATGCACGGCAAGTCAGTGCGCGCGTTCGCTATATCGGCATCCGATCCCCAAACATTGGTCGCGGGCGCTTTGGATGGAGTTTTTCGCAGCGTGAACGGCGGGGAAATGTGGCAGAAGATTTCGCCTCCCTCACAGGAAATAAAGAATGTCGAATCGATTGCGATTGATCCCAAGGATCCGAACGTCATTTATGCCGGGACCTGGCATTTGGCGTGGAAGACCGCCAACGGCGGATCGGATTGGGAGCACATCAATAAGGAGAAGGGTCTGATCGACGATTCGGATGTTTTTTCTGTGATCGTGGATTCGTCGAATCCTTCAGTCGTATTCGCCAGCGCCTGCTCGGGAATTTACAAGAGTGAAAACGGCGCGGAACAGTTCAAAAAGATTCAGGGCATTCCGTTCACGGCGCGTCGAACTCGCGTTCTCAAACAGGATCCGAGCAATCCGGACATTGTTTACGCTGGGACTACCGAGGGACTTTGGAAGACGATCGACCTGGGAAAAAGCTGGAAGCGAATGAGCGATCCGGAAGTCGTGGTGAATGACGTTCTGATCGATCCGCGAGACTCGCGGCGAGTGCTGCTCGCGACGGATCGCGCCGGAGTATTGGCGAGCAACGATGGCGTGCAGACACTGGCTCCGTCGAATCATGGCTACACTCATCGTTATGTCAGCTCCATCGTGGCCGACAAGAATGATCCGCAAACGATCTTTGTGGGCCTGGTCAACGACCGCGAACTGGGCGGCGTTTTTGTCACCCGCGATCGCGGAGAAAATTGGGTGCAGAAGAGCTCCGGTTTGGGCGGACGTGACGTATTCACGCTGAAGCAGGCGGCGGGCGGCGAGTTTGTGGCGGGAACCAATCGCGGCATATTCCTGATGCCCGCCGATGGCGGCGCGTGGCGTCCCATCAACACGGTGATTAACGAAAAAACGTCGTTGCGGGCGGCGGCAAAAGGCGTTAAGAGGCCTCCGATAGCGCGGAAGATCGTGACCCGCTCGGTTCTCGATGCGAAGGTCAACGAGATCGAAATCACACCTAAACGCTGGATGGCAGCGACCTCGGCCGGACTTTTCACTTCCACGAATCAGGGCAAGAGTTGGAGTGGTGGACCGGTGATGGGTAGCTCAGATTTAGTTTCTGTGAAGAGCAGTGGAGACGTGATCGTGGCGGCGAGCCGGACCTCGGTGGTGTTCTCTACCGATAACGGCGTGGCCTGGTCGCGCGCGAATTTGCCTTCCTACATCACCAGCATTCACGGGCTGGCGATCACGCCTGATCAGCAGATATTCATCGCCTCCAGAGAGGGCGCGTTTCGCAGTTCGGATTCTGGCGTGACCTGGGCGCGCAGTTACAACGGGCTCCCCGATTCCAATATCAGTTCGATCACGTTTGACGAATCCGGCAATCGACTGCTGGCTACCAGCACGGCGACCGGAGTTATCTTCGAGAGCGAAGATGGCGGACGCAACTGGCATCGCGGTCCGGATGCTGGATATCCGTTGCACAGCGTCAGCGTGGTCAAGGGACGCTTCCTGGCAGCGACGCCGTTCGATGGCGTGGTGCTGCAACCTCTGAACGAAACGCAGAGTGCTTCGCGCTTGAATTAGCAGCTTCTTGGTTGGAACGAGGCGGGGATCGGATATTCGATTCCCGCCTCGTTTTGTCCGATACCCAACTTCTTGTCACATTCCGAACGGGCGTCTAGCCCGGAGGAATCTACTTTTCATACCCGGCTCGTCACCACTTCACTCGACACTGCATCCAATCCATAAATATCTTCTTATCCATTTATAATTTGGTGCGTCTTATATAAAGGTTCGATTAGGTCACGGTGGAAGCACACTTTCCCTTCCTGATGGTTTTCGGAACCTAATTTAAATTGAAACGTACTTATGTTACGGAGGCATGATGCGTTCTGCATTTCTGAATCGTGGGTTGGTGTGTTTTCTTCTCGCTCTAACCGCGGCGACCGCGGTGCATGGCGCTGACGCCGCACCTCTGAATGCCCGGCAGCAGCAATTCAAACAACTCTTGGCCGACGAGTGGGAATACGAATTGCGCGAGGCGCCGGAGCGCGCTACGTCCATCGGCGACTATCGCTACAACGACCGCTGGAGCGATATTTCTCTGGCACACGTGCAGCAGCAGAAAAAAGACGAGCAGAATTGGCTGACGCGCTTCGAAGCGGTCGACACTACCGGATTCACTGAGCAGGAAAAGCTCAGCGAAGCGCTCATGATGCGTAATCTGAAGGAAGAAATCGAAGACATTGATCTAAAGAATTATGAGATGCCGGTAGACCAATTCAATGGACTGCAAATTGGGCTGGCTCAATTTGTCGCCGACATTCCATTTGCCACGACCAAACAATATGAGGATTACATAGCGCGCTTGCATCAAATTCCGCGGGTGCTGGACGAACTGACGGAACTGATGCAGCAGGGTATGAAAGATAAATTAATGCCTCCGCGGTATCTGCTGGAGAAGACGGTCGACCAATGCAAATCCATCGCGGACCCGGCGGGAGAAGCCAATGCCTTTGGCCAACCGGCGGCACACTTTCCAGATACGATTCCGGTCGCGGATCGCAAGCGTCTGCACGATGCCATTGTCGCGGTGGTGGATAATGAAGTCCGCCCAGCGTATACCAAGTTGGGCACTTTCATCGCTACCGATTACGCTCCGCATGGCCGCACCGAGCCGGGTGTTTGGTCGTTGCCAGATGGTGATGCGCGCTATCGTTTCGCCATCCGCAAAATGACCACCACCACCATGGATCCTGAACAAATTCATGAACTGGGACTTCAGCAAGTTTCGGAAATCGAAGCGCAACAACTCGCCATAGCGCAGAAACTCGGATTCTCAAATCTGAAAGATTTTCGTGCCTCGCTAAAGACGAATCCCAAACTGATTCCGACGTCGCGCGAACAGATTCTCGATACTTACCGGCATTACATCGCGCAAATGCAGCCGGAGCTTCCTAAGTTATTTGGTTTGCTGCCAAAAACGAAAGTCGAAGTCCGACCGGTGCAGGAATACCGGGAAAAAGATGCGGCGGCGGCTGAATATGATCAGGGCACGCCGGACGGGTCGCGGCCCGGAGTCGTTTACGTCGACACTGGCGACTATCAGCACCGGTCTTTAATTTCTGATGAGTCCACCGCTTACCATGAGGGCGTTCCCGGCCATCACATGCAAATTTCCATCGCGCAGACTTTGCCTGGTTTACCCGCCTTCCGGCAGCAAGCCTTCTACAGCGCGTATCAAGAGGGATGGGCGCTCTATGCGGAGCGTCTGGGCAAAGATATCGGCTTTTATCAGAATCCTTATTCCGATTACGGCCGTTTGTCCGACGAAATGCTGCGCGCCGTTCGCTTAGTCGTAGACACGGGAGTGCACTATAAACACTGGACACGGCAACAAATGGTGGATTTTTTCCACGAACATTCGTCCGAGGACGAGCCCGACGTTCAGGCCGAAACCGATCGCTACATTGCCTGGCCGGCGCAAGCGCTGGCCTACAAGCTGGGACAATTAGAGATTCTAAAGCTGCGCGCCCGGGCCCAAGCGGAGTTAGGAAGCCATTACGACATTCGCGCCTTCCACGACGAAATACTGGATGGGGGAGCCTTGCCGCTCGACGTGCTCGATACGCGCGTCACAACGTGGATCGACGCCCAGAAGGTGGAAGCCGCGGGCCAGCACTAGGGCTGTCGCTACATACTTTTTGGATTCCTGGAGACGCCCAGCACTTGCGCTTTCGCCTCCAGCCAGTCGTCTAGAGCGCGATTGTCTTCTCCGCCGCGCTCTTCGAAAATTTCGTGCGCGCGTGCGCGGATACGCTCTTCAATTTGTTGAAAGTTTAGCTTGCCATTTTCGGGGTGGGCGGGACTCAGACGGGTTTGCATAAATGCCTCTTTATGAAATTGGAAGTGATTCGACTCGGTAGAACCGGCAGGTGCCTTGCGCTTGCATATTGAGGATGCGGGCCTCTGTACCTGGCTTTGCGAGTCCGCAAGTGAGGAGGATTCGACAGTGAGAAAAATATGAACCGCACAAATCTTGGCCGGGAAGGGCTGTACCCTCATATTCGGATGTCATGATTCGTGACACAATACACAGAACAATGTAAATCTAAATAAGGTACTGTGGACGCACGAGGAAGGGTAAGTCTGGAGCCGACGAGCGGAGTTGAACCGCTGACCTGCCGATTACGAATCAGCCAACTACGGTAGGGGTAGTGTGCTTTCGATAACCTAAGTGGCTGTCAGTGTTGCCTAATCAGGGTATTCCGCCACAGTTGGCACAGATTGGGGCAACAAATGGGGCAACGGGAAGCAAAGCTCGTCTGCGGTTTTCCATTTTTGAAATCGAGTTTACTAGAGTCCAATGTTTTAAATAAGTGCCGTTTGCCGCTTCTCCGCATGAACTTCGTTCACTGTTTTTGCTGGGTCTGTGCGACCGTATTTACCAAGCGATGCGACTGCTGTGATTGTTAAAAAGACGATAACGTTGCCGAACCTAAACAGCGGCCGCCCGACGAGATTGTACTGAGTAAGGGTCCGCCCCACCAGCAATAGAAACAACGCGACAACAAATAAACTAAGCAGCTGGTTGATCTTGGTTACCGAGAACATATACGGGCCATTTAACTTAAGAAAACGAACTTTAACATCGCTCAATACCGTCTTGTAAGTCGGCCCGTTAGATTGATCTTCCAGCAGATCAACGTGTCGTTCCCAATTCTCCTGCCAGAACTTGCTCGCCCGATTAACAAAGTACCAAGCAACCGAGAATATGACGCCTAAGCATGAAACGATCAGTAGCGATTCTTCTTTCCGCGCACCGGAAGGCTCCGGTGCCACAAGTAATGCGAAGTAGGCAGCAAGGATGCCAGCAAGAAATGCCCAGAAATAGGCGGCGCGTTTCCAGTACAGTTCGATCTCGAATTTCCGAATTTCTAAAGCTAAAGCCAATGCCCGTTTCGATTTCGCGGACTTAGGGTCATCCACGAGATCAAATGCCTGCACGTACTCATCCGGGGTCATACGCCCTTCCGTCGCTGTTTAGAACTAACCTATAGCTTATCAAAGGGAGGAGAGTTCCACTTGATTGATGCCCCGCCAGTGGGCCCTCATTGCATATCCAAGTCGCGTCTCTGGAAATGCTATACTCGGCCCGTTTCGCAGAGATTTTCGCCATCCCCATGGAAATGATTTCCTGTCCGAACTGTAACAAGTTGACCGGTTACAAGCGGGCCTTGGGATTTGGAACCTTTTTCGCTGTAGCATTGACGCTTGGACTATGGTTGCTTTTTTTGCCTTTCTATCCCAAGCGCTGCATAGGATGCGGCTTGAGCAAAGCCGCAACTCTTCCGTGGTACAGCCAAACCCGATATTTCGTAGGTTTTTTGGTCTTGGCGGCGCTTCTGGTGGGAATCTTAATGGGCAGAGGGCGGCCCGACTTGCCTGCACCTGTCTTTAAAGGCCCAGATTATAACGAGGCCCCTAGGCGAGGCTCTGCCGTTGCCGAAGCAGCGAATCCAGCGCCTCTTTCGCCATTTACCGAATCTCATACCGACGATCACCAACTCCGCCTACTGCCGAGCCCTTCGGGGATAGCCGCAATCTCAGATGGCCGAACCTATAGCGTCGCTGTAATCGCTAAATACGCGCACGATATTCCAACTGATACCGAACTGTTCGCTCAGGGTAACCTGGCGGCATTTGAATTTGCTGAGGCTTTTGTTCAGGACGAGGAAGAAGCTGACAAAAATTTGGTCTGCCTGATGTCAGAAGACGAATCCGCACAGGTAAAGTCTCTTTATCACGTTGGAGAAGCCGTGCAAGTGATGGGCAACTACGCAGCCACTACGACGGACAACATGCCGATCATCAGAAATTGCCACGTTGCGGGACCAACAAGCGATGTCGTACGGCCCCACGATACCGATTAGTTTTTGCCCGGCCTTTTCTGTTTCCGCGTGAGCCATGTTTCTTGCCCATCTCGCCCGTGGGCAAACAAATGACGACAGCAATTTCTGGCTAACTCGTAAATCGCGTAAAGCACGCATAAAAACTGGCTAAAAATCTGGAGCCGACGAGCGGAGTTGAACCGCTGACCTGCCGATTACGAATCGGCTGCTCTACCAACTGAGCTACGTCGGCCTGAAGTCAGTTTACCAAATCGCTGTTGGCGTGCGATCATGCGTAGCGTCTCCACCTCGAGACCGGGTTTAGACGCGCCGTGGTCTCGGATTGGTCCATCGGAATTGCTTCCCACCCTAGCGCAAAGGACGCGCTAGGATGGGGCACCCACGCAAATTGAAAGGTCACGACCGAATTACGAAGGCGGTTCTGCTACTTGGGAGATTGGTTGGGAGCGTCGCGCAGCAGGGAGAATCCTATGCTGGTGCCGAGTCCGAGAAAACGGCCTAAACGAATGTTGAGCAGCGACAGGGGTTCGAGGCAGCGGGCGCTGACAAGCGGGCCGGCGTCGACGGCATCGAATCCAAGGCGGCGGATCAATTGCTGCACTTTGTCTTTGGCAGCGGCATCGTCGCCGGCGAAGAAAATGGTAATCGGCTGACCTGCGATTGTTGTGCGACGGGCCTGATAGATTTCCGCGAAGGTCGCGTTGAAAGCCTTGACGATACGGGCCGCCGGAAATCGCCGCGCGATCTCTTCCGCACCGGATGTCGTATGGCCGATTTCCAGTTCCTGCCGGTCCGGCGTAACCGGATTGGTGACATCGACGATAATCTTGCCTTGCAGTTCGTCCCGCGCCTCCTCAAGCACGGCGCGGACTTCGCGAAAGGGCAACGTCAAAAGCACAACTTCGGAATCGCGGATGAGATCCCTGACAGGCGCGGCCTGTGCGCCGTTTGCGGCTTGGCGCGCTGCTTCTTCAGCGTGTTTCGGGTCGCGCGAGCTAAAGATCACGGACGCGCCTGTGGCCGCGATCCAGCCGCCCAAAGCTCGCCCCACTTTCCCGCTACCGATAATACCGACTTTCATTTGTTGATTATGAGAGCAAAGTTAACGATGCTCGGATATTTGAATGCATTGCCTCCTACCCTTCGCGAAAAGCGCGAAGGATGGGGCACCCTAAGCCGGAAGTCTGAAAGACCCAGCCTCCACGCAAAGCGCGGTAGGCTGGGGCACCCGGTAAAGACTAGGGATGGGGATTGTCCCAGTCACGCTCGGTGTGCCATTGATTGTCGTGGCCATTCCAGTAGGCATGGTACTGGTTGTAGCATCTTTCACGCTCGGCATTGAGGTCGCGGCGGCGATCGTCGGCTTCGTGACTGTGTTCCCCGTGATGCTTGATGGCATCATCCAGCCGGGCTTCAGCCTTTTCTATACGATGTCTGCATTTATCCCGGTCGTCGGCCCGGGCTTGGGGCGGGGCGGAGAGAAACAGCAAAAATGCGCTTATTGTGGCGGCAACAACGATTGACTTAGCGGCTTTCGCGGATTGTAGAGTCAATTTCAAGTTAACCTCCTGGTGGAATTTAAGCGTTAGTTTGATGTTTTCTCGCCCCAACAGTTGCTCACACCGTCAGAATTGCATATCTGCCAACCACGCGATTTCTGAACCACTTATGCCCGAAATTCCTTCTTTGGAACGGAATCCAAAAGAAACTACCGCTCCTCACAGACTCCGCCTGCCGCGTGGTGATAAACAACGGATGTCTCCCGTCGAGGCCGGACTAACCTTGCCATGACTGGGTGTTAGTCCTATGTCTTTATCGTTTCCTCGTGCCTTCGTTTGTTCGCTGGCATTTTTGTTTGCGGTATATGGCATTGCGCAGGACGCTTCCACCGGGGCGATCCGCGGAACGGTTCTCGACCCCGCCGGCCGCAGGGTGGCGGGCGCCTCCATTGCGCTGGTAAATATCGCGACCGACTTGCGCGCCTCCACCAGAAGCGACCGCGAAGGTGCGTTCGAGTTTCAATTGCTTTCGCCGGGGGAGTATTCCGCGCGCGCGAGTTTTGCTGGAATGTCTCCGCAACTCACGCCGAACCTGCACGTCGATATAGGCGCGGTAACGCAGATCGAATTCGACCTGAGCGTCGCGGGAGCCACAGAAACAGTGACGGTTTCGGCGCGACCTCCTCTGGTAGAAACCGAACCTAGTCCAGTCTCGTATTTGATCGATGAGCGGGCGATTACGGGCTTGCCGCTGAATGGGAGACGGTTCACCGATCTGGCGCTGTTAACTCCGGGCGTAACTCAAGATCCGCGGGGACTGAATTCCGGCGCGAACGGGGATTTGTCTTTTGGCGGCATTCGCGGATTCCAAACCAGCTATCTGGTCGACGGCGAAGACTATAACAATGCTTTTTTCGCGCAGGCCCTCGGGCGTTACCGCGCGCCTTATCAGTTCTCAAATGAAGTGGTAGAGGAATTTCGCGTGTCGTCGAATACCGCCGGAGCGGAACTGGGGCGTTCGGGAGGCGCGGTGGTGAATGTCGTCACCAAATCGGGATCCAATCAATGGCACGGAAGCGATTTCTATTTCCTGCGAAATAGCGCGTTTGATGCCAGCAACGCCTTCACGGGAAATAAATCGCACGCGGACCAACAGCAATTCGGGTCCACCTTGGGGGGCCGGTTGCGTCGCAACCGGATTTTCTTTTTTGCGGGATACGACCAGCACATCATCCATTTGCCGATTGTCGTGCAATTCGTGAACGGCAGTTCGGTGGTCACGCCGGTTGCGGGCGCCGGTCCCGCTACGCCAGGAGATTATGAGGCCAGCGATCAAACACTGGTGTTTGCTACGGCCGCCAAGCTGACGCAAATGGGTGGTCAATATCCTTCGCAACTTGAAGGCAATACCGGTTTCATGAAATTCGATTTCAATGTCTCCGAAAGCAATGTGCTCTCGGTGCGCCTGAACGCGTCGCGTTATTGGGGACAAGACAATGTATTTATCGATACTGAGAGTCCCCTGACCACCTACGCAGCCAGCGACAATGGGATCGAGCATGTGGACACGGAGACCGGATCGGCATCGCTCACCAGCAAACTTTCGTACCGCGCGGTCAGTCATCTGCGCGCGCAATACTCGCGAGACTTGCAGTGGTCGGAAAGCAATTCAACCGATCCACTGACCAAAATCACCAGCATTCTGAACGGCATGGGACGGTCGTCCATTTTGCCCCGGGAAACCCGGCAGCATCGCTTGAGCGTGGCGGAGACCTTGAGTTTCGAGGGAAGGCGCAATTCCTGGAAGTTCGGCGGAGACGCAATGTTGAGCTGGATCTATGATTACTTTCCTTCGAATTTTGGCGGGGAGTACATTTTCGATCCTATTAAGGTAAATCCTTTTACTTTCGACCCGCAGGAGGGCGGACTGCAACTGACTTCGCTGCGCGCCTATGCTCATCAGGTCCCCCATTATTATTTGCAGAGCTTTGGCTCGGGAGTGACGCACCCGGACACCAACGAATATTCCGCATTTATGCAGGATACGATTCGTTTGACGCAACATCTCGGTCTGAGTCTTGGCGCCCGCTATGATTTACAGACCTATACGACTAAGGGACTGACGCCAAATCCATTGTGGCCGGAAGCCGGCAAAGTGCCGTTCGATCCCAAAAACGTCGGCCCCCGGGTTGGACTAGCGTATGCCATGGGTAAAGATCGGCCGCTGGTGGCGAGGATCGGCTACGGCCTTTTCTATACGCGAATTCCACAAATCTACAATTCGGCAGTGGAGAGCCAGAATGGACTTACGGGGAATTATCTTTTTCTAAAAAATACAAATTACTACGACCATCAGATATTTCCGCAGTATCCCAATCCCCTTGTGAGTTGCGCGCCGCTGGCTTTAACTTGCTTGCCGCCGGCGAGCCTGGCGCAGTTTACGCAAAGCGATATCTCATCGTTTGCAGCGAATTTCCGCACGCCAGAAGTGCATCAGGCGAGCGTGAGCTTGCAGAAAGAAATTGGGGATCAGGTAGTCGCGCAGGTTTCTTATACGTATGTTCACGGCCAAAACTTAATTCGAGCTCGCGATGTCAATCTGCCTCCGCCGATTAATGTCACTTATCCCGTTTATGACAGTACGGGGAACAACTTCTTGGGCACTTACTATACCGAGCAGTCGTTTGCGACGTGGCAGATGACTCAGTCTTTATCTTGCCCGTTTCCGCCCTGCATCAATCCTTTGGTGAGGCCAATTCCACAACTCGGTGCGATTGACGTGTTCGAGAGCGAAGCGTCGAGCGTTTATAACGGGGCAACGATTTCAATCCAGCGCAAAATGACGAGCGGATTTTACTTTCGGCTGGCTTATACATACGCTCACTCGGTCGACGATGGGCAGGATGCTCTGGTGACGACGACTTCCACCGTGCAAAATACTTACTCGACGCAATCGGAGCGCGGACCGAGTGTGACGGACCAGCGGCAGCGGTTCGCATTGGCGTGGATTGCCGAGCCGAAGCTCGTTCCGCATTGGGGAGGATTGCTGGAAAAAGTAGTTGACGATTGGAAATGTGCAGGAGTTGTAACGGTGGGCAGCGGGCGGCCGACAGATATTATGGTGTCGGGTGACCCGAATCAGGATGGCAACAGCGAAAATGATCGCCTTCCGGGCATAGGGCGAAATTCCCTGGTAGGTCCGGATTATGCTTCGACAGACCTGCGGCTTACACGCAACCTGTACACGCATAAGCGCACGAAGCTGAATTTCGTAGCAGAATCTTTCAATCTCTTGAATCGCGATAATCAGCGCGTCGATATTACAGACAACGGTTTCCAAACTGACGTTGTGCAGTTTTTGCAGACCACAAAAAAACTGGGATTCGTTTATTTTCCCGCCTATTACCAGGTACCTACCAGCCTGACGCGGGCGACGAATGCATATGCCCCGCGGCAGATACAATTCGCTTTGCGCCTAACTTTTTAAGCTGGCAACTAGGGTTGACCACAAAAGAGCGCCTGGCTTTGGCTCGCCGCTTTCCGATTTTTCGATCATCCCTATCTCCTCTATTCGCTTGACTTCAAAGCTAAACCTTGCAATAACTAACGAGTCCCACAGGACCGGTTTGGGGGTGTTGTTAGTTGGCAGAAGTCAGATTACAAGAGGGTGAGTCCCTCGAAAATGCATTGC
Organism: uncultured Acidobacteriaceae bacterium; assembly: GCA_963849315.1. Lineage (GTDB taxonomy): Bacteria > Acidobacteriota > Terriglobia > Terriglobales > Acidobacteriaceae > PALSA-188. The sequence goes on along the minus strand of CAWKGT010000002.1, from coordinate 1,135,905 downwards.
GCCGCTTTAAGCGCAAAGTGCAGCAGGAAGACATTATTAAGGAGGTTAAGCGGCACTCCTTTTACCTCAAACCCGGCGAGAAGAAGCGCGTAAAAGAAGCGTTAGCGCGAAAGCGTAGCCGGAAGAAGGCACGCAAAGAACAAGAGTAAAGAAACGGCAGTAACGGATCAGGGCCGCCCCTCCCCGGATGGCGGTCCTAATTCGTTTGACCCGCATGGTGCTCCATGCGCGAGAGCGTTTGTATTCATGACCCGCGTCCGTCGAGACGTGGGCGGTTTTCCAAATAATGAGGGGGATATGTCGAACTCTGCGCACCGTGCGCGCGAGGCTGAACTGCCTGCGCGTGTCCGGATTCGTGGAGATTAGAGCCGAAAGGGGCCTTCCTCAATGGAGTTCCAGGACAAGATGTTGAAATGCGTAGAATGCGGGGCAGAATTCGTTTTCACCGCAGGCGAGCAACTTTTCTTCCGGGATAAACAGTTCACGAACGCGCCCAAAAGATGCAAGGCATGCAAGACCAAACGCGTAGCGACTTTAGGAGAAGCGCCGCCGCCCGCGCCAAAAGTAATCAGAACCGAGACCCGAGCTGTCTGTTCGCATTGCGGAAAAGAAACGACCGTACCTTTTCGTCCGACCCAGGGGCGACCGGTTTTCTGCCGCGAGTGTTTTCAGGAACGGCGCGGTGAAGCAGTCGGCGCGTGAAGTCAATCATGGAGAAGGCGCCTCGGCCGCGCTATCGGCAAAAAGCGGAAGCTAGGATTTTTCGCGGGAGGAGATCTTCTTTTCCGCTTTCTTGCTCGAACTGGATTCGTCCTGCTTTGACTTGTCTTCCTTCTTCGCTTTCGATTCAGAATCGCCCTTGGATTCCGATCCGCCCTTCGCATCATTCTTAGAATCAGATTCGGATTTCGATCCCGGTTCGCCATTGGAAGAAGCCGGCGCGGAAGATTTTTTCGCGTAGTCGGTGACATACCATCCCGAACCTTTGAATTGCACGGCGGGCGCGGAAACTACCATTTCAACAACTCCCCCGCAGTCGGGGCATTTCTTCATGTAAGGATCGGAAAACTTTTGGATTCGTTCAAAACGGTGATGGCACTTTTTGCATTCGTACTCGTAGAGGGGCATAGGCTAAAGTAGTCTGATTTTATGGGGTGGGATGGCGAACGTCAATTTTCACGCTGGTGCGACAGAATGATTGTTTGATTATCCGCCGGGAAGAATCCCACATAAAGCTCCAGTGCTAAACTCGCCCCATGACAGCGGGGGACGGTTCATCCGATAAGCGTGCAGCAACCCTGAGCGCTGCTGCGGCGCTCTATCTCGTCGGGACTCCCATTGGGAACCTTGAAGACATTACATTGCGGGCGCTGAGGGTGTTGCGAGAGGTAGATTTAATTGCCTGTGAAGACACCCGGCACACGCAGAAGCTCTTGAATCATTATGGGATCGCGGCAAAGACTACGAGTTACCACGAGCATAACGAAACGGATAAAGCGGTCGATCTAGTTCGACAACTCGAACGCGGACTGCGAATCGCGCTGGTAACCGACGCAGGCATGCCCGGTATTTCGGACCCTGGGTATCGACTGGTATCTCTCGCGCTTGGACATCAGATTCCGGTGGTTTCCATTCCGGGCCCATCCGCATTTGTGGCGGCACTTGCATCGAGCGGATTGCCCACCGATGCTTTCGGCTTTCGCGGATTTCTACCGTCCAAGCGCGGCGAAAGGCGCCAGATTTTAGAGAATATTAAGTCGTCATCGCAAACTGAGATTTTTTACGAAGCGCCGCATCGAATAAAAGAATCGCTGGAAGACGTCGTTGAAATTTTAGGTAACTCGAGGCAAATCGTAATTGCGCGCGAGCTGACCAAAGTTCACGAAGAGTTTTTGCGCGGCACGGCGTTCGAGGTGTTGCACGCGGTTGCGGTGCGAGACGAAATCAAAGGCGAAATTACTTTGCTGATTGCTGCCTTCGACGAAAATCAACAGGCGACATCGGCCCCGGCTCTTTCCGTCAAAAAAAGAGTCGAACAAATTAAGGCGCAAGAGAATTTGGACGAAAAAGCCGCTTTAAAGAAAGTTGCAAAGGAGCGCGGCATATCGAAAAGCGAAGTGTATCGCGAATTGCAACGAACGAAATAAAGACGCGGTTTATCCGCCTAACTCTTTTTTCACCGCATCGCTGACCTGTTTGCCGTCCACTCGAACCCCTGCGCCGGAAAAACGCGCCATGACATTTTTCATGACCGTTCCCATATCTTTCACGGTCGGAGTGCCCATTTCAGCGATCACCGCTTTTACTCCAGCAACGATCTGATCTTCCCCCGCCGCCTTCGGCATATAGGCTTCGATCATGCCGATTTCCGCGGTCTCTTTGTCGGCAAGTTCCTGGCGTCCGCCTTTAGAAAATTGTTCGACCGATTCCTTGCGCTGTTTGATCAAAGTACTCAGCACTTGCTGAGCCTCTTTGTCGTCGAGCGGCGCCATTTTTTCGATTTCGCGATTCTTGAGCGCGCTTTTAACCATGCGCAAAGTAGAAAGCCGCAACTCATCGCGTGCTTTCATCGCATCGATAATATCCTTCTGAATTTGTTCAGATAAGGTCATAAGCGGAATTATAAGTCAGGCCGCGGGCATCCATCGTGCGAGTCACCGGGAGATCACGCTTACTTCGCGCGAGATCGTTCCCAGACTCAGGATGACGTCAAAATCTGGGAATACATCAAGGAGCCCACAGAAACTAAGTTCCGAGATAAACTAATAGGCATCTTCTCCGAAAAGGAAACTAAAAAATGCTGCTGAAGAATCGCCTATTTACTCCCGGCCCGACCCCCCTGCTTCCCGCCGCGCAAACCGCAATGGCGGCTTTCACCATGCACCACCGCACCGCCGATTTCCGGGCGCTGTATACGCGGGTGCTGGCTGACATGAAGGAATTTATCGGGACTAACAACGACGTGCTGGTATTGGCGTGTTCGGGCACCGGCGTGATGGAAGGATCGGTTTCAAACTTGACTTCGCCCGGAGATAAAGTTCTGGTCTTAACCGCGGGCAAGTTCGGCGAACGCTGGCGCGATCTGGCCAAGGCCTTCGGGTGTAATGCGGAAATTATCAGCGTGCCTTACGGCGAAACTTTTTCGCTGGATCAGATCCGCCAAAAACTGTCCCCGGAAATTCGCGCCGTATATATGCAGGCAACCGAGAGTTCGACCGGAGCGCGTCACGACACCAGAGGCATTGCGAAGCTGGTGCGCGACAGCGGCAATGACACGCTTCTGGTGGTCGATGCGATTACGGGTCTGGGCACAACTCACTTCGATGTGGACGGATGGGGTATCGATGTGATTATCGGCGGCTCGCAAAAAGCTTTGATGATCCCGCCAGGGTTGGCTTATTGCGCCATTGGCGAACGGGCATGGAAGCGCATGGAGACGACGAAAAATCCGCGCTACTACTTCGATTTCCGCAAAGAGCGCAAGGCCGCATCCAAGGGAGAATCTTCCTTCACTCCCGCAACTTCATTGTTCGCGGCTTTAGGCGCGGCGCTGGATTTCATCCGCGAAATGGGCCAAGGCGATCTGGTAGCGGGACGAAAAGCCCTGATCGACAATGCAGAACTGGCCGCGGAAATGACCCGAGCCGGGGCCAAGGCTCTTGGTCTGAAGTTATTCACTTCCGCTCCCGGGGCCGCGCTCACAGCCATCGAGCCACCCGCCGGAGTCGATTCCAGCGCGATCGTGAAAGCTTTCAGAGAATGCTTTTCCGCCGTCGTGGCCAACGGACAGGGCGACATGAAGGGCAAGCTCTTTCGCATCGCACACATCGGATACTACGATTATCTCGACACGGTTGGAATTCTCGCTGCGCTTGAACAGGTGCTCAATAGCGTTGCCGGAAAACAGATACAGTATGGAACGTCCGTTCGCGCCGCGCAGGAAGTTTTCGCTCACAGCCAAAACGAGAATGCGAATGTCGAGGCTGGGGCGGCGCGGTAGTAAAACTTCGAAAATCCGCAACGTCATGGAGAAACTATGCATGCCAGAAAGAATGTGGCAGTCGTGTTCGCGATTGTGTTGAGTATCGCCGGGAAATCGAGAGCGGATTTCAAGTATACCCAGTCAAGCAAAATGACTGGCGGCAGTTTGATGAGTATGACCAAAACGCTGGGCACTTTCAGCAAGAGCGCGCGTCAGATGAACGAACCGCAACTGACCACGGTGATGGTAAAAGGCAACAGAATGCGTTCCGAACACTCGACTGGGAATATCGAGATTATCGATCTTGACAACCGGCGATTCGTGAACATCGATAGCGCGAAGAAAAGTTATTCCATCATGACGTTCGACGATTTCAAGGCCGCGATGCAGAAAGCCGCGGACCAAGCCAAAGCGCAGCAGGAAAAGTCGACGGCGCAGCATCCCGACACCGCTAATGTCAAAATCACTCCCAAGGTTCACAGTGAGGAAACCGGAGCGAGTCGAACGGTATTGGATCTGCCAACCAAAGAAGTGAAGTGGCAGATAGAAATGCAAATGCAATCCACTGACCCAAAGGTGCAGCAGCCGGGGCAAAGCGCATCTATGACGGTGAATTCTGACGCATGGATCGCGCCCAGCGTTCCGGGATATGACGAGATGCGGGAGTTCTATGTGCGCATGGCGAAAGAATTGGATTGGCTCCCCGGCACCATGGGAGGAATGATGAACATGAATCCGCAGATGGGTCCGGCGATGCAGGAATTCCAAAAAAATCTCATCAGTGTAAAGGGAATGCCGTTATTGCAAAACACCAGTTTTGGAATGAGTGCTACCGGAGTTCCGCAAAACCAAACCGCGACCTCTGGCGGCTCGCAACCCGCTCCGGCGCAACCAGCGTCAACGGATCAAACTTCTGTCCCCACGAGTACTCGAGACGCCATCGGCAAAGGGATAGGCGGCATGTTTGGCGGCTTCGGAAAAAAGAAAAAACAGCAGCAGCAACAGGATCAGGATGCGCAAACTTCGACCACCGATGCGTCGGGTGCGACGGTGACGCAAAGCGGATCGCTCATGGAGATGCAGGTTGAGGTGACACAATACTCGAACGGTTCAATCGACAAGGACCTCTTCGAGATACCGGCAGGATATACGCAGGTGCAGCAAGACCCAAATCAGATGTTCGGAGGGGCGCGCAAGCAGTAAACTTCAGTTCATGCGCGGCAAGTACTGACTAATTGACAGTGAAATTTACCGTGTTGGAATTCACCCCATAACTGTTGCCTGCGGAGTTCACGTAGACTGGTTTGCTGCCGGCCGCCGTAATCGCCGACGCGGGAATGGCCGCCATCAATTGGCTTGAAGTTACAAACATGGTGGATTGTGCGGCGCCATCAAAAAAGACGATCGAGTTGGTTGCGAACGATGTGCCGTTGATAGTCAGCGTGAAAGCGGGCCCTCCGGCGCTGCCGCTATTCGGCACCAGTTCACTGACTTTCGCAAGGGCGGTAACACCCATCGCACCGGCCGGGGCATTGTAGTTGCCGCATCCAACGGCGCAGAGTGTGATAAGGATAACAAGAGTAAGTTTCATAAATACCTCCAGCGAAGAATGCAAGGCTGAATCACGACGCCAGTATAGAAACTGCGCTGAGTGCGGGTGTCAGATGCGTGTCATTTTCTTGTAAAGGGTTTGCCGCTCGCAGGGTGGCCGCGGATAATTAATTCAGATAGAGGAACTCATTTTATGAAAATTGTTGTTGCCGAAAAAATGTCCGCTTCCGCGGTAAATCTTTTGCGCGAACCGGATTGGACAATCATTACTCCCGAGCAACTCGACGGAAATCTGGCTGCACAACTGGAAACCGCCGACGCCTTAATCGTGCGCTCGGCGGTACAGGTCGATGCCGCATTGTTGGCAAACGCTCACAAGCTACGCGTGATTGGGAGAGCCGGGGTCGGCGTCGACAACATTGAATTGGAGCCGGCGACCCGCAAGGGGATTGCGGTCATGAACACCCCTGGCGCAAATGCCGTTGCCGTGGCTGAATACACGCTGGGAGTCATGCTCGCGATGGCTCGCTTTACTTGCCGTGCCAATGAATTAATGCACGCGGGAAAATGGGAGAAGAAATCTTTGCAAGGCTCTGAGTTGCGCGGAAAAACGCTGGGAATCGTGGGCCTGGGAAAGATCGGAATGGAAGTCGCGAAACGCGCCAGAGTTTTCGGCATGGAAGTTATGGGGCACGATCCGTACGTTTCGGCAGCGGTGGCGAAGGAGAATTCAGTTCGCACCGCGACGCTCGACGAACTTTACGCTGCCGCCGATTACCTCACGCTGCACGTTGGCCTCACGCCGCAGACGACTGGAATGATCAATGCCGAGTCGATCAAGAAGATGAAGCGCGGCGTGCGGCTGGTGAACTGCGCGCGGGGAGAATTAGTAAACGAAGCCGCGTTGGCCGAAGGGTTGAAGCAGGGTCAAGTGGCCGCCGCATCCCTTGACGTATTTACCGAAGAGCCACTGAAGAATTCGCCTTTTACCGCCATGGATAACGTGATTCTTACTCCACACATCGGCGGTTCTACCCACGAGGCGCAAGAAGCAGTGGGCCAACAAATCGCCATGCAAGTGAAGGAATATCTGAAGCATGGAGTGATTCAGAATGCGGTGAATGTTCCATCCGTATCGCACGAAGAGTATCAGGAGCTTCAACCATACATAGCGCTGGCCGAGCGGCTTGGGTCATTCCTGGCACAGATTGCTGCCGGCGACATGGAGAAAATTTCGTTGAGCTACAGTGGACACATTGCCGAGTGGAAAACTGAACTCATCCGAAATGCCGCCATCAAGGGAATTCTGAATGACACGCTCGAAGAGAAGGCCAATCTCGTTAACGCGGCGACCATAGCGGCATCGCGAGGGTTGCGGATCGAAGAAACTTTGAAGCCAAAAGCTTCCAAGGGAGGCGCCGGCAGCGTGCTTTCGATTCAGGTCGATACTCGAAACGAAGGGCACGTAGTCAAAGGGGCTGTGCTGCGAGAAAATACGCCCCGGCTGTTGCACGTGGACGGGATCGACATAGAAGCGCCACTCGAGCCCAATTTAATTTACATGCGTAATCAGGATGTGCCCGGAGTGATTGGGAAAGTAGGAACCGTGCTGGGCGCCCACAATATCAATATCGCAAATTTCTCGCTGGGCCGGCGGACCAGTGGCGTGAAGCCGAACAGTCCGGCTGACGCGATTGCGGTCGTCCACGTGGATAGCCCGGTAACCGATGCGGTATTGGCTGAATTGAAAAAGATTCCCGCAGTAGAGCAGGCTAAGGCCATCCAACTAACCTAGAAAGCTTAATTTGAAGACTGCTTCACAGGAGGCGGATGTTTAAGACGGCAGGATTGGCGGCTGCGATGTTCTTACTATGCGCGGCGGCAGTAGCTCAGGAGGGCGGCCATTTCGATGTAAGCCTTGGCGCCGCTGGCCTGTTAACCAAACAGACAACGGCAAACGGCATTCAGCAAACCGCGACTAAATCAGGCGCTTTCCTGGGAACCGCAAGGTTGCGATTCAGTGCGAAACATTCCATCGAAGCAAATTACGCTCGCGGCAATGATTCGCAAATTTTTACCACGCCCAATGTTTTTCGAATTCAATCCAACGTGACTGAACTGAGTGGCGCTTACGTATTCAACCCAATAGAAACTAAAAGATTCGAACCCTTCATTTTTGCAGGGGGCGGGGTCCTGGTCTTCAATCCTTTTAACACCTTCGTTAATACGGTTCAGGTTGCGGTGCCGTCGGTGCGGCAAACGGAGGTAGCATTTTTGTACGGGGCTGGTGTGGACTATCGCATTTTCGACAAAGTGCCGATGATTCGCGGGTCTGGGGCTGCCCCTCATCTGGCCCTGCGCTTCCAGTATCGGGGATTGTTTTACAAGGCTCCAAACTTCAAGAATCCTGACTTGTTTACCGGGAGCACGACTCATTTGGCGGAAGCCGCGGTGGGACTGGTCATTAAATTTTGAGAATGTGGTGCGGACACCCATGTCCGCCGATTTTGATTTGGGTTTGTGCGGGGAATAAAAATCAACTGCCACTGCGGCGGACAAGAGTGTCCACCCCACACGGGCTCAGGAGTTCAAGGCGGCTTTGCGGAGCTTGCGGCTCTCGGCCAGCAATGCCATCGAGTGCATGAGGTTTTGCAAGGTGACGATTCCCACCAGGCGCTGGTCTTCGACAATGGGAATGATGCTGAGATTGCGCGCGGTCAGCTTCCTAAAAGCCGAAGCCAGAGATTCTTTTTTCTGCGCCACCTCGAAAATCCGGTTCATTACCGCCTGCACGTAACCGTTGCCTTCCACGCGCAAGACCTGAAGGATTTTCTGCCGCGAAATCACGCCCACCATGTCACTTCCGCGAATCACGGGAAAATCATCCTGAAGGGAATGAACCGCTTTTTCCAGCGCGTCTTCCAGGGTGTCGGCCGGCGACAGCGTCGCAAAGTCAGTGAGCATAATATCCTCGAGCCGAACTGTCTCGAGCACGGATTGGAAAACAGCCGATCGTTCTTCCAGTTGGGCGGCCAGGAACAGGAAAAATCCGATCAGAGTTAGCCACACATTCCACAACATGCCGGTGAGCATAAACAGCGCGGCAAAAGTCTGGCCAATGGTTACGGCGCGCTTGGTGGCGCTAACCGAATCCATGCTCCGGGAAAAGACTGCGCGGAGCACGCGACCGCCGTCCATAGGATAAGCGGGCAACAAATTAAACAATGCTAACCAAAGATTGGACCAGACCAGGCTGCGGGCAAGATTGCTGGAGTGAACATAAGGGCGCGCCCACAGATTGATCTGGGGAGAAACCAGATAGAAGATACCGGCAGCGGCGGAGGCAACCAGAAGATTAACCAGTGGCCCCGCTATTGCGATGCGAATGTCGCGCTTCCAGGTTTGGGATTGCGGATCAGGCGCCTGCTGAGTTTCGTCGAGCAAAGTAACGCCGCCGATGGGCAGCAAGATGATGGCTTTCGCGGCCAGTCCCTCGCGCTTGGCGACAAGAGCGTGTCCCAACTCGTGCAGAATGACACATCCGAAAATGATTCCCACCAGAGCCAGGCCACGAGAAGGATTGGTTGTGCTGGGAGACGCCGAATCCGTGAGCAGCACAAATACCAGTAGGAAGACGAAGCTAAGATGAATCCGGATTTCTATTCCGAAAATGCGCCCCGCCGATACCGACCAATTTCTCATGTTTAGGAAATAACTATTCCGCTTTCAGCATTCTATATAGTTAGACGATGTCGTGTCGCGTTCGGTTTCGCCAATTCAAACGAAAGTGTGTTGTTGTTGAGCCCTTAGTGGGGGCGGAATGCGCGTAATTGCCGGGAAATTCCGCAGGCGGTTATTGGGGTCAATTCCGGGCAATAATTTGCGGCCCACTGCCGACCGTTTGCGCGAGACATTATTCGATGTACTCACGGCGGGGAATCCGGGCGCGCTTGAAGGAACGGTCTGGATCGATCTCTACGCCGGTACCGGTTCGGTGGGGATCGAAGCGATCAGTCGTGGATGTGGAATGGCATATTTCGTCGACTGCGCTCAACAAGCGATTGATCTCATTCGTGCCAACCTTAGTTCGCTGAAGGTTGAATCTGGCTTTGAAATAACGAAGCTGGACGCGGTTCGGGGTTTGCAATCCTTAGAACGTCGCGAAGTTGTCGCCGATTTTATTTTCCTTGATCCGCCTTACAGCCTGGCTCAAGAGTATGACAAAGTTTTGAAAATCCTGTCGCAGTCTCCGTTAGTGAATTCTGCAAGCAACGTCATTGCGGAGCATACTAAGCGTCTCGATCCAAGTGAATGTTTTGGCCCATTGCGCCGATACCGCGCGTTGAAACAAGGGGATACCTGTTTGAGTTTTTACCGCAAAGAAAACACAGAAGCACGTGTTCCGTGACGCCAACTACATCAGGATATCGTCAGCGCGCCTGACAATGGGATGCTGCATTTCCTGAAGATCGTTCTTCACCATATTCAGTCCGTAGACGCATTGCTCGAACTGGTTCGACAGGCGGGCGAACAAGGGCGCGACCTTTGTGTATTCGAAATCTTCAAACTTTGAAACGATGTAATAGCTTTCTTTTCCCGCCTTCATCCAATCGATAAAACTCTCGGTGCGGTTTCGGCGCAGCCGAAAATGATTGATGCTCTCGGGAAACATTCCGGTGAAGAACAGGGTGTAGTCGCCAATGTGTTTACGTACCTGGCGCTCGCGGTCAAAAGACGGTGCGGGACCATACACCGGGTCCGATTCCAGCAGCATCTCGCCAACGTCAGTCAGCGGTTTCCCCACGCCGTTGCGTATCTTGTGAAGCTCCTCCACGCTGCAAAATTCGGACAGCAAGCGGGCGACGTAGCCGACGATTTGAGGGTCGCGGATACCAATTTCTTCCGCGTAATGCCTGCCCACAAGTTCGACGAACAGCTCCTGCAACGGGTGCGAATCCGGAATCATTTGGCCCTCCTTGAGAAGCCGCTCGTAGCACCGGGTTCCATGATCAGTTATCTATCAGCCCCAGCCCTCCCACAAGTAACTTCCGTGCGCCCGGCACCCCACGATCGTGCCAAGCATAAAGGCGGAGTTACTACTTAGAACACAGAACCAAGCCAAAGGTTTTATCCGCGAAAATGTTGGCAGACGACGTAATGGACTGCTAATTCCAACACTTATAATTGCGGGCTCGGAGGAGGGGACATGCCAAGGATCAACATATCGAGCGGAACCCGCTGGGAGCCCGTCGTGGGATATTCCAGAGCGGTAAGAATGGGCAATCAAATTTTCATCGCCGGCACCACTGCCACCGGACCGGATGGGAATATAGTCGGCGGGAACGATCCTTACGCCCAGGCGGTACAAGCGATTAAGAACATTGAGAGCGCGCTCCAGAAAGCGGGCGCCAGCTTGAAAGATGTGGTCCGCACGCGAACGTTCGTTACAAATATTGCGGACTGGGAAAAAGTGGGACGAGCGCATGGCGAGTTCTTCAGGGACATCCGGCCGGTAGCGACGATGATCGCGGTGAGCGCGTTGGTTGCGCCGGAAATGCTGGTGGAGATTGAGGCTGACGCGGTGGTGGATGACGTCCACGAAAGAGAATAAGACTTTTTGCGTAAAAGTTTTCACTCGAAATTTCGATTACACTAATCGCTGTTTTTGGAGGGGATGCCAATGCTTCGCATGTTGCTGCACTGGGTAATCAGCGCGCTGGCGGTCTGGATCACTTCGCGAGTCGTGCCGGGCTTTTATGTGGACAGCGCTTCGGCCGCACTCATTGCCGCGGTTGTAATCGGACTGATCAATGCGACGCTGGGAATCTTTTTCAAGGTTATTACTTTGCCTCTCACCATTCTGACTCTGGGCGTGTTCTGGTTCGTGGTTAATGCCGTCATGCTCGAGTTAGCCGCCAACTTCGTGCCAGGATTCCATATTCGCAGTTTTGTTGCGGCGTTTTGGGGAGGCATTGTTCTGGGCCTGGTAAACATGATTTTGAAGTGGCTGGTCATGCCCACAAGAGCGGTGCGTTAAATTGCGGATATGGAATCCCCCTCTTTAGGGGATAAGTTTCTTATCGGCGTGTTGTGCCGCAATGGCAACGCCGGCTTGGGAATCGAAGTTACTTCTAATTTAAAAAGTTTTCTTTTTCCTTGACCTCATTCACGCGGCCCGTCAGACTCGTGTTAACGGATTCCCCGTCCGGCAAGCACTTCCCTGGAGTCGTCCATGAATCACCTGGGTATTTCCCTGCTCACGCAGTTCTGTCTTGCCATCGGGCTGGGAGGAATTCTGTGGCCGGAAAAACTTATGCCGGTCTTCGACGTGCTTATGTTTCCCTGGCCTTCGACATATCGAATGCTGCGGGCAAACAGCATTGGCGCCATCGCGGTCTCTCTTCTCCTGCTGCTGGCTCTGGCGACCAAATTCTAGCTTGCTTCTGGACTGCCCTGTCATCGCCGCTTCGCCCCTCTTTTATGTTTTACTGAAAGCGGGCCATGCCGGAGCAGTACCCCATCTCGCTTAGCGTTGGTCCAGAGGCGGAAGGAAAACGCCTCGATCAATTTCTGGCCGCGAAAATTGCGCAAACCAGCCGCGCGCGCGTTCAGCAACTTATTTCCGAAGAAAAAGTGCTGGTCAATGATTCGCCGGAGAAGTCTTCGTTTCGCCTGCGCGGGAATGAGCACATCGTAATTCTGGGCGGGGTGCAACTTCCTCCGCTGCGCGCAATTCCGGAAGAAATTTCTCTCGAAATCGTTTTCGAAGACGACGATCTTGCGGTGGTGAACAAGCCGGCCGGAATGATGGTACATGCGGGGGCAGGCGCGACCGAGGCGGACCGGAATCGCGGCACCCTGGTAAATGCGCTGCTGCATCGCTTTCAAAAACTTTCTGGCGTGGGCGGAGAGATGCGCCCCGGCATTGTGCATCGTCTCGATAAAGCCACGAGCGGACTGATCGTCGTGGCTAAGAATGATGAAGCGCACCGCCGGATGTCGGCGCAATTCGCCCAGCGCGAGGTGAAAAAGAAATACATTGCGCTGGTCCACGGATGGCTAAAGCAAGAGCAGGGAACTATCACCAGCGCCATCAGCCGCGATCGCGTGCATCGCACCAAAATGACCACCCGCCGCGATGAGGGACGCGAAGCGATTTCTCATTACGCGGTTCGGCAACGAATCGATTCTCCGGTGGGAAAGTTCACCTTGGTGGAAGTGAAAATCGATACGGGACGAACCCATCAGATACGGGTTCATCTGTCTTCGCTGGGACATCCCGTCGTGGGCGATAGTCTCTACGGGGCTCCGAAGCTCCTGCATGGAAAAAACCAGACCATCGCTCCTCTGGCAAGAAATTTCCTACATGCGGCAGCCTTACAGTTTCAGCACCCTCGCAGCGGGAAATCTCTGTCTTTTTCGGCTGCGCTGCCTACAGAACTGGAGAAGTTTCTCGGTCTTATCAATCCCGGGGCGCATCAGTAGGTGAAGAAATGCTTCAATAATTGGCAGGAGCTATAATGGTGAAAAATAAATGCGTTTCAGGATTCTCATTTTCTTCGCGGCCCTGGGCTCGATAGTTCTGCCTCTCAGGGCGATCCAAAGTTCAAATGATGAAGAACTGCCTTCCGCACCCTCGGCGGTCAAAGCGCAAAGTAAAGTTCAACCGCTGCCGCCCCAGCCATCTTCCGTGCCGCCGGTGCCGCCGGCAGAAAAGCAATCCGTCGATCCCAAACCAGCTACGCCTCCCGATACGAAACCCGCCCCAGAGCCAGCGACTACTTTTCGCAAGACGGTAAACGAAGTGAATGTCGTGTTCACAGTAACTGACAAGCACGGTCGCTACGTGAACGATTTGACCAAGGGCGATTTCAGCGTGGTTGACGATCAAAAGCCCGCGCTTGAAATTCGCAGCTTTCATCGCGAGACAGATTTGCCCCTACAAGTCGGACTGCTGGTGGACGCGAGCAACTCGGTCAGGGACCGTTTTAAATTTGAGCAGGAAGCGGCGATTGAATTTCTTAATCAGACCATCAGGCCGGGATATGACCAGGCCTTTGTCGTAGGATTCGACGTCACTCCGGAAGTGACACAGGATTTTACCGACAGAACTGATCTGCTTTCGGTCGGTGTTCGCAGCCTGCGCCCGGGCGGTGGAACCGCAATGTATGACGCGCTTTATTTCGCCTGTCGGGACAAACTGCTGAAGGCTCCGCAGACCGGTCCGGTACGGCGCGCGATCATTCTGTTAAGTGACGGCGACGACAACCAAAGTCACGTCACTCGCGAAGAGGCGGTCGAGATGGCACAGCGCGCCGAGGTGATCGTTTACGCCATCAGCACCAACGTAAGCGGCAGTGGCAGCCATGGCGACAAAATACTTGAGCGCATTGCCGACGCTACAGGTGGGCGCGCGTTTTTCCCGTTTCAAATCACGGAGGTCAGTAACGCATTTGCCGAAATACAGACTGAACTTCGCAGTCAATATGCGCTCGCCTACACGCCTGCGGACCTGATTCCGAACGGCCATTATCACTCGATAGAAATTCTGGCGCAGAATCGCAAAGGTCTGCGAGTGCGCAGCCGCCACGGCTATTACGCGCCCACCAACTAACTTCCATGCCCGGATATTCTGGAACCCCTCTCGCCAAAAAATTGGGGATTAAAGACAACTCTCGAATCGCATTCTTTGGCCTTCCTCCTGAAGTCGAGCGCGAACTACAACCTGGACTTGCGAAGTGTGAGTCGGCAAGAGATCGCCTTGATCTTGCAATGATCTTCGTAAAGAAACTGTCTGACCTGGAACGACAATTCTCGCGGTTTTCGAAAAAGCTGGTTCCCACTGGAATGTTGTGGGTCAGTTGGCCGAAAAAGATATCCGGAGTCGCGACTGATTTAAAGGAAAACCTGATTAGAGACTTTGGCCTCAAGGCTGGACTGGTCGACGTGAAGGTTTGCGCCGTAACGGAAATCTGGTCAGGTTTGAAATTCGTAATCCGGCTAAAAGATAGGAAAATTTGATTCAGGTAACAGAGCGCACGCGAGTTCCATCTGCGAGCTCACCGAACTGAATCCGCGATTTCGCAACGCGTAAAATTTCCAACCCTGGTAAGCCACCACTCGATAAAATGCTAATCCTTCGGCGCCAGCGCGTAATATCCGCTGCGGGCCTGGATTTTGTAATCTTTCGTTTTTGGCCGAATTTCAACCTTGCGGAATCCTCCGTCTCTTGATGTGTTGGTCGGCGTGTAGCCGATATTGTATTGGCTGCGCAGTTCGTTTGCGATCTGATCGAAGGCGGCCTTCAATTTTTCCGGCTTGTTTCCCACGTCAATGACTCGACCGCCGGTTTCCTGAGTTAGTTTTCTCATCTCGCCTTCACCGGTATAGCCGCCAAATCCGCCGTAAAATCCCCGGTCGGCGCACAGTAGCACATAAACGATGCTGTCGGACTTCTGCGACGCTTCAATCGCATCCTGAATCTTCAGTTGGCTGCCTTCATCCTCACCGTCGGTGAGGATGATCATGGCTTTGCGTCCCACCTGTTGCGACAGTTCGTCGTGCGAAGCCAGGTAAATTGCGTCGTAGAGCAACGTTCCGCGAGGTCCGTTTGCTCCCGTCGGTACAGGTCCCCCACCCATGCCGGGAATGACTCCGCCGCCGCCGCCCGTATTGATTCGCGTGCCGTTTAACGCGGCCTTTAACAAGTGTACCGAACTGGTGAAATCCTGAGCCAAATCGACGTTCACATTAAAGTCGATAACGAATGCGAGATCTTTTTCTGTCAGGATTTGCGCGAGGAATGCGCCGCCAATTTCTTTTTCCATATCCAGAACCCGAGCCTGGCTGCCGCTTGAGTCAATCAGGATTCCAAGTGTGAGGGGCAAGTTCGATTCGGGAGTAAAGTACTTGATGGTTTGCGGCTTTCCATCCTCAAAAACCTGAAACTCGTCTTTAGTCAAATTTGGAATCAGCGCCCCGCGCTTATCTTTGACGTTGAAAAAAAGTTGGACCACATTGACGTTCACTTTCAACGTTTCGGTGGGCTCACTCTGATCCTTCGTACTTTGGGAGTCAGAGGAAGGCGCTGAAGAGTCTGGGCCCGACCCTTGAGCAGTAGCCACGGACTCGAGAATTAAACATGACAACCACAGACCAAGGCATAGGGCCGCCAGGAAACGCAATTTTGGCATGAAAGTATTCTCTCGCTGTTTTTGATAGTCTATTTCTACCAACATTAGATGCATCAAATCGCCGGAGTTCGCCAATCGTTTTGCCAAAGCATGCGGTCAAGTCATAGTTCAAGTCATGTTCAAGCCATAATTCAAGTCATAGAGGATTCCTTTTGCGCAATCGAAATGTGCTCGAAAGAGGGGCCGCAGGTCTGCTATTGCTGTCATTATGCCTGCTCAGACCTGTAGGATCTCGGGCTCAACAGCCGTCTTCTGCGGCACAGAGCCAGGACATTCCCGACGCGCCGTCGCCTCAGCCCGGGCCCCCGCCGCCGGTTCCTGCGGCGACTCCGGACCATCCCAGGACCGATACCGCGCCACAAAATGAGCCGCCTCCGAACCAGAATCCAGACCAAAGCGGGAATGAAGGCGCGCCGCCCGAAGCGCCTCCTCCCATGCCTCCCGTAAAAACCGTCCCGCAGGGGGGCGCATCGCAAGAGCAAGAACACGCCAGCGGACAAGACGAACTATACAAATTTGTGGTTACAACCAATGAAGTAATCGTGCCGGTACGGGTGACTGATAGTTCGGGCGCAAGAGTAGACGGTTTATTGCCGCGGGACTTCTCGGTTTTCGAGGATGGCCGAAAGCAAAACATGAACTTCTTTACCAGCGACCCCGTAGCCTTGTCGGCGGCGGTGATTATCGACCTGGGACTGCCCGACGTGGCGGTGCAGCGGGTGAATCAGACTTTCCCGTCCCTGGAGAGCGCATTCAGTCAATACGACGAAGTTTCTCTCTATACCTACAGCTCAGCGGTTTCGCGACAGACTGAATTCGGCAGCGCGAGCCGGCAACTGACGACCACCCTTACCGGCCTCAAGAATGTGCGCGGACGCAATAATGGGCCCGCGGTCACTGGAGGCCCGATGGGTCCCCAAGGTCCCACCATCAATAACGAGCCCGTCGATCCCAACGTTCCCGCGGTAATAACGCCGCCCAAAGAATCGCATGTGCTGAATGACGCCATATTGCGCGCGGCGCTGGATTTGAGCAAACGCGACAAGGCGCGCCGCAAAATTATTTTTATTATCAGCGATGGCCGCGAGTATCGCAGTACGGCAAGCTACCGCGATGTGCTGAAAATATTGCTTTCCAACGGCATTGCGGTTTATGGCGTCGCCGTGGAAGGTTCTGCAATACCCGGATATGACAAGCTGGAGAGGCTGCATCTGCCGCGCTTCGGTTACAGCGACATTCTGCCCAAATATTCCAGTGCCACCGCTGGCGAAATTTTTACGGATTTTTCCCGGACTGCCATTGAGGCTAGTTATGCCCGCGCGATGAGTTCGGCCCGCAATGAATACACGCTCGGATACGTGACCCGGGCAACGCCCAGCAGCGCCTATCGACAGATCGAAGTGCGTGTGGCGCGCACTGACGTAAAAGTGTTCGCGCGCGATGGCTACTATCCCGCGCCGTCCCCGCTCCGGTAAAAATGCGATCAATGGAATGCCATTCTATGAAGAGTAACCAGAGTAACCTCGGCGAGACCCGTGCATGTGGTATAAAACCAGCAGTACCAACACCAATTTTGCGGCGAGACCAATCGACTTGGATTGGAACGTCCGCTTGCACGTTTGAGGAAAGTCTTTGAGTTTCATTAACTTTGCAGCCCGCGAAATTAATTGCAAGATCGTCTACTACGGGGCCGGACTGGGCGGAAAAACCACCAACCTCCAGCATATCTACCAGAAGACCTCGGAACAGCAAAAAGGGAAGATGATTTCGCTCGCGACAGAAACGGAACGAACCCTGTTCTTCGACTTTTTGCCCCTGGATTTGGGCTCGGTTCGCGGCTTTAAAACTCGTATCCACCTCTATACCGTGCCCGGCCAGGTGTTTTACGATGCCAGCCGCAAATTAATTCTGCGCGGCGTTGATGGGCTGGTTTTCGTTGCCGACTCGCAACGAGAACGCATGGACGCGAACGTCGAAGCTCTGGATAATCTGAATTCGAATCTTCAGCAACACGGCTACGACTTCAAGAAAATTCCCTACGTGCTACAGCTCAATAAACGGGATTTGCCCAACGTACTGTCGGTGGAAGCGCTGTCGAAAGAATTGCGCAAGAAAAATGAACCAGTGATTGAGGCTGTGGCTTTCCAGGGAAACGGTGTATTCGAAACTCTAAAAGAAATTGCCCGCCAAGTTCTCACCGAACTAAAAGCCGGCGGCTAATCCACGTAGGACAGCCGCCCTCGGCTGTCTAGCCGGATCAAAGATCCGGGAGCCTTCTCAGAACAAAATATAAGATTTGTCATTCCGAACGGCGCAGCCGGAGGAATCTGCTTCGGGAGGTTGAGACCGCCAGCGTTACATGACTCGACAGCGGCGAGCCTTGCTGCCATGGACAGCCGAGGGCGGCTGTCCCTACGCAACTTAAATTATTTTGTGTCGGCCGTTGGGGTGGCTCCGAATTCGCGACGGGCAATCGTGCGCGAAGCGCGGGCGACAAGTGTCGGTCCTCCGGCAGCCGCACCGAACCGTTCGGCCATCATTGGCAGCATTGTGCCCTCGGCTTCTTTTACAAAAGTGATCGTTCCTTCCGGGGTCATATCCACGCGGAGAAAGTCGCCCAAGCGTACCTGCCCCGTGGCGACCAGGTTTGCCAATGGGAAAACCAAGTTGCGCTCAATTGCCCGTTTAAGATGGCGGGCGCCGTACTTAGGGTCTGTCCCCTCTTGAAGCAAAAAGCTCTTCACCTTCGAGGTGCAGGTGAAGACAAATTGATTGGCGGCGGATGAGGTCAAAATCCGTTGCTGAACCATTCCCAGTTCGATATCGAGAATTTGCTCGAGGTGTTCCGGCCGCAGGGTCTTGAAAACCACAGCCTTGTCGATGCGGTTCATGAATTCAGGCGTAAACTTGCGCCGCGCCGCTTCGACTGCCGTGCGATCGATTTTTTGGTCAAACGTCGAATCCACCAGCATTGGTTTGGGAGCGAAACCCAGCCCACCATCGACCAAATTGCTCATTTCACATGCGCCAAGGTTCGAGGTCATGATGATGATGCACTGAGACAGATCGACGCGGCGATTATCTCCGAGAGTCAACGTCGCTTTGTCCAGGATGCCGAGCAGCAACTGCCAGAGCGAGTCTGAAGCCTTTTCTATTTCGTCAAACAACAAAATGGAGAGCTTTAACTTCTCGGTGTGCCACTGATTCAACGCCTCCTGGGTAAGTAACGGATGCGTTTCGCGATGGCCCAAATATCCTGGGGGCGATCCAATCAGTTTGGCGATTTCGTGCGAGTGCTGAAACTCTGCGCAATCGATCTTGATGCAGGCGTGAGAGTCGCCGAAAAGGGACTCGGCCAGAGCTTCCACTACGCGGGTCTTACCGGAACCTGTCGGTCCCAGAAACAGCAGATTGCCTATGGGACGGCCGGGAGGGTTCAATCCCGCCAGAAACATCTGGTAGATTTCCGCGACATTTTCCACGGCAGCGTCTTGCCCCACAATCTTCCGTCTAAGGGCATTTTCAAATTCTCTGGCGTCGGTGCTGCGACGAGTCGGGTCGAGAGTGGTGCAAGCGGCGGATTTCATAAGCATTGGGCCCTCATAGCCCTTGTCCCGACCCTTATTCTGATGCCGGGAAAAGTGTCCCACGGGTTTCTCAGTTAAGGGTGACAAAATTTGTCGCCTCTGAGTCCCCTGGTCGCTATGACCTAGTGCAAATCCGTCGCCATCGTCGCTTCCCGTAGTCATAACCATCCCTTCCCATTCTTAGATGCGGGTGGCGGCCCAACCGAGCCACTTATGTCCGCAAGGAAGATCGTGTAAAGAGAAAGAGTTTGCGCAATTTCGAGTTTTCCGAATCCCAGCCGAATCCCGACCACCCAATGACATTGGCCGGACGTAACTGGCGGCATTCCAGCTTGGCCGATAGCATTTTGAGGAAAAACAAGTTCCATTGGGAGAAAACTTTGCGCCGCTTTGCCTCGCCTTCAGCCACAGTCACCGCAATCGTCAGTTTTGGATTTCTAGTCTTAGCACGCTTGCCCCTGGCGGCCGGTCAGGTCAGTTCGTCCGCCGTCAGCGGCGCTCCGTCGGCTGTTCTGGCCGTCATTAAGCCGCCCGAAATTGCCAGCCTAACGCCACCGCCGGCGGGTACAACCCTGTATGTTGCGCGCCGCGGGGACACAGTTGCCAGCGTCGCTCACCGGTATATTTCGCAAACATCTTATCTCACATCCACGGAATTGATAGACGGCATTCGAAAAGCAAATGCGAATCTGCAAGGCAATTCTTTGAGACTGGGACAGTCCGTGGCTGTTCCCGGAATGCTAACCGCTGCGATCACCGAGAAACCAATTGTTGTAGGGCGGGATTTTGAAGCGCGGGCAGTTTACCTCACCGGATTAATGGCGGGCAGCGATCATGGCCTTAGAATTATTCGCCGCTGGAGGGAATTGGGCGGCAATGCCGTCGTCTTCGATGTAAAAGATAGCGACGGATCCATCAATATCCCATTTGACAATTCCTTAGCGGGGCCTCACCACATTACTATCCGCGATCTGCCAAAGTTTACCCAGTTCCTGCATTCGCAGGGAATGCATGCCATTGCCCGGGTTGCCATTTTCCGCGACGAACGCCTGGTTGTGGCCCATCCGGAATTGGCCGTGAAGTCTAAACGCACGGGATTGCCGTGGCGCGAAAACGGCAAACTGGTGTGGACGGATCCCTCGCAGCCGAAGGTTCAGGAATACGATATTGCGCTGGCTATGAAGGCGGTGGAAGCTGGAGCGGACGAAATCCAATTCGATTACGTGCGATTCCCCGCCGAGGGCGATCAGAAAGATGCCACCTTTTATTTCGAGACCCAACATCCCGCGTGGCACCGGTCCGATGTGATTGTAGACTTCCTGAAACATGCATATGCAGAGATTCATCCCACCGGAGTGCTACTTTCTTTGGACGTGTTCGGCATTATGGCCTGGCAGCGGCCCGTGGATTTGGCGCACACTGGCCAGGATATCGTCGGTATGGCCAGGTACTGTGACGTGCTTTCACCCATGATTTATCCCTCGCACTTCTTTGGCATGGATGGCATCGCCCATCCCGGGGACTCGCCGGAACATTTCATCGGCGAATCGATGGAACGATTCGAAAAGATCACGCAGGGAAGTGGCGTTACCATTCGCCCCTGGCTGCAAGCTTTTGCGTGGCGAACTAAAACTTATTCGCCAAAATACATCGAGGCTCAGGTTTCGACCGCAAAAGATAAAGGCGGCATCGGATTCTTATTCTGGAACGCGAATAATGACTACACCAAGCCCTACGCGGCTATGCCCGAGATGAAAGCTGCGAAGGCAAAATACATGCGGGGAGACGAATTGCCGGCACGTGCCAACGCTGCCATTGCGGCCGTAGTGTCCCCTGTAGCCCACTAGTCGCTGCCGATTCGACTGCGCCGTGTTGTGGGGCGAGCCTTTACCCAAATCAAGCCGTAATCCAGCGGTTGTGCAGGCAGTAATTTCGTTTCTTCTGTCTCTCCATTTATACTTTTAACAGGGAGATCATTCATGGCATTGCAGAAGACCGGTAAAATTTGGCATAACGGAAAACTGATCCGGTGGGAAGACGCGAACATTCATGTGATGTCGCACGTCGTCCACTATGGCTCTTCGGTGTTCGAAGGCGTGCGTTGCTATGAATTGCCCACCGGTCCGGCGATTTTCCGCGCCCAGGAGCACATGCAGCGTTTGCTGGATTCGGCCAAAATTTACCGGATGGACCTGCCATTCTCCCGCGAGGAATTGGTCTCGGCCATGATCGAACTCGTCAATACGAACGGCGTGTCTCCCTGCTACATACGCCCCGTCGTCCTGCGTGGATATGGCGACGCTGGCGTGTCTCCCGCTGGCTGCCCGGTTGAGGTTTACATCATCAACTATCCTTGGGGCAAATATTTGAGCAAAGACGATTCCGGAGTGGACGTGTGCATTTCGTCATGGACGCGGCTCGCGCCGAACACGCTTCCCGTAATGGCTAAGGCGGGGGCGAATTATATGAACTCGCAGCTCATTCGCATGGAAGCCACTTCGAATGGATACGCCGAAGGGATTGCTCTGGATGTAAATGGTTATGTTAGTGAAGGGTCCGGGGAAAATGTCTTTGTCGTTCGCAACGGAGTTTTGCAGACCGGACCGCTGGGCAATTCGGTGCTGCCTGGCATCACTCGCGATTCCGTATTGAAAATCGCTCGCGATATAGGAATTCCAGTATCGGAAGCGGTCATCCCGCGCGAAATGCTGTACATCGCCGATGAAGCGTTTTTTACTGGCACGGCCGCGGAGGTCACGCCCATCCGTTCCGTGGATAAGATCAGCGTCGGCAACGGAACGGTGGGGCCGATCACCAAGGCGATCCATAAGGAATTTTTCGCCATCGTTCGCGGCGAGAAGGCGGATCGCTTCAACTGGCTGACGCCGGTGCCGGTGGCGAGTAAACAACCGGTTACGGTTTAGGGAGGGTCAGGCCCCGCACCAGATCACTTCGACGGGATATTTCCTAAAGAGGCGATCGGAGGTGAGGATGACCATATCTTCGACTATGGCCTGAGCTATGAGCAAGCGGTCGAACGGATCGTGGTGATGCAGAGGCAAATCGTAAACTTTGACGGTATGTCGTTGCGTTATCGAAAGTGCATGAATGTTTTGTTCAGCCAATCGTGCCGGGATATAACGCCCGGGAACATCCGGCAGTTCGAATTTTCGGGACTGCGTTTTAATCGCGATTTCCCACGAACTGACGGCCGATAAATAGGTTTCTGTCTCACCATTCGCCAGAATCGCAAGTCCCATTTTTCCGATTTTCTCTGTTGGCCCCACGCTCCAGAGCCACACCATCGTATCCAGCAGATATTTCATTTTTTCTTCGACCGCGCGAGCTTTGGAAGTTCGCCACCATAGAATTCCTTCAGCAAATCGTCGGGAAGGGGCGCGTCAAAATCATCGGCAACCCAGATCTTCCCTCGATCCATTCCCAAGGGCCGAGTTTTTGTCTTCGTTATGACTGGTACGAGTTTCGCCACCGGAATTCCAGCTCGCGCAATAATGACTTCTTCACCGGCTGCCACTTTCTGTAGCAGCCGCGACAGATGAGTTTTAGCCTCATGAATGTTGACTTCCATAAATCAATGATGGACTAAGCGCGTGGACTAAGTCAATAAGTGCGTCGATGGAGCGAGAGACCTCCCCGACCGTCCAGTGCTGCCCCTAATTCGCATTACCAAGGTCATCTTGGGCGCAGTGACTTTTCAGTCCATCATACGAGCATGGGTACGAGCATGGTTTCCGGGGGACGTTTCTAAATGAATATTGATGATCTGCTTCGAATTGCCATGGAGAGACGGGCCTCCGATTTACACCTCAAGGTTGGCAACTATCCCCATCTTCGCATTGATGGCGACCTTGTCCCTCTGACCGACCAGCCACGCGTCAGCGCCGAAGATATGTTGACTATGGCGTTCAGCATGATGTCGGCTCGGCAAAAGCAAAAATTTAAGGAATCAACCGAAATTGATATGGCATACGGAGTGGCCGGACTTGGCCGCTTCCGTGTCAACGTCTTCCAGCAGCGCGGGAATGTGGGATTAGTTCTGCGTATGATTCCTACTAAAATTCGCGCCCTCGACGAACTTTATCTGCCAAAAATTGTCGAGCAGATTTGCGACATGCCCCGCGGCCTGATTCTAGTGACCGGCGTCACCGGTTCTGGTAAGTCGACGACACTGGCCGCGATGATCGATCGCATCAACTCCACGAAAGCCGAGCACATTATCACCATCGAAGACCCGATCGAATTTCTGCATCGCGATAAAAAGGGATACGTCAATCAACGCGAAATCGAGGTCGACACGCCATCATTCTCCGCGGCGTTGCGAGCTTCACTGCGGCAGGATCCCGACGTCATCCTGGTCGGCGAAATGCGCGACATCGAAACCATCGGCACCGCCATCCACGCCGCCGAAACGGGACACATGGTTTTCTCCACGTTGCATACGCTTGACGCGGTGGAAACCATCAACCGTATTATCGCCGTCTTTCCGCCGCCGGAGCAGAAACAGATTCGCTTGCAGCTTGCAGCCGTACTGCGCGCGGTCATCAGCCAGCGCCTGGTGCGCCGTTGCGACGGCGACGGACGAGTGCCCGCCGTCGAAGTCATGATCAATACCGCCTACATTCGCGAATGTATTCTGGTGCCGGAAAAGACCCGCGCCGTCCGCGATGCAATTTCAGCCGGAACTTCGCAATACGGAATGCAGACCTTCGACCAGTCCCTGTGGGACTTATTCCAGGCCGGCTTAGTGAATTACGAAACCGCTCTGGAAAACGCGTCGAATGCCGACGACTTCAAGCTGCGCATGCAGGGCATTTCGTCATCCAGCGACATGTCGCGAAATTCCATGCAGGCCGCCGGATTCGGCTCGCGCTAAAGCCGAAATACTGCATTCCCACGCCAGCACCCCGAAGGAAATGCCACGCCAAAATCCACTTGATTAATCGAGCGTGCGAAGCCGATAATGCTGCTATGTAACGGCGAGGACATTATGCCGACATTCCGCAGTAAGTCCGCACTGGCAATTGTTTTTACCTTAGTCCTGACTTCTGTCTTCTGTACTTTCTCATTCGCTCAGCAGATCGGGCCTCCCAAATCGGTGGTTCTCAATGGGGATATCAACACGCCCACGCTGGTGCAGGATCCCAACGAGCGTTTCGAAGAGCAGCAAATCATCATGAAAAATAATCACCCGGACGAGCGCCCGAATTATGCGGCAGAAATAGCCTGTTTTCTCCCGCCGCTCGCCGGAATCCATGTTTCGACTGTCGGCGTCGACGCCCTGGCGGCGCAGGCGAAGGCAAGTGCGGAGTATGGCAAAGCGTGCGACGCCATCTTCGAGAAGAAGTTTGATGCGGCGGAAAAACACTTGCGGAAGGCTTTAGAAAAATATCCGGAATACTCGGCTCTGTGGGTATTACTCGGGCAGGTGCAGGAACGGCATGAGCAATTCTCGCCTGCACGGGAATCATGTCTTAGGGCGGCGAAAATCAATTCTACGTTCGTGCCCGCACATCTCTGCCTCGCCGACGTGGCGATTCATGCGCAGGACTGGAACGAAGTATTAAAAGAGAGCGATTTGGCCCTGGCTCTTGATCCTTCGAGCAGCGCCGTGAGTTATATGTTTAATGCCGGCGCCAATTTTAATCTGCGTCATTTTTTGGCGGCAGAGAAGAGCGCTTTGCGGGCCGCGCAGTTTGCCGGAGCCTATATTGATGCGCGGCAGGTTCACTATCTGCTGGCGGAGATTTACGAAGCCAAGGGCGACCTCGTCAACGAGATGGCCCAGCTCCGCGAATTTGTGAAAGTTGCCGGTGACGGCAAAGATGCGCAGGTCGTGAAACAATACCTGGCCAAGTTGAGCGCCACTCCCCAAAAGCCTCAACCTACGATCAAATAACGCGCCGTGCTGGCGCGTCGCTGAGACTGCTGTCTGCGAGAGTACTCATGAATACCCGACCGCCATTTCGAAGGGCACTGTTTTGTTTGATGCTGTCGTGCGCTTTCTCAATGGCGGCGCAGGATGATACCGGACCGCCGCCCGCCGGGAATAGCCTGGTGCTGAAGAAGACGGTCAATCGGGTTATTGTGGATGTAGTTGTGACTGACGGAAATGGGCATCCGGTTCGGGGCCTTACTGGCAAAGACTTCTCGATTCAGGAAGACGGCAAAGCACAAAAGATTTTGTCTTTCGACATACACGATTTAACCGCAGCTTACGTTCCTCCAAAATTACCCAGGCTTCCCGCGAATACATTCCTGGACGTGCCGAGTGCACCTGAACGGGGGCCGTTGTATGTTCTGCTCTACGATTTGGTTAATACCGAGATTGAAGATCAAGCGACTGCGCGGCGGCAATTGCTTAAATTCATCCAGACCAAACCTGAAGGTGCACGGTTCGCCATCTTTGTACTGGCAGATGAACTTCGCCTGGTCCAGGGCTTTACCAGCGACGAAAAGCGGCTATTTGCCGCGCTTGATCCCAATTCGCCAAAACCTCATGTTCCGAGGATCTTTTTGATGGGACGCAACTCGGGGCGGGGAGACGTCGGGTTGATGGTTTCGGTTCTTAACCGCATTTGCGGTTTTCTCGACGGGTTGCCCGGACGCAAGAATTTGATCTGGCTCTCGGGGCAATTTCCGGTATCGCTGTTTCCGACGGATGATGATGGGCAGACATATCGCGCAGAAATTCAGGAAACTCTGAACACTATGGCGAGAAGCCAAATCGCCATGTATCCCGTCGACGTTCGGGGAGTCGTGGTCACGAATTCTTATGCGCCGTCGGGCGCCACCCCGGGGGGCGGCGTGTATGCCGATTCGCGCAGCGGGCGCACGCTCGGCTCGGCGGCGGGAGGAACTAGCACGCCGGCCTCCGGAGGCGCGGGCGCCACCGTTGCCCCCACGACGGCCGCCGCTCCAGGACCCGGTTATTCACTGCTGAATAGCAGCTATTCCACGCAGGACGAAATTGCGCATGAAACGGGAGGTCATGCGTTCCACAGCACGAATGGCCTAACCCAGGCTTTGGCTGCGGCGACTGATATCGGCGCAAATTATTACTCGCTGAGCTACTCGCCAAGCAATGAGAATTACGATGGCAAGCTACGCCGAATTCAGGTTGAGGTCGACCGCAAGGGATACGATTTGTCGTACCGGCGGTCATATTACGGCGAGGATCCCAATGCGCCGCGCCGGCAGCCGAATCGCAAAGCGCTATTGTCTCCCGATCTGCAAACGGCAAGTCATCCCGGCGAATTGCTTTACGCCGATATGCAACATGGCGCGCCCATGGCTCATGACTTATTTTTCAGCGTTCACATTCACCCGATTGCCGCCGCGTCATTGGCCACGCCTGCGCAAATGAAGCACTTTAACGATCAATTCGATTCAACGGCGAAACATCCGAAATACTTGTCGCAATTTGAAGTGCAGCCTTATGTCGCGGATTTTTTTGTCCCTACCCGCCAGTTTCCGCAGCATGCTTCGCGCGGTATGGCGTCCATCCCCGCGCTGCAATTCACCACGGTGGTCTACGATTCAGAGGGAGCGATGGTCAATAGCATTGTGCAAATGGCCGAGGAGGCGTCCTCGGTCGAGGAGTCGTCTAACGGGCAGCCGCGCGGATATCACGTCCTACAGGAAATTGATGTGCCGGCTGCTGCGGCTTCGATACGGGTTGCGGTGCGAGATATTTCGAGCGACCATATCGGCGCATTGGAGGTTACGCTTCCGCTAGCGGCCGAAGCAACGACCCAAGCCGCGGCACCGAACAGCGACCACGGAGACCATTCGTCCGCAAGCCCTAACTGAACGCTTCGAAACGCTTAGATATCTGCGTGGTACGATAAATATTCGAGCAGAAATATTTTGCCGATTTCCCGCTCCGCTCCGGTAATTGCTATGATCCGCATACCCGCCCACCCGCCGAGAAAAGCTTTCGGCCTGATACTTATTGCGCGGCTTTGCATCAGCCTTATTTTGATCTCTATCGTCGCCATGGCCCAGGAGCCACCGTCGACGTTTGATGACTTGGCGCTTAAAGCCGCAGCTGCCCGCGAGCAAAACGATATTCCGCAAGCGATTGCTCTTTACAGTCAGGCCGTGCAACTGAATCCCAAGTGGCCGGATGGATGGTGGTTCCTGGGATCGTTGCAATACGCCACCGATGCCTACGCGCCCGCGCGTGACGCTCTCAGCCGCTACATTGAACTGAATCCCGACGCTGGGCCTGCAATCGCGTTGCGCGGTTTGTGCGAGTTCGAAACCGCTGAATATCCACAATCTCTGAAAGACCTTCAGCGGGGATTGTCGTTAGGCGCCGCGAATCAACCGCGCAACGCTGCGATCCTGCAATATCACGAAGCGTTGTTGCTGACCCGCAGCGGAAGATTTGAAGAGGCTTTGCAAACTTACGGATTATTAGCCAAAGGGAAAGCGAATCCCGCAATCTTTGAAGGAGTAGGATTAGCGGGGCTTCGAACCGCTCTACTCCCCAGCGAAGTCGATGCCAGTAAACAGGAATTATTTACCATGGCTGGCAGCGCCGCATTCCGTTTTATGACAGGCGACGAGAAAGGCGCTCAGCAAGCATTCCAGGATTTTTTCGCGCGCTTTCCCAAAGCCGAGAATGCTCATTATTTTTATGGATATCTGCTTTTTCCGACTGATCCCGATCAGGCTGTCGTGGAATTCAAGCAAGAGTTGGAAGTTGCGCCCTCCAGCGCTGCGGCCAGCTTGATGCTGGCGTGGAATGCTTTGATACGAAACAATCCATCCGAGGCTCTCAGCTACGCGCAAAAAGTCGTGGCTGAGGAACCCGCGTTTCCGGGCGCTGAACTGGTGTTGGGGCGCTCACTGGTTGAAACCAGCGACGTGAAAGATGGATTAGCGCATCTGGAAAAGGCATTGCAGACTGATCCTCAGAATCTTGAGACGCATATCGCATTGGCCAAAGCCTATTCGAAATCTGGACGCAAAGACGATGCGAGGCGGGAACGCTTGTTGTGCCTCGATCTCACGAAAAGCGGGTCGATACAGCTTGCGAATCCTTAAGGTACTGGCCGGCTTGTCGGGCTTTTTATTTTCGTTCTGCATTTCTGGGATGGCGCAACAGGGTGCGCATGCAACCGCCTCCGCATGCGCCAGTTGCCATTCATCGCAGGCCACGACTCAGCCCAGGACCCCGATGGGTCGCGCTTTGGAACTTCCCGGCGACGATCCCACACTTAAAGAGCATCCGAAATTGACCTTCCATCGCGGTCAGTTTTCCTACACCGTCGAGACTCACGATGACAAGAGCACCTACACGGTGACCGATGGCGTGCACACAATCTCGCTGCCCATCCATTGGAACTTCGGCGAAGGAGCGCAAACCTGGTTCCTGCAACGTGACGGCGACTTTTACGAAAGCATTGTGAGCTACTATCCATCGATCGCGGGCCTCGATGTCACCACCGGCGATGAGAGCTTAAAGCCAACTAACCTCGATGAGGCGGTAGGACGGAAGCTTCAGAAGAACGAGCCCAAAGATTGCTTCGGCTGCCATTCTACGAACGCCGTGTCGGACGCCAAATTGGATCTCGCGTCCATGCAGCCGGGGGTGACCTGCGAACACTGCCATAAAGGTTCGATCAGCCACATGGTGGATGCGCAGCAGGGAGAGTACGCGTCGGCGCCGCAGAATTTGCGAAAAATGTCGTCGGAAGATATATCCAATTTCTGCGGCCAGTGTCACCGCACTTGGGACATGGTCATTCGCAGCCATTGGCGCGGCGAAATAAATGTGCGCTTCCAGCCTTATCGTCTGGCGAACAGCAAGTGTTTCGACGGAACCGATCCGCGCATCAGTTGCATCGCTTGCCATGATCCGCATAAAGATATTGTCCGGCAGGATTCTGCTTACGACGCAAATTGTCTGGCCTGCCACTCGGGCTCGGTGCATGCCGCCAACGTTTCTGCGGGAGAGGCTAAAACTTGTCCGGTCGCGAAGTCGAACTGCGTTAGTTGCCACATGCCTAAAGTTAAATTGCCGAATGGGCTGATGACCTTTACCGATCACGATATTCGAATCGTGAAACCCGGCGAACCCTATCCGAATTGATTCGTAGTCTCTGCGGGTCTCAAGTGGCGCGGTTATAAGTTCTTGAGGTCAAAAAAATGGCGCAGGGATTGCTCAAAGAGGCGTTAATGAAGTGCCGTATTCGCATAAACAGCGATGCGGTGGTTGCGAACTTTGGGCTTTATCTTTTGTCCATTGGTGTCGGAGAAAAGGAGTTCGGAATCTTGCAGTGGCATATGGCAGTCGACACAATTGCTGGCGATCTGCTGGCCCAATTTATGAAACTCTCCGCAGTCGGCGGCCTTGTGGCACGAAAGGCAATGGGACGAGAATGAAGCCGCATCGCGCTGGCGTGTGTGAACGTCATGACAAGTCGTGCAGGTCATGGCACTGGACTGGAAGCACCGGCTTTGCCGCAGGAGCTGCATCTGATTGCCATGAACATCGACGGGCACGTCGCGTCCCGGGTCGGGGATTTTCAGAAACTTCGCCAAGACATCGCCAGGAACAAATGAGCCAGCGGGAACTAGAGATGTTGCCGCGCCAGCGTGGCACAGGGCGCAAACATCAAGTTGCCGTTCGCGTGGAAGTCGGCTTGGATTAACGATGGCCTCGGATGGGGTACCGATCGCCGCCGATTGGTGATGAGCCACATGCTCGCTTCCGGGACCGTGGCACT
This sequence comes from uncultured Acidobacteriaceae bacterium, assembly GCA_963849315.1. Classification (GTDB taxonomy): domain Bacteria; phylum Acidobacteriota; class Terriglobia; order Terriglobales; family Acidobacteriaceae; genus PALSA-188. Next base: position 1,105,835 of record CAWKGT010000002.1, on the reverse strand, counting down.
TTTCGCATGTAACTCCGAAGACCAAACTATCTTTGTTAAACCGGTTGGGCGGGGGCGCTAGTGATTGGAATCGGCTGCCGTGGCATTCCAGGCATCGCGGGACAATTGGACGATCAAAGCGTAGAGCGCCATCCGCATATCCAGGGCTGTTAATCCATTGGTGCGTTTCCGTCCAATAAGACACGGGCAATTCGAACAGTTCATCTCCCTTCCAGTAAAGATAAGTTTGGGCTTTGCGCCCCGATCCGATCACAACATCGAAACGCTGCTCAACCGAAATAGCCTGCGACGGGTCGATCTCATCGACGGCGGTCTGGAAAAAACCATCGTCTTTCTTGCTCATGACGAAATGTAGCGAAGGATTCGAGGTTCGTAAAATGTTGGAACCGGAATTGAAATTGCCCGTGATCGAATGCTCATCGGCCGGGCTTGACGTGAGATGGTGGGACGTCTCCAAAAAAGTTGCGGCCTTCTCCTGATGGCAGGAGCCGCACGCGGCATCGCCCACGTAAGTCCGGGAGGAGATATTTTTTGACGGCGATGTGGACCGTCGTGAGGATGCGGGCTGCGAATAAGCTTGATACAGAGAAGGTGGCAACAAAAGAAATAGCAGACCTGCGAATGCTCCGGCCGTCAACTTCATATCCCAATCCAACGATTTAACCAGACGAGAATTGCCTGCAATATATCATCATCGCCGATCATACTTTGAGTTTTGCTTGCAGGCCGCTTATTTGCTGCATTATGCTTTCGATAATCGGCTTGCCTCCATTTGCGATCACCTATGTCAATGAATTCGATATTTGCGAAAGCTGCGGTGCTCGCCGCATTTGGTAGCGTCGCTATGGGTGCTGCGGCAATTTGTACTGGTCCTGCCGATTTGCAGGCTAAAGTTCAGACGCATCCGGATGCGCAGAGTTACGCCGATCTGGGAAGTTGGTTTGGCAAGCAGCATCGGTATGCGTGCGCGACCGAAGCCTTTCGATCGGCGATTAAGCTCAATCCGAAATCGGCTGACCTGAATTATCTTCTCGGGCTGAGTCTGGATTCGTCCGGACATGCGGAAGATGCCATTGGGCCGCTCGAAGAATCGATTAGGCTGGCTCCCAATACGTTGAAGCCACACCTGGTGCTGGCGACGGCTTTCAACGAATTGAAGCGTGACAAAGATGCGGAGATGGAATGGCGAACCGCTTTGAAGATCGACCCGAAGTCCTTGATCGTCATCGATGGGCTTAGTAAGTCGCTGATCGCCGAACAGGAGTATGCGGCTGCCATCGGTCTGCTGCAATCCGCCCCGACGAATGAATCTTTAACGCTCGATCTGGTTCTGGCTTATGGCAAAGCGGGCAAGCTGGACGACGCAGGTCAGGTAGTGTTGCGGGCTTTAAAGAAAAATCCCTCATCGGTCAAACTGATGAATGCCCTGGCGACCGTTCTGGTGCAGCAGAACCGCTACCAGGATGCGGTGCAGTTGGGGCTACAGGCAGTGAAAATGCATCCCCACAATCTGGATGCGGAACGCTTATATCTGCGGGTGCTGGTATTGAATCATGATTCCGCGTCGGCGCGCCCGTTGGGACGCAGGCTGCTGGCGCAGGCTCCGCACGATTTTGATTTTCTCTATCTCAACGGAATCCTCGAACGCGAGGCGGGCGAATACGATAAAGCCCGCGACCATCTGGAACAGGCCGTGGTTTTGAATCCCGATAACTACGACTGCCGCTACAATCTGGGAGTGGTGTTGGCGCAACTCAACCAGCCGGCAGAAGCGAAAGAGCAATTCGAAAAAGCGTTAGCTCTGGGAGCTACTCAACCACAAGTGCGATACGAGTTTGCTAACGTTCTACGAACGCTGGGAGAAACTGATCGCGCTCAGGAACAGTTAAAGATCTATCAGCAGGAGATGCAAGCTTCGGTGCGTCAATCCCTGGCTCAGGGCAAAGCAGCGCAGGCTGAAGAGGCGCTGGCCAAAGGGGATTCGCAGCAGGCTGTCGCGTTATACCGCGAGGCCGTAGAAGCCACTCCTCAAGACGCAGTACTGTTATACAAATTAGGGCTCGCCATAGATCAAACCGGTGACACCGCAGCTGAGCGTACTGTCTTGGAGCAGGCCGTCAAGATTGATCCCACCCTCGCGCTAGCGCAGAATCAGTTGGGCTATTTGTCGTCTCGCAGCGGCGATTCGGCTGCGGCGGAAGAGCATTTCCGTATGGCAGTGAGCGCCGCGCCGGGTTATACAGAAGCCTGGGTGAGCCTGGCAGCGACGTTAGGAATGGAATCGCGTTTTCAGGAAGCGCAAAAAGCCGTGGAGACCGCGCTTCAACTCGATCCCCACAATGAAAATGCTCTTCATCTGCGCCAGGAGCTCATGGCTTCGCAAGGGCAGCAGTAAGGTGCCCATAACCGTTCGCGCGGGATGCTTCTTACGGTGACTCCCTCCACTCGCGATGGCTGGACTCGCAGACATCTATTAAAGACGGTTCCGGCGGCGGTTCTCTCTTGGTTTTGCAGTCCCTTTCTAGCTGATTTACTTGGCACGTCGGCGCCGGCAAAATCCGCTCCTCCGTTCTCGCGATTTGTGGATATTGGCCATCAAGCCGGCCTCAACCGCACCATGTTTTACGGGGATAGTGCGCATGTCACTTACATAATCGAGAGCATGGGCGGGGGCTGCGCATTTTTTGATTACGACAACGACGGCTGGATGGACATATTTATTCTGGGCGGCCGCCGTCTTGATGGAGTTCCTCCGGGCGCGAGCAACCGACTGTACCACAATAATCGCAATGGCACTTTCACGGATGTTACCGAGCAAGCCGGTTTGCTCGATGCTGGATGGGCCACCGGAGTCTGCGTCGGAGACTACGACAACGATGGCTTCGAGGATCTTTTCGTCACCTATTACGGCCACAATCGCCTGTACCACAACAATGGAAATGGCACGTTCAGTGACGTTACATCGAAGGCTGGCCTGCTTGATCCCATAACGCGTTTTGGCTCCGGCTGTACTTTTCTGGACTACAACCGCGACGGCCTGCTTGATCTCTTCGTCGCAAATTACATCGAGTTTGATCCCAAGAGCGCGCCCCGGCCTTCCGTGCAAATACCCAACTGCAATTATGAAGGTGTCCCCGTCTATTGCACGCCCAAAGCATTTCCCGCGCCCCCTCACTTTCTATATCGCAATAATGGCGATGGAACTTTTACCGACGTATCCAAAGAATCGGGCATCGCTGACGTCCGCGGTTCTTACGGGCTAACGGCGGTTTCTTTCGATGCGGATGAAGACGGCTGGCCCGATATATTTGTCGCCTGCGATTCCACCCCGAGCCTTTTACTGATGAACAATCGCGATGGAACTTTCCGGGAACAAGGTTTGATCCGCGGCGTCGCCCTCAGCGGCGATGGCCAGGAACTCGGCAGCATGGGCGTTGGCGTGGGTGACTACGATCTCGACGGCCATCTGGATATGGTGAAAACCCATTTCCTGAATCAATCAAGCGGGCTTTACCACAACAATGGCAAAGGTGAGTTTGAGGATTTAACCGCACCGGCGGGCCTTGCCGCCGAGCGGCGATTTATCAGTTGGGGCACGGGCATGGTTGACTTGGATAACGATGGCAACCCTGACATCTTGCTGGTGAGTGGCACGGTCTATCCGGAGTTGGAGCGCGCCTACCCGAAATATTCGGCGCACAATCCCCGGATTATTTTCCGCAATCGCGGGAACGGCACCTTTGCCGAAATGATAGAAGAGGCCGGACCAGGCATTGCGGCGCGTCATATGAGCCGGGGATGCGCCTTCGGCGACTTCGATAACGATGGCGACCTCGATGTTCTGGTCATGAACATCAACGAGCCGCCATCCCTGTTGCGCAATGACGCGCCGCCGCATAATCGCTGGATAAAAGTGCGACTCGAAGGAACTAAGAGTAATCGCAGCGCAATTGGCGCGCGCGTGCTGGTAAAGTATGGTGGAAAAATACAGGCGCAATGTGTGATGGGCCAATCCAGCTATCTTTCGTCGAACGACCCGCGATTGCATTTCGGTTTGGGAAAAGAATCGCTGGTGGATATAGAAATCCACTGGCCGACTGGCAAGGCGGATTCGTACCCGGGCGTAGCTGCCGGACAACTTGTCACCATCCGAGAGGGTGAAGGAATCATAAAGGGACGACCTTTAAAATGATGGTTAAAGTCAATTGTTCTACTCGGCCAGCCGCAACCTTCTTATTCGGGGGGCTGTATGTCTTTTTGTACTTGTATCTTTTTGGCGCAGCGGCGTCAGATGTGTCCACGTTGGGGGCCACGCTAAATTCGAGATATCTCGGAAAGGTCTTCACCCTGAGAGGCTTCTATTCGGACAAACGCCTGCACTTTGACAACAAAGGTAAAGTGGTTGGCCAGGTACATCTGGGCTCCTGGACGACGTCGATGATTGCTATCGAGGGGGTAAAGGTATTTCCCGGCAAAATCGAGTTGAAGGGATTGCGATGGGCCGAGTTTTACGACACGAGACAAAAGAAATTTGTTGCTCTTCCCACCAAAGAGAAAATTCTGATGGAAATAGACCGCGATCCCGCCGAACCCGATGCTGCGGCCTTAGCCGTGGGGAGTTTATTCATGGGAAATAACGATCGGCTCCAGGATCTAGTGCCGCGTTTTTGGACAGCCATTGTCTCGGGGGCACTTGAAACGGTTCGCCAGAAAGATGGCACGGATTGCCATTATATAAAAGGCGTAATCACGCGTGACGAAATGGGCAATCTATCTGCGCCGTGCGAGGAGGACGGAAAGATGAACTCTTCCTTGGCCCGGATGGCAGCGAATGTAGATGTTTCAGGAATCCCTTACACTGATACAGCAAAGGACATCGTTCCTCCTCAGCCTATTCTTGACCCACCCCCCGCGTACACGGAAATTGCCAAGTCTCTGGAGGTTCAAGGGAAGGTACTCGTAAAACTTGTGGTCGGAACTGACGGTTCTCCGAAGGACGTTGAGATTTTAGAACCCTTGGGCGCTGGCCTTGATGATCAGGCCGCCGAAGCGGTAACACGTTGGAAGTTTAAGCCCGCAATGCTAAAGGGGTATCGCGGTGCCCGTACTGGTAACAGTAGAGGTTGACTTTCATTTCCGCTAGCCCATCGGGTAGCCGAATCAAAACTCGAAATAGCCGCCGTTATTTCCAGAGCCACGCCCGTCGGTGCCGGTGGCGGGTAGCAATCCTACGATGCCACGCAGAGTCTCCCAAGCTGCGTCGTTTAGAGCCGGATCCGCAGACACCAACTCGCGAATCATCTTCCACGCGGCTACATTGAGCGCTCCCTCAGGAGGGGGGCCCATAGCCAATGACACGGAACATTGCGGACAAAAACAAATTCGCTGCGCCATGGATTTCTGGCGCGGCCTGACTCCCACTGTTTGCGCGAACATGTACATCGCCACGGATTTGTGTCCGGGCTCAAGCTCGCGATTGCAGCGGAGGCAGTAGAGAGTATCCAAAATATTATGAGTAGTTCTCAATAAAATACCGCCGAGAAGAACAGTGACACAAGTAAGTAAGAGGATTCCGGGATTAACGATTGGCCAGGGTGGCTATTTCGCCCAAGCCAAGCAATCTGGGGTCGGCCGTCACCAAAGTCAGATCTAAAACCATGGCCGTTGCGGCTAGAAATCTGTCGGCTGGGTCCTGGTGTTGGATGGCCAGTTTGCGCGCCACAAATGCAATTTCATGGGTCAACGGAGCTTCATGGAAGGATGTGGTGGCGCGGGCAACCCATTCTTCTAGATTTTCTGGCAAGACGATTCGGCCTTTGTAATGCAATGTCAGAGCTTCCCACGTGCTTATTGGAGACAGCCACAACTCGTTCGCAGGATTTCTCAGTTCGTGCTGAACTCGCGACCCAATTAATTTTGGATTTTGCAGGGTCCACAACCAAATATGCGTGTCGAGAAGAAGCTTCAATCGCGGATGGCTTCCCATTCATCGGGATCATTAGCAGGCGAGACTATATCGCCGATGATTTTTATTTCATTTGCCATTGATCCGATCCAGTCTCGAGATGTTTCCGCCGATGGGGGAACAACTTCCGCTACTGGTTTGCCGAAGCGAGTAATCCGTAACGGCTTTTTCGTCTTCTGCACTTGTTGAAGCAAGGCGAGGCATTTAGATTTGAATTCCGAAATTGCGACTTCCTTCATTTGAATATTAGACCATAGTCTAAAGAAGTGGTCCAACGCTAAATTTAGGGTTCCATGCACGAACCAAGTTGTTCTCTATCCAAAGCCCACAACATCGGGCAGTCTTTGAATATGGGTGCACCTGTTTCAAGCATTCCGAAGTGGAAGCCCAACCGCGAGCTGCATACTAAATTCCTTCCCGTATCTCATCTGCGGAGATTATCGGAATGTGAACAGGTCGCCGCCATCTGTTACCGGCGTCGCGGAGGGGATATCGAATTCCTTCTGGTCCGCACACGCAGCGGTAAGTGGATTTTTCCCAAAGGGAATGCTGAGCCGGGACTAACCCACGCTCAAGCCGCAGCGATCGAAGCCTTCGAGGAGGCTGGAGTTCACGGTCGGATGGAGGAAGCTTGCTTCGTGAGGTACACGCGTCGAAAGCGCGCCCCTCGGGATTCCGCGCGCTCGGGTCGAAGCCAGGTTATCAACGCGCATCTCTGTGAAGTTCTATGGCTGGAGCCGTCGCCAGAGGCGGGACGCAATCCCACATGGTTCTCGCCCCAAAAAGCTAAGCGCTGCCTGCAACAAAAACGATTGAACGACTACGGAACGGAACTCGCGGCAGTAATCGACTATGCGGTCGCCCGTATCAGAAAGCCTGCGAACCGAAGAGACGTTATCCTCGATGCGGGGACTAAGGTTCGGTTCATTGACGCTCTTACTCCTTCGAGAATGCGGAAAATTTCGGCAAGATTGCTCTCACCATAAGTGGTAAAAACCGCCAATCTGCGCCACTTCAACTGGCGTCCGAAATAAGTCGCTCAAGCGTTCGGAAGTCAGCATTTCTTTTTTCCCGCCGTCGGCGACGATTCGGCCATCGCGCATCAGAATTATGCGATCGATCTCCGGCACGATGTCGGCAAGGTCGTGCGTAACCATGACGATGCCAATTCCGGCGTGAGCGAGCAGGCTCATTGTTTCCCGCAGGCTGCGCCGCGCAACCACATCCAGCGAATTACTGGGCTCGTCGAATAGCAATGCCCGCGGCTTATGCACGAGAGCGCGCGCGATTAGAATCCGTTTCGCTTCTCCTGAAGAAAGCTGGCTGACCGGGCGTTCCGCGAGATGCGGAATTCGCAATTGCTCCAGCGTCGCATATGCCGTCTCTCTTTGTTCCGCGGTGACCACGTGATTGCTATAAATGGCGATGCTGCTGAAAAATCCAGACAGCACCACATCGAGCCCAGTAGCGTCTCCAGTGACGGCGGACATCAAGTCATTGGAGACCACGCCAAGCATGGAGCGAAGTTCAAACACATTCCACTGCTCGCGGCCAAGAATGCTCATCGAAGAACCGGCACGAATAACCGGATAGCATTCTCGGGTGACGGTCTTCACTAAAGTAGATTTGCCGCAGCCGTTGGGGCCAAGAATTGCGACTCGTTCGTCCGCCGCGACAGTGAGGTTAAAGTCGTTGAGCACGACTCTATCCCCTCGCACGACGCACACATTTTTCAAATGAAGAAGCGCGGGAGGGCCGGCGGTCATCGGTCTCAGTTTAGATCATGGAAGCTCGACAAGGGCGCTTCCACTGAATGCTATAAGCTTTTCTTCGACGGGCGGGTGGAGGAGTGGCCGGAGAACAGGATCTGAGCCACAATCCCGCATGCGACAGCGGTTATCAGGGCCGCGATAAAGGGATGGGCGGGCCACATTATTCCGCCTAAACCGAATTGCCAAAAGCAGATTGTCGCGGCAGTGGAGATCAGAAAAGTTATTAGAAAAGATTTCACGGAATTTCTCCAGTTTAGGTACGCGCCAAGCGGCAAGAAGTTCCCTGTATATTGCGAGGCTGTCCAGAAGTTTACCTATTAGAAGCGCAAGGCGCAGCACACGATCAATTTGTGGCACAGTAAAGAGGATGGGTGCATCTTCGGAATTGGTAAATCCCGGCCGTGTTGCTTTTACTTATCCGGATTTCCTGAGTTATCAAGTCGCCCGATTTTGCATCGTCACCTCGCTGGAGATGGTGTCGGTTGCCGTGGGATGGCAAGTGTACGACATCACGCACCGGGCGCTCGATTTGGGCTTGGTCGGCCTGGCGCAGTTTCTGCCGGGAATCTTTCTTTTCCTTATCTCAGGACACGCGGCTGACCGCTTTGACCGTCGCCGCTTGTTAATGCTGTGTTATGCGGGCTTCGCCGTATGCTCGGGGCTTCTTTTGGCCGTGTCATGGTACTGGGCCGCATCGGTTTATCCAATTTACGCAGTGCTGGTTTTGCTCGGAATCGTGCGCTCATTCAATGGTCCAGTTTCCCGTTCGCTTTTACCTCAGTTGGTGCCCGAGCGGCATTTTCCTAACGCTGTCGCCTGGAATTCCAGCATATTCCAGACTGCAACCATTCTTGGCCCCGCACTGGGAGGGTTGGTCTACGCGTTTTTCAAAGGGGCATCGCCGGTGTATGCGGCCGCTTTTGCGGTGTCGCTGGCGGCAGTTGTCTCCACATTTCGAATTCGACTGCGCACCAAACCTCCGCCGCGCGAGGAAGTAAGCTGGACCACGGTGCTCGCGGGTTTCCGCTACATCTGGATGCAGAAAATTATTCTGGCTTCCATTTCGTTGGACATGTTTGCCGTCTTGCTCGGCGGATCGGTCGCGCTGCTTCCGGTCTATGCACGTGAAATTCTCCACACCGGCCCGTGGGGATTGGGGTTATTGCGCAGCGCTCCGGCGGTAGGAGCGGCCGCGATGGCGATTCTTCTCGCTCATCGTCCGCTGCGAAGGCATGTGGGACAAACCATGCTGTGGTGCGTTGCAGGCTTCGGGGTCTTCACGATTATCTTTGCGGTTTCGCGCAGCATCGTGCTTTCGATGATCGCCCTGTTTCTCGTCGGCGCGTCTGACATGGTGAGCGTGATTATTCGCGGAACGCTGGTTCAATTGGGCACGCCGAATTCCATGCGCGGCCGTGTGAATGCAGTCGACATGTTATTCATCGGCGTCTCGAATGAATTCGGAGAATTCGAATCGGGCGTGACGGCACACTGGTTCGGGACCGTGCCGGCGGTTCTTATCGGAGGTATTGGGACTCTGGTCGTAATCGCGATATGGGCAGGCATTTTTCCTGAACTACGCAAGGCGGAGGAGATCACCAGCGTGCAATCTTAGACTTTTGACTTGTTCCATTGCCGATGTATATTCTCTGCGCTATGGCCATTGGCACAATCTTTTGCAATCAATGCGGAGGGCAGAATTCCACGTCGGCCCAATTCTGCTCCAACTGCGGCGCTCCTCTGGCAGGGGCATTGCCAATATCCAATCGCGCGAGCGCTGACGTTACGCCCAGCGCCTTCCCGCCACCACAATTTCCGCAAGCTGTGATTCCGCAAGGCGCGGCTTTTGGGAGCGGGCGCTACGGCGGATTCTGGATACGAGTCGTGGCCGCAATCATAGACAGCATCATCGTGCAGGCGGTGATCATGCCCATCGCGTTGATCGTTGGAGTTGTGATCGGCATCGCCGGTGCGGTTGCCGCGATTGGTCAAGGTCCGCATGTGGCCGGATTAATTATTGGCGGCGTGTTCGGATTTTTCGCATCGTGGATTTATGAGGCGGCGATGGAAAGTTCGTCCCGTCAGGCCACGCTCGGGAAGATGATCTTCGGAATGAAAGTCACTGACCTTCAGGGGAATCGCATATCGTTTGCGCGAGCCACGGCGCGGCACTTCTGCAAATATCTTTCCGCCATGATTCTATTTCTTGGATACATCATGGTCGGCTTGACCGCCCGCAAACAGGGGCTGCACGATATGATTGCCGGCACGCTGGTCAGGCGAGGTTAAGCGTTCGCAGAATTTGACGTCATTCTGAGCTTGCGAACGATCTCGCGTGCAGCGGCTGAGCTGATTGCATTTTCCCGGTGCGCGCCAGATCCTTCCGGCCTGAGGGCCGTAAGGACGACTTCAACGCCTAAACTGGCGGCCTTCGTGCGGCATTTCCTGTTTCCTCAAGTAAACTCAAGCTGTGGCCCTACGTATCCCACGACTGCGACGTTGGCTGGCCGCATTCGCGCTCGTTCTCATCTGCGTGGTCGTCGCTTTCTATTTCAACGCCCGTCACCGGGTGCAGGATGCGCTGAAACAAGTCCCGGAAAAAATTGGAATTGAAGTCCAGCAAAGCGCTAAGGGCTTCACAATTTCGAAATCGTTTGCGGGACGCACCCTCTTCAAAATCGAAGCCAGCAAAGCCATACAGCTAAAAATCGGAGGCCGTAGCGAACTGCACGACGTCGAGATCACGGTGTATGGTCGCGATTCCTCACGTTTTGATCGAATCAGGGGAAAAGATTTTGCATACGATGCCTCGTCCGGCGAAGTCATCGGAAAAGGCGAAGTGGACATTGATCTCGAATCAAATCCAGCGGGCAGCACGATGCCCGACCAGTCCGTCCCCAAAGAACTGAGCAGCCCGCTTCAGATCCGAACTACGGATCTGGTTTTTAATCAGAAATCCGGGGACGCTCGCGCTGACGGCGAGGTGGATTTCTCGCTTCCTCAGGCGAGCGGCTCGGCGATGGGGATGAACTACGCGGCCCAAAGCAGCGTGCTCACCCTAAATTCGCAGGTCCAGATAAAACTTGCGGGCATCAACCCGGTGACATTGAGCGCCGACCGATTGACGATCAGCCGGGCCTCGCGCACGCTTGCGCTCGTTCATCCAGATGTAACCGACGGCGTCGAAACCATGAAAGCCGACGAGGCGAGGGTGTATTTTTCATCGGAAAATAAACTCGACCGAGTGCTGGCGGAAGGTAATGTTTCAATTGCGTCAGAGCGGGCGGGCGGAGAAAAAATTACAGCGCAACAATTGGAACTCTTAGCTGGAAACGACAACAGCCTGCGCCAAGCCACTTTTAGCCGCGACGTACTTTTTGAGAGCGCACTTCAAAATGGCATCCATGGAACTGCCGGGCGCGCCACTCTGCATTTCGGACCGAAGGATATTCTTCAGACGGTGCACACCGAATCGGGCACGACTTTATCTGAGAACCGGAGTGCGGATGTAAATGGCGCGCAGAATTTCGAACTCAGCGCTCCGGCAATGGATTTTTATATAAAGAGTGGAAGGCTAATTCAACGAGCCGAAACGCAAGGGCCTCCGAAGATCATTCTTTCATCGCAGGATTCGGCGAACAATGAAACGACGACTATCACGGCCGGAAAATTCGAAGTTAACTTCGATCGCGAGGGTCAGCTCGCAAGCATACACGGCGCTCCTGACGCGCGCATCGTAAGCAAGTCGCAAGATAAAGGCAAGAAGGATCGAATCAGCACGAGCCAGACCATCGATGCGGGATTTAATCGAGATCACGCGATTACTTCCGTCGTTCAAGAGGGAAAATTTGTCTATGACGATGGCGACATTAAGGCCTGGGCCGACATCGCTCGCTACAAACCGCAGGACCAGACTCTAGTGCTGGGAGGATCGCCGAGAGTTGAGGAAGGCGGAATGGCCACATCGGCGCACACGGTTCGGATAAACCGAGCCACCGGGACGGCCTATGCCGAGGGCGATGTCAAGACGACCGACACCGCTCTGCAATCTAAAGCCGCCAAACCGGCCGATCCGGTTCACATCACAGCCGATAGCATGGTTGTAAACCAGAAATCGGATTCCGCCGAATATAACGGTAATGTTCGAGCCTGGCAGGGTGTCAACAGCGTCACCGCTCCGCTCATGGAATTCCAGCGCGGTCCGCGAACGGTTACGGCCGGGCGAAATGGTGCGCAGAGAGTGGCCGCAAAGCTAAGCCAAGAGGGCAAAAACGGGAAAATCACCCCGGTTAACGTAGTCGCCGATCAGTTGGTCTATTCCGACAATCAGCGCATGGTTCATTTCGGCGGGAACGTGGAAGCTACGAGCGGAGATATTCGGCTTACCGCGACCGAGATCAATTGTTTATTTAGCGAATCGTCTCAAGTTAATGATAAAAAATCAGTTGGATTAGGTGGCAATCTTAATAAGATTGTTGCAATGGGTGCCGTTATCGTCACTGAATCGGGGCGTCGCGCCACCGGTTCCCAGCTTATTTACACTGCGGCGGATGACAAGTTCGTGATGACCGGCGGACCTCCTAGCATTTTTGATGCCGAACACGGTAATGTTACGGGCGTTTCGTTGACTTTGTATGGTCACGATGGTAGGGTGCTCGTAGAAGGCACAGATAAGTCCCCTGCGGTCACCGAAACGCGAGTGGCACGATAAATGCACACGCTGTCCGCCGACGAAATTGGTAAGTCGTATCGCGGACGCAGGGTTGTAAATGGCGTAAACCTGCGAGTCGAGCAGGGAGAGGTTGTAGGTTTGCTGGGCCCGAACGGCGCCGGCAAAACAACAACTTTCTATACGATTGTGGGCCTGATACCCCCAGACACAGGCCGGATTTTAATCGACGACGAGGAAATCACCGATGTGCCCATGTATCTGCGGGCGCGTCAGTACGGAATCAGCTATCTCCCCCAGGAAGCTTCCGTTTTCCGCAAGCTCACGGTAGAAGAAAACATTTTAGCGGTCTTGGAGGCCCAACCGATTCCCTGGCACGAGCGCCGGGAACGGATGGAGAAGCTGATTGACCAGTTGGGGCTTGAACATATCCGGGGGAATCTGGGGCACGACTTGTCGGGAGGGGAGCGGCGCCGCGTGGAGATTGCGCGCGCTTTGTCGATCAATCCGACATTCATTTTGCTGGATGAGCCGTTCTCCGGGATCGACCCGTTGGCGGTTTTCGATTTGCAGAAGATTATTGGCGCTCTCAAGGCCAGCGGCATCGGTGTGTTGATTACCGATCACAACGTGCGAGAAACTCTATCGGTGACCGACCGGGCCTACATTATTAATGAAGGTCGAATTTTTCGGCAGGGCACGCCGGCGCAGTTAGGCGGAGACGCCGAAGTAAGAAGAGTCTATTTAGGGGAAAGTTTCTCGCTGGTATAGGAAAGAGCGCTCCTAGCTTCTGGCTTCTAGCTAACCTATGCGGGTTTAGCTAGGAGCTAGCAGCTAGAAGCGTTGTTAAACGACCGATCTTATGGTGATGCTGCAACCGAAGTTGCATTTGAAAGTTTCGCAGAGGCAGATACTTACCCCTGGCCTGGTGCAGATGGTCAGCGTTCTGGCTTTGAACAAGCTGGAATTGCGAGACATGATCACCGCGGAAATGGTTGAGAATCCCGTCCTTGAAGAACTGGAGGATTCCGTCCCTCTGATCGACGAAGCCGCACAGCGTGAAGAAGAACGCGACCGCCCCGCTCCCGAAGAAAACACGGTCACCGCCGTGGAGAAGAAAGATCCGTTCGAAGAGATCGACTTCGGATCATTCTTTCAGGAATATCTTGACCCCGGATATCGCAGTCCCGGAGAGATGGAAGAGATTGAGCGTCCGTCCTTTGAGAATTTTCTTTCCAAGCCCAGCAATCTTTCCGACCATCTGAAATGGCAACTCGGCTCCATTCCTGTCACCGATAAAGTTCGGGAGGCTGCTGAAGTAGTGATCGGCAATCTCAGCGAGGACGGATATCTGATCGCGAGTGACGACGAGTTGCTCGGGATCGTTCCCGCCGCGACGCCGGAAGCCGACGCGGCCGTGGTAGACAAAGTTGTTAAAGAAGCGGCTGCTTTGGGGCTCGATGCGGCATTACAAGATTCACCGTTGCCAGATTCGGCATTGCAGGATTTCGACCTTGAGGAACCGCTATTCGCAGCTGACGTTTTCTCATCCCAACGGATTCGCCCATACAATACTGCGCAATTCACCGCCCCAAAGAACGGTGCTTCGTCGGGGATTGCAACCGCAACGGCGGCTGCTTTTGAAGTTGTTACTCCGGCGCCCGCTCCGTTCATTAAGCCAAACGGCCACGCGGTTCCAATCTATAAGGTCAATTTCAATCTGGCCGAGTTGCATGAAGCCATAGAAATCGTTCGGCAGATGGATCCACCGGGAGTAGCCTGCCGCGATCTTCGCGAATGTCTGCTGCAACAGTTGCGTTATCATCGGCAACAGTTTGAAACTAACGGAAGCGAGGACGCCGAATCCACGGAAATTTTATTAACCGATTCAATCGCGGTCGTGGACCAGCATCTGCGCGCGCTTCAAAACAAACAATATAAAGAAATCGCGCGGGCCATGTCCCGGCCCATCGACGCCGTGCAATCGGCGCTCGAATTCATACGGACTCTCGATCCGCGTCCCGGGCTGCGTTATAACAAGGGCCAGCCGCGCCTTATCGAACCTGACGTTGCCTTCGTTAAGCATGGAGACGAGTGGCTGGTCATCATGAACGACGATGACGTCCCGCAGCTTCGTTTGAATCCCGCCTACAAACGTCTGTTAACCCGCGAAGAGAACGACAAAGACACACGGAACTACGTGAAAGAGCGCTACAAAAGCGCCATGCAACTGATCAAGAACATCGAGCAGCGCAAGCAGACCATCGTGAAAGTTTGCTACACCATCGTGGCGCGCCAGGGAGATTTTCTGGAACTGGGAATTGACCAGCTTAAGCCCATGATGATTAAAGAAGTCGCGGAAGAAATCGGCGTGCATCCTTCGACCGTGAGCCGCGCCGTCGCGAACAAATACGCGCACACTCCGCAAGGAGTTTTCGAGCTCCGCTATTTCTTCAGCGAAAGCGTGAATGGGCCTGAAGGCGGCAACACGTCGCTACTGATCTTGAAGCGCCGCGTCAAAAAACTAATTGAAGAAGAAGATTCCGCGCGTCCTTTGACCGACGAGCAGCTGACCCGGGTATTGCAATCGCAGGGCATCCAGGTTACTCGCCGCACGGTGGCCAAATACCGTGAAGACATGCGCATTCCCAGCACGCACCAACGCCGGGTAAAGAAACAGTAGAGGTCGCGGCGCCGTCCGGCTTGTGTGGAGCGGGCACTCCTGCCCGCGTCTGTAGCTCGCGTAACCCGCCTCACGCAATTTCAATTTGTTTCCGACTCGAAGGATTGCCGCCTCGCTTGCGGAATACGGTTTTCAGATGTGTCCGCCAACGCTCGTCGATTCCCACCAGTACCCATTCGATCTCCGCCGAAAAATAATGCAGCAGCGTGTCGGTAGAAGGATGGATGCGCATAGCGGGCGCAACTAAAAATAAAATCGGGGCCTCCTCAGAAAGTTCAATCCCAGGAAAATATCCGAAGTGGATGAACTCTCCGCGCGCGTGATGCGAAGCTACCCGTGCCCAATAATCCAGTCCTTGCAAGGGTAAATGAATATCCTCATCAGCCTTCAGTTCGACCACGGCAAGCCGTCCTTCGCGCGTGTGGGTCAGCACGTCAATCATCGCCCGATCCGAGGCGGAGAATGCCGGCACTTGCGAATACTGAACCGCGCCGCCAAGCTGTCCGTCAAGCGCCGCAAGATCCAGCACCGCCAGAGACTCCAACCATCGCTCGGGATGCATCCGCCAAAAAGGATGGTCTCGCGGCCCTTCAGGGTGGCGCACTTCGCCAATGCTTCTCACCAGAGTCATAAAAGATTGCAGGTTGCCTTCCCCGAGCACTCTTTCCGCGCCTCCCAGGCCGAATACGAGTTCGGTGCCGCTGCGGAATGTCGCGGGATCGTGCGCCAGCCGCGCCCGGGCGAACTCCAGGCCATGGCGCCGGAAAGCAATTTCAGCGGAAGAAAGAAAAGCGATTTCGGCTTCGGGCATGAGATCGTGAATGCGCTCGATGGCTTCCGCAAAACGCGCCCGCGCGGCGCTTTCGTCGGCCGCGTGCACGAGACGCGTCGCAATATTGCCGCGATCGGCAATATCAATTTCCACCAGTCCATTGTCTTGTTCTCTTAACTCAAACAAACGCCACTTCGCAGCATCACAATTCAGGTGAGCGATCCGCTCCCTGGTTACGGGCGAACATTTGTCGGGAACGAAGAGCATCAGCCCCTCAATGACAAGTTTTCCGGCCCGCGACTGGCGGCATAGGTCCAGCCACAAAATGCCGAAAGTGAGCGCGGCGTCGATCGAACCCTGGGTTTCCTGTGAATT
Organism: uncultured Acidobacteriaceae bacterium; assembly: GCA_963849315.1. Classification (GTDB taxonomy): domain Bacteria; phylum Acidobacteriota; class Terriglobia; order Terriglobales; family Acidobacteriaceae; genus PALSA-188. Next base: position 1,089,599 of record CAWKGT010000002.1, on the reverse strand, counting down.
CACGCCGAGCACGGCGAATGCGGATTGGCCGCGCTGCAATATCCCTCGCGTATAAATTGGTCCGAAGGAATGTTTCAGGTCAATCGAGCTGATCAATTGCGAGACAGCAAACCCCGGAAACCGTCGTAGCAATACCCGGTGCAGTAATCGTTGGTATCCGAGGCGGGATACGCGCTTTGCCGAAGGGGTGCGCCAATCGCGATTGCGACAGATTTCCAGCTTGGTGGGCCGGTTTTGCCCAAGTCGCTGCACTTGCAGCCTCAAAACTTCATTCTTGACTTCGGCGTCGAGCACCCTCCGCACGACGTTTCGTTCCGCCGACCACATGTGCAAAAGGCATTTATGGGTTTCTCCCGAGATCGAATATTTTGCGCGCGCGAGATCGAAAATAACGTCGCCATCTTCGACCACTACGGCGCCCTGCATTCCCATCAGGAAAGTTTCCACTTCGTGGGCGAGCGATTCTGGGGTCACGGAGCGATTGTGTCAGTTCCGCGCAATCGTGTATGTGACGGATGACCATTAGATTCGCAGAGGTCCAAGCTTCTTTTATGACGGGCGGGAAGTGCAAGGGCGCGTGCGGACATCCTTTGACAAGCTCAGGACGGGGCCTGCCCCTACGCATTCATCGCGGTGGATAAATCTCTTTGGGGGAGGGCCGCGATTGCGGTTTCATCCACCGCCGATGAATACGCTACAAATAAGAATCCCGAGGTGGTGTTGGGATCATTCGTCTCGGCCAGTAGCTCGCTTTAGACCCTCGCCGACCTGCCATCGTTGCTCTCTTGCGAAAGCTACGCGCGATCTGTTGCTCGGGCTCCGGGCTTACCGCCAACCGGAAAAACCAACCCAACGCCTCGGGATTCTATCTTGCCTTTGACAGGTCTTCCTGTTCGGCTCAACCAGCGCTTTGCTATAGACCCTCGCTAACCCTCCCTCAGTCATTTCTCAATGTAGAAGGTGACTTCGCTTGAGCCCCGGACGCCGCACCAACTGGTCAAACATCAGAAGGTGTCAAAGAACGATTATGTTTCTACTCCAAATATTTTTATAGTCAACAAAAATGAGAGACTTCTATCTACTAATGTTTTCAATGAAGTGCCGCCCATTCACAGGCAGGTGCAACAGGATTCGTGCATCTGTTATCCGACGTCGATATTTAATAATATTTTCACGCCGAATGTCCGACGTGAAAGCCATGGCACGATTAAAAGCAACTGTGGATATCGCGCGCCAATCCGCCCCGACAAGCCTTCTCGTCTGGATTTTATTCTCGGTATGCAAAATCCAACCCGCGCGGCTGGGGCGCTACCTTGCCGCGACGTGGAGCTTCCCATCGATCTGTTGCAACGCGGGTGCGGACTGACTCCCTGCGAGGCCAGGCTGACGTCGATCTTGGTCGAAGGCCGGTCACTGAAAGAAGCGGCGGATTTATGTGGCGTCACCCACAACACGGCGAAGTCCCAACTCAAGAGCATTTTCTGGAAGACTGAAGTGAAGCGCCAAGGCGAACTGATTCGGTTGCTGTTGAATATGTCGGGTGGCCTGCGTCCGCGGATTGGCGCGAAGTAACCAGACTTTGCCGGTATGGACTCAACGATTCTTGAGCCGCGCTCATCCACCCCCTTTCGCAAAAAGCGGGAAAGGAAGAGCGGCCCTGGCATGCGTTGAAGCAAATCAACATCAAACGGCGGCGGACAGGAGTGTCCGCCCTACATTTTAGCTACGGTTCGACTTTATACAGCGCGACCATGCCAGCGTCCATGTGCTCATCAATATGGCAGTGGTAAAGCCATACGCCGGGGTCGTCGGGAACCATGTCCACTGTAAGCATCTGAGCTGGCATTAGAGTCACCACGTCAGTGCGTTTACCGTGGTCCATGACCACGTTTCCGTGCCAGTGCGGAGTGTGGACGTTGACGCCTTCTCCCAGGGTTAAAAGGTACCAGCGCACCCGCTCGCCCTTCTTCATCGTCATCATCGGGCCGTTCGCATAAATGAAGCCGTTGATCGTCCCTTTGAAATTGGCTGCGGCAAATCCGGTTCCTGTGGGCGAAAGGTTGCCTTCATCATCTGCGGGATTGAACTCCAGCTTCTTAATTCCCTTGGGGTCGCTTGCGTAAGCCTGGATGTTATGGTCGAGATACCAACTGGCGTTCTCATCGAAGAACATGAACAAGCTGACGAACTCGCGATCCACGTCTTTCGGCCTGCCGCTGGGCCCAGCCATGCCGCGCTTCGTAATAATGATGGCGCCGATCAATCCGCTCTCGACATCCTTACTTCCGTGTGAATGATAAAGCCATACCACCGAGCTTCCATCATTCGGCCCCGGACCAGCGCGCTCCGGAACCTGCCAGGTGTAAAGATGCGCGTGGCCGGGCGCCACCGAGTCATCTTCTTTGTCCGCACCCGAAGTTCCATCGTCATACATTGAGCCTTCCGAATCCTTGTTATAGAAAACGCCATGAGGATGAAGACTGTAAGCATGGGTAGCGTTGTTCTTGAAGTGAACCAGAATCGTGTCGCCGACTTCGGCGCGGATGATGGGTCCAAGAATTCCAGCATGTTCCCATTCCGGCGAGCGCGGCTTCAACTGGCTGAAAGTTTCGTCGGTGTACTCGCGATAAACCGCCTTCCGATATACTTTGCCGATGCGGTGCGGGCCACGTTCAATGAAAGTCACCGGATAGCCGTCAAATTTCATGCCCATCATTTTGTTCATGCCGCTGGGCGCATAATCCCATTCAACCTCGTCGGCGGCGATGTAATAGGTATGAGTTTGAGGGGCGTCGAGCCCATTCGCCGCGAGAGCCAGCGCGAGGAAAGCCAACAAGCCAGAGGCACGCACAAGTATCCCGATTAGTCTTCGCGCCATTTTCTTTGTCTCCTGAATTCGAGGACAGCCTTGGGGCAATAACCTGGGCGCAGGAAGATTAGCACAAGCTCGCGGAAAAGCTCTCAATCTTCAGTTTGAGCGAGATCACATGAATGTGAGATTCCATCTATAATCGGACTGCTTATTCCGGAGGAAAACATGCCCGAAGCAATTCCAGAGAAATATCGCGATCTTTTTACCAAGCGCGCCTTTGCCAGCCTTGCGACTTTAATGCCGGATGGCCGGCCTCAGGTAACGCCAATCTGGTGTGACTTTGACGGCGAGCATGTCGTTTTCAATTCTGCCAAGGGACGCCAGAAAGATCGCAACGTGCGCCGCGATCCGAGAGTTTCTCTCGCGATTGTCGATCCCGATAATCCTTACCGGTATCTGGAAATTCGCGGGCGAGTGGTTGAAATTACCGAGGAAGGCGCCGACGCGCAGATCGACAAGCTGGCTAAGAAATATTTAGGAGTCGATAAGTATCCTTATGGGCAGCCGGGTGAAGTGCGCGTGATTTATAAGATCCAGCCGGAACACACGAACGTGATGGGTTAGATTGCCTAGCTTATGTGGCGCGGACAGTAGTGTCCGCGCCACATAAGCTAGCTTATTCCCCGCCGACGGTTAAGCCATCGACGCGGATGGTCGGTGACGCCACCGACCCGCGAAATTCCAGATCGTTGGCCACTTCGGAAATGTTTAAAAATAATTCTTTTAGATTGCCGGCGACCGTGATTTCTTCTACGGGATAGGTCAGTTCGCCGCCGGAAATCCACATGCCCGACGCGCCGCGAGAATAATCGCCAGTCACGAGATTCGCGCCGTGTCCGAGAAATTCCGTGACGTAGAGTCCTTCTTTAATATTGGAAATAATTTCCTGCGGAGTTTTTTCTCCTGCCTGCAAGAAATAATTTCCCGGGCCGATGCCCGGAGTCCCAGCTAATCCACGCGAGGCGTTGGCAGTAGTCTCAAGCCCAAGTTTCTTGGCCGTATATGTATTCAGAAGATAGGACTTCAGCACGCCTTTTTCGACGACCACCGTTCGTTTCGTGGGCACGCCTTCGCCATCGAACGGACTGGTGCCGAAGCCGCCGGGGATGGTGCCGTCGTCAATAATCGTCAGATTGTCGCTGGCGATCTTTTGTCCCAGCTTGCCGGCCAGGAACGACGCGCCCCGATAAACGGAATCGCCGTTGATGCCTTCAAAAATATGTTCGAGGATCGAGGTCGCGATCAAGGGATCGAAAACGATTGGCACCTGCGCAGTTTTAGCTTTTTTTGCCCCTAACCTGCGCAAGGTTCGTTGCGCCGCGATCTTCCCCACATTTTCTGGGGACTCTAATCGTCCCAAATTTCGCGCCACGGAGTACCAATAATCGCGTTGCATCGCGCCGTTCTCGGATTGAGCTATCGGAATCGCCGCGATCGAACAATACGATCGTTTATATTCGCCAACGAAGCCATGCGAGTTGGCCAGAATTTTGTGACCCGTGGCGGCGTCGAATGAACCGCCTTCCGAATTCTTGATGCGGGGATCGAAATCGAGCGCGGCTTTCTCCGTGCGCCGTGCGTAGTTGATTCGCTCCTCGCCGGGGAGCGAATAAACATCTGCAAAAAATAGTTGGAGATCTTCCGACAGCGATCCCAATTGCGATGGCTCCGGAATTCCGGAGTAGGGATCTTCAGAAGTAATTTTGGCCAGCGTCAGCGCTGAATTCAGCATTCGGTTCAAGCCATCGCGGGAAAAATCGCTCGAATAAGTGCTGGCGGAACGCTTGCCATGAAATATGCGGACGCCGATGGACTTCGATCCGGACTCTTTGAGCGTCTCGACCTGGCCGAGGCGGACCAAAGTGGAAAATTCGTCGCCTTCGCGGACGACGCATTCGGCGGCGGTTGCGCCTCCGGCCATGGCGCGCTTAACGATATCCTGGGCCAGGTTGCGGAGGTCGGTTTCAGGCTTCGAACTTTTCATCTCCAACTGGGTTGAGGGCATGAACTCTTATTATCCCAGCAAATGCCTTGGTTTTCCTAGGACGCTATTTCCGTTTTACACAAGCGGGCAGTCATTTCCCGTGATCGGTTGCTTGTAATGCACTTTTGCATTACCATTAGCAACAGGGGATTGCCATGACCACCTTGACGGTTACTGCACGGGGACAAGTAACATTTCGGAAAAAAGTATTACAACACCTCGGTATTAGACCTGGCGACAAGGTTGCGTTGGAACTACTCCCCGACGGGCGAGGTTTGATTCGGGCTGCCAAGGCCGCCGGAACAATCGACGGTTTTCTCGGCCTCCTTGCGGGGAGGACGAAGAAAGTTGCGACCATCGAAGAAATCAATGAAGCCTCCGCCCGCGGCTGGGCCGGCAAGAAATGAAGGTCACCGTAGACACGAACGTTCTGGTCCGGGGCGTCGTTCACGACCACGAGGAACAGGCGAAACTTGCAGACACCGTATTGCGCAGGGCTGAGGTAATCGCGATTACGGTTCCTTGCTTGTGCGAGTTCGCCTGGGTACTGCGCAGTATTTATGGCTTCAGGCAGTCCGATACGGCCGCCGCCATCCGTGCGTTGCTTGATGTGGGGAACGTCGAAACCAACCGTCCAACGGTTGAGTCAGGACTGGCCATGCTCGACGCTGGGGGGGACTTCGCCGACGGCGTGATTGCTCATGAGGGGAAGTGGCTAGGTGCGGAAACTTTCGTCTCCTTTGACAAAAAAGCGGTGGAGATGCTTGCGGCGCAAGGGGTTTCGGCGCGATTGCTTTCCGAAGGAAAAATTGGAAAGCAGATTCCTTTCGGATAAATCCGCTCGGAATGACAGATCATAAATTTCATAGACGCGAATCACTGCATGAAGCCGCCGACATCCTTTTTGGCGGTTCCACCTACAGTTAAACGATCGATCTTAATCGTGGGAATGCCGACGCCTACCGGCACAGCCTGGCCGTCTTTCCCGCAGGTGCCGACCCCTTCATCGAGTTTGAGATCGTTACCGACCATCGAAACCCGCGTCAGCACGTCGGGACCGTTGCCGATCAACGTGGCCCCCTTTATCGGAGATGTGACCCTGCCATCCTCAATCAAGTAGGCTTCGGATGCGGCGAAAACGAACTTGCCATTCGTGATGTCTACCTGGCCTCCGCCGAAATTTACGGCATAGACGCCGTACTTCACGGAGCGAATAATGTCTTCCGGTGCGTCATCGCCGGGAAGCATGTAAGTGTTGGTCATGCGCGGCATCGGGATATGCTCATAGCTCTCGCGACGGCCATTGCCGGTGTCGGCCATGCCGAGCAATCGTGCCGAAAGCTTGTCGCTGAGATATCCCTTCAAAATTCCGTTTTCAATAAGAACCGTGTTTTGGGTCGGCGCGCCTTCGTCATCTACGTTGAGCGATCCCCGGCGTCCGGGCATGGTGCCATTATCGACCACGGTGCATTTTTCGCTGGCCACGCGTCTGCCGATCAATCCGGCGAATGCTGAAGTCTGCTTACGATTAAAATCCGCTTCCAGTCCATGACCCACGGCCTCATGAAGCAGCACTCCCGGCCAACCTGGACCGAGCACGACCTCCATTTCTCCTGCCGGGGCTTCGCGGGCGTCTAATTGCAGAATTGCTTGCCGTGACGATTCATTGGCAAAATATTCGGGAGTTTTTTCGCCGAAGAAAAAGTCGAGGGCGACGCGTCCGCCCCCGCCGGAGCTGCCACGGGCGGAGTTAGTCTCAGTCTTGGCGATACACGAGACGTTCAATCGCGCGAGCGGTTGCGTGTCTTCGGCATAAGTTCCGTCGGAACCTAAAACCAGAATGTTGCGCAACTCGTCGGCATAACTGGCGCGGACTTCTTTGATCCGCGGATCGTAGGCGCGCGCCGTCTCATCGGCCCGCATCACCAATTCAACTTTTGCCGATATTTCGGCGTCGACCGAAGGCAACGTTATCGGATATAAGCTGCGCGCGGGCTTCTCCTGAAAACCAACTACCGGCGTCTTGGCCGGCCCGCTGGCGATCAAAGCAGCCGTTCGCGCGGCATGCAAAATGCGCTCCGGCGAAAGATCGTCGGTATAGGCGTAGCCAGTGCGCTCGCCGGAAATCACTCGTACTCCGCAACCCGCTGAAATACCCTGCGAAGCGGACTTAACCATGGACTCGTCCATGCTCAACGCCGTGGACGAAAGATATTCAAAATAAAGGTCGGCATAATCGCCGCCTGCTGACAAAGCCGCAGCCAGATAGCTCTCAAGGTCGCGTTCAGTTAACCCATAATGCTCGAAGAAAAATCGATTCTTATCCACGTTAATTGGATGCCGCCTTAGTGGGAAAGACTCCCCAAGATTGGTCTCAATAGATTATCCCATATGCACTTCGAGACCAGCGCGCCTTGGTTAACTCCGTAGGGGCGGTGTTCAATTAAGTTGGTTGCACGATGGTCACGCGCGTAGCCAGGCGGGCACGATAAATGCTGTTACTGGAAGCGACTTCTCCAACTACATCAACGTTGACGCTATAGGTGCCATAGGGAAGGTTTTCTCCGAAGGGAATAAGGAGATCGGTGGCGCCTTGTTTCAACGGAAAATGTTGATAGCCGATGGCCGTGGCGCGTCCATTTTCGTTGACCGCCAATACGACCATGGTGAGATCGAAATCCTCGCCGGTCTGGTTCGATACTTTGATTGACCCATCCACCCGCATGCCGTTTACCTTGGGTGGATTTCCCCACCGAACTACCAGTGGAGTCACGACCAGCAATGTGAAAGATTTCGTGATCTGCTGAACGGGAATTCCGCTATCGCTGATCGTCACGGCAAAGGAAAATTCTCCCGTTTTAGTGGGACTGCCTTGCACTACGCCGTTCGCAGTCAAAGTAATTCCGGGGGGAAGCGAGCCGCTGGAAATTTTCCACCTGAGCGGGGTAATGCCGCCGTCGGCATGCATTTCCATTCGATAGTCGCGATGGAAATATCCCTTGGGAAGCTGCGCCGTTTTCACCACCAACGGTGGCCCCGTGGCGGCGCCCTGCTGGGCAAAGGAAGGGCTGCAATTCAGCGCGAGCAGATAGCAAAGAAATAGAATCGCGGCACGATTGCAATGACTGAATCGCATTATAGGCATTATAGGCCGCGGGATATTTGCCGCATCCCGGTTTCTGTGCCATTAAGCGGCGATGAGTTCGAAAGCGGGATAGTCCTGAACAATCTCGTCGAACGCTTCGGCGAGCGAACCGGCTGGTACAGGAAAAAATCCTTGCACCTCGCTCTTGAATTGGTCCAAATAAGCTTTCAGGACTCTCGGCTTTTCCTGATCCGAAAGCGGACGCAGCCTGAACTTCAGCGGGGTCGCGCCTTTCTTCAAGACAACTTCCCCAGCAGCTTCGGCGTTGCGGACCCATTGCGTCCGTCCACGCGGCGCGACCAGGTACTGCTTGCTGTCGAGCTCCAACATATTTACCGGAGTGGAATAAATGCGTGCGCTCTTGCGGCCACGCACCTGAAGAAGATATTTGTATTTGAAGCTGAAACCAAGGCCGATCAAGAATCCAAGCGCCTTGTTGAAGATGCGTTCAACCGAGGTAGGGGCGCGAAACATAGGCGACTCGGAATTCATAGCTTGAAGTGTACCGCTAAGGCAGGCTCCAATAATCGCCCCGGAAATAAAGAAGCGGCTCTCCTTCCCGAATAACCACCTCTTCCACGTGCGCAATAAAGATGGTGTGATCGCCGGCATCCTGCGCGGAGTGTAATTTGCATTCGAGGTAGGCTAACGCGCCATTCAACACGGGAGTTCCGTGGGCCGTGCGATCGAAATGTGCGCCGGCTTTCTCCGCATCCGCATGATCGGGAATGGGCAAAGCGTAATATTCGGAAATTTCGCGTTGATGGGTCGAGAGAATGTTCACGCCGAATCGTTGCCTCGCGTGAAGGTGAGCGTGAGTGCGGGCCTTTTTGTCCACGCAAATCAGTACAAGCGGAGGATCGAGCGACACTGAGCAGAAAGCATTGGCCGTCATCCCATGGACATGGGCTTCGTAATCCACGCTGATTACGGTGACGCCGGTGGCAAAGCATCCCATGGCGCGCCGGAACTCGGTTTGAGAAATCATTTCGAGCTTCATCGTTTTATCACGCTTGAGGCGGCGCGGATGCTGCGCGCAACTCTAATGTATGATTTTCGCTGCGGGATTAACATGCTGGCGCAAGCTCAATGGAGAGGCGAGGAATTGGCGGAGTTGTTGCAAGCGCCGTTACCGCGAGATCCCGCCTGCCAATTGTTAAGCGTCAACGACGATCAGCTTCCGTTGCTGCTGGCCGCCGCTCGAGAAACGAAACAACGATTTAAGCCGGACGTCATCACCTATTCGCGGAAAGTTTTTCTCCCGCTCACCAATCTTTGCCGCGATTATTGCGGATACTGCATCTTTCGTCGCGATCCCGGCCAACCCGGGGCGCATACCATGACTCCCGACGAAGTGCTTGACGTTGCGCGAGCCGGCGAGAAACTGGGCTGCACGGAAGCATTATTCAGCCTCGGCGATAAGCCTGAACTTATGTTTCTCGAGATGCGTGACACTTTGCGCAGTCTGGGGTACAAATCCACGCTGCAATATCTGGAAGCGATGTGCGAACTCGTTTTGCGCGAGACAAGTTTGCTGCCGCATCCGAATCCTGGATTGCTTAGCGCGGAATGGATCACACGCCTTGCCGCCGTTTCGCCCAGCATGGGATTGATGCTCGAAAGCACAAACGATTCGCTGCTGCAAATTGGACGCGCGCATTTCAACGCGCCCGATAAGCTGCCGTCGAAGCGCCTCCGAATGATCGAAGAAGCTGGGAAGCAGAGCGTCCCATTCACCACGGGGGTGCTTATTGGCATCGGTGAATCGCTCGCAGATCGTATCGACACGCTTTTAGCCATTCGGGAGTTGCATCGCCGTTATGGACACATCCAGGAAGTGATCATTCAAAATTTCCGCGCCAAGCCGGAGATTCCCATGAGTGCTTCGCCGGAGCCGACGCAAGGCGACATGTTGCGCACGGTTGCAGTCGCTCGCCTACTCATGCCGGAGATGAATATCCAGGCTCCGCCGAATCTTTCCGCTCCTTATTACGAAGACCTCATCGACGCGGGCATCAACGATTGGGGAGGGATTTCGCCGCTTACTCCGGATTTTATTAATCCAGAAAAACCGTGGCCACATCTCGATCAATTAAAGTTGCGAACGGAAGCTAAAGGATGTGAGTTGCGGCAGCGGCTTCCGGTATATCCGGAATTTATTTCTGCGGCAGTGACCCGGCCGGGGTTTCTTCGCGACAAACTTTTAGCTGCGGCCGATGGCGAGGGCTATGTCAGGAAGGCTGCATGATTACGGTGCTCACTGGCGGTACAGGCGGAGCTAAATTCGTCGACGGCCTGCGCCAGGTTGTACCGCCCGAAGATTTGGCGATCATCGTGAATACGGGAGACGATCTGCGGTGGTGGGGACTTTCTATATCTCCGGATATCGATTCCATCCTTTATGTACTCGCCGGCTTGCTAAGCAAGGAGCGGGGTTGGGGATTCAAGCATGACACTTTCTTATGTCTACAAACCATGTCGGACTTAAAAGAGGATGCATGGTTCAAAGTAGGCGACCGTGACCTTGCGATCCACCTGCTTCGAACAAAATTGTTGGCGGAAGGCAACACCCGTACTCAGGCAACCTCAGAAATTGCCGCCAGGCTTGGAATCAGTGCGCGAGTTTTGCCCATGTCCGATGATTCGGTGGAAACGAAAATCAAAACGCCGGCGGGCGAACTCAGCTTTGAAGAATATTTTGTAAAACGCCGGTATCAAGATGAAGTTATTTCTGTTCGCTTCGCAGGGGCCGAGAGAGCGGAACCTGCGCCCGGGGTGATCAACGCGATTCGTTCGGCGGAGGTGGTGATCATCGCGCCCAGTAATCCGATTACCAGCATCGGACCAATTCTCGCAATTCAAAAAATAAGGCAAGCGCTGCGGGAAACCTCCGCACAAGTTATCGCGGTGAGCCCGATTGTTGGCGATGCGCCAGTCTCCGGCCCTGCCGGCAGCCTCATGGCTTCTCAGGGGTTGGCTGTGTCGATCGGCGGCGTCGCGAACGCCTACGAAGATTTTTTGGACGCTTTGATCGTCGATACGTTGGATGCGGAAAAAGGCAAATTGCTTGGGCATGAAGGTCTGCGCGTTCATTCCACCAACACCATAATGCGCACCGCCGCAGACAAAGCGAATCTCGCGCGGGATGCGCTGGCGCAAGTGCCTGCGCACGCTGGATCTAAGCGATGATTCTGATCCCAGTCAAGAATCTAAACAATGCTAAGCGGCGATTGGCTGCGGTGCTGGATCAATCGGCGCGCACTGAATTGGCGCAGGCAATGCTGACCGACGTGCTGGAGACGGTGAGCTCATGCGCAGATCGTCCCCCGGTTAGTCTGGTCACCAGCGACCCTTTTGCGATTGCGTTGGCGAAAAGGTTTAACCTCGAGGTGATTGCGGACTCAGGCGCGCACAGTGAAACCGAGGCAATCGCAATTGCAACGCGCGTGTGTGAAGAGCGCGGCGATAAATTCACGCTGGTTATTCCCGCGGACATTCCTTTCATAAGCGTCGCCGAACTTGAAACGATTCTTCAGTCGGCGGCATTGGAAGGCAGCGTCCTGGTGGCGTCGTCGGATAAGCGCGGTACGAATGCCGTACTCCGACGGCCATGCGCACTGTTCCCGTTGCGATTCGGGAATGACAGCTTCACCCCGCATTTGGTTTCGGCAAAGTCATCGGGCAAACCGTGCATAGAACTCTCACTTCCCGGGATAGGCCTCGACATCGATAATCCTACGGACCTGCGGTTGCTCGCCGAGGCTTCGGGAGAAAAGAGATCGCAGATTGTCGCGCGGCAATGGAATTTCAGCGAACTCCCGCAAGCGGCGAATGACCGATGAAGCACGTTCCCCGGGAGATTCGAATCTTGCCACTGCCAGTTGATGGCGAAATTCAAACCGGAGATTCCGTCGCCGGCAAATTGTTGCAAGCGATTAGGCAACGTAGATTGTGGCTCGTCGCGGGCGACATTCTAATCGTGAAGCACAAGATCGTTTCCAAGGCTGAAGGACATATTGTCAATCTCGAAAGTATCGAGCCATCGGTGGAGTCTCGCAAATGGGCGCAAAAGTATCACCTTGATGCGCGGGTGATTGAACTTGCCGTTTCTGAGAGTAAACGAATCGTGCGCCGCAAGCGCGGAATTTTGATTACCGAGACGCATCACGGTTTTGTTTGTGCCAACAGCGGCGTGGATGTTTCGAATGTTGATGGAGGCCGCAGCGCGCTGCTGCTTCCGCGGAATCCAGATCAGTCCGCGGGCGCAATTCATCGCCAGATCAAAAAGCAACTTGGAATTTCTGTTCCTGTGATCATCAGCGACAGTTTTGGGCGTCCGTGGCGCCAGGGATTGACCGAAGTAGCGATAGGAATAGCGGGAATGAAAGCGATGCACGACTACCGCCGGCAGCGCGACTCGCATCAATACACTCTGCAAGCCAGCATCGAAGCGGTGGCCGACGAACTGGCCTGCGCTGCGGGCTTGGTATGCGGAAAATTGTCGCGCACCCCAGCTTGCATTGTTCGCGGATACGCGTATCCAAAAGGTCGAGCACGAGCGCGAGATTTGATTCGTCCAGCAGCCAACGATTTGTTCCGGTAATATCACGTAGGGACAGCCGCCCTCGGCTGTCCAGTCGAGCGAAGCTCGACGAGGGTCATAAAGCGATATGCCTAGAAATCTCACACAATCCGAACTCGAAAGTTTTCCTTCACTCGAATGGTCCAGTGTCGCCCCGAAAGTGCGTCCCAAATTTCGTGAGGCTGTCGAACAGGTTCTATTGTCTTTGGACGGCGCCACGCTTTCGAGCGCGCAATGTTTGTTGCTGGCGAATGCGGAAGGCGACGATCTTTTGGGTTTGTTGTGCGCGGCGAATCTTCTGCGCTCTGAATTGGCGGGAAACATCGTCACCTACGTCGTCAACCGCAACATTAATTTCACAAATATTTGTTTCGTGGGATGTAAGTTCTGCGCCTTCAGCCGCGGGCCGCGCGAGTCTGACACATACTTTCTGACTCCCGAGCAGGTCGCGAAGAAAGCGGTCGAGGCTGCGCAACTGGGCGCGACCGAAGTCTGCATTCAAGGCGGCCTTCCGCATGGCCTGCCGCCTTTTTACTATCGTGACATTTTGCGCGCTGTGAAGAAAGAAGTTCCGGCGATGCATATCCATGCGTTCTCTCCGATGGAGATCATGTATGGAATCGAACTGACCGGCATGTCGCTGCCAGATTACCTCAGCATGTTGCGGGATAACGGCCTGGGGACTTTGCCTGGGACTGCGGCAGAAATTCTCGACGATCAGGTGCGTTATGTTCTTTCGCGCAACAAGCTTTCAAGCGAAGAATGGAAGCGGGTGATTCGTACCGCGCATCAGTGTGGAATCCGCACGACCTCCACGCTGATGTACGGCCACGTTGAGACGCCGGAACATTGGGTGAATCAACTGTTATTGTTGCGAGAGATTCAGCGGGAGACCGGCGGCTTCACGGAATTTGTTCCGCTGGGGTTCGTTCACCAGAACACTTTACTTTTTCAGCAGGGATTGTCTCGGCCCGGCCCCACGTTAGCCGAGCATCTCAAGATTCACGCGCTCGCTCGTGTCATGCTCGCCGGATCGATCAATAATATTCAAGTCTCATGGGTGAAGTTGAACCGCCGGCTTTCACAGCTTTGCCTGCATGCGGGCGCGAACGATTATGGCGGAACGCTGATGGAAGAAAACATTTCGCGCGAGGCGGGTGCGACTGCCGGGCAATACACCAGCCCGGAAGATTTCCAACATTTAATTATGGAAATAGGCCGCATCCCAGCAGAACGGAATACGGTCTACACGCGGATTAATATCAAGTCTGCGTGTGATCAGTTATCGGCTGGAGAAATTTTGGAGCCGAGTTTCGCGTGATGCGTCCCATCGCGGTTCTCGGAGGCACGGGGCCCGAGGGTTTTGGCCTCGCGCTCCGCTGGGCGCGCGCCGGTGAAACTGTAATTATCGGCTCGCGCGACGCGGGCCGTGCCCGGGAAGCGGCGGCAAAAATAAAACTAGCTACTGGCGAGCAAGCCAAAGTTTCCGGAGACGAAAATCTAGCCGCTTGCGCGCGCGCTGGGATTTTAGTGTTAACCGTTCCGTTTGAAGGTCAGACGAAACTGCTCAAGCAAATTAAATCCTGCGTCGTCCCGGGAACGATCGTCGTCGATACAACGGTTCCTCTCGCGGCCAGCGTGGGTGGGCGTGCGACGCGCACTTTGGGCGTCTGGCAGGGGTCAGCGGCGCAACAATGCGCCGAACTGGTTCCCTCCGGCATTCCAGTTGTAGCCGCGTTTCACAGTGTCTCGTCTGAGCTGTTAAATTCTAATCAGCCGGTGGATTGCGATGTGATTGTTTGCGGAGATGACCCGAGCGCCAACAAAGAAGTGCAAGCGCTCGCCGTCAAAATTCCTGGGGTAAGGGCAATCGACGGCGGCAAACTGGAGAATGCCCGCATCCTCGAACAAATTACGGCGCTTCTAATCGGACTGAATATGCGCCACAAGGGACATTCCGGCATCCGCATCACGGGCCTACCCGACGCAGCGTATCATCTCTAAATCTTGCCCGATCCGGCGCCAGCATCGCAGCGCACGCATACTTCTGCTGTTCATGAAACTCCCGGAGCGGCGGTCGAATTTCGCGCCATATCTTATCGCCTGGAGAATGGCCGCGGGCTGCTGCATGATCTGAATCTTGAGGTGCGACGCGGCGAGACACTGGTCCTGTTAGGCCGCAGCGGATGCGGAAAAACCACCACGCTCAAACTTATCAACCGTCTGCTGGTTGCGACGTCCGGCGAAGTGCTTGTGGAAGGGCGATCTCTCGCCGAATGGGATGTGATTCGATTGCGCCGCGGCATCGGATATGTGATTCAGGATGTCGGCCTGTTTCCGCATTTCACCATCGAAAAAAATATCGGACTCGTGCCCAAGATCGAAGGATGGTCCACCGAACGAATCCATCACAGGGTGGAAGAATTGATGAAACTCACGGGGCTCGATTCGCAGATCGCGTCCAGATATCCGCATGAGCTTTCTGGGGGACAGCGGCAAAGGGTGGGAGTGGCGCGGGCGCTGGCCGCCGATCCTCCGATTCTGCTGATGGATGAGCCGTTCGGCGCGCTCGATCCACTGACGCGCGCGGAGTTGCAAAAAGAATTTTCAGCTTTGCAGCGGCGCTTAAAGAAATCGGTGGTGTTCGTAACCCATGATTTGCGGGAGGCGCTTCTGCTGGCCGACCGAATCGCTCTAATGGATGCAGGACGCCTGGTAACGATTCTCACCCCTGACGAATTCATGAAGTCGCAAGAGTCGCTGGTAGCCGCTTATGTCGCGGCTTTTTCCGCTAATCCAAACAAGAAGGAGCGGGCATGAGTCTGTGGAACTTCATCCTTCAAAACCACGTTGAAATGTTGCAACTCACACTAGAGCATCTGTGGATGGTGGGCTGCTCCACTCTGCTCGCTGTAATCATCGGAATTCCGTTGGGAATCCTGATCACGCGCTGGCCGCGACTGAATAAGCCTATCCTGGGCAGCGCAAATATTATCCAAACTATCCCGAGTTTGGCGCTGTTTGGATTTCTTCTGCCCGCGCCATGGATCGGCGCCCGCGCCGATCGCCTCGCGATTCTGGCCTTAACGCTATATGCGTTGTTGCCGCTGATTAGAAATACCTATGTCGGCATTCGGGGAGTGGACCGATCAGTCGTTGAAGCCGGGCGCGGAATGGGGATGACCGGCTCGCAACTTTTGTGGCAGGTTGAATTGCCGCTGGCTGTGGGCGTGATCATAGCGGGCGTGCGCGTGGCTACGGTCATCTCTGTCGGCCTCGCGACTATTGCCGCAGCTATCGGCGCGGGGGGCCTTGGGGAATATATTTTTCGCGGGCTCGCCATGGTCAACAACCAGGTGATTTTGGCGGGGGCGATTCCCGCCGCGCTCATGGCTCTGGTGGCGGACACAAGTCTCGGCTGGCTGGAGAAGCGCCTAGCGCATTAATAAAGTTTTGTCATCCCGTCTCTAACGACACTGTGCGCAGTCAAGAGGAAATTGGCGACACTTCGGCGTGGACGCCTTGGGCAGCGCCATTTCGCTCTTGTAGAAGGTTTTGACTTCCCAGACCAAGGTCGTCATTCAATTTAATCTTGCAGGGGACTTCAGGTCCCACCATCCATCTCTTCGGTACTTGCTCCCATGATTATCACTGCGAACTCCCTGCGCTTCAGGGAGGCAGGCTGCCCACTCAAACGGTCGGTTTCTGTTTCTCGACCACGGAATGACTCGGGCTCACCTGCATGACGGCCTGACACAGTTGCGCATACGTCCACTCTTCCCGCAACATCAGGTACAACCGCGTGGCCAACTTTCTGGCCACCGCCACCTTGGCGACGCCGCGATTTTTGCGCAGCGCCAGGCGGCGATAGAAGCGTTTCAGTTGCGGATCGTAGCGCGCCGCTGACTGTCCCGCTTCCACCAGCAAAAAGCGCAGAAACGAGCTGCCCTGTTTGCTGATTCTTCCCAGCCGCTGTCGTCCGCCGCTGGAATCTTCACTGGGGATCAGGCCAAAATAACTGCCCACCTGTTTCGCCGATGCGAAGCGTTCCGCCGGACCCAGCGTCAGCGCCATCGCTAACGCCGTCACCGGACCCACTCCTGGATGCGTCATCAATCGCACTGCCGCCGGACGCCTTCTCGCTTCTTCTTCCACCCGCCGGTTCAGTTCGACGATCTCCGCTTCCATGCCGTCCAGCGATGCCAGCAACCGCTTGCGCCGCTCCGCCGCGTACGTCATCAGGGGCAGCTTCTCCAGTTCCGCGCGTCCCGCCTGCGTCCACAGCTTGCGCTGCTTCTGCACTCCCTGGCTCAACGCCAGCGCCTGCAACTGGTTCTTGATTCGCGTCCGCGACTGCACTTGCTTGTGCCGATGCACCAGCAACTGCCGCACGTCCCGCTCCTCCAGACTCGGCACCCAGATCCGTGGAAACCGTTCTTCGATCAGCAACTGCAAGATCTGCAGCGCGTCCCGCCGATCCGTCTTCTGTTTGCGCACCACCGCAGCTCGAATCTTCGCTGCATCGCCCAGCCACAGCTCGATTCCCAACTCCTCGAGCAGCCGCTCGAACCACGGATAGTGCCCGCATGCCTCCATCCCCACTCGCACCGCGGCCGGCAGCGAGCGATAAAATCGCTCCGCCTCTTCCCGGTGCCCTAACCGTTTCTCCTGAATCTCTCCCGTTCGGTTGTCAAAGATCGCGACCTGCTGAAAACCAGGATGAAAATCACAGCCTATAATCAGCATTGACGTTGGCTCCTCTCAGCGAGCCTTGGTCTGATTCATCTCTACCAATCTACTCGCTGCGTCCAGCCAACGTCGTTATCCAATCAACCGGAGCGCAGCGCAGTGGAGGGACCTGCTTCACGGATGGTCATACGACTTACGCGCAAACACAACCGATGCTCGGTAGTGGCTCAGTGCGAGGTGGTACACGCGAGATCCCTCGCCCCGCTGACGAGAACGCGGGGCATCGGGATGACTTTATCCTAGAGAAATCCAAACTGAGCCACTATCCGATGGTCCAACGCCCTTACATCTCGATCTTCTTCTTATTGGTTCTAGCCTCCTGCGGCCCTCCCCGCGCAAATTTAATCGTCGTTGGCTCTAAGAATTTCACCGAGCAACTCGTCCTCGCGGAAATATTTGCGCAGCAGATCGAAGCTAAGACCCATCTTCCGGTTGAGCGCCGTTTCTATCTGGCGGGAACATATATCTGCCAGCAGGCGATTCTCGCGGGACGCATCGATGTTTATCCTGAATACACCGGGACGGCTCTTACTGCTGTGTTAAAAGAGCCCGCACACGGCAGTCGCCAGGATATTTATTCGCGAGTGGAAGCTGAATATGCGCGGCGCTTCAATCTTGTGGTTGGTCCGTCGTTGGGATTCAATGACACTTTTGCCATCGAAATTCGCGGCGTCGACGCGCGTAGTCTGCATCTCGAGACTATTTCCCAGGCGGCGGCGTACACGCCCAAGTGGCGCGCGGGATTCGGATATGAATTCATGGAACGTCCTGATGGGTACAAAGGTTTCGCGGCAACCTATGGGCTGCACTTCGCGGAGCCGCCGCGCATCATGGATTTAGGATTGCTCACGCGTGCGCTCACCAATCGGCAAGTGGACCTGATCGCCGGCAACATGACCGATGGCTTGATTCCGGCATTGAATTTGTACGTCCTCAAAGATGACCGCAATTATTTTCCGCCGTATGAAGCTGTGCCGATCATGCGGCAGGATATGTTGACCCGTCATCCAGAAGTAGGACGAGCACTCGATGAGCTGGCAGGAAAAATCTCTGACGAAGAGATGCGTCAACTGAATTATGCCGTCGACGGCCAGCACAGGGACGTGAAGGAGGTCGTCCGGGAATTTCTAAAAAAGAAGGGACTGTAAAAGCTCCCTCTATTTCGCTGGAATATATAATATGAAGGTCAAAAAACGCGGACCGTGTGCCGAATGTTTTTAATGTTGGGGGGATTATCTTGAGGACTATCGTGCAGAGCTGGGTTCTTTCGATCACGTTGTCGATTTTTGTTTCTGTCGCCATTTCGCAGTCGCGCGCCGACGACTCTTCTTTTCATAACGCGCCTGCCTCGGCCGATAAGTTGAAAAATCCCTTCGACGGACAAGCACAAGCCGCGCAGGAAGGAGCCAAACACTATGCCCAGAATTGCTCGAAGTGCCACGGCGCGAACGGGCAGGGAACCGGAAACATTCCGCCGCTGAAGGAAGGTCCGGCACAATCCGTAAGCGATGGGGAACTATTCTGGTTCATCACCAAGGGGGACATTAATAACGGTATGCCTTCCTGGAAGGCGCTTCCTCGGGCGCAGCGCTGGCAGATTGTGAGCTTCGTGAAAACATTGCCAACCGCGCCGAAGGCCGAAGGTGCTGCGATGCCCGAACCATCTGCGCCCGATAACAACACAGCAAAATCCCCGCAGGCGCCATTCACCGACTATCGCTACGAGCAACCCGGAACTTCGCGAAAAATTACCGTGAAAGATTTACCGCAGCCGTATGCCTCGAAGTCTTCGAATAACGGTCCCGAGCTGGTTCCGCGACCGCAAGGTGCATGGCCGAAAGCGCTCCGGGGTTTCAAAGTCGAGCAGTATGCGACCGATCTGGATAATCCTCGCCTGATTACCACCGCCCCCAATGGAGATTATTTTGTGGCCGAAAGCGATCCCGGAAAAATCCTCATCTTCCGCGGAATCGGCGCCGATGGCAAGCCGCAACAGACGGAGACCTTCGCCTCTGGATTGAAGCAGCCATATGGCATCGCGTTCTATCCTCCGGGCGCGAATCCGCAGTGGGTTTATGTTGGCGACACCGACGCTGTGGTCCGATTCCCGTATCAAAATGGAGACCTGAGGGCCCGCGCCGCCCCCGAACATATCGTTGACTTGCCGCATGGCGGAGGTCACTGGACTCGCTCGATTCAATTCGCCAAGGATGGCAAGAAGATGTTCGTCGCCGTCGGCTCGGCATCGAATGTCGATGACCCCGACACCCATTCCGGCGAGAAAAATCGCGCCGATATTCTTGAATTTAATCCTGATGGCTCCGGCATGCGCGTCTACGCATACGGCATCCGCAATGCTGGTGGCGGGCTCGCGATCGATCCCTTAGACGGAGAGTTGTGGTGCTCGGTCAACGAACGCGACGCGCTCGGTGATAATCTGGTTCCGGATTACATCACCCATGTGAAAGATGGCGGCTTCTACGGTTGGCCGTGGTGGTACATGGGCGATCATCAGGATCCGCGCCATCGGGGAGCGCATCCTGAACTGAGAGATAAAGTCATAGTTCCTGACGTCCTGCTGCAACCGCACAACGCTTCGCTCGAACTCACTTTTTATGACGGCAAACAATTTCCTGAGGAATATCAGGGAGACATTTTTGCTTCCGAGCATGGTTCGTGGAATAAATCCGTCCGCGTGGGATACGAAGTGATTCGGGTTCGGCTGCATCACAGCGCGCACGCATCGGGCGACTATGAGGATTTCCTTACCGGATTCGTCGTCGACAATGGCGACGTTTGGGGACGTCCTGTTGGCATAGCGGTAGCCACCGACGGCTCGCTGCTAGTCACGGACGACGGTTCAAACTCAATCTGGAGGGTCAGCTACACCGGAAAATAATTGTGCGGGACATTCGCGTTGGTTTCTTATCCTTCAAAACAGTTACAACCTACCGCTTGAGCGGCGCGGCTAGCGCATTCTGCAAGTCGAGATGTTCACAGGTTTGACGCTGCGGAACGCGGTTGCTATGATGAATTCGCGGGGTGGAGCAGTCTGGTAGCTCGTTGGGCTCATAACCCAAAGGTCGTAGGTTCAAATCCTACCCCCGCAACCAAAGACATCATAAAGTTACGGGCAATTCGGCGGTCGTATCGGCTGTCCAAAGCTGTCCAATAAGGGGAACTGGCTCGCAGTTCCCCTTATTTATTGAACGCAGATCCGCTCTTCTCTACAGATCGAGCTTGATCCATGCGGGCGCGTGGTCGCTCGCGTTTTCCTGGCCACGGGCCCATCGGTCAACACCGCCGTCCACGAGCCGGTCCGACAAATTTGGAGAGAGCAGAAAGTGATCGAGTCGCATGCCTTTGTCCTTCTGCCACCGCTCAAATTTGTAATCCCAGAAAGTCCAGAGCGGCCCCTCCGGATGCAGCTTCCGCAGCGCGTCGGTCCAGCCTTGAGCCAGCAAACGCGCAAAGGCCTCGCGGCTTTTGGGCTGTATCAAAGCATTGTTATCCAACGACCGTGTCGGATAAATGTCCTGCGGTGTCGGCACGACGTTGTAGTCACCGGCCAGCACCACCGGTGCGCCGCTCGCCATGAGTTCGGATGCGTGCGCAATGAGCCGCTCAAACCACGCCAGCTTGTAATCGAATTTCGGTCCCGGCTGCGGATTCCCATTGGGCAGGTAAATGGAAGTGATCAGGACTCCCTGAACCGCCGCTTCAATGTAGCGAGCCTGCTGATCTTCATTATTATTCCTCGCAGAATTTCCCGGCAAGCTCGTGCGCGTCACCACGGGAACCTGATTTCGCGCGAGGATGGCCACGCCATTCCATGACCGCTCCCCTAGCCAGACCGCTTCGTACCCGAGAGCTCCGAAGGGCATTCACGGGAAATGCTCCCTGCTCTGCCTTGAGCTCCTGGAGACTAACCACGTCCGGCTCAGCTTTCGCCAACCAAGCCAGCAGATTGTCGAGCCGCTTATTGATGTTGTTAATGTTGAAGGTGGCGATTCTCACCGAGCGATTTTCCGTGGTGCAGCGGTCACCGTCAAGATCGCCCGACGGATGGGTCTTCAAGTAAACCACCGGGGCATACCCCGAACCAGTGCTTACCGGCAGCATCGTACCTGCTCTCGCAAACGCAAGGACAAACCAACCACTATGTTGGTGATGTCGGCGCAATCAAGAGCCCGGTCCCGTGTTCGCCTTTTGTTCGTCAACGCATATTATGGTACGCTCCCACCCATGGATCTAGGAGCACAGCTACGGAAGGCCGATCTCAGAAGGTACGTGATTTACCGCATGAAGTCGATGGAACTTGTCCACTTCTACCTGTTGCTGTTCGACCTAAACGACAACGGACACTGTCCCAAAAACATTTTAGGCCACGATGGGGGGATGTTCGCGACTTCAATGCGCACCGTTGCCATCAGTTGGCTCGCTACGTTTGTGGATCAGTCACGTGACGGAATGAATGTTTTCGACCTTTGGCGGCGGCTGTTTCCAAAGCACAAAGAGGAGATTGATAGAGTCTGGCGGCAACTGGAACCACAGCTTGAGATAATCAAGAACTTCCGAGATCGCGTAGGTTTCCACGCCGACACTCCTCTGAAGTATTTTGCTGCCCGTGACAAAATACGCGGCCACAATCCAGACCTACAGGCGGCGATGGACAGCTTTATGAGACTTGAGATCGCACTGTACAACTACGAAGATGAAGAACTGCCAGACTTCGTTTCGGTGGCGGAAGAATTACTTCTGGATGTGGAATTGCAATTGAACGTCAACATCGACCGCGAGTGGTTCAAGCAAGCACTGATTCTACGGCGCGGAGATCATAAGTCCGTTTTCAATTGAAGTACGGAGAATAGGAAATGGCAGCTGTCTTATCTGCTCCGACAGCAGAGTTTGAGAACGAGTTACGGGTTTTCAACAACGATGTTGATGACGTCGTCCAGTGTTTTTATATCTGGCGCACTGTTCACGCAGCCGTCCGTAAGAGTCGAAAAATGCATGATCTGCTAAATCGAGACGCCGGATTCTGGGTAGTCTCGCTCGGTTCAATTCAGGCAAATTCTCTGATTGCTTTGGGACGAATCTTTGATCGGGGCAAAGATACTCACAATGTTGGACGGCTTCTCAGCCTCGCCGCAAAGAATCCTGCGATTTTCTCGAAGGCTGCTTTACGGCAACGCAAGGACAAGGATTTGGCGAACGCTAGTCACTTGGTTGATAACTTCATGAAAGCTGTGAAAGAGCCAACGAGCTTAGACTTTAGGCGGCTTGAGCAATTCGTAGGAGCGCGGCGGAAGGTATATGAGAAATGCTACAAGCAGATACGCGACAAGCGATATGCGCACAAACAGAGGATGGACATGAGCGGTATCTTTGCCCAGACCAATACGCGAGAGTTGGCCCGGCTCGTGACGGACCTGAGCAAGCTGCATGATGTGCTTTGGCATTGGTATCGCAACGGCGTTACGCCTCGAACTACTCGTTTACGGGGCACCGCTGGCAAGCAGATAGCACGGGACACGCGCAAGTTCCTGAAATCTCTCATCTCTGGTGCTGCTAAAATGGAATTACGGAGCATTCTATGAAGCACAAGCTCGGCGGCCAAATATGCGTGTACTGCAACAACGCGCCAGCGGATACGTCCGACCATGCGGTGGGCAGGAAATTTTTCTTACAGAATAGGCGCGCCGATTTGCCTCAAGTGCCCGCTTGTAAACGTTGCAATAATCGCAAGTCGGAACTCGAATCCTACCTGATGACCGTTCTTCCGTTCGGCGCGAAGAATGTGGACGCGGCGAAAATTCTCACGGAACTGGTTCCTCGACGACTTGAGAAGAACGCGAAGCTCCAACGGACGCTGCGCGAAGGGTACGACCGTAGCGGCGGCACGGCTATTCCGTTAGATCACAAGAAGCTGGAAGAATTATTTGCGATGATTGCGAAGGCGCTGGCTTTCCGGTATTTCGATGTCCGCATGGAAGATGGCTACTCCTCCATCGCAGCGGTGTTCACCAACTACGGTGAGGCTTTCTTCACGCGGATGATTTCTAGCGGGAAGAATCACACGTCAGGAGATTTGGGCGAGGGGACGTTCCGCTACGAGGGCGCGCAGAGTGTAGACGATCCGAAACTCACGATGTGGCGTTTCGAGATCTATGGTGGAGTGGATTTTGGCGGCGATTCCGCAGTACACGGCCCGGCTTCACTCGCGGTTGCGGTTACGGGTCGAGCGGATTTGATCGGGAATCTGTTCTATAGCAGCTTTTTGAAGGATCACAAGGCACCTAAGGTCGGCAGAAACGATCCTTGCCCGTGCGGCAGAGGAAAGAAACATAAGAAATGTCACGGCTCGGTCGCCAAACAAGAGGCTCGCGAGCGCGCGTTCGAGAAGAAGACCATGAGGCAAATCGTGCCGTCCACGTACCAGCCCATCGCAGCGCACGGTTATGGTCCACAGCAATTGGAAGAGATGCTGCCTTACGCTCGAAACAACCCACCCGCGCGATGATTTTGCGGAAGTGGTTTACTTCCGATCGGGCGGGCTGGCGCACCTTTGTCCCGCACGCTTTTGACTTCTCAACACTGTGACTAAGTCGGCTGCCCCAACCGTCGCGGTTTTTGACGGGTTGGCATTCGGGACGCCAGTGTCACGCGCTTTTCCGTACTTGACGTTCCGCCTTCTGAGGTTCGTCGACCAAACCCACTCCCCGCTCGCGCTGCGATCCATGAAACATAGTGCCGCCTGCATCAATGCCCACCCGTCGAACACCACGAAGAGTGGGGCAGCCGTCTTCAGGATTGTGTTGAGGAAGTCAAAATCTCAAAGGCGGACCCGCCCCATTTTCTTGGCGCGTGCTTTAGAGCGATACAGCCTGGGAACTTGCGCCCAAGGGGCGGTTTGCAATCCGCGAAATCAGAGATTGGGTTCTCCTTCTTTATCTTCCATTCGGCTCTAATCTACCTGATCCGCTCGATAAACCTTGACAGAGTTCTTGCAATGTACCTGGCGACCATCCTGGGTAATATAATCTGAAAACTCACAACTTAAGGACCTTTAATGTGCAACGTGATGCTGGTAGCGAATCATCTGCTGCACCTTCTCGCTGAGAAATGGTTCGACATCGTGCTTGCATTCGCCGGAACGATGTTCGGTTATTGGATTGCAAAACGGCATATCGAGCACTTCGTTTCCAACATCGTTAAGCAGATGGAAGCCAAGCACCTCGACATCAACCGTAATATCGCATTCCACAATGCCGTTGGACTGATGCTTGCAGAGTTGCCAAACTTCCATTTGCGCCAATCAACCGGATTCAGTTCAGGTGTTGCGACCGCTCTGGCAGCATTCACGTCTTGGTCAACAGCCATTGATCCAGCGCATACACCCGAAAAAAGCATGGAACTGGTCGGCAAGGAAGCATACACGCTCGCCGCTGGGTTGATCGCTAAAGACATAGGGTTTAAGGAAGAAGAACCAGCACCAAACTATGAATGGATGATTGGGGTTGAAGGTCTTCCTGCTGCTGGCTGGGAAGTCGAAGCTGTACCCGACCTTTCGATCTCTGACTGGAACACTGGAATTATGGTGCATCCCTACGCGCTGATGAAAGAGACGGGGCGGACTGCTACCTCAATTCACTACACTTGGAAATGGAGCACGAAAGACGTGCCGTGCGGGGTGTACGTAGGCACTGTAAATTACACGATAGGCGGCAAGCCTGTGATTGGAAATTCTGTGGGTAAGCGTCTAAAGATTTTCTTAAAGCGAGAAAACGACGGAACAATCAGAAAGATCTTCGAGACCATTCCGTGGGGTTAACTCCCCCCGTCAGCGAAATTCGATCATGGGGGCTGGCCCATCTTTAGATTTTGCCCCTTCACATCATAAAAACACGGCTGCCCCACCCGTCGCGGTTTCGACTAACGCCAGCATCATGCGCTTTTCCGTACTTGAATTTCCGCCTTCTGGGGTTCGTCGACCAAACCCACTCCCAGCTCGTCGTACTCATAATGACGAAAACTACTCCATGCCCATTGACTTCGTTCCAGAACCAAGCCTCGTTTCACTGGATTCTGAAAATCGGGGACACACGGGACGCTTTCCAGACGCTATATCCCCCGAACGAGGGGCAGGCGTCTGCTAGACTGTTGAGCAAATTTGCTAGTGAGGTGATCTATGCGTCTCCGGTATGTTTGCACTGCTTTGATTCTAGGAGGCTGTACGCTCGTGGGCTCTGCGCAAACGGGTTCAACGAGTGCGAAGGTGGCCGCCGGCACCCAAATGTCACCGGTGCAGGCGCAGAATGAGTTGCTGAACCTCTTCGAGCATGAGTTTATGGGAGTCGCGCAGGCGATGCCCGCGGACAAATACGGCTTTGCGCCTACTGCGGCAACCTTTACGGCCTCGCAGGGCGCAAAGTATGACGGGGTTCGCACGTTCGGGCAAGAAATATCGCACGTCGCCACGGCGAACTACTATTTCGCTTCGAAGATTCTTGGGGAGAAGATGCCGGTTGACCCTAAAAGCATTGAGGGTCTGAGGACGAAAGATGAACTGCTGAAGGCCGCTGCGGATTCTTTCGCCTATGCCCACAAGGCGCTCGCGACGATTACTCCCGAGAATGCCTACACCGCTATTGACGGTGTCGACGGTCTGCACACGCGGTCGGTCGTTGCATCTTTCATTTCTGCTCATGGATACGACCACTATGGGCAGATGGTCGAGTATCTGCGCATGAACGGCGTTGTGCCTCCGGGCTCGAAGTGAGCCCATCATGGATCTCTGCCGATGTTTCGCTGTGCGGGCCCATCGGCAATACTGGGACAGACGCGACGCACCCATTTCTCAAGCCCTACGAATAGATCCCAGGCGCCTCATGTCCAAGCTTCTGCACGTATTCGACATACGAACCGGGATAAACCGTGGGATTGCGGTCCGTGCCGCTCTCGCCGCCCAGTTCCAGCACACGTGATCCGAGTCCGCGAAGAAACATGCGGTCATGCGATACGAAGATCATGGTGCCTTCAAAATCTTTCAGGGCGTCCACCAGCATTTCTTTGGTTGCAAGATCCAGGTGATTCGTCGGTTCGTCGAGCACCAGGAAGTTTGGCGGGTTGTAGAGCATGCGTGCTATTGCCAGCCGCGATTTTTCGCCGCCGGAAAGTGCGCGGATCTTTTTATCCACGTCGTCGCCGGAGAACTGGAATGCTCCCGCAAGGTTCCGCAACGACCCGAGCCCGTCCTGGGGAAAATCCTGTTGCAACTGTTCGATGACGTTGAGATCGGAATTGAGAACGTCCAGCGATTGTTGCGCGAAGTAGCCCATATTCAGGCTGGCGCCGAGCCGCACGCTTCCCGCATCAGGGGCGGTCGCGCCAGCAATCATCTTGAGCAGAGTGGTCTTGCCCGCGCCGTTTCTCCCCATGACGGCCCAGCGTTCTCCGCGGCGAATGGTGAGACTGAATCCGTCATAAATCACACGCGGGCCATAACTCTTGTGCAGATTCTCAATCACGGCCACTTGTTCGCCCGATCGCGGAGGAACACGAAAGTCGAATTTCACGACCTGCCGTTTTTTGGGCAATTCGATCTTCTCGATCTTGTCCAACGCCTTAATTCGGCTCTGCACCTGGGCCGCTTTGGCCGCGTGCGTCCTGAAACGATCAATGAAGCGCTGCTCTTTGGCGAGCATGGATTGCTGCCGGGCAAAGGCTGCCTGCTGGTTGCTCTCTCGGATCGCGCGCTCGCGCTCGTAGAAGTCGTAGTCACCTGAGTAGGTGATGATTTCGCCGCCATCAATCTCCGCAATCTTCGATACCAGACGATTCATGAACTCGCGGTCGTGCGAAGTCATCAGCAGCGCGCCGGGATATGACTTGAGAAACTGCTCGAGCCAGATGATGGATTCGATGTCGAGATGGTTCGTCGGTTCGTCCATCAGCAACACATCCGGCATGCCGAGCAGCACTCGTGCCAGCGCCACCCGCATCTTCCATCCGCCGGAGAGCGCCCCCACGTCGCCGTCAATCTGATCATCTTTAAATCCCAACCCGTGCAATACTTCGCGGGCCTGCGATTCCAGCGCGTAACCGCCCAAATGCTCATACTCCTCCTGCACGTGACCGAAGCGCTCCAGGATGCGGTCCATCTCATCAGCCTTTTCAGGGTCGGACATTTCTCGCTGCAAGGCTTCGAGTTCGTGGTGTAGATCGCCGACGCGTCCGCTCCCTGCGATCGCTTCATCCAGGACCGAACGTCCCTGCATTTCCTCGACGTCCTGGCGAAAGTATCCGATCGTCAACTTTTTAGGGACGGAGACCGTACCCTCGTCGGGAGTTTCCTCGCCCACCACCATGCGGAAGAGCGTTGTCTTGCCCGCCCCATTGGGACCGACCAGTCCAACTTTTTCGCCGGGATTCAACTGGAACGAAGCATCCACGAAGAGCAACTGCTTGCCATACTGCTTATTAATGTTTGAGAAAGAGATCATTTTGAAGGAGCAGGTCGCAGTAAGGTGCCTGTTCCAGTGTAGCCGCAGTTGTAGCGTGGGAAAAAATTGTGCAACCGCAGCCAGGCGGTCCGCCTGCCAAGGAGTTTCAGTTCCGCACCCAGGAGGTGTTCATTCGCAAAGACGGCAGCGAGGTCGTGTTGTCGCCCCGGCCATTTAATTGGAATTCCTATCTGGCGGATGCGCCTGCGGCTTCGGCCAGCTTCATGGAAGGCGTGGAAGACCTGCCGGTGCAGGAGCGCGAGCGGTAATGCTCCGCTACATGCTGGATACTGACATCTGCTCCTATGTGATGAAGCGTTCCCATGATCCGCTTTTGCGGCGACTGCAACGGGTCCCGGTCAGCGACGTTTGTGTCTCTGTAGTTACCAAGTCTGAGTTGCTTTATGGAGTTGAAATATCTCCCCGCCGCCAACAGGACGAAGCGGCGCTGAATGCCTTTCTGAATTATGTGGAAGTTCTGGACTTTCCCGACGTGGCGTCCTCGCACTACGCACAGATTCGCGCGCAGTTGAAGAAATCAGGAAATATGATTGGAGCTAATGATTTGTTCATCGCCGCCCACGCCCGCAGCCTGGGGTCGACGCTGGTTACGCACAACACTCAGGAATTTCGACGAGTTCACAGGTTAAAGATTGAGGACTGGACTGGAGTGGACTGAGTCGCATCTAGCCCTTACAGTGTTCCGGTCATGCGCCGATGTTCATTGCAGCCTGCCGCCGTTGCTGCGTTCTTCGGCATCTGCAACTTTCATCCACGTATTTATTGAGGTGAGTTCCGATTCACTTTGTACATCTACACCGAGTGCTCGTTTGATACGCCGCCGCATTCTCATCCCAAGTATCCAGGATGTTATTGCCGCAATGATTATCCAAACTAAATTGGCGGCGCCGCGCATCGGTAGAAATATACCCGTGTCTGGCTTCTGTGGTAAACAGAGCCACAAACCACGGACTGACGGGACGTTCACTTTTCCATTTGCCAAATAACTGGGAAACGTTACCGTCTGTCCCCTACGGATTCCGAGTCACCCAGCGGCGCGGATTCGAACCAGCGCTGGCGCGTCCGCTCAGCAATTTTTTTTCGCTTTCGCTGACCCAAGTCCTGAACCGCCTGCTCTCAGGCGAGATTGATCACAAGCAGACGGGCCAGATCCTCACTAAGCTCCATGCGGTCATCGCGAACATCCAGCAAATCCCCTCGGGGGATAAAGGGAGAATAATGATCGCCTAAAAAGGCGCTTGTAATGTGCGTACGTTGTGGGTACATTATGTACATAGCGTTCGCGCGTTGTGCGCACGCTAAAGGGTCAAAACTATGGCAACGGCAGCAGCAAGAACTGATCGTATAGCTCTGCGCACAAGCAAAGAACAGAAATCATTTTTGGAGCGAGGGGCAAGCGCCACCGGGCAGAATCTTACAGAGTTTGTTTTGTCGAGTGCTCAAGAGAAAGCCGAAATAATTTTGGCGGACCAAAACCGTTTTGTGATCTCCCCGAAGCAGTGGGACGCTTTTGTGACAGCCCTCGATAGGCCAGCGACTCTCAAAAGGAACTTGGCTCGATTGATGTCTAAACCGTCAGTCCTTGAACGATAAAAGCACTTCGCTTTCAGCAGTGGAGCCGCTAGCAGAGCGGCACATCTGTAATGCGTTCGACTGTGGAAAGCATGAATCTCTTACCGCCTGGCTGAAACGGTACGCCCTGGAATCCCAAAAAGCAAAATCAGCTCGCACGTTCATCGTTCACCGTGAGAATGCCGTGATTGGCTACTATTCTCTTTGTGCCTCTAGTATTAATAGAAACGAAGCAAGCAAACGGGCTGCCAAAGGTCAACCAGGCCGCCCCATCCCAGCCATTTTGCTGGCAAGATTAGCGATCGATAAAAGCGAGCAGGGCAAGGGACTGGGAAAAGCCTTACTCAAAGATGCACTGTCTCGATCACTGAACGCGGCAAATGAAATCGGAGCCAGGGTAATTCTCGTTCACGCGATTGATGAAGAAGCCAGGAATTTTTATAGGAAGTTTGGATTTGAAACATCACCGGTGAACGATCTCCACCTAACGCTGTTGATGAAAGACCTGGAGAAATCTATAAGGTCTGCACTGACCGCGTCTCGCTCTTGACTACGCGACGCCCGTCCCACGCTGGATTCGCGCTAGAACGAAGAAGGACGAAGGACAAAAGACAAAGAGATGCGAAAAGGGTCTACCAGAAATCCACAACCGGACGAGCCCGCGACCCCCGTCAAGAACTACATCACGCCGAGCGGGCTGGAGCGCCTCAAAGATGAGCACCGGTTTCTGCTCACCAGGGAACGTCCGGCGGTGACGGAGGTGGTGGCGTGGGCTGCCGGCAACGGCGATCGCAGTGAAAACGCCGACTATCAGTACGGCAAGCGGAGGCTGCGGCAAATCGATGGCCGGATTCGCTTTCTCACCAAGCGAATCGAAGCCGCGGAAGTGGTCGACCCGGAAGCTCCGAGAGCAGGCCAAGCGGCGACGAAGGCATTCTTCGGAGCGACCGTGCGCTATGCGAATGCCGAGGGAGTATCGCGAGTGGTGAGCATCGTGGGCACCGACGAGGTCGATCTCGACCGCAACCACATCAGTTGGGTGTCGCCTCTGGGGCGCGCGTTGATGAAGTCGGCAGCGGGTGACAGCCTAGTCCTTCAATTGCCGGGCGGTACACAATATCTGACCGTGCTGGAAGTGCGTTACCAGCGCATTGCCGTAGAACCGTTCCGTGAACCACCCGGATCCGAGGCCTCGGCAAAGAGACTTCCTCGCCAATGCTAATCCACCTGACTGCGAGGAACGTTAGAGGCGGGCCCAGCTGCGGCGGGAAAGGTCCCAAAAAATCAAGTAGCCCGCGACGGCGGCGATGATTAACAGAAAGAATCCTGCGAGCCACTGCTGAAAGATGAGTTTTCCGATTCCGAATAAACATCCGTAGACGAGAATCACTCCCATCAGCCAGTTGAAGGAATTGCCGGCGAAGTCGCGGACCTGCGACAGTTCTGGCGCCATGGCCGCAATTTTTTTCCAGCCATAAACCGCAGGATGAACTCTGCGATAAAACGCCAATAGGGTCTGCTCGGATTCAGG
This sequence comes from uncultured Acidobacteriaceae bacterium, assembly GCA_963849315.1. Lineage (GTDB taxonomy): Bacteria > Acidobacteriota > Terriglobia > Terriglobales > Acidobacteriaceae > PALSA-188. The sequence continues at coordinate 1,058,638 of CAWKGT010000002.1, read as the reverse complement.
TCGGGTCACGAACGTCGCGAGCAGCCAGATAAAACTGGTAATGCCTCCGGTGATCAGCGCGGATTTCGCGTAAACGGTTGCGCTGTTTCCGGTGAAGGCTACGCCATGCAGCCCGACGGTAGCCGCGGCAGCGGCAATCATGGCGGAGATTTCACTCCAGGCGTTGATGCGCCACCAGTACCAGCGCAGGATGTAAACGGCTCCGGTGCCGAAACCGATGTTAAGAACTAAATCCCAACCTTGTTTGATCGAAGTCAATTGCAAAGCGGTGTAGCCGCTGACGAGCACCAGCAACACAGTAAAAATCTTGCTGACAAAAACGTAATGGCGCTCGGTGGATTTGCGTACGATGAAACGTTTGTAGAGATCGTTGACCAGATAAGAGCATCCCCAGTTGAGCTGGGTTCCCACGGTCGACATGAAAGCGGCGAGAAAGGCGGCGACCATGAGGCCGCGAAGCGCGGGAGGGAGATAGTCGCGGAGAACCATGACGTATCCTTGCTCGGGATTTTGCGCGAAGGCGGCGCTGGGATGCAGGCCGCCATTAGGCGAGTACACGACGATTGCGACCAGCGCGGTGATGATCCAGGGCCAGGGACGCAGAGCGTAATGGGCGATGTTGAACCACAGTGTTGCGCCCAAAGAATTCTTTTCGTCGCGGGCGCTGAACATGCGTTGGGCTACGTAGCCTCCGCCGCCGGGCTCTGCACCGGGATACCAGGCAAGCCACCATTGCATGCAGAGGTAAACGAAAAAGGTGAGGAGGGGCAGAGTCCAGAGAGCGTTCGCGGTAAGTCCCAAGTGAAAGTTCGGCAGGAAGGCGACAGGATCGGCGGCCTGTGTGCCCGAGTTGCGAACATTATTTTCGATGAGTTGTAGATGCACTTGCAGCGATTTCATGCCGCCAATTTTCGAGACGGCGATCCAAGCGAGAACGATAATCATCGTCATCTTTAATACGAATTGAAATAAGTCGGTGACCAATACTCCCCATAATCCGCCGATGAATGTGTAGATTCCGGTGAAGGGGATGATGACAAAAATGCACAGCAGCAAAGATGTGGTATGCGGACTGCCGAGCGTGTACTCGAAATTATGTCCTGCGAGAGCTAGTTGGAGGACGCGGCCCTCGGCGATCGCCGGGCCGAGCAATACGGTGATGATGTTGATCATTGCCTGGGTGACCCAGCCGAGGATGAAGCAGTTCATGAACAGTCCGAGATAAACGGCTTTGAAGCCGCGAAGAAAGGCGGCAGGCTTGCCTCCGTAGCGAATTTCGACGAATTGCACGTCGGTCAATATTTCGGCGCGACGCCAGTAGCGGGCAAAGAAAAAAACGGTCAACATGCCGCCGACGCAGAAGCCCCACCATATCCAGTTGCCGGCGATACCGGATTTGGCGACTAGTCCGCAAACCAGCAATGGAGTGTCGGCGGCGAAAGTCGTGGCGACCATCGAGGTTCCGGCGAGCCACCAGGAAACGTCACGCCCGGAGATAAAGAATTCTTCTGTGTTGCCGCTGGAGCGTCGTCGATAGTAGATGCTGATTAAGAGATTAATCAGAAGGTAGCCGGCGATGACGATCCAATCGATGGACGTGAGGGGCATCTCTTCTCCAAATTATTTGCGAATACTGGCCACGCAGCGTGACGCGTCATTCGTTCAGAGGAATCTGCGAATCACCAAAGCATGCCAGCCCGAAGGGTATTGTCGGACATTTTGTGCTTGACGCCGTTACGCTGTCTACTATGTAGCATTGCACTGGTGTTTTTCACAGTATTTTAGCGACTGAGTTCCAGGTTCAGTAGGATGTATGACGGTTTCTATGGAATCGGTTTAAGAGAACCGACAACTTCGCCGCTATTGCTGACAGCGGCACGCGCAAAACGATTGTTAACCCTCTCACCGACGATCATGGACGGAGAGCGAATGGAAAGTGCACTGTTAGCGTTCAGGAGATAGGGATTAAGAATGATCTTAAAAGTATTCGAGGATAATTCGAAGTTGGCGAGGGCGGCGGCGGAACAGGCGGCTGACGCTATTTGCCGGCCTATCAACGCCAGGGGCAACGCGAGAATTGTGGTAGCAACGGGGTCATCGCAGATTGAATTCCTCGATGCGCTTACCGCTATGCAGGGTATTGGTTGGGATCGGGTGGAAATGTTCCATCTCGATGAATACATCGGCTTGCCGGCGACACATCCGGGGAGCTTTCAACGATATCTTCAGGAACGATTGATCAATAAAGTTGGACTGAAACATTTCCACCTGATAGATGGCGAAGCGGATCCGTCTGCGGTGATAGCCAAAATTGGCGAAGCGCTACGTTCCGGGCCGATCGATGTTGCATTCGCTGGCATCGGCGAAAATGGTCATCTGGCATTTAACGATCCTCCCGCAGATTTTGAAACGGAAGATCCATACCTCGTCGTCGAATTGACTAAGGCGTCGCGCCAGCAACAATTTCGCGAAGGTTGGTTTCCGTCACTTGAGGATGTGCCGCGCCACGCCATCACTATGAGTGTGCGGCAAATTCTGAAGGCCAACAAGATCGTTTGCATCGCGCAGGATAAGCGCAAAGCCAAAGCTGTAAAGATGTGTTTCGAGGGGGAGATAAGCCCCCTAGCTCCGGCGTCGATTTTGCGGACGCACGCGGATACGACGATATATCTGAATACGCAGTCCGCCTCTCTGTTAAATCCAGCGACGCTCTCCGGTGACGTAAGGGCCGAGGCGTAAGACCTTGAGAATGTGGACTTCGGCCCAGGATTAATCGGCCGAAAAGGCTAGGTTCGGCAATTCCGCACCCGGCTGCCCAGCAGATCATTGTCAGCAGATCATTGCCAGCAGATCATCGCGTGCAGATCATTGCTTGCAGATCATTGCTTGCAGCTCATTGCTTGCAGCTCGAGACACCATTTTCTATTGCGGTGCCTTCTTCGTAATCGTTCCATGTGGCAAGCATCAGGAACGGCATCGGCAGAACAGCCTCATAGCGATGAGCGATTGCCAGAGTATCTTCGAGGGTCTTGCCGCAGCGGCGGTCCATGTGACGGTTCAATCCCCATGAAGCTTTACTGTCGTCGAATCCGGGCCATATTCCTCCAACGGTGATTTGACCGGGATGGTCTTCTTTCATCTTTGTGTAAAAGTGCTCGAGATATTCTTCGCCCCATTCTGAACCGTCAGCGGTCCAGCCCTTTGATCCGGGATGGATCCAGGCATATTGCCCGTCGAAATCTTTGGCGTATTGTTCTGCCGGATTATCTTTGTAAATGAGCCATGGCGGCGTTTCCCAGCCATTCACCTGCTGGCGGATCCGGTCCCAGTCGGTATGGCCGCGTTTAGGAAAAATGAAAATTACCGGCCGGCCCTGATAGAGCAGATATGCGCTTCGATTCGGCGCACTTGGTCCGATGTAAGACCGGTAAGCCTTGTCGAACGCCTCGAGCGCGTCATCGGTCGCGTGCCCATTGTCCTCTTCGGTCTCGTCGTACATCAGAGCGACATGAAAATTATTTTCGGCGGCGATTTGCTGCAACAACCCATAACTGTGATCTTCAAAGGGCCGACGCTCGCCATACCAATCGACCGCGAACGCGTATATACCCAGGTTTTTCGCTTTTTCAATTTGCTTCTTAAGCACGGCTGGGTCTTGAGACGAGTATCCGGGATTGATATGCCCAGGAGATCCGAACCACGGCTGGTAATCGGCGAGAAGTTTCGGTGCGTTATCGATCGGATGTGAACTCTGGCTCAAGGATTTTCTCACGCTGGTACGATTGCAGCCCTGGCCCGCAAGGATTACTCCAACGAGAATCAGGCAAATGGTAGCGCGGTTCACGGGCAAATCGGCTCCTCGGAGTCTCTTAATTCGATGCAATCCAATGTCGGGGGGACTTCGATTCAGAAATGGCGCAACGCTTACGGCTTGGCCTCCGGGGCGATTTCGAGGTCTCGTACCAGCCAGCGATCGGCCCCAGGGGTCATTAAAACCATGTATTGCAAGCTGACTTCTTCGCTGTGAATGACTTTCTGCCCATCCATCACTTCGATTTCGAGCCGGGCGCGATCCCGCAATTGCATGGCGTCGCCAGCCGGCGAATAAAACAGTCCTTCGAGCTTATGACCATGGTCGAGATATCTGACTCGCACATCGTTTTTTTGCTCATCGGCAATCAGTTGAGTAAGATTTTGCTTCGCGGTACCGGTGAAATAACCATCCAGCAAATCGGTGCGATTCTGTTCCAAAGCCTGCGCCATGGTCTGCCAGGCAAATGCGTAGTCGCGAACGACCACCTTGCTGGTGAGTTCTTCGATCGAGCGGGGGCCGAGATTCTCCGCATTAAGAGTGACCAGGGGAAGGGAATCATCGACCGCAACAATGAGCAGGGGTGAGGTCGCAAAGATCAGCGTGACTGCGGCCAGCACGAGAAATTGCTTATTCGTCATTCTCCGCCGCCTGTCATGTCCAATTCATTCCCTGTTACCACGCCAGATGCAGCTGTGATTCGTGCTCTTCCGACCGCTGGTATTTCAACCTTGGCGACACCTTTTTTAATGGGGACGTCAACCGTGGTTTTTCCCGCGGAGTCGGTCAGCGTAAAACTGACGACGGTGCCATCGGGTACGAAATTCCCGCTGCAATCGCGCACCGGATCGGTTTCCACCATGATTTTCCTGGCGGACGACGAGCCGTGAATCCGTAAATTGCAAGCGTCGGAGGCGACCTGTTGAACCACGCGTACCTCGGATAGCTTTCCAATTGAGGCCTCAAGATTGGCGGGACCGCTCTTTGCCGCCGAGGTTAGACGGATCCAGGCAAGTCCATTGCTCGTCGTGCGCCCCTCCGACAGCGAAGCGTGCTCAGTAGGATTCACGGTGAATTTAACGTTCACCGGAGAAAGCACGAGATTATGGTAGGCGTCCCACACGAATGCGACGGCACTGATCGCGTTCGGATCTGACACCGGCACGCGCGAGGGATGAACCAATAAACTCAGCCGGTCCGCCGAGTTCGCGTGGACGTAGAAGGTCGAGGCTACACATTGATCGCTGCATAGAATCGCGGTGTAACGTCCCGCATGTTCGACTTCATCTCCCTCAACCGCGATATCACCGCCGAGGGTTACCTGGCGTTTGCTGAGGCTGGCTGGGCCAATCAAATACAACGTGCCCTGTCCGGCGCCGCTGCTGGGCATTGAAAAAGAGGCGCCAGCCGTAACTTGAGCGGGCGGGTGAACTTCCGCTGCGAAAGCTGGAATAGTCAATGCCGCCACAACGGCTAAGGATGTAAGAATGCCGCGCATGCTACGAGGTTTGCCGGTCATAGTGATTGACTACCACGTGATAGCTTTGCACCTTCGCAGCGACGTCATCGGGCAAATCGACCGCGAATGTGACCGGTATTTGCGGCAGCAGTTCCTGATCGACGTAACCGTCCGACACCCAAATTACTTTTCCGTTGGCGTCGTAAAATGCCGCGATCACGTGGGGAATGTTGACGATTTGGCCGCTCTGATTGGCCAGTTCACCAACCAAAATTTTCTTGCCCAACGCATCCGTTTCCACGCGCTGCTTGTTGACTTCGATAATGGGATCGGCGCTGGCGGGAACCAGCATCGCTTTGGCGTCCATGCGGACACTTTTTATTTTCTCCAGCCGCATGCCCGGAAAGTCGATGCGATAGGGCGAGACCTGTTTCGGAAGGAGCGTATGAGAAATTTTGTCAAAGCTACTTTCTTGCGCGAGTTCCGTCTGGTTCTGCCCTAGAAGCGTCGCGCCAACATTCACGTATGCGGGTACCGTATCTTCGTTGACAATTTCTCCGAGTACCACGACGCTATCCGCGCGCTGAATCGCATTCATCGAAATGATGCGCACCTGCGGAGAATCGACGTTCTGCACTCCCCAATCGTCCTCGGCTCCGCGGTTGATTACATCCCATCGTAGATAGTTGACGGGAATCACCTGCGGCGCCAGCTTGGGCGCGCGGGTTGTGGGCCAGATTACTTTCCAGTTGTTTTCGTCACGCTCCGCTTTTAAATCGCGAAAATCATCGAGCGGGCCCACGGCGGTCGAGTAATGCAATTTGGCTCGCAACGTTGCCTCGCGATCATTCGCATGAAGTCCCCAGACATCGAAGCTTTCAAGCGAGGCGTAGGTGAGCAAACTGCCGTTGCTGCCATAGAAATCGCGGATAAACGCCGACTTGTCGACCTCCGCTCGATTTTGCAGGCGGGCATAGGCCGCGTCGAAATTATGGGACTGCGCTTCAGTCAACAACAGGCGGACAGCTTCTTCGGGCGTCTGCGCCGTGCGCATTCGCTCGCGCGCCATACCGCCGGAATTCACCCACGCCAGCGCCACCAACCCAAGCGTGGCCGCGAAAATAATGATGGCGGTGAGGCGTCTCATTTAAACCGTTCCTTGAACGAGTTCGGCATGCTCCGGCGTGACTGCCCGGTCTACGAGAACCTCGGCGGGACGAATCAAATGCCGGTCAGGCAAAAACAGCGCGAAAAGAATCGCTAGAATGCTGGTGGCAATAGGCAGAATTCCCCACAGCAATCCCTGCCATGCCGAGGGTATGGCGTCTGAGGAAATCGTGCGCGCCGGAGGAACGTCATCTTTCGCCCACACCGTGATGGATCCGGCATCGAAACTCTCAACTCGCTGCCATCCGGCGAACCCGACCAGAGGTTCGTAATAGGGATCATGAATAAAAATAAATTTCAGACCGTAATGGTCAGCATGCTTGAGCATGGCACGCAAGGACTCCATTCCCTGCGAACCGAAAAATTTAGCGCTGGTCAACTGCGCAGTACCATAATGAGTGAGTTCCGGTAGCAGGCGCGCTGAGTTGTATTCTCCGTCCACACTCGTCGCGTCGGTATAGGTTGAAATTTTGGGCAGGGCATTGCCGAAGCCAAGCGTGATGTACCGGTACCGGTCATGGCCGTCGCGGTTCAAGAATGCGATGACGGAATCTACGTTCAATCCGCCGGTAGGTTGAAAAGGACTCACCACCAGCCACGCCAGTGGCATCACAACTGTGAAAATAGCCGCAAATGCCAAGGGAATCGCAGCCTTGGCTCGATAGCGATCCAGCAGTCTCTCGACAATCAGGCCTACGATCGGGAGGGCCATCATCGCCGCCCAAAGCGTAAACCGCTCGAACGTCAAAATTTCGAAAGCACGACGGAAAATCCATTTGGGGACGGGGGTAGTCCCGCCCAATGCGAACAAAAATGTTATCCAGAAGCCGAGTATTAAAGGACGCAGCCTGCGCCATGCCGAGCCGATCCAAATTACGAAAGGGAAGGCTAAAATCAATAATCCATAAGGCACGAAGAAATAATTGATCGCGTAGTCGAGGTTCAGCAGCAGATTTGAGCGGCTGGCGTGGGGAATTGGTATCTGTTCAATCGGATGCTGAATGATCGCAATCCAATAGGGCAACAGAACAATCCCAACTCCGGCGGCCGCAATGCCCGCGAAAATTGCCGCGCGCCCCAGTACCGAGCCCGTGGAAGTTTCGTCATCGCGATCAATCACCGCGAGCCAAAGCACGGGCAAGGCAAACAAGAACGATCCAAAGATCAGGGTGACGTGGTGAACGGACGCTGCCGCCAGCGTCAGCATTATTCCTTTGAGCAGCGCACGGCCATCCGATGAACGGGACCAATCGTAAAAATACGGCAGCGCGAGGAGGTAGATCGGCGCCGACAGCGTCGTTGGCAACTGCCCAGCGGAATACACCAGGAACGGAACCGCGCCTACAAACACGCTCAAGAGGGCAGCATAACTACTCGCGCGCTGGCTCACCCATAATCGTGCAAACCGGTAGACGCCGACCGGAATGAGAAGCACCGCGATCAACTGCACCAGCAGGAAGGCTACCGGAAGACCGACAATGTATGAAAACAAGGCAATCCACTGATGCGCCAGTGGCGGATACGTGGTTTGCGAAAAGCCGGCAAACCATTTTGGATTCCACGGATCGAACCAATGATGAGCGTAATGGGATGCGAAAAATATATGAAAATTCGCGTCATAAGACGTCCGCAACGGTAACTGCATTGCGAGTAAAGGACCATGCACGGCAAGCGTCAGGAGCACGATGGCAGCTAATGGAATTGGCCGCTGAAAGTGGCTGGTTTCAACTTTATATGAACTTTGTGACATGGTGGGCAGCGGTTTGATTCTATCCCACAGGGGAAGGTTTGCTGTCGTATTTAGTTTGTCCTGGGAGATGAATCAAGATGGTTCATATTGGGATAAGCAGTGAATCCAACCGCAGCAAGTCATGAAGCATCAGAGCTTTAGCGAACAGATGCATGGTTCGCCGTAACTCGCGCTATCATCTTTCATGCTCCAGAAGGCCACGTACATTCTAATGGTCTGCGCCCTCCTGCCTCTGGGCGCCCCGACTTTTGCGCAAACCTTTGAACTCAATAACCCGAATAGCAATGCGCCCGCCACCACCAAGAAAAAATCTAGCGCCGCCAAGAAAAATCAGAATGAAGCACCTGTAGAACCGCAACCGGAAGAACCAAATAATGGCCTGGGCTGGGGATCGAGCATTGAGACCGCGAGAAATTCACGCGCAGCGCAACAAGCGCTCGAAAAAGGGAACTACCGGGACGCGGCCGGATTTGCCGCGCGCGCGGCGCACGAAGCGCCTCAGAATACTTCGTTGTGGTTTCTTTGGGGGTATTCAGCGCGGCTCGCTGGGCTCTATCAGGATTCAGAGTTCGCTTATAAGAGAGGCTTGCGGCTAAAGCCGTCTTCAATTCAAGGGCTCTCGGGACTGGCGCAAACTTATGCCAAGATGGGCCGCGATAACGAAGCGCAAGCCATTCTGAAGAAGGTTCTGGAGGCTAATCCCACCAGCGTGAACGATCTGGAACTTGCCGGCGAATTGGCATTGGCTCCAGATCCCAAGACTGCCCTGGATCTTCTTAAGCGCGCCGACAACCAACAAGCCTCGGCACGCAGCGAGCTGCTGATTGCGCGTGCCTATCAGCGATTAAATCAGCCCGATGCTTCCAAACAATATCTCGATCGGGCGGAATCTCGCGCTCCCAACGATCCCGGAGTGTTGCGGGCGGTGGCTGCATTTCAGCGCGACGCCGGGCAGTACGAGCCGGCAATCGCCATCTTGCAGAAAGTCGTTCCGAAAAATCCCGACGCGCTGCCGGAACTCGCATACACGTATCAATTGGCCGGCAAACGAAAAGAAGCGGCGGATGCATATTCCCGCGCGGCTGACCGATCTACCCGCGACGCGGCTCTACAGTTGAGCGCGGCTCAGGCGGTGGTCAACGTGGGACAGTTTGATCAAGCCAAGACGTTTCTAAAGCGCGCGGAAGCGGTGGAACCTGACAGCTATCGCTTGCACGCCATTCGCGGACAAGTTGCCAGTCTTGAAGATCGTAACGACGACGCAATTCGCGAATATCGTTTCGCGATAGATCATCTTCCGCCTGCCGTGCAGGAAGGCCCGCTGTATCCGGTGTCTCTGCACTTGAGTTTGTATGAGATGTACCAGCGCACCGATCAGGCCGCGCCCGCCGACACCGAACTGAGCGCTGCCCGCACCGCTCTAAACGGCATTCCGGGACAAGAGGGTTCTCCGGAATACTTAAGATTGCGGGCTCTGATCGAGGCCGATTCCAATGATCCGGCGGGCGCTGAAAAAGATTTGAAAGCCGCTCTTGCTATTGATCCCAAGAATGTAAACATCATTCTTAACTACGGCAATCTTTTGTGGCGAACGGATCGCAAGCAAGAGGCATTCAAGACCTACACGAGCGCTCTGGACCTTGACCCCACCAGCCACTCGGCCCTGACCGCGCTTGGTTACCTGTCGCGCGAAATTTCCGATGCTCCTACGGCCGAGAAATATTTTCTGAAATTGGCGCAGCTCTATCCCAATGATTACGTTCCGTATCTTGCCTTGGGAGATCTCTATACCTCAGAAAGAGAACTGGCGAAGTCCGAGGAGAATTACGAAAAGTCACATACGCTGGCCCCGAATAATCCTCTGATCGTGGTGGGGGCGGTAAATTCGGCATTGGAGGCGCAGAATCTTCCGCTGGCAAAGAAATGGCTGGATCGGGCCGATGCCAGTGCCGGCATGAATCAGGTTCCGCAGGTGATGCGGGAGCGCGAGCGCTATCTAACTCGCACGGGCAAGTACGAAGAGTCGGCAAAACTCGGGTTCCAGGTGGTGGCGAAGCTGCCGCGCGACCCTGAAGCTCCCGTTTATCTCGCCTATGATTTGCTCTACTTAAACCGCTATGACGAAGCCTATGAACTGGCGGTCAAATACGAAAAGATTTTGCCGAAAGACAAAGACTTGCAACTGATCAAAGGGTATGTGCACGCCTATCAAGGCCATCCTCGTGAAGCGGAAGCGGATTTCACACGCGCCCTCGAGTTGGCTCCGAATGTGGCCACGACCTACATGAATCGCGGCTATGTAAGAAACGATTTACGGGAAGCCGACGCCGCGATCAAAGATTTTGAAGCTGCCATCCGGCTCCGTCCCGATTACGGAGAAGCGCATCTGGGGCTGGCATATTCATACCTTCAACTGCGGCGTGGAAAGTCGGCAATCAAGGAAGCCGATATCGCCGCCAGGATTTTGGGAGAGTCCGGCTCCACGCACCTGGCGCGTGCCGAGGCTTACCGGCAGCAAAATATGTTCCGTCCGGCGGTGGTTGAGTATCGCGCCGCCCTGCAATTCGCGCCGAAAGATGTGATTATCCACCTCGATGTGGCCGAGGCATTGTATCGGCTCCATATGTATAGTGACGCCATCACTGCGCTGAAAGCGGCAATCGGCTTGGGTGGGGATGACTCACTGGTTTATGCCGACATGGCCCGCAACTATGCCCAGTTGCATGATCGCGACAATGCCCTCAAAGCTGTCGCTGAGTCGGAGAAGCACGGAGCCGACAGCCGGGTGCTAATGGCAAATGGAGAGGCTTTGCTCGCTCTCGGAGAGCACAAAGCGGCCATGCTACGGTATTCGCGCGCGCTTGACGCTCCAAATTCCGATCGGGTGGAAGTCCGCCTGGCACTGGCGAGATTGTTTGCCCTTTCGGGACATCATGATCGGGCGGAGCAACAAGTGAGCTTTGCCTTAGCGGAGGCGAGAATTGGCGAATCCAGTGCCGTCACGCCGGAGAATCTCATCGAAGCGGCGGACGTGCTCATGTCCATCGATCAATTCGAATTAGCGAGGAAATATTTTGAACGCGCCCAGTCGCTGGGTGCCGACGATCAATCTGTGGATTTGGGCCTGGCAAATTCTTATCTTGCCCAGGGACGGACCCAGAGCGCCGCGCAAGTTTTGAAACCGCTGGCGAACGACCCCGACAGCAAGGAAAACTTTGAGTATTTGGTCGCGATGGGCAACGTCTATCGGCAGGAGCAGGATAGCGCCAAAGCGCTCTCGATGTTCGCTCGCGCAAATCAGGTCTCGCAGGGAAATGAATACACCGAGCAGACTGAAATCGATCTGGCCGGCGATTCCGGGCGCCAGTTGACGCCGAACTTCGCCTGGCAGCCTGAGTTCGCGGTCTCGCCCATTTTTCAGGATATCGATATCTATCAACTGGATGCGAAGTTGCTGGGCGTGCCTAACGCATCGTTGCTGCCTCCACCACGCTCCTCGACGGAGACGATAGGCGTCGCGCGATATAAGTTACATTTCAACGGTTTCCCAGTGATCAGCGGACTGGTCGAGGAACGCAATGCGCGGGGAACGTTTTCGTATCCCAGTGAACTGCTGGCGCTAAAGGAAAACACCTACGACACGATTTTTAATGGCGGGGTAACTCCGGTTGTGCACGTCGGCAACAACACCCTTACGTTTAACGGCGGTTTGCAATTTACGATTCGCCGCGATACCCAGAGCCCGGTGGCTTTTAACCAGGACTTGTTTCGCCAATTCTTATATTTGAATACCAGTTCGTTTGGAAACTGGGTTTCGCTTTCCGGAAGCATGATTCGCGAAGCTGGTCCATTCACGGAACAGAATTTACATTCCAGAGACGCCGCGGGAACGGTTGAATTCCAGGTTGGCAGGCCTTGGGCGAGGACCGCGTTTATTACGGGTTATGAGGGCCGCGACATCCTTTTCCGCCCGTTCATAGCGGAGTATTACACCACGAGCACTTATGCCGGGCTGCAACGGAAGTTTGGAAAGGGCTGGCAGGCCGCCGTGTTTGCGGAATATTTGCGCTCGTGGCAAGTTCAGCAAAGCCTCTATGCAATTGCGCAAGCCATGCGGCCTTCTTTCCGGCTGGATTGGGTTCCCCTCACCTCGCATTGGGCGGTGCACGCCAACGGAGAATTATCCCGCGGCGAAGGTTTCCATGCCTACGACAATTTCAACAACCAGGTAACCGTCTCTTACACGAAAACACTTCAAAAACAGTTGAACGATGGATCCGGAGAAGTTCCGGTAAATTACCCGGTCCGGTTTTCTTTTGGTATTGCACAACAAACTTTCTACAATTTTCAAGGGACGAACCGGGTCACGGTCGTGCCGGTAATAAGAATCAATTTGTACTGAATCTCATTTCAGACTGGCTTCTGCGGAAACATCCGGTTATGCCCGACGAAACTCCATCCATCGTCGTTTCCGAAACAGCGAGGGAGATCGCTGCTGAGAATGACGCATGGCATGTGCGCACGCTGAAGGCGCGGGTCCTCAGCGGCAGCATGATCATGCTGGTTAGTTCCGGCTTCGTCGGAGCTATGAATCTGGCGTACAACCTGGCCGTTGCCCATACCCTTGGCGCTGATAGGTTCGGACACGCCAGCGCAGTTTACACCGTGTTAATGCTGTTGTCGTCGGTCACCCTTTCGTTCCAACTGCTTTGTTCGAAGTTTGTGGCCAGGAACGATTCCCTATCGGAAAAAATCGGTATTTACCGGTTCTTGCACCGGCGGGCATGGATGTACGGAATCGGCGTCAGCGCTTTGCTTTTTCTGAGCAGTGGCCTGATCTCTACGTATCTAAATCTCCCAACCAAGAACTACATAATGATGCTGGCCGCGGCGACCTTGTTCTACGTGCCGCTGGGAGTGCGCCGCGGATTCATGCAGGGAATGTATGACTTTCGTCCGCTGGCTCTTAACTTTGTATTGGAGGTGACCGTAAAGCTCGGTGGCGCGGTAATTTTAATTTTTGCCGGCTTTGGGGTTTCGGGCGTCATCGCCGCCATTGTCGCTTCGGTCGCAGTGGCGTATTTCTTCGCCGTTCCTCCGCGCGAGCACGCCGCATTTGCGGACGCTTTTTTGCCGGCCGCCACCGGGGAAGGCATACAAGCTTCCGTGTTCTTTGTAGGACAAGTCATCATCAATAATCTTGACATCATTCTGGTCAAGCATTTTTTCTCGGCAACTCAAGCCGGAGTGTATGCGGCAATCGCACTGGTGGGCCGGGTTGTGTATATGTTGTCCTGGTCGGTGGTCAGCGGGATGTTCCCATTTTCGGCCGGCGTGCGGTCGGAAGAGCGCGGGGGCAGAGCGGTATTGGGCACCGCCGTGCTGCTCGTTGTGCTGATTTCGTCGCTCTTCACCCTGGGGATATGGATTGCTCCCACCAGTCTTTGGCATATGCTGTTGGGCGCGGGATTCCCCCTCGGGGGTCACAGCACATACACCACCCTGCTCGTTCTATACGCCGCTACGACGGGCATTTACTCGTTGAGCGTGGTTTTGATGAGTTATGAAATCTCGCGCAAGATCGGTAATGTGAGTTGGTTGCAGTTGGGATTCAGCGCGGCGATTATTGCCGGCATTTATCTGTTTCACCACTCCTTGCACTCCGTCATTTCAGTGCAACTGATTTTAATGAGTGCGCTCCTGGTTGTTGTGTCTGTCCCGTATTTGCGCGCGCAATTTGGCCGGCGAACTACCTTGGGTGCAGCCGCAATCGTTCCCGGCCTGCGAAAACTTCGGCGCGTCTCGGAATCCGAGGCGATTGCGGAATTTCTCCGGAGCGAATTTTATCAACCGGAATTCGATCGCTATCGCGAAGCCTTCCAAGGTCTGGTAGACCAGCCGGATTTAGACAATGCCAGGCACAATGCTCTGCGCAAGGCGCTTCTCTACCGGCGGCGGGGCCGTTTATGGCGCGAATTGCCATCCGATACGGAATGGTGGGAGGTTAGTTTGGACACACCCGATCTGCGGCGAATTCGGGTTTTTCCGCGCAATCAATGGCGCCGTCATTCGACCGACAGTTACCAGTTGCTCGACACGGCGGAGCGGATACGGTCCAGAATCGATTCCCGTTCGTCGAGCGCCTTTTTTGCGAAGTTGCGGTCCATGAGTACGGAATTTGCCTCTACGCCGGAGCATAGCGCCGTCTTACTGATTGGCATTGACGAGCGCAGCCCATTAACCATTATCGAGGGCAATCATCGCATGACGGCTGCTACGCTGGTATCTCCAGAGCAGATTCCGCGGCAATTCAGGTTCCTCTGCGGATTTTCTCCAAGGATGATGGAGTGTTGCTGGTATCAAACGGACTTTTCGACTTTATGGCATTATGCGTTGAACTCGATCGCTTATATTTTTGAGGACCGCCATGGAATAATCAATGCCGCGTTAAGAGATATGAAGGCCAAAGCGATGCCCAAGCTCGGAGGCTAGACTTATTTGCTTTCACTGTGCTTCTTCTCCCTGCCTTTCCTTTTGCGAATTACATTCCCAAGGCCGACGCAAATCAGAATAATTATCACGCAACCGAACACTTGCCCGACAAGGTAAGAACTCACAGATGGTACTTCCATCACATTGAAAACTATGTAGCCAGCAAATATCGAACAAAGCAGCGCGATAACGATTTTCAATGTCGCGCTGAACAATACTTTTGTCGTTGCCGGTCGAGATGCGACGATAACCGCAAGAATAATACCTAGAAGAAGTGCAGCCAGGATCATAAGCCGAACAGTATAGGTGAAATGGTTGACCAAACGAAGAAATTGATTTCAATGCCCAAGTTGTCGGGCGGAGACCATATCCACTTTTTGGGCGACGTAGCGGGTACCGTCAAACAACGCGGAGATCGACGCCTCCGACCCTTCCCGTAACTCTTTCAGCACGCCTTCGGGAATTGAGTCGAAGTAGATGTCGTAATCCTTGTCATCATTCTGATTGCTGATCGCAATCATTTTTTGGGAAAGATCGATGAAGGTGATCTTTCCAAGAAAAGTAAAAACTGAGCCCGGCTCCGCCAGAAGAGAAACATCCCGTACTACTCCGGTGCGGCCCTGCTTGGGATCGAAAGTCACCGCGACCAGAGCTCCGGTCTTTAGGTCTTCGACGGAACCGCTCGTGTTTCCATTATGAATCACGGTAGCTGAGTCCAGCCGAAAACTAACCGGTTGGGAGGAAACCTCATCGCGCACGGTCAGAGTATTGGCGCGGCTGTCATAACGCAGAATCTGTCCGCGTCCGTTACCGCTTCCCGGAGCGCTGCGGATCCATATGCTTTTTGCAAAAACCTTGCTCCCGTCGAGCATCGTGTCCAAATAAACTCGCTGGCCGGATTGCAAATCACGCAAGGCTGCGGGCCGTCCGTCGAGAAAAACGTGGGTGCGGACATCGAAATTCAGATGCAGCCGCTGTTTGCCGGCGAATGGCTTTACCGTGACCCGATTTTGGATTTCATCCAGCTCTGTGATCGTGCCTCCGATCAAAGTGATCGTGGCATGCGGCAAGGGCGGAGGGTCGAGAAGCGGGTCATAATCTTCGGGCGCTTTTTTTACCAGCGGAGTGGCCGGCGATCCCTGGTTTATGGATGACGCCGGCGGGGCTGAACTGGGTACTTGAGGCTCCGCCGGTTGAGTTTGGGAGAAAACCGGAGTAACCATTAGCAAACCGGCCAAAACCGCAAAGCGCAACATTTGGGTATTAACTAATAGCGGCATAAAGATACGGGGTTTGATGCGCATGGACGAAAACTGGATATTCCAGAAATTCAAAAAGCCTTCAAAAGGACTACCGTAAGTGCCTGAAATGCATCAAAATAGCTCAATGGTGAGTTTCTTTCGATCTTACTCGGCGCGCCTATTTCTGGCTTCGATCGCCGTTATCGCTTTTACCATAAGCGCGGCGGCGCGCGACCTTAAAATTAATGTACCAAAGCGCACTGAGTCCACTCCGGTTCAGAAATTAAATCGTGAAGGCGTGAAGGCCGTCCAAAAAAATGAAATCGCGAAGGCTGAGAAGCTGTTCTACAAAGCCTATCTTATCGATCCAGATGATCCTTTCACCCTGAACAATCTGGGTTACATTTCTGAGCTTCAAGGCAAGGTCGAGCGAGCCCAGCAGTATTACCAACTGGCGTCCAAGGAAAATTCCGAAGCGATCGTGGCCGATGCCAGCATGGACAACGTAAAGGGCCGAAAATTAAGCGAAGTGACCAGCGGATATGGGACCTTGGAGCTGGGCGTTAATCGAGGAAATATCGAAGCGATGAGCCTGTTGCAACAAGGCAGGACGAGCGAAGCGGAGAATATTCTTCGTCACACTTTGACTCAGGATCCGAAGAATCCCTTCACGATTAACAATCTGGGATATGTAATGGAAGCGGAGGGCGATCTGAACGCCGCTCTGAGCTATTACACCCAAGCGGAAGCGCTGCGCTCGAATCAAACCGTAGTCGTGGCATTCGACTCGCATTGGCGAGGAAAGCCGATCAGCGAAGTTGCCGCCGCCAACGCCCAAGCGATTCAACAGCGTTTGGAAACCCAGGAGAGCCCCGATGCGCGGGCGGCGCGGTTAAGCCTGGAGGGAGTTTATGCCCTGAATCATAACGACAGCGCCAAGGCGCGGACTTTGTTTGATCAGGCATACAGGGTCGATCCGCAGGATGCGTTCGCCTTAAACAATCGGGGATACGTCTCGGAAATGGATGGCGATCAGGAATCGGCGAATGACTACTACACCGCCGCAAAACAAGCGCCCGACGCTGCGGCCCAAGTCGCAGTCACCAATCACAGCGAAATGAAGGGCGTCAGCCTGAGCGATGTGGCGAATAATAATGATCAGATAACGGAAGCAAATATGGAAGCGCGGCAGGCCGAAAGACGTCGCCACGGTGGGCCAATCGAGCTGCGCAGACGGGACAATACCTCAGGTTCAGCCGCCGAAAATCCAGAGTCGGCTCCGCACCCGCTTGTTCCACGGCCCCCGGTGGACAATGCTCCCGTGGACAACGGTCCCGTCCCACCTGCGCATTAACCTACGCGCTCGCCGTCACATCCGCCTAAAGAGATCGGACATTCCTGACCTCCTCATTCCTCTAAAGTTACCTTACAGCGTGCGGAGATTGACAACGTTTTGGCTTTGCAGGAGACTGCTCACTCCTGAGTCTTCGCTACAAGGAGCTGCATTGAGGCTCTTTACTCCGAATCGAAAGTTTTGCTTTATTTTCTCTTCTCTCATCGTTGTTTTATTTTGTACGCTTTCGATCTTGGCGCAAACGTCGCCGGCACCGGCGGCGTACCCCGGATTGCCGAGTGAGACGCCGAAGAACTTCACCCCATCAAGCTATGGTTTCGATTACGAGCGGCGCGATATCATGATTCCGATGCGCGACGGAGTTAAGTTGCGCACGATCATTCTCGTTCCCAAAGGCGCCAAAAACGCGCCTTTACTGCTCACCCGCACGCCCTACGATGCCGCCGATTTAACCGACCACATTCACAGCAGTCACCTGGGCACAAGTCTCTATGGATACGACAATGCCACCGATGTGATCATCGACGGCGGATACATTCGCGTGGTTCAGGACGTGCGCGGAAAGCATGGCTCCGAGGGCGACTACGTAATGAACCGTCCGCTGCACGGGCCGTTGAATCCCACTCCGGTCGATCATTCCACAGACACTTACGACACCATCGACTGGCTGGTGAAAAATGTTCCGGAAACGAATGGCAAGGTAGGAATCATCGGCATCTCCTATGACGGCTTTCTGCCGTTGATGGCGCTGGTCAATCCGCATCCCGCACTCAAAGTCGCGGTGCCAATGAACCCAATGGTCGACGGATGGATGGGCGACGACTGGTTTCACAACGGCGCCTTCCGCGAACAAAACATGAGTTACATATACGAGCAGGAGGCGGACCGCAAGTCAGAACGGAAATGGTGGACCGATCATTTCGACGATTACGACGTGTTCATGGATGCGGGTTCGGCGGGGGAACTGGGACGCCGTCACGGGCTTGAGCAGATGGGCTTCTGGCGGAAGATTCTTGACCATCCCAGTTACGACTCGTTCTGGCGCGATCAAGCAGTCGATAAAATACTCGCCGGGCAACCACTGAAAGTTCCCGTAATGCTGGTGCACAGCTTATGGGACCAGGAAGATATTTACGGGGCAATCGCCGTCTACGAAGCGATCAAACCAAAAGACACCAATAATGACAAGGTATTTCTAGTGATGGGACCGTGGCATCACGGGCAGGAGATAGAAGACGCCAGTACTCTCGGCGCGTTGAAATTTAGCAGCGACACTGGCCTTTATTTCCGGCAAAAGATCCTGCTGCCTTTTCTGGATAGCTACCTCAAGGACGGTGCACCCAAGGCCGGCGTGCCGCCTGTCTCCGCATACGAAACTGGAGAGAACGCATGGGAGCGCCTTCCGTCGTGGCCGGCAGGTTGCTCGAGCGGTTGCACCATTCAGCCATCGCATCTGTATCTTTCGGCGGCCCATAAGTTAATCTTCACCGCGCCGAAACTGGAAGATACCCCATTCGACGAATACACCTCGGATCCTGCCAAACCAGTGCCATATCGCGCGCGACCCATTCAGCCCATGGGCTATGGCGATGGATTAACCTGGTCGGAATGGCTGGTGGACGATCAGCGCGAAGCGTCCGGCCGCCCCGATGTATTGGTTTACACCTCGGATGCACTAACCGAGCCGCTGAAGATAAGCGGCAAGCCAATCGCCAATTTGATCGCATCTACCAGCGGAACAGATTCGGATTGGGTGGTTAAAGTCATCGATGTTTATCCTGATGAAGTCGCCGGTCAGCCTCGCATGGGCGGCTATCAGTTGATGATATCGGCGGACATCTTTCGCGGCCGGTACCGTGAGAGCCTTGAAACGCCGAAGGCTATCGTCGCGGACAAGCCTTTGCTTTACCGGTTCAAGCTGCCTACCGCGAATCATGTCTTTTTGCCGGGGCATAGAATCATGGTGCAGATTCAATCAAGCTGGTTTCCACTTTACGACCGCAATCCTCAAACCTTCGTTCCCAACATTTTCTGGTCTAAGCCGGGCGATTTTCAAAAGGCCGAGCAGCGAATTTATCATTCGCCGGACCAGGCGAGTTTCATCGATCTGCCTGTCGTAACAATGGATTAGATAAATGGACGGCGGACTAAACTAGAGGCAGCCGATATGCGATGGAAACAGATCGAGGAAAAGCCGAAAGTTTTTGCATTGATTTTTAAGGCCGGAGACGAGATCGCGACCGAGCTCAAACATTTTTCGAAGAAACAAAATTTGGGCGGGAGCAGCTTCAAGGCTATCGGCGCCTTGTCTTATGCACGGCTAGGCTGGTTCAATTGGGCAACGAAAAAGTATGAGGACGCCAGCGTTCTCAACGAGCAGGTGGAATTGCTTTCTCTTATCGGCGATATTGCTCTCAAGGATGGAGAACCTCAGGTCCATGCCCATGTCGTGGTAGGCCGCTCGGACGGGACAGCCCACGGCGGCCATCTTTTGGAAGCTAGGGTGCGTCCTACGTGCGAACTGATTTTGACTGAAAGCCCCATCCATCTTCAGAAAAAATTGGATCCCGATTCCGGACTAGCCCTGATTCAGATCTGACGACCACACCTAATTCAATCGCCGCTTTCGGAGGCTTCTTGACCAGGGTTCCCAAAATTTCTGCCGCACTCAAGAAACGCGCCGCGCAAATCGAGGTCCTTCTCATGGACGTGGACGGCACCATGACCGATGGCAGCGTCACTTTACTCTCGCAACTGGACGGCACCGCTCTTGAGATCAAGACATTCGATGCACACGACGGACAGGGACTCACCCTTGCCGTGACTGCGGGATTGCGCACGGGATGCATTACCGGTCGTGAGAGCAGCGCGTTGCTTCGCCGCGCCCGGGAGATGAAAATGGAATTTATTTACATGAAGCAGCCACTGAAAATTCCGGCCTATGAAGAAATTTTGCGGAAAGCGGGCGTCTCCGATTCGGCTGTGGCTTATATTGGCGATGATCTGCCGGATATCCCGGTACTGCGCCGCGCCGGCCTCGGTATTGCGGTGGGCGACGCCGTTCCCGAGGTCAAACGCGCCGCGCACTTCACGACTAAAGCCCTCGCTGGGCATGGCGCGGTCAGGGAGGCAGTCGAATTGGTTCTCAAGTCCAAAGGAATCTGGCAAGCGATGATTGATAAAGCCCGCGCTTGATGCGCTGTTGATCTGACTCTTGCCGCCAGAGCTTACACGCAGTCCGCGCCCTTCATACCAATATGTCCGTATTGTCCACGTGTGCTCCACAGCACATGATGCCGGCGGTTCCCTGATTATGTTCACCAATTTTCAAATGACCAGTTTTTAAACGAGATTTCTTGGGCGGGCATTCGGCAAGTGGTGTCCAAGTCAGATTCTCAGGGTCTGCTAAAAGCACTCGAGAGTGCATTTAAAGGGTAGTCGCCAGCTGCCAGTTTTTAGTTAAATGTATTGTTGCTCGATCCCTACCGGAAATTCTGAGCAGTATTCGCCGTACCTCACTTCCTGATCATGTTCGAGATCCTTCAAGGTAACGATTAGTGGTCCGCGTAGAGCGGGACCTATAAACAAAAATCGAAGCTATCCCAGCATTAAATCTAAAAAGAAGGATGTAAGGTTTGAGCAAATCAATAAGCCTCTTCGGCTTGGGATATGTCGGGTCAGTGTCAGCTGCCCCACCCTATGGATCTATGCGACGGTCGGTTCTTTACTGGCTGTCCCGTCGCCAAGGTGGTTGTGGCGTCGCGGATTTCCAAACTTTTGGGAGTCCATCGGTGGGGGCTTGCTTTAGAAAAACTTGAGAGGAATATCGCGCGCGTTGGACGGGTTCACGTGGCGAATGTTCCCACGCGTCACGCAGGCACGGAAAAATCTACATGAGAACATTCTCCGCAAACTACTGGACCTGATTGATTGTTTCGTCACCGTCGATTTTTGCCCTACTGGGGAACGCGTTGACTGAGCTACAAGCGTTCGTGAAATGTTTTGCTAGCCAGAGGGGAAAGCATTCGTAGAAGCAATCGATTGTCAGGGATTCTTTTTGCGTCTGCGTGCTACCCTATTGCGTCCATTGCTTTGAGAAAATTATGATTCTGCGCTATCGCTTCTGGCCTATCTTGGCCGTCCTCCTGTTCTGTTTCAACATTAACTCTTTAGCTCAGCAAAGCGTTAATTCGGAGGGTGATCGACCTTCTTCTGCGAAAACTTCCCGTAAAGCGGAACTAAGCAGGAGCGTGCCGGATACCTCGCCAGTAACTGCTCTGGCAACATCCGATGAATCTGGCCCACAGAAAGCTGACGAGGAAGGCCGCACCCGGCTGCCCATGGAAGTGCGCAAGAGCGTCAGCTTCCGCGAGATTGGGCCAGCGATTTCCGGCGGGCGGGTGACCGCGGTTGCCGGAGTGGCTGGCGAAAGCAACATTTATTATGTCGGCGCGGCCGCGGGAGGCGTTTTCCGCACCAGCGATGGCGGCATGACCTGGAAGGCGCTTTTCCAACATGAAAGCGTCGCCTCGATCGGCGCACTGGCGGTCGATGCCACAAACCCCGACATTATTTGGGCAGGGACGGGCGAGGCCAATGTCCGCAACGATGTCTCCTTCGGCGACGGCATTTACAAATCAACCGATGGCGGCGCGCATTGGAAGCGCATGGGACTCGAACACAGCTTCCAGATATCGCGCATTCTGATTGATCCTATTCATCCGAACACGGTAATCGTCGCAACCATGGGCAGCCCCTGGGCGGACGACAATGATCGCGGCGTGTACCGCACTTCCGACGGTGGCGCTACCTGGCAGAAGGTTCTGTACCTCGGACCCAGTGTGGGCGTTTCTGACCTGGCGATGGATCCGCGGAATCCGCAAGTGTTGTTCGCCGCCGCTTACCGTTTTCGCCGCACTCCCTGGAGCTATTCGGACGGAGGCCCCGAGGACGCCATATACAAGTCAGTCGATGAGGGGCAGACATGGAAGCGTCTTTCCGGCCACGGCCTTCCCAAAGAGCCTGTGAGCCGCATAGGCTTGGCCGTTGCTCCGAGTTCGCCGAATGTGGTTTATGCGGTGATGGGCTCGAAGGAGGGCGTGCTGTGGCGTTCGGATGATTCGGGAGCGCACTGGAGCCTGGCCAGCAAAGATGAAGAGGTCGACGTTCGTCCCTTTTACTTTTCCCATATCGCAGTCGATCCGAAAAATTCGGACCACATTCTCGCGTTATCCAACAATTTGATGGAATCGAAAGATGGCGGACAGAATTTCAGCATCATTGCCAAGCAGGTGCATGTCGACCATCACGCCATATGGATCGACCCATCCGGCAGCGGGCGCATCATCGAGGGCAATGACGGCGGAGTCGCTCTTTCCCGCGACAACGGCACGCACTGGGCCTTCCTGCACAACATCGCGATCGGGCAGTTTTACCATGTAAGCGCTGACGATGAGCAGCCTTATATGATTTGTGGGGGACTGCAAGATAATAGCGCCTGGTGCGGGCCCAGCCTCAGCAAAGATCCATCCGGCATTCTTGACCGGCACTGGTTCGATCTGAATGGTGGCGATGGAATGTACGCCATCCCAGCGCCCGACAATCCGAACCTTGTTTACAACAACACGCAGAACGGAGCATTCACGATTTTTAATCGAGAAGCCGAGCAGGCACACGATATCGAGCCGTATCCGCGAGATTTCGTGGGGGGAGGGGTTGCCGATCTTCCTTACCGCTTTGCCTGGAACGCCGGCTTCGCGGTTTCGCCGCAGAATCCCCTGGTCCTTTTTGCCGGGGCAAACGTGGTATTCAAAAGCGAAGATCGTGGACGCACATGGAAGTCGATCAGTCCGGATCTTACCCTGAACGATAAGGCAAAGCAGCAATCTTCGGGCGGGGCGGTAGTAAAAGACAATTCGGGCGCGGAAGTGTATGACGCGATTCTACGCATCACGCCGTCGGCAAAAGATCCCAACGTGATTTGGATCGGAACCGACGATGGTCAAGTGCAATTGACGCGCGACGGTGGTGGCAACTGGACGAATGTCACTAGCCATATTCCCGGGCTTCTCGCTTGGGGCCGCGTCGAATCGATCGACCTGTCGCCCGAAAATCCAAATGAAGCTGTGATCACTGTGGATCGCCACTTCAGCGGCGACTTCAAGCCATATATCTATAGCACCTTGGATTACGGCGCAACTTGGCAGTCTATCAGCGGAGATTTGCCGCAGGTGTATGCGCACGCGGTGCGACGCGATCCCGTGAATCCGAAGATGTACTATGCTGGACTGGAAAATGGGTTATACCTTTCATGGGACGGGGGAGCGCACTGGTATTTGCTCGGGCTGGGCTTGCCGAACGCCCCGGTTTACGACATCGCGCTGCACGAACGCGAGCAACGAGAGGGGAATCAACGGGTCGAGGACCTCGTGGTTGCAACGCACGGCCGCGCTTTGTGGATTCTCGACGATCTAACTCCACTGGAGCAATTCACTGGGCAGATTGGACAAGAGTCCCTACATCTCTTTCCTTTACCGGCGGCGCTGCGTTTTTGGCCTTGGTCGCAGGTCGAACCGCTGGGGGACAGCGAATTCTACGGAAAGAATCCTACCTACGGCGCACAGATCACCTACTTTCTTGCGCGGGAGGTTAAAGAGCCGGGCCAATTGGTTATCGCCGATTCGCAAGGCCACGTAGTGCGAACCCTAAAAGGAAAGCACAAGCTGGAGCAGGGTGAACAGCCGCCGGAAGATGAAGATATTCCGCACGTGGTTCAAGCTCAACCTTCGGCCCCAAGGAAGATTCAGCGCGGCGAGCAGCAGGAGGTAAGTCCGACGCAGCCAGCCACATCTTCTCAAACTCAGCAGCAGGTTGCTCCGCCGAAGAATACCGAAGACGAAACCCCTCCGGGGGAGCCGAAAGAATTCCCCTGGATCCCCACCAAGCCAGGGCTACAACGCCTCTACTGGGACCTACGTGCCGACGGACCCGTGCGCTGGGAGAGTACGAAAGATTTCAACAAAGGGCCGAAATCGGGCGCTCTTGTTCCGCCCGGCGAATACACCCTGACCCTGACAGCAGAGGGCAGATCGACCGAGCAAAAAATCGAAGTGGTAAATGACTCGCAGTCGCACGCCGACCCCGCCGCATTGGCGACTCTTTATCAAACCATACAGGCAGTCCTGCATGAATTTTCGCAACTTGACGTTGCCCTGAATCGCATGGACGGCATTCAGGCGCAATTGAAAGCTTTGCAAGTAGTCGCGAAGGGTTCGTCCGATGAGCCGGCTGTCGACGCCGCGGTCCAGGCGCTACAGAAACAAATTAAGGCGCTGCAATCGGAGATCACCAGCAACCCCGGCGCGGGAGAAACTGTGGTGACCATTCCGGACAAAATCAGGGAGCATTTGCTTGCCTTGGATGGTGTTATGGAAGGCTCGGACGCGCCGCCTACCGCCGCCATACTGGACCAAAAGCAATTGCTTGAGCCCCAATACCAGTCCGCCATCCAGCGGTTCAATCAGTTTCTTCAAACCGACGTGGCGGCTTTCAACACTGCCGCGGCGCAGCACAAATTAACGGGCGTAGTCGCGGGTGACCCCATACAACCTTAGAGATCTTCTCCGTACAACACCCTTGTCGCAGTTAGGGGTAAGACCAATTTCGATCGGGACCTGCGTATAATGCCGATCGATGCGCAACCTACTTGCGATTCTGTTACTAGCCTCACTAGGTGTTTGGGCGCAAACCTCTCCGACGGCGCCCGCTTATGATGCCGTAAATCCCTTCATCGGCACGGCGGGGGACGGCAATACATTTCCAGGAGCCACGTTGCCGCTTGGCATGATTCAGTGGAGCCCTGACACACGGCCCGACGGATGGTACCACTACCAGGACACCGCGACTCGCGGCTTCAGCCTGACCCATATCAGCGGGGCCGGTTGCACTGTTTACGCCGATGTTCCCATCCTGCCCTGGACAGCGGAGCTGGGCGCCGCGTCTCCTAATGATTTGGCTGTGCCTTTTTCTCACGATCATGAGCAGTCACACCCAGGCTATTACAGCGTCATTTTAGACAGCGGAGTGAAAACCGAGCTCACAGTCGCGAGTCGTGCTGGAATTGCACGTTTTGGATTCCCAGCAGATGCGCGGCGGATATTGCTATTTAAGGCCGGCGCCAGCGGCATGAGTAAAAACGGAAAACGCGCGGCCGACACCAGCACAATCAGGATTACGGGCAATCAGACAGTTACCGGAACAGTTCACAGCGGAGGCTTCTGCGAGTCAGCCACGAATTACGTTCTTTACTTCGCAGCGAAGTTCGCAACACCGTTCTCTTCTTATGGAATTTGGAATGGGAATCCGACCGGCAAGGCCACTCCCGGCGCGCGGTCCGTTACGGGGCACAAGGCTGGAGCCTACGTCTCGTTTCGCAGAGGCACCGGACCTGTTCTGATGAAGATTGGCATTTCATTCGTTAGTGTGGAAAGTGCGGCGAAGAACCTAGCCAGCGAAATTCCTCAATGGGACTTTGACGTAGTCCACGCAGCCGCGAGGAAATCCTGGACGCAGATGTTGGATCGCGTTCAAACCAGTGGCGAGACACCTGATCAGCGCACCATCTTCTACACCGGGCTGTACCACATGCTCCTGTCCCCGAACATCTTCAGCGACGAAAATGGCGACTACATCGGCTTCGACCACAAGGTCCGCCGTTTGCCCGCAGGGAAGGCTCAATACGCGAACTTTTCTGACTGGGACATCTATCGCAGCCTTATTCAATTTCAGGCATTGCTCTTACCCGCGCAAACCAGCCAGATGATGCAGTCGCTGGTGCGCGATGCGGAACAGAGTGGATGGCTTCCGCGCTGGCCGGTTGCGAACGATGTGAGTTACGTTATGGGCGGCGATTCCTCATCGATCCTGCTATCCAATGGCTACGCATTTGGGGCGCGCTGGTTTGACACGGCGTCCGCGCTTCGCTTCATGATTAAAGGCGCAACTCAGCCTGGAACCGGTCTGCACGGAAATTCCGAACGTCCGCAGTTGAGCGGTTATCTCAGCAAGGGCTACGTCCCCGTCAGCGACGACCAGGAGTCGGGAGCCTCGATCACTCTAGAATATGCCAGCGCCGACTTCGCCGCGTCGCAGTTTGCGGCCGCGATGGGTGATAACGCTCATGCCGCCAGCCTGCTGCGCTCAGCCCAAAACTGGCGCAAGCTGTTTGACAACGAAAGCGGTTTCATTCGTCCGCGCACTGCTGACGGTAAGTTCATCACCGGATGGGATCCCGACCACTCGCTGCCTCACCACCAGAAGAGCTGGGACAAGTTCGACCAAATGGGCTTTGAAGAAGGAAACACGTGGCAGTACACATGGATGATTCCGCACAACTATGCGGGCCTGTTCCAAGCTATGGGCGGAAACCAGAATGTTATCCCCAAGCTGGATAAGTTTTTTCTCGAGATTAACGGATGGGGCAAGCCTAACTTTACCGTGGCAAACGAGCCTGACTTCTGCGCCCCTTATGCTTATGTCTGGACAGGGAATCCCTGGAAGACGCAGGAAGTAGTGGACCGCATTCGCCGCGAGACCTTTACCACAAAACCGGATGGCCTTCCCGGCAACGACGACCTGGGCGCTACGTCAGGCGTCTATGTATGGAACGCATTAGGAATGTATCCCGTGATTCAAGGGGTGGGGGGATTGGTTCTCGCCTCCCCTATATTCCCGCACGCCGCCATCAAGTTCGACGATGGGAGCGTGCTTGAGATCTCGGCCAAGGGAGAAGGAATTTACGTTCAGTCTGTCGAGCTAAATGGCAAGACGTACGCGAGTGCTTGGCTCCCCATCAGCAGGTTACAGACAGGACAGAATCGCCTGGAATTCACGCTGGGCCGCGAGCCGAATCGCGCATGGGCAAGCCAGCCCGAGAACTTGCCTCCGTCGTTTGATGTGTCACAGAAGTGAACCAGGATCTAAACGCTCTCGGAGAATTCTGCTTCCCATGCTTTTAACTGGATTGCATAGCTAATCGGGTCGTGAGCGAAATGATTGATTTCTACAGCTATCATTCGTAATATACGTCGGATTTGGAGGTTAAATGGCGTTGCCCATCAAGGTCTGTGCCATGTGTTCGGAGGAGTTTGAGCTAAGACCAGACAAGCCGGGTTTTGCAAATCGTTGCCCCGCCTGTAGCGAGCAGAATAACCAAGAGTCTGAAACTGAGCGTCCCACGCAGCGCGACAACAATAAAGAACTGAACCAGGCGCGGAGAGACGCAATGCGCAATCTTCTCTACCGCAACGACACATAGCAACCTAGGGACGGATATAAGTGGAGATGACGTTGTGGGGATCGCACGTTTGGGTTCAGAGGGACATCCCCAGTTCTAGCGTACAGGCCGGATCCATTGCGGAACTCGAAATGGGGCACCACATTGCAATGAAAGGGAAGAGCTGTGCCAGCCGATAGCAGGTTCACCGTTGCTCTCCGTCGGCACGAATCCACTCGGCAAGAAACGCAATTAACCCTTCCGGTGGTTTGAGCCGGATGTCGGCATCGGTCGGGCGAAACTCTTCGCGAACAAGAACGCTAAGTCCTTTCCCCTTAAATTTTCGAAACGCATCTTCATCAGTTGCGTCGTCACCCAGATATGCCGGCGATGCATCTCGTCCACTCTGTACTTAGCCAACTTGTTGATGGTTATCGCGCTAGGTGCCATGATGAGCCGACTTGGTTTTTTCTTCGCGGTCGTGGCGATGCTGGTATTTTGTTACCGTCTGATCCTGCTGGAGGAGGCCGAACTCAAGGTGGATCGGAGTGAACAATACGAGGCTTATCGAAAGGCAGTGCCGCGGTTGTGGCCTGCTCTGTCGCCGCGAGTTGCTTCCGGCGGACGCCAGTCCAACTGGGCTGAAGGATTTAAAGGTGAGTCCTGGCATTGGGGATTCGCGGCAGCGCTTGTAGTTTTTGCTGCAACATTAAAGTTGTGGCTGTTCTTTGTGATTCTGTCGGCGAGCTTAGTCTCGTTATGGGTTTCCTCGACAATTCTTCAAAAGAATTCCACCCTGCAAGCCTAATTTTTGGTTGGGTCTGAACATCTCGACAGACAGATCGCCATTTTTGCTCATTGAGCCTAATCGTGAGTGTAATGGCCTGTTAGCAACATCTACGATGTAGAATTTCTCGATGCGTCAACTTCGCAGCTTTGATGTGCGCGGGTTATTTGCCGCATTGGACGATGCCCGACGATCTCGCGACTTGAGTTGGTTCGAGTTGGCAAAGGAAATAAACAAACCCTTCAAAGGCACGCCATCGATTCCTATCAGCGTGAGCACATTGAGAGGTATTGCAAACAAAAGATCGGTAACGAGCGCTGTAGTGCTTCAAGTGCTCAGGTGGCTAGGTCGGACACCTGAGAGTTTCCTGCTGGGAAGTAACCATGGTTCGGCAAACAGCGAAGGCCTGCCTGAACCTGGACCGTCCCGCATACTGCGCTTCGACACTCGTTCAATGTACGCTGCAATAGACGCTGAGCGCGCCAAACGAGGACTGACGTGGAAGCAAACAGCCAAAGAACTACCAGGGTTCACAGAAAACATGTTGAGAAATCTTGCGACAGGGCCCCTCATCGGTTTCCCTCGCGTCATGATGATTACTCAGTGGCTAGACTGCCCAGCGGCCAGCTTTGTTCGCGTTCACACTCGCTAAATTTCACCTGCTGGACAAACCGGGTGCATAAGGCCAGTTGGCAGATCGTCGGCTGCGACACCGGCACAACTGGCGAAACCTCGCGATATCACTCATTGACCGGGGTTCTGAGTGTAATGGCCTGTTTACAACACTTGATTCTCGGCCGAAGAATAGCATTGTGCCGAACCCTCACCGTCGTAATCTCGACCCACGTGGTTTTTGCACAATACGATTGATGCATTATGACTACCCTGCGGATTGTCTTGATACTCGTAACGATTTGCGCTGGATTCTCTAACGCTTCAGCCCAAGGCGTGGTCTTGGGCATTTTAGAGGACAACCAAGGCCATTATGCCGGGGATCCCAACTATCGTAGCGTGCGCGTCGTTTTCGAGAAGGTCGGCCATGCGTGGAGGCCATTTCAAGATAATTGCAGGGACCAGAAGTGTTTGAAGATGGCTACCTTGTCCTACCCACGCGAAGTCAGGTGGACAATCAGCTTCGACGGAAGACACGTCGGGCATATAGTCAGTCGCACCCCTGATGATTTCCGATGGTACGGCGATGTGGGGCAGCAGGAGATTCAGAGCACGGAGCCAGTCCCAACGATAGGAATCCGGTCACAGGAGTTCGGCGGATATAGCGGAGCGGCCGTATACAGGCCGCTCATTGCAAATTCTCAGCCGCACTTTGTCGATCCGGATGGATGGAAGCCTTCCACCATTTCGCCGGCGTTGGTTACAGCGCTACAAAGTGCCTTCCGCACAAAGTTTCCAAAACTATGTCGGCTGGGCGAAAAGGACGACAGCACACTCAAACCGTTGCCGTATCGCAACGAAGATGTCAGACTCGCAAAGTCCTACATCTCAAGTTCCGGCTGGACTCTTGCCCGGCTGCACCTCGAAGCCATCGATTGCGCTGACGTTGAGGCTGGCTTTGACATCGACGATCCATGGTTCGTACTGGACAAGGAGAAAGCCATAACCTACTTGGACTCAGGAATGTGGCTCGTTGACGCGGGAGACTACGATAATGACGGGCAATCTGAGCTAATCTTCTCGATCGATCGCGATAATGAGGGCGGATACCAAATCTACTATGACCATTTCAAGAAGCATTCGACTTTTAAGTTCAATTACCATTGAACCGCGGTCAGCCCTCAGTTGGCGATAAATCGCCATATCACTCATTGACCCTGTAACGGGGTTTGAGTGTAATAGCCCGATTACATCAACGACTAGTGAACGACGATGCGGGTAAAATACCTTCTCGGGAAGTATCCTAAAACGGCGACGTGCTGAGTAAAAAGCCACAGGCGGTTAAAAACGAGAGTATGACTGCATCCGCTGTACCTCCGGTAACAGCCTCTTGGCAGACCATTGTCCGTTTTGCGCTAACAATCGACGGCTACAAAGCTGTTGGCCCAAGGGAATGCGCCCAACTTGCCAATAGTGTGAAAAGCGAGTTCTCAAAAGACGCTCCATCACTCGAGACATTGAGCCTTACGGAACTGCGTTTGTGCTTATTTTTTGAGCAGCGTAGGTTCAATCACTTCAACTGTGAACCGCAGGACATCGACAGAATTTTTATAAACGCCCTTCTGGAGGCTATTCAGAAAAAGATAGGGGGCCCCCATGGGCCTGAGTAACTGTTGGAAAATCGCCATCTCTAACAATGTCGGCGATGTCAAGGACTATGTGCGCACACGGCTGCATACACTCGTTGAAGAGCGCCATTTCGCTCTCGTAGTGGTTTGCGCTTTCCAACCTGGGCTCGCTTCTAATCGTTGGGGTCAGGAACTCAGTCCGACCCATCCATCTCTTCGATCACAACCGCGATCATGATTACTACTTCGAACTCCCCAAGAGGGGAGCGGGATGCCCAATCATTACGCCGGTGATCTACTGCACACCCTGGCGATTTCCGGGCTCTCCCGCGTGCGAACCGAGCTTTTCTAACTGACCGTAGTCCAATCCCTGGCGCCACATCCAGTACAGGTGCACCGCCAGCTTTCGGGCCATTGCTACTTTCGCAATCTTCCGTCCTCGGCGCATGGCCAGGTGGAAGAACTTGCTGCGCCACTGCGGTTGACTGCGCACCGTGACCTGCGCCGCTTCCACCAGCAAGAACCGCAACAGTGCGTTGCCTTGTTTGCTGATGTGCCCCAGGCGTCGCCGATCGCCGCTGGATTCCTCCGTAGGAACCAGACCCACGTAGCTGGCGATTTGCTTGCCACAACCGAAACGTTCTGGAGTGCCAATCACCAACTCGAAGGCCAACGCCGTCAATACCCCGACTCCGGGATGCGTCATCAGTCGCCGCGCTACTGGCCGCTTCTCCACTTCCTGCTCCAGCGCTCGCGTCAACTCTTGGATCTTCGGCGTCAGGTGGTCGAGTACGTCGAGCAAATCCTGGCGTCGTCGGCTGGCCCAGGGAGCAAGCACTAATGACTCCAGTTCGCTGCGACCCGCCGGCCGCCACAACGCTTTCCTGCGACGCACTCCCTCGTTCAGAGCCACCACATGCAGCTGATTCATGATGCGGGTACGCATCTGCACCAATCGATGACGATGCCACAGCAGCTGCCGCAGATCCCGATTCGCTGCATCCGGGACCCATATCTTCGGAAAACGATCTTCCATCAGAAGCTTCAACAACAACTGCGCATCCTGGCGATCGGTCTTCTGCTTCCGCACTCGCTTGGTGCGAATCTCCGCTGCGTCCCCGATCCACAGCTCGAACTGCAACTCCATCAGCAGACGCTCGAACCAGCGTGCGTGTCCGCTGGCCTCCATCCCGATCCGCACCCTTCGTGCCTTGAGCGTCCGGTAAAACTGCTCGGCTTCCTCGCGGTGCGTCAGTCGCCGCTCGTCGGTCTCGCCGGTTTCTGTGTCCACCAATGCAATTTGCTGAAAGCCAGGATGATAGTCACAACCTATAATCAGCATGTTCGGCTCCTTTCCTCCGAGCCCTTTGGTTGGTTTGCGCCTCCAAAGTTTACTCGGCCCTGGGAGCCGACATTGTTATGGAATCATTACACTCATTGACCTTGTAACGGGGTTTTGAGTGTAATTGCCTGATTGCAACAGCTAGGTCATGTTTCAAAACCAGAGTCGAGTTCTGCCACGGCATTGTCGTTCCCTGTTCTTGGCTAAAGTCCGCCCAATCCCATGGTGTCAACCCTTGCCGAAAGCGACCGCAGAAGGAGTCGCACCACAACTGGCGTGGCCCCAGGTCATCACCCTCAAGCACCCATTACCACTGGCCAATGCTCGAACGGAGGTACGGGTGGGATGCCCGACCATTTGAATCCGTTAGGCGATCCTTCTTCGTGCCCCTCATTCTCAAGCTTGTATTGTTGCCACACTTCCCGAACTATGATGTTTGCAAGTGGATTGTCGATCCACGTCCAGAGTGTAGATCGTCCACTCGGGTGCGATGGTTTGCTTTTAAACGGGAAGAGCAGAATACCGCCACCACGACCGCGATGATCGCTCAGCGCCAAGAGAGAAGTTTTTTTTCTCATCTTTTTAGTGCAATTCAGCTTTTATAGCAGTGGAGCGAACAGAACGAGATGCTTATTGTTGTAACATCGCCATTGCACTCATTGTCGGGGTCCTGAGTGCGATTGCTAAGGGTCCGGGGGACTTCACGGCCAAAGGCCCGGAATATCTCAGTTTGAACGGAAGTAGAGGAATGTTCGGACGGCGATGAGAGTTGCGGTGACGATATTCTTCGGTCTCTTCGCGCTTCCAGCGCTGATATTCGGCTTTTATCTCGTCGCCTGCTCGATCCGCATTCATGCGTCGAACATCTACTACGTCGAATACCCTTATCTTGCCGTGGCGTCAGCCTTCATAGCGCTTGGGGCTGGCATTGTCTTCTGCGCGGTGTATGGCGCGTGGCGCAGGAGCGTCTACGGACTTCTTTTCGCTGTTCGAGTCTTATTTGGATTGGCAACCATAGTGTACATCCCAGACGGAATACCACATATGCATCGGAGCATGTTTGAAGACTTTAATTACATGTCGAGCGTCCAGTCATTTCTCGGCGTGTGGCACGATGCTAATCACAAATTCCCAAAGGACGAAGCTGAGTTCGTTGACGCACTGAAGAGAGGCCCTGGAGCGTGGCAGAATCGTATCCACACCGTGCCAGTGCAGAGTCCCTATTCACAATGCGGACATCGGCTCCCTTACCAGATTGTTGTTGTAAACGATGCATCTGGGCCGCGTTTGCAAAATGTGTCAAACCGACCCGGCGTAATCTACTACGCGGTTTCGAGTGATCAGCAACAGTATTCGATCACCATGACAGGTCTGCACAAAGACACGTCCCGCAGCGCGACTCTGAAGAGAATGATAGACCGACCAGATCAAAGCTTGTTGATCGTCACGCCCTCGGGCTACGAGCCTAGCGGACAATGACTTCTTAATTGCGTCGTCGCGCCACACTGGCGATAAATCGCCATTACACTCATTGACCTTGTAACGGGGGTTTGAGTGTAATTGCCTGATTTCGTCAACCACGAGGCTTGGCGAATTTGCCAAGCGATTTCCTGCGTGCCACAATCATAGCGGTACCTATCAACAGACCCGTTGCCGATCCGAGCGCAGCACAAACAAGTAGGTGGGATAAATCGAGGGCCGCGTAAGCGCAAGGCAAAACCACCCGGACTTGATAGAAGGGGGGCCCGCCAAGATAAGCCACTGGACCTCGGCTCACATTGAAGTTGTGATTGAATGCCGCCTCGGAATCAATCCTCGTCCTTTCCTCGAAGGCGGAAGTCCAGAGTTCGCAGAAACCCTTGGCACGCTGAGGGGTCGAGTCAGTGTAAACCAAATCGACTTCTGGTTCTGCATCGCCGCCGACTTCGAGTTTTAGGTTTTTGTGAGTCTCCCAGTAGACTTTTTCGAAGTCCCCAGGCCTCGCAAGGCGCTCGCGTTCAATCAATGGGCGAAGGTTGTTCAGGGACAACACTTGTTGCAGGTAGTTCGCTAGTTTCTGCTGCGTAACCGATTTGTCGGGCAGAACAGCAGGCACGGCACTGTAAGGAAGGGTCTTGTACCATCAGAATCGCGCTCGCACTATACCGTGGATCGAGCAGATACGAGCCAAGAAGCCCGACCAGCGAGCCGAAAACGCTGGCCGCGATAAGCCACCTAAATCGAGCTAACGTTGCCATGACGACAATGCTAGTCGCGTTGCCCGAGGGATCCAAGTTACATTGGCGGGACCTCAGTTGTCGCTAAATCGCCATTATCACTCATTGACCGGGGTTCTAAGTGTAATGGCCTGTTTTCGCCAACGATGCAACGAATCCCCATTGACGAGTCTTTACCCCGCACTCCGCTTGCATTCTCTGCGTGGCGCGAGGTACTCTCCTCCGAAATGAAATTCTCAATTCTGACAATCATTTTCTGGCTGTTGCTGCCAGTGTATGGCCAACAAACGGTGGAACCGAAAACGATCACCGGAACCGGGACTGCTCCAGGGTTGGTTATCGCCTCGGCGGAGTATCCAAATACCAAAGAAGGATTGCAGCGCCTTATCACCGACATGCTGGCGGCTACCAAACAGGGCGACAGGCAGAGGGTCGACGCACTGATGACGCAAACCGAGTTCTCAAATTATGCTGGCTATTTTGTGCGTACATACTCTGCTGATCCGCTTGCTGCAGAAGATTGGACTATCGTTTATCGGCGCTGGTTAGCCAACAACGAGAACCAACTTCGGGACCTTCTGGGGACGTTAGCCAAGGATGAGAATGGGAAGATTCTCGTTCGCAAGGCGAATGACGATCCGGCACCGGGCAAGGGTTTGGAGTGGGGAATGCTCCACTATGCCCGCATACCGATTGATGTCTATTGCGTCACTCTGGTTTTCAGTCACTCGCCTGATGGTCCCGGTGAATCCAGCGGATATTTTGTATACGCCGACGGAACGTTCCGGTGGGACGGTATTGTTCCTTTTGCCAAACCTGGGACGTACCAGTCCGATCCTGGCAAACTGGATGAAAGCCAGTCGTCGACAGTGGGTCGAGCAGATTATCCGAATACTCCAGAGGGCCTACAGGGATTTTTGGATGAGTTGCTCTCAGCAGCAAAGAGTGGTGACCAAGCGAAAGTCACTTCAATGGTCCACCAGACCGAAATCCCTGAGTACAGAAACTGGTTTTGCAGGGTGTACATTCCGGGAAGCGGCTTGAGCTGGGCCATTCCTTATGGAAAGACGTTGGCGCAAAATGAACAAGCATTCAAGGAGCAATTCGAGGAGTTGGCGCAGAATGAGGGGGACATTCAGGTCCGGAAGTTGGTCGACAAACCTGGTGGAGACAGGGGTTGGGAGTGGGGCATGATTCACAATTCACGAACGCCACTCGACATCTACCATGCTTCATTGAAGTCGAAAACCGGCGCTGCGAATGAGTGGTTTGGTTACTTCATTTATATCGACGGAATGTTTCGTTTGCAGAGTTCGGGACGAAGAGTAGCGGTTATCCGCGTGCCCCCATCTCCTAGCCACTGACAATTCCTTCTTTCAGGAAAACAGAAATTGAAAGTCGCTTAGCGTTAAATCGCGATGACACTCATTGACCTGGGCGAGTTCCCCTGGAAACAGCCGCTTCCCGTCGTCAGCGTTACCAAAAATTCGCCACCACAATGTGCGGAGGGCCGGAATGGCCGTTGATTACCCGGGTGGCAAGTACGATCTGAACATTCTTGCTCTCCCAGTCTTTGGGCGACTGCTTGGCCAGCAACTCCATATATTGAGGATCGGTCAGGAATTCGCCTGCCGCCAGAGTTCCATATACGCCGATGCCGGCGGCGACTACCACCATTCGCTGGGTGGTGGAATCGTGAACGCGAGACACCAGCGCGTAATCGGCGGTCAGGTTATTGGAGGGCATCGCCATATCCACTGCCCAATCAGCGGATGGGTTCTGCTTGTCCTTAATGCGCAGTACGGTTGTTCCCGGACCTATCTCGAAGGTGAAGCGCATGCCCCGCGTCAGTCGCATCGTCCATTCGTTATTGAAACCACCTATTAGTACGGCCTGGGTGTTGCGAAAATCATCCAGAGTGCTGTTCAATCCGCTGCGGACTTGAAAACTCTTTCTTTTGGCACCCAGGAGCGAAGTCACACGGGCGAGGGTAATCGCATCCCCAAGGCTGATCATATGAGCTTTATCTTGATGCGCATCTCCAACAGTGGTCGCTGCCGAATCTGCCGCGGAACGGGGCTGCATTCCCGGAGGTATTCCCAGGCATAACAGCACCGAATTCGATGAGGCGAGCATGGGCTGCCAAAAACGATCGAGCGCGGTTTCGTGGGTGCGAGTCCTGACCCACACAGCAGCCACCAGAAGAGCGGCGATGCAGAGCATCGCTACCGCACATAACAACAACGATCCCTTTGCTGGGGAAACAATTTCTGGCTGTTTCTCTGCGACCAGTCGCGGAGAGGGCCAGTGAAATTCGGGCACGTAGGAGCCGGAGGGCAAGTCAATGCGGATTTCGGATTCATGGCCGGGCTCATGGTAATACTGCGCAATGCGTTTGCGAGTCTCTCCGGCGGTACTGCGGACAATGTGGTCAATATTGGTGTCGTAATCGAGCTCACGGCCAAAGACTTCAATCCCCAGAATCCGCTCCTTAAGTTGTTCGATATTTCCCACTAGGGTATGTTCCACCACATATCGGAGCAGTGCGGGATAGCGCTTGCTATTGCGGAATGTCTGATGGAGGAGCAGGCGTTCCAACTGCTCACGAATGGCACCTGCTTCAAGGTCATCGAAGCGGTTCCGGTCCAGGTTCGGTAGGTTCAAGGATTTGGTGTGCGCCATTTTTCCTCCCCGGTGCAGGTCAGATTCTAACCAAAACCGCGGTTCTTCTCTCAATTAAGTGAGCAAAGTCTAGGGAATTCTCCACGTACCAGACGGTGTAGGACGTGGCTTGAGCTGCTTGCGGGGGAATCTCTAAACTTCCTGAGGCTAAACCACATATCCCAAACGGTTCCTTAATTGACCGTATAGAGCTTGTTTCCTTCTTCGGGCTCGTCCATATTTCAAAGTTTGCGATTGATTAGCAGGTCACTCGGCACGTGAGGAGAAACATGTTTCTATCGTCCCTGGCTCCGCGATTGGCCGGAATAGCTTTACTTCTAGGACTTATATCTGTCGCCGCTCAGGCAGCGGATGAAGTAGCCACGGAAAGCGGAACCCTTCAGGGAACCTCTAACAGCGATCATACGGTCCGCATTTTCAAAGGGATTCCATTTGCCGCCCCACCGGTGGGAGATCTGCGCTGGAAAGCCCCGCAACCCTTGCCGAAATGGACGGGTGTCCGCGTGGCCGACAAGTTCGGTTCCGCCTGCCTGCAGACCAATGTATTCGGGGACATTTACTTCCGTGATAATCACCCGAGGGAAGACTGCCTCAATCTGGTCATCTGGGCTCCTGCCAAATCTGAGATCAAAAAGCTCCCGGTTCTGGTCTGGTTTTACGGCGGAGGGTTCGTGGCGGGCGCGAACAGCGAACCCCGCTATGACGGAGAAAAGCTTGCCGGCAAAGGGATCATCGTCGTCGAGCCTAACTATCGCCTCGGTGTTTTTGGTTTCCTTTCCAATCCCGAGTTGACTAAGGAATCCGGCCACAATGCGTCAGGCAATTACGGCTTGCTAGACCAAGTGGCCGCTTTGCAGTGGGTGGCGAAGAACATCGCAGCCTTCGGAGGCGATCCGCACAACATTACGATCGCAGGTGAATCCGCCGGATCGCTTTCTGTCAGTGCGCTCATGGCTTCTCCATTGTCGCGCGGTCTTTTTCAGAAAGCTATGGGGGAAAGCGGCGCCTTCTTTCCCAGCGGCGGAGGATCAGGTATCCAGTTGCATCCGCTGGGCGAAAGCGAACAGGCAGGAGTGAAATTTGCGGAATCGGTGGGTGCAACTTCTCTGGCGCAAATGCGCGCCAAGCCAGCCAACGATTTGTTACAAGCGGCTGCGCAAAACAATCGTGGCTTCGGCTTCGGACCCAATCTGGACGGATACTTTCTCCCCAACACCGTGCGGGCGATATACGAGCAGGGTGCGCAGAGCCACGTTCCACTGCTTGCTGGTTGGAATGCCGATGAAGGAAAAATGTTTGTCCTCTTTAATCCAAAAAAGCCCTCCCCAAAAAGTTTTGCCGATCAGGCCCAAACACGCTTCGGAGATCAAACCTCCCAGTTTCTAAAGCTGTACCCGGCCACAACCGATGAGGAGGCCATGGCCTCGGCCGAAGCACTAGCCGGAGACGACTTTATCGCCTACTCAACCTGGAAGTGGATTGACCTGCACCGCAAGACGGGCGGTTCTCCAGTTTACCAGTATCACTTCGAGCAGGTACCGGCAACGAAGCCCGGCGCAATGATAGGGCCGCTTCCCGCGAGTGCCGCCGGTTCTAAGCACGCCGGAGAAATCGAATATGTGTTCGAGACCTTGAAGTCGCAGGAGGGAGTGCCGTGGACGGAAGATGACTTCAAGCTATCGGAAGCAATGGCTTCCTATTGGGTCAATTTCATCAAGACCGGCGACCCAAACGCCAAAGGCCTAGCGGAGTGGCCAGAATCCGACAGCGCGAACGGCTATCAGGTGATGCACCTCTCTGGTAGAGACATCCACGCAGCCGGCGATTCTCTGCGCGCGCGATACGAATTCCTGGACGCGCAGGCAGTCAAAACCAAGACGCCAACCCAATAAAAACAAGGAGTCAATCATGTTGTGTCAGGCTTCAAAGTCCAGGGCACCTTTAATATTTCGATTGTTGGCGCCGATATTCTTCGTGCCGTTTTGTGTTGGGGTATTGGCGGCGCAGGTCGAGTCGAAGGCGAATGACCTGCTCCGGCAGATGACCCTCGAAGAAAAAGTCGCCCAGCTTACGCAACTGCCCGGATTTCCGCTTCCTGAGTTCAAGGAACAAAATGGCGCCCTGACGCCGGAAGAGGTGGCGCGCAAGTATGGCGCGGGCTCGGTGCTTTGGGTTTCCGATCCTAAAGAGATCAATCGGTGGCAGCACATCGCAGTGGACCAGTCCCGCCTTCACATTCCGATTCTG
This sequence comes from uncultured Acidobacteriaceae bacterium, assembly GCA_963849315.1. GTDB lineage: Bacteria > Acidobacteriota > Terriglobia > Terriglobales > Acidobacteriaceae > PALSA-188. Next base: position 1,019,577 of record CAWKGT010000002.1, on the reverse strand, counting down.
TTCGGACTCGACGTGATCCACGGCTATCACACGATCTTCCCTGACCCGATCGCAATGGCTTCATCGTGGGATCCGAAGATGGTGGAGGTTGCGCAGAGCGTGGCGGCACGTGAAGCCCGTGCGGCCGGCATCGCGTGGACCTTCGGTCCCATGGTGGACATTGCCCGGGACGCCCGCTGGGGACGCATGATGGAAGGCGCAGGAGAAGATCCATACCTGGGAGCAGCCATGGCACGGGCGCAGGTCCTTGGTTTCCAGGGCGCACAACTGGGCGGCCCAGACCACGTATTGGCCAGTGTGAAACATTTTGCCGGATACGGCGCGGCAGACGGTGGGCGTGACTATGACGCGTCGTACATTCCGGAAGAACTGATGTGGAACGTATATTTACCTCCGTTCAAAGCAGCACTGGACGCGGGCGCTGGAACGGTCATGAGTGCCTACATGGACTTGAACGACATTCCCGCTTCGGGCAATCGGTGGCTTCTGCAGGACGTTCTGCGAGATACGTGGCAGTTCAAGGGTTTTGTGGTGAGCGATGCAAACGCGGTCCACAGCCTGATTATCCACGGGTATGCACGCGACGGCCAGGACGCAACCTATAAAGCATTCTCCGCCGGCGTTAACATGGATATGGCCAGCGGCACTTACTTGAAATTCCTGGCGCAGGAAGTGCAAGCGGGAAGAATTTCGACCCAGCAAATCGACGATGCTGTGCGGCCCATTCTTGAAGCGAAGATTCGCCTGGGACTATTCGAGCATCCTTATGTTGACGAATCCCGCATCCCTCAAGTACTGAACGATCCGCAAAGCCAGCTGGCAGCACGCACAGCCGTACAACGTTCAGTCGTACTGCTGCGTAATGAAGGCAGTGCGCTGCCGCTGGATAAGAAACAAATTACATCGATTGCTGTGATCGGTCCATTGGCGGATGCTGAGGCGGATCTCCTCAGCATGTGGGGCGCGATAGCCAAGCCAGGCCCAACCGTCAGCATTCTGCAGGGCATAAAGAACAACGCCGGCAGCACGGTTCGAGTCGAATACGCCCACGGACCGAACATTTGGCGCGACATTCCATCATTCTTCGAAAACATTCCATCTCTTCCATTAAAAGCGCAGCCAAAGCAGAACGCACAAGAAGCGAAGAAAGCGATGGACGATGCTGTTGCCCTTGCCAGGCGGAGTGACCTCGCAGTCTTGGTCCTGGGCGAGATTAATTTGATGAGTGGAGAAGCGGCCTCGCGCTCATCACTCAAGCTCAGCGGAGGTCAACAAGAATTACTAGAAGCAGTGGTTGCGACTGGCAAACCGGTTGTGCTTGTGCTGGTCAATGGTCGTCCGCTGGATATCACATGGGCTACGGAACATGTGCCGGCAGTTCTGGAAGTTTGGTATCCGGGAAGTCAGGGCGGAAACGGTGTCGCCGATGTGCTGTTTGGCGACGCTAATCCCGCAGGACATTTGCCGGTAAGCTGGCCACGCACTTCAGGCACAGCGCCTGTATATTACAACCACAACCTGACGCAAGCTCCCGAGGACGCTCCAGATTTCAAGTCGCGTTACTGGGATGTCCGCAGTACTCCGCTATTTCCCTTTGGATATGGGCTCAGCTACACCACATTTTCGTTCGACAACCTGAAATTGAGCCAAACCGAAGCCAAAGTTGGAACTAATTTGGAAGTGTCGGTGGACGTAGCCAATACCGGGGGCCGCGCCGGGGATGCGGTGGTGCAGCTGTATATCCACCAGCGCGCAGGAAGCGCGTCGCGCCCGGTACGGGAGTTGAAGGGTTTCCAACGGGTCAGTCTTGCGGCAAGCGCCAAGCAGACTGTTCATTTCACACTCGGAAAGGACGAGCTGCAATTCTGGAGTCCGGCGACAAAACAATGGGTCGTTGAGCCGGAGCAGTTCGATGTCTGGGTGGGCGGAGACTCGACGGCAAAGCTGCATGGAGAGTTCCGGCTGACCCGGTAATCTCGCTTCGGATCGCAATTCAATGCGGGGAAGTTGCGCTTGGCACGGGCCATAGATCTAGAGTTGCCGCGGCGTGATTACGTTCCGCGGCCAAAAGGGCGTCACCCCCTTACCCAGCAGAAGTCTGTCTCCCCGCAGTTGATTTGCAGCGGTCCCGTGTTCGCGCCTCTTTCGTGGTCCAGAAACGGGCTTCGGGGAAGTGAACGGGACGAGGTTCCGGGCTGATAGTCGGCAACCCAGAGACTGTCCCGTGGTTGACGTTATTTCACGCAATATAAAAAGACGCACGTGGTTCAGAAAAACCGCAGGGTCGCGCGGGCGCCGATTACCTATTTCAGTACGACAGAGGGTGGGCGGTGCGAAGGTTTCGTGACAGTGGAAGCGCGGCCCCCAGCCACTATCCGACGACTGGAAATTAGTTCTGTGATGACGGTTGAGACTTTATTCAATGGCTCCCGAAATCGGGGCAGTCTCCCAAACCGCCCGATTGTTGTGGCAGGAGTCAAAATCTAGGTAGCTCAGAGTGTCAAGATGCAGCACCCCTTGCAATGTATGCAAGGCGCCGCATACTGCCATGCGATCCGATTACCCTCATGAACGCGCAGGCTGGCTAATAAGCTCAACAGTCTCATCCGTCTTTGCCGCCAGGTGCGTCATCCTGGCAATACATCTATGCCAATGGTGATGTGACGAAGGACGCGAATGTTAGAATCGGTTCAATTCATTTCTTTTTGAACATGTTAAGCGGCTCTGAAATTCGGCGGAAATTTCTGGATTATTTCGTCCAGCGTGGACATAAAGAAGTCCATTCGTCATCGCTGGTTCCGGCCAATGATCCCACGTTATTGTTCACCAATGCGGGGATGAATCAGTTCAAAGACGTTTTTCTAGGCCTCGAAAAGCGCGATTACACGCGCGCGACCAGCTCGCAGAAATGCGTGCGCGCGGGCGGCAAGCATAACGATCTGGAAAATGTCGGGTTCACCAATCGCCATCACACATTTTTTGAGATGCTGGGTAATTTCAGCTTTGGCGATTACTTCAAAAAAGATGCCATCGCATATGCCTGGGAGCTGATTACTTCGCCGGCGTGGTTTGGGATTCCGAAAGACAAGCTATACGTCACGGTTTTCAACGGCGAAGGCGGGATGCAGCGCGACTCCGAAGCCTATGACTTGTGGCTTGGGCAAGGCATAGCTAAAGACCGCATATTCGAATTTGGGTTGAAAGACAATTTCTGGCAGATGGGAGACACCGGGCCATGCGGGCCTTGCAGTGAGATTCATTACGACATGGGTCCGGCGGCGTCGGATCAGGGACACGCGGATTGCGCGTTCGGATGCGACTGCGGCCGCTATGTCGAAATATGGAATCTGGTGTTCATGCAGTTCGATCGCGATGCCTCGGGCAAGTTGAATCCGCTGCCCAAGCCGTCCATTGATACCGGGATGGGGTTGGAGCGGCTGACGGCGGTGCTGCAAGGCGTGATTTCGAACTACGACACCGATTTGTTTACGCCACTGATTAAGCGCGCGGTTGAACTGACCGATGTAGCGACGGGCGTACCCGCCCGTCAAGCCGAGCGAGGCTCGGCCGGACAGCCGTGGGCGGCTGTCCCTACGCATGCGGGAACCGCGGCGGCGGCTTCACTGAGGGTTATTGCGGATCACTCGCGGGCGGCGACGTTCCTGATTTCCGACGGAGTTCTGCCATCCAATGAGGGCCGGGGATATGTGCTGCGAAAAATTATCCGCCGGGCAATCACGCATGGACGGCTCTTGGGACAAACGAAGCCATTTCTGAATGAGATGGTATTCGCGGTGCGTGACCTGATGCAGGATGCATATCCGGAACTAGCAGGTACTGCAACGCAAGTCGCAGGTGCAATATTTGCCGAGGAACAACGGTTCTCTCATACCATGAATCAGGGCGCGGAGCGGCTCGAGGAGGCTCTAGACGAGGCCTGGATAGATGCCATCGGGCAGAATGCACAGTATTTCGAAGGCGACAACGACTTGCCGTCGAACTGGCCGGAGGTTGCGGACATTTGGCGCGACCTACTTCCCGGCGCCAGTGCAGAATCTAAAACCGCGGCGGCTGAAAGTCTAGTTGGAAAGGAATGGGCTTCTCGATTTCTTGGTCAGTTAGAAGTTGATCCGACTTTGAAAGGGGAAAAAGCTTTTACACTTTATGACACATATGGTCTTCCGCTGGATTTCATGCAGGATGCGGCGCGGGATCAAGGAATTGAGTTCGACCAGGCCGGATTTGAGCGGGCGATGGCGGAGCAGCGAGATCGGGCGCGCGCTTCGTGGAAGGGCGCGGCGAAGCAGACGGCTAATCCCGTTTATCGCGAACTTCCGAAGTCGGAGTTTGAGGGATATCGGCAGACCCGGTCCAACAATTGTGAAGTTCTAGCGCTTCTTAAAAGTGGACAAGGAGTGCAGGAACTTGGCCCGGGAGATGAGGGCGAGGTGATTCTGGATCACACGCCGTTCTATGCGGAGTCTGGCGGACAGGTGGGCGACCGGGGATGGCTTTATGCCGACGATCACAACACGGTCGTCGCCGAAGTGAAGGGTTGCTACTCGCCCGTTCAAGGCGTGCGCGCTCATCAAGTGATTATGAAATCTCCACCCTCCGCGAAGAACGCGGAAGGATGGGGCACCCTCCGAGTGGGGGATCTAGTTGATGCAGTGGTGAATACCGATATTCGCCAGGCGACTATGCGCAATCACACGGCCACGCATCTTTTGCAGGCTGGATTGCGCGAAGTCCTCGGCAAGCATGTGAAGCAGGCCGGATCGCTCGTCGCGCCGAATCATCTTCGTTTTGACTTTTCGCATTTCACGGGCGTGGCGGACGAAGAATTGCAGGACATTGAAGATCTGATTAATAAAGAAGTATTGCGTAACCAGAGAGTCGAAGTTATTCCTGATGTTCCGATCGATGTTGCGATCAACGAATACAAAGCGATGGCTCTTTTCGGCGAAAAATATGGCGACCGGGTCCGAGTGATCAAGATCGGCGATTTCTCCACCGAACTCTGCGGAGGGACGCATACCGCCGCTACAGGTGAAATTGGCCTGATAAAAGTTCTGAAAGAAGGCAGCGTGTCATCCGGGATCCGCCGCATTGAGGCGGTTACCGGCGAGGGATCGTTACGCCATTTCCAGCAGGATCACCAGTTAGAAAATGTGGTCTCGTCCTTTGTCGGTCCCACCCTTTCGCAAAGGACGCGAAAGGATGGGGCACCCACATCCGAGAAGTTTCTATCTTCTTCGGAAGCTCTGAAATTGGAATTCGACAAGAAAGACGGCGAGATTAAACGGTTGCAGCGGGAACTGGATCAGGCGCGGATGAAGTCGGCGTCGTCGACGGTGGCGGCGGCTGGCGAACAAGTTAAAGAAATTCACGGCGTCAAAGTTCTGGCGCATCGGGTGGACAACCTCGAACGCGGACAGATGCGCACGCTAATCGATCAACTGCGCGATAGACTTGGTTCGGGCGTTGTGATTCTTGGATCGGCAACCGATGGAAATGTGTCGTTGATTGTCAGCATAACCAAAGACCTTACCGGAAAATTACAGGCTGGAAAAATTATTGGTCCGGTGGCGCAAAAAGTCGGAGGAAAAGGTGGAGGGCGTGCGGATATGGCTGAGGCTGGAGGGAAAGATTCCGGCGCTCTGGATTCGGCGTTGCAAGAGGTTTACGGAGTGGTGGAGTCGTTGTTAGCGAAATGAGCGGAATGCAGATTCCTCGCTCGTTGCGTTAGCGTTTTGCCTATTTACGGACTCGGAATGACAGGTAATTTGTAATTACTACCGGTTCTCAGGCCTTGGCACCGCAGCACTTTTTGTATTTTTTGCCGGAACCGCAGGGACAGGAATCGTTTCTTCCGATTTTGGCGGAGCCGCGGACTACTTGCTGCACGGTTTGCTCGCTGGCTCCCGCCATGCGAGCACTTTCTAACTCGCGGCGTTTCTTGCGTTGAAAAGTTTCTTCGATTTCATCTACCGATGTAGCGACGGAATGCGGCGGGCGATGTCCGTTGCCTCCGGCGCCGTTGCCGTCGTGCGCGGCGACGGGCGCGCCTTCCGCTGGTCGCTCTAGAATCTGCATGAGATACAAGTAGCGCACCGTATCTTCCTGGAAGCGCTGCATCATGGCCTCGAACATTTCGAAAGACTCGCGCTTGTATTCGATCAGCGGGTCATGCTGCCCATAGCCGCGAAGGCCGATGCCTTCCTTGAGGTGGTCCATGGCGAGCAGGTGATCTTTCCATTGCGAATCGAGCACGCTCAACATGATCATCCGCTCGTGATAACGCATGGCGTCGGGGCCGATGAGTTGTTCTTTGGCGTCGTAGCGCGATTTTAATTTGTCGAAAATTGCGTCGCCGAGTTCCTGGCGATTCATGGTCTCAGGACTTATGCCTTCAGCGAGAATGTCGACGCCGAAGCGGGTGAAGATCGCGTCTTTCAATCCTTTGATATCCCAGTTGGCCGGATGCACTTTCACCGGCGCGAATTCGTCGATGAGGTTGCTCAGAATTCCCGAGACGTATTCTTCGAGGATCAGATCTTTCTGATCGAGGCCTTCGAGCAACTGGCGGCGTAGGCCATATACAGCCTCGCGCTGCTTGTTCATTACATCGTCGTATTCGAGAAGATGTTTGCGGGCTTCGAAGTTTTGCGCTTCGACAGCTTTTTGCGCGGCCTCGATGCGGCGGGAAATCAGCCGCGACTCGATTGGGATTCCTTCTTCCATTCCCAAACGCTCGAGAAGTTTCGACACCCACTCTTTGGCGAAGATGCGCATCAAATCATCTTCCAGAGATAAATAAAAGCGCGATGAGCCGGGGTCGCCCTGGCGTCCGGCGCGTCCGCGAAGCTGGTTGTCTATGCGGCGGGACTCGTGGCGCTCGGTGCCGAAAATGTGCAGGCCGCCGGCGGCTACAACTTCATCGTGCTCTTTATCGGTTTGAACTTTGTAGCGCTCGAATATCTCGTTCCACTGGCCGGTGGGAACGACGTATTCGTTTCCGGCGTAATACCAAACCGTGCTCTTCGTTTCATCAACGTCGATCTGAATTTTCCCCTGAGCGGCGCGAAGAGGTTGCGCGATGCCTTTCTTCACGCATTCCTGCTTGGCCATGAATTCGGGATTGCCACCGAGCAGAATGTCGGTGCCGCGGCCCGCCATGTTGGTGGCGATCGTGACCATATCTTTGCGTCCCGCCTGGGCGACGATTTCGGCTTCACGCTCGTGGTATTTCGCGTTGAGCACAACGTGCTTGATGCCTTTTTTCTTCAGCAACTCGGAGAGCCGCTCAGATTTTTCGATGGACGTGGTGCCGACGAGAACCGGCTGTCCGGTATCGTGAAGCTTTTGAATTTCGTCCGAAGCCGCGAAATATTTCTCCTTTTCCATGCGGTAGACGACGTCGGGATTTTCCAGACGCCGCAAGACCTTGTTAGGAGGGATAACCATCACTTCGAGGCGATAGATGCTATCGAATTCTGAGGCTTCGGTTTCGGCGGTTCCCGTCATGCCCGCGAGCTTTTTGTACATGCGGAAGTAATTTTGGAAGGTGATGGTGGCAAGCGTCTGATTTTCGCGCTCGATCTTGACGCCTTCTTTTGCCTCGACCGATTGATGCAGCCCATCGGACCAGCGGCGTCCCGGCATCAGGCGGCCCGTAAACTCGTCGACGATGATTACTTCGCCATCTTTTACCACGTATTCAACGTCGCGGTGATAGAGCGCGTGGGCCTTGATGGCGGTTTCGACGTGATGCTTGAGATCCCAGTTTTCCGGATCGGCGATGTTGCCGATTCCCAGCATCTGCTCGACTTTTTCCCATCCTTCGTCGGTGACGGTGATGCTGCGATGCTTCTCGTCCACAACGAAGTCGCCGGTCAGTTGCGCTGGCTCGCCGGGAGGGACATCGAGTTCTTCTCCCTTTTCGAGCTTCGGGATGATGCGATTTACGCGCGCGTACTTATCGGTAGATTCTTCGCTCGCGCCAGAAATGATTAGCGGCGTGCGGGCTTCGTCGATCAGGATGGAATCCACTTCGTCGACGATGGAAAAATTATGTCCGCGCTGCACGCAATCGTGCAGGTCGAACTTCATGTTGTCGCGAAGATAGTCGAATCCAAATTCATTGTTGGTTCCGTAGGTCACGTCGGAGGCGTAGGCATCGCGACGCTGCTGATCGTCCAAATCGTGAACGATGACGCCGACGGTGAGGCCGAGGAATCGGTAGAGCTTGCCCATCCATTCAGAATCGCGCTTGGCGAGGTAGTCGTTGACGGTGATCACGTGCACTCCGCGGCCGCTGAGCGCGTTGAGATAAACGGGCAAAGTTGCAACCAACGTCTTGCCTTCGCCGGTTTTCATCTCGGCGATCTTGCCTTGATGCAAGACCATGCCGCCGATCAACTGCACGTCGAAATGGCGCATGGTGAGGACGCGGCGTCCCGCCTCGCGCACGATGGCGAAGGCTTCTTCGAGAATGTCGTCGAGGACTTCGTTTACGGCTTTGAGGCGTTCGGCGTCGAGTTCTTTGCGGCGTTCGTGATCGGCTTCGGGTTCGTCGGCAATTTTTGCGACGCGTTCTTGAATCTGCTGGCGGAACTTCTCCGTCTTCGCACGCAGTTCGTCGTCGCTGAGCTTTTCGATCTCACGTTCAAGGGCATTGATAGCCAGGACGCGAGGCATCAGGCGCTTGATTTCGCGCTCGTTTTTGGTCCCGAAGACTTTGGCTACAGCTTTATTAAACAATCTGATGGTTCCTTGAAAGGATGATAATTCGGTATTTAGAAGCCTAGCATATTAGATGCGCGATCAGTAGTTACGTCGCGTGGAACGGCGGGCACGATTAGGTCCTCGTCTCATGCTGAATAAGCGTCGCGGGTGACGCGGCTCGGCGCAGTGCGGCCCGTGCAAGCAGCCGGGTCGAATCCAGGGTGGGAAGCGGAGAATTCCCGTCGTTCATTATCAGGGGAATCTCCGTGCAGCCAAGGATGATCGCGTCGCATCCCTCATTGTTCATTCTTCCGATGACGTTCTGAAAGTACGCGACCGAGTCGGGCTTGAATATCCCATAAACCAACTCATCCATGATGATGCGATTTATTTCCTCGCGCTCCACGGGATTAGGGCGCACGCACTCAAGTCCCCGCGATGCGAGCCTTTCCGTATAAACATTGCTTTCGATGAGATAGCGGGTTCCGGTGAGGCCAGTCCGCTTGAATCCTTGCTCGATGGCTCGAGCAATGACAGCATCTGCGATATGCAGCCAAGGAATCGGCGACCGCGCCTCAATATAAGGAAGAGCCTGGTGAATTGTGTTATCGGGGCAAATCAGAAAATCGGCGCCGATCTTTGCTAGCTTTTCCGCTGACGAAATCATGAGCTCACCCACACCGCGCCAGTCATCCCGGTAGATACAGGCCATGTATTCGGCGAGTGGATGTGTGTGCATAGAAATCTCGGGATGATTGTGCGCGCCTAGAATCTGCGCTCCTTCTGCACAGATGGTGCGATAGCAAAGGGCTGCGCCTTCAGCCGAGCACGCGATAATTCCGATGTGGCGGGGCATGAACTGATTTTACCGAATGGGAGTCGAAAGCTAGTTTTGAACTTACTACTTCGCCCGGGGATGAGTGCGGTCGTAAACCTGCAATACATGTTTCAGCGAAAGCTGGGTGTAACGCTGCGTTGTGGAAAGCCGCTCGTGGCCTAGCATTTCCTGAATCGCTCGCAGGTCGGCTCCTTCTTCGAGCATATGCGTCCCGAACGCATGTCGCAGTGTGTGGGGATGGACGTCTGGCGACAGTCCTTTGGCTACCGCGATTTTTTTGACGATCCGTCCTACGCTGCGCGTGGTTAAACTTCCGCCTCGCATGTTGATCAGCAGTTTTGCGGCGAGTTTTTTTCTTTCGGCGAGCGCCGCCTGTCGCTTCGGTAAATATTCCGCGAGCGCGACTTTGACCGCGTCTCCAAAGGGAACGTATCGTTCTTTTTTACCTTTGCCGCGGATCAGAATCACTTCGTCACTCTGCCTGATATCGTGGATGTTTATATCGACCATTTCCGAGTTGCGAATGCCGCAGCCATAGAGCAGTTCAAACATCAGGCGATCGCGTTCGGGGAATGCGGCAACTTCGGGCATCTCTCCATCAAACACGCTGTTCATTTCTTCGACCGTGGGAACTCGCGGAAGAATTTTTGGTAACTTTGGCGTGGAAACCAGCGCCGCCGGATTTTGGTTCACTGAACCTTCTTGCGCCAGCCAGCGATAGAGCGAACGCACTGCCGCCAGCGCGCGCGCTACAGAGGTCTTACCCAGTCCGCGATCGTAGAGATGAGACAAGAACCTGCGAATCGCCACATGATCTATGCCGCGCAGGGGGCGCTGTCCAACATATTCGGCGAATTTGTTGAGGTCTATGGCATAGGCTTTGAAAGTATGTGGCGAGACATTTTGTTGAGTGAGAGTTCGAAGAAAACCATCGGCGGCTTTTTCAACTTCCGACCGGCGATGGGTTGCAATCGGTGAGTTCATCTTACGGTCGCTCTGACCCTCGCTTTTGCGCGGGGATGGTGATTCCGGTACACAGTCTTAAGCCGGTCCAGAGCCAGGTGGGTGTAGACCTGAGTTGTGGATATGTCGGCGTGTCCCAGGATGGTTTGCACGGTCCGCAGGTCGGCTCCATTCTCGACCATGTGCGTGGCGCAGCTATGGCGCAGCATGTGCGGACTGGCGGCGCCTCCTATATTGGCTGAAGCTTGGCGCACGATTTGCCAAACTCTCTGGCGGGTCAATTTGCGGGCGCGGCGGCCAGGAAATAGAAGCGGGCAATTGGCATCCCCGGCCAGCAATGGGCGCGACGCGGCGAGGTAGTGGGTCAATACATCCTGCGCGGATTTTCCCAGCGGAACAATTCGTTCTTTGTCACCCTTGCCTCGGACCAAAATATATCCGGCTTCGAGTTTCAGGTCTTCAAGTTTTATCGCTATAATTTCCGACACTCGCAAAGCCCCCGCATAGAAGACTTCAAGCATCGCGCGGTCGCGGACGGCGATGCTTTGAGCTTCCCTCGTATGGATAACCTCGGTGGAAACTCTCAGTATCCGTTCAATTTCATCTCGTGCCAGCGCCTTAGGCAGCACCTTCCATTGCTTTGGCGATTCAATATTAAGGGTTGGATCGGCGCCCACAATTTTATCGATCAGCAGATAGCGATAGAACTGCCGCAGTGCGGAGAGTTTTCGTCCCACGGAACGCCCGTCAACTCCGTTGGAGAATAGCTCTTGAAGGAAGATACGTACATCGCCCCTTTGGGCGCAGACCAGTTGGCGATTTCTCGAGTCGAGAAATTCAGCGAATTGATTTATGTCCGAGGTGTAGGCGGAAATCGTAAGCGGACGTAAGCCTTTTTCGACTCGCAGGTAATCCAGGAAGCTAGAGACCGCGCGGGAATTAGATAGCGAGGGCACGCAGTCAAGTATGAGCGTTATCGGACATTGTGGAAAGTGACGAGTTTGAGCAGGGTTCGTCAGTAAAGACGGTGAAAAACATTTCTGATTCCTAGAGTTGAAGCGGCCGCCAGTAGCGAGAACAGCAGTGCTAGTGGCCACAGAACGCGGCGATCCTTGGGTAGCCACCGCAACCACGCCATCAGCACGAAAGGCAGGGCGGGAATGACAAAACGCGCGAAAGTTCCCCGTGCCCAAAAAGGATAGTTGTAGCAATACACCGCCAACAGATAGAGGACCGCGAATCCGGCTTCGACCGGAAACTTGCTGGCATATGCCCTGTATTTTGCCGTTGTAAGCATGGCAATGTTGCCGGCCACAACGAACAAAATCCAGCTAAACGTCAACAACAAGTTCGTCCATGGCGTGGAGTACAACATCGTGCCCTTAATAATTGCGTAGAAAGGAATGCCAAAAATTGCGTTGTGAGGATTGTAAGCATGAACGTTTTCCAGCGGACTTCCGAAGTAGAGGGCCAGCGGCAGAACGTAAAGCGTCCCCAAGACTAAACCGACTGTTGTCGCAATTGCTGCTTTCAAGAACTCGCGCCGCCATAATAAGGCCACTCCAATACTGAATAGAGCGATGATTCCGAGCGGCCTAACAGTAGTAGCGCAAGCAGCCAGAGCTGCGGCAATTATCCAGTGTTCTTTTCTCACCGCCAGGAATGCCCCAAATAGCAGCGCCATGAATAGAGGTTCCGAGCCACCGAGGAATGACCGCTGCATCCAATCGAAATTAATCACTGCAAAAAATCCCGCGACCCAACCTCCCCACAACCGCTGCGCAAGAAATACAGATAAGAAACTAGATACAAACGACACAAATAAAAGCGCGCTCCGCTCGGAGACATGCAAAACAAGCGACATTACCGCGATGACATAGGGATATCCCCAGAACTGCTCGACCTGTAGGCCAGTAAAATTCCAGTGCCGAATAGCGGATGCAACCGAGATATAAGCGGAGTTGTCGCCGAAATTGTCAACCTCCCCAAAATAAGTTCGCGACAAGGCGATGGGAAGAACAAATACCAAAGCGGTGAATGCCACCAGGCATAACAGCTCACGCCAATCGGGTTCTCCACACCAACGTTCCCAACGCCGACTTGGATCGGAAACTTTCAACTATTGTTCTCGGCTGGAAGAAAAGAAAAAGAACAACTTTCTCGACTCCACGTAAGATGGCGTCGGATGGATGGCGTTGTAATAACCAGGCTAGTTCGTCACTCTGGGTTGGCTGACGTTAGAATCTGAATCCACCGAGAAGAGTAGGAAATCACGAAAAGTATGGCGCCGGAAATAACGATGTTTTCTAAAGTCAAAATATAATTCGGCGCTCTTGGGCAGCCACAGTTCGACACTTCTCTTGGGAAAAGCTACCGGTCCGTAGTCCACAATCTGGTGTTCGCTGAGGAGTTGAATCTGCGGCATGGGGCGCATCATCTCAGATTCCATTCGCACGATTTGAAAAGTGTTGGCGGAAACCCACGCTCGCCCGCGCAGATTGACCGGATAGACCTGGCCGCCAACAACGTAGGAACGGATAAGATTAGGACGGTCCTCGCGCTGCCTGAAATGCAACAACCAAACCGCCTTATCATTCCATTGGCTCAAACCTTCGCATGTAATTTCGAAGTTGTCGCGCATGTCGGGATGAAATACCAGCGCTAGCGAGGGCAGGCCCCGGGTAGCGATTTGGCCGGGGAAATCAGCTACATCCGAGCGGCCGGTGCGAAATTCATCCACCGCCAGGATTCCGGGCTTGGGCTCCGAAATGGTAGCGACGTAATTGAACTCGCGAGTATCTTTTACGATTGGATTGCCTAGATCATTCAGATCTTCGTGGAGCACATCCTCGATGGCATTGAAGCGGCCCACATCGTCCACGAATTGCTTCACCGTGGCGCCGACGCCATCCACCACTTTCTCGTAAGGACAAGCCACGTCGCGCGCGACTGCCGGCTTAACATCGTCAATCCCAGGAGGTTCCCAACTCTTCACTGAGAAGCCGTTTTCGGTCGCGGCCAACAGCGGATCTTGTATTGCCAGTTTATTCGCAGAAATAGGTGCGCTTTTGGATAAGGGTGCGGGATTCGCTGGGGCCTCGGAATCCCTGCGCTCAAGCTGTGTAATCATTTCACGGACTGGGGGTACGGCGGCACTGTCGGGAGTGTACAGCAGGAAGGTTTTGAGGGCGGCGATTGCCTCCTTGTCCCGTCCCGTGTCGGCAAGCGCCTCGCCCAGTACTATCTCAGCGGCATTGCCTCCGCCTTTTCCTTTTTCGATGGCGAGCTGCGCCTGTTGCCGCGCTTTTTCATATTCGTGCTGCCGAAGATACGTATCCGCCAGAAGATTGTGTGCCATCCAGGAATCGCCATCGGCAGCGACAGCCTGTTCAAGACAAGTTTTCGCGGCCGGGTAATCTTCGCGCTCAAGCCGCAGCCGCCCTAATAAGGCTAAGGCCTGAACGTTATGCGAGTCTGCAGTGGTGGCCTTGCTAAGGTCGATTTCAGCTTGTTTCATATCCTTCTTCTGATAATCGAGGTATCCCAGCAGGAAGTCTAGGTCCGAACTATCGGGAACCATCTTATGTGCGGAGTTAAGTTGTTTTTCTGCATCCTTGAGATTGCCGGATTTTAAATCGTTAACAGCACGCTGAGTCTCCTTGCGCGCTTTTGAAGGCATGTTCGGAGAAGCTGGCGCGTTTAATTCAATCGCTGCGGGATCTGGCTTGAGTACCGATTCCAGATTGTAGGTGTTCATCATACTGCCCACCGTGAACTCCTGGCTGGCGGTGAGGTAACCGACGGCGCTGACTGCAAGCTCGTATCTTCCCGGCGTCAAGTCTACGAAGTCCGCGTCGCTGTTATTCGCGGTAGTTTGCCACACTATCGTGTGAGTGCTTTCGTTAGTGAGTTTAGCCACTGCTTGACGGTCGAGGTGAGCTTTGGACTCGCCGAAAACCTTCAGGAGGAGGATCGATCCCCTGCTTTCATAGGTCGTAGGCCTACCCAAGGTCTGTCCCGAAATATTGCTCAGCCCACCGCTTTGCGCGAGCGAGGATTCACAAAGGAGAAAACACGCCAATGGCAACAGACGGACATACAGCGAGATTTTCATACAGAAGCGTAGTTTCTCACTGCGTGGTTATGGGGTCAACGCGCAAAGAGCTCATACCCGAGGGATGACAGGCAAGCCGTGTAGTTTTTATCTATTGCGGCGTCATGTTTTCCGGAGCGCCTTCGGCCTTCAGCAGCTTGGTTTTCAGGGTAAATTTCTGGTGAGGCTCGAGCTCCACTTCCGTCTCGAAAGTCTGATAGCCAGGCAGGCTGATTGTAATCTTTCGCTTACCGGGCGCGACCAGCAAACTTTTCCCGATTCCACCCAGTTCACCGGCATGACCGACCAAAAGACCGTCCACGAAAACAGCCGCGCGGTCAGGGTCGATCGAAAACTTAATTTCTGCGGTGACGGTCGGCATTTGATACTGAGCGTCTCTTTCAAGGGTAACCTTTATTAACTGCTTCTCCGCCGGCTGAAGATTTACTTCCTGCGTAAAGTCTTTATATCCGTCATGACGCACGGAAATTTCGTGTTTGCCCGGCAACAACAACACTTTCTTAGAACCCTTCAGCTCCTTCAAATATCCTAAATATTGCCCGTCAACCCACACGCCAGAATCCTGCTCCAGATTCGATGTCCCCTCGAAATCGACCTCGCCTAACACTTTATTGTCGGCATGGACGATGGTTGCGATCAACATCAGCAGAACGCAAAGTATGAGTGGATGCTTTCGATTGCGGCGGAATGTCATGAACTTAAAATCCTTTCCCTTCGGCCAGTAAAAGATTTTACCGCCACTCACCGCGCATGAGTGACCTATCAGTAATTAGTTGTGCAAAAAAAGGACGAAGCCGAAGCGGGAATTGTTATAGATGCCAAAAGAATTATCAATTGGACGCGCGTCCGCGGCGAAGTCTACGCTAATGCATGGATAGCAATCATAAAATTACCGCAGCGGGAAATGAAGCCAAGTCGGAAGCGGAATTAGAGATATTGATAGCCAAATACACTTTGGAATATCTCTATCGCTGGACCAATCATTTTGATGCGAAGCAACTGGCTCAGATTAAACAGATATTAGATAGTGGAGGAGAGCCGCAAGTTCTGTTGGGAATGGTGAGCGGAACTGGATCGGCAATGCCAAGCTAGTTCTTTTGCCCCAAGCTTCCCGAAAACCCGCGACTACTCTTGTCCAGGTTATTTCTCGGAGAGAGTAAAGTTCGCCATCGCCGCGCCGTTAGCTGCCACCACCACTTTCTTTTGCCAGGTTCTGGGCTCGGTAAAAATAGGCCGCTCCACCTTGTGCTCGGTCAGCACATCGAATGAGGCCTCATTCCTGGTCACGCCCCACCCCTCATGCCAGGCTACAATTTCGTAGTCGCCGGGTGGGACGCCGGTGAGTTCGAACTTGCCGCTCTGGTCCGTGACCGCGTAATACGGATGCGAGACAACCATCATTTCGGCATTCATCCAGACGTGACCGCCATTGCATTTTAGAGTGACCAATCCCGGAGTGTGCATATCGCGGGAAATCACCTGGTTGGGGAAAGGAAATGGAAGGTTGTATGTCGCGGCGCCCTCCATATGAATGGTGTGTAGGGTGGCGTCGGAGCTTTTCATGCGTAGATCGCCATCGGCCGGAACCAGCAAAATATGAGGTTCGTAGCGGCAATGTTTCTGGTCGAGGAAGCGCCGCGGCTCGGGCAAATCCATGGCTTTCCCGCTGGAAATATTCTTCAGGTAGACCACGGTGTTGGCTACTCCGCCATCCGGTCCAATAATCAAACGATCGAGATCCATTCTCTTGTGGGACTCGGGATCGCAAATTTCAGGATCTTTCGAGACCGGGACGCTCAACATATGCGGAACAGTTCCCGACCACTTTACGGTCCCGCTGATCGTGCCTCCGTTGGCGACTGTTATGACTTGGTAATTGCTTTGAGCCGTCATGGCAGTCACGGCCAGAACGAGAAACGAAAAAGCTGCAAATATTTTGAACATAATACCAACCTTCGACTTCACGAATAAAGTTCGCAGAGCTTGTCTATCATCAATATTATTCGCGGCTTCTTGCGGCTCTCAAGTGACGTAGGTAACGGGTTTCTGGCCGGGCAGGGAATCGCGGGAGTCATTTTGCCGCCCGGATCCGTCGATTTGGGCGAATTACGAGTCGGGAGGCAAAGCCCCACTACTGGTGTCTTTGAACCGCCGTCCCGTATATTATTCGACTCATGCGGCCACTCTTATGCCAGAAACAAAGCCCGTAATTACCATTCGAAAACTTAACGGCGTGGAGGAATTGCGGCAAGTTCAACGCCTCGAAAAAGAAGTGTGGCAGCTGGCGGATATTGATGTGCTTCCCCTTACTTGGGCGATCGCCTCCATTGAAGCGGGAGCGATCTGGCTGGGCGCTCTTGTAGAGAATAAAATTGTCGGTTTTGCGTTCGCGTTTCCCGGACTCAACCACGGCTGTGTCGCATTTCATTCCCATCAATTGGCCGTAGCGCCTCAATATCGCGATTCCAACCTTGGTTACAAGCTCAAGCTCGCCCAACGGGAAAATGTGTTGGCCCTTGAACTTGGCTGCAAGCCGGCGGGAACTGAGGGGATTGCAGGACAGGGCGCGCCAGGACGAAAACCGGCAATTGCGCCTCCGCTCAGCCAAAGCAAAATTTCTGAAATCTCGTGGACGTTCGATCCTCTCCAAAGTAAGAATGCCCATTTGAACTTCTTCAAGCTCGGCGTAGTGTGCGACAGCTACAAGGTTGATTTGTACGGGCCTGGAACGTCGAGCATGTTGCATCGCAACGGCACTGACCGTTTGTGGGTGCGCTGGCCCATTCGCAGCCATCATGTGATAGAGCGAGTTGGAGAAAAGAAAATTTCCGACAGAAATCTACGGGCAGAAATTCTCGATGCCCTGGGCACCGTGCAACCGTTGATTGTTTTCAGTGGCGAAGGGCGGCCTGTCCAGTCCGATCTGGAGATTGCGCTCCGGCGGCAAAGAATCGCTATCGAGATACCCAGTGACATCGGTGCTATAGAAAAAAACGATCCTGGATTGGCCAGAGAATGGCGAGGAGCGACCAGGTGGGCTTTTTCTGAAAGCCTTCACGCAGGATTTCATGTTGCAGAATTTTGCCGAACCGTTCGCGGCCAACAGGGTCCCGGAACGTATCTGCTGGTGCATGGAACTTTTGAACCTGACTCTACACTGCGATAGGCCGCGATGGATTGTAGAGAAATATACGGATAGACGAGTTGCAAACCAATCGGCACAATTTTCGAGCTTCATGCTCGCGCTTGTATCATTGGGACGGAAGCGAAACTTGAGCGGTCTTGGGCCCAGTCTTCAAAACTGGCGGATGGCGGGTTTTCCTGTCGTCGGTGGGTTCGACTCCCACTCGCTTCCGCCATTCCGCTGTTTTTCTTTGTAATCAATCGGTAAGTGGGCTAGTTTGTTTGGGCTAGATGTATCGGGCCATAGATGTATCAAGGGAAACCTATACAGTTGGACCTGCGCGTCCTCAGCTGAATTGTCCCCTCCCCCCAGCCGGCAGCGCCTCAAATAGGAGGATCCTCAATGAAGAAAGTAATGTGTCGTATTCTGCCCGTATTAGCTATCGCCCTGGTTATCGCTATGGCTTCTGGTTTGGCCATTGCGCAAGACGCGGGTGCACCTTTCAAAACTAACTACTTCTCCAACAACATCGCTGCTGCTCCGGATGCTACTCTCCGTATCACCAACGATGGAGCCAACGGCGGCGTGAAGCCTGGTGGCAATCTCTGCGCGATGGTTTACGTCTACGCAGCGGATCAGCAACAGGTCAGCTGCTGCGGTTGCTTGATCACCCCCAACGGTTTGCAAACTGCTGACGTTAAGACCAACCTGACGTCGAACCCGTTGACCGGTCACGTGCCCACAGACGGTGCGATTCAGATCATCACCGCTCTGCCGAATGCCACTGCTTCGCCAACGGCTATTGGCCCGGATAACAGCCCACTGTGCGATCCGACCAACAGCTTCTTCGCTGGTTTCACCGGAAGCACGGGCGCGACTCTGCCTGTGATCCCGTTCCCGGATCTTCGCAGCTGGACGACCCACATCCAGAACAAAGGCACGGGCGCGACCGCAGCTGGTTATGCTGTGACCGAAACCGAAAACTCGCCAGCTTTCTTGAACCCGAGCGAGTACGCCACCTTGACCGCGGAATGCTACTTCTCAGCTGTTCTTTTGGGCAGCGGACAGGGCATCTGCGATTGCGGTAAGTTCGAGCAGTAAATTCCACTTCCGAATGGCGGAAATTACCCCGCCATTCGGTTTTTTTAATCTCCTCGCTTTCTAATCTGATAACAAAATACTTCGACTAGGATCCCAAAACACCTGTCTTCTGCCCCGAGTTTTCAGTAATAATGACTTCAACCATCTGGTTGGGAACGTTGTGAATCAAAAAACACATGCGATATTTGCGGTGGCACTCGGCGTTGTTCCCCTTTTGCTCGCGAGTTCCCCCGGCAAAGCTTCTGGGTCGGGAACCGGACGATCCGTCGCACTCACAGATCAGCGGACCGGCTGGGCGCTGGTTTGGAACGATGAGTTCGACGCTGCGGACGGCTCGACTCCCGATGCCAGCAAGTGGACCTTCGAAACTGGCGGCAAGGGTTTCGGAAACCAGGAATTGGAGTACTACACCCGCCAAAACGCTGAGATTCGGAACGGCAATCTTGTCATCACCGCGCGCAAGGAAAATTACACCGGTCCCGATCACGTCACCCGCGAGTACACCTCCGCCCGATTAAACACTTTCAAGAAGTTTGCACAGGCGTACGGGCGTTTAGAGGCGCGGATAAAAATTCCCTACGGACAGGGCATGTGGCCGGCATTTTGGATGCTGGGCGACGACATTTCGAAAATTGGATGGCCAGGCTGTGGCGAAATTGACATCATGGAAAATATCGGCCGCGAACCATCCATCATTCACGGCACCATTCACGGGCCAGAATACTCCGGGGCGAAAGGAATCGGCTCCCCTTTCGCTTTCCCAGACCACCGCCGCTTCGCCAACGATTATCACGTCTATGCGGTCGAGTGGTCGCCAAAGGAAATCAAGTTTTATGTAGACGACAATCGTTACGCCACTCGAACGCCCGCCAATTTACCCCCGGGAACGAAGTGGGTTTATGACCATCCTTTTTTTATTATCTTGAATTTAGCTGTCGGCGGATCATGGCCCGGCAACCCCGACGCGACCACCAGCTTGCCACAAGAGATGCTGGTGGATTATGTGCGGGTGTACAAGAGATCGGGCGACTAATGGGCTGCGGTTGTTTTTGCGCGGGGAATTCAATTAGTAAACAGCGCGCGATTTATTTTGCGACCGCGCCGCACTTGTATAATCCGCATTTCTTGCCGGTCAAATCATTTTGTCTCACGAATGTTCTATATCCACAGCCGATTTTCCTTGACATCAGCCACCACTCTGCCTAGATTCAGCATCAGTTGGAACTGTTAAGTTTGGTTCCAGGGAATGGCTAGCTCTGGCCCTCCCAGACTAAATGGCTACAAATCTTGCCCCGGTAGATTCCAGGGAAGTCATCCGTTGCGATCGCTGTCTTCTGGTTCAATTCCGTACCACTAACAGTCTTTGCCGCCGCTGTCGCGGTTCGTTGGATGAGGATGAGCCGGAAATAATTTCTGCTCCGCCTCCGCCACAGGTGATGCCGCATCACGGCACTGGCCGCGGTCACTTGCATCTCGCTTCATCGATTCGCTCCATGCGTCTGCGCAACGGTCTCAGCCAGCGGCAACTTGCGCTGCGCATGTCCGTGCCGCGAACCTATGTTTCGAAAATCGAAAACGAAAAAGCCACTCCAACTTTATCTTCACTCGAGCGATTAGCGCGGGCGCTGGAAGTTACCGTACCTGATTTGCTTTGTGGCGGAGAACACAATCGCCAGGAAGAAATCGGCGAGCTGATCAAAGATCCATTTATCGCGGAAATGCTCCCGTTTTTAACCGGGTTGAATGGGATGCAGATGTCGAGCGTGCTGACACAGATGCGCGATCTGACAATACGTCCTCGACGAAGCGCCTAAAAGTTTTCTACGAGTTTTATCCGGGCGACCACCAACAACGGCCGGGATCGAAAGGTCCCGGCTTTTTTATCTATGTTTCCAGCCGGTACCGGCTCTCGGATAGTCGATACAGCCGTCGCCAAACCAGTCTGTTCATCGTCACCACCGTCGCCGCCATCAGAATGGTCGCTGCCAGAAGTAATTTGAAATTACTGGCTTCGCTGGCGCGGCTGATGATCGCGCCGAGTCCGGTGGTGAAAAAGGTCTGATCTCTGAAGTGGAAATATTCGGCGATCACGCTGGCGTTCCACGCGCCCCCAGAAGCAGTGACGAGCCCGGTCACGAGATAAGGAAAGATTCCCGGCAAAATCAATTTGCGCCACAACCGTGTTCCTTTAATTCCAAATACTGAACAGGCTTCCTTCAAATCGCTGGGAATCGCGATGGCCCCAGCGATTACGTTGAACAGTATGTACCACTGAGTTCCGAGCAGGATGAGAATCACGGAACCCATTCCAAGGCCGCCACCGGCGCGGATTAAGAGCAACAACACAACAGGGAAGAGCGCAGTCGCCGGAACGGATGCGGCGATTTGAGCCAGAGGCTGGGCAATACGAGCCAATCGCGGATTGAATCCAATCCAGACTCCAACGGGGATTGTCCACGCAGCGCCGATCAATAATGTCGCGTTCACACGTAAGAAGGTTGCAGCGAGGCCCAATCCGAGCTGCCCCGCTTCTGCATTAGTGACTCCGCTGAGCAGAATGACTACACGAATCACCGCATAAGTTATGGCGATTATTGCAACTATGCCGACGAGTCGAATCGCCCAATGCTTTCCTGGAGCATGTGATCCTGTGGTGCGCCGTGTCGAAGGCTGGCGCGCGAAATAGGAGGTTAAGCTTTCGCGGAACGGTTTTACGGTTTTGCTGCTCAGAAAAGCCAGGCTTCGAGAATGTTGCAGCATGGTTAGAACCCACGAGTGCGGAACGTCGGCGCTTTCGACTTGTTCGACTTTAAATTTTTCTCCCCAAGAGATCACCGGCCTCCATACCAATTGATCGAGCAGCACGATGACAACGATCATGGTCGCGACTCCCCAGCGAATAGCGTGGGTATCGCCGGAACTGGCGGCGGTTTGCAGATACGATCCCAGGCCAGGCAGACGGAAGTCGCGTGATCCCAGCTGAAACATTTCGCACGCCATAAGGAAAAACCATCCGCCGGCAACCGACATCATGGAATTCCAGACGAGCCCTATCGCTCCGAAGGGCAAATCGACTTCGATAAATCGCTGCCACCAACTGAAGTTATAAATCTTCGCCGCCTCGCGCATCTCGCGCGGAACGCTTTTCAGCGAAGCGTAAAAACTGAACGCCATATTCCAAACCTGTCCGGTAAAAATCAGCAGGATCGCGCCCATTTCCACGCCCAATTGACGCCGGGGGAATAGCGCCACCATTGCGAGCATTACTCCCGGCAGGAAGCTCAACACCGGAATGGACTGCAAGACATCAAGTAGCGGAATCATGAAGCGCTCGGCTCTGGGGTTCGAAGCAGCGATGTATCCGTAGGCCAGCGTGAACGCAAGGCTCAACACATAAGCGATAGTGATGCGCAACAAGGAAAGCGCGGCGTATCGGGGTAGCGCCAGCAAGCTGTGAGAAATTTCAACTTGCGGGGTGATTGGACCAAGCCAATTTTTAGCCACCGCCAGGACGCCATAAAATACTGCGATTGCCAGTCCAAACATCAGCACATCAGGAATGTGCGACGTCTCGATGCTCGGCAAAATGGACCAAAGCCGATAGGGGGAGACAGGACCCTTGCGCTCAGGTTTCATGGGCGCCCTGAGCCCGGCAAAGATTTTGCATCGGCGGTGGGATCGGTAAGCACCAGCCTGCCATTTTCAGGATCATGATCGAATATCTCCGCGTAGCGTCCCCAAATCATCGCGGTATCGAACTGCCGTTCGACTTCTACGTGGCTGAAATGTTCGTCCAGAATGTCGTGGAAAAATTCGTCCGGAATCGAATGATCCGATTTCGCTTTCAGCACGCTCTCGATGCATTGCAGAATCGCAACATTTTTCAAAGCGGCCTCGCGAAAGAGAACTTTGCGATGAAGAATATCGGCCTCCGCGTAAGCCGCCCCGGCGGGCGTGATCTGCGCTTCTCCTTCGGTCAGTGTGGCGAAGCACAACATAACGGATGCTTCGACAATAGGCAGCAAGTCGTCCACGTCCATCGATAATCTAGTAGCCAGGCTATGCAGTTCCTCGCGTCCATTGCCGTCGTGCAGAATTTCAAGCAGTCCCGCGATTCCTCCCGGACGGGCATGCGGCAACATTTGATATTTCTGCTTGTGGGATTCGTGGGGAGAAATCGTGGTCTGTATCGCCGCCAGAGTATGCTCGGTATCCGGGCGAGTCATGATTTGGTAAATGCGATCGACAAAATCGACGAACGCGGCCGATTTGCGGTCCCGGGGCTGAGTTAAAGCGATCTCGAAGTCGGCGCGAATGTAACCCGGATTCTTTCCCAACACAATCACGCGATCCGCCAGTAATACCGCTTCTTCGATATTGTGGGTGACAATAAATATCGCGGTCGCCGGCATCTTCTTATTGAGCCATAATTCCATTAACTCGCCGCGAAGATTTTCAGCGGTCAGAACATCGAGCGCGGAAAATGGCTCATCCATAAAAAGCACTTCGGGTTCAACCACCAAGGCGCGGGCGAAGCCTACCCGCTGTTTCATCCCTCCCGAAAGTTCTTTCGGATACGCAGTTTCAAATCCATCGAGACCAACCGTGTCGAGCACTTTCAGAGCTCGCTTGCGCCGCTCGATCGCTGCCATGCCTTTAGCTTCAAGAGGGGCTTCGACATTCTCGAGCACATTCAGCCAGGGGAATAATGCGAAGCTTTGAAATACGATCGCAGCGTTCGACGCAGTTCCAACTATCGGCTGATCGTGCCACAGCACCTGTCCCGACGATGGGGTGGAAAGGCCGGTGAGCATTCGCAATAGCGTTGATTTTCCGGAACCTGAAGGTCCGAGCAGGGCTAGGATTTTGCCGGGGAATATTTCGAGATCAGTAGGGGAAATGACCTCGATGCGATGTCCATCGGGATGCACGTAAAACTTTTCCACCGCGCGCGCCGATATGATCGCATTGGCCACTGAGTTTCACTCCAAAAAGCCCTCGCTAAATCTATACACGATTTTGTGGAATTTAGGGAAATTGCGATTTAGTCTTGTCCCGCAATTTTCACGGTCTTTTCATTTGAATCGACGGCTTCTTCTGGCAGGCGGTCGGTTACGTCCGCCAATGCTGCCAGACGTTGAGCCAGATCAGCGGTCAACGATCCTGGCTGGTAACGCCAGTGATAATTCCCGGCGAGCGTGCTGGGAGTGTTTAGCCGGGCCTCGCTGCCTAATCCCATTACGTCTTGCAGCGGCACCACGGAGAATTTCGCCACCGAACTTTGCGCCAGCCTGATGAGAGCCCAATTTACGCCGTCGTCGCATCTCCCAACCAGGGATTCGACCGCGTGTTTCTGCTTGGCGTCAATCGAATTCCACCATCCCACCGTCGTGTCGTTGTCATGCGTTCCGGTATAAATGACGCAGTCGCAATTAAGCTGATGCGGCAGGTAAACATGAGCCCCACGGTCCCCGAAGCCGAACTGCAAAACTGCCATGCCCGGAATTTTGTGACGTTCACGCAGAGCGGTTACGTCGGGAGTGATGACGCCCAGGTCCTCGGCAAAGAATGGCAAGGCGCCTAAAGATCTTTTTAAAGTGATAAATAAATCATCGTCGGGACCATCAACCCACCTTCCATTCACTGCCGTGGATTCGTGCGCAGGAATCTCCCAGAACTGAGCGAAACCACGGAAATGATCGAGGCGAATGTAATCGCAGGTGCTGGTTGCCCATCCCAAACGGCGTGTCCACCACTCATAACCGTTATCTTTCATTGCAGTCCAGTTATAGAGAGGATTTCCCCAACGCTGGCCCGAAGCGCTGAACGCGTCGGGCGGGACCCCGGAAACAACTTCGGGATCGAGATCTTCTTTTAGACGAAACATATCGCGGTTTGCCCAGACGTCGACGCTGTCGTAGTCCACAAAAATCGCAATGTCACCCACGACGCGAATTGACCGTGCGGCGCAGTACGCCCTCAAGGCCCGCCATTGCTCGTAAAAGAAAAACTGAATAATGCGACCGATAGAAAGTTCATCGCGCATTTGAGATCGTGCCCGCTCTAACGCTTTAGCTTCTCTGCGAGCGAGGTCCGCAGGCCAATGCTTCCACGATTGTTTCCCACGGCGTTGTCGTAAAGCGTCAAACAGAACGAAATCCTCCAGCCACCAAACGTTTTCCTCGCAAAATTTATGGAAGTCGCGGTTAAGGTTCTTGCTATTGCGCTCCAAAAAATTACGGGCAGCTTCGGCGAGGAGCGGAAGTTTGAAATCCTGGACGGCTTCATAGTCAATGGGACCGGCATCCGCGGGTAAAGCTTCGAGGCGTTTACTATCGATCAAACCTTGATCGGCGAGTCGCTCAAGACTGATCAGAAGAGGATTGCCCCCGAACGCGGAGGTTGAAGAATATGGCGAGGCGCCATGCGCGGGCGGTCCCAGCGGCAGGACTTGCCAAAGCCCTTGCCGGGCGGCGGCGAGAAAATCTACAAACTGATACGCCGCAGGACCGAAGTCCCCAATTCCTCCGCGCGAAGGCAACGAGATTGGGTGTAGCAGGATTCCAGTCAGGCGAGGAAATGACATGTTCTTTCTAAGGACTAACTGGCAACTTATTTTAAGCGATTATCTCGGTGAATCAGCGTTAGTCATGGGTTGCGAAGCCGGAAGTCGTTATTACTCGCCTTCCTGGCCTTGAGGTCCTCCCAGGCTCTTGAGCTCTTCCTGATTCACCTGAATTTTCCTGGACTTTTGCATCTCTTCGCGAGCATTGGACACGAACATTTCAAACAAATCATTTTGCTTCGTCTGTAACAGCGATTCGCGCAGGTCTCCTTTTTTTGCCGCTAATTCCTGGGGGCCCGGTTGTTCCTTTTCGACAACGGTCAAAACTATTCCCGTGTTGCCATTGTTTATAGGACCGCTGGCCTCACCGGGTTTCAGCGTGAAGGCAACAGCCGCCGGCCCAGACATTGAACCAATATCCGGCACTTGGCCGTCGGGCAAAACCAGATCGCTGGTTTTGATCGTCGCTCCAACCTCTTTCGCAGCTTTCTTCAGATCGTGCTCCGCTTTGGCGCGATCCGCTAACTCCCGCGTCTTTTGGATTAAGAGTGCCGCCGCCCGTTCGCTCTTGAAATCGTCTTCCACCCGGCTGCGAATTTCCTCGAAGGTTGGGGTAGCCGGTGGTTTTATCTGCTCGATCTGGAACACCGCGAATCCCTGGGGTAACTGGATTTCGTCCGCAGGCGACTTATCGGCCGCGCCGAAAACCGCGTCCATGAATGGCGGCGAGTTGCCGATTCCGGGCAGCGAATCGGTGCGGCTGACGAAATCCGTATTCACAACTTGCAGGCCTTTGGCTGCGGCCGCCTTTTCCAAGCCTTCGCTCCGAGCCTGGCTTACCAAAGCGCTGGCTTCCGAATCGGCGACCTGCGCAGCTTTCTGCTGTTTAATGCCGGGCTCGATTTGACCTTTTACTTCTTCCAGCGTTTTAACGTGCGCGGACTGTTTGTCATCGATATGAAGAATAACGAAAGCGTAGCCGGCATTGATCACATCGCTCGTGCCGCCCTTGGGAAGAGAAAAAGCTGCCTTATCGACTTCGGGAACCGGAAAGCCGCCATGATTGATCCAGCCGATCGATCCTCCATTGCTGGCGCTGGGATCTTCCGAATATTTCTTGGCGAGATCTTCGAATTTTTCGCCGGCCTTTAATTGCTTCAAAACATCTTCCGCTTTTTTGCGCGCTTCATCGGTCGCTTTTGGGTCCACCTTGCCATCGCTTCCTGGAAGTGGAGTTTTGATCAGAATCTGGCGGACGTTTACCTGGTCCGGAGTACGGAATTCTTCCCGGTGACGATCATAATAAGTTTGCAGTTCCTGGTCGCTCACCGGGGTTTGCGCCTGAAGTCTGGCAGTGTCGATCAGGACATAGCCGATCTTTCGTTTCTCGGGAATCGAGTTAGCGTAGTTCGCTTTGTGAAGATTGTAATAGGCCTGCAACTCGGCTTCCGCGGGACGAATGTCTTTCATAATGTCGTCTTTGCGCAAGACGGCATAGTCGAACTTCACCTTGGAATTCTTTTTGAGGAATGCCTGCTCAATTTCCGCGTCGGAAACGATTGCGCCGCCGCTGACCAGTTCGCGAAGTTTCGTGAACAGAATTTCGTCTCTTACGAGTTGTTCGAATTGGGGAACCGTCAGATCGTGCTGCTGAAGTATTTCTTCGTACTTCGCCTGTCCCACAAAGTTGCCATCGACAAAAAACGCTCCGGCATACTGCGGATTATGTTGTATCTCGTCGCGAACTTCCTGATCGGATGCACGCAAGCCGATGCGTCGCGCTTCTGCCAGCACAACCTTTTGCTGGATCAAAGTCTCGGCCGCGCGACTTGCGAAAAAAGGCAGGAGGGCCGAGGCTTGCGCACCGCCCTGGGGAAACTGCTGTTGCAGCATTTGCCGGGCTTCGCGCTGCACCTCGAGCGTAGTCACGTCTTCTCCGCCGACGGTTGCGACCACCCCACGGGCAGGCGTGCCGCTGCCGAAGAAGTCCGTGCTCCCGAAGCCGGGGACGAGGGTTATTACCATTAATATGCAGATAACCGTCAGCATTCCGCCAAGCACAATTTTCTTAATCGGTCCCGGGGTTTGCAAAAATCGAATCATTTATTGCTCCAGAAAATATGAGGAAGTGACGATTATAAACTACCGGGTTGGGGACTTATCCCGCCGTGACTCCTATTATTTCCATCTGTCATCGCGAACAACCGGCGTTCTTCAGCCGGTGGAGAGATCCCGCGCGCAGTATTCGTCAGGCGGGTTCTAGAGTCTTTGCCGGTGCGTTTCCGCGGGGGCTGGACACATTCTCGGTCAGGGGAAGCACAACCCGCAAGGTTGTGCCAGAAGAATCGGACTGAACATCGAAAGTTCCGTCCATTTCCTTGACCCGTTCTCTCATCCCAGCCAGACCAACTCCGGCGGCGCTCCCGGTCTGGCGAAAACGTTCCATTAAGCTTTTTGACAGGCCCTTGCCATAGTCTTGCAGTTGCATCGTGATCGTCGATTCGCCGGTCTCAACCTGAACGTCAACCTGATTGCTGCCGGAGTGGCGATGGGCATTGATCAATCCTTCCTGCAAAACGCGGAACAAGGTCAGCTCCACCACATCGGGCATGCGGCCAGTCTTGGCAGGCAGCTCCAGATTGACCTTGAGATTGCTGCGTTTGGAAAATCCATCGATATACCACCGCGCGGCCGAGTAAAATCCGGCCTCTTCAAGCAAAGGAGGATGCAGCAGATACGAAAGGGTGCGGATGTCGGAGACGGCTTGTCCTAACAGGCGGCGAGCCTCGGTCAGAAATTGAGAATCCGGCTCTCCGTTGGACGAGATTAACCCCAGATTTATTTGCGCGGCAGCCAGAGATTGGCCCAGGCCGTCATGTAAC
Organism: uncultured Acidobacteriaceae bacterium; assembly: GCA_963849315.1. Lineage (GTDB taxonomy): Bacteria > Acidobacteriota > Terriglobia > Terriglobales > Acidobacteriaceae > PALSA-188. The sequence goes on along the minus strand of CAWKGT010000002.1, from coordinate 991,263 downwards.
TCGCGGGCCATGCGGCGACGTTCATCATCCTGCGTGCGCATCAGTTGACCGGAGAGCTTCCTCAAGGCGCTGGTTCGTTGTTCGACGATTGACTCCAACCGGTCATTACTCTCTTTTAAAGCCAGGTGAGTTTTTTTCAGTTCTTCGAGGTGGTCACGAATTTCATACTGGCGAGCGCGAGCGCGGGATGCGGTCTTGACCATACTGAGTAGCGTCGCCGGACGCACGGGACGCTCCAGTAACGACAGATTTCCTAACGTAGCCCGCGAGCGGACAGCCATTTCCGTGCCCGGTGTGCTCGCGCCTCCGCCAGTCAAAATGATAAGCGGGAAATCGGACCAGGGAGGCTGAGAGGCGATACAATCTCCCAGCGAGTTTGTGGTCTGCTCGTCCAGCGCTTCTTCAGTGATGATGGCGGCGTCGGCGCCATTCCGAATGCACTGAGATAACCCAGCCGGGTCTTTCACCGTCTGGAAGAGCACATTAGACTGCTGCAAAACCTCGCCGATGAGCACCGCGTCTTTTCCGAACGGCGCAAATACCAGCACGCGAAACGTAGGTCTTTCATCAGTTGCCATGGTCCGCAGCTTGACTCTCCACGGCGGCCGCATTCAGAACTGTCGGCACTCCAGTCAACACGCCTTGAAAGTCCCTTAACGGTTTGCCGATACGGATGCTATCGGGGCCGAGCGCCAGCTCGCGAATCGTGTGTTCGTGTCCGCCGCTACGCTTCTTAATAATGGAAATGGCCTGCCGAACTTCACCACGAGCTTCAAAATAACGCAGCAGCAAAATGTTGTCTGCGAGGTAGCTCACGTCAACCGGGGTTTGCATCAGGCTTCCCAGGGTCCCGGATTGCGCGAGCACAATCATCGTCATGACCCCGCAATTATTAAGATACGAGAGCAGTTCATGAAGATGGCTGGCCAGAAACTGCTCCCCCAGCATTGACTGCAAATATCCGTTCAAGCTGTCGATAATAATGATTCCGGCTTTATCTTCTTCGACGCACTTTCGCACCCGCTTTACAAATTCGCCGGGGGACATTTCGGCGGGGTCGATCTGATCGAGTGAAATTCGTCCCGAATCGAGATGGGGACGCAGATCCATGCCCAATCCCGCAGCGCGGGTCAACAGGGTATGCTTGCCTTCTTCGAAAATAAACATTCCGCAATGTTCGCCGTTTTCCGCCGCCGAGACCGCCCACCGGGCTGCGATCGTACTTTTCCCACAGCCTGCCGGTCCCATAATCAGGGTGCTCGTGCCGCGATCTAAGCCGCCTCCAGTAAGCGTATCCAATTCCTTAATTCCGCTACGAACGGCGCTGTGTTGCATTTCTCCCCTGAAGTCGGCCGCGATCAGCCGCGGAAAAACGGTCACGCCGCCGGTGCGAATTACGTAATCGTGGTAACCCTCGTTGAACCGGCTACCGCGCAATTTTGACACTTCCAGCCGCCGCCGCGCGTCGCCGTAATCTCGCGACAACTTTTCTAAAGCGACCACCCCATGAACGATGCTGTGCAATTGCAAGTCACGATCGCGGGTAGTTAAGTCATCTAACAAAAGAACTGTGCAGGTGCGCTCGGCCAAATAATTCTTCATGGAAAGAATTTGGCGGCGATATCGCAGCGAATCCCGCGCCAACATGCGCAATTCGGACAAAGCGTCGATTACCAGCCGGTCTGGGTTGACGCGCTCCACTTCATTAAAAATCGTTTGCATCCGGTCATTCAACTCTACTTCGGCCGGATGAAACACTGTATACTGCCCCTCCGGCTTGAGTTCGTCTTCGCCGGGCATCAGCTCAAATATCTCGATACCATCAGTAGAGAAGCCATGGGAGACGGCGTTATCCAATAAATCGCGGCGGGACTCCGAAAGAGTGACATAAAGAACTTTTTGTCCGGCTTGCACTCCGGCAATCATGAACTGGAGGGCGAGTGTGGTTTTGCCGGCGCCGGGATTGCCTTCCAGCAGGTAGAAGTGGCCCTTAGGAAAGCCGCCTTCTAAAATCTCATCCAGTCCTGAGCAACCAGAACTTATGCGTTCGTTTTGCACTGCTGCCGATGCGGCATTGGTTGTGATCACGCGCGCTCCGATATTGACGCCAGAAACTGTAACTTCCTAGAGTGGAACCAGACGAGATGGCACTCCATACCCCGCTTCGTGTAGGGAAGGTGTAAATTTTCCGTATGGGCGCCACTTCTGGACTACTTTGAAGAACGAGCCTGAAGAAGGGCGTCCAGCGCGCCCAGCAGATATTGCGGATCTTCCTCGCCTTTGCGGATCCATACGTCGGCGACGCCTAGCGTTTCGTCGAGCAGGGTGCCGTAAGCCGACAAAATAATTATGGGAACAGATTTAATACGTTTTAACTCGCGAGCCGTGGCGACCCCGTTCATCCCGGCCATCCAGTAGTCGAGAATCACGGCATCCACGTCTTCCGATTCAAATACTTTTATGCCTTCACGTCCCGACAAAGCAGTAAGCACTCTATGCCCAGCAGTTTCAAGCAGAATCTTCCGGACCTTAAGCCCAGGCTCTTCATCGTCGATGCAGAGGATCGTAGATGGCTTGTTCGGCATGGAGTTGTTGCTAAGAGTGAATCCCTTAGAAACCGGTTGTCTGGATTGCTACTGTACTCTTGTATTTTCATTTCTGGAGGGATCGACCGCGGCCAGAATATTGCGCACCACTTCCTGCGCCGGACTGGATTCTCTGTAAACTTCTCTTACCCCGTAATTGATCGCCGACTGCAAAGTTAAAACGTCCCCGTCAGACGGGGCGAGCACCGAAACGAAGGCTCGGGGGAAAACCAGATGCAGCACTCCAGCCAAAGGCCATCCATCCCCGCCTTCCTTCAACTGCGAAGCGACGATTGCGACATCGAAATAGTGGTGAGTGATCGCCAATAAAGCCGTTGGCAAATCCCGGGCAACAATCGCGGTGAATCCATTCTCGGACAATGTCGACTGCAAATTAGAGAGCACACCCAGGTCGGAATGGACGATTAAGGCCATGCGAGGCGATTGTGTAACTTTAGGGGATGGTGTTTTGGCCATTAATTGCGGTCTCCTGAATCATGACGTCTCAAAATTAATCGATTCAAAGCGGAAATCAAATCGTCGAGTTCAACCGGCTTGTAGGCCATGTAATCGATTCCCATGGCCAGAGCGGCGCGTGAATTTTTAGTGCTCGCGAAGCCGGTGCAGACCACCACCGCCGGCTTAGGTTTGCAGTCCATTGCTGCACGGGCTACTTCCAGTCCAACGTCCTCCTGCTCCATATTGAGGTCTGTGATGACAGCGTCGAAGCATCCATTTTTGGTGAGCAGCCGGATAGCGTCAGCCGCATTCGCCGCCGTAGCCACCTCATATCCCTCATGCTCAAACACCATGCGCAAAGTGCGCAAAATGCTGACCTCGTCATCCACCAGCAGAACAGATCGCTTTAACGTCATGGGAGAGCTTACGGAATCTTAAAAATATAACATTTCTGTTAACCTGCGACCACAAATTGAGGCCGCGGGTAGTGGCTGAGTCTGGATTACTCTAGGATGCATTCATCCCAAAGCCCCGGCGTTCTCACCAGCGGGGCGAGGAATCGCGCGTGCAGCGCCTCGAACTGCGCCACTACTAGGACGCGCCACAATCTCGATTTTGGAAATTGATCGAGTTAAAGTTTCGGGGTGGCGCTGCACTTCCAGCCCTGCGATACAGCTCTAAGGATAGAACGGCTTTTTAGCCGCCGAGGCCACTTGCCAACTACGCGGTCGCGGGCAGCCGGGCAGCACGCAACGCAACGAGACGGAAGAGAGCCATTTTTATTTCGTCCAGGTCCATCGGCTTGAAAGCGAAATAATCCACGCCAAGTTCGAGCGCCGCGCGAAGACGTTCAACGGTGGGATTGCCGCTGTAAATCAGGACTGCCGGCGCCCATTTTCTCTTTTTGGCTTGCCGCGCCAGTTCCAGACCGAGGCCTTCACGATCTAAACTGAACTCGGTGATAATCGCATCGTAAGTGTTTCGCTGGATGGATTCCTGGGCTGCCTGAAAGGTTTGGGCCGACTCCACTTCAAACCCGGCCTCTTCCAAAATGGAGGTAAACGTAAAAAGAATAGAAGGCTCATCTTCCGCGAGTAGAACCGTCCCTCGAAGTTTACCTTGATGCACCATTCCCTGTTAAACTTCCGCTGCGGAGATATCGCGCCTAGGGCAAAACCCTGAGGTAAATGCACAACTGGGGTTTTGATGACAGGCAAACGTGTTCCAGTTATCTCTGCGCCCCAAGAATGCCGCTATTTTTTTCGTTCAGAATCCTGGTGGAATGTCACAGAAGCGCCTCCAGCCTCCCCGCTCCCCGGCCGGAAAGTCAATCCTCCGGATTCCTCGGGAGGAAGTCCCGCCAACTCCCGCTTGTGATTTTCCAAATCGCGCAGTTGGCGCATAATTTTAGCCTCTTCTTTCACGTACTCCTTCTCCGACAATTCTCCAGATTCCAGTTCCAATTGCAATTCCAGCAACCGCTCTTTGATGGGCGCATCATCCGTATATTGTTCTTCCGCCACTTTCTGGAGGGTTCGAAATATAAACTTGAACCCGGAAATCGGCAGCATCAGCAGATCGTCAATCAATAGCATGGAACGTCCCTTCCATTACGAGGAGGACAAGCGCTCGAGCTTGAGCCGTATGTTCACGAAATTGTAAGGCGGCCACGGGCCGGTGTATTTGAACTTCAGCCGCTTGCCATATTTTTTGGCGATTTTATTTACCACACCGTCAAACTCGGCTTCCCGTTTTCGCTCCACCAGAAAGGCGGCATTCATAATCATTTTATCGCCGATGGGCTGATTATCCCGCGAGGCGACGCACACACCCCGCAAGGCTTCGTAAATTTCACGTACATATTGTGAGGATTGTTCTGCCATCGCTTTATCGATCATGCGGCCGAGTTGCATCCGTGCCAAATAGGTTGACTGGAGGTGCTTGCGAACAATCTCCATGTGAAACCTGCCGATTTCCTCGTCCTCCTGCTTTAGCTCTTCGATAATTTGATCGCGATCCCACGTGACCTTCAGGCCGAATTCGAGTTTGCCCCCCATCTGATTTAGAACGTCTTTCAAAGACGGGTAAATACTCTTGAGCACCTCGCGTATGTCGTCATCGGTTCGAAATACAGTCCCGAAACTCATCGGGATGATGGTGTAACTTTTCATCACGGTCTCGATGACATGCTCGTGGGCCAGCGCATTTTCACGGGTGGGATCGAAGATAAAAACATTCGTATTGCTGACGACGGCGGCGATGTCGAGATATTTGATCATGTAGACCAGTTCGCCAGAGCCGCCGATGCCGATCTTGCCGAACGCCCCCGGTTCCTTGGATTCGACGATTCCATACACATAGCGGCCGCCCACGCCCGCCGGAACGTCCGACGCCCGAGACTGGTCCATTATTTTGACGTGAACATCGTCGCGCATTTGTTTGCGCGGCTTATTGTTTTTCTTTTCGATCTTTTTTGGCATCGTTTCTCTCGCCGTAATATTGCAAATTTCGGATTACCTATCTCACGCGGAAATCGTTATAGGAAACGCCAATTTAAAAATAGTACCTTTCCCAACCGTGCTGCGCACGTGAATACGTCCCGCATGGTTTTCTACGATTCCTTTAACAATCCAAAGTCCCAGGCCAGTGCCTTTTTCGCCCTTGGTGGTTACAAAGGGCTCAAACATCGATGATTGTAACTCGCGTGGGATGCCAGATCCCTGATCGGCAATAGTAATCGTGACCCATCCATGGACGCCGTCCGGGGCTCGCAAATGATTCGTGCGAATGGTCAATTTTCCTCCGGCGGCCATACTGTCTCGAGCATTCACCACCAGGTTTGAAAATAATTGACGGAACTGATCAGCCGATCCTTTCATGGGCGGAATGGCTCCCATGCGCTTATCGACGTCAATGCCGGACTTGGAGAGGGGGCGCGCGAACAGAGCCAGCGTATCTTCCAACACCGCGTTCAGGTCGAACGCGCCCAGTTGGGCCGCATTGCGGTAGAGGCCCAGCATTTGACGCACGATTCGCGTGACCCGATCGGTTTCGTTTCTCAGGACTTCATAAATGGGAAGCGAAGGCTCATCGAGTTTCCCTTTCAAAAGATAGATGGCGTTCTTGATCGCTTCCATGGGATTGTTGATCTCGTGGGCGATGGTTCCGGCGAGGCGCCCGGTGGCGGCGAATTTTTCCATCTCTAACATGCGCCGTTCCAGTTGCAACTGTTCGAGCTTCTTCCAGGTAGAGAAATCACGGAGAACCGTAACCGTGTATGCGACCTGTCCACGCGCGTCATAGATTTTTCCCGAGCGCGCGGCATATTCGATATCCCCTGTCGACCCGGGATGATGAAGATGAATCGATTTGTTTTCCTTGTCGACGAAAGAAAAGGTGAATGCCGTAAGGTAGGCGTCTAACTTGGCCTGATTCTTGACGATCTCCGGATCGCGATATTCATTGGCGAGTCCGAAAAGCTCTTTCGCGAGCGGATCGAGAAGCACGATTTTTGCCGCATTGTCGGCGACGACAATTGGATCGCCAACATTCTCGATAACCAGATTCAAGCGGTCGCGGTCCTGGCGAACTACCTCTTCAGCGTCTCGCAATTTGTCCAGGTTGGCGCGAACTTCCTGATCCGCCCGGCGAAGATCGGTGACGTCACGCATGACGGTTACGACGCCGGTGCGAGTGCCGTCGCGCGTCAATGTCGGAGCGCACACCGCCTCAAACAGCACTTCTTCGCCTTCCATCACATCGATCAGGGTGAAGTCACGCGACGCATCGGTTCCGCTCACCACCATGGAAGATAACGCCGCGGAAAATAAAAGATTGTTTAGTTCGACGGCCCGGCGTCCGCCCTCGCTGACTTCCTCCGGCACCCGGAAGAATCGTTCCGCAGCTTTGTTCTGGATGATTACACGCTGCTGGTTGTCGGTAAGAATGACGGGATCGGCCATGCTTTGCATGACGGTTTCCATCCGCGAGATGGTCACGTCCATGGTTCGCATGCGACTGTAGTAGTGTCCCGTTTTATGCAGCCGCGCAAGGTAGCGATTGCTTAAATCCACCAGCGAGCGAATTTGCCGTAATTGGGGTTCGCCGGTTTGCCTGCGAAGTTCAGTCAATATGACGTTGACATATCCGCGCATTCCACAAACGGCGCAGGTTTGTTCCTGCACCTGAAAGCGCGTTGTGCTATCGAAGTTTTGCACCGCCAGGCAGCTTTTTCGCCGTTCCCCTTCAGCCTCCCAGCAACGATTTCGATCGCGATAAACCATGGGACAGGCGTAAGTTGCACGCTGCCCGGATGAGTCGGTGCGTAAAATCGCGGGTTTCAGGCCGTGAATCACGCCGACGACGGGATCGTCGCTGGCCCAAAGCGATGTATTAAGGCGGTTAAGATATTTCTTGTCGCAGTTAAGGGATGAAGTAGGTCTAATTGCGCCGGTGTCGAGATCGACTTCCAGCACAACGGCACGCGGAAATCCAAGGCGGATTATTTCTTCCAGCAACGTGGGAAGAATTTCCTCCGGGCGGTCTGCGGAAATTAGCCGCGACCCGGATGGTTCACCCATGGGATTCCGGTCAACAGAGCCGCCGGATTTCGGCCGCACAGTCCGGGGGGCCGTACCTTCTGCTCGGCTCACTCAAAAGCCCCTATCCGCGGCGAACCGCGCGGCGCGCGGGGGCGCGGGTTACGCGGCGGGTGGTCTCGACTTCCATCTCCGGTTCCTCGGCTTCCGTCAATTGGGGACGTGAAACCAGGCCGGTAAGGCCCACGGCGTCGGCGTATTTCAAATAAGTGTCGATGGAAGCTACCACGACGCGTGCCTCAACCGTGATCAGATCGATACCGACGAGCGAAATACGGACCCAGGCGTCAATGACGATGCCCTTATCGAGAATACGGTCCAATACGTCAATAAGACTCGAGCCACCCGACATCCGTTCGACAGCCATGAAGCGTCCTCCTGAATTTTGCTAGCGATTTCGATTGCCCCGCCGCGACCCTGGCACACTTTTCTTCGGCGCGCCCTTTCTACTCTCTGGAAGTTCAACCGGAGGCGCCGGTGCCTGCATAGTCAAATGCGGATCGTACTTCCACCAATTCAATCCGATCTGCTCGGCTTTATCCACCGAACAAACCAAAAGCCGTATGCGGATAGTCAACAACTCGACATTTGCCAGCGAGATACGCACGTCGCCGGCAATTACCAACCCCTTGTCCAGAATACGGTCCAGGATGTCAAGAAGGTTAGTGGTACCGGATACGGTGGGCACTCGTTCCATAGGCTGGCTCTTCCCTGCGTTGAACAAAACGTCTACCGCTGCGGGCTGATGCTAACGTGCTTGTCAGCCGAATGTCAATGCGATGCGCCATTTGGTGGAGAATCTGGCCATGTGGAGCGGACACTCTTGTCCGCTGCCGTTGAAGTTGGTTTTGATCTAAATCACAGCCTACACGGCTTAGCTAACCTCTCAGAGCTGCGCAGAACACCGCCTCACTTTTTCAGCAAGCTTCCCAGAGGACCCAGATCGATGTTCAAGTCCGCGGGAGTGAGTCCAAAATCTGCCGCCAACTCGTGAATTTTTGCTTCCAGCACCATCAGCGCCTCGCCCATCTTCTCCACTTGCTCTTCCGCTAACGAACCGCCCTCCATGCGCCGGATGGCCTGGCGCTCAAGTACCTGGCGCAACAGTTCAACCAGGCTGAGCACCAGGCGGGCTAACCCTTGTTCGATGTTTTCGGGAGTGCAATTTATTCTTTGCACCGCGGCAGGATTTGTTGGTGGGCCAGCGCCACGCGCAGCTTCCAGCATAGCGATATCCGCTTTCGAATCCGGCATTATGTTTCTTTCAAGAACTGCGTCGCCGGCCACGGTCCGCTTAATCGCGCTGTGAGTTCCGGATGAATTGTCACCGCTTGTAATTCTATTCGGAATTGATCGACCATTGATCGATCGATCAGAACAAAACAGCAGGCTGATTCGGCGGAGCCAGTCTGGTTCCATCCTTTAGTAAATACCGCGGCCGAATTCCGCAATTCGTTTGCCGCCGCTTCCAACACCGCATTTCGAGAATGTAAATTTCGAAGATACTCGGCCCCTGTCGGCTTCGTCGAAGAGTTCGACTGCGCTGGGGTTGGAATTCTGAACGAAATTCGAATCTCCATTTGAACCACGCTACCTAGCCGGATCAGTGCCAAGGAATATTTTTCCGCATGCTCTGCAAAATGGGAAAGAGCCTCCTGCTCGTTGGAAAATATTGTAGGGAAACGGAATGGAATAATAGCCGTTTGTTGAAATATTTCATCCAGCACGCGATAGAAACTCAGAGCCTCTTCGCGAACGGAACCAACAGGCAGCATCTGCTGGCTCTGCGACACAAACCATCGTAGCCCGCCCTGGTCTATGGTTTCGACCGTCGTGCCGCCGACCCCGACGCGTGGTGTTCGTATGTTTAATGATATTTCCGCGACGCAATAAACCAATATAGCCATTGTCAGGCGCAAAATTACTTGGGAGCCGGCAAGTCACTCTGCATATGCTTGAGCGCGGTCTCTATGGACGTGAGGATTACGTCCAGCCCCACATAAACCAAATCGACGCCAGCGAGAGAAATAACCAGGTTGCCGCGAATCACTACTCCAGCGTTCAATACGTGATCGAGAATATCCAGAAGGGAAGTCTCATCTCCAGGATTGGTATCTGCGATCAAAATACTGTTTGTGGGAGCTGACATTTTTTAATCACGCGAGACGAAAGAATATGGCGGCCACGGACCGGTGCATTCAAGCCGGGCTGATTCCGCCCAGAGCGCGGAATATTTTCTTAGTAGCGCTTCGAGCTTTTTTCTGGCAGTGCGCTTTATCAACAGCGACGATTGCCATTTCAGGTCGGGTTTGCCTCCGGCAATCTTGTCCCCCTCAGCGGTTTCCGCTGCAATGCCCCTCAATGCCGATGAAAATTTGTCCAAATCTTCGATAGTCCCAGGCGAAGATCTACGCAGTAGCGTCGCTTTATTTTTAAGATACTCTCGTCCAGACGCGGGCTTGTTTGCCAGAAGTTGAATTTTTGGTTGAATGCTGAAAACTTTCACTCCCCACTCGTCGCAGCCTCGGATTTTGCGGAGATCGCTAAGCAGCAGCTTTTTTCTTTTCAGAACATCACGCTTGAGCGATGCCATATCCAGGAACACAATCCCAAATCGTGCTGGCAGGATGTCAGCCTTCCGCCCAATTGCCGAGACCACCGCCTGGTGACGAACGCCAGCTCCGCTCAACCAGTCCAGGTTCTCCATATTCTTGGCCAGATTGTCGGCGAATTCAGCCCGAGGCACGAGACTGACCCAACACAGCACGTCAGCGCAGGCTATTGAGTCCACCGTCGCCTGGCCGTCCACGCCAGCAATGGCAATCCGTGCAGCCGATTTCGCGGTCACGCCATAAAAATAGACGACATGTGAAGGCTGCGGTTTTTTCACGAGAGTTGCCACAGCACTCCAGTAAATTTCCCCAGCGCCGTTTTGCCTGCTATCTCGGAGGAAAACTCACGCACTGCATAGATCTCGATGCCGGCAAACTTCTTCTTGATTGCCGCAATGATCCGCTGCTGCGATTGAAACGAGCGTCGGCAGCGCGGGCAACTGCCGACATCGTTCGCAAGGATAATGCGATTTAAGAACATTGATTTCGGAATTAATTGAAGCGCCCGCAGGCTTGAAATCATTCTTTCAGTCTCATGGTCGGGTAGCAACTCGGGCAAGAGGACGACATGAAGTTGGGTACTCTTGGGGTCTTTAAGCAGAGTTGTAAGCTCCCGAACCCGCTGCCCTAGTCCCGCTATTTTAACTGCGGCATCGCGAGCAGCGGCTAGTGTACGGTGCGTGGCCAGGGTTTTCAATAATGGCCTGGTCCAGGCGAGAATGCGCTCCGGCATCCGCAACAAGTCCAACGCGTGCCCGGTGGGAGCCATGTCAATTGCGACCCGTTGTGCCCGGTCTGCGAGCAAATCGAGGATGCGAAAAATCGCCAGCACTTCGTCCACACCCGGAGGAACAATATCCAGGAGCGCAGATAAGATTTCGCGCTCGAACGAGAGATCAAGGTGGATGCCAGAAACCTCCGCGCCCGTTGACGACTCGATATCCGCCTTTAGATCGTGCACCCAGCGGGCGAAAATCGCTGCGGAATCCATCTCCGACGCGAGGAAATTTGCATCGCTCAAAACCGGTGCCGGATCGTCCCCGATGGCTTTCTGAAAGATATCGTCCAGAGATGGCGCCGGGTCGACCGAGCATACTTGAACCGCATGTCTTTTTCTTTTTCGAGTAGTAAAGCCCAGCGCCGCTGAAATGGTCGTCTTCCCCACCCCGCCCTTGCCCAAAATAAATGTAAGCGGCACATCCAAGGCAGGCCACACAGCTTTCTTCAGTCGAGCCGGCCGGAGTTTTGCGCCCACCGATGGCAACTTCAGTTCTCGGCCAGCAAAGACATGATCACCAAATTTGGTCAAAGCGGTCATCCCCACGAGTGGCACTCCCAAATCCTCGCCAAGATGTAAACGTTGCGACGGAAAATGTTTATTCAGGAACCGCTGCGCGGCTTTGGTCGCCCGCGCGCGATTCTGGCAAGGACCGCAGTCATGCGCTTGCAGGACGCAACGATTGAGAACTACCTCGGCCATCTCGAGCGGCGGCGAATAAGCTTTTAATTCGTCCGCGCATCGCACGGACTCGTTCAGCGAAAACTTCTCCGGCGTAGTTACCAGAAATAATGTCGCTTTTTCCCTCAAGGCTCCCTGTATCCCCTCCACGATATTCCTCCAGCGATCGATAAAATTGAATTCCGTTCGGCGGTTGGTTATCCCTCCGAAATGCGCCGCCAGCAAGCGATCTCGGCTGGCTGCAAGTTCGAGAAAATTCAAAAAACGCAGAAAATGCTGGGGCAATCCAAACAGGCGAAGAGTGTGGCCGAAGGGAGCGGTGTCGACGACGATATGGGAATATTCACCGGAATCGAGTACCCGGTGTATCGCCAAAAGTGCGGACACCTCCGCCATCCCAGGAAGCGTCGTATTCAGCAGCGGCTCAATGTCTTCGCGGGAAAAAATCGATCCCGCATCGAGCACTTGCAAAATATTTTCTCTATGTTCAGCGAGGAATGCCCCGAACAGCTTTTCAGCGTCCATCTGCCACGCATAAAGCTTGCCTCCGCGCAACGGAACTTTTTTGGGTTCATCGCGCAATCGAACTTGCAGAATGTCCGATAACGAATGCGCCGGATCGGTGGATAAGAGAAGCACCCGTTCACCAGGATGCTGCCGCGCCATGCGAACCGCATAGCTGGCGGATACGGTAGTTTTTCCCACTCCGCCCTTACCCACAAAAAACGACAACGTGTGCACCCGCCTATTGTAGCGATTGTCATTTCCCCAGGGATCGAGTTGCCAACCGCTAAAGATGCTGTAACATGTGCGATGCTGCCCACGCGGCATCCCGAAATTAAGTTCGAAGAGGTGAACCGAATATGGCCATCGCCAGCGCAGGGTCGTCGAATGTCGTCGCAAAGGAGGCGCCGCGAAATACCTCCGGCCCGCTAGCCGTTGTGACCACGCTCTTCTTCATGTGGGGCGCGCTCACATCTTTGAACGACGTGCTCATTCCACACTTTCAGCATGTCTTCAGTCTCAAGCTCGCCGTGAGCATGTTGGTGCAGACCGCGTTTTTCTCGTCCTATTTTGTATTCTCGATTCCTTCGGCAAAAATTATCGATTGGATGGGCTATCAGAAGGCAATGGTGACGGGACTTTTGACGATGGGTTTGGGCGCGTTCTTATTCGTCCCGGCCGCGAAGGTCCCGTCGTTTGGATTGTTTCTTACCGCACTGATCGTTTTGGCCGCTGGCATCACTTTGTTGCAGGTGGCGGCGAATCCATACGTGACGGTTCTCGGACGGCCGGAAACCGCATCCAGCCGCTTGAATTTGACCCAAGCTTTTAACTCGCTCGGGACAACAATTGCGCCCTGGATTGGCGGCTTTTTTATTCTGACCGCCGCGACCACAGCCATGGGGGAAGACCCAGCGCAGCAGGCCGCATCGGTTATCAAGCCGTACGTTTTTCTGGGAATTGCATTGGCATTGCTGGCCGTGCTGATCGGAATGTTCAAGCTCCCGAAAATCGAATCGGCGCAACATCATATCGGACAGAAAGTCGACGATTCGATATGGAACCATCCCAATCTCGTGTTTGGGGCGATTGCGATTTTTGTGTACGTCGGGGCGGAGGTAGCAATCGGCAGTTCGATCGCCAATTATCTAGCGTTGGATAACATCGGACATTTGGTGTCGAGCGCTTCCTTCCCCGATACAGCAGTCCGATACCGCGAGGCTTTGCGCGCGGCGGCTAAATATATTTCTCTTTATTGGGGAGGCGCCATGGTCGGCCGCTTCATCGGCGCCGCCATTTTGCAGAAAATGCGTACCGGCCCCTTATTGGCGCTTTGCTCCATCATGGCGGCATTGCTGGTTTCGATCTCAGTTCTCAGCAGTGGCTCCATCGCGATGTGGTCTATCCTGCTCGTAGGCTTCTTTAACTCCATTATGTTTCCGAGCATCTTTACTTTAGGCGTCGCCGAACTCGGCCCGCTTACTGGCGACGGCTCAGGCGTACTGATTATGGCCATTGTCGGCGGCGCGGCGATTCCGTGGATTGTGGGAAGAATAGCCGACATGATCAACGCTAGATCGTACGGGGGCGCGATCTGGGGGCAGGGAATTCATTACGCTCTGATCATAGCCGCCATCTGTTACCTGTACCTGTTGTATTTTGCCGTGAGTGGATCGAAGCCTAACAGCGAGCGCTACGGGAAGGCCTAATAGATCGGTCTATAAGAATGAACATCGGTCGAGGGTCGCGGTAATGAGAAATCGTTTTGTCGGGGTGATTGCGATTCTCGCCAGCTTTTTGTCTGTGTCGTCCGGATTTGCGCAGCAGTATCCGGAAAAAATTTTCAGCGACATGCACTGGCGGATGATCGGTCCGTTTCGTGGAGGCCGCACGCGTGCCGCCGCCGGTGTCCCTACCCAGCCCAATGTTTTTTATGTCGGCGCGGTGAACGGCGGAGTTTGGAAATCCAACGACTTCGGCCGCACCTGGAATCCTATTTTTGATGAGCAACCGTCGCAGTCGATAGGCGCGATTGCCGTCGCCCCCTCCGATCCCAACATTATTTATGTGGCCAGCGGCGAGGGGTTGCATCGTCCTGACCTTTCCGTGGGTGATGGCATGTACAGATCTGCCGATGCCGGAAAAACCTGGATCCGCCTTGGACTGAAAAACGGTCAACAAATTCCGGCTATCGCAATCGATCCGCAGAACCCCAATCGCATATTTGCCGCGGTGCTCGGTCATCCTTACGGGCCTAACGAAGAGCGCGGGATTTTCCGGTCGCTGGATGGCGGACAGACATGGCAGAAAATTCTTTACAAAGACGAAAATACCGGCGCATCGGATGTAGAAATCGACCCTGCGAATCCCGACGTAATTTACGCCTCAATGTGGGAGGTGCGGGAGGGCCCGTGGGAGGATAAAAACCTGTTTGAGGGCATGGGCGGGGGACTTTTCAAATCCACCGATGGCGGCGACCACTGGAAACAATTGACCAACGGACTTCCCAAAGACCTGACGCAAATCTACGCCGCCATTTCACCCAGCCAGCCGACCCGGGTTTATGCAACCGTCGGAACAACCACGCACGGAGAATACGGAACCGGCACCGGACTCGGATTTTATCGTTCCGATGATGCCGGGGAGAACTGGTCCCAGGTCACGACGGATCCCCGCCCGGCGATGCGTATCGGCGGCGGCGATCTTCCCGTGCCCAGGGTCGATCCGAAAAATCCTGACATCGTTTACAGCGCCAGCATCGTCACCGTTCGATCAAGCGACGGTGGCAAGACGTGGATGAGTCTTCGCGGCGCGCCCGGCGGCGACGATTATCAGAATCTGTGGATTAATCCGAACAACCCAAACATCGTCTTGCTGGTCAGCGATCAGGGTGCAATCGTCACCGTGAATGGCGGAGAGACCTGGAGTTCATGGTTCAACCAGCCCACGGCCCAGCTTTATCATGTCGCCGTGACCAACGAATTCCCTTACAAAGTTTGCGGCGGCCAGCAGGAAAGCGGTTCGGTTTGCATCTCCAGCCGCGGCAACGACGGAGAAATTACTTTTCGCGACTGGCATCCCGTAGGCGTAATTGAATATGGATACGTTGCGCCCGATCCGCTGGATCATGACGTCATTTTTGGTGCGGGCCGGAATGAAGTTTCCAAGTTTCATTCGTCAACCGGGCAGGTCGAGAACGTTACGCCCATACCGCTGAAAACCGATAAATATCGCACCGATCGTACCGAGCCAATCGCGTTCTCTCCTGTCGATCCGCATTCCCTGTACTACGCCGCCAATGTGTTGTTCAAGAGCATCGATGCCGGACATTCCTGGGAAACCGTCAGCCCAGATCTTACTCGTGAAAGTCCCGAGCTCCCGGCAACCATAGGCGATCTCGCCGCCAGAAATCCCGCGGGAGTTAAGCAACGCGGCGCAATCTACGCTCTCGCGCCTTCATTCCGGAATTCCAGCACGATCTGGGCGGGCACCGACGACGGCCTCGTCTGGAAGACGCTCGATGCGGGTAAGGATTGGGAAAACATTACTCCGCCTGAACTGACAGCGTGGAGCAAGGTGACGCAAATCGCTTCATCGCACTTCGATAATGGCTCGGCATACGTTTCGGTAAGCCGATTTCGCGCTGATGATCTGCGTCCCTATATCTATCGCACGCACGACGGCGGTAAGTCGTGGAAACTGATCACCACAGGCTTGCCGGATGATTCTCCAGTCGACACTGTTCGCGAGGATTCCGTTCGCAGGGGATTGCTTTTCGCCGGAACGGAAACCGCCGTGTGGGTTTCGTTTGATGACGGCGATCACTGGCAATCTTTACAACTCAATCTTCCGCATACCTCGATGCGCGACCTGCTCATTCAAGGCAAAGATCTGATCGTTGCGACCCATGGCCGGTCATTTTGGATATTGGATGACATCACGCCGTTACGCCAAATCGCCGACCGAGACACGCAGGGCAAATCTTTTCTGTTTCAGCCCGCGGTCGCATATCGCGCTCGCCGCGATACCAACACCGACACGCCCATTCCGCCCGACGAGCCCGCAGGCGAGAATCCTCCCAATGGGGCAATCCTTGATTATTTCCTTCCACAAGAGAGCCCCGGCCCGGTAGTTCTGGAAATTTTGGATGTTCACCGCAAGATCGTGCGGCGTTATTCCAGCGCCGACAATCCGGAAGTAACGCAGTCCGATCTTGAGAAACAGCTCATCCCTTTGTATTGGCTCCGCGCCCCTGGAACATTACCGTCGACCGAAGGCGTGCACCGCTGGGTATGGGATTTGCATGATGCCGCTCCCACGGCCGTCGAGCATGAATATCCCATCGCTGCCGTTCCGCATGACACGCCTCGCCATCCCGCAGGGCCGCTAGTTTTGCCGGGCCAATACACGGTTCGGCTGATTGCAAATGGGCAAACTTCCACCGCGCCGCTGACCATAAGAATGGATCCGCGAGTCAAAATTTCTTCGGACGCGCTGCAAGAGCAATTCAAGCTGGCCGCGAAGTTGGCATCAATGATGACAGTTTCGTCAACAGCTCTATTGCAATCCAAGTCCGTTCTAGAGCAGGTGAAGGCGCTTCCCGAAAAAGCGCCGCAGCCGATGCGCGACTCGGCGCAGTCGCTGGCAAAGAAAATCTCAGAAATAGCTGGAGGGTCCAAGGATCCTGATGCTGCGACGACCCCAACTCTTAAGAAGCTGAACGCGGACATCACCACTTTGTACGGAGATGTACAAAAAGCCGACGCCGAGCCCACGGCTGGGTTGACCGATGCCGCTGAATCCACCGCGACTGATTATGCAACCCTGATGAAACGCTGGGACGAAGTGTTGAGCAAAGATATTCCAATCCTTAATCGTCGGCTGCGGATCGCGAAGCTTCCATTAATTCACGCCGATGCGACCCCTCAAGCCGAGCAGCCGCACGGGGACGAAGAGTAGGCTGCTATGCCGAAGAAGAAGAAAAGCAAATTCAGCGCCGTGAAAGAAGTAAAAGCCATGGCTCGAGAACGGATCGGAATCCCGCCATCAGAAAGGGTAGTGCCCGGCAAAAAGAAACAAAAGAACGCGGACAAGCACTCCAGAACCCTGGCTGAATTGCTTGATGACGATTAGCTTAGAAAAGCTAGTTGAAGGTCACCGTTACACTTCGATCAGACGTCAGATCGTCTACCATGCATGTCAGGCCCGAGACAGAGTCGCACCCTGTCCAGCCACCAAAAGTAGAAGAACCCGTGGGCGCCGCAGTTAAAGTGACAGTAGTGCCACTGGCAAAATTCTGGCTACACGTACTCGCACAACCCAAGCCAGCGGGAGAACTACTAATAGTTCCTGCTCCGGTCCCCGCAAAAGTGACGGTCAGCAGAGGCCCGGTGCCGGTAAAGCAAACAACATTTGTGGTCATGAAACCCGTGACCAGAGCCCCGGATGACCCGATATTTCCAGTGCTATGGCCGGTAACCACAGTCGCGGAAATTAGGGCATTGCCGCACGCATCTCCCGTAGCCGAGATAACACCGGATTGGGTCACGGTGACCATCTGCGGCGTATTTGACGTCCACGTCACCTGACTCGTAACGTCCTTAGTGACAGGCGGATGGATGTAGGTTCCCAATGCCGTAAGTTGGACGTTAAGTCCAGCGTCTTGGCTGACAGGAATCGTCGAACCTCCAAAAGCTTCCGTAGAAGGTTGAACTGAAATCCCCACAAGTTGCTGGTCATGGCCGCAACTGGGCAAGCAGAGTACCATCGAGCCTAGCAATGCGACCTTGATGTACTTCCAAATCATGAACACTCCTGAAGGCTTTTGTGCTGCGGGGATTGCTCGTCACTTTAGTGGAAGTGCATCCAAAAATCAATCCCACTACCGGGCGTCACAGCGATTTCCGCAAAAGGCGTACAAACTCATCGACATCTTGCTCCGTCGTATCAAACGAACACATCCAGCGGACGATCGATTGTTTCTCATCCCACACGTAAAAGAAATAATGCTTGAGCAACTTGGCGATGGTCGCGCGCGGAATTTGCACGAAAACCCCGTTGGCCTCGACTGGATAAATTACCTTCAGCTTTGGGATGCCTCCCAGTTGTTTCTCCAACAGCTTCGCCATTTGATTAGCATGTTTCGCATTCTTCAGCCAAAGGTTGTCCGATAAGAGCGCCTCAAATTGCACTGCAATAAAACGCATCTTCGAAGCCAGTTGCATCCCCTGTTTGCGCAAATACAAAAATTCAGCGCCCAGCTTTTTGTTGAAGAAAATCACCGCTTCTGCGCCCATCAGTCCGTTCTTGGTGCCACCAAATGACAGCACGTCTACGCCGAGATCGCGCGTAGCCTGGCGCAGCGTTAATCCCAGGCTGGCGGCGGCGTTGGCAACGCGCGCTCCATCCATGTGAAGGAACATTTTTCGGTCATGTACGAACCGGGCGAGCGCCTCGATTTCACGCGGCTTGTAGACAGTCCCGACTTCCGTGGCCTGGGTAATCGAAATCACTCGAGGCTGGACGTGATGTTGATCCCCGATGCCGTGATATGCGCCGCTAACCCCGTCCACGGTCAACTTTCCATTGCTCGCGGCAATCGGAACCAATTTGCAGCCGGTGAATTTTTCCGGCGCTCCACATTCGTCGACATAAATGTGGGCGGCATCGGCGCAGATCACAGAGTGGTATGCGTTTGTCAGTGCTTTCAGGCCTAAACAATTCGCGGCGGTGCCATTAAAAACAAAAAATACCTCAATGCCCGGTCCGAAATGCGTTTTGAATTTCTCGATTGCCGAATCGGTATAAGGATCATCGCCGTAGCCGACCGTGTGCCCATGATTCGCGGCCGCAATCGCCTTCAGTACTTGCGGATGAATGCCGGCATTGTTATCGCTGGCGAAGCTGCGCACCGGTTTCATGGTCAAATCAATTTAGCAGAGAAATGCGCCAGAGTTGATTTTAACTTTGACCGGACACCGCTCCGGGATTTTCGAGTCTTTCGAACATGATTAATCATGAAATCGTTTACTATCTTCAAGTGTACTTCCGCAAATACAGCGTCGATGTCAAAACTGTGATGAAAACATTTTCTTCCTCCGAGAGATCGTTGTCGCAAAAAGTAATATGGCTTGCGGCGGTCGCTCTGACGGTGTCAGCCGCATCGTGCGGCGGCGGAGCGGCCAAAACCGGCCCAGCGCAGGGCGGCGGTGGACTTCCCGTCAAGGTTGAAGTCGCGCGGTCCATCCCGGTCAGCGACACTACCGAATATGTCGCGACCTTGAAATCGCGCGATTCCGCGGTCGTCATGCCAGAGGTTGAGGGAAGAATTACGCAAATCTACGTTCATTCCGGGGACCACGTATCCGCTGGAACTCCATTGATGCAAATAGATCCCAGCAAACAAGAAGCCACAGTTAACAGCAACGTGCAAAACCGCGCCGCACAGATTGCCGCCCTGCAATACGCGAAGCAGCAATATGAGCGAACCAGTTCGCTGGCGGCGGCGGGCGTGGTCAGCAAGCAAGACCTCGATCAGGCAAAGTCGGCGCTGGACGCGGCCCAGGCCCAACTAGGATCGCTCGATGCGCAAGTGACACAGCAGCAGGTCCAACTTCGCTACTACAAGGTGGTTTCGCCTTCTGCCGGTGTTGTGGGTGATATTCCCGTGCGGGTCGGCGACCGGGTGATTACTTCCACGATGCTGACAACAGTGGATAAATCCGGCGGGCTCGAAGCATATATTTATGTGCCGATTGAGCGCGCTCCGCAACTCAAACTAAATATGCCGGTTCAAATTGTTGATGGAGATGGAAAAATAATCGCCGATAGCCGCATCAGTTTTATTTCTCCGGAAGTCGACAACACGACGCAGAGCGTTCTAGTGAAGGCGCGCATCGAAAATAACAAAGACAAGCTACGCACCGCGCAATTTATTCGCGCCCGCGTGGTCTGGAAGACCCAGGATTCGCCAGTGGTGCCCATTTTGGCCGTCTCCCGCATCGGCGGACAGTATTTCGTTTTCGTTGCGGAAAGCGAAAACGGCAAAACCGTCGCCCACCAAAAAGCCCTGGAAGTGGGGGATATGGTTGGAAACGACTACGCGGTTCTCGGGGGAATCAAGGCTGGCGATAAAGTGATTGTTTCCGGCACGGAATTTTTGGTCGATGGAATGCCGGTGATTCCGCAGGGATAACGCATTGGTCGGCAAAGTCTGGGTGGCCCATCCTTGTATTTTTCACAAGGGTGGGAGAAGAGAACGTTCGAGTTCAGTTCGGCACGTCTTACCTCTTAGAAAAACTTGGCAGGCTTAGCACATGTTTGTTGATTTCTTTATACGGCGTCCTATTTTTGCGACCGTCTGCGCATTATTAATTATTCTCGCCGGTGCGGCGGTAATTCCTACGTTGCCCATTGCGCAGTTCCCCATTCTCGCGCCGCCGCAAGTTTCGGTCAGCAGCGCCTATATCGGAGCCAGCGCGCAGACTGTTGAGGCTGCCGTCACCACTCCTCTCGAGCAGCAAATCAATGGCGCCGAGGGAATGAAGTATCTGGAGTCGAGCAGCGGAAACGACGGTTCGAGCTCCATCACCGCGACGTTTGATTTGAATCGCGACCCCGATCTCGCTGCCGTGGACATCCAAAATCGCGTCAACGCCGCTCAGGGGCGCTTGCCGAATCAGGTCAAGCAAACCGGAATCATCATCAGCAAAGCCTCGAACAGTTTCGTTTTCGGAGCCGCGGTGTTTGCCGAAAATAACCGCTACACCCCGCTGTTCATGAGCAACTATCTTGATGTTTATGTTCGCGACGCTCTGAAACGCATACCCGGCGTGGCCGACGTGATCATTTTTGGTGAACGAAAATATTCCATGCGCTTGTGGCTCGACCCGGTACGCATGGCGAGCCGCCAACTCACTGCGACCGATGTCGTCAACGCGTTGCAGGAACAGAATGTCGAAATCGCCGCCGGACAAATCGGCCAGCCCCCCATGCAGACCGGCCAGGCGTTCCAAATCAGCGTGCGCGTAGTCGGCCGCCTTAGCGAAGCCGACCAATTCGCGAATATCGTTCTTAAGACCAACGCCGACGGAACCCCGGTCCGTTTGAGAGACGTTGGCCGCGCCGAACTGGGCGCGGAAGATTACAGCTCCGATCTAATGTTCAATGGCGGCTCCGCCGTCGGCATCGGCGTGCTGCAACTCTCGAACGCTAACGCGCTGCAAGTGGACCGGCTTGCTCTCGCGGAACTCGACCGGCTCTCCAAACGTTTCCCTCCGGGGATGAAATATAAAGACGCGTTCGATACCACGGACGCGGTCGGTCAATCCATCAATGACGTCCTGTCTACCCTTCTGCTGGCGATATTTCTCGTCATCCTGGTAATTTTCGTTTTCCTCGCCGACTGGCGCAGCACCATCATTCCCGCCGTTACCATTCCGGTTTCGCTGATCGGAACATTCGCGTTCGTGAAGATGCTGGGTTTCTCGATCAATACCCTGACCTTGTTCGGAATTACATTGGCCACCGGATTGGTCGTCGACGACGCTATCGTGGTTATCGAGAATATCGAGCGTCATATTCAGGAAGGCGAGCACGACACTCATAAAGCGGCCTCAGTCGCCATGGGCGAAGTTGCCGGTGCTGTGATCGCGACATCGCTCGTACTGATTGCCGTGTTTGTGCCGGTGGCATTTTTTCCGGGGACTACCGGTATATTGTTTCGCCAGTTTGCGTTGACCATCGCGTTTTCAATCGCAATTTCCACTTTCAACGCTCTGACGCTCAGCCCCGCGCTGGCCGCGATTCTCCTGGGGCGCACTCATGGGGAGCACGGCTGGTTCTTTCGCGGTGTTGATCGAACGATTGGCGGCATCACTAACGGTTATCGGAGAGCATTGCGCGGCGTGCTTCGCTTTCGGTGGGCCGCGGTCGTTCTATTCATAGCAGGATTGGGCGCCACATATCTGATTTTTCAGCGCGTGCCTAAAGGCTTCGTCCCCAGCGAAGATCAAGGATATTTTATTGTTCTGGTGCAATCGCCCTCCGGCGCGTCATTGGAGTACACCAGAAATATTCAGAAGCAAGTCACGCAGGTTCTCAGCAACGTTCCAGAGCTTCAAGGGGTTTTCGCCATCAGCGGATTCAGTTTCAGCGGCAACGCCGCCAACCGCGGCTTGACCTTCGGCACGCTGAAGCCATTTTCGCAGCGCAAGGGAGACGCACATAGCGCAACGGCGGTTGTGAATCGCATTCGCGGACCGTTATTCGGAATTTCCGGCGCGCTTGTGTTGCCATTCCTGCCCCCGGCTGTTCAGGGTCTGGGCCAGTTCGGCGGCTTCCAATACGAATTGCAGGATCAGGGATCCCACACTTTGGATGACTTAGCCAAAGTGACCCAGGATTTGGTCCGGCAAGGAAATTCGCGCAAAGACTTGGCAGGACTGTTCAGCAGCTACACCGCGAACGATCCGCAATTTCTGGTGACCATCGATCGCGAAAAAACCAAGAGCCTGCATGTGCCATTGCAGCAGATCAGCGACACGCTCGGCGTTTACATGGGCTCCGCGTATGTGAACGATTTTGATTTTAACAACCGCTCGTACCGCGTCTACGTGCAGGCCGACCAGCAATTTCGTGCTCGTCCGAAAGATATTGGAGAGTTCTACGTGCGCTCCGATACGGGTGCCATGATTCCTTTGGAGAATCTGGTTACGGTGACGCAGACGACCACTCCGCAGGTAATCAGTCATTACAATCTTTTTCGTTCGGCCGAGATCGATGGTTCCGCCGCGCCCGGAACAAGCTCTGGACAAGCCATCGAAGCGATGGATCAATTGAGCGCGAAAGTCCTGCCGCAGGGATTCAATTACGAATGGACCGGATTGTCGCTCGAAGAATTAGCGTCGGGCAAAGCTACGTTGCTGCTGTTCACTTTGGGAGTCGTGGTCGTCTACCTCACCCTGTCTGCACAATATGAGAGTTTTGTTCTTCCGTTCATTGTTTTGCTGGCCGTTCCCATGGCGTTGCTGGGGGCTCTGAGCGCGCAATGGCTACGCGGCCTGGAGAATGACGTTTATTGCCAGATTGGATTGGTCATGCTGATTGGCCTCTCCAGCAAGAACGCGATCTTGATCGTTGAATTTTCCGAGCAGCTTCGAGAGCGCGGTATGCCGCTGATTGAAGCGACGATCGAGGCGGCACGAATTCGCCTTCGTCCCATCTTGATGACGTCATTCGCTTTTATTTTAGGAGTCGTTCCGTTGATGGTGGCGAGCGGTGCCGGTGAAGCGGGACGCCATTCTGTAGGCACCACCGTCTTTGGTGGCATGATTATGTCCACCATGTTGAACCTGTTTTTCATCCCGGTGCTCTATCTGATAATCGAAGGATGGCGCGAGCACGGCGGCGTAAAGGTTGCGGAAGTTGAGCCGGAAAGTGAGTCCGTGCTGTCTTAGAAATCAATTGAGAGCTTCGGCTATTTTTCCATTTGCGATCAGCTTGGCTATCTTCGCAAAATCCTGATACATGGCACGATCTTTTTCCATCGTCGGCGAAACCGATCTGATCGCCGTGTGAGCGGCCTGTCCGCGCTTTCCGGTCTTTAGCGGTGCGAGAAAATCTAGGGCCTGTGCGGCAGCCATAGCTTCGATTGCGAGCACGTTTCGTGTGTTTTCGACGATGCGCTTCAACTTCAAAGCCGCCGTCATACCCATCGAGACATAATCTTCTTTGTTACCGGACGTAGTAATGGAATCGACCGACGCCGGATGGGCTAGAATTTTGTTCTCGCTGACCAATGCGGCAGCCGTAACCTGCGGCATCATGAATCCGGAATTGAGTCCCGCCGCGGCCGCGAGAAACGGCGGCAATCCCTCGTTCAGCGCGGGATTTACCAGCCGCTCCAATCTGCGCTCCGAAATTCCCGCAAGCGCGCTCAGTGCAATTCCCATGAAGTCCAATGCGAACGCCAACGGTTCGCCGTGGAAATTTCCGCCGGATATAACGTCTCCGCCAACATGGTTTTTACCGTCCAAAAATACAAGGGGATTATCGACCGCGGAATTAATTTCGATTTCCATAATGTGGCGGCAATGAGCCAGCGTGTCGCGCACTGCGCCATGCACCTGCGGAATGCAGCGTAGCGAATAGGCGTCCTGCACCCTCCCGCAATTTCTATGAGATTCGCGCAGTTCGCTGCTCTCCAGCATTTTGCGCAAATTCGCGGCGCTTTTAATTTGTCCCGCGTGCGGACGGACTTGGTGAATGCGCTCATCGAAAGCCTTGTCGGTGCCATGCAGCGCATCGAGCGACATCGCGGCGATCACCTCAGCAGAATCCACCATGATCTCTGCGGCACGCAACGCAAGTATCCCCAGAGCTAACATTCCTTGCGTCCCGTTGATTAGCGATACCGCTTCCTTAGCTTCCAGAATCAGCGGCTTAATTTCGGCGCGTCGCAAAGCCTCGCCGCCAGAAACCCTAGCGCCGCTGCGGTCCAAACATTCGCCTTCGCCGATCAGTACCAACGCCAAGTGCGCTAGCGGCGCCAAGTCTCCGCTTGCGCCCACGCTTCCTTGCGAAGGAATGAACGGAGCTGCGCCGCGATTTAACATCTCGCAAAGCGTGTCGATGACCTCGGTGCGAACGCCGGAGTGTCCCTTGGAAAGGGAATTTGCGCGAAGCAGCATCATCGCCCGCGTTTCAACATTCGAAAGCGGATCCCCGACCCCGACAGCATGGGAGCGAAGCAAATTCACTTGCAGCTCGCGAATCTGCTCCCCGGCAATTCGCACGTCGCTCAATTTGCCTACGCCGGTGGTGATTGCATAAGCGGGCTCATCATCCGTGACTAAAGCTTCTACCACGGCGCGCGCCCGCGATACCGATTCGCGAGCATCAGCGGCCAACAGCACCGGGCGATTACTGGACGCAACTTCGACCACTTCTTCTAGCGTCAAGTCGTTTCCGTTTATGTGCAGAGCTTCCATTATGGGGTTTACTTACTCATGGCCTCTCGAAAGGCGTTCACATATTTAGCCGGAAGCGCGGATGGCTTTAGTTGAGCATTCGTAACAATATGCGTCGTCTCCCCCTCGGCCAGCAACAGATTGTCGTTAAGTCGTATCAGCTCATATGAAAAATGAATCACCGATTCGCGCACATTCTTCAGGCGAGTGCGCACAATTATCTCTTCGTCATAACGCGCAGGCGCTTTATAGCGACAGCGCGCATCCACGACTGCGATAAAACATTGATCATGCTCTTCCATGTCGCGATAAGAAAAGCCAAGCTGCCGTAGTAACTCCACGCGCCCGACTTCGAACCAAATAAAATGATTGGCGTGGTACACCACCCCCATCTTGTCGGTCTCGGCGTAACGAACTCGAATTTTCGTCTCGCACACGGCCTGTGTGACATTGCTCATCGCCCAGTCCACTTCGGCTCGCGCTTTTCGAGGAAAGAAGTTACGCCTTCGAGAAAATCTGCGGTCGTCCGTATCGATGCGTTTTGCTCGATTGCGACTGCTATCTGCTGATCAAGCTGCGGAGCGATGAATCCATTGATCAGGCGTTTTGTCGCGCGCATCGACGACGGACTATTCTTCATAAGCTGTCCGGCAAGCTCCCGCGCGCGCGGCATCAAGGCATTCGATTCCACAACATCGTTAACCAATCCATAGCGCTGAGCTTCGGCCGCATCGAACAATCGCCCGGTTAGCAAAAGATCCCGTGCGATCTTGTGTCCTACTTGCCAAACGAGAATGGAGGAGACGATTGCCGGAACGAAGCCGATGCGGACCTCGGTGTATCCAAACTTCGCTTCGGGCACCGCCAAGGTGAAGTCGCACATCGTAGCCAGCCCGGTGCCGCCCGCGATTGCCGGGCCGTTCACGGCGGCGATGGTTGGCTTAGGAAAATCGTAAAGCCGGCGGAATATTTGGGCCATTTTCGTGGAGTCTTCCACATTCTCGGCGTGAGTCTTTGCAGCCAGGCCTTTTAACTCATCCAAATCCATGCCCGCGCAAAAAGCCTTGCCCGCGCCCGTCAAGATCGCGATCTGGGCTGAGGATCCTTCGACCTCTTGCAGCGCCGACATGAGTTCATCGACGAGTTGGAAACTCAAAGCATTGCGCTTCTCGGGACGATTTAAAGTAATCGTCGCGATTCCATCGGCAACTTCGAGTTTTAAACTTTCGAAATTCATCTCGGATAAGAATTTAATCCGCTGCGGCGGTATAAGTGTATCTGGCGCCGATTTCCGCAGACACGCGCAGCAATACATCCAACGGCTTTAATGACGGAAGCACCGCGCCGCGCGAAGTGAGCGCCTCGATTACTTTTTCCGTAGGAAGGTTGCCGACCAGAGCATCCTGCGCGAAGGGACATCCCCCTAAGCCGCCGAGCGCAGAGTCAAAGCGGCGACATCCGGCATCATAAGCAGCCAGTACTTTTTCCGCCGCCTGATCTGGACGCCCATGCAGATGAACGCCTATCTCCAGATATTCGAATTTCGACATTACTCCGGAAACAACCTCACCAGTCTGCGCCGCTGATGCCATTCCGACCGTGTCGGCCAGCGAAATCATTTTCACTCCATAAGATTCGAGAAGGTCCACGGCATTCACAACTTCGTCCAGTGTCCATTCATCGCCATACGGATTTCCGAATGCCATCGAAATGTAAACGACAATATCTAGCCCCGCCTCTTCGCTCTTGTTCTTAATCTTCTCCAATTCTTCGATAGCTTCGTCGAGAGTCTGGCGCTGATTGTTCTGCATAAAAGTCGGCGAGATCGAATATGGAAAACCGAGGGTTCTCACCGCGTGAGAGTTAATGGCCCGCTGCGCGCCCTTTTCGTTGACGACGATCCCGATTATCTCCACATCATCGGGCGGGTCGAGTTCTTTCATGACTTCTTCCGAATCCGCCATCTGCGGTACTGCGTTCGGCGAAACGAAAGATGCGGCATCAATATGCTTGAATCCGGCGCTGATAAGCGCACGCAGGTATTCCACTTTGATGTCCGTAGGAATCTGCGTTTTCAGCCCCTGCCAAGCATCCCGCGGACACTCGATAAGTTTGACGGCATCAGACATCATTCACCACCGAAACTCAGAGAGATGACGCATGCAGATAATGTGCTCAGTCCAATCTTGATGAATCAGTTTTCTCTGTGTCGCCGCGCCTCCGTGGTAATTCACGTCTGCAGCACTCCCACCTTGAACTCAGGAACATCGGGATTCAAAGCCGCCGCCTCCAAGGCCTGCGTGATGGCATCCCGAGTCTCGACCGGATCGATAATCCTGTCGATCCACAATCGAGCTGCCCCATATCGCGGATCAGTTTGCTCATCGTAAGTTCTCTTTACTGAGTCGAACAGTTCTTTCCGTTCCTCTTCACTAAGTTTTTTGCCGCCGCGCTCCAGTTGCCGGATTTTGATCTCGACCAACGTTGATGCCGCAGAATCTCCACTCATCACCGCATATCGCGCAGTTGGCCACGCGAAAACAAAACGCGGATCATAAGCTTTGCCGCACATGGCATAATGCCCAGCTCCAAATGATCCGCCAACGATCACGGTAATCTTCGGCACGACCGAATTCGAGACGGCGTTCACCATCTTCGCGCCCGCTTTAATAATGCCGCTCCACTCCGCATCCCGTCCCACCATGAACCCGTTAACGTCCTGCATGAATATCAGCGGAATCAGATTCTGGTTGCAATCCATAATGAAGCGCGCGGCTTTTTCGGCGGATTCGGTATAAATCACGCCGCCAAATTCCATGCGCTTCTTGCCCTCGTGATCCGTGCTCTGCGCGTGCAGCTTTTGATTTGCCACAATTCCTACCGCAAATCCGCCGATGCGCCCGTACCCGCAAATAATTGTCTTGCCATATTCGGGCTTGTATTCGTCAAATCGGCTTCCATCCACCATGCGCCCGATAATTTCTTTCATGTCATAAGGACGCGCCGGAGAAGAATCATAAATCCCATAAATTTCTTCCGTCGCGAGCGCCGGGGCTTCTGGCTTCTTACGATCCCACGGCGATTGCCGGCGATATCCCCATTTATCGACAATGGCGCGGATTCGCTCCAAACAACTTTCGTCGGTCGCCTCGCGAAAATCCACCGTGCCGCTGATAGCCGAATGCATCGCGGCACCCCCCAACTCGTCGGCGGAAACTTTTTGTCCAATCGCTGCTTGCACTAACGCAGGCCCGGCAAGAAAAAGCCCGCTGCCGTCGGTCATCAAGACGTGATCGCACATCACCGGCAAATAACCCCCGCCCGCCACGCACATCCCCATAATCGCCGCAATTTGTGGAATTCCCATCGCCGACATCACAGCGTTATTGCGAAATACGCGCCCGAAATCATCCGTGTCCGGAAAAACATCTTCTTGCAAAGGAAGAAATACGCCGGCGGAATCGACCAGATAAATTGTAGGGACACGATTTTCTATGGCGATATTTTGCGCGCGAATCACTTTCTTCGCGGTCATCGGGAAAAATGCGCCGGCCTTCACCGTGGCGTCGTTCGCAATGATCATCACCATGCGGGTCTGTATCCGCGCCAATCCCGTAATCACTCCCGCCGCCGGTGCGCCTCCCCATTCTTCGTACATTTGATGTGCAGCGTAACTGCCCAGTTCAAAAAATGTTCCCGGATCCGCAAGCAGCGCGATCCGTTCACGGGCTGTCAACCGTGACTTGCCGTGCTGATTCTCAATCGCCCTCGCTCCACCGCCTTCGCGAATGGTTTCTTCTTCATTACGCACCTGCGATACCAGATCGGCAAGAAACCGCATGTTCGCCTCAAAACGCGCCGAGGTAGGATCAACCCGAGTCTGGATCGTCGGAGACTTTGGAATAGCAACGGGTTCGGCGCGTTCTGCCATTGATAGAGTGTGGATTGCTTACGGTATACCACTGCGGTAAGGGTGCGCAACGAGGATGCCGTTAGGGCAGTTTATCGATCCAATTATCGAGGTGGCATCCATCCTCTTGCAGCAAGAAATTCCCCACGCCAAAACATTCTCCGACGATGCGATGCGACTCAGCATCACGAGCGGCCTTGGTGATCCACTTCTTGCCCACTTCATACTGGCTTCGGGTAAACCATTTTTGCGGCAAAACGTCCAGAAGCCCAGCTTGCAGATAAAAAACGTACAAAGCGTATGCGGCTTCATCATTGCTCTTCGCCGGATAACTTGTGGGGACGATCAATTCATCTACCGTACGAAGTTCTGCCGGAACTTCGATGTTATGCATTCCCGGCGCGAGGCCTAGTTGCACTTCGAATTCAGCGATAGGGGCGGTGGAACCGTATATACGATCAGCGGACTGCTTGAACCATCCCGCAACTTCCGCAAGATCAAAATCCTTCAACTCGGCTGGATCGAAGCAAGCCAAGCGGATACTTCGTCCCTCAGGACACCAGATCCCAACGTTGGATTGCGGCACAACAAACGGACGGCAATACGTATTCAGCGCCAGCAGCGGTTTCTCCGGCTCGTTCTCACGATTCAGCGTCACCAGATACGCCAGCGCCCCTTGTTCTCCGTGATGGGTCCACGTAAATCGTTTATTGCCGGCGGAAATAATTGTTGGAAAAGTTTTCCATTGCCAGGGAGCAGGTCCTACCGCCCCGGCAAGGGTATCGCGCAATCGGGAAGAGATTATTTCGGACATCAACCGGCAGCGGGGACGCCACGTGGCTTAACGTTGCCCCGAATGAATTGGACAATCTGATCCATCGAAGTGCCGGGGAGAAATATTGCCGCCACGCCTGCGTTTTTGAGATTGGCAATATCCTGGTCAGGAATAATTCCGCCAAGCACAAGCAGCACGTCGTCCATTTTATTTTGCTTGAGAAGATCCAATACGCGCGGCACGATTGCATTGTGCGCGCCCGATAGAATCGACAGTCCGATTACGTGTACATCTTCCTGCAACGCGGCATTCACTATCATCTCTGGCGTCTGGCGCAGTCCGGTATAGATCACTTCCATTCCCGCGTCCCGCAGTGCTCGAGCAATAACCTTCGCGCCACGGTCATGACCGTCGAGTCCGGGTTTGGCCACGAGCACGCGAATTTTTTCTTCAACTGCCATAATTGGCTGCGCACAACTATTACTTCGGAGTCTTGCTATCCAGACTACGCCATAAATACCAGCATGCCACGCTGCGATACGGCTCCCAGCATTTCGCGATCTTTTCCATCTGTTTCGGATTCGGCATTTTGCGCTTCTTGTAGTGTTTCATGACCGCCGTTCGGATGCCGAAATCGCCGACGGGAAGTACGTTCGGCCGGCGTAGCGAAAACATTAGAAACATGTGTGCCGTCCAGACGCCGACTCCTTTGACTTGGGTTAGATGCTTGATCACTTCGTCGTCGGAGAGCCCGGCCAATGTTTCAAAGCTGAGATCACCTCGATGAGTCTTCTCCGCGAGGTCGCGCAGGTAAGAAGCTTTCTGTTTCGACAGGCCTGCCGAACGCATCTGCTCGTCGGTTAATTTGAGGATTCCTGCGGGAGTCAACGGGTCACCGGCCAGTGCGGCGAACCGATCAAAAATCTTGAGAGCTGCTTTGCCGTTCAACTGCTGGTAGACGATTGCCTCTGCCAGGCTGTGGAACACGGGGTCGCCGTATCCCATCTTGTAAGGGCCGACGCGCTTAATGATGTTGGAAATTATCGGATCAGACTTCCTGAGATGGTTGATCGCTTTCCGCATGGCTCCGCAATTTGCGCGTCAAAAGAATACCATCAGCGGCTAACGGACAAAGCACCGCGAAAGCGGATTCAGGCAGCTGACACTTCGACCGATTCGCGAGTTTGCTCCAGATAGGAATTCGCACTCGTCAGGAGGTCAGCTCGCTTATCAGTATCCTGCTCTTCGAGCGCGCCCCACACCATGTTCAGCCATTTAATCAGGTTCATATCCATAGCCAGATGATCCTCTCAAAATAAAGGGATCGGTAGGATCAGGTAAGAACCTTAGCTGGAGGGGCGTTCTTTCCGTATAACTTCGGTAACTAAGTAACGCTTACTTCCGTGTACGTGCCGTAAACCTCTCGCAGCGCGGCGCTTACTTCACCTACCGTGGCATAAGCCCGGACGGCGTCGACGAGGAATGGCATGGTATTCGAATCTGAGATGCCTGTTGCCGCTCCGACCCTCGGCTCTTTGGCCGCTGCGGCCTTCAGGGCGTCCAAGCGTCGGCGCACTTCTTCATTCGACCTGCGAGCGCGCAGGGCTTTCAGCTTTGCAGTCTGCTGCTGCGCCACAGTTTCGCCAATATAAAGGATGTGCGGCGCTTCTTCTTTGATCGCGAACTCATTCACGCCCACGATGATTTTTTCCTTCGCTTCCACCGCGCGCTGATATTGATACGATGCTTCGGCAATTTCTTTCTGCGGATATCCGCGCTCGATTGCCTTCACCATCCCGCCCATGGCATCGAGCTTGCCGAAATAATCGAATGCGCCTTCTTCCATTTGGAGGGTGAGATTTTCCAGAAAATATGATCCGCCCAACGGATCGGTAGTCTGCGTTACGCCCGATTCATAGGCAATAATCTGCTGCGTGCGAAGTGCAATTCGCGCCGCATCTTCGGTAGGAAGAGCCAATGCTTCGTCGTAAGCGTCGGTATGCAGGGACTGCGTTCCGCCGAGCACTGCGGCCATGGCTTGAATCGCGACGCGCGCGATATTGTTTAACGGCTGTTGCGCGGGAAGGGAAACGCCGGCAGTCTGTGTGTGAAAGCGCAGGAGTGTAGTGCGTTCATTCTTCGCGCCGAACCGTTCTTTCATTACCCGATACCAGATCTTCCGCGCCGCCCGATATTTCGCAATCTCTTCAAAAAAATCATTATGTGCGTTAAAGAAAAAGCTCAATCGCGGGCCGAATTCGTCCACATCCAACCCGCGCCGGCGCGCCCATTCCACATACTCGACACCGTCATACAAAGTAAACGCAAGTTCTTGAAGCGCAGTCGATCCGGCTTCGCGAATGTGGTATCCGCTAATTGAAATCGTATTGAATTTCGGAGTGAACTTTGACCCAAACTCAAAAGTGTCAATTACCAGCCGCATCGAGGGCGCCGGGGGATAGATATATTCTTTCTGTGCGATGTATTCCTTGAGGATGTCGTTCTGAATCGTGCCCGAAATTTTCTTCCAGTCCGCTCCTTGGTTTTCCGCAACCACGAGATACATCGCCCATAGCACCGACGCCGGAGAATTAATCGTCATCGAAACCGTGGTTTTCTCCAGATCAATTCCACTGAAAAGAATTTCCATGTCTTCCAGCGAATCGATGGCCACTCCGCACTTTCCGACCTCGCCCTCGCTTGCCGGATGATCGGAGTCGTATCCCATAAGCGTCGGCAAATCAAATGCCACGGAAAGCCCACTGCCGCCGCTTTTCAGCAAATATTTGTAGCGCTGATTCGTTTCCTCCGGAGACGCGAATCCGGAAAACTGCCGCATGGTATACATCTTGCCGCGATATCCGGTGGCATGAATTCCGCGAGTGTAGGGCGGTTGACCGGGATACCCGAGATATTGTTCATGATTCCAATCTTCGGGGAGGTCGGCAGGAGTGTACAGCCGCCGTACCGGAACACCTGAAATAGTCGTAAATCGCGCCTGCCCATGTTCATCGAGGTTGGTCCCTGTCGCAGCTCCAATGGCCCGCTCGGGATTCTTCTCCAATGCGGGCTCCAAAACTTTCTCCGCCCATTCTCTTTCGGCGACCGATGGACGACGGCCATCAAAGACGTCGGCATGTGCGGGAGTTTCAGTCCGAAACGGATTCGTCGATTTTCCATCAGCCATAAATCGTTACTCCTGTTCGATCATAAAAGAGGCCGAGAGCCAAGTCGATACCACTCATTTGCCTGGACGGGCTGGACCTCGCTCCAGCTCCCAGGCTTTCGCATATTTCCACGAAACGTAAGCCGCGTGATAAAGGTGTAGCAGCAGCCCTTCGCAGCCATCCAAAAATCCCAACCGAAGTATGTAGTTGTAGAGAAAAGTCAGCCACGGACGCACAACAATCGTAGATACGCTAAATCCAGTCCGCCCACTTTCAACTGCCACTTGCGCTCCCATGGAAGAATAGCTATTCATGTGGTCAATATAACCGCGCAGCGTGGGATAAGCATTGTGTATCAGGGCGTGCGAGAGGGTTCCCGTGGGGCCATTAACTTTTATTGTGGGATGCGCTCCGTATTCCTCAAACTTCGCGGTGCCGCGCCGAATGAGCCGCAACTTCCGGTCGGGATAGAAACCGCCACGCCTGATCCAGCGTCCAAGAAAAAAGTTCTTGCGCGGAATCCAGAATCCGACTTTAGCTGAATTGTCCGGCGTGACTTTCCGAATTTCATCCGCTAATCCCGGTTCGAGAACCTCATCGGCATCCAGTTGGAGCACCCAATCCATCGCGGCTTTTTCCATTGCGGAATTTTTTTGCGCGGCAAATCCCTTCCAGGTCTCAACGAATACTTTGGCTCCGAACTCGCGTGCAATATCCAGAGTGCGATCGGTGGAACCCGAGTCGAGCACAATGATTTCTCCGCCATTGCGAATCAGCGGCATCACGCTGGCCAGAGTGCCGGACAGATTTGCTTCTTCGTTTTGAGTGATTAGAACGACAGAGATAGTCACGGCCAATCCGTGATCAACGAGACAGGTTCCAATGAACGGAGCTCATATTAAAAATGACAGAGTCAGGCGGAATCTAATCCCTGACTCCATCGAGAAACGCCCTGAGTTTTCGCGAACGCGATGGATGCCGCAGCTTACGCAGCGCCTTCGCTTCGATTTGCCGGATGCGTTCGCGCGTTACAGCGAATGATTGGCCAACCTCTTCCAAGGTATGCTCGCTGCCGTCTTCCAGACCGAAGCGCATTTTGATTACCTTTTCTTCGCGGGGAGTCAAAGTCCGCAACACATGCGAAGTCTGGTCTTTCAAGTTGACATTAATGACAGCTTCTGCCGGAGAAACGACCGCGCGATCTTCGATGAAGTCGCCCAGATGCGAATCCTCTTCTTCGCCGATTGGCGTTTCCAAAGAAATCGGCTCCTGCGCGATCTTCAGGACTTTACGGACTTTCGCGACCGGAATATCCATTCTCTTCGCGATTTCTTCCGAGGTTGGTTCGCGGCCGAGTTCCTGCACCAGTTGACGAGATGTTCTGATCAACTTATTGATGGTCTCGATCATGTGAACAGGGATACGAATGGTTCGCGCCTGATCGGCAATGGCACGAGTAATCGCCTGCCGAATCCACCACGTGGCGTAAGTCGAAAACTTATATCCACGACGATATTCGAATTTGTCGACGGCTTTCATCAGGCCGATGTTGCCCTCTTGAATCAGGTCGAGAAACTGCAATCCGCGGTTGGTATATTTCTTCGCGATCGAAACGACGAGACGCAGGTTGGCTTCGATCAGTTCCCGCTTCGCCTGCTCGGCGTCCATGTCGCCCTGGATAATCTCGCGCTGTGTGCGCTTGAGTTCCTGGAATAACACGCCGGCTTCGAGTTCCAGCTTTTCGCGTTCGCCCGAAATCGCGCGCGACTGCCGCTTGTATTCTTTGCGCTGATCGTCACTGCGCGTGGCCTCGGCTTTTTTTTCGAGGTTAAGTGCCTGGCGATCGAGTGACCGCATGCTGTCAACTGTTTTGTTGACGCGCTCAATCAGCCGCTTGCGTTCGTTGTTGGTAAATCCCAGCTTGCGGACGCACAATGAAACTTTCACGATCGCGCGCGCCGATCCCAACCGATACCGCCGAAAATCCTTAGGACGCTTCTTCTGCGAAACTGTCGCGAATTTTTCCAGAACCTGCGTGGCTTTTTTGTAGGCCTTCGACAGATCGTCGATTTTTCCAGTGAATTCGGTTAAGCGAGCATCGAGAATTTCCTGAGTGATTTCTTCTTCATCAAACGTCACCACTTCTTTAATCGAGCGAACGCCCTTTTTCAGGTCCTCGCCCATCGCCAGCAATTCGTTGATGACAATCGGCGACCGCGAAATCGCTTTCAGCACGCGCAACTGTCCCCGCTCGATTCGCTTGGCGATTTCAACTTCGCCTTCGCGCGTCAGCAGCGGGACAGTGCCCATTTCCCGCAAATACATTCTTACGGGATCGTTGGTTTTTTCGAGCGCGCCGGGAGTGAGGTCGAGTTCGACATCCTCTCCGACTTCTTCATCGTCGAATTTTTTATCGAGCGCGGAAGAGGGAAGCTTCGGCCCCTCGAGCACATCGATGCCTTGCGTGCCAATGGTGGTCAGCAGATCATCCAGGTCCTCGGGAGAATGCACATCGTGCGGGATAAGGTCGTTGACCTGGTCATAGGTCAGATATCCCTTCTCTTTACCGGTGTCGATCAGCTTTTTAAGTTCGTCGTACTTGTCGTCAAGTGCCAAAGAAAAATACCCTCATCGTCCTCGCAGAGGACGTGGAAATTCTTATTAGACTGTGGGAGCGGAAGATGGCGAGCTGCTCATCAGCGCAAACCTCGAATTATACACGAGCGAAACAACCGTTCGGAATGCCAACCTGTTGATAATTAGATGGCCGCAGGCCAGATTTAGTTTCAGGCCAATTAGAAGTAGAGACGCGGCATGCCCCGTCTACCCTGCCGGTCTTCCGGTGTTATGTTTACCGAATCAAAGGCCGGATCACGAAAACAAGACTGACAGGATTAATCATTCATGGCATACCATGTTGTCGCTTTAACCATGACGCAGGTCAGGCAGGGCGGACTCGGGTTCCAACGCCAGCTAAGCGCGGGTCTGCGCGAATCGAAAGAGGTGAAGGTGTATTCCGCAAGTCCATTTGATCTCGATGAACGGCGCCGGCTGAAGGATCGCTTTGGAGGGGACGTAGTTTATTTCTTCAACGAGGCGGCGTATCAGGAATGCAAGCGGCTGGGGCTGGACGTGGAATTCATCGCGGAAGCCGGCGAAGAGGAATTACCGCGAAGAAGGGCATTGTTTGTAGGCATCCCGGAGTAGGGACTTAATGATTATTCCTGTGTGGCAGCGAGTCTGCATCCAAGACTTGAAGAATATGAATCGGCGAAGCCTGACGACTGCGTTTTTTTTTCTTAGCTTGAGTTTTGCGGGATGCGGCGGCGGTTCGTCCAAACCCGTAACTACGGGCGGCGGAACCACAGCGCCCACGATTACGACGCAGCCCGCAAGCCAATCCGTCACAGTCGGACAGGCGGCGACGTTTTCGGTGACCGCTGCGGGAACTGCTCCTTTGAGCTATCAATGGCAAAAGGGCGGCGTGGCAATTAGCGGCGCGACCTCCGCGAGCTATACGACGCCGGCGACGATCTCGGCTGACAATGGATCCCAATTCACCGTCGTGGTGACGAACTCGGCGGGAAGCGCAACTAGCAACCCGGCTACATTGACGGTCACAAATAGTAGCCCGGCAGCGCCGACCATTACTACTCAACCCGTGAGCCAGAGCGTCACAGCGGGACAAATGGCAACGTTTTCGGTGACGGCTGCGGGAACGGCGCCGTTGAGTTATCAGTGGCAGAAGGGGTCTGCCCCGATCACTGGTGCGACCTCGGCCAGCTATACGACGCCTGCGACAACGACGGCTGATAGTGGATCGCAGTTCACTGTGGTGGTGAGCAACCCGGAAGGGAGCGTGACCAGCAATGCGGCCACGCTCACGGTCAATGCTGTGATGGCGGCAGGAACCGACGTTCTGACATATCACAATGACGTGGCGCGTACCGGGCAGAACCTGAGCGAGACTACGCTTACGACTAGCAACGTGAATTCGGCGAAGTTTGGCAAGCTGGGATTTTATTCGGTGGACGGACTGGTTGACGCCGAGCCGCTCTATGCATCGATTGTCTCGGTTCCGGGTAATGGCACGCACAATCTGTTGATCGTCCCCACTGAACATGATTCGGTCTATGCGTTCGACGCCGATTCTGGGTCGAAGATCTGGCAGGTCACGACGTTGAAATCCGGTGAGACAACTTCTGACAATCGAGGCTGCGGTCAAATTACTCCTGAAATCGGCGTGACCTCGACTCCGGTGATTGATCGCGCGCGGGGTCCGAATGGAACGATTTATGTGGTGGCTATGTCGAAAGACGGATCGGGCAACTACCACCAGCGGCTGCACGCGCTTGACCTCGCGCTGGGCACGGAATTGTTTGGCGGGCCCGTAGACGTCCAGGCGACGTATCCGGGGACGGGGGACAACAGTAACGGCACGAATGTGGTGTTCGATCCCAAACAGTATGCGGAGCGCGCCGCGCTGCTGTTGTTGAACGGCGTCATCTATACGGGCTGGACTTCGCACTGCGACATACGGCCCTATACGGGATGGATCATGGGCTACAGCGAGTCGACGCTGGCGCAGACAAGCGTGCTGAATGTCACGCCGAACGGGAACGAGGGCTCGATATGGATGTCGGGGGCGGGGCTGGCGGCGGACAGTTCGGGCAACATTTATTTTCTCGATGCCAACGGGGACTTTGACACCACGTTAAACGCGCAAGGGTTTCCCGCCGATGGTGATTACGGAAACGCCTTCATGAAGCTGTCGACGTCCAGCAATCATTTGGCGGTAGCCGACTATTTCGAAATGGACAACGAATCGTCG
Source organism: uncultured Acidobacteriaceae bacterium (assembly GCA_963849315.1). Lineage (GTDB taxonomy): Bacteria > Acidobacteriota > Terriglobia > Terriglobales > Acidobacteriaceae > PALSA-188. The sequence goes on along the minus strand of CAWKGT010000002.1, from coordinate 953,395 downwards.
GAGAACAGCACCGACGCTGACCTCGGTTCCGGCGGAACGATTGTGCTGCCCGACCTGAGCGACGGCGCGGGGCATACTTTACATCTGGCCGTCGGCGCCGGCAAGGACAGTAATCTGTACCTGGTAAATCGCGACTCGATGGGGAAGTTTGCCGCAAATAATAGCGGAATTTATCAGGAACTCGCGGGGGTGTTGCCGGGAGGAGTCTGGGCGATGCCGGCGTATTTCAACAACACGGTTTATTATGGATCGGTGGGCAGCACCATCCGGGCGTTCACTCTCAGCAATGCGAAACTTTCGAACGGCGCAACTGCCGTGACCAGCAACAGCTTTGGCTATCCGGGGACGACCCCTAGCGTTTCGGCAAATGGCGCCAGCAACGGAATTGTTTGGGCGGTGGAGAATACGAATCCCGCGGTGCTGCATGCCTATAATGCCAGCACGCTCAACGAACTTTACAACAGCAATCAGGCTAGTGGCGGCCGCGATCATTTCGGCGCCGGAAATAAGTTCATCACTCCAATGATCGTGAATGGCAAGGTCTTCGTGGGGACGCCGAATGGAGTCGCGGTATTCGGGCTGCTGCCTTGAGATGTGCGCGGGAATTTCGACGGTCGTTTTAGGATAGTTGAACCCGCCTCGGTTGACGCGCTCGGATTCTGAATAATTTGTTAGCGAGCCTTGAGTAATTTTCTACTCAAGGCTCGGTGTGATTCCCCACTCAAGCCAAAAGATGGCTTGAATGGGGCACCGTCGTAAAATTCGGCACCGTCGTTATAGATATTGGTTGAGGCAGCGGGTGCAAGGGGTGAATCCCTGTTGGGCGGCTTCGGTGGCGAGGATGGTGCGGCTGGTGCGCCGATTGAGGATGAAGGTGCACTTTGCGAGGTGGAAGAGCTTTCCATTTTTTGAAACTACAACTTGCAAATCAGGAGGGACTGGTTTCACGGCCCGGCGTGCGTGCTTCGAGCGGATCGGTGGCGCTCCGGAGGAAGAACGGCTGAGGTCGATGGCGCCCGCCACCAGCAGCGATGCGGCGACGGCGTATGCCCAGCCGAAGAAGCTGCGCCGCGCGGGAGGCATGTTGGCTTCGAGCCGGCGTTGCAATCTTTGCGAAAATCCTGCGGGAACCTCGGCCATGCGCTCGTCGCCATACAACGCGACGATATTGCGCAGACCGCTCAGAACAGCCGCACAATTCGGGCACCTTTTTATGTGAGCGTCTATCGCGGCTCGCAAATCCGGGGCGATGGTTCCATCAATGTAATCGGAGCTATCGCGCCATACCGCGTCGCAGTTTATTGCCATGGCTTCCTCCCTTTGGCAAAGGCCAGCTTCGAGCTCCAGTGACCGTCGAGCCCGGGGCTGAGCAGATCGCGCAACATGAGCCGGGCTCGCAACAATCGAGTCTTGACGGACGCGGTAGAAATATCGAGAACTTTGGCAGTCTCCTCGATGCTCAAATGTTCAATGTCGCGGAGCACAAAGACGGAGCGATACTTTTCGCCAAGTGATGCCAGCGCGTCGATCAAGGCGTCGCGGACTTCGCGGCGCTCGAGGCTTTCGGAGGGAATTTCATGCCAGTCGGCGAATTCGCGCGGCTGGTAATCTTCCTCGTCGTTTTGCTGATCGTTAATCGATTCCATGGCGTGAGCCGTGATGCGCCGCCTTCTCATGCGAGCTTCGTTCACTGTAATTTGTAGCAGCCAGGTGCTGAATTTGGCTTCTCCGCGAAATTTCGCGAGATGCCGAAAGGCCTTGAGAATCGCCTCTTGCGCCACATCTTCAGCATCGGGCTCATTTTTCACAATCGCCAAAGCGGCCGCATAAACCCGGCGTTCGTAGGGCCGCACCAACTCGTAAAACAGGTCGCGATCGCCACTTTTGACGCGCTGTATTAACTCCGCTTCGTGAGCGGTTTCGGCTGGGTTCTCCGGCAAGACCGTGTTCCTCTCACTAAGCTGCGGACTTTTACTCGGGAAGATATTCGGGATTCTTCTTCCATCCCGTAAGCATGGAGACGAAATTTTGCCATCCATGCAGCGCGACCATAATTAAGTGTCCAACAATGAAAAGAATAATCGCGATCATAATCAGGAAATGCCAGACACGGGCCAGATGGAATCCTCCCATGAGCCATGCCAGGCCTGAGAGCTGAACTGGCTTCCAGATGACGAGGCCGGTGAGCACGGAGAGCACGCCCAGAAATACCGCGGAGGTATACGCCTGCTTCTGCAAAGCGTTGTAGGGCTCAAGCTGCGGGGGATTGGGGCCGAAGAAAAAATAGTGGCGAATCATCGGCCACAGTCCGGCCACGTCGCGCCAGGTGAACAGAACTTGACGGTAATTTCCGCTGAAGAGCTGATAGCCGAAATAGATGACGCCGGTGGCGAGGTAAATCCACATAAAAGTGAGGTGCCACTGGAGCGCGCCGCCCAGCCACCCCCCGAGGGCGAGCGATTTCGGTACGTTGATCAGCGTGTGCTGCGGCACCTTGCTGCCGAAGCTGGGAAAGGCACGGAAGATTTGCAGGCCGCTGCCGATCAGCACGAAGAGCGAGACAGTATTGACCCAGTGACAGAGCCGAACCCAGTAAGGATGCTCATAAACCGCCGTGACGGGCTTGCCGGTTTTGGGATCGTCGAATTGGATGAGTTGCGTCTTCACTTGGTTAGAGAGAATAAAAATCCGAATATCCCTGGTCTTCCCAGTAACCTTTTTTCGTCAGAACGTTGGTGACGGTGAGGCTGGTGAGATATTTGGCCTGCTTGTATCCGATTTTTGTAGGCATGCGAAGGCGCAGCGGAGCGCCGTGCTCGCGGGTCAACGGCTGGTCGTACATTTCGTAGCAAAGAAGAGACTGCGGATGCAGCGCGGTCGCCATGTCGATGGATTCGTAGTAGTCGTCGGCGCACTCGACCGTGATGAATCGGGCGCTGGTATCGGCTCCAACCATTTGTAGAAAATCGGAGAGCCTGGCGCCGCCGAAGCGGCCGATCACGTCCCATCCTTCAACGCAAACGTGGCGCGTGTTTTGGGTAAACTTCGGCAAGGTTTTGAAAGCGTCCAATTTGTACTCGCCCGGACGCTGTACCGCCCCGCCGACGGTTAAGGTCCACTCGTCGAGATCGACTTCGGGATCGTCAACGTCATAAGTGTTCACATAAAACTTGGCGAGCGGCGTCAACTGGGAATCATCGAAGTTGGGCGCGAGGTGGTGACCCCGGAAAAACTTGCCGGACATCCAGTCGCTGAACGCCAGACCTTCCTTCAGCAGAGGTTTTTGTACCTTAGGGACAGCGAACGCGCCGAGAGCTGCTACGGGAAGCAGTTTGAGCAACTCGCGGCGGTTCGCTGATTTTAGTTTCTTTTCAGTCTCGTGTTTCATGCGGCTTACGCGGTTGTTAAATGCAGATCCCTCGCTGCGCTCGGGATGACAAGTATTGAGAGCAGACAAGTATTGAGGGCAGATGGCAAGCCCGGGTAACGCAACGTTCGTCTACTTCTTCATGGAGTCGGGCATGGTGCAGTGATCGGAGACCATTTTCATGCTGTCCACTTTGAAACTGGACATGCCCATATTCTCTTTTGCCATCTTGTCGTCGGACTTGGTGTTATCGGACTTCATGTTATCGCCGGTCATGGCGTTGTCGTGCATCATTCCAGTCACAGTGACTTTGTGGCCGACATGCGGTTTCATATCTTCGGAACTCATCATTTCGACGCCGTCGGGATGCTTCTTATCCATAAGCATATACTTTCCATCTTTTTCCGCAACGCAGCCGGTCATGGTCATGGACTTGGTCATTGACTTGCCCATGGAGTCGGACTTGTTCATGGAAGAATCGCTGGACATGCCGGTCTGCGCCATCATTGCGACCGAACAAGCCAGCAAGGACATTGCCATTAGACACGCTTTGATTTTCATAGTTCTCCTTTTGAATCTCAGATTGGCTCGGGATTAACGGTCTCCGAGCTAACGTGGAGGAGAGTGTTTTGAGGAGGGAAAAGTTTCAAAGCGTTATTATTTTGCGTTCACGTCCCTCTGGTTGATGTGCGCGCTAACTGAATTTGGGCAGCGAAAGGGGTTTCTCTACTCCGCTGCTCTTCGGTAGGGATGACAGACAGCACACTAGCAGTTACGGTTGCTGGCTTAATTTGGTTTGCTCGGCGAATACTGGGCCCGACACCGGAGCGCTTACGATTGGAATGGACGCTTGATGCTGCGCGATAAGGTGCGCGATCAAAGTGGCCCAGGTTTCGCTGCGCGCAATTTCGTCGTTGGTAGCGACGTGCGTTGCAGAATAGTGACAAGCGAGAGATCCCAGGCATTTGCCGCTGGGGGCAAGGAGGGGGACGGAAAATGCGGCGCGGATAGGAGAATCTATCGCGGCTTTCCTGGCCGAAGCGAATAGCGGATCAGTCAGCATGTCGGACACGACCCAGGGCTTGCGATGCTCAACCGCGCGACCGCAGCACTGATCGCCGACGGCAACGTGGCCGCAGGCTTCGACATATGCCAGCGACAATCCATAGGTCACAGCCGGCTTCAAGACGTTCTCTTTCGAATCCAAAATGAAGAGGGAAGCCGAGGTGGACTTAGAGCTCTCCGCCGCACTTTGCAGAAATTTCGCCAAAGCGGCTTTTAATTCGTCATCGGCTTTCAGCAAATGCAATCCACTTTCGAAAAACCTGAAACCTTCTGTCATAACTTCCACCTCATCAGTACATTATATTCGTATCCATATCCGTACTCCCACGGATAAAAAGGTAAAAATCTCATCAAAATGGCCGGGCTGGCATGAATTGTCGTAGCTGCAAATCTCCGTCCCGGGGTGCATAGGTCTTCGCTGCGCTAAGGATGACAAGTGGAGGATGCCGATGGAGTTGCTCATTGCAGGCGGCCGTATTCGGCCCTCGCTTCTTTCAGGATTGGGATGCCGGGGTCGGCGTCCTTCCAGAGGGTGAGGAAATCTTTATAGGCGGCGAGCGCGCGGACGCGGGCGGCATCGGCATCGGCACCTTGAGAGGTTCTCGACTGCAAAGCATTGGCGCGTGCTACACCCAGATGCGCCAGCGCTCCGGTCCAGCAGTTCCAGACGATGCCGCTGTGGTCGAGAATTTTCTGAAACTCGGCGGCGGCGGCGCTGGCTTGTCCAGCCGATAAGTATGCCTCGCCCCGGATGTAAACAGGATAGAGGCAGGAAATGTTGGTGAGGAATCCGATTTGCCCCAGGTCGATGGATGAAACAGGTAGAGCATTCAATGCGGAGGCTGGGTTCCTTTTGTCCAGCGCCAACTGTGCCCGAATCGCGGGCAGCCAGAGCGACTGCATCTGCGTGTCCAGCGGAAAACGCTTCTGCAAGTCTTGCGCCATGGATTCGGCTCGTACCGCATCGCCCGCCGTGGCAAACGCCAGCGCGGCTTCGACCTCGACGCCCTGACTTGCCGGAACCAGTTTCAAAGCATCCACCGCTAACTGTTGTGCTTGCGCAGGATTGCCATAAGCCGCTTCTGCGAGAGCCGCATTCGCCTGCCATATTGCCGCATTTTCCTTGCTGTCGGCATGAATGGCGGAATCGACGGCCCGCTTGGTCAACTCGCGCGCTTTCGCAACGTGACCGGCATACGCCTCGGTATCGGATGCGAGCGCCAGCCCATAATTCTCATAACCGGGCTTGCCCGCATACCACTGTTGCTGTTCCGCCATTGCTGCGAAATCTCCCGTGAGAAAGGCGAGAGCGTAGATACCTGGGTGCATAATCGAACTGTCGAATTTTCGCGCAGCCTCGTTGATTATTTGCCGGACTTCGTCGAAGCGTTGCAACGACAGCAGAGTGTTGACTAAACAGGCGTAGGGGCTGGAGTTATCCGGGACGAGGCGAAGGCTTCGGCGATAGGATTCCGTAGCTTTTTCATATTGTGCTTGCGCCGCGTATTGGTTGCCTAAATTGAGATGTGCTCGATAGTCTCGCGGATAGCTCTGAATCATCTCCTCATAGGTCTGTGCCGCTTTATCCAGCTCGCCGGTTACATTTGAGTAGTACTCCGCGGTAATCGTCAGCTTTTCCCGTTCGCTGGTGTGATCTCGCAACTGGAAGGCTTTGGTGTAGTACTCGGCTGCCCGGCCGAGTTGAGTGAGGCCGGCGTAGTCGTCACCCGCCGCCCGATAGGCCATGGCAAAATTCGGATCGAGTTGAATGGTGCGTTGATCGTAGGGCAGAGCTTCGGCCGCTCCCTTTTCGTGGTGAGCGATTTCGCCCAGGCTGTACTGTTTAAGAGCTTCGAGCGAAGATGTGGTGGCCTGAGCCAGCGGGACGTCAAACTGTTGTACGCTGGCCAGCGACTCGCCTAGCTCGCCGCGCAACTTCGATGCCATGCTGCCCAGCGTGTCGAGCACATTTTCTTTGGACTCCGTGGTCGCCTGCTCTTCGGCGAGCGTGTCTCCGTCGCGACAGTTAACGGCCTTCAACTCCAGCACATACTTGCTGCCCAGACTGCCAATCGCACCGGCGATGTAGGTTTTGCTGCCGGCACGAATACAAAGGTCGCGGGCGATATCGGACGTAAGTTTCGTGCCGGGAGGCCGCGTCATCAGTTGCAGGGTCTTCGCAACAGTGCCGTCGGAGAGCACGTTCAGGAAGGGCGATTGCCGCAGAGAAACTCGCAGCGCCGTTTTGAGCGCGTCGTCGAACACGGCGTCGCCGGTGCTGTTGGCGAAATCGGCGAGAACGATGGTGTCTTTCTCGGTCAGCCGGTTTACACGATGCGAACGGTAATAGAGAGCGCCGGCGATGACAGCGCCAATAATAATGATGACGGACGCGACCACGAAGGACGGACCCGGCTGTCCACTCGAGCGTAGCTCGACAGTTCCAGAAGAAGAGGATGCGGATTGCTCCGCCGGGCGGACGTGAGTCTCAGTCCCTGCGTGATTCGTGGTGATTCTTCCCGGTTCTGTATCGCGCTTCAGCCGTTGCAAATCAGCCCGCATCTCCGCCGCGCTTTGATAGCGCAGATTGCGATCTTTTTCCAGCGCCTTGTTGATGATGTCTTCCAGCTTGGGCGGAATATCGCGATTGAAACGAATCGGTGGCGGCGGAACAGAATCCAGGATTGCCTTGAAGATAACTCCTGAACTTTCGCCATGAAAGGGCAATGCGCCGGTCGCCATTTCGTAGAGCACAGCACCGAACGAGAACAGGTCAGTTCGGGCATCCAGTTCTTTCGCGCGCACCTGCTCCGGCGACATATACGCGATCGTGCCGAGCGCAGAACCGGGGCTGGTGAGGTGATCGGGATCCCCGGAATCCGTCTGTGTGGTAAGAGAGGCATTTCGGCTCGAAGAATTTAGCCTGGCCATAACCTTCGCCAGCCCGAAGTCAAGAATCTTGGCGTGTCCGCGCTTGGTCACAAAGATGTTCGCGGGTTTGATATCGCGGTGAACAATGCCCTCCGCGTGCGCCGCGTCAAGTGCGTCGGCAATCTCGATGGCGAGAGCAACGATCAGTTCGGAGTCGAGCGGCCGGCCGGCAATACGATTCTTTAACGTCAGCCCATCCAGAAATTCCATGGCGATGAAGGCCGCGCCGTGCTGGTCGTCAATTTCGTAGATGGTGCAAATGTTCGGATGATTCAATGCGGACGCGGCCCGTGCCTCGCGCTGAAAGCGGTTAAGCGCCTGCGGGTCTTTGGCAACGTTGTCGGGCAGAAACTTCAGCGCGACGAAACGGCCGAGCTTCACATCCTCAGCTTTGTAGACCACACCCATCCCGCCGCCGCCCAACTTCTCGACGATGTGGTAATGCGAGATGGTTTGATCGATCACGAAATCGTTCAATGGTAGGCTGGACGGGAGGAAGGGTCAATCTATTGCGGGCGCCTGATTTTAAGCGCATAGGGAAGCGGTTTGAATCCCGTCGAGTTTATTCTTCTTATTTGGAGGAGTTCTTGTTTGAGGGAAAAACGCAGAGAATCTATCGCAGGTAATTTGACACTACTTGGCTCTTAATCAAATACTGAGATTGACAGAGTGCTTACACTGCGGATTCTTGATGATGGCTCCGAACCTTCGGAGCCATTGTTTTTGGGGTCGGCGGAGTGCATGAAGAAAAAGAAGATAACTTACAAACCTTTCGGCGCGGCTGCCTATCTCGAGAACGGTGAAGTGGTTGCGGAATATCTTTCGGTGGCTGCCGAAGACCAGAATCCGGCGGTGTTCGTCGCCGCTCTCGGCGAGGTGGCAAAGGCGCGTGGCATGGCGCAGATCGCCAAAGATGCGGGTCTGGGCCGCGAGAGTTTGTACAAGACCCTAAGCGCAGGAGCGCACCCACGTTTTGAAACGATCAATTCCGTCCTGCACGCCCTCGGCGTGAAATTCGCCGTGGTTGAGCGGGAGGGTTAGAGGAAACCCTGCGGCGGTCCAACTTACGCCTAAATATCTCCGAGACATTAAAAGCGACCCCACGAAGTTATTTGAGAACTATAGGTTAGAAAGCATGCGCCAGTCGGCGGTAAATGTCGTCAACCGCGGTTGGGCTCAGCGGGAAGGCGGTCCTATTGAGGAGATTCGTCCCGGGGATGTGGTCTGGTTTCTCCCGGCGAGAAACACTGGCATGGGCTGCGCCGACCACGGCGATGACGCATATCGCCATTCAGGAAAAGAAAGATGGCAAGGTCGTGGACTGGATGGAGCACGTCACCGATGAGCAGTATCTCGGCTGACCGGCTAAGTTGCTTCTGTCTTAAGGCCTTCGCACAAATAAATCATCTGTCCCACGTGCGAATGCAGATGCGTAACACAGCGCAAAAATATTCCCAGCCGGTTGCCGGCATCTTCCTCTCTTACCGCCGTGTATTCCTTCGCCCAATCATCACTGCCCTGCGCCATCAACGCACGCAGCACACCATCCACCGCCTCATCGAAGCATTTCAGCGTGGTGTCTTTAGTGGGATGATTGGTCTCGGTGAATTCTCGCTCGCGGTCGCGCACGTAGCCGGATTTGCCAATCTCCGTGCCAATGTAATAACTCAAATTCCCGGTGAGATGCAGCACCAGATGGCCAAAGCTATTTCCGAATGGAAACGGCTTGCGCCAAAATTGCTCGTCGCTGAGCGGAGCCGCCAACTTCCGCACCTCGCAGGCCAAATGCGTATACCGTTCCGTGAACGCCGCCACCAAAGTTGAATTCAAATCGTCCATGTTCGTCCTCGTTACGCGCAATTCCTTAATACCAAAGCCGAATTCTTGCTGCCGAACGCAATGCAATTCGCGATGGCATGGGTTATTTCCTTTTTCCTCCCCGCGATGGGGACGTAATCCAAATCGCACTCCGGGTCGGGATTCGTCAGATTAATAGTCGGGGGAACCTGTCCTCGCTTCATTGCGACAATAGTGGCGGCCACCCCAGCGGCCCCGCAGGCTCCTTGGGGATGCCCGATCTGCGATTTGAGGGCCGACATGGGAACTTGTTTCGCGCGTTCGCCTAAAGCTAGCTTCAGGGCCCGCGTCTCAATGCGGTCGTTTAATTGTGTCGAAGTTCCGTGGAGATTTACGTAGTCAACACTCTCCGCCGATATGCCGGCTTCTTTCATTGCCAGCCCGATCGCGCGGGCGGGCTCTTCGCCACACTCCTGCAATCGCACGCGATGGAAGGCTTCACAGGTCGATCCGTATCCGCAGATTTCGGCGAGCATGATCGCGCCGCGCGCTTTGGCGTGTTCGTATTCTTCGAGGATAAACATCCAAGAGCCTTCCGCCAGCACGAAGCCATCGCGATCAATCGAAAACGGGCGCGATCCCTGTTCCGGCGAGTCGTTCCATGAGTCGGTCAAGATTTTCATCAGAATGAATCCCTTGACGATGCCGAGAGCGATGGGAGCGTCGGCGCCTCCGCTCAGCACCATGTCGAGGCGTCCCGCTTGAATCTGCCGCACCGCATATCCAAAGCCGTCGGTGGAAGAAGTGCATCCGGTGGTGATGACGTGGCTGGTCCCGCGTAATCCGAAGCGCACACTGAGTTCGCTGGACAAAGTTCCCATTACGCCGGTGGGAACGCAGAACAGGCTCATCGACTTGTATTGCTCGCGATAAAAGAGCCGGTACTGTTCTTCGGTGAATTCCTGCGACCCGCCGCCGGAGCCCAGTATCACTCCAAAACGGCGCCGCTCTTCCAAGGGCAGCTTAGAAGGATCGATCCCCGCCTCGCGGAATGCTTCCGTGCTGGCGGCAAGAGCGAGCGGCAATACTCGCGACACATGTTTGCGTTCGCGCTTTTCGACCCAATCCAATTCGTTGAAATCGCTTACTTCGCCGGCGATGCGCACCGGAATTTCATCGGTAGCAAATCGCGAGATGCGTTTAACGCCGCTTTTGCCGGCGAGGATCGCTTCAGAAAATGCGGCATTTCCCACTCCGTTGGGGCTGACGACACCCATTCCGGTTATCACGACTCGGCGTTTTGTATGGGAAGGCATTCAGCAAATATATACGAAGCGGGCGTGCTTCAGCGTTTAGCGCCTCGTAATGGCTCGTCGTTCCCAGAACGACGTAACTCAGAACGCGTCGATTCCGGTTACGCTGTGGCCTAGTGTTGCGCGGTTGCGCAGGAGAGATTTGTCGGCCATATTGCGCACGCGCACGGATTCGAGGGATGCAGGCACGCTTGGTAAGCAGCTAGCGCGTGGTTAGTCCTTTTGCTGCGGAGTCAGTTTTTATGTGGTGGTAGACGGATTCCTGGTTTATATGAACAATTCGGGCGAGACGTCAAAGCGCTGGCTGAGTTCGCGAATGTGGCTCACTGTGAGGTTGCGTTTTCCTTTCAAAACTTCGGACACTATGCTGGGAGTTCCAAAAATGTCCAATAGATCCTTCTGCTTCAATCCATTTGCATCCATTAGTTCAGTTAGCGCTTCTATGGGGGTTGCGCGTTTCAGGGCGTAACGTCTTTCCTCGAAGGCCTCGATCAGGAGGGTTAGCAACTCCGCCATACGCCGTTCAGCAGTAGTAGCTCGATTACTTTTCCCATCTAATTCTTCCAACAGCCGGATCGAGCGCTCGTTCTCCGCTTCGTTCCGAATAACGGCGGGTGAGGCCGACGATAGCAATTCCGCATAAGTTATTGGTGTTGCTCCTGAACCGTTCCCGAAAGAGACCGTGACTAGAATAATTCGCGACTTATCATCGCTTCCGGCGTTCCTTGTCGTATTCGGCATGGGTAAGAACATGACGAACGAAAATGCGCTGAGAGCGATAGTTAATCTCGGTAATCAGCCGGTAATTATTTCCTCGAACATTGAACACCGTCCAAATACCCACTGCGTCTGCGCTTGCGAACGTAGCTCGCACATCCGCCAAACTCCGCCAGGCAGAGCTCTTGGCAATCCGGAACCAGACGTCCAAAGCCTCTTCAATGTCCCCGTACCGACTCGCGGCATCCTTAAGTTTCTTGCGACTAATCACATGCGTTCAATCTGGTTCGCATAACGCGAACAGTACACTTCGCATAATGCGAACAAGTGAATGTAGGCGGCTAAGGCCTAAAAGGCGTCGATGCCGGTTACGCTCTGGCCGATGATCAGGGTATGGATGTCGTGGGTGCCTTCGTAGGTCTTTACCGATTCCAGATTCATCATGTGGCGCATGATGGGATACTCGTCGGCCACGCCGTTTGCTCCGAGAATGTCGCGGGATAGGCGGGCGCATTCGAGGGCCATCCAGACGTTGTTTCGTTTTGCCATGGAGATGTGTTGCGGGCGGGCTTTATCCTGGTCTTTTAGTCTTCCCACTTGCAGGACTAGCAATTGGGCTTTCGTAATTTCAGAGATCATCCAGGCGAGTTTTTCCTGCACCAATTGGCGGGAGGCGATGGGTTCGTTATGAAATTGTTTGCGGAATAAGGAATATTGCAGAGCGCAGTCGTAGCACGCCATGGCGGCGCCAATCGCACCCCACGCTATTCCATACCGAGCTTGATTCAAACATTTGAGGGGAGATTTGAGTCCGCCAGTTCCCGGCAACAAGTTTGATTCGGGAATGTGCACATCCTGCATAGAAAGACTCGAGGTCACGGACGCGCGCAGCGACCACTTGCCATGAATGTCTTCCGCGCGGAAACCGGGGCGGCCGGTCTCGACCAGAAATCCGCGAATCGTGTTGTCTTCATCTTCGACTTTTGCCCATATGACCGCGACATCGGCGATTGATCCTGACGTGATCCACATCTTCTCGCCATTGAGGACGTATTCATTTCCCACTTTGCGGGCACGCGTTCTCATGCCACCGGGATTAGATCCGAAATCGGGCTCGGTCAGACCGAAGCATCCTAGTTTTTCTCCCTTTTGCATCGCCGGCAGCCAAGTCTGCTTTTGTTCTTCGCTGCCGAACGCATATATCGGATACATCACTAACGCCGATTGCACGCTAACGAATGAACGCACGCCTGAATCCCCGCGCTCGAGTTCCTGAGTTACCAGGCCGTATTCGACGTTCGACATTCCGGCGCAGCCGTACCCGTGTAGCGAGGCTCCGAAAAATCCAAGCTCGGCCATGGGCTTGACCAATTCGCGCGGAAAGCGGCCGGCGCGGTTGCACTCTTCGATGATGGGAATCAAATTTTCTTCGATAAATTTGCGGGCGGTATCGCGCACCAGCCGCTCGTCGTCGTTGAGCAGGCCGTCGAACTCGATGAAATCGACTCCGCGAAACTTAATTGCCATAATGGTCTCTTCCAGGAACCGGACGCGTTATGCGGGCCTTAGAAGGTAACAAAGCCCGATAACACGATCAAACCAGTTTGGGCTGCGCTTTACAATGCCTCTGCAAACTTATTGCAAATTCCGGGTAATTGTTCTTCGAGAGTTCAGTACAATCGGCTTGGATGAAAACGAGCATGTCGAAGGGCCTGGGCTGGCTGATCTACTCGGCGTTATTTCTAGCGTTGCTACCTATGCCGGCTAGAGCCACCGAGGCGCACACCGTTACCGCCGGCGGAACGCTCGACCGGGGATTTCAACTTCTTTACAACCTGGATTTCGGACGGGCACACCTCCTGTTTGTTGGTTGGGAGCAGGACCATCCCGAAGATCCGCTTGGCCCAGCCTGTGATGCGGCGGGGTTTTTGTTTTCAGAATTCAACCGCCTGGGAATATTGGAATCCCAATTTTTGGAGAATGATAAAGCCTTCGATGCCCGGAAGAAATTCGATCCCGATCCGGCGGTGAGAGATCAATTTAATGGAGCGTTGGATCGCGCTGAGTCCTTAGCCAAGGCGCGCTTGATGAAAGATCCGAGGGATCGCGACGCGCTATTTGCCATGACTCTTTCATCGGGGCTGCGAGCCGACTACGCGGCCCTGATCGAAAAACGCAACATTGCTTCTTTGCATTACACGAAAGTTGCCGACGGATGGGCGCAGCAATTGCTCGCCGTCGATCCTAACTGTTATGACGCTCACGTGGCGACGGGCTTCAGCAAATACATTATCGGAAGCATGGCCGCTCCGGTGCGATGGCTGGTTAGGCTGGGAGGAATTTCTGGCGACAAGCAGGCCGGAATTTCCGAACTGAAGCTCACCGCCGAACATGGACAGTATCTCGCGCCGTTCGCTCGCATATTGCTGGCGATTGCCGATGTTCGCGATAAAAATAAGGTTGAGGCCCGCCAGATACTGGCTTCGTTGCGCGATCAATTTCCCGCCAACACTTTGTTCCCGCTCGAAATCGCCCGGCTCGACGCGCAGTAAGCCGCCCATCTGTTTCTTCGTCCCACAAGTCTTGTGTTTCCAAGTGATTCACAATAAATTCACCGCGTTGTAACCGGACTGTAACACTCGGAAAGTACAACTTGGTACACATTCAACAGGGAGGATTCATCGCATGATGCGTCGCATTGCGTTTGTGTGTCTGGCTTTAGCTCTGGCACTGCCGGCGTTGGGGCAGACTACATTAAATGGCGCGGGCGCAACGTTTCCGTATCCCATGTATTCGAAGTGGTTCAGCGAATATCACAAACTTCATTCCGACATTGAGATCAATTATCAATCCATCGGCAGCGGTGGCGGAATTCGCCAGGTGCTGGCGGGAACTGTAGATTTCGGCGCGAGCGATGGTCCCATGTCCGACGAGCAACTGGCGCAGGCAAAGATTAAGATTCTGCATATTCCCACAGTCCTCGGCGCGGTTGTTCCGGCGTATAACGTTCCCGGCGTGAGCAGTGAATTGCGCTTTTCTCCTGCCACGATTGCGGGAATTTGTCTCGGGAAAATCACTTCCTGGAATGACAAAGACATCGCGCAGGACAATCCCGGAGTTAAGCTGCCCGACCAGAACATCATTGTCGTGCATCGTTCCGATGGCAGCGGAACGAATTACATCTTCACCGATTACCTTTCTAAAGTCAGTCCCGATTGGAAGAGCCAGGTGGGAAAAGGGACGTCGGTGCGTTGGCCAGTCGGTCTGGGCGCGAAGGGAAACGAAGGCGTCGCTGGGATGATTCGTCAAATGGGCGGGGCGTTCGGTTATGTGGAATTAATTTACGCAGTGCAGAACCATATTCCATTTGGTGACATCAAGAATGCCTCGGGGGCCTGGATCAAGGCGAGCCTGGAAGGCGCGACCGCTGCGGCTGCCTCAGTGCCAAATATGCCGGCTGATTTTCGGGTATCCATCACTAACGCGCCGGGCAAAGAGGCATATCCTATTTCGAGCTTTACCTGGCTGCTGATCCCGGTTCAATCTAAAGACCCAGCGAAAGGGAAAATTATCACCGACTTTCTGAACTGGATGTTGAGCGACGGCGAGAAGATGACAGAAGCGTTGTCGTATGCGCCGTTGCCGCAGAATGTGGTCGACAAAGTCAAAGTTGCAATCAAGCAGATTCACTGATTCCATCCTCGAATGGATTGATCGTAAAAAGTTAAAGGAGAAAAGATGAAGCCGGTTATGACATGGTTCCTCATTGTCGTATTCGCCCTCCCAATGCTGGCGCAAACCACGGGCTCGACGACCACCACTACCACAACGACTACGACTAGAGCTAAACGAAGAAGGACGGCCGCAACTGCGGGTCCAGCGGTAACTGCGCAGGATGTACAGCAACTGAGAGACGCTCTAGCTGCGCAACAGCAGCAGATCGAGCAGCTTCGGCAGGAATTAGCGCGCCGCGATCAGGATATCCAGCAGAGCCAGCAGCAGGCGCAGCAGGCGCAAACGGCCGCCAGCGATGCGGCAAGCAAAGCGGACCAGGCAGCCGCGGCGGCAAACCAGCAGCAACAGGCTGTGGGCCAGATGCAGAGCGACGTTACGGACCTGAAGCAAAATTCCGTGAGTGCCGCGCTAAGCTTGCAGGAGACGCAGAAGAACATTCACGATGCGTTGGAGAGTCCGCTGGCCCTTCATTACAAGGGAATCACGATAACTCCTGGCGGCTTCCTGGCGGCTGAAACAGTTTGGCGCCGCGCGGCCACGGGTTCCGACATCAACACGCCCTTCAACTCGATCCCTTTACCGGGAAGTTCGCAGGACAAGCTTTCGGAGTTTTTTGCTTCCGGCCGACAGTCGCGCATATCGATGCTGGCCGAAGGAAAGCTTAAGAGTGCGAAGTTGACCGGGTACGTGGAGGCTGACTTTTTATCGGCCGGCATAACTTCCAACAACAACGAAAGCAATAGCTACTCTCTTCGTCAACGCCAGGCGTGGGCTCAGGCCGCTCTGACCAACGGGTGGAGTTTCACTGGCGGCCAGATGTGGAGCCTGGTCACCGAAACCAAGAACGGCGTCGATAACCGTACAGAAGTTCTACCGATGACCATCGACCCTCAGTACAACGTGGGATTCAGTTGGGCGCGGCAATATGGTTTCCGGGTCGCCAAAGATTTCGGGGATAAATTCTGGCTTGCATTCTCGGCCGAAAATGCTCAAACCACCGTGGGCGGCGAGGGCGCGGCTACGGGTAATTTCCTGATCGGTTCTGCGGGAACATCGGGAGGACTCTACAATCCCTCTGCTACTTACTCCTACAATTTAATGCCTGATTTCGTTCTTAAAGCGGTATTTCAGCCGAACAAAACCACGCATATTGAAGTATTTGGTCTAACCAGTCAGTTCCGCGACCGACTCTTTCCGGGGGCGACATTAAAGACCCCTACGACGGCGGGTGTCCGCAATGACACGTCGACCGGGGCCGGCGCTGGAATCAATATTCGCGCTGACCTGTTCGATAAACACGTTGACGCCGGTATCCACTTCCTTGGCGGAGAAGGAATTGGACGTTATGGCACGTCAGGATTACCGGACGTGTATGTGCGGGGGGACGGCGTTCTGGTTCCGATCAAGAATTACCAGACACTGGGCACTCTCGAATATCACAACAAGAAACTCGATCTCTACAGCAACGTGGGCGGGGAATATGAGAGCCGGCAGTCGAGTTCGGCCACCGATGGTTATGGATTACCATCGCGGAGCGCCTCTGGTTGCTACTCGGAAACTGTTCCGGGAACTCCAGTCGGCGGCGCGTTTCCAACCTCGACCAACGGATTCCTGCCGGGCGGCCTTGCAGCCTGTAACGTCGATACTCGCGACGTCATCGAAGGCACCATGGGTTTCTGGTATCGGGTTTATTCCGGGCCCATGGGCAAGATTCAATGGGGACCGCAGCTTTCCTACATAGTCCGCAATACCTGGCATGGGGTGAGTGGCGGCGCTCCGAGTGCAAGCGAACCGATGGTGCTTACGTCATTCCGTTACTACTTGCCGTAAAGAATCATTCGGCATTTAAGCAGTTTTGGCTGGTTCCGGTGAAATCGGAACCAGCCTTCTCTGTTCTATACTGTTGAGCTGTTCTCCGCATTCCGCGTCATGGCCCGCATTTCGTTGGATAACCCGTCGTATTATATTAACCGCGAAATCTCGTGGATGGCATTCAACCGGCGCGTCCTGGAAGAGGCATTTGACGAGCAAAATCCTCTACTCGAGCGGCTGAAATTCCTCTCGATAACCGCCAGCAATCTGGATGAGTTTTTCGAAGTTAGAGTAGCGGCGTTAGCGCAACAGATCGAAGACGGCAATACCGAGCCCGGCCCGGATGGTATGGGGCTGCTCGAAGAGCGCGATATTCTCTCCGAAAATATTCGCGAGTTTGTGGACGATCAATATCGATGCTGGAATGAAGAATTGCGCCCTTCCCTGGCGCAGAATGGCATCCGGTTGCTGGGGATCGACGAGCTCGATGACGAAGCTCGATCATTCGTCGAAAAATATTGCGAAGAAGAACTTGATTTGCTGGTAACGCCGGTCACCATAGACCCGGCTCACCCGTTTCCCCGGGTCATTAATAAGGCATTATGCGTCGCGTTCCTGCTGCGGCGAAGGCGGCGCTCCGCGCTTACCTATACGGGCGTGGTGATCGTGCCGCGCGCATTGCCGCGACTGGTGCGGCTGCCTTCGCGAGAGACCGTGGATTTTATATTTCTGGCGGACATGGTCGCTCATCACGCTTCGAGCATGTATCACGGGTATGACATTGTTTCCGCGGCGGCCTTTCGGGTCACCCGCAACAGCAATCTTTATCTGGCGGAGGAGGAATCGCGCAATCTGCTGGAATCGGTGCGGGCGGAGTTACATAACCGCCGCAAAGGGGACGCGGTTCGGCTGGAAATTGAGGCCGAGGCCAATCCTGAAATCATCGAACGTCTGCGCACGAACTTCGAACTGGAGCCGTGGCAGGTTTTCCCGGTGCAGGGACCTGTAAATCTGTATCGCCTGTTAAATCTGTATGAGCAATCCGATCGTCCCGATCTCAAGTTTAAGCCATTCAGCGCCCGTGAGCTGCGCCTAACCGCCAAATCGAAAGACATCTTTGCCGAGCTCAGACGGCACGACATTTTGCTGCATCATCCCTTTGATTCTTACGACGCGGTAACTTCATTTATCGAGGCTGGCGCCGAAGATCCACTCGTGATGTCGATCAAGCAGACGCTATATCGCACTAATGAAGATTCGCCGGTCGTTCCGGCGCTGATTTCGGCTGCTGCGTCAAAAGAAGTGACCGCAGTTGTGGAATTGAAAGCGCGATTTGACGAAGCCTCGAATATACGTTGGGCGCGGGATTTAGAAGATGCGGGGGTGCAGGTTTTTCACGGCTTGGTTGGGCTGAAAACGCACTGCAAGCTTTCCTTGATGGTTAGGCACGATTCCGATGGGGTTACAAGGTCTTACGCCCATCTTGGGACTGGAAATTACAATGCCACGACCGCCAGGTTTTATACCGATCTGAGTTTGCTCACCGCGGATCCCGACATCACCAGCGCTGTCCACGATGTTTTCAGCTTTCTTACCGCCTATGCCGAGCACCCGAATTATGACCCTTTGCTGGTCTCTCCTTTGGATATGGCAGAACATAGCCTAGCATTAATTGCGCGGGAAGCCGAACATGCCCGCCAGGGAAGTCCCGCGCGCATTATCGCCAAAATGAACGCGCTGCTCGACAAAAATGTTATTCAGGCGTTGTATCGCGCCTCGCAGGCCGGAGTTCAAATAGACCTGATCGTTAGGGGCATGTGCGCGCTGCGTCCGGGCATCCCGCGAGTGAGTGACCGGATCAGGGTGCGTAGTATTGTTGGACGCCTGCTGGAGCACAGCCGTGTATATTACTTCGAGAACGGCGGGGAAGAGGAAGTTTATCTGGGCAGCGCAGATTGGATGCCGCGTAATCTTTACGAGCGCGTGGAAGTGACGTTTCCCTTAAAAGAATCTTTGCTGCGCGATCGGGTCCGATACGAAATTCTGGAAGCCTATCTTGCCGATAACGCCAAAACTCGGCTCTTGCAGCGGGATGGCAGGTACGTCCGTGCGTGGCAGGCTCGTGGAAGGCGTAAGCCAACTTTGGCTCACATGTTTAATGCCCAGGATTTCCTAATCGCCGTCGCGGAAGGGAAGCAATCCACCGAAGCGATTCCACCCTTAGAAGTTAAACGGCCTCGGAAACGAGTACTCCAAAGGGCGACCAAATCCAGATGATTATTTATTTCTTGCGACATGCGAGCGCCGGTGAACATCTCGTTAATCCGAAAAAGGATGAGAAACGAGCTTTGGACAAAACTGGGGTGGAGCAATGCGGATACGTCGGCCGCGCCTTGAATGCGATGGACGTGCATGTCGATATGATGATTTCCAGTCCCTTGAAACGAGCGGCGCAAACCGCGTCGCTGGTCGGCAACGAACTTAGTTATGAGGGAAAGCTACAACTGGAAGAAGCGCTTCGGCCGGCAAAAACGTTTTCGGATTTTCGTCAAATGCTCGAACGCTACGGGAAATTCGATTCGATCATGTGCGTGGGCCATAATCCCAATCTCAGCGAGTTCCTGGGTCGGGCCGTAAGCGCTTCGGGCTGCGAAGCATCCATCGAATTGAAAAAGGGCGCCGTGGCCAAGGTGGAAATGGCGCGAAACTCCGCCATACTTCAGTGGTGCCTGACTCCGAAGATATTGCGGGAACTTTACGCGGCGGCAGCCGAAAGTTCGCGTCCAAAGACTTCACGGAAATAGCTCGTTTCTTTCTCAACCGCCCACAATTCCAGGTCAACACTTGCCCGGGGCTTCGGCAGCAACGATAGATTCACTCCGCTGGCGAGAATTTTAATGCGAGTGGTGCGTACTGATCCGCTGCGGCCCAGGTCGAGGGCGCGGGCCAGGCGCAAAAGCAAGGATGCTTTGGGCACGCATTCTTGATCGTCCAACGACAGTTCCTGAATCGGCGCATCGTTGGGCGTGGGGCGGGATTTCCCCAGGTAACGGGCAATGGCCGCGATAATCCTCCTCTGTTGCAGGCTGTAGCCCAATATCTCGGAATGCGAAATGATGTAGTGAGCGTGGCGATGCCGTCCATTCCGGTTCACGTAATCGCCAACTTCATATAACATGGCGGCGGCGGAGAGCCATTCCTGATATTCGGCAGGCAGGCGATGCACCGGCTTTAATGCCAGAAACAGGTCCATCGCGGCCTGACGCACGCGCAACGCGTGATTCATTTCCACTCCATAATGGGCGATCGCAGCGCGGATCGAATCCCAGCGTTCCGACTCGAGTTGTTTGCGGGAGCGGGTTCCGCGATCGTATTCCGCCGTCATCTGGGCCAGCAAGCCGTCGCGCAATCCCAAGGGGGAGTAGCGGAATCCGAGCAGTCGGCAGCGTTCCAGCAACTCGGTATAAACGGCGGCTCCGGCTACGATAATCTCGGCGCGCCTCGGGCCAACTCCGGAGAGCGCCCGGCGTTTTTCCAGAGGCAGGTTGGCCAGCAACTTCGCGATTCTTCGCATCTGCGCTCTCGATACCGAGGTAGCGCGGGGCCGTTTCGTCTTATACATGCCGTGGCAAACTTCGGCCAAGGATTCCGCAGTGCCAGAGGTTGCAATCACCACTTTTGGCTTGGCCCGCATGATGCGGCCCGCGATTCTTTCAATCTCGCGGGAGATGAAGCCACGCAATTGCCGGGTTTCGGTCTTGCGGGGAGGATCGTGCCGCAGAAATTCATTGGTAAGGCGCACGGCGCCGAGAGGAAGACTCACCGTATCCCGGATATGTCCATCAGCGGAAATAGTAAGCTCGCAACTTCCGCCGCCCAGGTCCATCATCAACGCAGGCGAGGCGTTGACGCGGGTCAACGATACGAGTCCAAGGTGAATGAGGCGAGCTTCTTCCAGCCCGGAGATGATTTCAACTTTCCATCCAGTCGAAGAACGGACCCATTCGAGGAAGGCGCGGGAATTTCGAGCATCGCGCAGCGCACTGGTAGCGACTACGCGCACGGCGTCGCTGCCCGCCTTCTGCACTGCCCGGTGAAAACGGCGCAGCACCTTTACGGTATTGGCAATGGCTTCGGGAGAAAGAAAGCCATCGCGGAAAACCGATTCACCGAGACGCGTGACTTCACGATCTTCGTGAACTTCGATCAGGCGGCCGCTGGTCAGGCGCGCAATTTTGAGACGCACCGAATTCGAGCCAATATCAATCGCAGCAAACGTAGGCATGGAGCGAAGAACAGTTTACAGGTTTGTTCCCAGTCGAAAGGCAATCGTCAAGTGGCATTTTTCATCTGGATAAGATCTTTCGCAAAATAGAATTAGGAGTACACTACACCACCATGTGCCCAAACATTTACCGTGACCGATCTTCGTCCTACAGAGCCTGATGGCAATCTTTTCAAAGTGCCTGCGGGCTTCAAGGTTTTCGACCAGCGCGGCACGGCTCCTCCCGAAAACTAGCGGTGAGATTGCCCCAATTTCATTGGGTCGAAACCTTGAGGAGGTATGGTGCGCCCGGAGAGATTCGAACTCCCGACCTAACGGTTCGTAGCCGTTCGCTCTATCCAACTGAGCTACGGGCGCATAATTGCCTTAGCGTCGATAAATTATAAACGAAAGAAGCTGGAGTCAGAAAAAAGTGGGCCCGCCGAGTTTTGCTCGCACTCTTAGAGACAACTGTTCGGCGGAGGTTTTGTAAAAGTTTCTCAGGGCCGGCAATTCCTACCGAGTCATTCTCTGCGCGATGCTATTAGTTTCACCATATATGCAATTGGCACGACGGATGCTAGGAGTGTTGCAGACGAAGTGGCGCGCAACGGGGCGTAACAAGAAAATCTTCGGCCAGAAGCTTTCTTGGCGCCCCATTGCTTTTGTGCTTGACTGCACTTTTCTAATTTCTCTAAACAAAAGCCCTTAGGCCAAGACCAATCTCTCGAGGATGTCCACGCCTGCTTGCCGCAATAGTGCAGCAATTACCGGTTCCTTGAAGCGGGATGCGTCGAATTCCACTCTTACCGTCCGCTCTTTATCGTTAAATCGAATTCCGCGCACGCCGTAGACTTCACGCACATTGTCCAAGGCTCGCATTTCCGCTTCCCCCGGCGCCGTGCCGTACCGATAGGCGACTTCCATCTGAGTCATGCTCAGCCTCCGTAAGCAAATGTCAACTATGAATCTTAGGGACAGTCAAACGTCTCTATACTTTAAGAGTTTCTCACAGCTGCGGTGACAATCGGCATGACCCGGGAAAAAGCGCTTGATATTAGGTCGGCGGAAAAAGATCCAGTTTGCGGCATGAGCGTGAACCCGGCGACCGCAAAATATACGTGGAGCTATGAGGATAGGAAATATTATTTTTGCGCTGCGTCGTGTTTGGCAAAATTCACCGCCAGTCCCCGCGAATATTTGAACCGGTCCGCGGACTCGAAGGCTCGACTGATTGGGATAGCAGGCGTCAGCGACGGGAATATTTCATCCCAACCCAGCACATCTGTTCATCCGCCCCTAAGGTTGACGAAGCCGGTGAACTACGTTTGCCCCATGTGCCCGGATGTAATCGCGAGCAAACCGGGCGCTTGTCGAAGTTGCGGCATGGCCCTCGAACCCGATGTTCCAGTGGGTCAGGTCGAATATACCTGCCCGATGCATCCCGAAATTGTGCGTTCCGCGCCTGGGGCTTGTCCAATATGCGGCATGGCATTGGAGCCGCGCACGGTTTCAACCACTGAAGCCAATCCAGAATTAAGAAATATGACGCGCAGATTCTGGATCAGCCTGCTGCTGACCGCGCCTTTGCTGGCGATCGCGATGGCGGGTATGTTCTCGAAATCTTCTTTGCGGAATCTGCCAATAGCGTGGATCGAGTTGTTGCTGGCCACGCCCGTGGTTTTGTGGGGAGGCTGGCCATTCTTTCAACGGGGCTGGATCTCGATCGTGAATCGTTCCTCGAATATGTTCACCTTAATTGCGCTGGGCACAGGTTCTGCCTATCTATACAGCGTAATTGCCGTTCTGTTTCCGCAAATTTTTCCGGCTTCATTTCTGCTGAATGGAACCATTCCAATTTATTTTGAAGCGGCGGCTGCCATCACGACTTTAGTTCTGCTGGGGCAAGTGTTGGAATTGAAAGCTCGAAGCCGCACCGGACAAGCCATCCGGGGCTTGCTGGATTTGAGTCCGAAACGCGCGCGCATTCTGCGCGAGGGACGAGATGAAGACATTCCGTTGGGCCAGATCAGAGTTGGCGATCAACTTAGGGTTCGTCCCGGCGAAAAGATTCCGGTTGATGGCGTGGTTCTCGAAGGATCCAGTGCAGTCGACGAATCGATGATGAGCGGAGAATCGCTACCGGTTGAAAAGATGCCGGAAAGCCGGGTGATTGGCGCGACAATTAATGGCAGCGGCTCGTTTGTTATGCGCGCGGAGAGGGTCGGAAGCGAAACCCTACTGGCGCAAATCGTTCAAATGGTCGCGCAGGCCCAACGCACCAGAGCGCCGATTCAAAGCATGGCAGACCGGGTAGCCGCATGGTTTGTCCCTGCCGTGATCGGCATTGCGATATTAACTTTCGGATTGTGGTTAGGGTTCGGCCCAACGCCTCGTTTTGGTTATGCTCTGGTGAATGCTGTCGCCGTGCTGATCATTGCATGTCCGTGCGCGTTGGGTCTGGCGACTCCGATGGCAATCATGGTTGGAACGGGGCGCGGCGCATCCTCGGGAGTGCTGCTGCGAAACGCCGAAGCCATGGAGATTCTGGAGAAAATCGACACATTGATCCTGGATAAAACAGGAACTCTGACTGAGGGCCGGCCAAAGGTCGTCTCGGTTGCTACCGCGCAAGGTATCGAAGAAGTCGAACTCTTGAGGCTCGCCGCCAGTTTGGAAATTGCCAGTGAGCATCCGCTTGCTGCCGCAATCGTTGCAGCTTCCCGCACGCGAAAGCTCACGCTTGCCGGAACGGAAGATTTCCGTGCCGTGACAGGTTCAGGCGTGCAGGGCAAGATAGAAGGTAAGTCTGTTGTGGTGGGAACGGAGAAATACCTGAATGGCTTCGGAGTGCGCACCGAAAATTTCCGCGTGAAGGCGGAAGAATTGCGCCGGTTAGGGCAAACCGTGGTCTTCGTCTCCGTCGACGGTAACATCGCGGGGCTGATAGCGATTGCGGATCCCATCAAGGCATCTACCGCGCAGGCGATTCGGCAAATCAGAAATCTGGGCATCCGCATTTTAATGATTACTGGAGATAGCCGCGCCACTGCCGAAGCTGTCGCTCGTGAGCTTGGGATCGATGAATTCGAAGCCGAAGTTCTGCCGGCGCGCAAGGCGGAAATTGTTAAGGATCTTCAGGCTCGCGGCCGCATAGTGGGCATGGCAGGGGATGGTATCAACGATGCCCCCGCGCTGGCGCAGGCGAATGTCGGAATCGCCATGGGCACGGGCGCCGATGTGGCGATGGAAAGTGGCGGCGTCGTTCTGGTCAAGGGAGATCTGGCCGGCATTCTTCGCGCGCGCAAATTGAGCCGCGCGACGATGAGGAATATCCGGCAAAATCTGTTTTTCGCTTTCCTTTACAATTCGCTGGGAGTGCCGATCGCGGCGGGAGTTCTTTATCCATTGTTCGGCGTGCTCTTGAGTCCAGTTCTTGCCGCTGCCGCCATGAGCTTGAGTTCGGTTTCCGTGATTGCGAATTCGCTTCGCTTAAGAGCAATAAAGCTGTAAAAGTTGCCGCGTTGCTTGATATACGTCGGTGCCGACAATCGATGAGTAATTTTCTGATACGCTGTTGGCCTTTCGGGCGAGGCCGGGTGCGGTCGCAATTGACAGGGCGCGCCGCCTACAGAACAATGGTTGCAGCGATATCCGCTAAGTTTAGGAGCCCACGATGACCGATGATGCTGGAAGTCCAGTGATAATTCATGACGAGCCCCATAACAATGCAGGGAAATGGATTCTAGTGGCATTGGCGCTGCTCTATATCGCAGGTTCGCTTTACTTTCTTTTTGATTTGCGAAGCCGAGTTACGGCACTCGCCAGCGATCAGGACAGCAGCAAAATGCAGATTGCGGATTTAAACAAGCAGCTTCAATCGGCCGATGCACAAAACGAAGCCCTCGGGCGGCAAATTGGACTGACCAAAAAAGAGCTTGTCACGCGAGCCACTGAACTGCAACGGCAGCAGCGCGAAGCCGAAACCCGGCTTTCTGAGGAGCAGAAGCAGCAGATTGGTCAGGTCAGCGGCGAGGTGGCCAGCGTGAAGACCGATGTGGGTGGCGTCAAGACTGATGTGGCGTCCACCAAGAGCGACCTCGAAGCCACGCGCGCAAAGCTGGAGAGCACCATTGGGGACTTGGGATTGCAAAGCGGCCTGATCGCAAAAACGCGAGACGATCTTGATGTTTTGAAGCACAAAGGCGACCGGAATTATTACGAGTTTAGCCTGATCAAAGGCGCCAAGGCGCAGCCCGTCGCGACCGTCAGCCTTGCGCTGAAAAAGACGGACCCAAAACGCGGCAAGTTTACTCTCGACGTCACCAGCGATGACAAGACGATCGAAAAGAAAGATCGCAACGTGAGTGAGCCCATTCAGTTTTATAGTGGACGCGACCGCTTACTTTACGAACTTGTGGTGTGGTCGATAGATAAAAAGAAGGCCTCCGGTTATCTCAGCACGCCAAAAGGCGCGCCAGTGCCGATCACCGCCGGTTTCTAGCGCGATGATTCCCGGCGCGCATATTCTGCTTGGTATAGTCCTTCGCACCGCGGTTATTTATATTGTTGTGCTGATCGGCATACGGTTGAGTGGCAAGCGTGAAGTGGGCCAAATGACTCCATTTGACCTTACTCTGCTATTACTTATTAGCAACGCCGTGCAGAATGCGATGACCGGGCCGGACACATCCCTCGGCGGCGGAGTCGTGGCGGCTGCAACGCTTCTTATTGCGAATTATTTCGTCGCTGAACTCTCTGGAGGGAACCGGCGGTTCCGGAAACTTGTCGAAGGCCAGCCCAGCCTGCTCGTCCATGACGGGCAAATCATCTCCTCCCACATGGCGAAAGAACACGTCAGTATGGACGAACTCGAACGGGCCCTGCGTGAACATGGCATATCCAGCTACCATGATGTCGCCTTGGCTGTTTTGGAAGTAGATGGATCGATCAGTTGCCTAAAATATGACGATATCAAGCCCACCGCCAGCACTCATCTGGTGCGCCGCAAGTTTCTGCAAAAGCATTAGCCGCTTTACTGCTTCAAGATAAGCGGAACCCCCTGATCGTAAGCATAAATAGTTACCGAGAGCGATTTTCGCTTCGCAAACACGTCCGCGGTGACCGGGAAACTTACGATGACTGTGCCCGAATCATATGCGCCGGCTGCAATTTTGGATTCAGGAATTAACGGTTGCAGGGCGTGTTCTTTGAGGGAAGGGAAGGCTTGGAAATATCTATCGAAGTCGGTGGCGGAAGCGGCATCGTCCGTAAAGTGCCCAGTGTCGGCATCGAGCGCCGCTTCTATAGATTTAATCCAGTAAACTTTTTCTCCGGTGTTGTGAATTGAAACGTTCAAGGCCACCATCACGATATTTTGGCCGGGAACTTCGACTACCGTCATCTGACCGAGGGCTCCATTAGCGAGCGAATGGGGCCGCTGCACGAGCGCGAAAATCGCGGCGATCACTGCTACTACCGCAATAGCTGCCAGAACAATTTTGATTGGCGGGAGATTCTTCTTCGCGGTGCCGTATTCCTCGCCGATGTCGAAAGGAGTTTGCGGCGGGGGCGGGATTGCGGCAGGGGCGGGGGGATCTTCGGGCATAATTGGCCTCGCGGATGATTCTAGCTGAATCGAATCATGGGCGCGATGAAAGCCTTGTTCTGAGGCATTCGGCGCACTCGGCCGAGGGACGGGCCCCGCGCGCAATTCCGGCGGTGAAGGGTGGAGCTGTAACGGAGCTGGGCGCGAGATCCCTCGCCCCGCTGGAGAAAACGCGGGGTCTTCGGGATGACTGTGGATGGCAACACGAGACGGTGTGGGTAGCAATACGAGATGCTGTGGGTAGCAATACTACGGAACAAATCGATGTACTACCACACGTGCTTGACGGCGCGCGCAAATCCGTCCACAGGGAGCGTGTTTAGCACGTCATCCTTCATGAGCCAAGCCCGCCGAGCTTGCACGACGCCAAAGCGAATCTTCTCCAAATGCGATGTGTGATGGGAGTCGGTGTTAATCACGATTTTGACGCCATGCTGTTTGGCGAGGCGGAGGTGACGGTCGCATAGGTCAAGGCGATCGGGATAAGAATTGAGTTCCATCGCCACTTTGTGTTTTGCGGCATGTTTCAGCACCGCGTCCATATCGAATTGATAGGCCTCGCGCCGCAACAAGAGCCGGCCTGTGGGATGGCCGATGATTGAAACATTTGGATTCGAAATTGTTCTGAGCAAGCGATCCGTCATCTCCGGCGGCGATTGCCCAAAGTGAGAGTGAACGCTGGCGATCACGATATCCATCTGGATGAGAACGTCGTCGGAGAGATCCAACGAACCATCTGCCAGGATGTCGACTTCAATTCCGGCGAATATTTTGATTCCCTCGTACTGATTGTCCGCAGTATGAATCTTCTGAATGTGGTCTACCGCACGCTTATCGTCGAGGCCATTAGCGAAAGCCAGATTCTTGGAATGATCGGTGATCGCCATGTATCTATAGCCCCGGGCCATGGCCGCCTCAGCCATCTCTTCGATCGTATTGCGGCCGTCGGTTTCGACGGTGTGCATGTGCACGTCGCCCTGCAAGTCCTGCTGCGTGATTAGCGGTGGAAGGCGATGTTCCTCTGCGGCATCAATTTCCCCGCAGTTTTCGCGCAGCTCTGGGGGGATGAAATCGAGATTCAGCGCGGCGTAAATCTCTTCTTCAGTTTTTCCGGCCACAATGCTTTGATCGTCGAGGCGCGCCAGACTGTACTCACTGAGCGTGTATCCCATTTTCAGGGCGCGTTGCCGCAAAGCCACATTGTGAGCCTTGGAGCCGCTGAAATATTGCATGGCGGCGCCAAAAGAATCGGGGGGAAGCAGGCGAATATCGACCTGCATACCGCCGCGAAGGCGGAAGCTGACTTTATTATTCCCCCGGGCTATGATCTCCATCAGGCCGGGCAGTTTGATGACGTGCTCGATAAGCTTCTCGCGCTCGTCGTCGTTGCAACACGCAGAACCGGTCACGAGAACATCTAGATCGCCTACCGTTTCACGGCCGCGGCGAAGGGATCCAGCCGGCGTGACTTTCTCGACGCCCGGGAATGCTCGCAAGTGATCGGCAATTTTCGCCGCCTGTGCTTCCGCAAAATCGAGCAGGAATCTGCCTGCGATGCGGCGGTAGTCTTCGATTGCTTTGAGTAATTTTTGCTCGTGCTTCTCGCCCATGCGGGGGAGGATTCTGATTTTCCCCTCGCGAGCAAGTTTTTCCACGCCCTCGACATCGCAAACCTGGTAGGCGCTCCAAATCAGCGCGATGGTTTTTGGTCCCAAGCCCTGAATCTTGAGGAGGTCTAACATCGACGGGCGATATTTTGTAAGCAATTCGGAGTGAAGCGCGAGCCGTCCGTCTTTAAACATCTGCTTGAAGTTCCCAAGCATGCCTCGGCCAATACCGGGGATGGCGAGGATTTGTTTGTCATCGGCGATCAGTTCTGAAATTTGCTGCGGAAAGGCTTCCACGGCCTCGGCTGCATTTCGATAGGAGCGAATGCGAAAGGAATCCTGACCATCGATTTCAAGCAGATCGGCAGTTTCGTAAAAAATGCCGGCGATGGATTTGTTGTCCACAAAGTCAAGACTAATTAAATTTGGCGAATTGAGGAAGGGACGAACACGAAGGGGATTTACAGACAGGAATGTTCGGGATGCCGCCGGAGACTCCGAGCGAACCAGTGAAGCAAGTTTGAATCAAAAAACTACGAGCCTTTTGTCACTTCAGCGGCTTGAGGTCCCTTGGTTCCCTGGGTAATCTCAAACTCTACTGTGTCACCTTCCTGGAGGCTCTTATAACCCTCGGAGGCAATCGCGCTGTAATGAACGAAAACATCAGGGCCGTCTTCGCGTCCTATAAATCCGTAGCCTTTAGCGTTGTTAAACCATTTTACCGTGCCTTTAAGTCGATCCACGTGCTCACCCCTGGCACGAACTCTCTTGCCGCACGAGGCCATGCCGCTTCCTTTAATTGCATTGTGCTTCCGGGGAAAGTTGCTGTCAAGGGATTAAGCGACAAAAGGCCTTACTGGCGCGGGTTTCGCTTGTCACGATCATGACTAAGCCAGAAAACCCCGGAAAGAGTTTTTGCATCCTTAATTTTTCCCTGCGAAATCATCTGGAGCGCCTCATTTAGCGGAACCATGCGCACCTCGATAACCTCGTCATCTTCCGGTTCGGCTATGCCGGTGCGCAAACCGGTGGCGAGATAGATCGACATGGTTTCGGCTACGAATCCGGGGCTGGCGTAAAAGTTTAGAATTCGTTTCCATTTTCGCGCCGTGTATCCGGTTTCTTCGAGCAATTCGCGTTTGGCGGCTTTGAGTTCATTTTCACCCTTATCGATTCGTCCGGCAGGCAGTTCCCACAAAAACTGCTGCGCCGCATGGCGGTATTGACGCTCCAATAAAATGTGGGGGTCACTGCGATCCTCCTCAACCGCGAGAATCACGACTGAGCCGGAGTGGTGAACAATATCCCGGCGCGCGCGGACGCCGGTGGGTTCGAGGACTTCATCGGTAGAGACCCAGAACGCGGCTCCGCGGTAAGCTACTTTGGAGGATAGCAAACGAGCTTTTTTCTTTGAGGCGGAACGTTTAGGCATACGATCAATATAAGGGAAAGCGCAGGAAAACGAGACGGTTACTTCAGCATTAGCCGTTCGATACTGCGCGCGTGGCCGGTAGTCTCATCCGCGTCGACAATCACGGCGCACAGTCGCACATCGCCAGTGGCAGCCTCGAAACGTGCCGGCATGTTGTTAAGGAACCTGCCAATCACCAGTTCTTTTCTGACGCCAATCACGCTGTCGTAGGGGCCGCTCATGCCAACGTCGGTGATGTATGCAGTGCCGCCCGGCAAGACACGTTCGTCGGCGGTGGGAATGTGCGTGTGTGTGCCGACAAGCGCGGTTACGCGACCGTCCAAATACCACCCCAGGGAGATTTTTTCGGATGTTGCCTCAGCGTGCATGTCGACGAAAATTACCTTCGCCTCGATTTCTTTCAGTAACTGGTCGGCCACGCGAAAAGGATCGTCATTCGACGCCATGAAAACGCGGCCCTGCAAATTGATCACGGCGTATGGAACATCGTTCTTTTGGCCCTCGTACATTCCCCAACCGGGCATTCCTGAATGGTAATTTGCCGGACGCAGCAAACGGCGAGCCATGCTGTGTTCGTTGCCGTTCGCCATCTGAAAGTAATCCACGATCTCACGCTTGTCCCAGATGTGGTTGCCGGTGGTTAGCACGTCGATACCGAGATCAAACAGATCTTCCGCAATGGGAGGTGTAATGCCAAAGCCCGCGGCAGAATTTTCTCCGTTGGCAATGACCAGATCGATGGCGTGTTCTGTGACGATCGACGACAATCGTTCTTTAACGATGACGCGGCCGGGGCGCCCGAAAATGTCGCCGATAAAGAGAATTCTCATTCGTGGGTAGATGGTACCACGGAGATTTTGAAAAATAATTGGCGCTAGGGTGCGCCGCTCAAGGCTGCCGTTTTCAGAAAATCGTAATTGCCGGAGGGATTCAACGTCAGATTCCGCACCCGTTTAGAGTGCACCATCACATTGTCGAAGTACCAGAGGTTGATGGAGGGAACGTCCGCCGCGAGTATGGTTTGAATTTCCGCATACAAGGCCCTTCGCGTGGCCTGGTCAGTTTCCTTGCGGGCCTGGTCGATGAGGCTGTCGACTCGGGGGTCGGCGTAGAAACTACGATTGGCTCCTTTCGGAGTGAATCGCGCGGAGTGAAAAACATATTCAAATATGTCGGGATCTTCATTGCCGCCGATCCAGCGAAGGGAGTAAAGCTGAAAAGCTCCGCGAGTGACGTCGGAAAAGAATGTGGCAAATTCAAAGGTGCGAATGTCCAATGCAATTCCCACGTCGTGCAACTGCTGTTGCAATACGGCGGCCAACAGCCGCGTGCTCTCTTCCGTCGAAGTTTTCATCGTTAGATGAAAGCGGATCCCGTTGACTGCGGGATAGCCCGCCTGATCCAGCAATTGGCGCGCACCGTCTGGGTCGAACTTATAGGTTTGAACGCCGCTGGTGTATGCCCAGCTTTCGGGGGGAAGAATATTGGTGGCTGGGCGGGCGAAATCACGCAACAAATAATGGATGATTGGACGGCGATCGATTGCTTTTGCCAGTGCCTGCCGAATTCGCACATCCTTAAGGATGGGGTCGCGCAGGTTGAATGCCATGTAGGCTAATCGCGTTCCAGGTCCGCTGACGACTTGCAGTCGGGGTTCATCCTCGAGTGTCAGTACCATGTCTTCGGTAAGCGCATTGATGGCGATGTCGGCGCTCCCTTTGCGCAATTCCAATGCCCGCGTCGTGGTATCGGGCACTACGTCGAATCTCACGCTCTTGAGATTGGCTTTTTGTCCCCAGTAATCGTCGTTGCGTTCGATGATGACGTTCTTATCCTGCTCGGCGCTGACGAAGCGAAATGGCCCGGACCCAATGGGATGCGCGCTGACCTCAGTGCCGCTTCCATAAGGGACGATACCGATGGCGCCGTCGGAAAGATTCCAGAGCAGCGGGGCATCGGGTTCTTTCAGCAGAAAAATTATCGTGGATGGATCGGGCACATCGATGTGATCCACAAATCGGTAGGCGCTTGCCTTAGTGCTCAGAACTTTTCCTTGCAGCAGGGAATCGAAAGTCCACTTCACGTCGCGGGAGGTCAGCGGACGGCCGTCGTGGAATTTGACTCCAGAGCGCAGGTGAAAAATGTAGGTCTTGGGCTCGGGCATCTCCCACCGTTCGACCAACCCCGGCTGCACATTCAAATGTTCATCTCGCGTGAAGAGATCGTCGAACAATAAGTCATCGATACGCTCGGATTGCGCGTCCAGTCCGACGCGAGGATCAAGATTTGTGGGGCTGCTTTCGATAATCATGACCAGAGTGTTGGGATCAGGCTTGCTTGAACAGGAAAGAAGAGAAATAAGAAAGCAAGCGGCGAGAATTGTGCATGCGGCCCGCATTGGCAAAAAACGCGTA
Organism: uncultured Acidobacteriaceae bacterium; assembly: GCA_963849315.1. Taxonomy (GTDB): domain Bacteria; phylum Acidobacteriota; class Terriglobia; order Terriglobales; family Acidobacteriaceae; genus PALSA-188. The sequence continues at coordinate 921,333 of CAWKGT010000002.1, read as the reverse complement.
GGCAGAGCCGCGTTTGCCCCAAAGGGGCAAAGTGCTTCAAACATAAGAAACCTTGCCCAGGATCACAGGCCGCTTCGCGCCCGTCGCGGACGGAATATTCGATGGCTGCCGATTCCACGTCTGATAAGCAAGCAAGGCAAAGGCGACCGCTTCTTTCGCTTCCGATGGAATGCCGAATTCGTCCGACAAACGCACTACCAGATCGAGAGGGCGCAAAGCATTTGCGAGCATCGCAAGAAGGATAGGATTTTTAGTGCCTCCGCCCGAAACGACGATCCCTCTGTAATTTCCACGTTTGAGCACGAATCGTTTCAGCGCGTCCGCAATGGAATGCGCGGTCAGCGCGGTCGCGGTAGCAATCACGTCGCGGGGCCTAGCGCGTCCACACAGGCGAAGGAAAGATTGAACGTATTCTCTGCCAAATTCCTCGCGGCCCGCCGTCTTGGGCGGCCTGCGGTGGAAGTAGGAAGATCGCATGGCCTCGGCAAGCACAGGCTGCAAGAGGGTTCCGGATGCGGCGATCTCACCATCGCGATCGAAAGGTTTACGAAACAAAATTTCTGTTAAGCCATCGATCACCATGTTTCCCGGGCCAGTATCGAACGCGATTACTTCCGCAGGAGAAGCGCCGGAAGGAATCGCGGTGAGATTTGCGATGCCGCCAAGATTTTGCACGATGCGACCAATCTTCTGGTGGCGGAATAAACAATAATCGAGGAAGGGAACTAACGGAGCGCCCTTGCCTCCTGCGGCCATGTCGGCAGGGCGAAAGTCTGACACCACGGGAATTCCAATCCGTGATGCAATGACCGAGCCATCGCCGATCTGCCATGTGCTGGCGATTTTTCGTCCCAGAAAGCTCTTAGCCTCGCCCTGGTGATAAATAGTTTGTCCGTGGCAACCTACCAGTTCACTTTTTGTGCGGAATTTGCGCTGGGTAGCGATTACGGCGTTTGCATAGAGTTCGGCCAATAAAAAATTCAAGCGAGACAAGTCCGCGACTCTCGCGGTGTTGGAATTCATCGCGGCTAAGATCGCAGTGCGCACCGGCTTGGGATAAGGAAACTCGGCGTGTCCAATGAGTTCGAGACTTATATCTCGAGTTCCGCGACGGCCGGATGCAATGTTTACCAGGGCAACATTGATTCCGTCGCAGGATGTGCCACTCATGACTCCGGCGACGATCATGATTTCTCCTGCGACAGCCGGACGTTCTCAACGAATCGCCGGAGTTGAAGTGACAGCCGCTCTATCTTGCTCTGAGTAGGAGTGGGCGGAAATTTCCAGCGAATCGAATGCAAAAGGGTTTTCTTGAGCTTTTCAACGCGAGTCGCGGCGAGTGTGACCTTCCGCGCAAAGGCGGCGCTGGTTTCGGTTTCTTTGCGGAGAGCTTCATGGGCGCGGAGGATTAATTCTTCGGTGCGGCAGATAAGGCACAAATCTCCGCCGGCCACTATGTGCGCGATGGCGGCTTCTTCAATCGACACGGTGTTTAGCACCGCTCCCATTTCCATATCATCGGAGACTACCAAACCGGTATATCCAATTCGCCCGCGCAGCAGGTTAGTAATCAACTTTTTCGAAAGCGTAGCCGGAGTATTGTCGCCCGTTATGCCGGGATAGCCGGCATGCGATACGAGAACGATTGGCAGTTGGCGACGCAGTAGCCTGTACGGGACTATATCGTCGTCCCAAAGTTTCTTAAAAGATTTCGCAACGACAGGCAACTGGAGATGTGAATCCAGATTTCCTTCTCCGAGGCCGGGGAAGTGTTTGCCGCATCCGAGGACTCCGGCATCCCGCAATCCAGCGAGAAATTGTTTTGCATAGGCGATTGTTTCGCGGGGATCTGGCGATACGGCACGCGAGCTCATCACGCTTCGCGAAGCTTCCAATGCGAGATCCAAGACGGGGGCGAAGTCAGTATTAAATCCGAGAGCTCGACAGAACTCTCCGACAACTTTGCCATGTTTTCGAAAAAGCTTTTTATTTCCAGTGGAGAAAATGTCCGCCGCCGAAGGAGTGCCACCGTTCAAATTGCGAAAGCGGTCGACCCTTCCGCCTTCCATGTCCACGCAAGTGAATAAAGGTGAGGAGACTGAGGCCTGACAGTCTTTGAGAAGTTGGTGAGTTTGATTCGCAGAACTGATATTGCGACCGAAGAGGACAACTCCAGCGGGTTGGATGTTTGTGAGCAGGGAGCGGGTGTGGGCGGAGAGGTCAGCGTGCTCGAAGCCAATAATAAAGAGCCGTCCGACTTGGGCGGCGAGAGTATTTGGGTTGGATTTGGTCGGCACTCGGACTCCAGGGATGAAATGACGCACCCTTCGGTACGCTAGTCGATTTGTTGTTTCAATTCTGCCAGGACATTTAAGGCGTCGAGTGGAGTCAAGTTGTTTAAATCCAGACCGCGCAGGCGCTCCAGCACCGGCTGCGAAAGTGCGGTGAAGATGGTTAATTGTGCGGCGGCAGGCGTCGACTGATCTGTGGCCAATTGGGCGGCTACGCGCTGTTCCGCTTCCTCGTGCTCGGCTAAAACCTCGCGGGCGCGCTCGATTACTTCGTTGGGCAGCCCGGCCAATTTCGCCACTTCGATTCCGTAGCTGCGATCGGCCGCGCCGGGTTCGACCGTCCGCAAAAATACGATTCCGCCGCCCGACTCTTTTACGGAAACATGATAATTTTTTACGCCAGAGAGCCGCTCTGCCAGTTCGGTTAATTCAAAATAGTGCGTAGCGAAAAGGGTTTTGGCGCGGGTTCGGGCGTGGATATATTCGATTGCCGCCCACGCGATGGCGAGGCCGTCATAAGTAGCGGTGCCGCGTCCAATCTCGTCCAGCAAAATCAGCGAACGGGAAGTTGCGGTATGCAGGATCGCTGCCGTCTCCGTCATTTCAACCATGAAGGTCGAGCGGCCGCGAGCCAGGTTGTCGCTGGCGCCGATTCTGGTGAACACGCGATCCACAAGTCCCATGCGGGCAGATCGCGCGGGCACGAACGACCCCATCTGCGCCAAAATTACCATTAGCGCCGCCTGGCGGAGATAAGTAGACTTGCCGCCCATATTTGGGCCGGTTAAAACCAGCACCGAATGCGTCGTGGAATTCAAGTAAAGGTCGTTGGGGACGAAGCGAGCGTTGCCGCCGGCGATGTCTTGATGCTCGATGACAGGATGCCTGCCTTGCACAACTTCTATATCCGGCGATGCATCAAGCGCGGGACGGCAGTAGCCGCGAAGCGCCGCGACGTGCGCCAGGCTTGCCAGCACGTCAACCTCGGCCAGAGCCAGCGCGGTTTGCCGGATGCGGCGAGCTTCTCCGGCGATCGCCGAGCGCAGTTCCATAAATATGCGGCGCTCGATTTCAACTATTTTTTCCTGGGCATCGAGAATTTTCGATTCGTATTCTTTAAGCTCGGGGGTAGAGAATCGTTCGGCATTCACCAGCGTCTGCTTGCGCTCGTAGTCGGCCGGAGCTAGGTGCAAATTGGACTTTGTAATCTCGAGGTAATATCCAAATATCGAATTGAACTTAACCTTTAGAGACGCGATACCGGTGCGCTGGCGTTCCCGTTGCTCGATCTGGGCGAGAAACTGTTTGCTGTTGCGGCTTAAGTCGCGAAGGTCGTCTAATTCCCGATCATTCCCCGTGCGAATGACTCCACCATCGCTGAATGACAGCGGAGGCTCAGGCACAATTGTTTTATCGATCTTTTCCTGCAAATCTTGTAACGGGTCTATCGACTCATACAATGATCTCCAACGCTGCGGTTGGAGAATTTTTAGAGCCGAGCGGACAGCTTGGAATTTTCGCCAAAGACGACGACAACGCGAGGACATCGCGCGGGTTCGCAGTTTCAAGGGTTACCCGGCTCAATAGGCGTTCGAGGTCCAAAATTCCATCGAGCGAGCGGCGCAGTTCCTCGCGGGCTACCGTGTCTTTGACCTGAGACTCCACCGCGTCCAATCGCGCGTTGATTTCATTGATTTCAATGGAGGGACGAAGCAGCCATGACCGCAACAGCCGTTTGCCCATCGGGGTGACGGTGGAATCGATGGAACGGAAAAGAGTCACACCTGCGTCCGTGCCCGCAAAGAGCGGTTCAATCAGTTCAAGATTGCGTACCGTTACAGTGTCGAGGATCATGCAATCTTGCTTTTCGTAAAATCCTACGCGATCAACATGACTCAGAGTTCCGCGCTGAGTAGACCGCACGTAATAGATGATTGCTCCCGCTGCCGATGCCGCAGCGGGCTTGCCGGCCAGGCCAAAGCCCTCGAGGGATAAAACTCCAAAATGATTTTCCAGCAAGGGGATTGCGTGGTCGGGAGCAAAAATCCAGCCATCGAGCGGAGTTTCCGCGCATCCTCCAGGAAGGCCTGCCGCAAAAGGTTCTTGCTGATGTGCTTTGGCAAATAACGGGGCTGCCGATTCGTAGAGAACCTCTTTGGGGCGCAACTGCTGAAGTTCTTCCTGAATCCGCCGGGGCGCATCGTCACCCTGAAATTCTGTCGCGCGAAATTCTCCGGTGGATAAATCGAGGGCGGCGAAACCTGCCCGATCGCCATTTTGCGCTACGGCCGCTAAAAAATTATTTTCCTCGGAGCCTAGCGAGGAATCCGCAGCCGTCCCCGGGGTTACGACTCGCGTCACTTCCCGCCGCACCAATTTCTTCGCAAGGCGGGCGTCCTCCATCTGCTCGCAGATGGCGACTCTAAAGCCTTTGCGGACGAGCTTTGAAATGTATCCATCGGCTGCGTGGTAAGGGACGCCGCACATGGGCACGGCCAGACCTTTTTCTTTGTTACGGGAAGTCAGTGTGATCTGAAGCTCGCGCGAGGCGAGAATTGCGTCGTCAAAGAAAAGCTCATAGAAGTCGCCCAAACGAAAAAATAAAAGCGCGGCGGGGTGTTCCTTTTTTATAGCGGCGTATTGCCGCATCAAGGGAGTGGACGGCTCGGTCATTTCGGTGGAAGGCGTGCGCGGATTATAACAAACGGGAAAATTTCTCACGCAATAGATTTATGTAAAGTCCATTAGGCTGGCGTGCACCAGCCTTTCGCGTTCTTCGCCAAGGCTAGGTCTTTTCAGCGGCAGCGTTCGGCGTCAATATCTCCGCAACTAAGAGCTAGAAACTGTCAGGATTTTCGCTCGGAGGTTGCGCTGTCATCGATCTTCATGGCTGTCTTAAATCCGCGAATGCCTTCGCCTATTCCTTTTCCAAGTTCGGGAAGTTTTTTGGGTCCGAAGATGAGCAGTGCCAACCCGAAAATTACCAGCAAATGCATCGGTTGAAATAGTCCGTCAAACATATTTTCTCCAAACTTGGGGAAATAAAAATGCAAGCGCTGTATCCCCAGTTACAGCGCTTGCGTGAGGGCGACATGTTGTTGCGATGTCGCCGAATGGTTAAAGGCCGCGTTCCGCTGCGTCCGCTTCTTGCGCAAGTTTATGTAGCGCGCGGAAGAAATCCGGCGACTGACCGGCGAACAGTCCACTTGCGGTAAGACCTTTGACAGCACCTGCGGCGACGCCATTTGTCTTGATGGGTCGAATAACCGAGCATGGCGGCAGCTTATGGCTGATGAAATCGGTGGGTTCCGGCATGATCAGATTGGACTGCAATGACTCCGGCTGGGGAATGTCATTCGTCAGATCAGGAAACGTGACCGATGCCCCGGTTACGGGATCAACGTCGGTCAGCGGAACCGCATTGCCGGCCTTGTCATGCCAGGTCTGAAAGTGACTGGTTTCGACGGGCCCAATCCCGAGCAGAATTTTCAGGACTTCCACATTGGTGACTCTTTGGGCCAAAGAAGGGTAAAGACTGCTGCCGCCCTGTTCAATCGCGCAAAAGTGCAATCCCGCGGTGAAAGCGATCGCCTTCAAATGATCCGGGATGTTGAATGGCGCCACGGTTGCTGGTCCTATCAGGTCATCGTCGGTTCGCGGAATGGCGGTGCGATTGACGATGGTGACAGCCTGGGGAAAAACTACCTTATCGAGATCGGGATTCTGCGTGCTGCTGCGATACCGCGTCCAGAAACTGGTATCCACCGTGAGCTGCATGAGATTGGTGAGGCGCCCCAGATTCTTCGCTCCGCTCGCGGCGCTGCTTGGCAAATTCCGAAAAGCGTCCAAATCCACCGGATCGGCGTCTTTCGAAACCAGATAAGCGTTAATAAATTGTTCATGACTGACCTCGTCGTCTGTGTTGTCATGAATGTATTGAGGCATATCGGCATCCAGAATCTGAAGCGCCGCTGTGTAAAGCGGACTGCCACCATTCAGGCCCTGTTCTTCACCATCCTGCGTGCCACCGAGTTCCGTGTATTGCTGCCACAGATCGGTTTCTAGCAGTTCCGCGGCGGCTAGGAATCGCAAAATTGCTATGTCACCTTTAGTGATTGCCGGGCCGCCGCCAGTTTGACCGAAGGCAGAAACCGCACCGCCCATAATGCCGACTCCGATGGTCGCAGTGGCCCCTGCGACCACGCTTTTTCTTAGGAATGAACGCCGGTTAAGTGCGTTCTTAAGTTGTGATTTTGGTTCCTTCTTTGAGGGAGAATTAAGTTCATTTGAATTGCCATCACTGACTTCCATTTTCATTTTTCGGCACTCCAATTCTGTAGGATCTTTCTTGGTCCGGGTATTGTTTGCTCGTGAATGCAGGGTAAGGGTATGAACTCGAGCGCGTGTCATGTGTGAGTCCTGAATTTGTAAGATGTTTGTAGGAATTGTTTTTCGCGGCTATAAGCCGCTTGCGGGCGACAACTACTCGCGAGACAATGTGTGCACTTGATGTGTGTATTCGGGGAGTTTTCTTTGTCAGAACAGAAATATCGGCAACACGGTTATCAGGATCGAGATCGCGGCGAGAGATCAAAGCAGTCCCCGGACAGGACATCTAACGACAAGCCGCCGAAGAATGACACGTTCGGTCCGAAGGCGGTGCAACTTGCAGCGTCTCACGCCATTTCGCGTTGCGGGCAATGTGGAACCGTGTTGGCGTCGCTTAACGATCCGGTGGGCCAGTGCCCGAAATGCGCTTTTGAATTGCATTCCTGCAAACAGTGCACTCACTTCGATCCTGCGGCGCGATGGGAATGCACGCAAAAAATACTGGAGCGAGTCCCGCGCAAAGATCAGCTCAATTCCTGTTTGTTCTATTCAATCAGCGTCAGAATTGAGAAGCAGACTTCAACGCCGGCGGCAGCGCGTCCCATGGATGCGAGGCAGGCATTCGAAAATCTTTTTAAAAAGTAACGTCAGGGCTTTTGCGTGGGCCGCAATAGAACCTCGCTCACAAAAGATTGCGGAGATTGTGTCACCATCATCGCGACAACGTGCGCGACATCCGCCGGTTTGAGCATTTTCTCTGCGCTCTTTCCTTCGTGCGGACTGAGATCCGTATCTACCGATCCGGGACAGATCACTGACACGCGAATGCTATAGGGTCGCAGCTCTTCGGCAACTGAATAGGTCAGTCCGTTGAGTCCCCACTTCGATGCTGCATAAGCAGCGCCGTTTGGAAGCGCGTTCTTTCCGGCGAGGGAGGAAATATTAATAATGTGGCCGCTCCGGGCGCGCATCATCATCGGAGCGAAGCCGCGGATGCAGTAATAGACTCCGCGCAAATTGGTGTTCAGGATGGAGTCCCAACTCTCGGGCGCCAATTGATGCAGTGGGCCGGCGAATCGCCCGATGCCGGCATTGTTCACAAGCACGTCGACGCGCCGCAACGTTGCTTCAACCTCTTCAACAGCATGTTCGACAGAGCGTAAGTTTGTGACATCGCATTCCAACACCATTGCCCTGCCGCCGGCGTTGACGATATTCCCGGCGGTGGCATCCAACGGCTTGCGGCTACGCCCGCATAAGACTGCGGTGGATCCCAAGCCTGCCAGTCTGAGGGCAATTGCGGCGCCTATGCCTCGTCCGGCCCCGGTAATGATTGCCACTTGTCCTTGTAGCTCGCGTCCGTTGTTTTGCGCCATTGCTCGCTCCTCTAAACTTATTTGTGGCTCTGCGGTTTTCGTTTTGGAACCACCTATTGGATGCTTCTTTGCATCTCAGACAAGCGAGTTGGGATGGATTCGGGTGGAAGTAGCTTGCCTAGAAGGGCGCGCATACTTATAATCCGCACACTGGAAAGATCAATGATGGGTTGTGAATGACATAGTTCGAGCACGATATTTTCTGGAGCTCGATGAAATAATAGTATTAGGCACAGACGCAGAAGCAGAGAGCGCTTTTCCGAGATTCGAATTCAAAATTCCATTCCCCAAGACCCAAGGAGCTATTCGAATGAAGACCAGCTTAGTGGTAGTTGTGCTTGCGATGGCATGTGCGGCCCACGCGCAGACTCCGGCGCCGGCCCCGGCGGCGGGACAACAGCCATCTCAATCTGGCGCGAGTGCGTCGTCAGCGCCGGTAATCAAAGACCCAGCCGAATATAACGCCTATATGGGCGCGGCTCAGCAGACAGATCCCAACGCGAAGATCAGCGGGTTCGAAGCGTTTCTGGTGCAGTATCCCAACAGCGTGATGAAGCAAGATGTGCTGGAAACGCTCATGGGACTTTACGAGCAGAGCAATAATCAGGCGAAGATGCTGGACGCGGCCAACCGAGTTCTTCAGGCGAATCCCAACAACGTCCGCGCGTTGGCCCTTATGGCATACAGCAATAAGGGAACCCAGAATTGGCCTGCCGCTAGAAAGTATGCCGAGGCTGGCTTACAGGCGCTTCCCAACCTGGCCAAGCCGGAAGGGGTTGCGGACGCGGATTTTGCAAAACAGAAGGCCCAGCTCGGACAGTTGCTCAACAGTATTGCCGGATTTTCCGCGTTGCAGATGAAGGATTACCCCAACGCGCAAAAATATCTCCGGGCGTCGGTCGAAATTAATCCCAACAATCTTCAGGACGTTTATCCTCTGGCTTTGTCCTATTTGACCGCCACACCCCCGGACAATGTAAACGGCCTTTTCTTTATTGCGCGCACCGCCAATCTGGCTGCGGGAACTGCCGACGCACCCAAGATTGAAGCTTATGGCAAAAGCGCCTATACGAAATACCACGGCACGGACGAGGGCTGGAGCGATTTAATGGCTACAGCCAAAGCCACGCCCCTGCCCCCCAGCGGATTCACCATCGCGCAATATGTTCCTCCTACGCCTGCACAACAAGCCCATGATCTCGTGAAAGATAAAAGTCCGGACGATATAAAGAAGATGAGTTTTGCCGAGTGGGAACTGGTGCTCTCGTCCGGGGAGAAAGACGACGCGGATAAAGTGTGGAACGTGATCAAGGGCTTGTCGCTGCAAATGGAAGGCTGGGTTATCAAGGCGGCATCCACGCAGCTTGATATCGCGGGAACGCAGGATGACAACGACGCGAAACGCGCCGATATTACCTTGACTATGACTGGTCCTATTCCAGAAAGATTAATGCCGAAGGAAGGCGCGACGTTTGACTTCGAGGGCACTCCGGCTTCTTACGAGCCGAGTCCGTTTGTCATGACAATGGATAAAGGGGAACTTCTGACGAAGGCTCCTTTGAAGAAGAAGCCTCCTGTCCATCATCACACAACCCCACAATAAGAGTGTGTTCGGGGATATTTTCCGCTAGCGGGAAAAGCGTGAGCTGCGAGACTCTTGCAAGGCCCTGCGATGCGAGGAAGCGAGATCAAAGTCAGCCTGCACTGTTTTTCCGCGCTGACGCATTTCGCGCAGGCTCGCCGACTGCGCTTTCACCGTCATTTGCAGTTCCACGACTCTTCGGCCGAGGCGAACCCGGGCGCGGAGTTCTTCAGCCTCGAAGGGTTTGGTCACATAGTCGTCCGCGCCCGCATGTAATCCGGCGACAATATCAGCCGCGCTATTCCGGCCGGTCAGCAGAATGATGTAAGTTTCGGCGGTTGCCGCCGAAGCGCGAGCCTCGCGGCATACTTGTGGACCAGACATTCCCGGCATCACCCAGTCCAGGATCGCGAGTAGCGGCCACTCATTTTGACGAAGCAGATTCCACGCTTCTGTTCCATCTTCGGCGGTGATGATTTCAAATTCGGTGGAGAGTAATTGGCGCAGGATTTTGCGAAAAAATGCGTCATCCTCGGCGATCAATAGTTTCACAGGGCCGGCCTGCTCATGATGGCGTCGATTTCGCCGAGTTTGAATTGCATGCCGAGAATCAACGCGGCCGCTTTGGGGAAATCGTTCCTTCTTCCCAACTGCGCGAGATCTCTGGCGTGCCGCGCCAGTTCCAGCGCTCCGACATAGGCGAGTTCTTCTCCTAACTTGAGCGCTGTACGCTCCAGCAAGTCTGCTTGCCCGGTTTTTAGAGCGCGATTCACTTCCGCCATGAGATTCGGCTTTTCTTGAGCAAACACTTTAACCATATCCCGGAGATGCTTTTCGGTTCCGCCGGCGCGCTCCAGGATATTGCTTCGATTCCACCCTAGGGGACGTATCGCGTTCTGAATCGCGTCGGGATTTGAGAAGGCTAAGAGAACGGTTTGGAGTTCGCCGATACTGCGAGGTTTGGAAATGTAGCGATCCATACCCGCCGCGAGGCAACGCTTGCGGTCGGATTGCGTCGGGTGGGGAGTCATTGCGATGATTGTCAAGTGTCCGGCTGCGTCTTTTTCCTGATTTCGAATAGCCAGCACTGTGCCGATGCAATCCATTTCCGGCATGTGGACGTCTACCAGGAACAGGTCGAAAGGCTGTTGCTGAAGATGTTCCAAAACCTGGTTATGAGTGCGAACGCTGGCGACCCTATGACCTATTGCTTCCAGCATCGGTGCAGTTGACATCTCAGCGCGGCTGGCGTTTGGCTGATCGTTTTCGGCCAAGACTATGCGTAAATGCAGGCGGGGAGGGCTGACCGGGTTTTCTTTGTCCTGCATGACGAATTAGGTCTAACAAGTATGACAATTCAACATTACTAGTGACTATCGCCGGAGAAGCCGTTGACTTTAGGGAAAACCATCGTTATTGGTGGCGCTTAATGAGTTGATGTCTGTGTGAATGCCCGCTTCGGGACGGCAGGAAACGAATCAGAAATTTCCAATGAGAAAAATGGATAAATTGCCTGGTTCCACTGGGTGAGCGCGATGGCCCTTTATCCACAGACCGATCTCGTGGCATGGGCAGCGGTTCGATTTCTTCCGTTACAATGACGCCACCAGTAAAATTAGAAAATCAAATGGCAGAATTCGTTCACCTTCACCTACATACTGATTATTCAATGCTGGACGGCGCCTGCGACGTCGAAAAGCTGTGCCAGCGCGTCAAGGAAATAGGTATGCCTGCGGTTGCCATGACCGATCATGGCAACATCTTCGGCGCGGTGCATTTTGTGAACGCGGCGAAGCAGGCCGGGATCAAGCCGATCGTCGGCTGCGAGCTTTATATCTGCAAAAAGGACGATCACAGAATCGAGCGCACTCCGCCCGACGGCGATACTTACAACCATTTGCTGGTGCTCGCCGAAAATGAAGAGGGTTACCGCAACCTGGCCAAGATTACCTCTGAAGCCTCGCTGCATGGGTTCTATTACAAGCCCCGGGTCAGCAAGAAATTCCTTGCCGAGCACTCCAAGGGGTTGATTGGCTTGTCGGGTTGCTTAAAAGGTGAAGTAGCCGAAAATTTAATGGAGGATAAGTACGAGGCCGCACGAAATGCCGCTTCGGTTTATCGGGATATTTTCGGAAAAGATAATTTCTTTCTCGAAATTCAGGACCAGGGGTTGGAGATGGAACACCGCATCCATTCGAACCTGTACCGGCTGGAAAAAGATCTCGGCATGCCCCTCATTGCGACCAACGATAGTCATTACCTGTGCGAAGATGACGCCCAGGCGCAAGACGTGATGCTTTGCATTCAGACTGGGAAGTCGATTCAGGATACGAATCGGATGAAGTTTCATGGCACCGACTTCTATGTAAAGAGCCATGAGGAGATGAGCCGGGTATTCAAAGATTCGCCCGACGTTCTGTCGCGAACATTAGGAATCGCCGAACGCTGCAATCTGCGGCTGGAAAAAGTGGGCAATCCGTTTCCACATTTCGAGGTTCCCGGCGGGTTCACTCTGGACAGTTATTTCGAGCATATCGCGCGCGAAGGGTTTGCCAGACGGCTCGCGGTTTTATCGCAACCCGAGCGCAAGGCGCTCCTGAAACACAGTTTTGCCGAGTACGAACAAAGACTGGCGCGGGAGATTGACTGCATCCAGCAGATGAAGTTTTCCGGGTATTTCCTCATTGTTTGGGACTTTATTCGCTACGCCAGGGAGCACGATATTCCGGTCGGCCCGGGACGCGGTTCCGCGGCTGGATCGCTGGTCTCGTACTCGATGGGAATTACCGACATCGATCCTTTGCATTACGAACTTCTCTTCGAGCGTTTTCTGAATCCAGAACGCATTTCGATGCCGGATATTGACATTGACTTCTGCATGAATCGCCGTGGCGAAGTCATTGACTACGTTACCCGGAAGTATGGCCGCGAAAATGTAGCGCAGATCATTACGTTTGGAACCATGGCAGCCAAAGCGGCGATTAAAGACGTCGGGCGGGCTATGGATATTCCGTATGCCGACGTAGACCGCATCGCCAAAATGGTTCCAACGACCGTGAACATTAAGCTGGATCAGGCCATCAAGGATTCGCCGGCATTGCAACAGGCGTATGACAGCGACGCGCAGATACGATCTTTGTTCGACACCGCGCTGAAGCTCGAAGGATTGGTGCGCAATTCAGGGGTGCATGCCGCCGGGGTTGTAATTTCGCCGCGTCCGCTTACCGAGTTGGTTCCGCTGCACAAGACTAAGAACGATGAAATTGTCACCGCCTACGACATGGTCGCGATTGAGAAGCTGGGCCTGCTGAAAATGGATTTTCTTGGGCTAACAACGCTAACCATCCTTGATGACAGCCTGAAACTGATTCAGCAGACGCGCAGTGTCCAGCGTGGCTCTGGACGAAATTCCGCTTACCGATCCGCATACGTACGAAAAGGTCTTCCACAGCGGTCTGACTTCGGGCGTTTTCCAGTTTGAATCGCATGGAATGCGCGACGTACTGCGACGGTACAGGCCCAATTCCATTGAAGGACCTCACGGCACTGAATGCGCTGTATCGGCCGGGTCCTATTCAGGGGGGAATGATTGACGATTTCATCGATCGTAAGCACGGCCGCAAGAAGATCGAATACGAATTGCCGGAGCTGAAAGAAGTCCTCGAAGAGACGCTGGGCGTGATTGTCTACCAGGAGCAGGTGATGCAGATCGCCAACCGCCTGGCCGGCTATTCGCTCGGAGAAGCGGACCTGCTGCGCCGGGCCATGGGAAAGAAAATTGCATCTGAAATGGCTGCGCAGAGAGAGCGTTTTGTCAGTGGTGCGGTGCAGCGCGGATATCCTCCGAAGAAGATCGAAAAGATTTTCGATCTGATGGCGCAATTCGCTGGATACGGCTTCAATAAATCGCACTCCGCTGCTTATGCGTTGCTGGCTTATCACACGGCGTATTTGAAGACTTATTATCCGGTTGAATTCATGGCGGCCTTGCTGACCTCGGTCACCGGAAATACCGACGACGTGGTGAAGTACATCAACGAATGCCGCGAGATGGGGATTGCCGTTGAGCCGCCCGACATCAACGTGAGCGACGCCAATTTCACGCCGCATGGTGCAGGCGATTCGGTTCGGATTGGCGGCGGTGAAAAACGTGGGGCATAACGCGATCGAGTCAATTGTTGCGGGACGGAAGAAGCTTGGATCACTATCACTCGATCTACGAGTTTTGCGAGAATGTGGATCTTGCGCCTGCTCAACCGCCGCGTTCTGGAATCGCTAATCAAGAGCGGCGCGATGGATAAGCTTGGGCCGGCGCGCGCAGCTGATGGCAGTCATCGACAAGGCCATGGAACACGCACAGAAGGCGCAGCGGGATTCTGAGTCCGGCCAGCATGGACTTTTTGGTGTGTTTCAACAGGAAGAAGAACAGCAACGAAATGACAAGCTGCCGGATATCCCCGATTGGGATGAGCACACCCGGCTGGCGGCCGAAAAAGAAATTCTCGGATTTTTCATTACCGGCCATCCGCTGGAAAAATATCGCGACAAGCTGGATGCCCTTCGCGCGCTCTCAACCGCCGATATTGCGGCAATGAAATACTCCACCGGCGAAGGACGAAAACATCTCGACTGCCGGAATTATTACGGCTCTGCGGGTTCTGAAATCCAAGACGCGGCGATTTTTACGCTCAGGCTGCTCTTGAAGATATGGCTGGGCACGGTCGAGATGATCGTCTTCCCGGAAGCCTATCGAAAGCTGCAAGAGAAAGTGAAGCTGGAAGTTCCGGTTCTGATTCGCGGTGGATTGCGCATTGAAGAAGGCGCGAATCCCAAGCTGACGGTCAATGACATTATTCCGCTGGAAGATGCGAAAGTGCCTCTGCCGCGCTCTCTTCGGATTCGCATTCCGCTTGAGGCAGCCAACGAAAGTACTGTCGACGATCTGCACTCGCTTTTTAGCGATCGCAAAGGCGAAGCCAAAGTGTTATTCGATGTGGAGCGCCAGGGTGATTTTATGGTGGTAATGGAGGCGGGAGGCTATAATGTGCAACCGGACCGCAATTTTATTTCGCGCGTTGAGGAGCTATGTGGCCGCGGAGCGGTTCGCATCATCGACTGATATTCCTGCGTGACGGCATTCATTCACAGAGGCGCGAAAGTTCTTCCGGCCGAGCCGGATTCCGGGCAAACCTATGCTGGCGCTCGACGGCGCAGATTTTCTGTTGTCGATGGTCGAGGCCCGATGGAACTCCACCAACGGCAATGGCAGCAAGGTGGACGTTGGCCAGCGCAGAAACCGGGAACTCGAAAAGATTGAGCGGCATATCGCGAAGCTGGAAGCTGTTGAAGGACAAGATGAACAAACCCGCCGCCAGGTGCAAGAACTCAACAGCCGCATTCAAACGCTGCGCGACCGAGATGTCGCCGCATACCGTAGCGTGGGAAAAAACTGAATTGGCCAGCCATCCGCAACGCCCCTACACTCTCGACTACGTCGAACGGATATTTACGGATTGGAGCGAGATCCACGGCGACCGCGGATTTGGCGACGATCCCGCGATCGTGTGCGGCATGGCGCGTTTCAATGGCGCGGACGTTATGGTCATCGGCCACCAGAAAGCCCGCGATACGAAACAGAAGGTATATCGCAATTTCGGAATGCCGAATCCCGAGGGCTACCGCAAGGCGTTGCGCGCGATGAAAATGGCGGAGAAGTTTGGACGTCCGGTGATCACGTTGGTGGACACGCCCGGCGCTTATCCCGGGCTCGGCGCGGAGGAGCGCGGCCAGGCCGAGGCTATTGCGCGGAATCTGCGCGAAATGGCGCGGCTGCAAGTTCCAATCATCACGACGATCACAGGCGAGGGCGGAAGCGGAGGCGCGTTGGCGATAGCGGTCGCTGATCGCGTTCTCATGATGGAGAATGCCGTTTATTCGGTGATTTCTCCCGAAGGTTGCGCCGCGATTCGCTGGAATGATTCGTCCAAGAAAGAATTGGCGGCGGAAGCTATGCGCACCACCGCGACCGACCTGAGCGAGTTAGGCTGCATTGACGATACGGTTCCGGAGCCGCGCGGCGGAGCCCACTCTGACCACGATGCGGCTGCGGCGCTATTGAGCGACGTCACTGGCACAAACATCTCGCAGAACTCAACAAATTCCCATCCCGCAATTGGTCGCATCCCGCTACGACAAATTCCGCAACATGGCGCAATTCTTCGTCGAAGCTTAGAACGTTCGCGTAGGACATGCCGCTCCGGCTGTCCGGTGAAAGTCCGACTCCGAATTGCTTCAGGGCACCATCTCTCCAACTAACGTCCTTCAGCGCCCATGCTGCCGTATAATCTAGAGTTCTACTTGATGCTTCGGACGAAGCTGGGCGGCTACCCTCCCGTTCCCGCCCAATACTCGCGAAGGGTTGAAAGGTTAATAGGAAAGAATGGCCACGACAGATTTAGGGATTCACCATGCTTCAAACCCGGTGAATCCGAAGCCGGTTGTCAACGACATGAGCATTCAGGTGGCGACCGTCAATGGCAGCGGCTCGCAAAGTTCCAATACTGTTCTTCTGCGTACCATTTTTCAGATGGGCGTGCCGGTCTCTGGCAAGAACCTTTTTCCTTCCAACATCGCGGGACTGCCGACCTGGTACACGATCCGCGCCAACAAAGATGGATACATAGCCCGCAAGAAAGAAATCGATTTTCTGGTCGCGATGAACGCGGAAACCGCCAAGGAAGACGTTCTCTCGCTGGCCCCCGGCGCGGCGGTTTTGTATGACGAGCCGTTGAACCTCAAATCGCTGCGCGATGACCTGACATTTTACGCAGTTCCATATGACAAGCTGGTCGGACCGGTATGTCCGGAAGCCAAGCTGCGCAAACTGGTCAAGAACATGATTTACGTAGGCGTTCTGGCGAGGCTGCTTGAGTTAGATATGGCTGAGGTCGAAAAGGCCATTCGCAAACAATTTTCAAAAAAGGTGAAGGCTGCCAACCTCAATCTCGGTGCCATCAAGGCCGGCTACGATTATGCGGCATCGAGCCTGATCAAGGGCGATCCCTATTTCATTCAACGGATGGATAAAACTCGCGGCAAGATCATCATCGATGGCAATGCCGCCGCGGCCCTGGGATGCATGTTTGCAGGCGTCACTGTTGTTAGTTGGTATCCGATAACGCCCTCTTCATCCCTGCCAGAAAATCTTATTGACTACATGAAGCGCTTTCGCATCGGGGCCGACGGCAAAGCTACATTCGCCATCGTTCAGGCCGAAGACGAGCTCGCGGCTGTCGGTATGGTGGTCGGCGCAGGATGGGCGGGTGCGCGCGCTATGACTGCAACCTCCGGACCCGGCATTTCGTTGATGGCCGAGTTCGCCGGCCTCGCATATTATGCGGAGGTTCCCGGCGTGATTTGGGATATTCAGAGAGTTGGACCCTCTACCGGACTACCCACCCGCACTGCGCAAGGCGACATTCTTTCGACCGCATTCTTGTCGCATGGCGACACGAAACATATTCTGTTGCTGCCTTCCTCCGCGGACGAGTGTTTCACCATGGCGCAGGATGCGTTCGAACTCGCCGAGCAATTTCAGACGCTGGTTTTCGTGATGTCCGATCTTGATCTCGCGATGAATAACTGGATGGCTGATCCCTTTAAATATCCGGAAAAGCCAATCCGCCGCGGCAAAGTTCTAGAGAAAGATGATCTCGATCGATTGGGCAGCTTCGGCCGTTACAAAGATGTGGACGGCGATGGCATCCCATACCGCACCCTGCCCGGAACGGACCATATCGGAGCCGCCTATTTCACGCGCGGCAGCGGCCACAACGAACGATCGCAATACAGTGAGCGGCCCGATGATTTCGAAAACAATATGGCGCGGCTCGATCGCAAATTCGAAACCGCGCGCTCATTTGTGCCGCGTCCCGAGGTGGTAATAAATAGCTCCGAAATCGGCATCCTTGGTTACGGAACCTCGCATTGGGCGCTGATCGAATCGCGCGACCAATTACGCAAAGAATACAAAACTGAAACTGACTACCTGCGGCTGCGCGCTTACCCATTCACCGACGAAGTCCACGATTTTATCCGCCAGCACAAACGTGTTTATGTGGTCGAGCAAAATCGCGATGCGCAAATGCTCAGCCTGTTGAAACTCGATCTTGAGCCGGATTTGATCACGCGGCTGCGGAGCATCGCCCACATTCACGGACTACCGCTCGATGCGCGCTCTGTAACCGATCAGATCATGGCCATGGAGGACAAGTAAATGGGCGCCGCGCCTCCCACTACACCAGCTCCGAAAACCAATCGCATCGGTCTCTCCGTCCTCGACTACAAGGGTGGGAAAACCACGCTCTGCGCCGGCTGCGGCCACAACGCAATCTCCGAACGCATTCTGGAAGCGATGTATGAGATGGGCATCAAGCCGGAACGCGTGGCGAAAATGAGCGGCATCGGATGCTCGTCGAAAAGCCCCGCATATTTTATGAGCCGCTCGCACAGTTTCAACACTGTGCATGGCAGAATGCCGTCGGTCGCCACGGGGGCGATTCTCGCCAATACCAGCCTGCTAAGTTTAGGCATTAGCGGCGATGGCGACACCGCGTCGATCGGCATTGGTCAATTCGTCCATCTCATGCGGCGCAATGTGCCGATGATTTACATCATCGAAGATAACGGCGTGTACGGCCTGACCAAGGGACAATTTTCAGCCACCGCCGACGTCGGCTCGAAATTAAAGACCGGAGTGATCAATGATCTCCCGGCCCTCGACACCTGTTCCATGGCAATCATGTTGGGCGCCACTTTTGTGGGACGCTCGTTTTCCGGAGACAAGCGCCAGCTCAATACAATGCTAAAGGCAGCTATCGCTCATCGCGGTACGGTCATGCTCGATGTGATTTCTCCCTGCACCACTTTTAACGATCACGAAGGCTCGACTAAATCCTACAAATATGTTCAAGAGCATGACGAACCCATCCAGGACATAAACTTTGTTCCGGCATTTGAAGACATCTCGATTGAGTATGACGCCGGAACCACTGTCGAAGTCAAAATGCACGACGGATCACGATTGCATTTACGTAAATTGGAAGAGGAATACGATCCCACCGACCGGGTGAAAGCCATGAACCGGCTGAATGAGTCTCACCGGGGCGGCGAGGTGCTTACCGGGATTTTTTATGTGAATCCTAATGCCCCAAGTTTTGTGGATATGTTGAACCTGACAGACCAGCCCTTGGCGACGTTGCCGGAATCCGTCGTCAGGCCGGGCAGGGACGTGCTGGAACAGGTGATGGAAGAGTTGCGTTAAGACGAAATCGTTTTGCCGGAAGCAGGTCCTCCACTTCGCTTCGCTTCGGTCGGGATGACAGAGAGTTCTATTTCTACCCGGCTTCTTAACGGCGTCAATGACAGAGATTTCCACGCTGCTTCTTGCGGTGGGGGCTGTATTCGACTTTGCGCTCTTTACGCGCCCGCTCTTCGGCGTGCCTACTGATGGTGGGATGAGCTAGTCACCAGCCTTCTTCTTGGGTTTTTGCGGTTCGCCGCTGTGCTCCGCAGCCCCGTCTGGCTCGGGATAATCCGTATCCGACGATTTCAACATATCGTCCTGATCCCGATGTCCGATTTGGCCCTGCATAGAAGTATTGCCGCCCTCGTTTTGTTCGTCCTGCTCGACTGCCCCTTTTTCCCTGTCCTGATCGCGATGTTTAGGACGAGCTGAAACTGAATCCTTTTGGCTGGCCATTAGAAGTCTCCTATCCGTTCGCCGAAAGCTCAAATGTACCAGACAAAAGTTCCTGTTCGGAATAGAAAGACGAAGAGCGGGCTGTGACAACATCGGAAAGCGGCCGGTAGATTTTGCGTTGTTAATGCAAAACTTTTCTCACATCCGTTTTATATACCTGCCCGTATAGATAGCGGAGGAACTAATCCCTCGTCCCTAAATCTTGCCCAATTGTCTATCTCCCAGGAGGCTCCAATGAAAACTCTGAAGTCCGCCGTGGCCCTGTTAACCGCTCTACTATTGAGCGTGCCTTCAGGGCTTTTTGCATCGAGCCATCGCGAAGCGCCAATCACCGCCCTCGACCGGGCCGCGGATGTGACCGATGTCTACGCATTTCGCAGCTACGGTCCCAGCGCGACCACTCCCAAGGTCACAATGATTTTGGACGTGGATCCGCTTCTGGAGCCGGGAAACGGCCCTACCTTTTTTCCCTTTGACCACAACATTCTTTATCAACTGAAGGTCGATAACGACCAGAACGGTATTGCAGAAGTAACATTCGAAATTCGGTTTAGCGTTCCGCAATACGACATTCCAACCATCCCTGTAGGACTCGCCGGCTATGACGGTGGAGTACCGGGAGTGATTCCACCGCAAATCAGCACCTTCGACAATCCGGGACTGAACTCGCGGCAGACCTACTCTGTCACCATGGTGAAAAGTGGAGTGCGTACCACTCTGACCAACGCTGACGGCTCGCCGTTTTTTGTGGTGCCCGATAACATCGGCCCGCGCACCATCAATTACGACGCGCTCTTCAGTGCGGCGACTTACACCAACCTTAACGTCAGCGGAATCTCGGTCTTCGCCGGTACGGTCGATGATCCATTCTTCATTGATCTGGGGGCGGCTTTCGATACCTTCAACTTCCGCAACATTCCCGGCGGTTCAGGCGTACCCGGCGTGCTGACTCCTGCGGAGGATGCGGCGGCACAGAACTTTGCGTCCGATACCGTGTCCGGATACGCAGTCAATACCATTGCGATCGAAGTACCGGTCGCGATGTTAACTGCCACGGGCAAGGTCGAACCTGCTTCTTCGCGCTATGCAACCATTGGCGTATGGGGCACGACATCGCGGCAGCAGGAAACCGTTCGCCGCCCGCCCTTGGCCGCTCAACAAGTAGGACCGTTCAAGCAAGTTCAACGGGAAGGGAATCCGCTAATTAACGAATTGGTAATTGGAATCGGTTCCAAAGATCGCTACAGCATGGACCAGCCAGTCAACGATTCGCAATTCGCAGCATTCTTCTTAAATCCACCGGTCGTAACCGTGGTTGATGCGCTTTACGGCGTATTGGCTCCGGGAGCTTTGTTCTCTCCACCGGCCCCGCGAACTGACCTGCTGCCTTTGGTGCAATATATGCCTCCAATCGCAGCGGCGGGAACTCCTCCCGGACCAATCGCAGATTTGTTGCGGTTGAATACTGGAGTGCCTCCGACGCCTGTCGCCAGCGCCAGCCGACTAGGTTTGTTGGCTGGTGATGCCGCCGGATATCCTAATGGGCGCCGCTTGTTTGACGATGCGGTGGACATTACCCTGCGGGTTGCAATCGGTGGCGTGCTAGCCGGCAACAAGTGTGGCGCGAGTCACACATCGGCCTGCAACGTTTTCCCTAATAATTTATTAGGGGATGGAGTTAACGTGAACGACGTAGCATTTCATAATGATTTCCCATACGTCGGGGACGCGCCCTCCGGTCGCAATCGCAGACACATCGATCCAGGCGAACCCGGATGCAATGGCGGCAACACTGTTGACGGCAGCGGCGTGACCGGAACGCCCTGCCCAGTCGAGTAACTTAACAGCCTAACTGGCCAACTCGTGGCGCGGTGCACTAGTTGGCTTTTTATCGAGATATATATGCGAATTATCTTTGTAACCCTTTTCGCCTTACTTAACATCGCAGCGGTTGCGGAAGAGCCGCGGCTCAGTCCCGCGCAACAGCGAATTGAGTCTGTTACCCGGCAGATCAACGCGAATCCAACAAAAGCGAATCTGTATACGGAGCTGGCTATTTCTCTGATTCGCCGCGAGCGGGAAACCTGCGACAAGAGTTTGTTAGATCAGGCGCAGACGGCCCTGGATAAGGCTTCGACGCTTGCGCCGGCAAATTTGGAATCGCAAAAAACGGAGGTCGCGCTCCTCCTCGCTAGACACGACTTTTCCGCCGTCCTCGCCCGCGCGCAATCCCTGAACAAGAAAGTTCCCGACGATGTATTGATCTATGGATACGTCGCCGATGCGGACATCGCTTTGGGAGATTATTCCGACGCCGAAAAAGCCGCGCAATGGATGCTTGATCTACGCACTCATAACGTCCCGGGACTTTTGCGCGCGGCGGAATTGCGGCAGATTTTCGGAGACTCCGAAGGCGCATTGCAATTCTTAAACGATTGCTATCAGCAGACGACTCCTGACCAGTCGGAGGATGCGGCTTGGATACTAAGCCGGATGGCAGAAATTAATCTCTCGACCGGCAAACTTGATGCCGCCGATCAGTTGTCGCGAAAGGCGCTGGCGTCTTTCCCGGACTACTATCGCGCCCTCGAGGTTCAGGCCCATGTCAGAGAAGACCAACACAAATATTCCGAAGCCGCCGAACTGCTGCATTCGCGGAATCAGCATTTCCCGCGAGCCGGGAGTATCTACGCCGAAGCCGTCGCGCAGGAACATGCCGGCAATGCTTCTCAGGCGGCCCAACTCTACGCAAACTTCGAACAATTGGCGCAATCTCAATCCGCCAAAGCGGACAACGATAACTGCGATTTGGTGCTTTACTATATCGCCCGAAAACAGAATGCCAGGGCGCTGCAAACCGCACGGCTAGCGTTATCTCAACGGCACGATGTTTGGACTCTGGACTCGCTTGCGCAGGCCTTATATGCGAGCGGCGATTATGCGGATGCCCAGAAACAGATAGAAAAAGCCGTAACACCCGGCATTCGCGACGGAGATATTTTTTATCATGCCGCTGAGATTAGCGCGGCCCTCAAGAACCAAGCCGCGACCGTGCAATACCTTAAATCATCGTTGGAAGCAAATCCGGAGTCGACGGTTTCCGATAATGCGCGGGCAATGCTGGCCAGAATTTCGCCTGCCGAATACGGAAGCCGCCGCAAAGGTTATTAAGCGAGCATGACTGGAAAATTCATTTACGCCACGCTTTCAGTCCTCCTGCTGACGGCGGTCGCCATCGCGGGTCAGGACGAGACAGATGGCATGATTGTGCAGTACCAGGCGCGAGTCGCTCATTTCCCGAATGTCGCGAATTACGACGGGCTGGGCGCGGCGTATTTGCAAAAGGGGCGCGAGACATCCGACCTGAGCTATTTTGCGATGGCCGAACAATCTTTATCTAAGGCGCTGGACCTGACGTCGTCATGGGACGTCGAGGCGTCGTCGCCCCTCGCTCATATGGCTGCGGTCTGCATGGCCGAGCATCGCTTCGCCGATGCCGCGTCCTATGCGAAACAAGCCATAGCGGCGGGTGCCGGCGATCCCTCGCCTTTCGCATTACTCGGCGACGCCTACACCGACATGGGCGACTACGAACAAGCGCAGATTACATATTCCAAATTGCGATCTTCCGACCCTTCCACGGAGGATTCCGGCCGAACTTACATGTATGACACGCGCATCTCATACCTGAAAGTGCTGCACGGGGACGATGCAGCCGCGGTCAGCTTGATGCAACAGGCGGTCCAATTGGCGCTTCACACCCATTTGCCATGCGAGAATATCGCGTGGACGTACTTCCAACTCGGCGAAGACTTCTACCACCGCGGCGATTTGGACAACGCTGCAAAATCCTACTCACAGGCTCTTGTTTATTATCCCGGATATTATCGCGGCCTCGGGGGCCTCGCCAAAGTGCGGGTATCCCAGCAAAGATACAATGAGGGCATAGCGCTATATCAACAGGCTATTGCGACCATACCTTTAATCGAATATGTGGCCGCGCTGGCTGACGTTTACCAGACGCTTGGACGGCAGCAAGACTTTGATAAACAATATAAATTGTTGGAGTTTATTGGATATCTCAGCGCTCTCAACGAACGAACTTATAATCGGGAGTTGGCCGCCTTTTACGCGGATCACAACCTGAAGCTTCCGCAAGCGCTTGAACTGGCAAAGAAGGAACTGGAAAATCGCAACGACGTTTACACCCGAGACGTGTACGCCTGGTGCCTTTATAAGAACGGAAAACTTCAAGACGCATCTAAAGCCATCGAAAGCGCGCTTAGCTTAGGAACGAAAGACGCCCTTATGCTGTATCACGCCGGCATCATTTATCGCGATCTTGGCGATACTAAACGCGCCGAAGACGATTTGAGCCGTGCGTTAAAGATCAATCCCCAGTTTCATCCTTTATATTCAAAGGTGGCGGCTCAAACGCTGCAAGGCCTTTGCGAGCAGAGGGAAACCGTCGCCCGAGGGCAGCATGAATAGGCTGGCCTATCGTCTCATGTACAACCTCTCAACGCTCGCGCTGATTTGTCTGGCAGTATCCTCTCTATGTTTCGCCCATCCCATGGGCAATTTCAGCATCAATCATTATGCCAGGATCACGGTAACAAAAGACTCCGTCGAGCTTCATTACCTGATTGACTCCGCCGAGATTCCGACGTTTCAAGAAATGCAGCAGAGCGGTTTTGCCGCCGATCCGCAGTCTTCAGCAACCCGCGCATACATCGCCCGTCGAGCCGAAGCGCTGAAGAAAAATTTGATTCTTACCGAATCCGGCAAAGCGCTTGAATTGCAGAACAAAACCATGGAAGTGATTTTCCCGCCCGGAGCCGGCGGACTTCCAACCATGAAGGTGAGTTTCATCTATACCGCACGTTTAGTTCGCCAGGATAACGACCGGGACAAACGATCCGTATCACTTTATTATCGCGATGACAACTTTCCCAGCCGCATAGGATGGAAAGAAGTCGTGGCGGTTGCCGGACCGGGAGTCATTCTCCAGAGAACCTCAGTTCCATCCACCGATCGCAGCAACGAACTATCGAACTATCCCACAGATTTGTTGAACAGTCCTCCGCATGACCTGGAAGCGGCTATCAACTTTGAATTGCCGGCACTGGCCGCCAGAGCGAGCGCTTCGACCCGGCTGTCTCAGCTCGCGCAACTCGCGACTACTTCGCTCAGGAAGCCGACGTCGGAATTTCCCTCTTCGAGCAGAACAAAGGAAACGAATAGCGTCGCAGCGGCAACGCCAGCCACGCTTCGGGCCAATCAGCAAGGCACACCCAAGAGCCGATTCACCGAGCTGATGTCGCCGAAACCTTTTACGGTCTGGTTTCTTTTTCTTGCGGCGGGCATTGCGGCTGGTTTAGGCGCGCTCCATGCCCTGGAACCGGGCCACGGCAAGACCATCGTCGCCGCGTATTTGGTGGGCTCGCGCGGCACAGCCCGGCACGCGGTCTTGTTGGGAATCGTGGTTACGGCGGCGCACACGGCTGGGGTTTATCTACTGGGCGCGATTACTCTATATGCGTCTCGATATATTGTGCCCGAGCAGCTTTATCCATGGCTCGGCGGCATATCAGGCATTACGATCGCGGGCCTCGGCCTCTTCATTCTTCTGCGCAATCTCACTGGGGAATCGACTGAGCATTCCCACGGCGACGGCAAGACCCATTCGCACTGGCTTTTCTCGATGTTTCGCAGACCGCAAAACTCCAGCGCTATAGATTCAGATCAGCCAATCGCGGGAAAACCGTCGCAATCCATTTCTCTGCGCGAATTGCTCGCTCTCGGCGTTACGGGCGGAATAGTACCCTGCCCGGCAGCTCTGGTGGTTCTGTTGAGCGCGTTTTCTTTGCATCGCATTGGTTTCGGTTTCTTCCTCATTACTTGCTTTAGCTTTGGACTTGCAGCGGTTCTAGTCGTCAGCGGACTGACCATGGTTTACGCGAAACAGGTCATATCGCGATACCAGACGAATCGGCCATTCATGCGCTATCTGCCGCTACTTTCCTCCTCGTTCATGGTGATTCTCGGCCTGGGGATTGCCGTCTCCGCTTTCAACTCTTCACCGATCGCGCACAATCTGTTTTCCAAAGACAAGCTTGTCCCCTTCGTAACGGTTGTATTGCTTGGATTATTCCTGGGGATGCGGCATTCGACTGATCCCGATCACGTGGTTGCCGTCTCGACCATTGTTTCTCGTCATAAGTCAATTAAGCACTCGGCCATGATCGGGATGCTCTGGGGATTGGGCCACTCGCTAACCATCTTCGTGGTGGGCGCGATAATTATATTTTTCGGCGTGATCATTCCGCCCCGGCTGGGATTGTCCATGGAATTTTCTGTGGCGTTGATGCTCATCCTGTTGGGCGTTCTGAATCTGACGGGCGTGATGCGCTGGATCACCGAACGCTGGACGCCTGCTGAGAAAACTCCGTCAGTTGTTTCCGCAACATCGGCCGAAATCCCGCCGGCATCGCCATCCTTGCGGACGCGAACATTCTCCCGGCTTGGCCTTTACCAAACGCTGCGCCCTTTTGTAATTGGATTGGTGCATGGCCTGGCTGGATCCGCCGCGGTCGCCCTATTGGTTCTTTCCACAATAAGGAGTCCGGCGTGGGCGACGGCTTACCTGTTGGTGTTCGGCGCGGGAACCATGGTTGGCATGATGATTATGACCACCGCGATCGCTATGCCGCTGGCTTACACGGGCAAAAAGTTTGTCAACGCCAACCGTTACATGACTACCACCTCGGGCATATTAAGCATGGCCTTTGGTTTGTTCCTCGTATACCACATTGGCCTTGTGGATGGCCTGTTCACGGCGCAGCCACACTGGATTCCTCAATAGGTGCAACTGTGTGACCCGCGCGCCATCGCCCAGATGGCGGGCATCCATATTTACAAACTTTTACGATTCGTTTCACAACCATCGCCAATCTATTCGTTTCTCAGTAAGTACAAATAACTCCGAATCTATGCCTCTCGTAAAAAGTAGCTCTGCGGGTTGCGGGAAAGCAGTTGCGATCCTCGCTATTTTATTTACGATTCCTTCCGCCTTGTCGGCCCAATCCACGGGGAATACAACAACAAATGCCCCCGCAGCAAGCCCTTCGACTGCCACCGTATCGGTAAAGGTTAACGTGGTGAATGTACTCGCCACGGTTCGGGATAAACACGGAAAAATTCTTCCCAATCTCGCGCAAAGCGATTTCGTGCTTACTGAAGACGGTCGTCCGCAGACCATCCGCTATTTCGCCAAAGATACCGATCTTCCGTTAACGCTTGGCTTACTCGTAGACACAAGCTTGAGCCAGCGCCGCGTTCTCGCTCAGGAACGCACCGCGAGCCACAGCTTTTTGGATCAAATGGTCCGCGAGGACAAGGACAAAGCTTTCGTCATTCATTTCGACAAGGAAGTTGAACTGCTTCAGGACCTGACCGGCTCGCACCAAAAATTAGAAGCTGCCGTTGACTCGCTCGAAACCCCGCAACTCGTGCGCGCCAGCACCGGAAGCAATGATCCGAACGATACCAGCGACGATCCAAATTCCCGCCGCGGTTCGGGCAGACGTTTCAACGGGGCCGGCACTCTGCTTTATGACGCCGTATATCTTGCCTCCGACGAGTTAATGAAAAAGCAAGATGGACGTAAGGCCCTCATCATACTTTCGGACGGCGTAGATCGTGGTAGCAAAGAGAGCCTGGAAACTGCAATTGAGACCGCGCAAAAGTCGGACACTGTGGTCTATTCGATTCTGTTCAAAGACGATGATAACGACCAAAACAATCGCGGTGGTTTTGGTTATCCGCGGATAGGCGGCGGTGGTGGGATGGGAGGCCCCATGGGCGGCGGCGGAGGCCGCAGGGGCGGCGGGCAGCGATATCCGCAAGAGCCGCGCGTGGATGGCCAGAAAATTCTCGAACGCATATCCAAAGAAACCGGCGGCCAACTGTTTGAAGTTTCGAAGAAAGAGCCCATCGACCAGATTTACTCGCAAATAGAAGAGGAGTTACGCAACCAATACAGTCTTGGTTATACCCCCGATAAGAGCGCCGTCGACTCGCCCGGATACCGCAAGATTCAGCTCACGGTCAAACAGAAAGACGCGACAGTCCAAGCGAGACAAGGCTACTACGCCGACGCCGGACACTAGGTTTCGATGTTCCTCGCGAAGAAGAGGTAATTGATTTTGCCCTTAAGTCCGCGTCGTGGCATTTCTCCTGTGGAGCCCGACTGAACGCCTAATTCGCTTGGGGGCTTCACTTTTCCGCGAAAACTATTAAGATGCTTACGCTCCCTTGGGAAGGGCTGGCACCGTCGTGGAGAATCCATCTGCACCCAAAAAATTAGTCGGCCGTTACGAGGTTAAGGAAGTCCTCGGCCAGGGCGGTATGGGACTTGTGTACCGGGCCTACGATCCCGTCGTCCGACGCGAAGTTGCGGTAAAGACCATCCTCGACATCCCCGACCCCGCTTCTGTCCAACTATTTTACAAAGAGTGCGACGTGCTTGCCTCGATGAGCCATCCCAACATCGTAGAGATTTTCGATATTGGAGAGTTCGAAGACGAGGGAAAAAAGAAGCCTTACTTCGTAATGCCATTGCTGCCCGGCACGACGCTTGACAGCCTGATGCGGAAGTCGAGTCATCGGCTCACCGTAGAGCGCACTATCGAAATTATTTCTCAAAGCTGCCGCGGATTGCAGGCTGCGCACGAGCGCGGGCTGGTGCATCGGGATCTGAAACCGAGCAACATTTTTGTTATGGAAGACGACTCGGTAAAGATTATTGATTTTGGCGTGGCACATCTGGCTGACACCCACACGACTCGGGCGCAAAAGGGAACTCTGCTGTATATGTCGCCGGAGCAGATTCAGTTGAAGCCGCTGACGCCGGCATCGGACATTTTTTCCCTTAGCGTCGTGTGTTACGAGGCCCTTGCCGGACGCCATCCCTTTCAGCGAGCGCGCGCCGACGAAGTGGTTGAATCGATACTGCACGAAGTGCCGCCTCCGGCCTCAGAACTGAATTCCACAGTCAGCCAACCCGTGAGCCGGGTGCTGCACAAAGGAATGGCGAAGCAGCCCTGGCATCGTTTCGCGAGCGCGAAGGATTTTGGCGAAACGCTCAGCAAGGCGATGCGGAACGAACCGATCGAGTTCTTCGATCCGGAGCGCACGCGGCCGCGTCTGGCGCGCGCCACAAAGGCTCTCGAAGATGGAGACTTCCAGTTCGCCGGCGAAATCCTCGGCGAACTCGAAGCCGAAGGCCACATGGAGACCGCTATTTCTGTGCTACGCCGCCAGTTAGACGGCGCGGTGCGACGCAAGACCATTGGTCAGCTACTCGATGCGGCAAAAGCGCGCTTCGAGGATGATGAAGATCCTCTGGCCCTGCAAAAGCTACAAGAAGTACTCCAGATGGAGCCTGACAACTCCACAGCGCTGGTGCTGAAGAGCAAGATCGAAAATCGACGCAGCGAGCGCCAGGTCGACAACTGGTACAAGCTGGCACGACAGCATATTGACAACCACGCTTACGGCCACGCGCGCGAAGCTTTGCAGAATGTTTTGCAGCTACTACCGAAGGAATCGCGCGCGCTGCAATTGCTCGGGGAAGTCGACCGGCAGGAGCAGGAATACAACAAGCTGCGCCAGGAAAAAGAACAAATCCATCGCGCCGCCATGGATGCCTGGCAAAAAGGCGACGTGAGCAGCGCCCTCACCAAAATGGCTGTAGTCCTCGAGTTGGATCGGCGCGCCCCCGACTCGATGAGCCGCGAAAGCGGGGCCACGTACCAGAGCTTTTACAACGAGGTCCGTTCCGAACACGACGCTATGAACACAGCCTACGCCGAGGTGCGTCAATCGCTGGCCGAGCACAACTTTCGCAAGGCCATGGCGGTGTGCCAGGAATATCTTGGCAAGTACTCCAGCAACGCGATTTTCCAGGCTCTCAAATACGACATCGAAGAGCAGCAGCGGCAGGAACTCTCAGCATTCATCGCCACCGTCGACCGTCAAGTTGAAGTCGAACCGGATTTGGAAAAGCGAGTGCACATTCTTCGCGAGGCGCTCAATCAATATCCCGGAGAGGCGCATTTCGAGGGCGCGTTGCGGCTGGTTCAGGATAAACGCGACTTAATCAATTCAATTGTCGCGCGAGCGCAACTGCACGAGAGCCAGGGAGCTTTTGGAGATGCGATCAACGACTGGGAAGTTTTGCGTACGATCTACAGCCAGTATCCCGGACTCAAATTCGAAGTTGAGCGTCTTCAAAAAAGACGCGAGCAGCAGGTTCGCGTGGAAGCCAAAACCCGGCTGGTGGAGCAGGTAGACGCGAGTTTACATTCCAGCGACTACGGCCGCGCTCTGGATCTTTTACAACTCGCGGCGGCTGAGTTCCCGAATGACGCCGAATTAGAGCAACTGGAAAAACTTGCGCAGGACGGTGTAAGGAGAAAAATCGAAGCCCACCGCTTAATGTCGGAAGGGCAAACCTTGTGCGGACAGCAAAAAGCCGCAGACGGAATTGCTCTGATGCGTCAGGCTTACCAACTTGACGACAACGATGCCATCGCCCGCGCGGTGCTGGCGAATGCCCTGGTCGAACAAGCCCACGCCATCGTTGAGACAGATTGGAAAGAAGCCGAGAAGCTTTCTAAAGAAGCGCTGGATCTAAATCCAGCGCATCCTATGGCTAAGACCATTCGCACGCTTATTCTGGACCAGAAGCGCGAATCGTTCGTCGATGAAGCCGTTTCTCAGGCACGCAAACTGCAAGCGTCGGGCGACCTGGGCGCTGCTTTATCCCGAATCGAAGAAGGATTGGGAGTTTATCCGCGCGAGCCGCGATTGATCCAGATCAGGGAAACCCTGCAACGGGATATGGACTCGCAGCGCCGCCAAGCCCGCCGCCGCGACTTGGATGAATTGCGACGAATGGAGAGCGCGGCTGAACTTGCGCCCAATGCTGCCGCTAAGCTGGCAATCGCCGGCAGAGCCCGAATTTTGGCCGCGAAATATTCGGAAGACGATGAGATCACATCGTCAGCTAGTACTGTTCTCCAGCGTTTGGAGTTGCCGGGCGTCGGTGCAAAACCGTCTGGGCCGGCTTCTGCCGATAATGCGACTCTGACCTTTGACGGCTCGGCCACGATGAATTTTGCCGCGTCAGTTTCAGCGCCTCAACCTGCCCAGCCGCCTCCGCAAGTTCCGGTGGAACCGGCGGCATCCGGGCCGCAGAAAAAAATGGCACCGCCGAAGCTTCCTCCGGCTTTAATGCACGCCAAGGTGTGGGCGGGTGCTGCGGCATTTGTCATTCTGTTGCTGATCGTATTTTTAGTCCGTGCGCACAGGCAGCACGCTAACGCCGTTTCTGTTATGCCAGCCCAGCCTGTAGTGAATCCTGCTCTGGTGGTGCCCGTCGTCCCGGTTGCGGCAGCGCCACAACCCGAATCCTCGACCCTAAAGTTGTCGTCAGACACGGGCAGCGGCAAAGTCATTTTTGACGACCAAGCGCCGGCCAATTTGAACGACTCGCAATGGACGATGGACAACATATCGGATGGGAATCACACGATCAAGTTTGAAGGGCCGCACAAAGAAAAAGTTTCCTTCGCTTTTTCGACCCGCGCGAACGAGCCACCCACGCTGAAAGGACCGATAGAGGCGAAGGGCATTCTGGCGGTAATGATTGCCAGCCGCGGCGGCGAACTGCAAGTGCGGTCGAGCGATCACCAAACCAAAGTCGGCTTCGACAGCGCCGCACCCGCGACCGTCCCTGAAGATGGACTCACCATTCCAGCAGTTTCATCCGGCTCGCACGAATTAAACCTGTCTCGCGGTAGCGAGCAATACAAAGTGAATCTCGACATAACGCCGCAACCCGCACTCGTGGGCTTTCTTGAGTCTGGACAAAATGTTGGCACGCTAACCGTCGTCACCGGACAAGACAAAACCAAAATCTTTCTAAATGGAAAGCCCTTGCACCAAATGACGCGCGGCGGCCAGATAACCATTCCAAATCTCGATCCCAAAGAATATGTGGTCAGCGTTTTCAAGTTGGGATTCGCAGATCTGCCTGAACAAAAAATTCGAGTTCGCAAAGGCGAGCAGGCCAAATTGACTTTCAATCTTCAGGCGCTTCCGCATCTGGCGTCGCTTTCCATTCAAGGCGGACCGGCCGGAGCAAGCGTGCTGGTGGATCAGACCGCGGCGGGCATGGTTCAGGCGGACGGGACGCTGAATAATTCCGCGATTAATCCCGGAGACCATGTTATCGAAATCCGCAAAGATCGTTTCAAACCGCGACAGATTAAGAAGCACTTCGTTGCCGGATCGACCGTATCGTTGGCAGCCGCGGATGTGGCGCTCGAAACCGCGCCCTCCGAATTGAGAATTACATTCGCGCCAGCGGATGCGGTTGTTACCGTGTCTAAAGGTGGCGAAGCTGCGACAAAAGTTGTTAGCGGCAATTCACTAAATCTGCAACCGGGGTCATACAGCTTGTCGGCTCGATCTTCAGATGGTTTGATTCGTACCGACGAGTTTAGAAATTGCCGCCGGACAGTCGAAAAATATTAATCTCGCGCTCGCCCCCAGTGGGATGGCGAAATGGGACGCGCCCGCTAGCTGGGTTCAGGAAAATGGCGCATTTGTCCATAAGGGCGGAGACTTTGTGTTGTATGACGTGCCTACTTCCGGCACATTTGTTTTTTCCGCCGCCTTACTTAAGGGACATCGTTTGCAATGGGTGCTGACCTATGTGGATCCCAACAACTATGATCTGTTCCAGATGGACGACAAATTCTTTTACCGCACCATCATGCGCGACGGCCGCAAAGTGGCAGATGAAAAAACTCCGCACAAAGGCGGAAAGAAAAGTTTCACCACTTTGCAGATTCACGTTGAGCCAAATCTAATTACGCATCTCATCAGGCAAGGAGACGCGTGGCTCCCTCTCGATAAGTGGACGGATCCCGGCAACAACCTGACTCGCGGCAAGTTCGGTTTTTATATCCCCGGCGGAGATGAAGTTGCCCTGTCGAGCTTCAGCCATTACGGCGATTTGAGCTTGCGGTGAGATTGCCGGTGTCGACGGAGCAGAAGGATAAACCTAAGCTCATTCCCAATCCGTCAACGGCGATTGTCGCTATAATCCTGACTGGCCTCGTAGCATTGTCCGGTTTTAGAACCGCGTTTTCTAAAAAGCCGTACTACTGGCATCCGTATTTACATTTATCGATGCTGCCCAAGTGGGGGCAATTCTCATTTGATCTAGGATTCTATTTCTTACTTTTATTGTTGTTTGTTTCATTTTCTGGCGGGACAAGAGGAAAAGAACGCATTTTAGTTGCGGGATGGTTTCCGGATTTGTTCATGAATCCTCTTAAGGCTCTGGTACCATTGCCTGCTGTTTGGGCTATACGACAGTTTCAGGCAATTAGTCTGGCTGTTTCCTTCCTCGCTGCCATCTCAATTTTCCTCGAGATCGCAGCCCGCGAGATTACCGACGGCGCCGTTGAAACGCAGGAGCACAGTCCAGATTAATTCCGCCTAACATAACCTTTATCAGCGCCGAGTGGAGCTCTCGTGGGCTACCTCAACACAACTTCGTAAGTCCTATCAGTAGCCCCTTCTAGCTAAAGTCGTTCTCGCGCCTGGCCGATAGTTAAGTTGGGATCGCCCGCCGCGCGGGAACCGAACGACAGGCCCGTACTTACCGGTTCTTAACGCTACGCGGTTCGTCCCCTTGACCCGAATTTGATCATCGTTATCGGATTCGAATATCGGAGTCTGCAAGCACGGCGATAAAAGTTATGCGACTTAACCATCTTGTTACGCCTCGGCATTCAAGAAATGTTAAGGGTCTTTTTCGCTCCGCTAAATACTCTGGCATCTATCGGCAAGTTTTCGGACTCATTTTTGTATTCTTGTGCGCCGGCGAGCTGAGGTTACAGGCGCAGGAATTCAATCTTTTCGACCGCACTGTGCAAGTCCACGGGTTCGCGTCTCAGGGCTTTGTCTATACCGGGGCCAATAATTGGCTGACCATGAACAGCAGCGCGGGCAGCGGCGCTTTCAGCGATTTTGGAATCAACGTCTCCACGAACGTCACTGACAATCTTAGGGTCGGCGCGCAGTTCTACGACCGCAATCTCGGCGAGCTGGGAGAATATCACCCCTCTTTGGATTGGGCCGTCGTTGATTATCGTTTCAGCAGTTGGCTTGGCTTCCGGGGCGGCAAAGTTAAGACAATTTTGGGCCTATACAACGATACCCAGGGCCTGGATTTTCTGCATCCGTTCGCCTTGCTTCCGCAAAGTATTTATCCCATTGACCTGCGCGATGCGACCATCGCTCATCTGGGCGGCGACGTTTATGGCCGGCTGATATTAAACCACCACGCTGGCGATCTTTCTTATACCGTCTATGCCGGCCATCGTAATGACAGCATTTATAGCGGCTATCCCTATCTTCTGACGCAGTTCGGAACCCATTTAAAGAGATACGGCGGATTGCAATATGGACTTGATCTTCGCTGGAACACTCCGTTGAAAGGTTTATTAATTGGAGCTTCGCGCATGAATGAGGACATCACTGGCAAAGGCACAGCGGCCAACCTCTTCGGTCCAAGCGGCGGGACAATAGCGTATTCAGAGGCATCCCGTTCCGACTGGACGAACCAGTTTTATGGCGAATACATCGTCGGCAAGTTGCGTATCGATTCAGAATATCGCCGCTACTTCCGGGACGAAATTATTTTCAGCGGCACATCCGAGAACGTGACCGATGTGCGCGGGTGGTACGTCTCGGGAACCTACCTGGTTAGTAAGCGCCTGGGGTTAGGCTCATATTACTCGCGCTATTCAATCACCAGTGTATTGGGCGGACCTGTCCTGGCATTCGGCTCTAACCAAACTGATACCAGCCTGCCCGCCAATCATATCTACGACAAAGTCATTTCGGCGCGCATCGACTTAAACAAATTCTGGGAAGTGAAGGTAGAAGGCCATTTCATGAACGGGTACGGAGACAGCACGTATCCCGACGGATTTTATCCGCAGGTAAATCCGAAGGGCTTTAAACCTAACACAAACGGTTTGGTGATTAAGACCGGCTTCAATTTCTAGGCGAATGCAACCATGAAAGCTTCTCAAGCAACCCTCGCTACTGCCGGATTAATAATCCTCGCTTCGCTGAATTCCTTTACAGCCGACGTGAAAGTAATTGCCAACGCGAGCGTGAAGGCCGACTCCATCTCCGCCAATGAACTGAAGCTCGTATTTCTCGAAGAGAAGAATTCGCTCGCGGATGGTACCCATGTGGAGCCGGTAATTGATCGTGATGGACCGGCGCACGCGGCATTCCTGCAAGGCTATTTGGGAAGGAGCGAGGACGATCTACAGACCTACTACCGCGACCTGGTATTTACCGGGAAAGGGTCCATGCCCAAGGAACTTCGCTCGGACGCCGAGGTCATAGCTTACGTAGCCCGCACGCGAGGTGCGATTGGATACGTAAGCATGGAAGCCAGCGCCGAGGGAGTCAAAACGCTATTCATCGGTGACACCACCAGCAAAGCCTCGAGAACTTTGATCTCGCGCGTCGAACCAGATTATCCGGAAACTTTGCGGGAGCATAAAATCGGCGGGATCGTGCGGCTGCGCCTGTCAATTTCGGCGAAAGGAAATGTTGAGCGCGTCGAATTGTTAGGGGGAAATCCGATACTGGGGGATTCCGCGGTAGTCGCAGCGAAGAGATGGGTTTACAAAGCCGCCAAGTCGCAATCGACGATTGAAGTAAGCATTCCGTTCGACGCTAACTAATTTGCTTGACATGCTCATTCCCATTCAATCGTTCCCGGGGGCTTCGAGGTAATGTCATAGACGATGCGATTCACGCCTTTGACTTCGTTCACAATGCGGCTGGATATGGTTTTTAAAACTTCGTACGGCAGAGGAACCCAGTCCGCAGTCATTCCATCTTCGGAATGCACGGCGCGGACGGCGCACGTGTAGGCATAAGTTCGCTGGTCGCCCATTACGCCGACCGACATTACCGGCAGTAGCACAGCAAATGACTGCCAGACTTTTGTATACTGTCCGGCGCGCTTTATTTCGGTGACTACAATGTCGTCGCACTCGCGCAGAATCGCCAGCCGCTCAGCCGTAACTTCGCCGAGGATCCGCACCGCAAGGCCTGGACCGGGAAACGGCTGCCGTTGCAGAATTTCCTCGGGCATGCCGAGATCGCGTCCTATTTTGCGGACTTCATCTTTGAATAAATCTTTCAGCGGCTCGATCAGCTTGAGCTTCATCTTGTCGGGAAGGCCGCCGACGTTGTGATGGGATTTGATCACCTGCGAAGGCCCGCGGACCGAGCGCGATTCGATCACATCCGGATAAAGCGTGCCCTGCACCAGCCAATCCACATCGCCTTCGGTCTGCGCGATGCGATGCGCCTCTTCGTCGAAGACGGTGATGAATTCGCCGCCAATGATCTTGCGCTTGGTTTCCGGATCGGTGACGCCAGCAAGTTTTGTCAGGAAACGTTCAGTCGAATCGACGGCGACGACCTGCAAGCCCAGTTTTTCTCTTAAAGACTGCTGCACTTTTTCAAATTCGTTTTTTCGCAGCACTCCATTGTTGACGAAAACTGAAGTCAGCCGCGAGATGCCGCTATCGTCTCTCAAAGCTCGATCTACTAACGTAGCGGCGACCGCTGAATCAACGCCGCCTGACAAAGCACAAATCGCCCGGCCCTTGCCGACAGTCTGCCGCACGCTGGCGATGGTCTCGTCGATAAATCGTTGCGCCGTCCAGTTTGGTTTAGCGCCACAAATCTTCAAAGCAAAGTTGCGCAGGATTTCCGTTCCAAGCGGCGTGTGGTGAACCTCAGGATGAAACTGCACCGCCCACATCTTCCTCGCCGCGTTTTCAATTGCAGCCACGGCGTTCGAAGACTTTGCAGTGAGCTGAAATCCAGCCGGGAGCTCGACCGCTTCGTCTCCGTGCGACATCCACACCGCCAGCACTTTCGGAAGCCCGTCAAATAGCAACGATCCTTCTGAGAGCTCAACCTTCGCATGACCATATTCGCGCTTATCCGCCGGGAGAACCTTTCCTCCCAGCGCGTGAACCATATATTGCAGGCCATAGCAGATTCCAAGAATTGGGACTCCGAGATCGAATACTCCCTTTTCAGCGACGGGAGCGTCGGTGTCGTAAACGGACGACGGACCTCCCGACAAAATGATGCCCACGGGCGAGTAACTGCGAATCTCCGCCAGCGAAGCATTGCAGGGAAGAACGACGGAAAAGATATTTTGCTCGCGGATGCGGCGCGCGATGAGTTGCGAATACTGCGCGCCAAAGTCGAGGACAACGATGGATTGGTTTTCCACGGACTAATGTCTCAAATCAGCGCGGCAGTGTAAAGCGCAAATGCTGAATAACTTTTTTTTGACTGTTATCCTGAGCACCGGCGAAGGATCTGGCGTGCAGCGGATCCAACGTTGCCAAGACGGCCCTCGTGACTACGCGCGAGATCCTTCGGGCCCGAAGGCCCTCGAGGATGACGTCAAAGGCGGGGGTTCCAGGTCGTGGAGCAGCCGACCTCGAGCGTTGCGACGGAATACTTCAAAGCTTCGCAGCGCGGTCGGTACGGGCCACCCCTGCGTTAGCACCGGAGGGTTACTAACGTGGGGCGCTTGCGCGGCGCACTGCACCATTCGTGATACACTGTAGTTGCGCTTAATACCACGGTTCGTGTGGTGCGGTTGCTCCGGTAAGTTGTGATCCTGAGAATTCTCACCTTTCTTCCTCTCCGTAAGTTTTCAGCGTAAATCAACTGGAAATGTACGTTGCTGCCCGCCGCAAATCGTTTGCGCGCATAGCTTCCCGCAGGCCCAGAAAGAATAGAGAAAAAACAAGAATGCAGAATTTTTCAGACCTCACGATTTCCGCTTATACAAAGCAGCGGCTATCGAAATCCAATTTTTCAATCCCAACCCCAGTGCAAGCCGCAACCATTCCCGAAGCATTAAATGGTAAAGATGTTTTGGCCACGGCGCAGACCGGTACCGGTAAAACGCTCGCGTTTCTGATTCCGGTGATGGAGCACTTGCTAGAAAGCAATCTTCCGGGCGTCGCCGCATTGGTACTCGCTCCAACCCGCGAGCTGGCAATGCAGATAGTGGATCAATACAACGCCTTGCGTGGGGACAAACTTTCCGCCGCTGCATTAGTGGTGGGCGGATTAGCAGAAGGCCAGCAGCTAACCGCATTGCGTCGCGGAGCTCGCCTGATTGTCGCTACTCCTGGACGCCTCGAAGATTTCCTCGATCGCAAGCTGGTTAATTTCCGTGGATTAAAGATGCTCGTGCTCGACGAAGCCGATCGGATGCTCGATATGGGATTCCTTCCCGCAATCCGTCGCATCGCGTCTGTGCTTCCGAAAGATCGCCAGACAATGTGTTTCTCGGCGACACTCGAAGCCTCGGTGGTTCATCTCGTCAATGACTACATGAAGAATCCAGTGCGAATCGCTTTCGGATCGACTTTAAAGCCATCAGAAAATGTTCGCGTGCAGGCTTTCGAAGTTACTGCCGAGCGCAAGCAGCAAATGCTTCACCACCTGCTGGCGAAAGAATCCGGACGTTGCCTGGTTTTTGCACGCACCAAACGCGGCACGGAACGCCTCACCAAGAATCTGAATCGCGATGGTTTCGCGGCGGCGATGATTCACGGCGATCGTTCACAATCGCAGCGCACGGCGGCGCTCTCCGGATTTCAGCAGGGGCGCTATCGAATCCTCGTAGCAACCGACTTGGCCTCGCGTGGAATTCATGTGCAGGACATCGCACACGTTATCAACTACGATTTGCCAGAAGTCGCGGAGAATTTCATCCATCGCGTAGGCCGCACCGGCCGCGCTGGCGGATATGGAATCGCTTCAACTTTATTCGGCAGGGAACAGCGAACTGAGCTGTATCAGTTGGAAAAAACGCTGGGCATCCGCATGGAAAGAATGTCGGCGGAGAAAAACTTGGCGGATACCGATCCCTACGCAAAATACGATTCGATGGCAAAAAACGAAAAGTCGGAGAATCGAAGAATGGCGCGCCTTCCCGGCGAGTTCTTACAGGCCCAACTGTAACGTCACATTTATGGAAGGTAGGGTGCTCCTGCCTTCCATCTCCACAAATGATTTGGCTAGACCGAGTATGAGACGTCCTCATCGGCGGCGATTTCGGCTACGCCGGAATTAGAGGCCGCGGCTGGCACTGTGCCCTTTGCGCCGCGCCTCATGGCGACTATCCCCGTGCGAACCATCTCAAGCACGCCGTAAGGACGCAACACTTCGAGAAGTCCGTCAATTTTGTCTTCGGTCCCGGTAATTTCAATGGTGAGCGATTCCGGCGCAACGTCGACAACGCGCGCGCGAAAGACGCTGGCGAGTTCCAGCACATGGGATCGTGCGTCGTGAGTAGCCGCAACTTTAATCATAGCCAGATCGCGAATGATCGCCGGAGACTCTGTAATATTTTCCACCAACAGCACGTTTACCAGCTTATACAGATTCGCCTCGATGCGGCGGGACTGGTCGTAATCCGCGTCTACCGTGATCGTCATGCGCGAGACTTCCGGTTTTTCCGTGCGTCCGACGGTGAGGGAATCGATATTGAATGCACGGCGGCGGAAAAGAGAGGCCACGCGGGTGAGAACGCCCGGTTTGTTTTCGACGTAAACAACATAAGTATTCATCATGACTGTTACGATCTCCCCAGCTTATGGTCGGCAATTTTGTTACCGAGTGAGTTTTGAACGGGCACGGCTTCAGCCGTGCCGTAAAGGTCTGGCTTTTGTTTTCGGCGCGGCTGAAGCCGCGCCCCTTCAAACCGTTGGATTGCCATCCCCCTACTCGTCTTCGGCAGTTTCCACCAACGGGGTCGGCCGCCGGATCATGTCATGCAGCGCCGCGCCAGCAGCGACCATTGGATAGACCGTGTCTTCCTGTTCCACTCTAAAATCAATCACTACCGGCCCGCTGTGTTCGCGTACGGATCGCACTGTGGGGACGACTTTGGAACGTTCGGTGACCGTGATTCCCCGCATTCCATAAGCCTCCGCGAGTTTCGCGAAATCGGGGTTCAGCAGCGGCGTGGCGGCATAATTACGCTCATAGAAAAATTCCTGCCACTGCCGCACCATCCCCAAATAACCGTTATTAATGATGGCGATATTTACTTTGATTTTTTCCTGCATGATCGTCGCCAGTTCACACAAGGTCATTTGGAAACCGCCGTCCCCAACAATTACCCAAACTTCCGCATCGGGACGTGCCACTTTCGCCCCAATCGCCGCTGGCAAGGCAAATCCCATCGTCCCCAGACCGCCGGATGTGATCAGCGAACGCGGCTGCTCGTGTTTATAGTATTGCGCTTCCCACATCTGATGCTGGCCAACGTCGGTTACGACAATAGTGTTGCTCTCCCGCGTCTCCCGCCAGAGATCGTTAATCACGTGCGCCGCATAAAGATGGCCGTTATCCGGAAGATTCTGAATATCCCTGACAGCGGCGTCGCCCTTCAGTCCGTCGATATGGTGCAGCCATTCTCCGCGGTCGGGCGATTCGATTTTGGGCAGCAACTCGTGCAGCACTTCGCGCAGATCGCCGACTAACGCAACATCGACTTTCACGTTCTTGTTGACTTCAGCGGGATCGATTTCCACGTGAATTTTTTTAGCGTTTGGGGCATACGTCTTCAGATTTCCGGTAACCCGGTCATCGAAGCGCATTCCGAGTGCAATCAAAAGATCGGCTTCCTGAATAGTGTGATTGACCCAGGCCTCGCCGTGCATTCCCATCATTCCAAGATTCAAGGGATGAGAAGCCGGGAAGACTCCGAGGCCGAGCAACGTTAACGCCACCGGAATGCCGCCGCGCTCCGCCAGTGTGATTACCTCGCGCATGGCTCCGGAAATTAAAATTCCATGTCCGGCGAGTATCACGGGGCGCTTAGCAGAGTGAATCAGATCGAGAGCTTTCTTGTACTCTTCGGGAGCTGGAGAAAGATCGGGCCGGTATCCGGGGATCTGCGGCTTGGCGGAATCCCAATCGAATTCACACGTGGACTGTTGCGCGTCTTTTGTGATGTCCACTAACACGGGACCAGGCCGGCCGGACCGTGCTACATAGGCTGCCTCGCGAATGGTGCGGGCGACTTCGTCCGCACGCGTCACCAAATAATTATGTTTGGTGATTGGCAGCGTGATGCCGGTGATGTCCGTTTCCTGAAACGCGTCGGAGCCAATCAGCTTGCTGCCGACCTGGCCGGTAATACAAAGGATGGGCGACGAATCGAGCATGGCCGTCGCGATGCCGGTCACCATATTGGTTGCACCCGGCCCGGAAGTGGCTACGGCCACTCCCAGTTTTCCGGTGGCGCGCGCGTAGCCATCAGCCATATGGGTCGCGCCTTGTTCATGGCGCACCAGGATGTGGTGAATTTTGCTGTGCTTCAAGGCGTCATAGGCGGGCAGAATCGCGCCGCCGGGGTATCCGAAAACATGTTTCACGCCTTCGCGTTCCAGACACTCCCACAGAATGCCTGCGCCGGTCATTGTCATCGCCTTTTTTTCAGTCTTCATGTCAAATCTCTTATTCTTTTGTGGAAAAAGTTTCGGATTAAAAGAAGTCCATAAAACAAAACCCACCCGGATGATTCTTTAGGTGGGGTCTAGAGCTTTTTGTTAGATCGATATCAGCTCGTCCCCGCCTTCCCGACTGGGCGCGGTACTACGCCGACTACCCTAATGTAAACCGGCACGTCAATGTGGTGAAGCACGCCGTAAATCATTTTCGAGCACCCAGAGGTTCCCTTAACAGTATCCAAAATGGTTACCGCACTGCAAGTAGAAACTGTGGGACTTGGGCTTAACGGCGGATTAGCTGGGTACAATATGAAGTGGGTTTTCGTGTTGGTGCTGAGGGGCGCATTGGGCGCGCCGGATCCTTCGCGGACTTACGTCCGCTCGAGAATGACATCAAAAAGGGTGGAGGTTTGGATTGAATCGAAGTTTTTGCGGCGTGCCGGGTGCTCGGCGTCATGCGACCAGAAAAAGTTATGGCAATGGATGGGAGGCTAATTCTTGCCGATAAGCCGGCGGAAGTTTCTTAAGGGTACCGGGGTCGCCGTGGCTGCGGGGGCCCTGGCGCTCGGCGCGGACGCCGCAATATTCGAGCCGAACGATCCTAAAGTGATGCAGATCGAGTTGCCGGTCAAAGGACTGCCCGAAGCGTTTTATGGCATGACCATCGTTCAACTCAGCGATTTTCACTACAGCGACCTGTGCGCTATACCCATTCGCAAGGCAGTCGCCGCGGTGAGCGAAATTCGGCCGGATATGGTGGTGCTGACCGGTGATTTTGTCACTGTTCCGCTGTGGTCCCACTTTCTGCACGATAGAAAACAATCGGCGGCCAGCGCCGACCCCTGTGCCAAATTGTTGCGCACATTGAAGCCGCCGTCAGGAATGTTCGCTATTCTGGGCAATCATGACGTCAACGCGGATGCAGATTGGATCACCGAAATTATCGAAAGCAACGCAATTCCAGTTCTGCGAAATAGTTCCGTCGCGATTGAAAAGGGAAGCTCCCGGTTTTGGCTGACGGGAGTCGATGATGTGCTCGAGGGCAAGCCGGACCTCGACGCCGCACTACGAAATGTACAAGCCGGGGACGCGGTCATCCTGCTCGCGCATGAACCTGATTTTGCTGATGTTGCAGCCCGTTATCCAATAGCCGTGCAGCTTTCAGGTCACTCGCATGGCGGTCAAATCTGGCTCCCGGGCATCGGTGCACCGTGGCTTCCTCCTTTGGCGCGCGAGTATCCTCGAGGATTAAGAAAAGTGGGCAACTTGACGCTTTATACGAACATTGGCCTCGGGACTATCCGGCTTCCGGTGCGGTTAAATTGCCCGCCCGAGATTACCGTTTTCAAGCTGCAAAGCGCGTGACATTGCTTGGGGGTCAGGGTGCGCAAAGATTTGCTGTACTGTTGCAATAAATCCCATCCTTGACAGATGGAAAAGTGCCTGTACACTTCATGAGCAACATAGAGATAGCGGAGAAACTTCTTATGGGCAGCGTCACTTCCAGCTTGACACGCCGGTTCAGTCCAATTGTGATTGTGTTGGCCATGATATTGGCTGCTACTGTCACCGCGAAAGCCGACAGTACTTACACGCAGGACCTCAGCGGTCCCGGCGGACTCACTCAACTCTTAACGGTCGACTATAACTTGTCTGCGGGCAGTTATTCGCTGACTCTGGCCGACGCAAGCGATACCGGTTCCGATTCCGGCACTTGCTCCGCCCTGCCTTGCATTATTTCCGCCCATTTTCTGGGTTCCGGACCGGCTGGCGGCTATAACGAATTGGTCACGCTTAACTGGGACGGGAAGGGAAATCCTGACTTTCACCTGCTCGCTTCCGCAGTGCCGGAAGAACCCGTTTTGTTTGAGGTTGTTTGTAGCGCGCTCATGATTGGCATGCTGCTGCTGATGAAGCGTGAAACACGCTCTGAATCCTTTTCACGAATGTAATCGATTTTGAAGCTTACTGAAGACTCCCCGCCCACTAAGCGGGGATTTTCGTTTACATCAATCATCCCTTAATGGAATACTTGAACAAGCACCACAAGGCCCGGAAGCCATCTTTCCAGCCGATCTTCTTACCTTCCTCATAGGTTCGCCCCTGATAGCTGATGCCCACCTCATAGATTCTGAGCTTCCGCTTGGCAATCTTGACGGTGATCTCAGGTTCGAATCCAAACCGGTTTTCTTCGATTGTGATCGACTGTATTACTTCGCGGCGAAATATCTTGTAACACGTTTCCATGTCGGTAAGGTTGATATTGGTCAGGCAGTTGGACAGCAGAGTCAGAAACCAGTTGCCTGCGGAGTGCCAGAAGTATAAGACTCGATGAGGCCGCCCCCCAAGGAACCGCGAGCCGTATACTACGTCGGCTTTTCCCTCCAGCAACGGCTCCAGAAGCAGCGGATAGTCATCGGGGTTGTACTCAAGATCCGCGTCCTGAATAATTACATAGTCTCCCGTGGCTTCTTGTATCCCCCGGCGCAGCGCCGCTCCTTTTCCCATATTTCTGGGTTGTAGAATCACATTCATTTGCGGGTGCCGCGTCTGCAAACCGCAGAGAATGTCCCGGGAACCGTCCGTGGACCCATCGTCGACGCAGATCAACTCAATTTCTAGCGGCACGGATAAAACTTTGTCGATCACAGATTGCAAAGTCACTCGCTCGTTATAAACGGGAACTACGACTGACAGTTTCATCTGCGGATGAAGTTTAAGGGAAGTAAAACTTTAAATCCACAGCGCCAAAATGCG
Source organism: uncultured Acidobacteriaceae bacterium (assembly GCA_963849315.1). GTDB lineage: Bacteria > Acidobacteriota > Terriglobia > Terriglobales > Acidobacteriaceae > PALSA-188. The sequence continues at coordinate 877,561 of CAWKGT010000002.1, read as the reverse complement.
CTGGAAAAAAAAGAGGGCGACACTTACCATTCTTTCGGAAGTGACTCGCATGAACTGGACGCGCATCGCATTGGCGGGGGTGGCGGGCTTCGTCGCGTATTTTATCCTCGGAGGTGTTCTCTTCGGGATGCTGCCATTTCTTACAACCGAATTTCAAAAGTATCCTGCGGTCTACCGTTCTCAGGAAGGCCAAATGAAATTTATGCGGCTGGGAATGGTCGCCATGTTAGTAGCCATGCTAGTTCTGGCGATAATGTACGCGATGCTCTACCAGGGCGGGTCGAGAATGCTGGAAGGCGCGAGCTTCGGCGCCCTGATTGGAATATTTTCTATTTGCTCTTTTGTGATTCACAATTATGTCAATCTGAATATCGGCTTCAAACTGACGCCACAACAATCGGCGGCGTATCTCCTCGAGTGGATTGTCGCTGGCATTGTAATCGGCCTGGTTTACCGGCCGGTTCCACACTAACCGCTTTGAGAGCGGACCCCACGCCCGCATGAAACGTGGGGCCAGATGCGCGCCCTATTTCAAGAAAATTTCCTGCAAGAGGTCAGAGCTGACCAGCTCGCGGATTTCTGAGCGTTTTTCTGAAAGTTGCTGCGCCGGTTGTTTTCCGCCAAGAATTTTGTCTCGCAGCATTTCGCCTTTTTGAGCAAGACCATCCATGGCCGCGTGGTTCTTGTATTCGATGGCCAGGCAAACGTCCCAATCTTCGGGACTGCTCTTTGTCTCTTTAATAAATAATTTGTAATCCATGATCGTGCCATCGCGCTTTTCCTCTTCAAGGAGAGGCTTGCTGGATTGGCGGAGACTGGTTAGATATGCATCCATAGCCGTGGGCTTGACACGAACGAGCGAGATCCGCCAGACAGGCCCTTCGGTGTAATGTTCCTGCGCGAGAACCGCGGGACCGAGCAGCAGCACAAACGCTGCGTAACGCAAAATTTTCTTCATCTGAATCCTCCTCAAAGTGAGTTGAAAAACGAGGCGAGAATAATACTCGACGCAAGGGCTTTCAAGACAAAAACTTATAGGTTCCCGGGATGCGGGGTTACTGTTCGAACATGGGGACCTGGCGGACGTCCAATGAAGGCTTTCTTTGCCGGCGAGAGGCTCCAATCACCGACAGCACAGTCAGGGAATCGAGCGCGGTGCGAGGAACAAAAATCCGCTGGGTATTCGAGCGCAGGTCGGGCGGATTAATTAGAAATCCTTCCGGCATATTTACGGACAGGTCGTTGGGCATCATGCCTTCGAGAACCTCATTGTCTTTGAACCTTAGCCGTACCCAAAGACCTTCCGTTCTGGGGCGAGTGGTGAATGTCTTGCGGTTGGGAGATTCGGTTTCGCCGAATTCGCGTACAAAGTAAACGACCTTTATATCCTTGAGTTCAATAGTGACTACGTTTCCAGCGGTGTTGAGAAGTTCCAGCTTGCCTTCGGCCACAAAATTAGCGGGCGCGACGTATCCATTAATTGTGTCGCGATCCACTTTGCGTACCATGACCTTTTTATGGGTAGAAGGCATAAGGACTTTAAAACGGGCCGAAAAGCGCGCCAAACGCGCTTGGCGTAATCAGATTCTCTCATTTCCGGCATTAAAATCGCGTGAGTATCCCATTGGTAGTAGCCAAACTGACAACGTTGTGTTATTTTCTGTAGTTTGCCGCGATCTCCAATTCACATAAGTATAGCGGCTAGAGTGATTTACGCCGGAGTAGGCCAGCAAATGAGCTTTTTGAGGCTTCGGCTCAGAATCGGGCTAGCTACACCGTATTTTCGCTAATACGCATGGCTGATTACATTTATACGATGGAAATCCGGTTGACCCCGGACCAGCAACGCGGCGTTACGCTGGTACAGGATATCGCCCGCGCCGCAGGGATGAACATTTATCTCACCGGCGGCGCGGTCCGTGACATTATCAGCGGATTCTCAATCCGCGATCTCGATTTCACTGTTCAGGGAAATCCCCTCAAACTGCAAAAAGAACTGGAGCGCACAGGTTCGACCATCTCTGGAGCGGACGAAGATCTCAAGACGCTATATCTGGTGTTGCCGGGTAATGTTCGCGCCGAGATCGGTAGCGCGCACACCGAGCGCTACGAAAAAACCGGCAAACCCCCTGCTACCGCGCCCGCCACTATTATTGAAGACTTGCGGAGGAGGGATTTCACCGTCAATGCCATGGCATTGTCGCTGAATCCGGGGTCTCGCGGCCTCTTAATGGACCCTTACAATGGCGCTGCTGACATTGAGGCGAAAGTTCTTCGCATTCTGCACAATTATGCGTTTGTGGAAGATCCCTCACGTTTGATTCGCGCGCTCCGCTTCGCGGCACGATTTCAATGGCCGCTCGAGGAGCGCACTCAGGCCCGCTTTGAATCGGCTAAAGAGAACAAATACATCGAGTACATCACCTCGAAGGCAGTTGGGCGAGAGATCGAGCAGTTGGCATATGAAGATGACCCCCTCAACATTATCCGCGCGCTCGAAAAAGAGCAGTGGCTGAAGGTTCTTCATCCCAACTGGACGATAGCGAAAATCGATACCGCGGCTCTATCTGAGCTTTTAAAGACCAGACAGCAGATGGCCGAGCTTGGATATGCCACCGACCCTGCCCCGGTTGTCCTGGATTTTCTCACCGCCAAACTGGGCGATAAGGCCATTACCGAGATTCGCAGGCTTATTCCGCGCAAGGATTTGGTCGAAGCCTGGCGAAGTTTGGAAGAAAATTCCAAGAGCCTGGCAAAGCGGTTGACTGGGAAAGAGGCTTCCACGCCATCGCGAACGTGGAAATTGTTGTCGGAAGCTCAGCCAGAAATGATTCTGTTTCTTGCCGTCACCTCGCGGCAACAGGCGGTGACTCAAAAAATAAAGAATTACTTTACTAAATGGCGCGAAGTCCAAAAGAAAGTTCCGCTGCTGGAGATGACGGAATTGCGCATTACTCCGCAAATGACGGAGTATCCCAAGATCGCAAATGAAGTCTTCATGCTGTTGCTGGATGGCAAGCTGCGCTCGCACACCGAAATCATGAAGTTTTTGAAGCCGCTGGCTCCGCCACCACCGCCGCCGCCCCCACCTCCACCGGCGAAGCGAGGACGGGGCAAAGCGGCGGCAGCCACGGCTTTGCAAGCCGCACCACCGACTGCGGCCCCCGGTAAAGGTAAAAAGAAGGCTAAAGTTGAACCGCCGATGGCCGTGCCGCCGGTTTCGGAAAAAGCGGCGCCCCCAGCGGCCGTGAAATCCGTAAAGCCAAAAGAGAAAAATAAGAAGAAGATCGCCCCGCTAAAGAAAAAAGGTAAGCCGAAACCCAAGGCAAAGAAACCGGCAAAGGCAAAAGGGAAAGCTAAGAAACATTAGGAACGTTCCGCCAGTCTGATCATGAGATCGACTGTCTTCCCTTAGTAAGTGCAGTCGAACCCTGCCCGTTCAGCAATCGTTGCACAAACTTGCCTTAACGGTCGCGAAATGAACCGCTTCAGGTATATTGTGTCGAATGCCAAAAAGCTTTACTGCCCAACGTGCTCATCGGACTGCCATCGCGATCATGGCGGCGGGCAAGGGAACCCGCCTCAATTCCAGGCTACCCAAGGTTCTGCATGAAGTTGGTGGCAAGCCGATGCTGGCGCATGTAATTGCGGCGGCAGCTAAGATAGTCCCTTCCGACGACATTTACGCGATCATTGGGCATGAAGCGATGCAGGTTCGAGAGGCGGTCGCGAAAACAGGTATCCGATTTGTGGTTCAGGAAGAGCAGCGCGGCACAGGCCATGCTCTGATGGTTGCGCGGGAAGCGCTGGGTGGTTACGACACGGTCATCGTGCTTTCTGGTGACGCGCCTTTAATCACTGCCCAGACGATCGAAGGGCTGCGGGCTTTTCACACGTCACAAAAAGCTGCCATGACCATACTTTCCGCTCGGCTGGAGAATCCCACTGGATATGGAAGGATTGTCCGAAAGAACAACGGCAATGAGGTGAAGGCGGTTGTCGAAGAGAAATCAGCGACTTCCGCCGAACGCAAACTCCGCGAAATCAATTCCGGCTTCTATGCATTTGATGCAAAGTCCCTCTTCAGCAACATTGACCGACTCACCACCAAAAATCCGCATTCCGAGTATTACCTGACCGACATGGCTTCCGTTTTTACTAAGGCAAAAAAGCACGTCGTTGCGTTGCAGACTGACGAGGCCTCGGAAATCCTGGGAAGTAATACCCGCGCCGAACTGGTCGAGATTGATCTGCTGATGCGCCGTTCCAAAATACAAAGGCTGATGGCCGATGGGGTGACCGTCTTTTACCCGGCGACTTGCGTGGTAGACAATGACGTGGAAATCGGGGCTGACACTGTAATCGAGCCTTTCGTGCAAATACTCGGGAACACTCGCGTCGGCAGCGAGTGCCGGATACGCTCATACTCTGTCATCCGCGACTCCGAAATCGGCGACGGGGTGCTCATCCGGCAGGGATGCATATTGCAGGGTGCTAAAGTCGAACGGCTGGCGGTCCTGGGTCCATATTCCCATCTGCGCCCCGGCAGCGAAATTGGAGAAAGCGCCCACGTGGGAAATTTTGTCGAGACCAAAAAAGTCCGGCTGGGAAAGGGATCAAAGGCCAATCACCTGACTTACCTTGGTGATGCGCAAATCGGCGTCGGCGTAAATATCGGCGCCGGCACCATCACCTGCAATTACGATGGCGATAAAAAGAATACAACCATCATTAAAGATGGCGTATTCGTGGGCAGCCATGCGACTCTCGTCGCGCCCATAACTCTAAACGAGGATTCTTACATCGCGGCCGGGTCATGCATAACCAGCGATGTGCCGCACGACTCTCTCGCAATCGGGCGGGCGCACCAAATCGTTAAAGAAGGTTGGGCAAAGCAAAAACGCGCGAAAAAAACCAAGCCGGCGCAAAATCAGAGATAGACTTTGTTGGGGATTATCAGAACTTCCTCGGGCACTGACCCGTCGACCTCGGAATGTTAAAATTGAGCATCCATGATCGCCTTTGTGCTGCTCCGGGTATTCCTGGTTCTGCTCCTGGTCGCAGCCAATGCTTTTTTCGCCGCGGCCGAGTTTGCCCTCGTCAGCGTCCGCGACACCCGCATCCAGCAACTGATTGAGGCTCGCCGCATCGGCGCGCGAATTGTCCAAAAACTTCACCGCAATCTGGATGAGGTTGTTAACGGCGTCCAACTCGGAATCACGATAGTCAGCCTGACCCTGGGGTGGATTGGCGAGCCGATCGTTGCCCACATCGTCGAGGCCTCCCGCTTTATCCGCGAAGTCCCTCACGCCATGGTCTATGCCCATGGCATCGCGATCGTAATAGCTTTCAGTTTGATCACTTGCATGCATGTGATTCTGGGCGAGCTCGTGCCAAAATCACTGGCCTTGCAACGTTCTGAACAAGTTGCGCTGGCGGTGGCCGCGCCCATGGAGGTTTTTCTTACCCTCACGAGACCGGTGCTGTTTTTGATGAGCCGTGCTGCTGGTTCGGTCTTGCGCACGTTTGGTTCTCGAAGGATTCAACAGGGTCCGATACATTCTCCGGACGAGCTGAAGCTAATCGTGACTGCCAGCCGCCAGTTCGGGCAAATCCCGCCGTTTCAGGAAGAAATGATCCATCAGGCTCTTGAACTGGACAGCATAACGGTGCGCGAAGTAATGGTGCCTCGTCCCGACATTTTTTCTTTGCCCGGCGATCTGACTTTAGACGACGCATTGAAGCGCGTAGTCGAGGAACAACACTCGCGCATCCCGGTTTACGACCCGCAAAGTGGGCCGGAACATATCATCGGCGTGCTGTATTCGAAGGATCTCATGCGGTGGATCCGCCTGCGGCTTGCAGGCAATTCACCGCAGTCGATAGCGGTGCGCATCTCGAACATGAAGATCAGCCAAATCATGCACGATGTGCTGGTAGTGCCAGAAACCAAAGTTCTGACTGAACTGCTCGCCGAGTTTCGCGAGCGCAAGCGGCATCTCGCGGTGGTAGTGGATGAGTTCGGCTCTACCGCCGGCGTTATTACCGTCGAAGACATTCTCGAACAACTGGTTGGCGAAATTGAGGATGAATTCGATGTCGTCGCTTCAGACCAGGCGATGGTCAATGCGACCGATGACGTGCTTTCGCTGGATGGATCGGTCAACATCCGCGATCTCGAATCGCAGTATGACCTTTTATTGCCGCGAGACCGTGGCTTTGAAACTCTAGCTGGATTTGTGCTGGCGCAATTGCAAAAGATTCCCAGGACCGGCGAAGCTTTCGAATATGAAGGTCACCGATTTGTGATCAGCGAAATGGATGGGCATCGCATCGCAAAAGTTCGAATCGAAAAGTTGAAGCCCACTGAAGTTGGCAGCTACCAATAGACCGTTTGGGAGAATCCAACGGCGTACGAACACCAACAGGATACATGCTCCGCTATCTTTCACTTCGCGTGCTCTATACGCTGCCCGTCATCTGGCTCGTAGTGTCGCTGGTATTTTTTTTGATCCATCTGGTTCCCGGAGATCCTATTCTGCAAATGCTCGGCGAGGGCGCTCCCGCGACCGATATCCAAGCCGCCCGGCACGCTTACGGTCTCGACGCGCCGCTCACCCAGCAATATTTTCACTATTGGAAGGGCGTATTGCATGGCGACCTCGGACTATCGGTGCGATTCAATCAGAGCGTGAGTAGTCTGATCGCGCGACGTTATCCGTATACTCTCCAACTCACTATAGCGGCGCTGATCGTAGCAATTCTGTTATCGATCCCTGCGGGAGTGCGTTCCGCTCAACGCCGCAATCAATGGGATGACCGGACCCTTAGTGTGGTCAGTCTTTTCGGACTGTCGTTCCCCAATTTCGCCCTGGGACCGATATTAATTCTGTTTTTCGCCATCAAGCTGGGATTGCTGCCGGTATCGGGCTCTGGCAGTTTCGCTCACCTGATCTTGCCTGCCATCACAATGGGAGGCGCGCTGGCGGCAATTCTCACCCGCATGGTTCGTACCTCGATGCTTGAAGAACTCGGGCAGGACTACATTCGTACCGCGCGCGCGAAGGGACTTCCAGAGCGGACGGTTGTCTATCGTCACGCGCTGCGCAACGCAATGATCCCGGTGATCACAGTGCTGGGATTGCAATTTGGCGCGCTATTGGCTGGTGCAATCGTAACTGAGACCATCTTTTCCTGGCCCGGAATTGGCCGACTCACGATCACCGCGATCAGCAACCGCGATTACTTCCTGGTGCAAGGCTGCATCCTCGCGATTGGGCTGACTTATGTCGCAGTCAATTTCCTGACCGACTTTCTGTACTCAGTGGCGAATCCGAGGATCAGGCAGTGAGGAGGACCGAAAGATCATACGCGGCACGGCCAACCGCGGAAGCCTAATAATGTGGGGATAAAGTGAAGTTTACAATGATTGTCGTATTTACCAATCGGTTCACTCTGCAAAACATATGGCTTATATTTCCATTGTTGAACTGCCCCAAACGGCCGCAGGAATCAATTGTTTCAGCCCGGATATGGGTACCAATTCTACGATGCGCCCATCCCTTCCAATTACGGCGTGTAACAGAACGCTTCCCTGAACTCGCCCTTGACGCGCTAGCTCAGGATAGATCGGCCCGACGTCATGAATCTTTAGGCCCTGTATGACCCCTTGGGAAACTTGAACCCTAGGAAGTTCCGCTTGGGTAGCGGACTCGGGGCGATCTTTGATTTGTCCACTGAAAGCGAAATCCATCGGCAGCTTGATCGCGACCTTGACGGCTTTCCCGTTCCTTATATAGGGTTCGAACTTCCAATGCTTGAATCCTCGACCGCTGACTTGGCCAGAATCGGATCTCCGCTGATTAGTTCGGTATCCTCGACATCTCCGGTTTCGGAGATTCGCAGCTTTACCCACACCTGTCCCTGGAGCTGTTGCCCGATGGCCTCAAGCGGGTAAACTGCTTTCTGCGTCGTTATTGGTTTGAGCAGCTTAGAGTCACCAGCATTAGGGCCCGGAACAGCCGGAGTATTCTCCTTTGTTGCAGGGTCGGAAGTAGCAGTTTGGGAACTAGGTTGGGCTGGATGCGGGATTGAGGGTTTCTTCACTTTGTCCCCAAATTGTGGCTACTAAAGCTAACGGCAATAATATCGGTTGCAATAAACGTTTCATTGCGAAAGGATTTTATCTTAGAAATGCTTTCCGTCCCACACATACGCATTGGCACGGCTGGCTGGTCGTACAAGGACTGGGAGGGAGTTTTCTATCCATCCGGTATGCAGCGGCGCAAGGAACATCCTCTGGAATACCTTGCGCAATGCTTCGACATGGTCGAGGTCAACACCTCCTTTTACGGACACATCAAGCCCGAGCTAGCGAAGCTTTGGGCAAGGAGAGTTTCATCCAATCCAAATTTTGTGTTCACCGCAAAGTTGCACCGGTCGTTTACTCACTCACCGCTGGCGGTGATGGAGCCCACATCCGCCGCCAGCATCAAGCCAAACGACGAAGACGAAAAACTCGCCCGCGAGGGATTGGAGGCGTTGGCCTCAACAGGGAGATTCGGCGCTCTGCTGATTCAATTTCCGATGTCATTTAAAAACACTTCGCTTAATCGCGAGTATGTTGAAGTGTTATTGCGGCAGTTCATCGAATATCCAAGAGTGGTGGAAGTGCGTCATTCGAGCTGGGACAATCCCGAAACTCTCGCCGCCTTCACGCAAAACAACGTCGCATTCTGCAACATTGATCAGCCATTGATCGGACGATCCCTGGAGCCGACGGAACACGTAACGTCGCCTGTTGGTTATGTGCGGATGCATGGACGTAACTATGATCAGTGGTTCGAATCCGAAAGTGGCGACGACCGCTACAACTATTTGTATAAGGAATCTGAATTGACCGGATGGAAGGATAAAATCGAGCGCATCGCAAAGAAGGCGGAAGTAACTTACGTAGTTGCAAACAACCACTTCGAAGCCAAAGCGGCGGTAAACGCGCTACAACTGAAACACATGTTGATAGGGCAACGCGTGCGCGCGCCCCAGACGTTACTTACGCATTACTCTGAACTAAAGAACATTGCCGATCCGCTTGCCGATTCCAGCTTGCCTCTACTCGCGTAATAAATTCACATCTCCGTAACAATTCCTCGGGAACTTTCACGCTACTTTAACGTATCTCCACTAACGTTTGATTGCGTATTCCGTCAAATGAGACAGCAAAGGAGAGTGTCATGGACGCAAAATACAACTTCATAATCGATAGCGCAAAGTGGAGAATCGGGTTGAATATGGCGGGGTTCGCGATATGGCTGACTGCGGCGGTGTGCTTGCTGAAGTTGTCCGCGTAAGGCTTTGCTGTCGGGTAGGACAGATTTTTCACGCGCCATAAAGCTGCAGGGATCCTTCGACTTGGTTCTTCTTCGCAAGCCAAGAAGAACTTGCGCTCAGGATGACAAAACTAGAGTGATCAGGATGACAAAGGTTTTTGGGCGCGCCGCCATTTCCGGGAAAACTACGAAACGGTCACTTCTTCTCTCGCGGCGTAGTGTGAGCAAACGTAGTCGTCGAGAATCTGGATGAACTCGGCTACTATGTGATCGCCTTTTAGAGTCGTGAACAGGCGTCCATCAACGTAGACAGGAGCTTTGGGTTCCTCGAATGTTCCAGGAAGCGAGATGCCTAAACTCGCGTGCTTGGATTCGCCGGGGCCGTTGACCACGCAGCCCATCACGGCGACTTTCATTTCCTCGACGCCGCTGTAATTTTCTTTCCAGACCGGCATCTGCTCGAGCAAATAAGACTGAATTTGCTGCGCCATTTCCTGAAAGAAAGTGCTGGTAGTGCGTCCGCATCCGGGACATGCCGTCACTTGCGGAGTAAAGCCGCGAATTCCGAGAGATTGCAAAATTTGCTGCGCCACTCGCACTTCCTCGCTGCGGTCGCCGCCGGGTGCAGGCGTGAGCGATACGCGAATCGTGTCTCCAATTCCTTCTTGCAGCAAAACTCCGAGCGCGGCGCTCGACGCCACGATACCTTTGGCTCCCATGCCAGCTTCGGTCAATCCGAGATGCAGGGGATAATTGCAGCGAGCGGCGAGCGAACGATAGACATCGATTAGATCCTGCACGCCGCTGACCTTCGCGCTCAAAATAATCTGGTCAGGGCGCAAGCCATATTTCTCAGCCAGCGCCGCTGAATTCAGCGCACTCACAACCATGGCTTCCATCGTGACTTCGCGAGCGCCCCGCGGCTCAGAAAGCCGCGAGTTCTCATCCATCATTTTGGTCAGCAACGCTTGATCGAGCGAGCCCCAATTCACTCCGATGCGGACTGGTTTCTGATTCTCTGCGGCAACTTCGATCATGGTGCGAAAGTTGGCGTCGTCTTTTCGCCCTATGCCAACATTGCCAGGATTAATTCGGTATTTCGCCAAGGCGCGCGCACACTCAGGATATTTCTTGAGGAGCTGATGTCCGTTGTAATGGAAATCTCCGACGATGGGAACGCGGATACCTTGCCGGTCAAGTTCATCAACGATAGGAGCGACGGCAGCAGCGGCGTCGTCATTATTTACGGTCACGCGGACCAGTTCAGAGCCAGCGCGGGCTAAGGCCGCAACTTGCTTCACAGTCGAGGCCACATCGGCGGTGTCGGTGTTGGTCATGGATTGCACCACTACCAGTGCATCGCTGCCAACGCGCACCCCGTTGATCGGGACCGTGACGGTCTTCCTGCGTTGAATATCAGCCATTGGAGACTTCATTTTAGCATGTAGACGCGGGGAGATCAGCGGGCCGGGCCGGAGATCGGTCGGCCGCGCCTGGTGGTGCCGCGAGGCCGTATTGCGTAGCGACAGCCGCCCACCGATGTCAGTTAAGCGAAGCTCACCGACAATTCAAAACCCAAAACAGAGGCCGAGCTTCCCTCGGCCCGGACAGCCGTGGGCGGCTGTCCCTACGCAACTTCCTACGGCAAGCGCTGCGTGAATCCGGGCAGCATCTTGGCAATGTCGTTGTAGATGACTACCACCGTGAATAGAACCAGAAACACGAAAGCCACCTGGTAGATACGTTCTTTAATTTGCAGGCTGATGTCGCGGCGGATTAGCGTTTCGACGAACAGCAGAAGGATCACGCCACCGTCGAGGATGGGAATCGGCAGCAGATTCAGAATGCCCAGATTCAGGCTGATGCCTGAAGTCAAGCCGAGCAGCGGAGTCCAGCCTTTTTCTTGTGCGGCTTGGCCGGCGTCTTGTGCGATTCCAATGGGCCCGGAAAACGCTTTGATCGATACTTTGTGCTGAATAAGCTTCTGCACCAACTGAAGAATCAGCGCGGCATAAGTTTTGTTGTCTTCCAATGAGTGATCTAGCGCCTCAATGAACGGAAGGCTTTCAACCTTCATTTCAGTCTTGCCCTGGAAGCCTATTCGGTAGCGTTCCTGCCCCGGCTCTTCGGTCTTCGCCAACACCGGCTGAACCCTGAATTTGAGCGTTTGGCCGTCACGAACGGCGGTTAGTTCAACTGGTTTATCTTTCGATTGTTGCAGGCTCTCTATCATGCTTTCTATAGACGGGAGGGGCTTTCCATCCATAGCGATAATCTTGTCACCCTGTTTGATTCCAACCTTTTCGGCTGGCATAGCAGGTTCAAGATTGCCCACGACCACCGGCTCATCGGCGTACCACCCGGCCGATCCGTAGCCATCATGCGATATTTGAAGATCAGGGACCAGCGTTTTTTGCAGGGATTGATTTCCCCGTTGAATGGTAACTGCCAGGGGCTGATTGGGATTCAGCATTTCCTTGAAGGAAACCTGCTCCCACGTCGGATTGTCGATCCCGTCAATGCTGGCAATCCGGTCGCCAGCCTGAATGCCAATGCTGGACGCAGGCGAACCGGGCCTGACAGACGCAACTACGGCTGGCTTATCCAGGTAGAGCGGGTGCTCGAAATGCACCATATAAACAATCGTGAGCAAGCCGATCGCAAACAGAATATTCATCGTGGGGCCGGCAATGGCGATGATGAAACGATGCCAGCGCGGGTGCGATAGAAATTCGCCGGGATCGCCGCTGCGGGCGTCCATTGGGTTCTCGCCGCTCATCTTTACGTAGCCGCCCAGGGGCAGAATGTTGATCCGATATTCAGTTTCGCCCTTGCGGAAACCGAGCAGGCGCTTGCCGAATCCGATGGCAAACTGCTCGACGCGAACACCCAATATTTTGGCCATGGCGTAATGGCCAAACTCGTGGATCAAAATCATGAATCCGAGAATTGCAATAAAAGCGATTACCGATATAAAAAATTGAGACATATGATTAGGATTTCATCCCCTTCACCGGTCCTGAAATCATTACATCACGGCCAAGCTGATCGATTCTGTGCTGGGCGGCATGGCGCGCCACCCTATCTGCCGCCAATACATCTACTATAGATTCAATTTTGCCCGTATCCGTTTCAGAAAGCACTTTTTCTATGACTAAAGGAATCTCCTGGAATCCGATGTGGCCATCCAAAAAGGCCGAAACGGCTATTTCGTCCGCCGCGTTGAGTGCAATAGTTTTCGCGCCCCCAGCTTCCGCCGCGACATAGGCCAGGCGCAAACAAGGGAATTTTTCCATGTCTGGCTGGAGAGAAGTCGAGATGCCGTAAGTCCATGAGCGGGAAGCGCATATCAGACGGAAGCCGCTCCGGATAAGTGAGCGCGTACAAAATAGGGAGGCGCATGTCCGTCACTGAAAACTGAGCAAGTATGCTGCCATCTACGAACTCGACCATGGAATGAATTGTGGATTGCGGATGCACGATAACCTTAATCCTATCCGGCGGGAGACGAAACAACCTGCACGCCTCAATTACCTCAAACCCTTTGTTCATTAATGTGGCGGAATCGATTGTGATCCGGCGTCCCATTTTCCACGTGGGATGGTTTAAAGCCTGCTCCACGGTAATAGATGAAAAGAGAGACGCGGGAGTATTCAGAAAGGGTCCGCCTGAAGCGGTGAGCCAGACCGTTTTCACTTCTTCCATGCGACCCGCGCGCATGCACTGATGGACGGCATTGTGCTCGCTATCGATCGGTAATAGCGGTTTGCCCTGGCGGCGCGCCTCGGCGGTAATCAATTCTCCCGCCGCTACCATGCATTCCTTATTAGCCAGTCCGACAGTTTTTCCGGCGCGCACGGCTTCGTAGGTGGCTTCGAGGCCTGCGACGCCTACGATCGCGCTGACTACGAAATCAACTTCGGGGTGGGTGGCGACTTTTATGTTTCCGGGCGGACCGTTGACTACGTTGATTTGGCTTTTTCCGATTGCTTTCAGGCGGTCACGGAGAATGTTGGCGTGTTCTTCAGCGGCCACGGAGATGATGCGAGGTTTCCAGCGGATGACTTGCTCATAGGCAGCTTCGAGATTTTGCCCAGCTGCGAGGGCGACAATCTGGAAACGATCAGGATACGATTCGACGACGCTCAGTGTGCTTCGTCCAATCGAGCCGGTTGAACCCAAAATGGCGATGCGTTTCATGGATGAGAGTAGAGATAGTTTACCGGATTGATCGAAACCCGCGAAAAACACGCGAATGCTTTGAAAGGGCGCTCCTTCAGGCGCGCCGTGGGAGCTTAAGTTGAATTTAGGGCGGGGCTGAAGCCCCGCCCTTCAAAGCTATCCCGGGTCCAGCACATTCATTGCTGCATTACTTTCCACGCGATGTAAAGCCACAGAATTGGAGCGGCGAAGAGTAGGGCGTCGATGCGATCGAGCATGCCGCCGTGGCCAGGCAAGATCGTCCCCGAATCCTTCACGCCGGCGCCGCGTTTGATCAGCGATTCGACTAGATCCCCCAATTGGGCTGCGACATTAATTGCGGCGGAAAGCACGAGTATGGGCCACAACTCAATTTTTTGCAGAGCGAACAATCCATCTTGCCTTTCGATCAGGCGCGCATTCAAGAGGGTGGAGCTGATGGGCAGAGCGTAGTTGTAGAGCAGCGCGCCGACCAACATGCTTGCGATCAAAGATGCGGCGGCGCCCTCCCACGTTTTTTTAGGACTGATGCGCGGCGACATCAGATGACGGCCCAGCGATCGTCCCACAAAGTAGGCAAAGATATCCCCGGCCCACACGATGAGCAGCAAGTACAAAAGCAAGAAAGCGCCGGACCACTGTTCGCGCAATTGCACCAGAAATCCCAGCGGCAGGGCCACGTAACAAAATCCAAAGACCGAAGCGAGAGCTGCAGGAAAGGACGTGCTCAAGTCCGCACGGCTCATCCCCACGGCCAGGAATGCGAATGCGCCGAAACGACGCCGCGAATCCTATGCCATAAATGAAGACCCCGGTGGAGAGCACCGGCTTGGCGTTGTCTGAGCCGATAGCCAAGAGTAAGAAAAATACGCCGATAAAAATGTAAGTGGGCCAGTAGAACGGTCTGACGGCGTAGGATTCGGCCAGTTTGAGAAATTCATATACGGCAAGCAGGGCGATTATAGCTGCCACTAGCGCTAACAACGGGATCGGCGCGCGCAGGACCAACAGTAAAACGATGGGAATAAGAACTACTGCGGTGAGGACCCGCTTCAGCAGTTGCACAGATTAACTCCGCGCTATCTTGCCTGACTTATTTGAGGGAAGCAGGTGGGAAGCGTTTCCGCTCAAGCCGCCGTACCGCCGCTCGCGCTTCTGATATTCGGCGATGCCTTCGAGGAGGTGCAGACCGCGAAATTCCGGCCAGAGCGTAGGCGTGACGTATATTTCCGCGTAGGCGAGCTGCCAAAGTAAAAAATTGCTTAACCGCATTTCGCCGCTGGTGCGAACCACCAGATCGGGGTCAGGCAAATGTTTTGTATAGAGGTGTCGCGAGACCGATTCCTCATCGATTTCCAGATGTTCGATACCTCCGTTGCGGGCGGCGGATTCGATGAGGGAACGGAAAGCATCCACGAGCTCCGTGCGGGCGCTGTAATTGAGCGCCAGGGTGAGAACCATGCCCGTATTGTTGCCTGTGGCTTTTCTGGCCCACTCCATTTTGTCCTGCACCGGACCGGGAAGCTCCTGAAGCCTGCCAATATATTCCAGACGGATGTTTTGCTTGTTCATGGTAGCGACTTCGGATTTCAGATATCGGCAAAGCAGCGACATGAGGAAGTTCACTTCCGTCTGCGGACGCTTCTTCCAGTTTTCCTCCGAGAACGCATACAGGGTCAACGCGCGGATACCGATGGAGGATGCGGTTTCGACGGTCGACCGTACCGACGTCAGGCCGGCACGGTGTCCGGCCACGCGCGGCAGATGGCGTTTGCGCGCCCAGCGACCGTTGCCGTCCATAATAATGGCGATATGTTTCGGAAGTTGTTCCGGATCGAGACGCGAATAAGCTTCCGCTTCCTTGCGGTCTAGTCCGGCAGGAATTGTCGCTCGCACGTCAACCTCTGCTATTTGTCGAACCTAACATAGCAGGGAAGTGGTCGCAATAACAGCGGGGAAACTGGTCGTTGTCCGCCGCTGTGGAGTGGACTGGGACTATTGTCTTAGAAAGTCAAAATCAAAGGCAGCGGACAACAGTGTCACTACATGAGCAAATCACTTTGCGATGGCGGCGCTCTTTAGTTGATGCGGTTCGGCTACGCGCAGCGTTAGCCAGTCAGTGCGAACGCGCTCCCATTCTTGAATCAAGATTCCGTACGATTCGAAGAATTCGCGAATGCGCAGGCGCGGCCAGCCAACTACATCTTCGAGAATTGGCGCGAGCACGGCGAGGGCATCGCTGCTGAGTATGGTTCGCTTCGCGACTTGCGAAACGTGTTTCGCTTCGGAAACGGCGATTGTGAATCCATCGCGCACATTCACGTGCAGCATTACGTGCACGTCAGAACTGCCATCGCCCACATAAATGATGTGATCGGGCCCAACCTGCTGTTGCGACTGCAACTGATCGAGCGCCGCTACCTTTCCATACCCTGCAGTGGCACGCGCAATGGATCGAATTTGTCCAGTATCTGTATAACGAAACTCCGTTCCAAAAATATGATCCGCGGGAACGATACCTTCCAAAGCCGATTGAACTATTTCAACCGGTGCCGCGGACAACACGTAAAAATCGAAACAGTATCCCTCAATTCCACTACGTAAGATTTCATATAAAAGCGAAATATTCTCTTTCAAGCGGATGCGCTTGCCTACTTCGTATAAATGCTCTTTCCGTACCCTGCTTTGAAATTCGGGATCGTGCAGCATCAAATAGGCTAATTCCGCGCCCTGCTGCACCAGATTCAACTTGGCCATGCCCTGCGCCTTACGCTCAAACTCGGCAGTCGGAATTCCAGCCAATTCGCTTAAAACGTACCCAGAGTCGTTAAAAGTGAGGGTTTGATCGAAATCACTGGCGAAGATGTAGCGCTTTAAAGGCTTTTCACTCATGTGGTTATTAGATGTTCTGCGAGAGGAAAAGACAAATTAAAAGGATGAATGGGAACCATCAGGGATAGGCATAACGTTCGATTAATCTTTTCTTATTTGAGGTTCGGTTCGCCGTTACTGTGAACCGCGTCAGCTACCTTGGGAGCTTTACTAAATTGGCCGCACCATTGAGAATGGGTATTCACTCATCGTGCAATAGGAGCAGGATGTTCTATGGCAGCTACTGGAGAACTCATTCGCCTCATTAACTACGTGGACGACATCAATACCACTTTGCGGCGCATTAGCGCGTCCGTTCCAGCAATGGAGGCCGACGAACGCAAACGGCTCGCGGAAACGTTGCGTGCCGCCGCGTCGAATCTTAACGGAGTCATCTCCGTACTGGATAAGAGCGCGCAATAGTGGCAAGGGTTGAGACGATTGCCGTAATCGGCGCCGGCATCATGGGCCGCGGCATCGCTCAGGTTGCAGCTCTCGGCGGCTATCGCACCATTCTCGAAGATTTGCTTCCTGATGCGTTGCGCAAAGCTGAATCCGAAATAAAAACACATCTCAATAAAGCGGTGGAGTTGGGAAAGGTTACTCCCGCGAATGCCGACGCAGCATTTGCACGCTTGGAATATGCGGATTCAGTCGAGCAGGCGGCGCGAGAAGCGGATCTGGTCATCGAGGCTGTCCCCGAAGAGATCGAATCCAAGGTCGAAATTTTCACCTTGCTCGATAAAGTCTGCCGCCCGTCCACGATTCTGGCTTCCAATACTTCATCTCTAAGTATCACCGAGATTGCCAGCGTCACTTACCGGCGCAAAAAAATGCGTGGGGATGCATTTTTTCAATCCAGTGCACAAAATGAAGTTATTGGAAATTGTGCGTGCGCTCGAAACCGACGATCACACCATCACAGCGGTGGCGGAGGTCGGCAAAAACATGGGGAAGGAAGTGGTGGTGATCAAAGAAGCTCCAGGGTTCATCACGTCGCGCATCAATGCCATGATCGGGAACGAGGCGTTTTACATGCTTCAGGAAGGAATTGCCTCGGCAGAAGATATCGATAAGGCCGTCAAGCTTGGCCTGAATCACCCGATGGGCCCATTCGAGATGGTCGACCTTGTGGGACTCGATACCCGGCTTCACATTTTGGAGTATTTGCACCGTGCGCTCGGCGAGAAATATAGGCCGGCGCCGCTGCTGGTGCAATATGTCAAGGCGGGCCGCACTGGCCGCAAATCGGGGCGAGGAGTGTATGAATACCCCGCTTCGAAAATTTGACCGTAGAGCTACTTAGCGTCGGTCAGGACTCCTGCTCTGATCAGCACGAAGTTTTTTAGTCGTCCCGCAAGGCGATACATTCTGATTACAAAATAGAGTGGAGATAGCCATGCCGGGAGTGCGATCGTTTGGCGGGTGCTTGAGCTGAATATGAGGCGCCATAAAAACCTTCCTCGATCCCGCCAACGCTCTCTCAGTATAAGGATCGACCGGAAGTAGGAGATCGATTCGGTATTCACCTGTTGACCTGCGCTTGCCACGGACAAGACGCGAAACAGCGTATCGGCGGATGGCCGTTCCATTTCAAATTCTTTCTGCGTGGAAGTTGGAATCTCTGCGCCCAATAAGTTCCGGGCAAGCGTGAGATTAATGTACACAATGCGCTGGATCCCCAATTTGCGAGCTTGCTCTCTGACTGTATCCCAATTGAGGGGTTGAGCGTTTATCAGTTGGGCAACATCCCGCACCAGCGAAAGTTCCGACCAGCTATGCTTGGCCGCATGAACGCATAAAACCAGGAACAGATCTTCTACGCTGAGCGTTGGTAGCGGATGGTCCGCGACGCTGATGACTTTCGACCGTGCGAAAAGTTCGGCGAGATCGAAATGAACGGTGTAAAAACGTGGCAATATATTCCACTTCAATTCCAAAACATTTGGCGCGTCCGGTAAATCAAACGCCAATTCATACCCTGAGCGCATGTAGCTTTTTTCACGGATCGCATGAATCAGACTTTTGGATGCATAGCCAAGTTCAACGAGGGCGGCCTGCGCATCCTCTACAAGCGATGCGGGAACCAATACATCGATGTCTGCAAATTGTCGTTCGGTGACCTCCCGGTGAAGAGCCGCAGCCAGGGTTGGTCCTTTGTAAGCCAGAAAGGATATCTGGCGGCTCTCCAACTTCTTTGCGACCTGAACCAGATCGCGGGACAGGCGAAGTGTCTGGCGGGCATTCTCCGCATAGCGGCGCCGGAGGGTTGAGAAGAATGGTTCGGGCAAGCACGAAAGGGAATGCACCGAGTGATAGAGTTGTGGAATCAGGCGATGGTGCTCTGCGCCGCGCAAGAGCACGTCCCCATCGACTTCGTCACCAAAAAGCCGAGCAAAACTATTCGCGCGCGGGCTGCCTTCGTGGGCGGCACATGCCAGAAGAATCTCGAACTCGCGGGAAAAGTGCGGAAGTCGAGCAGGCGCTATTGCAGGCAGCATGTGCGTCCACGGGA
This sequence comes from uncultured Acidobacteriaceae bacterium, assembly GCA_963849315.1. Taxonomy (GTDB): domain Bacteria; phylum Acidobacteriota; class Terriglobia; order Terriglobales; family Acidobacteriaceae; genus PALSA-188. The sequence continues at coordinate 858,646 of CAWKGT010000002.1, read as the reverse complement.
ATCCACAATAGGCAACCGGACCGCGGCGGCGCGGGTCATTGATAGAGTTCCTGCATTAAATCGGCGATTGCGGTATAGGCTTTCGATAAAGTCTGTTCGTTGGGCAAAAAGACTATGCGGAAATGTTTGGTGCCGGGTTTTTGTCCGAAGCCGGAACCGTGGACGACCATCACATGCTTTTTGCGAATTAATTCTTTGACGAAATTTTCATCGCTGTCGGGAATATCGATCTTGGGGAAAGCGTAAAAAGCACCTCGGGGCGCCACGCAGGTTATTCCGGTGATCGCGTTGCAGGATTTCACCGTGAGATCGCGGCGTGTCCGAAGTTTCGCGCAAACTTCGACTATGTGCTGCTGCGATCCGTTCAGCGCGGCGGGAATCGCATATTGCTCGGGATGGTTCGCGCAGAGACGTGCGCGCAATAGGCGATGCACTCCCTCGATGTACGGCTTCACTGACGCTGTGTTGCCGCTGACGATTCCCCAGCCGACGCGCCATCCGGGAGCAAGGTAATTTTTGGAAAGTCCGCCAAAGGTAACGACGGGGACATCCGGGGCGACGGCGGCCATCGAGATGTGTTCATCGTCATCGAGCATCAGTTTGTCGTAAATTTCGTCGGAAAAAATTACGAGATTGTGCTGGCGGGCGAGTTCAGCAATCTGTTCCAGCATTTTTCGCGAGCAAACGGATCCAGTTGGATTGTTGGGATTGATGATTACTATTCCGCGAGTGCGCGAAGTGATTTTGCGCTTGATGTCGTCAAGTTCAGGTTGCCACGCGTCATCTTCGTTTAAGAAATATGTGTTGAGGCCGATATCCAGCTTCGACAAAACCGCCGAGTAAAGCGGGTAGTCAGGGCACGGAGTCAGGATGTCTTCGCCTGGATTAAGAAGTGAAGTAAGACAGACATCGACCGCCTCGCTGGCGCCTGACGTCACGAAAACATCTTGAACTGTCGTGATTCCTTTACGTGCAGCTTCTTCGCGAATCGCTTCCAACGCTTGCGGGATCCCGGGGGATGGGGCGTATCCATTTTTGCCGTCGCGCATGGCTTTGTGGACGGCGTCGATCATGTGCGCCGGCGTTTCGAAATCAAAGTTGAGTGGATCGCCAACGTTCAGCGGGAGGACTTTGTGTCCCTGCTTGGTGACTTCGTCGGCCACGCACGCGAGATCGCGGATGGCATAGCGAACATTGTCGAGCCGGGAAGCGGCGGCGATCTCGCGGGATTGAGTCAGTGGCATGTTAGTCCTATTCTCTGTTTGACTTCATCCTGAGCTTGCGAAGGATCTCGCGCGCAGCGGATACGGTCCAACACCAATGTTCCTACTCGCGCCAGATCCCTCGGGACTAACGTCCCTCAGGACGACGGCAGAAGGTGATGCACATATAGATCGACGGGCGTCCCCCGACTTAACGGACGCGGAGGCCCGTCTCTCTGTTATTCGCCGCGGTCGATCTGGGCTCGTTGCAAGCGATCTGAATAATCTACGTATACGGCTTTCCATTCGCTGTAAAAATCGATCGCGCCGATTCCGCCTTCGCGATGGCCGTTGCCTGTGGCTTTTACTCCCCCGAAGGGAAGATGAACTTCCGCGCCAATCGTCGGGGCATTGATATAAGTAATGCCGGCGTACAGATCGCGCATGGCGACGAACGCTTTGTTTACGTCCTTCGTGTAGATCGAGGACGACAATCCGTACTCGATGTTGTTGGCGATATTGATCGCATCTTCAAGATCTTCGCAAAGGATGATTGAAACGACCGGGCCGAAGATTTCTTCCTGAGCGATGCGCATCTTGGGATCGACATCGACGAAAACGGTTGGCTCGACAAACCATCCATGTTGAAGCTCGCCCTTGTCCAGGCGATTGCCGCCGCATTTTAGCTTGGCGCCTTCGCCGCGTCCGATCTCGATGTACTTCAGGTCGCGGTTCATCTGTGCTTCGTTGATGGCTGGGCCCATCTCGCTGGTTTCGTCGAGTCCATTGCCGACTTTTAACTTCTTGGCGCGCTCGACATAGCGATCCACGAAATGGTTGTAAACGCCCTTCTGCACAATGATGCGGCTGGTTGCGGTGCAACGCTGGCCGGTGGTGCCGAAGCCTCCCCATAGTCCGCCTTCGATGGCGAGGTCGAGATTGGCGTCGTCGAGCACGATCATGGGATTCTTGCCGCCGAGCTCGAGTGAACAATGCTTGAAAGTCTGCGCGGCGGTGGTGCCGACGGTGCGTCCGACGGCTGACGATCCGGTAAACGAAATCGCGCGGACTTCTGGATTATCCAGCAGTGGCGCTCCGGCTTCGGGGCCGAATCCTGTCACGACATTGACCACGCCTTTCGGAAGGCCGGCGTCGGTGAGCGCGCGTACCAGATTGAATGTCGACAGTGGAGTATCCTGCGCCGGCTTGATCACGCAAGTATTGCCGCAAACCAGCGCGGGCAGCAGCTTCCACGACGGAATCGCCATGGGAAAATTCCACGGCGCAATCATTCCGCAGACGCCGAGGGGCTGGCGAATGGCCATGGCAAATTTATTGGGCAGCTCTGAAGGAGTGGTAGGGCCGAACATGCGGCGTCCTTCGCCAGCCATGTAGTAGGCGGTGTCGACGGCTTCCTGCACGTCGCCGCGAGTTTCTTTCAGCACCTTGCCCATCTCGCGGGTCATGTCGCGGGAGTATTCTTCGTTGCGCTCGAGCAGGATTTCGGCGGCGCGATAAATGATCTCGGCGCGGCGCGGTGCCGGAACTAAGCGCCACTTCACGAACGCATGTTTCGCGGCTTCTACTGCTGCGTCGGTATCTTTCTTGCCCGACTTCTGGAAGATTCCCACCACATCGCGATCGTCGGCAGGATTGCGGTCTTCGAAAGTTTCTCCAGTGGCGGACTCAACCCATTCTCCATCGATAAAGTTTCTATAAACCTTCGGACGGGATGCGGTTCCGTCAATAATTGGGGCGGTGAACGTATCTACTGCCATAAATTTCTCCTGAAAAATTGCTGATGCCTACATGCTACAGGCGAGGAGTGAAAAGCGGCAAGGAGCGACAAAGGGAACTGTAGGAGTTATTCCGAAGAGCGACTCGCGCGAGGAATATATCTTCACGCAAATGTACATTCCTTATGGCTGAACCCCTTTGGAATGACGAGAGTTTGGAAATGAGTTGAAAGGAAGCAGATTCCTCATCGCCCAACCGGAATGACAACAAATTGACTGATTACTATTCCGTTTATCGCGCCGAAAAAATTCACACTTGACATATTCCTATATGGGTATATATTACTTTCCATGGCGAGAGCGGCAACAACTTCGGATGCGTTCAACGCGGTAGCCGAGCCACGGCGGAGGGAAATCCTCAATTACCTTGCGCCACAAGAGCGTGCCGTGGGAGATATCGTGGCCAGCTTGGGGCTCAGGCAGCCATCGGTTTCGAAGCATCTGCGCGTGCTGCACGGTGTTGGGCTGGTGAGGGTGCGCCGCCATGGGAGGCATATGCTTTACCGCACAAATGCAGACGCCATCCGTCCCATGCATGAGTGGACGGAAACATTCGAACGTTACTGGACACACCAATTGAACCGCATCAAGGAACGCGCCGAGGCAAAGGCTAAGGAACTAGAAAAAAAGTAGACGCGAAAGCGAGGAGGGACGATGAGCATGACCGCAGCCGTACCAGGAATTGAAAACTTAACGCTTGTAATAACCAAAGAAACACTCGTGCGCGCGCCGATCGATGTGACATTCGAAGCGCTGCTCGAACAACTCGGGCCGGAGAACGAAACGCCCGAAAGCAAGATGCCAATGAAACTCGAAGCCTGGCCGGGAGGCAGATGGTACCGCGACCTGGGCGATAACAATGGACATTTCTGGGGACACGTGCAGGCGATCAAGCGTCCCACGCTGCTCGAAATTTCGGGGCCTTTGTTCATGTCGTATGCCGCCGTCTCAAATGTGCAGTACCGCCTGAGCGAAGTCGAGGGAGGCACGCTGATCAAGTTTCATCACAAAGCGGTGGGCATGATTCAGGATGACCACCGCCAGGGAGTGAATTCCGGTTGGGGACAAATTTTGTCGCGCATCGGCCAGCGAGCGGAAGCTGCTTCGAAGGGGAAGTAGGGGAGGAGCTATGTGTCCGGTGTGTTTGGCAAGCGCGGCGTGGGTGCTCGGCGGCGGATTGGTTTCAACCGGCGGAGTAACCGCTTTAGCGGCGAAAATATTTCGTGCAGAAAAAATAACCACTAACTTAAAGCAAAGGAGAAATGGCGATGGAAACGATGACAATGCCTATAACAACGACCTCAAAATTAGACGCAAAAGTGGTGACACCTGCGGAATGGCTTTCCGCACGCAAGGAACTTCTAGTCAAAGAGAAGGAATTTACCCGGCTGCGCGATGACCTTGCCCGGCGGCGACGCGAAATGCCGTGGGAGAAGGTAGATAAGAGCTACGTCTTCGATGGCGCGAATGGGAAGGAAAGTCTGACGGATCTATTCGACGGGCGCAGCCAACTGATTGTTTATCACTTCATGTTCGGTCCAGGATGGAAAGAGGGTTGTCCGGCCTGCTCTTACCTGAGCGATGGGTTCGACGGTGCAATTGTGCATCTGGCGCACCGCGACACGGCGTTCGTAGCAGTTTCCCGCACGTCGTTGCCGGAAATTCAAGGGTTCAAAAAGCGCATGGGATGGCAGTTCAAGTGGGTTTCTTCCTCAGGCAGCGATTTTAACTTTGACTATCACGTTTCCTTCCCGAAGGACGAGGCGGCTAAAGCCCAGGTGAATTACAACTACAGCATGGTGAAATTTTCGTCCGAGGAATTGCCTGGCATGAGCGTGTTCTATAGGAATGAAGCGGGCGAGATTTTTCATACCTACTCGACTTACGCGCGCGGACTCGACATTCTGCTCACCACTTACAACCTTCTCGACCACACGCCGAAAGGCCGTGACGAAGATGCGCCGCAGCGTGCCATGGGCTGGCTACGCCATCATGATCGATACGAGCCTCGGTCCACGGAGTGGCAAAGAACGTCTGAAGCGGTGGGCGAAACGGGCCGTCGTTGAACCCAGGCTGTGAAAGACTCGCTTAAATTTTGGGTCGGGAATTCTTGAAGACCGCCGGCGGGCCGAATGGAAACGGCTCGCCGTTTAACTCCCGATATTCCCCAATCGCTGCTAATGCTAAGCGATTCTTTGGGTTACATTGACCATGCGGGCACTTTTCCGGTAATTTTAAAGAACCTTCACGATGGAGAAGTGTATCTTTGAATCAGTCTATGAAACAGGAAACTTACTCGTCTGGAAACGGTAAAACGCTGCTGTTATTGAAACCCCGCGGCTTTTGCGCCGGGGTGGTCCGGGCCATTGATATCGTGCGAATCGCGCTGGAGGCATTTGGGCCTCCGATCTATGTTCGCAAAGAGATCGTGCATAACCGCTTTGTAGTAGAAGAACTGCAAGGCAAAGGCGCGATCTTCGTCGACAGCGTCGAAGAGGTGCCTAATGGCGAGCGCGTGATTTACAGCGCGCACGGAGTCTCACCTGAAGTGCGGGAAGCCAGCAAGCAGCGCGGATTGCGGGTGATCGATGCGACATGTCCTCTGGTGACGAAGGTCCATGTCGAAGCCGTAAAGTTCGCCAAGGAAGGGTATTCGCTTGTCCTGATCGGGCATCGCGACCATGATGAAGTGATCGGAACGCTGGGCGAGGCGCCGATTGTCACACAGGTCGTAGGTTCACCTGAGGAAGCAGCGTCAGTGACCGTTCCGAATCCCGACCGCGTCGCGTATTTAACCCAGACTACTCTGAGCCTCGACGAAACCACTGACATCATCGCTGCCCTGAAGTTGCGGTTTCCTAACATCAAGGCGCCCGCTGCGCAGGACATTTGCTACGCCACGGAAAATCGGCAGGTTGCGGTTAAGCATGTTGCGTCCGATGCTGAGCTATTGCTGGTCGTAGGATCGGATAACAGTTCGAATTCCAATCGTCTCGTAGAAGTCGCGCGTAATTTGGGCACCGGATCGCATCTAATTGATAGCTATCGGGACATCCAGCAACAGTGGCTGGAAGGCGTAAAGACTATCGCATTGACGGCGGGCGCGTCGGCTCCTGAGTGCCTGGTCGAGGAAGTAGTTAAATTCCTCGGCACCAAGGGATTCGACAATGTGCAGGAAGTCGAAGTAATGCCGGAGAATGTGCGCTTCGGATTGCCTCCCGAAATTGTCGAGGCTATCGCTAGCGCGCCAGTTGCGGTTGCTGCGAACTAATTAATTATGGAAGAGACCTCCTCCAAGTCTCGGCTGGCGAACGCCGGCCCGCAACTCCACTTCGGAAAAATCGACGATCTCGGCAGTCGCGTGGCCGCCGCTATCGGCGGAGCACGGCAATTTCTTTTCTCGCAGCAGCACCCCGAGGGATATTGGTGCGGCGAACTCGAAGCCGATACTACTTTGGAGTCTGATTATATTCTGCTGCACACTCTGCTCGGCTCGGGCAATGCGGAACGCTTCCAGAAGGCCGCGAATTATATCCTGCAACATCAAAATGAAGACGGCGGCTGGGGCATCTATGCCGACGGGCCGTCGAACATCAGCGCCACCGTTAAAGCTTATTTTGGATTGAAGCTTGCGGGATACACCGCTGACCATCCTGCATTGACGCGCGCCCGGACGAAAATCCTCGAGATGGGCGGCGTCACTAAGGTCAATACTTTTACCAAGATCTATCTTTGCTTCTTTGGTCAGTATGATTACGACGCCGTTCCCGCGATTCCACCCGAGATCGTACTTTTTCCCAACTGGTTCTGGTTCAACATCTACGAAATCTCGTCGTGGTCACGGGCGATTCTGGTTCCGCTTTCGATCGCCTACGCGAAGAAGCCTTTCAAGAAAATTCCCGACGAAATGGGAGTCGAAGAACTATTTGTCGGCGGACGCGACAAATCCCGCATGCATTTGCCCTGGGACAAGAAATTAGTTTCGTGGCGCAATTTCTTTTTGGCGCTCGACCGCATGACGCATTGGTTCGAGCGCGTGCATATCCGTCCGCTGCGGTCGATGGCGCTGAAAAAAGCTGAGAAGTGGATGCTCGAACGCTTTGAAATGAGCGACGGGCTGGGAGCGATTTATCCGTCGATGATGAATGCGATCATCGCTCTGCGCTGCCTGGGATATTCGCTCGACGATCCGCAGGTAATTCGCGCTCTCGATGAATTCGAGAAATTGGGGATTGAAGAAGCGGATACGTTCCGCATGCAGCCCTGCAAGCCGCCGGTTTGGGATACGGCATACGCGTTATTTGCCCTTGGCGAGAGCGGTGTTCCCGCCGACGATCCGCGCATGTTAAAGAGTGCGGACTGGATGCTGCAAAAACAAGTGCGCACTGTCGGCGACTGGAAAGTGAAAAACAAGCAGGGCCAGCCTGGCGGCTGGTACTTCGAATTCAACAATGAGTTTTATCCTGACGTGGATGACAGCGCCATGGTCTGCCTCGGCCTCGCGCACGCCGAGCATCCCAACGGACGCTATCAGCGCGAGTCGGTGCAGCGCGCGATTGACTGGATTCTCTCCATGCAGTGCCGCAACGGTGGCTGGGCGTCGTTCGACAAAGATAACGACCGCATGGTCTTCCAGCATATTCCGTTCGCCGATCACAATGCCATGCTCGATCCCGCGACGGTAGACATCACGGGGCGCATCCTCGAAATGCTCGCGGCCTACGGGTACGACCAGAGCCATCCCGCAGTGAAAAAGGCGATGAAATTTATTCGTGACGAACAGGAGCCCGACGGCTCATGGTTCGGACGCTGGGGCGTGAACTACATCTACGGCACCATGCTGGTTCTGCGCGGATTGCAGGCGATGGGCGTCGACGAGCACGAGCCATACATTCAGCAGGCCGCTGAGTGGATACGCATGGTGCAAAATCCGGACGGCGGCTGGGGCGAGACCTGCGGCTCATATGACGATCCCAACACCCGCGGGGTAGGGCCGAGCACTCCCTCGCAAACCGCGTGGGCAACCATGGGATTGCTCGCGGCCAACGACACCCGCAGCGACTGCGTAGCCCGCGGCATCGCCTACCTACTGCGCACTCAGAAAAAAGATGGCTCCTGGGACGAGGCCTACTTCACCGGCACCGGCTTCCCCCAAGTCTTCTACCTGAAGTACCACATGTACCGCCAATACTTCCCCATGATCGCGTTGACTACCTACAACAAAGTTATGAGCGAGAAGGGCTAGCAGCAGGTGCCGTCAAGTAAACGCCAAGGGACTCTCGCTGCTGAGCCGTCCATCGCGATGCTGGGCCACCCGCCGCTGGAAAAAGCGCGGGATCTTCGGGATGACGGTCCTGTTAAGTGTTTGGGCGTAGTTCTTACCGCAATGTCCTCTGTGGTTTACTAACCTACAATGCTAGCTTTTGTCACCGGCGCAACGGGATTTCTCGGCAGCCATGTTGCCCGCGTCCTGCTGGAGCAGGGCGCTGATTTGCGACTGCTGGTGCGGCCCGCAAGTGACTTAAGAAACATTCAGGATTTGCGGGCTGAGCAAGTCGTCGGTGATCTGCGAGACTCCGCATCTATTGAAAAAGCAATGTCGGGATGCGACGTTGTATTTCACGTTGCCGCCGACTACCGGCTCTGGGTGCGGGATCCGGATGAGATGCACCGGTCGAACGTCGAGGGGACAAAAACAATCCTGGAAGCCGCCCGCAAAAAGAAAGTTCGAAAAGTTATCTACACCTCCAGCGTGGCCACGATGGGGTTTTCAACTGACGGGACCTCCGCAGACGAAAATTCCGCGGTTTCTCTCGACAAGATGATTGGACACTACAAGCGCTCAAAATACATGGCCGAAGAAGTCGCGCTGTCCGCAGGAAAAAGCGGTCAAGACGTGATCGTGGTGAATCCCAGCACCCCGGTTGGCGAACGTGATATCAAGCCGACGCCCACGGGACGAATCGTTCTGGATTTTCTTAAAAGAAAATTTCCCGCGTATGTAGACACCGGACTCAATCTGGTGGACGCGACCGAATGCGCGCGCGGCCACATCCTCGCCATGGAAAAAGGCCGCAGTGGGGAGCGTTACATTTTAGGCGGCGTGAATCTGACACTAAAGCAGATATTAGACAAGTTGGCTGCGATTACCGGGCTGCCGTCCCCTAAAATAAAAGCGCCATATTTCATAGCGCTGGCAACCGGCGTGGTCGACGAAATCTTTACAGGCCGGATTCGCGGGAAGGAGCCGCGCGCAACAATAGACGCAGTCCGCATGGGACGCAAGAAAATGTTCGTATCATCTTCTAAAGCGGAGCGCGAGTTGGGATGGAAACCATCGCCAGTAGACGCAGCCCTAAAACGCGCAGTCGAATGGTTCAGGGATAATGGATACGTCCGTTGAATACATTCTAAGCAGAAGTTTCGCGGGATAAGCTGAGAAGTTTTGGAGTAGTCGCTCAGTTCGAGGCGCCGCGCGCGGGTCCCTCGCCCCGCCGGTGACAGCGCGGGGCTTCGAGATGACAAATTAGTAAAGAATACAACTATCAAGGAAAGAGCGGTTTCGCCTAAGTTGCCCAACGATACCAGAGTCGTCATCGTCGCCGCGCTCGAACGCGAAGTCTGGCCGCTAATTAAGAACTGGCATGTCGCAAACCGCACTTACGATGGCCGCGACTTCAAATTCTTCGAACATGAGGCCAAGGTTTTGATCTTTGGCGGCATCGGAGCGGAAGCGGGCCGCAGAGCCACCGAGGCAGCAATCCAACTTTACCAGCCGAAACTTCTGATCTCAGTAGGATTCGCCGGCGCTCTCGATCCGAAGCTCAAAGTGGGGAACATCCTCATCCCAGCTTTCGTAATTGATGCCAACCATGGAAGCAGGTTTGAGACCGGCATGGGCAGCGGCGCAGTTGTGAGCTCTCCATCCATAGCCGGTGCGGGACAAAAAGCCAAGCTCGCTAAAGCATACGCCGCCGACGCGGTAGATATGGAGGGCGCGGCGGTCGGCCGCGGAGCGCAAACCCACGGCATTCCATTTATGGCGGTGAAATCCATCTCGGATGAATTCGACTTCGAGCTACCGCCGATGCAAAAATTTGTCGATAGCTCCGGGCAATTTGGCAACGTTGCATTTGCCATATTCACGGCCGTCCGGCCGTGGCTGTGGGTGAAAACCTTTACCTTATACAGGAACTGTGTGCGGGCATCTGAATCGCTTTGTAAGTGGCTGGCGGAGCAAGACCTTCAAGAATTGCAGAATTCCGCGCAGGAAAGGCATCCAATAAAAGCACCAGTCCATATCCCAAATTAATGGCCATCGCAGACCAAAGCGCTCTCAGCGAAATATCCCAAACGATTCCTGCGACGATGCAGGCTGCGGTTTATCGTGGCGTAAACGACGTGCGTCTCGAAACCGTGCCGGTACCTGAGATCGGGCCCGGAGAGCTTCTCATCCGCGTTCATACCTGCGGCGTCTGCGGCACCGATCTCAAAAAGATTGCGACGGGCTCGCATTCCGCTCCGCGTATTTTCGGCCATGAAACCTCCGGAATAGTCGCCGCTATAGGTGCCGGTGTCACTCACTTCAAACCCGGGGACAGGGTTGTGGTCTTCCACCACATTCCCTGCGGCGATTGCTTTTACTGCGAGCGCAAAACCTTCGCCCAATGCGAGACGTACAAGAAGGTCGGATGCACTGCCGGCTTTGAGCCTTCCGGGGGCGGTTTCGCGGAATACGTCCGCGTAATGGATTGGATCGTGGAGCGCGGCACCGTCCCGATTCCCGACAGCGTCTCCTTCGAGCAGGCTTGCTTCGTTGAGCCGGTGAATACCTGCATCAAAGGAATTGAAAGATTGCAGCTTACGCGCGGCGAAAACGTCGTGGTGATAGGCCAGGGTCCGATTGGTATCTTATTGGCAGCATTGGCGAAACGGGCAGGCGCAAGGGTTATCACTTCCGATTTGCATGAGCAGAGGCTTACAATATCTAAAGAACTCGGCTTGGAAGAATCCATCGATGCGTCTCGCGGCGACGTTGTAACGCCAGTTCGTGAATTGACTGACGGGCGCGGAGCGGATGCGGCGATTTTGGCAGTCGGCAGTAATGCCTTGATTAAGACTGCGATGGGTGCAGTGCGGCCCGGGGGGCGAGTGTTGTTATTTGCTCAGACAGCGCGCGGCGAGGCGTCTATTGACCCCGCCGCAGTGTGCGTCGACGAGAAGACATTGTTAGGTTCGTATAGCGCTTCGGTGGAGTTGCAGGAAGCCTCGGTTCGGTTCGTGATGGGACGTGAAATGAATTTGGAACGATTGATTAGTCACCGCTTTCCGCTATCTCAAAGCCGTGAGGCTTTAGAGTTGGCCGCTCATCCGCAACCGGACTCCATGAAGATCGTAATCCAGCCCGGAAGCTCATGGAGCGAGAACGCAGAAGGAAACCAGTGAACGGAAAGATGACCGCGGCCGTCCTCTACGGTAAAGAGGATGTGAAAATTGAGCGAGTTCCAATCCCGCGAGTCGGGGATGGCGAAGTTCTGGTCAAAGTCCAGGTCGCGCTCACCTGCGGCACTGACCTCAAGGTTTACCAGCGCGGATACCATGCGCGCATGATCGCGCCTCCAGCATTGTTCGGGCACGAACTGGCCGGAGTAATCGAAGAAGTCGGCGACGGGGTTCGCGGATTCAAGAAAGGGATGCGTGTTGTCGCGCTGAATTCAGCTCCCTGTCAGATGTGTTTCTATTGCTCAAAGCATCAGGCAAATCTTTGCGAAGATTTGCTGTTTAACAACGGCGCTTACGCCGAGTACATACGAATTCCCAAGCGGATTGTCGACCTGAACATGCTGGCGATTCCGCCGCATGTGAGCTTTGAAGAAGCCGCGATGGTCGAACCGTTGGCTTGCGTCCTGCGCGGCCTGCACGAGACTGGGGTTGAAATCGGCGACACAGTCACCGTAATCGGCGGCGGCCCGATCGGATTAATGTTTGTGCAAGTTGCGAAGGCCGTTGGATGCAACGTGATTTCCGTGGTCAAGCGCGACTCGCAGGTGATTGCCGCTAAACATATGGGCGCGCATGAAGTGGTGCAGATCACAAAAGTAAAAGACCCGGTCGATGCTGTCCGCGAGCTTTCTCCGGAGAAACGCGGCAGCGACGTAGCGATTGAAGCTGTAGGCCGTCCCGAGGCATGGGAGTGGGCGATAGACATGGTGCGCAAGGGCGGAACAGTTAACTTTTTTGGCGGATGCGCCAGCGGGACCAAGGTTCAACTCGATACGAATCGTCTGCATTATTCGGAAGTGACTTTGAAGGCTACGTTTCATCACACGCCGGAAACCGTCCGCAAAGCTTTCGCCTTGATTTCCGAAAAGAAGATTCGCTCGAACGACTACATCACCGGCGAAGCGCCCCTTTCTCGACTGGACCAGGTTCTTCACCACATGCTGAACCGGAACGGCGACATCAAGACTGCGATTATCCCTGGCCATTGATTCGGAAATAACTCTCACCGGAGGCGCGCCAATCTTGTCATCCGTTGCCAGCAACGTATCTCCGATCAGCACGGATCGCAACGCCGGGTGGGACAGTCTTCCATCCGATTACGCGATTCCCGACCATGCCCCCTCACTGAAAGACGCACAAGAATACTGCCAGAGGCTGGCCCGCTCGCACTACGAGAATTTTTCGGTTGCAACCTGGTTCCTGCCTAAATACCTGCGCCAGCATTTTTGCAGTGTCTACGCTTACTGTCGCATCTCGGACGATCTCGCAGACGAAGTTGGCGACCGCGATTTATCGCTACAGCTTCTCGATCAATGGGAAGCCGAGCTCGATGCTTGCTATGCAGGGCACTCACGGCATCCAGTCTTTGTGGCTTTGTCGGAAACAATTCGCCAGTTCGATATTCCAAAACAGCCTTTCACCGATTTGCTAAGAGCGTTTCGGCAAGACCAAACCATCACTCGCCACACAACCTTCGAAGATCTGCTTGAATATTGCCGCTACTCCGCCAATCCGGTTGGGCATTTAGTTTTGTATCTGTGTGGATATCGTGATGACGAGCGACAGAAATTGTCGGACTACACATGCACCGCGCTTCAACTTGCCAACTTCTGGCAGGACGTGAGCCGGGACTACGCCAAGGGAAGAATATATATTCCTCTCGGAGACATGCGACGCTACGGAGTGAATGAAAACGAAATCGCAAACGGACGCAACACGGGGGCTTTTCAAAAGCTCATGCGCTTCGAAGTTGAACGCACGCGAGACTGGTTTCGGCGCGGATATCCTTTAGTGCAGAAGGTTAATCGCGACCTCGCTATCGACCTCGAACTATTTACACGCGGTGGCGAGGCAGTCTTGAATGCGATTGAGCGTCAGGAATTCGCTGTTCTAGGCAGGCGTCCAGCGATTTCAAAATTACGCAAATTGTCTTTACTCGCCAGCGCTGTTATGGGTAAGTTGCTATGAGCACCGTTCTGCAACAGATGCCCACCTACAGTGCTCCAACTTCTTCGCAGCTAGCGATGGCATATTCGGTGTGCCGGGGCATTACCAGATCACGAGCCAAGAATTTTTATTACGCGTTTCTCGTGCTGCCTCGCCACAAGCGCCAGGCATTGTGCGCGGTGTATGCGTTCATGCGCAAGTGCGACGACATAGCCGATGATGAAACTGCGCCGCCGCGCGAACGACGGCAAAAACTTAGCGCGTGGCTCGATGCACTTCATGCAGCGCTGAATGGTGTACCCACAGATGATCCGGTGCTGCTGGCGCTCGCCGACACGCAACATCGTTTCAATATTCAGATTGGATGGTTCGACCAGTTGGCATATGGCACCGAGATGGATGTGACGGAATCGGCGGGAGCGTCTGTCAGGTACCGGACCTTTGAAGATCTCCGCGTTTATTGTTATCGCGTCGCGTCGGTAGTCGGCTTGGTTTGCATTCGCATCTTCGGATATCGCGATCCCGCTGCCGAAGCTCTGGCCGAACGCTGTGGACTCGCGTTCCAGTTAACTAACATCATCCGCGACGTGAAAGAAGACGCTGCTGTGGGGCGCGTTTATTTGCCCGAAGAAGATCTCGCCAAGTTTGGGATTTCCGCGGCTGAGTTAACTTCCATAACCGATGCAGCCCGTCTTCGCCCGCTATTGACGATGGAGGCCGACAGAGCGCAAGAGTATTACCAGGCCGGCGAACAATTAATTCCCTACATCGATGAAGACAGCCAGCCGGCGCTGTGGGTTCTGATCACGATTTATAGAAGGTTGTTGGAGAAAATTGCTGCGCGCGACTTCGATGTTTTCCGCGACAAGATCAGGCTCAGCACATCCGAGAAGCTTGCCATTCTTGGAAAGGGTTTCCTCAAGCGGCTCGCGTGACGGAACAGTCACTGGTGTCATCATCCGTTCAAAGTGAAGGCAGGAAAGTTGCGATCATCGGCGGAGGACTTGCTGGATTGTCCGCCGGATGCGCTCTGGCGGAATGTGGATTTCGCGTTACCGTCTTCGAACGGCGTCCTTATCTCGGCGGACGCGCGTCCTCTTACCAGCACCCTGGAACCGGGGAAATCGTCGACAACTGCCAGCACGTGCTTCTCGGCTGCTGCACGAACCTTATCGATTTCTATCAACGGCTCGGCGTGCAGGATCGAATCGGCTGGTATGATCGGCTGACTTTTCTTGAGCCTGGCGGGCGAACGTCGGTGCTTAAGCCTTCCGCGTTGCCCGCTCCATTTCACAGCTCTTTTTCTTTTCTCGGCCTAAATTTCCTGGGCATTCGTGACAAGATGGGGATCGGTTACGCGATTAGCCTGCTGGCTGCGAAGCTTCGCTCAGATACTGGCGAGTCTTTCGAAAGCTGGTTGCGAAGGCATCATCAGACTGACCGTGCCATAGAGCGTTTCTGGAAGACGGTGCTGGTGAGCGCCTTAAATGAGGATTTGGATCGCGTATCGATTCCTTATGCTGCGCAAGTGATTCGCGAGTCGTTCTTAAAATCTGCAAGAGCAGGGTGCATGGGCGTCCCCACCGTTCCGTTAACTGAGTTGTATAGTGTTGCCGGTGAGTATATTCGGGCGCGCGGGGGAAAGATACGGCTGCGGACCACAGCGACTGCGTTGCGACCCCATGTCGACTCCGCCGTTGTCTCCGGGGATGGTGAAGAAACCATATTTGACTTTGCGATTTCGGCGGCGCCCTTCGATGCTTTAGCCCGCATGTTGCCGCAATCGCCGGAGGCGGAGGCATTGAACCAATCCTTGGAAAAGTTCGAGACCTCTCCAATAACCGGCATCCACTTGTGGTTCGATCGTCAGATCACGGATCTCGATCACGCCGTTTTGCTGGATCGCACGATTCAATGGATGTTTCACAAATCGAAGATCCAAAAAAAGGCTGACAGCAACGGCAGTTATGTCGAGCTAGTGGTAAGCGCGTCCAAGCAATTGGTAGATAAGTCACGGGGTGAAATTATTGACCTGGCTCTCACGGAGCTGCGAGAATTTTTCCCGCGAGCCCGCGAAGCTGTTTTAATTAAATCGACCGTGATCAAAGAAGTTCATGCGACCTATTCGCCGAAACCGGGCGCAGATTTATATCGTCCAAAGCCGCAAACGCTCTGGCCGCGGATTTTCCTGGCCGGGGACTGGACGGCTACTGGATGGCCTGCGACCATGGAGGGCGCCGTCAGAAGTGGATACGCCGCCGCCGACCATGTCTTGAGCGCCCTGGGGCAGCAACGTCGCTTCCTGCTTCCGGATCTTCCGCCATCAGGATTGATGAAATTAATTCGATAAGATGATTCGAGAAAATGAAACTTTATCGCACCACCGCCGGAATTGTTATTGAGAACTCGGGCAAGTTTTACTTGTCCGAAGGAGCAGATTGGGACGCACTGATTGCCCGCGAGGATATGCAAGAGCATTTTTATTCGTTAACCGCGAGCAATTCGGCTTTGGGCGCTAATCCCATAGCGGATTTTGCGGGCGTACTTCCGCCGATTGGAAGCCAGGAAGTTTGGGCCGCGGGAGTCACCTACTATCGCAGTCGTGACGCTCGCATGGAAGAAGCAAAGTCGGCTGGCGGCGGAAATTTCTATGACCGTGTTTATAGCGCGGAACGCCCTGAGCTCTTTTTCAAATCAACGGCGAGCCGCGTGGTCGGACATAAGGGAAAAGTCGCCATCCGGAGAGATGCGTCATGGTCAGTTCCCGAGCCGGAGCTCGTTTTGCTAATAAGTCCTAAGGGAACAATTCTGGGCTACACCATAGGGAACGATATGAGCTCGCGCGATATCGAGGGTGAGAATCCTTTGTACTTGCCGCAGGCGAAGGTTTATCACCGCAGTTGTTCGTTGGGGCCGGGAATATTGATTTCTTCAGAGCCTATGACTACAAATACGGGCATTCACATGGAAATTCTGCGGCGCGGCCAAAATGTATTTTCCGGTTCCACAACTCTGAAAGAGCTAAAGCGCAACCCGTCTACATTGGTGGAATATCTTTATCGCGACAATATTTTTCCGAATGGAAGTTTTCTACTGACTGGCACCGGCATTGTGCCGCCAGATTCGTTTACGTTGGAGGCTGGCGATGAAATTCGCATCGCGATTGATGGAATCGGAAAGCTCATCAATTTTGTTGGCTGATTTCACAACATTCTTCCGGCAACTCTTTATGAATTGCTCATTGCCAAACGGAATCTTCTGATGGATTTCATCCACGACGATTTCCTGTTGCAATCGAAGACGGCGCGGCGCCTCTATCACGATTACGCCGCGAACCAGCCTATTCTGGATTTCCACTCCCATCTTCCCGCCGCAGATATAGCATCGAACCGGACATTCCAAAATCTCTTTGAAATATGGTTGGAAGGGGACCATTATAAGTGGCGATTGATGCGAGCCAACGGGGTCGCCGAGTCTTACTGCACAGGTGAAGCGCCGCCATATGAAAAATTCCTAGCCTGGGCGCGCACCGTGCCTTTCACGTTACGTAATCCGCTTTTTCACTGGACCCATCTTGAACTGAAACGATATTTCGGAATTAGCCAGTTGCTCAATGAAAATAACGCCAAAGCTATTTGGGATAAAGCGAACACTCTTTTGCAAACCGGCGACTTTACGTCGCAGGGGATACTGAAGAAGTTTCGAGTCCGCGTCGTATGTACCACTGACGACCCCTGTGACGACCTGTCTTATCACCGGGCAATCAATTCCTCAGGATGGAATTTCAAAGTCTATCCAACTTTCCGTCCCGACAATGCATTGCTGGTGCGGACCCCGCAGCCATTCAACGCCTGGGTACAGCGCCTTGAACAGGCTAGCAGTATAGCGATTTCCGAGTTTCGCGATTTTCTTGACGCCCTTAAACAGCGGCATGATTTTTTTCATGACAATGGAGGCCGGCTTTCTGATCATGGGTTGCCCCATTGTTACGCAACCGCATGTACTGAAGCTCAAGCCAAAACAATTTTTGCAAAAGTTCGCGAAGGTCGGGAAGCAAACCAAGAGGAGCACGCGCAATTCTTATCTTTCGTCATGCTTTTTTTCGGACGGCTCGACGCGGAAAAAGGATGGACCAAGCAATTGCACCTGGGCGCTATCCGAAACACAAACTCAAGACTCACCGCCAAGTTGGGTCCGAACACGGGCTTCGACAGCATTGGAGATTGGCCGCAAGCGCAGGCGTTTTGCTCATATCTTGATCATCTCGACCGGGAAGGCGCTCTTCCAAAAATGATCGTCTACAACGTCAATCCCGCCGACAATTATGTACTTGCAACCGCAATTGGGAACTTTCAAGAAGGACCGGTCGCAGGCAAAATTCAATTCGGTAGCGGATGGTGGTTTCTAGATCAGAAAGACGCGATTGAATGGCAGCTAAACACGCTTTCGAACACCGGATTGCTTTCGCGATTTATCGGTATGCTGACTGACTCCCGGTCGTTCATGTCATTCCCCCGGCATGAATATTTCCGCCGCATTCTTTGCAATCTGCTGGGTCACGATGTGGAAAAGGGACTGCTACCCAATGACGATCAACTGCTCGGCACGATGATTCGAAACATCTGCTATAACAATGCGAAACAATATCTGGGCTTGGAACGCGTTTCGGAAGTTAAGCCAGAGTGAATACGGGCCGTTACCAATCGTGCATCGTTCCATCCAACTTTCGATTGACCGGCAAGTAGGCGCGCTCATACGAATACTGCGCCGCCAATGATTCGTTTATATCCACTCCAAGGCCGGGCGCATCACCTGGATACATCAAACCATTTTCGAAAGAATAAGAATGAGGGAAAACTTCGTCAGTCTCGGGAGTATGCCGCATATATTCCTGAATGCCAAAGTTGTGGACGCTCAAATCAAAATGAAGCGCGGCAGCCATGCAGACTGGGCTCAGATCTGTAGCGCCGTGCGAACCGGTGCGCACTTGATACGTCTCCGCAAGGTTCGCAATCTTTCTCAAATGTGAAATCCCTCCAGCATGAACTACCGTAGTTCGGATGTAATCGATTAATTGCTCCTGAATTAATTGTTGGCAATCAAATATCGAGTTGAAAATTTCGCCCACCGCCAAGGGAGTAGTGGTGTGGCGTCGAATCCATCGAAAGCTTTCTTGAAGTTCTGCCGGAGTTGGATCTTCAAGCCAGAAAAGATGATAGGGCTCAAGGGCTTTTCCAAGGCGTCCAGCTTCGATCGGAGTGAGTCGATGGTGGGCATCGTGAAGAAGATGAATCTCGTCGCCAAACTCTTTTCGCAGGCGCGCGAAGAGACCCGGCACGAAATTCAGATACTGTTCCGTGCACCAGGTATTTTCCCGCGGCGCATTCTTCTCTGCCGGTTCGTAAAACATTCCTCCGCGTCCTACACCATATGTGCTGGCCAGCCCGGGAATGCCCGATTGGGCGCGGATCGCTTTGTAACCAAGTTCAATGTAATGAGCTACTGCCTGAACCGTTTCATCGATTCCGGTACCGCTAGCGTGGCCATACACCAGTACCGATTCTCTCGAGGCTCCGCCCAGCAATTGATAGAGCGGCGTATTCAGGCTCTTGGCTTTAATGTCCCATAAAGCCGTGTCCACGGCGGCAATTGCCGACATCGTTATTGGACCGCGCCGCCAATATGCGCCCTTATACAAATATTGCCAGATGTCTTCAATGCGCCGCGCATCGCGTCCAATCAGCAAAGGCAGAACGTGATCGGTTAAGTAGCTGGAGACGGCAAGTTCACGGCCGTTTAAAGTCGCATCGCCTAATCCGTAAATCCCGTCTTCGGTAGTGATTTTCAGCGTGACAAAGTTTCGCCCTGGACAGCAAACAATTGTCTTGGCGTCCACAATCTTCATCTTCGATCCTCGAATGATGTCGTAAAACCGCAACTCACTTTAACATTCGGGGCAGGTCGAATTTGTTTCTAATATTTGCGGGTGCTACATTCTCGATCATGAAGTCGCGGACTTTCATCCTCGTTGGAATGTTGGCGCTAGTAGCTGTGAAGTCGTTGTGTGCCGAAAGCAGTTATGACGCGTGGCTTCGATATGCGCCCTTGGACGAAAGCGCGTCTCAGCAATATCAGGATATCCCCGCCGTCGCCGTTGTTTTGGGCGATTCACCTGTTCTTCGCACCGCGCAGGCAGAATTGATTCGCGGCCTGAAAGGCATGTTAGGAAAAACTCCGCGAGCTGAACAAAATATTCCCACAGAGCCTGCCATTGTCCTCGGAACATTCGCCGAATTGCAACAAATCGATTCTGGTTTCATGCCTCCGCGACAATTCGCACAAGATGGTTTCTGGATTAGAACAAATCGCATCCGCGGATTTAGATCGATAATCGTTGCTGGAAACACGGATCGCGGTGTCTTGTATGGCGTATTCACTTTATTAAGCAAGGTCGCGCGAAATCAGAGTCTCGCCGCCCTCGATGAAGTCCAGCAGCCTTCAGCGCCCCTGCGTTGGATCGATCAGTGGGACAACTTAAATGGCACGATTGAACGCGGATATGCAGGGGCATCCATTGTTTTCGAAAACTACGCTGTCCGCGCTGATCTGACACGCGCCGCCGACTATGCACGCCTGCTCGCGTCGGTGGGTATTAATGGATGCACCATCAACAACGTAAATGCCGATCCCAAAATGCTGGAGGATTCCTTCCTTCCGCAAATTTCGCGGATCGCCGACGCGTTTCGTCCATGGGGCGTCCGGCTTTCTTTGTCGGTTGACGTTAGTAGCCCGAAAGTTATCGGGGGTCTGGACACCTTTGACCCACTCGATCCCAGCGTCGCGAAATGGTGGCAACAAAAGATGGAATCAATTTACCGGCTGATTCCCGACTTCGGCGGAGTTGTAGTGAAAGCCGACTCCGAAGGGCGCCTTGGCCCCTCGACCTACGGCCGCACACCGGCAGACGCAGCCAACGTAATCGCGCGCGCGTTAAAGGCCCATGATGGCGTCGTTTTCTATCGCGCTTTTGTATACAACCATCATCTCGATTGGACGAACCCGAAAAACGATCGCGCCAAAGCCGCCTATGACAACTTTCATCCGTTGGATGGGAAGTTCGATGACAACGTCGTAATTCAGATTAAATATGGTCCGATCGATTTTCAGGTGCGGGAACCCGTGTCTCCGCTTTTCGGCGGTCTTCAAAAAACCAACGAGGCCATCGAACTGCAAATTACGCAGGAATACACGGGACAGCAGCGCCATCTATGTTTTCTGGCGCCGATGTGGAAAGAAGTGCTGGATTTCGACTTGCATGTCAACGATGCCGATACACCGGTAAAAAATCTTGTGAACGGGAGAGCGTTTCACCGTCCAACCGGTGGCTATGTGGGAGTAGCGAATGTAGGCATGGATAATTGGCTGGGGAATCCGTTGGCGATGGCGAATCTATACGCTTTCGGACGCCTCGCGTGGAATCCAGACCTCAGCGCGAAAGTTGTCGTGGATGAATGGACGCGGCTCACGTTTGGAAACGATCCGATCGCGGTACGCGGCATCAGCACCATGCAACTGGCGTCCTGGAACGTTTACGAAAGTTATACCGGACCACTCGGGGCAGGCACTCTAACGGACATTCTGGGCAGCCATTACGGCCCCGGGCCCGAATCTTCCGAAAATAATGGTTGGGGACAGTGGCATCGCGCCGATCATGACGGGATCGGTATGGACCGGAGTGTGGCTACGGGAACGGGTTACGTCGGACAGTATCCTCCGGAAGTCGCGCGGATGTATGAAAGCGTGAATTCTACTCCCGATGAGCTTCTTTTATTTTTTCATCATGTGCCGTACACCTATGTTTTGCATTCAGGCGAAACCGTAATTCAGCACATTTACGATTCGCATTATGAAGGTGCAGAGCAGGCTGAGAATTTCGTGCGTCAGTGGAAGTCGCTGGAGCGCTACGTTGATGAAGACCGCTATGCGGCGATTTTAGCGCGATTCAACTATCAGGCCGGCCACGCCATCGTGTGGCGCGACGCAATTTGCAAATGGCTTTATCGGCTCTCTGGTATTCCAGATCAGAAGGGAAGAGTCGGACATTATCCGGACCGCATTGAGGCGGAATCGATGCAGCTTCAGGGCTACGCGCTGTTCGACGTCGTTCCCTGGTACGACGCTTCGGGAGGCAAGGACGTGGAGTGCACAGTGAGCATTTGTACGGCCAGTTTTCGATTTGGCCGCCCCGCTGGATGGTATGAAATGGATGTTCAGTATTTCGATCAAAATAACGGGCAATCGAAATATAAAGTATTTGTAAACGATCAGGAAGTAGACGAATGGACCGCAGACAATCACTTACCCACGACGAGACCGAACGGCGATTCTTCAACGAGGCGCTGGATATCCGGATTGGCGCTGCGTCCCGGAGACCAAATTCGCATTGAAGGTTTACCGGACGGCCAGGAGTACGCCCCATTGGATTACGTAGAGGTTCACCAAGCAAAATGACAAGCGATACACGTAAAATAGCCCGTCTTCTGTCCAACGACCAATAGCGCAGCGGCAACGACGACTTTCAGGAATTTCCATTTTCTCTGCGATAATCTAGCAGCAATCTTAGAAGGCATCGCTCAATGGGACATCCTTCACTGGACCTAAACTCAAAAACCGCCGTAGTGGTCGGCGGAACCTCGGGTATTGGGCTGGCGCTCGCAAAAGGGCTGGCGCGGGCTGGCGCGAACGTAATCCCCACCGGACGCCGGACTGAACTCGTTGAGTCCGCAGCGGATGAAATTCGATCCATAGGATGCAAAACCACGGTAATCACGACAGACGTAACCGATCGAGCCAGCGTGGAGGCATTGCTCCGGCGCGTTGAATCGGAATTCGAATCGGTCGACATTCTAGTTAATTCGGCAGGGAGCACAAAGAAAGCTCCGACGCTGAATTTTTCCGAACGCGACTGGAACCAGATCATCGATATCAATCTCAATGGCACATTGCGCGCGTGCCAGATCTTCGGCAAGAAAATGATTGAGCGCAAGTATGGACGAATTATCAATATCGCATCCCTATCTTCCACTCTCGGTTTATACGAAGTAGCTGCTTATGCGGCGAGTAAAGCGGGCGTCGCCGCACTTACGAAATCTCTCGCCGTGGAGTGGGCGCAATATAACGTTTGTGTTAACGCCATCGTTCCAGGGGTCTTCCAGACCGATCTGAACGCCGCGCTGCTGAATGGCACGCCTCGGGGACAGGAATTTCTTTTGCGGACTCCTATGCGAAGATTTGGAAAAGTAGACGAACTCGTAGGGGCCGCGGTCTTCCTGGCGTCCGATGCGGCGAGTTTCGTAACTGGGCATCTACTCGCGGTCGATGGCGGATTTTTGGCCAGCGGAGTGAATCAATAGACGGCAGAATTAAATCGACTTCAGGTACGATTCCGGCGCAGCCGTTATGCCGGTAGACACTCTTCCACAATCGAACTTTGAACTTACTTCCCGCCAATCCGGAACCTGAGATCTCACCCGAAAAAATTGGCCGTTACCGATGGACTATCTGCGCGCTTCTATTCTTCGCAACCACCATCAACTACATCGATCGCCAGGTGCTTGGCCTGCTGGCTCCGCTATTGCAGAGCAAAATCGGGTGGAACGAAATTCAATATGGATACATCGTCACAGCTTTTCAGGGTGCATATGCCTTGGGGTTGCTCTTCATGGGCCGGCTCATCGATCGTATCGGCACGCGTCTCGGCTATGCGCTGGCAATTACGATATGGAGCCTCGCGGCCATGTCGCACGCGCTGGTACGCACGGCATTCGGATTCGGAATCGCCCGTTTCGCCCTGGGACTGGGCGAGTCCGGAAACTTTCCTGCCGCGGTCAAGACCGTGGCCGAATGGTTTCCAAAGAAAGAGCGGGCGTTAGCGACCGGCATTTTTAATTCGGGTACGAATATTGGTTCCACCGTTGGACCTCTTGTAGTGCCCTGGATTGCGGTCCGCCTCGGTTGGCAATTCGCTTTTCTATTTACCGGGCTTTTTAGTGCGATCTGGATTGTTTGCTGGCTGACGGTCTATCGCAAGCCGGCCGAACATCCGAAACTTTTGCGGCCGGAGTTTAATTACATTCACAGCGATGCGGCAGAGTCCGCCACGACGATCGCCTGGTCGCGTTTGCTCGTTTACCGGCAGACATGGGCACTTATACTTGGTAAATTCTTGACCGACCCGATCTGGTGGTTCTTCTTATTTTGGCTTCCAAAGTTCCTTGCGACCGATCATCACTTATCGCTGACTGGGCTTGGACTGCCGCTGGTTGTTATTTATAACGCCGCTACCATCGGCAGTATCTACGGCGGATATCTTCCGGCAAAGTTTCTAAAAGCTGGTTGGACGCCGAATCGCGCCCGCAAAACTGCGATGCTCATCTGCGCGTTGGCGGTCGTGCCCATCGTTGCCGCTGCCAGCGTTCACAGCTTGTGGGCTGCGGTTGCCTTGATCAGTCTGGCCACCGCAGCACATCAAGGATGGTCGGCGAATATCTACACTCTGGCTTCGGATTTGTTCCCAAAGCGAGCCGTGGGTTCGGTTGTTGGAATGGGAGGATTTGGAGGGGCGGTCGGCGGAATGGTTATCGCAACCTTCACGGGATTCCTGTTACAGATCACGCACAGCTACGTTCCCCTTTTTGCGATTGCAGGGTCGGCTTATTTGATCGCGTTACTTATTATTCAATTGTTGGCGCCGAAATTACAGCCGATCAATCTGGAACCTATGACCTTGAGCCCGGTCTAGCGGTTCCTAGCCTGCATTGCTGGATTCCAAACTGACAGCCAGCGCATCCAGCGAGAGCGATCTCAACAAGTTGCGGCGCATCCCGCGTTCAACATCTGCAAGGCGATCGGCAGCGCGCGCCACCCACTCGAAGTTCGCGCCCTGCGCCAGTTGTTGCAGCTCAGGAAGAATGTCGGTATTTCGCAGGAGCGCCGGGACGCCGGAATTGAGAAATAGCAAATCTTGCAGAAGCAAATACATTACCCGAATCAGTTTTTCAGTCTTATCCCGTCCTTCGGCGCCGGCGCGGTAGGTCTCGGTCGCCTTGAATAGTTCGCTGTGATCTGAAGAGCGCAATGCTGAATTCAGAATGATTAACGCGTGTTCGCGCGATGAGATATAGCTTTCAAGACTGAACCCGCAGGCTCGTCCCACGGCGCCTTCCGCCAGGCGAGCGACCAGCGACCGCTGTTTCGATGTCCACTCTGGGCGATGTTTCGCGAGATAACTTTCAATCTGCTCCAACGACAAAACACACATCGAAATCAGCATTGACCGGGAGCGAATTGTGGGAAGAAGCTCTCCTGGGTTGTCAGCCAACAAAAAAATAGTGGCGTAGTCCGGTGGTTCTTCCAGCACTTTCAGCAGGGAATTGGCAGCTTCTTTCATGAAGCAGGATTCGGTAAAAATATAGACGCGCTCCTTTGCTTCTCCGGGCCGAAAATAAATGGTTTCAATGACCCGCCGAACCTGATCAACCTTGATCATCATTTGTGGCGGGTCCGGAGGGATGATCAACACATCGGGATGGGTCTGCACAAAGAGGCGCGTTTCCTTCTTGTCGGTCTCGCGCAAATTCTCCCGCGCTTCCACGGCTTCGGAAAAACGAGTCTCGAGATCTTGCGATTGCGAGATTCGCAGGCAATTCGCACAAGTGTCACAGAAGTCAGGCAGCCCGTCTGTTACGGTGGATCTGAGGCAGTTGATAGCCTTGGCGAGCATCAGCGACAATGTGTACTTGCCACACCCTGGAGGTCCAGCCAGAATCACCGATTGCGGAAAACGATTGCGCCCCAGCATTTCACGCAGGCGATTGATGACCTCGGTATTTCCGTGGAAATCAGAAAATGGCATGACTGGTAGGGAACAGGATAACCCATGATTTGACCTCCGGCCTATCCTGCGAATCGCCATTTCTAACTGCTAGACTTACTACGCACAAATTTACGCAATGGAGCAACGCGGATGAGTTGGGCAAGCAAGTTGGCGAAACCATACCGGGTCGATCATGGCAAGAAGTTTCGGTTAAAAGATTTCGATCCCGGCGATACCGGAGGTCAACAGTCCAAAGATCATGCAGAAGAACTTCTCGCCCAAGGCATCGCGGCGCTGGCCGAGTTGCAAGATAAGCTGTACGCGCAGGACCGATGGGGAGTGCTGATCATCTTCCAGGGCATGGATGCCGCGGGAAAAGATGGATTGGTGAAGCACGTGATGTCAGGCTTGAATCCGCAGGGCTGCCAGGTTTATTCGTTCAAAACGCCATCCGATGAAGAATTGAATCATGACTATCTCTGGCGCAGCATGCAGCGTATTCCGGAGCGGGGAAGAATCGGAATCTTTAACCGGTCTTACTATGAAGAAGTGCTGGTCGTTCGCGTCCACAAACAAATTCTGGCTAACGAGCGCATTCCACCGGCTTTAATCACGAAGGATTTATGGGTAGATCGGTTCCAGGATATGAATTCGTTTGAGCGTTACCTCGAACGCAATGGAATTTTGGTGCGCAAATTCTTTCTCAACCTTTCGAAGAAAGAGCAGAAGCGCCGGTTTATGGATCGCCTGGATCAGCCGAACAAAAACTGGAAGCTGTCACCGGCGGACGTGAGAGAAAGGCAGAATTGGGACGATTACATGAAAGCCTACGAAGAGATGATTGGTAAAACATCCACCAAACATGCCCCTTGGTATGTGGTCCCGGCAGACAATAAATGGTACACGCGGGTGGTGGTTGCGGCGGCAATCGTGGAGGCGCTGGAAGATCTGAAGCTCGCTTACCCTAAAGTGAATGCCGCCCAGCGGAAAGAACTAAGTGCCGCCAAGGCCAGTCTGCTCGAAGAGAAGAAAGACTAGATTCCGATTCGTTTCAATGAGCTGGCGCTTTTGGAAATCACCCTCGTTATCTGCACTCGTAATGGCACTTTAGGTCCATTGACCGGCCTCGAGAGCGTTGCTAATGTGGGCTCATAAAGGTGCGCTATCGGCCCCCCACGGCTAGCATCTTTTGGGGGTAGCCTTATGAAACTGGTTCATTTTTGTTACGTGGCGTTGGGTTTCGCGGTGGCGCGGTGGATTTTCAAGCGCGAGCCTTTGGCGATGACCGATCCCGTTCCACATCTTCGATCTTCCGGGTTAATTTAACTGCGTTAACCGGGCGTGTGGTGTCCCGTTGCGTGTCCTTCGTTCCACGCGCCCGTTTTTCCTCCCTTCGCACACTAAAGTACCAGTACTAAGGTTTCGTGCGACCCACTCTGCGGGGTTCAACTCTGGTTAGAATTGTTATTGGGATCTGCTGGTAACCCTCAGCTATGACCAGAGTTATGAATTTTCCGCGGATTGCCGTTCTCTGTGCGCTCATAGCCTGTCAGCTCATGCCCATCGCAGCCTGGGGGCAATCGGATTCCGAGATTCCGTTGGGCGACCTTGCACGTCTCGTCCGCAAGAAAAAAGCTCCAGAGGCGGAAACTGTCATCGACAATGACAATTTGTCCAAAGTGATGGACGATGTGCAGACTCAGAGGCTCAAAGGCGAACCGGTTTTCTCCATCGACAATGCTGGTAAGAATTTTCGCATGACCTCTCCCGACGGCAGTTGCAGTTTATCGTTCAATGCCAATGCGACGCCGCTGATTTCCAATCGTTACGTTCCCGAAGACCTGCCGCAAAGCGAGCTCGTAAAGCTGGATGGTCCGGCGAGCATTGACGGAAATACCTTGCAGCTCTCGGTATATAACGGCACCAAATGGAATGTGAAGGAAATCACGGTCGGGTTGACTGTTGTCCGCAGTCAAGCGGCGGCGGCCACATACTATGGGTCGGCCAAACTAATTCCCGCATCCGAAAGCAGCAATGCCGCGGAAAAACGTTCTGACCTGACGGTGCTTTACCACCTAAAGGGTTCAGCCGCGCCGTTCAGCACTACGGTGTTTCATGAGCCATTGGGGATGCAGCTTGATCCTGACCAGGAATGGCACTGGGCAATCATTCAAGCAGTTGGCATCTTGCCCAAGGCGGATGGCGCCAGCCAGTAACCTACGCCGTGCGGCGGATAGGACTGCCGTATTCAACGTTTTCGGTCTTTCCACTCTTTATGCTGCGATAAGTGGCATCCAGGATAAGCTGATTTTTCCATCCTTCTTCGCCGGTAATTGGGAACGGTTTCTTTCCCTCGACAGCGTCCGCAAAGGCGTCAACCTGATGGGCATAGGCCAGATGGTTTGAGACGGTCACTTCCTCGGCGACATCCCATTCATGACGCAGTTGCACTTGCACCGGCTTGTCCACGTTCAGCCCATTGTCGGAGTGAAGTGCGCCATTTTCGCCAATGATTTCGAGAGTACTTCGATATTCGGTACGGAATGAAACAAAAACCGATCCCAGCGTTCCGCGAGAAAATTCCAAACTAACGGCAGCCGCAGCCTCCAGGCTGCCGGATAGAGAATCAGACACACCCATGGCGCTGACGCGTACCACTTCGTCTTGCAGGATGAATCGCAAGGTATCGATGCAATGGACGCCAACGTCTGAAATCGGACCACCCCCCGCGACTACAGGATCGTTAATCCACGCGCGGGGATGAGCCGGACCAACGGGAAACGAAAATTCCGAACGCGCGAAAACTGGCGTTCCGATTCGTCCCGCAGCTACTCGCTCCCTCATCAGCCGGACGCTATCATTAAATCGAAACACTTGTGCAATGCCCAGAATCGTTTTGGCTCGATTCGCGGACTCCACCATCTGCCGGCACTCCTCTGCATTCATTCCCATGGGCTTTTCACAGAGTACAGGCTTGCGATGTTGAATCGCAGTGAGCACATCACTCAAATGGCACGAATTCGGTGAAGTCACCAATACGGCATCTACCTGATCCGATTGGCACAGATCCTTGACGGATGAAAATGCATTAGGAATGTTGTATTCGCTTGCCGATTGCAGAGCCTTTCCGATGTCCCGCCGCGAGAGTGCGGCGACGCGGCATTTTGTGGAGTTTTCGAATCCCGGCATCAGCCGCTTCACAGCATGAAGCCCAAATCCGGCGATTCCAAAATTGATCATGATCGGCCCAAGACGAAATCCCAAAAAATCAGGGCAATACAAACATAGACGAAGGCGAAGCGCCAACTGCCGGCGATTGGATGCTAGTCAGGATTCCATCGCTCGCGACCGAAAACACGTCGATAGTATTCGAAGTTTGATCTCCCACATAGAGAAAATTGCCGCTCGGATCGTACAAAAGAAATATCGGTCCGGTGCCACTCGACGTGGCGGGAGAGCCGGAAAGCAGGGTAAGAACGCCGTTGCCCGCAATGGAATACTCAGAAATGTTCGCCGTCGAACTGTTGAGCACATAGAGATATTGTCCCGCGGCTCCAACTGCGACATCCACCGGAGTAGTGCTCGAAACCGTCGTCGTTGTATTAAACGGAGACAGCGGAATGGCAGTTAATGCGCCAGAAGTGGCATTGATTGCAAACACCGAAACGGTGCTGGTCGAAGTATTGGTGACGTAAACATAATGCTCAGCCGGATCTATCGCGAACGAAGATGGGGTCGGACCCACTGCAAACGGCGATCCCGCAACCGGTTGCAGGACGCCGGAAACGATTGCGTACACAGAAATAGTTCCGAGATCGCTGCCTAAGACATAGAGATATTTTCCGGACGGAGAAACTTTTAATTTAGTGGGGCTGGGGCTCGTGGCGAAAGGGGAGCCGGATATGGCGGTCAAGGCCCCATTACTCGCATTGATGGAATATACCGAGATGTTATTCGAGGCTTGATTGGCAACATACAGAAATGCTCCCGCGCTGTCGAGAGCCAAAGAAGAAGGGAATATCCCGCTGGGCGTGCGCGGCAAAATCTCCGTTAGCAGACCTGAGTCACTATCCGCTTTAAATAGCGAAATGTCGCTTTCGCCCTGGTTTGCCACGTAAACAAAATTTCCGGACGGAATTGCAACGACCGATGACGGAGACAGCCCCGTGTCGAAGGGCGATCCTATAATGCTGGTGAACGCGGCTGAATTGTTATTTATGCGATAGGGGGCGATCGCGTTTACGCCTCGCAAGGTGACAAACGCACGATGCGAAGTGGAAATCGAAGTGCAACCGATTAACGCGGAGAGCCCCACGGCAGCGAGCATTCCCGCGGTTAGCCTAACGGAAATTGTCTTGCATTGCTTCCACATAGTCGCTGCCCGTACTCGCTACCGGCTAAAAATTATTTCCGTCGGAATTCGTAAACTAATCCTCCGGAGACACGGAGGTTATTTTGTGTGCTATTGAATGTTTTCGAATACGCGTAGTCCACATCGAATAAGCGAACCGCCAAGTGATGGCCAGAAAGTTTCATATCCAGCCCACCGCCGAGAGCTACAGCGCGGCCCACGCTGGTTATTTCGCTTCGGGTCGGTTGATTAATCGTAACCATGGTCTCGGCTTTGCCAAAAAGCAGATTGCCGAAATAGCGGAACCTCCCTCTTTCCCCGGTTAATTGAGGTCCCAATATAAAGTTGTATACTTTCAGCGGCGAGCCGTAGTCCCCATCTGCATTGATAGTAAGACCGAGGGCCTGGTATAGATGAGGTGCGGTGATTGAAGCGGCGAACCCTACCAGGTTCGAATCATTTGTAAAGCCCAGTGGCGGGGTATCAAAACGAACATACGAGACTCCGCCGTATGCGTCTATTTCCGGCAGTTTTTGTGCTGATAAAAAAGATGAGCTAACAATCAGAAAGAGGATTGCCAGGATAACTGGAGCCAGACTGCGCCATCGAAGATGCATTAATGGGACCCGACCAACTTTCCTCCAGGCGGTGTGCAGCGCACTTTACTATAGCAGTTCGGTTGCGAGCTCATTGATCGGACAATTGTAATTGTGAAACAAAGAAGGGCCGTCAAGATTTGTATATCGAAGAACGAGCCTTTATTTTGCCGTCATCGCTCCGACTACAGACTCGAAGATTTTGAAACCTTGAGTGCCGCCCAACTCCGGTTCGCTGGCTCGTTCAGGATGAGGCATCATCCCCAGCACGTTTCCACCGGGGCTGCAAATGCCCGCTATGTTGTCCAACGAACCATTTGGGTTCGCGCTATCAAGAATTTCCCCGTCGGCGGTCGAATAGCGAAACACGATGCGATTGTTTCGCTGAAGTTCGTCGAGCGTCGCAGCATCGCAAAAGTAATTGCCTTCCATGTGGCCAATGGGGATAGTCAGAACCTCGCCGGCTCGACACATGTTGGTAAAAGGAGTATCAACACTCTCCACACGCATCCGCACCGGTTTGCAAATATATTTCAGTCCCGCATTGCGTAGCAGCGCTCCCGGCAACAATCCAGACTCGCACAAAATTTGAAATCCGTTACAAATTCCCAGAACCAACCCGCCTTCGCCGGCGAAACGCCGGACGGATTCCATTACCGGCGAAAACTTGGCGATCGCCCCCGTGCGCAGGTAATCCCCGTAGGCGAAGCCGCCAGGAACGATAATGACATCGCAATTTTCGAGATCGTGCGACTCATGCCACAGGAAAGTCGCAGGTTGTTTTGCAATGTGCTTTATGGTCCAGTAAGCGTCGTGGTCGCAGTTGGAGCCAGGAAAAATGATGACGCCGAATTTCATCCTGTTTTCCTCACGAAATTGGCTTTCGATTTGAGTTTAACATGTTGCGGATTCAACGCTATATGCATGCCTCAATAGCATGACTGATATTATTAAAGTTCATACAAATGGCTTCGACAGCGAACGATATTCAAAGCAAAGTTGACCCGCTTTTGCTCGAAGTGGCCGATGTCGTCAACACGACGCTCGACCTGGATACAACCTTGCGCCGGGTGGCGGAATTGGTCCGCAAGGTCATTGATTATGAGATTTTTGCGATTCTTCTTCTCCACGAAAAGACGCAGGATTTGCGATTCCGCTTTCAGGTTGGCTATCCGGCCGAGTTGGCGGAACGGCTCGTAATTAAAGTGGGCGAAGGCGTAACCGGACTGGCTGCACAACGCCGCGAGGCGGTTCTGGTTCATGACGTATCGAAGGATTCGCAATATATTTCGGCGGTGCCGGGCGTCCGCTCCGAGCTGGCGATTCCGCTGATCGTCAAGAATCGCGTCATCGGCGTGATCGATATCGAGTCCATTCAGCCCAATCACTTTACCGAAGAGCATAAGCGGCTGCTGACTTTGATTGGTTCGCGGATGGCGATCGGCATCGAGAATGCCCGGCTGCATACCCGCATGTCGAGGCAGGCTCGCACGCTTTTGCTTCTCAATGAAATTGCGCGCGAACTCACTTCCATTCTTAATCTTGACGAACTTTTCAAACACATTGGAGAGTTATTGAGCCGGCTGATCGATTATCAGATGTTCAGCATTTTGTTGCTCGATGCCAGCGGTGAGAAGTTGCAGCATCGCTTTTCGTTGCGATTCAAAGAAAACATCCATCTTAAGCACGACATTCCGCTCGAACTTGGAATCGTGGGATATGCGGCTCGCCATCGTCAGGCCGTGCTGGTTCGGGATGTTAAGAAGGAACCGCGTTACATTGAGACGAATCCAGAGACGCGTTCTGAGCTAGTGGTTCCTCTCATTTACAAAGAGAAGGTTATTGGCGTGCTCGACCTCGAGCATACGCGGCGGGGATTTTTCACCGAAGATCACCAGCGCACGATTACAACGCTGGCCGCGCAAGTCGCGATTGCGATCGAAAACGCGAGGTTGTATGAAGAAATCGCCCGTCAGGAGAAGCGGCTGGAGCGTGATCTG
Source organism: uncultured Acidobacteriaceae bacterium (assembly GCA_963849315.1). Classification (GTDB taxonomy): domain Bacteria; phylum Acidobacteriota; class Terriglobia; order Terriglobales; family Acidobacteriaceae; genus PALSA-188. The sequence goes on along the minus strand of CAWKGT010000002.1, from coordinate 826,377 downwards.
GCGATGGCGCGCGAGCTGCAATTCCGGCTGCTCCCGCCGGCCCTGCCAAAACTGGAGAACCTGGAAATCGCAGCAAGATTCATCCCCGCAAGGGCTATTGGAGGCGATCTTTACGATTTCGTAAGCTATTCTCAATCGCGCACCGCGATTGTGATTGGGGATGTCAGCGGAAAAGGCGCGCCCGCCGCTATCTTCGCAGCGTTGGTGAGTGGAATTTTACGGTCCCACGCCCCTATCGAGCCAAGGCCGGCGGAGATGTTGTCCGCAGTGAACTACTCGTTGGTCGAAAGAAAAATTGAAGCGCAGTTCGTATCCATCATTTATGCAGTGTGGGATGACGTGAACCGCACTTTGCAGGTCGCTAATTCTGGCTTGCCACGGCCGGTTTACTGCCACGATGGCAAAGTCGACATTATTGAGGCAACCGGCATGCCACTTGGGTTGTTTGAGGACCCGGAGTATGACGAGTTATCTTTCAAAGCGAAGCCCGGCGACATGTTTGTTTTTTTCAGTGACGGAATCCTGGACGCCACGAATATAAAGGGGGAATTATTCGGACGAACGCGCGCTGAGAAAATCATATCTGAATGTTTCGAGAATTCCGCCGAGTCAGTTGTCAATTCATTGTTCAAAGCGGCCTCAGAACATGCGCTTGGAGTCGAAACCTTCGACGATCAAACGGTGGTGGCGATTAAAGTAAAAGGCAACCCCGGAACTGCAAAGTGAAGGCAGCGAATGCGCGAGGCCGCCCTCCCGGCTTTATTTTTCATCCCGACCGCGATAATGATAAGCCTTCTACACATCTTTACTGCGAAGCCTTGCCCGTCGAAAGACTTGCCCACCGCTTTGGTACGCCGCTCTATGTGTATTCGGCGGACATGATCCGACGGCGCATTGAGGCTTTTGAGCGCGCTTTTCGGGATGTTCCGCACACCATCTGCTACTCGGTTAAAGCCAACTCAAATCTAAGCATCCTGAAACTCCTGGCGCGGACCGGTTACGGGTTTGATGTGGTATCGGCTGGGGAGCTTGCTCGCGTTCAACGCGCCGATAGGCGGGCGCTTGGCCGAATTGTATTTTCCGGCGTGGGTAAAACTCGCGACGAAATGCTCGCCGCCATCCGCGCCGGAATACTGCTATTCAATCTCGAAAGCGAGTCTGAATTGCGCGTGCTTGCGGAATGCGCCACCCGATTGCGAAGAAGCGTTCGGATTTCGTTCAGGGTAAATCCTGACGTGCCCGCCGAAACTCATCCTTACATTTCCACTGGGTTGCAAAATCACAAGTTCGGAGTCCCAATCACGGAGGCTCGGAGGCTCTACGCCAAGGCAGCCGAGACCAAGTATCTGAACGTGGCCGGGGTCAGCGTCCACATTGGATCCCAAATTAGAGACATGAAGCCGTTCTCGGCGGCGATGGAACGGGTCGCCCTGCTGGTTCAGGAACTTCGCAAGGACGGTCATCGAATTGATTATGTGGATGCGGGCGGCGGGTTGGGTATTCCTTACGAGCAGGATTCGACTGAGTTCGCCGCTTCCGTCGCGAACTATGCGCGCGCCATCATCAGTCCGCTACGCAAGTTGGGAATTCATCTCTTGCTCGAACCTGGTCGTTCGATTATTGGACCGGCCGGCGTGCTGTTAACGCGCGTCCTATATAAAAAGTCGAATGGGGTAAAACAATTTCTGGTGGTTGACGGTGGAATGAACGACCTCATCAGGCCATCGCTTTATCAAGCTCATCATGAGATTGTCGCAGTCAACGGGAATAGTGCATCGGCTGATGAAGTTGTCGACATTGTAGGGCCCGTATGTGAAACCGGCGATTTTTTCGCGCGCGACCGAAACTTGCCTGCGGTGAACGAGGGGGATTTGCTAGCAATTTTGGATGCTGGCGCCTATGGAATGTCCCTGGCCTCCAACTACAATACGCGGCCTCGTGCGACGGAAGTCCTGGTAGACGGCAAGTCAGCGAAGATAATCAGACGGCGGGAAACAATCGCAGACCTGATACGGCAAGAAATCTAGCTTGCAAGGTAATGGGTAGGGTGGAATCATCCCCACCCCGCATGATTCATTTGGTCCACACAACTTTCCCGCCGACAATGGTCGTGACCACTCTCGAATCTTTAATTTTGGCGGGGTCGATTGAAAATATATCGTCACTCAACAAGACCATGTCCGCCAATTTTCCGGGCGTAATGGATCCTTTTTCCTTTTCCTGAAACTCCGCGTATGCCGAACCCATGGTGTAAGCAGCAACCGCTTCGGCCACCGTCAATTTTTGCTCGGGGAACCATCCTCCCGGATATTTTCCATCCAGCGTCGCCCGCGTTACTGCCGCGTAAACACCTAACAGGGGATTGAGCGGGACCACTGGCCAATCCGTTCCGAACGCCAATTGCACGCCATGATCAAGAAAAGTTCGAAACGCATACGTGCGACTGGCGCGATCGTGACCAATACGTTTTTCCGCCCAACGCCCGTCGTCGATGGCCTGGTAAGGCTGCACGGACGCGATCACGTGCAACCGGGCGAAACGGTCGAAATCTTTCGCGGCCATGTGCTGCGCATGCTCAATGCGAAAGCGACGATCGGCGGGCCCGTTCTTATTCACCACTTGGCTGTAAAGATCGAGGACGGTTGAGATGGCACGATCTCCGATAGCGTGCGTACAAATCTGGAGGCCAGCGGAGTCCGCTTGATTCATCCACGCTTGCATCCGGAAGACCGGTTGCATTTCTTTGTGCAGCAGTCCGTAGTTATTGGGAGTGTCGCTGTAAGCGTCAAAAAAATATGCCGTGCCGGAACCGAGCGATCCGTCGGCAAATCCTTTTAGCGCGCCGGTACGCAAATATGAAGATCCAAATCCATGGCGTATCCCAACCTTCGCCTCGTCTTTCCAGTCAAAGATTGCGGGAGCGACGTATACACGGGTCGTCAGTTCGCCGCGTTCCAGCAATTCGCCGTAAACCTCGAAGTCGGCGAAGCTATCCGTTTCCTCGTCGTTCATTTCCTGGACGCTGGTTACTCCCAGAGATGCCGCGTAAGCGAGAGCGCGCCTGGCTTGCTGCATGCGCTGGTCGTGCGACAAAGGAGGAATTATTTTCAGTACAAAGTCCTTGGCGGCATCTTTGAGCGCGCCCGTGGGATTTCCGGCCGCGTCGCGGACGATGATACCGCCGGCGGGGTCCGGCGTTTGGGCAGTGATTCCCGCCATCCGCAGCGCTACTAAATTCGCCAAAGCCATATGTCCGTCGTAGCGATCGATGAATACCGGATTGTTCGCGGTCACAGCGTCGATCATTTCCTTGGTGGGAAGTTGTGAGGGATTCCATTTTGTTTCGTCCCAGTCCCCACCACGAATCCACTCGCCCTTGGGGGTGTTTCGCGCCCGTTCTGCGACGCGCCGGGTAAATTCCTCGGCGCTGGTCGCATCCTTTAATTGGATGGAATCCAGTTGCGCGCCGCCTTCAATGAAGTGCGTGTGGGCGTCGTTAAATCCCGGCAGCAGCAACTTTCCGCCGGCATCGATAACCCGCGTGTCCGGCCCACGCAACTTATCAATTTCGCTGCTGGAAGACACCGCGACGATACGGTCTCGAACTATCGCGACTGCTTGCGCCGCCGGCTGCGCCCGATCCCCGGTCCACACCTTCGCGTTGGTAACAATCAGATCAGCCGTGGGCTTCGTTTCCGGCTTCGATTGCGAAAAGCTGACACCAGTCAATACGATGGCGCATAAAAGCCGCAACCGCTTCATATGCTGAATCATGTTCACAGGCCTACCGTTGTCCCCATTTGAGTTTGCTGCGAAGCACGTCAAAGAATGTCCCCTTGATACGCATGAGTTTTACTTGCTGATCGGATTTGCGGCACAAGATGCGGTCCCCATCATAGATGGGCATGCCGATTTGACCGTCGATGCTCAAGTAAGCCTCATCCTCGCCAGTGTTGACGACGATTTCAATTTTTGCCGTGTCGCAAACGACTAGCGGACGATGCGTCAGTGAATGCGCCGAGACAGGAGTGATTATCAGGGCCTCGACCGACGGCATGACGATAGGTCCACCCGCAGCCAGGGAATATGCCGTAGAACCGGTAGGAGTGGAGACAATCAAGCTGTCGGCTTTATAACTCGAGACAAACAGGCCGTCGATAAAAACTTCGCAATAGTTCAGGCGGGCAATTGTGCCCTTGCCCATTACCACATCGTTCAAAGCGTTATATTGCGCCACCGAGGCTTCCTTGCGCATAACCTCGCAGTGCACCATCGAGCGCGTTTCGATCGTACAGCGATCCTGTTCAATACCCTCGAGCGTGGGATACAGCTCTTCGAGCGGCACCTCGGTGAGAAAGCCCAGCGATCCGAGATTAACGCCTAATACTGGGATTCCGGCCCTGGCGACGGCGCGGGCTGCCGAGAGCAGCGTTCCATCGCCCCCCAGAACGACCACAAATTTAAGCGGCAGCGAGCCCATGCGCTCCCGCGACAAAACTTCATGACCTGGCGCATAGGGCGCGGTTTCGGGATCCACCACAATTTTGTATTGGTTGCTGCGAAACCACTCGACAAGCCCGGGAACGATATTAGCCAGCTCAGACTTGCCTGGTTTGGAGACAATTCCCACTGTCTTGGCTGCGGAGAGATGGTTGCTGTCGTCTTTCCCACTATTCATGATTGAAGTTTGAATTGTACAGAAACATTTCAGAAACTTGGGTGGTTGCAGCGGAGCAAGATCGTTGGACTATCAAAATATCGCATATAACAAAAATTCGCGGTTACCTTCAGCCCCGAAAATTGGAGATTCGATAACGTCCGTTTCTTTGCATTGCATTGCAATCAGGCAGCGGCGAACCTTTTCCACGGACGAGTTCTGAGCTTCGACGCTGCGAACGATTCCTCCCTTTTCAACGAATCGCCGCTCCGCTTCGAATTGGGGTTTTACCAGGACCACGATTTGCCGACTGGTCGCTGGTTCAGGGAATGCCGCTCTGATTATTGACGGCAGAACCTTCACGGCTGAGATGAACGACACGTCGACCGCGATGAAATCGACGTACTCACCCAGGTGCTCTTGCGTAAGATGACGGGCGTTTGTGTTTTCCAAGAGCTTCATCCGGGAATTCTGACGAAGCCGGAAATCGATCTGTCCATATCCGGTATCGACGGCAATCACTCGTGCCGCGCCGTGCTGCAACAGGCAATCGGTGAATCCCCCGGTCGACGTGCCCACATCAAGGCAAGTTTTCCCATGGATATCAATATTCCAATATGCCAAAGCCTTTTCGAGTTTCAACCCTCCGCGGCTTACATATTTCGATTCTTTGCCGAGCAAACGTAGTTCCGCATTCTGCTCCGTCGGCGTTCCGGCCTTTTCTGATTTCTGACCGTCGACCAAAAGTTTGCCCGCTAAAATCAAAGCCTGTGCGGCTTCGATCGATGAAGCGAGGCCACGGTCGACCACCAATTTGTCGAGCCTGATTTTCAATCAGATATCTTCAGCGGCCAGGGCCAGAAGACAAAATGGCGCACCCTGCGCGGTGCAAGGTGTAGAAACAATTCTCTACAAACTACTTGCATCAATCGAAGCCATATTTTCCACAGAATTTTGCACCACGATGTTGAAATCTCCTGATGTAACGTCACAGAAAAAAAGCCGCCATTTAAGGCGGCATTATCTTACGTTGATAAAAGGCTAGCCGGCGACTTCTTCCAAAAGTTTCTGATCGATATCGAAATTAGAATGCAGGTTCTGCACATCGTCATGATCTTCTAAGGCTTCCATGAGCCGGATCATGGTCGCGGCCTGCGCGCCTTCGAGCTTGATGTAATTTTGCGGAATCATAGTAACGCTGGAGGCCGTGACTTCGATACTTGCTTTCTTAATTGCTTCCAACACAGCTTCGTAGGAAGATGGCGCGGTGAGCACCTCCCAATTGTCGCCGTCGTCGTGCAGGTCTTCGGCGCCGGCATCGAGGGCAACCGCCATCAGGTCGTCCTCTTTCGCGGCAGATTTCGGAATCACAATCGATCCTTTTTTGTGAAACATGTAAGAAACCGCGCCGGCATCAGCCATGTTGCCGCCGTTTTTGCCGAAGGCGTGGCGAACTTCGCTGACCGTGCGGTTGCGGTTATCGGTATTAATATCGAGCAGGACGGCTACTCCGCCTGGCCCGTATCCCTCGAGCGAGAATTCTTCATAAGTCGCTCCTGGCAGCTCACCGGTCCCGCGCTGAATCGCGCGCTTGATATTATCGGCAGGCATATTTTCGGATTTGGCCGCCAGGATGGCTCCGCGCAGACGTGGATTGGTATCAGGGTCGCCGCCGTTCTTTGCTGCAATGCTGATTTCCTTGATCAGGCGAGTAAATATTTTCCCGCGTTTGGCGTCTAACGCGCCTTTTTTATGCTTGATTGTTGCCCATTTTGAGTGTCCAGACATGGATAGACCTCGCCTTCATACAACTGAAATTACACAGGATTCGCCGCAGGAGAGCTCAACCGATCACCTCGAAATTAACGCAGGCGAATTGGAATTATAGCACGCACACTTCAACTTTAGCCCGCTAACGGGGCACCGCGCGAATGTCGGGCAGATTGCGGTAGCGCTCCGCGTAGTCCATTCCGTAACCCACCACGAACTCATCAGGTATGGAAAATCCCACATACTCGGCTTCAATCGGCTGCTTTCTGCGCGACGGCTTATCCAATAACGTGGCAACTCGAAGCGATTTAGGATGGCGCGCCCGCAAGATATTCTTCAGAAACGTCAATGTCAGGCCAGTGTCGAGGATGTCTTCGACTAGAATTACATTTCGGCCGATGAGTGATTGGTCAACGTCTTTCGTCAGACGGACTTCTCCAGTGGAATCCCATCCGGTCGCGAGTTCCTCAGTTGGCGTCGGCCGGTTGCCGTAACTTGAAACTCCGATAAAATCGAATGCGGCATCAAGCTGCACGTGGCGGATCAAGTCGCTTAGAAAGATCGCCGCTCCTTTTAAGACGCCAACAAAAATAATGGACTGGCCGGAAAAATCGCGCGTGATGTCCGCTGAAATCTCAGCCACGCGTCGCGCGATCTGCTCGCGGGAAATCAGAATTCTAAGTTCGGTCACGGCCAACATGGTATAGCGTCTGGGCATCGAAAGGGCAAAGAAAGCGATGAAGTTGAAGAACGGAAAGAAATCATATGAAGCTCGATGGAATTAAACTTACATGGCTGGGGCACGCCACATTCAAAATCGGCACGCCCGCAGGTAAAACGTTGTTGATTGATCCATGGGTCATGGGTAATCCCAAATGCCCAGATACCGAAAAAGACTTGAAGAAGGTTGACGTCATGCTCTGCACTCACGGACATGGCGACCACATTGGCGACGCCGTTGAAATCGCCAAGAAATATAATCCTCAGATTGTTGGCATGCCGGAATTGCTTACCTGGCTCAAGAGTAAAGGTGCCAAGCAGATTCTGCCGATGAACAAAGGCGGAACTCAGACCGTCGGCGACGTTGAAATCACCATGCTGGACGCGCGCCATTCCTCCGGTATTCAGGATGGCAACGACATGGTTTATGGCGGCGAACCCTGCGGTTACGTCATAGAATTTGAGAACTCACTGAAGATCTATCACGCCGGCGACACCTGCGTATTCGGAGACATGCAGATCATCCGCGACATTTACGCGCCCGATATTGCGCTTCTTCCCATTGGAGATCACTACACCATGGGACCGCGCGAAGCCGCCTATGCGTGCAATCTGTTGAAACCGAAAACCGTCATCCCCATGCACTTCGGGACCTTCCCGCAACTGACAGGCACTCCGGCGGAGTTGAAAACATTCGTCCCCAACGTCGATGTGATGGAAATGAAACCCGGACAGACGATAACTTAATTTGAGGAGTGATTCTGCCGAATCAGATCGACAGCAAGCCGCAGTGGCGTCAGCACGGCATCACGGTCGAAAAGGTGGAAGATTATCTTTACTCCATCATTCCCGCGCGTGACGAAGTGCTGGCCCAGATGGAATCCGAGGCTGCCACGCGCAACATTCCAATCGTAGGTCCGATCGTGGCTCGCGTTCTTCACCAATTGGCGTTAATGATTCAGGCGAAGAATATTTTTGAGATGGGCTCGGCAATTGGCTATTCCACCATTTGGTGGGCACGCGCGGTCGGCGATGGCGGGCGGGTGTTTTATACCGACGGCAACCGGAAAAATGCCGATGAGGCTCGCGGCTATTTCGAAAGAGCGGGTGTCGCATCACAAATCACCATCAGTGTAGGTGATGCTCTGGAATTACTCTCTGAGCAAAACGGCGAGTTCGACATAATATTTAACGACATCGATAAAGAAGACTATCCTCGCGCGTTCCGATTGGCGATCCCACGCCTGCGCAGGGGCGGCCTGTTTGTCACGGACAACGTCTTGTGGAGCGGCAAGGTCGCAGATAAGAATCCCCCCGAAGCGGCGACCAAGGCCATCCTCGAATTTAACCGGCTGTTATATTCGTCACCGGATTTGTTTACTACCATTCTGCCAATTCGCGACGGCGTTGCGGTGGCAATCAAGAAGTGAAGGCGTCCAGTACACGCAAGAGGCGGAGTGATTTTGCATCGCAGATGCCGGCGAAGATCGCGGCTACGATCCGAACAGTTCCACGCGGCAAAGTTTCAACCTATGGCGCTATTGCGAGAGCAGCGGGATATCCAGGATATGCCAGGCAAGTCGCTCAAGTAATGAAACGAATTGCGGGCTTGCCCTGGCATCGCGTACTCGGTTCCGGCGGCGCGATCAAGGTTCCGGTCGATTACGCCATCGAGCAACGGATGCGGCTACAGTCCGAAGGGGTGGCGTTCCGGGGAAGAAGAGTGAATCTCAAGGCGCACGAATTCAAGTTTAAGAAAACCAGAAGCTTGCGGTAGCGGATACTACCGAAAAATGCAATCGAACCTCTATGAAAAGTCGCGAATTTCAGGGTCATAAGCCACTCCTGAATTGGTCGTCGATTTCAACTTGATATCCGGCGCTGAGGCGGTTGGTTTCATTTGCCATTCCGACCACGGCCATCAATTCCTTGAACATGTCCGCGGTCATGCCTTTCTTTTTCGCCGATGCCGTATGCGAAGCGATGCAGTACCCGCATTGATTGCTGACGCTGACCGCGACGTAAATCAATTCCTTGGTCAGCGGATCAAGCGCGCCAGGGCCCATAATCTGTTTAATGTCTTCCCAGGTTCGCTTCAATGTGCCGGGATCATTAGCGAGAGCTTTCCAGAAATTATTGATCCAGTCCACTTTCCGCGTCGCCATAATGTCGTCGTAGACGGCGCGGACGGCGGGATTCGCGTCTTTGTATTCGATAAATCCAAGCGTCGGCATTCGCTGCTCCAGGAAATCGAGGATGTCTAAACCGTAAAGATATCAATAACCGGCACCTGAATCTAATCGCGCTGCTATCCTGATTGGTTCACCGTCGAAGGAAAATAAAATGAAAGCGGTTCGCATCCACACATTCGGCGGTCCCGAGGTTCTTCAGTATGAAGACGTCGCCGATCCTTTACTTCGCAGGGATCAAATACTGATCCGGGTGCGAGCCTGCGCCCTCAACCATCTCGACCTTTGGATTCGTAAGGGCACAGGGAAAGTTAATCTGCCGCATATACTCGGCAGCGACATTGCGGGTGAAATTGCCGAAATCGGCCAATACGTGACCGGATTCCGCCTTGGGCAGCGGGTGCTGCTGGCTCCCATGCTTTTCTGCAATCGCTGCTCTTCGTGTACCTCGGGAGTTCAAAATCAGTGCGTCGAATTCACCGTGCTTGGCAATCGCGTAGACGGCGGTAATTGCGAACTGATCGCGGTCCCTGCGGTAAATGTTATTCCGATTTCGGACGCCATTGATTTTATTCAGGCTGCAAGCGTGCCTCTGGTATTCACAACTGCATGGCACATGCTGGTCGGACGCGCCAAACTTCAACCAGGCCAGACAGTTCTTGTTTTGGGAGCCGGTTCGGGCGTCGGCATCGCCGCCATCCAAGTCGCGAAAATGTTTCATGCGCGCGTGATCGCCACTGCCGGCAACGATACGAAACTCGAGAAAGCGAGAGAACTGGGCGCGGATTACGGAATCGATCACTATAAGCAGAAGATTTCTGATGAAGTAAGGAAAGTCACAAATAAAGAAGGGGTAGATATCGTCATCGAACACGTCGGAATCGCGACCTGGGCTGAAAGCGTCAAATGCCTAAAGCCAGGTGGAACGCTGGTCACCTGCGGCGCCACTACTGGATATGACGCGGGGATTGATCTGCGGTTCTTATTTTCACGACAATTATCAATTATGGGTTCTTTCATGGGCACAATGGGCGAGCTGCATAGCGTGTTAAGCCACATTTTTGCAGGAAGATTGAAACCCGTGGTCGATCGGACTTTTCCTTTGAAAGACATTCGCGCTGCCCATGAATATCTTGAACAGAGCCAGATGTTTGGGAAGGTCGTGCTCACGATCTGACGCGAATCTCTGTTCGTGGCGCGCGGGCACTCCTGCCCCGCGAACCTTTGCTCGAAGAAGACCGAACGCCGTTGCGTCACCACCTTGTCGCTGACAGCGTAGCGGCATTGTAGAATCGAAAGTTCATGAAGGACAACAACACTACTGTCCGCTCCCCGCGGGACGCCGCCGACGAAGTCCGCTACGACGCGCAGCGTATCGAGACCAAGTGGTTCGAGCGCTGGCGCGACGACGCATCCCTCTACGCCGCCGAGCCTTCTTCCGCCAAGCCCAAATACTATGTCCTCGAAATGCTGCCTTATCCCTCGGGCGCACTGCACATGGGACACGTTCGCAATTATGCTATTGGAGATGCGCTCGCCCGCTACATGTGGATGAATGGTTATAACGTGCTTCATCCCATGGGTTGGGATTCGTTCGGACTTCCCGCGGAAAATGCCGCCATTGCGAACAACACTCCTCCCCGCGAATGGACGCTCCGCAACATTGCGAACATGAAAGCGCAGATGAAGCGCCTGGGGTTTGCCTACGATTGGTCCCGCGAGATAACCACGTGCTTTCCGGATTACTACCGCTGGAACCAGTGGTTTTTTTTGAAATTCTACGAAAAAGGATTGGCCTATCGGAAAAAGAGCAGGGTGAACTGGTGTCCCAAATGCTGCACCGTATTGGCCAACGAACAAGTTGTGGGAGGCCGCTGCTGGCGTCACGAAGATACTGTCGTCGAACAACGCGAGTTGGAGCAATGGTTCCTCCGCATCACGAACTATGCCGATGAATTGCTTCGTGATTTAGATAAGCTCGACGGCTGGCCCGAAAAAGTGAAGACCATGCAGCGCAACTGGATTGGCCGCAGCGAAGGCACTCTGGTTGACTTCAAACTCGATGGCGATGCCGCCGATGCGACGATCAGTGTTTTCACCACGCGCGTGGATACCATTTATGGCGCCACTTCCATTCAGATTGCGCCCCAACATCCGCTAGTGGTGGACTTCTGCGCCAATGACATCGAGTTGCGCGCTCAGGTCGATCAGTTAATTGCCGAGCAGCGCACGGCCAGAGAGATTGGCGATATTGGAGAGATTGAAAAGCATGGCGTAAACACGGGCCGCTTTGCGTTGAATCCTTACAATGGAGACAAAATCCCGATCTGGATAGCGAATTACATTTTGATGGACTATGGAACCGGAGCGATTATGAGCGTCCCGGCACATGATGAGCGCGATTATGAATTCGCAAAAAAGTATGACCTCGAAATACGGCAGGTTATTGTTCCCAACCAAATGGGACTCGATAAACCGGAGCTGCCCTTGACCACGGTCGACGGCCTGCTGGTAAATTCCGGCGGGTTCAGCGGCTTGAGCTGCGACGATGCTATTAAGAAGATGTCCGCCCATGCCGAGAGCAACGGTTTTGGCAAGGCGACAATCACTTACCGTCTGAAAGACTGGGGCATCTCGCGGCAGCGATATTGGGGCACTCCAATTCCCATGCTTTACTGCGAGACCGACGGCATCGTTGCCGTCCCAGAAAAAGATCTGCCGGTGCTGTTGCCCGACAAGATTGACGTCGCGATGACTGGTGGATCGCCGCTGAGTCATGTACGCGAATTCATGAACGCAACTTGCCCTGAATGCGGCGGCCCGGCGCGGCGAGAGACCGACACGATGGACACTTTTGTGGATTCGTCCTGGTATTTCTACCGGTACACAGACGCGCATAACGAAAGAGCTCCCTTCGATAGCAACATCACCGCGTATTGGTTCGGCGATCACGGCATCGACCAGTACATTGGCGGTGTCGAACATGCCATTCTGCACCTGATCTATTCGCGTTTTTGGACGAAGTTCATGCGCGACATCGGGCTCGTAAAAAACGATGAACCCATCGCCAGACTATTTACTCAGGGGATGGTCATTAAAGATGGCGCCAAGATGTCTAAGAGTCTGGGCAATGTCGTTTCGCCGGACGAGATGGTCGCCCGCTATGGCGCCGATAGCGCCCGGATGAACAGTCTGTTCGCCGCGCCTCCCGATCGCGATTTGGATTGGCAGGATAAAGGTGTGGAAGGCGTTCAGCGATTCCTAAGCCGCGTATACCGCTTCGTCGCGCGGAATGTGGCCGTAGAAGCGCGGGTTGCCGCGTCTTCTGCGCCGAACGTTTCTCCAGAGGCCCGCAGAATCCAACGCAAGCTCCATCAGACCATCAAACGCGTGAGCGACGACTTCCGGGGACGCTGGCATTTCAACACCTGCATCGCGGCCATCATGGAGTTGGTGAATGAACTCTATGCGATGGAGGAACGCGTTGCGCAAAATCCAGAACACGCGTTGGACAGAAGTTTTTTACCCGCAGTGCAGCGCGATCTCGTATTGTTGCTCGCTCCCTTTGCCCCATATCTCGCGCATGAATTATGGGAAATGCTGGGCGAGAAAGGAAATCTCTTGCGCGCGCCGTGGCCGAAGTATGATCCGGCGCTGGCGAAAGAAGATGAAATTGAAATTCCGGTGCAAGTGAATGGCAAGCTTCGAAGTCTGATTGTCGTTCCAGCCGATTCAATGGAAGAGATAATTCGGGAACGCGCGCTGGCCGGCGAAAAAATCGGGAGCGCAATCGCCGGCAAGCAGATCGTTAAGGTAATTGTCGTGCCCGGCAAACTGGTGAATATAGTAGTTCGATGAGAATTGAATGAAGCAACGCTCGCCCACCATCGAAGGTTTCCGCGTTATGTTCAGCCGTCCTGCGCTAGGACTAGCTGAAATCGCCTGGCGCTGGACATTCGGCTTTTTCGCGAGTTTGACTCTGACGTACCTCGTCTTGGAATATTTCCGCACTCTTCCTGTCAGTGCGGGCGAGCTATTTCTATTGCGGACCGGACATCCATTGCTGATGTGGCAAGCCTTGGGGCATATTTTTCAGGGCAGCGCGGTTCGCCTGTTCAGGGCGGCGCTTCTGCTATCTCTGCTGCTAGCCTTTGCCTGGATCATTCTCGCTTCATGGGCCCGCACAGCGACCGTACGCGCGCTTTTGAGTCACTTTCAAGATGACGCGGGCCTATTGCTCCCGACGATGAGCCGCAAATCGCCATTCGGGCTGAATTTGCTGCGGGTAGCCATTACTTTAGCCGCAACTTTGGCTTGCGTAGGAATATTTATTGTGGCCCGGGCCGCGTCTCCGATCACAAATCCATCGCCTAGCCTGGCTATGCTCATCATCGTTTTCTCAGCGACGGGTATTGTTTTCGCATGGTGGCTCCTGAATTGGCTGTTTTCCCTCGCCGCAATTTTTGTCGTGGCAGACGGCAGTGGCACATGCGCAGCAATTTTGAAATCAATGCATCTGTGGCATGTGCGCTGGACATCGATCATGGCCGCAGGCGTGTGGTTTGGGATAGCCCATCTAATTTTATTTTCATTAGCCAGTTCCCTCGTCGCTCTCCCGCTGGCATTCGTGGGAGTGCTACCCGCGGGAATCGTTATGGGGGGCTTGTTGCTGGTTGCGCTGTTCTATTTTGCCGCAGCCGATTTCTTGTACGCCGGAAAGATGGCCGCCTACGTAGCCATTGCGAAACCCGCGGCCACTCCGCTTCCCTAGAATCTGGGTCGCGTCGCCCAGACAAGGTTTTGACGTCATCCTGAAGGTCTTCAGGCCGAAGGATCGCGCGTACAATCCGACTGTTGTCTCATGAGGTTTGCAGCCGAGCACTATCGGATTGACTGCTCCACTTCCGTAATCCAGTTGGGACGTTTCAGAACTTCTCTCGGCTTGGGACCATCTGCCGCGCCAACGATTCCATCGCGTTCCATCAGGTCGATGAGGTGGGCGGCCCGTCCATAGCCGATTCGCAGGCGGCGCTGCAGCAGGGAAGTGGAGGCTTTCCCGAATTCGATGACGAGGCGAACGGCATCTTCATAAGCCGGATCGTGTTCTTCTTCCGAATCGCCTTCCGCGCCTAGGGATCCACCCTCGCGATCTTCCTTCGGAGCCTGCAGGAATTTCTCTTCGTATTCGGCCGTACCTTGCGAGCGCCAAAATTCGACGACGGCCGCAATTTCTTTCTCGGTGACGAATGGAGCATGCAGGCGATGAACACGCGCCGAGCCTGACGGCAGATAAAGCATATCGCCCTTCCCCAACAAAGCCTCGGCGCCATTCGCATCAAGAATCGTGCGTGAATCGACTTTCGTCGCGACGCGGAAGGAAATGCGCGCCGGAAAATTCGCCTTGATTAAGCCGGTGATCACGTCGACCGAGGGCCGCTGAGTGGCGAGAACCAAATGGATTCCGACGGCTCTCGCCATCTGGGCCAATCGCGTGACAGACTCCTCGACATTCCCCGAATCGAGCATCATCAAGTCCGCCAATTCATCGATGATGATCACGATGAACGGCAGCGGCCGATCATCGTCAGAATCCCCGAATAAGCTGGGAGTTCCATCTTCATCGAAGAGCTTGTTGTATTGTTCGATATTGCGCACGCCTTTTTCGGCGAGCAGTTTCAGCCGCCGTTCCATTTCACGCACCGCGTTGCGCAGTGCATTCGCCGCCAGTTTCGGTTCGGTAATAATTGGCGTAAACAAATGAGGAACGCCTTCATAATTTCCCAGTTCAAGCCGCTTGGGATCGACCAGAATCAGGCGCACCTGATCGGGTGTTGCCTTATACAGAATGGACATGATCATGGCATTGATGGCCACGCTCTTGCCCGCGCCCGTGGATCCGGCGATGAGTAGATGCGGCATTCCGGCAAGATCTGCGGTGACGATTCGTCCATTGATGTCTTTACCGAGCGCCAAAGTGAGCTTCGATTTGGTCCCAATAAATTCCTGCGACTCGATATTTTCTCGCAGCCAGATAATTTCGCGATCGCGGTTCGGAACCTGAATTCCAACCGTGGATTTTCCCGCCATGCGCTCGATCAGAATGCTTTCGGCCTTCAAGGCGAGGCAAAGATCGTCAGTCAGGTTCGTGATGCGGCTGTACTTGATTCCGGCTTCAGGTTTGAATTCAAAGGTCGTGACCACCGGCCCGGGATTGATTTGCGTGATCTGCCCATGCACGTCGAACTCGGCATATTTCGAAGTGAGCACCTGCGCCAGCAGCTTTAATTCGTCGGAGTCAATCGCCTGCTGTTCGTCGGGACGATGCAGCAGGGAACTGGGAGGCAACTTGAATCCACCGGCAATCCTGGGGAGCGTCGTTTTGGCCTGCTGCGCGCTGTCGGCGCGCTCCGTGACTTCAGGGACGACTTCATTTTGCCGGCTACTCGCGGCACCGGAAGAATTTTCTCCGGCGAAAGTTCGGTCAATGCCAGTTTGAATGGCTGCGGTTGCGTGCCGCGACGCCGCCGCCACTTCGGCAGGCGCGGGAATCAGCCGCGCTGTGATGACCGGTTTCGGCGAGGCCCGTCGCTTTTCCAGTTCCGCCTGCATTCTCTTCTTCGCGCGGGCTTCACGCCAGTCTCCGAGGCGATTCCATAGCGCTACAACGAAGGCAAATCGCGTTGGCGCCCACGTCTGCAATGCCGAGAAAGAAAAAGCCGTCGACAGGTAAAGCGCTACGGCGAGAAAACTTGCACACACAATGTAGGCGCCGGCAAGATTGAAGTAATGGATAAGAAAATCGCCGAGGATTCGCCCAAAAATGCCTTCAATGGGAATCACTCCTATCCAGCGTATCTGCCCCGGTAACAACGCCAGCAGTGCGGGTACAAACATCACCAGCCAAATGCCGCCCAACAGCTTCGCCACGGGAGCGGGAATTTTGCGGGAGCGAAACCACCGAATCCCAAGCACGCCGGCAAACAGGGGGAATAAGAATGCCCCGGCGCCGAAACCTTGCAACATCAGGTCGGCAACAATCGCCCCCACGACGCCGATCCAGTTCCTGGCGGCATGAGAGCCGGTCAATACGGAGGCGCTATCCAGTGAAGGATCCAGGGGCGAATAAGAGGCTAGCGCGAGAAAAAGGAGGAGCGCGGAGACACACAACAGGAACCCGATCAGCTCGTTGAGCCGGCGGTTGTTGGTGGGTGCGAAAACTCGAGGTAAAACCTTCATTCAGCGTATTCGCGGCACACAGAAAAAGCCTTCTTAGCGGACGCTTCCGCCCGCTGATATTGACTTCCTCAAATGCCAGACCACGCCAGAGCCTTTCAATTATGCCAAGAACGGGCAGTCGCTACAACGTATGACTGAGAAGGACAGTATCGAGTTAGCTTCGCCGTTTTCGCTTGTCGTCTCCGCCGCTTCTCGCTGGCCGTCGCTCCTCAGGCTGGAAGTTACTGCAAATGCCAGGCGTATGCCAATCCAATTACCACTAATCCAAGCAGAATCCGATAAATAATGAAAACTCTTAAAGTATTAGTTTGCAAATAGCGAATAAGCCAAGCAATCGTCACGTATCCAACAATGGCCGACACCAACACTCCGACAATGAATGGCGCATGCATTCCCGGCGGCAGACCTTCTTTCATTACCTCGTGACCCTTCAGCAAAGCGGCACCAGCAATCAGAGGAGTGGATAACAGAAAACTAAACCGGACCGCCGCATCACGAGTCATATTCCGAAACAGGCCAGCCGTGATCGTCGAGCCGGACCGAGAGACTCCAGGGACCAGCGCGAAGGCCTGCGCGCATCCCACCACAATGGAGTCGGCGAACGTAATGCGGGTAAGCGGTTTCGTCAGTTGCCCAACTTTTTCGCCCCACCACATCAACAAAGCCACGACAATTAACGATCCGGCAATAAGGTAAATGTGTTCGCGGAAATAATCCTCGGCGGAACTTTCCAACAGTTTGCCGGCAATTGCCCCCGGAATTGTGGCAATAGCGAGAAACCACAGCAGCAGCCGCTCTTCACGCTGCTCGTCCGCAGTCAAATCACGATCCGAATCTGTCGTTTCCGAAAAACGCACAACTTTCCCACCAAATGCGCCGCGAATAATCTGTATCCAGGTGCGCCGGAAATAAAAAAGCACCGAGAGCAGCGTCCCAAAATGCAGAGCAACGTCGAACGTCAGTTCGTGCGCGGGAGAAAGTTCATTCCATCCCAACAGCCGGCGCACAACAATGAGGTGCCCCGAACTTGAAACGGGAATGAATTCCGCCAGCCCCTGAATTATGGCCAGCACAACTGCTTGATAGATCGGCAAGTAAGGCCTCCGTCCCGCTAATTTAGGCTACTGGCTCGTATCCGCGTAGCGCTTAAAAAAACTGTCCGATTTCCACTCGGGGCGCCGCGAATCGTTGGCCACCGATATCACCAAACTGCGGATGACGTCTTCGTACAACGCGGCCGATCCCAAGTCGACCGGCTGATCAAGATCATCGCTCGGAGCGTGATACCTGTGATGCAGCCACTCCTGCCGCGTTAGGTCCTCAGGGCTTCCGGGAACGGCTCCCACATCAATCATGACCGCCGGAATGCCGTGGCGAACGAAATTGTACTGGTCGCTGCGGATAAACACATTGCGCAAAGGTTGAGGGTCAGGCTGAACAGGTATTCCATAAGTTTTGGCGGCGTCTGTCACCCGGTCTCCCAAGTCGGACTCAGCGAGGCCGTAAACTGTAAGCAATTTCAAAGGTATGATCGGCAAGAACATATCGATGTTGATGTCGGCGACCAGAGCTTTGGAATCCACAGTCGGGTGCGCGGCAAAATACTTCGAGCCTAAGAGGCCTTTTTCTTCCGCCGTAACAAATACGAAGAGGATGGAGCGGCGCGGTTTCTCACGCGCCTGGTGCAACGAATGCGCGATATCCAACAGAACGGAGCATCCGGATGCATTGTCCATAGCGCCGTTATATAACTTGTCGCCGTTTACCGGCTCGCCAATGCCAAGATGATCGGCATGAGCCGAGAGCACTACATACTGACTCTTCAGTTCCGGGTCGCTCCCCGGATACACGCCCACCACATTCGCCGACTGAATCTCTTTAGTTTCGATATCAGCTTTGGCCTCGATTGAAAACGCCAGCGGAAAATGAGGCAATGGTTTGCGATCTTTTGCCAGCGCGGCAATTTCGTCGAAAGTATGACCAGAACCGGCAAATAATTGTTCAGCCTTTGCAGGATTAAATGTGACGGCAAGTTTCTGCCCCGCAGTCTCGTTAAATTCCGCCCCCGCTAATTCCATCGTGGGATGGGTCCGATTCAACGATATGCGCGACCAGGGAATATCCAATGAAGCGGGATTCGGAATCGTGACCAGCCCGATCGCCCCAGCGTCTCTGAAAGATTTCCATCTCTCGGCGATGGTCTGATAATGCGATGCCAGGGCCGAGGGTATATCGGCCGGCGAACCCGTAATAATCACCGCGATTTTGTTTTTCAGATCGAGGGCCGCCAGGTCATCGTAATTTCTCTCCGGAATCTTCAGGCCGTATCCAGCGAACACCAGCGGTGCCTTAATTTCCTCTCCACTCACTGTGGTTCGCGAGGAGATATAAGCGTCTTCCCCCAGGGTCAAGGGTTGAACCGTTCCGTCATTGTTATGGACGAGCGCGAGATGGGAGTCCTTCTCAACAATCTGATGCGAAACCAAGTTCACCGGTTGATAGAATCCCTCAGTTCCTTTGGGTTCGACTCCCGACGCCTTCAATTGGTCTACGATGTAAGCCTCCGCGTTGCGCAAGCCGTCGCTGCCGGTTTCGCGGCCTTCCATTTTGTCGTCCGCCAGCACCTTGATGTGATTCCACCATGATTTCCCATCGAAATAATGTGGCGCTTTCGCGCCACATGCGGCGATGGCCAGAAATAAGAGGAACCAGGCGAGAAATTTGGTCTTACGCAATTGCCAACCTCCGGTAGTCAGATTGAAACAGGGAGAGAATAACAGGAAAATTCCAAAAGAATGAATAAGCCGGGACTAATCCGCGTTGCCGTAAGTTGGCACTCCCTGCTGGATATAAAACAGCAGCCTCTGTGCGCGCGCGCCCCAATCCGTTTGCGGAAATTGAGCCGCCAATTTCTGCGCCACGGCCAGCGCCTTAGTCTTGGACTGTTCCGATTTCTTCGCCTGATCTTCCGCCTTGTAAATTTCGATCAAAGCCGAAAACCGGTAAGCCGCATCGTACATTGCCTCCGCGGTATTGGGAGATTGCGGATGGTCGGCGGCATATTTCTCATAAATTTCCGCTTCCTTTTCCGGACATCGTGACACCCCCTGCCAATCCCCACAAAGCTTGTTGTCGATCAGATGAAAAGCCGCCATGTCGGCCCACTTTGTGCCGGGAAACTTCTTCATCACTTCTTTCATGTATTTCTCGTCCATCCCCTCGCGCAAGAAAGCGTCTTGCTCCTTAGCCGAGGGACGAGACATCACGTCGGCCTTTTCAATCTGCCAGCGAATGTCAGCCGACCGGTACATGGCCTCGCCCGCGAGAGGAGAGTTGGGAAAGTATTCCGCGGTGGCGTAGTAGAGGCGCATAGCATCCTGCGCCGCGTCGTGCCTGCCGTTCCTCCTGCTGGCCTGATCTTCGGAGTCGACGGCTTCCCCAAAAAGAATCTTGTCTCCGTTTGGTGTCGCCGAACTTACCACGTATCGGGATGCGATCCATCCGGTGATCGTCTTCTCCTCCGTCATGTTGGCTTCGACATGCACCCAATCGGGCGTAATCTCCAAAATAATTACCTCGCGTCCGCGATCGAGTTCACCCATCTTGGTTGAGTTGGTGTCGGGAGAAAGATAAATTCCTGCCACCCGGATTGGCGCGCCGCGAACTACATCCGCCGATGCGCCCAGGCTCAGGAGGAAGAAAAATCCGGCAACTATCGCTAACTTCGCGTGGCGCGCAGTCCCGCAACTCTTGCATTTGACGTCGTCCTGAGCTTGCGAAGGATCTGGCGCGCACCGGTTACGCCGTAATATAAAATCACCAATAGACTTCGTCAGGAAAAGCATTGTGCTAAATTGTCCTCAGATTGTTTTCACGCACGATTGCTCGAAGGTAGGAGTTTCCGCAACATCTCCGGATCGATATTTCCCCCGCTAATTACCGCAACATTCCATCTTGATTTCGGCAACTCGCCGGCATGAAATAAAAATCCTGCAACCGCGACCGCACCGCTGGGCTCGGCAACAGTCTCCTTGTTAGATGCCAGGAGTTGCATCGCCTTCCGGATTTCCGTCTCCGTAACCGTCAAAATATCGTCCACGTATGTGCGGATGTGTTCAAAATTGATTGCGCCTATGCTCTGG
Organism: uncultured Acidobacteriaceae bacterium; assembly: GCA_963849315.1. Taxonomy (GTDB): domain Bacteria; phylum Acidobacteriota; class Terriglobia; order Terriglobales; family Acidobacteriaceae; genus PALSA-188. The sequence continues at coordinate 805,663 of CAWKGT010000002.1, read as the reverse complement.
GTTCGGAGACCGTCCGCAATTGTGCTGGAAGCCTGGTCCGCCGCGAACTCCACAATTTTCCCGGAACGAAGACTCGCCTGCGCATCCGCCGCCACCTCCGGTTCAACGCCGATGACCTTTGCTTTCGATCTGCTAAGTTTAATCGCGGCTGCGACACCGCTGATCATGCCTCCTCCTCCAACCGGCAGAAGCACGGTTTCAACCTCCGGCAAGTCTTCAAGTATTTCCAGCCCGATGGTCCCCTGGCCCGCGATGATCTTTTCGTCGTTGTAAGGCGGAACAATGATGTAGCCATGCTGCGCCGCTAATTCCTCGGCTTTGGATTGGCGCTCTGCGCTGCCGGGGCCTACTAATACGATTTCAGCGCCGAGTCTCGCGGTTGCCTCTCGCTTGATAGCCGGCGCATTGTTTGGCATTACGATGATCGCCTTAACTCCTAAAGCCCGTGCTGCATATGCAACACCTTGTGCGTGATTACCGCTAGAGTAGGAAATTACTCCACGATTGCGCTCTTCTGGGCTCAGGAACGCAATTTTGTTGTAAGCCCCGCGAAGTTTAAACGCGCCGATGGGCTGCTGATTTTCCGGCTTCAGGTAGAGTCTTCGGCCATTATTCCGCGTGCCAGTCGTGTGAATATAAGATTCAATCAGAGAAGTGCGGACAGCTATCCCCCGAAGCCGGCTCTGAGCGTCACGGATGTCGTTCAAACTTATGATTCTTAGAGTCCTCAGCTAGAAGTATAGGCGTTAAAGGCTATTCGTGGGCCTGGCCGAGCGTGACATTGCCGCGCCTTCGCCCGACCAGTATGATGGAAGCGTGAGTTTTTCTGAAACCATCTTTCTTTTCCTGCTTGCATTGGTGATCTTCGGGCCAAAGAAGTTGCCCGAAATCGGCCGGCAAATAGGGAAAATGCTCAACGAGTTCCGTCGAGCGTCCAATGAATTTAAGTCCCAGATCGAATCTGAAATATCGCAAATCGACGCCGAAAAGAATCGCCGCCAGATTCTGCCCCCCTCCGAGCCTCCGGAAGGTGCCGTAGCAGCTCTGCCGATGACTCCTCAACCGTCCCACTCCCCGGTGCCGTCGACGGAGCCGGTACCCTTCGGAAGCGCCGCATCTTCTTTGGAACTGAATTCGGCGACCCTAAGTTCGGCTAATAAGGCCTCCGATGTCTGAAATTGCCGCCGATCTTGATTCAGCCGGCACTGAACCGGAAACTGAAACCATGCCAGCCATGAGCTTCCTCCAACATTTGGAAGAACTTCGCAAGCGGCTTGTGTACTCAATCATCGCAATTGCGATAGGCATGGGCGCTTGTTGGGGCTATCACGAGGCGATCTTCGGGATAATGCAACGCCCCATAATGGATGCGCTGCATAAAAATGGACTGTCCGACAAGCTGGTTTATCTTAATCCTACCGAGCCCTTCAATCTTTACTTGAAGATAGCGCTGGTGGCGGGTGTATTTGTTGCCTCTCCGGTGGTTTTGTATCAAGTTTGGATGTTCATCTCTCCGGGTCTTTATCGCAACGAGAAGCAATACGTATTCCCCTTCATGTTTTCGACGATCGCCCTATTCATCGGCGGCGGATACTTTGGATACAAACTCGTTTACCCATTTGCCTTGGATTTCCTGATCGGCTTCGGCAAACAATTCCAGCCGATGATCACAATCGGCGAGTACACGAATTTATTTTTGACCGTGATTCTGGGGCTGGGACTGATTTTCGAGATGCCCATCCTGATTTTCTTCCTTGCTTTAATGGGCGTGGTCAGCGCGGGCTGGATGTGGCGCAATATCCGTTACGCGGTTCTCGCCATTTTTGTTATCGCGGGGGTCATCACCCCAACCAGCGACATTTTGAACATGTGCATTCTCGCGGCGCCGATGCTGGGACTCTACGTAATCAGCATTGCGATTGCATGGTTCGTGCATCCTACGCAGCGTCGGGCCCGAATGGCGAGGAGCGCAAAATGACGGCAAACGACCCATGTAGGGACAGCCGCCCCCGGCTGTCCAGGGTGGGGAAGCCACCCCGGCTTTTGGGTTTGGTATTCATCGGATGTCTAACCGCCTGCGCACAAACTGACAAACTTCCCGTTTCACCGGCCGTTCCGACTCAATCTTCTGCGAGGCCGTCAGATAGCGGATCGGCTCCGGCATTCAATTCGGTGCGCGCTATGCAATATATAAAAGACATTGTCGCTTTCGGGCCTCGTCCAATCGGTAGCGCCAATCACAGGGGGGTCGAGAACTACATTCTTGCGCACCTGAAGGGCGACGATGTTGAATCTGATTCTTTCATCGCCAATACGCCGGAAGGCAAATTCCCCGTGCGCAACATAGTTGCGAAATTCTCCGGCACTCGCGACGGCATTGTTGTAATTGCCAGCCATTACGATACCAATTATCCGCTGCGTAATACTTCGTACATCGGCGCCAATGACGGCGCTTCTTCGAGCGCACTTTTACTTGAGATCGCGAATCAACTGCGTGGGAAAAAACGGGAAGGCTACAGTGTTTGGCTGCTGTGGGACGACGCCGAGGAATCCATGCAACTGCCGTGGGTGGATGCCGAGAGTCTGTACGGCGTTCGCCACATCGAAGAAAAATGGCAGGCTGATGGCACGCTCAAGAAGATGAAAGCGTTTCTGCTGGCCGACATGATCGGCGACGCGGACCTGAATATCGAGCACGACACGGATTCAACCCCGTGGCTGGAAGACCTGGTTTATCGGGCCGCAACCCAACTCGGATATCAATCCCATTTTTTTGGCCGGACTCTGCCCATCGACGACGATCACATGCCATTTGTGCGCCACGGCGTACCCAGCGCCGATCTGATTGACCTCGATTACGGTTATGACAATGTGTTTTGGCACACCCCGCAAGATACTGTCGACAAGCTCAGCCCGCAAAGTCTACAAATCGTCGGCAGCGTAATCCTGGAAACCGTCGACATGATCGACCACCGCTGACTCGGCAGGTCCACCGGAGCGTTATTGTTTTCGAGTATTGCCTCGAATCGCTGTTTCCCTTAATCCCAATTTCATATCTAATTGACCCGCCTATAACAGTCGTCAGCTTTCCGGTTTTTTTTAGCGGAAAACTCAAAATCGGTTTCCGGTGACTATTTGAATCAGCCACTTTTTTGGAGCCTCCTCATTTTTCTGGTGATGCTATTGCTTGGCTTGGATCTTGCCTCGGGCAGCCGGTCGCAATCAATAAGCCTGAAGAGATCGCTAATCTGGAGCGCGATCTGGGTCGCCCTCGCTGCCGCATTTGCCGCCATACTTCGCTGGTGGCAAGGTGGAACCGCGAGCCTGGAGTTCTCAACCGCATACCTAATCGAGCTGTCGCTCAGCGTCGATAATCTTTTCATATTTTTGCTGATATTCCGCCACTTCAACATCCCTTTGCGAGAACAGCACAAAGTTTTATTGTGGGGAATCATTGGCGCAATGATTATGCGCGGAGTTTTTATCTTCGCCGGAGTCGGGCTGCTTAGCAGATTTGATTGGCTGGTCTACTTATTCGGCGCAGTACTGATTTTCAGTGGCATCAGGTTGTTTGCCAAACGCAAATCCGAGATTCATCCCGAAAAAAGCCGGATACTGAAATTATTTCAAAACATTATTCCGGTGGCAGAAGATTACTCGGGCGACTGCTTTTTTGTTCGACGCTCTCGTCTCTATGCCACGCCACTGTTTCTGGTTCTAGTACTCATCGAGACAGCGGACGTGCTATTTGCGGCGGATTCTATCCCCGCGGTGCTGGCAATCTCGCGCAATTTTATGATCGTCTTCACCTCTAATATTTTGGCGGTTCTCGGACTGCGCTCTATGTATTTTGCATTGGCTGGAGTCATAGGAAGGTTCAGATACCTCCACTATGGCCTTAGCGCAGTGCTAGTCTTCGTCGGCATCAAAATGATGATTGGTAATTATTACGAAATATCGACTTCCAGCGCCCTCGCCGTAGTGGGGGCGATCCTCTTCATTTCAGTCCTAGCTTCGTGGGCAAAACGCGAAACTGATCGATCGACGCCTGCACAAAACTCCTAAACAAAATCAAGGGAGTCCCCCTTGATGATCGAATGCTTCAGAAATTTATCATCGTGATTTGGAAAATCTGATCGGTAATGAGCCCCTCGGCTTTCTTCGCGGGCCAGGGCCGACCGTACGACCAGCATACCCGCAGCGTGCAAATTCTGCGCTTCATGCCCGCGCCGTGTTTGCGGATGGCTTATTTCGCCCTCAATCTCTTCCAACATATTGAATGCCTTTGACAAGCCTGCCGCATCTCGAACGATGCCCGCGTATTGCCACATCAGATGTTGAATCTTATCGATGGTTGCTTCGCAATCTGAATCCATGAACGGCGAGGCTCGAAGTTCTATATCCTCACCTGTACTTGTCCCGGCAATCGCATGTGCTCTCATGCTTTGTCCGGCCCGGGCTCCGAAAACCAGTCCCTCGAGCAGGGAATTACTGGCCAGGCGGTTGGCTCCGTGAACGCCGGTAGCTGCGGCTTCGCCAGCGGCATATAAGCCAGCCAAGTTTGTTCTTCCTTCCAGGTCGGTGCGTATCCCACCCATCGCATAGTGCGCGGCTGGACGTACGGGTACCAATTCAGTCGCAATATCAATGTTGTATTGCAGGCAAGTGCTGTATATGCGTGGAAAGCGGGCCTTCAGGCGTTCGGAATCCATGTGCGTGAGGTCCAGATACACAACCGGATCTTTGATGGTCGTGATTTCAAGTTCGTGCACGATGGCGCGTGCCACCACATCCCGGGGCGCCAGCTCTCCCAGCGGATGATACTTGTGCATGAAACGATCCATTTCTGCATTCCGCAAATATGCGCCTTCGCCGCGCAACGCTTCAGACAAGAGGAATCTCGGTGCGCCTTTTAGATATAGAGCAGTGGGATGAAACTGAACAAATTCCATATCGCTGATTTCGGCGCCAGCTCGAAAAGCCATAGCGACGCCGTCACCAGTAGCGACCCTGGGATTGGTCGTGTTGCGATATAGCTGCCCCAAGCCCCCCGTTGCGAGCAACACGGTGGACGCGGCAATCGATAGCCGTTCGCCGCCTTCAGCGATTACGTGGATGCCCCTAACTGCGCCGTTGTCGATTTTCAAATCGGTGGTAAATTCGAATTCGCAGATCGTAATAGTTTTGAGAGTTTTTGCTTTAGCGTAGAGAGCGCGAAGAATTTCACGACCCGTGGAGTCTCCGTGAGCGTGCAGGATGCGGCTGCGACTATGGGCGCCTTCGCGTCCGAAAGTTAGTTTAGTTCCGAGGCGGTCGAACTCCGTGCCCCACTGAATCAATTCCTCAATGCGGGATGGGGCATCTTCGACTAAAATCTTTGCCGCGGCGTGATTGCAGAGTCCATCGCCCGCCACCAGCGTGTCTTGCAGATGAAAACTGATTTCGTCTTCATCGCTCAAAGCCGCCGCGATGCCCCCCTGCGCCCATTGCGTGTTGGAATCCGTTACTTCTTTCTTCGCTAAAACTGCAACCCTACCAGCGGGCGCCAATTCAATTGCCGCGCGCAATCCGGCGACTCCCGCCCCTACAACCAAAAAATCGGTTTCAGAAGGAGCGCAATTCATGGAATGAGTTTCCGAAAAGGCAAGAAGCAAAATGGTACCACGCAGGAAAATTCGTAATGACTGCCTGCGGCGGTATTGACATCGCAGGCGTCCCACGCCATTCGGTTATGATGTGAACTCCATGTCGCAGGCGGCAATCCAAATAAGAATTAATCTTCCACAGAATAGTTATAACGCCATGATTTCCAGCGGACTTTTACCTAAAGCCGGCGAATACCTGCGCGCTTTAGTCGGAAGCGACCAGCGGATGTTCGTCATTACGGTGCCTCCGGTACGTCGCAAGTGGGGGAAGAAGTTGATGACTTCGCTGGGCGCGGCAGGTTTATCGGCAGAGATGATTGAAATGCCCGACGGAGAACGTCAAAAAAAACTCGCCACCGTTGAAATTCTCGCGGAGAAGCTTACAGCCCTTGAAGCTGAACGAAATGCAGTGATTATCGCGCTGGGCGGGGGAGTCGTTGGCGATGTCGCAGGCATGTTGGCGTCGGTATACATGCGAGGTGTGAGTTTTGTGCAGATACCAACAACCGTTCTTGCGCAAGTTGACGCCTCCATCGGTGGCAAGACAGGTGTGAATCTGCGCGCCGGCAAAAATCTGCTTGGCACTTTTCATCATCCGCTCGCCGTCCTAATCGACCCGGAGGTATTGACTACATTACCGGAGCGCGAGTTTCGCGCCGGACTTTACGAATCGCTGAAGTGTGGCGTGATCGGCAATCCTGAATTGTTCTACCGTCTGGAAAAAACCAAAGTCAACCAACTGCGAAGAGATGCCGCCGAACTCGAGTGGGTAATCGCCGAGTCCGTCAAATTGAAAGCCGAGGTAGTTTCCACGGACGAGCGCGAAAGCGGCCTGCGTCGAGTTCTTAACTTTGGCCACACCATTGGGCACGCTCTCGAAGCCGAATCAGGATATCGCCGGTTTCTTCACGGGGAAGCCGTTGCCTGGGGTATGATCGCCGCCGTCAATATATCAAGCGCAATCGGCCGGTTAGCCCCGGAAACCGCGAGTCAAATTACTGCCTCGGTGCTCTCGTTCGGCCGTCTGCCAAAAGTTACTGCCGACGGTCGCAAGATCCTTCAGCGCTTGCAATCTGACAAGAAGACAGCCAACGGGAAGGTTCATTTTGTTCTACCTACGAAAATCGGTCATGTCGAAATTGTGAACGATGTGCCTGAGAATGTAATCCTTACCGCAATAGACACGATTCGCGCTCTTTCTTAATAAAGTCCAGTCCGCATTGATCGTAATATTTGTTCTCGCGCATCGTCTATTGGTATGGTGAAAGGACGCTGTTAAAATGACGTGTTGCGTGGCCACGTGGGGCTGTAGCTCAGCTGGGAGAGCGCATCGTTCGCAACGATGAGGTCGCCGGTTCGATCCCGGCCAGCTCCACCAATTCGCAGGATTACGAAGACGCTTGATTGGATCGGACACTTGTGTCGTGCGGCTATCCAGAGATTTTTCAAGCCCAGCGCTTGAATCCCAGCAGGGTTGCGCAAGCCAAGGCCGCAACGCCCGCGCCAACTGCCGTCGCCCATCCTCTGTGGGTTGTCTGCCATAACTGGGTACTGTAATTGTGAGCGCGATCGTCGAAGATTCCGTGCGAGCCATGATCGCCGGGAACGGGTTCGAAGAGATTGTTGGGACGGCTTGGGCTGACCGGCTCATTTGTCTGCTGGCCGTCATAGCAGGTGCGCGCAAGATATAGGTCGAGCAATCCGGGAGCAATTTTATTGCCCTCAATCGCTTGCACCGTTGGGCCGCCTACATAAACTTCCCGCCGCCTGTGATGTGCGGCCCAAACAATTGCCTGTGCCCCGACTTCAGGTTGAAAAATTGGCGGGACGGGCTGCGGATGACGCGGCAGCCGAGTTTCGCACCAATTAAATTGTGGAGTGTTGAGCGCCGGCATCTGCACCATGGTGAGATGAATGTGGCTGCCATCGTGGATGAGCTCGGAGCGGAGTGAGTCGGTGAATCCGCGAATGGCATGTTTAGCCCCGCAGTAGGGCGACTGCAAAGGGATAGAGCGATATGCCAGCGCCGATCCAACCTGAATGATCGTTCCCCGGTCGCGGGGATACATGCGCTTCAGCGCGGACATGGTACCGTATACCGTTCCGAGATAGGTAACTTCGGTGGCGCGCTTGAATTCTTCAGGTTTAATTTTCTTCAGAGGCGAAAAAATAGTGGTCATCGCGTTGTTGATCCAGATGTCGATCGGCCCAAAATGTTTTTCTACGGTTTCAGCCGCGGCTTCGACTTGATCGGCGCAAGCGACGTCGGCGAGGAGTGCGAGAGCTCTGCCCCCGGCGGCTTCCACATCTCGCTTCGTACCTTCCAAACCATCTTTGCCGCGTGCGAGGAGACCGATGTGCGCGCCTCTCTGTGCGAAGGCGCGGGCTGTGGCGCGGCCGAGCCCGGCGGAGGCTCCGGTGATTACCACTACTTCGGGGTTGTTATTTTGTATCGATGACATTCAGGCCCTTTCGGGTTTAAGGAGAGACGCGGCATGCCGGTCTCTACGTGAGTCTGGGCACGCCTTTGCCCCATGTGCCCGGCGGCGACAAGTCGTAGCGGATGGATGGCCGTTTCGCGGTGTGGCTGCGTGCGAACGCGTCCTGCCCTTCGGAAATTAAATAATCGGCGGTGCGAGCCGCGAGAGCCTGAATTGTGAGTCCCGGATTCGCCGAACCTTGCGTGGGCATGAGGCTGCCGTCGCAGACAAAAAGATTTGGGATGTCGTGAGTGCGACCGAATTTATCGGTGACGGATGCGTTCGGATCGTTTCCCATGCGCGCGCCCCCGACTAAATGCGCGTAGCGCGCTTCCTGGACGACTTCCTTCGCCCCAGCCGCCGACATGATTTCCATAACTTTATTCTTTCCAAACTCGATTAGCTTTTTGTCGTTGTCGTGAAGGTTGAACGTAACTTTGGCGACGGGAATTCCGTGGCGGTCTTTTTCATTCGCAATCTCCACCCGGTTGTCTTCCCAGGGAAGAATTTCTCCGAGCAGTGCGATCGCGCCCCAATGGTTGTAATCCATCATGACCTGCCGCATCCCCCATCCCCATGCGCCTTTCGCGACCATCATCTGGCGCGCGAAGCCAATTGGTAGAGGCCCGACGGTCTGCACCGCAAAGCCGCGGACGAATCCTCGCTGGGAATCGGTTTCATAAAATTCTTCGGTAAGCGCGTGCGCCGGAGGAGCTTTATACATGCGAACGAGTTCATCGAAGCGTCCAAGCACCACGTTTCCGGCTTGCGCCATGAGATAGCGGCCGAGAGTGCCGCTCGAATTCGCCAGCCCATTTTCGTGACCGGGACAGGCAGAGTTGAGCAAGAGGCGCGGAGTTTCGATGGCGTATCCGCAGACGATGACGGCTTTCGCTTTCTGCTGCGCCTCGAGGCCGTCGCGGTCGAAATATGTCACTCCCGTGACCCGGCCATTTCTGCCTAACTGGACGCGCGACACCATACAGTGATCGCGAATCTCGGCGCCATGTTTGATCCCGTCGGGAACATGCGAGATTAGAGTGCTCTGCTTCGCGCCTACTTTGCAGCCTTGAATGCAGAAGCCGCGATAGATGCAATGGGGACGATCTCCATGCGAACCAGCGAGGATGGCGACTGGGCCGCCGATGCTCACACCGATGCCAAGCTTCGCGCAACCTTTAATTAAAATATCGCCGCAGCCGCCCATAGGATGCGGACCATAGGGATAGCCGTGCGGATCGCCCCACGGATAATACGCGGGACCGGAGACAGGGATTTCTCGTTCCATCAATTCGTAATAGGGTTTTAATTCTTCGTAAGAAATTGGCCAGTCGACGCCGACGCCATCCTCGGAATGAACGCGGAAGTCGGAGGGATGCAGGCGAGGCGTAAAGCTCGCCCAATGAACCGATCCGCCACCGACGCCGCGGCCGCTGTTGTTTGCGCCGAGAGCGAGGGGATCTTGGCCTCCGGTGATGCGCAATTCATTCCAATAAAGATTGTAGGAACCAGCTTCGTCACTGACCCAATCGCGCTCCGTATCCCAGAAGGGCCCGGCCTCGATGCCGACGACTTTGAGTCCCGCGCGCGCCAATCGCTGTAGCAGCACTCCTCCCGCGGATCCGACTCCGACGATGCAGAAATCAACTTCGTCATCGTGGGTGTAATGGCGCATGGGGAATTCGAGATGCTGAATTGCGCCCAGCATGTGTTTGCCAGTGGGCGATTTGAACGCGCCGAATAGCGGTTTCTTCAATGCGTGCCTCCCTGGCCGGGGCTGCCTTTGTGTTCTTCCGATCCGCCGACGGGCGTGAATTTCGCTGATGGGGAACCGGATGGTGCAACCCAATCGTAGCGACGTTCTTCGGCTTCCCATGGTTCTGGCTCGCCGTTTTCGAGCCGCATGTAGCCGCGCGGGTACGCCGGGCCGCCAAATCCGATTTCGTCCCACGCATAGGGATGCGCGTAATATGCGCCGACCACATCCTGCACCAGAAGAAGCCAGAAACGATGCACCGGCATCTTTCGCCAGATTTCGTGACCAGCCGGAGGATCGCCATCGTGGATAGTTTGCAAAACCGTTTCTTGCTCAAGGGAAGTCAGGTCAACAAATTCGCGTTGGAACATCTGCCGCGCTACTTCTGCAATGCCCAATAATCCCAGCCGATGCGCTTCGGGATCGGGAGGCATGTGTTCGAAACGGTACCCATCAATGCGGCCAGAGTACAAGCGCTCGTCAATGATATTGACGATGGGAATTTTGTGACCTTCGTCGCGATCATCTTGCGGAAGAATTCGATCGCATATCGCCTTCATCAAGAGCGTTTCTTCGGGCGTGAAGAAACGGATTGGCGGAATCTTCTCCACTCGCTCAAGAACTGTTTTGCGTGTCGCCTCATCCCAGAAATCTTTTTGACTTAAAGTGTGGTAACCGGGATAGTAGCCGGGCTGTGCACGGGGCTCCAGCGGTTTCCCGGTGCTCGGATCAACCGGCCTTGCGTCATGCTTCGAGTCAGTCATTCGATCTCTCTGCGAAACATGCTGGCGAGCACGCCGAGAAATCCGCAGGCGGCAAAAAGAAGCGGTGCGAAAATCGGAGGGCCAAACATCACGTTGTACACCGGATGCTTCAAACCGCCGGGACGGCGAACGACGCCGCGGGCGTGATAGAAAAATCCCACGGCCCCGTTAGCGATGGCGAGTGAGGAAACCGCCGGCAAATATTTCTTCGCGATTCGCGGACTGCGAACCGCAGCGAGAGCTGTGCCTGTGAGGAGAGCGGAAACGATAATCGGTGTCCACTGCGCGGCGTACTTGAAATTATTTTTGTAATGTGAATAAAGCGCTTCAATGCCGCTGAAGAAAGAGGCCGCGGCAGCCGTGCCGGCCAAATGTTTTTGAAATTCACCTTCGCGCAACTCCTGCACGAGTGTGATTTCATGATGAGCTAATTTCCGCGGCAGTAGTTTCGCCCACGGTAGCACGGCAGGTTGAGTGGCCTTCTGCGCCGCATTCTCTCGCCGCAAGAACGAAGCTACTAATCCGAGATAGGCGCTGGTTCCAAATAGCAGCGGCGCAAAGATCGGCGGACCCATAATGATGTTGGTCACCGGCAGCCGCCATCCTCCTGGTTTGCGCTTAATACCGCGGACGTGAAATCCGAATCCAATCAGACAATCGGCCAGAGTAATCGCAGACACAGCGGGCAAAACTGTTCGCGCAGCGCGACGGTTTAGAGCCCCCGCGACCCCCGAAACGAACAGCGCTCCACTAAGGATCACCGGGGTGTACATGATGGGATTGCTGTAGCTTCCGCGATAGTGCTCGTAAGAGACTTCCAGTCCCGCAATCACGCTGGAAAGACCGGCCATCAGGGAGAGACTTCTCTGAAATCTGCCTTCCCGGATGTGATGGACAATGGAATGTTCCACATGGCCCAATTCTCCGAGGAATCCGCGGCTCCTGGTTTCGCTGTTCGCCCCGTAGAACTTCATGCGCATCGCAATGCTTGCGTTATTCGGCTACACAACTTCGCGAACTTTGTCTTTCAGCACCGTTTTGATTATTTTCCAGCGATCTTTCTCGCCCTTAGCCAGCGACTCCGCAAATTTGAATGCTTGTTCGGAGGTGACATTTCCCGGCAGCGGTGGCTCATTGGGATCGACTACAGCTTGCACCACGGCGGGTCCAGGGTGAGCGAGCGCCTCACGCAATACGGATGCGGCCTGCTCCGCATCTTCTATCGTGTAGCCCACCGCGCCGCACGCCATCGCAACTCCCGCGAAATCGATTGGCTCCAATTCCACTCCGTATTCGGGATTGCCTTCCATCACCATCTGCTCCCACTTGATTTGTCCGAGCACATTATTTTTGATGACGATCACTTTGACGTTGAGTTTGTACTTCACCAGCGTCGCGAGTTCACCCATAAGCATGGTCAATCCGCCATCCCCGACAATGCATACGACTTGCCTTCCCGGGAACGCAACCGCCGCTCCAATGCTATAAGGAAGACCGTTGGCCATCGTGGCAAGGGATCCAGACAAAGAGAACTTCATCTCTCCGCGAATCTCGATGTAACGCGCCGCCCAGGTTGCAATCGTGCCGCTGTCCGCCGAAACGATGGCGTCGGAATTGAGTAGCTTGTTCAGATTCCACGTAACGACCTGCGGCTTCATTGGCCTGTCTTTTCGCGTGCCGCGTTCTTCCATCAGGCGATTCCACTTTTTCATGTTATTTTGCGACTGGGTAAGAAAGCTTTGATCCTCCTTCTTGCGGATTAGCGGAAGCAACGCTTGCAACACCGCCTGGCATTCGCCGGCTAAACCAACATCGACGGGATGACGCAAGCCGATGCGCGCGGGGTCAATGTCTATTTGCACGACCTTCGCTTTGCCCGGCTTGGGATAAAACTCCATGTAGGGAAATCCGCTACCCGCAATGATCAAGGTTTCGCAATCTTTCATCGCTTCGTGCGAAGGCGCGGTGCCCAGCAATCCGATTCCACCGGTGGTGTAGGGACTATCGTCTGGCACGACGGCTTTGCCCAAAAGCGGCTTCACGATTGGTCCAGCTACTTTTTCGGCCAACTGCAAGATTTCAGCTTTGGCCTTGAGGCATCCCGCACCCGCCAGAATCGCAACCTTTGAGCCCTGGTTGATAAGTTCAGCGGCCGCTTCGAGGGAATGACGCGACGGTATGGGATGAGCCGCAGCGTACGTATCCGAACTGTGATGGGGGATATTCGCGTTCGAGCGGTCTTCGTCTTTCGAGGTCCACTCCTGAATATCTTTGGGAATCGTGATGTGACTGACCGTGCGCCGGGTCAATGAGGTTTTGATCGCTTCATCCACAATGCTGTTTACGTGCGCCGGTCCCATGATGCGTTGATTAAATTCGGCTACGTCCATGAAGACCTTGTCAAGATCGACGTCCTGCTGATAATGAGTACCGATCAAGTCGTGAAATGTATGCCCCGTGATCGCAAGTACGGGCTGCATGTCGCATTTCGCATCGTAGAGTCCGTTCAGGAGATGAATGCCGCCGGGGCCGGATGTGGCGATGCACACGCCGAGTCGTCCCGAATACTTCGCATATCCGCAGGCCGCGAACGCCGCCGCCTCCTCGTGACGCACCTGAATAAATTTAATTTTGTCCTGATGAGTGCGCAGAGCTTCGAAGATTCCATTCACCCCGTCGCCGGGAAACCCGAAGATTGTGTCCACGTCCCAACTGATCAAGCGCTCGACTAATAAATCTGCTACTGTTTTTGCCACGTTTTGTCTCCCTGTTTCATTTCGCCATCGCTGGCTAATGCCAAGCTTTCAATATCCGATTGAAATTCCGTAAGTAGTTCGTAGCCAGTTTCAGTGACGGTCACCATGTCACAGTGCCGCACGCCGCCGTAGTTCTCGATGTAGACGGCGGGTTCGACGTTGAAGGTCATTCCTTTTTGCAAGACGTGACTGGATTGCGCATGAATTTGCGGGATGCTGTAGGCGCTCATCGGAGAAAAACCAACGCCGTGGCCGGTGCCGTGTTTCAGATATTGCCCCAATCCGTGGTCCTGAATTACGTGTCTAGCGGCGGTGTCGACATCGGCGGCGCGCGCCCCAGGTTTAATTGTCTCCAGGGCGGCTTGGCGAGCGGCGAAAACTGCTGCGTACATCTTTTCTTGCCGATTTGCGGAGGCCTGCAATGTGAACGTGCGGGTAATGTCGGTCCAAAATCCGTCGGCGTAGGAGTTGCAATGAATCATTACGAGGTCTTTCGGTTCCAGTCTGCGCCACCGGGTTCGCGCGTATGCCGCATAGGCTTTCGCTGAATTCGGGCCTGACATACAAAACGCAAACCCATCACGCCGCTGTATCTCACGCCCCGAAACTTCGCTCGTACTTAGTGGCGCACGAAACAATTGGGCGGCTTCGGGCTCTATGATGCCGGAGCGCAGCTTTGCGGCACCGGCTTCGAACGCATTTTTCGCAATCGCGCAAGCTTGCCGAATGCGATCAAGTTCGAGCGTCGTTTTGACCGAACTTAACTCGCCGAGCAACTCGTCGGCGCAAGCGAATTGCGACGAAGGAAGCAATTTCCGCAGCATGGCGGGAAGCTTGCGGCCGAAAAGATGAATGGCCAGATAACATGCGGCCTGCGAGCCGGAACCGGATTCTATGCCGATCGGCTGCGATGCAATTGTGAGCTGGTGAAAAATGTCTGCCAGCCGCGGCTGCGCCGCATCTGCGACCTTGGTCATTTCGTTTAATGTCGCGGGGGCGAAGGTGAAAATAGAATCCGCGAATCCCGTTCTCGCCAGTTCTTCCTCGTCTTCAGGAATCAACAACACGGTAGGGCCGTCGCGAACACAAATAGCGAGGCTCTCCCCAACCACCGGCCAGTATCCGGTCAGCAATAAAACGTGCGCAGGAAGCGAACAGATCAGCGCCGACAGCCCGGCCTCCTGCAGACCATCCTGAATTCGCGAAATTCGTTCAGAATCCATTGCTGTGTTTAAACCGCATATCGTTCTGCATCAGATTTCTTGAATTCGAGCCCCATGCCGGGACGCGAAAGGTCGGGATGAAGCCTGCCCTGGACGGGTTGAATGACTCCGTCAAAAAACATGTTTTCGATTCGCACATGATCGTGAAAATACTCGATATTGCGCAACCGCGACAGCGCACAGCACGGATGCAGATGAAGCGAAGGCGAAGTATGCGCCGACATCGGCATGTTCGCCGCGTCGCAGAGCGCGCCGACTCTCAGGAATTCGCTGATGCCGGCGCAGCGGGTCGCATCGGCTTGTTGAACATCCACCGCGCCCGCATCGATCATGCGCTTGAAGTAAGGCAAGTCGTAGCCATACTCCCCGGCGGCAATATCCATCCCAAACGGAGCGCGATCGCGAATGAGACGCAAGCCTTCCAAGTCGTCCGATGTTACCGGCTCTTCAAACCAGGTCACATCGAAGTCGGTGAATCGTTCCGCCATGTCGAGCGCCTGCTTCCGCGAATATGCTCCATTAGCGTCCACATAGAGCGCAACGTCCGCGCTAATTGCTTCACGCGCCGCTTTCACTCGAGAAACATCTTTCTCCGGCTCGCGGCCAATTTTCATCTTTACGGCCTTGAGCCCCTGAGTCGCCCAGTCGCCGAACTGTTTTTGGAGTTGCGCGTTCGTATACGAAGTGAAGCCGCCGCTGCCGTAAATTTCGACGCTCGACTGAGCAACCCCCAGCAGAGTCACCAGCGGAAGGTTTAACAGCTTGGCCTTGAGATCCCAGAGTGCGGAATCAACTGCGGCAATCGCCATCGAACAGACGCCGGGTCGTCCCAAATTACGGATCGCGTGCCGCATCGCCGACCAGTTCGCAGGAACGCTCATCGCATCCTGTCCCCGAACCAGCGGAAACAGGGTTTTCGAAATAAGTTCCGCAGTCGCAAGGTCGGCGTAGGTATAGCCGATTCCGATTTGATCCGCCGCTTCGGCATGCACTAAAACAAGGGTTGTCTTGTCCCATGCAAGGGTGCCGTCTGACTCTGGGGCATCTGTGGGTACGGCGTAGGTCGATACAGCGAGGTCGCGAATAGTTAAAGATTTGCCGATCACTGAGGCTCGTGTTTAAGGCTCAATTACAGTCCTCCATATTCAAATCTGCAATCAGCTATAGAGGTTAAAGTTGTGACGATCGAACTGTAGAAAAAATGTAGGAGGCTAAGAATACAGAGCCATATTTGAGGATTGTGACCGGCCCAATATTTCGTCATGTATCAATCGGGGAACATCGGCGATGGATCGGCGGCAGAGTAGGAATGCGATTATCGATCTTCGTTTCTGGCGGGTGGGGATGGCACTACGTTGTTTGAAACCATGAATCAGCAGGGGAATCTGCGTATCATTCGCAAATCCGTAGTCGGATAAAAAAAGCGCCGCCCCGTGCGAGCGACGCCTTCAATAAGCCTCAGAAGCGAATGTTTACGGCGGTAAAATTCCTACGAATTGTCCTTCGCCTCCATGGCATATCTGCCAATCTCATGGAGGAGCGGCCGCGCTGATGCCGGGACTGGAACCTTGCCATCAAGAATGTCATGTCGGTCTACATCGTGTCCGTACATGGCGCGGTCACCACTCCTGTCGGCCCGTACCACAGCGCCGTCAAGGCTGACGCCTGCAAAAATACCCTTGGAACGCGAATAGGTCAGAATTTCGGCATTCATCCTGGCATCCGTCGCGGCGGCAGCATCACGCCCGATGGGTCCGGCCGCGACCGAAGCATCCGCGCCGAGCTTAAATTTATCTCCCAGAAGGCTCTGTAGAGCGTGGTCATTCATGAACAGCATCACGATATCGGTGGACGATCCACCAATCTGGTAGCCAACGCTTCCTCCCTCGATAGCCAGAAATATTGGAGCGCTCCATTTATGCTCGTGATGGCAGGTGACCAATCCACGACCGTAGTTTCCGCCGAATACGAACGCGAATTTCTTGTCCCCGGGAATGATCGCGATGCACTTTGCACGAGCCAGCAGATCGTTCGGAATGCCCTTATCCGGCGTGTCCATGATCTGCCTGAATACCTCGGCAGCCTTGTTGGTCCGGTTGACGTCGTCTTCGCGGTCAGAAGCGAGCGCGGATAAAGTTACCAGCAAAATCAAACTGCTTACTATCAGAATCCGTTTCCACATGTATTTCTCCTCTCAAAGTTAACCTCTTTAAGTAGCGGTGCTACGTTTGGACGAAATTGGAAAATCTAACCGTTGGACTTCCTCCAAGAAACTTTCCGGTGATTACAAGATGCAATACTCGATCTTACTGTTGTTTCATTCTGTTGTGTCATTGCCGATGCACCGCGCTTTCAAGTAGGCACCGAGATCGGATTCTATTTGCAGTCAGTGGAAAGAAAAAGAAACTGAAGAGGCATTTTAGGCCGACGAAATTTCGCGTCCTTGGCACTCCGATGAGAAACGTGTCGCCACATGGGCGCTTCACCGATTGTATCGGAAAGGTGGCATCGGTAAAGTGGAGTCAGCTTCGAAGTTTTGGTTTTCAACGCGACCTTCCCATATAGGGACATCGAATTTGAGGATAATACCCGGTTGTTAAATCGATGGGATGTTTCCCCAACGGTCATACATCAGATAACGTTTGTTTTCCCGCGTCCCCAATCGGAGCAATAAAGCTTCGCGATGAGATAATGCGGGCTCCAGCAGAAAAAGGAGGAAAATAATGAAGTCTGCGTTTGCGCAGTTCGTGCTTGCGATTTTCTTACCTCTTGCCCTGCTAGGGACTGCGTCCCCAGCGACCCATAAATCCCAAACCTTTACCGGCAGGGTGAGCGACGCTATGTGCGGAGCCGAGCACATGGAACCCGGCGTTACCGCGGCCGATTGCACGCGCGCCTGCGTCGCCAAAGGTTCGAAGTATGCCCTAGTGGTGGGAGATAAAGTTTATACCCTAGACGGTGAGGATAAAACGGCGCTCGACCAGCTTGATAAACTGGCTGACAAAAAGGCAACGGTCACGGGAACTGCCGAGGAAGACACAATCCACGTAGCTTCAGTTACTCCGGCAAAATAAAAACTGGGTGAAAAGGCGAACCTGGGGAGAAAGCGACCTCCGCACGCTGCCTTCAGTGGACGAGCGCGAATCGGGTCGCAATCGCTTCCAGTTGGCGAAGATGATTAATGTCGTGTCCGCCCATGGTTTCCACGATTGTCCTGAAGGTCATCTGACCCCGTTCCGGATGAGTGACTTTTTTTGCGAAGGCTTCGGGCGACACGTTGCGGATCAAAGCAAGGTTCCACTGCCTCATGGACGAAAACGCGCCAATCGCTTCCGCCGCTGAATAAGACGAATAGGTCGCCGCCCACTTTTCCTGATCAAAAGGCTGGACCACGGGAGCGTCCTCGGCCAAAGTCTGGCGCAATCGGAAAGCGAACACCAGCTCGCAATCCGCCAGGTGACAAATAATCTCCCGCGCGTTCCACTTGCCGGGGGCGGGCGAGTGTTCTATTCGCTTACCCCCAATAGCACCCATGAACTGGGAAAGTTGTGCTGACGTGGACGCCATTACTTCCAGCGCATCGCGGTCGCCCAGATAAGAAGCATAAGGATTCAAAGCCATCGGTGGATATAATAACCCGTTGCCGCTCGCTGTCTCAAACACAAGAGTCACGAATCTGATCTTCTTGAAATCCTTGATATTCTAAAATTCCATAAGAGGGGTAGCCATTTTGCAGCCTGAAAGATTCCGCGTGGGCCTGGTGCAGATGTCAGCCACGCCGGATCCGGAGACGAATCTGCAACGCGCGATAGCCCACGTGCGGGATGCGGCCAAGGGCGGAGCGCAAATCATCTGCCTGCCTGAGCTGTTTCAAACCCAGTATTTTTGCCAGCGCGAAGATCCGGCTTTATTTGACCTTGCCGAGCCGGTTCCGGGCCCGGCAACCGCGCGCCTTTCGGCTGTAGCCAAGGAGCTCGGGATCGTATTAGTCGCGTCATTGTTCGAAAAACGCGCGGCCGGTATCTATCACAACACGGCTGTTGTGCTTGATGCGAACGGCGAGTTGCGAGGGCTCTACCGTAAAATGCATATCCCTGACGATCCTCTTTACTATGAAAAATATTATTTCACTCCGGGAGATTTGGGATTTCGCGCTTTCGATACCGATGTCGGCCGCATCGGAACCTTGGTCTGTTGGGACCAGTGGTATCCGGAAGGCGCGCGATTGACTGCGCTTCAGGGGGCTTATCTTATTTTTTATCCGACCGCAATTGGATGGCATCCCTCGGAGAAATCCGAATTCGGAGCGGCTCAATACGACGCCTGGCGGACCATTCAACGGTCTCACGCAATAGCTAACGGAGTTTACGTCGCGGCTGTAAATCGAGTAGGTTTTGAAAATGGCGACATCCGCGGGAACCGCGCGCCCGGAGCCGGACTGGAATTTTGGGGCGGTTCTTTTCTCTGCGACCCCTTTGGCCGCGTGATCGCCGAGGCGCCTCACGATAAGGAAACAATCCTCGTCGGCGAAATCGATGTAAAACATTTGGAAGATATTCGCCGTAACTGGCCTTTTTTGCGCGACCGGCGAATTGATAGTTACGCGTCCATAACCAGCCGGCTAATCGACTAAATATTGCCATGCCTGCCCGTCCCCATGCTTTCTCTCAACAATCGGCCGGCAAAATTGCGAATGCCCGCGGAATGGGAACCGCATGACGCCACGTGGATAGCATGGCCGCACAATCAACAGGACTGGCCGGGAAAGTTCGAGCCAATTGCTTGGGTATACGCCGAAATCGTCCGGAATTTATCCCCCCGCGAACGCGTCGAGATTGTGGTTAACGACGCTGCTGCTGAAAAGCACGCCAGGAAAGTTTTAAAGACTGCCAACGCTTTCGGAAGAACAATCCGCTTTCACCGCTGGCCCACTGACCGGGTATGGACTCGCGACTCGGGATGCATCTTCGTCGAATCATCAAACGAACACTCGGATGAGCCCGTCATTACCGCGGTGAAATGGCGTTTCAACGCGTGGGCGAAATACTCGAATTGGCGCAAGGACGAAAAACTTGGAGCCCGCATGGCAGAAACAGCCGGAGTGAATGAAGTAAGACCTCTTTTCAAAAATAATCACGTAGTGCTCGAGGGCGGCTCCATTGACGTCAATGGAAAGGGCACCCTTCTAGCCACGGAGGAATGTTTGCTGGGCAAAGTGCAACAGCGAAATCCGGCAATGAAGCGATCCGATTACGAAAAAATAATGGCCGAATATCTTGGCGCGAACAATGTGATCTGGCTCAAATACGGAATTGCCGGAGACGATACCCATGGCCATGTCGATGACATCACGCGCTTCGTTACCCCTGACACCGTGGTCAGCGCCATCGAATCCGATCCTGCCGACGTGAATTACGAGCCTTTGCGCGAAAATATTCGCCGCCTGCGTGCCGCCGCCGATCAGGATGGAAATGAGTTGGCCGTAATCGAACTTCCGATGCCGCGGCCCGTCATATTTCAAAACCACCGTTTACCAGCAAGCTACGCGAATTTCTACGTGGCCAATGGCATTGTTTTGGTACCCGTATTCAACGACCCCAACGACCGAATCGCGCTCGACCTTTTCGCCGACGTTTTTCCCGATCGTGAAGTCGTGGGCATTTATTGCGGCGATCTTGTGTGGGGATTCGGCGCGATCCATTGCATGACCCAGCAACAGCCCGCACCCTAATCTTCAATCCCATTGTCTGATTATGATCCTGAGCGCAGCGAGAGCGCTTGCGCCACACCACAACAAGACTAGATGAGATAACGCGGTACAATGTGCCCGCGTCCCTGTTCATAATTTCAAGTTCCGGAGTCACAATGAAGCACCTGATTTGGCTCTTTGTGGTTTTTTCTATCGGTGGAATTGCACTCGCGCAAGAACACGCCATCAATGACGCTTCCGGACGCATGTTTTTTCCGAGCGATACTTTGTGGGGATACGCGCAGTTTGACCTCGCTCCTCCTCACAACGAGATCGACCCAAATCTGTGCAATGCGGACGCGAGGGACTTCGGCGGAAGGAATGCTCCGTGCAGTGAGTTTGCCCGCTACATGATCTCCGGGTTGCTGGAAGTGCGTCCGTTCGGTCGCGGTCAATTTCGTAGATTCATGCTCTACGGAGAACCGCGCTTTCTTTTCGGAAAAAATGTTCCCCAATCCCTCTATACATGGTCTTTCGATGCTATTGGCGTTGAACACTCCTGGGGCGCTGCCATCTATCTTGGGAAGGGATTTGAATTTCGGGTCACGCAACACTTTCTCTTCGACCGCTTAGGCGCACGGGATACCAACCTTGGCCCCGCTGATTTGGGAAATAACGGTCCTTGGGGACGTTACAACACGGTTGGCGTACGAAAATATTTCGGTACCAGACGCTGGTAAATGGGCAAACATTGTGGAATTGGCCCCGTGCTATCCTGAATTCCCGAGCCAATTTTGAGTAAAGCGAGCCGCATTCGGTTCACCGCATTCGTCTAGTAAAAATGAAGAGCTAATGCAAAGGCCGCCACGAATTGTTTCAGGCGCCCCCTCGGACCGCCTCTCCGGCATAGCGTTTCAAAATTCCCAGCTTGCAAAATCACTGGTTTCACGCCTCACGAATCGCATTTCACCCTCGCTTGTGGAAGCTTTGCCGGCTTTGTTGTCCGAGTCTCCGGACCCCGATTCGGCTGTGATTCTGTTCGACCGCCTTATTTCTGAGTCGACCTCCGAAGTCACCGACTTGTTGAACCGGCACAATTTTCTAGCTCACTATGCGATCGTCATTTTTGGGCATAGTCGTTTTCTGGGCGAGACTCTCATTCAGAATTCCGATATCTTGCAGGCATTCCTGCGCGAAAGAAATTTAGACCTCAGCTTTTCTCACGACGACTTTGAACAAAACCTTTCGCGGTTTCGCGCGCGCTCTTTCGAAAGCGACGTACCGTTACTTCTCGCTCGCTTCAAACGGCGGGAATATTTGCGCATCATGTTGCGGGACGTGCTGAAGATCGCGCCCCTGGCTGAAACCACCGCAGAAATATCGGCACTGGCGGACGTTCTGATCGTCGAAGGGCTGCGAAATGCCGCCAGCGTCCTGCAACGGCGTCACGGAACGCCGCAGCATTTGGACGGCGAGGGGCGGCTGGTCGACACCCACTTTTCGGTGCTCTCCTTGGGAAAACTCGGCGGCAACGAGCTTAACTACAGCTCTGATATCGATCTCCTCTATATCTTCGGTGATGGGAAGGAACCATCCTCGGCGCAGATTACCAACCGCGAATATTTCATTCGTCTGGCCCAGTTAACGACGGCCACGTTGTCCGAGGTTACCCGCGAAGGCCCCGTCTTTCGAATCGACTTGCGTTTGCGTCCTCAGGGAAATGAAGGTGAACTTGCCATCAGCCTCCAAACTGCGCTGCGCTATTACACGTCAGTTGCACATGACTGGGAGCGTCAAGCGCTTATTAAGCTACGCCATTCCGCGGGGGATATTGCGCTGGCCCGCGAATTTATCCGGCGGGTGCAGCCGCAGGTGTATGGAGAAAGCGAAGGCGAGGCGACAGGGGAACGTTCCGAGCACTCTGATCGATCCCCTGACTCTGGCTTTCGCCAGCAGGCCGAAAAGCCTGCGGGACCGCTCAACTTTGCTGCTATCAAGACGGCCCTTGTGGCTCGCGAAAGAATGGACCGGCGCCGCGAAAAACGCCGAATATCGAGCGCTTCCGCCGCCATCGATATCAAGCTTGACCATGGCGGAATTCGCGACATTGAGTTTCTGGTGCAATGTTTACAGCGCGTCTATGGCGGTGCTGAACCCTGGCTCCGATCCGGCGGCACTTTATTTTCCCTCCAGAAGCTGCATGATAAATCGCATATCAGCGGCAAAGAATTCCACGATTTGACCAGCGCCTACGAATTCCTGCGCCATCTGGAACACCGCCTGCAATTGCGGCAAGGGCAGCAAACTCATCAACTGCCTCTGGCCCAATCGGAATTGAATGTGCTGCAAAGTTCTATGGGGGGATATGCCCCGCAGGAATATGAGATCAAAGATCTGATCTCGACTGTTCGCGGGCGCATGTCCGGAGTCGCGGAAATCTACCGCCACATCATTTATCAGGAACAGAGCCATATTCAAAAGGACTCTCCTGGTACCGGCTTCAGCTTGAAGGGCGAAGCCGAATCAACCGAAGACCAATCGACGCACCAAATATTAGATCGATTAGTTCGGGATGCCCCTGCACTGCATGAGATCTTAAAGACTCCAGGGCTGAGTCCTCACGGGCGGGCGAATTTATTTCGTTTTTTGAGTTCCGCTTTCACCGGTTCGCAGCGTTATGCGGAAGTCACACGCAATTCGGAAGTCATTGCCGGCGCCATTGGCCTGTTCGAGTACAGCGATTATTTGACCGACATTGTGGTTCGGTACCCGGAAGAGATCGAAACTTTGGCCGGCATCGAAAAAGAGATTTCTCCCAAAGGTGGACAGCATTTATTTCCCCCGCCCGTGAGTTGGGGACATGCGACCGCGGATCCGGTCTTTGAATACCTGGGCACCGCAAACCACTCTTATGGAGAAAAACTTGCTCTGCTGCGAAAACATTTTCGTCACCGGGTTTTCGCCATCGGAGCCCGCGATATAACAACCTTTGGCGGCGTATACGAGTGCTTAGAATCGATCACCGCAGCCGCTGGGCACGCCATTTCGGCTGCATTCGCCGTGGCCGGCAATCCTGACGGTCTGGCGGCAATGGCGGTTGGACGCCTCGGCAGCAGGGAACTAGACGTACTCTCGGACGCGGATCTGGTTTTTGTGTGCGCCCGCGAGAAAGATCGCGAAAGGCTGACCAAGTCCGCACAACAAATCATGCAGGCGCTCTCCGCATATACGCGCGATGGCATGGTCTTCCCCGTCGACACGCGTTTGCGTCCTCGCGGTGCAGCCGGCGAATTACTTGTTACCCCCGGCCAGCTTGTAGCCTATTTCCAGCAGGAATCCGAGGCGTGGGAAGCTCTTACTTACACCAAGCTCCGATTCGTGGCCGGTTCCCGCGAACTCGGCGATCGCGTAATGTCCTTGACCGCCGCTCTGTATCAGCGCCACGCGTCGGACCCCGATTTCCTTCATGCCGTGCATACGATGCGTGACAAACTGGCGGCGACCGGTGGTTCCGCGCCGAATTTCAAAGCCTTTCCGGGTGGAACCTATGACATAGATTTTTTAAGCGGTTATCTTTTGATCAAACATGAAATACCGAACAAACAAGGCACTCTGCGAGACCGCATATGGAAATGTGTCGCCGCGAAATTGCTCGAAAACCGCGACGCCGCCTGTCTCGATCATGCTGCCGAATTACTTCGCACCGCGGAACATGTGTCCCGGTTAACCATCGGCAGGGTGCAAAAATGGCTCCCCGCAGTTGAGCACGCGCGGCAGGTGACTGAGAATGTAACTTCCAATATCGTCAATAGAAAGTTTCCCGAAGGGCTAGAAGCGGAACTGTTGTGCACCCTACGCGAGGTAAGACAGATTTATAACCGGGTGCTTGTGTAGTGGATACAGAAAACATCAGGAGTGTTTCGATTTGAGGGCATAATTCCGGGCAGCGCCAAATGCCGTTACGCTAATGTGTCCAATCGACATCCACCGCTCCAGTTTGTGATGGCCGGTGCGATGCAGAAGATAAGAGACGCCCACCGAAGTTGCCGTGCCCGCCGCCTCCAGGCTGACAAATCCCGCAGTATTGTAAACAACGTCGTCCGGGATGAGTTCCTCCTCGCGGCCGCGAGCCAGCATATTTCGCGTTGACGTGTAGTCCAGGGCGCGAGATATCGCGATACCCGAGAAGAGCCAGACATTAGTTCGATCGAAAAACCGATGAGGGGGCACGGCCGTCTCTGGCTGGAAAGTTACAATGTCTCGCGATTCGACTTGGGTTGGTGCAACCACTTGCGGCAAAAAACTTAAACCGGGGGGGCCCTGTTGCGCGCCAGCCTGGGAGATCGCAACGGCGAAAATAACAGATGCGCAGGTCGAACGAATCCAAGTGAATTTCGCCGGTTCGAGGATCATAGCCGTAATTGTATTCGCAAAATTTCCCGATCCAAGGAGTTGCAATCGGCAGCCTATGCCTTTAGTTTCCTCGCAGCATTTGTTGCGCAGGCGTTCACGCATTGACGCCAGCCCTTATAATGATCGTTCTTCTTTTCGCGTTACTTCCCAATTCTTACTGGAGGAAACTTGATGGAGGCTTCATATAATGGTGTGCCCGTTCCGGCCTCAGGGGATGCCATCTCATACAACGGCGAACAATATCATATTCCCGATAACCCCGTGATTCCTTTTATAGAAGGCGACGGGACCGGAAGAGATATCTGGAAGGCATCGGTGCGTGTCTTTGACGCTGCCGTGAAAAAGGCCTACGGCGGCAAGCGTAGCGTCGCCTGGTACGAGGTTTTCGCAGGAGAAAAAGCCAAGGCAAAATTTAACAACTGGCTGCCGGACGACACCATCGCCGCGATTCGGCAGTTCCGCGTTGCCATCAAAGGACCGCTGACGACTCCGGTGGGCGGAGGGATACGGTCGCTGAATGTTGCGCTGCGGCAGATTCTTGATCTGTATGCCTGCATTCGTCCGGTGAAATATTACAAGGGCACGCCCTCGCCGGTGAAACATCCCGAGCGCATGGATATTGTCATCTATCGCGAAAATACCGAAGACGTGTACGCGGGAATCGAATGGGAGCAGGGAACTCCCGAAGCGGCGAAGTTGATTGAATTCTTGAATAAGGACATGCTCAAAGGCGGCAAGAAGCAAGTCCGCCTCGATTCCGGGGTCGGCATCAAACCCATCTCTATCACGGGAACCAAGCGGCTGGTAAAAATGGCAATTCAGTTCGCCCTGGCGAGTGGACGCAAGAGCGTTACCCTCGTGCATAAGGGAAACATCCAGAAATTTACCGAGGGCGCGTTTCGCAAATGGGGATACGAGGTCGCTACCGAGGAGTTTCGTGATCAGGTCATCACCGAGCGCGAGAGTTGGATCATCGATAATCAGGACAAAAATCCTAATCTTTCTGTCGAAGCGAACGCTGAACTTGTCGAGCCGGGATTAGAATTCGCTACAGATGATTTCCGCCAATCGGTGTACAAAGAGGTGAAGTCGGTCTTGGATTCGATCTCTGTCTCCCACGGGAAAGGCTCGTGGAAGAAAAAGTTGATGATCAATGACCGCATCGCCGACTCAATCTTTCAGCAGGTAGTCACGCGCGCGGACGAATATTCGGTTCTGGCCACGCCGAACCTGAATGGCGACTACATTTCCGATGCCTGCGCCGCACAAGTTGGCGGACTCGGAATCGCGCCGGGGGCTAACGTGGGAGACGGATTTGCTATCTTCGAAGCCACTCACGGCACTGCGCCAAAATATGCAGACAAGGATGTCATTAATCCCGGCTCTGTAATCCTATCGGGTGTGATGATGTTCCGCTTTTTACAATGGACCGAAGCCGCCGACTTGCTCGAACATGGACTGGAGAAAACCATCGAGCGAAAAACGGTTACTTACGATTTCGAGCGACTGATGGAAGGCGCAACCAAAGTGTCGACAAGCGCATTCGCGGATAATTTAATAGCGAATATGTAAGTTGCAGTTGCCATCTACTAAATTACTCAAGTTTCTAAGGGGTCTCATGTTGAAAAGTGATCGTTGGATTCGCAAGATGTCGCAGGAACACGAGATGATTAATCCCTTCTCCGAGAAGCAAGTAAGGGAGGGCGTGATTTCATACGGCTTGTCTTCCTACGGCTACGATTTGCGCGTGGCCGACGAGTTCAAGATTTTTACCAACGTTAACTGCACCGTCGTTGACCCAAAAAATTTCGACGAGCGGTCTTTCGTCACCGTCCGTTCCGATTGCTGTATCGTGCCTCCCAATTCGTTTGCCCTGGCCAGATCAGTGGAATATTTCAAAATTCCCCGCGACGTACTAACAATTTGCGTCGGCAAATCTACTTACGCGCGCTGCGGAATCATCGTCAACGTCACTCCTTTTGAGCCGGAGTGGCAGGGTTTCGTCACCCTCGAAATCTCTAATACCACGCCTTTGCCCGCGAAAATTTATGCCAACGAGGGCCTTTGCCAGATCATTTTCTTTCAGGGGGATGAGGTCTGCGAAGTCAGCTACGCAGATCGCAAGGGCAAATATCAATCACAAAAGGGAATCGTCCTGCCAAAACTGTAGCCAAAAACAAAATGGATGGCTTCGGCCATCCGTCTTTTTGTCTTTGTCGTTTGAACTATCGGCTGTTTTCGCCCTCTTTATACATATATTTGATGGCTGGCTTGTAAACCATCAGATTTGCGGATCCGCTCCGATTCACTTTCAGGCACGATTTGTCATACCACTCGATGGTCCCGCGGATCTCCTCGCCGTCACATAGCACGATCACCATGGGCGTTTTCGATTGCATTTGTTTCTGATAATAAAAATTCTCCGCATTGGTTTGCTCCGGGGGCGAAGGCTTTTTTCCGGAGCCATTCGAGCCATGCCCATTTCGCTCCACCCGCTCCCGGGGTGCCGTGGGGGCGCCTGTGTGATTGTGATCGTTGCGGCCAAGAGAAGGCCGGATCAGCTTGCGATTAGCAAAATCCTCCTGATGCAGGGACGGGCCCGCGACAATCGGTTCAATTCCATCTTTCATGGCATCACCTGTTGGCACGCTTGAAGGACCAGAGCACGGCGCGTTGTGCCCGGCAGACTGGAGGCGTGAATTGCCAATACGGTAGCACAGGCGGCTAACCGGTGACAATCCTGAACTTGCGTCCGGAAATCTACTCTAGGCCGCAATTTTTCCGGCACTCGCCCGGTTCAAGGTTTCTATGGAATCGTTGTCCAGTCTGAGCTTTGTGGCTTCGAGCAAATCCTCCAACTGCTGCACGCTGGTGGCACTCGCAATCGGCGCCGTAATGCTGGGACGCGCCATCAACCACGCTAACGCCACTCGCGCCGGCTTGGATTGCAACCTCGCCGAAACCTCATCGAGCGCCCGCAGAACCTCGAGTCCTCGCGAATTCACGTACTTACCCGCCACACCGGCTCGAGCCTTTCCCTTCACATCCTCTGGATTCCGATATTTCCCGGTGAGGAACCCTGCGGCGAGCGAAAAGTAGGGAATCACTCCAAGTTTTTCCTTAAGAACCACTGGCTCAAGCGTGTTTTCGTAATTCTCGCGTTCCACCAGGTTATAGAGAGGTTGCAGGCTTTCATAGCGGGGCAGACCCTGTTCAGCGCTGATGCGCAAGGCCTCAGTGAGCCGGGCGACGGTATAGTTCGACGCGCCAATCGCACGCACTTTACCGGCTTCGATCAGCTGCTGGTAAGCGCCCAACACATCCGCAATCGGGGTTTCGGCGTCGTCAGTGTGAGATTGATATAAATCAATATGGTCGGTCTGCAAGCGCCGGAGGGAGTCTTCGACGGCTTGGCGAAGGTACGACGGCTTCAAACCCTTCTTGCCATCGCCCATATCCATGCCAACTTTGGTGGCGATGATGATCGTGGAGCGTTTGCCGCTTTTGGCAAACCATTTTCCCAGGACTGTTTCCGATTCGCCACCATGATGGCCTGGCGCCCAGCGCGAATAAACATCGGCGGTGTCGATAAAATTTCCGCCCGCGTCGGTATATGCATCGAGGATGCGGAACGAAACAGACTCATCGGCTGTCCATCCAAACACATTGCCGCCTAACATCAAGTTTGAAACCTTCACCCCTGATCGTCCCAGCTCGCGCTGCTGCATGATGTTTCTCCTTAAAGATGTTGGTTAGTAGATGCGATCAAACAGGTGTCCGATTGGGGATTTAGTGCGACGGGCGTCGCCATGAACATAATGATTTTAAAAATAGTTACCCTCGCAGAGTAGAATTGTCAGTCTGGTTCGACTCCTATGACGGTGATTCGCCGATCTTTCGGAATTACTTTAGTCGCATTCATTGTCTTGCTGGCCGCGAATGCGCCAGCACAGGAAAAGAACGATGTTGCGGTCCTTTTCGGCCGCACATGGGTCGCCCATCAAACCGTGCCGGGAACAAACTTTGTGGGCAACTCTCTCGCCTTCGGCGACGGCATAGACGTTGAAATCAATTACGCGCGCCTCCTGAAGGCCGGCGACTTGGCTTCGTTTTCGGTCGAAGTCCCGGTGCTGTTCGATCTGGACGAGGACCTGAACTACGGAATGAATGTTGTCCCGCAGGACTACCGTTCGTATTTCGTCACTCCCTCGGCACGCGTTACTTTTTTTCGAAATCTTCCGATTACACCATGGGTCAGCTTGGGCGGCGGCTTTGGGCATTTCAGCGCCAGTTCGACACTTGAGTTTGGCGGGGCCAATCCGGGGAAGACTGGGAACACTACCGGAGTGCTGCAATTCGGCGGGGGTATAGACGTCCCCGTCTGGCGAACGTTTAGCGTGCGCGCAGAAATCCGCGACTTTTACAGCGGGGTGCCTCAATTAAACGTCGACACCGGGAAAAGCCACCAGAGCAATCTGTTTGCGGGAGTCGGGGTAGCTTGGCGCTTTGGTCATTAAAGCGTAAAAACCGCTTGACAAGCAGCGACAGCGAATCACAAGCCGACTCGAAAACTGCGACTGCGACAGCCTTACTAAACCCTAAACCTTGACAGGTTCTTGCGCTGCTGCCGCAACCGCGTCATTGTGACGTTTATCTTTGACCCACTTGTGCCGCATCGCCCGCACCTTCAGGAATGTCTTAGCTTCCTTGTAAAGACGCTTGCGGTCATTGCTGTCGAAAGCGGCCTTGCGAAGAATACGGAAAGCCGCCTTTGGCCGGAAGTAATATTCGTCATAAAAGCGGTGGACTGAATCGAGGATTTCGTCTGCGGGCAATCCCGGATATTGAATGTGCGCCAGTTGGTGACCGCCTTCGTCCACCATCTTCGTGTCGGCAACCATGAATCCGTTCTTTGTGGCGTAATCATATAGCTCGGTTCCGGGATAGGCGTGGGCGACCGAAACCTGAATCGTCTCCACGTCGAGTTCCTTGGCGAAGGCGATCGTGTTGTTGATCGTCTCGCGAGTTTCGCCGGGGAGTCCAAGGATGAAGTCACCATGGATGACTAATCCCAGCTTATGGCAATCTTTAGTGAACTGCCGCGCCCGTTCGATAGTCGCGCCCTTCTTAATGTTCTTCAAAATCTGCTGATCGCCCGATTCGTAACCGACGATAAGCAGACGGCATCCTGCTTCCTTCATTGCCTTCAGAGTCTCGAAGTCGGTGGTCACGCGCGATGTGCAGGACCAAGTCAATTTCAGCGGCTTCAACTTGGCGCACAACTCGACAGTTCGTGCTTTTTGAATATTGAACGTGTCGTCATCGAAGAAAAATTCTTTGACGTATGGCCAGTATTCTTTTGCCTTTGCCATTTCCGCGGCAACATCGTCCGTGGACCGCTTCCGCCATGCATGTCCGCTGGTTGTTTGCGGCCAGAGACAGAACGTGCACTGGGCTGGGCATCCGCGGGTGGTGTAAAGCGAAACGTAAGGATTCAGCAGGAACGGCACGTTATAACGCCGGACATCCAAATCGCGCTTGTATACGTCGGTCACGTGCGGCATGGCGTCGAGGTCCTGCATCTGCGGACGGTCGGCCGTGTGTACCACCGAACCATTCTTCAGATAAGAGATTCCGAGAATTTCTTCCAGCGGCTTGCCTTGCGCGAACTCCACCACGGAATAATCGAACTCTTTGCGGCAGATGAAATCAATTGCCGCGCCGTCTCGCAAAGTGCGTTCCGGAAGCACCGTGACGTGAGGCCCGACGAACGCGATCTTGATCTTGGGATTCGCGTCCTTAATCTTCTGCGCCAACCGAATGTCGCCAGGGAACCCGGGCGTGCTGGTATAAAGCACGAGAAATTCGTACTCGCGGGCGATATTGATGGTTTCTTCCGCCGAGACGTAGTGCGGCGGAGCGTCAAGCAGCCGCGCGCCTTCCAGCATTCCGGCCGGGTAGGCCAGCCATACGGGGTACCAATAGGATTCGATTTCGCGAGTTGCGGGCCAGCGTGAGCCAGCGCCTCCATCAAAGTTCTCAAACGACGGTGGATTGAGGAATAAAGTTTTTAAAGGCATAATTTTGAATAACTTATCTTATCATCGATAGAGGCCGATTTCGACCGCCTAGGTGCATTCTTGGTACACCGATGCGTCAAACCTTACGATATTCGATGCGGTTGCACGGCCCAACGCCTTTGCGCCAGACGGGTTATTTGATGCCTTAAGAGGCAATTTGGACCTTCGTTTGGAGTCTCGCACTCATTTGCCGCTTTCTATCCAGGCCTCCAATTCCCCGGTTGCGCGCAACAGGCTGATACGGGCCCGCTGTAGCTGGAAATTGGCGTCCCCTAATGCATCGTAGCTTTCAGCCTCCCGAGTCCGCACCTCGACCCCCTCGTGCAAGGTCGCCGTTCCAGCGTCCATGCGTATCTTGACCGCGTCCACGTTTGATTTGGCGATTTGGTACGAAATATCGGCCACTTCCTGCGCAGCTTGCAATTGGTCCACGGAGCGCTGCAATCTCAAGGCTTCGGCGGATACCTGGTTCTTGGCGATTTGTACCTGCTTCTGTGCGTGAACGAGGTCAGCCTGCGCACCTTGCACGCGGGCGTGCTGGGCGAGACTGAAGAAGGGGAAGCGGAGCACTACGCCAAGGGTCGCATTATTAGGTTGAAAACTTCCCGGACGGAAATAATTTTCGTAGTTATTGAAAGTAGAGAGCAACGCGTATTGCGCGGCAAAATCAACCGTCGGCCAGAGTGCGCGATGTTCGCCCCGCGCCCTGAATCCCGCGGCTACAGCGTGCGTTTCGACGGTTTGTACCAGAGGACTGATCTGAGCGGCCTTCGCCGGAACATCATCGCCGGCGTTTATTGGGGGCAATTCCGGGATGGAATCGGCGGAAGTCACAATCGAAGCAGCGGGAAGTCCCGTCAGTTGCGCCAAGCGCTCGCGAAGCAGATCGATCGAGCCTTGCGCCTCGATAACTCTGAGGTGAGCCTGCGCCGTCGTGAGCCGCGCCTGATTGCGTTCTAACGGGTTGTCAACGCCGGCGCGAATCCGCTGGTCCACGATGTTTTCAATCCTCAGCGCGTCGGATTGCTGCTGCCGCAGATGGTCGATCAGCGTCTCCCATTTGTTGAGTTCGGTGTAAGCCAGAACCGTATCCTGGATAAGCTGGGCGCGCTGATCTTTCGACTGAATTGCAGTGGCCTGCCATTCAGCCTTCGCGGCGCGGCTGAATTCGCGCAATGCGGGATTGATCAAAGAAGACTGCGCAGTGACGTTCACGATTGAAGGCGCCGAATTTTCCAGGCTGAGCGGGAACCCCCAAGTCGCACCGAGCCCGGATCCGACCGTTAATTGAGGCACGAACGCTTCCTTCGTTTCGAGATAGGTCGCGAAGGCGCGCTGCTCGTCCTCTTTACTCGTGCCGACCACGGCCCCGTGACTTACGGCCAGCAGCACAGCACGTTTCAGGGACAGGGTTTCAGCGCTTAGAAAGGTAGATGACACTAACAACAGCGCAAAAAGAAAAGCAGATATGCGCACGCAGCGGCAGATCATTTTCATCGCGCGTCCTCGATAATTATTTAATTGTTCGGATGACCGTGCTCAACGGAATCTAGATTACGCTACATCCCGCGGCTTACTCGATTCAAAGCCTGGTGCGCGGGAGAGAAATCCTTGGCGAGCGATAACGCGGCGCGATATTCTTCCGCCGCTGCCTGTTTATTTCCCTCCTGCTCCAGAACGGTTCCAAGCAGGTAATGGGCTTTGAATGTAGGCGCCTGTTCCACGGTGGATTGCGAAGCAAGATACTGCCGCAGGAGTCGCGCCGACTCGGGAACATTGCGTTTGCTGCTGATTAGCAATTCAGCGGCATCCATGACCGCGCCGGTCGAGTCAATTTGAGCCGCGGCCGCGTGCTGGACGGCGGCTTCCATGTCGTCGAAACGGCCCTGATGCCTGTAGAAAATCGCCAGATTGAGCCACGCGTTGGCGCTGCTGTGGCTGGCGGCGATCGCGGCGCGGTATTCATTCTCCGCCGTGGCGAAATCCTTTTTCTTCTCCGCCAAACGAGCATTCACCCAATGCGATTTTGCCGGATCGATTCCGGCCAGCGATTGCGCTTGCGCTTCGGCTTTATCCTGACCTCCGCCGACGATACCGGGAGCCTCCAGATAAAATTCCGCGAGATCGGTTCGCGCGTCAATATTTCTGGGATTGAGCTTCACCGCCAACTCAAATTCCGACTTAACTTTTTTCGCGAGACCCGCTGCGCTTAGAAATCCAGAATGAGCCGCCTTCTCGCCATAGACGCGGCCTAACCAAAGATGATAACGGCTATTGTTGGGATTAAGCGACACGGCCTTCTGACAGGCCGCAATGCCCTGGTCCCACTCGGCGAGCGAAAAGTACGCGCGGCAAAGAAGATTCTGCGCTTCCGCGTCGCTGGGAGAAACATTCAGGTGACCCTGCAAGACTGTGATTGCTTCGTCAACGCGGCCCTGGGCCAACAATGTTGCGGGACTGTCGGCAGCCGCTGATTGCGCGGCAAACATCGCCATAGAAATGCAAATCAGACTGAGGGGAAAAAATAATTTCTTAAATGACAACACTTTAATGGACCACCTTTACTATGAGACCGCTATGCAGCGGCTTGGAATTAGTTGAAGCCAGTGCGACAAGGGCGTTTTCTGGAACGCCGTTATCTATTTCGACCTGCGTCAGATTTGAAATTGAAGTTTGCACATCACGCCGCCGCAGCTCATTGTTGACGATCTGATAAAGATACGGCTTGCTGTCGTCCTGGCGAATCGCTTCTCGTGGGACGGCCAGCGCGTCCTCATGTTCCGCAGTCACGATGCTTACACCGACGTTTACATTCGGCAAAAGTTTTCTATCGTCATTCGCGACCACGCATGTCGTCTCGCCCACGTTTCTCGTTCCATGAAGTCTCAGCGTTGAGGGCACAGTTGTAACAGTGCCGTTCCAGATGCGGCCGGGAATGGCATCCCATGTGACCTCGATGCGTTGGCCTGGAGCTAATCGCGCAACATCCGGCTCGTCTACGAATGCCCGCACCATTACCTTCGACAGATCGGCTTCCTGCAACACCAGGTCGCCGGGATTTACATACGCGCCCTGATGCACCGGCAGCGAATACACCACTCCGTCGAAAGGAGCCCGCACATTAAGCTGGCTGAGCGTGTCTTCGGCGGCCGCATAGGCGCTCTTTGCCTGTCCGGTTTGCGCATCCGCCTGCTGAATTTCCGGCTGCGAGTAGCGATCTTTTTGTTTCTGTTCCAACAGCTTTAAATCAGCATCTGCCCGTTGCAGTTGCTCTTCCGCCACTTTTACTTCGCCGGGAGACGCCGCATTACTCTGTTGCAACCGCACCAAAGCGTCGCGATTACGCAAGGCTGCGTCACGCTGGGTCTTCGCTTTTATCAATTCGGATTGCAAAGTCAAAACCTCTTCCTGATTCCCGCCGCTGCGAATTGCGCTGGTCGCCGCATCCGAGGTTCGCATTTGAGATAATGCCCGCGACGCGTCCTCGCGTGCTTGAGCGTCATCCATCTGCACCAAAAGTTGTCCTTTTTTCACCGCTTCGCCCTCTTTAACCAGCAGCCTTCGAATCGTCGTCCCCTCTGGCGCGTGCGCCTCAAAACTTTGCACCGGCTCGATTTTCCCATTCGTCGTTACTACGCTGCGTATCGTGGTGCGCAAAACTGTGGCAGCCATGACCGGCACCGGATCGCCGCGCGACATAAACGAGCCCAATAAGACGATGGCGACTACTATTGCTATCGACCACACCAGCCAGCGACGACGGCCTAAAAAGCCGTTTCTATTCGGCAAAGATTCCATTTAGGAAAGAGATCGCACAAATGTACCATTGCTCCAGCTAGTTAATAGAATTCGGGCTTAACCGATTAGATGCACGAACTTAGTTCAGAAATTCATTTCTTGCGGTGAGCCTTTAGGGCCCGGTTGGTTACAATAAAAGTATGCCGAAGCCGCCAAGCTATACGCCTGACCATGCCAAATCGGGACTCGATGCGGAATTTCCTGAGATCGAGTGCTGGCCCAACCAATTTGCGGGATATGAGATTGTGATCCAAGATCCCGAATTCACATCGGTCTGTCCCAAAACCGGACTGCCGGATTTCGGCGTGGTGACCATCCGTTATGTGCCGAATGAGCAATGTCTTGAGCTGAAATCCTTAAAGGAATATCTCCACTGCTATCGCAATTTGGGAATCTTTCAGGAAAACATCGTAAACCGGGTTCTGGATGATGTGGTGCACTGGGCTCGTCCCCTATGGGCCGAAGTGAAGGGAGACTTTCGTCCCCGCGGCGGGATATCGACTGTCGTAGTAGCAAAATGGCCGCGTCCGTAGCCTGTGTGGCGCGGGCACTCTTGCCCGCGAAAATGTAAGCAGCTAAATAAAAATATCGGGTGATAAGTATTTAGGATTCGTAGGTTCGATCGTTTCGCGGGCAAGAGTGCCCGCGCCACAAAGGCATGTTATATTCCACGCCAAGTGTCCGGCGCTAAACTCTATCCTCGAACCGCCCTCGCTCTTCTCACCGCGCTGAACCTGCTCAATTACATCGACCGTTCGGTCCTGTTTGCGGTGCAGCCGCTCGTCCAAACTGAATTTCACTTAACGAAAACCCAACTCGGATACCTCACCAGCGCCTTCCTGGGCTTTTACATGATTGCCGCACCCTTCGCCGGGCCGCTCGCCGACCGCTATTCGCGCAAGACAATCATTATTCTCGGCGCATTCTTTTGGAGTGGACTAACGCTGCTGACGGCCGTCACGCACACCTATTGGGAGTTACTGATCCGGCACACCCTCGTTGGAATCGGGGAGGCGACGTTTGTGACCATCGCGCCATCGCTGATAGCAGATCTTTTTCCGGAGAATGTTCGCGGCCGAATCTTCGGAATTTTTTATCTGGCGATTCCCGTCGGCACCGCGATGGGCTATCTCATCGGCGGAAAGCTAGGTCCGAATTTTGGCTGGCGTTATCCATTCTATGTCGCGGCCGTGCCAGGATTTCTCTTGGCCCTCACTTTGTTTTTTATCCCAGAACCCGCGCGCGGAGGTTTCGACTCGCAAAAAGAAACTCCCGAGCGCGGCACTCTGTTAGGGTTGGCTCGCAATCCAGCCTTCCTGACCGTCACCCTCGGCATGGCCGCCAGCACATTCTCGTTGGGCGGAATTCAGGTCTGGATGCCGACTTTCCTTTCGTCCGCACGCGGCTACAGCCTAGAAGCCGCGAACCTGATGTTCGGCAAAATTGTGGTCGTCGCCGGCATCACCGCATCGCTCGCTGGCGGATGGATCGGCGATTGGCTGCTGC
Source organism: uncultured Acidobacteriaceae bacterium (assembly GCA_963849315.1). Taxonomy (GTDB): domain Bacteria; phylum Acidobacteriota; class Terriglobia; order Terriglobales; family Acidobacteriaceae; genus PALSA-188. The sequence continues at coordinate 769,553 of CAWKGT010000002.1, read as the reverse complement.
CACGAATGAAAAGTTCCTACTATTTCGTTTCCGCAGTCAGCATGGGACTCGGCGTCCCAGTGATGGTCGTTGCCCTCTTCCATCAGGGCAGGTTAATGATGCCGGCGATCGCCGTCTCATCATTTCTGCTTCTCCTTAATACCTCGCCCCTCAACACTGCGCTGGTCAATGCCGTAGGTGCGCACATCCGCGCCACCGCTATTTCCGTAAATATTTTCATTTTCCATCTTTTGGGAGACGTTCCCTCGCCCACTATGATGGGATACGTCGCCGATAAACGTTCTTTGCAGACTGCTTTCATCTTGCCCATCATCGCCATGGCGATTTCATCTGGCATACTGTTTTACGGAATGCGATTCGCCACCGACGTTGCCGCGCCCGCAACCAAAAACCACGGATGATTTATTTCCACTGGATAGCAGGCTTAGCTCTTGCAATAATCTGGCTGTCACGCTTAATCGCGGCAGGGTTGGGGATGCCGAAAATTGCCGACATCTCCCAGCCTCCGTGGGATCTCACGCCCGCCGGTGAGCCTTTTGTCAGTGTCATCGTCCCCGCCTGCAACGAGGAAGCAGACATCGCGCAAACTCTAGCCAAGTTACTGGCGCTTGATTATCCGCACTACGAAATTATTGCGGTCAACGACCGCTCGACCGACCGCACCGGAGAAGTCATGGATTCAGCCGCCTCGAGCCCGAGCACCCGCGACCGGCTCAAAATAATTCACATCGAAAAACTTCCCGACAACTGGCTAGGCAAAGCCCATGCGATGTGGTTGGCAGCATCCCAGGCGAAAGGGGACTGGCTGCTCTTCACCGACGCCGATGTGCTCTTCAAGCCAGATTCCATCCGCCGGGCGCTTGCATATGCGAAAAAAGAAGAAGCCGATCATCTGGTGGTGTTTCCTCGCATGATCATGCACAGTCCCGGCGAGAGAATGATGATTGCCTTTTTCCAAACCTTATTTGTCTTCGGACATCGGCCATGGAAAGTAGCCGATCCAAAAACAAAAGACCACATGGGAGTCGGCGCGTTCAACTTAATCCGGCGCGACGTGTATGAAGCAATCGGCACCTACAAAGCTCTGCGCTTCGAAGTGCTCGACGATATGAAGCTGGGCAAGATAGTAAAACAATCCGGATACCGCCAGCGTAACGTATTCGGCAATGATCTGGTGACTATCCGCTGGGCAAAAGGCACCCTGGGAGTTGTCAACAATCTAACCAAAAATTCCTTCGCGATTCTGTCCTATCAATGGCCGCGGGTTCTGCTATCGGTAATCGCGGTTCTGTTTCTGAATTTGCTGCCATTCATCGGTGTCTTTGTGGGTCATGGGTTTTCACGGGTTCCTTACGCGATCGCGCTGTTCTCGATGTTCTCGATCTACGTAGGAATGTCGTGGAAGTCTTCCATCCCCGCTTATTATTTTGTGTTGCATCCGGTCAGCACAGTTCTGTTCACCTACACCATGCTGCGCTCCATGACTCTGGCACTATTCAGGGGGGGAATCGAGTGGCGCGGAACGAAATATCCACTCGAAGAATTACGCAAAGGCATGGTGTAACAGTTGAGCGCCACTATAGGGTTTGATCGACTCAATTATTGACCTATATGCTCTGAAATTGACGCGCACAAAGACAGATGAACCTTAGATTATTACTTAGTCGTCGGCTCCAAAGCTACAGCTCCAACTGCCCCAATGTACCGATTATTTTGATTGTTTGCGCGCGGGGATATTTTAAGCTCGTGCCTGAACTCGAGGGTTTTCAATCTAACTGGGGTGAACGATTTATGAAGTTTTCATTGTTCTCTTTGACTTTTGTCGTCAGTGTTTTATTTGCCGTTTCGGCCTCCGCTACCAACCCTGTTGTTACCGTCTCATAGCCGGCCACAGGATCGCAGAACGCTTCCCCGGTCAATTACGCGGCGACGGCTAGCAGCCCGCAATGTTTAAAAGGCATAGCGGCTATTCGGATATACACGGCCCCCGGCGTCGCCGCTTATACCGTGAACTCGAGCACCCTTAACGCCCAGATTACCCTCGCGCCGGGAACCTACAACACCGTCGTGCAGGCATGGGACAACTGCGGGGGAGTCGGCAAGACCCCGGTTAACATCACCGTTGCCAGCAACGGAGGTGGCGGAGGCACCAAAGGCGCGCCGCCTAAATTTCTTTATTTAACCGACTACAAAGGCGGCAAAGTGAACGGCTATCTGGTTAACCCCTCAACGGGAGCAATTACCGCGAACGGACAGACCCCTCCGTGGGCGCATTGGGGGCCGACACGGGTGGCTTCTGATAAAGGCGGCTATCGCCTTTACGTTATCAATTGGGGATCGAAAGATCTTGACGCCTATTTTATTGACCGCAGCAACGGTTATTTAAGCCAAGTGCCAGGCTCGCCGTTCGCGATCGGACAAAATCCGACGGGCGTAGCTGTCGCTCCCACCGGCAAGTTCGTGTATGTGACGGCCCAAAATAACTACGTGTACGGATTCTCCGTAGAAAGTAACGGATCACTCACGCCAGTTGCAGGTTCCCCTTTCCTCACGCAAAGCGATCCGATCACTCTGGCTATTGATCCGAGTGGGAAATATCTCTATACAGACGACGGCGCTGACGGAAATAAAATCGATGCTTTTTCTATCAACGAACTTGACGGCGCCTTAACTCCGGTTGCGGGGTCGCCATTCACTCAAAGTCCCAGTAGTTGTGGCGACGGTGGCAACGATATGGCGGTCGACGCCAGCGGGCAATTTCTTGTCTTGAGCCAATACTGTAATGGCACAGAAGTTTTTCGGATCGAGCCGGCCAATGGCTCGATTGCGCAGGTTCCGGGTTCCCCCTTCCCGGTTCCCGCGGGACAGGGACCGGCAGGCTTTATAGGTTCAATCACCTGGACCGAACGATGTAACAGTTACATTTGGGTTGAGGATAGATTTGCAATCGGCCGGCTGGACGGCCGAGGGCGGCAGTTCCTACGCGGGCGACTTCTTGGAAGCGACATACTCGCCCTGCTAATTTCTTGGCTCTATTCCTCGGCATCAGACGGAATATCAATCGGCAAAGTTGCGGTCTGCTTTTTAGTGGTAACGGTCTTCGCCTTTGCCGCCCGTGACGTGCCCGCGCTATAGCTGCCGCGTTTTTCGACGTCAAAGGTCTTCATGAAAGATGGGACGCCTTCGTCTCCCAACAGTAATTGCCGCGAGTCAGGAAGTTCGATTTGCGCCGATCCGTTTGAGTCTTTCACGAATCCGTGAATTTTGACGGTAGTACCCTGCAACCCTTGCAGATCATTCAAAGCTTTCATGTTTGGGGCGGCGACTAGAGCCGTGAAAGCGCACTTCGCTTCGCTGCCACAGAAACTCAACACGGCGAATCCGGGCCGGGGGCTATCGACGCGAATCACTTTTCCTTTCACGCATCGCGTCTCGCCGAGATGCTGCGCAGCCTCCGAGAAGGGCAGGCACCCTGCAAATGAAAATGTCGAAATGAACAGAACAATGAAGACCCCGCCAACAATATCTTTAGTTGGGTTTAAATCAAAGTCAAAGGCCGCGGACAAGAGTGTCCGCGCCACACGAGCAATTAATCTCATGAAGTTCTCCGGCTAAAGAAGTAACGGGAGAATTGTAGGATGATTCATTTTCGGCAGGCAGAAGTCATCTATAAAATTACACAAACTTCCCAAAACAGTAGGACGCTTTCGGGCCAGATTTTCACATCCAGCCCTCTAAACGTCAGAACAAAAATTCCTAGCCGAACGCTTTAACCGCTACCGCCTCGTCATCTTTGACATCGAAGACGGTATAAAGCTTGGTGATTTGCAAGAGGTCATGAACCTTCTTAGTGAGGTTCAGCAGCTTGAGTTCGCCGCCCTGATTCCGCACGGTAGTGAATGCGCTCACCAACTCGCCGATGCCTGAGCTGTCAATATAATTAACGTCGCCAAGATTCAGCAGAATTTTCTTTTGTCCCTTGGAAAGAAGTTCGCGCACCGCGTCACGAAGCGTGACACTGCCTTCGCCGAGCGTGATTCGTCCACTGCAATCCACAATGGTCACGCCGTCTACCTGCCGAACACTGGTCTTAAAATTCACTGGGAAGCCTCCTTGCCGCCCGCGGCTGGCCCGCGAACGTGTTTAACGAGTTTAATTTCGGTGCCCGTGTGGGATGGGCGAATTTGCACCTCATCCATGAACGAGCGGATTAAAAAAATTCCACGGCCGGAAGTTTTCAAGAGATTGTCGGGGGAAAGCGGATCGGGGATTTTTTTCAAATCCAATCCTTTTCCCTGATCGCGGATCGTAATAACCAAATCGCTTTCCGTAGTTTCGAAATCCAGGCTGACTTTCTTCCCCGGATCGTATGCGTTCCCATGCAGCACCGCGTTTACCACCACTTCGCGAACCGCCATGGAAATCTGCATCACCTCATCTTCCCCAAAGCCGCTTTCTGCCGCGATTCGGGTGGCCGTTTGCTCCGCGCTGTCGACGGTTTCAAGCGTGGAATCGAGCGTATAAGAGACTCGCTGTTCGGTCATGGGGAAGATTTCGTCGGCTCTATTATGGCCGACGCATCCCGCCCGCAGCAAACCATCGGCATAATAGCGCCCGCATGGCGGATTCGGTAGTTTGCCTTGTCATTGTGAAAATGTCAACGCGCAGTGTTCTTTTGATTCCAAATTCCGGTGGGGCCGAGCGAACCCAACAATTCAAGCTAAACGTTTCCGCCGACTTGCGTGAATTCGGCCGGGCGGCCCGTCAGGCGCTCGATTCGTTTTGCAATTGGAGGATGGGTAGAAAACAGGCTTCCGAAGTTTATTCCGAGAAATGGCTGGATTATAAAAAGATGGGCGGTCGACGGCGTGGCCAGCATGGGCACCCGCTTGGAGTATGCATCGAGCTTCGACAGTGCACTCGCCAGCGCATAGGGATTGCCGGTGAAATGCGCGCCGGTGGCATCGGCTTGATACTCGCGTGATCGCGATACCGCAAGCTGAATGAGCATGGCTGCAATGGGGGCGAGGATAAGCATCAGCAACCCGCTAAATCCCCCGCCTTCCCGGTCGTCGCGACCGCCGAAGAAGAATCCGAAACGCGAAATAAAAGTCACCGCGCCTGCGATCGTCGCTGCAATAGAGCTGATAAGGATGTCCCGATTGTTAACGTGGCCGAGTTCGTGGGCCAGCACGCCCTCGAGTTCCTCGTCATTAAGCAGATTCAGTATCCCCTGGGTTACAGCGACCGAAGCGTGGGCTGGGTTACGTCCCGTGGCGAATGCGTTTGGAGAATCTGTAGGAATTACATAAATTCTCGGCATGGGAATGCCGATCTTCTGCGTCAGTCGCTCTACCACGCTGTATACGCGGGGAAGATCCTCACGCGAAACAGGCTGGGCGCGATAAGTGGCCAGCGCAATCTTATCGGAATAAAAATACGCGACGAAATTGGTAACAGCCGCGATCACCAACGCCAGCAGCATCCCGTTTTCCCCGCCGAATGCGCGTCCAATTAACAGCAGCAACAGGGTCATTGCCGTTAGTAAAAACGCCGTCTTAAATGTATTTCCCATAAAATGCTCTGTCAGTTAGATGATGGGAAATGCCGCGGGATTCAGTCGGGCGTCAGGCGGGCGACGTGCGTTTTAACGCGCGTTCGAGGGTTTGATCGAGGGCGGATTTAGCCTTTTCGTATTCCTGCTGCGAGATGCGTCCTTGTTTGTGTTCCAGTTCCAGTTGAAACAGTTCTTCTTTTAGCGCTTCCATCAGCATTCCCGGACGCCGCGAAGAATTGAGTTCACGCTCGCGATCGTCGGTTTCCGCGCGTGACGCGAAGTTAGGCATGGCAACGCTTCTGGAACGAGTTGCAATGTATACCGCTCCCGCCATTAACAGCGCAGCGAACCCTGCCAGCAAATACCAGCGATATTTCTGCAACGGGTCAGGGGCATCAATCGGCGGTCCTAATCCTCCTCCGGGACGAGTATCGGGGCGGGCAGTTTGCGCTGGGGCAGGCACGCCTTGTCCTTGTTCCGCGGAATTATCCTCTTGCAGCATCGCGCTGCCCGAAATCTGGAACGCCAATTTTTCTCCCGGATGCGCTTTGCTCGCGACTTCGGCGATGGCATTCGGCGGGCTTGGAGGTTGCTTGTCCTCGTAAATGCCCCCTTGTACGGGAGAAAACTGAATTGCCTGCGGCATGATGACGACAAAATGGTCTAGCGGATAAATAAGCTTCGGATCTATCGTCGCAGTCCCGTTGTAAGGCAAGTGGTAAGAAACCTGAAATTCTGTTTGCCCCGGACGCAACGGAAAAGAGAAAGCAAAGCGTCCCTTCTCGCCTTGTTCTAGCGGTGTTGAATCGACCCATTGCCCTCCCGCTGTCTGCGCCTGCGCCGAATCAATCTCCGCGCCTTCCGGCAAATAAAATTCAAAGTTCTGATCGTTCATCTGCGTGCGCGGCGGCTTCGAAGAATTGCTCACAGCAAATATGCGGCTCACGCCCAGTTGGCCGCGCTGTGCCTGCAAGTACATCAGGTCGGCGACTGCGTTGACGCCCGCTACTTTCCTGGCCACATCATAAACTTGTACGGCGGCGGAATTAGTGCCAGGAGGCACCATCTGGTGATACGTCACATCTTCATGAATCACGCGTACCAGATGCGGCTGACCGTCATCTTCGACGGAGAGACTGAATTTTCCGGAAGCGTCGGTTTTGGTGCGTGCGGCTTCCTCCATAGTCTGAGCAAGTTTTATTAATATGACCTGGTCGCCCGCCGAAGGTCGATTAGTGGTCCCATTCGTCACCGTTCCAGTGAGGGTGCCGGCAAGGGCGGCCGGGCACAGCAGGAATAGTAAACAGACCGGAAGAAGTAAAACCCTTTCGCAAAGCTTCAAATTCTGCTGCCTTTTTTTGGACTGACAGGAAGGCGTGAAGTTCTTTCGCCTGCTTCTATGCGCGAAATTTCCGAGAGAAGAGCCGCCGCCTCATCTTCCAGAGAGTTCTTCATGCTCTGATAATCCGCCTCAGGGAATTTTCCAGCTTTAAATTCGAAATTCAGATCGCGCAAATTTTCGTAGACCACTTCCTTACGCTCGCGGAGATAAGCGGCTTTGGTCTTCTCCGGGCCTAGCTGCAAAGTTCCGGGCAGATAAAACACGTAAATCAGCACCGCCGCAGTCACAAGCGCGCAGGTAAGAATAATCATGGTTACAGCTCCCCAGTTTCTTTCCTGGCCTGCTCGCGAAAGTTTCGCAGCTCGGAGCCGTAAATAGGGGACACAGTTCCCGCCGACGCGAGCAGCGGCCGCTTTCTCCACGCGCGCACAATCATTACTACTCCAGCAATTCCCAGCACCAATGCCAGGTAAGGCATGATCCACGCAACCCGATTGAAGCCTTTCGTGGTCGGAGCCGCAATAACGGTGGTCCCGTATTTTTGTACGAAGGATTGCAATGCCAGGTCGTCGTTGCCGCGCTCGACCGCAGCGACCAATTCATCCCTCATGCGCGACGAGTAAGCGCAACCCACATGATTACATTCCAGAAGAATTTGATTGCATGAGCAAACGCACATCATCCGGTGTCCAAGGTCGTTGACTCGTGCCGCCTCGTCGCCGGCGCCAAGACAGAGAATGATTAACAGGGACAAAGAAAACAGTTGAAAAACGACTCTGGACGGGCGAGGACGCCCGTCCCTCGATCGACGCGCCCATGGAGAGACGAGCGTGGCCGCCCGTCCTTCCGGAACATGCCTTACAACCGTGTGATCTGACAGACTCAATCTCCCGCTCCCGCCCGGGCTGGTTCCATCCGCGCCGGAACCGGCACCCGCACCGGGACCGCGTTTGGAATCAGCGCTACCACCGTTCCCACGATCATCACCCACACCCCAATCCAAATCCACATAACCAGCGGGTTCAGGTGGGCCTTAATGATGGGACGCCCGGTGTCCGGATTCTGGCCTTCGTAAACGACATATAAATCTTCCTGAAGGGTTGACCGGTTAGCGACAATCGTCGAGTTCTGCTCGCTGGCTTTGAAAAATCTACGCTCCGGGTACAAAGTGTCGATTTGCTTGCCGCCCTTGAACACCTGAATAATTGCCCACTCGCTACCATAATTCGGTTTATCTTCCTGAGTGAACGATTGGCAGACCAGCGTGTAAGGGCCAATCGTCATTTTGTCGCCGAAACTCATTTCTTTCTCTTTGTCCTGATTAAAGGCGGAGCCGGCGAAGCCGATCATTATTACGATTACGCCAAAGTGAACGATGTAGCCGCCATAACGGCGCGTGTTTCTATGCGCTAGGTGAACCATGGAAGCCAGTAAATTCTGGCCGGTATGGCGGCTGATGACGCGTCCTCCGCGAATAAATTCCGAGATGACCGTCAAGCCTACCAGCACTGAGAGCATGATGGTCATCAGCGCGTAAACATAAGAAACGTCCTGCCACGGCTTTATGCCGAAAGCAATCGCCAGGATGCCGGTTGCGAGCGCTCCCAACGCCGGCCAACGAAAATTTCTCTTCAGGCTTTCAAGAGAAGTCTTTCTCCACGCCAGCAGTGGTCCCAACGCAGTGAGAAGGAGAAGGCACAAGGCCACCGGGATGTTCACGCGATTGAAAAATGGTGGACCAACTGTGACTTTTGTTCCATTCACCAATTCCGAAAGCTTGGGAAACAGTGTCCCCCACAGAACGGTGAAGCAAGCGACGAGCAGCAACAGATTATTGAATAGAAAACTGGATTCGCGCGAGACCAAAGATTCAAGCTTATGCTCGCTTCTTAAATGAGAGCGGTTCTTGACATAGAAGAAAAGACAAACCACAAAAATGATGGCCAGAAATATTACGAACCAGTCTCCAATGGAAGACTGCGCGAATGCATGTACGGAACTTACCAAGCCACTTCGAGTCAGAAGCGTGCCGAAGATCGACAGCATGAAGGTGACGAAAATCAACCACACATTCCATGTCTTTAGCATGCCGCGCTTTTCCTGCATCATCACCGAATGTAAAAATGCGGTTCCAGTGAGCCACGGCATCAGCGACGCATTTTCGACCGGATCCCATCCCCAATATCCGCCCCAACCCAACACCGAATAGGCCCAGTGAGCGCCGAGAAATATCCCGCACGTTAAAAACGCCCACGTGACCATGGTCCACCGTCGCGTGATGTGAATCCACTTCTCTCCGGGATACCGCATGATCAGCGCGCCCAGCGCGAAGGCAAAAGGCACGGTGAATCCCACATATCCGAGATAAAGCATGGGAGGATGAATCACCATCTCGGGATATTGCAGCAGTGGATTCAACCCCGCGCCGTCGGCCGGCACCGTGCCGGTGATAATTCCGAAAGGGTTTGCCGCGAAGTTCATCAGCAGCAAGAAAAAGACTTGAACCGCAGCGATAATTACGGACGCGTGTGCAAACAGACGGCTGTCTGTCTTATGTCGCAGCCGCAAAACCAAACCGTAGGCGGACAGCAGCAAAGACCAAAAAAGCAGCGATCCCTCTTGTCCTGACCAAAGCGTAGCGAATTTGTACGGAGCGGGGAGATCGCGATTGCTGTGGTGAAAAATGTAGGCGATAGAAAAATCGTTCTCAAATGCGGCCGTAACTAACAAGGTCGCGGCTAAAGCGACCACGGCAAAAGTTGCAATGCCCGCACGCCGCGCTGTTTCTCCCAGCCGTTCCGAGCCGGCACCTTTAAGGGCGAGGGATAAAACGCCCGCAAGAAAGCTGTACCCACTGAGCGCTAATGCGAGGAGAAGTGCAAAGCTACCAACTTGCGACATGGGGGACCTGAAGCATTTTTTCAGAAACGGCGCAGCAAGGCAAACCGTCCTCGTCAAAGGGAGTGCTAGAAACGGCGTCGCATAACTTAGGGCGCGGGAAGACTCGAGTCCCGCGCCGGATCGATAAACGCCCGCTTAGGCGCTTTGTTGCCGGCTTTTGCCCCGGCCAACTATTTCGCGCTCGGCCTGAAACCAATCTTCCTGATCGAATCCCGGAGTGCGGCCTCGTCCTTCGTATAATTCATAAGCTCGCTGCCGGACCTTGGATTCGACGTCGCTCACGGAGGGGGTTCCTGAAATCGCACTGATCGCAGATGGGGACTTTTTTATCTGCGGCACCGGAGTCGTTTCGGGCATGGTGATTACTTGTTTGTCAACGGGTGCGCTGGGACGGGGGGATTTTGCTCTTGCCATTTTCAATCGCTCCTTAGGAAATGCCAGGTCCATTACTGAACGCCGGAGGGTGAATTGGAACATCAGCGGTAGCCGACGCAATGAGTACAGGGACTGCGGAATGATGTATTAATCATAAACCGAATGGCGGGGAGATGAAATCGCAAAAACGATAAAAAAATTTTGCTGTAAGACATCTGTTTTTTGGCGCCGGCCGCAACCATTGTGGGCATGTATCTTTAGGAGCGGGAAATCATTGGGGAGCACCGATTTAATCGCATGGCGTATTTTCGTTATCGCGTTCCTGTGCGTCTATTTCGCTTCGATATGCGTCGCGCAAACTTCGGATAATCCACAACCTTGCCAAGCGAATGCGCCAGCCAGCGAAAAATGCAATACACAATCGTTGCAACCGGTGAAAGAATCAGTCGCCGTAACGGGAACTTTCACGCCACTGCCTGTGGATGAAATAGACCGCTCGGTGTCGGTTATCGACACGCGCATCAATCCGGCTTTATACAACCACTGGACGGACTATCTCCAACTCGATTCGTCAATCGATTTGCAGCAGCGCGGTCCTGACGGAATTCAGGCCGATCTAACGATTCGCGGTTCCACCTTCGAACAGACGCTGGTATTGCTTAACGGATTGCGCATGAACGACGTGCAGACCAGCCATCACGATCTGGATCTACCGATTCCCACTGACTCGCTTGAACGAATCGAGGTACTGCGGGGCGCTGGATCGACATTTTATGGTTCCGATGCGGTTGGCGGCACAATTAATTTCATTACCGCTCCTCCTGCGTATTCGGAATTTCGGCTGGGGGCAGCCCTGGGAAATTTCGGGATCAACGAGGAGTCTGGATCGGCGGTGTTCGTGAAAGAAAAAGTTGATGAGCAACTCAGTGTCGCTCGAGATTTTTCCAATGGATTTATCCCCGACCGCGACTATCGTAGCCTTACCCTATTTTCGAACAGCGGCCTTCAAACTCAACTCGGTCAAACGCTGGTCATGCTCGGCTATGGAGACAAGCCGTTCGGCGCCGACCAGTTCTATGGCAACTACCCTTCCTGGGAGCGAACTAAGTCGTGGTTCGCCGGCCTGAAGCAGGATTTCGGCAGCAACACTGAATTTGATCTCGGCTATCGCCGACACACTGACGAGTTCGTGCTCGTTCGTGATGATCCCTCGCTTTACGAAAACAATCATATTGATGAAAGCTGGCAAACGGCGCTTCGCAGAAAGGAATCGCTCGGACTGAACTCAAGCATATTCTTCGGAGGCGAGGGCTTTCACGAATCCATCGTCAGCAACAATCTGGGAGATCACGCCCGCAGTCGCGGCGCGTTATACGTCGATTACGATATGCGCGCTTTACGCCGGCTCTCGCTATCGTTGGGCGCGCGCGAAGAAATTTTCGATTCCGGCCAAAGTGAATTCTCTCCCACCGTGGCAGCCGGTTATTGGATACGCTCAGGATGGAAGCTGAAAGGCAGCGCCAGCCGCGCATTTCGCTTGCCAACTTACACCGATCTCTATTACAGCGATCCGGCGAATTCGGGAAATCCAAATCTGAAACCGGAAACTGCCTGGAGTTATGAAGGCGGATTGGTTTGGGATCGTGGGGGACGTTACAAAGCCGAAGCCACGGTTTTCGAGCGTCGCGACAGCAACGATATTGACTATGTTAGAAGCGCATCGAGCAACGGTCCTTATCAGGCGACAAATATCGCCAGCGTGGATTTTACCGGAGTCGAAACCTCTTTTGGCATGCGCTTGCCTCGCCAGCAGCAGATTGAAATTTCTTATACGGGCCTCTATGGTGCGCAAAATTCGTTGGATGGTTTAGAGTCCCGGTACGTTTTCAATTATCCGGTGGCCGATGCCGTAATTGCTTGGCAGGGCACCTTGCCGGGCAAAATTATTGCCAGAAGCCGGATTGGAATTGCCAGTCGCTATTCGCAGGATCCTTATGCGGTTTGGGATGCCGCGGTGGGGCGGGAATTCCAGCACCTGTCGGCGCACCTCGACTTTTCGAATTTAACCGATACTCAGTATGAAGAGATTCAAGGAGTGATCATGCCAGGGCGAAGCGTGATTTTCGGGATGGATTTATTTATACGAGGTAAAACACACTGATTCTCCGCTCAATGAAAATCGTGGGAACTGGTTGGGGCGCGAGTAATGTCGAGCGCAGCGACATGCGCGGCCTTTACGGAAATGACGTGATCCTGATTTTGCAAGGTTCCTTCCACCATCAAGAATTGTTCCGACGTCAACAACAACCGGTTCTTCTGGAAAAGCTGGGGATTGATAATCGCATTAGCAACTCCGGTTTCATCTTCCAAGCTGAGAAAGACAAATCCTTTCGCCGTGCCGGGCCGCTGCCGCGCAATTACGCAACCGCCAATTCTTAAATATTTCCCATTGGGGATGCTGCTAAGTTCAGTGGCTTTGTGAATCCGCAATCTATTCATTTCAGCGCGGTGATATTGCATGGGATGCGGTCCCACGGTCATTCCCGTCCCGCGAAAATCGGCAACCAAACGCTCTTCCGCATTCATTGCACGCAGTGGCGATTTTGCATCGGGCTCGGATAGCTCATTAAGCAGCGGTCCCGAATGGCGGACGGCGCGCTCGACCTGCCAGAGAGCGTCGCGGCGGTGCAGTTTATTGTCATCGTGAGGGCCTTCAGTGTCGGCAGCAGCGGAATGCATAGGTCCTTGGCTGTGCTCAGGATGACAATTAATTGAATTGAGTGCTCCAATCTCCGCCAATGTATTCAGCTCATCTTTTCTCAGTTCCGGGACGCGATGGGTCAAGTCTCGAATTGAAGTAAATGGCGAGAAGTTACGTTGCCGCACCAGAGCTTGAGTTGCCTCTTCGCGCAATCCGCGAACGTAACGAAGGCCTACGCGAAGGGTGGGCTTCTCCGAATCAGCAATTTGATCTTTGCCAACGACCAACGACGAACGACCAATGACTGTGTCCAAGGTGCACAACCAATCGGACTTCATCACATCAATCGGCAATACTTTCAGCCCGTGACGCTGCGCATCTTTCACCACTGTTGCCGGACGATAAAATCCCATCGGCTGATTGTTGAGCAGCGCGGCTGTGAAGGCTGCCAGATAGTGACATTTCAAATATGCGCTGGCGTAGGCGATCAGCGCAAAGCTTGCCGCATGGGATTCAGGGAATCCATACAGAGCGAAAGACGTGATGGATAAAACGATTTGCTCCTGGGCTTCCTGCGAGATGCCGTTGCGCTTCATGCCGGCGCGAAGCTTCTCTTCGATTTCCAGCATGCGCATTCGAGAGCGTTTGAATCCCATGGCGCGGCGCAATTCTTCGGCCTCGCCTCCACTGAAGTTGGCTGCAATCATTGCCATCCGCAGCAACTGCTCTTGAAAAAGCGGAACTCCTAAAGTGCGTGCCAGAACAGGCTCTAAGGAAGGATGTGGATAGACGACGTTCTCCCGTCCCTGGCGCCGTTGCAAATAAGGATTCACCATCTGGCCAACAATTGGTCCGGGACGGATGATCGCGACCTGCACCACAATGTCGTAAAAAGTTTTCGGTTGCAGGCGCGGCAGGCATGCCATCTGCGCCCGGCTCTCGATCTGAAACATGCCAATGGTATCGGCCTTGCGCAGCGTGGAATAAACTTCCGGATCGTCTGGTGGAAGATGGGCGAGGTCTACTTCTTCTCCATAGTGATCGTGAATGAGTTTCAACGAATCTTCCAGCACCGCCATCATTCCCAGGCCAAGCAAATCAACTTTGATGATTCCTAGATCGTGGCAATCATCTTTGTCCCATTGAACAACGACACGGCCGGGCATGGACGCCGGTTCTAGCGGGACGACGGAATCAAGCTGTCCCTGGCAGATCACCATGCCACCGGAATGTTGTCCGAGATGGCGGGGCAAATCCTGTACGGCAACGCATAGCTCGAAATATTTTTTCAATCGCGGATGATTCAGATCGAGTCCGGCATCGCGGAAGCGATGATCGAAGGTGTCGTTCTCGTCGCGGTACTCCCAGTTGGCGACGGCGGCGGAAACTTTGTCGAGCGTTTCGGGATCGAACCCCAGAGCCTTACCCATTTCGCGCGATGCCATGCGGCTGCGATAAGTAATGACGTTGGCTGTCATCGCCGCGCCGCGCTCGCCATAGCGTTTATATAAATATTGGATAACGCGCTCACGCTGATCGCCGCTGGGGAGATCGAGATCAATGTCAGGCCACTCGCCCCGTTCTTCAGAGAGAAAGCGTTCAAAAAGAAGATCCATGCCGACGGGATCGACAGCCGTGATGCCGAGCGAATAGCAAGCCGCGCTGTTGGCGGCTGAGCCGCGTCCCTGGACCAGAATATTTTGCTCGCGGCAAAAGCGGACCAGATCCCAGACAATGAGAAAGTATCCTGAGAGATCGAGCTTCTCGATCAAAATTAATTCGCGCTCAACCTGGCGGCGCGCGCGGTTCTTAAGTTCAGATGAAGCACGTCCATATCTTTGCTGGAAGCCTTCGTGCGTGCGCTCCCGCAAAAATGACATCATGGTCTCACCGTCGGGCACGGGATATTTCGGAAACTGGTATCCCAGATCTTTCAACGTGAATTCCAGCCGTGATGACAGTTCAACCGTATTCGCGATAGCTTCTGGCAGATCGGCGAAAAGTTCTTTCATTTCCTGTGGAGATTTCAGATGATGCTCGGAATTTCGTGCCAGTAAACGTCCAGCGCTGGCCAGAGTGCAATGATTTCCAATCGCCGTGAATACATCGCAAAGTTCTCGTTCACGAGGCTGCGCGTAACGCACGTCATTTGTGGCTAAAAGCGGGAGCTTAAACGAGCGGGCTAAATCAATTGCGATGTGGTTGCGGGCTTCCTGCTCGCGATGGAAATGCCGTTGCAGTTCAACGTAGACATTTTTATGTCCAAAAATGTTGATCAGGTTATTGAGGCAATCATGACTTGCTTCCGCGCCGCCCTCTGTAATAGCTGCTGCCAACGGACCATCGCTCCCGCCAGTTAGGCAAATTATGCCTTCGACATGTTCTTGAAGTTCATCCTGACGAATCGAGCCCTCGCCTTTCTTGGAACGCAATTTCATTTGTGTGAGCAGGCGGCAGAGATTCTGATATCCAGTGCGGGACGATATAAGAAGAGGAAGGCGAAAAGTTGGAGTGGAAAAGTTTAGGATTGAATCGCAAGTTATTTCTGCTCCGACGTGAGCTTTGATCCCTGCTTTTTTCGCTGCTCCGTGAAAACGGGCGGACCCGTATACGCCATCGCGATCGAGCAAGGCCATGGCCGGCATTTGCATCCGTGAGCAGGCAGCCATCAGTTTTTCTGGCAGGGAAGCGCCTTCGAGAAAACTGAATGCGGAGCGGGAGTGAAGTTCGATATACATATGAAGGGATATACGATCCGCAACGATAACTGCATTTGCTTTGAAGGAGCGCGCCTTCAGGCGCGCCGTAATCTTTTGTTTGAATAAACGGCGGGGCTAAAGCCCCGCCCCTTCAAGGCCATTTCCGATGTGGACATTTTCCTGTGTCGGCTTAGTCGTCCTTAATTGTCCTGAAGTTTCTTACGAAGCGACTGAAAGCCCCATCATCCGGTCGCCGATCTCCTAGTCGTACGTTCCCTCCACGAACCATTTTCCAGTGAGCAAATCTTTCACCAGGCGGTACAGCGTAATCTTCATTTCCGCTTGCACGGCAATGTCCCATTCGTCTCGCGACCACGATTCTTTTTCCCACCAATCGCCTGAAGAACGCCAGGGACCGGCCGACCACAAAACTCTTCCCTGAATGTCGTTATTTGTGCGCTTATGACAAGCAAGGTAAGCCGGGATTCCATCGCGTAACGTAACGGTGACCGAGACGGACGGACGAAACATTCGCAGCGCGGTTACTGCCCCGTTGTTTTTGTAATTTGTTTTGTTGTGGAAAGTTTCCGATGTCGTTGGTGTAAAGCGCGTCATGCGGAAACTTTCGGCTCGATATGTATCCAGCAATTGCAACGATCCAATTTTGTCTTCGCCTACGAGTCCCGCGATTCGCGCCAATGTAAGCTCCAATTTTTCCGGCTCCGGCGAAGGAGGCAAAAATAGACCCCCTTGCGCCGCGCGTGGCCGCACCGGTTCTGCC
Organism: uncultured Acidobacteriaceae bacterium; assembly: GCA_963849315.1. Lineage (GTDB taxonomy): Bacteria > Acidobacteriota > Terriglobia > Terriglobales > Acidobacteriaceae > PALSA-188. The sequence goes on along the minus strand of CAWKGT010000002.1, from coordinate 753,197 downwards.
CGCAAATAAATTTTCAGAATGGGCGCTCCCGGCGGATGCGCCTTCAAATCAAGCTGAAGTAATTTCAGAAAAATTTTGGAATCCAGGAGCGGAACTGGTAAACGAAGCGTTCGCTCAAAAATACAATCTCCGATGGAGCGACGGGCGTCCTCGCCCGTCCCAGCCACTTTCGGCTCTGTCTCTTCTTCACGGCAGCCATTCTGTAATTCCAATTTCAGTTGCAATTCCTGCGTCGCCAGGGCGCGAGCACTTAACCGTGCGCAAAGCTGGTCGAGCAAGCGTCCCAGTAAAAATGCCAGCGGCTCTAATAGGACTAAGGGATAATCCAACTCGATAGCTTCTTCAAAGATCAGAGGTGGATCGACTGGGACCAATGTGCGGAAGGTGTTTCCGCGCGCCAGTTTTTGCAAATAAATTCCCGGTTGACCCAATCGTTCGCTCAAAGCCACGGCCGGTAAGGCGGCCAATGCACGGAGGTTGCGCACACCCCATCGATTCAACGTCTCTAAAAGTTGTTCGGATTCATGCTCCTTCGCATCGCTTTGAAGGGGCGCGCCTTCAGGCGCGCCGTAAGGCTTTTGCTTCGCATAACGGCGGGGCTGAAGCCCCGCCGCTTCAAGGCTATTTCCCTGTAAAAATCGTCCCCCAAACAGAACTTCTATTGGCAATCCGCCTAACTGCTCTGCTTCTTTTCCCGAAGGAATTACAGTCACGCCGGAAAATCCTCGGGCTGCGATTACGGCCGTATCGGGATTTGAAGCCACTGCCACATTCGATTCCAATCCCATATCCGAAGCCCGCCGGGCCAGGTCACGGGCGATTTTTGGCAGCGGACCAAAAAGCGGTTCCAGTCCAGCGAGGTCTATAACAATAATGTCGCAACCCATATCTTCTATTCGCGGCGAGAAAGACTGCGCACAGTCCAGCAGCGCGGCATGGGCGGCATCCTCTTGCAACTGAGATCGACAACGTAGCGTAAGGGCATTGCATGCCTCGACTTCTATTTTGCTCATTCCAATATCCACGCCAGCGCGGCGCGCAATTTCATTCTGAGCAAAAACTGTTTGCATAGGAGGTTTGCCATCCAAAATAGCAAGTGCCTGCGATCGTAATTCCGGCTCGGAACGCAGTATCGCTTCCACAGGAAAATCGGGGACGAAGATGCAGGCGAAGAACATGGGATTCAGCGGTCATGATCATGTGATATGAAGCTTTTGACCTTTAGCTCTTAGCTTTTGGCTTGGTGCTTCCTGTTCAACTGTTGTGTAGTGCGCGACAGATCCTTCGAGACTAAAGTCTCTCAGGATGACGTCAACAACAACTAAATGCCAAAATGCAAAACTAAGGGCTAAGAGCCAAGGGCTAAGAGCCAAGAGCTGCTTTATCCCGCGCGTACAGCCCTTGTTGCGAATCCCGTCACCGACTGCATAGGTTTGCGTTCCATGCGCGAACGTATGACTTCAATTTCGATTCGCTGACCATCCCAAAGCAGGGAATGAGTCGGAACTGATGACTGAGAGCTGTTAGCTGACGGCTTTTCCCCCGATCCCTTCACGTTTAGCAGCAAAGACGTGCAGGTCGCCGCACACGCTACGGATGCAATCACGAACAGAACCGTCTGCGTATTTTCCACGGCACGCTGAAAGCGAAACCATGAAGTAAGCGGGATGCGGCGGACAACTTTCACCGGAACATCCCCCAGATCAATAATGACCAGCCCGAAGCCTCCGCTTTGCAAAAGCAAATCGGTCACTCTCAGAGCCTGCTCGACCGGACCTTCCCGCCGGCGATTCGACTGAGCAGAAAATTCCTTCTGCGGTGAGTGGGCGCAGCGTACCCACAATAATTTTTCAAAATTTACTCCAGCCGCTTGCGCCGAGATGGGGTCGAACGCATCGTTCACATCCACTAAAGCGCAGACTTCATTTCGTTTAGTGCTGGCTGCGAGGGCTGCTAAAAGTATGCTGGTTCGTCCTGAGGATGCCAGACCGTAAACCTCAGTAAGACCTCCACGCGGGAGTCCGCCTGCGAGAAAATCCAGTTCTCGAATTCCGCTGGATACCATTTCCGAAGAGCGGGCTGAGATTTGCGAGGCCGGAATAATCCCGGTTAATTTTTGGATGTTATAAAAATGTTCCAGCGAAGGTAATTTCTTGAAAGTAACAGGCGAAGAAATATGGCCTAAACTACTATTTATAGGGGATAAAGCCAAAGATGAGAACATGCGTATCAGCTCCAATCAAGTTTAGATATTCGCTTTTTATTCGCCACAAAGAGATATTGCTCCGAGCAAGATTATTTGTCAACCGGCGATTCACTAATTCTTGAAATAAAATCCCAGCCGAATTCTACGAGCCCTCCCAGAAAATTTCTTAACCATGCCGTTAAGCGCAACCCAACCTCCCCTCCTGCATCGAAGCATCTTCATCAGCTTTGGAGAAAGCTAATGTCTCAACCCGCAAGACCGGAAGGTTCAATTTTCGAATTGAATCGCCGCGCCATTCTGAAGTCTGCTGGAGGAATTGCCATGTCAGTGCTTGGATCGTCAATTTTTTCGGGCGCTATGCAGATCGCATCTGCCCAGAGCTCGCCCACCAATCAGTCCGCACATTCGATACATAAAGGAATGGTTGGCTTCCAACTCGCCCACGAGCAATTTCGAGTGCCTGAGTTGGTCGAACTGGGGGTCGCCTGCGAAGAAGCGGGCTTCGATCTCTTGGCCTTCAGCGATCACCTGCAACCATGGCAATCGAACGAAGCTCATGCGGGATTGGCATGGGTCACGATGAGCGCCATCGGCCAGCGCACCAAGCGCATTTGGATGGGCACAACCGTTACCTGTCCGACGTTCCGTTACAATCCCGCAGTCGTCGCCGAGGCCTTCGCGTCGCTGAGCTTGCTCACTCCGGGACGCATATTTCTCGGCATCGGCTCAGGAGAAGCGTTGAATGAGCAGGCTGCGACGGGAACGTGGCCGAAGTGGCCGGAACGATCCGAGAGATTAGTCGAGGCCACAGAAATTATTCGCAAGATGTGGCAGGGACAACAGGTCGAGCACAGCGGAAAATATTACCACGTGAATGCGCGGCTCTATGATCCTCCGGCGAAACCGATTCCGCTGATGATGGCAGGGAACGGGCCCAAGGCCATGCGCCGCGTGGGCCAATACGCAGATGGATTGATTACCGATCCGAAAACCTGGAAGCAACATAAATCCGAGTTTGAAAGCGGAGCGAAAGACGCGGGAAAAGACGCGTCCAAGATGCCCGTGTTTATCGAACAATATGTTGTCGTGGGCGATCATAAAGATGCGGAGGTCGCGGCGAAGTTATGGCGCTTCGGGCCGAAGGCCTGGGATCCTTATTACAACGTGCGCGATCCTCAGGAAATCGAACGCCGCGCCAACGCCGAAGTTCCGATGGAAAAAGTCAGCGAGGGATGGCCGATCAGCACCAATCCCGACGTGCATGTAAAGGCGCTGTCGGAATTGTTCGATGGCGGCGCGATCGGCGTGCACATCCACTCCGGCCAGCCAGATCAGAGACGCGTAATCGATTTTTACGGCAGGGAAGTCTTGCCGCGATTGAGGAAAAAAATGGCAGGGAATTCGGCGGCGTAATCGCTTAGATTGGGGAGCAGCATCTGAAAAGTGGGTGGCGCATCCCTTTCACTTCGCTCAGGGCGGCCTCTTCGCGGTTTTCGCAAGGGCGGGAAGTAGACGCTCTGGAACAGTGGGATTATGCCGGAGTTCGCTCCAACGCGCCGCGATCCCACCTAGCCAGCGCCGCCCCCGCGTCATAGGTAGTCTGGCAAAATTCCAGCAAGTCTTTTTCCGGCGACGAACTGCGCCGCAGCGCGTCATACGGAAGCACGAACTCCCCAAGGTCTTTCTCGTAAAAAGCGACGTCGGGCCTGACGGGGCTGTCGCCGAATCCGTCTGGCCGCGGAGCGAAATACGAATAAAATGCGGCGGCATGAGTCTTGCCGCCGGGCCAGAATCCTACGCTGCTCACTTCGTGCGAATACGCTTCCAATGTAATCGAATCAGCCCCAGGACGCGGCGGCGCCCGATGTCCCGAAAAACGCGAAACCGCTAGATCGAAACTTCCCCAGAAAAAATGCACAGGACTATTCTTCCCAATAAATCTCGCTCTGAACTCGTTTAAAACCTGACTGGAGGAGAGCAGGACCTGCCAGAACCGATGTACGTATTCGGGATCGTAGACCGCGTGCGTGTTGTCCTGGTCGAAGGGGATTGGATCGGGAATCTCCACTGGCATTTTCCAAATCTTCACTTGGATGTTCGCATCGCCAAGCAGCGCCATGAACTCCCGATAGAACTGGGCTACGGACATTGGGACCAGAGCCAAATGTTTGACCACACCATCAGTAGTCGCGAGCACAAGCTTGTGATTGATGAAATCAAATTCAATTTCGAAGCCGCGTCCGTTATAAGGAATTTCTGACGTGGTGAGCCCGCGCGCGCTCACATACAGCGGCACATTCCACCAGTGATTCACTTTCGGAGTCAGCGCCAGCCGAACCTTGCCTACGATCTGCGTCCACATGTGCAGGGTTTCGCAAGTGTCAGCCCAATGTTTGTATGCCAACTCTGGCCACATAGAGTTACATGTCATGGCTTAAAAACCGCCCCCATTCACTAACCGCACTAAGAGTCAGCCGCCCGGGTTCGACCCCGTAGTTGACCGGTCGGGCTTATCCTAGTCGCAAAATTCGTAAAATGCACTGAGCGCATTATCCAACTCTTTACTTCGCGATTGAAGCCGCGGTCTGTCCAATCATTACCGCCTCCTGCATCTGCCGGAAAAGATCTCCAACCGCCGCTGTAGAATGCGAAACAAAAATTGTATTGCTTCTGTCCCGGGTGCCAATTTATTTCATCGTATCAGTGAGAAATTCATAAAATAGATAAAAGAGGCAGAGCAAAATTGTAGCAGGCGCTTATTAATATTTGATCGCGATCACCTCCTGTAGACTATGGGGTCGAATCGAGGAGGTGTTTTCTTGCAACATCCAAATAATGACGGCAGCGGAATCGACCGTCATCTTCATGACCCAATCGAAGACAAGCTGATTCCGCTGGAGCCCCTCGACCTCAATCGCGTGAGCTCGATTGATGATTTGGTGCGTGCCATGTCGAAGACTGCTTTTACTGGCCGTCAAATTGGTGAAGCTGCCGACGTGCTCGAAGCCATGGCTCGGGATAAAGATTGTTTCGTTGTCATGACGCTCGCAGGAGCCATGACCGTGGCGAAGCAAGGCCTGATCGTCGCCGAACTGATCGACCGTGGAATCGTTAACGCCATTGTCTCGACCGGCGCGTTGATGGCTCATGGGCTTGTCGAAGCGACGGGGCGCTCGCATTTCCGTTACAACCCCGACGTTCCCGACACCGAACTCTACGAGCAAGGTTACAACCGAGTCTATGACACGCTGGAGCCGGAACAGAATCTGGATGACGTCGAAGAAGTGATGTCAGAAATATTAGAAGCATGGGATCACAACGACATCGTCTGCTCTTACAAGCTGAATCACGCGATTGGACAGCATCTTGCCAGACGTTCCAAAGATCAGCGGGGGATTCTTCGATCAGCCTTCGAAAAGGGAGTTCCGGTTTTCGTGCCCGCTTTCACCGACTCCGAACTTGGTCTGGATGTCGCACTCAACAATCGCTTGCGTGAGTCCACAGGCCGACACAAGCTGCGCTTCGATCCTTTCGAAGATCTGGAACATTTTGCTGCAACCCTCCTTCGCCAAACACGTCTGGGAATTTTCACCGTCGGCGGGGGAGTTCCGCGAAACTGGTCGCAGCAATTCGGTCCGTTCCTCGAACTGCGTCATCGCCGCCTCGGCGAAAATCTGCCGTTGAAGCGGTACCACTATGGCCTGCGCATTTGCCCCGAACCGGTCTATTGGGGAGGCTTGTCGGGCAGCCCCTACAGCGAAGCAATTTCGTGGGGAAAGTTTGTGCCGCCAGCAGAAGGCGGAAAATTCGGCGAGGTTTTTGTTGACGCCACCGTCGGATTGCCTTTGATCGTCGCCGCAGTCCTGGAGCGATTGGGAAAAAGCAAAAATGGCAGTTCAAGGACTACAGAAAAGAAACCCAAGAACAAGAAGAAACTGGCGGGATTACGAAGATAGATCTTTGGAAATTACGTATCGACAGGCAGCCTCGGCTGTCAGGTTGAGCGAAGCTCAACACAGAAGAGAAAATACGATTCGAACGTTGCTCGACTAGGACAGCCGGGGCGGCTGTCTCTACGCGGGCTAAGTAGCTAATCAAAGATGAGCACGGCCGACGCTATCACAGTCGTCCACAATCCCCGCTTATCCCCGACAGCCGATTGCGTTACGTTAGCCGTCCGCACGATCTTATTCGAGATGCGGTAGATTTCTTTTTTCTCGTCCCACGAACGGTCCGGATCGAATTCTACATTTAATGTGGTCGCCAACATCTCCGCAGCCAGTTCTTCGGCGTAATCCCCAGCCGCATCTTCCGACTCGCCAAAAGAATGATGCTCGCTGAGATATCCATAAGTGTTGCGATCTGCGGGGATTGCAACTCCAATGCTCGACGCCATCAGCCGGTGCGGCTCGCGAGTGGAGTTTTCCGCGACCACCGAAAACACCACCTCGCCGGGACTGAGATACTTCAGGCCCTGCGATCGCGGAATCATTTTGCATTGCGGCGGGAAAATTGAAGATACACGAACCAGGTTTTGGGCGGCGATCCCGGCGTCCCGCAAGGCGAGCTCGAATGAAGTAAGGCGCTCTTTATGTTTGCCGACTCCCTTGGTGAAAAAGATCCTCTTGGGGACCATGTCTTTACCCAATTCGCTGCTCCTCGTGCCCTCGATGGGTCAATGAGGGTCAAATCTAACATAGCGAATGGGTACGGGACGATTAAAAGTGAGGTGCAGGGAAGAAAATCCCAGCGGCGGTAGAGTATGTGTAAGGACTTCGAGAGGCGAGGAAACCCAGATGAACGAATGGTGGACCCGGAGAGACTTGAACTCCCAACCCCTGCGTTCGAAGCGCAGTGCTCTATCCAGTTGAGCTACGGGTCCGCCCTTTTAACGCTTCTTCAATGCATCCCGGCCATAAACAGTTCGCCGTTTCCGCATCCGCTATAATAATAGAGTATGCCGATATTGAAAGACATAGCCGCTATCGCCAAGGGCATGAGCATCACTTTCATGGAGATGTTTCAGCCGACGCAGGTGGAGAATTATCCCGATGGGCCCGGACCTTTGCGCGGTGCGAAATTCCAAGAGCGTTTTCGCGGAGTGCACGTGCTCCAGCGCGACGAAAATGGGCTGGAAAAGTGCGTGGCATGTTTTCTATGCGCCGCAAATTGTCCGTCGAACTGCATCTATATCGAAGCGGCCGAGAATACTGCGGAAAATCGCGTCAGCGGCGCCGAACGATACGCCAAGGTTTATAACATTGACTACAACCGCTGCATTTTTTGCGGATATTGCGTAGAGGCTTGCCCCACCGACGCCATCACGCACGGTCACGGATTTGAGCTGGCAACATTCAACGCCACGAATTTGGTTTACCGTAAAGAGCAAATGCTGGCCGCAATGCCCGCCCATATGGGATCGAACGCCGTATTCAATCAAGCCGAAGTCGTGGGTGGCGCCCCGGCTCTCCCGGTGCAGGGGAGCTAAAGTTCTTCTAAGAATTGAATGATCGAGACGCCGGCCCCAGCCTGGGTCGGCGTTTGTGTATGAAGAAGGTATTAGTTATTAGCTTTTAGCCTTTGGCTCTTAGCTAGGAGCTAGAAACCAGAAGCTATGGCCAAGAGCCAAAAGCTTATTTATGACTGACTTCCTCCAAACCGTTCGCGAACGCGTCGTCGTCTACGACGGCGCTATGGGCACCAATATCCAGAAGCGTAATCCTACACTCGACGATTATTGGGGCAAGGAGAATTGCAGTGAAGTGCTGGTCCTGAGCCGGCCCGACATCATTCGCGACATTCATGCCGATTTTTTTGGCGTCGGCTGCGATGTCGTCGAGACCAATACTTTCGGAGCCACAAGAATTGTTTTAAGCGAATTCGATCTCGCCGACCGCGTCGCGGAAATCAATCTTGCCGCCGTCAAGTTAGCTAAAGAGGTTGCACAACAGTTCTCTACTTCGACGCGGCCGCGATTTGTCGCCGGATCGATGGGCCCGACCACCAAGCTTCCGTCACTAGGCCACATTCAATTCGACGACATGGTAGCAACCTATGTGGAACAGGCCCTCGCGCTCATCGAAGGCGGAGTCGATGTTTTGCTTATCGAGACCGCGCAGGATCTGCTTCAGGCAAAAGCTGCAACCGTCGGCGTGTTCGAAGCCATGCAAAAAGCAGGGAAGCGCCTTCCCGTAACCGTCCAGGTAACGCTGCAAGAAAGCGGCACAATGTTGCTGGGCACGGAAATCGGCGCGGCGCTTACGGCGCTGGAACCCTTCGATATCGATGTCATCGGGCTAAACTGCGCCACTGGGCCGGCGGAGATGAACGATGCTATCCGCTATCTTTGTCTTTATTCCACCAAAGAAGTTTCCGTGCTGCCCAACGCCGGACTTCCGCAGAACGAGGGCGGACATGCCGTTTACAAACTTAAACCAGACGAACTCGCGCAATACCACAAGCACTTCGTCGTGGACTACGGGGCGCGCATCGTCGGTGGGTGCTGCGGCACTACTCCCGAGCATTTGAAGGCCGTAGTCGACGCTGTATCCGGAATCGAGCCCGCGAAGCGGGATGTGAAACCAACTGCTGCTGCTTCCAGTGCTTATACATCCGTGCCCTTGGACCTCGATCCGAAACCGCTAATCGTCGCAGAAGAAATGAACACGACCACGCGCGTGGAGCACTTCAAGAATTTGGTGCGCAGCAAGAACTACGACGAAATTCTGGCGCTGGCCAAAAAGCTGGTGACCGAAGGTTCGCACATGCTCGATCTGTGCTGCGCGATCGTCGGCGAAGATGAAAAAGACTACATCACTTCGATTTTGGAAAAGGTCGCAACCCGTGTTCCCGCGCCCATTCTCGTGGATTCCACCGAAGCTGATGTAGTCGAAGAAGCGCTGAAGCGAATTCCCGGTAAGGCGATCATTAACTCTATCAACTTGGAAGACGGCGAAAAGCGAACATCGAAAGTGCTGCCGATGGCGAAACGCTACGGCGCTGCCGTAATCGCGTTGACCATTGACGAAGATGGAATGGCTTTGACCGCAGAAAAGAAGACCGCGATCGCGAAACGAATTTACGAGTTGGCAACCAAGAAATATGGAATTCGTCCGGTTGACATCATTTTCGACGCGCTCACGCTACCGATTTCTACGGGACAAGATGAGTATCGCGATGCCGGCATCGAGACGCTGAACGCCATCAAGCAAATCAAAAAAGAATTGCCCGACGTAAAAACGATTCTCGGCGTCAGCAATATTTCGTTTGGGTTGGACGCTTATTCGCGTCGAGTCTTAAATTCAGTCTTTATGCACGAAGCTGTGGACTATGGCCTCGACATGGCGATAGTTAACTACACAAAAATTTACCCGCTATACAAAATTCCGCAAGAAGAAGTTGCCCTTGCGAAGAAGCTAATTTATCACGACGTGTCCGACGGCGATCCGCTGCAAAAATACATGCAGCACTTTGCCGGAACCAAGGGTAAAGCGCAAGCTTCCACCGCCGAGCACATCGAAACGCTGTCGGTAGATGACAAGCTCAAGTACGCCATTATCAACGGAGAGAAATCCGTAGGCGACGGCGCGCACAAGCAGTCTCTGGAAATGCTTCTCGAAGGCGCACTCAAACAATATTCTCCGCTTGAACTGATCAACACCGTGCTGCTGGATGGAATGAGAACGGTCGGAGAGTTGTTTGGCGCACGCAAGATGCAATTGCCCTCAGTGTTGGATTCGGCCTCGGTAATGAAGCAGGCCGTCGCCTATCTTGAACCGAAAATGGAGAAGAAATCCGGCTCGCAAAAAGCGACCATCGTTCTTGCCACGGTGAAGGGAGACGTGCACGATATCGGCAAGAATCTCGTCGACATCATCCTCACCAACAACGGATATCGCGTAATCAATCTCGGCATTAAGCAGGCGGGCGATGTCATTATTAAATCGGCCACCGAACACAAAGCCGACGCCATCGGCCTCAGCGGACTGCTGGTTAAATCCACGCTGGAGATGAAGTACGTAATTCAAGACTTGCAGCGGCAGAAGCTCGACTTTCCAGTCATCTGCGGAGGCGCTGCCCTAACTCGAAAGTATGTTGAAGACGATCTGCGCAAAGAATATTCCAACGCCGTCTTCTATGCCGATGACGCGTTCGCCGGCCTGCACATCATGGAAGATCTGGCCACGGCGAACGGCAAGAAACAGGCACGTCTTCTCGAGGGACGCACCGTAAAGGAGTACGCCAAAGCCGCGGTCGTCGACGCGGAAACCGGGCCAGTATTTGCCGAACGCAGCGCCGTAATTCAAGACGCTCCCGATATTCCGGTGCCTCCATTCTGGGGCGTGCGCGTCCGCAAAGATTACGACCTGCGCGAAATTTTTCAATACATCAACGACACGGCGTTATTCAAGAATCAGTGGCAATTGAAGACCGCATCGCAGGAAGATTATTTGCGGTTGGTCGAAGAAAAGTTCCGTCCCATCAAAAAGAAGCTCGAAGACGAAGTGATTGCCACCGGATTGTTTGATCCTAAAGTCGTTTACGGATATTTTCCGGCGCAGAGCGATGGCAACGATATTGTTGTTTACGAGCCTGCCGGCTTCGGACAGCCGGGGGTGGCTGTCCCTCCGCAAGCTCGCGAGCTTCTGCGATTTACCTTTCCTCGCCAGCGTGAAGGCCGCAAGCTTTGCATTTCCGATTTCTTCGCCCCGAAGGCATCCGGCAAGATGGATGTGTTGGGATTGTCTTTAGTGACGATTGGCTCGCGTGCATCGGTCGAAACCCAGCGCCTTTTCGAGAGCGGGGAATATACCAAGTACTTATACTTGCACGGTCTCAGCGTGGAAACCGCCGAAGCCCTCGCCGAATATCTGCATAAAAAAATGCGTGACGAGCTGGGGATTTCCGGTCAGGATTCGCCGCACATCCGCGACCTGTTTCATCAGAAATATCGCGGCTCACGTTACTCATTCGGATATCCCGCATGCCCCAATCTCGAAGACCAGACAAAATTGTTCGCGCTACTCCATCCGGAAGAGAATGTCGGCGTGAAGCTCACGACCGGATTTCTATTGGAGCCTGAGCAATCCACCTCGGCAATTGTGGTACACCATCCGCAAGCCAAATATTTTGTTGTGTGATCGCCCGGGTCAACATCGAGCCAGATTGGTGGTGAACCCATGCACGCTCACGCCCGTCTCATAGATAAATGCAGCTGGCCATATCCATTTCAAACGCGGCGGTAAATATCTCTTCGCGATATAACTCACCGCGATGGCTCCCCCGCTCATCACCGTCGCAATCGCGTAAGACCTCGCGATGGTAGGATGAATTCCATAAAGGCTGGGCTCCCCGCCCTCCAGCGTGCAGGGGCCGGGGCCGCGTGCGCGATAGTTATTTCCAATCCACGTCGTGGTGTAGGAATCCGCAAAGAGGCTTGCCGTTGAAATCGTTGAAAAAAACAAGAATCGTTTATCCACTATTCGGGGCTGCGTAAAGGCCCCGGCGGCGGGCCGCGAATAAAAAGTCTCAGCGGATGGCCCAAGTTCAAATGCCGGCATCGCTGCTGACGGCGCACTCGGAATGGAAGGCGAAGAATATGCTGGAATCGAAGCGGCTTCTGCTGGGTTGAAGGGCGACGCCCAGGCGAAGATTAAAATCACGACGAAATAACTTTTGAAACCCACGTGGCCATTCCACTCCTGAAAGCGTGGAAATACGTGGTCACGTTGGTCTAGTGCACTGTGGTTCGCGCCTGCCAGACTCAGAGTGTCCCAATAGAACCCAAGGTGTCAAATTGGAAATTGATACCGTCCTAGCGTGCCGCTTTCTTCTCGTATCCCCCCGGACGAGCGCTGCGCGGAGGCCGTCTAATTCCGTCTCGCAATTGCCGCACGTCAATCTTAAGTTCTGTAATGGTGCGGCTTAAAGTGTTGCGATGCATATCGAGTTGGCGTGCAGCGCGGCATTGATTGCCATTGTTTTCCTGCAATACCGTCAGAATGAAGCGCTTCTTAAATTCGCGTACCGCTTCCGAATATAAAATGTTGCTCTTGTACATTTGCATAATCAGTGCTTCAAGCTGATCTCTCACGGTGTCTCTCTTTCCCAATCAATCGTTCTTGGCGATAGCCTTATTAAATGCGGGATTTCCGTTTTCATCTATGAACGCAATGCGGACTCGTCTCGTGCCTCGTGCAACAAATCCAATCCTTGGTAAAACTTCGATCGCATCTCTGAAGGTGCAACCCAAACTGCCGCGCGTCCCACTAATACAAAATATGGCGCAAAGGCAGAGCGCTCCAGCCACTGCGAGGTCGGCGTGAACGCGGTCATGCTTACGACTACAATGGCGACTGTCAAACCTCCGCGCACCAGGCCAAGCGCACCGCCCAAAATGCGATCCACCAGGGTTAGACCGACTCCCCTGACAACGGAACGGGCGATTCGTCCCGCTATTCCCGCCAAAATAATGACGCCCAAAAAAATCGCCAGAAATCCAACAATATCTCCCAGCCACATCGACTTCAAATACGGCGCGAAATGCTCCGCCACCCGGTGGTATTGCCACGCTGCCAGCAGATACCCGCAAACCAGCCCGGCGATCCCGAAAGCTTCCTGAAAGAAGCCCGAAATTGCCGCCTGAATAACGGACAGCAAAAGCACCGCGATAATAATCCAATCCGCACCGCTCATTGCAGATTTCCATGAGCGGCCCCGGCCTTATCCATCCAGATCACCTCCGGTAAGCTGCCGATATGCATCCAGGTATTTTTCACTCGTTTTGCGGGCTACCTCTGCCGGCAGTGCCGGCGCCGGCGGCTGCTTATTCCAACGAATTTCCTCCAAAAAATCGCGCACATACTGCTTGTCAAAAGAGTCTTGCGGCTTGCCGGGCTGATATTTGGCGGTCGGCCAGAAACGCGAGGAATCCGGGGTCAGCACCTCGTCCGCCAGTGTGATGCCGGCGCCGGTTCGTCCAAATTCAAATTTCGTATCGGCAATGATGATTCCGCGTTCCAGCGCATAGTCGGCTGCCTTTTTATAAACCGCTAAGCTAAGGTCGCGAAGTTCTTTGCCCGTATCTGCGCCGACTATCTTTACCATCTGATCGAACGAAATATTTTCGTCGTGACCGCTGGTTGCTTTCGTCGCCGGCGTGAAAATCGGTTCGGGTAATTTGTCGGATTCCTTTAATCCTGCGGGCAGATTGATTCCACAGACCGCTCCGCTGCTCTTGTATTCCTTCCATGCCGAGCCGGAAACATATCCCCTCACGACGCATTCGATAGGGAACATCTGCGCCCGTGTAACCATCATGGAACGACCCTGCAATTGGTCGGCGTACTTGCGGATGGCAGCGGGATATTGGCTGACGTCCGTAGTCACCATGTGGTTGGGTACCAGGCCGCGCAGCAGTTCAAACCAGAAGATGGACATCTGGGTAAGCACCCGCCCCTTCTGGGGAATGCCGGTGGCAAGAACATAATCGAAAGCAGAAATTCTATCGGTGGCTACAAATAAGAGATGATCCTCATCCAGGCGGTAAACGTCCCGCACTTTTCCGCTGGCAAAGAGTTCAAGTTCTGGAATATCAGTTTGAATTAGCGCGTCTAGAAGTTGAGAGTTCATTTAAGAATTTTACAGGCAGGAAACGTCCGGTATTCTAGCGTCTCTAAAATATTTGTCAACGGCTAAGTCCGGGGCTACAACGCAACCCGGAAACTACAGCAAGAAAATTGTTGACAAAGTTCAGATATTAGCAAACGTCGCCACTGGAGGGGCTTGTGGAGGAATTGGGTGTGGAAAACATGGACCAAGAATGGCGAAATTGGCTGCCACAAAAGCAAACCGGAAAATTCCAAAAATGCTTGCCCGTCAACAATTATTTTCTATAAAAAGTGTGCCGGCAATTTAAGCCGTAGCTCCTAGTCGCACCGATACCAATTTAGAAACGCCAGGCTCCTGCATGGTCACCCCATAAAGCACGGGCGCGATGCTCATAGTTTTTTTGCTATGCGTGATGAGCACGAACTGGGTTTGAACGCTCATCTCTTTCACCAGTTCCGTGAAGCGCCCGATGTTCGCCTCATCCAATGGGGCATCAACTTCGTCCAAAATGCAGAACGGACTCGGTTGATAGATAAATATTCCCACCAGAAGCGACAATGCCGTCAGCGCCTTCTCTCCACCGGAAAGCAAGAGTACATTTTGCAGCTTCTTGCCCGGAGGCGACGCCACTACATCAATGCCGCTCTCCGCGCTGTTCTCTTCATCGGTCAAGCGCATGAACGCATGTCCCCCGCCGAACAGCTTGCGGAAGGTGACCTGAAAGTTCTCATTGATCTTGCCGAAGGCTTCTTCAAATTTTTGCCGCGAAAAGACGTCGATTTCCTTGATAGTCGCCTGAGTGTTCTGAATCGATTCCAGCAAGTCTTTTCGTTGAGTTTCAAGGAAACCGTGACGCTCGGCGCTCTCTTTATATTCTTCCAGCGCCATCATATTTACCGGGCCAATGGCCTCAAGCCGCCCGCGCATCTCCCGATACGTCTGATCTTCCGCAGCCAGTTGATCGCCGGTCGAGAGCTCGATCGCAGTATCGGCTATCAGTTCATGCTTCTGCACGCCCAACTCGTTTAGGCAGGTTTCGGCCATGTATTGCGTGTCTGAAACCAGCTTCGCTGAAGCGGCGGATAATTCCCCGCGCCGGTCTCGCGCCGTCTCCAGTATTTGGCGCAAATTTCGTAGAATCCCATCAATTTCCGCGAGGCTCGAGCGAACCTGCTCCGATTCAATTTGCAACAAACCGTCTCTGGCTTCGCTAGCCCTTCGTTCCGCTTCGAGATCAACCAACCTCGTTTCGATTCCCTGATTCTCAGTCTCGCGCTGAACCCGTTCCGCGCCAGCCGATTCAATCTGAGATTGCAGTCCTTTGACGCGCTCACTCATATCGGCAGCCAGAGATTCGATTCGGCTTAACACCGCAGATGCGGAGCGATGCCGCTCTTCGAGAGTTGCAACCTTGGCAACGTGCTGCGAACTGCGCTGCCCGCTTTCGTCACGCCGCTGCCGCAAAGCCGCCAGTTCATTGTTCGCCTCAACAGCAGCCGCTTCCATCGCAAGCTGCTTCTGTTGCAGAATTTCAATCTCAGCCTGTTTTAATTCCGTCAATGCTAACTGTTCGATCCGATCTCCCGCGAGTCGCTTGAGTTCACACTCGCATGTTTGCAAACGAGCCGCCGCTCGCGATATTTCCGCATCCAGTTGTTGCAGAACGTGCCCCGACGTCATCGCCTGTTTCTCCGCCTCGCGCTTCTCTCTGTCCAACCGTTCCAGCAGGGAAGTAAATTCCTTAATTTCACGGCCCAGAGTCAAGACTCGGAACTCCTCATGACGCAAAGCTTCTTCTAATTCGCTCAGCAGCCGCGACACATCGCGCAATTCGCGCTTCATCGATAGCGGCCCTTCGGCGCGCTGCTTTCCGCCGGTTACCGTGACATTGTGAAAACATTCTCCCGACTCCGAAAGAAAAAACGCATCTGGATTTCGCAATGCCAAATCACGCCCCACCGCCGGATCTGGGACGATATATCCATCGCGCAATTTCGGCAAAATAACTTCCAGCGACTTGCCAAATCCATCCAAAACTCGAATCGTATGTTTCAACGGAACGATGGATTGACTGGGCGGAGCTGCATGCGCCGCTTCATCCACCAGAAAAGAAAACTTAGCCTGCGAATCCTCAGGATGAACCAGGAACGTCGCCCGCCCGTCGACATCGGTCCGCAACAGGCGCAATCCCTCGTCGGCC
Source organism: uncultured Acidobacteriaceae bacterium (assembly GCA_963849315.1). Lineage (GTDB taxonomy): Bacteria > Acidobacteriota > Terriglobia > Terriglobales > Acidobacteriaceae > PALSA-188. The sequence goes on along the minus strand of CAWKGT010000002.1, from coordinate 737,181 downwards.
GCATCCCACGATTTCACCACGATGTAGTTCAACTCATCGCGCAGAAAGTCTTCAACGACGCCTTCATAGCGGTTTTCAACTTCAAGGAAGTCGGCCAATACCCCAACGGGTGCCAGCCCTCCATTCATTACTCCTGATTGAAATAATCGCCGCACCGATTCGGTCGAATAGCCGTGCTCGGCAATCACCGCTTCAAGCGAGCCCCGTTTGCCGAGCGCGGTTGCATATTCAGCACGCAGGCCATCGAGATGATGCTTGCTTGTAGTTTCCTCATTTCTTTTCGCTTCGAGCAACGCCCGGGTCTGCTCAATCTCGCCCGCCAGTGAAGAGACCCGCTGTGACACGGATTCAAATTCCAGCGCCGACTGGCCGCGTTGTCCGCCGAATGATTCCACCTGTGAATTCGCGGTGACCATTTCATTTTGTAAGCGTGCCCTCTCGCGATCGACGGCCGCGAGGCGCTCGCGTGTTTGCGTCAATTGATTTCGCACATTTGCTGTGGACGCGACGACCTCCAACATCGCGCCGCGCGAAGCCTCCTGCTGCCGCTCGAGTTGGGCCAGAGCCTGCGTCGCCTCGGCTACTTCTTCGTGCGCCAGAACCAGTTCCTCGCGCGCAGCCGATAATTCGCCCACCGCAGAGGTCAATATCTGCCGGTTCGAATCGCGCTCCGCTTCGACCGCAGTCAGTCGGTGTTGCGCCTGCGCTAACTCCGACTCGGAAGATGCTCCGCGCACCACCAACTCCGCGCACCGTTCTTCATTGTGCCGCTGTTGCGCGTAAGCGCGATCGGTTTCCAGTTTGATCTGACTCAGGCGTTCGCGATTTTCGCGCAGTTCGGTTTCGATCGCATAACCGCGCTGCGTGCGCAGAGCGTGCTCGGCTTCCGAATGCTGCACGGTTTCTGCCTGCACCCGCATTTCTTCCGATAGGGAACTAATCTGCGAGTTCAGTTCCGTCGATTCGTGTTCCAGTTGCGCGAATTTGCTAGCTAAGACGACTCGTAGTTTGGCGCGCATCTCTTGCCGCAATTTCGCGTGGCGCTCAGCTCTTGAAGCCTGACGTTTCAGCGAATTCATCTGGCGCGTGACTTCCTCAAAAATATCGTTGACGCGTGAAAGATTCTGTTTCGCATCTTCCAGACGCGCTTCCGCCAGCCGTTTCTTAGTTTTGAATTTCGTAATCCCAGCCGCTTCTTCGATAATGGCCCGTCGGTCCGTCGGACGGCTACTCAGAATTTGCCCAATGCGTCCCTGCTCGATCAGCGCGTAGGATTCCGGTCCCAGGCCGGTACCCATAAACAATTCCTGGATGTCGCGAAGTCGGCAGAGTTTTCCATTCAATAAATATTCGCTGTCGCCAGAGCGAAATAATCGCCGGGTGACGACGATCTCTCCTGCCCGAAAATGCTGCTGAAATTTCCGCCGACGAATCTTCAGGACAACTTGCGGTGCCGTTATCGGCACGATCTCCGCGCCGCCGGAAATAGGCGCTTCTCCGTTCATTTCTTCTGTCTGCCCCGGCTGCGCTTCTTCCGTGAGCCGCTCAACTTCTTCCGCGGCGTTCGCGCGCAATTCTTCTTCGTTCCAATCTTCGTATCCCTGCGGCAACTCGTCTTTGATTTCGATCTCTGTAGGATGGCCCGCATCCGGCCCGTCATAAATTTCGGGATCGATCAGCGTCAGCGCGACTTCCGCCATGCCCAGTCGGCTTCCGGTCTCGCGTGCCCGCGAAAATCACGTCTTCCATGCGCGATCCGCGGAGAGTCTTCGCCGACTGCTCGCCCAAGACCCACGAAATCGCGTCCGCAATATTCGATTTGCCGCAACCATTGGGACCAATGATCGCCGCCACGCCATCGCCATGAAACTTAAGTTCCGTGCGATCGCAGAATGATTTGAAGCCAAGAATTTGCAGCCGTTTGAGTTTAAGCAAAGTAGTACTCCTTGTTATTCTCTGTTGCCCGTGTCGGGCGGACACTCCTGTCCGCCGCTTTTGACCTAGATCTTGACTGTGGTTTGAACCACAGAGTCAAAATCTAAGTCAAAGGCCGCGGACAAGAGTGTCCGCGCCACATTGATACTGCACTGGCTGGAGGCGCGGTGCTCACCGCTTGACCGAGAGAAGGACGTGTTAACCAACAAGATTCCTCTCTCATTTTTCCGAATTCCACCCCGCAGAAGTGAATTCGTTTGGCACGGATTGCACCTACTGTAACGGCGAAATCCACCCAGGGTCAAGCACTAAAACACCATATATAGTGTGCCAAGAGCCAATACCACCTCATTCTGCACACACAATGCAGCAATTTTCCAGAAATGAGCTGTGGGAAAAGAAGGAAGGGAAGATTCGCGAGAGCAAAACCAGTATAGAGCAGGAGTGCTGGGGCGCAATCGAAATAACCAATCACGGCGGCTCTCGTCTCAGGCACATCTTCGAGAGCGGGGACCGAATTGAGAGGGCGATTGTTGAGCGTTATTGTTCCGGCTCGCTCTGTGCGGAGGCGGAGATCGTGAGCGCATGCAAGTCGACAAATGGCAGCGGCGCATCGAATTGGTATGCAAAACTGATTCTAGTTCCCAACGATGGATTGGTGCCACACGCGACCGGCGGGGATTGGCACGCCACACCTCCGCAAGTCAGCGGGACGCTAGTGCAGACCTGCGCGTTATTTGCCAACGCAATACAAACCGGTGATGGTGACGCTCCTGTACACGCATAGGGCGGTGAATAAGAAGTAATATTGGCAGGTTGTAAATGGTCAGCTTGCAGAACGTTATTGATGCTGGTCATGATAGCCCCATTTGTTGGCGGCGTATTAGCGCAGGAAGCGCAGCAGGAAACGCATGTCGAATGTGTCGCACTTTGGAGACCGGCTCGGGCCGCTCGCTCTAAAGTTCCGGTTATATTAAATGCCCTGCCGAACCAGAAAATTCCAAAAAGAATCAAAAACACAATCGGCAATACTATCGCCGCTTCAACCAATTCCTGGCCAGAATCATCATGCAACCGAATTGCGAGTCGCAAGCACATTTGCGTTCAATTCAGATTCTGAACAACCGCGTCCTCGGTAATCTGCGTTAGCGCCGCATAGGTAGCGCTAGGAATGAGTACTTGGATCGCACTACTAAAACGCCACTGGTACGGATACCTGATGTTCACGTCAGTCGCCTCAACCACTGCGGGCGTTCCGCCAGCCACGTTGAATGCAGCACCTCTGTTGATTATCAGGGTGAGTGCTCCAGCACAACCAGTGTTGGCTGTGTAAGTGAAAACCATACCAGACTTAGAAGCCGACTGCGCGGCAAGGCCGCAATCATTAATGTGAAGGGCGACAAGATAGCTGTCCACCAGATCCCGAACGGCAGCGATTGAGGCGGGATTCGCGTTTGAAAGGTCGGCAGTGCTCTGGCTCGCGGCGTAGCGGGCTGCCTCTCGCGCCGCATTGCTTAACCTGAACTTAAGATTGAAAGCGCCACTGAAGTCAGTTAATCCCACCACCACGACCAACAGCAATGGTAGGGTAATCGCCAACTCGACGATCTGAGAAGCTTCAGTTCCGCGACATATCACTAATTTCCCTGGCCAACTCTTTTCCATGTCGAACTTTGCGCTCCACGCCTGCTTACTGAGTTAAGCGGACAGCAACCGGCGAAAGACCATTGCCCGACACCGGTGTACCCGCGCTGCTCGGATCACATCCTGACGCGTTCAATATATAAGCGCCGATCTGGCCGCTGTTCCCAACTCCACGTGAGATTGACTGAATGCCCAATTGGAGAAAACCGATAACCTTAACTGAGTGTGTGCATGCACCACCGGGGCAGGGGTTATCGGCTCCTGATTGGAAATCGAAGACAGGAACGGTAACCACGGAATCGCTGCGGCTGATATTAGTCGCTCCTTGCATAGAAGAATTCGGATTCGACAAACCACCATTGACAGTCACAGGCGAACCACTGACAAAACAATCGGGGTCGTCATCCGCCTTACAGGAACCTGGGGGGTTTCCGGTCCCAGCGGTATGAATCAGACACTGCGTGCCCTCAGTGGTATCAGTTTTTATCGCGGCAGAGCCCGAGACAGGGTTCGGATTGTGGGAGACAGTTACCAGATCCCCGCAACTCAGCTTTGCAGTGTTGGAACAGGCTATGTTCTGCTGGTATGCGTCGCTATTCACATTGGCGCAAGAGCCGCCAGGCGCAGCCGAGGTCGAAGGGCAATTTGTCGCGCCTTGAGGCAGCTCAAGGGCGTAGTAGCCGGCAGGCGCCGGATTCCTGATTTGCTGAAAAGTATAAAACCCGCCGATATAGGGGCTAGGATTCGGGAGAGTATAGTTTGAGCTGGAATTAATAAAATATGGATTCCCGCCGCAGGGCGGTGCGGTTGCTGGGTCACAGTTTGGGATCAACCAGGGTTTGACGGATTGAAGTTGGATTGGAACTGTCGTCGAACCTGACGGGTTATACGCCTCCGCCGTGCTCGTGGCGGTTGCCGTGCTCGCTCCAGTTCTCCAGATGCGGGCAAAGAATGTGGGCAGACCACTCCTCGAGACGGTAACGCTGATCGAGGGATCCTCTGGTGATGTGAAGTTGCAAGAGGTGCTGATGGTAGTCGGCGGCTGCCCCGCAATAAGATTCCGTTGAGCGGCAGCTTGCGCCTGCAAGTCTGAAAAACCAGTGCCTCCATTGCAAACGAGGCCCTGGTTCGCACCAGAAGAAGGGTCTCCGAGCTGACCAGATGTAAAACCGGAAGTTACGAAAGCCTGGGCTCCGGCCAAAGCGCCGACATCCGCTGCTTTCTGGGCTTCCCCGGAGGCTGTGTAGAGAGTTACTATATCAATGGCAAGCGCCGCCATTCCCAGCAATGGGATCATAGAGACGGCGGTCACTAACAAGGTGACGCCGCGCTCCTTTTTCCGAAGTGATTTCTTGTCCCAGCGAAACATCATTTCCTCCGCAAGGAATTCTCGTCAGGCCCGCACCCAAATTTTCCCCACAGTATAAAGGACCATTGCGGCCGCGACCGCGATTCCAAACGGGAACTTTGACCGCCTCCGGATTATCCAGCGTCAACTCGCGCCCCGGCATTTGAAAAGTCCCAAATGCCGCCAGCAATCGCAAAAAATTTCGAGCGCTTTGTTTCACTCGCCCCTTCCATACAATCATGCCGACGGCCATTGCGCCATTGACAAAAATTGTAACAATTAGAACGGCAATAAGTTGGCGCGGCCCCAGGAACGATCCCAGAGCGCCCACCAGTTTCCAATCCCCAGCCCCCAGCGCCCGGATAATTACGAAGGGTAGCAGCAGGGCCAGCCCCAATCCAGCCCCTAGAAAAGAATCTTTGGTGCCGGGCCATCCGCGCGTTAGGCCGTTCACAAGCACGCCAATCAGCAAAGCCGGCAGCGTGAGCCAGTTGGGAATACGCCGCGAAAGCCAATCCGTGTACCCCGCGATAATCGACAACACGGCAGCCAAGAGGTCGGCAGTTAGCATTTCGCGATGCACGACGGAGAGACGGGTACTCGCCCGTTACAGATCATATATCGAAAGCTACAGCGCGTTTCCAGAGCCAAAAACAAAAGGCCCGAATCTCTTCGGGCCTAACACTAATCGGTCATCCCGAGCGAAGTCGAGGGACCTGCTGTTTTCTGACCGGTGCAAAACGCCTACCGACTCAGCGCACCTTCATTGCTGCGTTCCGCAATCGTCTTCCGCGCGTTCTCGGCCAACTGCTTTGCCTGCGGCAGCAATTCCAATCCTTTAATAATCTCCGGATCGGCTTCCGCCCGCACTTTCAATCCTTCTTCCTGTCCAAACGCGTCGACGAAAATTTCGCTCTTCAGGCTCGACCGGATCCAGTCATTGTTCTGTACTAGGTCGGCTTGCGTATAAGGAATTTTCTCCTCATCGAGAAATTTACGAAATTCCGCCATTGTCTCGTCGTCGACTTCAAAGCTCTTTGTCGGATGGTGCGTCACCACATAATGTTTGGCGAAATTAAAGAAAGCGTAATGTTGCAGAGTCGTATCCTGGAAGTGATTACTCTTGACTGGATCAATCTTCACGTCCGGAGTAATTCCGCCTCCGCCATAAACCGTACGGCCGCTGTCCGTGAGTTTCACTTCGCGATTAGCGGTGCTGTTATCAGCCGTACGATCGAAATAATAATCGTAAAGCGATACATTGCTGTAATCACGCTGAATCAGCCGGCCGCTCGGCGTGTAATATTTCGCCGTCGTGAGTGCCAGTCCAGTATTTTCAGCCAGCGGAAACACGGTCTGCACCAATCCCTTGCCGAATGTGGTTTCGCCGGCAATCAGGCCACGATCATGATCCTGAATCGCTCCCGCCACAATCTCCGCGGCCGAAGCCGTGCCCCGATTTACCAGCACTACCAGCGGATAATCCTTGCCGCCATTTCCGTGCGTCGCCGTATAGCGCTTTTCCGGAGAAGACCGCCCGTGATGCGAAACGATCAACTGACCCTTGCGCAGGAATTTGTCAGCAACCCCGACTCCTTCGTTAAGCAGTCCTCCAGGATTTTGCCGCAAATCGAGAATCAGGCCCTTCAGATCACCCATCTGATCGAGCGCATCTTCAACTTCTTTTTCCGTAGTCTCGTTGAATCCGCTGACATGCATGTAGCCGATTCCTGGCTTGATCATGAAGTGCAGGTCAACGCTGTAACGCGGAATCTCGTCGCGAACCACGGCGAATTCCAGCGGCTTGTCGGCGCCCTCGCGCAAAATCGTAATATGAACCGTGGTGCCTTTAGGACCCTTCAACAGGTCCGCGACATCGCCGGTGGTCATGTTGTCCGTAGGCTTGCCGTCGACCGCGATAATGATGTCGCCGGGTCGAATCCCCGCCCGGTATGCCGGAGTGCCGACGAACGGCGCAATCACAATAACCTTATTGTTGCGCGGGCCCACGGTCATTCCTACGCCGTAGTATTTGCCGCGCTGGTCTTCGCGCAAAAGCGCATAAGATTTTGGATCGAAAAAGTTCGAGTGGGGATCCAGCACGTGCAACATGCCCGGTATGGCGCCGTTGTAAATCGCCTTATCCGAATCCACGGGCTCGGCGTAGTTTTGCTCCACCACCGCATAGACGTCGGCAAACTGGTGCAAGCTTTGGCGTATATCGCTGTCGGTATCCGACGCTACGTCGGGCGTGATCTTTTGCCCGAAAAGCATTCCCAAAAAGCCGCAGGTTAAAATGATGAGGACGACGAAAAAAAGAGAGCGGTGAGGACTACGGGCCATCTTGATTTTTCCTTCAGTACGGCGGCAAACGCCTTATATGCTTGCGATTAGACAAAGTATAACATGCTGATTCCTGCGGCCGACCAAGCCGTTACCCTGAAGGTAACCAGAATGTTCCGCTTTCATAAATAGATGCGCTAATAGCCGCCTTCGATGCACCGCCCGGATTAGTGGATTTTGAGAGGTCGCCCCCTTGACATCTTGATGCCTACCAAAATAGCATCATGATGTGCGAACTACTCTCACTCTCGACGACGATGTTGCCCGCCTTCTAACTAAGGAGGGCCGGAAGTCCGGTGCCTCCTTCAAGCACCTAGTCAATCACTTTCTTCGTCTCGGCTTGGCGGCATCGAGGCGGCCGCCGCGAAAGCCTTTTGTGGTTGCTCCCCGAAAGTTGGGTCTGCCTCCGAATCTTAACTACGACAACGTTGAGCTTCTGATAGAGGCTCTTGAAGGTCCATTGCACCGGTGATCGTTCTCGACGTGAATATTCTCCTTTATGCTTACGACACCACTTCGCCTTTCCACGCCAAAGCCCGCTCCCTTTTAGAAGTCATGTTTTCGGGCGCCGAACCCGTAGGGTTGCCCTGGCAAACTGTGTCTGCATTTTTGCGAATTATGACCAATCGCAGTCTGCCGGGGGACCGCTTCTCATCGGATGAAGCCGCGAATGTGGTGGACCTTTGGTTGGAGCAGCCGAACGTCCGCCTCTTGATGCAAGGGGAAGACCATTGGCCGCTTCTTCGGCAGATGCTCGTCGAGGGACAAGCTTTCGGCCCGCTGGTCACCGATGCGCAACTGGCCGCACTGACCACGGAATATGGCGGCGTGCTCTATACCACGGATCGAGACTTCGCCCGCTTTCCCGGCCTCCGCTGGAAAAATCCGCTGGACTAAACGTTGTTTTATTTTCAAAGTCAGCCGACATCGGGCATGCGCTGGAGTATCTCAAAAATTAGAAGGAACGAACACCATGAAACGCAAAGGCAGCATATCGCACGACGAAGCTACGATTCGGGAACTCCGCCGCAGTCCGAGATTTGCAGCAATATCTCCGCACTGCACTTGAGGATGACGACGAGCCGCGAGTGCTTCTAATCGCTCTGCGCCGCATCGCAGAGGCCCGAGGCGGCATCGCCAAAGGTCGCCAAAACCGCCGGCATCGAGCGCGAGAGCCTATACCGTTGTTTTGTTGCTTTGCGGGAATTCCCAATTGTCAACTTTGGTTGCGGTTACAAAAGCAGTCGGGTTGAAGCTTACTGGAAGCCGGATCATAGGGGAATTTATGGAGAAAAGGAATGTAGGGCAGTTGGGATTTTATTCTTCCAAGCGTCTGACTACGGCTCGGATTATAGGCGACGTAGATATGCCGGCTGTCGCTAAAAAACTGAATCAGTCATCGAGGGATTTGCGCGCTACCATTGATCACGCTACCGAACAGATGACCGTGGCACACGCAGAGACGTCCGCCGCCCTTCAATCGCTCGGTCGTTTCGGAGCCGATCTTGAGCAGATTCCGCGAAAGTTCTTTCAGATATCTACCTTACCCGATAGGACGGCTGTCGATGCTCAATTTGTCGAGTTTCATCGCCGAACAGGTTACGTTTGTAGTGCCGCTGTGAGAACGGCTCGATCCGCGGCTTAATCGGCACTGGATAATCCATGGCCGGGATATGCCGGATTGGACCGAGGCCGATGTCCTACGGCTGTTTCAAGCACTCGACACTCTGGCTTTTATTTTTGGCTAAAATTCTGCCCGCAGCCCATCCGATAGACTTAAATTTCCAATATGACCGGCATGATCAGCGGACGCTTTTGGGTTTGCTTTGAAATGTAGCGCTTCAGGTCGGTGCGGATTTTTTCTTTGATTACGCCGTAGTCGGCTTTTTCTTCTGAGCTCGACATATTCAGCGTCTGCATAACGATTTGGCGGGCCTCCCCCATGAATCCGTCTTCGCCGGGAGAAAATCCGCGAGTCACGATTTCAGGAGTGCTCTCGACGCGTCCCGTGAGCTTGTTGATGGCAATGATCGGCAGCACGATTCCGTCTTCGCTGAGATGACGGCGATCTTTTATTATTAAATCTTCCACAACATCTGTGCGCGACCCGGAATCGATGCAGACGCGGCCCACGTTGATGCGTCCCGCTTTGCGAGCTCCCAGTTCGTCGAATTCAAGAATGTCCCCACTCTCGATGAGCATTACGTTGCCGACTGAGCCGTGCATCGCTCCCGCCAATTCAGCGTGGAGTTTAAGTTGGCGATATTCGCCGTGAACCGGAATGAAATATTTCGGTTTTACCAGGTTGATGATCAGCCGCAATTCTTCTTGACTGGCGTGGCCGCTCACATGCACCGGCGGGGAAGAGCCATCGTCGTAGATAACATGAGCCTGCCGGCGAAAGAGATGGTCGATCATGCGATAGATCGCCTTCTCGTTCCCCGGAATAATCCGCGATGAAAGCATCACCGTATCGCCCTTCTCGATCTTGGCGTGCTTGTGATTGTCGACCGCGGCGCGCGATAAAGCCGACATCGGCTCACCCTGCGTTCCGCTGATCATCACGCAGACTTTTTCCGGCGCGTAATTCTTCATGTCGCCCGGGTGAATCAGCAATCCCTCGGGAATTTCGACGTATCCCAGATCTTCAGCGATCTCCGCCGAACTATTCATCGAGCGTCCGACGAACGCAATCTTGCGGCCGTGCTCGAACGCCATCTCAACCGCCAGCTTCAGGCGATGGATGGACGACGAAAAGCATGAAATAAATAATCGTCGTTTAGTATGCGCAAACACTTCATCGAACTTGCGGCGGACTGCGCGCTCGCTCGGGGTGTACCCTTTGCGCTCGACGTTAGTCGAATCCTGAAACAGCGCCAACACGCCTTCTTTGCCGTATTCGGCGAATGAGTGCAAATCGAAAAGCCGGTTGTCAGTTGGGGTCGGATCAACTTTAAAGTCGCCCGTGTGAATCAGAACGCCGAGCGGAGTATGGACAGCCAGCGCAACGCAATTCACCAGGCTGTGCGTCACCTGTATCGGATGAATCGTGAACGGCCCAACCTTGAACCGCTCCCCGGGCGTGATCTCGTTTAACACAGCATCGTCGAGCAGCCCGTGCTCATCTAATTTATCTTCGACATATGCGAGCGTAAATTCCGTTCCCCAGACCGGAACATTCAGTTCGGAAAGAATCCACGGCAGTGCGCCAATGTGGTCCTCGTGCCCATGGGTAAGAACAATCGCCCGCACATATTGCCTGTTCTCAGTGAGATACGAAATGTCTGGGACGACAATATCCACGCCCAGAAGCTCGGCTTCTGGAAACATCAGCCCGGCGTCGATAACAATAATGTCGTCGCCCCAACGCACGGCCATGCAGTTCATCCCGAACTCGCCGAGGCCGCCGAGAGGTATTACGTGAAGTTTTCCAGTTGGCATTTGAGCGAGACTTGATCGTAGCACAAGCCTTTACCGCGCTCAGGTGATCCAAGGGGTAAAATAGTCACTGTGCATGTCTTTGCATTCCGCAAATTTCGCTGGTTTTTCGACCGCATCTGCACCTGTTAATTAGCATCTAAGGACTCATTGTGATTGAGCAGATTCGCAAATCGTGGCTGCGACGGAAGGTCGAGTTTGCCCTTCAGCGCGGCTTTCAACGAGCCTACGAGACCGTCAAGGTCAATCCCGCTAAATTTTTGTTGCAATTACAAACCGTATACGGCATTCCGGTTACCAGCTATCAGGGACTGTATTCCGTCGACCTGAACGTACTCGACAATCTCGCCGAGCGCGTGATTCGCGGCTCCATGAAAATCGCTGCCGCGGAGGGCGCAGGGCTGGGTTTGGGCGGAATCATGACCATCGTTCCCGATTTGAGTTTCTTGGCGGGAATCACTCTACGGACAATTCAAAAACTCAGTCTCATCTACGGGTTCGAATACAGCAATGACGAAGAGACCGCTGAACTTTGGATCGCCGCTGCCAGCGCCGCCGGAGTAGACATCAGCCGCGACCTGCTGGAAAAAGAGGTCATCAACAAATTCGTTCCCCGCGTAATTCAGCGCATCGCCGCCCAAGCCAGCAAAGAAGTGGTAGAAAAATGGGCCGGCCGCCTAATTCCTCTCGCCAGCTCCGTAATCGGAGCCGGCCTCAATTACTATTTCCTCCGCGCATGGGGAGGCCGCGCCCGCGCCCATTTCCGCGAACGCCATTTGCAAGCCAGAAAACGAATGGCCGCCGCCCAACTCGCTGCTCAAGCCAAAGTCATCCAAATTCACGCCAAACTGCCCGCGTAGTTCTGTCCATAAGAAGCTGAAGGTCATTTGTCATGCCGCACGAAGGGAAGGTCCTATGCAACTCTCCGACAAAGCCAAAAATTTCGACCTCTTCCTGTAACATCTCAAAAACATGCCAACTTTCAACTGTTCCGCAATCCTCTTTGATCTCGACGGCGTTCTCATGGATTCGACCCCATCCGTCACCCGCCAATGGTCGCTATGGGCGCGGGAAAACAACATCGATCCTGCAAAAGCCATTGACATCGCTCATGGACGCCGCACCATCGAAAGCGTCCGCCTGTTAGCCCCGCACCTCGACGCGGAGGCCGAGACCAAAAAGATCGAGCAGAGGGAGGCCAACGACAACGAGGGCGTGGTAGTAATGCCGGGAGCGATCCAGCTATTGGAATCTCTTCCTCCCGCGCGATGGTGCGTGGTGACTTCCGGAACTCGCTTGATCGCGAATGGGCGCTTGCGGGTCGGCAATCTGCCACTGCCAACCGTTCTGATATCGGCCGACGATGTATTAAACGGCAAGCCGAATCCGGAACCTTATCTAAGAGGCGCGTCACTGTTAAAGATGATGCCGTCCGAATGTCTGGTGATCGAGGATGCCCCAGCGGGCATCGCATCCGCTCACGCCGCGGGAATGAAGGTAATAGCCTTGCTAACGACCTATCCCGCCTCTGCATTGCAAGACGCCGACGCCATAGCCCGAGCTCTTGCAGATCTGAATGTGAATATAGGAAATGACGGATTGACCGTCACGACCACCGATCGGCATAACTAGCACAGACACTGGCAGTCATCCAGCGCGCCGGGGGGAATCCGTCGTCCCCATCCATCGCGTCCCCGAGGCCAACTACCTCTCGAGTCTGAGCAATCGCGCTTTCGTCTCGAGTCCGCCGGCGAAGCCGGTAAGTTTCCCCGACGCTCCAATCACGCGGTGGCAGGGCACAACAATCGATAACGGATTCTTCCCATTCGCCGCGCCGACAGCTCGTGACGCCCGCGGATTCCCCAGTGCTTTCGCCAACTGCCCATAGCTCCTGGTCTCTCCGAATGGAATGGCAAGCAACGCTTCCCATACGCCCTTCTGAAAACTGGTGCCCCTCATATCGAGGGCTACGGTAAACGCTCTGCGTTTTCCGGCGAAGTATTCGCTCAGTTGCCGTTCGGCCTCAACCAGAACAGGATGCGCATCATCCGCAACCAGGTCGCTCAGTCGCACGCGCCGGGGGTTGTCGTTTTCCCACAGGATCGCCACCAGCCCTTTTTTGCTGGCGACGAGTTTCAACTTTCCTATCGGGGATTCCATTTTCTTGTATGCAAGGTTCATAATTTCTTCCGTCCTTCCGTACCATTCAACGCGCCGCCTCTGCCACATCGGCTGCCCAAAGATGCTGCGCCGCGTAGGCACGCCACGGCCGCCAGCACTCGGCGCGGCTCAGCAAATTCTGCGGCGTTGATTTCGCGCCATCCATGCAAGCCACGCCGCGAAGCAGTCCAATATCGGTCGCCGGAAACGCATCCATCTCGCGGATGGCGCGTAACGCGATATACTGCGCCGTCCATTCGCCAATGCCGCGAATCGTCCTCAAGCGCGCAATCGTTTCCTCAATACTGCCAAACGGTCGGAACAAATTTGGATCAGCCACCGCCGCCTCGGCAACGGCCTTCAGCGCCATTAACCGCGCAGCTGGCATCCCCAATCCAATCGACACGGCCGACGCCAGCCGCTTTGCTGTCGGGAACACATGCGATAATTCTGGATGAATCAAAAACGACTTTGGCACAACACGGCCGTGGATGCCGGCCAGTTGGCCAGCTAACCGTCTCGCCGCCGCCACGCTAATCTGCTGCCCGAGTACTGCGCGTATCGCGATTTCGAAACCGTCCCATCCGCCCGGCGCCCGCAATCCTGGACGCTGCGCCACCAATGACGCCAGTACTGGATCTCCGGAGAGATGGGCATCGATCGTTTCGATGTCCGCACCCAGATCAAACTGCCGCCGCACGCGCGCGACGATCGCAGGGAACAGCCGGACATCCGGAAATCGAATGCTAACGCCCAGACTTTCTCGACCGGGTAAATGAGTGACTTCGATGCTGCCCATCTTGCCGTCGATTTCAACCGTTCGCACGTAGCGATCCCCGTCGACAACTTCGACGCCCGGCATGGCGCGCTTCCGCAAAAAATCCAGCATACAATTCCAGTCATAAGGCGGGCGATACCTTAGGCGCAGCGATACATCCTTCTCGATGTGTTTCGCAGAAGTTTTCCTGCGCAAAGCGCTGGGGGGACGCTGGAATAATTCGCGAAATGTTTCGTTGAATCGCCGCAGGCTGCCGAATCCAGACGCCATCGCAATATCCGTCATTCGCATCTGCGTTTCCTGGATAAGTTGCTTCGCGAATAGAACTCGCCGCGTTTGTGCCACGGATATGGGTGCCGCTCCAAGATGCTGAAGGAACAATCGCCGCAGTTGACGTTCGCCCAGACCCAGGCGCTCCGCCAATTTCTCAACATTATTCTCCTCACCATCGAGGGCGCCTTCGGCAATCAGTGCCAAGGCGCGAGAAACCGTATTCGAAGTTCCGCGCCACGAAGCGAGATCGGGCGCCGTCTCGGGACGGCAACGAAGGCAGGGACGGTAGCCCGCATCCTGCGCCGCCGCTGCCGAGCCGAAGAATTCGCAGTTCACGAACTTTGGCGTACGCGCCGGACATAGCGGGCGGCAATAAACACCCGTCGACACTACTCCGACAAACATCAGGCCATCAAACCGGGCATCCCGGCTCTGCAAAGCGCGATAACAAACTTCATCGCCCGGCAATTCCATAAATCGATTCTCGCACTCGCCGAAAACTTAAACCAGCGGTTTTCGGACATCATCACTTCAGCCCGGCGCGAAGGGACATTGTGTCTTCAATAAGCGATTCTTTTATCGCATCCCTCGCGATAATGTAAACTCGAATCCGATCTTGGACACCGAACATGTCAGAAGTACGAACTAAATAAGCAACCTCACGCTTGCGATTTGCTGGAGATAACATGCACAGGATTTTGGGGTACTTCATCTCAACTGTTATTTGGATCGCTCTGAGCCAGCCGGCTCTGATGCAGGCGCAGTCGGATCCCGCCAAACTTTACGCGGCGAACTGCGTTTTGTGCCACTCAGAAAATGGCAGCGGAGACACTCCAACTGGTAAAGCGGTTCACTCCAAAGATCTCCGCAGCGACGAAGTCCAAAAGCAGAGCGACACTGACCTAGCGCAAATAATCGCCAAAGGTAAAGGAAAAATGCCAGCCTTCGGCACCAGGATTCATCCGGAGGGCATAACAAAACTAGTGGCGTATATTCGGCAGTTGCCAAAGCAATAAAGAACCGAGGCGCCCGATTCTTTCGCGCACTTTGCGAAAGGGGAGACGTGCATTCGGTTCAACATGGAATTTAATCGCTACGCAGAAAGCGCTGCACTCAATATCATTAATAACCGAGTGAGCCGCATGACTGAATCCGCAGACCACGGAGTACCCGCTCCGGCGACCAGACGGTCGTTTCTCGGTGTTTTAATTGGCGTGGGCGCGGTTTTCATGAGTGCTCTGCTCTCCGTGCCCCTCGTACGCTTCGCGCTTTTCCCGCTGCTGCGCCGCACGACTGAGCTAAAGAGTTCGCCAGTTGGCGAGATGAAGGAATTCTCCTCCTTAACCGATCCTTTACTTAAGACCATTCAAATCGAGCAAGTGGATGGCTGGCGCAAGACCATTTCCGAAAAGGTCATCTACGTCACGAAAGACGGTCAGGGTAAACTTTGCGTCCTCACTTCAGTGTGCCCGCACCTGGGCTGCACCGTACCTTGGAATAAAGATAAGCGCCAGTTCATCTGCCCCTGTCACGGTGCAACCTTCAATCCCGACGGAAGTCGCGTGAGCGGTCCTTCCCGCCGTGGCATGGATACGCTCGAAACATCGATTCAAGACGACAAATTGCAGGTTCGATTCCAATATTTCCGCCAACTCGTGCCCGACAAAGAAGTGATCGGCTAAGAAGAGCTATACAGCAATGCGTTCCTCGCAAAACGATCCCGACGCTGCCCCGCCCGCGCAAACCGGATTCCGCGCCTGGCTGAATCGCCGCACCGGCCTCGACGATGTGCTGCGACTCACGCTGGACGAACCCATCCCCGGTGGCGCCCGCTTTGCCTACATCTTCGGGTCGGGCCTTTTATTCATTTTCATTTCGCAAGTCATTACCGGAATATTTCTCGCTCTTTATTATGTGCCTTCCGCCGATCACGCCCACACCACGGTTGCCTATATAACCAAGGCCGTCACCGCCGGCTCTTTCCTGCGCAGCCTGCATGCTTACGGGGCGAGCGCGATGGTCGTCGTCCTCTTTCTGCATCTCTCGCAAACTTATATTTACGGTTCCTACAAAGGCCGCCGCGAAATTCTTTGGTTTTCCGGATGCCTGCTTTTCGGCTTGGTTCTCGCCATGGCCTTCACCGGATACCTGCTGCCCTGGGACCAGCGAGCTTATTTCGCCACCGCCGTTGGAACCAACGCCGTCAGCGAAATCCCGTGGATCGGCGACAGCCTCAAACGCCTCATGCGCGGAGGCACCGATATGGGTACCCTTACCATCTCGCGGTTTTTCGTTGCCCACGTGTTTTTTGTGCCCGCATTCATCTTCGCTTTGCTCGCATCCCACATTTTTCTCTTCCGCAAAGCCGGAGCGGCTGGCCCCGTCGCCGAAGATCCATATCATCCCAAACAAAAAACAGAGCCCTTCTATCCTCGTCAGGTGTTGATGGATCTTTCACTCACCGCCCTGCTGATTGTGGGACTCGGGTTCCTTTGCTTTTTCGCACCCATGAAATTAGGTCCCGCAGCCAATCCCGCCGACGCGCAATATATCCCGCGGCCCGAGTGGTACTACCTGCCAATTTTCCAGTGGCTGAAATATTGGCACGGATCGGCCGCGATCGTCGGCGTACTCGTGATCCCAACTTTGCTTGTGCTCGCCATCGTCGCTCTCCCTTTTATGGATCGCAGCCTCGAACGCCGTCCCTGGAAACGGCCGATCGCCATGGGAGCATACGCATTCGTAGTCTTCGCGCTAATTGGACTTGGCCTCCGCAGCGAATATCTGGATCATCACGATCCATCCGTAGTCCAGCAACTGGCAAAACAAAATGCCGAGGAAGATGATTACGCTCGCAAGCCATTCGATCCCGAGTTGTCATCGGCATCTCTGGCCGCCGCAAACGTCACGCTCGCCAACCCGGTGGCGGCAAAAGGAAAAACCATCTTCGAAGCCCAATCCTGCAACGCCTGCCACGGGGACGCCGGAGTCGGCACTGCCGCCGCCCCAGCTCTTGTCGGCATCTCCGCAAAATTCACTCCCGCGCAAATCGCCGAACTATTCAAACATCCCACCGCAAAAATGATTGCCGGAGGTATGCCCCCGATAATCCTAGCGCCAGACGATCGGGCCGCACTCATCGCCTACATCGAGAGCCTCAAATAACGTCAGGTTTCCGAATATCACTACGAAGCTTGGGAATTGATTTAATGCGCCGGCATAATATCGTCATTTGTCCGGCCCAGCAAACTCGGCAGGTTGAGGTGGTACGATTACAAAAGCGGCAACACCCTGATTCCATTGTCGCGTCATGTTAATTAAAGTCTTTTAGTTGATATATATGCCAGTTGATCACAAATATTGCGAGGACATCTTTAAGAAGTTAAGTCGTGAACTCGCTAAAGTTACGAAGCATTCGTCGCCCGAGCGAGTTCACAAATTTCGCACCAGCACCCGGCGCGTGGAGACTGTGCTGGAAGACCTGGTGCCGCAGCCGAATCACGGTACAAAAAAATTACTGCGGCTACTACGACGTTTTCGGCGGAAGGCCGGCCGGGTGCGCGACTTGGATGTGCAAATGGCGTCGTTGCGCGGCTTAAAAATCGCGCGCCAGGGTGTCCAGAAAACGCAACTGATTCGCGCATTGGGGTCGGATCGCGTCAAGAGAGAGAAGAAACTTATTGGAAGCCTCGGCCAGAATGCGGTGCGCGAATTGCGAAAGCGATTGAAGAAGGCTTGCATTGATTTAGCTATTCCAGACGGCATGGAGCCGTTAAGCGTGGCATTGAGCCGGTTTGCAGAAGTAGCCAGGGATCATTCACCCCTTACCCAGAAAACCGTCCACCAATACCGAATTGTCGGAAAACGCGCCCGCTATCTCATTGAGCTTGCGCAGAAAGATCCAGAATCCGAAGCGGTGGTTAAAGAATTGAAGCGGATGCAGGACGTAGTGGGCGATTGGCATGACTGGCTTACGCTTACCGAGCGGGCAGAGGAATTGTTCGGCGGAGTCAAGGATTCGGCACTCGTCGCCGCCCTGCGGAATCTCACTCGGGCGAAGTTTCGTGAAAGTGTGGATTGCGTGGTGCGCACCCGCACATTAATTTCCAGCGAAAAGATTGGTCTCCTCCCTGCACCGCGAAGAGTGCCAGCCAAGTCTTCCCATGGCGCGGACGCAGCCGCAGCTTAACATCCAAGAGAAAACGCCCTGCTGGAGGGAGGGCGTTTGGAAGCAACTTATATCTTTCTAAGGATGTTGCCCGGTAATTCTGGTTCCAGCAATAGGGTGATCGTGGTAGGAGCGTCTAAGTAAAGTACTCTTCACACTCCGGTTTAAACCGCCAGAGCTTGCAATGAGGTCGGCCTCAAACACTCTCTTATTTCTTGAATTGCCGAGGTGATAATGGGGGTGCGGTATTCAGGGTGGTGGAATTCCAAGTGCATTCCTCGCCCCACGAATCGCAGCTTCAGCATTGAGCCGCCCCAAGTCGATCCGGCAATCGCCACCGGTACAGGATCGGGGCAATAACGCGGATGACCTGAAATCAACGCGTTACTCTCGCCCATGAAGACCAGGGTATAACTGTGATGCTGGGTTTCGATTTGCAGCACGGTTGCTGGGGGAAGGTCCCGCAAAAAAACTCCGCCTTCTATCTCGGATTGCAGAATGTTGCCGTTAACTTCGTCCCCAAGGTTTGAATGCGGTGTGAACATTGCCGGTTTGCGTGTCCAGAACCTATACACTTTTCATCATACCCGAATCACCGGCGATTTGTGCCGGCAGTTAAGACCGCCGGTAACAAACTAATTTACCTCCAAAAATTAAGAAGCGCCCCAGACTCTAATGAGTCGCGGGACGCCCGAACAGCCCTCCCCCAGAACTGCTCATGCACAAGATATGCCCGCAGGTCCCGGCAGTAAATTGCACGATCGTGCCAATGCATGGCACGAAACGGCTATCAGTTTTCCGGTGGAATAGCAGCCTTGCACGAAATGTTTGCGACGTCGACTAACCATGTTTCGCGCAAAAGCTTATTGATACTATGCATCGGTTTGCACACTTAATCAGACCCGCCTATGTGGAAAGTCGTCTAACTCATTTCCTTTGATAAGAACCATCCTGAACGGAATTTGGCTACTGGAGTGCATCAGCGAGTACGAGTTGTTGTGTAACTCGTTGGTAAGGCCTTGAAGGAATGAGGTCAACCATCCGTAGGGCGCTTTCCAATACAGGGGGATTTATGAAACGAGTGGTTTTGATGGCTATTTTGGCTTTAGCACTGCCCATGGTTGCTTTCGCGGACAGTATTTCCTTCACCGACAGCGGCACCCTGAATACCACTGGCACCCTTACAGGTGGGGCTACCGCCAGCTATACCGGGTCAATAACCAACGGTGGCAATTTCACACTGAACGTTCCCCTTACCAACTTTACCGATAATGGCGTGACAACGGCCGCCGCCGGAACGGTGGTATTAAATACCGGAACTTTGACCCAGGTAAGCAGCAATACTTATGATTTTACCGGCACGGTTACGGTCGAGAACAGCTCCAGCGCTGTGCTCTTCACTTCCAGCGTGACTGGAGGAACCATCACCAAGCAGTCAAATGGCAGCATCAGCATTAATGGATTGCTGGCGAGTGGCGGTTTAGTGAACAGCATTGGCGCAAAGATCAACGGCGGCCGTTCCGTCGTTGGAGGTGGTAACGCTTCCACCAGCACCAGCGTTGTTCCTGAGCCCGGAACGCTTGGCCTGCTAGGCACTGGTCTGGTCGGCATCGCCGGCCTGATTCGCCGCAAGTCGCGAATCGGGTAGCTTCACGATTTACATCAACCGCTCGGCCCCGAGCCCCCGTTAAAACCGGGGGCTTTTTAACGTGCACCAGCGGATTGACCGGCGCACGTCCTCGCATACCTGATCTTCATTACTCCAGTAATCTCTGTTTTAGCCATTCCGGTTGACCGGTTGCAGGCACCTCTTTACATTCACGGCAGGGGGTAACATGAAGGACATCCACGAGGTCTTGCGGAACAAGCAAGCCAAATACGCCCAGCTGGGAAAACAAATTGAAATGCTCCAGCAGGCTGCCGAAAAATTGCGTGAAATAGCGCCACTCCTGGCTGAGAGCGACGACGACGATTCCAGCGTTCTCTCAGAAGTGGATGAACCGAATAGCCTGGCAGCAACCGCCGGCGCTTCACAATCAGCGAATCCAATGGCTGCCGGAAAGCCGGTCGTTCGCGGCGTCGCCCCGCGCTGGCCTTAGAGATTCCGCAAACATTCTCCACTACGGTTTGAGTAATTATGGTGCTGCGTGCACTGGTTGTTTCAGAAGATCATGAAGCGATAACCGTCCTGAATTCGGTGCTCGCCGAATTCGGCGTGACGGTGCATTGCTTTGCAGATCCGAAAGTGCCGTTCTCTCTTCCGGAATACAAACTGGACGCACTGATAGTCGATTTTGAGCAGTCCGGTCACGCGCTTGCGATTATTCAGAGCGTTCGTAGTGCACCGTCTCCGCCCGTGGTCATTGCTTTGTTAAAAGATGTGGCGTCGGTTCGCAATACCTTTGCCGCAGGCGCGAACTTCGTTTTATACAAACCGCTTTCTGGCAACAAAGTTTACGCGAGCCTCAGGCCCGCCATATCGTTGATGAAACATGAGCGGCGGAGATCTTTTCGGGTTGCGGTGCAAGTTCCCGCCCGGCTCGTGCTGGAAGATGGCGACGAAAGGGAAGGGGTCATCCTGGACTTAAGCGAGCACGGCATGGATGTCCTCGCCGCTGAACCAATCTGCCCCTCGACAAGAGTTCAGGCTGAATTTACTTTGTCCGGAGAAATAGGTCCGGTGGAGCTCGGCGGCGAAGTCGCATGGGCGAATCCCAATGGGCAATCGGGAGTGCGCTTCGTAGATCTCGCGGAAAGCCAACAAGGCATGTTGAAAAACTTCGTCGACAATCATGCTAAACAATTTATCGACGACGACTTTTGGATGGACTCAAGTTCCAGATTGACCGATCTTAGCCTGGGAGGTTGTTACGTGCAGACCGAATCTCCGTTCCCGGAGCATTCCCTGGTTCAGATCTCTCTGACTGCGAACGAAGTTGAAGCAAGTGCGGAGGGGACCGTGCGAGTGATGCATCCCAACTTTGGAATGGGAATTGAATTTTTCTCACAGACGACAAAAGAACAAAGCCAGGTTGAAGATATTCTGAATCTGCTGACGTCATGCCCGGGAACGCATCCGCGGCTCAAATTGACTCCGCGTGCCTTAAACGCGCCCGAACGTCCGAACCGCGAATCGTTGGATAAGCTCAACGATCCATTGCTTGAACTTTTAAGAAATCACGAGTCATTCGATCAGGAACAGTTTCTCCAAGCCTTGCAGCGGCAGAGAAGTTCGCATGAAGTGGTTAACTCCTGATTAAAATAGGCTTGGAATCACTGCCCTGGCGTCCACTTCTTTAAGAACGCCAATAGATCGTCGGGGCCAAGCGCGCGCGCATTTTCAAATTCACCATTCTTCTGGCTGGTAAGCAGTTTTCCGTTGGCGTCCAGAACCGCTAGTCCCGGAATCCCTTTCTTCATCGGGACCTGATATTTTTCCATCAAATCCTGATTCTTGTCGCCTCGTCCCACATCTACGTGCACAACGTTATAGTTGTGGGAAAGAATCGATGCCAAGTCAGGACGATGGAATGCTGTGTCGAGAACGTGGCAGTCGTAGCACCAGTTTGCTCCGAAAACAATAATGACGCGTTTGTGGTCCTTTGCGGCAGCGGCCAGCGCATCTTTGATTTCAGCGTGCGCATCGGTCCCGGGCGAGTAGATATCGTTGTTTATGGAGAGTGGCTGTTCCAGCCTTGCAACATCCGACCTCTTTCCAGCAAGCAATCTCCACGCATCACCCTGTCGTTGCCACACTTGTCCTTCTGAAAGATAGAGAACCTGATTGCCCAGTGACCCTTCCGTCTGGATCTCCATTTGCAGGATGAGTTGGCGCAGATCTGGTTGTGGAGAAGTTAACTGGGAGACCGAAATCTTCAGATTTCGAACTTTGAGCCCCATCCAGAAGGCTGCGTCTCCTGCGGCATCGAACTCTTCCTTCGGAGCGCTGATACGCGCTGGCGGGTTAGTGCTATACAGAGCCTTTAAAGCAGAGTCATCGCGCCTTATAACCGCTATTTTCCACTGTTCGAGCGGAGCAAACGACGACTGGCCGTTCGAATTTGCCTGCCCGACGCAGCACACCGACGCTAATCCAAAAAATAAAATGCCAAGTGTACCCAACGTTCGCCAGATTTTGTAGTTCATAGAGATTGCCTTCCCAACGTTCAAGTATACCTTCCTGTCACGACAATCCCGGACGCTAAGCGGGACGAGAGAATCTTCGAGAATAGTCCGCAGCTTCCGCTTTTTGAGCGATACTACATGCTCTTTTCGGAGGAGTGAAACCTGAAACACGCTGCGATCAAAGACAGTTCCCCTGCGCAGACTTCCCCGAAACCCGCCCTCTTCGGATTGCCGCTTCTCGTCATTATGGGCACGTCGATGGCAGTAGTGCTTCCATTCGTTTTTTTCGGAACCCCTTCCGGCCACGACTTTGAATTTCATATGAACTCGTGGATGGAAATTCTAAGCCAATGGAAGCACGGCACCATCTATCCCGCATGGGCAGGTCTGGCGCATTACGGATACGGCGAAGCCCGCTTCATTTTCTATCCCCCTATTTCGTGGACCGTGGGCGCGGCTCTGGGAGCGATTCTGCCGTGGCCGCTCGTACCAACCGCGTACATCTGCATTGCTCTGGCATTGTCGGGATGTTCCATGTTTTTGCTGGCGCGCACCTGGCTTGATCGTAATGACTCTGTTTTCGCCGCCGCATTTTATGCCGCCAATCCTTACTATCTGGTGATTATTTATTGGCGAGCCGCGTTTGCGGAGCTGCTTGCCGGTGCGCTGCTGCCTTTGCTGCTACTGATTATGTGGCGTTCGGTGAAAGGCCGCGGACAAATACTTCCCTTGGCGTGCATTGTGGCCGCGGCATGGCTCACGAACATTCCCGCGGCAGTAATGTTGACCTATTCATTGGCTCTGTTGACGATTGTTTTCGCAATCCGAAACCGGTCTGCGCGGGTAATGGCTGACACGGCTCTTGCCGTTGGTTTGGGGGCAGCGCTGGCCGCGTTTTATCTTTTTCCCGCGGTTTATGAACAGAAGTGGATCAACATTGCCCAAGTGCTGGCACCGGGTGTTCGTCCTCAGGACAATTTTCTATTTACCGTGATTAACGATAGCGATCACAATCGTTTTAACTTCCTGGTCTCGCTCGTTGCGCTGGCGGAAATCGGTGTCCTCGCGGCTGCTCTCATTTACTCCCGCAAAATAAAAGTGAAACGTGAGTGGTGGTTATGCCTTGCCGTGTGGGCAGCCTTCTCGATTCTGCTCATGTTTCCATTTACTGCTCTGGCGTGGACATACTTTCCAGAACTCAAGTTTGTGCAACTCCCGTGGCGCTGTCTGCTATGCCTGAACGTTCCACTTGCGTTACTGGTCGCGGTTGCGTGGCGGCGCTGGCTGCCGCGATTGATTGTTTGTGCAATCCTTCTGTTTGTGCTGGGGCTGGTCTGGCGGCAAGTTCAGCCTCCATGGTGGGATGCACCGGCTGACATAATAAAGATGCAAACCGAGCAGCAGAATGGTCATGGCTACGAAGGGACGGACGAATACGTTCCGGCGGGCGGGGACGGTTACGACGCCCCGCCGTATGCCCCGCTCGTCGCCGGCAAGAATTTCGCAGACGTTAAGATACACATTCACCAATGGAGGACTGAATCCAAATTATTCACAGCGGACGCGTCTGCTCCGGCTGAACTCTATCTGCGGCTCTTCAACTATCCGGCATGGAAGGTTGAAATCAATGGCCGCGAGGTGTCGTCCGGCACGGACGACGATACCGGCCAGATGACAATCCCTATTCCCGTGGGGAACAACGAGGTAAGCATCACGTTCGCGAAAACATGGGATCGAAAGGTTGGAATGCTGATATCAGCCTTCACCTTGTTGCTGGTGTTCGTTTTTTTGGCGGCGCGCCTTCGCAAACCCGATTATGCAGAGTTGCGGGGGTAGTTATGTCCACGCATATTTTCATTGCTACATCGAACCCTGGGAAGCTTCGTGATTTTGCCGCGGCCGCCCGTCCTCACGGTATTGCGGTCGCCCCTCTTCCGGATTTTGCTTCGATTTCACCAGTTGTGGAAGACGGACTTACTTTTGAAGCAAATGCGCGCAAGAAAGCCGAGGCTTATAGCCGTTACGCTGCCGACGAAATCGTCCTCGCCGACGATTCCGGCCTGGAAGCGGATGCGCTGCATGGCGCTCCGGGCGTCCACTCCGCACGCTACGCGGCAGATGTTCCACAGGAGGCAGGCGGCAACACCGACGACGAAGCCAACAACTCAAAATTAGTTGCAGCATTGCGAGGTGTGCCCTTCGATAAACGGACCGGACGCTTTGTGTGTGTAATCGCCGCCGCCCAGGGCGGAAAAACGCTGGCCACATTTCGCGGCACCGCCGATGGCATTATCCTCGACGCCCTGCGCGGATCGAATGGCTTCGGCTATGACCCGCTGTTTTATTTTCCGGAAATTCAAAAGACGTTCGGCGAACTGTCGGCTGAAGAAAAGGCGCGGTACAGCCATCGCGGTTCCGCTTTCCGCAAATTCTTGGATTGGCACAAAAATGGCCCGAGCCGTGATTAACAAGCAGCTCAGGCTACGGCGGAGAATTTTTGGATTACGTCTTCCGGAATTGGCCGGGCTTTCATGCGATCTGGATCTGTTGGGTCCTTCCCCGTCCACACCCTGGTTTCAGTGCCCTCTACTGCCAGCAGTTTGCCTTTCAGCAAACGATGTTGAATTACAAAACTGCTGGTTCGCCATTCCAATATTTTCGACTCAGCCAGAAGCTCGTCGCCAAACGATGACGGGATGACGAATTTCACTCTCAAATCGACAATTGGAATGCCGATGATCCCTTGTTCCGCGAATAAGCGCTGTAAAGGCAGGCCGGCGTTCTTGAATAAGCTTGACGTACAAGTATCGAACCACTTTAGATATTGGGGATAAAAAACAATATCTGCCGGATCACAGTCTCCCCATTCCACCCGAAAATGCTCGTGACTTGTGAACAATAGTTGTACTTCCCATTCATATTGCCAGTAATTGGCTCAGTTCAAGATACACCTTCGAGCTTGGGTGTAAGCCGGAAATGACAGGTGGGAAATTAAACCGGAGACTCGGTTCACTAATGTTTTGCAGCCATGGAAAGAATTGCTTTTATCTCTTCAGATTGCCGTGCAGCCGCCTGCGACGCTCCAGGAGGCGTAGCTTTAACATAGATGTAAACTCCATCGAAAGGGGCATCGGACATATTCTCCACCTTGTGTTTAACCGCAGGAAACCAACGAGCTTCGCCGGCCTTCGAACGCAACGTGCGCACATGACCTTCGCCGTCTGTAGTTCTCATGTTTCCGTTGGTAAGGTCTACAACCACTCCCGGGGGATGGGTATGCATGCCCGAGCTTTCGTGCGGCCCGTAGTGAATCGAAACTACCGTGACATACTCATTTTCGAAAGCAACGACGTAGTGGTGCGGCTCCGCTTTGGTTGCTTCTTGCGAAACGGCCAGGCTGGCGCAAAAACACAAAACGCCTAATAGACATAACGGCTTGGAAAACATGCATTTTCTCCCGGAACAGTTTCGATTACAGCATGAAGAAAAGAAGATTGAGAAATTATCGAGCGCCATAACCACGGTTTCTAGCCCGTGCTCCTGTTATGGGCATAATTCGTTTGCAAGATTCGATATTACGATGATTATGGTGGCGGATCAAATTTCCTATGCAATCTGAAACCCCATGACCATGAGCACGCAAGTCGGAATCGTAGGAGCGGGCCCAGCGGGACTCGTGCTGTCTCAACTGCTTCATCTTGCAGGTATCGAGTCTGTCGTGCTCGAAAATCGCAGCCGTCAGTACGTCGAGGAGAGAGTTCGCGCCGGAGTGCTCGAGCAAAACACTGTGGATTTGATGAATGAAATGGGCGTTGGTGAGCGAATGCAGCGTCAGGGACTCGTCCATCATGGCATCGAGTTGCGTTTCAACGGCCGCGGGCATCGCATTGATTTCCGCGATTTGACGGGTTCGGCAGTCACGATCTATGCCCAGAACGAACTGGTGAAGGACCTTACGAATGCGCGGCTTGAGGCCGGAGGCCAGGTACTCTTCGAAGTGGATGACGTCAGCGTCCATGATTTCGATTCGCCAAATCCCAATATTGAGTTCCGTCGAAAGGACGAACTCGGCCGCCTGGATTGCGACTTTATTGCCGGCTGCGATGGCTTCCACGGCATCTGCCGTCCCGCGATTGCTTCAGCGCTAACGCTATACGAACGCATCTATCCTTTTGCGTGGCTGGGAATCCTGGCTGAGGCGCAGCCTTCCTCGGAGGAACTGATCTACGGCTATCACGATCGCGGATTTGCCTTGCACAGCATGCGCTCTCCGAAAATCACCCGTCTATATTTGCAGTGTGATCCGGACGAAGACATTACGAATTGGCCAGATGAACGGATTTGGACGGAACTCCAAACCCGCTTTGATACTACAGAGGGATGCAGGCTGAATCGCGGACACATCACCCAAAAAGGCATTACCGGAATGCGCAGCTTTGTCGCCGAACCCATGCAGCGCGGCAACCTGTTTCTGGCTGGAGATGCCGCCCATATCGTTCCCCCGACCGGCGCAAAAGGGTTAAACTTGGCGGTCGCCGACGTTCGCATCCTCGCGGCCGCGCTTGGGGATTTCTATCGCAACGGCCGGCGCGATTCGTTGAACAATTATTCGCAAACTTGTTTACGCCGGGTATGGAAAGTGCAACGTTTTTCCTGGTGGATGACGTCGATGCTGCATCGTTTGCCGGACGGTAATGCGTTCGATCAGCGGCGCCAGTTGGCCGAACTTGATTACGTGACCAGCTCTCGCGCAGCATCGCAGGCGCTTGCGGAAAATTATGTTGGGCTGCCAATGGATTGATTGAAGAAGCGTCGGCTTCCGAATCATTATTTCCGCGATTCAAGAATCAAAGCGAACCATCTTCTTACATCAGCCACAGCGCATCTACGTCGACGATGATCTGGGTTCGCGGAATTCTCTGCTCCGTGGCGTAGGACAACATTGTGCGGAGGAGAGCATTCAGCTTTTCGCGGCTCGGGGATTTCAGGACGAAGTGATAACGATAATCCTGCTTCAGGCGCACGATGGGAGCGGCCGCAGGGCCGAGAACGCGGGTACCTTCGTGGCGCGTTTTCTCGAACCATTGCCCTAATTGTCCCGACCACTTCAGCGCATCATCCAATTTATTGCTGCGCACCACTACGTTGGCGAGGGCGCTGTAGGGCGGATAATGCATCCAACTGCGGAAACGCAGTTCCTTTTCGTAGAAGCCGAGGAAGTCGTGTTGCGCGGCGTATTGAATGGCGTAATGATCGGGGAAATAAGTTTGCACCACGACACGGCCCGGACTATTTCCACGTCCGGCACGCCCTGCAACTTGAGTCAGCAATTGGAACGTACGCTCGGCGGCGCGGAAATCCGGCATACCGAGTGCGGTGTCGGCGCCAACCACTCCCACCAAAGTCACGCCGTGAATGTCGTGACCTTTGGCGATCATCTGCGTGCCGACCAACAAATCAAGCTCGCCTTCGTTAAGGGCGTTCAACGCGCGCTCGAAATCTTCCTGTCCGCGCACTGTATCGCGGTCGAGGCGACCGATGCGAGCCTGGGGGAACATTCCGTGGAGCAATTCCTCCAGTTTTTCCGATCCGGTGCCGAGAAAAAAAACATATTCACTGCCGCAACTTGCGCATGTTTTCGGAATCGGAGCGAGATGCCCGCAGTAATGACACTCCATGCGATGCTTTAGTTTGTGATGCGTCATGGCTATGGCGCAATTCTTGCATTCAAGTTTCTTGCCACAGGTGCGGCACAGGACCACTGGAGAGTATCCGCGGCGATTTAGCAGCACCATGACCTGTTCTTTGCGGTCGAGACGCTCTTTAATTTCATCGGCCAGTTTGCGTGAGATTACCTGCTCCGAGCCCGTCTCCTGAAATTCCTGCCGCATGTCGAGAATTTCAACTTCTGGCAGTGGACGTTGCTCGACCCGGTCGGGCAATTGCAGCAGAGTATATTTACCTTTCTTGGCATTGAAATAAGATTCCAGCGATGGAGTTGCAGATCCGAGAGCGACAACCGCATCGCTCATCTTTGCCCGCATCACGGCGACATCGCGCGCGTGATAGCGCGGCATTTCTTCCTGCTTGTATGACGAATCCTGTTCTTCATCCACGATAATCAGCGCCAGATCCGATACTGGTGCGAAGACGGCCGACCGCGTGCCGACCACGATACGCGCCTCTCCACGCTTGATCCGATGCCATTGTTCGGCGCGCTCTTTGTCCGATAAAGAAGAGTGAAGCACCGCGACTTCGCTCGCAAAAACATGATGCAGATCGGCGGCCATGGCTGGAGTGAGGCCAATCTCGGGCACCAGCAAAATTGCGGACCGGCCGGACTCGAGTACCGATCGCATTGCAGCAAGATAAACCGCCGTCTTTCCGGAGCCGGTTACGCCATGCAGCAGGATTCCTGAGAACTTAGCGGCATTAACGCTGGCCAGTATTTTCCCCAGAGCATTTTGTTGCGCGGTGTTGAACTCGAAATTCAGGGGCGGAAGGCGCCCTCTTAGGCCGGACGCGGGAGTTTGCTTGCTTTGATCTTCGATTAGGACGATATCAACCAGTCCGCGTCTGACGAGCGTAGCCAAGGTAGTGCGCGGGATTCCGGAGATTTGTAGTTCATCCACTGGAGTGCTTCCGCCCGCATCTGTAAGGGCGTCAATTACCTTCTGCTGATTTGCATTTAGTTTTCCTTCAGCTTTTACTAAGACAGCCGTTCTAATTAGGCGCTTTACCTCCCGGACGGCGGATACATCTTCCCGAATAATCCATTTCTTCCGCGTCATTCCATCCAGTAGAGATCGTGAAATCTTGAGCGCGGATCGCAGGGTCGTTTCTCGCGCGCCATCGCCTTCCGCTAAATATTCGAGCACTCGGATTTCCGCAAGCTGATCGTCGGGCGTTTTTCGCGAGCGCGCCGACGATCCCCCCGTTCCTGCCACATAGAGAGCTGCGTGACCCTGCTCGGCGATGCGATAAGAAACTGCGCGTTTGAATTCCGCCTTCAGCGGCAACATGCTGCGAAAGACTTCACCAAGGGGCGCAAGGTAATAGTTGGCAATCCATTTTCCCAGCGCCAGCAAATGCTCATCGAAGACTGGGACGGAATCGAGCACGCTTAACAAGCGTTTTGTGGTGACTGTAGGGTTGCGTTCGTGAATCTCGACTACGACCCCTGAGAGGCGCTGCTGCCGGAAGGGAACCAGAACGCGGCCACCAATGATTGGCTGCACCCCTTCAGGTATTTCGTAGGTAAAAACTGTGTCGATGGGGACCGCCAAAGCGACGTCGCAGTATTGAGGCATTCAGAGTGGCGAAGCAATGTGGGTTGATCAAATCGTAACATCGATTCTGAGGTTGCCCACGTGGGGTGGACTGCGAAAACATTAAAGTCAAAGGCCGTGGACAAGAGTGTCCCCGCGCCACACAGTCAAGAGCTACTCCAGCGGTTTGTTGGGCATGGGCAAGTTGAGTTCCGTCATTACCATTTGTAAATCTTTCCAGGTTTCTTTTTTCTGGCGGGGATCGCGTAATAGAAACGCCGGATGATAGGTCACTGCGAGTTTGGTGCCGCGGAAGTCGAACCAGCGCCCTCTGAGTTCCATCATCGAAGCACTGACTGCGAGAAGAGTCTTTGCCGCGACTGCTCCCAATGCAACAATCACTTTTGGCTTGATGGCTTCAATCTGACGCATCAGGAATGGAGAACAGGTTTCACACTCATCGCGTTCAGGTTGACGGTTGCCGGGCGGACGGCACTTGATGATGTTCGCGATATAAATCTCTTCGCGATTCAGTCCCATGGCCTTGATCATGTTGGTAAGAAGTTGCCCGGCGCGCCCTACGAACGGTTCGCCTTGTGTATCTTCGTCAGCTCCTGGGGCTTCTCCAATAAACATGAGTTCGGCGTGGGGATTGCCGACGCCGAATACGATTTGCTTTCGCCCTTGCAAGTGAAGTTTGCAGCGAGTGCATTCGCCAATGTCTTCGCGAATCAGACGCAAGGATACGGCGGGATCGTTCCTGTCGGGTGGAGAAGCAATTGTCACGAGTGAGTCGAGCGCGTTCATAGGCATTGGTTCTGTGTTCGTGGACGACGATTCGCGGCGATAGAAATCGTAAATGCCGAGTTCGTTATAGTAGCGGACGCGATCGGATAGTTGCTTTCTTAAATCAGGATTGAGGGTAATGGTCATTTATGCGCGCGCTGGATGCCGAGTTCATCGGCTGCTTGAATTTAGCGCTTTAACGATAAATCTGTTTTGATTAGTTCTTGTTTAGCGTCACACATTTTCACAATCTGGTCGAGCACGCGTTGTGCTACTTCCCATTTTGTGGTTTCGGGAACTTCGACGACTTCCGCTCGGGTAATAATTGTGACCGCGTTGCGGTCCGAATCGAAGCCTACTCCTTCGTGGGATACGTCGTTCACTACGATGGCATCAAGCGATTTGGTCAGAAGTTTTTTACGGGCGTTTTCCAGGACGTTTTCGGTTTCTGCGGCGAATCCCACGATGATTTGCGATTTTTTTTGCCTGGATAATTCCGCCAAAATATCGCTGGTTGGTTCAAGATTGAGGGAAGTAGCCCCATTACGTTTGATCTTTTGTGTTGCCACTTGAGCCGGACGATAGTCCGAAACCGCAGCCGTCATGATAGCAACGGTGGCCTGGGGAAATAGTTGGAGAACAGCGGCGCGCATCTCTCCCGCGGATTCGACGTTTGTAATCTCCGCTGAACTCGGCGGTTTCAACGAAACTGGCCCGCTTATCAGCAGCACGCGAGCTCCGCGGCGTGACGCCGCTTCCGCCAGTGCATATCCCATGCGCCCGCTGGACCGATTCGTCAAATAACGGACCGGATCAATTTTCTCGCGCGTTGGACCCGCCGTAATCAACAGAGTTTCACCAGCCAAATCTTGCGACACCCCCAACGATTCCACGACAGCGGCAACAATGGTTTGATTGTCTGCCAGGCGTCCGGAGCCTGTCATGCCACAGGCAAGATACCCGCTATCGGGATCGACGATCTTCACGCCACGCTTTTTCAGAGTTTCGACATTCGCTTGCGTCGCCGCATGATCCCACATATTTACGTTCATGGCCGGAGCAATCACAACTGGCGCCTTCGTGGCTAGATATAACGTGGTCAGAAAGTCGTTAGCGATGCCTTGGGCGAACTTTGCGATCACATCAGCGGTAGCTGGAGCCACCAGCAGCGTGTCAATATTCTGGGCTACGGAAATATGTTCGATCGCCGAATCGAGGTTCGGGGCCGACACTTCATCCGCAGCGAAAATTTCGGTAATTACTTTTTCGCCGGTAAGAGCGGCAAAGGTCAGTGGACGAATAAATTCCTGCGCAGCCTGGGTCATGATGACCTGTACGCGGAGGCCACGGTCCTGAAGCAGGCGGATTATTTCCGCTGCTTTATAGGCTGCGATTCCGCCGCATACGCCGAGGGCGACTTTCATGGGGAGGGTTTAAGACTAGTTATCAGTTTTCAATTCTTAGTCGGGTCCGATGGCTTTATCCAAAATGTCGCTGGCTACATCGGCGGCGGACTTAGGAATTTCGGGGATAACCCATTTCACCTTGCCCGCTCTGATTTCATCCTGCGCGATGCGGCATGGCTTTCGAGAAGGCGTTTGAATTACTGGGGGCGCACCGCCCTGAAGCTGGCGAGCGCGGCGAGCGGCTACGAGAATGTACCGGTAATTGCTGTCAAAACCTTCAATCAACTTCATATTATTCTCCCTGCACTAGCGTGCACCCGGCGCTGTCGCGGGTGTGAACGAGGCTAGAATCGGTTGTAAGCGTTCCCGAACATTAACTAAGCGGCAGTTTTCCGCTTTCGCGAGAAGTCCAGGCTGATCGATGGTCGGTTTTAGTTCCGAGCGCTGTAGCCGTTCCGCAAGCAGAATCGCCTTCAGCGTTTCCACAGATTCATCCAGACGGTCGTTCACTAAAATATAGTCGTAGTTGCCATAATTCTCAATCTCACGAGTGGCCGTGGCCAACCGGCGCTGAATCACCGGTTCGGCGTCAAGGCTGCGATTGCGCAGACGCGATTCAAGGGTATGGCGGTCGGGCGGCATAATGAAGATGCTTACCGCATCGGGTAACTTGCGCTTGATCTGATCTGCGCCTTGCACATCGATGTCTAAAAGCAAATCGTGGCCATTTTGTTTTGCCTCGCGAAGAAATTTGCGCGCCGTGCCGTAAAGATTTCCAAATACATCGGCGTGCTCGAGGAACTCGTCTTTGCGGATCATTTCTTCGAAAGTATCCCTTTGAATGAAGAAATATTCCTTGCCATTTTCCTCATTGCCGCGCGGAGGCCGTGTGGTATATGAAATAGAAAAATCGAGATCTGGAATGAGGGTCCGCACCCGGTTTACCAGCGTGGATTTGCCTGAACCCGAGGGCGCCGAAATAATATAAACGGTTGTCATTCGATATTTTGAATCTGTTCGCGAGCCTTTTCGATGGCGGCCTTCATAGCGAGCCCCATTTCGGTAATTTTAAGCGCATCCCCGGTCAAGCCGGATGTTTTTGAGAGCAAGGTATTAGCTTCGCGATTCATCTCCTGGAGCAGGAAATCCAACTTCTTGCCGACTTCGCCGCCCTGGTCGAGCAGTCCGATGAAATGTTGCACATGGGTTTCCAGACGGACGAGTTCTTCCTGAACGTCGCTGCGATCCGCCAGCAAAGCTGCTTCCTGCAAGATGCGCTCAGGCTCGATTCGTGTAGCGAACAGTTCCTGCATGCGCGATTTCAATTTGTCGGCATAACTCTGCAACACCGTATTGCGAAACTTACGAACCCCTTCGTAGGCATCCCTTGTCTCGCCCATGAGTTGCCTCAACTCCTGTTCGATACTGCGGCCTTCCTCTTCACGCATTTGGTTCAGCCGCAGCAGCAATTCGTTGAGAGAACCCAATACGGCGGCGTCAAAATTATCGTCGGCCGGTCGCGAGTTCGTGGAGAGAGCCCCGGGCAAGCGCAAAACGACATTCAAATCAGGGTCGGCCGATACCCCGAATTCCGCGGCAGCCGCGCGAAACGCCCGGAAATAACCTCCCACAAAATTTCGGTTAATGGAAAACGCTTCAGCGCCCCCATGATCTACGTTCAATGAAAGTTCCACATGCCCGCGAGCTAGTTCCTCTTTCAGAACACGGCGAAGTTTCATTTCCAGAGCGTCGTTTTCCGAAGGCAGCCGGAAGTGCAGATCCAGCAGACGATGATTCACAGACTTCAAAGAGAGAGTGAAACTTAACGGGGAAGAGACCGCGGGCTCGTTGGCCGGGAAATCTTTCGGGATCGCATTCCCGATTTCGCCTCTCACTTGCGCGAACCCGGTCATGGAGCGAATCGTCATAATTATTGTCTGGCAGCGGAGGCAGCGAGGTCAGCATCCACAAATTGCAGGTCATATAAACGGCGATAGGTGCCGAATCTCTTCATAAGATCATCGTGGGAACCGATATCGGCGATAGTACCATTCTCCAGCACAACGATGCGGTCGGCGCGGCGCACGGTGGACAAGCGATGCGCGATGACGACAACCGTTCGTCCAGCCATCAGGTTGTGCAGGGCGGATTGAACGAGCGCCTCCGATTCACTGTCGAGCGCCGAAGTAGCTTCGTCCAAAATTAAGATTGGAGCATTCTTTAATAACGCGCGGGCGATGGCGATGCGCTGTCTTTCGCCTCCAGAGAGACGCACTCCGCGCTCGCCAATTACGGTTTCGTATCCCGCGGGAAGCTCCATTATGAACTCATGAGCTAATGCGGCGCGGGCTGCGGATTCTACGTCTTTTTGGGAGACTCCGGGCTGACCGTAGGCGATGTTATTGCGCAGCGTGTCATTGAATAGGACAGTTTCTTGCGTGACCACTCCAATTTGCGCGCGCAGCGATGGCAGGGTTACGTCGCGCACATCGTGGTCGTCGATTAACAACGAGCCCGAGGAAACGTCGAAAAATCGGGGAATCAAGTGAACTAACGTGCTTTTTCCGGCGCCGCTTGATCCCACTACTGCTAAAACCTCTGCGGCGCTTACTTCCAGATTTATGTTGTGCAGAATGTCGCGAGATTCGTCAGCAGCGCTGCCATACGAAAAACATACACCGTCAAAACGGATGCTTCTCGAAAATGCTGGAAGAGTTTTCGCGTTCGACTTCTCGGGAACTTCGTCGTGAGTGTCCATGAACTTGAATATTTCAGAAGACGCCCCGAGAGCTTGCTGAAAGTTGTTATTAAAAAGCGCGAATTTGCGCACGGGATCGTAAAGTTTGAACACCGCGACGATGAAGGCGAGAAAAGTCCCCGCAGTGAAAACATGATGATTGATTCGATCGCGGCCCAGCAGCAAAAGAAGAGCTATTGCGACCGCGCCAAAAATATCCATTAAAGGCGAGCTGATCGCGGCTGCCGCCACCGAGCGCAAATTAGCGCCAAACAGCCGCTGCGCGGAGGCTCGGAAGCGGCCGATCTCCCAGTTTTCCATGCTGAAAGCTTTGACGATGCGGTTGCCGGTGATCGTCTCGTGCAATATATTCTGAATGTCCGCAAGCTTGTCTTGTCCCCGGCGAGTAGTATGACGAACGCGCCTGCCGATCTTGCCCGCCGAGAAAATAATGAAGGGAACAAAAAGTAGCAGCACCCAAGAAAGTTTTCCGCCTAAAGCAACTACAACCAAAGCCGTAAAGATGAATGTGAATGCCTGCTGCAAAAACTCCGCCAGCACGCTCGACATCGCGTACTGAACGCGTTCCACATCGTTGACAATCGTCGAAACCAGCGTCCCGGTCGTATGTGCCTGAAAAAACGCCGCCGACCTTCGCAAAATGGATTCGTAAAGATCATTTCGCAAGTCGGTGATCATCCCGAAACCGGCATAATTCACCAGGTATGTGCCCAGATAATCGAATACCCCCTTCAAGACCGTGGCTGCAACGAGAGCGAAGGCGACGACCGTCCAGGGATTTTGGAAATGTGACGGAACGAATTGCTGAAGATAAATATTGTGGGCGCTATGCGGTATAAGTTGGATCTCCCCGCCTTGAGAACCGGGATTCAATACCCGATCAAAAATTGGTCCGACGAGAAGAACGCGAAAAGCATCGAGCAGTCCGACCCCGGCCATTAGACACACCGACGACAAAATTTGCCACCAGTAGGGGGCCGCATAGCGTAGTAGCCGGGTCAGCGGCCGCAAGTGTTCCTCAGAGGTTGGACCGGATTTGCGAAGGGTGTTCGGTGCAAGAGCTTATTCTACTAGTTGAATGGGCAAATACGAATCCAGCTTTGCTTGATTGGAGGCCGAGGGCGGCTGTCGCTACGCAACTAGTTATTTTGGGCTGTCGCGATGAACTACTTTCACACGATAGCGTGATTTCCGGAGATTTTTGCTGATCTCTTCCGCGATCATTACCGAGCGGTGCTGACCGCCGGTACAGCCGAACGAAATCGTCAAATAACTTTTGCCTTCGCGGATGTAGTGCGGCAACAGATAAACCAGCAGCTTTGAGATGCGCTGGATAAACTCCTTGCTCTGCGGAAACGACCGGATGTATTTAGCCACTTTTGGATGGCGTCCGGTGAGCGATTTGAATTCGGGAATGAAGTGCGGATTGGGCAGGAAGCGCACGTCAAATACCAGGTCGGAATCCTCAGGCACGCCATTCTTGTATCCGAAGCTCACAAAAGAGACCAAAATATTCTTGCCAGACTGCTGCTTCTGGAAACGCTCGGTGATGTGTGCGCGCAGCTCATGAACATTAAATTTGGAAGTGTCTATCACCATGTCCGCCATGGCGCGGATGTTTTTGAGATGGCGGCGCTCGGCGGTTAGCGAGGATTTGACCGGAGCATTCTTGCCCAGTGGATGCGGTCTGCGGGTTTCGCTGAACCGGCGCAGAAGAACCGCATCGGATGCTTCAAGAAAAAGTATCCTGGTCGGCAGAATTCTTTTGACTGACTTTACAATCTCCGGAAGCTCCTCCAGCCTCTTGCCTTCGCGGACATCCACCACCAGCGCGGTGCGTTCTATTTCTGAAGATTGCGCCACCAGCTCGGCAAACGGAGGGATCAGGCCAACCGGAAGGTTATCGACACAGTAATAGCCTAAATCTTCAAAGGCTTTTAGGACCGATGCCTTGCCGGAACCACTCATCCCGGTGATGATTACCAGATCACGCGCCGGCGCGCTGGAGGAAATTCTCCTCGAACGGACAGGCGAACGGACGGTCGAGCCGACACTGTTTTTCCGGGTGACTTTAGGACGCGCCATCTTTTGCGATGTTAGCAGGGACACTCCTCACGGTGCCACTTTCGGCGATCGTAGGTTAACAACGCAGTCATGGAACCGGCCTGTCTTGTGAAGATGGCTTATGGACAGGAGCCCGCGCAACAGACCCTGAAGGCGCAGCGCGGAGATATTGTAGGGGCCACGTCATGGGCTGCCCAAGCTCGCGCGCCGC
This sequence comes from uncultured Acidobacteriaceae bacterium, assembly GCA_963849315.1. Lineage (GTDB taxonomy): Bacteria > Acidobacteriota > Terriglobia > Terriglobales > Acidobacteriaceae > PALSA-188. Next base: position 700,476 of record CAWKGT010000002.1, on the reverse strand, counting down.
GGTTAGAGGCCAATAGGGATCGCGAAGCATCTGCCTGGCTAATAAAACGAGGTCGGCCTGACCGGACCGAATAATCTGATCGGCTTGTGCGGGAGCGGTGATCATCCCGACAGCCCCGGTTAAGACTCCCGCCTCCCGGCGGATTTGCTCCGCAAAAGTGACCTGATACCCCGGCCCAACGGGAATTTTCGCATCCGCCACATTGCCCCCCGAACTACAGTCGATCAAGTCAACACCCGCCCCTTTTAGATGGCGCGCCAGTTCGATGGAGTCAGTAATGTCCCAGCCATTCTCGGTCCAGTCAGTTGCCGATATACGGACGAATAGGGGCATATCTTCGGGACAGATTTTACGGATCGCATTAACCACTTCCAACACGATCCGAATCCGATTTGCAAAAGTTCCTCCGTATTCGTCTTCGCGTTTATTACTTAGGGGCGACAGGAACTCGTGTAGCAAATATCCGTGGGCCGCGTGAATTTCAATCACTTGAAAGCCGGCTTCGAGAGCGCGATGCGCCGCTTTCGCGAACGCCTTTACAACCATCTGGATGCCATTTTTGGTCACCGCTTCGGGATGGAGATAATCGTCCGCGAAGGGGATGGCGCTGGGAGCTACGACGTTTGTCCAACCGCCGTTTTCGGGAGAAATTGCGCCGCGCCCTTTTGCCGGTGCCCAGGTGCTGGCCTTGCGGCCCGCATGAGCCAGTTGCATGCCTGGAACGCTGCCTTGGCTGCGAATGAAGCGGGTAATGCGTAATAAGGGACCGATATGATCGTCGCCATAGATGCCAAGATCCTCAGGACTTATTCGCCCCTCGGGAAGCACGGCAGCGGCTTCGGTCATTACCAATCCTGCGCCGCCCACAGCGTGAGAACCGAGGTGAACAAAGTGCCATTCGCCAGCGAATCCACTTTCGCTCGAGTACTGGCACATGGACGAAACAGCAATGCGGTTGGCCAACGTCAAACCACGGATTGTAAGAGGGTCAAAAAGCTGACACATCGGAGTAAAGATGCTATTGGTCGCGCAATCGACTCGACCGCGGCGATTCGGCGGTGCCATCCGCGGCCGGGTTCCCAGCGAAGGTTATAGCTGTACAGATTAAGGGGTATTGCCGAGGGTTAAGGTGATAGCGTACCCTGCTATGGCTTTTAAGGAGGCTTCATGCTTTGGACCGTATTCGTGATCCTGCTGATTTTGTGGTTGTTAGGATTTAGTTTTCACGTGGCTGGCAGTTTGATCCATTTGCTGCTGGTCATCGCTGTAATCGTTTTGATCGTTAATCTGTTGAGTGGTCGCCGAGCTGTTTAGTTGATTCGCAAAGGCAAGGGCGCGCATGTGGCGCCCTATTTTTGTCCTGTGTGAATCAGCGTACTAAATGCTTTTTCAAAAACGATAGCGTGCGGTCGGTTGCATCCTGCCAAACAGCGCCGCCGAAGCCGTGGCCGGCCCCTGCGTAAATTTGAATTTCGTATGGGGTTTCAGTGCGCTGCAAGACCTGCTGCAAGTCATAAGCTTCCTGGACCGGCACGGTTTGATCGGCTTCTCCATGAAGAATCAGTACGGGGCAGAATCGGCGCGCGAAGGGTCTTATTTCCCTTGGTAAGCCCCCGGAAAACTCCACAACTGCTTTGATCCGCGAGTCAACTGTCGCTGCGGTCAGAGACAGATAAGCTCCCAGCGAATATCCTATCAATCCGATTTTCTCCGCATCGACGTGCGGCTCCCGCCCCGTGAAGGTTACGCAATCCCACAGCGTCTTGAGCCAAAAAGGTGAGTTGCGAAGAATGGTAGAACGGTTCTCAACGCGAACGGTGCTCGTGCGATCGAAATAGTGCAGGATGTAAACAGCGATTCCTTCAGCCGCCAGCATTCGGGCCGGTCCCGCCATGCCGGAGTAGTTTCCCCCCGAGCCGTGCAAGCTAATCACCGCGGGAAATTGTTTTTCAGATTGCGACGGAAGGAAACAATCGAGGCGTACATCTTTGCCGCCGCTTTTGAATGTGAGCTGTGACTCCCTGACCGGCGACAAACTTTAGATCCCAACTTTCGCCGATGCCCGCAGCAGGTCCGAAAAAGATTCTGCATAGGGAGCACGGGCGATGCCACGCTCTGTAACGATGGCGGTTACATATTTCGCTGGGGTGACGTCGAATGCAGGATTCTCAACCTGAGTGCCCTCCGGCGTCACCAATTTCCCGGCAAAATGGGTAATCTCGCGCGAATTTCTCTGCTCGATGGGAATAGTGCTGCCGTCGGGCGTTGCCAGATCGATAGTGGAGAACGGTGCAGCCACGTAAAAGGGAATTTCATTTTCTTTAGCCAGTACTGCGACCGTGTAGGTCCCGATTTTGTTGGCCACGTCACCATTAGCCGCAATGCGATCGGCGCCCACGACAATGGCGTCGATCTTTCCTTGATGCATCATGGCCCCAGCCATATTGTCCGAAATTACTGTCGTGGGGATGCCGTCTTTCATTAGCTCCCACGCCGTGAGACGAGAACCTTGCAGGAAAGGACGGGTCTCGTCGGCATAGACATGGATTTTCTTCCCTTGTTCTATGGCAGCGCGTATCAATCCCAAAGCGGTTCCATATCCGCACGTCGCAAGCGCTCCGGCGTTGCAGTGTGTCAGCACACCGCCGCTGGTTGGCATCAAAGCAGCCCCGTACCGGCCCATTGCCTGGTTCGCGGCAATATCTTCGGCATGCATGCGCTGTGCTTCCTCAATTAACAATCGCTTTATCTCGGGAATCAGCTTTGAATTGAGCGATTGGAATTTCTCGCTCATCCGCCGGATGGCCCAAAACAGGTTGACCGCCGTGGGACGCGTCTCTCCGATTAGCTTGCAGATGTCGTCAAATTCACTTCGCAGGTCGGAGAAACTATCGGCTTTGGAATTACTTACGCCGAGTGCAATCCCCATCGCCGCCGCAACCCCAATCGCCGGGGCCCCGCGAACCACCATGGTGCGTATCACGTCAGCGACTTGCTGGTGCGTCGTGCAGATGACGTAAGTCTCTTCATTCGGCAGCTTCGTCTGATCGATGAAGCGCACGCCGGATTTAGTCCACTCAAGAGTTTGGATCAAATCAGCTCCTGGATGTCAGTTCTTACTTGATAGATGCCGCAAGTGCTGCTGGCGAACGTCGCCGTCAGTAAAGATGGAAACGAAGGGCACTCCGGCAGCGGCCTTCTGAACATTGGGCCGGCCGTTGGCTTCGGTTCGTTCTATCAGACACATTACGCCAAGAATTTCGAATCCAAATTCGCGTGCGGCTTCGATGGCTTGAATTGTGGATGAGCCGGTCGTGCAAACGTCGTCAACGATTATTACGGGCGCTCCTTTCTTTCGGAATCCTTCAATGCGCTGACCGGTGCCGTGCTGCTTTTCCGCTTTGCGTATCAGGAAGCCATTGCACTCTCCGCTGACGATCGCGACCGCTACAACAATTGGATCGGCGCCCATGGTAAGTCCGCCGATAGCTTCCGGCTTCCATCCCTGGAGACGAATTTCGTCGAGGAAGACCTGGCCTGTAAGCTTTGCGCCCTGAGCGTCTAGAGTTGTGGTGCGGCAATCGACGTAATAATCGCTGCTGCCTCCGGAGGAAAGTTTAAATTGTCCCAGCCGGAATGATTTCTGCGCCAGCAGTTGCAACAGTTCTTGTTTAGCCGAGGGCATGAGAAGTCAAGATACCACGCGGAATCAGGTGTTAAGTCTTTCAAGGTGGCGGAACCCGTCGGTCCCAATAAATGTCAGCGCGGTGAGGGTGAAGTTATACGAAATATGTACGATCAGGCTGCACGCCACCGAATTGGTTACCGCGCGGACGATGGTCAGCGCCAGGCCAACTAGAAAGATAATAAATACCGCTCCCCATGCGAAGCCGAGCTGCATGGCGTGCAACATGCCAAACGCGAATGCGGTTAAGAAAACGCTGAAAGCTACTCCCAAACTGCGCGCCAGCACGGGATAAAGAAATCCGCGAAAGAATAGTTCTTCCATCAATGGTCCGACACTGATGGCCAGGATTGAAGTGAGATAAGCTTCGAGGGGATGCTTGAAAAATTCTTCGAACGGTACATCCTTGGGGATGGGCAGAAAATGCGCGAGGACTTGTAGTCCGATAAGCAGGGCCGCGCCAAATACGGCCAGCCCCCAGAGCTTATTCGGCCAATTCCAATGAATCGCCTCGATAAAACGGCGATGATATTGGCCTTCAACCAGGGCGATCATGAAAAAAAGGACGACAGCGTAAGACAGAACCTCGGCGCTTAATTCAATAACAGGTTTCTGTGCGGCTTGCTGCCACGACACTCCCGAAAACGCGAATTTGTGAGCGACGAATGCCAACAGGATATCAATTACAAGCGGGCTGATGAACATGAAGATGGCGATCTTCAGGACATCCCAACCACTCCAGGCTGGGTCGCGTCTAATTAGAGCGACGGGTGTAGCCGCCGTCCCCTCTATCAGGAGCGGGTCCAGTTCGGGATTGTTGGATGAGGACACTTATTGATAATGAAAAGCCGCGGGCAAGAGTGGCCGCGCCACGGGCGTTTTAGGCTATGGAAACTTTACTTTCTTCCAGAGTTCGTCTGCTGGTGAAATATTGCGCTAATGCCTGCCCCGTGTAGGACTTCCTGTTTCTGGAAACTTGCTCCGGCGTGCCTTGAGCAATCAATTTTCCACCTTCTTCCCCGCCTTCGGGACCGAGATCGATAATCCAATCCGCACTGCGAATAACGTCGAGATTATGCTCGATAATCACGATGGTATTCCCCAAGTCGGTGAGGCGGTGCAAGACTTCCAGCAATTTATTGACGTCGTCAAAGTGTAATCCGGTGGTGGGCTCGTCGAGCAGGTAGAGAGTTTTCCCGGTTTGCCGCTTGCTCAATTCGCGGGCCAGCTTGATGCGTTGCGCTTCGCCTCCAGAGAGCGTTACCGCCGATTGTCCGAGATGAACGTAGCCGAGCCCCACATCTACTAAAGTTTGCAGCTTTTGTTTTACCTGCGGAATGTTTTCCAGAATCGGCAGCGCATCGGCAATCGACATTTCGAGCAGGTCGGCGATCGAATTTGCCTTATATTTCACCGCCAGGGTTTCCCGGTTATAACGCCTGCCGCCACAAACCTCGCACTCCACATACACATCGGGAAGAAAATTCATCTCGATGCGGCGCTGCCCTTCGCCCTGGCACGCTTCGCAGCGGCCGCCGGCGACGTTGAACGAAAAGCGCCCCGGTTTATACCCGCGCTCCCGCGATTCCGGCAGCATGGCGTATAGATCGCGAATGTGCGCAAAAACTCCGGTGTAGGTCGCGGGATTGGAGCGGGGAGTGCGCCCGATAGGGGATTGGTCGATGCGGATCACTTTATCGATGTGTTCCGCTCCCGCCAATGCTTTGTGAAGTCCAGGCTCTTCGCGGGAGCGGTACAGCTTCCGGGCAAGCGCGACATATAGAATGTCATTGACCAGCGTGGATTTTCCCGAACCAGAAACGCCAGTCACCACTGTCATCACTCCAAGAGGAAAAGACACATCCAGATTCTTCAGATTGTTTTCCCGCGCTCCCAGGACCGTGATGGCCGCCCCATTAGCTTCGCGGCGGTCCGGCGGCATTTGGATCTGCGTGCGGCCGGATATGTACGCGCCGGTAAGCGAGCCAGGTGCGTCTTCTATATCTTGCGGTGTGCCATAAGCCACCAGTCCACCACCGTGGCGCCCGGCTCCCGGCCCCAAATCAATCACATAATCTGCGCGACGAATGGTTTCTTCATCGTGCTCGACTACGAGTACGGTATTCCCCAAGTCGCGCAATTCTTCCAAAGCCGTCAGCAGCCGGTCGTTGTCGCGATGATGAAGACCGATAGAAGGCTCGTCCAAGACATACAGAACACCGCGCAATTTTGAGCCAATCTGCGTTGCCAAACGGATACGCTGACCTTCGCCACCCGAAAGCGTTGCGGCGGAACGATCAAGAGAGATGTATCCCAGACCGACGTTGTCTAAAAATTGCAGGCGCTCGATGATTTCGTAAACGATGCGTCCAGCGATTATTTCTTCGCGCCCGGCGAGACGGATTTTTCGCGCCATCACCAGCGACCGCGAAACTGGCAGAGCAGTGAAATCCCCAATAGACATGCCGTTCACTTTTACCGCAAGACTCTCTGGCCGCAAGCGTCTGCCTTGGCACGCCGGGCATTCCGTGGCCGACATGTATTCCAGCAGCGACTCGCGATAGCTTTCTGATGTGCCCTCTTCCAAATTCTGCCGCAGATATCCAAGAATTCCACGAAACCCTGTCTTGCCCTTTCCGGCTTCTCCGTGGAGAAGAAGATTTTGCGTCTTCTCCGAAAATTTCTCGAACGGAGTAGACAGATTAATGCCATGGGTAGAGGCCGTGATGTTTAACATGTAGATCAGGTTTTGCGACGCCGATCCCGGCCCCAGACCGCCTTCCAGCAATGGCTTCGACCAATCCACGATTACCTTGGCGGGATCAAAGTCGTAGCGGTTGCCCAGACCATGGCACTCGGGACACGCACCGTAAGTGCTGTTGAACGAGAACGATCTTGGCTCCAGTTGCGGAACGCTTATGCCGCAATCCGGACAGGCCAGCCGCGAGGAATAAAGCTGTTCGTCGCCTCCAACGACAGCTAACTGCACCAGGCCGCCAGCCAACTTCATTGCCAATCCAACCGAAAGTTCCAGGCGATGCTCGATCCCCGGTTTCACCAGCAAGCGATCAACTACCACTTCGATGCTGTGATTTTTCCGCTTGTCCAGTTGCAGGTCCTCTTCGAGGTTTACCATTTCGCCGTCGACGCGCCCGCGGGTGAATCCCTGTTGCACCAGTTTTTCGATTTCTTTTTTGAATTCGCCTTTGCGTCCGCGCACAATCGGCGCCAGAATCATGATGCGGTCTTCCGGAGTCAACGCCATTGCCCGTTGCACGATCTGTTCCGCCGATTGTCGGGAAATGGGATGGCCGCACTGCGGGCAGTGTGGGATTCCAATCGAGGAATACAAGAGCCGAAGATAATCGTAGATTTCCGTGATTGTGCCCACCGTGGAGCGTGGGCTGCGGCTGGTGGTTTTCTGTTCGATGGAAATGGCCGGGCTGAGCCCGTCTATGCCGTCAACGTCGGGACGCTCCATTTGATCCAGGAACTGGCGGGCATACGCCGAAAGCGTCTCCACATAGCGACGCTGACCCTCCGCATAAATAGTGTCGAAGGCGAGCGACGACTTGCCCGATCCACTCAACCCTGTAATCACCGTCAGGGTGTTGCGCGGGATTTCAACGTCGATATTCTTTAAATTGTGCTGGCGCGCCCCGCGCACCGTGAGCTTGGTGATTGGCATAAAAACCGGGTCAGAATGTCCTTCCGTAACGTGGACGGGCCCACAGAAATGTTGGAAAGTGGGTGTACGCAGTTCTACTCACGTATCTTATTAGCCAATAGCTGCAAGCGTCAACGCGGGTAGATTGAGAGCACACTCAAGCAATTCTAGAAACCGAAAAGGTGAGCACTTGGGCAGCTTTTTTACGATTCTGGTCGTCGCACTTACCTCAATTTCGGTAGTTGGGCTGGGCATCATCTCTGCTTATGGGATAGTGATTATGATCCTGCATAGCGTGTCTTACCAATCTTCGCCCGCCCAAATGACGCCATTGACCTTCGCCGCCAGCGAACCTCAGGCGAGCGGGGACTAGCTAACCCTTACTAATATGCTATTGCGGCGGCCGCCCCTGCATTTGGGGCACACCCTGCGGCGTTCCCGCTTGCCCCTGCTGTTGGGCTTGCTGTTGCCGCTGTAGCTCTTGCAGCAACTGCTGAGGAGTCTTTATGGCGGGCTGTGCGTTCTGTTGGTCGCCGGATTGATCCGCCGCTGCCGCGTTCGGGTCGGGTTCTGCCATTTCCTCGGTGTCAGCGGCGTTGTCGTCGGGGTCCTGTGGAGGAATAATGATATTTCCTTGCCGGGGAAGCATCGCAGTATTGCTCCCCGCCGGTGGAGGCCCGGTAGCGGTATCCTCGGTGCCAGCGGCCTTTGCTATAAGCACCACCCTATCCAGAGAGTTAGGATCTTGCGGCGATCCCAGCAATACGTAATTAAAATGCGATCCATTCAATAGTGCCGTCAGCACTTCCCTCGAAGGCCCGGGACCAAATTCCCCCACAACCCGCTCGGTCACGCTTCCGGGCATATCGATGGTGGCACCGGTCTCGGTCTGCACCGCCTGAAGAATCGCTCCCAGACTGGCATTTTTCGCGATGATTGTGAGTTCTCCGCTCTTGAAAGAAACTTGAGGGGCGCTAGCAGGCATTTGTTCCAGGGAAAGCTGGCTGGATGAGGACGATTGCGTGGTAACTGATTGGGCAGCCGTGATTTGCGAGGACCTGCTGGGCGAGGCTTTCTGTGCAACTTGGCTATGAAGGGGTAGACTCGCCGCCATCAATAGCAAAACGAGTTTTTGACGCACATTGCTCATGTGAACTTGTGCCTCGCAGGGCAATTCTACACCGTTTATCCCAGTCCATTAGAGTGGATTGAGGCTGGAAAGGATGCTATTGCCGCGGAGCGTAATACCCTTTGCGTGCACGTACTTGCAAGTCTTTTTTCAAAGCGGTAATTTCGATCGAGCGATAACGGCCATCGGCGTCGAAGTCAGCCGGGAGATAGGAGACCACATACTGACTGCGCAGTTCGGTTTCGATAGCTGAGAACGAGTTCTTAATATCCTTCATTTTGAATGGAAAGAATGCACGGCCTCCGGTCGCGTCGGCGAGGTCTTGCAGAACTTTATCTCCCCGCAGAATCAACCCGCTGTCATCGGTTGAAATGGCGTAGATGATGACTTCGGCGCGTTCCGCCATTTCGATGGCTTGGGCCTTGCTCACTTCGCTTTGATTGTCCTCCCCATCGCTCACGATGATGATCGCGCGCCGCGTGGGCCGGTCCGCAGCATCCTTGCTACCCTTCATGAATTTGTCGTGACAGGCGCGATACACCGCGTCATAAAGCGCCGTGCCTCCGCCCGAGCGCAGGCTATTTACGCCGGTGGATAGAAGGGAAACGTTATCGGTAAAGTCCTGTGTAACCAGGCTGTGAGTGTTGAAGCCCATCACGAAAGCCTTGTCGTAGCTCACGCGTAAAGTATGCTGCAAGAAATCGACGGCAGCCTGCTGCTCAAAGTCGAAACGGCCCCGGACCGAGCCGCTGGTGTCTATCAACAATCCGAGTTGTAACGGCAAGTCGGTTTCGCGCAGGAAATTATTGATCGATTGCGGCGGCTTATTATCGTCGAGAAACGCAAAGTCATCTTCGTTTAAATTGCGAACGAATTTTCCATGCCGGTCAGTAGCGATAAAGAGAACATGAACTTCATCGACGCGCTTTTTGATGGTAAGAACGGAATCGTTCGGTTGACCCACATCGGCGGCAACGGTGGTTCCGGGGGGCAGGTAAGCGGAAGTCTGAGCGGCGGCCGGAAACATGGATGCAACCACGAAAGCCGCTACAACCGCGTACCGTGTGTAGTTCGTTCCGAAGGTATCCAAAAATTTCACGCGTGGCCGCATTTCCCGCTGCTTATTGATGATTAGATGCACGTCTGTGGCCGAAAGCTCCGCCCTGACGCTGCTTCCGCTGTGTTGACTCTAGAGAACGAAAGATTGAGTGCCAAGTTACAAAAGGAGCACACGTTAGGTCATCCGCTCAGCTAAGCTGCCTGGCGGCAATAACAGGGCCCGATGCAACCTGTATCTTTAACAAGTGCAACAAATACTGATTCCGAGGTCAACCTCATAATGGCGGTTTTGGAAAAAGCGGCGCCGACCGCAACATTCCCGCGGAAAGTGATAATCGAGAACGTGCGTCCAGAGGTTGACGGAGGCCGCTTTCCGATCAAGCGCGTCGTCGAAGAGCGCGTGGAAATTACCGCCGATATTTTCACCGATGGACACGATGTAATTCGCGCTATCTTGCGGCACCGAAGCCAAGCCGAAAATCAATGGCATGAATCGCCGATGTTATCCGGTGTAAACGATCATTGGAGCGGCCAATTTTCTGTTTCAGCGATCGGGCGGCAGTTTTACACGTTGTCGGCGTGGGTAGATCGGTTCCAGACCTGGACGCGCGATATCAAAAAGAAATTCGACGCGGGGCAGGATATTTCCGTCGATGTTCTCGTTGGAGTGCAATTGATCGAGCAGGCGGCGGACCGTGCCGATCCGAATGATGCCCGCGAGCTGACCGCATGGGCCAAGAAAATTCGTGGCGCTTTGAATATCAGTTTCAGCGAAGCGGTGGAGAAAGCGCTCGACCCTGAGCTTGGCGAGTTGGTAATTCAAAATCCCGACATGCGCCGTGCCAGTCATTATCCCAAAGAACTCGAGGTAATCGTGGACCGGAAGCGTGCGCGCTTTAGCTCCTGGTACGAATTGTTTCCCCGATCGTGCGCCGATGAACCGGCGAGGCACGGAACCCTGCTGGATTGCTTGAAGCGCCTCGATTACGTCGCTGAAATGGGATTCGATGTCCTTTATTTGCCCCCTATACATCCCATCGGCTACGTAAACCGGAAAGGGAAGAACAATGCGGAGACCGCCGCTCCAGACGACTCTGGCAGCCCATGGGCGATCGGATCGAAAGAAGGCGGCCATAAGGCAATTCACCCGAAACTGGGGACGATCGAAGATTTCAAGTTGCTCGCCGCACGCACGAAAGAATTGGGCATGGAAATCGCTCTCGACCTCGCGTTTCAATGCGCGCCCGATCATCCATACGTAACGGAACACAAAGATTGGTTCCGCATGCGTCCCGATGGCACAGTGCAATATGCGGAGAATCCGCCGAAGAAATATCAGGATATTTATCCGCTCGATTTCGATACTGACGATAGCGCGGCTTTGTGGGAAGAGTTACGCAGCGTGGTGCTCTATTGGGTTGAGCAGGGAGTTCGAATATTTCGCGTAGATAATCCCCACACCAAGCCATTTAGTTTTTGGGAGTGGCTTATTGGCGAGGTTAAATCCCGCCACCCCGATGTGCTTTTTCTGGCGGAGGCATTCACCCGCCCCAAAATCATGTATGAACTGGCGAAGCTGGGATTCACTCAGTCCTACACTTACTTTGCGTGGCGAAACACCAAGGCTGAGTTAACCGAATATTTTACCGAGCTCACGAAGACCGGAGTACGCGAATATTTTCGTCCAAATCTATGGCCGAACACTCCCGACATTTTGACCGAGATCCTGCAACATGGCGGACGGCCGGCGTTCATGACACGCCTGATCCTGGCGGCTACACTGGGAGCGAGTTACGGGATTTATGGGCCCGCCTTCGAATTAGGCGAGCATCTTCCTTTGCGGCCGGGCAGCGAAGAATATCTGAACTCGGAAAAATATCAGATTCGAAATTGGGATCTGAGTGCGCCTGGCAATCTAAAGCCTCTGATCGCGCGGCTAAACAAAATTCGCATTGAAAACCCCGCGCTGCAAAGCGACTGGAGCTTGCGTTTCCATCAGGTTGATAACGAACAGTTGATCGTTTACAGCAAAGCGACCGACGATTTTTCGAACATAATCGTCGTGGTTGTGAATCTGGATCTTAAATATAAGCAATCGGGCTGGGTTGACCTTCCATTAGCCGATTTTCACCTCGACCCCGCACAGCCGTATCAAGTGCACGATTTGCTTACGGACGCACATTATTTTTGGAATGGATCGCACAACTATGTGGAATTGGACCCGCAGCGAGTGCCGGCCCACGTTTTTAGTATCCGACGCATGTCTGGCACGGCGCCAGCTTTGGATTATCTGTCGTAATTTGTTTCTGTCTTACCGTCTGCTATAACGCCTTAATTTCGATGAGCACAGCTGATAACAAAACGGTCGCGGCAGCTTTGCGAAACGACTTGCCTGCGCTTCTTCCCATCTTTTTGCGAGAGCGCCGATGGTTCGCCGGCAAAGCCCGGAAAATTGAGTCGCTACAAATACTCGACGTCATAACCATGCCAATCGAGAATCCCCGTGCTTTTCTGGTGATATCGAAAATTACGTATTCGGACGGACTTGAGGAAACTTATGACATTCCTTTGGCGCTCGCCCCTACACCTATATCGCCGGTCGGCGATTCCGCGCAAGTAATGGAACTGCATTTGCGTGATTCGAGCGCGGCGCTTCAACTTAGCGACGCAATGGCAGAACCGAAATTTCTCGATTTGCTGCTCGATATGATTCGTCAGAACAGTTGCGTTGCCGGTTCAGAAGGTGAATTGCGCGCCCGGGCAGGGAAGTCGCTCGCCGAAATCTGGCATCCCGGCGACCCCAGGCCGATACCGCGCCTCAACCGGGGAGAGCAAAGTAACAGTTCCGTGTTCTATGACCGGAAATTAATTCTCAAATTATTCCGGCGCCTCGAGTCTGGAACCAATCCAGATTTGGAAATGGGATCGTTTTTGACTGAGAAAACTTCTTTCCGAAACATTGCAGCGGTGCTAGGCCGTCTGGAATATGTCCACGACGGGAACTGTATATCCTGTGGAATTCTTCAGGCATTTGTCGCAAACCGCGGCGACGCCTGGGAGTTTACGCTGCAAAAGGCCGCGGAGTTTTTCCGCAATGGCACTGCGGAGAACAGCGCGACGTTAGACTCGAGTAACTCCATTCTGAAATTATCCAAGCAAGAAATACCAACTGAAATAGCCGGCATTATTGGTGAATATCTGAATTGGGCAAAACTGCTGGGACGCCGCACGGCAGAACTTCACCTTGCGCTGGCTTCGGATTCTAACGATCGAGACTTCCGTCCCGAACCCTTTACTGACGCAGATCAACGGGAATTCAGGCACGGGTCCGAACGATTGCTGCGTTCGACTTTTCAACTTCTGCGCCAGCAATGCAGTTTTCTGCCTTTGGACATCCGCGAAACTGCCGAGATCGTTCTCGCCCAGGAAGGGTATCTCAAAAGGCGGCTCGATAACTTTGGGGGTTCGCATCCCTCTGTAATGAAAACCAGAATTCATGGCGATTATCATCTCGGCCAGGTTTTATTTACCGGATCGGATTTCATAATTATTGATTTCGAGGGAGAGCCCTCGCGGCCGTTGGCTGAACGGCGCCGCAAACGCTGTCCGCTTCAGGACGTCGCTGGAATGTTGCGATCTTTCGACTATGCGGCCCACACCGCACTAAGCCACGGTTTTGAGGGAAAAGATCGGCAGCGACTTGAAATCGAGGCCACCTCTTGGCAAAAATGGGTCTCGGTCGCTTTTCTTCGAAGCTACCGCGAGATGACCGCCGGGGCCAGTTTCATCCCCGAAAGCTCGGCTGAATTTGAACTAATGCTCGAAGCTTTTCTGCTCGACAAAGCCGTGTACGAATTAGCTTATGAATTGAATAATCGTCCCGCATGGGTGCGAACCCCGCTGGGAGGAATCTCACAGCTCCTGAAAAATGCGGCCTAGCTTTCTGTGCCAACCCAGATATACTCAACCCAAATATTCTGATGAGAGTTACTCTAGCTGCGATTTGGCTCATTGCGTTGTTCACATGCATCGCCTTGGGACAACAGAACGCCGGCAACGACAGTCCTACGGCATCGCAGGATCCTGCGGCGATAGATAAGACATGGCAAAACGCCACCAGTAAGTACGAAGCGCAACGCGCGAGCATTCTGCAATCAGTGGATAAAACAATCCACGAAGGCCCGTTCCGCGCCGATTGGCAATCGCTTGAAAATTACCAAGTCCCCGAGTGGTACAAAGACGCCAAGTTCGGAATCTTTATTCATTGGGGAGTGTATTCGGTCCCGGCGTTTGGCAATGAATGGTATCCGCGAAATATGTACATCCCGGGGACCGACGAGTACAAGCACCACATTACGACGTACGGCATGCAAGATAAATTTGGATATAAAGATTTCATCCCAATGTTCAAAGCCGAGCATTTCGATCCGGCGAAATGGGCAGAACTTTTTAAAGCGTCCGGCGCGAAATATGTCGTGCCGGTGTTTGAACATCATGACGGATTCGCCATGTATGACAGCGGCCTGTCCGATTGGACTGCGGCAAAAATGGGTCCGCACCGCGATCTAATGGGAGATTTGGCAAAGGCCGTCAGGGCCGAGGGTTTGCATCTCGGCGCATCTTCCCATCGGGTTGAGCATAATTTTTTTCTAGGCGTGGGGCGGGCGATCGCGTCCGACGTCAACGATCCGGCGAATGCCGCTTTTTACGGGCCTGCGCACACCTGGCTCGAAAACATCAATAACACCCCTTTGAGCGACGATTTCACTTACGTTTCTGAGGCGTGGACCAATGACTGGCTGGCCAGATCCGCGGAAATCGTGCAGAAATATCATCCCGACATCATGTATTTCGACTGGTGGATTGGGCAACCGTCGGTGCGTCCGGCGATCACGCGATTCGCGGCCTTTTACTACGACACAATGCTTGCCAGCGGCGGAACTGTTGGCATCATTAATTACAAAGACTACGCCATGCAGGAGCGCGCGGGGGTGCTGGACGTTGAACGCGGACAATTGTCGGATATTCGTCCGCTCTATTGGCAGACTGATACCTCGATCAGCAATAAATCCTGGGGATTCATTGAGAACGATACTTACAAGTCGCCGGAATTCATCATTCACCAACTGGTGGATATCGTAAGCAAGAACGGCAACCTGCTTTTGAATATCGGGCCGAAATCGGACGGGACAATACCTCAGGCCGCGCAGCAAGTGCTTTTGGACATTGGGGCCTGGCTGAACATGAACGGTGAGGCAATTTATGGTACGCGCCCCTGGAAAGTTTTTGGCGAAGGACCCACGAAAACCGCGGCTGGGGCTTTTCACGACGCCGATACCAAGCCTTACACCTCCGAAGATTTTCGCTTCACTACTAAAGGAGGTTCAATCTACGCGATCGAGTTAGGCTGGCCCTCTTCGCCCGAAGCCGTCATACATTCTCTGGCGCTCAATGGTGCGGGCGCGCCCAAAATCGAGTCCGTCGCATTGTTAGGAACGGCGCAAACTCTAAAATTCCAGCAACTAGCGGACGGCCTGCATATACAACTGCCCGAGCGGCCGCCCGGGAAATACGCTTATGCTTATCGAATCACCGTCAACCAGCCATGATCCCATCTTTCCGATCCTTCCGAGCGACGAATCTTTGATTCGGGAGGACGATGGCGTCCGTTGATATGCAGGGCTATTAGTGTTTCGCCTGCAAAAATCCTTTTCGGCGCTGTTCGCTATACCGATGTAAAGCGTCGCTGATCACCGGGTACGCCTCGGTTGCAGGCCGTATTTCATCGACTTCCACGGCTTTCCCTTCCAGTTGTTTGTAGTCCTGAAAAAAACGGCGCAGCATGATCATGCGGTGCGGAGGCATCTCCTGGGCCTCGCGGTAGGAATTAAATTCAGGGTCTTCGGTGGCGATGGCGATAATTTTATGGTCCTTTTTTCCTGCGTCGATCATGGTCATCAGCCCAATCGCGCGCGAGTGAATGATGGTCAGAGGCACCACGGTTTCCTGGCAAAGCACGAGCACGTCCAGGGGGTCGTCATCTTCGGCCAGGGTCTGCGGAATGAAACCGTAATTTGCCGGATAATAAACAGCGGAATAGAGCACGCGGTCGAGCTTGATTAAACCGCTGGTCTTGTCCAGTTCATACTTAACGCTTGAACCAAATGGGATCTCAATTACGCTCTGAAATTCTTGCGGCAACAAATCGCCGGGAGTCACGTCGTGCCAGGGATGGATCATAAATTGGTAAATGCCTCGCGGTCCGCAGATCGAATGGCACTTTATTGTATCGGATAGCCGGCAGAAATCTTTGAATCGACTACCGCAGTAAATTTGCAGTTACTTTCTTCAGCGCGGCCGGCGAAGCGAGCCTGAATCCAGTTAATTTGATCTCGCACCGAAGCGCCGACCACGCTGGCGGCGTCCAATTCGGGGTATTCCTCGAACAATAATTTGTCGTGAAGTTGGCACATTCTTCTTTCGACAATTGCCGTCATTGCGGCTGGTATGGAGGGATCAGATCCTCCGCCAATGATCAGGATTGGCCTTTCTGCTTGATTTTTCCCAATATCGTTTCTCGCCATGAATTGCTGAACGAACTGGTTCTTTTCCCAATTGGGCTGCAATATTTTTTCCGGCGCGGCATCGCCATAGTCAGGAACGCTACAACTAGAGTCAATTCGCGCGAGTGGGGCCAAGCCTTTAGCGGTTAGCATATTGCCCAAATTGAATTCCGGGTAGACCGTCTTGATTCCGTATGCCACTGCCGACAGAATGCCATTGCGTGGTTGCAGCGCCAGACTTTCATAAAAGTCTTTGGTGTCGGCGACCCCTGAGATCGCAACGCTGCCGAGAAAATCTGGATCGGACGATTCAGGTAATTCGGCAAGTTTAAGCACCACCATCGCTCCCTGCGATTTTCCCATTGCAATCCATTTCGCGCCAAGCTGGGGCGCGGCCGCGCGAGCTGCTGGGATGGAATATAAAACGTCGACCGCATTGGATTGTGCGTCCAGCGCGGCATAAGGAGAGCCTGACCCCAGGCCCGCATAGTCAGCCGCCACGATTGCATAGCCTAACGTCAGATACATGGAAAGAATCGGGCCATCAAAAATGTTGGTCATCAGCGAGGGAGCGCACTGGCGTGTCAGCCCACTAAATCCGTGAGCCCAGGCAATCACGGGCCACCCGCCACCGGGCGATTTTCCCGCCGGAATGAGTACCACGCCTGAAGCCGCAACATCTCGTCCGAACGAATCGCGGGAATGGTAAAGGATGCGGAGGGCGGACATATCCGCAGACAAGTTGTAATCGTCGAACGGCTCCGAACGTATCAGGCTGCCAGGCTTGGCCGATTGCAGTGGACGCGCGGTTTCATAGAATGCGGTCAAAGGCAGTTCCCTGCGCGCTTCCGATTTGTTTGTGCGGGCGCGTCCAATTTCCGTTTGACCGGGAAGAAACACACTGCTGAAAAGGAAGGAAAGAAGCAGCCAGCGGTAGAGTTTTCTCATGAATCGATGGTTTCGCACGATCGACATTTTATCCGACTTCAATCATCTGGCGGCAGCTGCGGCGCTTTTGAGATCGCGGCATACTTCCGCGATTCAAACGTGAAAATTCTCCAGCTCTTGCCATCAGCTTCCGCGCAAATGGGAGGAATCGTGGTGCCGGTAAATGCAGATATGGCGCGGGTCCAAAAATCCTGCGCAGTAACATTAGACTGCATTACTCGAACCTCCCATGAACCGGGGAAACGCGTCCAAATGTGGTGCGCCGCCTGAACTCCGATTCCACGTCTCCGGTATCCGCGAAGAACAAAAAACTCCGCCATGTCCCAGACGGATTGGTTGCCGAACGCTTGCGACCCTTTCTTTACTAACGCCAGGCCCACCAACCTACCGTGCGCCCAAATAAGAAAAGGATGTCGCTCGGGCTCGCTCCAGTAAAGAGGAAGCGACTCATAGCCGAATCTTCCATTCGATCCTATTTCTACAGAATGGAATTCGCTGAAATCATGTGCGTACAATTCGAGTAGATTGCCCACGACCGAGATCTGTTCCGGTCCGGCGGGAATGACTTCGACGTCCGGATGGGGCTTCTGAATACGTTCCATCATGGGAGCAACGTAAGAATGCAGTTGCGATGTTACGCCAACGCGACGGGTGGTGGGCGTCGCCGGTTTTCAAATGCTTTCATCCGGACTCATTCTCATGGTGCTCATAGTCGGACTCACCCTACGGCTTGGACGTGGGCAGATCCCTGGCGAGCAGACTTGATAGCGTGTTTGCGCAGGCATCAATAAAACTGGGATTGTGTTCCCTTTGTTTTAGCACTTGTCCCAGTTCTTTCGCGAGAATGTCGTGTTGCCGGGCGCTAATTGTGAAGGCGACGGGTTCGCCGGTTGGCTTGTCATCTTTTGTACGGACGAGCGCGAAAGCGCTTATCTTTACGCCCAGTACGATCATGGCGCGCGCCTGATCTTCGGAGGCGGTCAACTTTTTCAACCTATCCATTGTTGCGGGATCAACCTCGCTGGCGTTCCGCGCGCGATCAATTGCCGCTAACTGCTCAAGGACTTGCCGATTGTTTTCCTGGCTGGCCGCGATGCCGTTCACAATGGCCTCGACGCTGTCATGCACGTCGGCGATCTTGCTTTCCTTATATGGCGTGACGGCCCGAGCCGCGCAGTCGTAGTCGTTATTGAGCGTGGTTGCCATGGTGTCGCGGCGTTCCGCTTGCTTGGCCCGTTGCGGGTCACCTGGCGCTGCCGGAGCTGGGATCGATTGCGATACCTCTACTCCCAGCCTGATCCATCGCAACGCTCTAATTTCCGCGCGCACATAGTCAAATGCGCTGTCTGCCTGGGGATGCGCGTCAGGCGCATCGCACATTTGAGCGAGCGCAGATGCCGCGGTCAGGATGAAAAGCAGCAATCCCGCCTTACTCAAGAGCTTTTTGTGGAACTTCATTCTTGAAGATTCCATCTTAATGAAAAAAGCCCCGCCTGATGCAGGGCTTTGAAGTTCATACCGATTGAATTTACTGTCCTCCAACCTGGCAGCCGCCGCAAATTCCGGCACCGCTTCCGTTACCGACGATTGACTTGCAGCGACCCGCAGCACTGGCCAGTTCAGCCGCACTGAGAGTCGAAGGCAAAAACGGCGTTTCCTCCAAGGTAGCTGTAGTTGTGGTAGTTGCGGGTACCCACCAATACTGGCTCTGTGTGGTGGTGGTTATGGCATGAGTCGTAGTCATCCAGGCGCCCAGTCCAGTTGCCAGGGTCCCAGAAGTGCTCGCGTTAGCAGCGCTTCCGCTGCAACTGGTTCCCGTTCCGCCTGTTCCCGCCAGAGTTGAAATTAACTTGATCACAACCGAGTTTGGCCTCACGGCAGTTTCGGTGTTGTTGAGGATGCTGTTCTTGACCGACATCGACACCAGTGCGTTAGGAGTCACCAGACAGCTACAGCACGCAATTTCTTCTTCGCCGGGATCAAAGGCGTATACGTTCACGCAGATGTTGCCCGAGGGTGTGCCGACGCCGGGTCCGTAAAGCGACGCGCCATTCGCGCCAGTATTAGTGATGTCGATATATGAATCGTTGAGGTTGAGGTTGGCTGCATAGCGAACCTGAAAAGGAGAATCGGCGGTTACAGGATTCTGTGCGAAGACTGGAATGGCCAACAGGCACAGCAGAACGATCGAAAATATCCGGGACATGGTGCACCTCTCAATTAGATTTGTTGGGACAACCAAAATCGGGGCGAATCAGGGCCTTTATCGCAGTGCAGTCCCTATACCCGTTACGAGCGCGCCAAGACGCGACCAAGCGACAGTATCGCGGGAATAACTGCTTAACAAGTATCCAAGCCGCCTAACTCAAAAGGGCTATATGGTGCGGACCCGCAGCTTGCATTTCACCTCGGACAGACTGTCTGGACCAATCAAAGGACATTCCCAGATACCCAAAATAATTGCATGCGGGGCGGGATGGGTATAGTGTATCGGTCGATCACAAAGCCAGAAAACCCGAGATGGAGGAATAAATATGGGACATTACATTACGCTGATCCGCTACACACAACAGGGCGCTGCGAAAATTAAAGAAAGCCCCACGCGTCTGGACGCCGCCAAGAAAGCGGCCGAAGGGGCGGGAGGAAAAATCCATGCCTGGTACTTAACGATGGGAAAGTACGACGCTGTAATTATCTCTGAATTCCCCAGCGATGAAATCGTCGCGAAATTCCTGCTGTCTACCGGATTAATGGGTAACATATCCACCCAAACTCTAAAAGCCTTCACCGAAACCGAATACCGAAAAATCGTCGCTTCTCTGTAAGCCAAACAGAAAAAGCGGTGCGTCCTCAAAACCGCAGCCCTTATGGCTCATCGCGAATGGAGAGAATGCTGCCTTACGCCCATTTCTTGCCGATGGCTTCCAGGTTTGCGCTCCCGAGATCTTCCGGCTTCATCGCTACCCGGAATTCGCGCTCTTCCCTCAGCGGGAGATTTCCAGGAGATCCTGGCTCAACAGGGCGGAAACAATAGGCAGGCAATTCTCGACCGTCTCTCCGACCGTCTCGGCCAATCCGATCAGGTCATGTCCGCCGTCCGCATAAGTCAGGATATTCATCATTGTCCTGACGGCCTTTGAAGTCGCGAGAGTGCTGAGAGACGGATAAAGACCGCGTTTCCCTAATTGCGGTTCGCACTTGCAGGTGCTTTTATAGCAATGGTTACTTTCCAGGGTGGTCAAGCATTTTTTCAGGGCCTCGAAAGCTCCAAACAGGCCATTGGGAGATATCAAATTAAGGTTATCGTCCGATGTGTGGTATTCAGGATAAACGCCGTATTTTGTCCGCATAATGGACGCAACGGGCAAGTCAACTCCTGGACTACAGTATTGGCGCTCGTCGCTGCCACGATCTAAAAAAGTATATTTTACGAAGTTGGGCGCGTGATATTTCAGAACATGTAAAGCCACGCGATCCGCCAGCGTTGCTCCCAACCGGGATGGCAGAAAAGAAAAAGAGCGATCGTCGCCAACACATGTGACAACAAATCCAGCCACCATGTTCCGCTGCAAAATTTCTAAATTGCGGCTTAGATATAAAATCGATCCAATCGTTTCGGGCCCGAACACGATTCGATAGGTGTATCGCCGATCGGGTAGTTCTATAAGCCATCTTGCGAGTGCGGCTGTAACCACAGGTCCTGAAAGCTCATTATTCGCCATTGAGGGATGGCAAATATATGTAGACAGAAGAATCTCTTTTTCCTCGCGACCGGGTAACACCAACTCGCCGTAAGTCATCGATCCTGGCGACAGGGTGCTATCGATCACTACATGGTAGTTTCCAGGTTTCAGTTTCTCTCGATCGGCCTCGGACAAGCAAAATCCCCAACGTCGTTGATAGTAAGAGGTAACGTAAGGAATTACGTCGGGCTGTTCAGGCAGTGAATGAAGATGAGATTGAAGCTCATCGAGAGGCGTCGTCGTATCCACTGGGATGGAATAGCCGACCACATGTAAGTTGGATTTTCTGAAATCAATGACGCGGCGCCCATCGATATCCGCGACAAACGCATCCCGTATATTCCATTCATCTGGAACCGTCCAGTCAAACGCTTTAGTTCCCGAAGGCACTTCGTGAATTACGAGTGGCGGCAGAATATTTCGAAGGTAAGCGATTGTTTGACGATTTCCCTCGCCTGTAAGGCTCCGGCAAATAGGAAAAAGATCGGTCGCCCACGAATACATTTCTTGGCCAACCGCTTCCGAGGCCGGCTGAACCGGAGCATTCGCCGCATTTTCGGCAATTAAATTCAACTTTGTCTCGTGGCTTGCACCACAAATGCCGAGCATAGAAACAATCCACGCCAACCGGATGGCTCGTGTTCAAGTCTGAAAGCTTCTTGCCGGAAAAGATTTCCCAGCTTCGACTCCAACATCGGTAAGGCGGGGTGGTAATGGTACCAAAGCAATTCACTCTCTTTGAAGCCCTTTCGTCGCAGGGTTTCCAGCACCTCAAACGGGTTGTGAAATCTCGACAGGACCGCGTCATATCCCGGAGAACCATCGCCAAGCTGGTTTCGCGATGGGGGAAGATCCATTCGAAGCCGGGGTTTTATTTCCTGGGCCACTACATCTCTGACCTTCTCATCGACGCCGAGAAGCAGGTCATCCATTATAAATTCGAAGGTTAAGCGGTTGAAGGTAAACAGCGAAAACAGTTTATTCCGAAACTCGATAAAGACGGTGCCGCCGGGCCTGAGGCAAGTGGCGAGGTTGTCAAAAACCAGTTCGTCGTTCTCGACGTGAGGCATAACTCCCATTGCTACAACTCCGTCGAAGAGCCCATCGTGTAGAAGGTTGGCATAGGTCAGGCAGTCCCTTATGTCGCCCCACGCGATTCGCGCCGGATCGATGCCCGCCTCTTGAAAATTCTTGCGCGCACCTTCGACCATCCGCTCTGCCAGATCAAAACCCCAAACTTCTAGTCCCAGTTTAGCCAAGGTGATAAGCGGAGTGCCCTCGCCGACTCCTACTTCTAATACTCTCTTTACGCCCCGGCGAAGGAAAGAATTCACCAGTAGTTGCAAGCGGAAATAATTCGCTGGATAAGAGGAAAAATCGTCAAGTTGATCTTTTCTGTACTGTTTGGAATATTCCGACGCGACTGCATTGTAGTGAGCGCTGACTTCTTGCATGGATACCTCTGGAGAAAATTAAGAAGTTCGAGTTTAGCTTTTTGAGAAGCGAACTGACAACTTTTGTGCCGTTAGCATGAAGTGAAATCTTTGGAAAGTGAAAAGCGAAGGTGAACGTAGGGGTGATGCGTGAGTCTCGGTTTCTGGACTGTCTTCAATATTCGAGTGAGATTGGTCGGGGCGAGAGGATTTGAACCTCCGACCCCCTGGTCCCGAACCAGGTGCGCTACCAGGCTGCGCTACGCCCCGACTGAGAGTCCTGCGCTAAAGCGATAAATGTTAAGCGCCGGAGTGGAATGGTGTTACGACGCGATTATAACATTTGAAATTTCGCAAGATCGAAGGTTCGCGGCTAGTTCGGTTTGCGGCCTTTGCCGTCGGCGAGATATTGCAGCAATGCCGTATCCGCAGCGGACTTAAATTTCTCCAGCATCGACGCATCGGTGGTGGGCGTGGGATCATTGCCAGGTTTCTGGCGGATGCTTTGGCGCAATTGATCGCCGGTAGCAGAGTTGTTAGTCATTACCTGCATGTAAAACCACAAGAAATGGCGCATCTGGTCCAGAGCCGATTTCAACACCTGTAGCGATTCCATCTCAGGTAGTTGAGTCAAGGCTTCCATGAGCTCGGGATTGCCCGGAGCTTCCATGGCAGCGCAATTGAGTTCTCGTTGGATGGCGCGCAGATCTTCGGTTACGCGCAGGATACGGACATGAACCTCGTCCAAACAGCCGTCTGTTGCCATGGGTGATTGCTTTCTCACAACCAGTCCAACATCTCATTGGCGAGGTTAAGCGAACAGATGTCCCACGTGCATGCGCTTTCGTAATTCTGACAGGTAACCCAGTGCGCGGGACGCAATATCGGGAAAGAAGGAAATGGAGTTTACTTGATTGGCAGGGCCGCCCCCGCCAGTTTCGCAAGGTAGTAGCTTATGATTCGCGGCTAAGCGATTTCTAATTGCGTATGGCGTCCTATGAGCAGGTCTTAGTGAGCCAGAGGTTGCAAGGGGCCGAACACCGGCGTAATGCCCGACCGCTTTTTAAGCTCGCTGAGTATTGCTTGCGCTGCGTTCTGGTAGGTTTTGCTCGGGTCGGATGGGTCGGACCATACTGCGTCATAAATCACTTCGGCGGCTTCTTTCACATCCATGTGAAGTACGGCTTCTAACACGTCGACGCGTTCCTGCAACTGGTCAAAGCAAGCCTGGCATACGGTCGCAGCTTCCGGCGTTCCGCGGTGATTTTCCTCGTGAGTGCAGACCGGTGTAGCTGTCGGCCCTAATTGTAGGGAAGCGGCATAAGCTTGAGATTTGAATTCGCGAAGAAACCGTTCGCGCTCCTCCTCCAGAACTGCCGGAGCGGGAATTGCCTCGGAAACGGCGGTGGTATTAGTTTTCACCGCGGCTATCGGCGCGACCCGTTCGGTCGATTGGCAAACTGGACATGCCGCCAGATTTGCGGCGTAGTAAGTAGTGCACCGAGCGCAAGGCATGCCATAGCCAACCCGCTTTGGACTTATCGGAGAAGCGACGGAAGGGGTCAATTGGGGCTGCGCCGCAGGATGCTGAGTTTTTACTTGCGATGGAACAGCGGGGCCCTGCTCAAGTGCGGGTGCAACACCAGTGGATTGCGTGGGACTCATCGTCGTACCCTCCATCGGCGTCGCGCCGAAACAGCAAACCAGTTCACCGTGATTGTAGGAGCGAGTTCGTCAGCCGACCACGGCACGGTAGTTCATGGGCGGCTGGCCAGAGTTCTCACTGGACCTTGTTGTCTTTCATGAGCTTGAGCAATTCGTCTTTCCGCGCGCGATACAGATTCTGTCCCGGCTTGAGGCTGGACGCCTGTTCCAGCTCCGCTAAAGCCTCTCCATCGCGGCCCATACTCATCAGGCAGGCGGCGAGGAAGTAATGGTTTTCGGCGGTTGGTTCCAGCCTGAGCGCCTCATGGAATTCCTCGGCAGCTACGTTTAGCTGCTGCGCCTCGAAAAGGGCCGTGCCTAAAAGGTGATGCGCCAGCGCCGAATCGGGATCGAGTTCTACGGCTATGCGGAGCTCGCGTAACCCGTCCGCCTGACGATTCGTGAGCAACAAAACCTGGCCCATTACGCGGTGTTCGGCTGAACCGGTAGGGTTATCGAGAATTGCCAGCTTTAGCTGCGGGATGGCGGATTGGTAATCCCTTTTGGCCAGGAAGACCTTCGCCAGTCCGGCATGACCGCCTTTCCAGTTAGGATTCAGCTGAAATAACGCGGTGAACTCGGCAATCGCTGAATCGTAATCTCCCTTGTCGTAAAAGGTGTTTCCGAGATTGTTTCTAACCGTTGGCTCGGTTGGCGCCAGGCGTTCCGCCTCCCGATATTCGCTGACCGCTAAGTCGAGTTTCCCCGCATCATGAAGAAGAATGCCCAGATTGTTGTGCGCCTGCCAGAACGCAAGCCGCAACTTTATTGCTTTGCGATATTCCAGCGCCGCGTCCGGGCCATCCCCTTTGTCGTTTAACACCATGGCGATGTCATAGTGAGTATCCGCGCTGGCTGGATCGAGAACAAGCGCTTGGTGAAATGCGCCCAGCGCCAGGTCGAACTGATCATTGATATACAACCCCAGCCCCAAAAACCGGTGGGCCTCGGCGTTGCGCGGATCAATGCTTAGAGCAGTCCGCGCTTCGGCAATGGCGTTGTTTGAATCGTTGGATTGATAAAAAACATAGGCGAGGCGGTTATGGATTTCCGGAAGGCTGGGCAGCAACTCTTTTGAAGTGCTGTATTCATCGAAGGCTTCGTTCCAATCCCCCTGTTGCTGGCGTACATAAGCCAGGGCCAAATGCAGCGCGGCATTTTTCGGACTCTTGTCGATTAGTTTGCGGATGACATCTTCCGCCCCGGCGTAATCATTGTGATGGGCCAATGCCGCCGCTTCCCATAATGCGGCCGGACATGTGGAATCGCCGGTTCGAGGTTGAGTCGTTTCGAGAATTCGGAGAAGGCCGGCGTCCGCTCCTGCACTAGACAAACCGTTTTTAATACCATGTTCTACCCGGAAAGACATGCCGTTCCGGCGCACCAATTCGCTTACAGTGTGAGTCGAAGTCCCCCCAGCTAACAGCGCCACGGTGTCCACGCAAGTCAGCGGTTCGCGTGATTCGGCAAAGAGTGCGGACGAACACGCCATCATCAGAAAAATAATTAGAAACTTGCGCACGACGGACTCTCCCGGCCCCATAACTAGCCGATCGGGTAAAAGGAATGGCTGTTTCGCAACATAAAGCAGCGCTGTTCCGGCGGGAAGGTAACGGAGGTAATTCGGGCAATTACCATGATGGGTCGTCTGCGAACCGTCTTTCGTAACCAGCTTCAGCGCGTAAATTGCACCCCGCTGAGCGGTGCCAGTTTAGGAGTACAATATGGGTTCAGTATTCTGCGCGCGCGGAGGAACTATACATGTTCGAAGGCCTGTTTCAACCCATGCACCTGCTGGTGATCTTTGCCATCGCCCTTCTGATTTTTGGCCCCAAGAAGCTTCCGGAATTAGGCAAGGGAATCGGGGAAGGTATCCGCGCCCTAAAAAGTGGAATGAAGGACGCCAGCAACGAACCCCCGCAGACGCAGACAACGCAAGCACCGCCAACCACGGCTACAAATGTGGTGAATTCCCCGAGCGCGCCGACGATCGTTTCCAATCCGGACGTGAAGGGGTAATCCTCCGGAGACCGGAAATTCCAGCCGTGCTTCGAAAGATTTCAACTTTCTTCGTTAGGTGAGCGGAGACGGTACTCCACTCAATAACAAATCCTGCTCCTCGCCAATTTAAAATTGTTTAGATTCATCGGAGGGTCGCCTTGCGAAAATTTCGGTCGTTATCTCTGTATAGCGTTATTGTGTTTTGTGCGCTCACGGCCTTGGCCGATCAAGTAGTTCTTAAGAATGGCGACCGGTTAAGCGGAAATATTTTGAAGTCGGATGCCAAAACGCTGGTGATAAAGACGGAATTCGCGGGGGAGGTCACGATTCAATGGTCAGCCATTGACGAAATACATTCGACGCAACCACTGCACGTCGATAGCAAGGGCGCGGCTCCCGCCGTCGGAGCCGTGACCTCGGAAGACGGAAATCTTGAAGTGAAGACGTCGGCGGCCGACACCGTGACGGTGCAAAAAGATGCAGTCCTGGATATGCGAGATTCCGACGAGCAAATTGCCTATGAACGGTCGCAGCATCCCGGCCTTACCCAAGGCTGGACCGGAGGCGCCAACGTAGGCTTTGCGCTTACCGCCGGCAACAGCGAAACGAAGAATCTTGCGCTTGCATTCACCGGCGACCGCAAAGGCTTGAATGATCACATAGCGCTCTACGCCAACTCGGTGTATGCCACAAGCAACACGGCGGGAGGAGTCAGTGGAACGACGGCGAATTCGAGCCAGAGCGGAATCCGTTATGAAAGAAATATCAATGCCCGCGTGTTCGGATTTGTGAGCGGCGATTTTCAAACCGACGCATTGCAAGATTTGGACCTGCGCTCAATTTATGGAGCCGGATTTGGTTATCACGCGATCAAGAATGACCGCACAACCTTCGACTTATTGGCTGGCTTAAATTACACCCGCGAAAATTACACCACCCTGCAACGCAACATTGCGGCCGTTACTTTGGGAGAAGAACTCACTCAGAAACTCGGAAAATCTACAGTACTCACGCAAAAACTGTATTTCTTCCCGGCGCTAAATGAAGCGGGCGAGTACCGGTCAACTTTTAATTTCGGAACGGTGACGAAAATCAGTAAATGGCTGGGATGGCAGAATGCTTTTGGAAATATTTATGTCACTGATCCGCCGGTGGGAAAGAAAAGAAACGATCTGACTCTGACCACCGGACTGAATGTGACCTTTGCCCACTAGATCTAAATGTCACCATTGAGCAGAAGCGGCTACTTCGTCTCTTGCCTATGGTGAAAATCAGGCTTAATGGATGGCTGGGTACGAGTTCCTAAAATCTTAATAGGAATTTGTGTTGCCCCGTTCTTTCGAAAGAACGGATTCAGCGGTCTGAGCAGAAATGATTTGAAGCCGGTCACGGTCTGTGAAATCTTCGCATCCATTTTCACTAAGCCATGGAAGTCAAGCCCTTCATTTTCCAACGTGTACGTCCCCTCAAAGTCCAGACTGGCCCCGGGAATTGAGAAAGTCGTTTGTTGCAGGGTAATGATCCGGTCTTTCAAAGCGAAACGCCCTCCAATCGCGGCCGTGCTGCCCCCCGCTTTTTTGTCCTTCGGCTTTCCTTTGGCTCGACGGCTTAGCATTGCCAGTTTTTCCCTCACTTGCGGATCGGTAAATTCCGCCTCCTGAATTTCGAATGTTCCGTCTAATTTCAGCCGGTCGACTACATCGCCTTCCCCCGGTGGTAAGTCGAACTTTGTATTCATTTTTACTGGTCCAGTCATAAAAGGCTGATTCGTCTTTACTGCCAGTCGCAGCATATCCTCGATTCGACCTTTGTCGACTGTAACGTCCAGTTTTATCTCTCGCCCTTTTTTGTGCGGCGTCTCTACCACCTCACCATTCGCGATCACCGTGGAATTTAGGAACCTGGCGTTAACCGGATGGAGCACAGTATCGCCATTCATCCCGTCGACGGTGGCACTGAATTGCGTGTGCAAATTCACCGGATGGCCGCCGCTACTGACGGTGAAATCGGGAGTCTCCGTTTCGCCTTCGACCTCGATGCGGTCAAGAACCCCAGCATATTTTCCTTTAGACGATAATATCCCCCTGATTCCTTTGAAGACTCCGAGGTCAGCGTGTTCGAACGTGTAATTGGCGAAGAGGGGAGTCTTGCCGGGCTCCTCGGCGTTCCATGTTCCGAAGGATCCCTGCGAATTGATTTCACCGGGTGGTTTAGGATTCTCAAGCTTTGCCTCAAATATTGCCGGGCGATGCAGCCCGACGTGATTCATCGAGAGATGATGAATTTGAAAAATGTGCGGGGACTTGGCCGTGTCCTTCGGAATAATAATTAACTGTGCGTCGTCCGCCACCAGCTCGCGAATCAGTAATGGAATATCGTTCCTGGGTTTTTGCAGGGATGATGGTGCAGGTTTATCGGCAGGCTGGTGCGAGATGGTAATTACCAGCCCCTTCAGTTCGACGAAATCGATTTTCCAGGGTTTGCCCACTACGCCGAAGAACCCAGCCTGAGCGGTGAAGTCGCGTATTGCGATCAGCGGGGGGATGTCTGCGCGTCCCTGATAATGCACGATTAAATTGGTGCCGTGAACCTGTAATTTCGGAAAAATGGAGACATCAAATCCATCGAGTCGCACATCGCCGTTAAGCTTTTCCTCCAACAATTCGACGGCGCGCTTTTTCAACCGCGGTGTAGATTCGCGAATAATTATGTAACTCGCGAACGAAATGAAAAACAAGATCAGTATTGAGGCAACAAGCAGGATTTTTCTTAACGTGATCTTTCTCGTATCCGTCATCGTGGGTGCGTTAACTTTCAACGTCACAACCTGAACGATGGAGTCTATCCCAGCGGCGAAGTTTTAACTATTGGCCTTTAAGCGCCAGGTTGAAGCTGCTCAAAGGTGCATTGTGTGGGTTTCTTTTCCGGCCGCCAGCGCAAGAATTTTGTGCCATGACGAAAACGTCCGCCGGAAAAATGATCGTAGCGAACTTCGCATACCAGCTTCGGTTTTAAGGGTTGCCATTCGGTAGACCGCTTAGTGCTCCACCGGCTAGGGCCGCCGGGAGCGTGCCCGCTGAAACCCGGAGGCCCGATGAGCGGCTCGACTACGGATTTTAAATCCACTCGCTGTTCACGATTGAAACTGGACGAGAAGCCGACGTGATCAAGCAGCCTCTGTTCGTTATAGAGGCCGAGCAGCAGCGACCCAATGCCGCCGCCCTTTTCGGCGTAGCGAAATCCTCCTACGACACAATCCGCGGTTCGGATGCGCTTAATTTTCACCATAGCAGTCCGTTCGCCTGAGCGGTAAGGTTCGTCCCTGCGTTTGGCTACGATGCCGTCGAGTCCCATGCTGGCCAACTCGTGCATCCAGCGATCAGCTTGGTCGTATTTCGGCGACGCAGGGGACAGCCTTACCATACCCTTCTGGGGAAGTTCCCGGAAGAAGACCTTCAATTGGTCGCGCCTTTTATCGAGAGTCAGATTTGTGAGTAACTTTCCGTCGGAATCTACGAGCAGATCAAAGCACATCATCGTCGCGGGCGATTCTGTAGAGAGTTTGCGGATCCTCGATTCGGCGGGATGAATTCGTAGCAAAAGATCGTCAAATGAGAGATGTTTTCCAGAGAAAATTACGATTTCGCCGTCGAGCACGAATCGCTTCTGAGGCAACGCAGTTAATGCCGCGACCATTTCTGGAAAATAGCGGCCGAGCGGCTGACCGGCCTTCGACTGTAGCAGAACATTTTTTCCGTTGCGAAAAGCAAGACAACGAAAGCCGTCCCATTTTGGCTCGTACAGCCAGACCGGCTCTTTTGGGATTTCAGCTACTGATTTCGCTTCTGCCGGCGGATAAGGAGGCTGAATGGGAAGGTCGATGTGAGGAAATCCTCCAGCGAGGGTTTCGGCCGGGATCGCAGCTTCCTTAACTCGGCTGGTTTTCTTCCGGGCCTTGCGTCTTTCACTAAAGCTGATTCTGCGCTTCGGCATGAGCACTTCGATGCTCAAGCAATCGGGTTCGGCTATCGGGACCGGCAGCCCGCATCGCCTGTGCTACACTATTTTTTCGCAATCGGACAATTATCCGCCTCATGCTGCTTTCGAAAGAATATGTGGGCTATCTAGCCCGCGAAATCACTAAGAAATTAATCGCCGGCGAGCTTATTGAGACCAAGTTTGTGCCCGCTGTCACCGAAAAGGTGCACGCCGCCATCCTTGACGAGCTGTCGCTTGAAGACCGCATCAACGACGAAGTCCGCGTCATCCTCGAAGCTTATTCGGACGAAATGAACAAGAGCGGCGCGAATTATCAGGAAATGTTTCGCAAGGTGAAAAGCGAATTGGTGCGCAAATACAAGGCGGTGTTGTGAGGCTGAGCCGCGATAAAGTCAACAAAGTTGCGCACGCACTGACCGATGCTTTAGCCGGAATGGACGAAGTGGATTTCGTCGAGGACCGTAACACGCTCCGCCTCGAAGTGCGCAAGATTCTCGAAGATCTGCTCAATCACGAAGAACGAATCGACCAATCGGCGCGACAGAAGATCGAAACGCAAAAGCGCACCATCCTTGAAGGCAGCCAGGAATGGGATATTCTGTATCGCAAGTATTACAACGAAGAAGTTAAGAAACTGGGCATGTAAGCGCCCGCCCCTCTCCTCATCTACCCTTCGTATATTGCAGCGCCCACCAAATAAGCGGTACTTGCAGCGGCAATCGCAACCATTGCGCCCAGGATTTTCCTAACAATCCCCTAAATTGGACGTGGACGACCGCCATATAAATATTGGCAGGGAAGACCGCCAACAATAGAAGCACTAATCCATAGGCCGCGACGCGCTCAAAATATGGGATGAGCAAACCTGCACCTCCAGCGATTTCCGCAATTCCACTTATGGTCACCAGCAATCGCGGCGCGGGAAGGAACGGCGGCATGATCCGGATATATGGCTCTGGAAAAATGAGATGCAGCGATCCCGCAACAATAAAAAGAACCGCGAGCAGGTATCGTCCCAAAACCGTGATCATGCTACTCGACGCATGGAACTCTCGGCGTCAGCAATCAGCCACCCCGCCTCGACTCCATGCACTCGCGCCCGCACCCATTCGTTCGCTGGATGTCGCCCCTGGATACGCAGCTTGAGATAGTTATCGGTTAGCGCCTCGGTAGAATTTTCGTGCTGGTCATTAAGAGTTATGGCCTCGACCTGGGTTCCAAGAAATGAACGCATGAAAGCGAGCTTTTTTGCTTCCGCCAATTCGCGGAGGATTCGATTTCGTTCGCGCGCGATGTGAACCGGAACCTGATCAGCGAAAGCCGATGCTGGCGTTCCTGGGCGACGGGAATAGGTGAATACGTGCAAATAAGTGAATGGCAGATCATCGATCGTCTGTCGAGTTTCTTCAAAATCGCCGCCGGTTTCCCCGGGAAATCCCACCATGACGTCTGCGCCAATTGCCGCACTCGGCATTGCAGCGCGGATCTTTTCAATTTTCTCCCGATAATGCCAGGGACGATACTTGCGATGCATCAATCGTAATATCCGATCGCTGCCAGATTGCAGCGGCACATGCGCGTGCTTGGCAATGCGGGACGACTGAGCCATCAGCGAAATTAGTTCACTTGACCAATCCATTGGCTCGACGGAAGAGATGCGGAGTTTTTCCAGCGGAGTGCACTCCAGAATCAAACGTACCAAGTCTTCAAACCTTGCGCTTCCGGGAGATAAATCACGTCCCCATCGCCCTAAATTGATTCCAGAAATTACAACCTCGCGATACCCGGACGCGACCAGAGCGTTCACTTCTGCGAGAACTCCGCTCAGAGATAACGACCGGCTCTGCCCGCGAACATATGGGATCACGCAAAATGAGCAGCGATTGTCGCAACCATCCTGAACTTTGAGATTAGGACGGGTACGCTCGTTTGCCGCATCGAACACCGGCGCAGCCACAAATTCGGTGTGCGCAAAGATATCGGAGACAAAAAGCGTGGTTTCGTGCGTAGCCTTATCGCTCCGGATCGAAATCAGTTCCGAATCGTTGGTCGGTCGCGAATACGTGGCCGAGAGCGCGATCTCAGCCAGCATGTGTTTATGCGAGTTACCGACCACCCGATGCACTCCGGGCAGGCTGGCAATTTCTTCCGAGGCACGTTGCGCGTAGCAACCCGTCACGACAATCTGGCACTCAGGATTCTCGCGATGAATCTTGCGGATCGCCGCGCGCGCGTCCTGGTCGGCGGATGCCGTCACCGTACACGTATTCAGGATGACAATTTCGGCGCGGTATGGGGTGCCCGATGCTTCTAACCCCAGTTCGTGAAATTGCCGTTCAATGGCTGCGCCATCCGCCTGCGCCGCCCGGCATCCGAAGTTCTTAACGTAAAAGGAACGCACGCCAAATAATAACGCAGTATCGGCGGCAGTTTAAATGGGCCGGCGACCAAGAAGTGGTGACACTTCCTTGGCTATCGGCCCATTCGATCCTGACTTGGATCGGAGGTGATACTTATATGGTAGGCCTCGTATTCCGGAAGTCAAGAAATCTTTCTACGATTTAAGGCCATGTCACGAATCGGAACTGGTACAGTGTCCCAATTTGAATGTTGCTGCTCAGATGCGATTTTTATTCACGCGAGAACCCCTTTTCTATAGCATCACCCAATCGTCATAAACTAGGAACATGATGGATACGTCTAAAACTTCTAATCCGGCTCATGAATCCGCCAATCACGGCGCACCAAGTGACGCCCTCGTCGTCTTTGGAGTAATGGGCGATCTCGCGCACAAAAAGGTGCTTCCCGCGTTGTATCAAATGGTGAAGCGAGGCAATTTGAATGTTCCCATCATCGGCGTGGCCCGCGGCGGGAGAACGGATGAACACCTAAAGGAGCGGGCCCGCGATAGTGTTAAGCAGAATCTGCCGCAAGCGGATGAAGCCGCGCTCGCGAAATTTCTTAGCCTGCTTAAATATGTCGGTGGCGACTACCAACAGAAAGCTACATTTGAGCATTTGAAGAAGGCACTGGGTTCTGTCAAGGCGCCGGCGCATTATCTGGCGATTCCTCCCGATTTGTTCATCAGCGTGGTCGAGTCTTTGGCCAAGGCCGACTGCCTGAAAAACGCCCGGGTGATTGTCGAAAAGCCATTTGGACATGATTTAGGTTCGGCACAAAAACTGAACGCAGCCCTGCGCGCGGTTTTGCCAGAATCAGCCATTTTTCGCATCGACCATTATTTAGGTAAAGAAGCGGTCCTGAATTTACTTTTTTTTCGTTTTGCCAACAGCTTTCTTGAGCCTATCTGGAATCGAAACTATATCGAGAGCGTGCAGATCACAATGGCCGAAAAATTTGGCGTAGAAGGGCGCGGCAGTTTTTACGACGCCACCGGAACTATCCGCGATGTAATTCAGAATCACATGCTGCAAGTCGTGGGATTTCTGGCCATGGAGCCGCCTATTAGCCTGCATTCCGATTCCATCCGCGACGAACAGGCGAAAGTGTTTCGTACCATCGCGCCGCTCGATCCAAAGCATGTTGTGCGCGGACAATTCCAAGGCTACAAAAAAGAAGAAGGAGTTGCGCCCAATTCCACGGTAGAAACCTACGCTGCCGTTCGGCTCGAAATTAAATCATGGCGATGGTCGGGAGTGCCGTTCCTAATTCGCGCGGGAAAATCGCTTCCTATCACGGCAACGCAAGTGTTGGTGAAGCTCAGAAAGCCTCCACTCGAGACTATCCCGGAAGATTCCAACAATTCATTTCTCTTCAGTTTAGGGCCAGGAGAGCTTTCCATCAGCCTTAACGCGCAAGTGAAGCGACCGGGAACGGCGATGACCTCGATGCCATCCAAGCTTTCCGCGGTGGAAGCGCAAGCGCCAGACGAAGTGGATGCGTACGAGCGCCTGCTGGGAGATGCCATGCACGGAGACGCAATGTTGTTTGTCCGGGAAGACGCTGTAGAAGCGGCGTGGGCGGTCGTTGATCCTATTCTGGGGGGCGCCACGCCGGCGCATGAATATAAATCCGGCACTTGGGGACCTTCACAAGCCGATGCGTTGGCTGCGGACGTTGGCGGGTGGCATAATCCTGAATTACATAATCCACTTCCGGCAAAGCAAGCCAAAGCCTAGCAGCAAGTCTTAATCACTTTCCAGGCGCATGTGCCCGAAACTACCGAAATAACCGAAGCGGAAAAACCACGGAGCGAATTAGCTGCGTGGTTTATGTCGGGCCGCGACCTTTCCATCCACAACAAAGAAAGTCACGATCAGCAACATTCGTGGTTCGCCGTGATGTGGTTGACCGGCGTCGATTACTTTTCGAGCATCGCATATCAGGCCGGTATCGCCCTTCTGGCGGCGGGTATTTTGGCGCCCGTGGCGACCGTTGTGCTCGTATTCGTTACTCTTTTTTGTGCGGTGCCGGTTTACCGCGAGGTGGCGCGGCGCTCCTACGCCGGGCAGGGCTCGATTGCGCTACTCGAAAATTTGGTCAAAGGATGGAGCAGCAAGTTACTGGTATTGGTTCTACTCGGATTCGCGGGTACGGATTTCGTAATTACTATGACCCTTAGCGCGGCGGATTCCGCACAGCATGTGGTCGAGAATCCATTGATCAAGCCATTCGCGGGACATCTGCACATGGCAATCACCATTGGATTGCTGGCGCTGCTCGCCGCCGTTTTTTTGAAAGGATTTGGCGAAGCGATCGTCCTTGCCATGGCCGTAGCCATTCCTTACATCGCGCTGAACGCCGTCGTGTTGGCGTACTGCGGATTGGAAATCTGGCGACAGCCCGAATTACTACGCAACTGGCACGCGGCGTTGCATGCAAATGGGCAAGGATGGACTTCAATCTTTATCGCTTCGTGTTTCGTGTTTCCGCGCCTGGCGCTCGGATTGAGCGGATTCGAAACTGGAGTGTCGGTCATGCCGCTGATTCGGGGAGACGGAAACGATTCGAGCCCACCGGCGGACGACACTAGAGAAGACGCGCCAGAACAAGCGCCGCAACAAAGAATTAAAAACACTGGCTGGCTTCTTCTCAGTGCGGCGGTGCTGATGAGCGTTCTGCTTATTGGCTCGAGCGTTGTGACCACCGTACTTATTCCCGAAAGCGCCTACCGCGAGGGCGGCGCGGCCAGCGGTAGAGCCATGGCATATCTTGCCCACCGGGATTTGGGGACGACCTTCGGCTCGCTTTATGACGTGAGCACAATTCTGATTTTGTGGTTTGCCGGAGCATCGGCGATGGCGGGGCTTTTGAATCTCATCCCGCGATATTTGCCGCGCTTTGGCATGTCTCCTCGCTGGGTGTCGTACGCGCGGCCTTTGGTGCTGGTGTTATTTGCCATCGATTTGGCGGTGACGCTCGTCTTTCGCGGCAGCGTAGAGCGACAAGGAGGCGCGTACGCCACGGGCGTATTAGTCCTCATTTTTTCGGCTGCGGTGGCGGCGGCTCTCGGTCTGTGGCGCGACGCGGCGGAAAATGGAAAAGGGAAAGCAGCGTCTCGCGTGAAATCGGTTTACTTCTGGGCGTGCGCGGTGGTGTTCGCCTATACACTTGGCGTGAATATCAAAGAGCGGCCTGACGGAATCATCATTGCCAGCATTTTTATTTCGTTGCTGATTCTCAGCAGTGTCGTGAGCCGATACTTCCGGTCCACCGAATTGCGGGTCAAGAAATGTGATTTTTGCGACCCTAAATCGGAGCGACTGTGGGATCAATTGGCCGATGGGAATCTTAATATTGTTCCGATCGCCAGCCTGGATGAAGGCTATCGCTCGGAAATTCGCAACAAGATCGAGAAGAATTACAAAGTCGAGGGTCCGCTGACTTTTTTGTATGTGAATTTGCTCGATGATCGGAGCGATTTTTACGAACAACTCGAAGTGAAAGTAGATCGTAATGCAGAGGAAAATCTCATTACCGTTTACAATGCAAATGTTGTCGCGAATACGATTGCGTATGTGAGCATCCGGCTCAAGGCGAGAAATATAATTTTGGGCTTGCCCGCCGAGAAATCGCCGCTTGTCCAGGCATTTCGCTATTTGTCTTTCGGCACCGGCGAGGTTGGATTGATGGTGTACGAAATTTTGACTAATTATTGGAAAGAACGGCCAGAAGTTGAGCGTCCCACGCTGTTCCTCATGATGGGATAGCGCGACCTTCGTAAATTAGTAGGCCCAATATGGAGGCGTCCCGCCAGGGGTCGTCTTACCCGCAATCGACGTAAATATGTTTTTCCCGTAAAAGAATGGCAATCCAAAATCAAACGAGGTAAAGCTGCCGTCGCTGGGACCGGCCAATCCCGGCACGACGCCGGCGCTGGGGAAACTATTGAACGCGCTGTCAGCATTGATGACACTGAAGCTGACCGCGCTGGTTGCTCCATTCCCCCCAACGTTCGTGGCCGACAAGGTGGTGGGTGTCGCCGGACAATCGAAGAATGTATTCACCTGGCAGGCAGGTATGCTGTTGTCATCGAAATCGAGGGAATTCGATCCGCTATCGATGAACGAGTTAGTCATACTCTTTCCGTTGAAGTTGGTGGTGAAGTTGCCGCTGGAATTGATGCCGAGCACCGTAGCGCTTCCTAAAGTATTGTTAGATTGCGTGCCAATTCCAAATACCAGCGATCCGGACAAACTGGGCTCGGGACCTGATGCGGCCGGAAATTCCACGATGACGCCATTGTTGTCGGCGGCGAAAAATGTGACTGGATTTGCGACCTGCTGCGCCAGCGGGACGGTTGATGGCACGCAACCCGCATTTGGGCACGAATAGTAAATCGCACCCACGCCGGTAGGCTCTCCTGTTACACACGCCGGACCGCAGTCCTGAGGAAAGGGACCAACTCCCAATATACCGTTGGCGCCCAGTCCGGTCAGACTATCGTCATCATCAGGGCTCCCCGCACTTCCGCAAGCAGCAGGGACCGCCGAAAAAGCGCCTCCTTCCCCCACTACATGCACCGGAACCGAGCTGGCTACTTCGCCGGCAATTTTCACATCGGCAGTGGCTACGGGACCCCAAAGAAAGGTCATATCTACGAACTGCACGCATTCGCCGAGCGGATTTCCACTAACGCTGGTCGCGGGAAGCGCAGATTGGACTCCGGCTGTCAACTCACCGCCGGATGTGGCCGACAGAAGCCGAAGACCGTAAGACCCAGTATCAAGAAGAACGTGATCTATCGTGTTGCAGTTTGTAGTGCTGCCGGGCGCGCAAACCGTGAGCGTAACGAAGGGGCCATTGACATAGATAAAACCTGAGGCCTGCTGATATGCGGCTGAACCGCCGTCAACCACGAGTGGCTGAACATTTTGGGTAGGAGTGGCGATAGTTTGCGTGGTTGAAGTGGTCGAGCTCCCGCTGCCTCCGCCGCATCCAATAGCCAAGGTCAACGTTCCAAACAGAATCGCCATTAAAAATTTGCGCACGTACCCCTCCTGACAATTGATTCGCGTTACTTGATTGCTTTACCGAATGTCTTCGGCTCGAACGGTTTCCGGCATAGCAGCCGTTAAATAAGCTCTACCGAAATAAGACCGCATGTGGCCGCCGGTTTGCACCACTAACCCATTTTGGTTGATGTTGAGCGGAGCGTGGCCGGGGCGGCGCGCGCGAGTCTGAACCGCCTGTGAGAATTGCTCAAAATATTCGCCGAGCACCTGGTGGAGATCCGGCGTGAAAGGTCCATTCCAACTGACCGCGAAAACTTTTCCCGCAGGCGAAATGAATTCCTTCACAACGGTGCCGCTATCCTGGTGCAGTTCGTGCACCGTGTAAGCTGGGGCGGTCGTAATCTGCAAGGCAGCTTTCATGTGCTGCTGGTCAGCCTGCACAGAAGAAACGTCACCGCCAAGGGCGGCCATTGCGTGCCGCGGGGCAAGGATTGCCGTCGCCGTGAAAACCAGTGCGACGAAGAATTGCCAGTTTCGTAACTTCAAGACTCCCTCACTTTCGCGAGTCGACATAATTTGCGCGTAATAAAGCGACGGACCTACGAGGAATTAACTGATCTTATTTTCTACTTTGGATGCCCCGAAAGATGCCTAAGATGCTGGACACTTAGTAACGAATTGTAAAGGCAACCTCTTCAGGAATCTCGCTTAACCTCCCCACCTGCAATGGCGAAGAATCATTTTAGGAAGTCTTCCTGGAATACGCGAGAGCCAAGTTTCGTCGCAGAAATATGACCGGAGCGTGTACGTCTTCCGAGTTCGCGACGAGTCCCACAGCTGGTCCGGCTTACAATCCTTTACTTGACCTTAACCCTGCCCGGGGAATAAAGTTACGTAACGCGGTACCCCCAGCCGCCTAGAGGTTCTGTGGCTTTAAATCCTAGGCTTTTTCGTGGGAGATACCGGCTTTTTCTCAGCCTATTACTCTCGCTGATCCAGTTTCCCCTACTTAGCGCAAAAGGCCTTGCCGCTGCGGGATTTACTCCGCCGGTGCATGTCGGCTTCTCCACTGGGGATCAATGGGAACCTGCCATCGCCGCAGACGGCTTTGAACACCTCTATATTCTTTATCCGCAATACAGCCGAATCGCTGGATGCGCCTCATGTCCTATTCCAACCATGGTTTTAGTCGTCAGCGATGACAATGGCGCCACCTGGCAGCAGCCGCGTGAAATTGCCCCGCCAGAATCGGCGGAATTCGATGCGCAAATTGTTGTGGACCCGGTTGATCAGAGAACGGTCTACGCGGCATGGTTGCAGAATGGCAAGAGGGAAACCGTGGTCGCCAAGTCTTCCGATTTCGGACAAAGCTGGTCCATGATGATTGCCGATCATGCGAGCAGCGAGTCAGACAAACCGGTGCTTGCCGTGCGCGGACAGGATATTTACGTAGCGTTTAGCCGCGCGCGAAAGATTTGGGTAGCTTCCTCGCACGATGGGGGACTCACATTCACCTCAGCGGCTGTGAACTCCAGCTCGCGTTTTTCTGAGGCCCTGGCGGGAGGCGCAACGGTGACGCCAAAGGGTACGGTTTTCGTTTC
Source organism: uncultured Acidobacteriaceae bacterium (assembly GCA_963849315.1). Taxonomy (GTDB): domain Bacteria; phylum Acidobacteriota; class Terriglobia; order Terriglobales; family Acidobacteriaceae; genus PALSA-188. The sequence goes on along the minus strand of CAWKGT010000002.1, from coordinate 661,529 downwards.
CTGGACTGGCTATCCTCAGCACGACGGCCTGGATGGCCGCGCTAATTTATATGTCAGCGAATCACTGGACGGGGGAAGCACATGGAGGTCAACGCTGATGGATCTTTCCGGAAGTCCTCCGGATTGTTCCGCCGCTCATTGCGAAGAAGGATATCTTGGAGCGCAGATCGCAATCGCATCGGATGCCGCGGGCACGCTCTATGCATTATGGAATTCCAGCACGGTTGATAAAGGACCGGAGCAGATTTACTTCTCTTCATCCGCGAACGGTGGGGCGAGCTGGACCGACAAAACGGAGGTTTCGTCAACACCCGAAGGTGTCGAGCATGCATTTCCTGCAATCGTTGCCGGAGGCGAAGGCGACGTTCGCATCGCATGGATGGATACGCGGAATGAGTCGGATTGGAACACGTACTATCGCAGCTCCAATAATGGCGGCGTTAGTTGGCACTGGTCAGAACAGATTTCCGGTTACGTGAAGGGCTACCGCTATATCCATGAGAATGGTTTTAGTTTTCCCTTTGGCGATTATTTCCAATTAGCGATCGATAGCGACGGGCAAACTCAGGCGGTTTGGGGTGAAGGCCAGAACTATAAATCTCCCGGCTCAATCTGGTACAGCAAGGGCCAATAACAAATCGCTCAGGGTATCGCTAAACCTCCGGTTAACTCTGCCAGACGCTGTACCTTGTGGTCGATGCACCACCTGCGAAGGTCAGTTGCCAGTTTTTCGGTCGCCCTCGGATCCCAATAATTCGCAGTGCCAATTTGCACGGCTGTCGCCCCAGCAAGCATGAATTCAATCACATCTTCGGCGGTGGAGATGCCACCAATTCCGATTACCGGAATCTTTATCGCCTTATAAGCGTCGTAAACCATCCGCAGAGCGATTGGCTTTATCGCGGGACCTGACAGCCCGGCGGTAATGTTGGCGATGCGCGGTGCCCGTGTCTCGGGGTCGATTGCCATGGCCACGAAAGTGTTTATCAGCGATATGGCGTCGGCACCGGCTTCTTGCGCCACCAGTGCCATCTGCCCGATGCTGGTTACATTAGGCGACAACTTCACAATTAACGGACGAACGGAAAGTCGCTTGCACGAGCTCACTAGCTCATCGAGCGAGCGTGGGTCGCCGCCAAACTGAATTCCCCCATGGGCGGTATTGGGGCAAGAAACATTGAGCTCATACGCCGCAACGCCTTCGGCTTCATTCAGAATCTGGATTGTCTGTTCATAATCCGCGCGGGTGTATCCGAATACGTTGGCAAAAACAACGATATTTTTGATTTCCCGAAGGCGCGGCAGCTTTTCCTGAATGAACGCCCGCGCCCCAATATTTTGCAGTCCGATAGCATTCAACATGCCAGCCGCAGTCTCATAAAGCCGGGGAGGCGGATTGCCTGCCATCAGTTCATGTGATAATCCCTTAACGACGAATCCCCCTAGCCGGTCGAGGTGTACGACGTCTTCGAACTCCACCCCATAACCAAAAGTTCCGCTGGCGGCGATGATGGGATTCTTAAGCGCAATGCCACAAAACTCGGCGCTTAAATCGGGATTTTGTTCGACTCCCGCTCGATTCATGCTCGTCCAAAACCTGGCAAAATAGATTCCTCAATCGCCGGAACGATTTGGATCGAGATGAGCCGCAAAGCAACTCTCATGCGGTGGTAGTTTACAGCTATCCCGGTTGATCGTGTGAATCTCAGTTGGTGGGCCGCAAGAAAGAAGCGATCCGCGCCATTCAGATTATTGGTAGTGGGTCAGTTTGGATTAATCTAGGATATAGTCATCCCGAAGCCCGGCGTTTTTCACCAGCGGGGCGAGGGATCTCGCGTGCAGCGCCTCGAACTGAGCCAACCAGATTATTAACTCTCGTGCATTCTGTGACCGGTTTTCTGTAGAGTAGGGAATCTCTATGCTCGATTTACATTTTGTTCGCGATAATTTGCCGCTCATCGAGGAAAAAATCCGCCAGCGCGGGATGAATCCCTCCCAGGTTCTGAAGGATTTCGGTCAGGTAGATACTCAGAGGAGACAGGCTATTTCCTCGGCTGAAACGCTGCAAGCACATCGCAATCGCGTGTCGGAGGAGATCGCGGAATTAAAGAAAAACGGCCAGGACGCGACTGAGCTGATCGCAGAGACCAAGACTTTTCGCGAAGAAATTCAACAACTGCAAAAAGCTGCCGACGAATATGACACCCGCCTTCGCAAGGTGTTGGTCGGCATCCCCAATCTTCCCCATGAGAGCGTTCCGGTCGGACGTTCGGCCCATGACAATGTGGAAGTTCGCCGCTGGGGATCTCCTCCGGAATTTGATTTTGTCCCCAAGCCGCATTGGGAAGTCGGAGAACAATTGGGAGTGTTGGATTTGGAACGCGCGGTGAAGCTTACCGGAGCGCGCTTTGCGGTTTATTGGGATACGGGTGCGCGGTTGGAACGCGCGCTGGCAAACTTCATGCTCGATCTGCACACGCGCCAGCATGGATATACAGAAGTATTGCCGCCCTATCTCGTGAACTCAGAGTCAATGTATGGAACCGGGCAATTACCGAAATTTGCGGCTGACCTGTTTCGCGTGCCTCATGGTGATAAAGATTTATGGTTGATTCCCACCGCTGAGGTCCCAGTCACAAACCTCTATCGCGACGAGGTATTGGATTCCTCGCGGCTTCCTATTTCATTGACTGCCTACACGCCATGTTTTCGTAGCGAGGCGGGATCCTACGGCAAAGATGTGCGGGGGATCATCCGCCAACATCAATTCCAAAAAGTTGAACTGGTGAAGTTTGCGCATCCAGATGATTCCTACCAGGAACTGGAAAAACTTACCTGTAACGCAGAAACTGTCCTGCAAAAGCTGGGACTGCATTACCGCGTGGTGTCATTGAGTACGGGCGACATGGGGTTTTCCGCGGCCAAGACTTACGATATTGAAGTATGGCTGCCGGGACAGAAAGTTTTTCGCGAGATTTCTTCGTGCTCGAATTTTGAGACTTTCCAGGCGCGGCGCGCCAACATTCGGTACCGGCGGGAGGGAAAAGGGAAGAGCGACTTCGTTCATACGTTGAACGGAAGCGCCCTCGCCGTAGGCCGAACCTGGCTGGCAGTGATAGAAAATTATCAGCGGGCCGATGGCACGGTGACGGTTCCCGAAGCTTTGCGCAACTACATGGGGACCGACATAATTTCGCGTCGTGAACTCTAACATGTATCACTGCGCGTACAGACGAATCTCCATTGCCAGAGTGGCTGATAGCAACTAGACTTGCACAGGATTGAGGCGTCCAACGAATACAACAGCCACTTCCGTTTCAACCCCTGTGCCGCCGACCGCTTTTTGGCGTACCGTTCGCGACTACATTCTCTGGTCGTATGAGCGCGGCACGATTCAGTATGACGTCATGGTGACCTTGATTTTGTTGTTCATATTTCTTTCCCCATACTGGATTAACTTCAGGGACAAACCGGTGCAACCCAACCCGCATCGTACCGAGGTGGTAGTGGTTGCGGACGGGCGGGGCGGCTTAATGTTCAAGGTCGACGGATCCGGGTTCCAAAGTACCGACGACGCATACGTAAGAGCGGAATTATCCCGGATCATTGACCCCATCTCAGGAAAGGTGACTATTGACCGGTATGAACGCGACAGTGCAGGCCGCGTGACAAATTATCGGGTTTGGGCGCACAGGGACTAAGCAGGGGAATCTGAATGCGATTACGAAAATCATTGCGTCCATTTGTCGCGGCGACGACCTTGATTGCGGCTTACGCTTTCTCGCAGCAATCCCCGAGCGCCGGCGGCGCTGACAAACTGAAATCAGTACTCGACAGGTTAGACCGGACCGCGGTGCAATTCCGGTCGGCGGAAGCCGACTTCGTGTGGGATGCATATCAAAAGGCGGCGGACGAACATGATAAACAGCAGGGGAAAGTATATTTTCGCCGAAAAGGAAATGCCATGGAGATGGCCGCCGATGTCACGAGCCCTGCCCCGGCGAAAACAGTTTTATATGGCGGAGGCAAAGTACAGTTGTATCAGGCGGGGGCGGGTAAGGTGGACGTCTACGATGCAAGGAAAAATAATGGCGCCGTGGAAAGCTTCCTGGTGCTCGGTTTTGGTGGATCGGGCCAGGATATGCTGAAATCTTTCGACGTTACCTATGGCGGCTCCGAAAAGATAGACGGCGCCGACACCGACAAACTGGAACTGGCTCCGAAATCCGACAAAGTTAAAGGCATGTTTAGTCGGATAGAATTATGGATTGATTCGCGCGGCATTTCTGTCCAGCAGAAACTTATCACACCCGAAGGCGACTATCGTTTCAACCATTACACCAATATCGTTTTAGATAAGAAAATCCCCGATAGTTTTTTCAAGCTTAAGACCTCGGGTAATGTTCAGATCGAAAATCATTGATTCCACAGTGAAAATCCTTAGGGCATAAGCGGTTGATTTTGGACTGGAAAAGAAATTTTGCGGCGGTATACTGACGAGGAAACCACTTTGTGAATACATCCGGTAATTTCCCGGTACTGCTTATCTCTTAATGGCCAAGGTCTTCACGATCCCGGTTCCACCCAAGATGGGACGAAAACGCCGCGAACGCACGGCCGATCCGCGATACGTGGACGGGCAGCGCTTGTTGGTTGAAGCCATGAGGTATCTGGCGCAGTCTGACCCGCTCAATAATAGGAATGCCATTGAGCTACTTTCCGAGCATGTTCGCACCCGCTTCCGTATGACTGATTCCCCGCTCGCTTAATGTGTCCCTCCTCTTCCCCTGAAATAGGCTGCCGCAAAAATAATTACCACCGGAAAACATTCCAGCGTATAGCGAGGTTCCGGATTCTCCAACGTACCGAGAAACAGCGATCTCAGGACCACAAAAGTCACGAGCAGACTTGCATAATGAAAGTTGTTTTTCAGGAAAAATCCCAGCAAACCCAGGCACACATAAGCAATGCCGATCAAGCCCATGCCGACCGCCATCGCCGACCACCTCGGGTCATCGTTGAATTCCCACCAACGGCTGTCGGAGGGCAAAGTGCCGGTTCGAGGACGCAACCACATGTCCGCAATTCTGAGGGCGGGCAACCAGACGTAATATCGCAGCGGCGCGTGATGTATACGCGCTGAGGCGAGGGCGGCAAATTTGGCGTCTAATTCGGGGCTAACGTAAAGCGCGGCATTGTATTGATTCATCAACTTTAATGTTTCTTCTTTTTGTTCCGGAAAATCAAATGCGCGATTCGGGAGCCGTGTGGGATCCACCGCGTCTCCCGGAACCGGCCAATAAATTTCTTCGACGGAAACATAGTCAGCGATCCATGTCTTCACCCAGCGGTTGAAGCCGGATGGAACGAATTCGTCTTCTTCGTTCGCATAGCGCGGCGCGAGCGGCTGGAACGTATGCATGGTGCGGAGATTTCGCAGAGTCCAGGGAACTAATGGCGCGATGGAAACTAGTCCCACGATCAAAGCGGCGGGAACGAATGGCATCCCGGCTTTCGCATTGCGTATTCCGCGAAACCGCTGCCACGCCAAAAATAGCAAAATTGAAGCGAGGAGTATTCCGCCGTCTGGCCGGAGCAATATCGCCGCCGCCGTTGCCAGACCGCAACCAATCCAGCAACGATTCCCAATAGACGCGCTGTCGAGGGCGGCGATTGCAAAGTCGAGCGCCAGCGCGGTAAAAAAGATCTCCAACGTTTCCGTGAGCGCGCACGCGGCGTAATTCGCGGTGAATGGGCAAATAGCCGCCAATAAAAATGCTGCCTTTGATGCCCGGGGCCCTACGACACGGCGGGCGATGTCGGCGATTACAAAGCAAGTGCCAATATCGACAAACATTTGTACAACCAGCGCAGCGCGGTAGTGCTCCATGCCAAAGACCGCGAAGATTGCCGCCAGGAATGCAGGGTAACCCGGTAAGCGAATGTAAGTCGGCAGGACGCCACCGTCGGAACTGATCCCATAAATTCCATGCTGCAACCAATTTTTTGCAATATCCCCATAGATAAAGGAATCAGTCGTGACTCCGGGAAAGCGAAAAATGAAGATCAGTCGCAGCAGGATGCCGGCTGCGGTCGCTGCTATAAAGAATCGCTTGGAAGTCCGAATGATTTTAAACACGACTGGAATATACGCTTTTGCAGCGGTACGACATCGCTCTACGATGGCGCGTACCCCTATCGGAATTGACCCCTTACTATCTGCGGCTTAGGATGAGGGTTGGTTTAAATGGCGCAATCTGTCTTTTACGATCCTTTACAAGCACGGTGGAAGCGTGTCCGCCGGATTTTCGACGTGCTTGGCGTGGGTCTTATGCTAGTGGTGATCTTCTTTGCCTACACTGCCTTGCGTGGACAACCTCTTCCACAACTTTTATTGCAAGCCGAGAAAAAACCTTACCACGCGCTGAAAGAAACTGAGAAGCAAAGGGCGAAAGAAAAGCGTCGCTTGGCAGTAAGGAGAGGGCATCTTAAATCTGGCACGCCAGCTTCGCTGGTCGAATTAAATGCCGGGCAAAGCATCCGCGCCGCATTTTATGTTGACGTGGGACGCGGCCAGCTTTTCATCTCTCCGGGAATACGCGCGTCAGATCGACATTCTCTATCCCGAGTGGCTGCACGTTCTTACTTCCGACGGCCATTTGCAGGGAATCGATCCCCAGACCAGCAAAACATTCAATGTTGTGCAGGGAACCTCAGTCCATCCGATCGACGATAAAGTCATGTCGTTCTTAAAGTCGGAAGACGCTGGAACCGACGTTTTCCCGCTGGTGAACAACTTCGACGGCATCGATTGGGTCGACATCAGCCCATTTTTGAATGACCCGCAGGCGCGCGCCAACTTTCGCCAACAGGTAGCAACATTTCTCGCCAGCGATAAATATCGCGGGCTGATGCTGGATTTTGAGACCTTCCCCAAAAAAGGGCAGCCGGGATTTTTGGCGCTTCTGAACGAACTCGCCGCTGATCTGCACTCCAAGGGGATGAAGTTATACGTCAGCGTGCCCTCCAAAAATGACGAATGGAATTATCGTGCCGTTGCAGCCGCGGCCGACGGCGTGGTTTTGATGAACTACGACGAGCATTATCCGTCCCCGGGAACCGCGGGACCGGTAGCATCTCAGGATTGGTTCGTAGACAACCTTCAAGCCGCCGTAAAAGTAATCCCTAAAAATAAGTTGATCAGCGCCATAGCAAATTATGGATATGACTGGGTGCACAAGCCGGCCAAGGGCAAATTGCCGCCAGGGGTGAAAGACTTTAACGTTTCGGTGCAGGACGCATGGCTAACGTCGCGCGACTCCGAAGAAGACATCGATTTCGACGGCGACAGCATGAATCCGCACATTCAATATCTGGATGAGCACAACCTAAAACATGACGTCTGGTTCCTCGATGCGGTAACCGCGCTCAACCAGATGCGCGCGGCGCAGAGTCTCGGCATTGAAACATTCGCTCTGTGGCGCCTCGGATCAGAAGATAGATCGCTGTGGACGATATGGGACAACCCCGGTGAAGAGAGCGCGCCCGATCACTTGAAGGACGTGCCTCCTGGTCAGGATGTCGACATGGAGGGCAACGGCGAGATCCTGAAAATTGAGGCCGTCAAAGCCAATGGGAAGCGGACACTCACGATTGATCCCAACACAAAACAGATTACTGATGAAAATTTCGATTCGCTACCTGAGCCATATCGAGTTGCGCGGTATGGCGCGAGCACTAACGAAGTCGCGCTTACATTCGACGATGGCCCGGATCCGCAATGGACTCCCAAGATTCTCGATGTCCTAAAAAACAAAAACGCGAAAGCCACATTTTTTCTCATTGGGCTTGAGGCCGAAAATAATCCCGGATTGGCTTCTCGCATTTATCGCGAAGGCCATGGCATCGGGAACCATACGTTCACCCACCCCGATATCAGCAACTTATCGGGGCGCTACATGCAGCTCGAGGTCAATCTGACCGAGCAATTATTCGCCAGCCGCCTGGGAATAAGAACAATTCTGTTTCGCCCGCCCTACTCGATTGATGCCGAGCCCGACACGGAAGATCAGGTGCGTCCGCTGGAATTTACTCAGAACATGGGCTACATCACAGTCGGCGACAAGATCGATACCAACGATTGGCAGGGTCCCTCGGCCGATCAGATCACTTCCGATGTTCTGGATCACCTTCCACCGTGCAAGCCCAACGATTTGCGCTGCGGCAACATCATCCTCATGCACGACGGCGGCGGCAACCGGCTGCAAACTCTGCTTGCACTGCCCCGCATCATTGACGGAATACGAGCCAAAGGTTTGCAGATCGTTCCCGTATATCAGTTGATAGGCAAGACCAGGGCAGATGTCATGCCGTTAATTTCTCCCAATGAACGCTGGGGGGCGACGGTCATTCGGCTCGGATTCTTGCTCTATGGCTTCGTGAACCTGGCGATCACCTGGACGTTTTTCTTAGGCGACGTGCTGATGACGGGGCGTCTCCTTTTTATCGGCGCGTTCGCAATTTACGACCGCTTTCGCCGCCGGCAATATGGCCTTCCTGAAACAGTGGCGTCATACAAGCCTTCCGTTGCGATTTTGATTCCCGCCTACAACGAGGAGAAGGTTATCGAACGCACTATTCAGGCTGCGCTCGCCACGAATTATCCCAACTTCCGCGTGATTGTGATCGACGATGGCTCGAGCGACAACACTCTTGAAGTAGCGCGGCGCGCATTCGCCCTGGAAGAATCTTCGGGCCGAGTGCTCATTCTTACGAAGCTCAATTCCGGCAAGGCTGAGGCGCTCAATTTTGGACTTCAGTTCGTGGAAGATGAAATCTTTGTCGGCATTGACGCCGATACCGTGATCGCTCCCAACGCAGTTTCGCGGTTGATTCCGCACTTTCTCAATCCGAAAGTTGGCGCCGTGGCCGGCAACGCGAAAGTCGGCAACCGGGTCAACCTATGGACCCGCTGGCAGGCTCTCGAATATATTACGAGCCAAAACTTTGAACGCCGCGCTTTAAATACGTTGGGCGCAGTAAGCGTGGTGCCTGGAGCAATCGGAGCCTGGCGGGTTTCGGCAGTGCGCGCCGAAGGTGGATACCATACCGATACGGTTGCGGAAGATGCCGACCTGACGATGGCGCTGCTTCGCCGAGGCTATCGCGTCGAATACGAAGATTTGGCTTTGGCATATACCGAGGCTCCAATTAACGCGAATGGATTAATGCGGCAGCGGTTTCGCTGGTCTTTCGGCATACTTCAGGCGGTCTGGAAGCACCGGGCCGTATTTGCACGAAAAGGCGCGCTGGGATGGGTCGCTCTTCCCAACATACTAGTATTTCAAATTCTGTTACCTCTGGTGTCGCCATTTATCGACATCATGTTTTCGGTGGGGGCGCTGTGGTATTTCGTGCAGAAGTGGTTCCATCCCGAATCTACCGATCCCGCGAGCTTTCAGCGGCTCGTGGTATTTTTTGCAGCGTTCCTCATGATTGACTTCATTACCTCGGCCATCGCGTTTGCCTTGGAGCGCCGCGAGCCCGACAGCCGCGAGGACGTGCTGCTGTTAAGCCAGGTTTGGCTACAGCGCTTCGCGTACCGGCAGCTATTTTCCGTCGTGCTTTTCAAAACCATTAAGCGCGCCATCAAGGGTCAGCGCTTTGCCTGGGATAAACTTGAGCGGACGGCCGCTGTAACCTATGTCCCGACTGAAAAAGAAGACACCTTACAGCTGCGGTAACAAAAGGACCACGCCGCTTCGTCCTATGACGTCCGTCCTCAACGAAGGATTTTAGCCTTGTTATTATCTTCGACAGCGATCCGCGCGGGATCAGCGAGTTGGATTAGTAGAAAAGTTTCGGGACAATTGCTGAGGATCGCTGGCATTGGCTAGCGCGGTTTCCAGTTCCACAATTTCGGAGCGTACTAACCTCTCGATTTCTCCATCGAAATCTTGCATTCCCTCTGAAGCCCCTGCTTTGATTGCCTGCAATAGATTTTCTTTGAGATTTCCGCCGGCGGTCATGCTGGCGCGAGTTTGCGCGGATGACGTCACGATCTCGACCGCGGGAACCCGGCGGATAACATTCGCGCTCGGTATGAGACGCTGCGAAACGATATAGCGGAAGATTTTCGCGAAGCGTTCCCGGACGCCGGCTTGCTCAGCTGTAGCGAACAGGCTGGCGACTCGTTCTACGGTGTGCGCAGCGTCGATTGTGTTCATGCTCGACATAACCAAATGTCCAGTTTCCGCAGCCTGAAACATCATTTCCATAGTTTCCCGGTCGTGCACTTCGCCAATCATGATTACCTTTGGCGCCTGCCGGAGCGCGGCCCGCAATGCAAATGAAAGGGTGGGCGTATCGCTGTGTAATTCCCGCTGGTGAACCGTAGCGCGTTTGTGACTGTGAAGAAACTCGATCGGATCTTCGATGGTAATGATGTGGCAGCTCTTCTGCTGATTGATATGATCCAGAATCGCAGCCATAGTCGATGACTTGCCCGATCCCCGCGTCCCCGTGACAAGAACAATTCCTTCCTGAAGGTCAGCCACATTTTTCAACTGCGGGGGCAACCCAAGTGCAGAAAAAGTGGGAATGGTGCTGGGAATCACGCGCATGATCACCGCACAACTTCCACGCTGGATAAAAATATTGACCCGAAAGCGTGCCAGGCCCGGCAGCCCGTAAGAAACGTCGCATGAACCGTGCTCCCGCAGCATGGTGATGGCAGCTTTGTTGTTCGCGATCAGATCGGAGGCAATTCGGCGCGTGTCGTCGGCGGAAAGCGGCCTCAAACTTAAAGACTGGACGGCGGCTAGTTTTCCATGAGTTTCAACTTGCGGGACCCGTCCGGGCGAAAAGATCAAATCGCTAACGTGGTCCTGTGAGCGCAGCATCGACTCTAAAATATCGGGCGTGGAAACCAAGCCAAAGTCAGTTTTATCCGGAATTGGGGCTTGCCCAAACGCTGGCATGAAGTAGCACCACAACTGAGGGCTCGGGAAGGGCCCGGGAAAGCGAACCGTCAGATTCATACTCTAGCCAAAGAGCAGAATTCATTCTATGAACATGAGGCTGACAGACTTTGGTAACAATAATTCAAATTCAACCGCGCATAAAAAAGGGGAACGGCTTCGGCCATTCCCCTTCGTTGCATAGGCAAAACTCTATTTCTTGCCGGTCTTCTTCTTTCCATAACTGTTTTCCACTGGCGCTCCCATGCTTGCCAGGATCGCCTTCGCGTCCTCGGCGTGCGGACCGGTGGGTTGGAGTTCTAAATATTTGTTAAACGCCTCGGCGGTACCTTCTGGTGCGACCATCTTGTCGCCCTGCAAAGTCGCGCCTCCCACTAAGTTCGTTCCTTTGTAGTAATACGCATCGGCGCGAGTGGGATCAGCCGCGATGGCTTTATCAAAAGCATCGATGGCCGCCTGCCGCATTTTTGTATCGTTGGATTTGTTGGCATTGGTAAGCGTAGCGCCCAGATTGAAATAATAAGAGCCGGCGCTGGGAGGATTTAATTGCGCCGCCTGATTGTAGTTCGCCACGGCATCATCCACTTTGCTGTCTTCCGCTTGCGCTCGTGCCATGTTGTTATACATGCCCGCTAGCTGGACATTAGCATCAGGTTTTGCGCCGGCGGCCATCGATTGTTTTTTAATGTCGACGGCTTTCTGGTAATCCGCGATACCTTGTTCGAGACGCTTAGTTTTCTCGGCCGGATCCGTCTGCTTCAAAGCCGACCCCGCATAGGCATCTCCTAGAAGGGCCCATACCACATCCCTATTGGGGTCCAGTTGGTTCGCTTCATTCAGCGTAGTCAAAGCCGTATCGTAATCCCCAGATTTAATCGATTGACTGGCCATGGCCAATTTGTCGTTGAGGTTCTTCACAGTGGTGACTTCTTTTTGCTGTTGAGCCTGCGCTTCCTCCATTTGCTTTTTCTGCTCAGGTGTCAGTCCTACGCCCTTCTCGGCATTTTGCTGCTCTTTTTGCAAGTCGAAATCGACATTACCGGTGGCTTCATCCCGCGTGATGGCGCGCTTATTTTCGTGGAAAAGCTCTTTACCGTCCTGCAATAATGTTATTTTGTAATTCCCCGGCTCGATGCCGAGTGAGAAATACTCTCCATGCTTATTGGTTTTGAGGTCATATTTGCGGCCATCGTCCAGGTTCAGTAACTCGATCGTGGCGCCGACTAGAGGCTTTCCGTCGCGATCCTTGCAAACACCTTTGACTTGGGCCATATCTTGCGCGAACGCGGGAGACGCCGCGGTTACCGCGCTCGCCACCGCCAATAGCACGACCATTAAATATCGAGTCATCTTGCCCTCCCAATACGATCTTTATTCGCTACGCTAAGATTCCGAATTGCCGCGTTAAGCTGTACGCTCGGCGCTACTACGTAAATAAGGAATCGGGTCCTGAGCCCCGGCGTCACGAAACGCCCGCATCCTCAAAACGCAACTGTCACATGTGCCGCAGGCTTGATCCGAGCCGATATAGCACGACCACGTTAAATCGAAGGGGGCGGCCAGTTCAAGTCCAAGTTTGACGATTGCAGCCTTGCGCATGGTGATCAGCGGCGTGACAATTTCAATCGTTCCGTCTTTCGTTCCGGCCTTCACCACCCGATTAAATGCGTCGTAGTAAGCCGGACGGCAATCCGGATATCCGGAACTATCCTGCTCGACGGCGCCGATGAAGACCTTCGCAGCGCCAAGCACCTCCGCCCAGCTTACCGATACGGCAAGGAAATGCGCATTTCGGAATGGAACATAGGTTACCGGAATCTCCGAAGTTTGGGGCAGGGAAGTCGGGACGGCGATTTTCGTATCGGTTAACGCCGATCCCCCAATTGCGCGCAACGCGTCATTGCGAACCGCGAGACGGTCGACGATGCCTAGCCGGTCACAAATTTGCTCAAAGGCTCTTCGTTCCCGCTCTTCCGTGCGTTGGCCATAGCTGACATGCACGGCGGCGGCGTTGTAATCCTTGACTGCAAGCGCGGCGCAGACGGTGGAATCCATTCCACCGCTCAGGAGCACCACCGCGCGCGACTTTTGGTTTGATCTCGCCGTCATAACGAAATCCCAAGGCTACCTTAGACGCCCTTCAGCGCCGGGTCCCAAATAAATTTGTGCAACTGCAATCCCAGGCGCGCCGGAATATCGTCTGCCACCATCCACTCGGCTAATTCTTGCGGATTGAGCGAGCAATGTGAAGTGTCTTTGGAACCCGCGGCGTTCTTAGCAAATGCGGGAGAAAACAGCACCGCGTTAACTCGCCGATGCAGGGAATGTTCGGCAACAAAGGCTCGCGCATACTCGTAATCCGTCCGAGAGCTGAGCACGAATTTTATTTCATCCTGAGAACTCAGCGTTTCCAGATTGTCCACACGAAAAGTCTCCCCTGCGCCTGAATCGGGGCACTTTACGTCGACAATCTTAATAACGCCTTTAGGCACACTCTCCAGCGGCCGCTCACCGCTGGTTTCGAGCAGCACGGTGTAACCCTTATCGAGAAGGACTTCCATGAGCGGGACAACTTCGCGCTTTTGCAGCATTGGTTCTCCGCCGGTGATTTCAACCAATCCGCCAGTGGGATTCAGCCTTTCCACCTGTGCGACGATTTCTGGCAACGCCATGCGCGTGCCGCCACTGAATGTGTATTCACTGTCGCACCAATTGCAACGCAAATTGCATCCCGTTAGGCGGACGAAAACGCACGGCAGCCCCGCATGGGTCGACTCGCCCTGAATCGATTTGTAGATTTCGGTTATATACATTTGAGAGCGGCGGCGACGTCAACTATTCCGAATAAGTGGCCGTAGTGGTGTCAGTTTCGTAGACAGTGACATTTTTCACCCAAACCCGGCCGCTGGTGACTACATTCAGTTTCGCATTCGTTTGCTCGTAAAAATATTTAGACAGATTTTCCGCAGATGGATTCAGCACGGTAAAGGGCTCAAGATCATTGATCATCTGATGGTCCAGGCGATCTGTCACATGCTTTATCACTTCGCGCAAATCCTTAAAATCGAGTAAGAGGCCGGCTTTATCCAATTCATTTCCGGCCAAGGTGACCCGCAGCTTGTAATTGTGCCCGTGCGGATTTTCGCACTTGCCCTTATAGTTCCGAAGATAGTGGCCCGCGGCGAAGGAATCCTCAACTGTAACCTCGTACATGAACCCTCTCTTGCTTTCGGGAACATACGCTCCCGCAACTCTTTATTGTATCGCGGAGATGTTTGCTCGCTGAGGCTAGTCGGCCGCGAAAAATCTTTCCACGTCCGCAAGGTCGGTGGTCCGGCGGTAGGCCGGAAGGCTGTCCACAAATACTTTGCCGTAAGATTTTTTGAGAATTCGATTATCCAGCAGCGCCAGGACGCCGCGATCGTGCAGGGAGCGGATAAGCCTTCCAAATCCTTGCTTCAACGCAATCGCAGCGGCGGGAACCTGATATTGAAAAAATGCGTTTCCGCTGTCCGCGTCAATGGCTCTGATCCGCGCCGCGACCACTGGATCGGTGGGAACCGAAAATGGGAGGCGATCAATAATGACGCAACTCAGTTGCTCGCCTTGCACGTCAACCCCCTGCCAGAAGGACGATGTGGCAAACAACACCGCGTTAGGGGTAAGGCGGAACTCCTCCAGCAGAGCGCTCTTGGGTGCGTCCCCTTGCAAAAGCAAAGTAAACTCCAGGTCGCCCAGCAATCGCTGGTAAACCTCTTTCATTTGCGCGTGGCTGGTAAATAGAACAAACGCCCGGCCCCGCGTGATTTCAAGCAGTCGCCGGATTCGATCTGCCGCTATTGCCGTAAATTGCGGAGTGCGAGGATCAGGCAGGTCGGGAGGCACATAAAATAACGCCTGGCTTTCATAATCGAAGTGGGACCGCAGCACCAGTTCACGGACATGATCCAACCCGAGCCGGCGGCGCATGTATTCGAAGCTTCCGCCTACCGCGAGCGTTGCAGAAGTCAATACCGCGCACTCCAGGTTCTCGAATATACACGCCTTAAGAATCGGCGCGACGTCGATCGGAGTGGCTTGGAGAAAAATATTGGAACGGTCCCGGCCGCCGCGTCGCCGCTCGATCCAAAACACCGTGTTCTTATTCTCCGATTCCATTACAAATCCCATCTGAACCTGAAGTTCCGCGGCGCGACGGATAAAGTTGAACGCCTCTTCGGGTTTTGAAGGAAGGCCTTCCAGTTCAGAAGCCAGGCGAGTGAATCCCTGCTGCAACGCAATGAATTCTTCGCCGTTTTCTTCCAGAAAGTCGCGCCGATTTTCGAAGGCGAATCGCCCATCGCCGGGGGGAAGCAAGGCAAAAAAGAACGCGGAACGCTCTCGAAGATTCTTCAGAGCGCCGGAAATCGCAGCCGACATCATGCGATTCCTCTGCATCGAAATTTCCACGTCCCGGCACAACTCTTCCGTCCGTCCGTTGCTGATGGAGACGCCGAAATAGTTGCCGGCAACATCCTCGAGCTCATGAGCCTCGTCGAAGATCACGATTCCCGCCTCCGGCAAAATTCCTGCGTCGGGAGCGTGATCGGCAGCCTGCTTGATGGCAAGGTCGGCGAAAAAAAGATGGTGGTTCACGATAATAATGTCGCTCTCCATCGCCTTGCGATGCATTTCCGTAATAAAGCAGCGGTCCCAAAGGCTGCACTTTTGTCCCAGGCAACTGTCGGAGCGGGCGTCGATCTTATGCCACAGCGCGCTCGACTCAGGTAGAGACGATAGCTCCGCGCGGTCTCCGGTCTCGCTCGAAGTTTCCCAATCCGCGATGGTTCGGTATTGTTCGATTTCCTCCAGGCCGCTCAGTACCGGCTGTCCCGTGAGATCGTAGAGTTTCTTTCGACATAAATAATTATTGCGGCCCTTCATATAGCAGACGCTCAATTTCTCGTCGCTACCGGGGAAGAGCGCTTGCTCAAGAAGCGGGATGTCCTTATGAAAGAGCTGCTCCTGAAGATTCTTCGTGCCCGTCGAAATAATCACGCGCTTGCCGGATCGGATCGCTGGGACAAGATAGGCGAGGGTCTTGCCCGTCCCGGTTCCGGCCTCCACGATCAAGTGCCGCTTCTCTTCAAGTGCCGACTCTACGGCCTGTGCCATTTGGAGCTGTCCGCGACGGAACTCGTAGCTCGGATGGGTTCGCGACAGCAATCCACCGGGCGCGAAGAACTCGTACAAGCTTGCGCCTTTTCTGGGACGTGGGTTAGCGGCAATTACCGGCTGCGGGGTTGAAGTCACAGAGCCTCTATAATACCCACTGCCGCATTGAAGGAGGAAAGTTCTTGGCGTTGCAGCACGACCTGCTTTGGTATAAAGACGCGATCATTTATCAGGTCCATGTTCGGACTTTTTACGATAGCAATGGCGACGGCATTGGCGAGTTTCGCGGTCTGGCTCAGAAACTCGACTATCTGCAAGAGCTCGGCGTGAACGCCATCTGGCTCATGCCATTTTTCCCCTCGCCATTACGCGATGACGGTTACGACATCGCCGATTACCGGTCGGTGCACTCGAGTTACGGCACGCTGGAAGACTTCAAATTATTTCTCGACGCGGCTCACGAGCGTGATATCCGCGTGATCATAGAAATGGTGCTGAATCACACTTCCGACCAGCACCCCTGGTTTCAGGAATCGCGCAGCTCCCGGGATAATCCGCGGCGCGATTGGTATGTGTGGAGTGAGACCGACGCGCGCTACCGTGGAGTCCGCATAATTTTTACCGACACTGAGCTTTCTAATTGGGCCTGGGATCCGGTTTCGAAAGAATATTACTGGCATCGTTTCTTCAATCACCAGCCCGACCTTAACTACGACAATCCAGTGGTGCGGGAAGAGATGTGGCGGATAATGAAGTTTTGGGCAGAGATGGGTGTCGATGGTTTCCGCCTGGATGCCGTGCCTTATCTGGTTGAGCGCGAAGGAACTTCTTGCGAAAATTTGCCGGAAACGCATGCCGTCCTAAAGGAGCTGCGCGGGCGCCTCGATAAAGAATATCCAGGAAAGATGCTGCTGGCCGAAGCCAATCAGTGGCCCGCCGATTTGCGTCCTTACTTTGCCAATGGCGATGAATTCCACATGGCGTTTCATTTCCCGCTCATGCCCCGCATGTTCATGGGACTGAAGCTCGAGGATCGTAAGCCAATCACTGAAATTTTGCAGCAGACTCCAGCCATTCCCGAGAATTGCCAGTGGTGTCTTTTCTTGCGCAACCATGACGAGCTCACCCTCGAGATGGTGACCGACATGGAACGGGACTACATGTATGACGAGTACGCCAAAGACAAAAACATGCGGATCAATGTCGGCATCCGCCGGCGACTGGCGCCTCTTCTCGACAATGACCGCAGGCGCATTGAGCTCATGAATGGCATGTTGTTGTCATTGCCGGGAACGCCGATTATTTATTATGGCGACGAAATTGGCATGGGCGATAACGTCAAGTTGGGCGACCGCAACGGTGTTCGCACTCCCATGCAATGGGATGGCGGATGGAACGGGGGCTTCTCATCTGCCGACCCCGAGAGTCTTTATTCGCCAATCATGTTGAATCCCGTTTATGGCTACCAGGCGGTAAACGTCCAATCGCAGAAACGGTTTGATCATTCACTCCTTTCCTGGATGAAGCGCATCATAAAGGTTCGAAAGTCCATGCCCGTATTTGGGCGCGGCAGCATGGAATTTCTTTACCCGGCCAACCATCGCGTGCTGGCTTACATTCGCGAATTGGGGAAAGAGCGAATTCTGGCGGTGAACAACCTTTCCAGCTCGGCCCAGGTGGTTGAGCTGGATTTAAAAAAATACAAGGGAGAGATTCTGATCGAGATGTTTGGAAAGAATATTTTCCCCCGGGTGACCGACCGCCCTTATCTGCTAACCATGGGTCCGTATCAGTTCTATTGGTTTCGTTTGCGAAAGATTTGAGCGTGCTCGCCATGTTCGTTATTTCACTGCGCGGAGGAAATTGATTGGCGGACGAAAGCATTCTGTCCGACGATTTTCTGCGCGAATTGATGAATGTCGGTGAAGTTGACATTCTCATTGGTGTCCCCACGCTCAATGACGCGGCGACCGTTGGCCAGGTGGTGCAGTGCATTCGCACCGGATTATTGAAATACTTCCCCAGGCAGCGCGCCGCGATCATCAATGTGGACGGTGGTTCGAGGGACTCCACTCAGGATCTGGTTCGCGCCGCATCTATCAGCGATTTGGCGTCGGGGACCAATCCGAATGCGCTTCGTACTCTACACAGCATAAGCACCAGTTCCGCGGGGAGCACCGAAAATGGCGGGGCACTCCATACGATTGTCGCCGCTGCCGATCTGGTTCGCGCCACGACCTGCGCCATCGTCTCTCCGGGTTCCACCAGCATCGAGCCGGAATGGATCGATCGATTATTGCGTCCCATAAGCCGGGGCGATTTCGATTTGGTAACCCCCATCTACCGTCGGCACAAATTCGACGGCCTGCTGGTTCGGAATCTTGTGTATCCCATGACTCGCGCCGTTTATTGCAAACGCGTTCGCGAGCCGCATCCCAGCGAAATCGCATTTTCTGGGAAGCTTGCCAGCCATTTTCTCGAGCAGGATATCTGGTCGCAGCCGCCAACCGAAAATGGGGCTGAAACTTATCTCGTAATTGCCGCAATCACCGGTGGGTTTCGCCTCGCGCAGTCTTTCCTGGGTTCCAAGCCGCGGGTGGATCATTCTTCCGGCGACCTGGTACTGGCGATGCGGCAAACCGTAGGAGTGCTGTTCTGGGCGTTGGGAAAGAACTTTCCGGCTTGCCCGGCAAATGTCGCGGAAGACGTGCCCGTAATGGGGCAGGAAGCTGATGTAAGCCTGGAACCCATCCGGGTGAACCGCAAACGGCTGCACCAAATGTTCGTCCACGGCGTAGAGGAATTGCAGCCGGTGCTCGATGCGATTTTGTCGTCTTCAACCCTCGCCGAACTCAATCAAGCTGCGACGGTACGGGAAGACCAATTCCGTTACTCCGATGAGCTGTGGGTGCGCACGGTTTACGAATTTGCGGGAGCTTATCATCGCGAGGTCATCAGTCCCGATCACGTCATCCAGGCGCTCGCGCCATTGTATCGGGGCAAAACCTATACGTTTTTGATAGAGAACCGGGATGCGTCGGGCGAAGAAGTTGAAAAAAATGTTGAGAATCTGTGCCTTGCCTTTGAACGGTTGAAGCCGTACCTCCTGGAAGTGTGGGACGGCAGGAAGTGAGGTCAAAATGTGGGAACTGATGGTTGCACAATTGACGCAGGCTACGCGTGAGATTGTAGCCAGCACGGCGCGGTTTCTGCCGCATTTGCTGGAGATGCTGCTCATTGTTTTTGTCGGATGGCTGATCGCTTATCTATTGCGACATATTCTGCGCAGCGTCTTGCGGCTGATGGGGCTGGACCGAATGTCGGAACATGCGGGGGCGGCGCAGCTTCTAAATAAGGCTGCTCTTCCACCTCCATCAGAGCTCTTGAGCCGGTTAGTTTTTTGGCTGGCTTGGCTGGGATTTATTCTCATCGGCATCAGCGTGCTCGATATTGTGGGGATGCAGGAACACATTTCCAACTTCCTGGGTTTCCTGCCGCGTCTCTTTGCCGGGTTATTCCTTCTCTTCATTGGACTGCTTGCCGCCAGCTTTTTCTCCCGCGCCGCCCTGTTGGCGGCGGTGAACGCCGACTTGCCTTCGCCGCGGCTGGTGAGTTCAACCATCCGCGTACTGATGGTGGTCTTCACCGTATCCATGTGTTTTGAAGAACTAGGCTTGGCTGCGCACACCGTCCTGGTAGCTTTTACCCTCGTATTTGGCGCGTTGATGCTGGGGCTGGCTATCGCATTCGGACTGGGCGGTCAGGACCTTGCGAGACGTTATCTTGAGGGGAAATTGATTTACGATAAAGTCAAAACAGAAGAGCAGGATGAACTTTCGCACCTCTGAGCTGATGTTGACCGCTGAACCTCGGAATTGAGTTCCGTTATGAGCAGAAAGAGGCGGTACGCGGCGCAATCAGATTTGCCGGTTTTCCTGACATTATTTTGTCTCCTAATTTTGCACGCATCCCCTGGCGTCGGCGAAACTCCATCCTCGCAAAATCTCTCGGTAGAGACTATCGTCTCGAAACTGGTTGCGGCGAACCAGCGCCGTGCCCAAATGCTTCAAGGCTATCGCGGGAAACGTCTATATCACATCGATTATCACGGGTTCCTGGGCAGCCATAGCGCGCAGATGCAGGTTGCGGTCACCTTTACAGCGCCCGACAAGAAGGACTTCCAAGTCATCTCGCAGAGCGGGTCAAAAGTCCTCATCAACAAAGTTCTGTTGCGATTGCTGGATAGCGAAAGGGAAGCGTTTCAGGAGCGCAACCGGAAGCAGATTGAGTTAAATCCCGCTAATTACAAATTTACATTGCTGGGGACCGAAGCTACCCCGGGCGGCAAATCTTATGTTCTGGCGGTGCAGCCGCGGGAGGCGAGTAAGTTTCTTTACGCCGGCAAAATTTGGGTGGATGCGGCCGATTTTGCGGTTACCAAAATGGAAGGCGAGCCTGCGAAAAATCCCTCACTCTGGATAAGCCGCACCAGAATCGAATATATCTGGGCTAAAACTGACGGTTTCTGGCTCCCGGCGCACAACCAATCCATCACCCAGGTGAGACTGGGCGGGACCGCCGTCTTGACCATTGACTACACCGACTACCAGATCACGAAGATCGCCCAGTTTGGACCTCTCCACGGAAGTGATAAAGGCATTCTGCCTGATCCCGCCTCGGTAACCCCAGATCAGCGTTAGCTGTGAGTTTTGAGGGTCGGGGATAATTCTGGTTACCCTTGAATGATTTCCCGCAGCAAATTAAGTCTAGCCAGCATCAAAAAGATATAATAGGAAAAGCTTCCTCCCGGAAGTATCTTCAGCTGGGGATCTTGAATAGATGTCAACGAAACTTAAGTCTGCAATCTTACTTTGTTCCGCTGTGGTTTTGGTGTTCACATTTGTCGGCGGAATGACCGGCGTGCGCGCTTCCAGCAATAATGATGGGGCCTATCGCCAGCTTCAGGTCTACAGCGAAGTGCTCTCGCGAGTGCGCAGTGAATACGTCGAGGAGCCAAATATCCCCGAGGTAACCGACGGCGCCTTGCATGGATTGCTGGAATCTTTGGATTCGAATTCCAGCTATCTGAGCCCAGCTGAATACAAAGACTACAAATCCCACAAGACTGAAGCCAAGGGAGACATCGGCGCGGCGGTCTCGAAGCGGTTCGGCTACGCCTCGGTAATCTCCGTAATTCCCGGCAGCCCAGCAGATAAAGCCGGACTTCAGGATACCGACATTCTCGAGGCCATCGAAGGCAAGAGCACCAGAGAAATGTCACTGGCCGAGATACACAATCTGCTCTCAGGACAGCCCGGTTCCAGCGTGACGCTATCCGTGGTGCGGGCGCGAAAGGCTGAGCCCCAGAAAACCGTAATTACGCGTGAGATTGTTGCTATTCCGGCAATCACTGAGAAAACTGTGGAACCCGGGATGGGCGAGATCAAGGTTGACGCCTTCACCAAGGGCAAAGCTGATGAGATCGCCGCGAAATTGAAAGAAATGAAGAAAGCCGGCGTGAAGAAAGTCATTCTGGATTTGCGAAATTGCGCCGAGGGTGACGAGTCGGAAGGCATTGCCACCGCGAATCTTTTCCTCAATCACGGCACTATCACCTATGTACAGGGGCAAAAATATCCCCGGCAGGCTTTTAACGCCGATCCAGCGAAGGACGTTTCCGATCTTCCGCTCGTGGTTCTCGTAAATAAGGGGACGGCTGGAGCTGCCGAGGTCGTGGCTGCCGCAATCCTTGAGAACGCTCGCGGCGATGTTGTGGGCGACAAGACGTTTGGCAACGGCACGGTGCAGAAGGTGATCGAAATGAAAGACGGATCCGCGCTGATCCTGTCGATCGCAAAATATTACACGCCCAGCGGTAAAGCAATTCAGGATACAGCCATCACCCCCAATGTTCTGGTGGCCGATAGCGACGACGATGCCGCCTTGCCGGATGACGATGATAGTGCCGCTCCATCGGCCGAAACCGAAAAGCCGGCCACACAGCCAGACCAGCAACTCAATAAGGCCATTGAAGTATTAAATAACCGCAGTTAAGTAGATTTTGTTGCCATGGCTAGCGATTACGGTGACGTCTTCGAAATGAAAGATGCGGTATCGCATCAGGGTTGGCAATTTTTCGCTTAACAGACGAAATTGATTATTGCCAGTGGTATTCCCGTATCAAGATAGGTGACGTTCTCTTGCCCGATTAAGTTTTCGTTTCGTCCCTGCTATCCTGCTGTAAGTTCCGATGAGTCCACTTTTACCGCAGCCACCTCCCGCGACTCAGCCTTCCGCCAATAAGCTTTTCAACCGTCTTTTTTTCGGGCTTCTGGTTTTGATTTCAGCGATTGGTGGCGCGACCGCTGGGCTGGTTCTGGTTTATTCGTCGGACTTGCCCCAAGTGGAGGAGCTTGAACATTACCGGCCCAGCTCAATTACCGAACTTTACGACGATCAGGGGCGCATCATTGGCTCATTCGCACTGCAACGTCGGGTTGTGGCTACGTACGAGGATTACCCTCCGGTTCTGCGCGACGCGCTGATATCGATCGAAGACAAGGATTTCTACCGCCATTCTGGAATCAACTTCTGGCGAATTGCCGGCGCCGCTTACCGCGACATCAAGTCGGGAGGGACCGCCCAGGGCGCTTCGACTTTGACTATGCAATTGGCGCGAAATCTTTTCCTGTCTCCCGACAAGTCCTTTCACCGCAAGATTCAGGAAATCATGTTGGCCATCCAAATCGAGCGCCGGTTCACCAAGCCGCAAATTTTCACGCTATACGCCAATCAAATCTTCCTTGGTCACGGCACCTACGGATTCGAGGCGGCTTCACAATACTATTTTGACAAACCCGCCACACAGCTTACTCTCGATGAGGCTGCGTTACTGGCAGGATTGCCGAAGGGGCCAATTTATTATTCCCCGATAAACCATCCGGAACACGCGCTGCGCCGTCGCAATCTAGTGATCAATTCAATGCTCGAAGACGGCAGAATTACTGCGCAGCAAGCCTCCGAGGCTCGCGAGAACCCCATTGCCTTGCATCTCACACGCGATCCCAGTTCCTCGTTGGCGCCTTATTTTGTCGAAGAAATCCGGCGTTATCTGGAAGGGAAGTATGGTAGCGATCAGGTCCACGAGGGTGGACTGCGGGTCTATACCTCGCTCAACACAGATTTACAGCGCGCGGCGAATCAAGCAGTCCTGGATGGCTTGGCGGCCTATGAGCGTCGCCGGGGCTGGCGCGGGCATTTGGAAAACGTGCTGCAAGATGGATTATCGGTAGCAAGCTATCAAGATCCCGATTGGCAAGACGATCCGGAACCGGGCAGTTACATGCACGCGCTCGTCGTAGCTTTATCTGGTGCTGGAGCGCAAATTCGGATCGGGCGCTTTGGCTCGCTGCTCACCTCAGCCGACGCGGCGTGGACGCATCATCCGATCAAAGAGGCATTGAAGCCGGGCGATGTAATTTATGTAAAGATTTTGTCGGCAACTGCGGCGGGGAAAATTCACATAAGTTTGGAAGAGGACACCGGCGCCCAGGGCGCACTGCTGGCAATCGATAACGCGAATGGAAGCGTAAAGGCAATGGTTGGGGGCCGCGATTTCAATCTTTCCAAATTTAATCGCGCCACTCAGGCTTTACGGCAAGTGGGCTCGTCATTTAAGCCTTACGTATACGCCGCGGCAATAGATCAGGGCGCGCGGCCGGACGACACGATTCTGGACGCGCCAACGATCTTCCAGACCGCGTCCGGTCCTTATACTCCGCACAATTACGACGAAAACTTCCAGGGCATAATCACGCTCCAGCGGGCTCTCGCACAATCCAGAAATATCCCCGCTCTAAAACTCGCCGATAAGCTGGGGATTAAAACCGTGATTGATTATGCCCACCGATTCGGAATTACTTCCAATCTGCCTCCATATCTACCTGTCGCCCTGGGCGCTGCCGAAGTTACATTGCTCGAACAAACCTGCGCTTATAGCGTGTTTGCGAATGACGGCATTCGCATTGCTCCCCGGTTTATCACCAAAGTTACGGATTACGATGGCCGGATTTTAGAGGAGGATTTTCCCGAGGCCAATGAAGTGGTAAGCTCGCGTACCGCGCGCTTGATGACCTCTATGCTGCGGGAAGTCGTGCTGCATGGCACCGCGATTTCCGCTGCCGCTTTGAAATATCCGTTGGCGGGTAAAACCGGCACAACCAACAACTTTACTGACGCATGGTTTGTCGGTTTTTCGCCAACCATTAGCGCGGGAGTTTGGGTCGGTTACGACGAAAAGAAAACGCTGGGACCAAGGGAAACGGGAGCGGTCGCGGCATTGCCGATTTGGATCGATTTTATGAAAGCCGCGCTCGCCGGCAAGGACACGGGAGATTTCCCGCCCCCGCCCGAGCTTCCACCGAACCCCTTGGCCGACAAAGTAGACACGCCAGATACCGCTCCGGCGACCGAAGAAGCGCATTAGCTGGGCGCTCTCAGCGCAAACGTCTTAATTCCAACGCAATGTTTTGAGTGTTGTTGCTGAATGTAATTATCGGTCATCCCGGCAATGTAATCGCACACCACTCTAGACAATGGTTCGTCGGCGGCTTTCGCCTGGTATCCGTGGGGGAGCGATTCGGGATGTTCCATCCAGAATTTAAACAGTTCTCCGATCACGCGTTCGGCATCGGTTTTGTCCGGGTCGAGCGTCTCGCTGAAATAAAGGTTTTTGTGAAGGAATTGTTTTACCCTGCTTCTTTCCTGTTCCACAGAGGGACTTAAAATGACTAGCCGATTGGCCAGGGTGCGCACGTCTTCCAGGCTCGCAATGTGCGCTTTTAGGATTTCCTGTTGGGTATTCGCAATGAGATCGGTGACGAATCGGTCGAGCAGATTTTTAAGCGCCTCGTTGAATTTCAACTTCTCAAGCGCCGCTGGATATCTCTCTTCCACCGAGCGATAAAAATCGGCAAAGACGGGAATACCGTCGGCGATTTGCTCCAGGCTCAACAGGTGAGCTTCGTATCCGTCGTCGAGATCCGCCGTGTTGTATGCGATTTCGTCGGCCAGATCGATCAACTGCGCTTCCAGCGGAGGACGCAAATCCAGGCAGTATTCGGAAAGCTCAGGATAATCCCCAGCTTTATAGTCGCGAGAATGCTTGATAATTCCTTCGCGGATTTCGAAAGTCAGATTCAATCCCCGGAATGACGGATATCGCAATTCGAAGTCCTCCACGATCCGCAGCGCATGTAAGTTGTGATCAAAGGCAGACCCGTAGTCCCGCATGGCGCGGTCCAAAGCCTGTTCGCCGGCATGACCGAAGGGAGGATGACCCACATCATGCACTAAGGCCAGGGCTTCCACGAGGTCGACGTTTAAGTTAAGTTGCGTGGCTATGGTGCGGGCAATCTGGGCGACTTCAATAGTGTGGGTAAGCCGGTTGCGAAAATGGTCTGAATAACGCCGGGTGAAAACCTGCGTCTTGGCTTCCAACCTGCGAAAGGCACGCGAATGAATTATGCGATCCCGGTCGCGCTGAAAATCGCTGCGATAGGAATGCGGCGGCTCCGGATGACGTCTACCGCGGGAACTTCGCACCGCGTACTCGGCGAGCATAAGAAAAGTCTAGCAGAGGAATGCGGGCGAATAGCGCATTGCCGGCAGAGGGCGTAGAATCGCGGCGCATGAACGTGTCGAAACCAACTGCCGGGATGTGTGGAATTTCTGGACGAATCGCAAGGTTTGCCTTGTGCGCCCTTTTCGGCCTGACTTGTCTCTCCATCGCGCTTCCGCTTCAGGTTGCCCCCACCGATGCCGAAATCCAACCATTTCTCGGTACCTGGCAAGCAAAATTTAGGGGTAAAGTTTTTGAGACTCTGACCCTGAAGGAACAGGATGGCAAGTTAGCCGGAACCGCGACCCGTGCGGAGATTGAGCTAAACCAGGATGGGGAACTCACTGGCGCGAAAGCGATTGCCGGAACCGATGAAATTGTCGATACAAAACTTACCGCCGGAATTCTTCGCCTAAGTTCCAAACCGCGCGATGAGGACGATGCAGTGCAGTTCGATATGAACCTTGTGGGAACGGATCGCGCCGAACTTCGAATCGTCACCCCGCCGGGCATGCGCGCGCCTAAAGCCTGGACGCTCCAGAGAGAAAAAGCGGCGACCCAACCCTAGTTTATTTCTGTGCCGGATCTTCTTTCGCCAATTTGACCTTCGCCGATTCCAGTTTTTTCTGGACCTTCGCAAAGTCGTCCTGATCCACTTCCGCCGCAATAGTCTTGTTCCACTCGTCAATGGCGCGTTCCCAGTGGTCGGCAGCCAATTTCAGCCTACCCGTCTTCTGATAAAGGTCGCCCAAATGCTCCTGAACGGTCGGGTCCGAACCCATGCGCTGCGAACGCGAGGCCTTGTTCAAGTTGTCTTCCGCTTGATCGTATTTCCCCAGCTTGAAATAGACCCATCCCAGCGAGTCAAGATACGCGCCATTAGTTGGATCGAGGTCTACCGCCTTCTTTATTAGAGTGAGAGCTTCGTCAAGTTTCACCCCTCGATCCGCCAGCATGTATCCCAAATAATTCAGCGTCATCGCGTTTTGCGGATCGTCATTCAACACTTTGCGGAAAGATTCTTCCGCTGGTCCGTATTCCTTTTGCCGCTCATACACCGACCCGCGAAGAAAATTAATGTACTGCTTATCTTCTGGCTTTGTCGATAGTTGCTCCGCCTTATTCAGCGAATCTTCAGCATCCTGCCAGCGCTTTAAGCGCGTATACATTTGCGTCAGGGTAATGTAAACTTCACGGTCATCAGGCGTACCCTTCAGCATCGACTTGACCTGTGCCAGGCCCGCATCCGCCTGACCCATGTCTGCCAACTGCCCCGCATACACCATTCTTAAATCGTGATCTTTGGGCAGTTTGTCGACCGCCTCTTTTGCAACGTCGGTAGCCTGCTGCCATTGTTTCTCTTCGCGATAGGTATCGATGATTTCCTGATAACCCCGCCCGGCATTGTCGTCTCCAAGGGATAGCATTTTACGGAAGTTATCCAGTGCCAAGGTGTCGTTGTTATTTTCTCTCTGCACGGTTCCGAGCCGTTCCAGAAATACCGCTCGCCTATCCTTGTCCTCCTGCGAGTAGGAATTATCCGGCTTCTCGTTTTTCTTCAATAAATCCTGAAGCACCTGCACCGCTTCGTCGTATCGGCCCTGCGCCTGGTAGACCGCCGCCATGTTGTAGGAAACCTCGGCGGAATCCTGGACCATGGCCCCCGCCTTCTTCAAGTTATCGAGCGCCAGATCGAACTTGCCTTTTCTGCGGTAAATCTCCGCGATGCGAATGTAGGTTTTCGCATCCTCCGGGTTCGCTTCAGCAATGATTTTGTATTGATCAAGCGCGGCATCGGTTTGATTGTCATTGAGCAGATTGTCCGCCAGCCCGCGGATAGCGTCGAGATTATCGCGGTCCAACTCGATCGCGTGCCGGTACGCCTCAATCGCCTTCTTGTAATCCTTCTGCTGCTCGTAGGTATAACCCAAGGCAGAATAGAGCTTCCCCGAACGAGCGGAATCGGGCACCGAACTCAGCGTTTCGGCTGCGCGCGCGGCATCCCCTTCATCGTTGTAGAGCAGCGCTAGAGTTGTGATTGCCTCTTCCGAATCGGGCTGAATTTTAATCGCTGCTTTAAACTCGGCTTCCGCCTTCCGTAAATCCTTGTTCAGTTGATATAAGCGGCCGAGCAGCAAATGGTCGTCCGCATTATCCGGCTCAATTTTCAGAATCTGTTCGTATTGATCAATCGCGGCTTTCAAAACGTTATCGGAGCCCGAACCGCTCTGCATGTCCCCCAGGGAACGCAAATAAATACGGCCCAATAATTTGTGGGCTTCCAGATTGTTGGGATCGCGCTTCAGAATGTCTTGCGCTTCCTGTACTGCGTCCCGAATCCGTCCCGTCTTGGCATAGAGTTCGGCCAGGCCTGCGTTCAAATATTCAGAATCCGGATCGGCTTCAATGGCGAGACGGTATTCGTCGATGGCTTTGCTGGCCAAGTCACTTCGCGCATATACCGACCATTGGTCCTCGTACATGTGAGCCATGGCGTAGTGGTAGTAGGCGGCCGCCTTGTCGACTTTATGAGCTGGCGGAACGGCGGACTTGGAGGGTGTCGCAGCTTGCTGGGCGACACCGGCAGCGACCACGAAGAACAATAAATAAAGACGGTAAATAATTTTCATCAGGACCTTTGAAAGCGTGAGGCTAGAACAATTGGATGCCGAACCACCGATAGTGGGTGCTCATATATTGTAACCCCGGCGATGACCGGAAAAGATAGATTGTGACACTGATTCGTTACCGTAAGTACAGGGCTCTTCGATGGAAGAAGACCGGAATGTAAAGTTTTATGCGGCAGCTTGGATAGGCTCCCAGCAGGCAACCAGGCAGCCGTCGGGAAAGACTCTAGACTCGTACCGGATCGGAACTCTTTGTCCATCATGAGTCAGCAATAAAAACTTCCCCGACATTTCTCCGGCATTTACATATTGCTGGAATGTGGCCGAAACGCTGCTCTTAAGTTCGGGTGCCGTGATATCGTCAATGGTCTTTCCGAGCAATTCGGCGCGGCTATAACCAAGCAGAGCGCACACTCCATCGGTCACATCCAGGTAGCGCCGGTTGGTATCGACGAAAACTACATATTTGCCGCTAATTTCCGGATGGGTGTGCCGGGGCCTGGAAGCCGCGCCCGCTACTTCCAGTTCCAGAACACGCAGATTCAGAAGCGCGTCCCGGATGGCTCGCCGTTCAGTTTCGCCGTCAGCAACAGAAGCGATTGTTTCCAGCCTGTGCTGAATCGCCAATTCGGCCTTTCGCAGGAGTCCGGTCAACTTTTCAGGATCCAACTCCAGCAGAGCGGAATGGTAGTAATGCATCCATTCCGGGTTTTGGCTTTCGTCAACCATGGCACGCCTTCGACAAGCTAAAAATTATATACGCCACAAGGATATTTAATGCTTGAAATGACGGACCCCGGTGAGGACCATCGCCAATCCCAAACCGTCAGCCGCATCTATCACTTCCTGATCCCGTAATGATCCTCCGGGCTGAATGATCGCGGTTGCGCCGGCTCGCGCGATTTCTTCTACACCATCTGGAAAAGGAAAGAACGCGTCGGAAGCGGCAACCGTCCCCTTCACAGGCAGCACGGCGCGAAGAGCGCCGATTTTGCAGGAATCCACACGGCTCATTTGGCCCGCGCCAACGCCTACAGTTTGCCCTTCGCGAGCGTAAACAATGGCGTTGGATTTAACATGCTTGCAAACCTTCCACGCAAACAGCAAAGCTCTTTTTTCTTCGGCGGTCGGTTGCCGCTTGGAGACGACTTTAAGATCTTTTTCCGCTAATGAGTGCAGATCCACATCCTGCACCAGAATGCCGCCGGAGATATTCTTCAGAATCCACTTTTGTGACGTTGGAGCGATTTCTACCAATCGAAGATTCTTTTTGGCGGCGAATTTAGCTTTGGCGGCATCGCTAAAAGAAGGCGCGGCGATCACTTCGAGGAAAAGTTTGGACATTTCTTCCGCCGCATCGCCGTCGACCGTACGATTGACGCCGATTACGCCTCCGAAAGCCGAAACTGGATCGCATTCCAATGCTCGCGTATACGCTTCGACGAGCGATTTACCCGTGGCGACTCCGCACGGATTTGTGTGTTTGACAATGACGCATACAGTTTCCTGGAATTCCTGCGCCAAATCCCAGGCTGCTTGCAGGTCGACAATATTGTTATAAGAAAGTTCCTTGCCCTGAATTTGGCGCCCGTTAGCCGCTCCACCCGAAGAGCCATCCGAATACATGGCAGCTTTTTGGTGCGGATTCTCTCCGTAACGCAAATCCATCATTTTATTGAATGAGAGGCGAAGCGTTTGCGGGAAACCGGTCTCCGGTTGAAGCTCGAAATGACCGTTTGCACTTACACGCTCCAAGGTCGACGCAATCGCCGAATCATAAGCCGCAGTCACCGCGAAAGCTTTCTGCGCGAGACGCCATTTCGTCTCCCGCGAGAGTTCTCCGCCAGCGTCAGCCATCTCATCTGCGATTGCCTCGTAGTCGGCGGGCGAAGTGACGACCGCGACGTCCTGAAAATTCTTCGCGGCCGAACGGATCATCGAGGGTCCGCCAATATCAATGTTCTCAACAATCTCCTCGAATGGCACACCCGGCTTCGACGCCGTCTTTTCAAAAGCGTAGAGATTGACCACAACCATGTCGATAGGTTGAATATCATGTTCAGCTACGGCGCTGCGGTGGGCAGAGTCCTCGCGACGGTGGAGAATGCCCCCGTGGACTTTGGGATGTAACGTTTTAACCCGGCCGTCGAGCATCTCGGGAAAGCCAGTCAGTTCCGAAATATCCTTCACCGAAATTCCGGCATCGCGCAATAATTTTGCCGTGCCGCCGGTAGAAATCAATTCGACGTTCATCCCGGAAAGTTTATGGGCAAAATCGACCAGCCCGGTTTTATCTGTAACGCTGAGAATGGCACGCTTAATAGGTGGCATAGGGGAGTCTAGAGTGAAATGGTAGCTGCAAGAATTTTAGCAGCTTAAAGAGTCGCAGCGGGCAGCCGTTTCGCAGGATGATATTTTGAATTAAATCTTCGCTTTGGCTTTCAATCGCACCTGTCCATCTTGCACTTCGACCGTGTATTCCACGCTGTGGCAGCCATACTGCTTGCGGATCTGATCGGTTTTCTTTTGGACGAAAGAACTGAAGTTTTCCACGTTCCCGGAAACCTCCTCGCCCGCCTTCTTCTTCGCCTCGGTAAGTGCCCGATATAACTTTTCGACCTTATCCCGTTCAGCGCGAGCGTCGGAGCATTGCACGGTGAAAGGGGCATCTTGTTTCGCGGGCGCTACAGCTGTGCCTGCCACAACTGCCAAAGCGGCCTGCGAAACTCCGTAGACCTTGTGTTCCGGTTCGTGTTGCTCAGGCCGGACACCTTGCACCGACAGTAAAGCATCCTGCGGACGGCGGTAGCCTTCTTCCCGTATACGGGCCTTCTTGCGCCACAGATCGCTGTATATCGCGTAGCGTTGCGCAATCGCGTTGTAGCGATAACGCTGCGAGAAACTGATCCGTCCCCCGCCGTCGCTGAATTTCCGCAGCAGGCCGAGCACCTTCCATTCGACATCAATGGGAGCCTTTTTGGTCGGATTACTGAAGAAGACCTCGTACTCGATTTTTAATCGCCGCAGTTGCGACTCGAGTAGAGTCAGCTCTTCATCAATGGTCACGGAAAATTCCTCATAACTAGTCTACGGGGTTGCGTATCGGGTTGAGCCGGTACAAGAGGGATGGAACGAAAGTTACTGAAAGGGCAGCTTGTAGCTCCTGGCTTTTAGCCGTTAGCTCTTAGCGGTTACTCTTAGCCTTTAGCTCTTGGTTTGCCTTTGTTTTGCTGGAGGGATCCTCAGACCCCAAAACCTTCGGATCATGCTAAGAGCCAAGAGCTAATGGCTAAGAGCTTACTTCACCGCCATTTTCTTCACCATGGCCAGCACCAGTTTCCGGTCGCTGTCGTTCAGACTCACCGCGTAACGGCGAACCTGGCTCAGGAAGCGAATCTCATCGTCCGAGAGTTGCGGCAAGCCTTTCGATCCATTGGTATGGCCTTCTTCCGAAAAGAATTGCCATAGTGGCAGCGCCATTGCTCCCGCGATCTTTGAAAGGGTGTCAAGAGAGGGGATGGTGTGGCCATTTTCCACCCGCGACAGGTAACAGCGCAAAAGACCAGTACGCTTCTCAATGTCGCCTTGAGACATTCCTTTTTGCAAACGATAATTTCGAATGGTCTCGCCGATGTTCATAGAGAAACAGCCGACAGTGCTGTTGGGGATGGACTGCATAGTAACCAGAGTAGTACCGTCTGGCAAGTGAAAATTCACTGCATCAAAAAAGCTGCACACCAGAATTCCGCAGCGCGTTCCTGGTGCCGAGCACCACAAGAACTTACAAATCTAACTCCATATACATTGCATCGGCAATCGGATTCGGACGATACGGACCGATCTCCCGAAATCCTAACTTGTGATATAAGGCGACCGCATTCACCATCTGCGATTCAACCGTATCCAGCCGCATTTTTTTGTACCCCACAATCCGAGCGTCCGACACCAGCCGCATTGCCACTGCTCGGCCCAAACCTTTACCCCGAAACTGCGGCCGGATGTACAACCGTTTCATCTCGCATATTCCCGCCTCGAGGTAATGAAGGGCTCCGCATCCTGCGATTTCCGCGTCATACTGCGCCAGCAGTAGGCGGCCTTCGGGAGGGCGGTAATCGCCGGGCAAACCAGCAAGCTCGCTATCAAACCCCTGAAAGCAAAGACTGAAATCCAGTGACTGGGCGTATTCTATGAAAAGCGCACGGGCTTGCACGATTTCTGAGTCAGAAGTTGCCTGCCAGATTATTGTCTCTTTATTTTGCCCATCGAAGCATGTTATCGCTCGCCGCCCCATACTCATAAATGCAACTATTCGCTATTTTACGCGTCTTATCTAGAAGAGAATAAACTGAAACAATCCAACGCTGCATTGTCCTCGTACTTAAAGGGACTTTATGTTGATTAAGAAAAATTCTGAGATCAAATGGTCAGAAGTTACCCCTCGCGGTTTATATATCGATCGCAGAAAATTCCTCAGCGGTCTGGCGGCCGCGGGTGCGGTGGCAGCTTCCGGACTCGGCACGCGAGCTTTTGCTGATTCCGGCTCGGGCCTAACGCCGATACCGGGCGTCCAGAAAAGCTCCTTTTCAACTACCGAGACCATAACTCCGTTTAAAGACGTCTCGAACTACAACAACTATTACGAATTCTCTACCGATAAATACGAGCCCGCCGGCTTGGCCAAGAATTTCCGGACCCGGCCTTGGAAAGTCACCATCGATGGCCAGGTAAAAGCAAAGCAGGTGCTCGATGTGGACGAAATCATTAAAATGGCTCCGCCCGAGGAGCGCATCTACCGCCATCGCTGCGTCGAGGGCTGGTCGATCGTGGTGCCGTGGATAGGATTTTCGCTCAGCGAATTGATCAAAAAAGCCAATCCCACAGAAAAGGCCAAGTTCGTCGAATTCACCACTTTGCTGGATATGCGGCAAATGCCCGGGCAGCGCACCAATGTGCTCGACTGGCCATACGTTGAAGGATTGCGAATGGACGAGGCGATGCATCCCCTGGCTTTGCTGTGCTTCGGAATGTATGGAACTGTTTTGGCCAATCAGGATGGTGCGCCTTTACGCCTGATTCTCCCCTGGAAATACGGCTTTAAGAGCGCAAAGGCCCTCGTTCGCATTCGTTTTACGGACAAGCAGCCGCAGAATACATGGCAGCGTTCCGCACCCAACGAGTATGGTTTCTACGCCAATGTGAATCCTCACGTAGACCATCCGCGTTGGAGCCAGGCCAAGGAAAGGCGATTGGGCGAATTCTTCAAGCGTCCCACACTAATGTTCAACGGCTATGATCAAGTCGCGAGTTTGTACAATGGGATGGATCTGAAGAAAAATTTCTGAGCCCCACCATTAAAATCCGCTTGCTCAAGGTTGCCGTTTTTATCTTATGCCTCGCTCCGCTGGCAGCCCTAGGTCTAAAGGCGTATGAGCATGATCTGGGGGCAAACCCCATTGAAGTCATCACCCACGCCACCGGCGACTGGACCCTGCGTTTTCTTCTCATCACCCTTTCTATAACCCCGCTCCGTAGATTGCTTAAGCAGCCGTGGCTGATTCGTTTCCGCCGCATGTTCGGGCTTTTCGCCTTTTTCTATGTCTGTCTTCATTTCCTCACGTACATCTGGCTCGATAAATTTTTTGCCATGCATGACATCTGGGTGGATGTGGTCAAACGCAAATTCATAACCGTAGGCTTTGCCGGTTTTGTCCTGTTAATTCCATTGGCAATCACTTCCACTGCGGGCTGGATCCGCCGGCTCGGAGGCAAGCGCTGGCAGGCCCTTCACCGCCTGATTTACGCGAGCGCTATTGCCGGAGTAATCCATTACTTATGGCTGGTGAAGGCGGATCGAACCAAACCTCTCGAGTACGGTTTCATCTTGTCGATTTTGCTGGGATATCGCGTAGCAACTTGGCTCGGTCCTGGACTGCACCGCCCGAAGCCGGTTTCAGTTCCTGGCACGGTTGGAGTGCCGTAATAGTT
The DNA here is from genome assembly GCA_963849315.1 of uncultured Acidobacteriaceae bacterium. GTDB lineage: Bacteria > Acidobacteriota > Terriglobia > Terriglobales > Acidobacteriaceae > PALSA-188. The sequence goes on along the minus strand of CAWKGT010000002.1, from coordinate 627,165 downwards.
ACCGTATTCCGCAGCGAAATTTGAGACTACTTTCGAAGAACTTTTTGCATTAATCTGTGTTAACAGAACGGGATTGGACTGAGGTTTTTCATCTTAATAAGGAGCCATGCAGCTTTTCTGCGCATTCTCGCTATGAAGAAATTATTCTTGCCGATATTGTTTTTGCTTCTTGCATTTTCCCTGGGATGTGGCGCCGGTCCAGGCATCAACGGCATCGCCAGCGGCTCGAGCGGCGGCAAGTATTCAAATGCCAGCCTCAACGGGTCTTACGTCTACCACTTGTCTGGAATCAATCTTTCCTCCCAGGTGTCGTATGAGGAAGCCGGCGTATTTACGGCCGACGGGAATGGCCATATCACCGGCGGAATTGATGATGCGACCGAGGGCACTGTAGCGTCGATAGGAAACACTATTTCCGGGAGCTATACGATCTCCGGTGCCGGAACTGGCACCATCACGCTGACCGGAACCGCATTCTCGGGCGCCACACTCATCGCGACGCTCGTGAGTTCGTCGAAAGTGTACCTGGTTGAGGGCGACGCGCTGAATGCTTCCGGTCAAGCCGAACTCCAATCTTCGACTGCGATTAGTGCGGCACCGACAGGCACCTATGTATTCAGAATGCACACTACCTCAGGCCAGGGTTCGACGGCAACGGTCGGCCAGTTCACAATCTCCGCAGGAATCTTCCAGTCTGGCAGCGCTGATCTAAACCATGCAGGCGTCGCCTCCTCGCCGGCCCTGACCAACTTCACACTTAATGCCCCGATTGCCAACGGTCGCGGAACTGGAAGCTTCACTGAGAATCCGGGGGTGACCTCTGCCTTCAATTACTACATTGTGGACGCCAACCATATTCGCCTGCTTTCGACTGACACCAGTTCAAATATCGGAGGATTGGGATACGCCGAAATGCAGACTGGCGGCCCATTTTCAGCATCTTCTTTTGCTGGCAACTATGTCTTCGCCAGTGCAGGCGATGACGGTGACGGCAACGACGCGGTCAACACCGTCGGCGAATTTACCGCGTCCGGGGGCGCTATTAGCTCAGGAGCTTTTGACTCCGTTCACGACGGTACAACCATTAACGACCTGCCATTCACCGCATCGACTTACACGGTGGCCTCGAATGGTCGCGTCGCGGCCACATTCGTTTCCTCCGCCGGCACAGTCAGCAAAGTATTTTGGCTGGCTAGTCCGTCCACCGCTTTTTTCCTGACAGCCAGCGACACCTCCGATAGCTCGCTAACCGAAGACGGCGAAGCTGATCTCCAGACGAGTACCTCATTCACCAACGCCTCAATCAACGGGCAGTTTGCTCTGGTGATGCACGGCATTGCTTCCGGCGTCTTCCTTGACCGCGTCGCTACCTTGAAGTGGGATGGGGCCGGCAACTTGAGCCTGAACGAATTCGTCAACGACAGCGGCACCACAAACAGCCCAGGGACGCTGACGGGAACTTATTCCGCGGCCTCGAATGGCCGGGTAACAGGCACCATTACCAGCTTATCGGCCGCCAATAATGATCTGGTCTTTTATATGATTTCGGATTCCGATGGCTTTGTGTTGCAGGAGGATTCGGGGACTGAACTTATTGGAAGAGTGACCCAACAGCAATAGCAAATTGCAAAGGCCTCGTTTGTCGTAAGTCGTTGGTCGTTGGCTGAATCAGGAGCCTGGAGCGTTTGCCAACGACCAAGGACGAACGACCAACGACGGCATCATTGGGCGGTCGCGGCGAAGGTCATCGGAACGTCTGCCTTATCGCTTTCCTCAACCTTGTACATTGCACGTGGCGTCAGACTCATGAAGCTGGCAATGAAAGTATCCGGCATTTGCTGTACGCGAATGTTCAACGTATTTACCGCATCGTTGTAGAACTCGCGCCGGTCGGCGATTTCGCTTTCCAAGTCGGTGATTCGCTTCTGTAACTGCATGAAATTATTGTTGGCTTTTAAATCGGGGTAATTCTCCGCCACCGCGAAAAATCCCCGCAAAGCTGACGTCATGCTCTGATCGGCCTGCGCCTTTTGATCAACCGTTACCGCTTGCTGATACATATTGCGAGCCTGCGTTACTTTTTGCAGCGTGGTGCGCTCAAATTCCATGTAGCCCTTGCAAACGTCCAGCAATTTGGGCAGTTCATCGTGGCGCTGTTTCAGAGAGACGTCGATGTTTGCCCACGCCTTGTCCACATCGCTTCTGATCGCGATTAAGCCATTGAAGATTGTCACTACGTACCAAATGATTCCAATGCCGGCAAACAAAACCACAACGAGCGGTATGGTGACCATAAACGAGAGTCTCGCTTTCTTCTGACGAATCAGAACAATCGAAAATAAGCTGAAAGAATGTAAAAACACAGCAACGTTAATGCCGGACCACCCCAAATCATGAGGCCCGATTTCAATCCCAGACTGCGCACTACGGTTCGCTGACTTCGCCACGAAATATAAAATGCCGGATTGCGTTCTCCCTTCATCAATACCGTGGCTGGCTCACAATCGAACGTTTCCGGCGCAGTTCGTACCGCGGTGCCGCTGCCTGCTCCTGAAATCGCACTGGCTTTCGTCGCCAGGGAAGCAAAGGTCGTCGAAGTCGGATTGATCGTTCCTGCAACCGCCCACGCTGCTGGGTTGTTAATTCCCGCTCTCAATAGCGCGGAAGCCACTTTTTCCTGTTGGGTCATACTGCTGGATTCGCCTGGCTTGTTTGCTCCCTGAAGGCGGATCACCTCGCCGGAATTTTTATCCTGCCGGGCTCGCACCGCTTCACTATTGCGAGAGTAATAAGGAATATTGGAAGACGAAAGGGAAGTGGCGACTGAATCCGCCGCAATGGTGCGCACCGGTATGCTGCTGACAGAAACTCCGTGGTTTTGACTCAGCGTGCCGAGGACAAAAAGGCAATTCTTGGGCTTGATGCAGAATTCTTCAACCTTGGTTTTTTTGTCGCAAAAATCGATGCCGTGACGCCCTAAAAACGCCGCAACATTCGGAGGTGCGGCGGTGCCCGCCGAAAAAAAGGAATTGCTATATTGCTCTTGAAAATCACGATGGAGGTCAAGTTCCGCGCCTTGCGGATCCACGAGCACCATCCCCGTATTGTCGTCGATATAAAACGGAACATGCAGACTTTCATCGGCGACTTTTTCCCAATGTTCATTTTTGCCGGTTCGCTTCAGTTGCCACGCGAGTGAGCGGTAGTAGTAGCAGGGAACTGCACCGATCGCAGATGGAATCGTATGCGGACCTACAGCGAGCCCATTTACTTCGACCAGCCCCAATGCTGCGCCCCGAACGGTTGAAGTTGGAGTGTTTTGTATCAACCGCTTCCGTTGCAAAATCCGAAATCCCCGGTAAAACAGGTAGACTCCATAAAAGGCGCCCACTACGGCGGCGCCAAAGAGTTTGCCGTCCGTTCCACGAACCGCGAAGTATGCGAGATAAAGATTCAACCGCGTTTCCGGGGGCAAGCCGTAACCGCACTGCCGCCGCTTCCGAGCGTAGCCAACGTGAATCTGAAACGCAGCAGAAACAGCACTTTCAAACTTACTTCAGTAACGGACTCTCTTGCTGCCAATGCTCGGGTGACCTTGGTAATCGCACCTTGCGGTAGTTGATTGCTGCGCAGATAACCTGCTCCTAGAATTTTAGAGGCCAGTCCCGCGTCCATTTTCTCAATGTCAGATAACAATCGACGACTCGAACGTAGCGAAATTCCCAAGCATGTCGAACGGGCTGAGAAGCTCCTGCAAAAGGGGAAGCCTGCCGAGGCGCTTGACGAGTATCTACAGGTGCTTGCGGCGGATCCGTCCAACGACACTGTGCGTCAAATGGCGGCCGATATATGTCTTTCGCTGCAAAGGGTTCCCGATGCCGTCAATCTTTTAAGTGAGCTGTTCCAGCGCCAGACCGAGGCTGGGGACGCAACGCGCGCAAGTCTCACTTATAAAAAGTTGGCGCGCTTCACCAAGCCAACCTGCGAACAGCGAATCCGATTTGGTCAATTGCTGGAGGGATCGAATCCAAAATTGGCTCTCGAAACCTACGAAGACGCGTTCCAGGAGTTGATTAAGCTGGATCGCAAGTCAGATGCGATGGGGGTGTTGGAACGGGCCGCATCCGTCGAACCCAGTCAGCAAAACTTGCTCCGTGTCGCGCAACTTTCTTCAGATCTCGGACTCCACGAACAGGCTGCCGCCGCCTATATGCGGGTCGCCGGACTTTCCGAGAACACCGGGCCGAATGCAGGTCAATGGGTAGAACGGGCCTACGCGGAAGATTCGACCGCCCCGCAAATCGCATTGGCCTACGGAAAGAATTTGTTGCAACAGGATCAGGTGGGCGCTGCAATTTTTGTTCTGGCCCCTATGGCTTCCGAGCCTTCTGCCGCTCCGGAATTTTGCGAAGCTTATGCAAAGGCGCTCTTGGCGGCCAACCGGCTCACTGAAGTTGCTCCCATCATCTGGAAACTGTTCGAGATTGATCCCGGAACCATGAAGAACGTCGTCAACCTTATCGGCTCGCTCATCGATGCCGAGCAGGACTCGGAAGCCGTCGAATTGGCTCGAAAACTCGGGGACCATCAGCGGCTCAAGGGAGACCGGCGAACCTATCTCTCGATGATGCAGGAAGTGGTGGTTGCTCACCGCGCTTCGGCCCTGGTTCTGGAATACATGAGCGAGCTCTTCAACGCTTCAAATCGTGAAGGCGATTATTTCAAGACTTTGATTCGGCTTTTCGATCTGCATATCAGCCTGAACGAATATGACAAAGCCGCGGAGGCGTTAGACCGTTCCGCGGAGATCGACGCCTACGAGCCTGATCAACAGAAGCGGCTCGAAATGGTACGCGGCAAGATCGACGAAAATCGCTTTAAAGTGATTGCCTCCAGGTTCACCAGTCTGGATACATCCATGACGCAGGCTCGGAGTGACGACAAAGTCTTGGGCGCGTCCACGCTGCAAGACTTAATGCTGCAAGCGGAGATCCTTGTCCAGTACGGAATGCGCACCAAAGCCATGGAGCGGTTACAACGCATACAGGAGCTCTTCCCGCGCGAAGAAGAACACAATCTGGATTTGCAGCAACTTTACCTGGCAGCTGGCATGACGCAGCAAAACAATCATCCGCCTCGTAGTGTCGCCCATCCGACTGCGACACCTCCGCCACCCCAGGCATCGTCATCCGCAGCATCCGTCGACTCTGCCGAAGTAAACAGCTTTGCTCGCATTTCAGAAATTACTCGCATGCTTTACCGGCAACCCAATGCGGACACCATACTCTCGACTGCGGTAAATGAAATCGGCGTGCATTGGAATGTAGACCGCTGCGTAGCCGCGATGCGAAAGCCCGGACTTCTTCCCACCATGATGAAAGAACGTTGCGGGGAAGCGCTCGATGCGGGCAATATGCATTCGCTGGAAGAGATCGTTGCCGCCTCCCAGGATCTGGCGGCCAAGACTGGGGCGCTTAACATCCCGAATATTAACTCAGCCGCTCAGTTGAACGCGGTGCGCCAAAATTTGGGATTGCTGTCGACCGGCTCATTGCTGGCTATCTCTCTTTGTGACGGTACCGATCAAGTCGGCGTGCTGGTATTAATGAATCGGACCCCGCACAACTGGACCGCCAGCGATGTAATGATGCTGAAAACCATCGGCGAACAAATTGTGATTGCCCTGAATAATGCCGGCTTGCGGCGTCTGGTCAAAAATCTTTCAGTCACAGATGAAAAGTCGGGTCTGCTGAAACGCGCTTCTTATCTCGATCTGCTACTGGCCGAGACCCGCCGCGCAGTGCAATACAATAATTCTCTCAGCGTGCTCCTGGTGCGTCTGGGAGACCGCGCGGCAATGTTAAAAGAGTTCGGCGAAAGCACCGTCGAAGCCACCATGCGGCAAATTGGGCAACTTTTCGCAGCCAATATACGGCAAAACGATCTGGCCTTCCGCTATGAAACAACGACCGTCGCAATTGTTCTCGGAGAAACGGCCGCGACTGAAGGCATGGTCGCAGCGGAGAAGCTTCGCAAATTAATTTCGGGACTCACCATCTTCGAAAAAGACGCGCCCATTCCTTTCCATGCCGGCCTTGCCCAGGCTGTGGTGCGCGAACAATTCGATTCCGTGGACATCGTAACTGAAGTGATCAACCGGGCGGAACAAGCATTGACCGCTGCTGCTGCGAAAAGCTCTGGTCATGTTGAGATTTTGGCGCCAGCGTTAGCCACGGCAGCCGTCGCCTAGCTTTTCTTCTAATCATCCCAAATCATTTGTCGCCGATTCAGCGCCTGTGGCTAAAACAGCTTTGGCGCTGCTAAACTAGCGCCGTCATTCAAAAGGGAAAATGGAAATAAAGAAGGTTGGCATTTTAGGGTGCGGTCTGATGGGCTCGGGCATCGCCCAAGTCGCGGCCACTGCTGGTTTCGACGTCACCGTGTTGGAGGTCGAGCAGAAATATCTTGATAAAGGATTCGCCGGAATCGACAAGTCGCTGGCGAAGTTCGCCGAAAAAGGAACGTTGCAGGAGCCACCAGCTTCGGTTCGCGCCCGCCTCCATGGAACGACGAACAAACAAGACTTGGCGGATTGCGACATTGTGATCGAGGCAATCATCGAGAATGTGGAAGAGAAAAAGAAAGTGTACGCCTCGCTTGATAGCGTCGTAAAAAAAGACGCTATTTTTGCCAGCAATACTTCGTCGATTTCCGTTACCGAGTTGCTGACTTCCACCAAGCGTCCCGAACGTTTTGTTGGCCTGCATTTCTTCAATCCGGTTCCCTTGATGAAGCTGGTCGAAGTCGTGCGTACCATAGCGGCCTCCGACGAAGTTTACGAATCGGCCTACGAATTTGTGAAGAAGTTGGGCAAGGTCCCCGTGCGCACCAGCGACAAAACTGGCTTCATCGTGAACCGTCTGCTGGTTCCATATCTGCTCGACGCGATTCGAGCTTACGAAGAGGGCGTGGGATCGATAGAAGATATCGACAACGCGATGAAGCTCGGATGCGGCTACCCCATGGGGCCATTCACCCTGCTCGATTTCGTCGGCTTGGACACGACCTACTACATCACCCACGTTATGTTCGATGAATTCAAAGAACGTCGCTTCGCCTCTCCGCCACTGCTAAAGAGGCTAGTCATGGCCGGCTGGTACGGAAGAAAGACGGGAAAAGGTTTCTACGATTATTCAGATCCAAGCAGCCCAAAGCCAAATAAACTGTGACCAACCTGACTTGTCATCTTGAGCGCAGCGAAAGCCATGCATTTTCGCTTCAATATAAGATGCACATGCTTCTCGTTACTCTCAGATTGACAAAAGTAGTTCGCAACAATTTCTAACTATGACCTTCGAAAACATAATCGTCTCCACCAAAGATTCCATCGCCTACGTCACCGTCAACCGTCCGAAGGTCCTCAACGCACTAAACATGGCGACTATGGAAGAGCTCCGCTCAGCCTTCCATGAAATAAAAAACGACAAGGCCATTCGAGTAGTCATCCTCACTGGTTCTGGAGAAAAAGCGTTCATCGCCGGCGCCGACATCGGCGAACTCTCCAAGCAAGACGCGATCATCGCAAAGGAGTATACGCATCGAGGACAAAACGTTCTCAATTTGATTGAGAATCTAGGCAAACCGGTCATCGCCTGTATCAACGGCTTCGCCCTCGGCGGCGGATGCGAAATTGCCATGGCCTGTACCATGCGCCTCGCCAGCGAAACTGCGAAGCTTGGCCAGCCTGAAGTAAAACTTGGCATAATTCCAGGATACGGTGGCAGCCAACGCCTGCCGCGCCTCGTCGGCAAAGGCATTGCGATGCAAATGCTGCTCGCAGGAGAAATGATGAGCGCCCAGGAAGCGCATCGCATCGGCCTGGTCAACGAAATTACCGCTCCCGACGACTTGATTCCACGCGCCGAAGCGATTGCGGCAAAGATAATCGCTAACGCGCCGCTGGCCGTCCAATACACCATGGAAGCGGTGAACAGAGGGATGGAAATGAATTTGTCCGAAGGCTTATATCTGGAAGCAACTTTGTTCGGTTTATGCTGCGCCAGCGAAGATAAGAAAGAGGGAACCACTGCGTTCCTCGAGAAACGCCCCGCGCAGTTCAAAGGGAAATAACCCAACGATGAAAAGACGCCTTCCGAAAGCTATAGAGGGAAATTTGACTTCGGTCGGGAAACGCTTTGCAATCGTCGTCTCACGTTTCAACTCCTTCATCACCGAGCGTCTCCTTCAAAGTGCGTGGGATGGTCTGCTGCGATCGGGGACGACCGAAAAAGACATCGACATAGTTCGCGTTCCTGGTGCGTTTGAAATTCCTTCCGCCGCACGATCTTTGGCGCAAACCAAAACTTACGATGCAATCATCTGCCTTGGATGCCTTATCCGCGGCGACACCGCTCACTATGATGTCATCGTCAATGAGGTTGCGCGAGGCATCGGACAGTCGGCCCAAGAGACTGGCATCCCCCATGCCTTCGGTGTGCTCACCTGCGATAATCTCGAACAAGCCATCGACCGCGCCGGATTGAAAATGGGCAATAAGGGATTTGAAGCAGCGCTCGCAGCGGTGGAGATGGCCAATTTGAAAGAAGCCGTCGTTGGTCGTTCGCCGGTGGTCGTTGGCAAAGGCGCACAGCAAGCTGTCTGCTCTCCGTCTTCCGCCATTAGCAAAAGTACGAAACGCAAGTTCCGCGGGAAGAAACGCGCCCAATGAGTCCAGCTCGCAGGGCCTCTGCTGTAAACTGGTTCATAGCTGAAAGCTGAAGGCTGACAGCTGACGTCGATTAAGCCAACGACGAACGACCAAGGACCAACGACCGCCTTTATGGGCACCCGCCGCAAATCTCGCGAACTTGTTCTGCAAATGCTTTTCCAGTCCGACCTGGGGAAGCAGGATGCGGACACGGTCCGCCGCACCTTCTGGAACGAGCGCGGCTCCGTCGGCGCGGACGTCCAGGGATTCGCCGAAGATCTCTTTCGAGTGGCCAATGACCGCAGTTCCGATATCGACGCCCTGATAGAGCAGCACGCCGAGCATTGGCGCATGGAACGCATGTCCGCGGTAGATCGCAATATTCTGCGCGCGGCCGTAGCCGAACTTGTCGGATTTCCCACGACGCCGCGGGCGATCATCATCAATGAAGCGCTCGAGATCGCGCGCAAGTTCTCCAGCCCTGAATCCGTCCAATTTATTAATGGCGTGCTCGATAGCGTGGGCCGCGATCTGGAGAAAACGAAAACAGCATCGTAATTTAAGGTGCGATCGCCAGCAGATCGGGATTGCATGGCGTGGCAAAAGGCTGGCTGGCTGAGTTGCGGCAGAGACCCAGCGGAAACTGAATCTGCTGGAAATCTCCCCCCACCACCGTGCTGACCGCATGAACCGTTCCGTCCGAGGCGCCCACATAAAGCACAGTTCCGTCTGGGGTAAGCGCCGCATCAAGCGGAATTGCATTCCCCAACAGGCTGATCGCCGAGGACGTTCCGCTACTGACATTGAACACGATGACCATGCCTAGTGGGTTGTTATTCGCATCATTGGCCAGAATATAAGCCGTAGAACCATCGGCTGAAACAATCAGCTTTCGGGAAACGAAATTTCCCTGTCCCAGATTAAAAAACGCGGAATGGTTCATCACCGTAAGGTCGCCTGGAATCGACAAATTTCCTGGGTTGGAGTTAGCCGTCACCGGGTAGGGCCGCGGAAAAGCGCACCCACTTCCTGAAATCGCCGGAGTAAAAAGTTCTATTCCTGAGGATTCGACCGTCAGCATTTTTCCATCCGTCAGCGGGCGAATGAAAAATGGAGATTCCGTCGTTGGAGAGAGGGTCACCGGTGGAACGGTTGGCGGCGGGGGATTATCGCAAGTGGGGACGAGTGATAGTTCCGAAGCGGCCTGGTCTGTGATGAATCCGAAATTCCCGCTGGGCTCGAACGCCACGTCACGCGCGACCGCGGCGAGAGGAATTGTCTGCAACGCATCAATCTTCGAATAAATATAAAGAGTACTGGAGCTTCCAGCGGTGCCAACTATAAACGCTTTCAAACTGTCAGGCGAAAAATCTGCCGCGACATTTGTGGTTCCGGAAGCGAGTTCAATCGCTGTGTCGGTGCCCGCAGTTGTATCGAAAATGAAAACCTGGGGCGGGGAATTGGGATCCGCCGTGTCGGCTACTACAACTTTGGTACCGTCGGGCGAAACACTAATGGCTTTGCCAGGAGTGGCCGTATTCGCCGTCGCCGCCGGCGAGGTTCCAGAAGACGTCGACAATTTCATCAATCCGGCCGTTCCAAAATCGCCGACATCCGTGCCCAAATAACCCGTGCCTCCGCTCCGGCTAAAGATGAAGGAGTTGGGAGTCGACGGCAATGCGATAGCCGCGCCCAGCGTATTTGCTGGCGCCGTTATGGGTACGAGAGTGGTCGTGCAACCCGCGGTTGTTTGACAATCCGATGTTGTTACGTCCAGCGTAAACGTCGCAGTCGTAGTTGAAGGGGAACTTGAAGCATTGGGCATAACCACCACACCCAGCGCGGAATTCGCATAAATTGGCAGAGACGGTTGGAATCCAACATTGCACGTCGGCGGGGTGCACGACGCAACAATTGAAGCTCCGCCAACTTCCGACGCCGAAATCGTCGCCGTCGGAGCGTTTTGCGTGGACGATGACCCTGTCACTGCTACCAGTGAAGACTCAGAAGAGCTCCAGGTTAGTGGCGGCGCTGAGATGATGTTGCCCAGACTATCCGTAACGATCGCCACGACAGTTTGCGATAGCCCTTGCGTCAAAATGATTGGATTGCTGCTACTCCCGTTCACCGCAAGGGTTATGGATTGAACCGGGCAGGTTATGAAGTTGAAGGGTGCGCTATTCACCCCAGAGATACTTGCAAACGTAGAACTAAGGCCAGGATTTCCGGCAGTGGCCTGAACCTGATTGCGTAATAGCGTGGCCGGCGTGCTCAATGTCACCACGCCTGCGGTTGCGGTAAACCAGGTGAATTGACCCACGGTCGTCGTAATATCGGCTCCGCCGCTGTATGCCGTGGCCGCATATTCGAAGGTCTGGCCCTTCGTAATACACGGCGAGGTCGGATTACTTAGCACGGGAACCGGGTTGATCACGACGCTTTCAATGTGCTGATGCACGTATATGGTGGTGGGCGGACTGCTCACGCCCTGTGCAGACGCGGTGATCTGGGCGGTCCCAACCGGGCCAGGCGTGCACACCTGCGGACTGCTGATGGAGTCCCAGGAGCCAGCACATGCTATTCCATTCGCGGCAATTGTAACCACGGCGGGATTGCTGGAAAAATAAGTGATTGGCTGGGTCACCGCATTATCTTTGTTGTCTTCGGCCTGCGCCGAGAATGCCAAACTCGTGCCTACATCCAGGGAGGCGGTTGTTGCAGGGGTAAGGGTCACATTCGCCGGCACTGCATAGGAAACTATATGAGTGCTGCTACCGCTGCTGCACCCGGACAGGATGGCGGCCAAACAAAAAGCCAAAGGCGCCGCTCCAAAACAAAGTTGACGCCTATTCATTCAGCCTCGCGGCCTCCTGCGCCAATGGGCGATTGCGACAAACTAAACTTTAGGGAAGTCGGCAAAGGATCGAATATTTTCAATAAGGTGAGATGCCCGGATACCGCTAATTTGCTACCCATCGTGAAAATAACATTCTCGCGCCTGGTAAAATCTGAGGAAATAAACATGGAAGAGGGATTCCGACCGAAAAATGCTATCGGCGCAAAAGCCACATGACCCATCCCGCGACAAAAACCCCGCCCACAAACATGACGAAGCAGTATAAACCGTAGCGAAGTTGCTCTCGCACCGCATCTCGCTGAGTAATCCCAAAAACAACGGACGCGAAGGTAGCAAACAATATCGCCGCGTTAAAATGCGACAAAGCCAGGGTCATGGTTTTTTTCCAATCGCAATGTGGTACGCGTCTGCGACGCTGATGAAATTCAGCAGTCCGGCAACAATGACGAATTTACTTCCGTAGTCAGCGGTAGCGCGAGCGATGGGCTCCAGGCCCAAACCTCGCACCAAGCTCACGATATACAACCCACCCGCGCCCACGTCCCCAACGAATCCCAGAATGTCGAGAATGTCTCCGCCATTGGGCCGGTAGATGCGCCCGTCCATTAGAATCCCGAGAATAAACATGGTGACGATGGAAACCATCAGCAGAATGCCGCGGCCCCAACGCTTCTGAATCAAATGACCGGCGCCGGGGATGAGCCAACCGATCGCCGGAGCGACCACGGGAATCACGCCGCCAGACAGCAATTGTACCGGCTGCGCCGCCGTATCAGCGGAGGGCCGTTTACCAGCAGAAGAATTGACCATTCAGATAATCACGATTTCCCGTTGGATTTTACCAGTTACTTCAGCCGCGTGTCGGCGAACCAGCACATTCACCTCCGACCTTACTCCGAAATCTGGCAAATACACCCCGGGCTCGATCGAAAAACACGAATTGGGAAGAATTTGCCGATCGTCGTGCACCTCAAGATCATCCATGTTAGCGCCATTGGAATGAATGTCAGTTCCGATCGAATGACCGGTGCGATGGATGAAGTATTCACCATAACCTGCCTCTTTTATATGTCCCCTAACCGCGCGGTCAACTTCCCATCCCGCAATAGCCCGTTTACCCGCGATTGCTTCCTCTACCATATTCACTCCGGCGTCACGGGCGGTTGCAACAACCTCGAAAACCTGGCGCAATCGATCTGACGGCGACCTGCCTACAAAACCCATCCAGGTTATGTCGTAATAAACTGCGTCGGCCGAGTCCTTCTTCCCCCACACATCCAATAAGACACAGTCGCCTTCGCGAATGTGTGTGGAAGTCTCTGGCCGCGGTCCATAGTGCGGATTGCCGCTATTCTTATTGACTGCAACGATCGGCGGATCTTCGGTTATCAGCTTTTCACGCCCAAACGCTTCCAGGAGCCATTGTTGCATTTCGTATTCATGAGTCCCGCCATTGCGTACTCTCTGTCCAATTTCGCGGAAGGCTTCCGCGGTAATTTTGTCAATGCTGTCGCGGGCGGCAAAATGGCTTTGGATTTGATCTACACTCCAGGTGGACTCAAACAATGCGATCAGGTCCCCTGAACTCACTACGTTTTTCCCCAAGCCGCGAATCAGTTCGAGGGTGCCTCCATCGACCAGCGAAATAGAGAAAATCACATTGTTCGGGGAATACTGCATGGCGATGTCGCGACAGTCCGCCAGTAGAAACTTGATCCTGTCGAAAAGCTCCTGCCAGCCGGCGTACTCGTATTTCTTTCCTGCAAGCGAATCGAGATGGCCAGCCTCGATTTTGTGCACCAGTTTCTGCGGTTCCCCATGGGCGGGAATAACGTAAAACCAGCGCCGCGTGACCATCAAATCCTTTGGCAGACCCAGCACCCGATAAGCGATGGGATCGCGATGATGGTGATCGTAAAACAGCCAGGCATCGATGTTGCGCTCCTGGAGTGCATGCTGGATGGCGGCAAGGTCCATTGGCAAATGCTTATTCTAAATTACTTATTGTATTTGCGGGAACCAGGCAAGGATTTAGATCCCGGATTTTACGAACCCAATCGAGCAACCTGCATTTATCGCCCGCCCATCTACATTTCGGGAGGCAAGAGGTAGCAAAAATAGCGGAAGGGTTCTTCGCGCGGCATCCCGTTTAGGGACACGCTTCGGGTTTGCCCAAACCTGCAAGGGCGCTTTAGGACATGTCCGATTACTCATCCTTGGTAACGGACCATCGCCTTTGCGCCGCGTTGACACGCGGAACCTACTTTGTTACCTTTGCCCAGCGTCCCATCAATGCCATTTCACGCCGCTAAGTGCTGTGTCCAGTTTGGATTGCAGCGCGAATCGGTTTCCGGCGGCTGGGCTCGCACGAAATCTGACGAGCGCCTGTCCTCCCGGAACGGGAATCAGTCTACGGCCCAAAACGGAAAACGCGCTCGTAAATAGCTTTTCAGGATCACAGTAACCGCCAGTTCGAGGTGAAAGAATATTGAGTAAGCGTTTCTACATTCTTTTTGTCGCGCGCGGGGAAGACGGTCAACTCCGCAAGATACCGATCCCCTTGAATTACGTCTACGTGTTTGTGGCGGGAGTCGCCATCAGTGTGCTTAGCCTGACCGGCATTGCCAGCTCATACATGCGAATGCTGTTGAAAGTGTCGCATTACAATGAGTTGCGGACCCAGCAGGAAGCTCTTACCAGCCGCTATTCGAAACTGGAACAAGTCGCCCAGGAGCGCGATGTGCAGGTCGCATCGCTAGGGTCGTTGGCGGATGAGGTTTCCACGCTTTACGGATTGAAAGCAGACCCGATTTTGGTTTCGGTTGCCGACACTGCAACCGTTGACGAGGCGCAGGTTACATCCTCGATGGATCGCCTATACGCCCTGAAGACCTCAGCCTTGAGCGGGGCCACGACCACCGGCATTTCCCTGGGACTGACCCGCAACGCCACTACCGCAGATTGGCTTCGAGCGAATTCGGCGCCCAATCTCTGGCCGGTAGAAGGCCCGATCACCGGTTCATTCGGCGAGCGGATCGATCCCTTCAATGGGGAAGGCGCGTTTCATAGCGGGGTTGATATTGCTTCGTCCTACGGGCAGGCGGTAATTGCTCCCGCCGACGGGATTGTGGAGTTTGCAGACTTTATGGGCGGATATGGGCGGGCGATTATCCTCAGTCATGGCCACGGCATCACGACCCGCTATGGACACTTGTCAAACTTTGCGATCGTCACCGGCCAGCACGTGCGCCGTGGCGACACCATCGGCTATGTCGGATTGAGCGGCCGCAGCACCGGCCCCCACCTCCATTACGAAGTCCGCATCAACGACACCCCAGTGAACCCCTACAAATATCTGCGGCTTACCATCGCAAATGTAGGTGGATTCTCGGCCGGAAGCTGAGAACTAAGAGCCTACTGTCTTAATCCCATCCACCGTTCCGAAACCACAATGGAGTTCCCCGGGTTGTGTGGATCGTAGCGCACGGAGGTAGGCACGCCGAGCCGGCAGGAGTGCAGATTGATTCGCTGTCTCAGATAAGTCACGTCCTGCGATGCTTCGTAGGAAACTCCGGCGACGTCGTATTGAAAAATCAGGAAAGTCGCAAAGCTCTCTTCAGTGGGCTTTTGCTCCTGCACGTCAATGACAGTGCCGTCAGTTATCCGTCCCACCTGATCAAGCCATTCCCGGCGCTTGTTTTCCAGCTCTTTAGCTGTCTTGGGCTTGGGACGAAAGAGAAAATATCCGGCGAGCGCCGCTCCCAAGCTACCGAAGGCGAATGCATAAAGACGGAAAGGAATCATGACGACTGGGAGTGAACCGGTTTCTCAGTACAGCATAAACGCAGAAGCAAAATCGGGGAAGAGGTCGGAGGTTACGGAAGAGTAGACCTGCCGGCGTAGGACGCATCAAGGCCTGCGTTAATCAGCTCAAAGAATTTCGCGTTCCTCTCCCACTCTGCGAGTTACGCGCTCCCGATCGAGGTATTCGAGCAGCGGGATCGCATATTTCCTGCTCACTCCAGCCAGATCTTTAAACCGTGCAACGTTCATTTGGGGGGATTTCGTTTTTTCCTTCGCTATGCATTTTCGAAGCTCTTGCAGCGCGCAGGAGTGAAACACCAGGTCGTTTGAAATCTTCACCAGCTTTTTATCTCGCAAGAGGAGGGTCACAATCTTCTGCGCTCTCGCTCTATCTATTTTCAGCCCGCCAAGTACATCGTTCAAAGCGGGCGCCTTCAGCCCTGCGGAAAAGAATGCGCTCTCGATTGTCCGCTTCGATTCCTCTTCATCGTCCCGCAGGAAAACCCCGCGCCCCGCGAGTCGAACCAGTTCCCCGGCAAGCTCAATCTTTTTTGCAGAGGACAATTCGTGAAGAATCCATTCGTAAATTTCAATGCCGTGAGCCGGGAGTCGTTCGCGTAATTCTTGTTTGCCGATTCCCGCCACCAGTGCGTTGCGTTTGTGAAAATCTTCCAGGGAAACAATAATGGCGTCGCGAATTCGTACGCTTCCAGTGTGCGCGATGAAGATGTCATTCACGATTTGGATATCTGGAACTTCGGAGACGATAGAGAGAATCTGCCGAGGCGGCCATCCCGTTTGTGCCACCAGCTTCGGTAGAGCGATTCCGCGAGTTCCCCAGATGTTTATTCGAGCTCGCAGCCCTTCAATTGGCGAACCTGTTTTTAGAACATTCAAAAACTCGAGATGGAGCGGCACATTTTTAATTTTGGCCGCCGGAAAATTGTCAAGAACAACCCCGCCGCCAATCGTAGTTGCCGGTGAAAGCTGCCGTAGAATAAATCGATCGCCGGGAAGCAACAAGGTTGCAGCCCCCAGTCGTACTTGGGCGAACGCGTCGTCTCCGGCAGCCAGTTGTTTTTTTCCATATAACGAGATCTCTGCGACGCTTTCCATGGTGTAGCAATGAAAATGAATGCGGCCACGCTGCTTCAGTGTTTTTGCCGATTTCAGTAAGCGGAGCGACACGTCAACTCGCGAAGTGGACTCAAACGTTGCAGGAGACGCGAGGATCATGCCGCGCTTCAGTTCCTCTACGCTTGTGGCTGGCAAGTTTACGGCGGTGCGTTGTCCGGCGATGGCTTTCTCTTCGGGTTGACCGTGGACATGCAATCCGCGCACGCGAACTTTATCTCGAGCAGGAAAAAGTTCGAACTCGTCTTCCTTACAAATTCTTCCAGAAATGAGCGTCCCCGTAACCACTGTGCCAAAACCCTTCATGGTGAAGGCGCGATCGATAGGGAGACGCACGAAACCATCGGAGCTTCGACCCGAGGTTTGCAGAGCCAGCTTTGCGAGCTGATCCTTCAATTCTGCAAGACCGGCGCCTGTCGTCGAACTAACCGCGATGATTGGGGATTGCGAGGCGTCAAGAAAAGAGCCGTGAACGAAATCTTCGACCTCGAGGCGCACGACATCCAGCGTTTCTTGATCGACCAGATCTGCCTTTGTGATAACGGTGATGCCTCGCTGCACTGATAGCAATCGGCAAATATCGAAATGCTCGCGAGTCTGCGGCCTGATGGATTCGTCGGCGGCGATGACTAAGAGAACGAGATCGATTCCGCCGATTCCCGCCAGCATGTTGCGCACGAATCGCTCGTGGCCGGGAACATCGATGAATCCGACGCGAACTGTTTCTCCGTTTTCAGCGCGCAAATCAAGGTTCGCAAATCCGATGTCGACGGTGATGCCGCGCCGTTTCTCTTCGTCCAGGCGGTCCGCGTCGATGCCAGTCAAGGCCTTGACCAGCGCGGTTTTACCGTGGTCGATATGGCCGGCGGTGCCGACGACAATGGACTTCATAGGCAGCAGTATAAGTTCTTCTGTGATACCCCGGGGCGCGGTCCCCGAATTTGGAAAAAACTGGGCTGATAGCGGGACCGGTTGGGGCAGTGAATTAGAATCGTTAAAAGGTCTGATATTGAAATGAGATCCCTTCAACGGAAGGCGGAGCTTATGTTTTGGGCTATCGGCACCATCGGTGCTGTGCTTTTTACCTGTTTCTTCGCCTTTGGAATGTTCTTAAGTCATCGTTTCGAAATTCGCGTCATTCCTATCGTGGCCTTCGGGGCCTTCCTCACATGGGAGGGTTACAAAATGTTCCGCGCGGCGAGAAATTCTCACTGATCGCCCTCGTCGGCCTGTTGTGGAAAATATCATTCTTTTCTCTAAAGAGAGAAGCCGGGGAAATGCGACAATAGAGTCTCCCCCATGTCCACATCCCCTACCCTTTCCATCACCCCGCAAGTTATCCGCGAGCATGGGATTACCCCGGACGAATACGAAAAAATCAAACGAGCTTTTAGGCGGACGGGAACCCACCATCACCGAGCTGGGAATTTTTAGCGTGATGTGGAGCGAGCATTGCTCATACAAATCTTCACGCGTGCATCTCAAAAGATTGCCGACACGAAGCAAGCTCGTGGTTCAGGGTCCGGGTGAGAACGCCGGAATCATCGACATTGGCGATGGATGGGCATGCGCGTTCAAGATCGAGTCGCATAATCATCCTTCGTTCATTGAGCCGTTTCAGGGAGCAGCGACCGGAGTCGGTGGAATTTTGCGCGACATTTTTACTATGGGCGCGAGGCCCGTCGCGGTGATGGATTCGCTACGCTTTGGTCCGATAACTGCCCGCGTAGGGACGGCCGCCCCCGGCCGTCCAGCCGAACGAAGTTCGGCAGTTGAGAAAGTCGACGGGTCGGTATCGGAAGTGGATGGGCTGAGCCTTGAAACAAAGGAGAAGAGTGTCCCCGCCACACAGGCGACCCAAGCGGAGATTCACAAGAATCATTCTGTAATGGAGGGCGTCGTTAGCGGCGTCGCTTCTTACGGGAATTGTTTCGGTGTCCCGAACCTCGGCGGAGAAACGAACTTCGAGCCTTGTTATTCCGGCAATCCTTTGGTAAATGCTTTCGCCCTCGGCTTGGTGCGGCGGGATGAAATCTTCTACGCCAAGGCTGCGGGCGTCGGCAATCCCGTGATCTATGTTGGCTCGAAAACTGGACGCGATGGAATTCATGGCGCGACCATGGCAAGCGAAGAATTCAGCGAAGGCTCGGAGGCGAAGCGTCCTAACGTGCAGGTCGGCGACCCGTTCATGGAAAAGCTCTTGCTAGAGGCTTGCCTCGAAGCGATGCAGACGGGCGCGATCGTCGGCATCCAGGATATGGGTGCGGCCGGACTCACCTGCTCCACCTGCGAAATGGGCGCACGCGGTCATGTGGGAGTTGAAATTGAACTTGATCGTGTTCCACAACGTGAGACCGGCATGAGCGCCTACGAAATCATGCTCAGCGAATCGCAGGAGCGGATGCTTTTAGTCGCGCAAAAAGGACGCGAGGATGAAGTGTTTCGTGTCTTCGAGAAATGGGGCCTGGACGCGGTTGAAGTCGGACAGGTGATTGCGGAAGACACGATGCGGGTGCTGCATCACGGCGAAGTTGTGGCGGAAATTCCGAATCCCGCGCTGACTGACGATGCCCCGCTTTACAGGCGTCCCATGGAGCGCTGGGAACCGCCTCTCCCGCGGGAAAAGCCCGAGGACGTAGAGCTGGGCGGAGCATCCGATCACACGGCGAGCTTAAAGCGGTTGCTGAGTAGCCCAAACATTTGCAGCAAGCGTTGGGTTTGGCAGCAATATGATTCCATGGTGCAGACGAACACCGTCGAAGGTCCAGGCGCGGGAGACGCGGGAGTCATTCGCATCAAAGGCTCCAATCGAGGACTCGCGATGGCGCTCGACGGCAAAGGGCGCTGGTGTTATCTCGATCCGAAATTGGGGGCGATGCATGCGGTAGCTGAAGCTGCTCGCAATGTCGCGTGTTCCGGCGCAGTTTCGGTCGGGGCGACTAATTGCCTGAATTTTGGCAATCCCGAGAAGCCGCCGATCATGTGGCAGTTTTCACAGGTGATCGACGGAATCAGCAAAGCCTGCGAAGAGTTGAACGTGCCCATCACCGGCGGCAACGTGAGCTTCTATAACGAAACCTTGGGCGAAGGAATTTATCCGACGCCGGTGATTGGAATTGTCGGCATTCTGGACGACGTGCGCAAAGCCGTGTTCCCGCATTTTCGCACCGTCGGCCGCGATGTAATTTTGCTGCGCGGATCTGAACCCGGCGACCTGATTGATGCTGAATCCGAGTTCGGGTCGTCGGAATATGCGAAAGAAATTCTCGGTACGGTTTGGGGTTTTCCTCCCGCACTTGAGCTCGAGCAGGAAGCGGCGCTCCAGAAAGCAATAGTTGAATTCATTGACGCCGGCCTGGTGGAGTCTGCTCACGACTGCTCCGCTGGCGGAATCGCAGTAGCCTTGGCCCGATCATCCATGCCGCAAGCCATTGGAGTTAAAGCAGATATTGGCGCTGAGAGCCTTCCCGGCGAGTTCGTTCTCTTTGGGGAGGACGCGAGCAGGATTCTCATCTCTTGCGACCCAATTCATCTTTCGGGAATCCAACAAATAGCGGTAAAATACGGCGTATCCACTCACAAGATCGGCGAGACCGTTTCTGAACAATTTGAGATAAGCGTCGACGGAGAGGTAGTGGTGTCGTCAAACGTCGGCGAGTTGAAAGAAAGTTTTGAAGGCGCGCTGGAGAAAGCATTGCGGGCAGATTTCGAATTTGCGGCGCGGTAATTTGCCGAGCTGCACTCGACTGGATAGCCGGGGGCGGCTATCCCTAATGAGCGGTTGTGGGTTTAGCTAGAAGCCAGGAGCTAAAAACCAAATGCCTTCCGATAAATTTCACGACGAGTGCGGAGTAGTCGCAATCTACTCCAATCCTGAAGCTGAAAAGCTCGCCTACCTCGGCTTGCACGCTTTACAACATCGGGGACAGGAATCCGCGGGCATCGTCACTTCCAACGGCATGGCCCTGAATATGCATAAATCCATGGGCCTGGTCGCGGATATTTTTACCGAAGAGGAATTGGCCAAACTGCACGGCACATTGGCCATCGGGCACACGCGTTATTCCACGGCGGGCGATTCGTCTTTATTGAACGCGCAGCCCATCATGGTGCAATCGAATAAAGGGATGATGGCGCTCGCGCACAATGGCAATCTGGTAAATGCGCAGGAGCTTCGCGGACGCATGGAAAGCCAAGGCTCCATTTTCCAGACCACGAGCGATACGGAAATCATTGTCCACTTGATTGCGTTCTCCAAAGAGCAAACCTTGCCGGAAGCCATGGCGGATGCGCTTCGTCGCGTAGAAGGCGCGTTCTCCCTGGTCATGATCAGTCCCGACCGTATTTTTGCGGCGCGCGATCCGCGAGGATTTCGTCCGCTGGCCATGGGAAGAATTCCGGCGCAGCTTGGACAGAAACAAGACACAATCGTATTTGCGTCCGAGACATGCGCGTTCGATCTGATCGGCGCGACTTACGAACGCGAAGTGAAGCCGGGCGAGTTGATCGTCGTTGGTCCTGAAGGTGTCACCTCGCGCTTTTATGCGACTCCGGCGGCGCAGTCTAGCTGCATCTTTGAGCATGTTTATTTTTCTCGTCCCGACAGCCGCGTTTTCGGACGCCCGGTGCAACAGAGCCGCGAAAATCTCGGCCGCCAACTGGCACAGGAAGCTCCGGCGGAAGCGGACGTTGTTATTCCTGTCCCAGATTCCGGAGTGACGGCGGCAATAGGCTATGCCGAGGAGAGCGGAATTCCGCTGCGATTCGGATTAATCCGCAGCCATTATGTGGGACGCACTTTTATCGAGCCCCGCCAGGCGGTTCGCGATTTCGGAGTGAAATTGAAGTTGAATCCCGTGCGCAGCCTGCTCGAAGGCAAGCGCGTGGTGCTCATTGACGATTCCATCGTGCGGGGAACCACGAGCCGCAAAATCGTGCGCATGATTCGCAGCGCCGGCGCTAAAGAAGTTCACATGCGGATTTCCTGCCCGCCCACCGTTTCCCCATGCTTCTACGGAGTAGACACCCCATCCAAAAAAGAACTAATTGCCGCCAACAACACAATCGAACAAATCCGCGAATTCATCGGCGCCGATTCTCTGGGCTATCTCTCGCTCGAAGGCATGAAGAAAGCCTGTGGAGACGGCGAAAAAACTTCTTACTGTACTGCCTGCTACACCGGAAAATATCCCACGAACTGGGTGGATGTAGAAGAGATTCAGCCGGTCGCGGTGGCGAAAGCTTAGCCTATGTGGCGCGGACACTCCTGTCCGCGAGCTTTTGAATTTAAGTTTTTTGACTTTGGGTTTACACCCGCCTCGCTGACGCCACCCGTGGAATATTTTGTAGATCATTGGCGATTTGCACTTCATCCCAACGTGCCAAGAGCCTTTTCACTTTTTCTACAATCGTTCCGCTGATCTCCATGGTCAACCAGCCGCCAGGCCGTAATACATCCCAAGCCTGCGGAATCAATCGCTCGATGGCTTCCAATCCTGTACGTCCAGCGAAAACGGCGTTGCGCGGTTCGAACTTGCGGACTTCCAGTTGCACTTCATCTTCTTCGGATTCACCAACGTAAGGCGGATTTGAAACTACGAAATCAAAGCTGTCTGCTTCGAACTCTGCCAACAAATCCGCGTGTTGAAATTGAATCCGGTTGGTAAGACTGTGCCGTGCCGCGTTGGCCCGCGCGATTTCAAGCGCCGCTGGTGAAATATCTGTCGCATGAATTTCCGCCTGAGGCAGCTCTTTTGCCAACGCTATGGCGATGCATCCCGAGCCTGTGCCAACATCGGCGATGCGGAGAGCGTTGGCGGGCACCCGCCTCGCATGTGCCAACACCGTTTCAATTACATGCTCGGTCTCCGGGCGCGGGATCAGTACCGCAGGCGTCACGATAAAATCTATGCCCCAGAATTCCTGATGTCCGGTGATGTATTGTGCGGGGGCCCCGCGAGCCCGCTCCGCAAGAGCGTTGTGGTAACGGGAGCATTCTTCGGCAGTCAACTCGCGTTCAGGATGGGCGTAGAGATATGCGCGGTCGCATTCCAGTGTGAACATCAGAAGCGACTCCGCGTTCAAACGAGGCGATGGACTGTTCGCGGCGGTGAGCGTTTCGATCGCGGCTTTGAGGGCATCGCGCAGCACATCGCTATTTCACCATACCTGGCGGCCACAAGCGCAGCGGCCTCCAAACGCCGGTATTCTTGGTCACTTCCGGTAAATGATCTTTGTGCGGACATCGTTTAGGCTCCTGGCAAAAATGGTTCCGAAGACGGCGCCTATCGTGCCTAGAAGAATGGTAGCGCCAAGGCGGGAATCCGCATTTCCATGAGTAAGGCTTGCTCCTGCCGCGGCGCCCACCCCGGCACCGATGACCGTGCCCTTGGCGATGTTACTTTCATGGACGTATTCAACCAAGACTTGGCGGACTTCGCTGCGATTAAAATTTATTTCTCGCGGCCGAAGATAGGGTGACCTGTAAACCAGCGCGCAGAACAGCATGCCGTCTGTCGCTTGCTCGAATGTGCATCGCATGAGGCGCTTATGTTCCGCTTGTACAAAGATTGTGGTATTGGCAGCAATATCTTGTACGTCCTGCCAATCGCCGATTTGTGCCTGGGCGCTCGAAAGAAGAATTACCAGCGCAAGAATTGAATAAATAATTTGTCTCGTCATGCAGCGAGTCTAGGCAGGGGACGGCGGCATGGGTCTGCGTCTTATGACAGTTTCGAGAGTGTCACACCGAGGCCGGAGGGATCGGGTCGCACACGAATGCTTCCCGCTTCCGAAGTTCGGCAATGGATGATTCGGCGAGGAGAGAAAAGACAATCGCGCGGCAACTTTTTGGCAACTCGGCTGCCGTCACGGAATCGCAAACCACTGCCGCGGTCTCTTCTAGACCCCTGTGCCAGTCAGGCTCTCGCGCGTCGCGAACTACCAGCGTTTCAGGGGCGAATCCCACGGCGATCAGCATAGTCCGAGCGCGCGTGAGGAATCCCGACCAGGATGACGCAATGCCCACCAATCTGCCGGATTGAGCGGGTAGCCACTCTGCCAAGGAAGAGGGCACAGATTGAATCTTCAGTGTGACGAGGTCAGCCTCTGCGGGCAAAGCCTTGCGGACAAGCCCCTCCTTACTGGGAAGGACAACCGGAATTGCGTTTTCTACTTGGGCGGCCAGTTCGTCGTTCTGCAATCCGCAGCTTTTGACCGGCAATGTCACGGCGCGCCCTATTTCCTCGCCCACGATTCTCCTCAAATTCTCGTCGGGCTCGATGAGTAGAAAATGATCGGGAGGTTGCATAGCCAACCATTGCAGCATCCGCGAGCGAACGTCAAGAAGAGGCGCACCGAGGCCACGCGCAGAATGGAAGAAATTAGCAATGAGCCGATCAAGCGCAAGAGCCGCAAAAATTTCTAAATCAGCTTTGACTCGCCGCACATATACGCCGCTGCCCTTGCGGAATTCGACCCATCCATCATTTTGCAACTGGCGATAGCCCGCGCTTACGGTGTTGGGATGAAGGTGAAAGCGGCGCGCCAAATCTCGAGTGCTAGGCAAGCGTGAGCCCGGGGCCACAGTTCGTCACACAAAATGCCCAGCACAACCTGGGTCACAAGCTGTTCGCGGATGCTGACCTCACTGCGATGGGCAAACCAGAATCGCACGGTACAGAGGTTTTACGCTGCGGTGGTTAGGTTGTCCACTGGCTTTAGAAAGCAGGAGCGAGGGTTTCCTGCTTCAGCTTCTCCGCCTGGTAATACGTTTCGAGCGCTTCAAACAAGGGTTGGAGTTTTCCATCCATCACTTCTTGCAACTGGTGGATGGTTAGTCCGATGCGGTGATCGGTGACGCGATTCTGGGGGAAATTGTAAGTGCGGATTTTCTCGCTGCGGTCGCCGGAACCCACCATGGCTTTGCGTTCTTTGGCGAGGGCGTCCTGCTGTTTTTGCATTTCCATTTCATAGAGACGCGCCCGCAGAACGCGCATACCTTTTTCGCGATTCTTGATCTGCGATTTTTCGTCCTGGCAACTGACGACCGTGTTGGTCGGAAGGTGGGTGATGCGCACGGCGGAATAAGTTGTATTAACAGACTGGCCGCCGGGGCCCGACGAACAAAAAGTATCTATGCGTAAATCTTTGGCTTCGATTTTGACGTCAACATCTTCGGCTTCTGGTAGGACCGCAACGGTCACCGCAGAGGTATGCACGCGTCCCTGCTGCTCGGTTGCTGGAACTCGCTGCACGCGATGGACTCCGCTTTCGTACTTCAATTGCGAGAACACGCGCTTGCCTTCGATGATGGCGATGACTTCTTTCATTCCTCCAACCGATGACTCGGAAGTTGAAAGCACTTCGACCTTCCAGCGCTGAGTTTCGGCATAACGCGTGTACATGCGGAACATTTCGGCGACGAATAGGGTAGCTTCATCGCCTCCGGTACCGGCGCGGATTTCAAGGATCACGTTTTTTTCGTCGTTCGGATCTTTCGGCAGCAGCAAAACCTTGAGATCCCCTTCAATGGTCGCGACCCGCGATTCCAAACGATCGAGTTCTTCGCGCGCGTAGGCGAGCATCTCGGGATCCTTTTCGTCGGCAAGCATCCCACGGCTTTCCGCGATCCCGCGCGTCAGGTCTTTATATTCCCGATATTTTTCTACAACCTCAGAAATCTCGCTGTGCGCCTTGGCCGTCTTCTGGTATCGAGACGAATCATTCACGATGTCGGGCGAGGCCAAGGCCTGCGTCAATTCGTTGTACCGCGCTTCGATTTGGTCTAATCGTTCGAACATAAAACCGTCGTTGGTCGCGCGTCGTTGGTCGTTGGCTGAACCTACGCTGCCTTCTGCTGTAGCGATTTGATCAGGCCGCTCAGTGCCCGGCCTACTGCCTCGGCGAGTAACAATTGCTGTTCCGCCTCTGCCTTCGACACGTATTGTAATTCCTCCGCGATCATCAGTTGCGTTTGCAGTTCCAATAGAGATCCACGCGCGTGAAATAGAAAACGGACGAACTCTTTATTGGAATGATGGCCCTTTCCTTCGGCGATGTTACTTGGTATGGAAACCGCCGCTCGTCGCATCTGCTGGCTGAGGCCATAAATTTCATGTTTTGGAAAGCAAGCCGTGCTCTTGTGCCGAAGCCAGTTTCATTGCGTCCTGCCAAACCCGCAAATCCCGGAACGATGAAGTTGCCATAAATAGCCTCCATCGTTCTTTCTAATGCTTCATCCACTGAATTGTATGTGATGGGCGACCCGGAGGGTGGCCAACGACCAACGACGCACGACCAACGACAAGTTTCTACGCGATCACCAATTCGCCGCCGTGTTGTGCTTCGAGGGACATGGCTAGATTCAACGAGTCGATGGCGCACTGCGCTTGCGGATCGCTGGGTGGTTTGGTGGTGACGCGCTGCATCCACAGTCCTGGGGTGGTCATCACTGCGAAGAGCGATCCGCGGTGCTTCGCTGCGAAGCGAATGATTTCGTACGACAGTCCGGTAATCAACGGAAGTAATGCTATGCGCACGCCGAATCTTGCCCAGAAAGTCGTTACCGGAATCAGCGTATACACGCCGATCGAGATGATCATTACTGTCATCAGAAAGCTTGTGCCGCAGCGGGGATGGAACGTCGAATACCTTTGCACCGCGCCGGTTTCCATGGCATCGCCATTTTCAAAAGCGAATACCGTCTTGTGCTCCGCGCCATGATATTCGTAGACGCGCCGGATGTCGGGCATCAACGACACTCCCCAGATGAAGAGTAAGAACAGCAACAGCCGAATCACGCCGTCCACCAGATTGAACATGATCTGCCCGCCGAACACGGGATTCACTCGCTTCATTTCCGTGGCCGCAACCAGCGGAATGAATTTGTACATAAAGATGAAAAATCCAACCGAGATAATAATGTTGACTGCGGCCATCCAACCGCTGATCTCTAACTTTTTCTTGCCCGTATCTCTTGCCTCCGGCTGCAACTCGTCCAAAGCAACATTGGCGGAAAAACGGAGCGCGCGAAATCCCAGCGTCATCGCGTGACCCAATGTCATTACGCCGCGCAGGACGGGCCATCCCATCCATTTGTGCTTTTCGGAAAGTCTTTCCAGAGGCTCGCTGTGGGTCGAAATCTCGCCCGACGGCTTCCGGCAGGCAATGGCCCACGCGTGCGGAGAGCGCATCATAACCCCTTCGAGCACGGCTTGGCCCCCGACGAGGGTCTCTTCACCGCCTTCTAACGCGGGTAAAAGCTGCACCGCTATTAAAAAGTTCCACCAGGTAAGTAAGAATTTTTTCAATGAAGACATACCGATTCGATGATCCTTCCGCGCCCAAAGGCACAAACATTAGGTTAACACAGGCGCCAAACATTCCATCTTGGTGCAAGTGGCGGCAAATAAGGGCTTTGATTAGTCTTGAAGTATGAAAAAACTGGCCGCCATTTGCGAGCAAGTCGCAGCCACGACAAAGAAACTGGAGAAGACTGCGATTGTCGCTTCATATTTGAATACGACGCCAGTAGAAGAAGCCGCCGCGGCGGTCATCTTTCTTTCGGGCCGGCCTTTCGCGATGTGGGAACAGGCCACGCTGCAAGTGGGCGGATCGTTAATATGGCGCGTTGTCGAGGAATTGTCGGGAAAAAATCACGCCCAATTAACCGCCGCCTATAAACGTCACGGCGATTTGGGAGCGGTCGCCGCCGAAGTGCTGCCGGCGAAAGATCAAAACAGCGATCTGTCGGTGCGGGAAGTCGAGAAACGATTTCGGCAACTAGCTGCGGCGCGAGGTGTCGCAGCAAAATCTGCGCTGCTTCGCGATTTGCTCTCGCAAGCGACTCCGCTCGAAGCCAAGTACATCATCAAGGTTATGACGGCGGACCTACGCATTGGATTGAAAGAAAGCCTCGTGGAAGAAGCGATAGCCAAAGCCTGCGCCGCTCCGCAGCGCGAGGTTCAGCGCGGCGAACATGCTGCTGGGCGATATCGGCGTGACCTTGCGGCTCGCGGCGCAAGGAAAACTTAGCGAAGCTCGTATGCGTCTCTTCCATCCGTTGGGATTTATGCTGGCGAGCCCTGCCGAGTCTGCGGAAGAAGCCCTGTCGTATTTCGAGAACGCGTTTGTGGAGGATAAGTACGACGGCATTCGCGCCCAGGCGCATTGCTCGGGCGATACGGTAAAAATATTTTCGCGAGCGCGCGATGAGATCACCGAATCGTTCCCGGAACTTGCCGAAGCGCTTCGTGGATTTTCGGAAGATGTGATTCTCGATGGCGAAATCGTGGCTTGGGGATATCTGGCCGACGAACCTATAGGGATGGCATCGGAAGACGCCGGCACCGCGCTCCCATTCAGCGCTTTGCAGCAGCGCTTGGGACGCAAGAAAGTCAGCGAAGATCTGATCCGGCGCGTTCCGGTCGCCTACCTTGCTTTCGACATTCTGTATTCTGGCGGCGAATTGCTTCTGGATCGTCCATTAAAAGATCGCGGACCAATCCTAGAAGAAGTATTGGCCGCGCCGCGCGTCTCTGGAATTGCGCCACAGTCGCAGGCTGAGCAAAGCGTATTAAGTTTTCATCCCGCCGAGACCATGCCTTCGTATTCGAAGATGACAAAAATCATTCGAGCTCCGGTATTTAAAGCAACTTCTCCGGCCGAACTCGACGCTCTGTTCGATGCCGCACAGGCTCGCGGCAACGAAGGCCTAATGATCAAAGATCCCGAATCTCCATACGCGCCGGGGCGCCGGGGGAAGTGGTGGCTGAAGTTAAAGCGCGAACTCGCAACGTTGGACGTGGTCGTCACGGCAGTCGAATACGGCCACGGACGAAGAATCTCAGTGTTGAGCGATTACACGTTTGCCGTCCGCGATGGAAATCAACTCGTCAATATTGGCAAAGCCTATTCCGGATTAACCGACGTCGAAATTGCCGAGATGACGAAATGGTTCCTCGACCACACTCTCGAAGATCACGGCTTGAGATTAGTCGTCGAGCCGAAGATCGTCGTCGAAGTCGCCTTCAACAACATGATGAAGTCCGAGCGTCATAACAGCGGCTACGCGCTGCGATTCCCGAGGATCGTGAGATTGCGTCCCGATAAGCTGCCAGAAGAAGCCGACACGATCGAAAGAGTAAAAGAAATTTACGAGAAGCAACGACCCGTCTAGTAGAGGACATCTGCCCCTGCGCGAGCAATTTAATGACTATGGGTGTGTTCTTCGGCACCGACCGGGATTACGCAGCCGTGCGCTACTTCGCAAATTTCATGCTCGAACTGAATCGTAGTGTGGTCGATGCGGAATTCCTGATGCAGGCAAGCTTTCACATCCCGCAGAATTCGTTCGCTGACAGACGGCGGAATGTCAGCGATTGAGATATGGCAGGACAGCGCGCGCGTCTCCGAGCCGATATTCCAGACGTGCAGATCGTGGACATCGTTGACTCCGTCCACGGCGCGCATGGCCTCTTCGACGCGTTCCAACTTCATTCCGCGCGGAGTGCCTTCCAGCAGAATGTTCAGGGTTTCGCGGACGATTCCGAATCCTGACCAAAGAATCAGCGCCCCAATCCCGACCGACAGCGCGGAATCAATCCAATATTGCCCGGTGGCCATGATCGCCCAGCCGCCGACGATTACAGCGGCCGTGGAGAGCGTATCGCCGACCTGGTGGACAAGCGCACTGCGAATATTTACATCGCGCTCTGATCGCCAGAGCAGAAGCGCGATGACTCCGTTCATCACGACGCCGGCGGCCGCAACAATCATCATCGTGCCCGCATGAACTGCTTCCGGCTTTTGCAGGCGTCGAAACGCCTCGTAAAAGATTAGAAACGACACCACCATCAACGACGCCGCATTCACCAACGCAACCAACACTCCCGCACGGTGATAGCCATAAGTCTTCGTGGCGCTGGGAGGACGCGATTGCAAATAAACTGCGACCCACGAAAGCAGCAGAGCCAGGAAATCGGAAAGGTTGTGTCCGGCTTCGGAAAGCAGCGCAAGTGAATGGGCGCGGATGCCCGAAACGACGAGCAACACAATGTAGGCAAAAGTCAGCCCTAAAGAAAAAAGTAGTATCCGCGCAGTGCGGTGATGCCCGTGGCTGCCGTGAACATGCATTCTGTCCAGTTTACGGGGACCTGCGACAGGCATCAAGCGACCTGGCTGCCACTCTTCCATACACCGGGCGGGTCGCGTCCTTGCAGAGCAAAGGAATCTGAAAAACGCCACAGTCATCTTCGACGCAATGGCGTTCTTAGATTTGGATTATCAGTCTGCTTTCAGGGAAGAGAGCTCCGTTGCTCCGAGCTCTTTGCCGCGCTTCTTCGGCGTGGTCGTAATGGTTATTACGCTGGCCAAAATCAGAAGCGTGCCCAGCACAGTGCGACGACCCAATGCTTCGCCGCCGACGAAGTATCCGAGGATAACCGCAACGACCGGGTTCACATATGCATAAGTTCCCACCCTGGTCGGGGATTCATAATGCAGCAGCCAGACATATGCGGTGAATCCCAAGATTGAACCTGCAACGATCAGGTATATCAACGCGAGCCACGCAATTCGTGGAACGCTATGCGGATGGAAACCGGCAAACTCACCAGTGACGAATGCAAGGATCAACAGTTGCGCGCCTCCCGCAATCATTTGCGCGGCCGCGCTCATGGGCTTTGACTCCGGAAGCGGAATTTTGCGAGTAAGGATTGCTGCAACCGACCAGGTGAAAGAACCAAAAATCAGAGCCATGGCTCCGCTGCGGTCGATTGGGACTTCGCCCAGTCCAAGCGACCGGTTCATCAGCACCGCGACTCCCGCAATTCCAATTAGCAACGCCAAACTTAGGCGAAGAGTGAGCCGTTGAGTGCGCAGGAAACTAATCTCCAGCAGAGTCATGAATACCGGGATACTCGCGAGTATGACGGCGGCTATACCTGATGGCACCCGCTGTTCGGCCCAGAAAAGGCAGCCATAATCGAGCAGAAAAATAATGGCGCCAAGCCCGGTGGCTCCCACCCACTGCCGGGAAGTTGGTGAGGGAATGCCCGTCGCCCGCATCCATGCATAAAGAATTACTCCAGCGGCGAAAAAACGAAGCCCGGCTAAAAGAAATGGCGGCACCTCGTGCACTCCCACGCGAATCGCCAGAAATGTCGATCCCCACACCAAATAAATGATGGCGAATGCGAGGAAGATTTTCCAAGTTGCGGGACGAATCGGATCGTGCATGATAAATTTCGATTTTGAATATACATGAGTGGGCGTCACAAACCTTTCATGTACAAGATCGTTGAAGTATTTCTGACAATGGCGCAGGCCAAATGCAACTACAAACGCGAGCGCACAACCCAAAAGTCCTAGGATTTAAGCAGGAAGGTTAATCTTAATTTACATCAGAGACTGCCGGCAGCGGACTGAGCTTTGCGTTTGATTTCATTGTTCGCTTGTTTTTCAACCACGTTCAATTCTTTTTCCAGTGAAGAAAACCGTTGCAAAATCTCATGCATGCGCAGCGCCATGTTGCGCATGGTATCAATCTGATTGCGGACTTTCGGATCTAACGGAGCGAGAGCGTCGGGATCCAATAACAACAATTCCGAATTTCCTAATACAGAGGTTAGGGCGTTATTCAGGCTATGCCGCATCTCCAGAATATATCGCCCCAGAGCCGCATCCCGGGACAACTGCCGATTACTCTGTTCGAGGCTGCGAATCAGAGAAATGCTCTCAGCCGATCGCAAAGCGTGACGCAGAATGGGCATCGCGCCATCAAACCAATTTTCATTATCCCGAACTAACGTCATTACTCGTGGCATTCCGTTCGGGAACAAGCGCGGTTCGTCAGCCTCCCGGATATAGACCACGGCCTTGCCGCATCCATCCAATGCCTTCATAACCGGCCGCAGTTCAGACTCAGCCAAGCCGCCGACAATGGCGACGTCGAAATCTTCCGAATTAAGGCCTGGGCAAAGGTCACCACTCATCAAAGTGAATGCGGGAATGCGCGGTTCTGATACCCAGCCCGCTGTTATGGCATGCGAGAATGCTGCATCATCCGAAATGATCAAAACGGTTTGGCAGTTCACATCCACCTTATTCATCGATTTTCTTTTTACTTTCTCCGTCTTGCACATGCGCCGCGTCGTGGTTGACGACGTTGAACTCCTGCCAGCCTGCTGAACCGGATCCCGCCCCCGCCGCTGTGGCGTGACTCTTTGCCGGGACCGAATCCTTTTCCTTCTCTTTAGAGCGCGTCTTAACTAAGGCAGCATCGATTACGGTTCGCAGATCGACCAGCAGGCAAAGAGGCTGCCCGGCGGAATATTCCGCATGGAACATCACTTTCCACGACTGGCATATCATCCGCAGCCGCGAAACCGGCTCATACGCGGAAAATTGCGCCTTACGGCAGTCTAGATTTTCAACCCCGCGAGTTTCCAATTCGCGCAATCCATCGAGGATCGCATTTAAATCCTGCTGCATCAGGCGGAAAAAGTTCCGTCGTAGAAGAAACCCAAATTGCGTGACAACCACCATTGAGATTGGCAAAAAAAAATCATCGCCGCAGGATTCTTTCAGTTTCCGTCCCTGCTCGATGATGCGGCTGGTGAATAATTCCTTTAGTGTGCGGCAAGCTTCCGATTTTGCCGTCAGCTCCTGAAAAGCCTCAAGGCGCTCGGGGATCACTAAATCACATCGCCCCAGAACAGGAGCAAGAGTCTGTGCCACGGAAAGCAGGTCGAGTTCGCTCTCCTTTAAATGGGGCGGTGCATGCAGCGAGAAAAACTGCACCAATAAAAAATCTAATTTATTCCGGTCAGAATCGCTTCTCTTCGGTTTCCGAACGTGGTGCAACAGTAGGGCTTCAATTGCGGGTAGCGTAGCCAGCGCGGTGGTCTGCAAAAAATGGCGAAGCTGGTGAACTTCGATTCGTTCATCCATTTCCGCAAACCATTTTCGGGACGCGTCCAACGATGCGGGAGAAATATTCTCTAATGAGATATTTTCAATATCCGGGCAAGGTAGTGCGTCAATTACGCACTCCCGCGCCAATGCGCAATAGAGCGGATAGATGACCTGCGCAGCGATCCATTCCCCCTCGAGGTCGGGATATCCACCGTCATGGCTTTGCTCATTAACTGACATTAATTCATGATCCAATTGGTCGACGGTTTTTTGAAACGCGCCGCAACCGCGGTTCGAGGTCCGTTGTATTGCACCGCCACAACGCAAACTTCAGTTTCCAGAGTGCCGTCGGAATTCTGCAATCGTAAAACATCCGCAAACTCTAAAGGAAGACTGGAAGCGAACAAAACTTCGCGCGCGGTGCCAAATTCAATAACCGTGCGCTCGGTGGACGGCTTTCCTTGAGTTGTGGTGCGGGTTAGGCGGACCGGAATGCTGAGCGGCGTCGCATTGGGAAAAAATCGGGCAAGCTTGATAATGGAGGTGTCACGTACTGAAAAAGCCGCTGCTGTCGCTTTAGTCAAGGGATGTCCTCGATTAGCTCTGGAAGCGGTTGCGGCTCTAAGCCTGCCGGTTAGCATGACTTAGCGCCGTACCGCACATTAAAGGCATTGCACGGCCTGAGCCAAACAACCCAGAGTCTAAGTTATTGATATGCCGAGACTAATGCACCCATTCCATCGCTTCCTAGTCTCTCGGGGACTACCCGCAGTCTCATTCTGACATAAGTGTCAACGATAGCCGTTATTGCAGAGCCTGGATTCCCGGCACTGAATCCGGATGGACGCCGATGTTGTAGCGCTTCAGTTTCCGATACAGCGTAGCGCGGCTTATTCCCAGCATTTTCCCGGCTAGAACTTTGTCGCCTTTAACCTGCTCAAACACGCGCTCGATGGTAGCTCGCTCAATATCCTCAAGGTCGGTCGAAGAAAGGGCGGATAAAGCTCGCAACGGTGCCCCAACATCCGCCGATATCCCATCCGACATTACAGCCGGGGGCAGGTCGTTGTAATCGATGATTCTGCCGTCTCCTAAGGCAACCGCCCGCTCAATACAGTTTTCCAGTTCCCGCACATTGCCCGGCCAGTCGTATTGAAGCATCGATTTCATCGCCGTGTTGGTGACCTGAATCGAAACCCCCGCCGCTTTGCGGTCCAGAAACCAGTGCACCAGCATGGGGACATCGGAGCGGCGTTCGCGCAGAGACGGCAAGTGAACAGTGACCACATTCAGCCGAAAATAAAGATCTTTGCGGAACGATCCGTTGCGATATTCGACTTCAAGATCGCGGTTCGTAGCGGCGATTACCCGGACGTCCACCTTCACTTTCTGATTGCTGCCGACCGGGCGGATTTCTTTTTCCTGCAAAACTCGCAATAACTTGGCTTGCAACTCCAAAGGAAGCTCTCCTATCTCATCGAGAAAAATCGTGCCTCCGTGCGCCGATTGGAACAATCCGGTTTTCGAGCGATTGGCACCGGTGAATGCGCCTTTTTCGTAACCGAATAGTTCGCTCTCAATCAGCGTGGACACCAGGGAGCCGCAATCCACAGCCACGAAAGGACGGCTGGCGAATGGACCGCGGAAATGAATGGCACGCGCCACCAATTCTTTGCCGGTGCCGCTTTCGCCCGTGATGAGAACTGGAGTGCGCGTATCTTTCAAGCGCGAGATCATGCGCAGGACGTCCTGAATTTTCGCGGAAGAACCCACAATCCCGTGCAGACCGCTTTCCGTATCGACGCGCTCGCGCAGAAACTGATTCTCTTCCACCAGGCGAATCTTTTCCGCCATTCGCCGCAGAAATAGACGAAGTTCTTCCAGCGGCGAGAAAGGTTTGCTGATGTAATCGTAAGCCCCCAACTTCATCGCCTGGACTGCGGTTTCAACCGAGCTGTGCCCGGTCATTACTGCGATTTCGCATTGCGGCAGCAGCTTCTTCACCTTTTCCAGAAATTCGAGGCCTGACATTTTCGGCATGACCAAATCGGTCAGGACGACGTGAGCGGGCTGTTCTTCCAGCAATGCAAGAGCCGCTTCGCCACTATCCGCTTCCATGCATTCGAATCCCAATCCATCGCCGACGGTCATGCACAATTTGCGGATGCTCTCTTCGTCATCCACAACCAACAACCGCATGCGAAGATCATGGCTCACAGGGCTTTCCCCACGGTCTGTTCCACAACCGAAAGAAATTGTTGAACTCGAAACGGCTTTTCTACGCAGGGGGCGCCGGTTTTACGGAGAGTTGCAACCGTCTCCTCATTGGCGATGTCGCCGGTGATGAATACTATGCGGGAAGCGAGCTCTGGACGATGCCGGGTAATCCAGGCATGAACATCGCCGCCATCCAATCCGCCCGGAGTTCGCATATCGGAGACCACGCCGAGAAACTCGCCTGATTCGAGCAATCGCACGCCCTCGACCCCTGAATTTCCGCAGACGACCGAGTATCCATTGCGCTCGAGAACTGCTCGAACGTAACTCATAACTGCTGGTTCATCTTCAATAAGCAATATTGGCAGCATATTTGCATCCGATGTTTTCATGGTTGTGCAACTCCAGCAGCGGCTCCTACCGATGCAACTTCAGATGAAGCCGGGAATCTGACTACAAATGTCGCACCTTCGCCGTTCAGATTGTTGTAGCAAAGAATCTCCCCGCCATGTTCGCGCACGATTCCGTAACAAATGCTCAGACCTAAGCCCGTGCCCTTGCCGATTTCTTTAGTCGTAAAAAACGGGTCGAAAATCCGGTCGGGAAAAGAGATTCCCGGCCCATTGTCAGTAAAAGAAATCTCCGCCATGGTTCCGTGCCTGGCGGTCGCAATCTCTATGCGCGCTGGACGCACCGCTTCCCGCACGGCATCGTACGCGTTGTTGATAATGTTCAGAAAGACCTGCTGCAATTGATGTGCGTCGCCGACAACGTAAGGCAGATCCTGTTCGAAGCGCTCAACCACTTCAACGCCGCGGCTATGAAAATCGTAGGCGCGCAATTGCAGGGTCCGGCGCAGAATCACATTGACCTGAACCGGCTTTCGCTGCGGCGGCATTTGGCGCGCGAAGCTCAATAAATTCTGAACAATTTGTTTTGTACGCTGAGCCTCCTGCAAAATCACTCGCAGGTCTTTGCGCGCGCTCTCGGGAACCTCGGGATTTTCCATCAACAGATCGGCAAATCCGAGGATGGCTGTCAGGGGATTATTAACTTCGTGGGCGACGCCTGAAACCAATTGGCCGACAGCCGCCATTTTTTCCGCGTGCATTAACTTGGATTGCAGCGTCGCCGCGTCCGTAATATCGCTCATCACCACCACTACGCTGGTGACTTGTTCCTGCTCATCCCGCATCGGGCTCAGATTTACCGAGAAGTGTCCCACCCGGCCGTCGGCTCGCAAAATTTGCAGGTCGAGGTTGTCAACCTGGTTGCCGGAAACGATCTCACCGAAAGCGTCGTTTAGCACTTCGCGCCGGCTGGGAACTACGAGATCTTCCATCGGACATCCCAATATCTGCTTCTGCTCGTAACCCATGTCATACCACCGGCGATTTGCGTAGCTGACGATGCCGGCAATATCAGTGACCAGAATCAGGCTCTGGGTGTTGTTAAGAATCTTCCCCGAAAAATCGCGCTCGCGCTGCAACTCAGAC
The DNA here is from genome assembly GCA_963849315.1 of uncultured Acidobacteriaceae bacterium. GTDB lineage: Bacteria > Acidobacteriota > Terriglobia > Terriglobales > Acidobacteriaceae > PALSA-188. The sequence goes on along the minus strand of CAWKGT010000002.1, from coordinate 591,035 downwards.
TGAAAATTTCGCAAGCCGCTGATGTCCAACATTAACCCGCGATACTGAGTCAATTGGTCATGGACATCGCGAACTGCGAAGGCATTCACTAACACGTGAACCGTGCTGCCGTCTTTATGGCGAAGCATCTGTTCCTGATTACGCAGCACTCCATGCGACTGTATATGTTCGGTGATTCCCTGGAGCTGATCCGGCGAAGAATAAACCTGGCTTCGCGCATCAGTTTGCAAAAGTTCTTCTCGGCTTGCATAGCCAAGCATTCGGACCAGTGCGTCGTTGACTTCGACAAAACGCCCGTCTGGTGTAGAGAAAAATAGGCCTTCCTGAATGTTGTCGAAGAGTTCGCGATAACGGCGTTCCGCCTCTCGTCGGTCGGTGATGTCTTTTAATACGTGAATGGTTTGTAAGCCTTCGTTGCTGGCCCCATGAACCCGTGACGTGGAGACGAGGAAGGTGCGCTCCAACACCGGGTGCACATACTCTTCTTCACTTTCGCCTGAGCTGCGGCAGAAAGGACAACTACGCCCAGGCACATCGGTCCCAATCGCCAGCAGGGCGCACATATTAACGCCGATCAGCTCTTTCGGTTCAACTCCGACAAACTCCGCAAGGGAACGGTTCGCGCGCAAGACGTTCCCGGCTTCGTCATGAGAGACAATAAAATCGGTGATGGCGTCGAAAATCTCGATCCAATGCCGGTTGGCGCGGTCTATCAGGGAAAAAAAACGCGCGTTCTCCAAGGCTACCGAAACGTGCCCAGCAATCGCCTGAAGCAGCGGTCGGTCTTCCGTCTTGGCCAGCTTCGCCATACAAAATGCGCCCACCAGTTCTCCGCTTGCTCCTATCAGACGTACCAGCGTGCAGTCGCTCCAGTGCAGCGCATCAGCCACCTCGTCGCCGAGCAACTCGCGCGCGCTCGCAGAAACGATTGTGTCGGTGGAGTTCGATAGCGCTTCTGAGATGGCGGCGGCGAACCGATTGTTGACAGTCGGCTCGTTAATATCGTCCCCTGCCGCCGACTGCAAAGCGACAGTTTGCAACGACGAGTCTCCCTTTGCTACCAACGCGCCAGCCGGCGCACCGGTCATCGTAATGGCATGAGAAACAAATCGTCGGGCAAGCTCAGGCACCCGCACCAGGGAACTGAGTTCGAGTGCCATGCCCATTAATGATTCCGCGCGGCGCCTGTGTTGTTCGGTTAAATGCAGATTGCGAGTTACTTCCAAAGCAATGGCTACGTGGGTTGCCAGAGCCCTGGCTCTGCGTACATCTTCTTCTGAAATGTCTTTGCCGTCGCAGCGGTCGAGAACCGCGAGCATACCCAACACATTTCCATCGGTGCCAAGCAACGGCACCGCCAGCATCTGCCGGACTTTGAACTTTTCGATCAGCGCTACATCAACGCCTGGTACTTCGGCGGGATGGTCCGTCCAAAACGGCTCCTTCTTTAGAAGCGCCCGGCTGGCTACACCTTCGGGCAACATCGCATCCGTGGGCGCCGATTTCCCGTTGCTGAATTTCCAGCGTATTCGAAACGCATCGGCTTCCAGCAATCCGACCAGAGCGCGCTCAAAGCCGAGAAAGCCGCTTGCCCGTAAGACGAATTGGCGCATGAATTGGTCAAGATTGCCGAGCGATCCCAGTTCAGCGGAAATATTCAGTAACTGGTGAAGGTCATCCGCCTGATCACGCGCAGTCGCATACAACTCGGCATTTGTAATCGCTACCCCGCCAAATCCGGTTAATATGCCGATCAGCGATTTTTCTTCCCAGCTGAAAACGGCATTGGTGCTCGGATACACGAGAACAGCGCCGCAGAACTTAGAAGTGCGGAACGGAGCGGCAACCAAGATTCCGGGATGGATTAACTCTCCCAATACATGAGTCGCTGGCTCAATCTCAACTTCGATCAGCCCACCTTCTTTGAGGGCGCGCTCTGTTAAGTCCGACTCGAATTCCATTCCTTTGCGATCATGCCGCGCACGAATCGATAAGGCGAGCTCGGGACTCTGCGCCGATATCTCGGACAACTCAAAATTCGACTCGCGGCCAGTAACGATTGAAACCAGATTTACATCAAGCAATACTCGCAGCCGTTCCGCAAGTGTCGCGATTATTGCCGCCGGATCGGGCAGTGAATGCAAGGTTCGTGCAACATCCGCCAGAAGTTCTGCGCGTCGCTGATCTTCGCGGGAATTCTTCGACAACCGGTTTGATTCCAGAAGGCTGGCCGCTTGGCCACAAAGGATAGTGGCTTTGATCGCCGCGTCATCGTTGAAAAAATTGGCTTCGTCACGGATGAGTACGGAAATCCCGATAACTTTATCAGCAACCACAACGGGTGCAGCCATCAACGATTTACAGGGAATGTTAGCGGCGAGGCTATAGTGCCCCAGGTCCATTTGGTTGATGTAAATCGTCTTGCGGGTCCGCAGTATCTCCGCCCCGAGATCTGTTTCGTTTAACTGAAGTTGTGCCCCTTTGAAGATTTCAGCCATGGACCCGTCCGCCTCGGCCCCGATTATGGCGTTCGGCGAGAGAACATGCCAAAAATAGCTGCCATCAGCCTGAAAAAACTCTCGTGTGGCCTGGCAAAAGAAGCGGGTTAACGAACCCGCACCTACACCTTCAAGAGCCTGTGCCGAAGTTCGTAACAACAGGTCCTGAAACGAACGGTTTAGGGCAGTCATCTCGTGATCCACAGACGGATCTACACGTTGTTCTGCCAGAAAGTTAGCTCCGTGAGCGATTCAACTAATTGAATAATTGGACATTAGTCTGAAATCTCATTTTGAGTCAAGCTAAATGACGAGGACGTGCCGAAGTGGGAAAGTCCCCATATATCGTCTTAGTGTCAAGATGAGATCAATTCCCGTTCGCTGAGACCATAACTACGCGCACCAGCCGGAATGCCCACCTCGATTACTAAAGTAACTCACTGAATACAAAGGGTTTGGTTATAAAAACTATACAGGACTATAAGTGTAGATATTGATTGGCAGAGCCATTGCAGCGTCACCGCTAAAAGTGCTACATGGAGGCGTCTAATTGCATACACCACGGCTGTTAACGTCGCTTCGCGTGGCGGCAGTCTCTGCGGCATTGCTTGCCACGTCGACAATTTTCATTGCTATCCCTTCGAAATGCCTCGCCCAGGATGCCGTCGCTGCACGGCGGGTCAAAACAAAGATTGATCCCAGTTATCCCGACATAGCCCGCAAGATGGGTATTTCCGGCACGGTTCGGTTGGCGGTTGTGATCGCGCCTAACGGAACGGTAAAAACCACAACGGCTGTAGGCGGACACCCCGTGCTGGTAAATGCGGCGATCGACGCAGTCAAGAAATGGAAGTTTGAAACTGCTTCCAGCGAGAGCACCGGCACAATAGAAATCAAGTTTGCACCCACGTATTAGCCCAATGAATAGTTTGCCCATGGAGGAGCAGCAATGACGATTGGCAGGAAACTTTATAAGAATTTTGGGTACATCCTTCTAATGGTCGTCGTGTTGTTCCTGGTAAACATCGTTGCCATGTATAGGGAACGCGGTACGAAGGCAGCCGCATCCCGCGCACTTCAAATCGCCGAAACCAACGACAAGATTAGATTTCAAATGATGCAGAACCGCCTCTTCCTGAGCAATTACCTGCTTAGCGGAGACACTCGTGAAGTCGATCGTATGAACGATGGAGAGCGGCAACTCAACGAACGGCTTCAGGACATTCAAAAACTCGCGTCCGATCAGGAACGCGAAGAACTTGAAAAAGTGCAGCGAAACGAGAACGCATGGGTCACCGATTTCGCCGCCCCACTCCTCGAAAAGCGCAAAGAAGTGGATGCGGGAAATTCCACCGTCGCCGAATTGCAAATCTTCTACTTGCAAAAAGACGCCTCGTCGTGGGTGAGGAATTCGACCGAGCCGCTTGACGCAGCCGATCGCGAAAACAAAAAATTATTGGATGAGAGCCGCGCCTCTGATGAAATGGCCAGCGCCTGGACCATCGGCGTAGCCCTGTTAAGCACATTGGTCGCACTTGCGCTGGGAATCGTCATTGCGTATCGCACCGCGAAATCGATCACCGATCCTTTAAACAGCTTGATGGGAGTCGCTCAACAAATTGCCAATAATGGCGATTTGGAACACCACATAGACGTCCAGCGCACTGATGAAATCGGGCAACTTTCTAGAACTTTCGGCAACATGGTGACTTATCTGAAAGAAATGGCGTCCGTCTCCGAAGCCATTGCGGGCGGCAATCTCACCGTTGAAGTACAACCCCGCTCGGCCAATGACACTCTCGGTAACGCTTTCGCGCGCATGATCGAAGGTCTGAGAAACCTGGTGCGCAATGTACGCGACGCCTCTTCTCAAGTAGCCAGCGCCTCCAACCAGGTTGCGGGAGCTTCCGATGAATCGGCCAAGATCAGCTTGCAAACTTCTTCCGCGATTGACGAAGTGACCAGCACCATGCACGAGATGAGCGTCAACGTGCAAAACATGGTAAAGAGCACGCAGGTGCAGGCTTCCAGCGTAAGTGAAACCTCGGCATCCATCGACGAAATGGTCGCCTCTATCCAACGGGTGGCGGATACCGCGAAAGTGTTGTTGGACATCTCCAACCGCTCTCGGGAAGAGGTCCACAGCGGCATCACCACCATGGAAAAAGCTACCGACGGATTGAACCGCATAAACACGACAATCCGCTCCTCCGGACAAATCATTGATGTTTTAGGCCAACGCGCCGATGACATTGGAAAGATTATTGAGGTTATTGACGATTTGGCGGAGCAGACCAACCTGCTGGCGCTGAACGCCGCCATTGAAGCCGCAAGGGCTGGCGAACACGGCTTGGGATTCGCCGTAGTCGCGGACGAAGTTAGAAAGCTGGCGGAAAAATCGGCGCAGTCCACAAAGGAAATTTCCGAACTGATTCAGAGCATTCAGAAGGAAGCCAGGAAAGCCGTCGAGAATATGGAGCAAAGCACGGATATCGTCAACGAGGGATTAGGACTTGGCGAAGAACTCAACGGCGCGCTGCGAAAAATATCGAATGTGGTCACCGAAGTCTACAAATTTGCCCAGGAGATCGGCGCAGCTACCAACGAGCAATCTCACGGCTCCTCGCAGATAGCGCGTGCCACTACCAGATTGAACGAAATAACTCATGAGATTAATTCCGCCGTGGAAGAGCAGGCTTCCGGGGCGCACGCCGTGGTGAAAGCCATGGAGCGAATGCGGGAATTGGTGCAGCAGACGACGTCCGGTTCCACCGAGTTGGCCGCATCTGCCGAGCAGATGTCCAAAATGTCACGCGAGCTTATGGATTCTATGGGACGATTTGCCCTGGAGCAAATGGAGCGTGCTCTAGTGGGCGAAGCCACCCGCTTACGTGGTCGCGATATTGCGCGGGAGGCGGCGGCGGGATCGCGCGGCTGAGAACGAGTTTTCTCAAATGAAACGCGAATTGCATATTGTCGGATTCCGGGTAGGACGTGAAACTTACGGCGTTCCTATCGTCTCGTTGCACGAGATCGTGCGGGTCCCGGATATCACCGCCGTCCCAGATGCGCCCGCTTACGTGGAAGGCGTCATCAACCTGCGGGGGAAAATCGTTTCTATTATCGATCTTCGAAAACGGTTGGGCGAAAAAGAAATTACCAGTACCCGGCGAAACAGAATTTTGGTTGTGGAACACAACGGACGTCTCTCCGGGCTGATCGTCGATTCGGCTTCGGAAGTTTTGAAGGTTCCCGCCGAAGATGTAGAGCCATCCCCCACTCAGTTCGAGGAGGGTGGACTGAACTGCGTCACTGGATTGGGAAAATATCAGGGGCGGCTAATTGTATTGCTGGATATGGCGAGGCTTCTCGAATACACCGGGATTCAGGCCAGCGGCAAAACCAGCGATAGTAATTTGGCGGCCCCGGCAACAAAACTTGCCAAGGCTGCGGCAACGAAGTAGCCACTTTAGCCAGTAGAAGGAATCAATGAGCACACCAGCACTCGCGATGCAGGTCTCGGATGCCGAATTGAAGCTGTTGCAGGCGCTTGTCTATCAGGAATGTGGCATGCACTTTGACGTAAGGCGCGCACATTTTCTGCAAGACCGGCTGCAGCGGCGATTGAAGGAATGCCGGCTGGACTCCTTTTACAGCTACTACCGCTTGCTGATCAGCGATCAAGGCAGGCAGGAACTATCCAAGCTCCTCGAAGATCTTACGGTCAATGAAACCAGTTTTTTTCGTAACAAAGCGCAGCTCGAGTTGTTTCAGTTGGACATTTTGTCTAGGTTGATTCGCCGGAAAAAAGAAACCGGAGAATATTTCCTGCGCATATGGAGTGCGGGCTGTTCGACCGGCCAGGAACCCTACACTATTGCCATGCTGGTGGCCGAGACGCTTCAAAGCAACCAGCTTCGGTCAGCTCCTGCCATGCCCACGGTCTGGCCGAAGCCCATCATTCCGAATCCCTGGAAAATCGAGATTCTGGCCAGCGATCTCAACTACTCGGTTTTGCGCGCCGGGCAGGAGGGCAGCTACTCAGCCAGTCAAATGGCGTCGGTTGATTACAATTACCGGCTCCGCTATTTCGACAAAGTCGGCGAGCGCTACGCTATCAAGCAGGCCGTCAAAGAGCTCGTCCATTTCGATTTCCATAACCTCAAAACCGAGTATCTGCCGCAACAAAACGACATTATTTTCTGTCGCAACGTGATGATGTATTTTGACGAGGCCGAGCAACGGCGGTTGGTGGAAAAATTCTCACGCTGTCTGAATCCCGGAGGCTACCTCTTTATCGGACACGCCGAGACTCTTCGTAATATCAGCGACAAATTTACATTGCTCTTTCGGGAAAACGGAACCGCATACCAGCGCGTCGAGGCGCAACTATGACGCAATTTTCCGATGAGCCCGGAACCGAATTGCGAGAGTTGTTCTTCGAAACCGCCCAGGAATTGCTTCAGTCCTTGAACGACGAAGCGCTCCGGCTGGAGAAACAGCCCGGCGACATCGAAGCGATGCGGGGCATTCGCCGCACCGTGCATACGTTAAAAGGGGACTCGGCAGCGTGTGGCTTCCGCGAACTGAGTGAACTGGCTCACGAACTTGAAGACGCTCTGGCCGCGGATTGCGTGCCCTCACAAGTTTCACTTGCCGAGATTGCCTTTCGCGCTGCCGATACTTTCAGTGCCATGCTGGACGCGTACCGGCATGGAACCAAATTGCCCTCGGTCGCGCCTGTCAAAAAAATCGTTCGCGAGTTGAGTGGAATGTCGGACAAGAAGCCGCGACGTACGAAAGCGGAGCGCCCGGCAGTCACTTGGAGCGAATACGAAAAAGTAGCGAGCCAACAGGCTATCGGCCAGGGCCGGCAAGTCTATCAAATTACCGCGCAGATAGATCCGTTCTGTGCCATGCCCATGGCGGCCCGGCAATTGGTAATGATGGCATTGAGCAGAACGGCCACTGTGCTTGGAGTGCGTCCGGAGGCCGGCGCCGAGGCCACGAGCAAATATCTTTATATGCTCGTCGCCACGGAGGAGTCAGCCGACATCGTTGCATCCAAATGCCGCATTCCAACGATCATTTCAGAAGTGGATATGCAGCCCGTAGAAAGCAACAGAGAGACCGCCAAACCGGCGGACATTGGAGAAGCTTCAACTGCTCAGGCGGAAGAAATACCGAAAGAGACCTCGCCTGTCGATACCGGCAATGCGATAACCCCTCCTTTCTTGCCAGAAGCGGAATCGAGAACTCAGCCACCAGTTGCGACTGCGGACAACATCCTGCGGGTGGACTCTTCCCGCATCGACACCGTGCTCAATCTTGTCGGCGAATTGATCATCGGCAAGTCAATGCTTCAACAAGCTCTCAACGAGTTGGCGATACTTCATCCCAAGGAAGCCATTCGCGGCAAATTCGCAGACGCCATGGCATTTCAAGCCCGCGTGTTGGGCGACTTGCAGCGTTCCGTGATGAAAGTGCGAATGGTTCCGGTAGAACAACTCTTTCGACGCTTTCCACGCATGGTTCGCGATGTCGCCAAACGGTGCGACAAAAGTTGCGAGTTGACCATGAAGGGGCAAGACACGGATCTTGACAAGAGCCTTCTCGATGCCATCGCCGAACCGCTCACGCACATAGTGCGTAATGCGGTGAGCCATGGAATCGAATCCCCAGAGGAACGGCGGCGTGCCGGCAAACCGGAATCGGGAGTTATCCGGTTGGATGCTTACCATCACGCCAGCCATGTCATCGTTTCGGTGAGCGACGATGGCCGAGGCATCGATCTGGAAAAGGTAAAGGCCAAAGCCTTGAAACACGGAGTTCTCAGTCCAGGTGAGGCATCCCGCCTTTCCGACGCCGAAATCATGGATCTTGTGTTTCGTCCGGGGTTCACCACCGCGGAAGAAATCACTGAGATATCGGGACGAGGCGTAGGACTTGATGTGGTCCGCAGTATCCTGCAAAGGCTGAAAGGGACTGTAGAGATAGAAACTCGAGTCGGGGAAGGCACCACATTTCGCCTGAAGCTGCCGTTAACGTTAGCCATTATCAAGGCACTTTTATTCAGCGTTGAACAAAGGCTCTACGCGATCCCGTTAAACGCAGTCGCGGAAATCACGCGCGCTTATGAGTCCGATCTGCATCAGGTTGAGTCCTACGAAGTTTTACAGTTGCGCAACCAGGTATTGCCTATTGTGCGGATGGGCCGGCCGGGGCGTAACCGTGCGGAAGGACGGGGAAAGATTTTTGTTCTGGTCATCGCATTCGGGGAACGCAAACTGGGGTTGATCGTGGACTCGCTGGAGGGCGAGGAGGAATTGGTCATCAAAGCCCTCGACGACCACACCATGACGACTGACCTGGTAAGCGGGGCATCCATTTTAGGCGATGGGCGCGTCGTTCTGATCATGAATTTGGTCGCGATTCTGGAGAGATTTTCGCAATCCCGGTCCGCGCAGAGCGGCCCACTCGCCTGTTCCGGTTTGTTGCTCTCACAGTCGGAGCGGTCGCAATTTGCCGCAGCGACGGAGGTGCGCCAGTAATGCTAAGTCAATCGGTCCGCGTATTAGTCGTTGACGATTCGGCATTGATGCGCAAGCTTATTCCGCAAATTATCGAGAGCGACAGTTCTATCCAAGTGGTAGGAACTGCTATGGATGGGAATTTCGGGCTCAAGAAAATTGAGGAGCTTAAGCCCGATGTGATCACGCTCGACCTGGAAATGCCGGGCATGGGCGGCCTCGACATGCTTAAGGAAATCATGCGCGGCCACCGTCTGCCGGTAATTGTGGTGAGTTCGCACAGTACAGAAGGCGCGTCGATCACATTGAAGGCGTTGTCGATGGGCGCCTTTGATTTCGTTGCCAAGCCCCGGGATGTGTCGGCGCGCATGCCGGAAATCGCGCGCGACCTGATCGGTAAAATTAAGGCAGCGGCGCAAAGTCATCTCGTCCATATTCCATCGGTTCCACAATCCCTGCATAGCAGCGGGAAAGCCATCCCTGATGGTAAAAAGCAGCCGGCACGGTTTATTGCGGTCGGGGTTTCGACGGGAGGCCCGCAGGCACTGCAATACATGCTGGCACAGTTGCCGGCACATTTTCCTGGCACCGTAGTTGTTGTCCAACACATGCCGGAAGGTTTCACTGAAATGTTCGCCCGCCGTCTCGACGAGTGTTGCGCGGTTGCGGTCAAAGAAGCGCAATCAGGCGATCTGCTTTTGCCGGGACGGGTATTGATTTGCCCCGGCAACCGTCACATACGGATGAAGCGCCTGCCCCTTGGCGACATTGTTGTGTTGGGAGATGAAGCGACTGTAAATGGACATCGGCCTTCGGTAGACGTACTTTTCCAAAGTCTGGCCATCGATTTCGGGCAAAATGGCACGGCTGTCTTGATGACTGGAATGGGCGACGATGGCGCGGAAGGCATGGGCAAGGTAAAAGCCGCCGGCGGAATGACCATAGCGCAAAGCGAAAATTCCTGTGTTGTATTTGGAATGCCGAAAGCCGCGATTGAACGAGGATTCGCGCTGCGGGTAGTCGAATTGGAAGCGCTGGCCAACACACTGCAGGTACTTTGCATGCCCAATCGAACCGGGTCTGCATGGCCGGGAAAATCGGCAGGGGCCGGCAAGCCGTAACGGTAAATTTGAAGCGATGAGGAAGAACTAGAAACCGTATTGGAGGGTTTTTATATGGAACAATTTGTGGCAGTTCGACGCAGCAAGGATGGGCAACCAGTCCGCTATCTGATAGTGGACGATTCCGTCTTCGCTCGCAAGAATCTGGCTCGCATGATCGAAACTTTCGGCGGCCAAGTGGCCGGCGAAGCCGGAGACGGCCTGGCGGCGATCAGCGAATACACGCGCATCAATCCCGACATTGTGCTCATGGATATCACCATGCCGCAGATGGAGGGCATCGAAGCTGCCGAAAAAATCGTACAGCAGCATCCCGAGGCACGCATCGTGATGGTGTCGTCTGTGGGATACCAAGAAAACATTGTGGCCGCATTGCAGCGCGGCGCACGCCACTTCGTACAGAAACCGGTTAAGCCCGAGGTGCTGTATGAAGTCATCAAGTACGTTCTTGGTGACGACGGTGCCGTCGCGGGCGCAGCCGGTGCAGGGGCCTAATCTATGAAGATGGAATTGATTCAACCTTTCATCAACGCTGCCGACGCCGTGCTCGCGCCCGGCTTGAGTTCCCCCATGTCAGTCGGTCACCTGAGCATGGAAGAGGAAGCTTACCGGCGAAAAGGTGTTGCGGCCCTAGTCTGGCTAACCGGAGATATCGAAGGCAGAATTATCTTTGATCTCGATCCGGCGACGGCGCGCAGTGTCGCCAGTCATTTCGCGGGCACCGATATACCTGAATCCGACGATCTGGTGCGCGAAGCGGTCTGCGAACTGGCCAATCAAGTAATTGGAAATGCCGTGGCTACCCTGAATGATCAGGGATTTCATTTTCGAGTTCATCCCCCTGCACTGCTCACCGCAGAACACGGTTCAAAAGGGACCGAGGATACCGAAGCCATGGTTTTATGCTTCGATACCGCAAGCGGCCACGTATTTATGAACATCGCACTGCGCTACAAAAAGCAGCACGCGGTGGCGGCGAGCTAAAGCAAAGCGCCTAATTCAAATACCCCTTTTGAAGCCCTGCTTTATGAATTAACCTCTTGAATCAACATTAAGGACTAGCCAGCACAAATATTGGCGCCTGTGGAGGCGGTTGCGCGGGAGTAGACGGCGGGGGAGGGAACGCACTTACCGGAGATTGGAGACTCGTAATAATCGTGTTCGCGGGATAGAGATCGCTACTAGTGGGAACCGCACTGATGATTGTTGTATTTCCGGCATCGCAATTTGCCACATAAACCCTGGAACTATCCCCGGAAGCTGCCACGGACAATCGGAAACGGGCGGGTGGACTGGAGCCCGCAGGTCCCGGAGCGCCGCACCCCGTGACATCCGTCATATCAATGCTTACACTTCCCAGCGGGATTACCGCAGCAATCAAATTGCTATTGGAACTTATCACCGAAACTTGAGAAGTGATGCATGGTGACGCCACTCCACTGCATGTAGGGTTGATCTGATAACTTGCCACATACGCGCTGCTCCCGTCCGGCAGCACAGCCACCGAAACCGGGGCGAAGGATGTAGGACAAGGCGGCACCGATCCCGACACGACACAATCAGTTGCCAGGAGCGTTGGCGGATCGCCCGATATGTCGATAATACTCACGCTGCCGTTTGCGGGATTCGTGACATAAAGGCGGCTACGCTGTTGATCGTAGAACATGAAATTCGCGCCCACCCCGACATTCACGGGATTTGGCAGCACCAGATCCGAAGACGTGTTTATGGCAAATACCAGCCCCGCCCCCGCATCAAGCACATAAGCTCTCGCGCTATCCGAACGCGCTGCCACCCAAACCGGAGTTATCCACGAATTCATGACTGCCGCGTTGGTGGAATTATCGGCGGGACTAATGCTGCTCACTGAACCCGCGGTACTGCTGCCATTGCCTTGGTTTGCAACATAGAGCTTGGCTCCGTCCGGAGTTTCGGCTAATGCGACCGGCTGAATGTCAGGGCTTGGACCGGTTGGAGCGAGCGGAATCACCTGGGTAACGGCATTCTGCGAAGTGGAAATTGCGCTTACGGTTCCACTCAAAAAATTCGCCGAAAACATCGTGCTGTTCTGCGCGGTCCCCACAAACACCGGATGCGAGCCGGATGGCAGGCTGATCGTGATCACTGGGTTAAGGTCGGTGGTGTTCGGTGTTCCCGGCGGGAATTCCGAAATCGTGTCTTCAAATTCGTTGGCCACATACATCTTCGTCGAGTCGGGAGTTAATGCGGCATGTACCGGCCCCACGCCAGTTTTCAGCACTCCCAGCGCCGTGTCCCCGGAAACATCGATCTGAGTGCTACTGCCCAGATTTTGAGGACCGTTATTGCTGATCACAAATGCAGCTTTGCTAAAACCAGGGTTGGGAGGGTTGGGTACAATTGGAGTCGCCACCGGACGATATGTGTCCCCACAACTCACGCTTAACAGGAACAACAGAAATATGCCGGCGGAGTAGATAGTCCGCGCCAAATTTATTGCCACCCCATAAATGAAATCATTCGGTCAAGGACGCCTTAGCTAAAAAGAGTTCCTCATTTTAACTGTGTGGAGCGGGAAGCGCCAGTACGCGCCTGACGCCGGTTAAATTTGGACTATACGCAGGAGTTGACGTACCAAAATGGATGCGGCGGCCCGATCCGTTGGTTGCTTCCGGTAATCAGTGCGCGGCGAATGAAATCGCTTTCATCCGCGCGCGCGAGATCGCTTGCCAGCGGCAGCCGGCGGCGCGCGTGGCCGTCGCAGCCGGCTTCTTCTTGCCTTCCATTTCGGCAAGACTCTGTTTCAGCGCCGACATGAGGTCGACAACCGGAGCCAGTTTTTTGGGTTTTTCCACCTCGGCGATCTTGCCACCCTCGAGCTTCGTTTGAATCATCTTCTTAAGATTTTCCTGGAAAGTATCGTGATATTTTTCAGGATCCCATTTATCTGCCAACGCCTCGATTAACTGGTGAGCCACTTTTACTTCCGCTTCCTTGAGCTGCACATCAGGAGCGCCGAACCCTTCGACCTCTCGAACTTCGTCGGCGTAATACATTGTGTGGAGCATCAGGCCGCCATCGCGCGGACGCAAAAAGACCGTATATTCCCGATTGTGCATGGTCAATTTTGCAATAGCTACGTAGTCGCTTTCTTCAAGCGCCTTGGTGAGCAGGGCGTATGGCCGGCGACCGGCTTCCTCCGGCATCAAGTAGTATGAGGATTCAAAAAATACGGGATCGACCTCTTCCGCCTTCACGAACTCCAGAATTTCCATTGTCTTTGCCGTCTTTGGCTCGATCTTTTTGATTTCTTCCGGCTCGACCACCACGTATTCGTCTTTTCGATACTCATACCCCTTCACAATTTCGCTGCGTTCCACAACCCGATTATCCGCTGGACAATATAGTTGCTGCTTTACCCGATGAAGGTCATCACGATGCAACATGTGGAAGGAGATACTGGAACTGCGGGCGCCAGAAAAAAGCCGGACCGGCATGGAAATCAAGCCGAAGGTGAGGTATCCAGACCAAACGGGAGATGCCATAGCTGTTATCCCCTTTGCGACGAGCAGAGACACGCCAACGCGTTGAGTTTAAACTACAAACACTACTTTGATGCAGATGCGGCGAGGGGGTAGTCCTCCCGTTACCCGCACAGTAAAGGGTCAATAGCGTCACTACCTCTACATATTGGGGTGCAGGGAGCTGAACAGTGGTTGGAACCGGTGTGGGAGGTCATCAGCTTGTTCTGTGGCTTAGTTATCCGATCGCCAGCATGGCATTTGCCGCCCTGGCATTTCGCCTCCGCGCGGTGACTGGAACGGGCGCGGCCGTGGGAGCCTTGATTTGTTTCCTGATTTGCGTGGGAAGTGGGTTCGCCGGGTTGACTGCTTTGCTCGCGTTGTTTGCGTTCGCATGGTTGACTACAAAGATTGGTCATCGCAGAAAAGAAAACCTGGGTACGGCAGAGAAAAGTGAAGGACGCAATGCGAACCAAGTACTGGCAAACCTGGGCGTGGCCGCGATTTGCGCCATCCTGCATGTTGCTAAAAGCGAGAACTTATTCCTGTTAGCGGTTGCAGCGTCGCTATCTGAGGCTGCGGCAGATACCGTTTCGAGTGAAATCGGCCAACTCAGCAATGAACCACCCAGGCTCGTTACAACTTGGACAAAAGTGCCCGCTGGCACCGACGGTGGCGTCAGCGCAATCGGAACGTTATCGGGATTGGCGGCGGCAGTCCTTCTCGCCGCGATATGTGCCCTGGGCAGGATGTTTCCCTGGAAACTTATTTACATCCCAATCCTTGCGGCAGTATGCGGAACGATCGCTGATAGTTTTCTGGGAGCGTGGCTCGAGCGCCGAAAATTATTGAACAATGATTTGGTTAACCTTTTTGGTACGCTGGTCGCCGCAATGATTGCCTTATTTCTATAGACCGAACGCCCATGTCCTAAAGTTCCTTGAGGCATCTTTCCATGCCTGAAACAATGAGTAATTATCAATTAAAGTGCGGGAATGTTTCACCGGACTTTAATAAATAAGGCGAACTTTTTCACTCTGATCTCGTCTAAACAAGAGAACGATCAACAGCAAGTATGAGAATCAAATCATTAGTCGTGGGATACGTGTTGGTTGTGGCGCTTTTTCTTTTCGCGCGACGCCATCCCGATACACCGGAGGCCCCGGATTTTCGTTCAGTGGTCGATCTAACCGCCGGCAGTGTAACAACGCCATCCAGCGGGACCCGCATGGAGGCGCCCGCAATGCTCGCCAATGGATTGTGGACGGTCGACCAGATTCCAGCTCAACGTTTAATCGCGCCCCTCGTGGTCGTCGATGTGCGGGATAGCGTGAAGAAGAATCCTGACTACGAGGTTTCGGTCGTCGATATTGCGAAATGGGAATCGAGCCATGGAGAAATTCGCCCGGGCTCCGTAGTGCTGGCGCGAACCAGAGCGGCCGATTTCCGCTTATCGCGCGATGCGGATTCCGCGGGATATTCTCCGGACGCCGCCAAGTTTTTAATCGAAGCACGAAATGTCGTAGGCCTCGGCACCGACGTACAGAGTGTCGATTCGGGGTTGTCCAAAGACCGCTCGGTTTATAAGTACACTCTTTCTCGCGGCGCATACCTGCTGGAGAACGTGGCGGACCTGGATCACGCCCCCAGCGATGGTGCAGTTATCGTAGTTGCTCCGCCCAAAACAAAGGATCGCGCAAACAGTCCGGTAAGACTTCTGGCAATGGCAAGATAGAGCTTTTCTTAATCTTGCGGTCGCGATTTTTGCCAAGTTCCTCCAGTCGTTGTAATCTCCTTTGCGAGAGGTTTAAGGATGATTGACGATCCCCGCTATCCCATCGGCAAATTCAAATATCAGAGCCCTCCGAGCGATGCTGAACGAAGGCAGATGATCGCGGATATTGAGCAAACCCCCGCGTTGCTGCGCTCCGCGGTCGCTGGTTTGTCTGCTCAACAACTGGACACGCCGTATCGCGACGGCGGATGGACTGTGCGTCAGGTGATCCACCACATTCCCGACAGTCACGTGAATGCGTATGTGCGGTTCAAGCTTGCGCTTACAGAGCAGGATCCCATTATCAAGCCGTATGCGGAAGATCTGTGGGCAAAGTCCGTCGACAATCAATCTACGCCGGTTGAAATTTCCCTGACGCTGCTGGAGGCGCTGCACGGGCGCTGGGTCTACCTGCTGGGCTCACTGGGACCGGAAGATTGGAAACGTAGCTTCCGCCATCCCGAGTTCGAAAAACCGGTTTCATTGGAACGAAATCTGGCGATTTATTCCTGGCATGGAAAACATCACGTCGCGCACATTACGGAGCTCCGCAAAAGAATGGCGTGGCAGTAATTCTTATTCACATTCGTCCTCCCGAAGCTCGACACTTCAGCCGAGAGAGGGATCCCGCGCGCATCTTGTGTGCCAGCCTGATCTGTGACGAATGAGCACCATGCGGCGATGACATGCGTCGCTTCGGGATAACTCTCCGAAAAAATGTCTACTTCGATAACTACGGACGCGTCATTTTTTCCGGCTTCATCAATTGATCGAACTCTTCCGCGGTCAAGTATCCCAGCTTCAACGCGGCGTCAAGCAAGCTCGTCTTATCCATATGCGCAGTGTGCGCGATCTTCGCAGCTTTGTCGTATCCCACTTTTGGGGCAAGCGCGGTCACCAGCATCAGCGAATTCTTCACATACCAATCAACTTTGTGACGATCCACTTCAATGCCTTTAATCATGTATTCGACATATCCGTGGCAGGCACCTGCCAGCAGTGTTACCGAATGTAGAAAGTTGTAAATGATTACCGGCTTAAACACGTTCAGCTCGAAGTTGCCTTGCGAGCCGGCAAATCCGATTGCAGTTGTGGCGCCGTGAACTTGGGCGCATACCATCGTCATCGCTTCGCATTGCGTCGGATTCACTTTGCCCGGCATGATCGACGACCCAGGTTCATTCTCCGGAATTGACAACTCACCCAGCCCGCATCGCGGACCTGAAGCCAGCCAGCGAATGTCGTTCGAAATCTTCATGAACGATGCCGCCAATGTTTCGAGCGCGCCCTGGGCAAAAACAATTTCGTCGTGCGCCGAGAGTGCCGCAAATTTATTGGGATGCGAGCGGAAGGGAAGTCCCGTAAGTTCGGCGATCTTCTTCGCCGTGCGTTCAGCGAATTCCGGCGGCGCGTTCAACCCTGTGCCTACGGCGGTTCCGCCAATCGCAAGTTCGTAGAGGCCGTCCAGCACTTGCTCCAGGCGCTTGCTGTCACGCTCGAGCAAGGACGCCCATCCGCCAAACTCCTGACCAAAAGTTAGAGGCACAGCATCTTGCAGGTGCGTGCGACCGATCTTTACTACATCTTTGAATTCCTCCGCCTTCAAGGCAATCCCGTCATGAACGCTTCTAACAGCCGGAATCAACGAATTCTTAACTCGAGACGCCGCCGCGATATGCATTGCCGTAGGAAACGTATCGTTCGACGATTGCGACATGTTCACATCATCGTTGGGGTGAATCGGCTTCTTCGATCCCATTTCTCCGCCGCCAATTTCAATGGCCCGGTTCGCAATAACTTCGTTGACGTTCATGTTGGTTTGCGTGCCGCTGCCGGTCTGCCAGATGCGAAGAGGGAACTGGTCGTTGAGCTTGCCCGCGATCACCTCGTCAGCGGCTTGGACGATGAGTGTTGCTTTTTCCTGCGAAAGCTTGCCCAGGTCCTGATTGACCAAAGCGCAGGCCTTCTTGAGAATTGCAAACGCCCAGATAAGTTCCGGCGGCATCACGTCGCGTCCGATATTGAAGTGATGCAGCGAGCGTTGCGTCTGCGCGCCCCAATAAACATCAGCAGGGACTTCGATCTTTCCCATGCTGTCAGATTCGGTGCGGGTTGGCGCGGGAGGCTTATTAGCTATCGCCATATCCTTGTTTAGTCTGAACGACTAAGTCCGGCAACGTGGATTATAGCAATCCGGCGTGCTATCTCCCGAGGGCCTACGAGGTTATCTCACTACATAATTGAATACTTTAGTTTCCGCGCTCGAAGGTCTAGGATCGAAAAATGGCGAATGAGCGAGCGAAATCACTTGGATTTGAGCCTATTGCTCGCGCTGACGCTCGCGTACTCATCCTTGGGACACTGCCGAGTAGGATTTCCTTGGCCTGCGGTGAATACTACGCCAGTCCGCAAAATGCGTTTTGGCGGATCATGAAAGAAATTATGGGATGCTCATGCGACCTGTCGTACGAGATCCGGACCTCGCTAATTAAGCAGAATGGCTTCGCTCTTTAGGACGTCTATACGGCCGCATATCGCCGAGGGAGCCTTGATTTAGCGATAGAGACATCGACCGCGAGAGTATTACCATCTTCCAAGGACCGGTGCAGCGATACAACGTAAAGTGCTGCCGCGAGTAGTTCCGCCCATACGATTAAATTCGAGGATAAGCTCGCGCGCTGGCGCACCGCCCTCAGCGAGGTTGAGATGAAGTGAGCTATCGGGGTAGTGTTTGGCATTATGAAAAAACCTAAGAAAATTATCGTCCCGATCCACCCCGGCGAAATTCTGCGCGCGGATTTCATGGAGCCGCTTCAACTCAGCATGAACCGGTTGGCGCTTGATCTTCACGTACCGGTGACGCGAGTCGCGGAAATCGTACATGGCCGCAGAGGAATAAGTCCCGACACGGCGCTACGCCTCGCCCGTTACTTCAACCCCAGCGCCCGTTTTTGGCTGAATCTACAATCTGCCCATGACCTTGAAGCGGCCGACGACGAATTGTCGCGCACGATTCAGCGTGAAGTTCGTCCGGCCATGACAACTACCGAAGCGACGCGCTCCTGAATTACTGATGCGCGCTCTGGATTGGCGCGCATGATAAAATCGTCCTCTTCAAAGCGTCATATTCCAGTCCCAGGGCCAGGTTCTTGGCAATCAAACAAATCTCCGACATCGTTAAGGAAATTCCCGACACCCTTCCTCGCGCTCAAGTCGATCTGCATCCGGAAACCCGAATCGACGTTCTGGTAATCGGCGCGGGACCTACCGGCCTTGCCTGCGGGATTGAGGCCCAAAAAGCCGGCTTCAAAGTCGTGGTAATCGATAAGGGATGCGTGGTCAACTCCATCTACAACTATCCCTCAAACATGACTTTTTTTACGACACCTGAACTGCTTGAGATCGGAGACATCCCATTCAGCACCGCAAATCAGAAGCCCAACCGGAATGAAGCGCTGGAGTATTACCGCAAAGTTGCCGAGCACTATCACTTGCCCATCCGCCAATATCAAAAAGTCGAAACAGTTTCCGGAACCGACGGAGAATTTCAGATTACGACCAGCGACCGCTTGGGGCGAATTTACGATTATCAGGCGCGCAAACTTATAGTGGCCACGGGATATTACGACCTGCCGAATTATTTAGGAATTCCCGGAGAAGACCTTCCGAAAGTTTTTCATTACTATCGCGAGCCTCACCCTTTTTTCGACACCGACGTTCTGGTTATTGGAGGAAAAAATTCCGCCGCCATCGCCAGCCTGGATTTTTGGCGGCACGGCGCGCGCGTTACGCTGGTTCATCGCGGCCCCAAACTTCACAATCACATCAAGTATTGGATCCTTCCCGACATCGAAAATCGCATTAAGAATGGCGATATCACAGCGTATTTCGATACCAGCGTCCAGGAAATCGCGCCTGCGCAAGTCGTGCTCAATACCCCAGGTGGACTGGTCGAGGTGAAGAATGATTTTGTCTTCGCATTAACCGGATACCATCCTGACTATGATTTCCTGCGCGCTATGGGAATCGAGTTATCGCCGGAACAATGCCGCCCGGTCTGCGACCCGGTCACACTGGAGTCAAACATTCCTGGAATTTATGTGGCAGGTGTAATCGTGGCAGGATCGAGGACGAATGAGATCTTTATAGAGAACGGCCGATTCCACGGCCAGCAAATTGCCGCCCATTTAAAACTGAAGCTGGCTGCGGGTGGAACCAAACCGACGGAGTAGCAGCGCAATTCAGAGCGAGACCCCCGCTCCGCCCAATTTTTCATTCACCAGCCGCGACACCAACGTCTTCAATCCCTCGCCGGATTTTTGCAGGACGAAATCGTCGTTTCCGTCCGACCAATCAAGTTTGAAGCTGGTAGCCAGGGCCGAAATCCAAATTTGCCGAACCGGCGAATTTGCGGAAATTATAAACTTGCTGCCATCATCGAAGGAAATATGAAGCGCCCCGGCCTGATCTTCCACTTCGAGATCGGCCGAGTCCTCCGCCTTCATCAGGCTTTGTTTCAACCCCTCCAGCTTGGCTTCTGCCTGTTTGCGAAAATCATTTTCATTGATCATGGATAAAGATGTTGCACAATAGTCGTCCCGAAGTTCCCCGCGCACTCTCCAGCGGGCGAGAGATCTCACGAGTACCGCGTAACTCGCTACCCCTTAAATCATCCCTGATTAAGCGCATCGATCTTCGCCGCCATTATGAAATCACTCTCGGTCAGTCCATCGACCTTGTGCGTCCATAGGGTGACCTCGACTTTACCCCATGCCAGCATGATGTCGGGATGATGTCCTTGCTGCTCGGCAACCTCGCCGATGCGATTCACAAAAGCCAAAGCTTGCTTGAAGTCAGGAAAAGTGTAACCTCGCGTGATGTGATGCTCGTTAACCACCTTCCAGTGCGCCCACTGCGGCACTTGCTGATGGACGTCATCCAGTTCCTTCCCCTTGAGAGGCGGCACGCCTCCGCGGCACGGAACACAGGTTTTAGCGGCTAAATCGGACATGAAAACTCCAAATTAAGAAGATGCGTCTCAAACTTTGGAAATCGGCGGCGGATTTCTTTCCGCAAATTGCCGCTGATGCCAATACGGATAAATCGGCGTTTGCTCGCTCGCTGCATCGAGGCGGGCAATCTGCTCTGGGGTCAATTTCCAGTTCGCGGCCCCAAGATTCTGCCGCAATTGCTCTTCGTTGCGCGCGCCGACAATGACGCTGGCGACGGCCGGCCTTTGCAACAACCAGTTCAGCGAAATCTGGGGGACACTTTTGCCGGTCTCTTCCGCAACTTTGTCAATCGCTTCCACCACCCGGTAAAGATATTCGTCGTCTACCGGAGGCCCGGATTCAGCGGTCTTATGCAACCGGCTTACCGCGGGCATTGGCTGATTGCGGCGAATTTTGCCGGTCAACCTCGCCCATGCCAAGGGACTCCAGACCAGCGCGCCAACTTTTTGATCGAGCCCGAGCGGCATCAACTCCCATTCGTATTCTCGGCCCACCAGTGAGTAGTAAACCTGATGCGCCACATATCGCGCCCATCCATATTTTTCCGAGATGGCGAGAGACTTCATCAGATGCCATCCCGAAAAATTCGAGCAAGCGATGTAGCGCACCTTGCCGCTGCGAACCAGGCCGTCCAAAGTTTCCAAAGTCTCTTCGACCGGGGTAGTCGCGTCGAAACCATGCATGTGATAGATGTCGATGTAATCGGTTCCGAGGCGCCGCAGACTCGCTTCGCAAGAAGGCACGAGATGATGACGGGACGACCCCAAATCATTTGGTCCGTTACCCATCTTGAAAGTAGCTTTGGTAGAGATGAGGACCTTGTCGCGCTTTCCCGCAATCGCTTTCCCCAGAATCTCTTCCGAAACGCCATTCGAATAGACGTCGGCGGTATCCAAGAGGTTTACGCCTGCATCCATGCAGATCGCAATTAGCCGGGAGGCATCCCGCACATCGGTCTCTCCCCATGCGCGAAAAAAATCTGTTCCTCCGCCGAAGGTTGCGGCCCCGAAGCTAAGTGCCGAGACTTTTAATCCCGAGTAGCCAAGCTGGCGATATTCCATGCCGAATGGATGCGCAGAAATGAGTTGGTGATTCACAGTTGGCGAATACACTCAACTCTTTTCTTCTAGAACGGAATATCTTCGTCACTTATTGGCGACGATGCCGCCGGTTCTGGCTCCGGACCACGCTGATCGAAATGATCTGGTACGGACGATTGCGATCGGGAACCGGCGTCGTTGTTTCCGCCATCACCGCCGCGTCCGCTGAGAAGCACCAAATCGTTGGCGACCACTTCCGTCATGTATTTTTTTTGATTGGTTGTCTTGTCGTCCCAGGAATGGGTTTGCAGACGTCCCTCAATATAGACCTTACTGCCTTTTTTCAAATACTCACTGGCAATCTCAGCCAGTCGCTGCCAGACGACGACGTTGTGCCACTCGGTACGCTCCTGCCATTCGCCGCTCTTATCTTTAAAGCGCTCGTTGGTGGCCAAAGAGAATTTCGCTACCGCAGTGCCGCTTGGAGTAGATCGCAGTTCGGGGTCTTTTCCAACATTGCCAATTAAGATGACTTTATTAACGCTCTTCGCCATAAATAGTGCTCCTCTTGCCCCGACGAACGCATATTAAACGGGATAATATTCGTCTTTAATGGAGGGCTGGATGCCAAATATATCAGGTTTGATGAGGGGATGGAGCTGGTTTTAAATTCCGAATGGCTGAGGGGTGCACCGCACATTTATATTGCAAATATGTGATAAAGCATGAAATACACAATCACGCCCGTGACCGAAACATACAGCCATAGCGGATAGGTCCAGCGCGCAATGGCCGCGTGTTTATCGAAACGCTCGCGAAGCGCCCGAACCAGCGTGATAATGATTAGCGGCACAATCACCGCCGCCAGGATTACGTGGGAAATCAAAATCGTGAAATATACCGGACGCGACCAACCGCGTCCCTGAAAATGCACTGATCCCACGTGATAGTGAAAATAAAGATAAGACGTTAAAAAAATGCTGGATGAAATCAGCGCCGCGGTCATAAAAGCGCGGTGCGCGGCCACCCGTCCACTCTTAATAAAATTGTGGCCAACCAGCAACAGCACCGTGCTGATGCCGTTGGTAGTCGCATCAATTACCGGAAAAATCGCATATTGTGGCGGGACGCCCGTCATGCCGCCGGCTTGGTGACCCGACGGTTGACCAGCGCGAAGGCGATGCCAAACATCAGCAGCGAAAAAAGCACCAACGTAGCCAAAGAGGAAAAAAGCGAGAATTCGCTTTTACTCAGCGGGTAAAGCAAAGTGCGCAGAGCTTCGACTCCATAAGTAAGTGGATTGATCCGCATAAGAAAGCGCAACCACCCTGACGCACCCGAAAGTGGAAACAACGCTCCCGATAACAGCCACAGCGGAATTAGAAATAGGTTGATAATTGCGTGAAACGCTTGTGTCGAGTCCATCGGCCAGGCAATCGCAAACCCCAACGCGGTCAGCGCAAAAGAGACCAAAAACACGGCCAAAGCGATCAGCAAAAAACTTCCCACCGTCAGGCTGACGCCAACCATCGGGGCAAACACCAGGAAAATTAGCCCCTGGACCGTGGCCAGCGTCGTGCCCCCCAAAACTTTTCCCAGCACGATGGAAGATCGCGACACGGGCGCAACCAGAACCGACAGCAGAAATCCTTCTTTGCGATCTTCGATTACCGACATCATGGTGAATATCGAGGTGAAAAGCACGATCATGATCAGTGCGCCAGGATAGAAGTAATCTAAATAGTGCTGGCCGCTCGCGCCGCCTGATCTGAACGAGGTGCCGAAGCCTGAGCCAATGACCAGCCAAAACAAAATCGGCGAAGCGATGACCCCGACGACGCGGCCAGGCTGCCGGTAGAAACGCACAATTTCTCGCTGCCAGAGCGTTAACGCCGGCAGCAGCAATTCATTTTTCGAAGGAAGGACTTGCGTGGAAAGCGTTGCGGTTTGGGTTGCCATAAAATTAATGCCTTACCTTCGTTAATGTGTCTTGAAGGGGCGCGGCTTTAGCCGCGCCGTTACAGCTAAAATCGATTTACGGCGGGGCTGAAGCCCCGCCCCTTCAAAGCATCCTGCGTCGTCACGCCTTTTGATCCGTAGTCTTCTCCGTCCAGAAGCGGTGCCCGGTGCGGCGGATGAAGACATCTTCCAAGCTGGGCTTGCTTATCGAAATCGCATCAACTTCTCCCGGAAAAGCCTCGACCACGTCGGTAATAAATCGATGTCCATTCCTGCGTTCCATCCGCACCTGATTTTGAATCACATGCGCTTCGATATTAAAGCGGATGCGAATTCTATCCGCCAGCGATTCCGCATCTTTCGCGTCGAGCACGATCACGTCTCCGCCAATTTCCTGCTTCAACTCAGCCGGAGTTCCCAGCGCCACCAGTTTGCCCTGATTCAAAAACGCGAGGCGGTCGCAGCGTTCCGCTTCTTCCATCAGGTGCGTCGTCACGATCACTGTAACCTTCTCTTGATCCCGCAGAATTCGCAAGTATTGCCATAAATCAATGCGTGCGCCGGGATCAAGTCCAGTTGTAGGTTCGTCGAGCAAAAGAACCGAGGGATGGTGTAGCAGGCCTTTCGCCAATTCCAACCGCCGCTGCATTCCCCCTGAAAAAGTTTCGGCCTTTTCTTTGGCGCGGTCGGCCAGCCCCACCCGCTGCAACATCTCGTTAATTCGAATAGTCAGCGCGCGTCCATGCAAGCCATAGAGATGGCCCTGATGCCGCAGGTTCTCCGTCGCAGTTAACTTTTCATCAATGCTTTGCGACTGAAATACGACACCGATATGACGGCGCAATTCATTAGGATCTTTGGCCGCGTCGTATCCGAGGATGAGCGCGCGCCCTCCGACCGGGACCATTAAGGTTGAAAGAATTCGGAATGTCGTCGTCTTGCCGCTGCCGTTCGGTCCCAGCAGCCCGAACAGCTCCGCATGATGAACGTCAAACGATACGCCATCAAGCGCGGTTTGATCGCCATAGCGATGCACCAGGTTCTGTACGGAAATTGCGGCAGAAGGATCGGCAGCCACTTCGGGATCGTCGATTGCGAATGCGGGAAGTTTCGAAGCCACAACCTATTCTACGACGAGAATTGCATAACGGGCAGCACCCAGGCGTGCGAGATCGTTTTCCGAACGGAAGGCCGTCGAGCTAACTTTATGCGGCTGCGACTTTTTGATCCCCGACGGGAACGTCCTGACTTGTCCTCATCGGCAAGTGCCGCCAGATCTGAATAGTCAGAATAACTGTCGACGCGAGCAGCAGGGCACCAGTCACGACGTGTGCGACGGTAGAAATCACCATCGGGAGTTCGGGCTGAGCGGCGTCCCGTCCCCACTCGACGCGCGTCATGAACGCCAGAAATCCCAGGAACAACTGAGCGATCAGCAAACAGAGCATCGCAACCGCAGGGCGGCGAATTGAATCAACCCGCGAGTATTGCAATAACGCTCGCACAGCAGTCCATGTGATCAGAATCGCTACCACGGGCGCGTTTAACACATGCGGCAACCAACCCATGCCGTGATGACGGAACATCGCCCCAAGAATTAATTGCGCGTAGAGGATGAAAATCGAAAGTAACGAAAGCGTCAGCAGGCTCGGATGCCGATCAGCCTTCAAGACTTTGGGAGTCTCTTCCACCCATGACCTGCTGGTAAAGAGCGCGATCGCGCACGCAATACAAAAAAATGTTTGCGCCACCGCGGCATGAGCCGACGAAACCATCGGCGGCTGGAAGTACAGCACCGTCAATCCGCCCAAAATTCCTTGGGCAATGATGGTGGCGAGCGCGCCTAGAGCCAAGCCCTTCATCCAGCGGCGGCGGTCCGAAATCCACGTCCAAACCGCGATTCCAATGGTCAACAACCCCGTCGAAAATGCAATCGCGCGATGGCTCCATTCAAATTGAACCCCGCCAACCAGATGCGGGACGTTAAACGATCCAAAAGAAGTCGGCCAGTCGGGGATGGAAAGTCCGGCGTCGTTACTGGTAACCAGAGCGCCCGCGATGAGGAGGCAGAACGTGGCGCACGCAACGAACACGGCGAACCAGTGATGCGACGAGTTGTATGGTGTGGAAGGAGCTGTTTTTTTCATGCGCGTTGCAGACCGGAACCCGTCATTCTATCGCATTCGATCCGTTACTCTTCGGCGTGGAATGCAGATTCCTCGCACTACGATGCCGGCATGCGGGCCTAGGAATGACAAATCTCTCTTACATTACGGGACGACTAAACTCGGTTCGTCTGCGAAGCCACAGCTGCCGGTGCATCGGAGGACTGCATGGCTTCGATCACCGAATCGGCAAACGCAATTGTCCCCGACTGTCCCCCAATGTCACGGGTGCATTTTTCTTTTGTCCGATATACCTCATTCAGGCCATGCTGGATTCGGGCTGCGGCCTCATCTTCGCCGAGGTGCTTCAGCATCAGCAGTGCCGAGCGGATGACCGCTGTCGGATTGGCCAGGTCCTTGCCGGCGATGTCCGGCGCCGATCCGTGCACCGCTTCGAAAATCGCGCAGTGCTCGCCTAAATTTGCGCCGGGAACGAAACCCAATCCGCCGACGAAAGCCGCGCAGAGATCGGAAATGATGTCTCCGTAAAGATTTTCCATTACCAGCATGTCGTACTGATAAGGATTCATCACCAACTGCATGCAAGTGTTATCCACGATGTGCTCGCCATAGGTGATTTCAGGATATTCTTTGGCAACATTTCGCGAACAACGCAGAAACAAACCGTCCGAAAGCTTCATGATATTGGCTTTGTGGATGGCGTGAATCTGCTTCCGTTTGTTCTTGCGCGCATATTCGAACGCGAATCGCGCAATGCGGGTGGAAGCTTTTTCGGTAATGATCTTCAAACTCTCGACTACGCCGGGAACGACTTCATGCTCCAGTCCCGAGTAAAGGCTCTCGGTGTTTTCGCGGACAATGATCAAATCGACATCGGGATACCGCGTCGGCACATGCGGCAAATTTTCGATGGGACGGAAATTAGCGTACAGCTCAAACTGTTTTCGGAGCTGCACGTTGATGCTGGAAAATCCGCCGCCAACAGGGGTTGTTACCGGGCCCTTTAATGCCACTCGGGTGCGTTCAATCGATTCCGTTAATTCTTTCGGAATGTATTCGTGATACTTCGCGAACGCTTCCGCGCCCGCTTGGAAAGATTCCCATTCAAATTTCAGTCCGGTGGCTTCGAGTATGCGGACGGCTGCCTGGGTGACTTCTGGACCGATGCCATCACCGGGAATGAGTGTGATGTTGTATGCCATAGAAAATCTGCTTCTAGCTTCTAGCTCCTGGCTGAAATAAAAACCTTTTCTCCTGGCTAAACCATGCGGACTTGTTCCTAGCTAGAAGCTAGCAGCCAGAAGCGTTCTACTGAGTTTTCATGCCTACTTTTCCGCGCACTTCCGGCGGCAGTTCTTTCGTCTTCAGCAGATCTTTCAACTCTGTCATGAACTCCTGCACGTCTTTGAAATCCAGATACACGGAGGCGAATCTCACATACGCCACCTTGTCATAGCGCCGAAGGCGGTTCATGATCAGCTCGCCGACCTCGCTGGTCTTGCGCTCGCGCTCTGCGGATTCGATCACAAATCCTTCAGCTTCGTTTACGATTTGCTCCAACTTACCGATAGGCACGGGGCGCTTCTCGCAGGCACGCAGCAATCCATTCAGCACTTTTTGGCGGTCAAATTTCTCGCGGCGGCCATCTTTCTTCACCACCATGTAAGGGATTTCGTCGATACGTTCGTAGGTGGTAAAACGCTTCTCGCACTTGAGACACTCGCGGCGGCGCCTTATGGAATCCGCTTCTTTACTCTCGCGCGAATCCACGACTTTGTCGTTCGCAAAACCGCAAAAAGGGCATTTCATGTGGCTTATAAAGGAATTTCGATTGATTGTAACAGGCCTAAACTTGGAGTCGTCCGCAGCCCTCGCGTTTTCTCCAGTGGGGCGAGAGCCTGCCCTGAGCGAAGTCGAAGGGGGTCTCGCGCGCAGCATTCCGCATTTTTCCCCGACCCAGAATTGTAGCGTCTGCGAGACGCGCCAGATTCCTGTCTCGGCTGAAGTACGCCGAGGTTCGGGATGACTATTCCAAGAAATTCACAAAACCGTCATCCCGAAGCCTCCGCGTTCTCTCCAGCGGGGCGAGCATCCCGCGCGCAGCACCCCGCATTCTCCATCCACAAAACTATCCGCATGTCGAAGCACTAGTTTGATCGCTCTTCAATCATTTTCTTAATGTCGTCGTACGATTCTTTTATCTCCTGATAATTCTCGATGCTGATATTCCTGAAATTCAAACGCGTGGTATGGTCAAGCGGCTGCACCGACTTTATCTCATCGACATTCACCAGCAATTTGCGCCCGCCGACACTGGTCACTTCGATGAACTTCATATTTGCTCCTTCAAATATTATCAAGATCCGCAGCTAGCCGATTCTCTCCTGCGCTCACAACGTCGAATCGGCAACCTCTTTTCCTTCCTTAGAATGGCTCTCGCTCGAAAGCCTCCGCAAGGAAAGCCCTTCGCGTCGCGCGATCAATAAACCGGCTGGCACGATGGAAACGAATGTTACCAGCCAGAGAAGGATACCGCAGCTAGCCGCCAGTTCGTGCGACGCAAGAAACACATGTTGCAGCGTGCCGATCGTAGCCAGTTGCGATCCGCCGCCCACGCCCGGAAGTTGGATCAGCGAGCCCACCATGCTCGATGCCATAAGAAGCGGCACATCCGACAAAGGCCGATGCAGAGGCCCGGCCCCATACGACTGCATTACCTCCCAATAAGCGAGGGCAATAATCGCCCACATCGCCAGCGAGACCGCGACCAACTGAAGCAGCGAGCTGAAGTCGTGGATCGTATCGAGGCCGGCCCGGAATTCTCGCATGCGCAGAGCAACATGGTGGCCCAGATTAGACGCGAGATGCGCAAATCTGCGCTCCACCCATGCGGCCATCAGTTCGCCCTTCCAGAACAACAGCAAGGCGCCCCCGATCAGCGCCGCAAGCAGAAAAATGATCACCACTCCGCCATCCCGAAAGCGGTCATAATAAGCCAACTGCTTGGGCGACGGGGATAGGAAGATGGCTGAGAGCAGCAAAATTGCGAACGCTCCTATATCGAAAATCCGTTCCACTGCCCACACCGCAATCTGCGAAGAAAAGGGAAGGCGCGTTTTTCGCCCGATCAGGAAAGGCCGTATCAGTTCACCAGCGCGGCCCAACAACGCCAGGCCCGTAAAGCCAATGACCGTGGGATTCAGTAATTCCGCTGTTGTGGTGTGACGCACAGGGCGCAGAAAAATTTTCCAGCGTAACGCCCGGAGCGCATAGGCAACGTATATCAGGACTATCCCAAGCAAAATTCTGAGCTTATTTACCTGCCCGGTTTGGCCCCAGAAAGTCGCCCAATCGAAGTTTCTCCACGTCCGAAACTGAGCATAGATTAAGAGCAGCAGTATCGCTACCACCACTCCATAAAACAAAACTCGTTTGCTGTTCATTTGGGCGAACCGCTCCGGCGCACTCCAGCGAAGAAGGTCCCGACTTTCATTTATTTGCTGAATTCTGTCAACGGTTGGCTTCTGAGCGAGGAGCCTCAACTGTGACCTGTGTCACGCTTGCCGCCGCCTGAGGTTTGACGGGTTTTTTCTTCGCGGAGAGCGCGGCGGCTTTTTGTTCGGCGACCTTTTTGCGATTGAAATCCCGAATAATGCGGGCCACATACGCGTGCGTCTCATTATAGGGCGGTATTCCATGATATTGCTGAACCCGCAGCGGACCCGCATTATAAGCGGCCAGCGCCTTCACCAGATCAAAATTGTACAATTCCAAAAGCTGCCTTAGATAACGCGTGCCTCCGTCGACGTTTGCTCCAGGATCGAACGCATTCGACACTCCCAAATTCGCCGCGGTTTGTGGCATCAATTGCATCAATCCTTGCGCGCCCTTCGGTGACCGCGCTCGCGGATTGAATCCACTTTCAGCATGAATAACGCTGCTGATCAGATCCGGATCGATCTGGGTCTGATCGCTGGCGCTATTGATAACCTCATCTATTCCCGGTGTTCTAATCGCCGGCTTTACCGGAGCTATGATCGCCGGTTTCGCCAATGCGATCATAGGCGTTGCGGGATTCTGTGCTGTCGCACTCGAGATTGGTGTAGTCATATCCTGTTCGAAATGCGCGATCTGAAGTGTGGGGACGTCCACGTAATTCGTATTGTCCGCTCCCGTATATAAACGGGTTATGGATCCAATGACCTCGCGATGTTCATGCCGGATCGAAAATCCATTCTGTAGAACGGCTATATCCGTTCCAAAGGCTAAGGCACAAGCCATAGATATCCCAACTATCGCTGCGACCTTAGTCCACATTTTCATCGGGGTCGAATCACAGAGGATTCATCCTCTGCTCTTAGTTTGATCTGCACGCCCAGCACTCGCTCGATAGCCATCGCCACTCCATTCAAATCGTTGGATAGGGTCGCTTCCCAGCCTCGATTACGCAAGTCCTCACACGCATTCCCCATGATAAACGGGCGTCCCGCAAAGGCAAGCATTTCCACGTCGTTATAGTTGTCTCCAATGGCCATGACCTCGGCGCGAGCAATGCCGCGGTATTGCGCCCATCGTTCGAGCGCGTGCCCCTTGGAACACCCATTATTTAGTACATCGACGATGGAGAGGCCGCGCGGCGGATACTCTGTTCGTGAAACCGCAATCGCGTTATCGAGCCCACACGACGCCAAAATCGCAAGCGCCTGATGCATGTGAGGGATAGGGCCGCAGAACATCGCTTGCACCGGGTCGCTGGTAATCGAATCTTCCAGCGGAATCACAAAATCAATGTATTGAAGATTCTTTTCCAGCCAGCGCTGGATGCTGACATTCAGCTCGCGCATATGCTCCAATACGATTGCGCCTTTGCTCTCGGTGTCGAAGGTGAGAACGGTGTTGCCGCGAAACTCGCGCATCGCAGTGCACAATCGTATGCACGTCATGGCCGGAAGCATGTCGCGGTGAAATGTTTCGCCCCGCAAAGAGCGGGTCACGGCGCCGTTCGAGCTGATGATCCAGAGATCGAATCCCAGCAATTCTGCGATGGGACGCGCGAAGGCATGCCGCCGCCCGGTCACCAGGATTATTTCTACCCCCTCACTGTGGGCGTAACGAAGTGCGGCAAGGTCGGCGTCGGAAATCCGGAATTCAGAGTTAAGTAGGGTGCCGTCAATATCGGCGGCCAGCAGGCGTATTGGGGGCGTCACTCGCCTGATTTTAGCATCCGGATTCCAGTTGCTGCACTGCTCATTCCTACCCACATCCTCCCTGACATCCTTCCCCCAAAGACCAGTCATCCCCGAACATCCGGCGCGCTTCAGCCGGTGGACGGATCCCGCGCGCATCATTCTCCGCAGCCCGCCCCTCCATACGAACTCTATACAGTGCCAATACTTCGCGTGTTATAGTGCGCATCTACGCATGGGATCGCTGCTCCTTTTTGCTTTTTCCTGGTGGGGAATCATTCTCCAAGCTGTAGCAATAGTCCACTTCATTCGCCGCCGTCCCGACACTTTTTGGCTCTTCATTATTCTGATCGGCGGCTGGTTAGGCGCATTAGTCTACATTTTCGTCGAAGTCATTCCTGACGCTGGACTGCTGCGGCAATCTTTTAAAGTGTTTCCCCGCCGCAGACGCATTCGCGAGCTGGAATCGGCCATTCGAGACAATCCATCCGCCGGAAATTACGAGGAGCTTGGCGAGCTTTACCTGAGCGAAAAAAAGTTTGACCGCGCCCGCCAAGCCTACGATAAGGCCCTTTCGTCTCGCTCCGATTCCATCGATCCCTTTTATCGTCGCGGTATCGCTGAAATCAGATTGGATGATTTCGCGGCCGCCATCTCAGACCTCGAACGCGTAGTCAAAGAAGATCCTGAATACGATTTTCATGGTGCCATGGGATTGCTGGCCCACGCTTACGCCAATGCATCCCAACCGGATAAAGCGGAGGCGCTGTTTAAAGAAGCCACCAAAATTTCAACTTCTTCCGAGACTTATTACAACTACGCATTATTTCTCGCCGCGCAGAATCGTAATGACGAAGCCAAAGACTGGGCAAGAAAGCTGCTTGCGAAAAAGAACAATATGCCGGGATATTTGCGTCGTCGCGAACGTCCGTGGTTTCGCAAAGCGAATATGCTGCTGATGCGCCTGCGCTAGTACAAGACCTCGATTCCGCGTGCAGCACTGTCGGTCGCCCATTCCACAACTGGCATCCCCTTCTTTCGTGCTACATTCTGCTCAGAGTCCCATCGCGCATGGATTCGCGTCTCATACTTATCAATTTGCTGATCAAGCTCGGCGTCGCCGCCGCTGTCTCCAGCGCATTGGTCCGTTCCGTCGAATTTAAATCCCTCTTGTTTTTGGAGACCCGCAAGCTAAAGCAACGCATTTATCTGATTTTGTGGATCAGCATTCCCATTGTTATCGGCGTGTGGATACGGTTCAGCGCGCAAAGTTTCGTTGCTGGCGATTTGTCTTTCGAGACAACGATTCTCTTAGGGGTGGTCGCGGGCCGTTTTTCGGGTATGGTTGGAGGCTCACTGATTGCGCTTCCTGCCGTACTTCATGGGCAATGGGCCACGCTTCCATTCAATCTCTTGTGTGGATTTATCGCAGGGCAGTTGCGGAATCTAGCCCCGGACCGTGAAGACATCTGGTCCTTTTCCCCATTTATTGATCTCAGCGTATATCGCATGATCCGGCGTAATCTCCCTACCCCAAGACTTTTCGACTGGCAGGTAGCGTTTTTCGTTTCCATCGTTGCCCTGCGGTTTGTGCAGACAGAACTTTCCCGTTTCTTGCCGCGCTCTATCTTCAGCCTTGAAAGTCCCAACTGGTGGGTGAAGAGCGCGATTTATGCCACCTCGATCATGGTTGTGGGAACGGAACTGAAAATCTGGAACAGCGTTCGCATTCAGATAAAACTGGAAGAGCAGGAACGCCTGTTGCTACAGGCGCGCATGGAGGCGCTGCAAAATCAGATCAATCCCCATTTTTTATTCAATACCCTGAATTCGGTGTCGTCGTTGGTCCGTTTCGATCCCGACACCGCCCGCGAACTGATCATCAAGCTGGCGAATATTCTTCGCCGCCTGCTTAAGAGTGGTGACGCGTTTGTCCCTCTAAGTGAAGAGTTGGAGTTTATTGACAACTATCTCGATATCGAAGTCGTCCGCTTCGGACGAAATAAATTGCAGGTCATCAAGGAACTCGATCCCTCATCGCTGGAAGTCATGATTCCGAGCATGTTGCTGCAACCCCTCGTGGAAAATTCCATCAAGCACGGTCTGTCTTCGAAAATTTCCGGAGGACATATTTACCTCCGCAGCCGCCTTGCCGATGAGCATCTGGTAATCGAAGTTGAAGACGACGGAGTGGGCATGGGTTCGGCCATCTTGTTGGAAAAGCCGACCGGCCTGGGAGGGACCGGAATTGGAATGGCTAATGTGGCCGAGAGATTAAAAGTTCTTTACGGAGACGCCGCGAAAATGACGATCGATAGTCATGATGGCACTGGGACCCTGGTGCGCCTGCGTTTGCCGGTCCTGCCCAATGAAGATGGAAACACGCCCGCGCTTTACGCAGAACGCTCTAGCACTCGCCGGTAAAATTCTTCGTACTGCGGGATGATCTTGCTTGAGCAAAATCTGGATTGAGCCACGCCCCGGCAAGCCTTAGCCATCGCCTGCAGGCGGCTCTCATCCTGCAATAAGTCGATCGCGTAGTTCGCCATCGTCTCAACGTCTCCCACGTCGGCTAAAAATCCGCTCTTCCCGTGCTCTATCACTTCCGGCACGCCCCCGACGTTCGTCGCAATCGGGACCACCTGGCATGCCATAGCTTCGAGCGCCGCCAATCCAAAAGATTCCAGTTCGCTGGGCAGCAACATAACGTCGGCCAGCGGCAATTGTTCATAAACCTGGTCTTGCTTGCCCAGAAAAATCACATCGTGCTGAATGCCTTTGTGGGCCGCCAGCCATTCCGCTCGGGAACGATCAGGACCATCCCCAATCAACAGCAGCTTGGCAGGTATTTTCTTTCGCACCCGATCGAAGATTTCGACTGTATCCTGCACCCGCTTCACCGGACGAAAATTTGAAAGGTGCACCAGAATCCGCTCGCCGTTCGGAGCATATTGCAGGCGCTGCTCTGCGGCCTCAGGTGTGCGCACATATAAATCACAATTCACAAAGTTATAAATAACTTTGATCTCATTTTTAATCTCGAATTCACGCAACGTGCGTTCGCGGAGATACTCCGAGATCGCAGTAACGCCATCGCTCTGCTCAATCGAGTAGCGCGTGATTGGAAGGTAAGAGGGATCAAGGCCAACCAAGGTTATATCGGTCCCATGCAAGGTGGTTACGAATGGAAGTTTTTTATGCTTCGTCCCGGCGGCCAGCATCTGCCGCGCCAGCATCGCGCTCACCGAATGTGGAATCGCGTAATGCACATGCAGCAAATCGAGTTCGTAAAAATCGGCCACCTCGGCCATGCGCGTCGCCAGCGCTAAGTCATAGGGAGGGTAATCGAATAGCGGATAACTTGAAACCTCTACTTCATGGTAGTGAATGTTGGGATGCGGACCGGTTAGGCGAATCGGCTGAGCATAGGAAATAAAATGTATTTCATGGCCCAGTTGCGCCAACTCAAGGCCCAGTTCGGTCGCAACCACGCCACTGCCGCCGTAGGTCGGGTAACAGGTAATCCCAATTCTCATGAGATGGTAAGACGGATTAAAGTCGGGGACATAGCCGGCCGCTGAGGATTCGATGTATGCCGGCTGCTCAGGATTCAGCTAGAGCGGATTTTGTTGGCTCCGCCTCAGTTTTTGGTGGTTTGCTTGAAACTTGCTGGAAGAGTAATGGATTCCTGGGTGGTTCCCACCGCCGCGGCAAATGACGTGTCCATCTTTTCCAGCAACTGCTGCAATCGCTCCTGCACCTGATTATCTAAATCGGTGAATTCGATGCCCATGCCAACTCCTGGATCACACGCACGCACGATTCCCGGGGTCTTGATTTTCTCCGAATCCATCCAGAAAATAATGATAACTTCGGTTCCCTGGGCTAACGGTAACAAAGTCTCGACATAGCAACCCCGGCCTCCGATATCGGTGGCGTTGGTCTGCATGTGGGCGCGTCTAACGTCAGGAAATCCAATTTCAATAGGGAATAGAACTTTGTGCCGAACATAACGTCGCTTATTAGGTCCGTTTAATGGCGCCCGTTTGCCCGGCGGCTCCGGAGTCAATTCTCTCCACGGAAGCTGTTGCTGCGGAAGCAACTGTACGCCAACCTCGATCTTCCGAATTGCGCCCGCATCAATTACCCAGACCACCCGGAAACGAGCCTTTCGTTCGCCATACTGAATTCCAATCACCTCGCCGATCTTGAGCTGATGATTGACTCCCGAGAGCAATGCGCCGTCACTGCTGATGTTGCCTGCACTGGCGTTCTGAAAAAATGGGCGCGCGTCGGCATCCATGCCCCACACTCGCACAGGTATATCGGCTTCTAACCGGGATTCAGGTCTGTTTTCCATAGATTTAACGGCTCAATTTTGGTTACGCTCAGGTCGAGCTTCTTGCATAATCATACCCCGATGGTTCAATCCTGCAATTGTCAATCTGCTTTCCATGGTTACCAAAAGGACGTGCACCTTGGGATTCCACCTAGCCCGTCATCTCGACAAAATCACGATAAGAAATCAGCTTAATTCCGTTTGCAGTCAACGTTTCACGAGCCATTGGCGAGGTGAGCACCCGGAGTTCCTCGGCCCTCGATTCCCTTAGCCTGGTCTGAACTTGTTGCAGATCGGCATCGTTATACCCGGGATGGCAGACGAATTCCCATGTGCCTTCGGGTAGATCCTGCAA
Organism: uncultured Acidobacteriaceae bacterium; assembly: GCA_963849315.1. Taxonomy (GTDB): domain Bacteria; phylum Acidobacteriota; class Terriglobia; order Terriglobales; family Acidobacteriaceae; genus PALSA-188. The sequence continues at coordinate 555,595 of CAWKGT010000002.1, read as the reverse complement.
TATTGATTTGAAAAGCGCTTCGTTGAGCATCCCCGTACCTACGATTCCCACTGTGCCATCGGGAGTCCTGAGCCCGGCCTTTTCGATCGCAGAGCGAAACTTTCGTGCCAACACGCAGAGAGCCTTGATTTGACCATATCGCTTCCACAACCGCGGTTGGGCAGCCACCATGGCGAAGCGAATCGGACCGAAAGGGTTCCGAACCGCCCGCACTCCGCAGGCTTGGGCAGCCCGCAGTATTGGCCGAAGGATTTGAGGAAGAAGATGAGTGTGCTTATGAGTATCGAAATGCGAGACAACAATTCCCCCTGCCTGCAATTTTGAAATCTGCGCTATGGCTTCGGCCTCGATTTGGTCGTCATCAAGATGACCCATGATTGCGTTGGCCATGAATTTGCGCAAAGAGGTCTGGAACTTCCCGCCTTCCGTTAGGCTTGAAACTTTCGACTCCTCAAGCACCGGTGACCCATCGGTCAGAACCACATGACAACCAATGCTTAGAGCGGGGGCTGAACGGGAAAGAATAAGCGCGTCGTGAAATGCCTTTCCGTTCGCCATCAGGGTCGATGAACTTACGACGCCACGAAGATGTCCCTCGAGAATTGCGCGATTCACCCCCGCTGTAAGACCGAGATCGTCGGCATTAATAATTAGTTGCCGCAAGCCGCCAGTCTATCAGCGAAAAAATCGCCCTTGATGGAAACTTCAACGATGTAAACTTCAACATGGTCCGAACCGCCAATATTGTTTGCAATAAGTGTGGCGCGACAATCCCTTCGGTCGCCGATTGTCACGAGGATGGAGGCGTGCTTAGTATTTGTTACGATTCGACTCGAATAAAAAAAGTAATCCTGATCGACTCCGATTCAGGTTTAGAACGAACCATCGAGTCGTTGAACAAGCAGCCGTCAGCACGCCAAATCGCCGGCATTATCGGCCCGTATTAGTTTTTTGCCTATGGCTAGCGGAAATCGAGTCGATGTTGCCAGGTTCTTATTGATCGGTCAATTTGATGTGATCAGTCATCCCGAAGAACCCGCGTTTTCTCCAGCGGGGCGAGGGATCTCGCGCGCAGCGTCCGAACCGAACGCCCCGCCATTGCCCGCCATTTCTGGATTCACGTATACTTCGAGTGCGTCTTCGCGCACCCTCGCGTCTCCAGAGGGCGGTTAGCTCAGCTGGTTAGAGCGCCTGCCTTACAAGTCGCGCGTCTAAAGTGCAATCTTTGATTCTAAAGGGGTTTGGTGAGGCCAAAAAGGGATGAAAATGGCTATTTTACCCTGTCTAGTGCATTTAATGCTGGGTAGAATGCTGGGTAAATTCGTCTATTTCGAATTCTGATATCCTCGTTCCGTGCATTTGCCGCACATGAGATTGGCTCGCAGCCCGCTCCCCTTCTCTCACCCAAAGTGGCTTTATGAAATCAAGATGGACGGGTTCAGAGCCCATGCGTACGTCCGTAATGGTCACTGCGAATTAATCTCCCGCTCGGGATACATGTACAAACGATTTGTCGACCTATCTGAAGACATCACCCACTGTCTAAGATGCGACGCGGTCCTAGACGGCGAAATCGTCTGCCTCGATTCCGACGGTAGAAGCAATTTCAAATCGCTGATGTATCGTAGAGGTACGCCGTATTTTTACGCGTTCGACGTTCTCGAACTAAATGGACGTGACCTTCGTATTCTGCCACTCATCACTCGCAAGCAAAAGTTGAAACAGATTGTTCCTCCGCAGCCGTGCCCGGTTCTCTTCATGGATTACGTAGAAGAAAAAGGCGAAGCGTTGTTTGAACTAGCGTGCAGAGCTGACTTGGAAGGGATTGTTGCGAAACAGAGAGACGGTGCTTACGATGTCACGCACACGACGACCTGGGTGAAAGTTAGGAATCCCGCATACACCCAAATCATCGGACGCGACAAAATGTTTGAGCGGAAAATGCAATGACGAGATGCGACATTCAAATTGTTGAGAATATGTTTACCGTTCCGTGCGGAGGGGATGCCATCTGGTACTTGCGGAGACTGCGGGACACCCATCTGCAAGGATTGTCGGACGGTTTGCTGTGGAGAGTCGTTCTGCTGGGCATGCTTCGATTACCACTCCACTCATTCTTGTAGAAAGCCTGTGACGACTGAACGCCGAAACACAGTACGGCGAGGAGTTGCGTGATCGAACTCAACGTTGTCCTGCCCACCCTCTTTCAGGAATTGCTCCGTTTCACCATGTCTGGTTGAGGTAGTCATTTATTCGCTTTCTAAGCTGCAGGATATAAGCTTGCGATTCGTCCTGATACGGCACACCCTCAATCACGTCTCCGTTTGTAGTTATCTGTTGTTGATTCAAGATTGCCGTATTGAAGGCTATCATCGTAAACCTCGATGTTTAATAGTGTTGAAAGAGGAGCGTCTTCCTTTCATAATGCCTTGTACGTGCGGCATTGCGCCGGAGTCTGGTTTCCATATCTTGTGAGAACTGAGGTCCCGCCAATATCCGATACAATCCTGTCGTCAGTACATGAGGTGCAAAATGAAAATTATATGCGCAGTCGTCGCAGTCTTGAGTTAATGGCTCAGGTTCTTGCTTCGTTTTTAATCCAGAAACTGTAATGCCCAGTCGCAAACGAATCGACCTCGCGAAGGTGAAGTCATCTCTAGACATTACTTGCCCGAAATGTGGATGCGTCATCACTCCAGATATAGTTAGACGGGTCGATTTTAACCACATCGAGTGCCCCGAGTGCCACGAGAGGTTCGCTCCGCTCGGAATTCCTGTGCGTAACGGCAACGTTACCGCGTAGACCGCCATCGAACGGCTCGGGAGGATTGAAAATGAATGGCAAGCATTATTTCATTGAGGAAACGGCAGCGGGAAAGTTTGCGATTCGAGCTAAAGGTTCCAAGCGCGCATCATTCCTTGTGAGTACTCAGGAAGAAGCGATAGCAAAAGTAAAACGGTTAAATCCAGAAGACCATCCCGATGTTGAACGGGTCCGGCAGCGAGAAGAAGGCGGACCTGATAAGTGGCGTGCTGCGTAAAACTACTTAGGCGGTCTGAGCCTCTGCTAGTATGGGCCCCACAGACCGCCGTCGTGTATAGGAAGGAATGTTCGACGACCTGAGATGCCGCGAGTGCGACTTGAGTCTCCTCGATTCGACAACCCGCCTGACACATCAAGACTCCGGGAGTATGTTTAAGTGCATGAATAGAACGCTTGTGCTCCGGCACACCCGTCTTTTCCCCGTACTTCCTGATTAGTTCGTTATCTCCCAGCGAGTCAATTTCTCGCGGTCATCGTGAGGGAATAGAAGTCGTTGAGGCGGAGGTTACAAATAAACTCGATGACGATGCTCCGTTCGTCAAACAGGGTGTCGGAATCGCCCTGAGCCGCGTCGTTTTCTGCCTTTATCCGTTGGACGTGAGGTGTAAATTCGTGCCATTGACGCTCAGATCCTTGCGGCGATTGATTGCTTCGGTCACCCAGAGGCCATGACAACAGTGACAAGAAACAGGACGTAAGCGCGATGGTCTTGTTCTCGGGCCAATGCTTTTGCTCAAGAGCGAGTGGACGGATGCAAGCAGCAGGCCGCTCGGAACTCACAATTCATGCTCACGATAAGACGGCAGGCATTGGAAATGTCCGCCAGCTTGTCGTCAGGCCAGCGTTGCATCGACCGGATATTATCTGCGGACATCGCGTGCGTCGACGTGGGCTTCGCTTGGTGCAGGAGCTGCTGGCCGCCGAGTGTGGGAGTTACTCAGATGAGGCAGCAGTCTTGGTCGATGGCGCGCCGTCGGCAGCGTGTTCCTCGCTACCCACGACAGCGATCATCATGTAGGCTCTCATTGTTTCTTGGTACGCTTCTTGCATAGCTTCATCGGTCGAATGTTTGCGCATGCCAATCTGAGCGATTTCTACAAGTTCTTCAAGCTCATCAGCTAATTTGCAAGAACCTCGCGCTCTAAAATAACGCAACTTGTGAGTGACCAGAGCAGCATAGGGATAGGCATCGATGTTCCCTCTTTCGGCGATCTGCTCTCTCAATAAATTCTCCCCACGTTGCAAATCTGCTTCGGCGGTCGCTAAGTTCTCTTCATATCTCGCTCTCTTTAAAAAGAGTACGCCCAAATTGTGGTTCGCTTGGTAGTTACCTTGAGGTCGAATCGCCAAAGATTGCTTCAAGTAGTTTTCCGCCACCGCAAAATGGTCAAAGTGGACTTCTGCACGCCCAAACTGGAGCCAAAACAGGAAATCATGTCCATAGTAGTCTTTTAGTTCGTTGTAAATTCCACCGATCACTTCGTAGTCGTCACCGAAGAGGCTCAGCATGTTTTCAAAGTTGATGATGCCTCGGTAAGCGATGTACTCCGGAGTGCGCCGCGATATGTTGTATGGCGTAACGTCGCTGCTGAGCCGACTCAGAAATGTCGTAATGGCTGTCGCCCTGATTCCGATTGGGGCAGATTCCGTCGCTACTTGATGGGCAATAACCCTATGACGGGGACACAACAAATCCTCGCGTTCATGCCACGGCACGATTACTTCCCGCAGATCATTGGTCAGAACGCTGGCCTTTTCGAGATCAGTACCGACCATAGCAGCAAGCAAGTGTCTTCGGTGCACTGGGGCACCATGCATGTAAGCGAGGCAAGTAATCGTGTAGGCAATACGAGCGTTTTCGCCCGAAAGACTCTTAAATTCATTTTCTAGAATTACATCGAATCCTCTCCCAGAAGTCGCCTCCTTCATCGCCACCAAAAGCTGCTTCCTTGAACGAGCTAGAAACTGTCTTAGTTGTTCGTACAAAGGTTTTCCTTGAAGCTCACCTAGCATGCCGAATTGAGTCAGTTTGTCGATGATGCGCTCACAGTCAGTCTTTTGGAGGTAGGGCATGTCGAGCACTACTGGTTTTGTCGCTCTCAGAGCACGCAGCCTCGAATAGACGACGTGAGGGCGATCCGCCAAAACAAATGTGACGTTGGCTTCCTTTCCAAGCTCTTGAGCTACGGTGTCAACCGCTTCAAACTGAATGATGGCATCATCCAAGAATAAATACGCATGTCTATCTCCAAGCGAATTCACGAAGTTCACCATTGGCGGTGTATCAACAGTCTTCTCTGCCTTGCAGAAATAAACAGTGTGGCCGTTCGTGGCTAGTTCGACCGCCATTCGACGTAAGAGCGTGCTCTTTCCCGAACCTGCATGCCCCGCAATAACAAAACAACGAACCCCCTTCGTTTTATTCGCGATCTGTTCAAGAAAAGACGGCATTACTTCACGTTCGGCGTCAAGTCCGCTGGCAATGTCATCCCACGTCGGATCGATCCCCTCGAAAAACAACTCTCTGCGAGGTGACTTCAGTTTAGGAGACAATTCCCGAGCTCCGACTACTTCAAAGAACCTGAGCAATTCCGATTGCTGGTCAAGGAGTCCGGCGGTTATCGCGCCGATCTGATGCGGGTAGCGATTCTTCAGGAGTTCCATTCGTGATGGGACCGCATCCTTGAAGATTCCATGCAACCCCGTAAAAAAATCCTCTGTGGTTGCTTCTATCACTACATACCCTTGATCCATCAATTGTCGTTTGCGTATTGAACTCACACTAGGTGTTACAACGAACGCCTTGGCTCGTATTTCCGGCCTACCCTTCGCTCGTTCGGTTCGCAAAGCAATGTAGTGGTACATAGGCGGCTCGTTCAGGTTGCTTCCCACAAAGAGCACAGAGTTCGCGTACATGTCTTCAACAAGTGCCTGATACCACGGGTTCGGTGTTGCGGTTTGCGCAGCGTATTCACTCGCCGTAAATGTGAGACCCTTTCCGAGGTCAAGCACTGAGCCATGCATGTGAATCCCCTGCAATCTCTCAAACCACATATCTTGATCTTCAAAAGATGCCGGGCAAGTGATCGAATCAAGGCCCTGCACGGAATCAGAACGGTAGGAGTTCTCTAGAACATCGTCCACGTTTGTTGTGTAGATTCGGTACCAAAACAGCTTTGGAATGATGTAGTGCCACTTCGCGGGAGTACAGTTCTTATAGAGGCTTCGCAGGACAGTGTTCATTCCTTGAGACCCGAGATGCTTCTGAGCTTGCTCGTAAACGACTCCAAGCTCCTCGCCCCCGTACTGCCACTTACATTCTGACGCGAGAATCTCGGCAAGCTGGTGTCCGAGTGGTGGATCGGTGTCGCGGGAATTCCTCGCGCCAACGGAAAACCCGGCTCCAGCGAATAGAACCACGTTACCACGTTCGAATTGGCGCAATAGCAGCTTTAGTTCTTGAGAATTGAAGTCAATCGCCATCGAATCGGCTCCCGCGACAGAAGTCTACGCTGAAGCTGCCCATTCTACTGGTCCGAACATGAAACTGCCAGTTGATCACCAATCTCTCGGCTTCCCACTCCGAGCAGGTCGGAGCGTCTACGAGATTGACTGAGTATGGCACTCATGTGGGATGGCCAACGAATCAGCGAACTTGATGCCAGGGGTCGAACGTTTTGTCGGTCAGCGAATTGAAGTGAGCGTACTGCTTATATAGAAATGCAGGGAGCACGTCGGCTGTCATGTTCCCCGGCCCTGTGACGACATGAAATGCTTTTCCTCCCCCTAACCACACTTTGCCGGGGAACTTTTTTCGCAACGTCTTCTCAACATCATTTCGCCAATTGACTGGGCCATAGTCAACGTCGTGGTGAGTGGCTAGGTAGGGTTGTGCTTCGAGACAATCGGGTTATGTCTCTCGTGAAGTAGTTATTGTATTGAACGACGAGGTCAACATCGCTGTCGCCCCGGATGTTCGTACTGTTCTTGTAAGAGCCTTGTAGATATATCTCGAAGTCTGGTCGGTTCGGACCCGAGTCGCTCGCCTCGAATGCATTGCGGATGGAGTTATGAGCAACGATTGAGTTTGCGGTGCCACCAAGATTGCTCCAGCCCGTCATTCTATCTTCTGGAATCATCTTATGAATGTGACATTAGAAAGGCTCGGCAAATCCAGCTTAGCGTAGCACAAGATGATGGCGAATCAAAGGCGAATGGTATGCTAGGCTGCCGCGATGGACGGGGGTCGCAAACGTGTCATCGGATTAAATGGCAGCAATTCTCGCAAGTCTGCACGTGAAGACGGCTGACGACCTGTTTGGAGGGCCGCAAGGAAGTCCACGGACGGACAAGTTGATCGCTGCAAGCATTCAGTGCGCAGAGAAGATCATGGACAAGATTGATGCACAATTCTGTGCCAAATGACTGCCTCTCGTTATCCGTCTGGACGTACAAAAGCAACTTTTCTGCAACTCCTGTCACATATTCGGATACAATCGCCAATCATCCTTTCAACGCAAAAGCCTTAGCAGTCGCGGGGTAATAACTGTTTCACATCCCTCGGCCTAGTTGTACTGCGGTTAACATTCATGCCACCGTCGAAAGTTCCGCAAAGCGTCGCGAAGCTCATCTTTGAACTTGCCGATCAGAAAGAGCCTGCGGAGATCGCCCAGATTTTGAATCTGAAGAAGGTTCAAGTCAGCACGCTTCTCGCGTATAACAAGCAACTCCAAACGAAAACACATGAGGCAGCGGAGCGGTCAGAAGTGGAGTTGCCGGAGCCTATAGAGGCAGCCGAGATTGAGGTCGAGCCTCCGAAGAAAGTAACTGTCAAGGCCAAGGAGGCATCGACAGAAGAGGACGAAGAAGAGACGGCCAAAGACCACGGCGTCTATGTCGGTGACGACGCGGATTACGGAGACGCTATTTATTGGAACCCGCAAGATGCGGGAGCCGCGATGAACCCTCACCTAATGATTATGGGCGAAAGCGGCTCGGGCAAGACTTACGCAGTCCAATGTCTCGTCGCGGAGTTGGCCCAGCGGAAGGTTCCGTCAATCCTGTTTGATTACGGCCAGAGTTTTGAGTTGCAACATCTTGACCCGGCGTTCAAGAAGTTTGCGGGCATACGCGAACACTTGATCGGAGAAGAAGGTCTACCAATCAACCCGTTGCAGATATTTGCCACGGACACCCAAGGCCCTAAGAGTGTTGCGACCCGCGTTTCGGACGTGTTCGATGCGGCATACCATCTTGGCGATATACAGCGAAAGGTTGTCATCGACGCCATCCGCTCTGCCTTCGACAAAGCTTGTATCTCCGAAACCGATTCCACGACGTGGACAAAAGACCTTCCGACTCTGCTGGCTCTCCAGAACGTGCTGGAAGAAATGTCTGCGAACAAGGAATATTCAAATTACAAGAATGCGGGCGGGGTCGCGGCCCGACTGATGACATTCTTTATGCTCACATCTTTCCGAAGCGACATTGAGAAATGGTCGTGGGACTCGCTGCTCACCGACGCGAAGCACAAGGTTCACGTCCTGCAATTCCGTGGGCTGGAGGGCAAGACTCAGCGGGTACTCGTGGAACTCCTTCTGTGGCATCTCTTCTTCTTTCTCAAATCTTCCGGCCAGCATCCACTCCGACTCTATTGCGTGCTCGACGAGGCTCATCATTTGTCCTTCCGTGAGGGAGGGCCGACGGATTATCTACTACGTGAAGCCCGCAAATTCGGGCTCGGAATCATCTTTGCCTCCCAGCAGCCACAGGACTTCAGCCCGCCAGCGTTCTCCAACAGTGCATCAAAGCTCGTCTTCCAGACATCGGACCCGACGCTCAAAGTTTCTAAACTGCTGTCATCGAAGTGCTCGAACTATTCGTCACCGGAGGACATCAAGGAAGTGATTTCCGTCCTCCCTCAAGGGCGAGCATTTTTCATTACTAAGAATCGCGGGCATGTTGTCGCTCTTGCCGACTTCAGGAAGAGAGCCACGCTATGGCATCAGAAGTAGACGAGGTCAAGCAAAACGTCGTCGAAGATAGTGAAGAACTGTTTTACGCGGCAGCGGTGCCAATTCTTTCGGAAGACCTCTATCCCCGCAAGATAGAAGTCATTCGAGAGTACATCCAGAATGCCAGCGATGCTCTAGATGACTGGCTAAAAATCTCCGACCTGATTCCATCTGACCGAACTGAGCCACAAATCAAAGTCTCTATCCAAGGCAAGAGCGTCCTGATCTTTGACAACGGAATAGGGATGACCGAAGAGGACATCCCGAAGTTGCAACGGATTGCCTATTCAGAAAAGAGGGTCGGCGAGGAGGCCGGGTACAAGGGCATCGGACGCCTCGCAGGAATTGCTGTCGCAGAAAAATTGAAGATCACATCGACCTCCTATGGCGACCCGAAGCTCTATCACTTCGAGTTCCGTGCTGCGGACATGCGGAAAGACATCAGCGAGAAGAAGAAGCAAGGAATCAACGAACAGGCCACTCCGGTCATTAAACGCCACACTAAGACTTGGTGGACCGACATTGACCCAGCAGATCACTACACGCTCGTTGAAATCCGTAACATCAAAGACTCGTGCGACGAGTTACTCGATTCAGACACGCTGATTGAATACATCGGAGACATCGGGCCTGTGGACTTCTCGCCGGAGTTCACGGAAGGTGCTCTCGTCTCCGAGAATTTACAGCGGCATGTGCCTGACTATTCACCGAAGACCATCTACCTGTCGAGGCCGGATGGGAAGAAAGTCAGAGTTTATAAGCCGTACAGCGACGATATGAAGATCGCTGCACCTCGGTTCATGGAAATTCCAGACCCCACGAAGGCCGGAGAATTACTCGCGTACTGCTGGTACGCCAGCAACGCTGAAGAGATTCTCGGCAAGATGCGGCCCAGCGGGAAGATTTTCCAAGTCGAGGGTGAGGCTGTCGAAGAACGCCGACGATTCGCCGGACTCGTCTACAAATTGTTTGGCTTCTCTGTCGGTGACCGCTCCCTGCCCGAACGCACTCTGTGGACGACAGCTGTTGTACGAGCGAAGTGGTTCACAGGTGAGATTCACGTCGTTGATAAGAACGTGCAGCCAACGACCCCACGATCAGACTTCATAGAGAACGCAGCCCGCGTCAAGTTTTACGCGGAAGCTCAGAAGCGAATTCCGCCGATCCTCAAGAATTTTGCTCAAGAGGTCAGCGATAATCGCAAGGCGTTTACCGACGCGAAGACCATCCGACAAAAGTTTGATAAATACAAGACGCAATTGGAGAACGGCGGGATCGAACGGTCGGACCTCAAGGTCATCAAAGAAGACCTCGATAAGAGCTTCAGAAAGCTAGGCACCCGCAAGAACACAACCGACAAAGAGATCGGAGCCTATCAGAAGGAAGTCCGCAGATTAGGTGAGACGGTCCAGACAGCACTCAATGACCCTAAGAAGCTCAAACCGGGCTACTCGATAACCGATCTCGTGAAGGAACTGGATATGTCCACTAAGCCCCGTAAGGTATTTCAGATAATAATGGAGACTTTGCAGCAGCACTTTTCTCAAGACAAGGACGAGTACCACGAGATAGCAGAAAAAATCCACAAAGCTCTGAAAGACAAATACGTCTGATGCGCAGCACTAAGCTCGACACCAGTTTCGATTCAAATCCCAGCAAGGACTTCCTTCGCAGGGAATACGACAAGGCGATCATCTCGCAGTGGCGTGCCGAGCTTGGAAAGCACCTGAAGTATCTCGGACTCCCCGCGTGGAAGATGTTGGACGTGATCGAGTGGCAGCAGTTCATCGACAGGTTTACGACAATCGAACGTGAAGAGGACCAGCAGCATTTGATGTTCCTCAAGGCGAATGTCGAGAACGTCAAGGATCGACTCCATTCTTTGTATGGAGAGTTTGACGACATTCTCCTCAATGGCAGAGATACGTTCGGGCACCGACCTGAGTGGCCGTACGAGTTGGTCAACCTAGATTATTTCGGCGGGTTCATCTATGCGGACCTCTCGCGTCCGAAGGCTTTGCGGAAGCTCATAGAGAACCAAGCAATTTACGAGCAGAGTTTTCTGTTCATTATTACGCAGCAATTGCGCGACGGTGATATCAAGAAAGAGAAATCAGGGTTCCTAAAGGATTTGGGGAGGTCGCTCAAGAGTGGAATCTTGGACCCAATGCTGCACTCATCTGTCGATGAAGTCATCTCGTGGTACGAGGGTGCCGACATACCGGACTGTGCTCGGCAAACGCTTTACATGAACTACTTTCTTCGTGACTGGGGCGAGGCCGAGCACTTCGATGTTGCCTGCCGACCCGCTATCATCTACCCCGGCACGGGTGGCAGTTGGATGGTTCACTTTGTCACGGATTTCCGGTTTCAATCTGGCGTGGGCCACAGAGTCGCGAGCGATCAATCTTTGATCGAACTCATAAATTTGGGGTTGTTGGAAGCCCGTGAAAAGGGGTTCGTTCCGACACGTTTCGTCCAGCCGAAGCTGTCCATACGCAAGCGAAAATAACCCGACAGACCCGCGAAGCCGGAACGGGATCGACAAGTCGCGTATGCGCGGGGTACACTCGTCTGAGAGATTGGGGAATGGCCAACAAGAACATCCTGCTGATCGAACCGGGATACAAGAACAAATACCCGCCTCTGGGATTGATGAAAATCGCCCAGTACCACGGGCCGCGTGGAAAAAAGGACAACGTCCGGTTCATCAAAGGCGAAGACCGATCAGTGCTCATGACAGCTTGGGACAGAATCTATGTCACGACGCTGTTTTCCTTTGAGTTTGCACGAATTTCCGAGAGTATCGATTTTGCCCTCTATGTTGCTAATGGCCATGCGGAGAAGGTTTTTGTTGGAGGCATCGCAGCGTCCCTGATGCACAGCAAATTTCTCGATGAACCGAGGTGGCGGGGGATACGGTTTATAAAAGGTCTACTTGGCCAGTCGCCTGCCGTCTCCCTTCAGCTAGATGATTTCGCCGAGGAATTGTATTCCGATGACGTGCTGGGCACGCCCATCGAAGACCTCATTCCCGACTACAGCATCCTCGATCAGATCAGCTACCGCTACCCCGTCAATGACGCTTACTTTGCTTATGCGTCGCGAGGCTGCATCAGGAAGTGTAGTTTTTGCGGAGTGCCAAAACTGGAAGGCGATCAACGCGACGTGGCTCCGCTTACGCTGCTCGTGCGTGGCGTGGAAGAACTCTACGGAACTAAGAAAGACCTCACGTTGATGGACAACAACATTGTCGCATCTCCACGGTTCAAGGAAATCATTGCGGAGATACGCGACCTTGGTTTTACGCCTGACGCCAAGCTGAAGAGGGGCCGTATTCCTGTTCAGCGGCGGGTTGATTTCAATCAGGGAGTGGACGCTCGAATTCTCTGCAAAGACCCGATGTTCTTGCGGGAGCTTTCCACGATCTGTCTCAAGCCACTCCGCATCGCCTTCGATCATTGGGGCCTGCGGAAACCTTATGAACAGTCGATTCGTTACGCTCATGAATTTGGCCTTGGCGAGCTTTCTAATTACATGCTCTACAACTTTCACGACACTCCGTCCGATCTATATCAGCGGATGAGTCTGAATGTCACATTGAACGAGGAGTTAGGCATTCGCATTTGGTCATTTCCAATGCGGTATCAGCCGACTGATCGTGCAGATCGCACGTTTATCGGCGAAAAGTGGACGCGGTATCAGCTTCGCTCCATGCAGATCATTTTGCAGGCGACTCACGGTGTCGTCAGCGGTGCCCCGCAGTTTTTCAAACGTGCTTTCGGCGAAACTGAGGCGGGATTTCATGACTTACTTTTGTGGCCGCACAAATTCATCTTCAATCGAGACTGGTATGAAAAGTCGCGAGGTCAGCCAGAGTTCGACGAATTTAAGTCGAAGTTTTCACGACTGTCGGAAATCGACAGAGCTGAACTGCTTTGGCTTGTCTCTTCGAGCGATCCGCGTTACTTCAAGGACTTACCGGAGAAAACGAAAAGTGAACAGGTTCGCGGAGTTATTCGCTTCTACGTTCCGCTCGCGAAAGGGCAGGAAGAGGCAATATGGCAACGGCAGCGTAAGCGGGTTGATCCCACAATAGACGTTCCTGATGACGAACGCGTGGAAGATGCGGGACTGGCCGACAACGTAATTGAGTTCCCGGTCAAAACCACAACCAAGAAACCACTGACTGTTGCGAGACACTCACACGTATGAGCACAGCACTGATAAGCCTACACACACCTGAGACACCGTGGTCGTTTCACGACCAGCCAATCGTCGTCGGCAAGGACATTCTGGAAGTCTTGAGCAACGCGATGTACGTCGATCCGCTGGCGATCTACCGTGAATACATTCAGAACGCAGCGGATGCCATAGATGAAGCCCGTCGGACAAGTGTGCTCAATCCTAAGGAAACCGGAACCGTTGAGATCGAGATCGACATAGAGAAGCGAACTGCAACAATTCGCGACAACGGCACTGGCATAGCCGCTGATGAGTTCGAGAGCCGACTGACCTCGTTTGGTGCTAGCGTAAAGCGTGGTACGAATTCGCGTGGCTTTCGAGGGGTCGGCAGACTTTCAGGACTCGCCTACTGCCAAGAGCTACTTTTCCGTTCACGATCAGCCGGAGAATCCCTCGTTTCGGAGTTGCGTTGGGACTGTCGAAAAGCTAAGGCTCTACTTCGTTCCGCAGATTTCTCCGGGGGCCTTGGGGATGTAGTCGCCCAGTCAGTGCAGGTTCGCCGCATAGATGGTAAGAAGTGGCCAGAACATTTTTTTGAAGTTGAGCTTCGTAATATCCCACGACTCAGAAATGACTGGCTCCTTAACCAAACCGTTATCGAAGAGTACTTGTCGCAGGTTGCACCGTTGCCATTCGCACCTCAGTTTCGGTTCGCGCACGACATAACAACCATGCTCGGTGAATATGTCGGACTAACCAACCTCACGCTGAAGGTCGATGGCAAGATCGACCCTACGTTCCGTCCGCATCGCGACTCTTTCGACATCTCTGGCGGGAAAGACAATTTTAAGGAACTACAAAAGATTACAATCCCCGGCTCCGACGGTGGAACTGCTGCGGTCGGTTGGGTACTGCATCACAGCTACAAAGGATCAGTTCCAGACTCAAGTCTGAAGGGCTTGAGATTGCGATCAGGCGACATACAAATCGGAACGAACGGAATATTGGAAGACCTGTTCATCGAAACTCGTTTCAACTCTTGGTGTGTAGGTGAGATTCACGTGCTCGACTCTCGCATCATTCCTAACGGTCGCCGCGATCACTACGAACAGAACGTTCACTACACTAACCTAATCAATCAACTGTCGCCCCTAGCCCGCGAGATTAGCAATCGATGCCGCACGAGTTCCGCAAAACGAAATTGGCTGCGACAGTTTGAACTCCAAAAAGCGGGAGTCCTTGAAAGAGTTGAAATAATCCGGCAAGGGAGCGTGACGCAGAGTCAACGTAAGAAATTGGAGATTGACATTTCCTCGACACTACAGACGATGGAGAGGATTGCGGATAAAACCGCTCTTCCCGTGGAAGACAAAGCCCATTTACGACGCGACATAAAGAAACTGGAGCACAGATTGGTGACTTTAAGGGGTCGCAAGTACGGAGCAAAACCCTTGGTCACCCTCACCGCGAGTGAACGCCGTGCAGCCGAGCATATTTTTTCGCTGATTTATGAGTGTTCTACCAATAGGGTTGTTGCAAAGTCCCTAGTGGACAAGATTCTGTCAAAACTCTCCTAAAAATCTCCCGAACGAAGAAGAAGCGCGTGGGTGATGGATGCACTGAACATAGCGCGTCAGGTTCAGGTCGCTTTGCAATCTCGATTTTGCGTGATAGTAGGCACTCATCGAATCGGGCAGATGCAATCCAGCAATTTCCCGCCCCGCCCAAACCGGGGTGATGGCTGTCAGCCTTGATGATCCGCAAGGATCCCGGGGGGTTGATCTTACTTCCGTCCGGCCTTCTTTGGAATGGTGCTGATGTGGTGGCCGACTTCTTGAAAACTCCGAAGACCGTGCTCGGGGCAATCGACGAAGTAAGCACGCATCAAATCCCCGAACGGTGGCTTCCGCCTCAAATCCTGCTCCTCCATCCCTTTCGGCATCAGAATCAGTTCGACTGGGCCTGCACCTGTCTCACGTGAGGCAGGCGGCGGAACCAGTTTTGCTTCCCGACCGCAACCCGGTTCGGGGCATGTAAATCTCTTGGTCATTTCTTGATTGTAACGCGCAGGGTCTACGCGCCTAGGCGAGCATGACCCGACGTACGAACTACATGCGCAAATTTTCTTGCCGTTCGCGAATACAATGTCGAGTATGGGCGATGATCGTTTCGTGACCCTCGGTGGTGAATGTTTTGACGTGGAGTTTCGCGGCGAAGAACGCGACAACCAGCGGGCGGGAACCCAACAATTATTTCGGTTGCACGATGTGCGAAAAGGGCGCGGCGACCGACTCGTCTCGCTATTCAGGTCTGACCAGATAAAATTGCTAAATCCGAACTATGCGTCCCGCGTCGAGATTGCTCGAATCAACATCATCCGTCGTGCATTCGACTCAGGAAAGCTGAACTTCGACGAACCTTTTGAAGAAGACGCATACAAGCCCTTGGTGATGGAAGATAGCGATTTTAGCCAGCAGCCTCTCGCGAACGACGCGGAGATTCGGCAATTTATAACCCATAGGGCGTACTGGTTGAGCTATATGGACCCAACAAATCCGGGCGTTTACCCAATCAGCTTTGATACACCTGAAGACCTTGACTATCTCGGAGCAACTCCAGCCGACATACGTCGAAACGTAGTGCGGCTTGTGAATCAAGGAATGCTCGAAAAAGTAATGGACAGAATCGGGAGGCCGACAGAAACAATGATTGCGGCATACGAATCTAAGTTGAATAAACCTGCTGACATCGAGACCCCCAATACACTTGACAATATCTCCAAGCAGAGGCCTCCTACTCACCGAGGTCTCGTAATTTTCATATCCCACAGCAGCAAGGACGCTGACCTTGCGCTCGCTCTCATTGATCTTCTGAAAGCTAGTCTGGCTCTCACGGCTACACAGATTCGGTGCAGCAGCATTGACGGCTATCGGCTTCCTGTGGGCGTCAATACAGAAGGCAAACTCCGCGAAGAAGTGAATGCTGCAAAAGTCGTAGTCGGGCTTATCACACCGCACAGCTTGTCTTCGTATTACGTTATGTTCGAGCTTGGAGCACGATGGGGCGCGAACTTGTTCTTGGCTCCGTTGCTGGCAGGTGTTAAGGCAGGCGACCTAAGCAGCCCATTGAGCTTGCTGAACGGACTGTCGGCAAACAATGACGCGCAGCTTCATCAACTGCTCGAAGACATTGCACGCGATCTTGAGCTACAACTTCAGCCTGCTGCGTCGTACATACGCAATGTCACTGCGGTGAAAACCTTCGCAGATGCGATTGCGAGTCATGTGACCGCGAAACCAGATGCCCCTCTCCCAATAAAGCCGAAGCTCAGACTGACAGTTAGCGCAGAAGGGACTCCGCCGTCGCAGGTGTTGAAGATAGTTGCGAATCGTCAGGTCGAAGTATTGCGAGTCGATTACATGTTAAGTAGCGGAGCCACAGTGGCATGGGAGGACCTGTTAGTGCAGGGCGAGAAAGCGGAGATACCAATCAATGACGATTCAGTCCTAAAGCTCTGGAATACGCCACGGGCCGACCGCAACCACCATGACCACTCTGGCCCTGCGAAGATTGCCATCACGGTTTCTGCTGATGGAGACGTTAGCCAGTACGTTCTTCCCGTGCAAATGGAATCCATGATGCAGAGCAACACCATGTACCGGAAGATTGTTGGATCGAGAGGATTTTACTAACACTGGCACACTGACAGACTTAATTGAGGACCCTACGGAATGCCAGACAAACCAATCCAATATTCCAAGCCTAGGGTCCTGACTTGGCCACGGCTGTTTGTCGGTCAGATTATATTCGGCGAAATAAGTTAGTTTGCTGCATAGGAGGTTTCTGCCGAAGAAACGGATTTAAGAGTGCGTT
The DNA here is from genome assembly GCA_963849315.1 of uncultured Acidobacteriaceae bacterium. GTDB lineage: Bacteria > Acidobacteriota > Terriglobia > Terriglobales > Acidobacteriaceae > PALSA-188. The sequence goes on along the minus strand of CAWKGT010000002.1, from coordinate 538,699 downwards.
GCACAATGCCGTGCAACACAAGACCGCTTTCTATTGTCCGAGGGGCAACTTGGAGGTTTCTACATCAGACCGCCACCGTTGCACCTTTTGTTGCACAATCCGTTGCACAGACTCGGAAAGCTCAAAAACGAGTATTTGGATCACTGGGAGATTGCGTAGAATCTGTAATTTGCTGGTTCGATTCCGATTAGCAACCGCCGCCTTGCAGCCACTCACCTCTCCGTGCGTGCGGGACTCCATAGATCACTTGAAGGAGGCCTTTTCGGATGCGAAATATCCTGAAATGGAACGGGACCTTTCGAAGGAGCCTGAGTATGAGCGGGCTGTTGTCCGGCAATGGGAAACCGAGATAAATCGCAGGCTCTATCCAGATAGGTGAGCAAGAAAATTCTTAAAACGCGTTTCATTGGGATAGCCTTTCCGCTAGCACGTTCGCGGACCCTGTTATTTGGTTATCTGAGCTTATTTAGCGGAAAATCGCCTTTGGATACAATCCGGGCCTTGAGCGAGAATGCCTGATTACAGCGACAAACAACGGCAAGTGCCCATCGGATAAACTGGGACGGATACGCGATGGGAGTTTTTAAGGACATGCACGAGTTGAGGGTGATTAGCTCGTCAGCCGACTGTCGAGAGCTGAGGCGCATGCTTTCGGAAGCGATATCTCGTGGTCACGTTGAACAGATTCCAGTAATGAAACCCCTCGATACTCACCCAAACGAGAGTTGGTATCGAGACAAAGAAACCGGGCAGATATATTCGCTTCATCCATTTGGCGAGCCTCCCGGCTCGTGGATGGAAATTGATTCTAAGGACTTGATTGGAACCGATGATCCTGAGGAACGCGATCCTGCGCCAAATGGTGAGGCCCGTGTCCCACCTCTAATAGGTATTTTGTTCCTCAAGCACGAGGTTTATGGACGAGAAGCCGATGATCTAATTCACACAATTTCACAGCTGTAGTCAACGAGAATTGCAGGAATGGTGGGAGCGTGAAATATGGCTCGGGCGCACCTCGCCGAATTGGTGAAGCGTGCAAAGGACGGTGGCTGGGAGATGCATCGATAGCTCATCAGGGTTTTACATCAGTTGGCGTAACATCGCGGTTCCACTCTTTGATTCGATTGCATGGCTCAGAGACCAAGGCTAATTGCATTGTTGTCGGAAAATCGCCATTGCCGCTCATTGAGCGGTTGTAACGAAGGCAAGATACGCGAGATCGGGTGACGCTTATACGTATACCCGTTTCTTTAAACCCGCTTTGCGCAAATCTATCAGCATGTTTCGATAATGCGCTGTCACGACTTCATACTCAAACCTGGCTAGCCTCGCGCGGTCTTGCTCAAAGAATATTCGCGTGATCCTCTGAGCAAGTATATTCCAGGAATCATTTTCGATTAACGTCTGGCAATCGCTGCACGCACCCCAGTCCCCAATACTGTCAAATGCTAGCGCGACTGGACCCGTGACTTCGAAATCGCGAGCATAGTAATCGGAAACGACAGGCTGACCCGTACAGAAGTCACATCTTAATGTCATGCGCCATGCTGACAAACGCGAGGATTGATTTTTGAAATATCTGCCTTTGGAGGTTTCTGCAATAGGCGCGGGTTTCCCGTCATCGCAGCCGTATAGTTTTGTCTTCACTTGATTCCCTTTACAGTCCGCTCGACTGTCGCATCTGGCTAGTTGCCAACCACCTTCGCCGTGGGAAAATCGCGTCTCGCAAGGTTGGTGGACTGAAGCTAGTTCGAGCCGCTCTTGATGCTTAGTTAATTATATAGCCTAGTGCAAGTCCTGCTGTCGTGCGCTTAATGGTTCAGGAAGTATATGGCGACAAAAAACAGTGATGTCGACGAGTAATTGTTCCTCCGGCGCACGATCTAGGTCCACTGTAGTAACATCTTGGCGTTGATGTCTGCGACCGGAGGGTTACAAGCAAAAGGGAGAGGTATGTTAATTTTCGCAATCGTCTGCATCGGCATTCTATACGGCTGTGCAACTGCATAGATGCAGGATGCAAAGGGAGGCAATTCGTACGCGATACCGAATGGATAGGTCGGGTCGCTGGTGTCTGTTCTTCTTACTATGTACCGAACCCACAGGCGCAAGACGCCATCGGGGTCGGGGTAACGACCGCGGGCAATTAGATGGGCATGCAGTCGATATTCCCGCACGGGACAAACGACCGTGGGCATTACATTGATGCCATAAGAACGAATATAGAGAGAAGAGAAGACCAGGCCAGACACACGGAAAGGGCCCGGTCAGCTAGGCTGAATCGGCTTCGACGTCAATGAGTTGAGTATTGTAGTCATTCAACACAGAAGCGTGATCTTACGTATCAGTAATCAACCAATAAACATCACCCCTAACCAAGTCCCAATCTTCATTAAGTCGTTTATTATCAATGTCAAACAGACATAGCGATAACATATCGCTAGGTCATAAGGTGGCATAACGTGATGGTAACCCTCCAAATTCCTCCATTCACCCGTTTGGAGCAGGCACAGCAGAGTAAAGCCTGGCTCCCTCGAATTCCTTTGAACGATGCTCCCGAGCTAAATCTATATAACTAATTGATACTAAATGACTTAAATAGGGTGGTTACCCACCTATACCAAAGGGCGGGGTCGGGAGACCCTCCCTGGTATGGTACCGTGTACCGCGCCTGGCCAGGTAAAAGAGGGTGTAAAAGGGTGTAAAAAGGATGGTTAACTGTGTCTATTGCTATCACAACTCTATGTCTATGATTACAAATGACATCTAGGAGTCCCTTACTTTTCAAATCCTGACCGAAGGGAAGAAATGGGCAGGATTCCTACGATTCCTCGCTCTTAGTGGCTTTGCACAACAACCCCAATAAAGCCTAGCTGTTTGTGCAACCTAGCCTGTTTTTGTGCAGGAGCCTTTGGCTCTGTCCCTGAAAAGAATATCCTTCATGGGTCCAAGAATAGAGTCTTGGCTCTGTGGAGGTCTGTGCAATGGTTGACCAAATGCCGCAATGGGGACGAGCTAACCGACGAATCGAAAGGCAGGCAGCTAGGGAATTGGCTAAATCTCTCGTCCGCGAAGGACGCGAACCAAAGCAATTCAGGTGGGATATCACTCTCGCGTGTTTGGTCGCAGCAATGGCTGTGATCATAACCATTGCACCGCCACAATCTAGGCTGACCATGTGTGTTTGGCTTGTTGTGATGGCAGGGCTGGGTGCCTATCCAGCGTTTCATCTTAGCGAGTGGATACCACTCAATGCTAAGTGGGTGGCAAGGGTACTCGGGCTAATTCTGCTTCTGGCGGCGATAGTTGTGTTCGGGTATATGGAATGGCCTCCGATTAAGCGACACACGTTGTCAGCTGCGGAGCGCGTTGAGTTTGAGAACGCCCTTAGAACAGACAAAGATATGGACGTTCAAGTGCAGATTGGTTGTCCGGCAAGTGACGAAAAAACTTGTATTTACGCCGAACAATTCATAGATGTTTTCGGGGAAGCTGGTTGGAATATTCAGCCATCTATTTCGCGTTTGACGCTTTCTAAAGCCCAGGATGGCGTAGTCGTTTATCGGCACGGCGGCAACAAGCAAGACATGATGCGGCGATGGAATGCAGGAGGGTGGTTAGCTATCAACGAACCACATCTTATAGCCATACAAAGAGCGTTTAGAACGGTCCATATCGAGATAGACGGCAGCACAAATCCGGACTTGGCCGATAACGTAGCGATGATTTACATCGGCTCCGAAAGAGACAACGAAGCGCAACCGACTCAACTAGTGCGCGATCAGGAGCGGTTCAAATAATACCTCCTGACTAAAACATTGGGGCAATTCCCAGTTCGTACATTTCGTGAATTAGTACGACAAGGTTATGACAAAGAATCTTACAAAGCGTTTCGTTGACCATCGCGGTATCAGTCTTACTCCGCAGACCGTCTCCGAACTTGCGTTTCATCCGATTCAATGTTCGACCGCTTATGATAGTGCGCCAGAAATTCTTGCTTCCGAAACATGAAGTAATGGAACATCTGCTCGTAAGTTCCGCCGACCATTCCAGTTGCGTTGCCTTTGAAAGAAATAAATGGCTGACCCCCGAATTTAACAATGGCGTCTGTGCTTCCGCGACCGCTGTAGCCCTTATCTGCGGAGACTTCCGAGATGGTGAATACTACAGGCATGCACTGGTCAAGGTACAGGCACAAAACGGCCAAAACCTTCTAAGTGGGACCAAACCATTACTGAAGCAAAAACGAAAATAAAACAGCTTCAGTACTCTCTTAAGGTTTTTACGGAATTAAGAGACAAGGGGGAGGCGTGGCCGGAGAAGGGAACGGAGTGAGGTTTTTGTGCAGGAGAATAACTATTTGTGCAGAGAGGGGTAAATATGCAAAGCCGCTCTTAGTACACTGTACTACGCAGGCAGGGCATTCGATTGTCAACCCTTGGGTGGCTCTGTCCTGCTTAAGGTACAAAGACTTCCCTTAAGGTTCAAAGGCTGCCCGCGGTATATACTGGCCGGGCACCCTTCTTAGTACAATGGTAGTGGGCTACTTCGCTCTGGAGCGAGAAGATTTGGTAGCCCTCTGGGAAGCCTACGAGCAGCGGAGGGCGGAAAGAGCGGCGTGAAAAGTAGGTTCGTGGCGCGTGAACTCTTCATACTCTTGTTGTGTGCGACGGTCGCTTTTCTGCTTGGGGTCGGTTATTACCAATCCTTTCGCAGTGGTGTCCTTAAGATCAAAGGCCGCACCTCTCGCCGGGACAAGGAACCGATCAGCTACTGGATTGGCATGGCCATAGGGACTTTCGTATTTCTCGTCTTGGTGTCCGCGACTGCGGTTATGGCGTTCCTGGTATGCGTGGGTTTATCCGGGACTTCAAAGTAGCCCACTACCCCCGTGTGAATTATGTTGCAATCCCTGCCCGGTGTGGTATTCTGAATAGAGCACTTGCGTGTGTGGAACACGGTCAGCAGCCCCGTTAGGTCAGGGCTATCCAGTAGTAAACCCAAACAATTAAGCGATTGATTCCTGAATCTTGCACCCGTCCGCCTAGTCGTCGATGCGAGCAGGACGATGAATGCGGGCGAGCATGAACAGGAGTCCCGTTCCAAACAACGGGGCGGGGGCGGGAGAGCCCAGGTACCTGCGAGTGTCGCTCGTTCTGGGAGTGGGAACAATAGTATGACAATGACTGCAAAATGGGCTCCAGATTCCGATGACCTAGTCTTTACGAAGGTCAGTCCTGCTGCTATTCCTACGCCCATTTCCGAGCCATCTCTGCCCGAGCTCACCCAGTCAGGCGTGTCCCATTATCTGAAGATTGCGACCGAGGCACACCAGCGGGGATTCTCTGTAACACCTATACGCGAAGATGCCAAGATTCCTATTCTCCGCGGCTGGAACAAATATCCAGCGACTAAGATGTCACAAATTCACCTCGAAGCAAAAGACTTCCCTGATTTTAACGTCGCAGTCGTTTCGAGGCGCGGTGTCGGCAATCTTATGTTCCTCGACATAGACGCTGACGGATGGCTACAGAAGATTGAGCAAGAAATCGGCCCCATACCGCCGACCTACACCGTTCAGTCCCGACCGGAGTCGGCACCTTGGAAGCGGCATTTCTATTTTCAGCAAACTGCGTATTCGGTTCCGAAATGGACAAAGCAGGTAAATCGAAAAGATTTGACCAAGCTGAACGAAAAAGGTCTCCACCCGACAGCCTACGATTTGAAGGCGGTCGGAGGAGCAGGGTATGTACTCGGTGCAGGTTCAATTCGTGACAACGACGAGGTCTATTCGGTTGAGAATGACGTTCCTGTCATCCCGATACCTGACAATTTAGTCGACTGGTTAGCAAAAGACATTCATGAATTCCGGTCAGCGAAAGCGAAGATGCGGCAGGAGCGCGAGGAAACCGTCGCGGCCATCGCTCCTGACGAACTTCCCAAACTGAAAGACCAGGACGTACCTTCTGCATATGAAATTTCGGAAGATGACAGATATATATTCCTCGTCGGTAAAGCCAGACTGTTTGCGAATCAAGGCGTTCGTCGAAACACAATTGAAATCCTTTTACAGGAGCAGTGCAGAGATTTCTGTGCAGGTGGAAAAGCCTGGGCCGAATCCGAAGGGAGAGACGCCATCCATCGCCTGGCTTTCGACGGCGGCATGCGTATTGGTCATGCCGGATTCTTTCCAAAGAGTTTCGAGAGAAGAACAACATGCCCCCGCTACAGACTGACCGCCATAACCACATAGTGAGATCATCTCGTCCTTCCCCGATCGCATCTCTTCAATTGATGCTTACTCCAGAATTGAGGGAGCGGTCGGAGGGTCTCGGGACGGGTCTACCTTTAGAAAGGCGGTAACAAAGGCTCGCATCCAGGCAGGGTTTACTCCCGTCAATGAAGCAGGACAGTGGCAATGGACTAGGGAGCAGTGCTTTTGAGCAGTGGTTTGGACATTCGACCCTCCTCACACCTATTAATGATACGCATTATAGGTAGCAGTGGTGAGCAGTGGGGGGTAAGGGTTTTGATAGAAGCAGTGAGCAGTGGAGGCAGTGGTTACACAAGGGACAAATGGCAATTAAGCAAAGTTGGAACTTACACGAGGAACACGGCATATACATTTCCTCCGACAATAACATGGAGCCGACACTGGATCCTAAGGTCTGCGGATTCAACTACTTCACCTCAGACGGGTCAGTACCAGTACGAGCAGCGCTGATGAGCGGCAGATAAGCGCGAAGGAGTTAGAGGAAAAAGACCTCCACATCAGTTTCTATGGGGAGTGCGGGCATCGGTGGGAATTTCCTTCTCCCAGCACGAAGGCAACACTTATGTGTTTACCGAACTACTTAAGAGTGCATCTGGCAAATTCTCGGACGAGGAAAAACCATGCCAATCGACGTTCACGAGTGGGCCGAGGTAGCAAAGTTCCGCCCCTCGACAATTTTAAGCATTCTGGAAAAAAGAAGGTTGAACAAAGTCTTCGACAAAGTCCTCGACCGGGACCCGCATCGGTATTTCGACAAGGCGCACAGGCGCAACGCACTGCAAATGGTTTTGGAAGATGTTTTCAGCACGATTGCGTGCGACAAAGACTGCAAAGAATTAGAGGCTATTTTGAATCTAGAAGAAATTATCACGAACTTCGCTAAGGCTGCTGTCGCCGAGGCCGGGACAGAAGCTGGCGACCGCATCGCGAAAACAACTCGAACGCTCGCGAAGGTCTACCTGCAATATTATTACAGTGGGATGGTGAAATGCGACCCCGACAGGCTGACCGTCGACGACGCACTCCGCATGGTCGGCGAAGGTCCCATCGACGAAACGCTCTTCACAATCCTGGACCGAGTCGAAAGAGGGGATACCGACTCGATTTTCGACGGCAGCGCAGGGCTGAGGGTCACGGGCTGGCGCAAGCCGAAGACCGCGGCGGTGTAGTTACACTCACTTGATACGGGGGTTAACTTTAGAGGTACCCAGGATATATACTTAATTAATTAAGTAGGAAATTAAGTAATCCCTACGGGGATAGTACGGGACAGCAGTCCACGAGGAGCGATGAGTCAACATTCAAGACTGCGGCACAGAAACGCTGCTATTGTTCAAACAGTTCTAGACGGCAACAACCTTCAAGAAACGGGTCGGATATTCCACCTCACCCGTGAGTCTATAAGACAGACGCTTCGAAAGTCCGGCGTCGCTTATCCCGAAATCCTAAAATCCAGAAGAGCAGCACGGCACCTGCGTGACTTGAACAGTACCAGTACCAATAGCAGCGTAACAAAAATTCATGCCCTCCGGGGCGGAAGGGAGATTTTGAAATCATCATTAGACAGACAGCAGGCTCAGATGCGCGAGCGACTTGCAGGTAAAGCTGAGCCCGAGAAGAAACCCAGACCGAAAGTCAAGAACGGAAAAGAACAACGAGAAAAAGAACGCCGTGAATTATTCAAGCGGGCCTTTGATCAAACTGCCTTAGCCGTCATCCATGTACGTTGCATAATCGAAATCGGTGGGCTCCATGGAACAAATTACGAGCAAGGCAAGCAACGAGGCTGGCACATCCCCGCTACATCCATCGAATTTTGGGTGGACGTTCAAGCAGCCTGCGCCGACACCGTGCCGGACGTAGATTTCTCACTCCTTGATGCGGCGTATTTTTCATTCGATAGCTCTGACGAACTCGAACGCGAAATTCATGCGCAGGAAGTAATCCCAGGCGTCAGCCGCCACCGCATAGAACGTTCCCTCGGGCGAATTTTCATGCAACGCGGCCTCACACCGGACAAATACTTTAGGAAAGTCCGCAGAGCAATGGTCGGCTTCCAGCAACGAGGCCCAAATGTATAGGGCTCGGCTCCGCGACATAATCCCGCCCGCCCGGCTCGCGACTCTCGATGCAGCAGGGCTCCCACAGTACCAACTTTTGGTCAGCACTGTTCGGGACACCATCCGGACCTGCGGGCACTTCCCATCCTGGCTGAAGGATAGTTCCCAGTTTGTCGACAATCTGGCCGAGCAAGCGGTCGCCGAGAGCATGCACCTCCTCGACCTCGACTGAGACAAAATCGTTACTGGCGCGACGAAGATTACTCGCCGACTGATTCGCCAGACAAAAGTCGAAGCGGTAGTCGAAGAAATTACGGACGACGGCTCTACTACTTATCGCACTCGCTCCCTAATGCGCGAGGAATTTCCGCAAAGACGTTTCGACGAGGAAGAAGGCAGAGTCATGTGGGTGTCTTCCGTCGATAAAGTTGCAACCGATGCGTTCGGTCACACGATAGGACTTCCAGGCTGGCGCAACGATTCGGAAGAGCAAGTAGAGCATATCGATGAGCAACGGATTCCCAACGCGATAGTCAACGTCGTCGGGGCGAGTAACTACGCTTTCATGCTGCGGCATCTCGACACGCTCGGACTGGGCGAGGGCGCGAGGAACGATTCGCGCAGGTTCCGCCACCTGGTAGACGAAGTCAGGTCAGAATTCGGGGATAACTAGTTGATAACATTAGGCGAGTGCACAAAGCGAGACCTAGAACGGCTTAGAGAGTGAGCAGGACCAATCCTGCATAACCCTACATAGTGCACATTAGCACAGAGAAGCCCTGAGAAGCTGACCTTCGGAAGTAAACACTCAAACTCTTATCCAGGTATCTCAGGCCCTGGGTGCTAATGTCCCCCGTTCGTGCAACCGTACTGGACGGGGGATTTTCTTTTTGAGGAGCAATGGGGAAAGTTTATTAATTTAGTCGGGCACGTCTTCGGAAGACTGACAGTCACCGAGCGAGCAGCAAACAATCGTTTCAACCAGGTCTGTTTTGGTTGCACCTGTACTTGCGGAAATGAAACGGTCGTCGATTCGCGCAAGCTTCAGACGGGGAACACGAAATCTTGCGGATGCCTCAAAGACCAATACGAGGGCACTCTCCGAGGATTCCTTAGCGGACTCGCGGGCACTCGACTGCTGTGTCCATCGTGCTCGAAGCCCAATCACCCTGCCCTGCAAGCCGTCACCGTCGTACTCGCCGCGGAAGGCACGCAGCGCATTTCATTGACAGTCGAACTCTCGTGCAAGCACCAGCGGACGGCTGAAGTTCTTAGTAACTTGACCGTCGCAGTAAAGTTGCAGCCGAATAACGCTCCTGTCGAAGATGACGACGAAGTTGAGCAAGAACGCATTGACGCAAATCTCGCCGAAGAGCAAAAAGAGCGAGAACTGAAAGCCGAACACAGAATGCTGGAAGACGCTGCGGAAGAGTTTGACGAAATTGAAGATGCCGTTGAAGAGCTCACCGCCGCCTGGAGTGCTCCTAAAGAACTGCGAGCCGACTATGAGATAGGCGAGGACGAGTAATGGCACAAACGGGCGAGAACAGAATTAATTTTCTTGGCAGGCTCGAAGGACTCATGCAGGGCTGTCTGAAGAAAGTCACCGACAAACAAGCTAAGACAATTTCCGCGGCACTGATACCGATGGTCCCCGTGATGCTTGAGACCATGCAGGGGATTCTGACAGACAGCGTACCTACTCCTACAGTAAAAATGCGAGTTCTCGAATTGATGTTCAGCGCGTGGAACAGATGTTTGAAGGCGGACCATCTTGAGAAAGAAGGCAACCGTCGCCAAAGCAGGAGCCCTTTCAAAACGCGAATCCGCGAAAGCCCAGAAGGCACGGCTTGAACTCGAACGGACGCGGAAACAGGAGAGAGTAAACAAACGAGAACTGAAAAAGATGGAACGCGAACGTAAGAAGTTAGCAGAGCAGCACCAGAAAATTGAAGAACGAGCAGTCGCCGCCAAGGCGGAAGCCGAAAAAGAGCAGGAGCCCGAAACGGTTGAGCAAATTTACGCTCGACTTTGGGAGCGCGAGCGAGCGAATGGTAACCAATGACCGTACTAGTACCCGAGACCGTGACGCTTACATACGCTCGCACCCGGCAAGTAGGCAGGAGGCGCGAGACCCGCTAGTTTGAAATCAGTCTCTCAAAAGAGTATGCAGAGAATTGATTCGAGGAAAACGGAGTAATTTCGGCGGGACAAGCGGCGGCAGACGAACCCGGCACTCCATCTTCGCAAACCGAGCGGCGTCGCAAGACCGAGCTGTGGACCGCGAACAAAGAAGGGAGCTCGCGCAATTGTTCCCAGGGTATCCGCAGTACCGCCCCGACTAGGACGGTAGCGGCTGGGTCCGACCGGAAGACGAGCCGTGGGACGACAGCGGAGATTGGTTCGATTGATGGAGACAGCAGCGAACAAAGTAGAAGTCGTCACACAGGATAAACACTTCGCCGGGTTCGCGAGTACTTTTCAGGGCATCAGCCCCTTCAAGTGTACGGCGAATTCGCACACCGCTTCGTATCATTTTTCAGTTCGCAAGAAGCCTGGGACCGTTGGCAGGCAGACTACACAGGCGACCAGGCAGTCACAGGCATCTTCCAATTAGTCGTGACATTGAAGCAATTGGAAATGATGGCGAATAAAGCAATCAAGGCAGGTGGAATTCTTCACCCGCCGGGTTTGGACCCGTACTAGACGTCTGCATAGGCAGGCACTTTCACATTTCAGGCATGTGAAGACGAATGCGGGGGTCTTCGACGGGAGACCGCGGCAATCGTAACAGTACCAGAGAGAAAGAGAAAAGAGGAAAAGAATTTATGAGTTTTTATGGAGCAAGAAGTCAGGCAGAGATTTAAGCGGAGTACCAGCAATTCGTTCGCGACGAGGAGGTCAAACGTCTCCAAATCCCGCTTAAAAAAGCCCAGGAGAATTTCGAACTTCAACGCGACCTTATTAAGGAAACAAAAACCGCAGAGAAGCAAAAGTTTCTTCATGAATTAGTTCAGACCGCGCACAGCGACTTCGAATACCCCGCATTGACTAGCGCGAGTGTGAAGCCGTTCGTCGTTAACGGCAAGTTCGACAAAGCCAAATACCTAAAAGCCGTCAGTGCAGCCGCTAACACTATTCGGAACCGAGGGTACTCGGAGAAAATGCTCGAACTGGTAGGTCAGTTCGTCACGAATTATAAGCAGGCGGACCTGTCCAATCCGAAGATGTGGGAGAACGCCGCGGATTATGTATTCACCCGCGTAGAGGCTTTCGAAGACGCAGCCGAAGAGCTCCCAGAAGTCCCGACCAAGGAATACCGCACAGGCGATTCGAAGGCGCCGTTCATTCGCGTCGGCAAAGACGGTGCGAAGATTATTTTCCCCGAAGACGAAAAGTCGAAGCCACAGACCAAAGAGCAAAAAGAGCTCGAAGCCATGCCCAGATGGCAACAGGAACTTCCCGAGTTCGAGAGACTGTGGGTTAAGGACCTTTATCTGCCGTTCACAGAGGCATGCGACGCAATCGAGCGCAGTGGAAGAATGAAGTTGTCGAACGACGACCGAAAGGCGATTTTAAATCGCTTCTGCCAGAAGGACTCATTCGCCAAGCAGCGCATTCCATTCGACACGTACAACCTCATGAAAGTGTGGTGGGAAATGGGCGGTCCGCTCAGCGACTCCGATAAGAGCAGTTTCGATGACGAACAGGTGGAGGAGCGCATGACTGCCAACGAATTCCGTCGCTACAAACGCCTCGGTGTTGCACCAATCTTCGTAGGAGGGACGTCGCAGCGAGCAACTTAATGAGCCCCGTGGTATCAGTACCAGCGGAACAGTCCGCAGAAGGAAATTAAATGAGCAGCAATTATGAGAACTACGCCGAGCATCTTGAATCAATGGGCGGCAATGCGACCGCAGCTATCACCGCTTCGCAAATCCAGGCAGGACCTGTCGTCATCAAGGCGGCGACCGGAAGACTTTGCAAAATCCTCGTAACGACTGCGACCACGAGCGGGCAGGCCATCACCGTTTACGATTCCGCAAGCACAGGTTCCGGCACTATCATCGGCGTTGTTCCGGGCAATTCCCCCACCGGGTACATGGTGGATTTTCAGCTCCCGGCTCTAAATGGTCTGACAGTCGGACAAAATTCTTCGCTCGCTAGCGGAGCCATCACCGTCTCGTATATCTGATGGACCTCAAGAAGTTCGCCCAGGCTTACCGCCTAAAAACCAAACTGGATGAATGCGGCGACGTAATCATCCAGGGCAAACAGGGTCACCTGTACGAATATTCCGCGACCGAACTCGGCGTCATGTTTATGCCGTCGACTCGGACTCCCAGAAGTTGGACGGCTGTAAAGAAGTCAGCCGAGGCCGCGGGCATGACTCTCCGGCAGAACGCCGACAGCGAAGGCGGATATTTGTTTGACCCAGGCAACGAAGGGCAGCTCTGAAACTAGCAATCAAAATCGCAAGAGTACGTGTGAAACGGCAATTGAGCGAGGAACACCGCGCTAGATTGGTCACACAGCTCGCGACGGTCCGTTCGAACCCCCTGAGGAACGCCACTTTACGTTTTAAAACGTCACAGGGGCACAGGTGTAGGCAAAGTCCCGCCCATGCGAGTCAGGAGCCTAAAAGTGGTCTTAAACCCACGATTATCTCTCAAGTATCAGTACCGAGTTGGATGGCGATCACTGACGTCTGCTTAGTTGCCATGAACGCTCATCAGTACTCTGTCATAAGAAATGGAGAGTATGAAAAAGAACAAGAACAAGAAAAAGAGAACACCGCCCAAGATGCCGAAGCCTGGGCAAGTCTTGAAATGAGGCAAACAATTATCGATGGTCTGGAGACCATAATCACCGATGCGCGGACGCTAACAGAAAGAAACTCGTCGCCGCAATCCTCGAAGTCGAGGACGTTCGCGACAAGGCTGAAGCGCAACTCCGCGGCTATTTGAGCGGCAGGCTTTAATGGACACGTTCAAAAAGTTGTTCAAAGACGAACTGCCTGAGACGTATGTCCAACAGGTCGCGGCTCTGATTGATGAGGCGAAGACAGAACTCGGTGCCAAAATTGACGCCTTCGAAAACCGCATAGCTGACGTTGAGGCGCGTGCAGCCCGTTTCTTCGCGCAAGCGGAGCAAGGGCACGCAGAAGTTACACACCAAACCGTCGTCGATTCGAATCTCGATGTCGCAATTGCGAGCCATATCGAAAACCAAATCAGAATTCATCAAACCAGCAAGGACGCCGCCGCTCGTATGACGAGCCTGTCGGCGATTCAAAAGTTGCAACACAGGAGCGACAAGGCTCGGACCTACCTGCAAACGTTAGCGGCATGACATTCGACGAACGCAACCAAACGGTCACGGAGCTACGACTTGAAGAAGGTGACATCGATCACGGACGAATCAGTAAGTCCGTTCTCGAACGCGCGATTGCTTCAGTCGAAACCGCGTACAACGTCGACCTGCGTGCACATTGCTGCGCCTCCGCTGCCTCATCCGTAAGAGCGGAGATGGTATCGCCGGAGCATAGAAAGGAAAAGGAAATGAGCAACACAACACAGGGATTGACCCCCGAAGCATTTAGGCACCAGGAGAACTTAAAACTGCTTCAGCAACCGCAGAACTTGACCGCGGCTAATATTAAGTATCTTCAGGGTGAAATTCATAAATTTGAACGCCATCTTGCACGCACAGCAGCCGCTCGAAATTTAGAACGCCAAGCCGGGCTCAGTCATGGGACGCGACAAGAATCTCAGCATGGCGTTCAAGAGTCGTGGAATTCAATCACCATGCGGCAAGCAAACGCCGAAGCCGCTCGCAGGCAAGAAGAAGCTGCCGCAGAAGCAGTGAAGCCCCAGGTACCGATACCGAATGCGGTCGTCGACTTCGCGAATCAGCAAGCAAGATTGAACGACCAGAAGCGGGCATTCTTGAATTATTGGGACGAGGTTCAGCGAGGATTTCGCATGTGGGGCAAAATCTTCAAGAAGAGTGCCTATCTAGATTCGGCATTGCCGTACGCAATTGCCAAGGGCTGGGCACCGAATGACGGACGCTGCTCATTTCCGTCGGCTGACGTCGCCAACAAAACATACAACGACCTGTATTCGAGTTTCCTGACGCAGGTATTCGACAGAGACGGCAGCATCGCCCGGTTCTGTAGCGAGCAAAACATCGAGCTTAATTAAGGGAGAGATATGGATTTCAACGGCAACTCAATTTGCAACAACATCGCGAGTAAGTACGAAGACGATACGGTGCAGCAGCTCGTTGAGCTTTTCTCTGCAACCTGGTATCTCTCAGGTGCGGGCAACGTTCCGATGTCGGAAATTCACCGTGTGTGCGATGAAGCAGCGAAAGAATGTAAGGCACACAAGGAACGAATGCTCCTCACTGGCCGGGACGAATTGAAAAACCAATACAAGCAGGAGCTCAAGAGCCGCCTGAACTCGGTGTTAGACCCGACGGTTTTCTCAGTAACCGAATACCAGAAGACGTATCCGTTCAGAGATGTAAATGCGGCGAAAGCCGAAGCAGTGCGACAAGGGTATAGAGTGGTAAATTAAGTTTCCGTAGCGCACTACGAAAAAGACTCGCCACGGGCGCAAGAATTGCCCGGCACAAAGGGTCGTTCTACTGAGAACCGCAACAAACCTTTGAAGCCGTCCTTTTTTGCGTTAACATAGCATTTTTGGAGCGAGGGAGAGCGATGCGAGGCCAAATGGTGCACTCATCTAGGAGGCACGAGCGCGGACAAACACTAATAATTACCGCGGTCGCGATGGTCTCCCTCCTTGCGATGGCCGTGCTAGCGATTGACGTTGTGACTCTGTACGTTGCGTCAGGCGAGGCTCAGAGAACAGCGGACGCCGCAGCTTTGGCAGGGGCGAAAGCCTTCGTAAGTTCCGGTTTTACTTCCGGACAGCTTGGTCCAATTGATTCGGG
Source organism: uncultured Acidobacteriaceae bacterium (assembly GCA_963849315.1). Classification (GTDB taxonomy): domain Bacteria; phylum Acidobacteriota; class Terriglobia; order Terriglobales; family Acidobacteriaceae; genus PALSA-188. The sequence continues at coordinate 523,402 of CAWKGT010000002.1, read as the reverse complement.
AACCTTTCAGAATTTTGTCTGCAATGGAAGTACGGGGTTTTCCGATTTGCAGGCGCAGGCTGCTGCCGCCAAAAATCCTATCTCTGGAGCCGCTGCTACGGGTGTTACAACATCGTGCACCTTGTCGTCGCCGGAGAATCCTCAGATTATAGTTGCGGTTACGAGGACAGGCTTACCTACTTTTTTTGCTCGTATTTGGGGCTCCTCTATAAACAGCGTAAGCGCTACCTCTAAGGCTGAGGCTTACAACGCTTCGGGCTCGACGATTCCTATCCTGCTGCAAAACGTAAAACCCTGGTTAATTCCTAACTGTGACCCCAAAGCTAGCACGCCTCCTCCCTGTCTTAATGGGTCATTTTTCATCGATCCCAATAACAACTACGCCCTTACAAATTCCCCTGCGCCGAGCTTTATTGGGCAGTACTACACTTTCACTCAAACGAGGAATCCAAGGATAGGTGGCTATTACGCTGTTGGAAACTTGACCGAACCTACCGATTGCCCGTCCCCGTCGGCGCAGCCCGCAGGTTCTTGCGGCAGCCTGGCAAGCAGCTCTTACCACGACAGCATTGCGTGTAGCACCAGCATGCAGTTAAGTTACAACAGCCCACCTTTGTCGGTCGATGCGAACACGGACACAGTTCCTATGCGAACAAGTACGGTCGAGGGCACGCAATGTCTGATACATACCACCGCGCATGGAAACTTTCAAAATTCATGCACTTTGGACACAGATCCAGACTGCTTTGTGGACAGCACTACGCCAATCAGTATCAATGGAGGTGCGTCAAACACGAATCCGGCCATGCGTGTGACCAATATCAGTCGAAGTGATTCCATCGTCACGGTCCCCATTTTTGATTATCAAAATGTGGGAGAGAACCCATGCCCAAACCCCACGCCCGGCCAGCCATGCGCGATATCTGTTCCTGTTATCGGATTTCTCCAATTAGGTATTCAATTTGTTTCTCCGGGTGGTGTGATAAAAGGTTTTGTCCTAAATGCAGTAGGAATGAACCCAAACGGTTCTGCCGAGGTTGCTGTTTCAGGAAGCGGGATTTCCCCGATTCCGGTGCGTCTAGTCAATTAACAAACCTAGGGAATCTCATGAGATTGATCAGTTCGTTCTGCCTTGAAGCGCTTGCCAAGACGGAGGCTTCACAGATTGTAGAACTGGCGGTGGCCTTACCGATATTACTGTTGCTCGTTGTCGGAATTACTGATTTCGGAAGCGCCTTCAATACGCGGTTTAAGATCGCGAATGCAGTGCGAGAAGGCGCACGATTTGCCGCTAACGAGAGCGAGGCTGATCTTTCTTATTCTCTTCCTCCGCCTCCATCAATTTCCGCGGTCCGCGATGTCGTCGATACGTACTTGGTCTCTGCGAAACTCAGTGATTGCGGCCCCTCGACCGCAATTCCTTTTAATTCGGGATTGGTTTGGAGATATACAGTGAGTGGATGCCCAGGTACCCTTACCCTAGTTATTAATCGTGGAAGCACTTTTCTAACGACAGGGAGCACTCCTATCACCGTCGAGGCTACCGATGTCAATATTCAATATCCTTACCACTGGCAAGCTTATGGAGTGGTCCGTTTTCTTTTTCCAACTTCCACTACGATAATTTCGGCCGACGCTGTTATGCAAAATCTCGATTAACTTAAATGTGCTCGGATGTCTCATAGCCAATCAAACGTCACGCCGAAGTTTATAGAGGACAGTGGTCAAGAAATTGCCGAGGCCGCATTTGTGTTGCCTATTTTATTTCTGATTCTTCTGGCCATCTTCTGGTTTGGCAGGGCTTTCAACATATCTTCAACGTTAGAACGAGCGGCCCGGCTGGGCCTGAGAACCGCAACTTTTCCAACCTGTGTTTCCTGTGGCGATAATTTTTCGACGGCAGGCGTTGTTGGAGCAGTCACTTCGGTCCTAAGCAACGATCATTTGAATGCGGGAAACCTGATCGCTTCTTCGCCCCCATTTGCGTGTACGGCCAGCCCGTCACCGACTTGTTCCACAACATCAGGGGTGGTGACTTGCACAGGTGTCCCGATAACGTGCGGAAACGTATCGTGCCAGACCCCGCCAGTAGCGTGCGGGACAGGCGCGGCATTGGGGACAAGAGTCAGTTTTGGATATCAATTCGGCGGTTTGCCGATTGCGAATTTAAACGGAATAACAATTACGGCGAGTGCTCAGACTGAACCGGAACAATAATGAAGTTTAAACATCGATGGCTAGTCCGTTGTTTCGCGATAGGGGCCTTTTTGGTTGGGATAGCCAATATTGGTTTGTTCTACTTCAATCTAGAGCTACACACGGCCATTGTCGGTCTTCTCAGCATGCTACTGGGCGTCGGATATCTACTTGCCCTAGGAATTCAGTCCCACCCCGGCTAATTTCCTCGATATTAGGAACCGTGATTAAGGTTAGAAACAGTCCATAACTCGCGATTGCACTCATTGACTCTGTTGCGAGGTAATTGCGTGATTACAGAAAGCCTTAACGCAGCGTCGGCTTTTGGTCCAAAATAGCACCGTTATGCCCTTATGGTTTGACCTATGTTGCTGGCCTGTTCGGTATTGCGTTGCCGACTCCCGCGATTTGTGCGATTTTCCAACCGTTCCAATTGGCCAATGATGCCAGCGATTATAGAGGAGGTAACCGTCCAGACACACCACCGTCGCTCCTCGACTAGGTACAGCACCGAAGTTGTCTACTCGTATCAAGTCGGCGGGGAGTACTACAGCGGCCGATACACGGCCGATCCTTCTCGGAAGGGGATGCTGACGCCGTTGCCAGTATGTACCCCAAGGGCTCGTCGACCAACCGCGGCAAAACGTGGTCTGCAATGCCCATGTTCGCCGGACGACAGGTCGCACGAGGGGCTCGACAAGCCCAGGTCCTATGTCCGAGGCACGCAAGCGGCATCTCTCGAAAATCATGAAGGTGCGTTGGGCAGCAAAGCGTAGAGCGGCGGGTAGTCAAAAGGGCTCTTCCTTGTACGGGGGAGCCTGATCTTTGTTGGAGGCGTGATGAGACTTTTTTGTGCAACATTGCTACTTATATTTGGCATCGGGTTCGGATGGCAGCAGCATGCCGATCACCAGCGGGCAATAGAGCGGGCAGCGGTAGAAGAGCGGAAGGGTTATGAGAATTGTATCGCTCCACTAGACCAGGCGAATGCTCTCGATAGAATGGGGTCCGCATACACTGCCGAAGTGAATGCAAACTGGCTAAAAGCCCGCGGTCAGTGTAGCACGTTTTGGTTTCGTCACTGTTTGCCCGACCCTAATCATGACGGATATTGCGTAGGAGAGAAATGAAAGTTTATTATTTCGCAGCTAACCAGTATGAAGAGACGATGTCGGTAAAAGTACAAGTCGAGAATTAGGAAACCGTCATGAAGAAGCCCTAATGATTCTGCTCGTAATCATCGCGGTCTGTGCTGTGGTCGGCCTGAGTCTACACGCCAATGAACTTTCGCGGCAGGTGACAGAACGGCATTGGAAGAACTGGCCGAAGGAATCAGGCATGGTACCGCGCTCGTGCGGCTGGCGAAACCCTGTAAGGAGACTGGCCTTGAAGCTCCGCAGGCGGGGAATCAAGAGCAGTGCGATACAAGTAAAGACTTGGAGAAATATTGGGAGCGAGAGGAGTCCACCGTTAAAAAGGAACTAACTAGACTCGGACAATGACAAAAACGAAAGATGAGGCGCAATGAAGAAGCTAGTGATGAAATACATTCTCTTGATGTTCATGACAGCTCTAGTTGCTTCGGCGCAGGATCATGCGCCATTGCCTGAGCAGTGCAAAGCGGACCATGATATGTGGGTCGCAGACATAACGGTGGACACCCAGTTGGTATCCGTTGCTTCTGCACAATTGATAAAGCGTATCGGTGAATTACGTGCATGTGAGGAAGTAGTTCCTGCGCACAAAGCTGAACTCACTGATTTGGAAGGCTCATGTTGGGCACTTTTGTTTACGAGAACATCCGACTTCATCACTCGGCACCGTTTACGTCAAGAGTTCCTCAAAGAAGATGCTGCGGGTCTTCGATAACTACTTGCAGGGATATAACTCCTTCAGGGCTCGAGCCACAACTCGTGAAGCGGGGTCGTGTAATAGGTCCTGATGTTTCTTCGCGTACCGCAAGAAATCCTTGACGAGTTGGTCGGTCGCCACTTCGGGCGGAATGCACACCGTCCCGTCCGAAAGAACGTCGGCGACCCCGCTGACGTACCCAGCACACAACAACGGTTCCATTTGCGACGTTTCCAGCTTAGTCATGCAGCTTGCGATCATTGCGGAACCGTCTTGGCTAAAAGTCTTTCCGCTCTCCGTAAAACGATTGTGAGTGAAGGTAGGATTTTGTCCAAAGCTGAGTGCGGTAACCAACATTGCGAGTGCTATTTTCATTTTCATGGACTTTCTCTCCCTGATTCTGGATTATCAACTTTTTCTTTCCTTCGTTTTCAGATATTTGCTGATCGTGTTTTCTAAAGTCGTTCCAATTTCATGTCGCGGACCCGTATGGATACCGTGGATTTCTAAAGTCAAGCAGGCGAAAGTAATGGTAGTGGGCTACTTTCATTTTGAGACTTGAGCGGATCGTGGCATACTTCGTACCGTCGTGGAGGCTGGGGCAGCGCGATCTGGCGACGGCAAAAGACGTCGTTGAGGATGTAGCCTCGCGGGTCAAAGGGAAAGTTCAAATCACAACCGACGCGCTGAAAGCATATCTCAATGTTATTGAGGACGCCTTCGGTAGCGAATGCGACTATGCGCAGCTCCACAAAATTTATGGCGCGCCGACTGAAAACGAAACGCGCTATTCACCTGCCACATGTATTGTGGGTTCTCGCGCAAGCTGGCGAACCACGCGGCTGCGACGGCCCTAAATTATTTCGCATACAACTTCATTAAAATTCACCGTACACTGCGCATGAGTCCGGCAATGGCTGCTGGCGTAACAGATCGCCTGTGGGATGTGGATGACCTTGTGGCCCTCTGGGAGTCATACGAGCGGAGGGCGGAAAGAGCGGCGTAGCGCATGAAGGCACTATTGTCAGCAATTTCGGTGGCCCTCGTTACAGCTTTGTGGCTCTGGGGAAAATATCACCAGGCTAAGGCAGCCACGAAAGACTTGGGCGATGGCGGTATCCAGAAGTTGTTTGATGAAAATTCAAAGTAGCCCACTACCAAAGTAATTCAACTGGCGTAGGTTTGAGCACGTTTTATGCGGGGTCAGGGCGAAGTCGGAGAAGTGATTTTTATATAGTGGCATGGAGGAAACACGATGCCGGGCACAGCAATACGCTACGGTGTCGAAGTACGACCTCATGCGAGGTCGCCTGCAGGATGTTGCCCTATTCACCAAGCCGAGCACCATTAAGAACGTCGAAGCGATTACAGGCAAGAGTGAGACCCTAATCAGTGAAACCTGTCGCCACGAGGAATTAGGTGACATATTTTTATCGAGATGCTGGATGAAAATGTGTCACCCATTCGTGTAGCTCTACCCGAAGGCAGCGACGCCATTGCAGCGCAGCGGAGAGTTTGGCAAAGAGGCGACACAGCGATTCCCCATCGCGTCTGGTCTATACCTCCCCTCACTTCACACGTAGTTACGAGCCGCCAATCTCTCCATCGCTTCAATGCTCTTCGCTGGCACGCGCTTGATGTATGACGCTCGCGTTACCGAGACGTTGCTGTGACGCAGTATGCGCGAGATGGTCAGGTCATCTACGTCCATCTCGTGCAGTGTGGTCGCGAGCCCGCGCCTGAATGCATGCCACTGGATTTTGGGCTCAAATTCTCGTAGGACGTTCGATGGGTCGACCGGAGTCCTGCCATTCGAGTCCACGAGACCTGCAGGATGGTCGGACTTTCTCACAGACGAAGCAGGGAACATCCAGCCTGTACCTGAAACCGCCTTCCATGCCTCAAGAATGGTCTTCAATGGAGCGATAACAGGCACGGGTGCTTCGCTCGCTTCGGTCTTCGGAAGCTCCACAGACATCTCGCCTTTCATTCCGAAACAAATGTCACGGCGCACGGAGATGAGTGCACCCGTGTAGTCTTCCCACTTCAGCCCTACGATTTCTCCGCGACGCAATCCAGTAAATGCTGCCACCGCGACCATGGTGCGGGCGAGTTGATTGTGGGAGAGCCGAGCGAGAATGGCATCGACTTCTGCCCGCGAGTGCGCAGGCGTTTCAGTCTTGCCCTGACGTTTGCAGTTAATGCGGACGTCCTTCGCGGGATTTGAACCGTGCCGCAGTCCCAGGCGTGCCGCAGTCCCGAGGATTTCAACGAGGAAACTCTTTACTCTGGCCAGTGTCGCACGCCGGAGGGCTGGATTTTCGGTAACGACAGAATCGAGCACACACTGGCAGTCGACGACACGGATGTCTGCGAGCGGCCTGTCGCCCAGGCTGGACACGTAAAGCCGCCAGATGCACGTATACCCACGAAGGGTTGAGCCGCGCAGGCGAGAAGACACAGATGGAAAATACGTTTCTTCAACGAAGGTTCTCAATTGCATAAATCCTCCTGTAGCGAAACGCTTCCGATTGCAGCGGCAAAGTCATCGAGAACCGTGATCGATTTCTGTGATGCAAATCCTTCTTGCATTAACGGTTGTGTCCCCGCTCCATCGATTTCGAAAGTGATTATCTTCTTCATGGGACGTCGCCTTCAACCATGGAGTCATAGACCGCGGTAACCGTCTTGCGGGTTCCTTCTTCTATCGGCTGCATATACTCTTTCGCTGTGACATTTGGACTCGTATGACGCAGTTGTGACTGCACGTCTTTTACGGTGCCCGTTGTCTGCGCAAGTGTGGCGAACGTCCTGCGCAGTACCTGGAAGTTCAGCATCGGGAGTTTCAGTGCTCTCTTCGCAGGATAGATGACACGGTTTAGAACATTTTCCTTTCTCAACATCTTCCCTTCAGGTCCGACGAATATGAGGTCATCGTCATCGCTCCAAGCTCGGGTGCCGACACCTGGGGCGGCAGATGAGACTCCCCGCCAGTGATCCAACTCTTTAGAGAGACCTTCAGGCAGGACGACACGCAATAAGTCTGCGCGGTCAGTGCCTGCTTCAGTGGTTTTGGTGAAGGGACGAATTACCCCGCGATAGACCGTCTCCCGAATCGTAAATGTGGAAGCCTGAGGGTCGAAGTCTTTCCAGCGGAGCGCGAATAACTCCGACGGTCGGAGAGCGGTTGCTAGGGCAGTGCGGATGAGGATTGATGGCCAGCAGAACGTTTTCTTCACGCCCCCTCTAATTTCGTTCACGCTGTGATTCTTTTCGAAATATGCCAGGACCTGCTTAAACTGGGCGGGTTTCAGCGTCGCCTTATTGACCTTTTTCGTGTCCTTAGGAACCTTCAATCCACGGGCTGGATTCTTGCGCAGATAATCTTGCTGAACGGCTTCTTCGCAGATAGACTGAATGGCGTAGCAGACGTGTTTTACAACGGATTCTGAATATTGCTTCGCGAGCCCGGTCAGCCATATCTGCAGCGCGACCTTATCGAGACGTTCGAGAGGAATACCTCCAAACGATTTGAAAATGTGGCTCAGTGTGTATTCGGTCGCATCGCGGGCAGGATTTACTTCGCGGCCCTTGGCGTCTGTGTGTGACCGCCATTCTGCCGCACGGATGGGCAACCAGCGGGCACGGCTGAATTGTTCTAACGTTACAGAACCATCAGGAGTGTGCGTGTCGTGAAGGGTACCGACGAGAGATTTTTCAATATGGGGAGCCAGCGCATTCAGAGCCTTGAACCGAGAGAACTCTTTCTCGTTGCCCAGGCGTATCGAACGCTGCTTGCGAATGCTCTTCTGCTTCTCGGGGTCGTATACATATACCGACCAGTAGCCAATCCATGCGCCACTTTCTACTCGTACAAAGCCGCGCTGTCCGCGTCCCTTTTTAGCTCGACCCATGTTTGCTCCAACCCAGCGTTAACTGACAAAGCAATTCTAAATGCTGGGTACACGCTGGGTCAATGGTCCGTAAGTTGTTGAAGGGCGGTTAGCTCAGCTGGTTAGAGCGCCTGCCTTACAAGCAGGAGGTCGCAGGTTCGAGTCCTGCACTGCCCACCATCTCTAAGTATTTAGAATCAGGGCTAGGTCTTTGCGGACCGCTGAATACCCCCGCGATCAAATTTCCAGTCCGGCCGAGGCGCGATCCAGCTTTTTCCCAATTTGTTCCGCCAGTTCCTGGCGCTTAATTTTCATCGATGCTGTCCGCGGAAAATCTTCGTCCCAAACAATGTAGCCCTTCACCCGCTTGAAATCCGGCAAGTTGCGATTGCAAGCGATTAGCTGCTCTTTGATCTCATCGGAAAATTTCTGATTCGTATCCAGCCGCAATACGAGGATAAGAATTTCCTGTCCGCGAGTTTTCGTTGGCCAGATATAATTTGCCGCGAACACGCAATATTCCTTCAGCGCCAGGCTGTCGAAGACGGACTCCACATCTTCCGGATAAATATTCTTCCCGCCTTCGGTTACAATCATGTTTTTCTTCCGGCCAAAAAGGTGTAAGTGTCCGCTGTCGTCAAACCGGCCGAAATCTCCCGTAAGCAACCAGCCGTCGACAATCGTTTCCGCGGTTAGTTCTGGGTCATCAAGGTAATGGGACATCATCGTTTTGCTGCGCGCGGCAACTTCTCCAACTCCTTCGTCATCGGGACTCAAAATACGCAGCTCGACTCCGGAAAGCGGTTTACCTACCGTGTCGGCGCGAAACGGCTTGAAGTCGTTCAGCGTCAGCGCGGTGCCCGCTTCGGTCAGGCCATATCCATTGGCTATCGGGATTCCGAGGTCATAAAAAAACTGTAATGTGGACGCTTCCATGAATGCGCCGCCGGTGAACAATGCCAGCAATCGATCGCCAAATGCCCGGTGCACCTGCGGCAGCAATGTACGGCTCCATTCAACGTGAGGACGCCTGCGGGTTAGAAACTTATTCCCCGCGATCAGCGACTTCAATATCCATAATTTTATTTTCGGTAACGCCTCAAATTTCGCCCTCATTCCGCGCTCAAGATTTTTAACCACGAGTGGAACCAGGCTGGCATAGTTGATGCGATATCGAACGAACCCGTCGCGCACAAATTCCGGCCGCAAAGTTCGCAGGTGCACCACGCAAGCCCCGCAAACAAATGGGCCGATGAAGCCAACCATAAAGTCGATGGCGTGATTGGTGGGAAGAATGCTCAAGTACCGGATGCCGGGCTTGAAAGGGAAGAGCGCCGTCAGGGATTTGCACTGCTCTAAATAATTAGTATGGGTCAGCACGCATCCCTTGGGCCGTCCCCCAGTTCCTGACGAATAGACGATGCACGCTGGATCCTCGAGCTGTCGGGGTGCAAACACAGGTTCGCCTTTGCGGCGAAATTCCTCGAAGCGAATGGCTCCCGCCAAATCGGTGTCTGGAGGCGCTTCAGTGACTAAAACAGTTTTGAACTTCTTGTTTTTGAACTCTGGAGATTTTGTGATCGCGCGCCACAGATGATACTCAATAACTAGCAGCGAAGACTTGGAATGGGCCAGCAATTGCAAATGCTCGTCAGCGTTTAATTTGTAATCGAGCGGAACCAGAACGCCACCGCAATAAAAAATTGCGTAGGCTGAGATCAGCCACTTCGACTGATTCGACATGATGATGGCTGCGCGATCGCCTGGTTTGAACTCGGCGTCTTCGAGCGCGCGAGCCACGGGAGTTGCAATGTCTTTGAAATCGGAATACGTGAGGCGCGTTTTTTCCTTGTCCCGGTCTGATTCAATCAGACAGAGTTCGTTGGGCCATGTCCGCAGCGCGTCGCGCAGAGCGGCTCCCAGACAGCCGTACTTGTCTAAGTCGAGCATGTGTACTGTTTAGTTAAATGATTCTAGATGGTCGAGACGCTAAACAGAGATGGAATTCGGCATCACGTCCCCTGGGAATCAACAAGCAAGTCTATAGGCGGGACTGGATTCGGTGCGCTAACGTTCTGAAGTCCGAAACCCCTTGCAGCTCGTAGTCCGGCAATTCGATGCCGAAATGGCTTTCGAGTTTAGTGAGCAGATCGAGGGCCTGAAGGCTGTCAATGCGCAGCGTCTTAAAAAAATCATCGTCGGGACCGAGTTTTTCGCGCGGCACTTTGAAATGAGTAGCTGAGAGGTTCAGTATTTCGTCGAGCGTTTGATCGGGATTTGCCATGCAATATCCTCGCACAGATCGTTAACTGTGGCGTTACCAAAACCCGCCACAACTAAGGACGCAGCCGGCGGAGGTGCGCGCTAGATTCCTCCGCTGGCTGAAGTACGCCGGACGTTCGGGATGACAATGCAAAAGTAAACGAACAGGTCTTCCCTGATCGCCGTCATCGCGGAAATCCGGCGTACTTTAGCCGGGCGAGGTTCTCGCGCGTAGCGTTTCAAACTACGTCATGGAAGATATGGCTGCGCTTCAGTACTCTCGACGAACTTTCGCAATCCATTTTGCACTGCGGGTTGGACGAACAGTTCGCAGAACAGATCTATCTCTCGCCGCAAATCCTCGTATGGAATCGGCTTGATGAATTTCTTGGCTGCGGCGGCTGTGGCCCGGTCGAATTTTCTAAGCTGGGCGGCAGTGGCTCGCGCTATTCGCACCGCCTCGCCTTCCCCGACGACTTGACTCACTAACCCGGCGGATTGCGCTTTTGCGGCGTTAAAACTCCGCCCAGTGAGCAGCAAATCACGAACAACAGCATTCCCCAGATCGCGCTTCAGTCGAGGGATTCCACCGAATCCGGGGATGAGCCCCAGACGTAGTTCTGGAAAACACAAGCGCGCGGTTTTGTCGGCGATGATGAGGTCGCAGACTAATGCCAGTTCGAATCCGCCCCCAAAAGTTACGCCATGGACAGCGGCAATCGTGGTCAGGGGTGAGCTGTCGATAATATTCAGCACGCGATGAATTCGCTCCAGAAAATCGCGCACCTCTTCGACTGCGGCCTCACCTTCCATTTCATTCGAGCGCCGATAAAGCTCCCGCAGGTCCGCGCCGGCGCAGAACCCGCACTTTAATGTGCTGTAAATGAGGAGGGCATGGGCTTCGTTTTCAACGCGCTCGATCGCGGTTGCGAATTTCTCCAGTTCGCCAAGGGTCGCCGATCCAATCTCGTTGCAAGCGTCGCGATGGAGCGCCAACTCGACGATCCCGTCGCGCAACTCCCACGATAGTGTGTCTCCTTGAAAGCTGGTCACGAAGCGGCCTTCACCCGATACATTGCATCGATTTCCGAATTTAGCTTGGCCGCAATTAGATCCCGCTTGAGCTTTCCGTTCGCCGTCAATAAACCATTCTCAGTCGAAAATGGCTCCGTAGAAATGTGGAATGCTCGAATTTGCTTATAGTGCGGGAGTGCCGGATTCACTCTATCCAGGGCGGATTGCACTAACTCGTGCGTAACTGGCCCCGTCACGATTGCCGCAAGATAACCGCGTCCGTTGCCGATCAGCACGATCTGTTGTGCACCGGGAATGCTTTCCAAAAGCTCGTCTTCTATCGGCTCGGGAGAAATATTATGCCCAGACGCCAGGATGATCAAATTCTTGATGCGGCCGATGATGCGCCAGTTTCCGCCGGCGTCCACTTCTCCCTGATCGCCGGTGTGAAACCATCCATCGCGCAAGACGTTTGCGGCCTCAGCGGGACGATTCCAATAGCCGGGGAAAATGCTTGGGCCTCTCACGATCATTTCTTGGTTCTCTCCCAGCTTCATTTCGATGCCGTCAATTGTTCGACCCACGCGTCCGGGCTCGACATGGTGGGGATCATCCATAGTGCAGATTGCGGTGGTCTCGGTCAGGCCATAGACCTGTAGAACCGGAATTCCCAGCATCATAAAGTAAAGTTGAGTTTCAACACTCAGCGGCGCCGATCCGCAAATCAAGGCTCTGAGATTCTTTCCAATCATCTTTTTGCGAATAGTTGGAAAAACAATTATTTTTGCGAGAGCTAGCCATAGCGTATCCATTAAAGTTTCGCGCTTTTGTTGTTTATGGAGCCACGCAATCTTTGCATCCTTATAAATCTTCAAAGCGATCCCGCCCGTTTTCGAAAACCGTTCGTCCACAGCTTTTCGCATTCGTTCGAGCAAAGCGGGTACATTTAGGAAATAATTCGGTTCCGCCGCGCGCATGTCGGAAGGTAATCTCGCGAGATCGGTATTGAGGATCATCAAATTCCGAAGCTTCAACGAGGTCAACAGCATGATCCATGACCCAGCAAAACAAAATGGCAGGTAATGGAAAATGCGGTGCTGCTCAGCCTTGTTCTCCGGCAGCCAGTGCGAAGTGCAACTTAACATGTGGCCGACATTCCCAGCGGTCAGCACAACGCCCTTAGCATCGCCGGAAGTCCCGGAAGTGTAGATGATGGTTACAGGATCCGTCGGCTCGTGTGGCGCGGGCACTCCTGCCCGCGATGGAGCATCCGTTTTGCTGAAGATTTCTTCGAATAAGAATTGCGGCGGAGCATCCGGCCAGTTTTGCTTAATCCCTTCTCGGAGCGCGTTATTCCCGCAACAAATGAGCGCCGGAGCGCAATCCCGCATCATGGTGACGAGTTCCGCCGGAGCTTGCCGCGCATACAGGGGGACGACGATCAGCCCCTCGGCCATGATCGCCAGATCCATCGCCACCCAGCGAACACTGTTGTGAGCCAGCAGAACGCATCGCTCACCTTTCGAAAGTTTTCTGGCAGCGAGAAAAGTGCGAGCGCGTAAAACCATCTCGCAGAATTCTTTGCCGGTGACTGACACCTCGTTTCCGTCATGAAGTTCGCGCAACACGCAGGTATCGGTTGCGGCAAGTCCAGCCAAAATGTCGTCAATAAAATTCATCTTTAATAATTGTCATTCCGAACGAGGCGTGGTCTGGGAAGAATCTGCTCTTAAGCCCTAGTTGTAAGTCGCCAGCAATTGGTGAAGACCCTCGCTCATAGCGGGCAAAAAATCCTCCCATCCCCATTCGCCCTTTCGCGTGGGGAATTCCGGGTAGCGGCGCTGCACCTCCTCCTCGAAATAAACACCCATTCTCGCCATGACTTTCAAATTGCGTGCGACGGTACGACCGATAGAATCCTTTATCGCGTCCGGCTCGGCCGCCAGTTTGTTCAAAGCGAACAACAGTCTCTGTTCTAAATCAGGATCATCAACGTTCATCAGTAACTCTTCATGGCCACGCTCGCGCATGAGGTTGCGTATGCGTTCGTCCATGGTGATGCCGGTAGAAGGAACGAGTCCCGGCATTGAAGTTACTATTCCGTGATATCGAGACGACGCCATCATGCTGCACGCGCGCAGTATGCTCACGAGCTCGTAAATGTTGTATTCATCGGACGTGAGCACGGGCACGCCACCGAGTTTTTCTGAAATCTTGTTCGCGGGCCGGGCGTCGAGCCGTTCTGTCGCCACCATAATTACAAATACTTTGCGCTGCTTGCGAAATGCATCAACCGCATTCGCGATTGCGTTCAGGTAATGACGATATGCACGGTCTGCTTCAGGTCCAGAGTTGTGAAAATAAACTGAGCGGTAGTGGCTGCCTTTGTATGCGCCAGTCAGACTGTGCGCCGCAAATTTCGCGACAGAAGCTCGCACCGGCCACTCGAAGGGATTGATCGGGCAGACAACCAGCACGGGGGTCTCGCCGTCCCATCCCACGCTGCGCAAGGCTTTTCGGCCAAATTCGGTCGGATGTGGCTCAAACGTCCACGCCGTGTCTGTGCCGAGTTCGGTGGGCACGCCAAGTTCGCGCAGCACAGTGCGAGATTCCTCGTTGCGCGTAATCACGAGCGAATTGCGGCAATAGCGCGCACACATTTTTCGAATGGGAGGGTCCATATGTCCGGCCTCGGCTCCGTATCCGACAGAAAGTTTATTTTGAGCGGCGGCGATTCCGAGGGAACCGATCATCATGGTGGTGAGGGCGTTCGCAAATTTGCTCTTGAACATTGATCCTTCACACGCCACTACGCCGTGATGTTTGGGGACTTCGTGCGACAGGAACGGAGGAAAAATATCCGGCAGATGTACTTGCGAACTGCCAGCAAAATATCCCTGAGTGAATTTGAAGTTCTGCGTCATGACCGTGATGTCGACGCTCTCAGCGCCCAGAATATGGCGAATTTGCCGCAGCATTTCGTCTACGCGAACATCCGATCCCATATTGCGCGTGCCGTTGTATCCAGCAAACAATAATTTTAGCTTTTCTCCCGGCTGCCACGGCGTTCCTTTGCCCAACATCCATCCGGCCTTCGCGCGCTCGATGGATGAACTCACCCAGGCTTCGAGGATGAAATCCATCATGCCGCGGTGCCTCCAAATGTTTTAGGCCAGTCTTCGTAGTGATACGCGAAATTGGTTTCGCGGCTGAATTTGAGCAGAGGATAACTGTAGCGAGAGAAGGGAACCGGCTTGCGTCCCAGTTCGGAAGTGACGCGCGTGTTATCGAAAACCGTATCCCAGGTGAGATACGGCATGAATACTTTCATCAGAGAAGCGCCGTATGCAACCGCACCTTTGCGATTCGCGAGAAAATCTATGGTTCGTGAAAATGGCCGCTCGAGCCAGGGAAAGAATATTGGGCCGCGCTTGTTTTGTTCCGCCGCAAGCGTATTGGTCAACTCACGAAACGTCTGAGAACCTGTGCCAGAGGAAAGATGATAGGTGTCGAACTGCGGGTTTTCTTTTTGATGCAGCGTCGCGATGGCATCGGCGACGAAGTCGACGTTCACAATATCAATCTTGTCGCTCGGACGAAAGGGCAGCACTGGAAGTCCGGCGAGAAATACGAAAGCCTTAACCATATCGAATTGCGTCGTCTCCGCGCGGCGGCTATCGCCGAGGACAATACTGGGCCGAAAAATCGTAATGGGCGCTTCCGGCAGCAACTGCCGGATCATGTGCTCGCAGAATTTTTTCGTGCGTGCATATGGGTCGTAATCCGAGCGATCCCAATCGATGGAATTCTCTTCCTTGACGACTTCATTCTGGCGCTTGCCCGCGACGGCCACGGTACTTACGTGGCTGAAGCGCCGCAGCCCGTGATAATGATCCACACGAGTCGCAAGCTGTAACACTTCAAGCGTGCCACGCAAATTTACGTTGAGGCACGATTTTTCCGATTTGCGATTGAGAGATGCGGCACAGTGGATGACAGAGTCCGTCGTGTGAATCAGGCGATCGTAATCATCGCGCGATAAACCAAAATATGGATCGGTTAAATCACCGCGAAATATCCTGACTCGCGTTTGCAAATGTTCATAAAAATGCGGGAAATCCATGTGCAACTGAACTGCCCGCCACAGGCGTTCTTCCGCATCTTGAGTATCACGGCCGCGGACGAGCAGATTGAGCGACGCGCCGTGCTGATCCAGGAGATTTGCAGCGACGTGTGCGCCGATATATCCGGTGGACCCGGTCAGGAAAATCGCCACGACGCTCCGTCGGTTCCAGTCTTCTCGGTAAACTTCGATTGAAATTTGATCACTTCAGGACTCGCGCCTTCAATCTGCATCTTTCTCGGCTCGCGCGCTTCGAGCGGACGCCCTTCAATCAAAGGATAAGTCCATTTGCGCAATGCGGGAATGTGGATATTGATCCAATAATCCCACCAATCCAGCGAACACGTTTTGTATCCGAAATCTGCCTTTTCTTCGGGCACCAGTGCATGTGAAAGCTTCTCGACATTGTCTGCGACGAAATCCTGCTCGTTGAAAAGAATAAATGGCTTGAACAATTCAATCAGCTTTTCGACGCGTTCCAGAAATCGTTCTGCCTTGGCAAGTGGCGTCCTACGCAACGGCAGTGGCGCCATGATTCGCTGAATCGATTTGATGATGGCTTTTTGCGCCGGTGCCGACATGCGTTCGTACCGTTCTTTGGAGACTGGGATGGCGTCAAACTTCAGCCGCAGCCAGTATTCCAGTCCTTCTTGCGCGCGATAATGTTTGCGATGCGCGAGAGAAGTCAGCTCAATGGACCGTCGCATGTCACACGGGTTCGTCACCGAAGTCGCGAGTTGATATACAGGTTCGTGCCGCCGCTCGACGATTGCCGCCGCGATCAATGTCATCCCCTGGCAAACAGAATCGACCGGAATAATATCCAGCCGCTTGCGTTCGTTCGTAGGAAGTTGACGGAAATACGTACCCAACAAATAGGATAGCGACGCCGAAGTATTGATGCCTTCATTCCATCCCACAAAAGGCTTCGCGACCGATGTTTCCACAATTGCGGGACGCACCAACGCTACCGGTAACCCTGCGCCCAATTTACAGATTAAAGACTCGGCGAGGCTTTTGGTTAAGGTGTAAGTGTTCGGCCATCCCAACTCACTTGCGCGGCGCGTGCCAGCTTCGGTCAGATGATTTCGCAGCCAGCGCACGCGATTTTTGCGGATCTGGTTTTCTAACGCCGCTCCGTGTAAATCTTTGGCTGCGTGTTCTTTCACCAGCGCCTGCTTGCGAAGTTCGTCGGTGACCTCTGCGCCCGCCGCATCACCTTCCGCCGATTTAACGAATTCATGCAGCGAACGCCACTCGCGTTCGGCATCGAAATCTTTCAAATCAACCGGCGTGTAGTCAGGATGCAGTTTTTCCGCCACGCGTCCATCTCTTGTGCCCGCCACATAGCAGGTAGAGAGGTGCAGCAATCCAGCATGATCGGATGCGCGGACGAACTCCAGAACATTGAGGGCCGCGTCCACATTCGTCGCCAATGCGTCTCTCAAATCAGGATTAAAGTCTGTCAACCCCGAGCTATTAATAATGACGTCGAGTTTCTGCCGCAAAGTCTCGGCGATTTCGGAAGCGATGCCCAGCCCCACCTGCGAGACATCGCCTTCAACGACTTCAACATGGTCGCGGATAAAGCCGACGAAGTTTTCTCCGTGCCGCTCCCATAGCGGATCGAAGACAGGAGAATCTTCCAGCAACTTCTCAAACCGGGCCTGCGCGGGATTCGACTTCTGCCTCCGAATCAGCAGATAAATCTTGCCGATTTCTGGCAGGTCCATCAGCGTGTTCGCCAGCCATACTTTGCCGATGAAGCCGGTCACGCCGATCAACATTACGTGCTTACCGTGTAGAGCTACACGAACCGAGAGAGGCCCGCTTGGCCGCGTGGAATCGAAGTTCACTACTGTACGATTTAGACTCACTTTAGGACGCCGCGCGTTAATCACAGCCGCTTCCAAGGCATCCACATTCGGCAATCCCAAGTCCGCGACAAGTTGCTCGGGCGACCGGCTGCCGTCCAATGCCGTTTCCGTGATTCGCGCGAATACCCCACGAGGGCGAATGACCGGATCGAGCAATCGTCCCGTGGCGATGCCGTCGCGAAATTCGAGCCGGTTGGCGATCACGCGCTTGACTCCCAAATGCGCCGCCAGCGGACGCATTACCACGTCCAATCCCTGGCTGACCAGCACCACGTCGGCCCCGGACGCCAGCAACTGGTTCAATTGCGCGACGCCGCCCGGCTTCAATATGGGTTGCAATTTGTATTTGAAATACTCTTCACCGAGCAGGTCGAGACGATCCTGGCTGACGCCGCGCAACACCGTGTGTACAACCCGCGTGGCAAAAGCCCGATTCGCCGCATACAATAACGGACGCAGCGCCGCCATAAGCAGCACCAGCCCGCGCCGCATCCACCGCTCCGAAAACGTCTGCGCGTTCCAGGTAAAAAACCCAATGGGACGCACCGTCGTCAGCTCGAGCAGACTACCCTCGACCCGCCAATAGACTTCCTGTCGCCGCGAATTATGGTTGGTATCCAATGCTGGTAGAGCGCCCAGAAACGGCTTCCCATTGTAAACAATTGCGGCAAAAGGGCGAAGCGGTGAGCGTAACTCTGTCAAGCCATCCAAGGTTCGTGCCATGGGTACTTAGGCGGATGGTTGACGTCTGATCCGAGCCGAACAATAGTCTCAGTAAGCCGGTCGAAAGGTTCTTATGGTTGCAACCGCAGTAATAGGGTCACTGCCTTGGCGTAGCAGAGGGGTCATATCTGCTTTGGATTACTATCAAAGTCCCGTGGCTGAGTCGGAATTTCAGTGTCACGTTTCCACCGGCTGGACAACAATTCGCATCATCCGCCTTCCAAACATCGTTTCGAAAACTGAGGGTCCGCATGTTCAAGCCACCCCCTTTCCACACGCCGTATTTCGCTGGCAGGCGCACCGATCACCCTTGCACCTTAGCACCGCCAAATAAGCAGTTGCAAATCATTTTTTCCCGCTGGGTCTCTAAGGGGTTCCGCCGTTCGAGATCCGGCGCGATCTGCTAAACTCGCCGCGTGAACTACTATCTTCTCTCCTACGATCTGATCGATGATTACATTACGCGACGAGCTCCGCTGCGCGATCAGCATCTGCGTCTGGCGCGAGAGGCTCACGCGAGGGGAGAAATAATCCTCGCCGGGGCCTTCTCCGATCCGCCCGATGGCGCGGCGCTTGTTTTCCGCGCTGAAGACCAATCCGTCGTGGAGAACTTTGCCGGCAACGACCCATACGTCGTCAATGGATTGGTCAAGCAATGGACCGTCCGTCGCTGGAATGTCGTCATAGGCGATCAGCCAAATCCACCCCTGCAACCCAGCTAACGACGCTTAACAGCATTCCTCCCTTTCCGACCGTAGCCGAATCGGCGGGCAACTTGCCGGACCTCTGCGGCAACCAACACCCACTGTGTATTGGCTTTCCACTCACGAAGTCGCCGTCTTCGGGACCGTCGGAATCCTGGTCCTCGCGGTAATTCTGAATTCGTCCTACCGCGCTTACCTTGATTACCGGGTCAAAGATCGTAGCGAACGCTTCCGCCGGCGCAATGCTTTCAGCACGGTTCTGTTTGTGCTCGCGGGGCTTATCGTCATCGTGCTGTGGGCAAGGCTACTCGAACATGCCAGCACATTTCTTGGCATACTTGGCGCCGGACTTGCCATCGCCCTCAGAGAGCCGCTTCTCGCCGTTGCTGGACGCATCGCCATCCTTGCCGGCCACATGTACAGCGTAGGGGACCGCATTCAGCTAAACAATATGAGCGGCGATGTCATCGACGTGGGATTTTTCTACACCCGCATGATGGAAATCGGCAACTGGATCGGTGCCGACCAGGTGACCGGACGCATCGTACAAATTCCAAACTCGCAAATTTTCGGCACCGCTATCTTCAACTACACGCAAACTTTCTCCTACATTTGGGACGAAGTCAAACTTCCCATCACCTACGACAGCAATCTGGAAGCTGCATCGCAAATTCTGACGGATGTCGGCGGCGAATACACCCGCGAGTTCCTCACCGGCGCGCAATCGCAACTGGAAGCTATGGGCCGTTATTTTCTGGTCCCGGCCTTCGAGGTGAAGCCGAACGTCTTTGTCAAAGTGACATCGAATTGGCTGGATTTGACCATGCGCTACGTTGTTGATCCCAAGCAGAGGCGCGGCGCCAGCAACTTCATTTACCGTGAGGTATTCAAGCGCATTCGCGAACGCGACGATATTCACATTGCTTCAGAGACCATGGATCTCACTGTACATCGCGGTAAAGCTGCGTAAAACGCTAACTTTTGTAGACCGCCCCACTCTCTTTAGAAGACAACCCGCCCCACATTCCCGGCAGTCTAAGGCCCGTGCTGAGGTTTGAGGTCGGCCCTAACGAGACTCGCAAGTGAAAGACATAACCAGATTCGTTAAACTCGCAGCCCTGAGTCTGCCAGTGTTCTATGTGTTCTGGATTATTTTCGTGGGCACCTTCTCGCTGCATGAACTCTTGATCGGCGTTATCGGCGCAGGATTAGCGAGTACGGGCTTGCTGGTTGTGGAATTTTGTTATCCCGCGGTTTTCGCCGAGGCTCGGGGAATTGCTTGCTTTGTGGCGAATTCCTGGGTATCTGGTAACCGGCACTTGGGAAGTGATAGCGGTCGCGGCCAAAGATCAGCTCGGCATTAAACGCGCGCAGTCGCTTTTTCGGATCGTAAGATTTGATGCTGGGAAAAAAGATGATTCGCATGCTACGGCCCGCCGCGTTCTGGCAGCCTCGTACACCACGATCGCACCTAATTTCATTGTTCTAGGGGTGAACACCAACGATCGGGAATTGCTTTTTCATCAGATCGAACGCAGCCCGGTTCCAGCCATGACCAAAGACCTCGGAGCGCAAGGGTGAATATCTGGCTGCTGGCAAGCGATGTCACGATTTTCATTTTGGTCCCATTGACTTGGATGGCCATACGCGGAGAAGCCCGTCACCGCCTGGTCGCCTTTTATATGGCGGGCGTAGTCGCCACGCTTCTTTTAATGTTGCTGACTAAGGCATTCAATCGCATGCCAATGATGGATTTGGCAATTACTCTGGCGTTGATGTCATTCGGCGGAGGGATAGTTTTCGCCCGATTCTTCGCACGTCATCTGCAATAAGAATAATAATGAGGACAATCGCCATAGACGCGCTCGTCGCCTCCGGTGTGCTGATCACGCTGCTTCCTGTTCTCGGTATGATGCGGGTTCGCGATCCCTATCAGCGCATGCACTACGTCTCGCCGCCCGCTTCGCTGAGCGCCTTTCTTATTACAGCCGCCATATTTCTACAGCAGGGATTCAAGCCCGAATCCTTCAAAGCGCTGTTCACTACCGTCGTATTGATCGGCATGAATACGATTGTGACTCACGCCGCGGCCCGCGCCTTTCGAATTGCCGAGGTTGAAGATTGGAACCCAAAGGAAGGTGAAGAGGTGCCGATCAAAGCCAGCGACGAAGTTGCTCCTCCGGAGAAAAGCTCATGATCTTGCTGCAATGGATGATTCTGCTGCTGGTCGTGACAGCCGCACCCGGAGTGGTTTTAAGTCGCGATCCCAAAGAGCAGGTCGTCACCCTTGGCTTCTACGGACTGCTTTGCGGATTGATGTTTTTCATCTTTCAGGCGCCGGATGTTGCCCTATCGCAAATCACTATTGGGGCAGTCATGATGCCACTCATGATCATGCTGGCTCTCACCAAGATGCGCCGTCAGAACCTGCGCCGCGAGCGGGAGCGCAAGAAATGACCGCGCGCACCCGGGTAATCTTTTTCTTGATTTCGGCGGCCGGCCTCGCCGGTACTTTTATCTGGGGATTTCGTAATCTTTCTCCGGTTGGCGATTACCGCGGACCCTACGGTTATTCGGTCACGCAGTTGGCTGTATATCAGCGTCACGCGACCGATGTGGTGAATGCGATCAATTACGATTATCGCGGATTCGATACGCTCGGCGAAGAGTTCATTCTGTTCGCGTCCGTGCTGGGAGTCCTATTGATCTTTCGGCCTTCGACTAACGAGAAAAAGAACCAGAAGGAAAACAAGCGCCAGGCAAAAGTCGAAGATGAACTTCCCATCTCCGATACTCTTCGCGTCGCCATGCAAGCCATGGTTGGAACCATGATTGTCTTTGGCGTGTACATCGCGGCGCACGGACAGCTCACGCCCGGCGGCGGTTTTCAAGGCGGCGTGATACTCGCGTCGGCTCCGCTGGTCGTCTATTTATCCGGAGATGTAGAAGCGTTTGAGCGCATCATTTCGAGTCCGCTAATCAAGCTGGCCGAGTGCGGCGGCGCGGCCGGCTACGCCATTATCGGCACCGTTGCCTTGCTCTTCGGCGCACATTTTCTAACTAACATTCTCCCTCTCGGGACAACTGGCGATCCTTTTTCCGCGGGAACCATCGCTGTTATCAGCCTGTGCGTGGGCGTGGAAGTTACCGGCGGCTTTGTGGTGCTGATGCAAGTCTATCTGCGGGAAATAATTGAAGAACGATTAGGAAAGAAATCATGATTCTCAGCCATCTTCCTTATTTCGCCGCGGCATGGATTTTCTTAATTTGGAACTAGGAAATTCAATCCTAAGAAAAGCCCAGAGCGGGCATCCCGGCGACTACGTTGCTTGGCTGTCGTTCGGCACAGCAGTGCTTGGCGGAATCTTCGTATGGTTTCTACGATAAAGCCTAAGATCTAACTGAGCGCGAGCCGCCGGCGAATTTCTTGCACGATCTGCTCAGGAGTTCCGCCGACATCCACCACGATCACTTCGTGAGGTTCTTCCAGCGTTTTGAACTGGCTGCTTAAAATTGTCTCCGTCGCAAAGTGTCCATGTCTGGAGTGCAGTCGCTGGTAAATCACCTCATAATCGCCTTTGAGATAAACAAACTTCACCTCGGGCCCGATTTCCAATCTTTCGCGGTAAGCCTGCTTTAAGGCCGAGCACGCCAAAACCACGTTGCGGCAATCAGCCTGCCACTTGAGCATGGCCGCGCGCATAGCCTCGAGCCATGGGCCGCGATCAGCATCCTCGAGCGCGATTCCGCGCCGCATCTTGTCTATGTTTTCTGGGGAATGAAACGCGTCGGCGTCGGCAAACCGCCATCCCAACTCGCGCGCGAGAAGGCTGCCCACGGTTGTCTTGCCCGCCCCGGTCACGCCCATCACCACTGCGATCAATCCAATCTCCGCTAATAAATCGCTAAACCTTTAATCATTTGGGCCGGGAAAACCATCTCCGCGGGCGGGCAACCTGTTCCCAATCGACTGGTTATCATACCGCCTTACATCCGGTTCGCTGGATTCCGCATCTTTAAATGTGGCTATTGTTGGAGGAGATGTGAAACAAATTCGATTTCTGCTCTTTATATTTCTTGCGTTGACTGCTGCGGGTTGTGGAGGAGGTTCAAATTCTGGAAACATCAATGGAAATTGGACCGCGACTCTAACTGACCCAACGAACAGTAGCGGCCCGGCGTTCGCGTTTAATACTTCTTTTACCCAGACCAGCGGCAGCGGAGTTAGCGTTACAAATCTGTCATTTACTACCGAAAACGATTCGTGCTTTGGAACCTCGGGAACCGAAACCGGCTCGTTTGGCCTGACGGGAAACTTTAACGGCAGCGTGTCGGGAACTTTTTCGATGACAATTCAGTCCGGCACTCCCAGCGGAAACACGCTCACTCTGACCGGCGCTGTGGCCAGTAATCAAATAACCGGCAACTGGACGCTTACGGGCACAGGATGCAACGGCGCCGGGACTTTTACTATGGTTAAAGGCTGATTGCCGTTATGCGCTGGCCTTGTCCGCCAACGGCAAGACGTTCGATTCCGCTTTGGCGTCGAGCTCTAACTGCTCTTGTCCGCTAAGGACGGTCACCCGTCCGCGGTAAGTTTTCAGGTGACGCTGCGCCGTTTCGAAGGCGTCCTGGGCTTTGTTCAGATTTTTTCCGACGTTCTCGAACTGGCTTTGGAAATGATCGAAGGATTTTTGCGCCTTCGCCAACTCGAGCCGGCTCTTCTCAAATCTGCTGGCGACTTCATACCACTTGTGAACTAAAGCAATGGTTTGCAGCGTCATCAACAAAGTATTGGGCGAAACCGGAAACACATGCTGCTGGTTGAGCCAGTCCGCAAGGTCGCGGTTGCGGACGGCTTCCATATAAAGGGTCTCGCTGGGCAAATACATTAGAGCGATTTCTGTCGTCCCATGCTCCGGCTGAATGTACGCTTTAATCCGCTTGGCTTCGACCTTCATTACCCTGACGAATTCATGGCGAGCCAGTTCGATCTCGGCCTCTACATTACTTTCGAAGAACGCCAGCACCTGTTCGCGCGGGAACTTTGCGTCAATCGGTAAACGGCGGTCGGGAAATTGAATCATTGCATCGACGCGTCCGCCACCGTTCACGGTGCATTGCATTTCGAACATGTGCGCGGGCAAGAAGTCGGCGAGTAGGCGCTCGAGGCTCGCTTCTCCGAATGTTCCTCGCAGATGCGGCAGCTTCAATAAATTGTTCAGGTCATTAATGGAGTGCCCCAGCGCTCCCACTTCGCGCAGTTGCTCTTCCGCTGCTTTCAAATGCTGCTGCACTTTTTCGAATTGCGCGAAACCTTCTTTAATATTCTGGTCAAGCTTTTGCTGAACCTGATCGGTGATCGCGAGCAGCTTCGCATCGACGCGATCGCGGATTGAGTCCAGACTCTGCATGGTTTTCTGCGTCAGGTTTTCGAAGTCGCATTTTAGCTGCGAAGTCGTCAGGGCTAACGAAGTAGTTAACTCGGTGCGAGCTTCCGTAAGCCGTCCCGATTGCTCGTTGCGTCCCGCTTTCATCTGATCTTCTACCGCGTTTCGGATCGCCGAAAACCCGTCTCCCAGTCGGTCTGCGACCTGTTGCCGCAGGTCGCCTTTCGTTTGCTCCAGTCGCGTCGCCATGTCCGCGGTCGAGGCGGCAAACTGTTTCGAGAGCGTCTGATGCAGCGATTCCGCCTGACTGGCGAGTTGTACCAGTGCCTCGGCTTGGCCCGTGGAGCGCGCAAAGCGCTGATATAGCAACACCGCAAGCACCAGAAGTACTAGGTTAGAAACGAGAAGAAAGCCGAGCAGTAATGTCTCCATTGTAATGATGCCTGACTGAATTCTAGAGCGTATCGTCCTAAGAACGAAGTAACAAGTTGTATCTCCCGATTCTGAGCGTGGGCACGAAAACCATGTCTCGAATCATCATAACGTTGCTGGCATGTTTGGCGGTTGCGGGCTGTGCGTTGGCTCAAAACCCGCCAGGAAAGGCGGACACAACGACGGATGCGTCGCTGCAACCGTACTCGTCTTCCTCAAGCCCGAACGCTTTTCGCTTCGCGACCGCACCTGAGCGCCGTCTTCTCGATCTCGCGAACCAGGCGAGAGTCGAAGCCGGGCTCGCCCCCCTGCAACCCGATGAAGGACTGACCCAAGCCGCCCGCGCGCACGCCGCCGCCATGGCCGCCGAACAACAGTTGTCACATCAGTTTTCTGGTGAGCCCGCGCTGCCGCAAAGACTAGCTTCCGCCAGCAAGTTGCATTTCGATGTCGCCGGAGAAAACGTAGCTTATGCCGGCACCGTAGAGCAGGCTGCGGATAATCTCATGCATTCTCCGCAACATCGGGAAAATCTGTTGAGCGCGGACTTCAACGTTGCCGGATTTGCCGTTCTGCAAAGCGGGCCGCGGCTCTATGTCGTGCAGGATTTTGCTCACAGTCTGCCGTCGATTTCGGGCAGCGAGGCCGATGACGCGATCGCCACACAAATCAATCGCCTGCGTTCTGCAACGCACCTCGCGCAATTGCAGAAAATGGACGGCGCCGTCGCGAACTCCACGGCATGTGCAATGGCCCGTGCTGATTCGTTAAAAACGCCATCGCCGCGAGGCCGTTACATCATGCGCTACACCGCAATGCAGCCGGACAATCTTCCATCGGCCATTTCGAAAGTGATCTCCGACGCCTCGGTGAACACCTTCGCAGAAGGCACATGCTATGCGAAAACCGCGACCTATCCTGATGGCGCATACTTCGTAGCCCTGATCTTCTACTAGGACACCATCAGGCGCGACTGCAACTCTTTTCCCTTACAATCCCGTCGTTTTGCAAAAACCCAGGCTCGGCGGATAAACCCATTTGCGCGCGTCTATCTTCCTTGATAATGTCGCCACAGCTTGAATAAAAGAAGAAGAAATTGAATTCCTGAAGGCCCTCCGCAGCGAGGTTGAAAAAACTCGTCCACTATGTCCACCGCCGCAACCTCGTTCCGTCGTGCCGCGCGTCATAACATCCTGGCGGTAATCGGGATTGCACTGGTCGTCCTATTTATATTCTCGGCTATTTTCGCGCCTTGGATTTCCCCGCAAGACCCCGCGCACATCGATCTTCCCGCACGGTTACAACCTCCCTCGAAGCAACATTGGTGCGGCACTGACGAACTCGGCCGTGATATTCTTTCGCGTCTGATTTACGGATCGCGAATCTCCATGCTAGTCGGCGCCTGCGTGGTCGTTGCGTCTCTGACCCTGGGATTAATCATCGGCTGCGTCGCCGGATATTATGGCGGAGGCATCGATCGCTTCGTAAATGTCGTGGTGATGAACGCGTTCTTATCTTTTCCCGGCATCCTGCTGGCAATTGCTTTCGTCGCCTTCCGCGGGCCCGGAATCTTCAACCTGATATTCGCATTATCTCTGGGAGGCTGGGTGGGATACGCCCGACTTGTCCGCGCCCAAGTTCTCGCCGTGCGGGAACGCGAATTTGTGGAAGCCGCAAAAGCGCTCGGCGCAACCGACTTGCGCGTCGTGGCGCGCCACATTCTGCCAAATATCATTCAGCCTATCGTTGTCCAGGCGGCTATCGGCATGGCTGGCGCAATTTTGGCCGAGGCCACGATGAGCTTTCTTGGCCTTGGAGTTCCGCCGCCTACCGCAAGTTGGGGAGCAATGTTAAACGACGGGCGATCTCATTTATTTGACGCGCCGCACCTGGTGATTTTCCCTGCGCTCGCCGTCATGCTCGCGGTTCTGTCATTTAATTTTATAGGCGACGCATTGCGGGATGCGTTGGATCCGCGATCAAGAATCGAAGCCGGTTTCTAAGCCAACAACTTCTTCAAAACGGAAAGCGCACCGTAAAAATGCCATTGTGATTATTGGTGTGAAAATGCGTAGTGGCAATCTGATATCCGCCGCCAACTGTGAATCCGACTCTGCCGAAGAGACGATAACGCCCCAAGACTAAACCGGGCGTGGCAAAATTCTGTTTCCGTCCATAGTTTGGCCCGTCTTGGAAGAATGTCGAGTTCAGTTCGACTTCAGGCCAGATCTTCCGGAACAATCGATACTGGAACGTGTTATTCCAGGCATAATTTCGCCCTAAGATATTTGTATCCGCTACGGGAAGGCCAACTCCAAATGTGCCTTGCAGATCGAAGTCCCCGAACCCCTTGCCATAAGCGATTGTCGGAGTGATTACCGCATGCAGTCCTCCATTTTTGTGGTCCCCCGTGGGCAAACTCCAGCCCAAAAATGCCGTGAGAATGTAGTTGCCATGTTTTTCATCTCCGGACAACAGCCGGTATTTCACCAGGAATGCAACATCACCGAATCCATCCCGCACTTTCGGATTGTTGTGCTCAATATACGGAGGGGTATTGAAAATGAGTTCGACTTTTTCAAACGGAATCAGTTCCAGTCCTTTGCCGCCATCGAAGTTGTCGGTAGTCACCCCCTCGGCATTTTCCTGCCAGAACTGGTCATAGCGGTATTCCTCCTCCAGGCGCGGAGTAGTTGTCGCTACCGGCGTGATCCAATGAGGCTGCTCATCTTTTGTCTGGTCTACCCGCGCAAACCAGTCCGCGAAATATCCGTCCTGGGCGATTGCCGCCGTCGAGAAGCAAATCAGTGCCGCTGCACAAAAAAAACGAATTCTAGCCATTCCTTACTCCCGTTCACAGAATAGAATCATAAAAGTGTATAACAAATATCATTGTTGATTAGGAAGATGTACGCTTTAATATCGTGTTTGTGCGCCGCGATAAAGATTCCGAAGAAAACGACGCTTTGACGATATGTCAGCTTCGCTATACGATTCCGTTCCCATGCAAACAAATCGAAAATCCGACAGCAAGTCCCCGGAGTTAAAGAAACTTCGCGACGCAGCGTTAGAGCTGGGGATCAGCTTCCCGACGATCAAGCAGTGGATTTACAAGAAGAAGATACGAAGTATTCGGACTGCTGGAGGTCATCATCGCATTCCGCAAAGCGAACTCGACCGGCTGCTTTTTAGAACGCGGGGCAAGACCGAAAAAGACCGGGCGGATGCGAAGCGGCGCGTGAGCGGGCGCAACCAGTTGGTAGGAAGAATCGATGGCGTCCGTATTAGCGGTCTGATGGCCGAAGTGAAAATTTCAATAGGGGGCCAGCAGATCACCTCGATCATCACTGCCAGTTCCGCGCGCGAGATGCATCTGAAGCCGGGCCAGACTGCCGCGGCATTGATAAAGGCCACGGAAGTGATGATCCTGCGCGTATGACAACGATCCGGCAATTTGTGCGAACCGTGGCGGCCATTTTCCTTTTAAGTTTCATCCCCACGATCTCCGCCGCTCAACAGCTCACCATTGCGGCCGCGGCCGATCTTCAGTTCGCGATGCAGAATATTGCGGGCCGATTTCAGAAAGCCACCGGAAAAACCGTACACGTCACCTACGGCTCCTCCGGAAACTTCTATCAGCAATTTCAGAACGGCGCTCCCTTCGATATGTTTTTT
Organism: uncultured Acidobacteriaceae bacterium; assembly: GCA_963849315.1. Lineage (GTDB taxonomy): Bacteria > Acidobacteriota > Terriglobia > Terriglobales > Acidobacteriaceae > PALSA-188. The sequence continues at coordinate 495,262 of CAWKGT010000002.1, read as the reverse complement.
TCCGCCAACCTGGATTACGCCAAAAAATTGCAGGACATCGGACTCACTGATCCGGGAAGCTTTTATCAGTACGCAAGGGGGCAGATTGTAATCTGGGTGCGTAACGATTCGAAATTAAACGTTAATTCCGGCCTCCAGGTATTGTTGGCCCCCTCAGTCAACAAGATTGCCGTCGCAAATCCTATCCACGCACCCTATGGGCAAGCCGCGGTCGCGGCACTCCGAAAAGAAAATATTTACGACAAAGTAAAAGATAAATTCGTGTTGGGAGAAAATATTTCCGAAACTGCGTCCTTCGCCATTTCCGGCTCAGCTGATGTAGGCATCGTAGCGTTGTCCCTTGCCCTGTCGCCGAACATGAAAGATAAAGGACGATATGGCGAAGTACCGGCCGACGACTATCCGCCTATCGCGCAGGCGTGTGTGATTCTTAAATCGTCAAACAACAAGGACACGGCCCGCCAATTCCTTTCCTTCATTCAAACGCCGGCGATTGCGGAAGTCTTCAGTAACTATGGCTTCGATGTGCCGGGCGGTTCAACGAAGTAGAATCTCAAGGCGCAGCGGATCGTCCAAACCGGTAAGTGAGGCTGATACTGGCGTAAGAAGGGATGCGAACCCCGACGATTTCCTGTATTTGCGACGGCAGGAAGTTTTCCGTTGTCTGTCCGGTATAACCACTTGCAACCAAAAAATTAACTCCTGCCTCCATCCGGTTATTTAGAAGAGACCGCACCACAGCGCCGCGAAACTCTGTCACCGCGGTTCCCGTACATTCTTCGGTTAGGATGGGCGCGCATCCGGTTCCCAAGGGCTTCGCAGCCACGAACTCGAATTCCCCGCGTACTTGCAGATGGAAGGGAAGTCTCTGCGCGGTTCCCAACACATCGAAAATTGTTCGCGGCGCCTCCGGAGTGGGCTCTCCTGTGTCCAGATCTCGAGCGTCCGCTTTAGAAATGCTCGCTTGCACCGATCCGAACTGGAAATTGCGGCGAACCAGAAAACTGAGGAAACGAAGGCGGCTCGGCCCCTCGTCGAATTGCAGTCCAGTGTCAGGGTCGATTTTCGCCAGTTGCGCGCTGCTGGTTACGTGGCCGAGCGTGAGTTTGATGTCAGTGTTGTGCACGGTCTGACTGGCAACCAACTGATAGGAATGAGACGTGGCTACAGGACTGCCGACAACTGTTCCAGTTCCTATGCGAGGATCTTCCGTAAAAAACGCCTGCCCAAAACTGAGCGAGACCACGGGAATGTACGCCCGCGTGGGAAGAAAAGAAATGGTCGCCTTGGGTGAATTCACCCCCACCCATTTTTGAAACGAGTTTGTGGGATTAAGCAAATCCTGATTGCTGAAATCAATTTCATCTCGCCGCCATCCCAGGTAATAACGGAAATAGCGGGCCAGAGCGCCCTCAACCGCGGCATATGGAGTGAAAGACCCAATAGTGACGTTATTAGAATCTACGGCGACAAACGGGCCATAGAAGCCGGGATTCGCGGGATCAACATTTCCATAGTGATCCAGATCGTCTCGTCGAGGCGCTTCGCGATTGTAATCAAATCCACCGAACAGCGATATATATTCCGCAATTCGGTTTACATAATCTGCGCTGCCGCCCGCGACCGTTCGGAACTCAGTCTGACGAATCAGCCCCTGCCCAAAATTCGAGAATAGCGAAAGATTGTAGGTGCGGAAGAACCCGGAGAACTGCAATTCCTGACTCTCGCCTAACTTCCAAACATCGTTTACAGCGACTAATGCCGTGTGGGTTTGATCGTGTTGTCTTGGGTCGATGGTGTCCCCGATATCTGGGAAACCGGCATCGTTGGCGTTCTCCGCGTAGATTGGCGTGAGTCCGGGGACGTACGAAGTTCCGTAATAACCGATTCCGAGCAGAGTGATTCTATGGCCGCCGACATGGAATACACGCTCGCCGTTAACCTTGTACTGCTGGCGATGCTCGAAGCGGTCGAGAAATCCATTACCATAGGCCGCGCTCAATGCCACAAATGAATCCGGCGTAGGACTAAATCCCGTCACCGCGCTAATGTCTCTGTAATCGCCAGTAACCGTAAGAAATGGATCGAGACGGGAGCGCAAACTATAAGTTGCGGCCAAGTTTACGGAGTGATTGCCTTCGCGGACGTTAAACGCGCCGCCGTCGACCTCCACACTCTCCAAAATATCTGGGATGAAAATATTAGGGTCGGCGTAGCCATTCCCGTGAGCATTTGCCGACAAGTTATTCGGAACCAGGTAACTGCCAACGGAAATATATTGTGCGATCGGTTCACCGTGATCTCCCGCTACTCCGGGCGCGAAATATTGCGGCGCTTTAATGCCGCTCGACGCGGTCTCAATTGGATATCCTGGAATAGAAACCGGCGTTCCCGGCCGTCCGGGGTTCGCATCCAGCAAATCCTGCCGAACGAAAACTTTTTCTCCGGGATCGGGCGATAGAATGTCGGACTCATTCACGTCTGCGGTAACCGTAACATTCTCGATGCGGGTCGACAGGCGGGTCATCGCGATAGCAACCCCGCCGGTGTTCGCTGCACTGAGCGTTATTTTGCGGGTGATGGGCTGAAATCCCATTGCTTCGACCTTGACCATGAACGGTCCGTCCCCTTCGAGCTTGAGGACGAATCGTCCATCCGCACCCGAAACTGTCTGCGCCAATATGCGCTGCTTCTCTGAACTATCGTTGCCCTTCAACTGCACCGACGCAGCAGGCACCGCATTTCCCTGTGAGTCAATTACTCGGCCAGATAAAACTTGGGATTGAGCAAATACAGGTCGGGGAACGAGAAAGAAAAGAATAAGAAATGAAAACGTGCAGGAATGTCGCGCTGTTTTAAATCTCACATTTGCTCTGAGTAAAACCTGCTTGTCTGGCGCGGGCACTCCTGCCCACGCTGTTGCGCGCAGCGTTGCCGGGACACACTCTTAAGTACGAAATATGCTGCGGACCGGATTTAGTCCTTCAGCAACTGCCTCGCTATGACCAACCTCTGTATTTCGCTCGTGCCCTCCCCTATGGTGCACAGCTTTACATCCCGATAGAACTTTTCTGCGGGGTAGTCCTTGATAAAACCATATCCGCCATGAATCTGCACTCCCTCATTTGCGCATCGCACGGCCACTTCGCTCGCATAAAGCTTCGCCATTGACGATTCCAGGGTCGTCTTCATTCCCGCATCTTTCATGGAAGCCGCGCGCAACGTCAACAGCTTCGCCGCTTCAATCTCCGTGGCCATATCCGCCAGCTTCCACTGTATCGCCTGAAAATCACTGATAGCCTTGCCAAACTGTTTGCGCTGTTTCGAATAATTCAGCGCCGCATCATAAGCGCCTTCCGCCATTCCCAGCGACAACGCGGCGATAGAAATCCTGCCGCCATCGAGAACGCGCATTGCGTCCACGAACCCCTGGCCCTCGGTTCCCAGGAGATTCTCCGCCGGAAGCACGCAGTCTTCAAAAATTAATTCCGCGGTATCGCTGGCCCGCAATCCCAGTTTATTTTCCTTTTTGCCCGGACGAAAACCTTTCGTGTCTCTATCGACCAGAAAAGCCGACAACCCATGCGTGTGCGCGGCGCGGTCCGTAACCGCGACCACAACCAATACGTCCGCGTAATGTCCATTGGTGCAAAACGTCTTGGTTCCATTCAAGACCCAGTTGTTTCCCTTTCGGACGGCCGTCATCCGCGCGCTTCCGGCGTCTGATCCAGACGAGGGCTCGGTGAGCCCCCACGCTCCAATAAATTCTCCGGTCGCCAGGCGGCTTACGTATTTCTTTTTCTGACTTTCGTTGCCCGCGACGAAGATGTGATTCGAGCACAGGGAAGTGTGAGCCGCGACGATAATTCCAACTGATCCATCCACCCGCGAGAGTTCTTCGATGGCGGTTACATATTCCACGTAGCCCATGCCGGCCCCGCCATATTCGGCCGGAAAAATAATACCCAGCAAGCCCAGCTTGCCTAATTCTTTTACCGTGGACAAAGGAAAGTCGCCGGCCTCATCCCATTTCATGACGTGTGGCGCGATTTCCCGCGAAGCGAATTCGCTCACGGTTTTCTTCAGTTGCAACTGTTCGTCGTTGAGCTGAAAATCCACGATCCCTCCGCAAACGCTATGCACTCCAAATGGTGCACAGCTCCAATTAGAACACGCTGGCAAAGATGCGCGAAGCGTTTAGACCGACTGGTTGGTTGAGTGCATCATGCAGTTACTGATATGAATCGCTCGAACACTTCATTCGAAAGCAGTCGCCCGCGATCAGTCAATTTGATTCGGCTATTGCGCCGCTCCAAGAGTTCCAGTTTCACGCAATCGTCAATCGAGCCGCTTATCTCAGCGAGGAAAACCTTACCAAACCTGGCCTCGACGAGCCTCAAATCCACCCCTTCCGTGAGGCGAAGGCCAAGAAAGAAGGTTTCTTCCAATGCCGCCTGCCGGCTCACCAAAACTATTTTGGCGGGCGCGTCGCGCATGAATTCTTCCAGCAAGTTCGGTGTCGAATACCTGACAGCATCCACATCCGGCGCCCCTGATAAAAGCATGGAATGGGCATCCACGCCGAATCCTATGTACGGCTGCCGCGTCCAATATTTCAAATTATGGCGGGACTCCAATCCCCGGCGCGCAAAATTCGAAATCTCATACTGATGAATGCCAGCGGCGTTCAGTATTTCGCAAGCTTCCTGATAGAAGTCGGCTACCAGATCTTCATCGGGCACAAAGTGCGCGTGGTATTTGGTGCCACCGGCAGTCACTTCCCGGCCGAGGCGGGAATCTTCATCAACCTCAAGCATGTAGACGCTGACATGCGGGACCTCAGAATCAAGAACCTGTGCCAGCGAACTTCTCCAGCTTTGCGCCGTCTGATGTGGCAACCCAGCAATCAGGTCAACGTTGATATTCGATATCCCCGCGGTTCGAAGCCGAATGATGTCATCAATCACAGTTTCGTGATTGTGCAAACGTCCGACCGCCGCCGCCTCGCGATCGACAAACGACTGCACTCCCAGGCTTACGCGACTCACTCCGCAGCGCTGGAAAGCCTCTATAACGGACCCCGTAATCGTGCCCGGGGCGCACTCCACGGTGATTTCAGCGTCGCGCGCAACTTCGAAAGTTGACCGTATCGTGACAAATATTCGCTCAAGTTCCGCCATATCAAGTAGAGTAGGAGTTCCGCCGCCAAGGAAGATTGAGTCAGCTTGGGGATCGAACTGGCCTCCGGCTTGTGCTGCGACGCTCGAAGCGCTTTGAATACTGCCGCAAACCCGATCTACGTAAGTCCGGTGAACCGCGCGCGAAAAAACGTCGGACGCGAAATTGCAATAGCTGCATTTGCTGCGGCAAAAGGGAACGGAGATATACAGGCCGAGCGGCATTGCAGACGATTATCCCATGTGAAATGCCGTTCGTTCGTGATTAACCTGAACCAATTGAGCCAATAACCTATGCTTCCTCGCGTTGTAATCACCGGAATGGGCGTCGTGAGCCCGAACGGAATTGGTAAAGAAGCGTTTTGTCTCGCCATTCTTGCGGGCAAATCTGGCGTAAAGCGCATCTCGCGCTTCGATCCTTCAGCCCTGCCGGTGCAGATCGCCGGAGAGATTCCCGAATTCGACGAACTGGCTTGGGTCGACGTCCGCGAGCGCAAGCACGTCTCCCGCGTCGTCCCCCTGGCCATCGCTGCTTCGCATGAAGCGATAAAAGACGCCGGCCTGGATCCCGCCGCGATGTCGATGGACGAAAAGCGCGAAATCGGAGTGATTCTCGGAACCGGCGGCGGCGCGCAGGAATTTTCCGAAGAACAATACCGCCTGTGGCATTCGGGTCACGTGAAACAAGTCAGCCTATTCTGCATCCCCAGCGGCACAATGGGTACGATTCCCAGTGAGATCAGCATGCGCTTCGGGTTCCGCGGTTACAGCCACGTGGTCACCGCGGGATGCACCTCCTCCACCGACGCGATTGGCTACGCCTATCAGCACATCCAGGCCGGTATACTGCCAATGTTTCTGGTTGGCGGCGTCGATTCGCCCATCACTCCCGGAATCATCAAGGGCTATTCTCTACTCCGAGCATTGACCCAGGCTTGGAATCAGGAACCAGAGCGCGCTTCACGGCCTTTTTCCGCCGACCGCGATGGCTTCGTGCTTTCCGAAGGCTCGTGGATGTTCATTCTGGAAGACTACGAACACGCTCGCTCTCGTGGCGCGCACATATATGCGGAAATAGTGGGATACGGATCGACCTGCGAGGCGTTTCACCGCGTGCGCATGAGCGACTCTCCCGAAGAGCCGGCGCGCGCCATCACCCTCGCCCTCGAGGAAGCAGGACTGATTCCGAAAGATATTCAGTACGTCAATCTGCACGGGACCTCGACCGAGATGAATGATCGCATCGAAACCAGTGCGCTTAAATTAGCTCTTGGCGCCCACGCCAAAGCGATTCCGATGTCAGGATTAAAATCGCAAATTGGACACGCACAAGGCGCCTGTGGCTCCGCCAGCCTCGCCGCGACTCTCATCGCCATGCAACACAGCAAGATTCCTCCTACCATCAATCTCGATGTTCCCGACCCTTCCTGCGATCTCGATTATGTTCCCGAACCCGACCGTCAGGCTGCAATCGAGCACGCCATCTGCAATTGCGTAGGCTTCGGATCAAAAAATTCGGCGCTGTTGGTCCGCCACTTATAGCGCTCTTGCAACACCCCGAAGGAGTCATCCTGAGCTTGCGAAGGATCCGGCGCGTAGTGATCCCCGAATTGGTTTAAAACCTTGCCGATGACTTTTCGCCGTATGCTGTGATGTAATTTTTCGAGGGTTGTCCGCCGAACCGTGCGATTATTTTTTCTTTTCGTTGTGCCTTTTTTTGCCCTTGCTGCCTCGGGACAAACAAGCGAGACCACCGCTTTCAAATATCCCTATCTATTGCACATTGAGACCGCGACTTTCTATGACCACTCCTGCGTGCTCCTAAGAAATGACGGGCAATTTCACCTCGAACTGGAAAAAGGCGATCATACAAAAGTCTTCGAAGGCGCATTGCCTGAGGACGACCTCGTTCAAGTGCAGAAACTAATTAACGGCGACCAGTTGCGGGCTCTAACCCAGAAACAGATCGTCGAACCATCAGTCAACGTACAACTCGACCAACTGCAAATAGATGTATTTCGCGGCGACCATTGGCAGGATTTGTTTTTCCTCGATGCTTCCAGCCGCAAGCCATTCGACAATTTGATCGCCCCTCTCGTGCGCTGGCTCGACGCGCTGCACAAGGTACCTCATCGCGAACTCAGCGAGGACGAGGGTAAAAACGATTGCCAGCTCCCGAAGCGGATCGTACTGAAGCGCCGCAGGCCCGCCCCCGCCACAAATTCCAGCCCGTGAGGTGAATCCCTCCATCCTGCGGCCCTCTCGTCACATCTATAGGGTAATCTTTCATTAATAGATATGGCTTCGCATCAGGAAGAAGAAGTATTAGGCAAGGCTTACGACAGCCGGCTAATGAAACGGCTGATCGGATACCTGCGCCCCTACAAATGGCAGGTCAGCATCGCGCTCGCGTCTATCCTTCTCAAAGCTTGTGCCGATGTTTTAGGGCCCTACCTGACCAAAGTTGTAATCGATAAATATCTTGCGCCTGTCCCCGGATTACATACGCCGTTCGACTTCTTCTTGAGCAACAAGCCACTTGCGGGTATCGCACAAGTAGCCGCCCTCGGCGTCGGCTTGCTCGCTTTCAGTTTCCTGCTCGAGTATCTGCAAACCTATTTTATGCAGTGGGCAGGGCAGATGGTGATGTTCGATTTGCGCAGCCAGATTTTCCGCCATCTGCAAAAAATGCACATTGGTTTTTACGACAAGAACCCTGTTGGCCGGCTGGTTACGCGCGTTACGACCGACGTAGACGCGCTGAACGAAATGTTTACCTCCGGCGTCGTCTCGATTTTTGAGGACGTCTTTGTTCTATTCGGGATCATGGCCATCATGTTGAACATGACCTGGCGAGTGTCGTTGGTCACGCTGGCCGTTCTCCCGATCATTGCTTACGCTACGAAAATATTTCGCGACAAGGTTCGCGACTCCTACCGGCGCATTCGCGTGGCCATCGCCCGCATTAATGCTTACTTGCAAGAGCACGTCAGCGGCATGGTCGTCTTGCAGCTCTTCAATCGTGAGGAACGTGCCTACGACAAATTCTCCGAAGTAAATGCCGTCCATATGGACGCATATAAAGACGCGATCATGGCGCACGCCGTTTACTATCCCATCGTCGAATTGCTATCCGCCGTAGCGATCGCCTCCGTTATCTGGTTCGGGGGCAATGATGTAATGCGCCACGTAGTCACCCACGGAATACAAATCAGATTCAGCCGCAAAACACTGCTGCACTGGCAAATTGTTCCCAGTGTTGCCACGCTCGGTATCCTGGTGGCCTTCATTCAATACGCGCAACGGTTTTTCCGTCCGATTCAGGACTTCAGCGAAAAATACAACATTCTGCAATCGGCGATGGCCTCGAGCGAGCGCGTATTCAAGCTGCTCGATACCCCGACCCAAATCTCCGCCCCGCTGATTGCTAAAAGACCGGAGGGCGCAGGCCGAATCAAGTTCGACCACGTATGGTTCGCCTATAAAACCGCGCCAGACGCCATCCCCGCTCACGTGGCGACGGGCGCCCCCGCCCGTCAGGCCGAGCAAAGCTCGGCTGCACCCGCAGTCCCCGAGCCGGATTGGGTTCTCCGCGACGTCACCTTCACCATCGAACCCGGCGAAACCGCCGCCATCGTCGGACATACCGGCGCCGGCAAAACCACCATCATCTCCCTTCTTATGCGCTTTTACGACGTGCAGAAAGGTGCTATCACAATCGACGGCGTGGACGTGAGAGACATGGATATGGCCGATCTGCGCAGCCGTTTCGGCGTCGTCTTGCAAGACCCATTCCTATTCACGGGGACAATTGAAAGCAACATCCGCCTGGGCACGCAACGGATTTCAGACGCCGACGTGCATAAAGCCGCCGAGGATGTGAACCTCACCGATTTCATCCAGTTGCTGCCCAATCAGTTTAAGGAAGAAGTTCGTGAGCGCGGATCCACGTTGTCGACCGGTCAGAAGCAGTTGATATCATTTGCCCGCGCCCTGGCGCACAATCCAAAAATCTTAATTCTGGATGAAGCTACTTCCAGCGTGGACACCGAAACTGAATTCCGCGTCCGCGAAGCTTTGAACCGGATGGTGGAAGGCCGCACATCGGTAGTCATTGCCCACCGGCTTTCGACTGTTCAGCGCGCCGACAAAATCATCGTGATGCACAGAAGCCGCCTGCGCGAAATCGGCACCCATCAGGAACTCCTCACCCAACGCGGTATCTATTGGAAGCTATACCAATTGCAATATAAAGATCAGGAACTTTCAACGGTAGGCCGGTCGCAAGTCACAGCCAGCGCCGACGACTAGACTATCTGGCGCTCGCAGCCTGCGCCTGCAATGTGGCGGCGGTATGCAGATGGCAAATCGCAATTGCCAGCGCATCGGCGGCGTCTGGAGGCTCCGGAATTTCGGCAAGATTCAACAACCGGGCGACCATGTGCTGCACTTGATGCTTTTCGGCCCGCCCATAACCCACCACTGCGGACTTTATCGTCAAAGGCGCATACTCCGAAACTGTCAACCCCACCGAAGATGCGGCCAGCATAGCCACACCGCGCACCTGTCCCAATTTAAGCGCCGACTTCACATTGATCGCGTAAAAGATTTCCTCGATCGCAACATTGTCCGGACGGTGCTGGCGGATAATTTCACCCAGTCCCGAGTAAATTGTCGACAAGCGATCGCACATAGGGTCACGCGGAGACAACTTAATGGCGCCGCATGCGACGCAAATCAGCTTTGCGTCCGCCCCCAACTCCACAATCCCGTACCCCGTATATTCCGTGCCGCAATCAATCCCCATCACCCGCATGGCTGGAAGTCTACCGCAACCGACCGGCACACAAAATGCCTTCCCCAGTACATTTCAGATTGTGCAGCAAAGATTGTGTGGCGCGGGTTGTGTGGCGCGGGCACTCCTGCCCGCGAAACGGTTTCCAACGTACGGTAGTGGCTCAGTTTGGACTCCTCTAGGATGCAGTCATCCCGAAGCACCGCGTTCTCACCAGCGGGGCGAGGGATCTTGCGTGCAGCACCTCGAACCGAGCTACGATGCACTGTTCCTTTGCCCGATGAAACTCTTAGTGATAATCTTTAAGCTCCGTCTTACATAAAAAGTTTGCGAGTGCCCTTCTATCCACAGAGGATTGACGAACGCGGCCACACACACTGATCACAGGAGCAGACAATGAAAGTTGGCATCCTCACCGGCGGCGGCGATTGCCCCGGTCTTAACGCAGTCATCCGCGCCGCCGTGCGCAAAGGTTCCTTTCATTACCAGGACGAATTCATTGGATTTCTCGAAGGCTGGCGCGGAGTGATGGAAAACAACACGATTCCGCTGGATTTGTCTGTCGTCGCCGGAATACTGCCTCGCGGCGGCACCATCCTTCGGACCTCACGCACCAACCCCGCGAAAAAAGCCGATGGACTCGACCAGTGCATTTCTACGCTGAAAAAAAATCAAATTGATGCTCTCATCGCGATTGGCGGCGACGACACTCTCACCGTCGCCAGCAAACTTCATGTCAAGGGTTTCAATGTCGTTGGCGTCCCTAAGACCATCGACAACGATCTCGCCGGTACCGATTACACTTTCGGATTCGACACTGCCGTCAACGTTGTAATGGAAGCCATCGACCGTGTTCATACCACGGCCGAAGCTCACAATCGAGTCATGGTCGTAGAAGTCATGGGACGCGATGCGGGATGGATCGCCATTCATAGCGGCATCGCCGGCGGCGCCGACGTCATCCTGATCCCTGAAAAGCCGTTCGACGTTGAACAGGTGGCCGACACCATTCGTCTCCGCCACTCTCGTGGACGGTATTTCAGCATCGTGGTGGTCGCGGAAGGCGCGAAATTTTCGGCTACTAATTCTGGTGATGGCTCCGCGGTCTCGATGGATGGGGACAAAGACGAATTTGGACATGCGCGCTTAGGCGGCGTCGGCAATGTGCTCGCGAAAGAATTAGAAAAACGCACCGGCTTCGAAACACGAACCGTTGTCCTGGGACATATACAGCGCGGCGGCACTCCAACCGCCTTTGACCGCGTATTAGCCACCCGCTACGGACTGGGCGCCATCGACATGGTTCACCGCGGCGAATTCGGGCGCATGGCCGCCCTCCGCGGAAACAAAATCATCTCTATCCCGCTCCAGGAAGCCATCTCCAAAAACCGCACCGTAGATCAGGAAATGATGGACGTAGCCGCCGGCATCCTGGAAAAACTCGACGCAAAACAGGATGTCAGTGACCTGGCGGCAAAATAGACGGCGCCCTCTGATCTGTTCATAAGATGATCTCCAACGTACGGCTGCTATTTTTAGAATTTAAAGCTGTAGCCGTCGTTTTATTTTTTGCAACTCTTACCGTATTCGGTCGCGCCAATATCATTTTCACTGCGCTGAAGCGTTGCGAACATTGGCTTCGGCGTCTCGCACGAAGAAAGATTCTCTGCGTCTTTCTGGTTGGTCTCTTTGTTCTCAGCAGTCGTGCGGCCCTGATTCCACTACTGCGAATTCCGCAGCCATCGATCCACGACGAATTTAGCTATCTGCTCGCCGCCGATACATTTGCCCATGGCCGGCTAACTAATCCTTCACCGCCGATGTGGATTCACTTCGAAAGCTTCCACATTATTTTGCAGCCGACTTACATGTCTATGTACCCGCCTGCACAAGGCATGTTTCTCGCCTTCGGCGAAATATTAGGACATCCATGGATCGGCGTGCTGGTCAGCACGGCCCTAATGTGTGCCGCTTTGTGCTGGATGTTCCAGGGTTGGCTTCCTCCGGATTGGGCGCTACTCGGTGGAGTCCTGGTTGTGTTGCGTATCGGTATTCTCAGTTACTGGATGAATAGTTACTGGGGAGGCTCCGTGCCTGCGCTAGGCGGTGCGCTAGTTCTTGGTGCGCTTCCGCGCTTGCAACGAAAACCCAGAGCATCCGTGGCGTGCTTGATGGCAATAGGCCTTGTGATACTTGCCAACAGCCGCCCTTACGAGGGGCTGGCTCTGAGCCTGCCCGTGGCCGTCATCTTGCTGATGGGGATGATCGGCAAAAACCGCCCTCCGTTGAAACTCTCGCTAAGAAGTCTGGTATATCCTATGGCCGCTTTCTTGACAGTCGGAGCTTTCGCGGGCGGCTACTACAACCATCGCGTGACTGGCAGCGCATTCAAAATGCCCTACCAGGTCAATCAGGCGACTTACGGCCAAGCGCCTTTATTTCTTTGGCAAAAACCCCGTCCGCAGTCGTCTTATCATCACCCGCTCATGCGCGAGTTCTACACCCAATATTTAAAAAGCTATCAAAATGAGCGTACCCCGCGCGGTCTTTGGACCCGCATGATGGGGATCATCCTTTTATGCTGGCTATCATTTATTGGTCCCGCTTTATCCATTCCATTAATCGCGTTTCCGTATGCACGCCGCGACCGCAGAATGCAGCCCGCCCTCTGGATATTAGGCATTTCGATGCTGGCAATCTTCTGCGAAACCTGGATTCAATGCCATTATTTCGCGCCGGCGATAGGTCTGTTTTTTCTAATTGTTCTGCAATGTATGCGGCACCTTGCGAAATGGCATTGGCGTCGGTTTATGGTGGGGAAAGCGTTGGTCCGCACAGTTCCTCTCATTTGCGTTTCCATGGTGCTAATCAGGCTCTGGGTCATTCCATCCCAGGCTGCCGGCGCCCCTCTTGGACCCCACGATCACCTGACTCGCATCGCAATTTCGCAGAAGTTGGATTCTCTTCCGGGAAAGCAATTGGTGATTGTGCATTATGATGCGGAGCACTACGCGGGCGATGAGTGGGTGTACAACTCCGCGGATATAGATCACTCAAAAGTGCTGTGGGCGCGCGATATGGGCGCCGCGGATAATCAGGAACTGCTGCGGTATTTCGGCGACCGCAAGCCGTGGATGTTGCAAGCGGATCAAAATCCACCGCGACTCGATCCGCTTCCGCCTCCCGCTTCGGTCCTGCCATGACGGTCGCCGTCTGACCGGGTTTTTTGGTACAGCGCGAAAAAGTGCAATCCGGAGCCGAAAATATAATCGAACGGCTGCGGATACAGTTTAAGCTCGTTTTTTTTGACCAATACATTCAGTCCTAACAACCTCTCGATGTCGTCCCATTCGTGCGGTAATAAATAGTTGTAGGGAAGACTCACGCCCAAGCCGGAATTGCCTATGTAATCCATGAAACGAAGGCGGGTTGCCGCGGCAAATCCCTGACATATGTGGTCCTTCACAATCAAACTCCCACGCGATACGCGCAGCGCCTCCTGCAACAATGGCAATGGTTCGCCAGTGTGGTGCAGCACGTCGATCAGCATCACAGCGTCGAAGCTGGAGTCGGCAAACGGAAGGCTGACCCCGTCGTATAGCCGTACTGGAAAAGAAATTTGTTCACGCGCCGCCACATCGACCCCTGCAATTCTAATCGCGGGTCGGATATCGGAAAGCAATGACGCCAGTTTTCCGTCGCCGCACCCAATATCCAAAAGATTGCCCGTGCCGGGAAGCGCCTCAGCCAGGAGTTCGGCCAGACGCCGAATCCGCCTTCGATGAACCAGGGATTTATGAGCCTGCCGCAGCCAGCTCATTTTCGAGCCAGGCCAAGGATGCTGAGAAAAAAACTCGAGAACACAATTTCAACTCCCAGAATAATCATCACCATCGCCATCGACACCAGTCGCACAAGCAGAACCGGATTCATCGGTCCAAATCCAGTGCGATTCCACAACAGCAACGAATAAAGTGCGATACCGAGACCGATTATCATTAAAGTCGCACCACCCACGAGGCCGTGCTCCAGCTTAAACATCCGGAAAGCGCGAGTCATTCGTGGATCCTCCGGAAGCAGCCCAGCCGTTATGCCGAAGATTTTTGTGAACACCGAAAATACAACCGCCTGAAACCCAATTAAAATCGCACTGATCGCGTATAGCAAAGTGTGAATATCGAGAAAAACGTCTCCGACTTTCCGCGGCCCCGGCAGCAGCCATCCGGCCATCGCCAAGCCTGCAAATAACATTGCCAGCCCAGGATAAAAAAAAAGCCAGCGCGGACTATACAAGAGCAAAAATCGCAAATGCCTCCAGCCGTCATGCCAGCTGCGTATATGCGATGGCCCGGTCCGCTTATCGCGGGACAATGTTGCCGGCACTTCGCACGTGCGCAATCCAAATAACGAAGCCTTCACCACCATTTCGCTGGCGAATTCCATTCCCGTGGTGCGCAATTCCATGCGTTCGTAAGCGTCTTTGCTGAAGCCGCGGAGCCCGCAATGGAAATCGTGGCAAGGAGTTTCGAAAAACAGCCGGCCAATTCCTGTGAGCGCCGGGTTCCCGAAATACTTATGTGATCCCGGCATGGCTCCGGGTTGAATTCCACCTTTAAACCGGTTGCCCATCACCAACTCATACCCTGATCTCAATTTTTCCGCGAACATCGGAATCTGGGTGAAATCGTAGCTGCCATCGGCGTCTCCGATAATTATGTATTGGCCTCTGGCCGCCGCAATTCCCCCCATCAATGCGCTTCCGTATCCGCGTGCCGCTATGCGAACAATTCTGGCTCCCGCGCCCGCTGCTATTTCACGCGAGTTATCTTCGCTGCCGTTGTCCGCCACGATTATCTCTCCAGAGATATTATTAATGGCAAAAGTGTCGGCGATCTGAGCAATGCATCCGGCGATGCTGCTGGCTTCATTCAGGCATGGCATAACGACCGATAGCTCAGGCAAGCTCTCGGCGGTGAAATCGCCACTCTGTCGCGTGTTCGCGGTAAGCGACATATTTATGAATTCTCAGATGGATGGGAAAAGCGTGGGCCTCTGTGCTCAAGCAGCGCCAGCGCAAGCCCAGCGGTAAAAAGAAGAATTACCGGGAACATCCAGTAAATCCGGCTATTCCACCAGTAATGTCCTCCAAAGCTCATGAGGACAAGGGGCGTTAGAAAAAGTAACGCACTCGAACCCGCAATCAGTTTTTCGGCCATCCTCCAATCCCGCCTGTCTCCGACCGCCAGGCCCATCGGTAGAAGCAACATACTCGCATCCGCGAAATGTGCATACGGGGAAGCGATAAAAGCGGTCGCTACAAATAACGAAAATAGCAAAGATGGAGTTGCGGTCTTGGCGCGCTGGGAGTAACGTGCGCAAAAGATTGCCGCCACAATAAAAAGTACCGACGACGCCGTCGAATAGAACCCAACATGATTCACCCATCCGGTGCCAGTCAGGAAGCCTCGGCAGTTGACCATTAAATCCGGACGGACGCTGATAAAACTCCCGTGCAATGCAAATTCTTGCATGAATTTAAAATATTCGATCATGCCGCGAGGCCCAACGACCGTCAGAGAAAAGAGGATCAGCATTGCTGCGCCCGTTATCAGCCCCGACAAAAAACGGAATTTTCTCGAAACGCAAAGGAAGACGGCAAATATCAAGACATACTGAAATTTAATCGAGGCCAACGCCAATACCAGACCTGCCGCAAATTCCCGGTTTTTGCGGTACAACGAATATGCTGCGGTAATCACGAACAATATGACGATTGAATCCTGGCCTAACACCAGGCAGGTTAGCACCGGCGGGAATATAAATGCCGCCAGGCTCAAATAAGGCTTCCCCGCCGGAAATGACACGCAATTCGCCAGCAATAGGGGCACAGTCCCGACGAGGGCCAGATTCATCAAGCTCCACAAAGTGAATGCCCTGCCGACGGACACGTATGACAGCGGGACCAGAGCGGCAGCTTCAAATGGAGGATGCAAAAAGTACCATGAGGTTTTGTGCCCGAGGATCGTTTCGTAGACCATGCTTGCTGTGTCCGCCCGGTATAAGGCTTGTCCATCACCTTGCCGCACAATAGTGGCAGCCACGTAAAAGTTTACAAAATCGGTGGTTTTGATTTGACCCTGATTCGTCCAGGGAATCAGGGCGATTGCCATCGCGATCTCAATGACGACTACTCCCGCGACCACAATCATTTTGTTCATAGGGGCGGCATCATCGCGGCGCATGGGTGGCGCGTAGCCAAATTGCCCAGATCCCAAAGGCGGCGAAAATTATAAATCCGATAACCAGCGCCCACGTGCCGGAAAAGGTTCCGCGACTCTTGTTCATCGTTCCGTCTTATACCACGACATTGATCGCCAATGGCAAGACATCCAAGCTCTGGCACCACAGCGTCAAGACCTCGCCATCAATCATTACGTCTACCGGGCGGGCCAAAGAAAAATCGATCCGCTTCGCCGCGGTTCTTTCTGCCAACGGATGATTTATGTGTGTGCCGTCATAGAGCGTCGGCAAATTTCGCAGCAGGCCAGTGCGACTGATCGGCCCCCACCGAACGTACTCGATCAACCCATCGTCAATTTCGGCTTTCGGCGCAATCATCATAGTGCCGCCGGTAAATTTGCTATTGCTGAACGTTAGAAACAGGCATGACCGCCGGTCAAGTTCGCCCTGGCCGTCCACTCGCAACGGAAAGGCCCGGCGCCGGAATCTCGCCAGGCAAAGAATGATCGAGGATTGATATCCCAATTCGCCCCACCCCGCGAAATGGCGGGCGCGTAATGTAGCGACGTCGGCGGAAAAACCCATGCTCAATAGATTTGTGTAATAGAGGATTCCCTCAGAATGCGCCAAACGCAATACGTCGCACGGACGCGACCGTCCCGCCAATAGCGCTTCAATAGAATGGTCCGCCCCGCGATCGCTGAAGTCGCGAAGAAAAGAATTTCCGGTGCCTAATGGCAAGAAGGCAAGCGTCGGACGTTCACCACTCTGCGCCTCCGGAAAAAGTCCATTAACAATCTCAAACGCAGTCCCATCGCCGCCAACAGAGATAAATTTAGACCGCCCTTGCGAATACGCCCGACGCGTTATACCTGTAGCTTCGCCCGGCGCGCTAGTTTCGACGACCGCAACTTTCACTCCGCCTGCGCGCAGCCGGTCTAAAGCCGGGCCTACAAGGTTCCGGCACCGTCCGCCGCCAGCTGCGGGATTTATGATCGCGAGAAAATTGTCGTCAATCACAGGTCAGTCCCGAGGCCTTCAATCCTAATGGGGAGCGGTGCCCACATCTACCGGCAAATGCTGATTTCTTCCGGCTGCTTGAAAAGGTCATCGTGTTAATCCCAGTTGGTTGCAAATCCTATCGTGATACGAGAACATAACCGTTTGCTTTACAACCCCTGGCCCTCACTTATAGAGCCCGTACAAGGAAGCTATCAACAATGCCAACGCGGCAGAACTCTGAATCAAAACCCAAAGCAAATCCCTCCGCTCAAAACACTAACAAAATTCAGCCCGCCAAGGGCAAACTTGGCATCATGATTCCTGGCATGGGAGCGGTCGCCACCACATTTGTTGCCGGCGTCGAAGCGGTCCGCAAGGGATTCGCCAAGCCCATTGGCTCCCTCACGCAAATGGGCACGATTCGCCTGGGCAAGCGTACCGACGCCCGGTCGCCGAAGATCAACGAATTCCTTCCGCTTGCCGGCCTGAAAGACCTGGTCTTCACCGGATGGGACATCTTTGAAGACGATATGTTCACCGCCGCCTCGAAAGCCGGAGTTCTGGAAGCTGAACTACTCAAAAAGGTTAAACCGCTGTTAAGTTCCATTAAGCCTCGCAAGGCAGTCTTCGACCACAACTACGTCAAAAAGCTTGACGGCACCAACGTGAAGCAAGGCAAGAACAAGATGGATCTTGCCGAGCAGGTACGTGACGATATTCGCGACTTCAAGAAAACTTCCGGCGCCGCGCGTCTGGCAATGATCTGGTGTGGATCGACCGAGATTTTTTTGACGCAGACTCAGGCCCACCAATCGGTAAAAGCTTTCGAAAAGGCGCTTACTCGCAGCGATGAATCTATCGCGCCCTCCATGATCTATGCCTACGCCGCCTTGATGGAAGGCGTCCCTTTCGCCAACGGCGCGCCCAATCTGACCGTCGATTTCCCCGCCATGCACGAACTCTCGCGCCGGAACAATTCTCCAATCTGTGGCAAGGATTTCAAGACTGGGCAGACGTTGATCAAAACCATTTTGGCGCCCGGATTTAAGGCCCGCATGTTAGGTCTCAATGGGTGGTTTTCCACCAACATCCTGGGAAATCGCGACGGCGAAGTGTTAGAAGATCCCGGCTCCTTCAAGACTAAGGAAGAATCCAAATTATCGGTTCTCGAGCACATCCTTCAACCCGAACTATACCCCGAGCTTTATGGGAATTTTACCCATAAGGTTCGCATCAACTATTATCCTCCTCGTGGTGATAACAAAGAGGGATGGGACAATATCGACATCTTCGGCTGGCTCGGGTACCCCATGCAGATTAAAGTCGATTTCCTGTGTCGCGACTCGATTTTGGCCGCCCCGATCGTTCTCGACCTGTTGCTGTTTCTCGACCTCGCCCAGCGCAGTTCTGAGTTGCAGGGGTTGGGCATTCAAGAGTGGCTCAGCTTCTATTTCAAGTCTCCCATGACCGCACCGGGACTCTACCCCGAGCACGATCTTTTCATTCAATCCATGAAGCTGAAAAACACCCTCCGTCATCTAAAAGGGGAAGAACTGATTACGCACTTGGGACTGGAATATTACGACTGAGGCCTGTCAGGAACGATCCATTTTTTTGCGGGGATAACCTTCTTTAGCAATCGCGCGTCCAATCCTTTAGGCAAGACTCAGCTTTAGGCGCTCATCTGTTTCCAAGGGCGGGCGTATAATTCACCCAGAAGGCCCTTTGCACGAAGGGAGTAGTTATGACTATCCGTTCAATTTTCATGACAGCCGTTTTAACCTTCGGCTGCTGCATCCTTGGATCGGCGCAAAATCAGGGAGCCCAGACTCCCGCAGATGCACCCTCCGCCACGCCTACGTCTACCGCGCCAGCGTCGGTAACGCCGCCATCGGTGCCCGCAAAAGGCGATAAAGATAAAGATAAGATGGAGGCCGCAGCGACGTCGATGCCATCGGCAACCGCCATATCGGTTGCGACCGTGGCTTGGGCAACTGGTATAGCCTGGAGAAACAGATTGCGATGGGCAAGCAATTTTCCCAACAAGTCGAGTCGCAATCAAAGTTAGTGAATGATCCGGTTATCACCGAATATATAAATCGTCTCGGACAAAATCTCGTCCGCAACTCGGATTCGCAAGTACCGTTCACCATCAAGGTCATCGATTCCGACGAGATCAACGCCTTCGCGCTCCCCGGCGGGTTTTTCTACGTGAATTCCGGATTGATCCTCGCCGCCGACGAAGAAGCCGAACTCGCAGGTGTGATGGCCCACGAAATCGCGCACGTTGCCGCTTGTCACGCGGCGCGCGAAAACACTCGTGGCAATCTGATGAATCTGGCTTCTATCCCACTAATCTTTGTGGGTGGACCAATTGGCTATGCCGGCTACGAGGCCGCTGGCCTGGCTGTACCGCTGACCTTCATGAAGTTTTCCCGCGGATTCGAGGCCGAAGCCGATTACCTCGGGCTGCAATACATGTATAAGGCGGGTTACGATCCCCAGGCTTTCATCAGCTTCTTCGAGAAAGTGCAGGCGGAAGAGAAAAAGAAGCCGGGAACGTTATCGAAAGCATTCGCAACCCATCCCCAGACTCCGGATCGCATAGCGAAATCACAGGAAGAGATTGCGCAGATTTTGCCGGCGCGTCCCCAGTATGAAGTTACAACCTCGGAATTCGACGATGTGAAAGCGCGCCTGGCGGCGATTGAGAACCGTCACAAAGTTACTGATTCGAAGGACGGAAAGAAGCCCAGCCTGCGACGCGCCTCCAACACCGACAAAAATGGCACGGATGACAAAAGCGGCGCGGATGATGACGGACGTCCCACTCTGAAGCGGCGTGACGACAGCACGAATTAGTACATACCGGAAAAATAAAATGGGCGCGACCAAAAGGCCACGCCCATTTTCTGTGCCACAAACGTTGGCGAAGCTAAAGCTAAAGCTAAAGGCCAAGAGCTAACGGCAAAAGCTGCTTACGACGCCTCTTTCGTCGCCAGTGAGTGCAAATATTTACGGCTTTCTGAGCCCGAACTGACTATTTTCATCGCGTCCCAATCGTAAGGGAGTTCCTTCCCGCAATCCAGGCACGCAACGTATGTGCCTGTGAGGGCGGCTGCCCCCGTCCTACGAACTCCTCCACGAACGCGCGAGCTTCTCGGAAAACTGTAATGACTATGAGTGCAACCGAACACGGCATCCATTAATTTAGTAAACACTTTGTTTACCTCCTGCCCCTACTTAAACGGCCAACATTAGGGTCTTGTACTTAGATTCCGGCTTCCGGAAAAAGGTTCGGTGGAAATTGTGGCTTCATTGCGCCGAACAACTGCACGGTATAACGTTCCACCCGGATTCATCCATTTACCCCGGGACCCTCTGAATGGGTTACGAAAAAGCGGAACGTGCCTTTAGGAAGGTGACCTATGGAGAAATCAGTGAAAACAAACGGCGTTTCAGGCGTTGCCGGAATCAGCTTTCTTGCGGGCCTGGCATTTGGTTACGATAGCCGATCGCAGCCGGTTCCGAAGGTCATCCGGTAACTCGTACAGTTGCGAATCGCGGTAGATCTCAATCGTCTTTTTGGTGGTGTCGCAGACGACATAGCAGTTGTGGCACCACGAAAGGTGGTCTTCCAATTCAGATTTTGTACGGTCGTCGATGACGCCGTCCAGGTAGTTGGTTAGCTCTTGCAGGAATTCAGCGCACTTCACTGGTTGCCATCTCCGCTCTCGTGTGTTGGTATGTCATCTGCATTTTCAATCTCCAACTTCTCCGCACCAGGTTCCCGGCGCTGAAAGAAACGGCTGAGCCGCTCCCTGAGTTGCAACCGCGCCCGCAACAACCGCGACTTCACTGCCGGAATACTCAGGTCCAGCGCTTCCGCAGTTTCTTCGGTTGAGAGACCTTCCACGTCCCGCAGCACAAACACGGTCCTGAAAGTTTGCGGCAGGCCTTGTATGGTCTTGGTCAAAATCTCCCGCAGTTCAGCCTGGTTATACTGTTGCTCAGGATTTGGGCTCCAATCCGCAACTTCACGCGGAACTGAATCCTCTTCTGTCTTTACGTCTTCGTCCAGCGAAACGGTTCGCTCGGGACGCCGGCGCCGCAACTTCATCAGCGCTTCGTTCACCGCAATTCGCACCAGCCAGGTATAAAACTTCGACTGCCCCTGAAACTGTTTCAGGTTGCTGTACGCCTTTAGAAACGCGTCCTGCACCACATCTTCCGCGTCTTCGCGGTTTTGCGTGATGTGTTGCGCAATCCTAAAAACGTTCCGGTCGTATCGCCTGACTAATTCCTCAAAGGACCCGACGTCGCCATTCTTGGCTGCCTGGACCAGTGTCAGTTCGTCGCTGACCGGCTCATCTACCTTTGGTTGGATGGTGCTCATCATTTGTCCGATGCAAGAATTATTTCCCAGCTGAAAGCGGAAGGCTTATTTTACTCGGTACTTTAGTGTTGCGCGAACTGTTTTGAACTATCCATTGCCGTCGACTTTGCGCTAGATTTCATACAGGCGAGGGTCTCCGCGGTAGTCCACGTCCTATCGTGACTTCCGTCCAGGGTGCCTGGCAGCCATATAATCAGAAAGTTAAGACGTTACTTTGCAGGAAGACCGGTACGCGTCACGGCCGGCGAAGCCACAATGGCAGACCCAACATCGATAGAACGAGTTGTCGAAAAAGCGGTTGCGCGAATTCTTGAGACTCGCATTCCAACGCTTCGCGAGGAGTTGGTTCGAGCCGTCGCCGCCGACTTGATGCCGGAACTCGCAAACATCAATGGCGGCCACGCAACCTCCGGCGAAGATTCGCAAGCCGGAACCACCGCCGATCTGCTAACGGCTATTTCCGCAATCCACTCGGGATCTACTCAGAAAGATATCCTGCGCGCACTGCTCGATAACACCGCCCCTTATAGCGGTCGCTGCGCTCTCTTCGTCATTAAATCCGGCCTGGCGACGGGCTGGAAGGGACGTGGTTTTGACAACAGTGATGCGCTTAAGGATTTCTCTCTCGATCTAAGAAGTGGAGTCGCCGCTCGCGCCATGCAAGAGCGCTCGGCGTCTGGTGGCGCATCGACCGACGTCGATCCCAGATTCATGACTCATTTTCGAGCCCCGGCAGACGGCCGCGTTTTATTCCTTCCACTCGTATTGAAGGATAAAATCGCCGCTGTGGTCTACGCGGACGCCGGTACTCATCCCGGTGGAAGGTTGGACTCCGCATCCCTGCAACTTCTCGTTGCGGCTACCAGCGCATGGCTGGAAGTTATTTCCTTGCGCAAGCAGGCTCAAAAAGAAGGCGGAACTCCCGAATTTTCCGAGCGCATGGAACCGGCGCCGGCAGCAGTCACAGAATCCTCCATACCCGACCCATTTGCTTCTCGGGCGCCGTTGCACGCGCAATCTTCCATCCCGGTACCGCAGCAATCGGCCGTTCCAACGCAAATAGCCGCTCCTCCCGCGACCATGGCGATGGCGGCGTCAGCGACGGATTCCTCCACCCGGGTTGCGTCGGTCAAGCCCGCGGCAACACTCTCGCCTGAAGACGAAGAAACACAGCGCAAGGCACAACGATTCGCGCGCCTTTTGATTGACGAAATCAAACTGTACAACCAGGCTGTGGTGGACGAAGGCCGTCAGAACCATGACCTCTATGATCGTTTAAAAGAAGATATTGAAAAGAGTCGTATCACCTACCAAAAACGATATGGCAACACTGCGGCCGCTGACAGCGACTATTTCAATCGCGAATTGGTTCGCATTCTAGCCGAGGATAACGTTTCGCTTCTGGGTGTAAACTATCCTCACTGATTAACCAAACCGAGCGGCCACTTTTGTATCGCCTGCGATTCACTTTCATCTTCACTCTGTTCGCCCTAACATGCGCGGGCTGTCTTTTTGTAGCGACTCCACATTTGTGGGCGCAGTCGTCGCCATCGAGATCCGCTCCCTCCGCCAAAAAGAAATCTGCGTCGAGCGTTCGCCATAAGAAAGGTAACGCTTCTCCCCGGCTGCAACGCATGCGGCTGGCCTTCGTAGCGTCCGCAAGCCTCAAACCCATGGCCCGGCAATTGCTTCAGGACCGCACGCCGGCGGCCTACGCGGGGGTGGAGGCTTACGCGCGCCGCCATTCCAACGAGGATGCCGGATCTCTAGCCTGGCTCGTGCTCGGCTACGCCCGCACTCTCGATCATGATTACGCGCAGGCAATATCGGACTTGAGCCGGGCGCACACCCATGCCGGGGAGATCGGCGATTATGTGGATTATTATCGCGGACTGTCATACATCCAGACGGGTCGCACCCCGGAAGCTATGGCAGTTTTTAGCGATTTCGAAAAAAGATATCCGGCATCATTGCTGATCGTAGACGCCCATCTCCTGTACGCAGGCCTGATGATGACCGAAGGTCAACCACAAGCCGCGACCGCATTGCTCGAAGCGACCCGTAAACCAGTTCGCGCCGATGTTGAACTTGTCTTGGGACGCGCCGAGGCCGCCGCCGGCGACAACGTCAAAGCGGCGACCATCTTCAGCAATCTTTATTTCACAATGCCGCTCAGTTTCGAGGCGAGCACTGCGGGGGAAGAACTTAAGAAACTTTCTCCATCGGCGCTTTCTTCCGCTCCATTCCCGCAGCGCAAAATGCGCGCCGATCTTCTGGCGAAAGGAAAGCGTTACAGCGAGGCTGCGGATGAATACCGCGAGTTATTGAATGACGCGCCTCCGGCTGATCGTCCCGCAATTCAATTGCTCCTCGTTGAATCTCTCCGCCACGCGGGAAGGATAAAAGAAGCTAAACAAGCCCTCGAATCAGTTCCCACCTCGCCGGAAGACATCAACGAGGGACGCCTGTTCAACCTGGGTGAAATCGCGCGCGGTGAAAATGACGACGATACGTTCCTGAAAACGCTCGATCAATTGCGCCAACTCAATTCCCAAAGCCCATATCTCGAGCAAGCCCTACTTTCGGCCGGAAACATCTATCTCTTGCGGCGCGATTACGATCACGCCATCGATTCGTATCGCGAAATGCAAGCGCGTTTTCCCAATGCCGAGCGCGCCTCGTACGCCCACTGGAAAGTGGCTTGGCTAAGTCTGCGCCAGGGTCGAAGTGCAGAAGCGAAAAATGGATTCGAAGAGCAAATTGGCATCTATCCGGATTCCGCCGAAATTTCGGCGGCGCTCTATTGGAGAGCCCGCCTGGCGCAGGAAGATAACGATATCGCGATGGCGGCGGCATACTACCAAAAGTTGTCGCTACGATTTCATAACTACTACTACGGAGAGCTGGCGCGCGAGCAACTCCAAAAATTAAATGCAAATGGCCCGCAACAGCATTACGCGTTGTTGGATCGCGTGCCGCCTATGAACTCCGACCCGGCGGCCAGAAATGAAACCGTCCCCGACGATGATCTTCGCGTCCAGAAAGCGCACTTGCTCGAAAATGGTGCGCTCCTCGATTTTGCGGTTCGCGAATTGAAAGCCGCCGCCGGAGAGGCAAAGCCCGACTGGCTTCCCGCGGAAACTGCGCGCATGTATGAAGATGCAGGCCGTTACGACATTGCGATCGAAGTTTTGAAGCGCGCCGTCCCTAATTATTTTGCTATTGATTTAGACAGCCTGCCGCGCGCGTATTGGGAAGCGCTTTTTCCCAAACCCTATTGGTTTGACCTCAAACGATTCTCTTCCACCAATGCTCTCGATCCATATCTGGTTGCTTCTTTGATCCGCCAGGAATCGGAATTCAATCCCAACGCAGTGTCGCGGAAAGATGCTGTGGGACTCATGCAACTCCTGCCCAAGGTTGGCAAAAATATCGCCAAGCAAGAAAAAATTAGGCACTATAAAGCCGCGCAATTATTTACTCCGGGAGTAAATCTTCAACTCGGCACGCGTTATTTCCGGGCGATGGTAGATCAATTTGGCGCATTCGAATACGCCCTGGCTGCCTATAACGCTGGCACTGACCGGGTGCAGAGCTGGCTCGGAGATGGCAAATATCGCGATCCGCAAGAATTCGTCGAGTCCATCCCGTTCACCGAGACCCGCGAATATGTTCAGGCCATCCTGCGAAACGCAAATATGTACCGCCAGTTATACGGCACTCCGTAGCTATCCGCGTTTCATTATGTAACGTCGTCCTCCTTGTAATTATGCGACGCCATCCTCTTTTAACTATTTGAAGTCATCGTGAGCAAAGCGAAGGATCTGGCGCGCACCATCTATGAGGCAGCACTCTCCCCGACCGCTGGTTTATCGAATAATATCTCGAACACTAGCAAACCCGCGCCCACCACAATCGCGCTGTCGGCGACATTAAAAGCTGGCCACTGATATGACCCGATGTAAACCAGCAGAAAATCCACCACCCGCCCACTCAACAATCGGTCCCAAAGATTCCCAACAGCTCCTCCCAGAATAAGAGACAAACCCACAGCCGTCGTCATGGCATGGCTATTGCGCCACAGCAGGGCCGAAACCACCACTAGTGCAATGACCGAAAATACAATCAGCATTCCAATCTTCCATTGCGACGGCGATTCCGCGAATAGTCCGAATGCCGCGCCCCGGTTCTCGACGTGCGTCAAATAAAAAACATGCGGGATGATTTGAATGCTGTCATGCAGCGAAATATCTTTTGCGACCAGCCATTTGGAAGCCCGGTCCAGAATCACAACAAGAAGTGCAGTCAGGAAATAAAATTTGCGCATGAGATCAAAGTTCGTACTAATTTGTCATCTCGAGCGTAGTCGAGAGATCCGCTCTCCGCTTCTGAAGAAGATGGGGAGGACCGTCAGACTCCAGCGCTGGCCGCGGCTTCCAACTGCTTCAACACCGCGCTACACCGCTCGCACACCGTGGGATAATTCCGATCGTCTCCTACATGAAGCGAATAATTCCAACAGCGTTCGCACTTCTTCCCATCGGCCTTCCGCACTTCCACCTGCACCCCGCCAGAGCCATTTACCGCGCCCGCCGTCAGCGAAACTTCCGAAACAATAAAGAGATAGCGCAACTGATCACTGTAGCGAGCAAGAACCGAATAAGCGGGCTCAGAAGCCGTTACCAAAACCCGCGCTTCCAACCCGCCGCCAATTAAATTCCGCCCGCGCGCTTCCTCCAATTTCTTCAATACCTCATCGCGGACGGCACGCAGCGTCGTCCAGTCCCGCATAAAACTATCATCGGTATCCGCGGAAACCCTCTCTCCCGCAATTTCCGCAGGGGAAGGGAACAGCGTAAGATGCACGTTCCCCGCACGCTTTGAACTCCTCGGCAAATAGCCCCACACCTCATCGCAAGTGAAGCTCATAATCGGCGCCAGCAGTCGCACCAGAGCTTCGCTAATCTTCCACATCGCAGTTTGCGCCGAGCGCCGCTTTTGCGAGTTTGCGGCAAAGGTATAAAGACGGTCTTTAAGCACATCGAAATAAAACGCGCTCAAATCCGCCACGCAAAAATGATTCACCCGATGATAAATCTTATGGAATGCAAATTCCTCGTAATAGCGCGTCACCTCAGCCGTTAGCGAAACGGCCTGCCGCAGCATGTATTGATCGATCGCTTCCATGTCTTCAAACCCCACCGCATCCCTTTCGGGTTCGAAGTCATACAAATTCCCCAAAACATTTTTCAAAGTGTTTCGAATCTTGCGATAGTTATCCGCTACACGCTGCATCAGTTGTTCCGAGCAGGTCACGTCCTCGCGAAAATCGACGGACGCTACCCACAAGCGCACAATCTCCGCGCCCATGCGATTCGCAATGTCCACCGGATCAACCACATTTCCCAGCGATTTCGACATTGCTCGCCCTTGCTCATCCAGGGTCCAGCCACTGGTCGCCACCATTTTGTAAGGAGCGCTGCCGCGCGTTCCCACCGCGCAGAGCAGGGAAGAATGAAACCATCCCCGATGTTGATCTCCGCCTTCGGTATACAAATCGGACGGCCAGGGCAGCGCCGGATCAGCTTCGCGCACCGCGAGATAGCTGCATCCCGACTCGAACCATACGTCGAGAATGTCCGTCTCTTTCTTGAACTGACTTCCCGCGCAAGCCGGGCATTTCAGCCCGTGGGAAAGCACATCGGACTTATCGGTGTACCATGCGTCAGCGCCCTCCGCCGCAAAAAGCTCTACCACTTTGCGATTGATCGTGGGATCGTTCAGCGGCTTGCCGCAGCCCTCGCACAAAAACACGGCGATCGGCACTCCCCAGATACGTTGTCGCGAGATGCACCAATCGGGCCGGTTCGCGATCATGTTAGAAATTCGTTCCTCGCCCCAACCCGGATCCCATTTCACTTTCCTGATCTCATCCAACGCGCGGCTGCGCAGTGTCCCGCCATCCATCGGGGTTTCCATGGATATAAACCACTGCTCGGTCGCCCGAAAAATTATTGGATTGTGGCAGCGCCAGCAATGCGGATAGGAATGTTGCAGGCTCTCGCTATGCAGCAATACGCCGTGGCTCTTCAACAGCTCAATAATTGGCGCGTTCGCTTTAAACACTTGCAGCCCGTCATATTCCGGCAAGCCATTCCGCAACCGTCCGCCCGCATCCACGTCGCACGTGGGATCGATCTTATATTTCGTTCCGGTAATAAAGTCGTCAGCTCCATGCGCCGGCGCCGTATGCACCACTCCAGTCCCGGTATCCATGGTCACGTAGTCGGCGAGAACCCCCAGAATCTTCCTGCGCTCCCACGGCAGAAAAGGATGATAGAACCAGGAATGCTCCATCACCTTTCCGAAAAATCTCGCCACCAATTTCGCATCCGTGAACCCGCACTTCTCCGCCACAACCCCAGCCAACTTATCGGCAACGATATAAATTTCTTTGTCCGTTTCCAGCGCCACATATTCTTCGCTCGGATTAAAAGCCACTGCCATCGAAGCAGGCAGAGTCCACGGCGTAGTCGTCCAGATAATCGTGAATATCGGCTTGTTGCCATGGATACGCGCGTCCGCCAATGCGGGATCAATCGTTCGCGGATCCGACTGAAGGCGATACTTCACCCAAACCGTCGGCGTCGTGTCGTCCTCGTATTCGACTTCGGCCTCCGCCAGCGCTGTCCGGTCATGGATGCACCAATAAACCGATCGCAATCCCTTGTAGACGAATCCCTTTTCCAGAAAGTCGTAAAGCGTCGACAAAACTACTGACTCATATTGCGGCGTCATCGTCGAATATGGTTCATCCCATCTTCCGAACACGCCAATCCGCTTGAATTGCTCGCGTTGCAGATCGAGATATTTCTGTGCATACTTCCGGCATTCCAGGCGAACATCTGTGGGATTCATCTGCAATTTCTTGCCGCCGAGTTGCTGATCGACTTTGATCTCAATCGGAAGGCCATGGCAGTCCCATCCGGGAACATAAGGCGCGTCCATTCCGGCCATGTTTTTCGACTTCACTATAAAATCTTTCAAGCATTTATTGAGCGCGTGTCCGAGGTGGATTGGCCCGTTCGCATACGGAGGTCCATCATGCAGCACATACACCGGCGCACCCCGCCGGAAGTCGCGAACCCGCTCGTAGAGGTCCATTTGCGCCCACCGGGCCAGGATTTTCGGCTCATTTTGGGGCAAATTAGCCTTCATTGGGAACGTCGTCTGGGGCAGGTTGATGCTGGATTTCAGGTCAAGAGGCACGCGTGGATTTCTCCCAAACACTTGATTTATTTCATTATAGGGAGCCTTTCCGGGAACGTCCATTTGGGCGCTCTTTTTCCTCCCGCTAGCCCAGTTTCGATTGTCAAGCGGGCGGGGTACTTCCAAAGTAATACATTGCAACCCGTATGGAAATTTTCGATTTCGGTGTTACGATTTCTGAGGATGACATTAGCTTGCTTCGAGCATCTAATGGTTGAGTGCGGGGACAGCTCTTTACACAGAAGCAACTTTGTAATGGCTCGGCTCATCAATCTTTAGGTAGTACTTTCTTTAGAGTTGGCAATCCTGGAAATTCTAATCTATGGCAACCCTGAATATTGAATCACGCGCTGCCGATACCCCGCCCACTCAGGCCCCTGCTCCGAATTTTCTTCTGCCAAAAGATACTTTTCAGCAGTCGCTGTTTAAATCGCTCGCCCAAAATTTTAACGATTTCTTCTTCCCGAAAAAGCAGCCCCCGCTGGTTTTAACTTCCAAACCGATTCCGGTTAAAGATATTTGGGGCTTTTATGATAATAAGAAGAATGGTGCGCTCGGTTCGAGCATTATGCACATCCTACTGCTCGCGCTCATAATCGGAGGCACGATTTGGGCGCGCAACTGGGTCAAGGCGCCGCCCAAGCAGGAGTCGGTGGTTACTACGCTCATTGCTCCAGACGATACGCCCATTCTTAAACCTTCTAAGACACTTGCTGGCGGCGGCGGCGGTGGCGGCGATAGAGACAAATTTCAAGCGCCCAAGGGCAAGCTTCCCAAACCCGCGTTAGAGCAGATAACGCCTCCCGCAGTCGTGGTTCGCAACGACCATCCCAAGCTTCCAGTTGCGCCCACAGTTGTGATTCCGCCGCAAATTAAACTGGCCATGAACAACATGCCGAACCTGGGCGTCCCCATGGCGAAGCTGCCCTCTGGACCTCCTTCCAATGGCACCGGCTCAGGAGCAGGTATCGGCTCCGGCTCTGGAGGGGGAGTGGGAGTTGGCGCTGGCCCCGGAGTAGGCGAGGGACACGGCGGCGGCATCGGCGGAGGCGCCTACCACGTCGGCGGCGGAGTCAGCGCGCCTAGCGTCATATTCGATCCTTCCCCCGAGTACTCCGAAGAGGCCAGAAAAGCTAAGTTTCAGGGCACATCCGTCGTTTCTTTAATTGTCGGCCCTGACGGCCTTCCCCGCGACATTCACGTTTCGCGAACTTTAGGTCTTGGCTTGGATGAGAAAGCCATCGAAGCCGTGAAGCAGTGGAGATTCAAACCGGCGCAGAAAGACGGGAAGCCCGTTGCCGTCGAAATTAGCGTCGAAGTTGATTTTCACTTGTACTGAGTTTCCGGTTACTCCTTCAAATTTATGTGTTGCACTTCCTCAATGTTTCGTCCGAGGAATCGCGCTCCCAACGTCCTGAATTTATCCACTGAATCGGTGGCAAAAAACTTCAGCCGCGGCGTGCGCCTTCGCTCCCCTTCCGTAGCCTTAAACCCGGTTTGTAAAAGGTTCTTCACCACCTCGGCGGTTGATTGCGCCGAATCGACAATCGCCACGCCCGGCGGCGCAACTTTTGCCAGCACGCTTCTTATCAATGGATAATGCGTGCATCCGAGAAGCAGCGTGTCTCCATTCTTAAACCCATCGCTGAAGGCTTCTTCAAGATAAATACGTGCGACTTGCCCGGTCACCGCATGATCGGTCCATCCCTCTTCCACCAGCGGGACCAGCAATGGGCAAGCCTTCTCTCGAGCTTCGATTCCTCGCATCTCCAGCGCCTTCCGATACGCATGGCTGCTGATGGTAGCGTCGGTGCCGATCACCACTACTTTACGATTCTTACTAGACGACGACGCGCTTTCCGCTCCCGGTTCGATCACGCCCACCACCGGAACGCCAGATGCCGCCTCAATCTGCGGCAGCGCCAAAGCGGTTGCCGTATTGCATGCCACCACGATTAATTGCGATCCCTGACGCTCAAGATAACGCGTCGCCTCGACCGCATACTTTGCCACAGTTTCGGCAGACTTCGATCCATATGGCAACCGCGCCGTATCTCCAAAATAAAAATAATCCGCTTCAGGAATCAGATCGAGCAGGGCTTTGAGAACCGTCAGTCCCCCAAACCCGGAATCAAACACACCAACGGCAGGTCGCCGCATCGTCATTCAGAAAGTGTATCCCACCATTGGGACCACGTAGGGACAGCCGCCCGGCTGTCCGAGCCGAGCAAAGCTCGGCACCGCTGTACGAGTCAAGCCTCTAGGGGGTTTATAAAATGCGGACCGTTATCCCGCCAAAAACTCCCACTGCTGTTTCGTCAGCGGCACCACACTCAATCTGCCTTGCCGCATCAGCGGCGAATCCGCAAACTGCTTGTCCGATTTCATCTCCGCCAGTGTCTTCGGCTCGGCAATCGCATCGCCCGCTTTGATCTCTACCCGTGGATTCTTAGGATCGCCCGCATGCACCGAAATCACAGATGCCGTGCCCACCGCGCTCTTCGCCTCGCCAGTGTGATAAATCACCAATCGGTCCCCAGCTTTCATCCCGCGGAGATGCTTTACGGCAACAGGATTCGTCACTCCGTCCCAGATGGTGGTCTTGTCCCGTTGCAGGTCGCTAAACGAATAAGTAGAAGGCTCAGTCTTAAGTAAATAGTCCATGAGATTCTAAATTCTAGCGGAAGCCCGCGCGAGTCAACAAGACAGGGTAAACAAAAAAGGCGGCCTTAGGCAGGCCGCCGCCGCGATTAGGATGGTCTATCGCAACGCCCCACGCAGGTGCGGAATCTCACCCTCCTGGAACGGAAAGCCCCAGTCCGCTTTCGTACCGGCCCTTACCGCAATTTCCCTCCGGTTGACGTGCCTTAGACAATTCCATAGGCTTCATTTGTTACTCTAGTCATAGCGCCAGGCCTCTACGGATCATCATAAGGCCCAAGGCTTTCGCGTATTCGTACCGGCGAAACGCTGGCTTAGAACCCGGAAACTGTACAACGAAAAGTTAGTTATGCCGCATCAGATTGTATGCGGCCGGAAAAGGCGACTTGACCGACGCGCGAAAATCGCAAGCCAAAAAGTTATCTGAATCGGAACTCATCGAGCGCGCCAAGCAAGGTGACGCCGAGGCTTTCGAAGCCTTGTATCACCTGCATAAGCGGCGAGTTTATTCGTTATGTCTGCGTATGACGGCCAATACGGCGGCAGCCGAAGATCTTACTCAGGAAGCGTTCCTGCAACTGTTTCGCAAGATCGCAACCTTTCGCGGCGAGTCCGCATTTTCCACCTGGCTCCATCGCATGGCGGTGAACGTCGTCCTCATGCAGTTGCGCAAGAAGGGTCTGCCGGTAGTTCCGCTCGAAGACACGATCGATACCGAAGAAGAGGCGCCCAAAAAAGAATTGGGAGCGCTGGATCCCAGCCTCGCAGGATCCCTCGACCGGTTGCAACTGTTGCGAGCCGTCGAGGATCTTCCACCCGGCTATCGTTCGATTTTTGTGTTGCACGACGTAGAGGGATACGAGCATAACGAAATAGCCGAGATCGTAGGCTGTTCGGTAGGGAACAGTAAGTCGCAGTTGCACAAAGCACGATTGAAATTACGCGAGCTTCTCAAAACGAGCAGAGCCGAAAAGGCCAGAAAGCCGTGAGAAGTTCGAGCAATATTGGGGAGAAATTGCTATGACCTGTGAAGAATTCGAACGGGTCCTGCCGGAAACCGAAGGCGCCCACAGCAGCGAGCAGGAATCTCATTTACATTCTTGTTTGCTCTGTTCGGAATTGACTGACGATTTGAACGCCATCGCGCGCCAGGCACGCCTTCTGCGCGATTCCGAGAGCGAGGAACCCGCGTCCCGGGTGTGGAATTCGATCGAGATTGCCCTCCGGCAGGAAGGTCTGATCCGCGAGGTAAACTTAGCTCCTTATTTAGTGCCGGCGCGCCCCCGTCCTCGTCGCCTGGCCTGGTTAATTCCTGCCAGCGCGCTCTTACTTTTGACGTTTGGCTTGGTTCAGCACGAGCATCCTCGCAATGAGACTGCGGCGCGCTCTCCTATCGCATCGGTCAATCCTGAACCAGTCGAGGCCGCAAATTCCGACGATCAGCAATTACTCGAAGTGGTGTCCGCCCGCTCTCCCGCCATGCGCGCGTCCTATGCCGCCAGTTTGCGGGACGTGAACTCTTACATTCGCGATGCGGAGCGGTCCGTAAAAACCGATCCCAATGACGTACAAGCGCAACAGTACCTGATGAGCGCCTATGAGCAGAAGTCAATGGTCTATCAGATGGCTTTAGATAGACCCCTTCAACAGCAATGACACGAACTGCGGCCTCGCCGCGGATTAAAGGGCAGCCACAATGTTGAGTAAGACGCGCGGCGCGGGATTTGTTGGAATAGTGATTCTGGTTGGGACTCTATTCACCACGGCTGAGACCCGGCAGGAACTTCATTTCAAGGTCGGAAAAAAACCTAACATATCGATTAACAACCAATATGGCCCTATTTCCGTGAAAGCCGGCGCCAAAAGGGAAGTGGTTGTGACCGCCGTGCTCCATTCCGACAAGGTCGAAGTCGATCAAAGCCACCGTGGCAATCGCGTGGACATCATCAGCCATCTGCTCACCGGCGCCGATCAGGATACCGGCCAGGTTGAATATCAGGTGCTGGTTCCCATCGATGCCAATGTCACCTTGACCTCAATGACCGGCCCGTTGCACGTAGAAAAACTGCATGGCGACGTAGTCATGGAAGGCAATACTGCGACCGTCGACGTTCGCGATGTAAGTGACGGCCACGTTCACGTCAAAACTCTCACCGGACCAGTCACGTTGACGGATATCCGCGACGGTCATGTCGAAATCACATCCCTCGGCGGTGATGTCGTTCTGACTTCCGTAAACGGACCGTTAGTCGAGGTAAATTCCAGCAGCGGCAAAATCAGGTATGACGGCGACTTCGGAGCCGGCGGCGAATACAGCCTGACCAGCCATACTGGAGACATCTTGGCCACGGCGCCCAGTTATGCATCCATCGATGTCACCGCCCGCTCCGTGCAGGGACAGGTCGAGAACGATTTTCAATTGCAGCCCAAGCACACTTCATTTCCTATCAAAGCAGGGAGTGCCTTCGCGGGTACGGTCGGCAAAGCTGCATCTTCAGTTAAGTTGTTTTCCTTCAGTGGTAAAATCCATCTCAAGCAACGCTAGAAATCCGTCCATCCAGGGATAAGTTGGGCCGGTGAATCCAGGAAGCATGGGAAACCAATTTGCTTCTCTCACGCATTCCTCAGAGGGCAGGCTCGTTCCTCGAGTCCTGATATTGGTCGGTTTTATGGGCGCGGGGAAAACTAGCGTAGGTAAACGGTTGGCGGAAAGTTTGCACTGGCATTTCCAAGATCTGGACGATCGAATTCAAACTCGCGCAGGACGCAGCATCGAAGATATTTTTCGCGATTCCGGCGAAACCGAGTTCCGTCGTTGCGAGCATATCGCGTTGCGCGAATTGCTCGAAGAATCGAAAACGGATCCTCTCGTAATCGCCTTAGGCGGCGGAGCATTTGTGCAGCCGGAAAATGCCGCACTGATGCAAAGGCCGGATGTCGCTTCCATATTTCTGGACGCCCCGGTTGCCGAATTATTTGAACGCTGCCAGTTGCAGGCAACCGAACGTCCCCTGCGCGGGAATGAGTCGAATTTTCGTCAACTGTACGAAACCCGGCGCGGCTCTTACATGGCCGCGACTTGCCGGGTAGAAACCACCGCTAAAAAGATCCCGCAAATCGCCGAAGAAATTATACGAACGCTGGGGATTTCAGAAGTTTCAAGACCGAGGACTGAGACGTGACGGCTAGAAAATTGATTCTCGCATTCCTTACCTTCCTGATGGCTGGCTTAATCGTGGTGGGCAAGGACAAAGAGCCGGGCGGGCAGGTGGTCGATTCCGGATCGTTCGGCGTATTTATGAACGGACGCCGCGTCGCCACCGAGACCTTCTCGATAACCCAGGGACCCAAAGGCAGCACCGTCACCTCCCAATTCAATGCCGATGGCCAGGCGCAAAGTGCCACGCAGGATTCTGAACTGGATCTGAGTCCTGCCGGCGAACTCGTGAAATACGACTGGAAAGAAATCACCCCGGGCAAAACTCAAGCCGTGGTTTTGCCCAATGACAACTTTTTGATCGAGCGCGTCACCGTCAATCCCACGGATAAGCCCCAGGAGAAGCCGTTTATGCTGCCCTCATCCACCAGCATTCTCGACAACTACTTTTTCGTGCAACGCGAAGTCCTGGTGTGGAAATATCTGGCAACTAGCTGTCGCCAGCAACAAGGGCAAACACAGTGCCTGGTCAATCAAAAAACGCAATTTGGAACGCTGAATCCTCACGAGGAAAGCTCTATGGCGGTCAGCGTCGAATTTTCCGGCAAAGAGAAAATTCCGATCCGGGGCGTGGATCGCGATCTCAATCGCTTCACGTTAAAGACCGAAAATGGAGACTGGTCCCTCTGGCTCGACGACCAGTTCAAGCTGATCAGAATCCTGATTGCGGGCGACAACACCGAAGTCCTGCGCGACTAGCTCGTTTGGCATCATATAAAAGCTCGTGTACAAAGCGTGAGATCGCAATCCAATGCCCCTGATTGATGCACGCACCTCCCGCGTTCTCATCACCATTCTTCTGTTTGCATTGGTATTGGGATTTTTATTTATCGCTTATCACACTTTAATAGCGTTCTTGTTTGCTGTCTTTTTCGCTTATCTTGTCGATCCAGCCGTCTCGCGGCTTCAGAAGTGGATGCATACGCGTGGCGTCGCCATTGCCGTGATTTATCTCTTGCTGCTGGCATTGCTGGTCACCTTTTTCTTTTTTGTCGGGCCACAGATTGGCAGGCAGGCGCAGAAACTTACCACTGCGCTGCCTTCCACGCAGGCCAAAGTCACCACCGCTGGCCTTTCTGACATAACGGAGAGAATTGGGAATGAACATGGTTGGAGCCGCCTCACCATCAACCGCCTACAGGGATTGTTAAATCAGCACCAGAATGAAATCGTGGCCCTTGCCCAGCGTGTGGTGATTCGCATCGCGGAAGTCGCCCAGCAGTCGTGGCTCATCATCGTCGTTCCCATCCTGGCCGTTTTTTTTCTGCGCGATGGTCGCGCCTTTAGCGACGTCGCGCTTTCATTCGTGCAAACCAAGCCGCAGCGCGAATTTCTGCAGGGTGTGCTCGATGACATGAATCAGATGCTGGCGCACTTTATTCGCGCCCAATTGACCTTGGCGGCTCTGTCATGGATCGTTTACACCAGTTTCATGGCTTCCATGAGCGTTCCTTATGCTTTAGTCCTCGGCACTGCCGGTGGAGTCATGGAATTCATTCCGGTGGTTGGCCCTCTACTCGCAGCAGTTCTGATCATGGGAGTGGCTCTATTAATGAGTTATCAGCACTGGCTTATTCTGCTTATTTTTCTGGCCGCGTGGCGGTTGATTCAGGACTACGTAATCTCCCCGCGCATCATGGGCAGAAGCATGGAGCTGCATCCCCTGGCAGCAATTTTTGGCGTGCTCGCTGGCGCGGAGATTGCCGGAGTGCTCGGCGTATATCTTTCCATCCCGGTAATGGCCAGCCTGCGCATCGTCTGGCGGCGCTGGCGTTTATACGCGGAAAAGAAAAGATTCGGTCCACTTAACGACTATTCGTTTGGCACCGAGATCAGTCCCCGCCAATAACTTGATGCTCTACTGAAAACTGATATCTGATAACTAACAACTGATCTTTATCAGACCCCTTTCCTAATCCCCACTGTTGTACCTTCCAATAGACTTATGGCGAATAAGATTCCAGAGTAAATCCCAGCCGCTCGGCGATGTTCTGCTGAAAACTGATATCTGATAACTCACAACTGATCTTCATCAGACCTCACTGTTGTAAAATTCCAACAGACTTATGGCGAATAAGATTCCAGTAGGAATTCTAGGTGCGACGGGCATCGTGGGACAGAGATTTATCCAGATGCTGGAGCATCATCCGTGGTTTGACGTCGCATGGCTGGCCGCATCCGATCGCTCCGAAGGCAAGCTTTATGGCGAGGCTGCGCGCTGGAAGTTGAAAACCGCAATCCCCGACCGAGTCGCAGGAATGCGGATTTTGTCTGCCAAGCCGCAAGACGCTCCCAAACTTATTTTCGCGGCTCTCGACGCATCCATCGCCGCCGAACTCGAGCCCCTGTTTGCGGTCGCCGGACACAGGGTGATTACGAATTCCAGCGCCTTGAGAATGCAGAAAGATGTTCCACTGGTGATTCCGGAAGTTAATCCCGATCACATCCAATTGTTGGAATGCCAATCCTGGCGAAAAAAGTCCGGCGGATTTGTGGTCACGAATCCCAACTGCTCGGCCATCGGCCTGGTACTCGCGTTGTGTCCATTGCAGCAGAAGTTCGGCATCGAGACGGTGATGGCGGTAACGATGCAAGCCATAAGCGGCGCCGGATATCCTGGAGTAGCGTCCATGGATATTCTTGGCAACGTCATCCCCTACATTGGCAAAGAAGAAGAAAAAATGGAAGAAGAGACGCGAAAATTGTTAGGCAAGCTCAACGGCGCGGGGATTATCCCTGCTGGCTTTAATATGAGCGCGCAATGCAATCGCGTAGCGGTCGAGGATGGCCACACTGAATCCATTTCCGTAAAGTTCAGTCGCAAAGCCCAGCCCCAGGAAATTATCGACGCGTGGAACGGTTTTCGAGCTTTGCCGCAGAAGCTGAATTTGCCCACGGCCCCGCCTGACCCGATCCACTACCTAGCCGTGTCAGATCGCCCGCAACCGCGCTTCGACGTTGAAGCAGGCAAGGGAATGACCACCACCGTAGGCCGCTTGCGCCCCTGCGGGGTGCTCGATTGGAAGTTCACGGTTCTTTCTCACAACACTATTCGCGGCGCCGCCGGTGCTGCACTGTTAAACGCCGAACTGCTAAAAGCGCAAGGCT
Organism: uncultured Acidobacteriaceae bacterium; assembly: GCA_963849315.1. Classification (GTDB taxonomy): domain Bacteria; phylum Acidobacteriota; class Terriglobia; order Terriglobales; family Acidobacteriaceae; genus PALSA-188. The sequence goes on along the minus strand of CAWKGT010000002.1, from coordinate 457,397 downwards.
ATCTTGATTAATACCGGTTTCCCTGTGTGGTCTTTTTTGCTTGTGTGGTGCGGGCACTCCTGGCCGCGGCTCTTGCGTGAACGCTTGCCAGGAAGCGGCCTTCCAATGGCCTTTTCCACAGTTCCCGACATAATCCAATGATCGTCATGAAGTTCGGTGGGACCTCCGTAGGCAACGCCGAATCCATTCGGGCTCTGACCAGGATTGTTGCCGATCGCCTTCCTCAGAAGCCATTGATCGTGGTCAGCGCCATGGCCAAAGTTACGGACCAACTGTTGACCCTGGCCAGGTCAGCGGGCGCAGGCGATCGTCACGCCGCCCTCGCGATTTCACTCGCCCTTCGCGAACGCCATTACAATGCCGCCGGAGAATTGTTGGGCACATCGCTGTTCACTGAGTTGCACAATAATCTTGCAGCAGATTTCGAGGCCCTCGACGAACTTATCCGGGGAATCAGCGCGGTCGGCGAACTCACGCCGCGCACCTCCGACAACGTCGCGTCCTTCGGCGAAGTCCTTTCCAGCAAAATCGTCACCGCATCTCTCTGCGCGGAAGGCATCGATGCGCAATTGGTTGACGCCCGCCAATGTATAGTCACCGACAATACTTTTAATCGCGCGACACCGCTGTGGGAAGAACTCAACGAGCAACTGCGCCTCAGGGTTCAACCACTGCTCGATGCCCATTGTATTCCGGTGATGGGCGGATTTATCGGCGCGACCAAGAACGGCGTTACCACCACCATCGGCCGCGGAGGCTCGGATTTCTCCGCCGCCATTGTGGGTTCCGGCTTGGGTGCGCAACGAATCGAAATATGGACCGACGTGGACGGCATGATGACCACCGATCCGAATATTTGCCATGATGCCCATCGCATCAAATCTATTAGCTTTGATGAGGCGGCTGAATTAGCTTATTTCGGCGCCAAAGTGCTTCATCCGGCTACGGTGTTGCCGGCGATTCAAAAGAACATCCCAGTGCAGGTTTTGAACTCGCGGAATCCCGCGTGCGAAGGCACCATGATTACCGCCCGAACCCCGCGCTGTCAGAATATTTTCAAGGCCATTGCCGTGAAGAAACACATCACAATCGTGGACGTAGCTGCCCCGCGCATGTTGCTCGCCCATGGCTTTCTGCGCGCCATTTTCGAGGCATTTGACCGTCACCGAGTGCCGGTCGACGTCGTATCCACATCCGAAGTGAGCGTGTCTTTGACCGTGGATTCCAACGAATCCATCCCCGAGCTGGCGGCTGATTTAGCCAAACTTGCGGACGTCAAATACGAAGGCCGCAAAGCCATCGTTTGCCTGGTCGGAGAAAACTTGCGCGAAGTCCCCGGAATCGCAGCCAGAGTATTTGGCGAGTTGGCGGACGTTAAAATTAGAATGATTTCGCAAGGCGCATCGGAAATTAATTTAACCTTCGTAATCGAAGAAGATTCGGTAGCAGACGTCGTTCAAAGGCTGCACAAGGCATTCTTTTCGGAGCTGGATCGCACAGTGTTCGATTGATGCAATGAAATTTCTTATTCTAGGAAGCGGGAAAACAGGTTCGATCGTGGCACAGACCGCGGTCGCGCGCGGGCACTCCATCGAAACCTTGCGCCGCGCCGGTAACCCGGACGCCGGCGCCTTAACTCCGGAAAAACTTCGGCCATTCGATGCCGTTATCGATTTCACCACACCGCAAGCGGTGCTGGCCAACATCCGCGCCTGCGTCACCGCAAAGAAAAATATGGTCGTAGGCACCACCGGATGGACCGACAATTTGGCGGCCGTTAGAGATATCGTGCAGCAACAGGGAGTCGGATTCGTTCACGGCGCCAACTTTTCTATCGGCGTGAATCTGTTTTACGAATCCGCGCGCACCGCCGCGGCAGCTCTCAAACATGCGTATTCCGGCCAGATTTTCGAGCGGCATCATGCCAGCAAAAAAGATGCGCCCTCCGGGACGGCTGCTGAATTGCAGAAAATAGTCAAGCAGGCCTCCGCCGCCGAACTCGAAATCACATCATTCCGCGAAGGCGAAGTAGTTGGAATGCATGAACTTGTTTTGAGCTCGCCCAACGACACAATATATCTGTGCCACGACGCAAAATCCCGTCAAGGTTTTGCCGAAGGTGCGGTAAAAGCCGCGGAATGGCTGCACGGCAAAAAAGGATTTTTTGATTTCCGCGAAATCTGGCCCGACGTATGAAATCAACGGTTTTGCGGACGCTCCCGTTCGCGGTATCTTAAGCATATGCAACTTCGCGGATGTGGTACAGCCCTAGTCACCCCGTTCCATCAAGACGGCTCGATTGACGAGGCGGCGCTGCGTAATCTTGTGGCGTGGCAGGTCGATTCCGGAATCGATTTTCTCGTTCCCTGCGGAACCACCGGCGAGACTCCGACGCTTTCTCATGATGAATGGCTGCGCGTAATCGATATCACGATCGAAACCGTCGCAGGACGGGTCCCCATAGTGGCCGGAGCCAGTTCTAACTCGACCGCGGAAGCGGTAGCGAGAGCGAAAGAAGTATCCGCCAAGCCCGGTGTTGACGCCGTACTCACCGCTTCGCCTTATTACAACAAACCCACTCAGGAAGGTCAGTACCAGCATTTTCGCGCCATAGCCGAAGCCATCGACAGGCCGGTCATCCTTTACAACGTCCCTAGCCGCACCGGTGCGAATATTGAACCTGCAACCCTGGCCCGTCTGGCTGAAGTGCGCAACATTGCCGGCGTGAAAGAGGCCAGCGGAGATCTGACCCAAGTCGCTGAAATGTGCAATCTGCTTCCCGATAATTTTCTAGTTTTTTCCGGTGACGACGCGGTAACTCTGCCGGTGATTTCTTTGGGCGGCGTGGGAATCATCTCGGTGGTGTCGAACGAAATCCCGCATGAAATGGCCGAGCTGACACGCTATGCCTTGAACAACGATTGGGAAGCGGCACGCCGCGTTCATCGCAAATATCTGCCGCTGATGCGCGCCAACTTCATCGAGTCCAATCCCGGGCCGGCTAAGGCCGTGCTGGCTATGATGGGGAGGATCGAAGAAATATATCGCCTGCCCATCGTCCCCATGCGTCGCGACACGCGATCGAAGTTACAGAGAATTGCCGCCGACGTTGGACTGCTGCCGAAGCCGGCATCCCAACCCCCGGAAGCGCCGGCATTTTATATTTACGAGAGTTGGATGGCCGGGCCGCACAAAACGGTTTTGCATAGATCGAAATGCAACCAATGCAATCCCAATGGCCACCAGGCGGGGATGGCTTCCGATCATTCCCGCTGGCATGGACCGTTCCGCACCTTGGACGAAGCTCGCGAAGCCTCGCATTCCATTCCATCCGTGCTGATTCGCAGCGAATGCAAATGTATTTAACGCGTTAGTCCCGGAACGGCTTGCACTTCCCGCACCTTGTTGGAAATTCTGCGAAATTGAAATTCCAGATTCCATTGGCTGGGGATGCGGTTGCCGTTTGCCAGCGGTGCTTCAAACTTCCATTGCCTGGCCGCTTCCATGGCTTTGTTCGCGAAGAACCGGCTCGACCCGGCCGCAAGCAGACGCGCTTGTGCAACATTCCCCGCCGCATCCACATCAACTCTTATCCTGACGTTGATCGTTCCGTGAATAGTACGCAGCGCGTTATTGGAAACGTCCGGCAACACTCGCCTAACCACCGTACCCGGGGTGGTCGAAACAGTGGGCGCCGAGTCCCCGCCACCTTTTGTTTCCGCCGGAGGAGCCGGAGAAACCGGAGCCTGTTCTTCCGAGTGGGTCGGACCAGATCGATGCCCGATGGATACGCCTGCTATAACGATAATCGCCAGCAACAATAGGATCGCAACAGCCGCAATGGCGCCAGGGAATTTGTGCGGCGGAGCGGCGGTTGACCGTGCGATCGGCGTGAGCCCCGAGGCCGCGGACCGATTCAATTCATTTCGAATCTCAACTACCGTAGCTCGCTCCCGCGGGTCCGTCCGCAGGCACCGCTCAACTATCGTGCCCAAAGGAGCGGGAAATGACGACGCGTTGATTTCTAATCCCGGCTTCCGCTGTGTGAGGGCCTCTGCGAGCGTTATTCCTAACGACCAAATGTCTGCCGCCTCCGAGAGTGGACCACTCGCCGCCTCCGTAGGAAGATAAACAGTGGGCTCGTCGATTACTTGTCCTGCCGCAATTATTCCATCGCTCGAAATTTTCAACTGATCGTCAACCGCCATAATATTCGACGGTTTAATATGTCCATGCACCAATCCCTGCGCATGAATGTAGGCCACCGCATCCAAAGTCGGCTCCAGCATTTCCCGCGTCTCACCACCGGTCAGCGCCCGGAGAGGAAGAATGTCGGCCAAATTTTCTTCTGCATATTCCATCACCACGTAGAGCAGCCGCTCTCCATCGAGAGAACACTCTGCGGCTTCAAAAATCCGAATCAGGTGTGGATGCGAAAACGTTTTGATCCGCGATAGCAGCGTCAGCCGCGCCGCCGTTTGTGCCGGATCCATTGCCAGCAGCTTAATCGCGGCCCGCTGACTCGAATTTGCCGAATCGAACACAGTAGCGAATACGGCGCTGTGTTCCGATCCGCCAAGATATTCGCCCAGCGCAAATTTGTCGTCCACAACCCGGCTTTGCCAGTTCTTCCATTCTCGAGGCATTCATTCACACATATCACAATCGCTGTGATTTGAGTACCGGTATACGCAGAGTTTTTTGGGAAATCGCCGCCGGCTCAGTGATTCTTATTGCGTCGAAAAATAAGTTGCCGCAGATCGGGACAGAATTCGTCGCAGGCATTGCCACCCATCCGGCCCAGCACGCCGTACAGGCTGCGCGTGAGCGCATGACTGGTATTGGCTTCGCTGTCGGCGCGCCACGTATTCGAGAGAAAGTTATTTCCGGCAATCGCCATGTAGCGCGCATAGGCCGGTGCATAATGTCCGTCGCGGCGCGGGGCGACGAAAGTCTTGCCAATTACGTTTCGCAGACGGGCGCCGAACCCTCCGTCCCCGACCCTAAAGTACCGGGGATCTTCTCCCCAAAGCGATCCCAATCCGGCTTCCATCGCGTTGCCCGTCGAGATGCCGGTGAGTCGCATTCCATAGCGCTTTCCGTATCCTGCCCACGTGCCGTGATATTCCTTCGGCATATCGGTGGCCGTGCCGAACCCGGCGATAAAAAGCCCCCCGACCAAATCTGTGGGACCGATCGTTCCGCGCACGAACCATGTAAACCGCTGCTCGCCCGTAATCGGTTCATAAGAAACCGCGCTTGGTAGCGGCGCAACCCCGGAACCATCCTGGGCGACGACCGTGATCGCAAGCAATGTCAGCGCTACCAGCACGCACGCCATAGCTACCTTCATTCGTGCCACGCCCCGAGCATCCGGCGCAACAGGACGAACGCTCCTATGTGATAGGCGCTGTGGTCTGCCACCACCAGTACTTCGCGCAGAACCGTTTGCCCATCTCCCTGCGGAAGCTTGGCGAACAGGTCAGTAGACTGGTCCTCTACCAGCGCGATTAGCGATTTTAAGTCTGCACGAAATGCTTCCGCCGTCTTATCCCAAGCCTTTTCATCTGGAGGAGTTCGCGATTTCGGCCAATAGCCCTCGGGAAATTTTGGCGATTTGTGCTTCGGATTGCGGATAAACTCCAGGATGTCCCACTGCGCGATGCGCATATGTTCGAGCAGTTGCCATAGCGAGTGTTCGGCGCTTTCCGGGACTTCTCCATGCACCTTTGCCGGCAAATCGCTAATAGCGCCGTCGAAATCTATATGCGATCCGCCCCCCTTGAGAAGTTGAACCAAATTTTCGCGGAGCGCTTTATCGTTTTGCATGTTCCCGATTCCTTTCAGCCTTCAGATGCAGTCATCCCCTTTCGCGTTCGATGCAAAAATGTAGGGCGGACACTCCTGTCCGCCGCGGTTGAAGTTGGTCTTGATATTGACTTTCCGATGAAATCGAGATCAGTCAAAAGTAATGCAAGAAGCCGCGGACAGGAGTGTCCGCGCTACATATCGTTTGTAGATTGCGAGGCCGGCCCGTCCGACATTTCATTCAACGGTGGCCACCAGCGGGTTCAATGATCAATTACGAGTCAGGGCACTCACGCGGTGCCCTGATTGGCGGAATCCTGTCGTGGCAACTAGTTCTGGGCGATCGAGCCGTAGGGGAATTGGATGGTAAATTGATGCACAATTGGCCCCTTATTGCTGTGATGAGTGTGGCTGTAGCTACAGATGATTGTGTTCTCCTCATATGTGCAGGCTTCATGCCGGTAGGCCGCTTCTTTGTCAAAAGGGCAAGGATACATTGCCGGAACGAAGGTGGTCGCATATGCCGCGCCCAGTAGAGTAAGAGTGAGAATCAGATATTTCATGTTTGCCTCCCCGCGCGCTGACGCGCTTATGTGACTGTAAATTGCAATACGAACGCCAAACTCACCTCCCCTAGAATCACGTATTTAGACCATCCCCTGCACCAATTGGGAAATCTTTTTCCCTCCCGTGGCCCAACACTATCCTCAGAAAAGAACTGGCGTCTTGCCCCTCACAGCCTGTCATCCCACCGCAGTGGAGAAATCTCTTTTCGTAACGTTACCACCGTAATTTGCCGCCCCCCGCCCCCAGCACGACGATGAAAGCTAACTGCCGCGAGCGGAGTTTTCCCTTTGGACGAAACCATTCTCCTTTCCGAAGTCGTTTCCGCCCTATCCATGGCGCTCGATCTTACCGAGGGACAGCCCATGGGACATGCAATTCGCAGCTGCATTTTGGGCATGAAAATTGGAGAGTACCTGGGTCTGGACAGTCAGCAACTCTCCCATCTCTATTACGCACTGCTGCTCAAGGATTCCGGTTGCAGCACCAATTCCGCGCGATTGCATAAGATTTTGAACTCCGACGACATCCAAGCAAAACGTGAAGTGAAATTAGAGGACTGGACCAAAGTTTCGCTTTCCGGTCTTCGTTATCTCAATCGAAATGTTTCGCCGCAAGACTCAACCTTCGCCCGCCTCAAGAAAATGTTGGACGTGGGCCTCTCGCAAAAACAAAACAATATGGACCTCATCTCCGCCCGATGCGAGCGCGGCGCGGAGATTGCGCGAAAAATTGGATTTAGCCCGGAAACCTCAAATGCCATCCATGCGCTCGATGAACATTGGAATGGAAAAGGTTATCCGCAGGGACTGATTGGACAGCAAATCCCGATCCTAGCCCGCATCATGAGCGTCAGCCAAACCCTGGAGGTTTTTGCAGCCGCGCACAGTTCCACATTCGCTCTAAGCGTCTTGTCAAAACGAAGCGGTACGTGGTTTGATCCCGAGGTAGTTCGGGCCGCTAAAAATCTCGAAAGTGATTCCCAACTTTGGCACAGTTTACCGGCCGCTACCGCGCACGAATCGGTTGCGCCGCTGGAACCGGGCGGCTCCTTGCCCGCTTCTGCCGAGCGAATCGATAACTTATGTCAAGCTTTTGCTGAAATTGTGGATGCCAAATCGCCATTCACCTTTCGACACTCCATCGGGGTCACTCAGATCGCCGTGGAAATCGCCGGGCGATTAGCCCTGTCTCCATCCCGCGTCACCATGATTCGTCGCGCCGCATTGCTCCACGATATCGGCAAGCTCGGCGTTTCGAACTCCATTCTTGACAAGCCTGGCAAGCTGACTGCGGACGAATGGGCAATCATGAAAATGCACCCCGTCTATACCAGAAAAATTCTTTCCATGATCACCGGTTTCGACGAGATAGCCTCGGTTGCCGCCGCCCATCACGAGCGTCTCGACGGTAATGGCTATCCAGACAGAATGAAGGCCGGCGAATTGACGCTGCCGGCCAGAATCGTCGCCTGCGCCGATGTTTTTCAGGCCCTCTCAGAAAAGCGCGCATACCGCGATGACCTGCCCTGCGAGGTAGTACTCAAAATGATGGCGCAGGACGTGCCCGCCAAACTCGATGCCGATTGCTTCGATGCTTTACAATCGCAATACGGAGTATCCTCCGGCAAACCTCTGGCTCAGGCCCACAGCGCGGGACGTTAAACATGACGAAATTGACCACCATGGTGGGGTTTCTGGTGACGACAAACCCAGACGCAGCTCGACGCTTTTATACCGAAATTCTTGGCTTCCGGTTCATATCTGAAGACAACTTCGCTCTCGCCTTTGACGCCAATGGCCCCATGTTGCGGATAGGCAAAGCACAGAAATTTACTCCTGCAGCGAACACCGTTCTGGGCTGGGATGTCCGGGACATCACCGCAACCGTCTCCGAGTTGACGAAAAAGGGCCTGGCTTTCGAACGGTATCCCCAAATGTCAGGAGATGACTTGGGCGTTTTCACCTTTCCCAATGGAGACAAAGTAGCCTGGTTCAAAGACCCGGAGGGAAATGTACTCTCCGTTTCCCAGCACGTCATCGGATCACGCCCCTCATCGTAGACGTCATTCTGAGCGCAGCGAAGAATCTCGCGCGCACCAAAACAAACGTTCGCAGCTCTGCAAGACAAAACGCCGCACCGAAGATAGAATCGGCAGTTGCCCCAATCACGCGACAAGAGGCAAACGCACGCATGACCGATACCCCAATCGCAACTTCGACCGACATCGATTCAATCCTTCAAGAGCAGCGCAAGTTTGAGTCTCCCGAGGAATTCCGCACTCACGCTCACATCAAGAGCCTGGAGGAATATCAACGGATTTACCGCGAGTCGCTGGAAAACCCGGAAAAGTTCTGGGCCGGTATCGCCAACGAATTGCATTGGTTCAAGAAGTGGGATCGGGTGCTGGAGTGGAATTGTCCCTGGGCAAAATGGTTTGTTGGGGGACAGATTAATCTTTCCTATAACTGTCTCGACCGTCACGTTGAAGGCGGACGAAAAGATAAAGCCGCGATCATCTGGGAAAGCGAGCCCGGCGAAATTCGTACGTTCACTTATCAACAGCTCCTCCGCGAAGTGCAGAAATTCGCCAACGTCTTGAAATCGCTTGGAGTGAAAAAAGGCGATCGTGTCGCGATTTACATGGGAATGACTCCCGAGCTTCCCATTGCGATGCTTGCGTGTGCGCGGATAGGCGCGCCGCACACAGTCGTCTTTGGCGGATTTTCATCGCACGCGCTCGTCGACCGCATTACCGACTCCCAAGCAGTCGCCGTGATCACGCAGGATGGTTCGTATCGCCGCGGTGCTGAAGTGAAATTATTTCCGGCAGTAGAAGAGGCACTGAAGTCCTGTCCTTCCGTGAAGAATGTTGTGGTCTATCAGCGCACCAGTACCGCCATCAACATGCAATCCGGACGCGATCACTGGTGGCACGAGCTAATGGCGGAAGCTTCGGACAACTGTCCCGCCGAGCCGCTCGACGCCGAACATCCTCTTTATATTTTGTATACCTCGGGCACCACCGGAAAACCCAAGGGCGTAGTTCACACCACCGGCGGATATTCAGTCGGCACCTACATAACAACGAAATGGGTTTTCGATTTGAAGGAGGAAGACATTTACTGGTGCACCGCCGACATTGGCTGGGTTACCGGACACAGCTACATCGTCTACGGTCCGCTGCAAAATGGCGCGACCACCGTGATGTACGAAGGCGCTCCGAATTTTCCGGAGCAGGATCGTTTCTGGAGCATTATCGATCGTCACCAGGTCAGCATTTTTTATACCGCTCCCACCGCGATTCGAACCTTCGTCAAGTGGGGAGACGAATGGCCGAATCGCCACAAGCTCGACAGCTTGCGCTTACTGGGCACGGTCGGCGAGCCCATCAATCCCGAAGCCTGGATGTGGTATCGCGAAGTCATCGGCCATAGCCGCTGTCCGATTACCGACACCTGGTGGCAGACCGAAACCGGACACATCATGATTGCGCCGATTCCGGGAGCGGTCGCAACTAAACCTGGATCGGCAACCCGTCCGTTTCCTGGCGTGGTCGCTGAAATCGTGAATATGCAGGGCCAGCCGGTACCGGATGGGTCCGGCGGATTTCTCGTCATCAAGCAACCATGGCCCGGAATGCTGCGCACGATTTACGGCGATCCTGATCGCTACGTGCAGCAGTACTGGTCGCAGATTCCCGGAATGTATTTCACCGGCGACGGCGCCCGCAAAGACAAAGACGGATATTTCTGGGTCATGGGGCGTGTGGACGACGTGATCAACGTCTCCGGCCACCGCCTAAGCACAATGGAAGTCGAATCCGCCTTGGTAGCCCATCCTGATGTGGCCGAGGCGGCTGTGGTCGGTCGTCCCGATGAACTGAAGGGACAAGCGATTTCGGCATTTGTTTCTTTGGAACACGGGAAGAAACCGTCGCCGGAATTGAAAGAAGAACTGCGCCGCTGGGTCACCAAAGAAATTGGAGCGCTGGCGCGGCCCGACGATATTCGTTTCACCGATTCGTTGCCAAAAACTCGCAGCGGAAAAATCATGCGCCGCCTGTTACGCGAATTAGCCACCAATGGCGAAGTAAAAGGTGATGTGACGACACTGGAAGATTTGAGCGTAATCGCTCGCCTGAAAGAAGTTGAAGAGGCTTGACCCGGGTGCCCCATCCTTCGCGCATTTTGCGAAGGGTGGGATTCGGTATATTCGTAACGCAACCGTCCGCGGTGATGGATTCTTTTCAGTTGGTTAAATACCGCTGTTCCAGCCACAGTTGCAGATCCCGTTTCGTCGGGGCGGTTTGCGACAAAAAGCGAATCCCGGCATGTCCCTGCCTCTGCCATGCAACTTCGCCTCGCACCTTTACACGGCGCTTGCTTCCAGGCAGCGCGAAGCTGACTTGCAGAGGTCCCTCGGTCGGTAATGGGCTTGCGAGTTCAACTCTCAATCCGCCCTGGCTGACATTCATAAGTTGCCCGCCCAATTGTTTTTTGGTCCCGTAGCTGAATTGAACCGCCGTATTTAGCGGATGCCGATGATAGCGCAACCTTCCATCCACGATCATCGTTCTCGCTGCCGACAATGTGCGAACCGCCTGTTCAACCGAGATGGGCTTTTGGAAGAAAAACGTGCCGAGCGATTCTGCATGTTTTTCTCTTCTTTTCGTTCCGCTACAGATCACCAGCGGGACGGTATGCTGCGTCATACCTTCTTGCAGGCCGGCTAAAAAGTTTGTGGACCCATCGAGATCGCAATCCACTATGAGCGCGTCGATCTTCGATTTCGACAATTTCTGCTTCGCCCGCAGCGGCTGCGTTTCTACCTCGACTTCAATATGCAACGAGCTGAGTATGCATTCGAGCACGCTGACTTCAGGCCAATCGCGCGACACCACCATCGATGAAAGGATCATCACAAGACTTTAAGCCGCCGGGTAACGCGCACCTAGATAACCGAGGTAATGGCTCGTCGCCGAGCACGCAAGCCAGCACCCAGGGCAGATAAATTGGAATCGGTCATCCCGAAGACCCCGCGTCTTTCTCCAGCGGGACGAGGGATCTCGCGTGCAGCGTCTCGTTCTAGATATCCATCCCACGTAGGCCCGGACGTCCTCGCTTGGCAGCGAGCGCCGGTTCGCTAATTCCCCTACGCCTGCGCCGCTCCTTCTTTTCCCCGATACCACTCTATCGTCCGCCGCAGGCCCTCTTCGAAATTCACCGTCGGCTCATATCCGAGGCATTCTTTAGCCTTCGCCAAATCCGCCAGAGAGTGCTTCACATCCCCAGACCGTTCCGGAGCATATTTCACCTCTCCCGAATAATTGGTGAGTTTTTTCAACACCCGAAAAGTTTCGTTCAGATCGATTCTGTCTCCGGTAGCGATATTAAACACGCCGCCTGCCGCTTTTTCTGCGGGAGCCGTGCAGGCTTTCATGTTTGCCTGCACCACATTATCGATATAGGTGAAATCCCGGCTTTGCGCTCCATCTCCGAAAATGGTCGGCTGCTCACCCGCCAGCATCTGCGTGATGAACTTCGCCAGTACTCCTGAATAAGGAGAGGACGGATCCTGTCGCGGCCCAAAAATATTGAAGTAACGCAGGCAAACCGTCTCCAGTCCATAGCAGCGGTAAAACGACTTCATGTAATATTCGCTGGCCAGTTTCGCGACCGCATATGGCGATATCGGATTCGGAATCATCCCCTCGTGCTTCGGCAGCGTGGGCGTGTCTCCGTACGCGGACGACGACGCCGCATATACGACCCGTTTCACTTTCTGATCCCGCGCCGCGACCAGCACGTTCAAAGTTCCATCCAGATTCGCTACATTGCTTTCCAGCGGATTCTTAACCGATCGCGGGACAGAAGGAATCGCCGCCTCATGCAGCACATAGTCAACTCCGCGGCACGCCTCCTGCATGGCGTTCAAATCGAGCACGTCCGCTTCCCGCAGATCGATGTGATTTAGGATTTCGCTGACGTTGGCGCGTTTCCCGGTGGCAAAATTATCTACTCCGCGAACTTGATCGCCCTGATCCAACGCGGCGCGCGCCAGTGACGATCCAATAAATCCTGCGATTCCTGTGATGAGATATGTGGACATAGCCGTTCCATCATAAAGTAAGCTATCCTTGGCAAGGCAGATGACTATCGTTTCGTTCCGGACATCATCCTGAGAGCCTTAGTTTCTGCGGTCATTCTGAGAACTTTTATTTTCTGACGTCATCCTGAGAGCCTTCAGGCTCGAAGGATCTCGCGCGCAACAGCAAACAAGCCCGCATCATAGTTTCCGCACCCAGTCAGTCTCGCGGCAAGACTGAAAGCTCCGCAGCGTCCCCTTCAGCAAACGTCCTAATCTGCTTCCAGAGTTCGTCTCTTCCGGCGCCCGTCTTCGCAGAAAACGGAATTGTCATCGTCCCCGGCAGCGTCCGTGCCGACAAGCGCAACGCATTAGTCAGTTGATTTCCCGAAAGCCGGTCGCTCTTCGTCGCCACGATCACGAAAGGACGCTCGCTCGCCTGCAAAAATTCCAACAGTTGTTTGTCGCTTTCCTGCGGCGGCACGCTGATATCAATCAACGCCAGGCACAGCACCAGGCACGAACGCTGTTTCAAATAAGGATCGATAAAGCTCGGCCACTGCGCCGAAATCTCGCGTGAAAGTTTGGCGTATCCGTACCCCGGCAAGTCCGCGAAAACCACCTCCGGCTGCGGCTTTCCTGCCCATCGCACCTCAAAAAAATTGATACTGCGCGTGCGCCCCGGAGTAGAACTGGTCTTCGCCATCTTCGCGCCCAGCAGGGAATTGATCACGCTCGATTTGCCGACATTCGATCGTCCCAGAAATGCAATTTCAGGGAGCGACGGTGCCGGGAAGTGAGCCACATCGCTGGCCGACAACATGAATCGCGCCAAGACTCGCATAAACAAGTTTGCAGGTTCAAGCCCCAAGATGCAAGCCGCAAGCATCCCGACCAGACCCGTCTTCGTCGTATCTGCAACTGAGAGATATGCAAACCGAACCTGAAGAGGGTAAAATGCCGCGTGATTTCACTTGCACTGAATTTTGAGGAGGAATAAATATGCGCACTTTAAGTCTAATGTTCACAGTCGCCGTATTCCTGATGATGACCGCAGCCGTACTCAGCGCTCAAATGCAGATGTCCGATTCCGACTACACACAAAAAGCAATGGCAGCCGCTCCGCCAGCCGTCGGCCAGGATGCAACCATCATTCGCATGGACATGAGTAGCGGCACCATGAAAACCCTTCGCACCGGAACCAACGGCTTCACCTGCATGGTCATGGGTACAAATGACATGTGCAACGATGCCAACAGCATGGCATTTTTCGGCGCCATGATGAAGCACGAAACCCCGACCGATAAAACCGGCATTTCTTATATGCTGCTGGGCGACGACGGCGCCAGCAACACCGATCCCTATGCCCGCGATAAAACCGCCGACAATCACTGGGTCGTCACTGGCCCGCACATCATGCTTACCGGTGCGGCCGCGAAGACTATGGGATTCACTGAGGCCAAAGATGCCGACCCTGGTAAGCCCTACATGATGTGGGTCGGCACGCCCTACGAGCACGCCATGATTCCGGTAAGTGCAAAGTAGTTAAAGTTTCTCTTGCGTACCCACTCTAACGTCGAGCCTTTCGACGTTAGAGCTGGATTGCGAATAAAAATCCGGGGGAACGAGCGTCCCGCGCCCGTCAGATTTTTCCCGATCACAGCCATCCGCTAGACCCCAAAAAGCTCCGCAATCACTTTCTTCGCTTCCGCCGTCCCCGTCACTTCCAAGCAGATAGGCGAATCGCCCGCCTCGACAACAATCCTGAACGTTAGAAATGGACAACACCGCCGCTCCAAATCCACTAACTCTGCCAGACGGGTCAGCATCTCCGAAGAAGCCTGAAACCTATACCCGTAGCCCAGCGGCAACGGCGTCACCTTGAGCACGGACCGTCGAAAGAATTTCAGGATGCCTTCGCGCCGCTTCCGAAGTTCGTCGTCAGAAAGATTGCACGCGATTGGTATTTCCATATTCTGATGTCCGATCTGATGCCTGCGACATGGTTTGAATGGCCCGCGCGGGTCTTCTGGATGTGCCCTTCAGTTATGGCGGATTTGGAAATGAGGTCAATAGGAAACACGCGAGGCCGTCGTTTTGCGACGGCGCCCCATTCAAGCCATCCTTTGGCTTGAGTGGGGATTTTGCTCGGGCCTCGCAGGCACGTGAAAGGTGCCGCCCCTCTACCCCCAATTCCCCCTACCCTACTGAGTCTACTGACAAATAGTTCGTCCCGGCGCGGCGCATTTACCCTATTCAACCCGCCGATTACGCGCACGCGTGCTATGACGAAAATTATAGATGCTCTTCGATTCGAAGCGAAGGAAGCTACGCCGGGTGGTGAGTGGCCGCACCGCGCTCCGGCGCGAGCGTGAAATAAAATGTTGCGCCCCGTTCAACGGCGCCAGTCGCCCAGACTTCACCGCCATGCCGCTGAATAATGCGCCGGACCGTGGCCAGGCCTATGCCATTCCCTTCAAATTCGGCGGCGCTATGAAGACGGTTGAAGGGCTGGAAGAGGCGGTCGACGGACCGGGGATCGAAGCCGCTGCCGTCGTCTCTAACGAAATAAACCGTGCTGCCGTTTTGGCTGGTGACGCCAAACTCAATGCGGGCTTCGTCGTGATGGGAAGTATATTTCCACGCGTTCTGCAACAGGTTCGCCAACACGATACGCACGAGACGAGAATCCGCGTGGGCCATAGCTTCCCGCGGGGCTATGAACTCCACATGCCTCGCGGGCGAAGTGCGGCAAAGTTCTTCCATAATGGCGCGGGCGAACACGCTTAAATCAACCTCTTCGCGGGTCATGACGCTGGTGGTGACGCGTGAAAGATTAAGCAGGTCGTCAATCAATTCCGACATGCGGCGCGCTCCGGCGCGGATATTCTGGATCGACTCTTTTCCGTCCGCGTCGAGCTTGTCGGCATATTTTTTCAGAAGCACGTAGCTGAACCCGTTCATGGCGTCCAGAGGACCGCGCAAATCGTGCGAGACCGAATACGAGAACGCTTCGAGTTCGCGGTTCGACGAAACTAATTCGCGAGTGCGTTCCGCGACCCTCTCTTCCAGTTCATCGTGAGCCTGTTGCAAGTCATCGTCGCGGCGCTGAATCTGTTCCAACATGCCATTGAAAGCATCGATAAGAAGTGCGATTTCATCGTGCGCCACAGTCGGAGTCGCGCGCACCGAATAGTTATTATGCTGCGAGACGACCCGGGCGACCTCCGCCAATTGCACGATCGGCTCGGCCACCGACCGCCTGAACAGCGAGGAAACCAGCACCGCGGCAAGCAACGACAGCAATAATACGATTGCGGCAATCGCCGCGTATCTCTTCAGTCGCTTGTCTAATTCCTGAAGATCGGCGCGCAGGTAAACCAGGCCAACTACTTTGCCCTGAAATACGATGGACCGCACCAAAACTAAATGGCTGGCGCGGAACCAATAGGCTTCGGATTGTCCTTCAGGAAGCGGCGGCACATTGAGTACTTCTTCGCCGGGGGTGCGAACGTATTGCGCGAAAGGTTGGCGATCGGGATTGAGGATACCCGCGGAGGCCACATTCGGCGAACTCTTCAATGCAGAGAGAGTATTCGACGCGGATTGCGGATCGTTAAATATGATGGCGGAAACGCTATTCGAGCCAATAATCTGTGCCTGGGCCGACAGGGTGCGCACCAAACTCTGCCGGAAGGTGACCTGATCGTAGGCGAAGAAGGCGGCGCACGCGAGCAGCAGCGCGGTTGCGCTCACGAGAATATTCATAAGCGTCAACTTCTTCGATATCGAGCGGGTATAGCGGAGCGGCATCGGTTAGGGTCCCGCTTTCCCGATTACTTTGGTCGCCACCTTCAATAATTCGGAACTCAGCATCAGGCCGGCCTCCTCGGTGGCCGGAAGATTCACCTCGAAACGAATTCTGTTTTCCTGCGGCACAAACTGGATCATGCCTCCCTTTTCGGCGAAGTCTGGTATGTCGCTTACCGTGAGCTGATTGCTGGCTTTGGCCGCGGTCAAAATTGCGCGCAGACGGCCTTGTTCCGATGAACTGATAAATAAGATGCGGCAATGTCCCGAATCCTGAAGACTCGCGATTTTTCTGGCGGTCACTTTACGGTCGCCGATACTGCCGCCGCTGACCGTCGAATCGAGCACAATTCCAAACGGATCTTTGCCCAGAATGCAGATTTCGAACGATCCGGCCGCCCCGGAACCGGTGTCGGGCCAGGTAACGAACTTTCCAAAGTTATAGAGATAAGCGGCCTTGACCTGCGATTCGGTGGGACGCGGCTGCTGCGCCCGAGCGCCTGTGAGAGTCAGGCAACACAACACAATGGCGAGGAATAAATGATGAAGGTCCCGCCACAACCAGAAAGGCAGCGCATTCGATCCAGGTCTCGTGCGTGGGCGCGTTCTCATCAATCCTGCCAGGTAAGTTTTGCGTAAGCGCTGCGCTTGATCTGAACCAACGGTCCGGGGTCGCCGCCATCCTCGGCATGATGCGGCTGCAACAGATTTCTGCCAGCGACCAGGATGCGAAAGTGTTGCGACACTCGCCAGCCAAAGTTAGCGTCACCCGTCGAATACGCGGCAACTATTTGGCCGGGCAATTCGCTGATATAACGGTAGTCGAGATCGAGCGTGAAATTTTTCGAGATGTCGAATCCGGATTGAGCCAAAATCTGATGCTTGGGACTGGAACCGTTAATTCCGGGCGCGCTGCCCACGTCAAGCGATCCCAGGGATTTTTCGATGTCCATTTGCAAATAGGAATAAGAGCCGCGCAATCGCCAGAATTTGGTCGGCCTCCACTCCGGAGCGATTTCCACGCCCTTCGTAGTTCCCACAAGCCCATTGCCAAATTCCGCGGGAAGCAGTATGTGGGTCGGAGGCGGATTATCTTCGATGAAGGGAGAGCCGGTAATATCCTCGCTCAACAAGTCGCTATAGTGATTGTAGAAGCCCGCAATATCCACATAGATTTTCTTCATCAACAGCTTGCGATATCCGAGTTCGTAACCATTCATTTGTTCCGAGCGAAAATTCCGGTTGGCGTTGAAGCGGGCGAGGAAGGGAAGTCCACCGGGTCCGGGACCGACATATCCAAGAAGAAACAGTTCGCGTTCCACGTCGGAGGGAGTTCGCACGGCATGGGTGAAAGCCGTCCAGAAAGTTTGCGTCGAAGTCGGCGTCCAGAGTACGCGTGCGCTTGGTTCCAGTTGCACCGGACTGAAATTAGTGCGCAGCAATTTCGAGCCCAGCGAGATGGTTAACTTGTTTTGCACCACCGCAATGTCATCTTGAAAGAAAGCCGTATAAAGTTTGTCGGTGCGCTCGCTGGGTTGAAACGTAAGCCCGGAAAAATTCACCGGATTGCTGGCATGGGTGAATCGAAGTCCCAATCCCCAGGAAATCTGCTGCCGCCCCGGCAAACGAAACCGCTCGAGAAAATCCCCGTCATATGTATCTCGCAGATCGGTCAAATTTGGTTCATGGCGGTTGGCTCGATCGTAATAAGCCTGCACTTGAATGTCCTTGCCCTCGCCCTGGGTTCTTACCCACTTTCCCATGATGTTGCCGCCGGATAAGTGAGCGTCCCCATCGATAATCTGGGAATACGGTGCGGCGTAACTGGTGGCTTGCACGCTCTCGCCGAACGCCTGATCGTAAATGTCGCCTTGCAATGTGTAATCGTTGCGGTCATCTTTCTGCCAATCGCTCCTGAATCCTGCTTGTCCCCCTTGCCAGCCATCAAAGTTGCGATCATCGGAGTGGAATTGAGGGGAGCGATTAAATCCCTTGCCATATATCCGGTAATCAAGTTTGTCGTCACCGCCGCCGTGGCGCAGGTCAGCAAAACCTTGCTCCACGTTCCCGCCGCCCGCGGATGCCAGCGTGCCATGTGTATCCTTACTTTTTTTCGTGATGATATTAATGACGCCATTCACGGCGTTCGGGCCCCAGATGGTGCCGCCGGGTCCGCGAATGATCTCGATGCGATCAATGTCATCGAGCATCGTGTCCTGCACCTCCCAGTATGTTCCGGCGAACAGCGTGGTGTAGACAGTACGGCCATCGATCAAAACGAGCACAGACCGGGCCAGCCTGCTCCCGAAGCCGCGGATTCCAATGGACCACTTATCGCCGTCAATGCGGGCGACCTCGACGCCCGGCGCCAGTCGAAGCGCTTCCGGAATCGTCGTCACTCCCGATCGCTCGATGTCTTCACCGGTAATAACGTAGATGGCGGCGGGAGTCTTCCACACTTCTTCCGGGGCTTTTGAGGCGGTGGTGACTTCGATATTCCCGAGTTGTTCCAGCGTAAGCTGCTTTAAGGGATTGTCAGAGCCGAGGTCAGCCTGCAAGACTTGGGAATAAGCGGCCGCTTGAAAAAGTACCGCCAAAATCAGCGGCGCCAAAACCGGCTTTAACCATGATGCGTCAAGTTTCGTCATCACGAGCTTCGCTTTCTTACTCTTGATGGCGGGCAGAAATAGGGATCATCTTTGATCGCCCTAAAAGTGGGCCGGGACAAAGATCCGCCGGGCTAAATCTTTAATTTGGTACGCGTGTCTGTTTTACTAGCCGGGTGGCTTCTTCCACAAGTTCCTCTGGTTGTACCTGCGCTTTTTGAAACCAGGAATCTACCAAGCCAATGGTCTCGCCCGGCAGCGCTGTCCATCCCGATAAGACAATGATGGGGGTGGCCGGCCGCAATCGCTTCAGCTCGGTGGCGATTGCCAAGCCATTCATCCCCGCCATCCAATAGTCGAGGACCACCAGATCGACCTGATTATCGCGGAATAATTCCAACGCTTGCGCGCCGGTTTGCGCGCACAACACATGAAAACCCGCGCTCTCGAACAGCATTTTACGAAGCGTGAGTTGGGAATCTTCGTCCTCCACACAGAGAACGGTCGTGGGGGCTGCCGAGTTCATCGCTGACGCGGTTCCTATAGCCACAATAAAGAATTAGGCTCCAACGGGGGATTGGGAGCAAAGGTAGTCGAACTTTGCAGATTCTATGGCTCGGGCTATATCGCCTCAATACAGTGAATCCTGTAGTTCCCTACATATTAGGGGGCCGATTTGATTTTGCGAGTGCTTCGCCGATTACCTCGATGAGCACTTCGGGATCCTGTCCTTTGGGCACATACCCGTCCACCATATCAAGCAGTGCGCGGGGTATATCCGGGAATGCCGACATCACTACAATCGGCACATGCGGATACTGGCTACGAAGTTCTTTCGCGACCTCATCGCCTTTCATCTCGGGCATGATGTAATCGAGCACCACAATGTCAACGGATTGCCCGTCGGACAGAATTTGGAATGCTTCGCGCCCGGACGATGCGGTGATCACCTCATAGGCCGATGCTTCCAGGACATATTTCCGCAGCTTTAGAGTCTCGTGATCATCGTCGATGCACAGGATCGTACGCGCCATGGCTTAACGTTGCCACAATATCCCGATCCGGGCAAATGGAGTGGAAGGCGATTTTAGAAACCCGTAAGGAACCGTTTGGCGGCTTCCAATTGCGGGAACAGTTTTTCTTCGGCCTGGAATTCTTTGGAGTGAACACACCGGCGGCTGCCACGAAGCCTGACTGGGTGTTTCAGGTGAAGCATTTCGTGATAGACGATGTACTCGACAGCGCAACGCGGCACTCTCGCATGATCAAAGGCGCGGCTTATGACAATTGTATTGTGCGCGGGATCGTAGTGCCCCAGGCGATTGCGGGCGCGTTCGCGGCTCCAGGTCATTTGCGGGCGAGCCAATAGGCCGTAGAAAAAAGTGGTGTTGAGATCATCAAAAATTTGTTCCAGGTCGTAGGCAGAACCACGCGGCGACACAATATTTTTGCGGCCCCGAATTTGTCGCAAAAGATGCGCCTTTTGAGTGATGTCGCGGCTGGAAATGTAGCGCCGGTAACGGGTGGAGTGCTCCGGCAGAATGTCTTTACCATAGATTTTTGCCAGCAGAATATGCGCGACAGCCTGCAAGATGCTTTCTGGCGCAGCCTCGAGCATATCGGAGAGGCGAACCCGCAACCTGCCTTCCCGCAACCGAATTGTGTTGTTGATGCTGGCGAAAGGGAAGAATTCGATGGTTAAATCCGGGATAGGAGTGCGCGGCCGCAGCTCGCGATAACACTCATGAAAAATTGCTGGAAGCCGGTCCGTCATGATATCGGCTAGATTAGCATGGCAAATTGGGACAACTTCAGCCGGTAGAATCGTCTCGTTCATCACTTGACGCCATCCTCGTCGCAATTCCCAATCCCTTGACGTCATCCTGAGGGACTTCAGTCCCGAAGGAACTGGCGCGCACTGCGCTAATGCCCCGCGTGGAAATGTTCCTCCCCCGCCAGATGCTTCGCACGCTCAAGAATGACGTCAGCCTAAAAACGCGCCGCCGTTCGAAAATGGTCCTCGGGACTTCTGATTCGGCTTTTTTTTGTGCTTGGCGGCGTCCTCTTGCTCCACTAATAATTCGCGATGATCCTTGACGCTGCTGTCAACCGTCTCCAGCCCGCTTTGCAACAAAAACTCGTATTGTTTGGCTTCCGCGGGACTCGAAGTGGAAGAGCTTTGCAAAGCGCGGAGCCTGGCGGCGAATTCGACATCGGCATCGATGATCGACTTCAGCGCCTTGCGAAAATCGGCTTTCTGATCTGCAAACGAATCCACGTTGTCGTTCATTTCGTCATACACATCCAGGAAGTCTTGCAGCCCATCGTGCGTCGCCTTTCCGCGGTCAGTGGTCTTGGGATCGGAGCGAGCTTTATCGATAGCGTCGAGGCGCTTGCGAGCAAAATCCACGAATAGTTTGAGACGCAGGTCGGGTATTTGTGCCTGGTCCCTTAATTGCTCGGTTTCAGCGTCGGTTAGAGGATCGTTGCGGCGCTGGCCATTCGCGATAGAAAAAATTGTCACCGCAAGCACAGCCGCAATCGCCAGGCGGAATGAATTCATTTTTGGCCCTTGAACATATGCGAAAGCAAAGCTGTGCGCAAACTTTCCAGGTGGTCGGACGCAGTCTGTAACGGCGCCTGGTCTTCGAAGGTCAATTTGCGTTTCATGTCGCGCAATTTCACCGACATTTTTCGCATGGCGATTTCCGTGTCCTTCAAATGCTTCCCCGACTGGATAGAGGCGCCGCTGGCCCGGTCCGCGTAGGAGACCACGTCAGTCACCACTGCCCGGGCCCGAGCCACGTCGTCCCCGGTGTAGAGCTGGTCGGCGTATTTCAGTTGCCGTTCCGCGATTTCAACATAGAGGCGTGGTTGCTGATCGACAGGTGCGGCATTTGCGCGGTCAACAAGCTGCTCCAGTCCATTGTCGTTGGTGGTCCCAAATCCCGCCAGGGATAGAGCGACGGAAATGATCACCAATGGGATGCGCCGCCACATTATGATTTACTTCTCATTATTTTGCCTCAATGGCTTTAAGGCGCTGCTGAGCCTGCCATTCCTGATCCGGATATTTTCCATCGGCAACATCCAGAAATCGATGATAGTTCAATACCGCATTTTTTTTGTCGCGGAGATGGTCATAAGCCGTGGCCCGGAAAAAGTAGGAAATCGGAATCTCGGGAAGATATTTGGCGCGCAGGTCAGCGGCTTTGATGGCAAGTCCGTAATTCTTATTTTCGTTGGCCGCAACCGCCAGATCCCCATAGGCCGCTCCGAAATCTGGCTTGAGACGGACGGCGGCCATAAACTCCTGCTGCGCTTCGGGGAATTTGTGTTGCTTGAGCAATGCCTTTCCCAGGTCATCGTGCATCTCCGCGTCGTTGGGATTGCTATTCAATAGCGCGTGGTAAACCGGCTCGGCCTTATCGTACTTTCCGCTATCCGCATAAAGGCCAGCCAAATCGCGTTCAATGGCCGGGTCGGGTGCGGCTTTGGCGCCAGCTTCCAGTTGAGCCGTAGCTTCATCCTTTTTTCCTTCCGCGGCGAGAACCCTGCCCAATTGAATACGAACGTGTCCATCATTTGGATGTATGTCCATTAGTTTTCGCAAAACGATTTCCGCGTCTGGCAAAAGATGCTGGCGAATATCAATGTTGGCGAGATTGATGAGCGCATCCGACGAGGAGGAATCGAATTTTAAGACTTTTTGATACTCGTCCGAGGCATCCTGCCAGCGGTTTTGTTTTTGCAAAAGCGCGCCCGCCGAAAAATATGGTCCGGGATCACGCGGTTGAAGAGTTTCGGCCTGACGATAAGCTGCCAGAGCCTCGTCTGGTTTAGCCGCCTCGATTACATCCGCCAGCGCGACCCACGCCCGGGCCTGATTTTCTTCGGGATGCGTGCCCGGCTTCAGTTTAGTTGCGGCGCGCAGAAACAATTCCGCCTCAGGATTGCCGGTCTGAGCCAAAGTCAACCCAAGATTAAGATTCGATTCGAAAATATTAGAATTCGCCTGCACGGATTTGCGATAAGCAGCGATGGAATCCGCGGTTTTCCCCGTGGCGTGATAGAGAAATCCGAGATCAAACCAGACCTGATAATTCGCGGGATTGGCGGCGGAAATATTTTCCAGCAGCGGCTGCGCGCCGGCATAATCTTTTTTCTCAAGAGCAGCCTCGGCACGTGCGAGGTCCGCGGACGAGTCCGCTTCCACAACGCGATGATGCGTCACGGTCGTGGTAGTCTGCGCGATCCCCGTTCCGATCATCAAAACGGATAGAAACAGCCGTAGAAAAATATACTTTCCTTTGACGTCATCCTGAGCAAAGCGAAGAATCTGGCGCGCAGCAACTGCGACGCACCCAGGTTGCAGATATCGCCTCGGACGTCGATCGCACAGCATGGAACTCATGGTTTCGCCTTGAAGCCACTTCCGTTGAGCACCGGCGCCAGATACTTGCCGGTATAGGAACCGGGCAGCGCAGCGATTAATTCCGGTGGTCCCTCGCCCACAACGTAGCCTCCGCGCGCCCCGCCTTCGGGTCCCAAGTCGATCACCCAATCGGCAGTCTTAATTACTTCCAGATTGTGCTCAATGACCAGAATCGACCCGCCAGCGTCGATCAAGCGGCGGAACGCGGAAAGCAATTTGCTGATGTCGTCGAAATGCAGACCGGTGGTCGGTTCATCAAAAATGTAAAGCACCCGCAGCCTTCGTTTGCCGGGAAGGCCTGCGGGACGGCCGATTCCGCGGGTGACCGGTTGAAGATGGGCGGCTAGTTTCATGCGCTGGGCTTCTCCTCCAGACAAAGTCGTAGCCGATTGGCCTAGCCGGAGGTAGCCCAACCCAACCTCTTCGAGCACGCGCAACCTATCGACGATCTTGGGAACGCCGCCAAAAAACTGTAGCGACTCTTTCACCGTGAGGTTCAAAACCTCATGAATATTTTTGCCGCGATACCGCACGTCTAAAACCTGCGGTTTGTAGCGCGTGCCTTTGCACTCTTCGCAGACCAGTTCGACATCTGCAAGAAATTGCATTTCGACGGTGACCGTCCCGTCTCCCTGGCAGATTTCGCAACGGCCACCGGCGATATTGAAAGAAAAATGGCCGGGCGTGAATCCGCGATTGTGCGCTTCAGGCAGGGAAGCGAAGAGATCGCGGATCGCGTCAAAGGCTTTGATATACGTCACAGGATTCGATCGCGGAGTGCGTCCAATCGGCGACTGGTCTACCAGGACAACCTCGTCAATATATTCGTCGCCTTCGATTCGGTCCCATCCCGCCGCTATAGGAAGGGCTCCGGGGGTTTGCAGTTTGGCTGCCGCCAAAGCCTTGTACAGGACATCGTGCAGCAATGTCGATTTGCCGGAACCGGAAACCCCCGTGAGAGCCACCAGCATGTTCAGCGGAATCGTAATAGCAAGATTTTTCAGGTTGTGAGTTCGCGCACCATAAAGCTTAATTTCTTCTCGGCCAACTTTTCGGCGTGCCGGCGGAATTTGAATGCGCAAATCGTGAGCGAGATAACGCCCGGTGAGCGATGCGGGAATTTGTTGGATCTCGTCGTAGGTGCCGGACGCGATCACTTTCCCGCCATGTTCACCCGCCCCGGGGCCGAGGTCGAGAATCGTGTCCGAGGCTTTCATCACATCAGGATCGTGTTCGACTACGAGAATCGTATTTCCCAGATCGCGGAGGTTGTGAAGGATGCTAATCAGACGGTGAGTGTCGCGGCTGTGCAATCCGATCGAGGGCTCGTCGAGAACGTAAAGCGTTCCAACCAGGCGCGAACCCAGCGAAGTAGCCAGTTGAATTCGTTGCGCCTCGCCGCCGGAAAGCGTGGATGAAAGCCGATCAAGCGTCAGATACTCGAGTCCGACATCTTGCAGAAATCTGAGCCGTTCGCGAATTTCTTCGAGAAGTTTCTCGGCAATTCCGGCTTCCTGCGCCGTTAACTGAAGTTGATCGAAGAATTCCGCTGCCTGTTCTACCGTCATGCAACAAAGCTGGCAAATATTCTTTCCATCAATCCTCACTTGACGCGCTTCGGTGCGAAGGCGCGCACCTTCGCAATCGGAACATTGCGAGTATCCACGGTAGCGACTTAAGAACACCCGCACATGCAATTTGTATTTCTTACGCTCCAGGTGATTAAAGAAGCCGCGAATTCCCGGGAAAGTTTTGTCGCCTTCGAGAACTTTTCTTTGCTGTTGAGGCTCAAGTTCAGCCCATGGAACGTTGAGCGGAACAACTGCCTGCCGGGCGAAGCGTTTCAGTTCGGTGAATAGGGGGCGGTATTTCGGTTTCGTCCACGGCTCGATGGCGCCTTCGTTTAAGGTTTTCGAACCGTCGGGGATTACCAGACCCATATCGAAGTCGATGGTATTGCCGAATCCCTGGCAGCGGGGGCAGGCGCCAAACGGATTGTTGAATGAAAAGAGATGCGGCTCGGGCTCCTCGTAGCGGATGTTGCAATGCTTGCATTCGAAGCGTTGCGAAAATCTTAGGCGCTTCGGACCTTCACCATCTCGCGACGCAGTTTCGAAAATGACTTCGTTCGCTTCGCGATAAGAGATTTCCACGGCATCCACTATTCGGGCGCGGGCTTCCGGCGAAACGGCCAGACGATCCACCAGCAGAAATACCGGCTGCGCAAAATCAATTTCCAACAGCGATTCTGGAGAAGAAAATTCGAATATCTGTCCATTCTGATAAAGACGATTGAAGCCGCGCTGCCGTACTTCGAAGAGTTGGGCTTTCAGCGAATCGGTTTTCATGACGGCGGCAGATGATTTCTTCTTCGTCTTCGCCAGTTTAGATTTCTGCGCAGCCGGTTCTTCCACAACCTGTAATGGAAAAAGTACGTTCAGCCGGGTGCCTTCCGGCAGCGCCAGAATTGCTGCCGCAACCTCGTCCACCGTATCTTTCTTGACCTCCACGCCGCAATTGAGGCAGTAAGTGCGCCCGATGCGCGCGTATAACAAGCGCAAATAATCATAAATCTCCGTCGCGGTGCCGACGGTAGATCGCGGATTGCGCGTGGAGTTTTTCTGCCGGATAGCGACGGCGGGGGCGATGCCGTCAATCACATCAACGTCCGGCTTCTCGATGCGTTCCAGAAATTGCCGCGCGTATGCCGATAACGACTCCACATATCGCCGCTGTCCCTTCGGCGTAAATCGTGTCAAACGCGAGCGACGATTTCCCCGAGCCGGAAACTCCAGTGACGACGGTTAATGCATTGTGCGGGATCTCAAAATCTATGTTCTTAAGATTGTGAGTTCGCGCGCCGCGTACGATTATGGTTTCAGTAGACATTGACATCTAACGTTGCTTTGAAGGGGCGCGGCTTAAGCCGCGCCGTGAGTCACGAACCTTCCTGACGGAGCGCCTGAAGGCGCTCCCTTTCAAAGCTAGCCTGCATTGCCCTGTTCGAGCAGTGCCTTACAGGCCGCCCAAAACTGCTTGCCGAATCCTCTATTATAAAGCACGTTGCTCGGGCGTTCTGGGCGCATCCTTCCGTTCCTCAATTTTCTTCACGTTCTTATCTCCGAAACTTTCTTTCCCTGTTAGAATCTTTAAAATCCAAACTATGGAGTAATAATGCAAGCCATTCTTGCGCTGGAAGATGGCAGAATCTTCCGCGGCAAAGGCTACGGAGCAAAAGGCGAGTGTTACGGCGAAGTCGTTTTTAATACTTCCATTACTGGCTACCAGGAAATTTTCACCGACCCATCCTACGCGGGACAAATTGTAGTTCTCACCAATCCCGAAATCGGCAATTACGGCACCAACTCCGAAGACAACGAGGCGACCCGCCCTTATATAGAAGGATTGATCGTGCGTGAGTTTTCGCGCGTGAGTTCGAACTGGCGCTCGCAGCAAGTCGCCGAAGAATATTTAGAGCAGTTCAAAATCCCCGTTCTTGGAGATATCGACACGCGCGCCCTGGTGCGCCATTTGCGCGATAACGGTGTCATGCGCGGCGTCGTTTCGACGCTCGAGGCAGATACCGATAAATTGGTCGCGAAGGCGCGGTCCATCCCCAAGATGGACGGAACCGATCTCGCCAAAGTCGTGAGCACCAGCAAGACTTATGTGTGGGAAACCGGAGAGCGTTCACATCTTCCTGATGAAATCGTCGGATTCAAAGACGAGCCAGAACGCTTTCACGTGGTCGCGTACGATTTCGGAATCAAGCACAACATTTTGCGCAAGCTGCGCGGCGAATGTTGCAAAGTGACCGTAGTGCCGGCAGAGACGCCAGCTGAAGATGTCCTCGCTCTAAAGCCTGACGGCGTGTTTCTCTCGAACGGTCCCGGCGACCCCGAACCTTGTACCTATGCAGTAGACAACATCCGACGGCTTATGGGACGTCAGCCGATCTTCGGAATCTGCCTCGGCCATCAACTCACCGGCATCGCTCTCGGTGGCAAGACTTTTAAGCTCAAGTTTGGACACCACGGCGGAAATCATCCGGTAAAACAACTCAACACCGGAAAGATCGAAATCACCGCCCACAATCACAACTTCGCCGTTGATCCTGATTCGCTACCGCAAAGTGAAGTTGAGCTTACTCACATTGACCTCAACGACAACACGCTGGAAGGCATGCGCCATCGCAATCTGCCTCTATTCACGGTGCAATATCATCCCGAGGCATCGCCGGGGCCGCATGATTCGCATTATCTGTTCAAAGATTTCGTAAAAATGATGGAGGAGTGGAAGCGGTGAGGATTCGTGTAGCGGCGTTATGTTTATTTCTTGGCGGCCTTGCATTCGGAGAGAGTGTCGAAGTGCGGTCTGCTCCGCAACCGGAAGAATCCTCGCGGCATATTCAGATCGAGGTAACTTTAGAGGGAAAACCCGTAAGAGACGTGAGGCTGGATTTCTATTCGAGCAGAAACGACTCATACGATTACAGCGCGACGCCTTATTTTACAGTTCTTACCAAGACCAACGGCATCGCTAAATCTTCTAGATTGCCAATCGGAAGGTGTCTCGTTGTTGCTACTTTAAAGGATGGCATATCCGACAATGTGGCGCTGAACGTCGCCCGTAAGAGCAAGGCAAAGGCGTTCTCAATTGATTTGACACCGGTTGTGAATGCTCATAGGGCTACGTGAAGGAAGTTGAACGCCTGCTAGTCCTAGCAGAACACCAGCCCATAAAGATGCGACTGCAACGTTTCAGTGGAGTCGTTCACGATCAATCGGGAGCTGTTGTTTCTGGGGTTTCCATTGATGTTGTGCGTGGGGGAACGCAGGGCATGAAGCATGAAATCGCGCTGAAAACCGGCAAAGATGGGCACTTCGCAACGGACTTGTCAGATGGAACGTACATTGCGGTATTTAGTGAACCAGGATTCCGCACTCTATGCGAGCCTTTTGAAGTAACAGGAGATGGATCGGGTCAAATGCTAGTCGTCCTCGAGATCGGGATGGTTTCGCAGATGCAGGTTGTTGGTGGCATTCAATGAAACGCCTCACTCTATTTTTCCTTGTACTGACCCTTACCGCCTGCTCCAAAATTCCCAGCGGCACAGACCTCGCTCGGCAGGGAGCCACCGTTTGCGGAACGCTCAACGACGACAACCACCAACCCATCCTCAACGCATTTATCGAACTGCATCATTCCGCAAAAGATTCGACCGTAATGCAGACCCGCTATCTGGTAGGACGAACCGACGCCAAAGGTCAATTTGAGGTGCAAGGGGTCGCGCAAGGCCAGTATTGGATGTCAATCATTCCCAAGGGCCCGTGCAATCCCAAATCAAAAGATGAAAACGAATCGCGCCG
This sequence comes from uncultured Acidobacteriaceae bacterium, assembly GCA_963849315.1. Lineage (GTDB taxonomy): Bacteria > Acidobacteriota > Terriglobia > Terriglobales > Acidobacteriaceae > PALSA-188. Next base: position 428,718 of record CAWKGT010000002.1, on the reverse strand, counting down.
CGTTGAGGTCGACGTTCCCAACGGTACGCCCGGGCCGGATTGCAAGACGCAGTGGCAGGTAGTTCAGGACGCATCCTGCAAAGTGACGGTGCAGTGACAGCGATTTTGAGATAGAAATAAAATTAAATGCCAAAACGCACTGATCTCTCCAAAATTCTGATCATCGGCTCCGGCCCAATCATCATCGGGCAATCGGCCGAGTTCGACTACTCTGGCACACAGGCTTGCAAGGCTCTCAAGTCTGAAGGCTTCGAAGTGGTGCTGGCGAATTCGAATCCGGCGACCATCATGACTGATCCCGAGGTTGCCGACCGAACTTATATCGAGCCGCTTACCAAGGAATATCTGGAAGAAATCTTGCGCGTGGAGAGAGAAATGTCTCCGCATGCTGGCTTCGCCGTGCTGCCTACGGTCGGCGGACAAACGGCTCTGAATCTCGCCATCGAATTAGCCGACTCCGGCATTTTGGAAAAGTTCAATGTTCAGTTAATCGGCGCACAGATCAGCGCCATCAAGAAGGCCGAAGATCGCCTTTACTTCAAAGACGCAATGCAAAAGATCGGCCTTGACGTGCCGAAGTCCGCTCTCGTCAGCAATCTGAAAGACGGTTTGGAATTTGCCGGGAAGATTGGTTTTCCGGTTATTGTACGTCCGTCGTTCACCCTCGGCGGCAGCGGCGGAGGCATCGCCTACAACCGCGAAGAGTTGCTCGAAGTCCTCGCGCGCGGCCTCGACTTTTCTCCCGTGCACGAAGCCCTGATCGAAGAATCCGTACTGGGATGGAAAGAGTTCGAGCTCGAAGTAATGCGCGATACCAAAGACAACGTCATCATCATTTGCTCGATTGAAAACTTCGATCCCATGGGCGTACACACTGGCGACTCCATCACTGTCGCTCCGGCACAGACGCTCACCGACCGCGAATATCAGGCAATGCGCGATGCTTCAATTGCTGTAATCCGTGAAATTGGCGTGGAAACTGGCGGATCCAATATTCAATTCGGTGTTCACCCGGGAACGGGTCGCATGGTCGTGATCGAGATGAATCCGCGTGTGTCGCGTTCGTCCGCGCTCGCGTCGAAAGCAACCGGATTTCCTATCGCGAAGATTGCGGCGAAGCTTGCAGTTGGGTACACCCTCGATGAAATTCCCAACGACATCACTCGCAAGACTCCATCATGTTTCGAACCGACGCTAGATTATGTGGTCGTCAAGATTCCCAAATGGCAGTTCGAGAAATTTCCCGGCGCGGATGAAAGTCTGGGACCGCAGATGAAATCAGTCGGCGAAGTGATGGCAATAGGCCGCACCTTCAAAGAAGCGTTGCTGAAAGGGGTGCGCGCGCTCGATACCGGTAAGAAAATCGGGTCGGAAAAAATCGAGCCGAAGATTTTGACTCAAAGATTGGTTACTCCGCACCCTGAACGATTGTCCTACATCCGCTACGCGCTTCGCCAGGGACACACCGTAAAACAGATCGCGAAGATGACTTCAATGGACCCGTGGTTTCTCTACCAGCTTAAAGAAATTAACGATATGCAGCTTGAGTTGGAAAAGCATCCGATGGAATCTGTTCCGACCGAAGTTCTGCGCGACGCCAAGCGCATGGGAATCTCAGATGGCCGCCTCGCCGGAGTTTGGCGTCTGGAAGGTAAAGGCGCGGCAGAAAAAATCCGCCATCTAAAGCGCAAGCACGGACTCAAGCCGGTCTATAAGCGCGTCGATACCTGCGCGGCAGAATTTGAGAGCTTCACTCCCTATCTTTATTCAACCTACGAAGAAGAAGACGAAGCCGCGCCGACGCAAAAGAAGAAGGTCATCATCTTGGGCAGCGGGCCGAATCGTATCGGGCAGGGAATTGAATTCGACTACTGCTGCTGCCACGCTGCATTTGCCTTGCGCGACGACGGATACGAAACCATCATGATTAACTGCAATCCGGAAACGGTTTCGACCGATTACGACACCAGCGACCGATTATATTTCGAGCCGCTGACTTTGGAAGACGTGTTCGCCGTCTGCGAGCATGAGGCTTCCACCGGCGCAGAAGTGGGAGTCATCGTGCAGTTTGGTGGACAGACCCCGTTGAATCTTTCTATTCCGCTGAAAGCCGCTGGCGTCAAGATTATCGGCACCTCGCCCGAATCCATTGACCTTGCGGAAGACCGCAAGCGCTTTGGGAAACTTCTTGACGACCTCGAAATCCCGCAAGCGCCCGGCGCGATGGCCGCCTCAATCGAAGAAGCCGTGGCTGGCGCGAATCGCGTTGGATATCCGGTTCTGGTGCGCCCCTCCTACGTTCTCGGCGGACGCGCCATGGTGATCGCCTTCGACGAAGAGACGGTAGTGCGTTACATGAAAGAGGCGGTGGAATATTCTCAGGACCGTCCTGTGCTGATCGATCACTTCCTCGAAGATGCCATCGAAGTTGACGTTGACGCGCTGTCCGACGGAGAAGATGTAGTCATCGGCGGAATTATGCAGCACATCGAAGAAGCAGGCATTCACTCCGGCGACTCTTCTTGCGTGCTGCCCGCAGTGGACATTCCGGAGCGGCTGTTGGCTAGGATGCGGGACTATACTTTCCGCCTGGCAAAGGCGCTGAACGTGATTGGATTAATGAACATTCAATTTGCGATTCCGCGAATTGGGACTGCTTCCTCAAAGAACGGTTCGGATGGTGGCAAAGTGTACGTTCTGGAAGTGAACCCACGCGCTTCGCGGACGGTCCCTTATGTTTCGAAGGCCACAGGTGTGCCGATGGCGAAGATTGCCGCCCGGCTCATGACAGGACGCAAGCTCCGCGAGTTTCTGCCGGATTGCATTGACCGCAAGGCCGATCTTGACACGGGAAATGGATACTACGTGAAGTCCCCCGTCTTTCCCTGGAACAAATTTCCTGGCGTCGATACGGTACTCGGTCCCGAGATGAAGTCAACTGGCGAGGTCATGGGCGTCGCCGACAACTTCGGCGAAGCCTTCGCCAAAGCGCAACTCGCCGCGGGACAGAAGCTGCCAACCGAAGGCTGCGTGTTTATCAGCGTCACCGATCATGACAAGCCGCACGTCGCCGATCTCGCGCGCAAATTCGTAGACATGGGATTCAAATTAGTGGCGACTGCGGGAACGGCAGACGTCATCGAGGAAGCCGGAATGTCCGTCGAGCGCGTTTACAAAGTGAAAGAAGGACGCCCCAACCCGGTCGATCTAATCAAAGGCGACCGCATTCAACTCATCGTGAATACTCCTCAGGGTCCCGATCCATTCTTCGACGAGAAAGCAATCCGCCGCGCCGCCGTGCAGGCGCGCATTCCTACCATCACGACAATCTCCGCCGCCCGAGCCGCCGCAGAAGGAATTGCCGCGTTGCAGCGTGGGGAAGTCAACGTGAAAGCACTTCAGCAACTGCACGCGGAAAGGCTAAGTCAAGAACGGGCCCATTGAACGGTATGCGAACTTAGCAACAAGATATTCTTCTTGCGGGATTTGTTGGCACTTTCGGCGCGTTTTCCCCACTTGAGGAATTTGCACACATATATCTAATTGTCGCGGAGCTTGCGATTGGGAATACTGAGGAACTGGGTCAAACGCACTGGCAAACAGCGAGGGTAGACAAGGATAGTAGCTGCCGTCTGCCGCGGCCAAGAGTCCCCGTGGGGCCCAAGTAGAATGCCGCGAAACTCACGGCTTTGAACATCTGTTTCCTGATTAAGCGCTGTTGCAAGGTCGCCACTTTCTACGCAGCAGGATTATTGCAGCACAACCTGGTCACCTTCTTTCAATCCGCTAAGCACTTCAGTCTTGGCGCCATTGGAGATTCCAATGTTCACCGCGACTTTCGTCTTACCGTCTTTAGCGCTGGACTGCGGAATCTCAACCGAGGCTTTCTTGTCTTTGTCGTAAATAATCGCGCCCTCGGGAATCTGGAGAACGTTCTTGTGCTCTTCAAGAATGATCTCCGCGTTAGCCGTCATCTCCGCTTTCAACTCGCCGCCCGGATTATTGATAGAAACCCGGACTTCAAAAGTAGTGACGTTATCTTTCTCAACCCCCATCGGTGAAATCTTGGTCACCACGCCATTGAAAGTTTTGTCTTTGAAACTTTCCACTTTAATTCGCGCCGGCTGCCCCAGATAAACCCGTCCAATATCACTCTCATCCACTTTCCCCTTAACGTAAACCTGGCTGGTATCGCCCAAAGTCATAACCAGGGTCGCGGACGAACCCAAAACTAAAATAGAACTGACAGCATCGCCAAGTTCGACATCTCGCGACAAGACCACCCCATCCATCGGCGACTCAATATCCGTATAGCTCAGCTGCTCCTCCAACTGCTTCAGATTGGCGCGGCTCTGAGCAATTTGCGCTTGTGACTGGGCAATTTTCGCTTGCAGCACGGTGACTTGCGCCTTCGAAACATTCTGCTTATTTAAAGCCATCTTGTAGTTACGATCCGCATCGTCCAGCGTCGAGGTTGACACGATGCCATCTTTCGCCATGCCTTGCGCTCGGTCGTACTCATTCTTCAACAGGGGGACATCCGGCCCCTCGGCATCCACCTTGGCGCGCTGCCAGTCGGCTTGCGAGCTTGTCAGGCTTGCCTCTGCGGCTTGCAGCGCTGCGCGCGATTGCTCGACCTGCGCCTCTATCTCAGCCTTATCCAACTGCGCCAGCAACTGGCCTTTCTTAACCTTGTCTCCCGCGTCCACATAAAGCTTGGTCACGATTCCGCTGGCTTTAGACTTCACCTCAACCTTGGTGATAGGTTCCACTTTTCCAGTCGCGACCACGCTCTTTGCGAGGTCGCCTTTTTCAACCTTCGCCAGCTTCGATGGATCGATCTTCGTTCCACCGCGCGTAAACGCGTACAGCGCACCAGCAAATATCACAATTACCAGCACCACGATGGTGACAATAATGATTCGCTTACGCCGCTTTTTCTTGCCGTTCAAATTGCCGTTCACATCGCCTCCAAATTCAAGCCAGTAATTCGACCACACTACTACTACGCATTTGCAAACGATTCAGTTCCAAAAAACTGGGATCCCCGGAAAATACCTCACAGTTGGTCGCAAGGACAAGGGTCTCTGGCTATTAGACCACCCAATCCCGAAAACGAAAGCAACAAACCTCGCATTATTGTGCGTCAGAAAGCGGGGGATGTTCGCAAATATTAGGTGGGAGTGGCCCCGTTGAATATCGGGGATCGCGCAGTCCCGCATCGCTTATTTGGAAACCGCCGCAAACAACTGGGAGTGGATTAACGACTGAAACTGCTTATCGTCCGCCTTGAAATGCATCTGCAAGTTTGAGCTATCCGAATTCACGCTCACATCTTCCAGCGCCGCTTTTTCGATAGGCGTGGCCGTCATCCGGCGATACAGCACTCCCGCCTTAACCAATGAAGATAGCGTCATGGCGGTTGTCGAGTCCGAGGTAATCACATCCAGATCGAAGTTCACTCCGCTGGTGAAATTCATCGTGTAGCGCGAGCCTATAACCCGTTTTTTAAGGGTGTCGAAATCCGCCAGCTTTCCCGCATCGCCCAGCGCCGAAAGCAGCATATTTTGCGTGCCCTGCTGGTCGAGAATACTCCAAACCGCGCCCGAATCCACTGACGCGATCATGTCTGACATTTGCGGATTCGAGTCCAGCGTCGGACTATAGCCGTCGCGCGCATCCAGTGCACCGCGAATTGCGCTGCTGTCTCCAAACAGCAGGGTGTTTTCATCCAGAAACATCATCTGCATGCCGGTCGACATGTTGTAAAGATCGGAGTCGCGATACTTAATCGGCTTTATTTTATGCAAACGGATCTTCTTCAATACCGTCTTTTCAGAAAACGATCCTTCCGCCAAACCTACAACTTTCAGGCCCTGCTTTCCCGCCCGGTACGAAACGAACGTGAGTTTATCCACGTCCTTGTCGGGATCGATTCCCACGCCCTTCAGGGCGGTTTCAAACTGCTTGAGACTGTCGGGCAGCACCTGTTGTTGTAAAGCCATGGCAGTGTCGGAATTTTTGAGGCTCACATAATCGACCGAAATCAGTTGCTGCAAGTCAGCCGGAATAACTGTCCGCGACGAACTTCCCAACGGCGCGCACCAGGCAACTGCGGTCAGCAATAAAGCAATAAAACCAGCTTTAGCAAAATTCATAACTTCCTCGAAGCGAAATGATAGGTACAAAATTAGATGCAGCCTGCAACCATTCTGTGAAAGGAGTCTAAGTTATTGTATGCCAATGCCTCTTCGGATCTTAAAACCAAAGTACATAGTGGACACCCAGATTTATGTCCTTATGGGCGAGTGGTGAGCGCTGCTTGCACCGCCGACACCCTATCTCGAATCTCGGCCGCGAAGGCCATATCCTTCAATGATTCCAGGTTGATTTCCACATTCGCGAGCGCGCCCTCCGCAGCCGCTCTTGACAATGCTATCGCCGTCGTAAGATCCGATTTCATATTCGGACTCGTTAGCGCTTTTAACTCTTCTGCAATCGCACTCACCTCTTTTGCCTTTTCCGCCACTCCGAGAGGAACCATTGTCGCTTGCTTCAATGCCGCGTCGATTAGACTCTGCCCGTCTTGCGATTCTTTCGCTTGCTTATAGGCTTTCATAACGGCGGCGTAGGATTCGGCATCCGCGTCGATTGCACCCTTGAGTTCCTCTCGCAGTAAGGTCAGTCTCGCAATGGATTCGGTCAATGCATCTTGATATTGCAGATATGCTTTCTTTCCGCGCGACATGCTAGCCACCATAGCCGCCAGCCCCGCTGCCATGGCCGCACTCGCCGCCGCCGCGCTACCTCCTCCAGGCGTTGCCGTGGCCGCTGCCAGTTGTTCGATGAATAGCTCGACTCCGGCGCGGAATCCTCCCACCGCAATCTTCCCACCCATAACAGCGCTCAGGCGGTTTTCGAGAATCATAGACGAATCAAAATTTTCCACTTGCAGAAACCACTCCGCGGCTGATTCCAACGCCTTCTTCGGAATCAATCCCACAATTTCGCTGCTTACCGGACTCACGCCATGCCGCTCACCCTCCCGTTTCACCAGCTCGAACACGCGGTGGACTGGCGTCTGCTCAAAATCCGTCAGGTTCATGGAAACCTGCGCCAGGCCGCGAACGAGAAATCCCGCGCCCTTCACGAATCGCAGGCCGCCACTCGAAAACCGCACGGCTTTCGCCACCTTTTTCGCAATCTCCACATCGGAAGTATTCAGAAAAACGTTGTAAGCGATAAGTGCTTTCCGCGCGCCCACCACAACCCCACCAGCTGTGGGATGCAACGCTGCTTCCCCGAAATCCGGCTTGCGCGCGGGATTCGTTGCAATTTCCGCCCGGATCCCCTCAAACTGTCCGCGCCGGATGTATTCCAGATTCTGCCGTTCAGGAGAAGTCGCAGCCGCCTCGTACAAATAAACCGGAACCCGATATCGCTTCCAGATTTCTTCGCCGGCACGACGCGCCATCGCCACGCAGTCTTCCAAAGTAACGCCCTCGATCGGGATAAACGGCACAACATCGGCAGCGCCCATCCGCGGATGCGCTCCGCGATGCTTGGTCAGATCAACGATTTCAGCGGCTCTGCCGACGCCGCGAATCGCGGCTTCCTGAATAGCCTCGCGCTCTCCTACGAGAGTAATTACGCAGCGGTTATGGTCAGAATCCATCTCCCGGTCGAGCAGGTACACGCCATCCATTTTCATGGCGTCGACAATCGCATCGATCACGGATTTGTCGCGTCCCTCAGAAAAGTTCGGAACGCATTCCACCAGCGTAGACATACCCGAAGAATATCTGGGCGATTGGGGCCCCCGCAAGTTCAACCGGTACCACGTAGGTACAGCCGCCCTCGGCTGTACGTTTGGCAAAGCCAAAGCTCTTTATTAGCGCGATTACAAATACACAGCTCTCTTTGCTCGGGTTGAATATCGGGCGCGGCGGCCTATGCGATTCGGCGCTAACGCTTAAAAAATCTGCCGATGCCCAACCGCACCTGCACGGTATTCAATCCCGGATTCGGCACCGCCAGTCCCGCATTCGAAATATGCAGGTATCGAACTTCCACGCTCCAGTTATATTTTTCGCCGAGAATATGGGTGCCCAGCGCAGCTGAAGGCGTGAAGTTCACCGTGTTCGTGCCCGCCGGAACATCGCGATTTGTAAACAACACTCCGCCGCTCAACTCAAAATAAGGAGATATGTGCCCCCGGCTCGCGAAATCCCATTTCAAATCCAGCGGATTAAACCCCGCGCCGTAAGCCGTATCGGCAGGCTCGTATTTATTAGCGCCCTGGAAAACAACAAATATCGGTACCACATCAACGGCATATTCGAATCGTCCATTCAGAAAGCTGGGACCATGCGGACGAGTTAGTATCCACCCAAATCGTGCCCCGGCATTCCATGCGACCGTGTTCGAGGTACCCCCGGGAACAGAATAGCCGCCTCCTGTCCAAATCTCGATCTCATGTCCGCCATCTTCGGGACGCGCCTGTGCGAACGCGAGTGAGGATAAAAATAAAATTACAACCAGAGAAATTCTCATCCGAATTCAGGTATCGCCGGTGTGGCGCGGACAGTCTTGTCCGCGGCTTTTGCTCGACAAAGTCGCATGAAGCTCAAAGCCCCAACCCACCATCCACAGTCAAAATCTGCCCGGTAATAAAACTCGGCGCCGTGGCCAAAAATAAAACCGCATCCGCCACATCTTCGGCACTTCCGTTCCGCCGCATCGGTGTCTGCTTCGCCATTTTCTTCATGAAAGTCGACGCCGACTTTTCCTGTAAATCTATCATCCCCGGCGCGACGCAATTTACCGCGATCTCCGGCGCCAGAGCCTTCGCCATCACCTGCGTCAGCATATGGAGCGCCGCCTTCGATGAACAGTAATGAGCATGAGTCGCCCATGGCTGAATCCCGCCCAGCGAACCGAGATTAATGATCCGCCCTCGCCGCTCCCGCAATAGTTTCAGGCAGGCCTGCGACAGCAGAAACGGTCCTCGCACGTTCGACGCAAACATCGCGTCCCACTGTTTCAGCGTCAGCTTCTCGAATTCGACCGTCTCGTAATTAGCGGCGTTGTTGATCAGGATGTCGAGACCCCCGAATTCTCTTTTAGTCTCGCGCACCGCATTGGTCACGCTTTTCGGATCGGTCACATCGCAGCGGAAAGATATCGCCCGCACTCCAAAACCGGCGAGATCGATAACTGTGGACTGCGCCTCACGAGCCGAGGTCAGAAACGTAATCGCCACATCAGCGCCCGCCGCCGCCAGCGAAAGCGCCGCCGCTCTTCCCAAACGCCGCGCCGCCCCGGTAATCAAGACGGATTTCCCCACCAGCGGTTTGCCGTCGCTCTCATGTGCCATGAATCGGGATTGTAAATGCTTTAGGCAGGGACGTCGCGGAATAGCTTGCAGTTAACAGACCAGCTTGCCGGAAGCCAAATCTTTTACCAACTCCAAATCCGCTTCCAGAAAATCGTACGCCGGCAAATCGGAACGCTCCGACCACCGTATCTCTCGAAAGATTTTATTTTCCAGTTCGCCTTTGTATTCATTCACTACGAAAAAGCGCAACTCAACCGAACTGCCGCTCTTGTATTGATGTCGTATGCGCGCCACTTCATCCCCCACACTGGCCTCAATCCCAAGTTCTTCGTCCAGTTCCCGACGAAGCGCGTCGCGAGGCTGTTCCCCTTCTTCAATCTTTCCGCCGGGAAACTCCCATTTCAGCGGCATGGTCTGATGCCGCGTTCGCTGGCATACCAGAATCTTGCCGTCTTTAACAATTAATGCCGCCACCACTCGCTTCATGAATTTTCTCGCATAGATTTTGCGTCGATGCATCGTAGCCCATGCGGCTGTGGAAAAATTTCAGGATGAATCGCGGAAGCCAATGCGTGCAATCCATGAATTAATGTTGGCGCAGGCGTGTTCAGAAATTCATCGCGGATGCAATACACGCGCTCCTCGCGAACTGCGCGCATCTCATTCCATCCGCGCTCGCGAATCATCTTCTCCAGTGGAACCCGGTCGCCAGCGCCACACCATGCAAAAATCAAAACATCCGGATTTTCCGACAACACCAATTCCGCAGAACTCTTTGCTCCCGCAACTCCTACAAACTCGCCGCCCGCCGCCGTAACTAATTCCTTCACCCACGGCTGCGACGCGATAACTGGTTTGCCCCATTCCTCGCAAAACACCCGCGGCCGCGATGAGGTCAGTGTCTGCTTTCGAATCGCTTCGATCTCATCTTTCATTATTCGAATTACCTCATCGCCCCGTTCGGATGCGCCGACAATCCCGGCGATGGTCGCGATATCGCCATAAACATCCGACAAGCTGTGGGGCGCCAATCCGAGGAAGCGCACGCCTGAGCGCAGGATTTCCGATACCGCTTTTTCCTGATAGGGAACTGCCGCAATGACGAGATCTGGATGACCAGCCGTGATCTGCGCGCTCTGCGCCGTCCACGAATCGGCAACAATGGTGCGGGATGAATCCTGCGTGACTTCGGAACAAACCTCAGGGCAATATTTCGTGCAGGCTACGACGCGATCGAGCTCCTTCAGCGCCGAAAGGATCACCGTGGCGCTCGGCTGTAAAGAAACGATTCTCCGCGGCGAGTGATCGCTTGACATTATGCCCGCACAGAAATTGCCGAGCGGTAAATGGTCCAACCTCGCTCGGTGGCGATCTGCTCCAAATCCGGATTAGGATTTATGGCATATGGATGGCGGGCAATTTCGAGCATGTCTATATCCCAGCGGGAATTTCCGAACACCGCATCGGGCATTCGCTGAATAATTTCACGAATCGCTTTTGGTTTGCCCGGCCCGGAAGGAACGCGTATCAATCGGCCACTGATCGCCCCTTTTTCGATTTCCACGCAAGCCGCAAGAATATTCGTTTCCGGAATTCCAATATGTTTCATCGCCGCGCGTATAACCCACTCGTTGGTGGAAGAAACTGCCCAGATTTCGCAGCCGCTCTCATGCAGCGTATTTACCAATTTCACCATCTCGGGAAAAAACCGATGGCGAAACTTCTCCGCAAAAAAAATCGTGGCCTGCGCCAGCAGATCTGATTCGCGCAAACCGGCATGCAATGTCACCATCTCACCGCACATATCGTCTTCGCTGACGTTGCCAGCCTTGTATTCCGCATAGCGCGCCTGCGAGCGCTCGGATAGGTCACGAGAAATAACACCGCGCTTTATTTCCCAATCGAAAAACGAAGCGCCCGCATCTCCGTCCCACAACGTGCCGTCGCAATCGAACACGGCCAGCTTGGGATGCTCCCGCATTACCGCGTCTATAAAACGTTTTGCTGTTTCCGGTAAGGGAGGAATCAAAATGAAATCTCGGGCAAAATTTGGCGCAGGTTCATCGTGAAGGTAGCTCTCCGTTCAATAACGTGCCCAAATCTTTTGCGGACACTCGCAAGCCAACATAAAACTGCCCGAATAGCGCGTAAACAGCGCTCACCGGATCGAAGCGCATTTCGTAAATTAACTTCTTGAAAACCAGCGGATCATCGGCAAATAAATCGACTCCCCATTCCCAGTCGTCGAATCCAATCGATCCCGTAATGATCTGCTTCACCTCGCCGGCATATCGTCGCCCCACCAGGCCGTGGTCATTCATCTGCCGCGCCCGCTCTTCGATGGGCAGCGAATACCAGTTCTGCTGCTCGCCGCGCCGCCGGTCCATGGGATAGAAACAAACGTAACGATGCTTCGGGAGTTCTGGAAACAGCCTCGGCTGCATCGCCTCTCGCTGCCGATCAAGCGTTTCCTGGATCGCCCGCTTCCACTCCTCCGAATAAGTCTCAACTCCCTGCTGCGCAAGTTCGTTATAAACCTTGATCGTCGATTCGTAGAGTCCCAGCTCGATGATCGATAAATAAGAAGTTGCCGGCTCCAGGTAGTCGCTAAGTTGCAGTTGCGCCAACTGCAACTCGGCCTGATTCGATTCCTCAAACGATCGTCGAAAATGAATCAGCATCAGATCGCCCTTATGCCCTAGCAGCGAAAATACTCCCGATTGTCCCGATGCACTTAACTCTCGCTGAGCGAGCCACTCGCTGGCCTCTGAAGCTACCTGCGATCTCTGCCGGTCATCGAGCTTCCGCCAATCCGCCCACCGAAACCGCATCATCTGATGCAGTACGCAATAACCTTCGATAGTGAGCGGAACCGCAGGAATCGAATATTTATCGGACATGAAATGCACGGGTGCCCCGTTCAAGCTCCGCTTGGGCGGGGTATTGTTTTTATTGAATCTCAAAGATTGTACAAGGAGAGGCCGAGAGTAGCGTTGCGCTTCCATAAAAAAACCCCGCACGAAGCGGGGGTTCGATAGGTGATTCAAGACATCCTAGCTGGCTCGCGGCATCGGCTTATCCGATTTCTGCCAGTCGGCGCTTGCCTCTCCGGTCGACGCAACGTCCTGCGCCCCGGTACGCTCCAGAATTTCCTTCGCCTTCTTCGTCCAGTTCGAATCGTCGCAATGTACGGAAAGCAAAATCCCGCCGGCCTTAATCCGCCCCTCGTAGCGTTTCGCTTCATATTCCGGAATGCCCATACCGATCAAAGCTCCGGTTATGCCGCCAATCGCCCCGCCAACTCCCACTCCAGCCAGAGCAGCAACGATCGGTCCAGCAGCAATGAGAGGTCCGATCCCTGGGATCGCCAGAGCCCCGATTCCAGCCAGCCATCCCAGCGTTCCGCCAATAACGGCGCCCGACGCTACGCCGGTAGTTGTTCCTTCTGGGGCTTTTGTATTTTTCTCTACCGCGAAATCTTTCGTGCCTTTATTTTCCGGAAATAAAACCGAAATGTCTGTATTGCGAAAATTTTCCGCGCGCAATGCGTCGACCGCGTACTCGACATCGCTTTGCGTCTGATAAATTCCAAATGCCGCCGTATTTTTCCCCGCCATGGTGGAACTCCTTTGAATATATTTTCTTACCTATGAATCGTTTCTTGGATGGTGCGCCTCGCTCTAAGGATGGCCGTCGTCGAAGATCGGCGGGTTGCTCGGTTTCGGACGCTGCACAGGTTCCGGGTCACGGCCGCGCAACAATAACTTGTAAAATGAGCAAACGGCCTGTTCGCGGACTTCCCTCCGCCAGCATATTTTTTTGACCAAACCGAACTTTACCTCTCTTTAAACGCTCTCTCAAACATGCACGCCCCATCGCATCCCAAGGAGTCTTCGCCGCCCGATCAAACTCTTCTTGTCCTCCTTGCCCAGGCCGGCGACCGGGCTGCCCTGGAACAGCTCCTCCGTAACAGCCATGCGCCGCTGCGCCGCTACATCACCCGCCTGGCTGGGGCCGATCTCGCCGACGACATTCTTCAGGAGACTTCAATCCAAATTTTCCGCAAGCTCACGTTTTTGCGAGAGCCGGCTGTCTTCCGGGCATGGGCTCTCCGCATCGCCTCGCGCATCGCTATCAGCCACCTCAAACGTGCCCACCGCTGGCAACCCCTTGACGATTCGCCGCTCGGAATCTTGACCCCCAATCCCGACCTTGGCGGCCCGCCCGATGCCGCCTTCTTCTCTCTTCTCGACCGCGTCTCGCCCGCCAGCCGGGCCGTTCTCCTTCTTCACTACCAGCACGATCTTTCGCTCGAAGAAACCGCAGTTGTTCTCGACATTCCTGTCGGCACCGCCAAGTCACGTCTCCATTACGGAGTCGCGACACTTCGTAAACACTTCACTCTCGAAAGGAAACCAGTATGAGTCCCGAATTCCAGCAACCCAACTCCGAAAATACGAACGCTGAAATCACCTTCGTCCAACAAGCCCTTGCAACCGCGGACAGGTCGGAACGCCGCTCTCGAATCATTGTCGTCGTGCTTGGCATTCTCGCTGTCGTTGCGTTCATCTGGATGCATATCCACATGTTCCGGCCAGAAACTCTGGGAGGGCTGTTGCATTCGTTGCTTCGCGTCGATCTCTTCTTCCTTGTCGTTATTTCCGCCGTCACCATGTATGTTCGGCATGCCATCAATGAAAACACCCGCATCATCCTTCGGGCGCTTGCCAACACGCGCAACCGCTAATTCGCCGCGGACGCAAGCGCGGACCGTCCTGGTCCGCGCTTAACGCCCGTGCATCTGGTTCGCGTATTGGCCCAACGGAATTTGACGATGCGCGTACAAAGCTCACTGGCAGTTCCTCATCTCTCGGGAAACCGAGTCACGCCTGGACGGGGCGCGTCTTGACTTCCGTTCGCCTGCGCCAACATAATGAAAGGTTCGTTACAGACCTCTGAAGCTAAGGAACCATTGGCCACGACATCCACTAGACCGCCGACTGATCTAGCCGCAAAGCATGGAGTCGCATCGCTGCGAGTCGGGCACGGTACGTCGTTTTTTCTCCGCCGCCTTCACTCCCTAAGCGGAATCATTCCCATCGGCGCGTTTCTCGTCGAACATTTCGTCTCCAACGCATTCGCAACTAAAGGCCCGACTGCCTATGCCAAGCAAGTTGAATTTCTCTCCAGCTTTCCTTTCGTTTTTGGACTGGAACTTTTTGGTATCTGGATTCCCATCCTTTACCACGCACTCTACGGCTTCTACATCTGGTATCGCGGCGAGAGCAATGTCACCGAATATCCCTGGACCGGCAATTGGATGTACACCATGCAACGCTGGACAGGTGGCATCGCGTTCGTTTACATCGTCTGGCACACGTGGCATTTGCGGTTCAGCGGCGTACACATTCTCAGCCATCCCGAAGCCGCTTTTGGTAAGGTGCAGATGGAGTTTCAACATCCCTGGGCAATCGCGTTTTATGCGATAGGAATTTTCTGCGCCTCCTGGCACTTCGCCTATGGATTATGGCTATTCGCCGCGAAGTGGGGATTGGTCTCCGGCGATAACGCCCAACGCCGATTTGGATATGTCTGCTTCGTAATCGGCCTGGCATTCATGCTTGTGGGCGCGGTGACGATGTATTCGTTCTTAAATACGCCGTTGCAGACGATAGGCGGCGGTTGATTCAGTAATGGCACGTTACATTGTGCTTTGAAGGGGCGCGGCTGAAGCAAGACAAAACAAATAATGGCGAACCCTAAAATCATCGTCGTCGGCGGCGGACTGGCAGGCCTCTCCGCCGTCATCAAAATCGCCGAGATGGGCGGCGAGATCGATCTATTTTCCATCGTCCCCGTCAAGCGCTCCCATTCCGTCTGCGCGCAAGGCGGAATCAATGCCGCCAAGAATCTCAAAGGCGAAGGCGATTCCACCTGGCAGCACTTTGACGACACGATCTATGGCGGCGATTTTCTCGCCAACCAGCCGCCGGTAAAAGCCATGTGCGAGGCCGCGCCCGCAATCATCGATTTGCTCGACCGCATGGGCGTGCCCTTCAATCGCACTCCGGAGGGACTTCTCGACTTCCGCCGCTTCGGAGGCACCCTTCATCACCGTACCGCGTTCGCCGGTGCCACGACGGGCCAGCAACTTCTCTATGCGCTCGATGAGCAAGTTCGCCGCTACGAGTCCGAGGGAAAAGTAAAAAAGCACGAGCACTGGGAATTTTTATCCGCAGTCCTCGATACCAACGGCACTGCGCGCGGCATCTGCTCCATGGATTTGCGCTCCATGGAGGTTCGCACGTTCCCCGCCGACGCCATCATTATGGCGACGGGCGGCAACGGCGCTATTTTCGGCAAGTCCACAAATTCCGTTGTCTGCACCGGTTCTGCCCAATCCGCGCTCTATCAACAGGGATGCTTCTACGCTAACGGCGAATTCATCCAGGTTCATCCTACGTGCATTCCCGGGGAAGACAAGCTGCGCCTGATGTCAGAGTCGGCGCGCGGAGAAGGCGGCCGCGTCTGGGTTCCGAAAACTCTGGGGGATAAACGAGACGCGAATTCGATTCCTGCAAACGAACGTTGGTATTTTCTGGAAGAGTGGTATCCGAAATACGGCAATCTCGTTCCCCGCGATGTCGCCACTCGCGCCATCTTCAAAGTCGTCTTCGAGCATAATCTCGGCATCGACGGCAAGCCGATGGTCTATCTCGATCTCACGCACATCGACCGCGCCACGCTAGACCGCAAGCTCGAAGGCATCCTGGAAATTTACGAGAAGTTTGTCGGCGACGATCCCCGCGACGTGCCCATGAAGATTTTCCCGGGCATGCATTACACCATGGGCGGTCTCTGGGTCGATTTTGAGCAGGCCACAAATGTCCCCGGCATTTTCGCCGCGGGAGAATGCGAATACCAATATCACGGCGCCAATCGCCTCGGCGCGAACTCACTGCTCTCGTGCATCTTCGGTGGATTCACCGCCGGGCCGAATGCGGTTCGCTACGCGCGTAATCTGCAAGCCGCTCCCAGCAATGGACACTTCGATGCCGAACGCAAAAAGCAGGAAGACAACAATGCCATGATGATGAAATCCGATGGCAACGAAAATCCTTTCAGCTTGTGGCGCGAGCTTGGCGAATTGATGACGAAGAACTGCACCGTCATCCGCTACAACAAGAATTTGCAGGAAACCGACGCCAAGCTCTGCGAAATGTTAGACCGCTTCCGCCACATCAATCTAAGCGACCGCACGCAATGGGCGAATACCTCGGTGATTTTCGCGCGCCAACTCTACAACATGCTGCAACTCTCTCGCGTCATCGCCCAGGGAGCCGCCCTTCGGGACGAATCCCGCGGCGCCCACTATAAGCCCGACTTTCCCGAGCGCGACGACAAAAATTTCCTGAAGACGACAAAAGCCTATTTCGCCCCAGACGCTGACGAACCCAGATTCGAATTCGAAGCCGTGGACACATCGTTGCTCCAGCCTAGGGCGAGAAAGTATTAATGAAGCCTGATCAGCTAAGCCGAATATTATCCATCGCCATGTTGCTGCTTGGACTGGGCGGCGCAATCTATAGCGCGATCGAATGGGCGCATGCCCCCGCCGCCAGCGTAACAAAATATGAGATTCTATTCGTGATGTGGTTAGTGCTCGGCATCGGATGGGGATCGCGCTTGCTACCCAACGGTCCAACGAAAATTCAAAAAGAGAATGAACGCCGGAACTCCAGAACGCACGCATAGGGGATCGCGCCTGGCCAGCTCAGACGGGGACGTCCGGGCCTACGTGGATTGCGATCACGCAGGCGACTGCACATTTGAACTAAGCTAAGAGCCAAAAGCCAAGAGCCAAAAGCCAATCGCATGCCCGAAAAAAAAGTAATCTTCAAAATAAAACGCCAGGCCAATCCCACTGCCCAACCGCACTGGGAAGAATTCGAACTCGACTGGCATCCCGGCATGAACGTGATTTCCTCGATGATGGAAATCGCCCGCAATCCCGTCACCCGCGACGGAAAAAAAACTACGCCAATCACCTACGATTCCAACTGCCTCGAAGAAGTTTGCGGCTCCTGCGCGATGCTCATCAATGGACGCGCCCGCATGGCCTGCTCCGCTTTAGTAGACAAACTCGAACAGCCCATCCGCCTCGAACCATTTTCCAAATTCCCCATCGTCCGCGACCTCAGCGTCGACCGCAACGTTCTCTTCGAAAACTTAAAAGCCGTCAAAGCCTGGGTACCGATCGACGGCACCTACGATCTTGGCTCCGGCCCGCGAATTTCGATGCACGATCAGGAAGCGTCTTATCCTCTGTCGCGTTGCATTTCCTGCTGCTGCTGCATGGAGGCTTGTCCTCAATTCAACGAAGATACCGGCTTCGTCGGCGCGGCAGCAATCTCGCAAGTCCGCCTGTTTAACACCCATCCGACGGGCGCTTCGATGAGACGTGAGCGCCTCGCCGCCCTCATGGGCGACGGTGGCATTCAGGAATGTGGATACGCGCAAAACTGCGTTGAGGTCTGTCCCAAAGACATTCCGCTAACCAAATCCATTTCCGAAGTCGGCGGCCAGGTCATGAAGCAGGCCATAGGCGACCTGTTCCGCCGATAATTCGCGGTAACCGCCAGTAACCTCGTTACTAAAAGGCCCTCGCGCCGTAACGTTTCCAAAAATAATTTCTGAGATATTCTTAATCCTGTGCATTACAATTGCCGCCTGTTAATCATCAAAATATAAAGGAATAGCAAAGCCACTTCGTGGACCGCATAAATCACAGGCCGATAGGGATGGCTGCGCTGCTGGCGATCGCGCTGTGCGGTCAGGCATTCGGCTTGCACCAATACATCGCCCCGCGACATTCGCGTCACCTGCATCATTCGCGCCTGCGCCGCATATTGTGGAATCCGCTCTTCCGCCCTTCTCACGATTCGTTGCTCAGGCAAAACGAAGAAATTGACCGCCTCGATCTGCCGCGAATACAAGACGATCAGGAATTGCAGGAACTGGTAGCCAGCGAAGAACTGGTTCCGATTATTCCCAGCGAAACGCTGCGCATCGATCCGCGCCTTGTTCCCGAGCGCCGATATTGCCGCCCGTGGACGCTCGATTTCCTAAACGATCTCAGCGCCGATTTCTACAAAGAATTTCATGGTCAGATTCAGGTCAACTCCGCGGTGCGCACCGTGCTGGTGCAAAAGAAACTTCGCCGCCACAATCGCAACGCCGCCCCCGAAACCGGAGAAACCGCATCGTCCCATCTGGCAGGCATCACCGTCGATATTCAGCGCCGCGGCATGAGTCGCCCGCAAATTAAATGGATGGAGCAATACATGGTCCCGCTGCGCGATCTCGGGCTCGTCGAACCCGAAGAAGAACGCCACCAGTGGGTCTTTCACGTCATGGTTTCTGAGCGCTATATCGACTATCGCGAATCGAAAATCCTCGCCGGACAAAAGCCTTCGATAGACGAAAGCCGCTTAGCCGATCAAGTCCCAGCCGGCGTTCCCGAGGAATAATCGTCTCCTCATTTCTCATGCAATTGAATCGCGCATGATTGTGCTCATGGCTGGCCTGCCCGCCTCGGGCAAAAGCACGTTGTGCCGGGCGCTGGCAAGGCAACTCAACGGCGTAGTGCTGGATAAAGATAAAATCCGGTCCGCCCTGTTTTCTCCCGCCGATATTGAATACTCAACCGCCCAGGATGACTTTTGCATGGCGGTGGCTATGGACGCCGTTGCTTATATTCTGCAAAACAATCCCGCACGTTTTGTTTTTGTGGATGGACGTCCGTTTTCGCGAACCTATCAAATAAATGATGTCGTGATGTCCGCGCAGAAGCTTGAGCAGCCGTGGGGGATTCTGGAATGCATCTGTTCCGAAGACACTGCGCGCAAACGTCTGGCGGAACAGGCAGCCTCAGGCGAGCACCTCGCCAGCAACCGCGACTACGCTTTGTATCGAAGAATGCGAGATCAGTTCGAAGAAATTATATTGCCGAAGACGGTGATTGACACTGATGAACCTGTCGATACCTGCATCGCTCGCAGCCTTGCTGCGATTTCCCTCCCAACTACCGATAGCATTTTGCCTCGAATATCGTAAAATCGTTGCTTACATCCGGAGGAGCTTTATAGATGCGTAAGGTTTCGATTAGTTTTCTCGTTGTAATATTGTTTTCGTGTTTGTCTTTTCCTCAAGCGCCAGCGGCCAAGCCGCCAAAGAAAACCGTCTCTCATATCGCACCACCGCCAACCGCAGTGATTGATACCACCGCTGGAAAGCTGACCTGCTCGCTGTTTCCAGATAAGGCTCCAATCGGAGTCGCGAATTTTATCGGTCTTGCCAAAGGCACCAAGGAATGGACTGATCCGGTCACTGGCAAAAAGAAAACCGGCGTGCCACTTTACGACGGCACCATTTTCCACCGCGTGATTCCCGAGTTCATGATTCAAGGAGGAGACCCGAAAGGTGACGGCACCGGCGATCCTGGATACAAATTCAAAAACGAAGTTTCTTCCGATTTAACTTTCGACCAGCCCGGCCGTCTCGCCTATGCCAACGCCGGCCCGGACACTAATGGTTCCCAGTTTTTCATCACCGAAATTCCATATCCCACTTTGAATGGCGGATATACCATCTTCGGCCAGTGTGACCAGCCCAGCGTGGAATTGGTGAAGCAGATAGCGCGAATGGCCCGCGACTCGAATGATCGTCCTTACCAACCGGTAAAAATTAACCACATCACAATTTCAGGAGGCGCGGTCCCGCACAAGCCTGCCTCGAAACCGGCAGCCAGGAAGCCGGCATCCTCCACTTCACAATAGAGATAAACACACAGAACGACGAAAGGAATTCATGGCCCGCCAGCCCGGTACATACGCAGTGTTCGATACCTCAGAAGGCAAGATTGTTTGCCGCCTGTTCGAGAAAGAAGCTCCCAAGACGGTCGCCAACTTCGTCGATCTGGCCGAAGGCAAGCGTGAATGGACTCATCCCACGACCCGCAAGAAAAGCAGCGACCGGTTATACGATGGAACGATTTTCCATCGCGTAATCCCTGAATTCATGATTCAAGGCGGGGACCCCGCCGGCAGCGGCTTCGGCGGTCCCGGATATCAATTCGAAGACGAAACGAAAGGCTCTCCGCATCGCTTCGACAAACCCGGCAAACTCGCCATGGCAAATGCCGGACCGAACACCAATGGCTCGCAGTTCTTTATCACCCTTGCGCCCACCGAATGGCTCACCGGCAAACACACGATCTTTGGAGAAGTAGTGGAAGGCCAGGATGTCGCGCAAAAAGTTGTCACGCTGCCGCGAAATAAGCAAGACAAGCCAATGAAAGATATAACAGTAAAATCAGTGGTGATCGAAAAAGTATAGATCCGAAAAAATATAGATCAGCGATTCGCCAGTACGTGAATCCCTGGCAGATGCATCAGGTGTTGGTCGGCGGTCACCAGTGTCAGGCCAAAGACCTTTGCGGTAGCGGCAAGAAAGTGATCGGCGGGGTCACCGTGTGGAAAGTTCATCGAAGAAATGGCGAGGGCCACTTCAATCGTTAAGGGCGCTTCGGTGAGTTCCAGGTCTTGCACGGTCTTGGCGACCCACGTAGCAATGTCGTCCGGTAGCTCTAGCCGTCCTTTGCGGAGTAAGACTATCAATTCGCCGACGCTAACCGGAGACAGCCACAATTCGTTCCCAGGGTCGGTCAGGGCCTTATCCACGCGGCGGGTTAGCCGATGTGTTTCGAGTGTGCTCCAGAGCCAAATGTGAGTGTCGAGAAGCAGCTTCACTGCGACGCCTTCCAATCGTCCCAGCTGCCGGTTGGTCCAACTATGTCCCCTAAAATTTTGCCGGTTCCAACCATCGACCCAAGGCGCCTTCCGGTCGCCTTGCGGGCAGATGGTGGAGCGACTTCAGCGACTGGCTCGCCGAAACGAGTGATCAGGATGGGCTTGCGAGTTTTGCGGACTTGTTCCAGGATGCCAAGGCACTTAGCTTTAAACTGAGATATCGAGATCTCTTTCATTGCTCTATTGTACACCATGGTCAATGACCATGGTCAACATAACTAGTTTCTAGTAGCTATTACTCTGAGGGCCAGAGCGAGTTAGATTGGGGTGGCGCACCGCTTTCAGCCGTGCGCTTAAATGACTCCCGGACGGGACGGCGTGGCTGGAAGCCATGCCCTACCTAAAGGTGGGAATTAAATCCGGTGTCGATTAGAGCCATGACTATCTTCCGCATAAGTTCCCCATGCAAGCTCCGCCAAACTTTTTATAATTCAGCCCGCACAGCCCCCTCACACTCCGATCACGCCGACCAATTCCTTCACCGACGCCGCGCTCCTGTCCAGTCCCGCTTTTTCTTCCGCAGTCAGTTTGATTTCAATGATCTGTTCGATTCCTTTCGAACCCAGCTTCACCGGCACCCCGACAAACAATCCGTGGATCCCATACTCGCCGTCCAAATACGCCGCGCACGGCATAATCTTCTTCTTATCTTTCAAAATCGCTTCTGCCATCTCCGCAACCGCTGCGGACGGCGCATAATATGCGCTTCCGGTCTTCAGATACTTCACAATTTCCGCACCTCCATCACGCGTGCGCTGCACCAATCTTTCAATAGTGCCCGCATCCATCAACTCGGTAATCGGAATTCCCGCAACCGTCGAGTAGCGTGGCAAAGGAACCATGGTGTCGCCATGCCCTCCCAGCACAAACGCCGTAACATTCTCGACGCTGACTTTCAGTTCATCTGCAATGAAGGCGCGAAAGCGCGCCGAATCCAACACGCCCGCCATCCCTATCACCCGCTCGCGGGGAAAGCCGCTCATCTTAAACGCCGCCTGCGCCATGGCATCCAGGGGATTCGAAACTACAATCAAAATGCAATCCGGCGAATGTTGCACCGCCTTGCTCACCACGTCTTTCATGATCTTGTGGTTCGTGTTCAGCAAATCATCCCGGCTCATCCCCGGCTTGCGCGGAATTCCAGCCGTAATCACCACAATGTCGGAGTTCGCCGTATCCGCATAATTCTGCGTTCCCATTACGTGCGAATCGCGCTTCTCAATCGGCATCGCTTCCAGCAAATCGAGCCCTTTGCCTTGCGGAATTCCTTCTACGATGTCAATCAGCACCACATCTGCCAATTCCTTCGCGGCAATCCAATGGGCCGCCGTAGCCCCAACATTTCCCGACCCTACAATCGATACTTTCTTGCGCATTGAAATCCTTCCATGATCTGCCTATTTGAATTCCTGCAAAAAGCAAACTAGCAAAGACAACTATGCTACACGACAACGCCGAGCAGCCTGATTCCCACCAAAAGCGAAGATTTTCCAGCCCTGTCATCCCGACCGGAGCGAAGCGAAGTGGAGGGACCTGCTTTACCTCCAGAGATCAGATGGATTCCCCATAGCCAACGCCCAATCTTAAACCTATTATGTCAGAACGTAACGTTGACATTCTCCCATATCTCCCTTAGCATCAATAGCTTAGTATCGAAATGCTGGGAGCCGCCTGTGATTAAGCTCGATATCATAAATGAAGTGGTCAACAAGACCGGCATCACCAAAACCAAGGCCGAACTCGCGGTGGAAACCGTATTTGAAAGCATGAAGCGCTCGCTTTCCAAAGGTGACCGAATCGAACTCCGCGGCTTCGGCGTGTTCAACGTGCGGCCCAGGAAAACCGGTATCGGACGCAATCCCCGCACCGGCGCCGAGGTCTCAATTCCTCCCGGCAAAGCCGTTCGCTTCAAGCCTGGCAAGGAGTTGCAGTCCATTGATTAGTCTGCGCTCATTCCACCGACGGCGCGCCCACCGTTAAATATTTGCCGACCGGATTCTCGATGTCTGATCCCATTTCCGTTCCCACCGTTTCCTCCACCACCGATTTCTATCGCCCCGCCCCGGTCTATTTCGTCAAGCGGCGTCCCGCCCGTTACTGGCTGCACATTCTTCTATTCCTAATCACAGTCTTTACCACTTTGATTGTCGGCGCCCGCATGGAGTTTAACTTCCTCCACAATCAGCCCGCCTTCACCGTAGGCGATGAATTCGTCCCCTTCTTTCCCATCAAGTGGATATTGGCCCATCCCGCACGGCTTCTGCTCGGCATTCCATTTTCCTTCACCTTGCTGCTGATTCTCATGGCGCATGAAATGGGACACTATCTTTACTGCCGCCACTACCGCGTCTACGCCACGCTTCCGTTTTTTATTCCTGCCCCGACGCTAATCGGCACTCTCGGAGCCGTGATAAGAATTCGATCTCCCATTCGCACCCGCGCCGCTCTTTTCGATATCGGAATCGCTGGACCCATCGCCGGATTTATAGTGAGTGTAATCAGCCTGGCCATCGCACTCAGCCTTTCTAAACCTATGCCGGCGGCAATCGGGCCCTCCGACCTGCAACTGGGATACCCGTTGATTTTCCGAATCGTTCACCGCGCCCTCGCCGCCATTTTCCCGTCCTACTCCATCGCCCAGCTTCCTCTCAGCGCCGTTTACCTGCATCCCAGCGCAATCGCAGCATGGGTGGGAATGTTCGCGACAGCTCTCAATCTTTTGCCGTCAAGCCAACTTGATGGCGGACACATCGTCTACGCACTATGGCCGCGCGCCCATCGCTACATTTCATGGATTACTGTCGCCGCTTTGGTTTATTTGGGACAGTGGTACGCCGGATGGCGTGTCTGGGCCGTCCTCATCGTCATCATGAATATCGTGACCTGGCGCCAGCGACAGGCACCGGACCTGCCCCGATTTCGCGGAGTCCGTTGGGCTTTGGCGGTGCTCGCTCTCGTCATGCTGATCGTCACCCTAACCCCAGATCCCCTCCGCAGCGCAATCTTAGACAGCACTCGCTAGTCTTGAATGCGGAAGGGAATCGCTCACTCTGCGATTTCACCATAACGGCGCGATTTCCCTTGGGAAACAAAACACCGCAGTCCCTGCCAATCCATCGTCATCTCGAGCGCAGCCGAGAGACCTGCTTTCCTCCACCGAATGAGCAGCCCCAAAAACCCAGCCGATTGAGACCCTCACTTCCCGGCAACTTTTTTAACTGTTGCGTCCGTGCTCCAATACCCATTATCCGCCGCAATATGCAACTGCATCTCATTGCCAGCGACCTTGCCGGTAACCCAGCAACTTCACCGGATTCCCCTGCCACTGCGAGTCCACGGTAAATGAAATATTGTCTCCATCCACTTTGCCTTCCGTAATCGGATACGGTTTCCCGTCGGCTCCTACCATGCTTCCCGTCACCGTGTCATTGCTCGACTTCAAAGTAAAGGTTGCCTGCCCATTGTTGTCCTGCATCGCCCCCGACCATTTTCCGGTTACGTCGCTGGCAAACAACATCGCTGAAACCGCAACCACAAACAGACATATCAAATCCCAAGGAGATATACGCATAACCCCTCCGCTATCAATCTCAACGAAAACCGGAATATCAACCAGTGCCGAATGTCAGTGGCTACCAAAAAACTAAAGGAGAATTGTGCAATGAAGAAAGTCCTGATGTTGCTTACCCTGGCCACGGCCTTTGATGTCGGCAGTGCCAAGTCTTTGGGCTACTGATCCAGTAATAAAGGTCCAGACTGCTCAGGCGGCCTCATTTTGCTGACTCTTCCGTTCAGCATATTCTAGGAACTGTAATTAGTGTCCCTTAAGCCCTGCCGGCAAGCAGGGCTTTTTTTTGATTTGGCGGAATAGGGATACAATAGAAAGGTTTCGAGAGTGAAAGGGAGCGTCCCACGCCATGTTCCGGCGGTTCAGCATCGCGTTGCTTGCGGCTGCGGTATGGACGCCGTGCGGTTTCGCGCAGGGCCATGGAGGGCTCGGTTCCACCGTCTCCATATCGCGCGGCGGCTTCGCGCGCGGACCCACAGGAGCTAGCGCTCCTCGCCGCATTTTTCTCGGATCGCCCTTCTTTTATCCCGATTACGATTCAAGTCAGATCGGAGCGATTGAAAATGGCGCGCCGCAGATTGTAGTAGTTCAGCCTCCGGCTCCCGCAGTCCCGGAAAAGCCCGGCACCGGTCCATTGCTGATCGAATGGCGAGGCGATCGGTATGTGCGGTTTGGCGATTTGGAGAAGGCTGACGAAATGGAGAGCCAACGCCAGGCAGATTATTCTGCGAAGCCCTCCGTTTCTAATGCCGCAGAGCCGTCACCTGCTGTACTTATTTATCGGGACGGTCATCGCGATGAAATCGCTCACTACGCCATCGCGGATGGCGTGATTTACGCTGACGACAATTATTGGCAAAGCGGCACTTGGACAAAGCACATTGCCCTCGCCTCGCTCGACCTGGCTGCTACGCTGCAAGCCAACCGGCAACGCGGCGTAACTTTCACGCTGCCATCTGCACCCAACGTGGTGGTTGCGACTTTCTGACTGGCTTCAATGCGAAACATGTTTGCGGAGATTACCAAGCTGCTAGCCTTGATTTCCTGCATTCTTTCTTTATATGGCTTGTTCTATGCGGCATTTCTGGAACCCGCGGTCGATTGGGAGCAAAGCGTCTGGCAATCCCTGAGCCTGCTGGTGATTGCGGCCGGCATCTGCGTTGTGAGCGGATTGATCTTCCGCGAGACAATGCGACCAGCCGACGGAGTGCCGCTCTCATCCACGCTACCGGTGCGGATGTTTTATTGGGCTTCGAGCCTCATGCTCGTCCTCTTTCTGCTTTCCTGGTATTTGCAAAGCTACTGCATCTTCTATCGCGATGTCCGCTTCTGAAAATAACGATGCGATCAGGCCGGATTGTGACCATCGTAAGGGCCAAACTATCCATTCGCCGAGTCCCAAATTCTTGCCCTGCTAGTATTAATATTCCGCCTCTCGATGCATTCCACGGACGTAAATTCGACACCCCGCGCCTCCTGGGTGCACAACCGGGATGTAATATTCTTCGCCCTCATCGGTTTGTCGATTTTAATTTCATGGCGGCCAATTTTTGCGCTTTTGAATTTGGCTTGGCACGTTGATGAATACACCCACATCCTTTTAATTCTGCCGGTAAGCCTCTCGCTGATTTATCTTGAGAGAAGTAAATTTCGAAATGTGAGCTATGCGCCTGCGCCCGGTATCGTTCTGGGGATAGTCGCGATCGTTGTTGCGACTGGGGTCAGAATCCACGACTCCGGCTACAGCGATGGTTTCTCTTTGTCTGTCGCAATCTTTTCGCTGGTGCTGTTCTGGATGGCGTGCATCGTGGGATGTTACGGCGGAAAGGTTTTTAAATCGCTGCTATTTCCATTTCTATTTCTTTTCCTGCTCGTCCCTCCATCAGCCGCGGTGTTGGATAAATCTGTCGTCTTCCTTCAGACCGCTTCCACCGAAGCCACGGTAAAACTATTCAACCTCGCGGGACTTCCGGTCTTGCAGAATGGATTCATATTATCCTTTCCCACGCTGCGAATTGAAGTCGCGAAAGAGTGCAGCGGAATCCGCTCGAGCCTGATGTTATTGCTGACAGGACTAATCCTGGCGCATCTGTTCCTGCGGCCGCTGTGGAGTAAAGCAATATTCGTCCTCTTGATCGTGCCCTTCTCGGTGGCGAAGAATGCGGTTCGGATTTTCACATTGTCGACTCTGGCGATGTACGTGAATCCAGGCTTTCTCTATGGAAGGCTTCATCATGAAGGTGGAATCGTTTTTTTTCTCATTGCTCTAGCCGGATTAATGTTTTTGCTTTGGATACTGCAACGGCTGGGGAACAAGCCTGTCCCTCCATCCCTGGGGCCTCCGGCGCTTTCCATGGCTGATCCCACCAAATAAAAAGCGTTTTTGATGCTTCCTCTCGCGCGTTTTCAGCGCCCGTGTCTTCACGGCAAGATCGACGAAAAATGCCCAAAATGGATACAATGGCTGCCGTTCCGCGCCAGAATAGAGATAAGTTCCTGCCGCAAAATAGGAGGATGGTTATGCGCCGCCTGATTGCATTTCTTTTTCTCTTCGCCAGTTTCCATCTTGCCCTAGCGCAATCCAAATTGCCGGCCACGCCAACCCTCGAAGTCACGGATTCGTCACGGATTCGTACTTCGGCACAAAAGTGTCCGATCCCTACCGCTGGCGCGACCGGCACTTCAATTTGCTGTTCGACGCGATAGATTGTGCTCGTCGATTCCCCTATGGAGGGGCGTTCGCCGGATCCAGCTCTTCATGCTCTCGGTGGACATCAGGGGACGGAGTTTCCCATGTTTTGGCACGACTTTGGCAAGTATTCAAGATGGGAAGGCGAGCTATTAGCCTTTAGGTGGATAGGCCTTTTTTCTCAACTAGAGCACCCGTTTATACTCTATAGTTCCGCAGCTTGGAGATCATACAAGTGCAAAGCAAGACAATTTTGGTGACCGGTGGGGCTGGATTTATCGGCTCTAATTTTATTTTGCATTGGCTGGCGACTCAGCCGGGTTCGGTCGTCAATCTTGACCTGCTCACCTACGCGGGAAATCCTAACAATCTGAAGGCCATCCGAGACGACGCTCGTTATTCGTTTATGCACGGAGATATTTGCGATCGAAAGCTCGTACTCGATCTTTTACAGAAATATCAGCCGGCAGCGATTGTGCATTTCGCGGCGGAGAGTCACGTCGACCGATCCATCCATGGCCCCGACGATTTTGTGCGAACTAATGTAAATGGAACCTTCAGTTTGCTGGAAGAGGCGCGCGCTTATTGGGTCCAATTGCACGGTGATGAAAAATCGGCCTTTCGGTTTCTGCATGTCTCGACCGACGAAGTGTATGGGTCGCTGGGACCGGATGATCCCGGCTTCAACGAGAACACTGCGTATGCTCCCAATAGTCCGTACTCCGCTTCCAAGGCGGCATCCGATCACCTGGTGCGCGCTTATCACCATACTTACGGATTGCCCACGCTCACCACGAATTGTTCCAACAACTACGGGCCTTATCAGTTTCCTGAGAAATTAATTCCGCTGACAATTCTCCATGCGCTACAAGGCAAACCGATCCCTGTTTATGGAGACGGCAAGAACGTCCGCGACTGGTTGTACGTCGAAGACCACTGCGAGGCTATACAGACGGTAATTGAAAAGGGAAAAGTTGGAGAAACTTATAACATTGGCGGCAACAACGAAAAGCAAAATTTGGAAATTGTGCGCACCATCTGCGGGACCCTGGACCAATTCCGGCCCAATGATCCCACCGTGCCACACGAGAAACTTCTAACTTACGTGCAGGACCGTCCCGGCCATGATCGCCGCTATGCCATCGACGCGCGCAAGCTCGAAAGGGAACTGGGGTGGCGCCCGAAAGAGACCTTCGAGACTGGCATCCGCAAGACCATTAAGTGGTACCTCGATCATGAAGAATGGATTCAAGACGTTACCAGCGGCAGTTACCGGCAGTGGATGGCGAAACAATACTCCGTCTGAGATGCTATCGTTAATTATCGCAACGCACTCATGTTCACATCGAATTCTAAACACAAAGGCATAATTCTGGCTGGAGGTTCCGGGACGCGGCTGTATCCCGTGACCCATGCGGTTTGCAAAAGCCTGCTGCCTATTTTCGACAAGCCGATGATTTACTATCCGCTGTCGACGCTGATGCTGTCAGGCATTCGCGACATTTTAATAATCTCGACGCCCGATGACCTGCCACGATTCAAGCAGCTCCTCGGCGACGGAGAGCGTTTTGGCGTCCATTTTTCGTATATCGCCCAACCACGCCCGGAGGGAATCGCTCAGGCATTTTTAGTCGGCGAATCTTTCATTGGGGATTCCAATTGCGCTCTCATTCTGGGCGACAATATTTTCTACGGCCACGATCTTGCGACCAGCCTGGCGAATGCGGGAAATGGCATGAAGGGCGCGAAAATTTTCGCTTATCCGGTGCATGATCCAGAGCGCTACGGAGTGGTTGAGTTCGACAAGGCAGGAAAGGCTCTTAGTCTGGAAGAAAAACCCAGCAAACCGAAATCCCGTTATGCCGTGACTGGACTTTATTTCTACGACAACCAGGTGATTGATATCGCAAAGGCACTGAAACCCTCCGCCCGCGGCGAACTTGAAATCACCGACGTCAACAAAGAATACATGCGACGGCAGCAGCTTGAAGTTGCGGTTATGGGGCGCGGAATGGCTTGGCTCGACACCGGCACTCATGAAGCAATGCTCGAAGCCTCGCATTTTATCGAGACGATCGAGACTCGGCAGGGCTTAATGGTTTCGTGTCCCGAAGAAATAGCCTTCCGCTACGGATACATCACAGCCGAACAACTCGAGGCCATTGCGGCTCCCATGAGGAACAACCGATACGGCGCGTACCTCTTGCAGCTTCTCAACGAGAGAGTGTTCTAAGCCAGTGAAAAATAGTATCCGCTCAATAATTTGTGGAGCGTTGCAATGAACGCAACGCAGACTTCGCTTCCCGGCGTTTTGCTAATCGAGCCGAAGGTATTCAAGGATGCTCGAGGCTTCTTCGCGGAAACTTACAACGAAAAGAAGATGGCGGAACTCGGAATCCGCGACCGGTTCGTGCAAGACAACCATTCCAGCTCGTCCAAAAATGTTCTCCGAGGGCTGCATTACCAGATCGAGCATCCTCAGGGAAAACTAGTGCGGGTAGTCCAAGGTGAAATCTTCGACGTTGCGGTAGACATGAGAAATTCCTCGGCTACTCTGGGCCAATGGTATGGAGTTGCTCTATCCGGGCAGAATAATTTGATGTTATGGATTCCGCCGGGACTGGCTCATGGTTTTCAGGTGTTGTCTGAAAAGGCACACGTTATTTATAAGACCACGGATTTTTATTATCCGGAGTTTGAGCGCACCTTGGCTTGGAACGACCCGCGGTTGAATATCGGATGGCAAGCCAGCGATCCTCTCGTCTCGCCAAAGGACGCGTTGGGGGCGCCGTTCGAGCAGGCGGAGAAATTCGGCTGATATTTTCAGACTGGAAACAACGAATGGTTAGGCACGTCCTCGACACATTTACCCGGAACCTATTTCGAGATAGTCTAAACAGTCTGCAACTTGATCGAAGCTGAAGACCCGAACCTGGCAATCACGGAATCGCGTCACTAACGCTCCTGCATATCGTTCCCCCGCGTCTAGATCCTTGAAATACCATTGCGGGGGATAACCATTCCGCTCAACTGGTCCGCTACTGATCGCGCGATCAGCGCCTACGTAAAATTGATTCAGCCCCACCGCCATCCCTTCGCCGATGGCTTTGATATAGGCTTCTTTGCGCGCCCAACATGCAAAGAAGTCGGAGAGTTGAGTGGCCGGGTCTGACTTGAATAGTTCTTCCGCTTCTCGTTGTGAGAAGAATCGGACGCTGATCTTTTGCCAATCCTGCCATGGCTTTATGAACTCGATGTCAACGCCTAAATCATCGTCACCAAACGCAAAAATTGCCTTTCCGCCAGCGTGGGCGAGGTTGAAATGCAATTTCGAGTCGTTTTCTAAAGCCGGCTTCCCCTTTTTGCCATAACGAAAAATTAAATTGTTAGGTGGAACGTGCAGATAGCTGGAAAGCATTGTTCTCAGAATTCCGCGGCTGGCAATAAAAGATTGCTGATCTTCTACTTTGTGGAAGCGAACCGCCCGCTCTTCTTCGTCAGAAGAAAGATTCTGCCGCAAGCGATCAAGTATTTGTTCGGTGGTTCGTGTGGGAACACTCCAGATGTCTACGCGATTCGGAATGACGCGGAACCCATCTTTTAAATATGCTCCGGGCGGCATGTCAGAAGCGCCTGCCAGTCTCGACGCACGCGACTAATCCCATCAACTCATTTTACTGCGATTGGCGACTCCGACCGGAAAACGGCTTACTCAAGGGATCACAACCGCTACCTGGTTGGAGAATGCGCTCTGAGTGCCGCCCGACGCAATTGCGGTGGTAGCGTAAAAGTACGTCGCTCCTGATTGCACGCTCGTGTCCAGGTACGAGGTGTTCGAGTCAGGGACGGAATTTATTTTGGAGAAAGGTCCGGCAGACGTAGTTGCGCGATAAACGTTGTAGCCAATTACCCCGGCGCCGCTTGAATTCCAGGTAAGGGTTACGTGATGTTGTTGAGTCTGGGTAATTCCCGCGCCAGAAAGAGTCTCCGTAGTAGGTGAACCAATTGTAGTTTGAAACGAAAGCGCTGCGGATGTCGAGCCAGTTGACTTGGGAGAGAAGGTCACTTGATAAGATTTGCTTTGACCGGCGGCGAGGATGAGCGGAAACGACAATCCGCTCAATGCGAACTCTGACGACGTGATTCCCGCGGAATATATCGCTACGGTTGAACTGGCGGCTCGGATCGTTGCGGTCAGCGTGGCGCTTGCGCCGACCGGCACGTTTCCAAAAGTTAGCTGAGATGGCGAAACACTCGAAAGACCGTTCTGTGAAGCCTGTCCGCTGAGAGGAATTGCCAGGCCGGAGCCGTCGGATTCCACGACCATGCGGCCTGCGGTAGTGCCTTTCACGTGTGGAGCAAAGGTAGCGTTAAAGGTCACACTCTCATTAGGCGCCAGCCGCACCGGTAAATTAAACTCGGTCATGCCGAACTCGCTTCCATAAATTAATATGCGCGAAATGGTTTGAGTGGCCGGACTCGAATTAATCAAGGTTACCGGCAGCCTTTTTCCGAAGCCGACTTGCAACTTCCCAAAATTCACGCTTCGAGTATTGGCGACCAACCCTCCGCGAACGCCATTTCCGTCGGCGTGGAGAACTAAAGGTCCGCGATTGGTCGCAATCGTGAAGGTCGTGCTCAATTTGCCGCTGCGCCAGGGGGTGAAGTCGACTTCGAGTCCCACGTTTTGTCCAGGCTTAATTTTGAGCGGCAAGCTTACCGGATGCAGGGTGAAAGCGGAGTTACTTTGCCGCACGTCCCGAATTGTGATGGGGGTGCGGCTGGAGTTCGTAAGGACTGCCTGTTGCATGTAGCTTTGTCCCAGAACAACATTCCTGAACTGAAGAACTTCCGGTTTGAGCACAGGTTCTCTGGAGGCAAATTCCATCGTTGCCCCGAAACTTGCGGATGTATGAAGAAATAAAATTGCGAGCGCACAAAACTCCCAGCAACGTTTAGGAGAGAGTGCAATAAATAGCGCTTCCATGGCGGGTAGTGTCTCGGATCACGCGCTCGACGGGAAGGTCTCATTAGTACATCCTAAAAACTTTAGTCTGTTGAAAACCACAATTTCGTTGCGAAAGACGCCATCTTCGAGACTCGGTTTTGCACAGTTTGAGTCCTGCAATTCGCCATTATGCGGTTATGGCGAAGGCACGGCCGCCTGAACCTCGTTTGAAAAAGTGCTCTCGGTTCCAGCACTATTAACCGCAGTGGTCACATAAAAATAGGTTAACCCGGCGCTGACGGACGCGTCCCCGTATGCGGTGGCTGCCGTAGGGGCCGAAGTCAGCTTGGCGTAGGGCCCGCCCGTTTGGGAGCCGCGATAGACGTTATATCCAGCCACGGTGCCGCTGTCGGCGGCCCAGGAAAGAGATACGTTGTGCTGAGGCGCGGATCCCGACCCGTTGACAGCCTCAACCGCGGATGCCGTACCCGCAAAAGAAATGCTTGCCGAAGCCGTGCCGCTCGCCTGCGGCGCGAAGGTTATTGTGAAGGAGGAGCTCTGGCCGGCAGGAATTGTTACCGGCATCGATAGTCCGCCAAGTAAAAACTCCGAACTGCTACCCGATGCCGACGACACCGTGACGCTTGATCCGCTAGCGGTTAACGTCGCCGTTAGCTGTTGATTTTTTCCAACTGGCACCGCCCCGAAATTCAGGCTTGCAGGCGACAAGATCAACTGCCCCGGAGCGTTCGCCGATCCCGATAAAGCAAAACTTACGGTCGCATTCGAAGCGTTGGAAACAACAGAAATGTTGCCCGTAGCAGATCCCGCAGACTGCGGGGAAAAGGACGCGGAGAACGTAGCGCTTTCGTTCGGGGTAAGCGTCATGGGCAGGGGAAATCCGTTAAGGCTGAACCCGGAACCACTGGCACTTGCCTGCGTGATAGTCACGGGGCCCGCGCCGGAGTTCGTCAGAGTTGCCGAAACGCTCTGTGTGCTGCCAACCTGTACGGTTCCAAAATTCAGCGTTGCCGGAGCCGGAGTGAGTTGGCCCGTCACGGGTGAAGCGGTAATAGAAATCGGAACTACCAGAGAGGTTTTCGATCCTCGCGCTGAGAAAGCTTCATATCTGCCGCGCTCACCAGCCGTCCATGTGCGGGTCAGGCAGCTAAAGGTTACAGATCCGCTGGCAGTGGCCGCTCCAGAGGTCATGGAGACGGAGAATGCGGCACTCTGGTTAGGTCCAAGCGTCAATGGCAAACTCGGCCCCGACATCGTGAAACCATTCCCCGAGGTGCTTGAGCTTTGAATCATTACAATTGTGGCGCCGACGTTTGTGATCGTTTCTGCGACTTTACTCGATCCGCTTGCGAGATTGATATTTGAAGGATTCGCGCTTAGTTGCCCTGAAATCACTCCCACGCCATATAGAGGGACAGTGAATGCAGGCGTCGACCCGTCAAGAGAAATCATCAGTGAGCCCGAAGCATTTCCCGCTGCGAGCGGCGAGAAAACTACTACCACAGGCACTTGCTCGCGAGGATTGACCGTCAGCGGAAAACTTGGGCTGTAAACTTGAAAGTCAGATCCTTCCACCGACGCCGACGCGACGCTGATTGGAGTAGTACCACGATTTGAAATAATTTCGATGACCTGGGTCGCACTACCTGTCACTACGTTGCCGAAATTCATTGTAGATTTGCTCAACACCAGATTGGCGGCGACCGCATGGGCCGCGGGGGAAGGAAATATGAGCAATATGGCGAGAACCAGAGGGCTGCACAGGGACCGGAGTTGTTTCACGAAAGCCTCTTGCTTGCCGCATTCCACGTGCAATGCGACAGGGGGATTGACATCATCTGCTTCGTCCCGTTGAGTTGGGAAAATCCAGCAGCAGGGTCAGTGTGCAAGGTTGTGGTAATACGGGCTAGGTCTCCGAAGGCCGAGAAGCGGCTAGCAGAGCGGCATACAGGCTATTGGCCGATAGCCTGTTAGCCTTTCGTGTGCAGCCCATTTGAGAGTATCGAGAGGACGCTGAACCCGCAGGTGACCCTTATACGAGCGAATTCTGCAATCTGGTTACGAAGTGATTACCGGGAACGAGGAGGAAAGAGTTTTAATAACGCGCAGGTACTGCGAGAGATTCTGGGATGGAATCCAGGTTGCTTTCTGAGGCCAGCCACTCCACCAGCCTCTTGCGCGCTTGAGCGGGCATATCCAGAAATCGAATTCCCACGCCGCCGAGCGTATCCTGCCAAACAATCTCAGCCGTGGCCTTGATTACGTCATCGGAATCCGGCAGCGTGCATTCAAATCCTAAACGCGCTGAAGCCGGCCATGGATTGTCGGAACGTATGGCGGCTCCAGAGTCACTCAAGTCTTCTACGGAGACCAGCCGGTTGACAATTTTTCCGTAACTTACGCTGGCTTCAAATTCCACGCGCACACGCTTGAAACCGCCCCGCCGTTCCTGTGCCATCAGGTTCCGTACGGCCCGCAAACCATGCCGTACTCGTTCAAGCGAAAGAGGTTTGTACAGGACAATTTGCGTACCACCCTGGGACGCAGTTCCTAGCGATGCCGCTCCGCCGGCAAGAATAATCCGCACTGATTTTCTGCAAGTCGTGAGCCCATGCGCGGATTCGAGAAAGATGCTGGCGCCTTCCACGGCATCGTCGGCGACAATGGCGTCGAATTTCTTGGTTCCAAGTTTGCGGGTCGCGGCTGGCTGATCACAGCACGCCTCAACGTCCACTCCCAAGTCCCTAAAGACCCGAGTGATGATTCGGATTGTGGTGTCTTCCTGACAGAGTAGCAGCGCTATAAGCATGTTGAGCCATGCTAAGAACAATGGATTCCGGCGGCAAGTTACTGATGTTCCATGCTTGGCGTGTCGTGATACGGGAGCGAACGCGAATTAAACGAATGAAATCCATGATCGTGATTTCGCGGACCGCTCGACCCCATCCAATATTTTCTGCACTGCCAGACCATCATTGAAATCTGGATGAAATGGCTCTCCGCGAGAAAGGGAGGTTAAAAAGTCGCCCAATGTTCCAATGAAGGTATGTTCGTAGCCTATGCCGTGGCCTGGTTTCCAGTAGTTCTGTTCATAAGGATGATCGGGGCCGGTAATAAGTATCTTGCTGTTTCCCTGGAGGTTTGCCGGAAGCGTAGCGTCATAAAATTCAAGATGATTCATATCTTCAAGGTTGAATGCCACTCTCCCTTTCGAGCCGTGAACCTCAAACATATTGCGGTTGCGGCAACCAACGCCATAGCGACTAGCCTCCAGGCTTCCGGTGCTTCCGTTTGCGAAACGAACGAGTGTGGCGACCGCGTCGTCGACTTCGCGTCCGGCGACAAAAGTGTGCATCATGGCGCTCAACTCGGTGATCGGCCCGTTCAGGAACATCGACAGGTCGACCACATGAGAAAGCAGATCGCCGAGCGCGCCCGATCCGGCTTCCTCCCGGTTATATCGCCAGGCATTCGATTTGCCGGCGATGTTTCCAGACTGATTCATGTACGTCGCGCGATAGTGAAATATTTCTCCCAGCCTGCCTTCATCAATCAATCGCTTCGCGAACGCTATGGCCGGCACACGCCGGTAGTTGAACCACACTAAATTTGGTACGTTTTTGGCGGCCGCAGCCATTCGCTCGGCTTCCGCCAACGATGTAGCTAGAGGCTTCTCGCAAAGGACCATCTTTCCAGCTTCGGCGGCTGCAATGGCAATAGGCGCGTGCAATATATTTGGGACCGCGACGTCCACGGCATCAATATCGGGCCGGCTCACCACGTCGCGCCAATCAGTTGCGATCTCTTCCCACTCCCATTGTGTCGCCATTGCGGTCAGCTTCTCGTGATCGCGGCCGCAGATAATCTTAAGGCCGATTTCATAGGACGAATCGAAGAAATGGCCGACCTGCTGAAAGGCGTTCGAATGAGCGCGGCCCATGAAGCCCTGCCCAATCATGGCAACGTTTAACGTTTTCTTTTTTGGCATATTGGTCTGAGGGTGCGTGAATAAGATACACGAAGCGGCCACGCCGCAGGATGGGCCAGGCACGATCGCGGTGTTCTCGAAGTCACTAGCTGCAAGTCCTTTCAGTTCAGCGTCCTATGTCCCGCGAATGCGCGGCTTAAGTCCTATTCCCGCAATCATTTAATGAATATTCACGTGGCAAGTCGATTGCGTCCAAATAGGGCTTGTGGCACCCTGCTCATCTCCGTGCGGTGAAACACCACATTTGTATCGTTGGATTTCTTTTCTCCTTCGCCATAGTTCAATCCTCGTTTGCCATTTTGGCAGAGCCATTATTCCATGGAAAGAAATCACTGACCGCCCATGAGGTTGAGGCGTGGAAGCCGCTGACTCGCGACTCGAAGCTGGCCGCAATTCCGCAGTCGATGTCCGTTGGTGCGTGCGAGTCCACGAAACTGCCCGAGCCGCTGACGACTCCCAGTCCCTTACTCGATCAAGCAGCGCCAGTTGGAAAACTTACGGTGAGTTTCGTCATCGGGGTCGACGGATTAGTTCATAGCGCGATCCTTTTGAAAAGTATCGGCGATGCCCAGGACCGCGCGGTCCTGAGCGTTTTGCGATCATGGCGATATCGTCCGGCCATGTGCAATGGAGTTCCAGCTGAAGCCGAAGCCACAGTTGACTTTTCGAGCCGCACAATAAGTTTTGGTCTAGAATAAGATTTCAGATTTCAGCTCATCTTTTTAATCCTCCCGTGGACAAAGAAATCAAAAAGCCGGCAAAGCCCGAAAATAAAAATGAGGAACTGGTTCCCAATCCTTCCGTTGACGAGTTTTTTAGCCGCATGAATTACGATATGCGGCGTCCCAAGCCCGGCCAGGAAGCCGTTTCGGCGGCACTGCAAGCGATTCACCGTCTCGGCGTTCAAAGCGATGCGGAAGAGTCTTTGAGTTCGGAACATGCCTCCGAGATACCGGGACTGTGCAATGCGTGCGGCAGCCAGAACCCAGAAGAAAACAAGTTTTGTGCGACTTGCGGTGTGCCGCTGGTGCGGACGGCATCACCGATTCGCGCCGGTGCCGCGGTAGTTGATAATTCGGGTTTGATTGGGCCGGCGCCTGGCGCTCACCACTATCATCACCACTACCACCATCATTATTTTGCGCCGGAGAATTCGTCGCAACCCAGCCCACAGCAGCCGCAAGGCCGCGAGAGCAGCGCCGCGCCCCGCACTCCGCGTACTCCTCTGACTGGAACGACCCTAAGCAAAGGCGAAGCGGCGGTTCGAAAAGTCACGCAGGATTGGGCGCTGGCCTGCAACACGACGCATCTCGACGATCTGGTGGAGTTGTATGCCGCCGATGCATTAGTATTGCGTCCGAATGTTCCACCGGTGAGGGGCACGGCATCCATCCGCGAGTTTCTATTTTCGGTTCTGGATGCGGGACTGGGAGAAGTAGAACTGGACCCATTGCGGGTGGAAGTTTTCGGGGATGTAGCGTTTGAAGCGGGACGCTGCAAGATGCTCGTGCCCACCGCCGCAGGGAAACGCCGGGAAGAACGAGGAAAATACGTAGCTGTATTGACAAGGCAAGCTGGCGAATGGAAGATCGTCGCTGATTGCTGGTCGAGCGACCTCAGCATGGGCGGTAGCGAACTTCCGGCTGGCAAGACGGCTGCGAGATCCTGATTCGCGCCGGGCCGCGACGAAATATTATTGCGATTCGCTAAGGCACCGAAGCCACTGTTTGATTTGAATACGCGCTTTCCTGAAGGCTGCTGTTGACCGACGTTGCCACGTAATAATAGGTCGTTCCCGACTGCGTCGAGTTATCCGTATAGCTGGTGCTCGGTTCCGGAGAACCCGTCAACTTCACATAAGGCCCGCCCGATTGCAATCCACGGTAAATGTTGTAACCGAGAACTGGAGATGCACTCGCACTCCAGGAAAGGTTCACGCCGTGGCCGGATGCCTGCCCTCCGCCGGATGAACCCGTAAGAGTAGCAGTGGGAGTCGCCGACGCATCAGTCACGAACGAGAGACTGCCAGCGGATGTTCCCGATGTTTGCGGAGTAAAGGTCACCGTGAACGGCACTTGCTGGCCGGGAGACAGAGTAACGGGGAAACTGATTCCGCCCAGGGAATAGCCCTCACCCGTTTGGTCTACCGTAGTTACGGTGACGCTCGTATTCCCCGCGATTAGAACTCCGCTCAAAATGCCGCTGCTACCAAGTTCCACGCTACCGAAATTCAGTGTTGCGGGAGACACCGTAATCTGCGATCCGGAATTCCCATTTCCGGTGAGTGAAACTGGCAGCAAGGAATTGTTCGCATTGCTCAAGATAGAAACTTTCCCGAGCGCCGATCCAGTTAATATTGGTGAAAATTCAATTCCCAGGGTGACGCTTTCCCCAGGCGAAAGTTCTATGGGCAGCGGTGGGATAGAACCGAGTTGGAAGCCAGGTCCGCTAACGGTAACATTTGAAACAGTTACATTTGAACCGTCATTGGCAGTATTGCTGACCGCAACCGTGCTTGATCCGGTTTGTCCGACCGGAACCGCGCCGAACTGAACCATGGAGGCGGCCGTCAGTTGGTTTTTCGAATTCGCCCCCGAGAGGTTGTTGGGAGCAGTTGGAGCGCCACCGCATCCGATTAGCGCAATCATTGTCGCCAGCAGTGTCGCGAGACTGTACCGTTTCGGCATAATGTTGTCTTCCCGAGACCCATTATCAGGAGAATGCTGTATTACCTGTAGAGTCCGAAAATGCATGTTCTTTGCGCAATTTGGACTGGCACTTAGGTAATGGTTCAACAGGCAGGAATGGCCAGATACCGCACTGGATGGGCTTTTCGGCGCAATCTGTCATTTCGGGCAAGAAGAAATTCTTCGCTTGCGAAAGAATTCAGACGCCGAGGGACTTATTATTTTAAGCACAAGACAGCCCCGATCAGATTCGAATCTTCGTGAGTGAATGGAGTCGCGTGCCGTGAGCTTTCAGGACCGCTATAAGATCAAACCTGTCATCTCGACCGGAGGAAATCCTTCGCTTGCGAAGGAATTACGAAGCGGAGAGACCTGCTGTTTTGCCCGCGGGATTTGGAGCTACAAACTTACTGAACCACGGCAACTAGTACCCGAGTGCGTCCACTACTTGTTGCATCTCAATTACTCCTACCCATTGACCAGGTTTGCGATCCACATAGACCAACCGACCGCCAAGGATTTCAGCCGCGGTTGTTGGAGAAACGTCTCGATGAAATCCGAAGAAACGCATCTTCCATTCCTGCCACACCCGAAACCCATCGAAAACCGAATGAGGCGGCTCGTACTTCGTGGAAAACACCAACGCAACATCGAATTTTGATCGCACTTCGCTCGCTGACATCAGTTGCTCCAGCGTGAAATCTTCTATCCGAAATATCGGCGCGGGTTGTTTCACAAATCCCAGATAAGTCCTGGATAATTCGTCGCTGGCGGGCCACGCCGTGAGCACTCTGGCGTGGGGGTAATGAGTTTGCAGAAAACTTTCGGCGTCCTCATGAAGTTCGATGTAATCGCGGTATGCGAG
This sequence comes from uncultured Acidobacteriaceae bacterium, assembly GCA_963849315.1. Lineage (GTDB taxonomy): Bacteria > Acidobacteriota > Terriglobia > Terriglobales > Acidobacteriaceae > PALSA-188. Next base: position 388,745 of record CAWKGT010000002.1, on the reverse strand, counting down.
ATTATCTTCGAGCGAAAAGCCATAGGGAGGGTTTATAAAAAGCGCCACGACGAATACCACGACCACAATGGAAATTACCGCTGCCCACATCCGAACCCTGCGGCGCAGGGTCGATACACAAACAATAATTACCAGAGGAACAACGGGAAGCATGTAACGCGCTAACACAGCGCCGCCCACAATGGCGAGCGCAAGCGAATAGGCGACAATGATCGCCAAAAATGAGAATTGCACTTGCAGAGCAATTCGCTCTCGCTGCTGACCCGAGTCCTTGACTGGAGGCATCCACATCGCGAGCATTGCCGCCACCGTGAGGACATACAGGCTTAAATAACCCACCGTCTGCCACAACCGCATCAGGAGGGCGAGAACAATTCTTAACGGATATAAAGTCCCCCGCACGTTGTAGCGAAAGAACTCTGGATTGCCGAAAATGAATCCGGTGCGCAAATAGTGGTATCCGTACCAGAGGACGAGCGGAAGCAAGGGGACAAGCAAAAGCCATTTTTCGCGTCTGTTCCCAGCCGTAAGCGGACTCCAGCTTCGCGCTTTAATGATTTCCCATCCAAACAAGGCCAATGGGGCGAGGATGGCGGTTTCTTTCGACAGCACCGCCATAGAAAACCAAAAAATCATTGCCTGCGAGCGCGTCTCTACATATGCGAGCAGCCCCCAGAACGTGAGACCGGCAGCAGCCATATCCAGATGAACCAGGGAACTTTGGGTAAAGAACACCGGATAAACCGCCGTGCAAATCGTCGAGGCGACGGCAACGTCAGAATTGGCCACGCGCCGCGCGAGCTGAAAAACGCCGGTAAGAGAAAATGCGGCCACGACCAGCATCGCTATTCGCGTGATAACCGGAGTGAAACCTGCGATTTTCCAACAGAGCGCAAGGTAAGCCATTACTAGGGGAGGATGAGCGTTCGAGGGAGTGGAATGCGGAATCAACGATCCCGTCAATAGCAGATCGCGAGCCGCCGGAACGTAGTATCCCGCCTCGTCCCAAAAATAAGGAAGGCGTAGAAGAGAAATGTGCAGCAGCAACAACGCAAGAAAAAGTAGCGCAAAAATCGGGCCGGAGCGAAATTTTAGTTTTCGTTCACCATTACGCACCAAGGTATTCACGCGCCGGTTAGTGTACGGGCCCCGGAGGATTCATGCGCGGATCGAGCTTTATCTCGCCAAAGGTGCTCTCATAATTCGCCACATTCTGCTGCAAAATCGCCATCAGAGCTTTCGCCTGCTGCGGACTGAGATAAACGCCTTGAAAATTATGAACCTCTACCTGAGCCTCCGTCTGTTGCTGCATAGTGCCAAAGACCAGAAAGAAATCCCATACATTTACCCGCACCTGCACGCTGTTAGCATAGCTTTCCCGATAGTCTGGATTGTTCACCAACTTGATATTCGGCTGTGTTTGATTGCTCATAAGCTCACCAGTGTAATGGGATGGGCAAAAAGAGGGAAGTGATTAGCGGCTGAAATTTAGGTAAGGTTTTGAAACAAAATAAAAGCCCCGAAATGATCGGGGCTTGCTTCTTCCAGGCGATGTTAGGAAACGTGGCGCTTGGGTTCACGGCCGGGTTGCTCCTGGTCGGCGTTATCCTGCCCCCCAGAAGATCCCTGTCCCGGCTGGCGAGAGGGATTTTTCTTGTTGCTGTCTTGTTGTTGATCCCACTGATTGCCCTGTTGGCTCCCTGATTTTCCCGTGCCTGGGTTGCTTTGATTCCCCTGGTTGCCGCTTCCGTATCCTTCGTTTCCCTGATTCGACTGTTTATTTTTTTCCGTGTCGTGCGCCATCGATTTTTCTCCTGTCGGCAGTAATCGACACACGGTTTCAAATGTGCATCGTCACCTTTTTAGTTGCGGTGGTCGGGGACCGGGGTGGCCTGTAAAAATGGGGAATTTCGCGACTGTGAATTGCCGGTTTCTCGGGATGGAAACCTGTTGAAAATAAAGATAATATGTTGCCATGAGCCGGGATGGTGGAATTGGCAGACACGCAGGTCTTAGGAGCCTGTGCCTAATAAGCGTGCGGGTTCAAGTCCCGCTCCCGGCACCAAAACCTCGCCGCCAAAGACAGGAATATCCCTTGGTCCAATACTTCTGACAGACCTGCCCTGCGCTACTGAACTTGGTTTAATCCCTGGTAAATAGCCATGCCGCCAATTACAAGAATTAGGAGGGCCGAGCTTGCCCCCAGCCATCTGACTACAGGACTGATCTTATTTACCTTCCGCATGATCTCGATCTGTTCCTTTTCCATGTGCGACTCCGATTCGGTAAGGAACAGTTGAGAGTCTTCCTGCATGGTGAGTGTGCTTCGGTAAATGAGGAGGATGACTAGAATTGAAGTTAGAACTCCCCAAACTACCAGCGGCCAAAGCAACATCGACATAATCCACCTCGCTAGCGTTCGCTGAGGTGCCATCCAACTGGCGGCGGTGGCCGTCAATAACCTGGGACGGGGCCTCGCCAGAATTATACGCCCGCAGCGACCGGGGTGACGTGCGACCGCACGGTGGAAAATTTCATCTAACATCTTGACTAGTCGTCCGCGCGGTATTTTGGTCGTGTGGCTAGGGTCCGCTTTTTGTTATAATCAAGAGTTCTACAAGGAGAGAAATAAATGGCTACCAGCACCGTGTCAGAGGTTACTCCTGAGATAAAAAAGACGCCCCCAATTTCCTTAACCCCCAACGCCGTGACCAAGGTTAAGGAAATAATGTCGCAACAGAATCCAGTTCCCAGCGGATTGCGGGTAGGCGTGGTCGGCGGCGGCTGCTCTGGTTTCTCCTACTCCATGTCATTCGAAAATAGTCCCGGGATGATGGACAAAGTTTTCGATATGGACAATTTGAAGGTTTACGTTGACGCTACCTCCGTCATGTACCTGAACGGCTGCGTGGTCGATTACGTCGAAACGCTCGAGGGTGCCGGCTTTAAATTCGAGAATCCGAATGTGAAGAGTACGTGCGGCTGCGGATCGTCATTCAGCGTATAGGCAAGATTTGATCGCGAAGAAAACCCGCCGAATCAGGCGGGTTTTTTATTGTCCGGCAGGTTGGAAGCTTCGTTACTGCTGCGCAGGTGGTGCTTGCGGTTGCAGAGTTTGGGGTGCCTGCTGCGTGCCGCCGCCTAGCGGGGACGCCTGATTCCCCAACCCCTGATTGCCGAGTCCTTGAGTTCCAAAGCCGGAGCCCGTGGTTCCCGGAGCCCCGGTAGTACCGGGCAGCCCGACAGGAATTGCGCCGTTCAACGGGGGCTGGTTGGGAGTGCTAAGCAATCCTCCAGTATCGGAATTCGGGTTATAGATAAATAGCCATTCGTTGTAATGATTCTTCTTGTTGAACTCGCGGATGCTTTCTTTTTTGCTTGTGCTTACCACTCCCGCGATTGGTCCCCCGCCAAAAGTTGGATTGCTGTTGCCGCTTGCAGACCCTGACGGACTCGATGGGTAATGAATTCGATCCGCTACCCGGGCTACCAAAGGCCGACTGGGGCGAGGATCCGGCGTTCGCCGAGTCACTTCCGGCTGCGGCTGCCGGCTGCGATGATGATGCACTCGCGGATGAACCGAAACTCCCGCTGCCGAAACTGCTGCCCGACGAGGCTCCCTGTACCGGCGGAGTGTTAACGCCAACCACTGGAGCTCCGGCCAATGCCGCTTGCACCTCGCTCAGATGCAGCACCTTAAAATCGGTGCCGGTGATCGGATCTTTATACCGTTTGCGCAGAAACCTTATGTTGTTTGTGCTTTCCAAGTCTTCGATTTTCGATGGGTACCGGTTGAATTTCTTATAGTAATGGCGGACGGCGCGCGAGTATTGGACTCCGCGATGTATCAATTCCTGTTCCCGGTCTCTGCGAACTTGAAACGCGATGCTCGGCGCAATGGCGACCGCAGCTATCGTGAGCAAGGCCACAAACATCATCAGCGTCAGCAGAATGTATCCGCTCTGCCGCGATGGCGACCGCGAAGTGTGAGAACTCAAACGCAAATTCTTATCCCTGGGTCAGTGGAATACTCTGACGATTATTGGTGAGCACGTCTTCGACCTCGACCGAGGTGGGAGAAATTTGCAAAACCTTATATCGCCGGTCGACGATATCTCCCTCGCCCGCAATAAAAACATCATCGCCTTGCGAGAGGAAAATCTTTTTCGGCTCTCCGGGACGGCTGGCAAATCCGTAAAATTTCAGTGGAATCGGAGGTGGCGGAGGCGGTCCAGTCGGCTGCGGGGGCGGTACATATGACTGATGCTTCATTGGCGAAGCGATCGGTTTTGGAATGACCTCGGCTTCGGCGCGAAAAATATTGCGTCCCTTACCTTCGTATTGCGTGTCTTCGCTCTCCCTCAATAAGTCAAAACGCAGTGTGGGATCGAGACTCCGTTCAACTCTAATCGGCTTGGAGGTGCGGCCTCCGCGCGGCGCGGTGACGCTGGGTGCAATCGGGATTGCGGTCGCGGGAGACGAGGATATAGTCGCCGCCGACGACGACGTTCCGCCTGAGCTGAATAGCCATTGCGCGATCAGTCCGATGGCTACCACCATCAGCACGACGGCAATGATCAGCTTGTTCCGGTTTTCGCTTCCCAGCTTCATTTTCTTTAATCTTCAACAAATCAGTAAGAATTTCACCATCATCAGGTGATGCTGGTTTTCCGATATGTCTCCAGCCGCACGCCGAGCTTGACCGCGCCACCCTGATCCCCGCCCAGAACGACGCTGTCAACGATGAAAAAAAGCTTATTTCTCTCCAGTGAGTTGATAAAACGCATCAGTTGCACGTAATCACCGGAGAGATCCGCCTCTACCACTACGCGATGTAATCCGGTGGCTTCCGCCCGTTGCTCGATATCCGATGGTCGTTCGCTCTGGTCCTGAGCGTACTTCACGCCGTTGATCTTGACGCCGCTATCGGTGGCGAGCTTTCCCAGTTCTCCAGAAATTTCAGAATCCTCGAAAGTGAGCCGATCTTTATAAAACTCGTCGATTTGCTGCCGCGCGACGGGAATCTTCTTATCTAGCCCCCGCAGAGGCTCGACTTGGCGTGTCTTGACCTGGATTTCGGTTCCCAGTTGCGCCAATTTGTGGTTCCGCGATTCCGTGGAGCCCACGAGCGGCGAAAATAAAATCACCGCCGCAACGACGTCCAAAACTCCCAGAACTGCCGTCGCTATCTGGGCCTTCCGCCGAGTTTCTCCTAGTTCAGGCATTATGGAGCCTTCTCTTGCGCGGTATTTAGCGGTGCATGCTGCGGAATATATAGGGCGCTGATATCAAAACTAACCGTGTCTCGATTTCCTTGCGCGCCTGGCAGGGACGTTTCCACGTGAATCTCGGTTTGCCGGAAGTGTTTCGAGTCTTCCATTTTCCGCACCAGTTCCAGCACCCGTCCCGGCGAATCGCCAGCCACGATAAGCTTAATTTGTAATTGATTATCGGGAGACATTTCAGGATGAATGGAAACCACGTGGACTCGCGGAGGCATGATGCGTTCAAGGTCTTCAAAAACCTGGGTCCAGGAGAATGCTTTGCGTTCGAAAAGATCGTTGAGAAATTGCGAGCGGTCTCTGGTCGCGCGATTCTCCGGGCGGTTCAAGATCGCCTCAGCAGAGGTTTTCTCGCCGTCCAATGCGGCGACTCTTTGCTCTCCGCTGGCAACCAGTCTTTGCGCCGAGCGGGCCTGCTCCCAGCCGTGAATAATTAAGAACAGCAGCACCAGCAGGACAACGCTCAGGCCGCCAAGAATGCTCCCCCAGCGCATCCAGAAGATGCGCTCGTCCTCATATGGATGGGTCGCGAGATTGATGTCTACGCGCATGGTTATGAGAGCAAGGCCCCCAAAACTCCAGCAGTTCTCCACTTCGGCACCGAGACCACGGTTCCGCCGAGCTGCGAAGATCCCACCAGTTCTTCAACTTCCGCACCAGTTTGAGCGCGCAGCGCCGGAGCCGCGTTGGCCAAATCCGAAACCCCCGCCACAAAGATGCGGTCGATATTCATGTGATAGGTGTCCTGGAAAAAAACCACGGATGGATAAACTTCCTCGGCCAGTTGCTCGCCCGTAATTGTGACCCCGCGAGCGTTTTCCAGAGTCCGAAATAGCAACAACTGCTGCTTGTCCATGATGGCTATGCTGGTCGTGCGGGCATCCACTTTAACCACGAGTGTCGGTCCATTCGACTTGGCCACCCCTAAAGCCGCCAACATCGATGGCAAGACAATGCCAGGACTGTAACCAGCTTCGCGAAATATGGATTCGTAATCGTCGACTACGCTGCTAAGCGCGACCGCTGCAATCACCCTGAGCCCGGATGTCGTCGAAGTTTGCGACTGGTAGGAAACTCTCGCTTTATCGACGTCGAAAGGCAGAGACTTTTTCAGCCTGAAACGAACTACCGCTTCCGCCTCCACTCGACTGGCGGGCAAACTATCGAAGTCCAATAGTACAACTCGGACGGCGGCGTCGGGCAGCACCGCAATTACATCGCGATTCCGGCCGCTTACGGTGCCCAAAGCACTGCGCAGCGCCTGCGACACGGAATTGCGTTCCCGCAGATTCGCTTCCACCAAATCGGGGACAACGCTTCCCGGCGATAGTTCTTCGGAAACACACGTATCCAACATGCCGCCGATTTCGGCGACCCGGCCGGCAATGACCCGGTCAGCGGCGATCTCACACGCCACCCTTGGCTTCGCGGCGCTGGATAATTTGGTCATCTGTAAGAACTTTCCGTCAGCTTTGAGGTGCGGTTCTGGGAAATCCAGTTAACTTCGCCCGCAGATCTAACGCATGCTTTCTATAAATGTAACTTTATTGATTTCTTTCAGAGTTGTCATGCCCAGCCGCACTTTGTCCAGTGCAGATTCGCGCAGGAACCTCATGCCCTCTTCACGGGCGGCCCGGCGTATTTCGGACGTGGGTTTCTTTAGCAGAATCATCTCCCGAATACGGTCGCTTAAATCGAGCAGCTCATGGATGGCGGAACGTCCGCGGAACCCCGTTCCCGCGCACTCGATGCAACCTTGGCCTTCATAAAACGAGACTTTGGACCATTGGTCCGGATCGAGGCCGCTGGATTCCAATAATTCCGGCGGATAATGCACCACCGACCGGCATGATTCGCAGATCAAACGCACCAACCTCTGCGCCAAAATGCAGTTCAAAGCCGACACAAAGTTATAAGGCTCGACGCCCATGTTCAGGAAGCGGCCAATCACGTCAACGACGTTGTTGGCGTGGACCGTGGTAAACACCAGGTGACCAGTGAGAGCGGACTGAATCGCAATCTGCGCCGTCTCAGTGTCGCGAATTTCTCCGATCATGATTTTGTCGGGATCGTGACGAAGAATTGAGCGCAATCCACGGGCAAAAGTCAGCCCCTTTTTTTCATTCACCGGAATTTGCGTGATGCCGCGAATCTGGTATTCCACCGGGTCCTCAATGGTGATGATCTTATCTTCGTCGGTCTTGATCTCGTTCACGGCGGCATACAGCGTGGTGGTTTTTCCGCTGCCGGTTGGTCCGGTAACCAGAACCATGCCGTAGGGCTCGCTGATGTAGCGGCGGAATTTTTTCAGGTCTTGCTCGTCAAAACCAACCACATCCAGAACCAGCTTGTGAAACTTCTCGCTCATCGACTCTTTGTCGAGTACGCGCAGCACGGCATCTTCGCCGTGAATGGACGGCATGATCGAAACGCGGAAATCGATTGGCCGTTCCGGCTGCCCGTACTTCACGCGGAAACGTCCATCCTGGGGGACGCGGCGCTCGGAGATGTCCAACTCGCTCATTACTTTGATACGGGAAATAATGGTCGAGTGATGTTCTTTGGCTATCGGCGGCATGGCCTGAGTGAGCACTCCGTCGATACGAAATTTGATGGCCACCGAATCGTCGCGAGTCTCGATGTGAATATCGCTGGCCCGTCTTTGCAAGGCAGTAAAGATCGTGGTATCCACCAGGCGGATAATGGGACTGATGTCCCCCTGTGTGGTAAGCCGGTCGATGGAGATGCTCTCATCCCCCGCCGCCTCGTCCTCGTGAATTACGTCGAGAGTAAATCCCTCGCTGGCGTCTTCGAGAACTCGTTTTGACTGCTCGGTTTTTTTCAGGATCTCGGTGATCTGCGCCAGCGTCGAGACTTTTGTGATGATTCGCTTGCTCAATAGCAGGCTGATCTCGTCGATCATCATCAACTGGCTGGGATCGGCGATGGCAATCGCCAGGCGGTCGTCTTTCGTTTCCTCCAAAGGAATGAAGTTGTAGCGAAACATTAAATGGACAGGAATCTTCTTGAACAGATCATGGTGGAGTTGGAAGTCATGCAAATCCACAAACTCACAACGGTAACGGCGCGCGATATCGCGAGCTTTTTCCAGCTCTTCGGCATGGCTGCCAGCTATGGCCCCGTTGCCGCCGTGGACGAATACCGATTTTGGTTCCGCTACATTAGCCATTAATAATCCGCCTTACACCCGCCGCAATTCCTTAGTGAATTGTCGACCCCAAACTGAATATCGGCATATATAGAGAAATCAATATGCCGCCCACGACCACCGCCATAACCACGAGGATTGCCGGCTCAATCAGCGCCATTGCCGCGCCTAACGCCGTTTGCACATCTTCTTCGTAAAATTCCGCTACCGAGTTGAGCATCGCCGGCAAAGCGCCAGTGGATTCTCCCACTTCGATCATTTCAACGGAAAGGCCGGGAAACATTTTTTGATCGTCCAAGCTTTTGGCCAGCGGCTGCCCTTCGCGAACTCGAATCGCCGCATCGGATATGCCGTTTAGAATGCGCCGGCTGCTCATGGATGCGCCCGCCGTTTGCAACGAGGGCACCAAGGGCATTCCGCCGCTTAACAGAGTAGAGAGCATACGGGAGAAGTTAGCTACCTGATACTTCAGCCATATATCGCCCAGGAGGGGCAGCGCGAGCATTGATCGATCAATAACTTCCGCCCCGCGATCGGTCTTCCGCCAGCGCCAAAATCCGACAACCAGCACAATCGCTGCCACCGCTAGAACTGGCCCGAATTGTTGAGCGTGGTTCCCCACGTCGAGCATGAAAACGGTCATCGCCGGCAACTGAGCGTTCATATCCTGATAGAGCTTGGCAAACTGCGGGACTACATAGGTGATCAAAAAAATCAGCATGAAGAAAACAACTGTCACGAGCAGCACCGGATAAACCAGTGATACGATCAGCTTTTTCTTGAACGTGAGCGCCATGCGCTGGAGGGCAATGTACCGGGCCAGCACTTCTTCCATGTTGCCGCTTTTTTCGCCCGCTAACAAAGTACTGGTATAAATTTTCGGGAATGCGCCCTGAGCGGCGAAGGCGTCAGATAGCAATTCGCCGCTTTTTACGCGGTCGCGCACGTTCTGCAAAAGGCTCCGCAGATATGGGTCTTTCTGGCGCCGAATCAGCAGATCCAGCGAACTCAATACCGGCAATCCAGCCTTAATCAGCGTCAAAAACTGCTGATTAAAAACCACGAACGACGATTGCTTAACCTTGCCGCCGCGCCGAAACTTAAAATCGCCGGACGACAGCATTCCCCGCGGCTTGACCCAATACACCAGGAAGCCTTGCTGCACAAACCGGTCCCGCACCTCAGACTCGGAATACCCGCTTTCGACCTGCTGAACCAGGCGTCCGCGTTCGTCGGCAACTTTTATCAGGAATTCAGCCATAGCGCTTTATCGGGGAACCCTATCCAAGTCTAGCATTCGAAATCACAGTTCGCCTCTTCCGGTGGGTTCTCTGTGGTACCGGAGTAATGCGGTTTGCTATTTTAGAACTCCCCGTAAAATACTGATATTAAAAGTGGTTTTGCGAGTTCACCATTTCGTTAGATGCTCGCTTACTGGGTGAAGTCGCCCTCTATGGTCTCAAACCCTGGGGGAGGAACAAAGCGAAACTCTTGGTCAGGCACGGGAGGATTGTCTTTTTGGTTGCTGAACCTGTATTCCGTATCTGATCCGTCCGTACCCTCCAGCGAAATACGCGCTATCTGGTAGTCCGGTGTTATCTCCAATACGATCTCGGTGAGTCGGTCTTCCATGCCCACGGGCACGCCGCGCAGAACCACGTCTTCAGCCACCAATGGTCTGATGTCATTGGCGAAAGATAAACCCTTTACTTCCTTACGTAATCGACTGTTACCTAAAAGGAAAGCTAGAGGGGAGCGCAGATCGTTGAGTTGGTGAGCGGCGATCTTCCGCGCCTGCTTTTCCTCGGGAATGACGAACCACGCCTGTTTGCCGTCGCTCACAAACACTTTCACCTTTGGAGAACGATATTCCCAACGCATCTTGCCAGGTTTTTTTAGCAGCAGGGTTCCAGATTCGCACCTTTCCGCCCCGGCGCCTGCGTAAGTCTCGACGAAATCCGCTTGCAACGTGCGTAGATGGTTATAGCGGGCGTCGACTGCCTTGGCGATGCTATCCAGGTCTTTGGCTGGCGCATCTGCCAGCAGAACGCAGGGCCATAGGAATATGGCGACGATGGTCGATATCAAGGTTGCCCCTGGCAGACATCTCTTGCCAGCGTATTTGAAGTCGAGAGTCAAATTAATTTGTCCGTTGCAGGAGAAAGTTCGCCAGGGAATTTAATTTCTCCGCTCTTGTCCCAAAATCCTTGAGAGATGCGACTGCGGATTGAATCAGCTCATCCGCCCGCAGCAGTGATCCTTCCACGCCGAACAAGGATGGGTAGGTCGCTTTCTCGGCCGCCGAATCTTTGCCCGCAGTTTTGCCCAGTTGCTCCGAGGTTTGCGTGACATCGAGAACATCATCCACGATTTGAAATGCCAGGCCGACGGACTGCCCGAATGTCCGCACTTTTTCGATCTCATCGTCGGTTGCCCCGGCATATACCGCTCCGCTAACGACGCTGGCGGCAATCAGCGCCGCCGTTTTCGCACGATGAATATATTCGAGCGTTTCCACATCGGGATTGCTGCCCTCGGCTTCGAGGTCGACCACCTGTCCGCCGATCATCCCATTGATTGTGCCCGTGCCACGAGCAATCTCTTCGATTATTCGGACCTTTGAGCTTGCGGGACATTCGAGGTGGGATAAGACTTCGTAGGCTTGAGTCTGGAGTGCGTCTCCAGCCAGGATCGCAATCGCCTCGCCATAGACCTTGTGGCAGGTGGGAAGGCCGCGCCGTAAATCGTCATTGTCCAGCGCGGGCAGATCGTCGTGGATCAGGGAATAAGTGTGCAGCATTTCCAACGCTGCTCCAAGTTCTTCGATTCCTGCGGGAAGGAAACCGGCGACCATGCGCGTCGATTCCATACAAAGGATTGGGCGCAATCGCTTCCCCCCGGCAAACAGGCTGTGGCGCATCGCCCGATGAATCGAGACCGGACGCGTATCCGCCGAAGGAAGCAAGCGTTCTAACGCCGCATCTGTAACTGTGCGCCCCCGTTCTAAAGTTTCCTCCAGCATGTCGCTGAGTATAGCAAGCGCAAATATCGCGAGCGGCGCGCAGAAAAACAGTATGAGAAAGTGGGCTTTAATGTAGGGGGCTAAGGCAGTACCGCGAATCACAAAAACTTGCGAAGGGGAAAATCAGTCCTTCTCGGAATGCGCCAAAGCGGCCTTAGCAATCGCCTTCGTGTCCGAGGAGGGGCAGCAGTCGGCCGCGCCTGCCGTCAGGCTCGCAGTCCACATCTGTTCGTCGGCAATGCGATGGTTGCACACGATTGACACGTTGGGGAAGTCGTGCGACAGCCGTGCCACCTCGGAGAGCGGCGCGGCTTCCAAATCCACAATCACCGCCCCGGCGTGATAGTTCACTATGCTGCGGCGCAATTCCTCAGAGGAGCGCGCCAAATGCACGCGCTGATCCGAGGCCGATAACGACGCAACTAAATTTTGCGAGATGCCGGAATCGCTTTGAAACAGGACCACATTGAGAGGTTGCATACTTTTCCTCTACTCCACTCAGTCACCGAACGTGACTGAGCAACAATTCCTACGACTTACGTCCGGATGCAAGGGCATCGAATGGTTCGGCTTGAAACTTCCCGTTTTGCTTCAGAAGGATTTCCACTTTGCCTTCGGCCTCATCCAACTCTTTGCGGCAACTGGCGGACAGTTGCATGCCTTCTTCGAATAAGGTCAAAGAAGTTTCCAGCGGAACTTCTCCCTTTTCGAGTTCCTGAACGACTTTTTCCAGACGTTGCAGACAATCTTCAAATTTTGGCAATAGGAAACTCCTTGCACATTTTACAACCGGGATGAGCCGCCGATATCAGGTAAAAACTGTATGAGGTTCCGAAATGGATATTGTCAGTTGACGCCACCGACCGATTGCGATGACTTTCCGAGCGCTTCTAACACATCGACTGCCGCCGAGTATTTGCCCTGAGGGGCGCTGATCTGGGCTCCCTGCACCAAAGAGCGGACCGCCATTAGCATTTCCCTGGCTATGGCTATGCCTTCTTCTCGGGCGGCTTCCGGGCTAGCTGCGCTGCTCATACGGCTCAATATCTGATCGGGCACCGAGACGCGCAGTTCATTCTTCATGAATTCTGCATTACGGGCGCTAACCAGCGGCCATATCCCAGCCACAATCGGAATCCGGCAATGTTCAATGCGCCGGAGGAAAGCTTCCAGCAAACTCAAATCAAATACCGGTTGGGTAACCGCGAACTCCGCGCCAGCTGCGACTTTGTATTCGAAACGTCGAACTTCTTCATCGAGATTCGACACCCCTGGATTCGCTCCCACTCCAATTACGAATGACGTCCCCGCACCGATTGCATTGCCGCCAATGTCAAGTCCGCGGTTCAAATTGTGAACAATATTTACCAGACCAATAGCGTCCACATCGAACACGGCCGTGGCGTCGGGATAGCTTCCCATCTTCGGCGGATCTCCCGTAATGCAGATCAGGTTGCGGATGCCCGTAGCCGCCGCTCCCAAAAGGTCAGACTGGATGCACAACACATTTCGATCACGGCATGTGTAGTGCAGGATGGTTTCGATGCCGACTTCGCGTTGAATCAAGAGCGAAAGTGCCTGGTTGCTCATGCGCGCCGACGCCCGGGGGCTGTCCGGAATATTGATTCCATCGACCCCAACTGACTTTAGGAAACGCGAGCCCTCGACTTCTTTGCGTATGTCGGTGCCCTTGGGTGGCACAATCTCAACCATGGTCAGAAACTCGCCCGATGCAAGTTTTGCGCCTATGTGCGATCGTTCTTCGAGCGGGATCGCGGAAGCCGCAACCTTATCCGATTTGCCTTTCGCCGGTGTCGTAACGGTTCGCGTTCTCGCTTCTCCCGCGCGCAAGGCGGATTTCATCACTCGAATGTGCTCTGGAGTGCTCCCGCAACATCCGCCAATGAGTCGCACGCCCGCGGCCACAAATTTCCGCGCATAACTTGCCATGTATTCCGGCGAGCAGAGATAAATGTTGCGGCCTTCGACCGAGCGCGGCACTCCGGCATTGGGCTGCGCGGAAAGCGGCAGGGAAGTCGCCGCGCGCACCCGTTCCATCGCCTCCAGCATTGCCACCGGGCCCACGCTGCAATTGCAGCCGATAACGTCGGCGCCCCATTCTTCCAGGCGAGGCGCAAATGTTTCTGGAGTCGAGCCGTCAAGGCAATTGGAATCTTCGTCGACGGTCACCTGGGCGACCACGGGAATCTTGGGATCCACATCCCTGGCGGCCAGAATGGCCTGATGAAGCTCTTCGACGTAACCAAAAGTTTCCATTATCAGAAGGCTTACGCCGCCTTCGACCAATGCCTCAATTTGCTCGCGAAACGCCGCGCGGGCCTCCGCAAACGACGTCTTCCCCAAGGGCTCGATTCGCACGCCTACTGGTCCCACCGACCCAGCTACCCATACGTCAAAACTCTTGGCCGCATCGCGGGCTAATTCCGCCCCTGCCAAATTGATCTCGCGGACTTTGCCCGCCATGCCATGACGTTCAAGGCGAAATGAATTTCCGCCAAAAGTGTTTGTTTCTATGACTTCAGCGCCTGCCTGCAAATAATCGTGATGAATTCCCCGGATTAGATCGGGCTGCGATAAATTAAGCTCGTCGTAGCAGCGATTGATGAAGACTCCGTTGGAATAAAGCAGCGTTCCCATGGCCCCGTCACATAGCACGGGCGACTTCTTTAGCCGGTCGAGGAAATTGGGAGCCATTCATCGAGAATACAAGATGAGCGAAGATTTGCACAGAACGGGAAGCGTTTAGAATCCACGCTGATTATTAGAAGGTATGTAGAATCCTGCCAAGGGCCGGGAAGTCGGCTGATTGCCTCTGCTATAATCCGCTTCTTTGCATCCAATTCACTATTACACATGCCTTGCTGGGTTCCTGGATTGAAAAAAATCTTAGGCGGTATTGTTTTGCTTGTAATCGGATGCGGAAGCCTCATCTCGTGCGGGGGAAGCTCGCCATCGAGCACCACACACGTGCCCAGCGGATTGAAATTTAGAGCATTTATTTCCAACCCTCTGTCGGTCACCTCGACCGGGGCCGTAGCTCCCGCTCTGAATATTGTTGACGCTTCCCAGGACCTGTTGTCGCTTTCGACAGTCGATTTGTCGGCCTCGATGTCGAACGCCGGAATGATGGCGCTTTCGCCGAGCAAAGCGTTTACGCTGGTACTAAATCCCACCGCCGGCGCCATAGCAATCGTGGATAACGCGCAGGAGAGCGTTCAATCGACCATCACCCTGCCGGCTCCAGCTCAGAGCATGTTCGTTTGGATAGACAACGCCACCGCCTTCGCAGCGCTTCCCAATGCTCCGGCATTGACCGGACAAGGTTCGTCGCCGGGCGCGATTGTGGTTATGAATCTTTCAACTTCGGCTATCCTCTCCACCATACCTTTGCCTGGCGCTCAGTACCTTGTGGACAGCCACTCCGGTACCAAAATACTGGCGTTTGGTAGCAGCCCGCAGACGGTGACTGTAATTTCTCCCGGCCAAATTGGAACCAGCGGCGACCCGCGCACCATAGTCTCCAGTCCATCATTCGATCATCCAGTTTGGGGAATTTTCAGCTCCGACGACACCACGGCTTATATTTTGAACTGTGGCGCCGAGTGTGGAGGAACAACCGCCAGCGTCGCCATCCTCGATATGACGCAGACTCCTCCGCAAGTTAGTGGCACTATCCCTGTGCCCGCCGCAACTTATGGCTTGTTAAATGGGTCAACCTTATATGTGGCGGGGACATCCTCGAGCGGTGGGGTTTTGACAGCCATCAGCGTCAGTTCAAATACGGTGCTTAATCCCAGTCCCATCCTCATCACCGACGGGTATCACGACCGCATGGCGATCGGCACCAGCGGTGAGTTATTCATTGGGGCGCACAGTTGCTCGGCGGGCTGCCTGTCCATTTTCAACATTGCCAATTCGAACGTGACGCTGCCAACCGCGACCGGGGACGTAACCGGGATTCAACCCATTACCAGCCGGGATGTTGTATATGTCTGCCAGGGCGGGGGATTGAATATCTACAACGACACGACCAATACTCTTCAGACGACGCAGGTTGGAATCGTGGGACAAGCGATGGACGTCGAGTTAGTCGATGCCCCCTGATCGAGTGCAGAGCATAATGTCCGACCAATTTTATTTGTTATTTTTTATTCCTTCTGGCGCAGATTTACCCTCCCGCGAGACTAGGTTTGAGGCATCTTAGCGTAGGGACAGCCGCCCTCGGCTGTCCGGGCCGAGCAACATTCGGATGGTTTTCGATTCCCCGTTGAGCCTCGCTCAGCCTGACAGCCGAGGGCGGCTGTCTTTACGTAATTCGTCCACCGAGAGAAAGGGAGAGAAGCCATGGCTGCCGTTTGCGCCAATTGTGGGATAGAGGTTGACGACACGAGCCTGCACTGCCCGGAATGCGCTGACGACAATACTCTTTCCGTGCATCCTGTTCCGGGAAAAACAGAAAGATTTGCTGCGGCCTTTGCGTATTTCACTTTCATTCCAGCCATCATCTTTTTGCTGTGGGCGCGTTTCAAGGCCGATGCTTTTATCAGATTTCATTCTTTCCAGTCCATTTTCGTCACAATTGCCGCGGCTGTTTTGGCAGGCGGTCTCCGGCTGCTTTTTATGACGTTTTCGTTTATTTCATTTCTGGCCGCAGCCCTGATCGTAACCCTCGTCTGTTTAGGCTGCTTCGTGCTCTGGATCGTATTGTTGGTAAAGGCGTTGCAAGGCAGGCAATTCAAGCTGCCGTGGATTGGTAAGCTCGCGAAAAGCCAGGCTCGCGCTTAATCCGTTCAGGAGCGGAGTTTTCCCATCCGGAGACCCGATCGGAGCAAATCACTCCGGCGTGATCCCCCTCCCTTCTATTTGTTTTTCGTTATTTAATAATTTCAGGTAGTCTGCATATTTGGCTTTTGCCGAAATTGACTTAGAGGAAGCGCTTTGAAAGTAAAAGTTTTCTATCATGACAAGTGTTTTGACGGGGCCTCATCCGCCGCCTTGTTTTCGCGTTTCTATCGCGAGCGCATTCATGACGCTGAATTTATCTATTCGGGACTGCTCCACCGTGCGGGCGCGCTTTTCGATAATGTCAGTTTCGACGGCGACGAAAATGCAATCGTCGACTTCAAATATTCCAGTTCGCCCCGGCTTAGCTGGTGGTTTGATCACCACCAGAGCGCATTCCTCACCCCCGCCGACGCGGCCCACTTTGAACAAGATCAAAGCAACCGAAAGTTCTACGATCCTGACTTCAAATCCTGCACCAATTTTATTGCGATGATTGCCGAACAGCGTTTTGGATTCGATCCAGCGCCCGTCGCCGAATTGGTTCATTGGACGGACATTATCGACGGCGCCATGTATCCGGACGCGCTCACGGCGGTTGAAATGAAGGCGCCCGCCATGAAGCTGACGATGGCGATCGAATCCGCAAAAGATCCCGCATTTATTCCGCGGCTGATACCGCTCTTGGCCACGAAACCATTAGGGGAAGTGCTCGAGGAATCGTTTGTGGCGTCGGTATTGCCACCGCTCCTAAGCCGCCATGAACAGTCCGTCGCGATACTGCGGGAGCGTATACAGTTCGAGGACGGAACAATTTTTTTCGACGTTACGGATCTCGATATGGAGGGTTACAACAAGTTCGTTCCCTACTATTTGAGCCCGCAATCTATTTACAGCGTCGGGTTGAGCAAGAGCAGCTTTCGGATCAAGGTTTCGGTGGGTTCCAATCCCTGGGGCCCGGTCGAACCTACCGTCAATCTCGCGAAAATATGCGAACGCTACGGAGGAGGCGGTCACGCTCGCGTGGGGGCTATTTCCTTTGATATTTCACAACAGGAAATCGCGCGCAATGCGGCACAAGAAATTTTGCTGGAGCTTCGAAACAGCGTCGCCGCAATTTAGAACGCAAGAAATGGCAAATCAGTGAATACTTTGCCGGCCATTCCTCCTGCAATCCTTCGCGCCGAGGATTTGGGGCGCAGCATCAATGGCAAGACACTTCTCGAAAAAATTACATTTGAGCTCAATGCCGGTGAAGTTCTGGCGATTGTGGGTCCTAGCGGATCCGGTAAAAGCACTCTCTTACGGCTTTTAAATCGGCTCGATGAACCGACTGCGGGTACGGTATACATAGATGGCTCCGACTATAAACGTATTGAGCCGCGAGTGCTGCGCCGCCAGGTTGGCTTGGTTACCCAGAGACCATTTTTATTTCCCGGCACGGTTGACCAAAATCTGAAGTATGGTCCTCTCCAGCGGGGAGAAATTGTTTCCGATGAAATCCTTTCCGAGTTACTGGGCAAAGTTTGTTTGAGCGGCTATTCTTCGCGCAACGTCGCCAATCTTTCGGGTGGCGAGGCCCAAAGAGTTTCGGTGGCCCGTACCCTTGCCAACTCACCATCGATACTTTTGCTGGACGAACCTACATCCGCGCTGGATGACGCATCCAAGATCGAGATTGAGACTTTGTTGCTCAACATTGTGCATGAGAAGAAACTGGCTTGCGCATTGGTTACGCATGACAAAGCACAGGCGATGCGAATGGCCGAGCGGGCTCTTTTGCTCGCAGACGGAAAAGTAATTCGCTCGGGACTAATCGACGAGGTAATGCGTGCTTAAAGGTATTTTCACCGACCCCCTGCACTTGGTACTCGCGCAAGCGCTGCTGGCGGCCTTGGCTGCGATCATAGTTGTGTCGCTGGCCAGAAGGCGCGGAATTAATCTGCTCAGCGACGCCCTGATCGCAATGGGCCGCGGGCTTTTGCAGATCATCGCCATAGGCTCGATTCTGGCGTTGCTGCTGAAGGGGCCGCGCTGGAATGGCGGGTGGCTGCTTATAGTGATGATTGTGGCCGCCGGCGCTACTTCCGCGAGACGTGCGAAAGGTGTGCCCGGGGCATTCGCAGTTTC
The DNA here is from genome assembly GCA_963849315.1 of uncultured Acidobacteriaceae bacterium. GTDB lineage: Bacteria > Acidobacteriota > Terriglobia > Terriglobales > Acidobacteriaceae > PALSA-188. The sequence goes on along the minus strand of CAWKGT010000002.1, from coordinate 370,339 downwards.
AACTTGGGCTATAGCAATCGGCGCCGGATCGGTAATTGCGATCATGACAGCATTGGGGGTGATCGATAGCCGCATCACATCCCTGGTTCCGGTGGGCAGTATGTTGATCGCTAACGCGATGAATACGAATGGTCTGGCACTGAATCGAATCCGCGCGGATGTTCTTGCCCACACCGGCGAAATCGAGACTGCGCTCGCGTTGGGGGCTGAGGCCCATGTCAGCGTCGCCCCCTATGTGCAGGCCGCATTTGAATCCAGCATGATTCCCGCAATTGATTCGGTGCGCTCGCTTGGAATCGTGTGGATTCCAGGACTGATGGCAGGCATGTTACTGTCTGGTGCGCGGCCGCTGTACGCCGCTGTCTACCAATTTGTCGTCTTGGCTATGATTCTTGCCTCTTCGGGACTGACTTCACTCGTTAGTACGCTGTTCATTCGTGCGCGCATGTTTACCTCGGCGAGTCAATTAATGCTTCGCCAGGAGAGATAATAGAAAAGGAATTCTGTGACCACCGCCTTTCTTACTTCGCCGCAGCACCCCAAAGCCCATATTAAGGTCTTGCGCGCGGTCGCTTCGCTGGAGCTGACCAAAGGCATAATTGTCCTCGGAGGAATTTTTGGAATTCTATTTCTCGTTCACAAAGATCCCGGTGACGTGGCCGACTGGTGTCTTACAGTTCTACACATAAGCCCCGACCACCATTTTGCGCAGGTCTTTTTGGACTGGGCGGACAGCCTGACGGATAAGAAGTTGTGGGTCGTCGCAGGTACGGCAGCGGTTTACGCCGTACTGCGATTTGTCGAGGCGTATGGTTTGTGGAAGGCGCGTGCCTGGGCAGAATGGATCGCCCTGGTTTCGGGGATGCTATACCTGCCATTCGAGATATTTAAATTGGTAACCCGGCCAAACATGTTTCATGTGGGACTGCTAATTGTGAATCTGGCGGTTGTGGTTTATATGGCCTACGTTCTGCTTGAAACTAGAGCGGCAAAAGCCAGACTTCACGTCATTTAGTTTTGTCGCTTTTGTCACCATTGGCTCAATTTGCATTTCTCCGGGATAAAGTCATCCCGAAGCACGGCGTTCTCATCAGCGGGCGAGGGATCTTGCGCGGAGCATCCCAAACTGAGCTACTGCCCAGCGCTAGCTGCCGCGCTACATTTCTGTCCTTCTTGAATGACCCTGATTGCTACGTGCCTGAATACTTTCATTCAGTGCGCAAAGCAGACGGTCTACGATTTCCGCAACGGTTTCGATGTCGGTTTCTTTTTGTGCTCTCGCGCATAACTCCCGAAAGCTTTCTGGAACCTCTGCATGCATCCTCACGGCCCTCCTCTAAACAACACTAGTCTGTCATGATCGGTGCCAATACTGATTGACCCCGACGGTGCTTTCGAAAGGGGCATTCCCAGTGAAGCAAGTAGTACCAATTTGGAACGATGCTGCGGTGGTTGGGCCATCTAATGGCCCGGGACCTTTTAGTTCAAATAATCGTCGCTGGCGTAGTGGGACTAACGCGACTTGAATCGGATGGAGGGGCTGGGCGGAGTCGAACCGCCGACCTAGAGTTTAGGAAACTCTTGCTCTATCCATCTGAGCTACAGCCCCTTCTGACTCGTTATACAAGAAATCCGGGGTCCAGCGCACGTTGCGAACGGTAAAGTTTGCACTCCGCCGTCATCGGCGTATAGTGTTCCTAATTTTGCACAACGTTTTAATGTCTTTAGCACATCTAACTTACGAGTGATGTCTGTGGGTGTGCGAGGAAGGAGTTTCCGTGCGGGCCCGGATACTCATTGCTGACGATAGTCCATTAGTGCGAAAGTCGATTCGCCGTCTATTGGAAACCAATCCGGATTGGGAAGTTTGCGGGGAAGCCTGCAATGGTCAGGAAGCCATTGATCAGGCTATGGTGCTCACTCCCGACATTATCGTACTTGACCTGGTCATGCCGGTTATGGACGGCTTGCAGGCCGCGCGACGCATGGCGGTGATCGCCCCCAAAATTCCTACCGTTATGCTTACCATGTACGCTTCCGATCAGTTAAGGACCGAGGCTTCTGAAGTTGGCGTCCACAGCGTGGTATCCAAATCACAAAGCACCTCGCTCATGGATACGATCGAAACCCTGCTCGTGAAGCGCGACGAGATTATAAGCCGCCAATCGGTTCGAGAGGGATGTCGCTAATATTGCTCTCCTCGTGGACGTTCCCCTTCCCTTATGATCCGTGCCGCGATTTTCGATATTGACGGAACTCTGGTTGATTCCGTCGACCTCCACGCTCAAGCCTGGCATGAGACGTTCACACATTTTGGTCATGATGTCGCGACTGCTGCGATCCGCCGGCAAATAGGAAAGGGTGGAGACAAACTGCTGCCAACTTTTCTAAGTCAGGAAGAAGTGAACGAACAGGGCAAGTCAATCGAGGAGTTCCGCGCCGATTTGTTTATGCGGGAATATATGCCGCGGGTGAAACCGTTCCCGAAGGTGAGAGATCTGTTCGAGAAAATTAAATCTTCAGGGAAGAAGGTCGCGTTGGCCTCGTCGTCCAACAAAGATCAGCTCACTCAATTGAAAAAAATAGCCAACATTTCCGACCTGGTTGACTGCGAAACGTCGGCAGACGACGCAGATTCTTCCAAGCCTGACCCGGATATTTTCCACGCCGCGATAAAATGCCTCAGCCCAATCAAACCGGAAGAAATGATTGTGATTGGGGATACTCCCTATGACGCCGAAGGAGCCTCGAAAGCCAACCTAAAAACCATTGGGGTACTGTGCGGCGGATTCGAGGAAGATTTGCTGCGCAAAGCGGGCTGCATAGCCATCTTTCGCGATCCGGAGCAGCTTCTCGATAAGTACGAGAATTCACCGTTATGCCGGTAAAGCTCGACGAACCGCTTGATACTAAGTAAGATCGCCTAGTTATTTCCTATTTATTACGGTTTAGTCCCCTTTTTAAGTTGACTGATGAGTGGATTACGCCGCAATATGTGCATTCTGAAGCTTTGGCTTGTGTCCGCTTGCCGATTCCCCCGGCGACGAGGCTTTGGAATCGTTCGCTAAACATCGCTGGGAGTCGCATCGCCATGCGCTTGTCCGCTCTTCGACCGCTTGCGGTTCTATCTCTGTGTTTTATTTCCACTTGGAGTCTGGCGCAAGCCCCGGCCCACATCCTTATCACCAGTCCAATAGATGAGAGCCACTTGACGGTCTTGAAGGGAAATACTCACCCCCTGGCGCGTGCGGAGTTCGACCAGGGCGCAGCCCCGCCGGACCTTCCGATGAATCGCATGTTGCTGGTGTTAAAACGGAGCGACGATCAGGAAGGCGCGTTGCGAAGTCTGATTGACGCGCAACAAGATAAGGCGTCGCCTAGTTACCACAAATGGCTGACTCCGGAGGACTTCGGAACGCAATTCGGCCCATCCGATTCCGATATCCAGCAAGTCGTCTCTTGGCTGCAATCGCACGGATTCAAGGTCGCGCAAGTCGGCAAAGGCCGAACCGTAATCGAATTCTCCGGCACCGCCGCGCAGGTCCAGGAAGCCTTCCATACTTCAATTCACAAGTATGTCGTGAAGGGAGAAGAACACTGGGCCAATGCAAGCGATCCGCAAATACCCACGGCGCTAATCCCCGCGGTCGGCGGAGTCGAGTCCCTAACCAATTTTCCTCGCAAACCGATGTTGCATGTTGGTGGCGTGGTGTCGAGGTCGAAGGCAACTGGGAAAATGACGCCTCTTCGCCCTCTCTTCACCATTCCAAGCACTAACTGTGGGGTCCAGGCTAAGGACTGCTACGGGGTGGGTCCTTACGATTTCGCGACGATTTACAGCGTTGCCAGCCTTTGGTCCGCAGCTCCGGCGATTGATGGGACCGGGCAGACCATAGCAATAGTGGCAGAGACGGATATCGATCCTCAGGATTTGGCCGATTTTCGCAACTTTTTTGGCTTGCCGCCGCTCACCGGGTCGCAATTAAACATCATTCATAACGGCCCTGCACCGGGCATCCTTACCGACGGCGAAGAAACCGAATCTGATTTGGATGTCGAATGGTCCAGCGCGGTGGCAAAAGGGGCCACCATCGATTTCGTAGTTTCCGAGTCGACCGAGACCACATCTGGGGTTGACCTCTCGGCAGATTATATTGTCGACAACAATCTTGCGCCGGTTCTGAGCGAGAGTTATGGATTGTGCGAACTTGGCTTGGGGACGGCTGGAAACAGTTTCTATAGCCAGCTTTGGCAGCAGGCAGCGGCGGAAGGAATCACGGTCTTAATCGCGTCCGGGGACAGTGGGTCTGCAGGGTGCGACAGTCACGACGCTCCACCGCCTTCCCCAGCAACCTTCGGCCTCGCCGTGAGCGGATTTGCTTCAACTCCATATAACGTCGCAGTAGGGGGCACCGATTTTAACGACTTGACTGATGCGAGCACTTACTGGAGTTCATCGAACAACTCTACAACCCAGGCTTCCGCTCTTAGTTATATACCGGAGACAACCTGGAACAACAGTTGCACGAATGCTGTTTTTGGAACACTACTCGGCTTTAGTACCAATGCGGAGACAAACTGCAATAATTCCGCGCTGGGCGCTTTTCTTGTGACGGTTGGTGGTTCGGGCGGAAAGAGTAACTGCACGGTTTCCGATACTTCCGGAGATGTTAGTAGCTGCTCAACTGGGTACCCTAAACCCTCATGGCAGACGGGCACGGGCGTTCCTCAAGATGGCGTCCGTGACGTTCCAGATGTTTCGTTATTTGCTGCGTCAGGATCGCCTTCAGGAAGTTTCTACATTGTCTGCGAGGCCGATCAGGTGCGCGGCGCGAGTTCTTGCGCCCCGACCGATGCCTCGACTGAATTTCTGGGGGTTGGCGGGACTTCCGCTTCGGCGCCAGCTTTTGCGGGAATCATGGCGTTGGTGAATCAGAAGACGACGGACAGACAAGGAAATGCTAACTACGTTCTTTACAAGCTGGCCTCTACGCAGCCCGGCGTTTTCAACGACGTGCCAGCGGGTGGAACCGTCGCGATGCCGTGCCAGTCAGGTTCGCCGAACTGTAACACGGCGGTCGCCGGCCACTCTTATGGAATTCTGACTGGGTATTTGTCAGGCCCGGGCTACGATTTGGCCACCGGACTGGGCTCAGTCAACGTCGCGAATCTGGTGAACAAATGGAACACTGTTAGTTTTAATGCGTCCACCACCGCTATAAACAGCCTCCTGCCTACATCGATAACCCACGGACAAACGGTAAACGTAAGCGTTAAAGTCACCGGAAGCTCGGGAACACCGACCGGCAGCGTGACTCTCTTCGGAGGGCCAAGCGGGACACAGCTTATTGACAGCCACGTATTGGATGGTTCTGGCACGGCGGTTTGGACAACCAGCCTCCTGCCCGGCGGCAGCTATAGCGTAAAGGCGCACTACGCCGGCGATGGCAATTATGGCGCAAGCGATTCGACAGCGTCAGCCGTTGTAGTGAATAAGGAAAATAGTTCCCCGCAGGTTAATCTTGTAACTTTCGATCCAACAACCGGACAAGTCATAAACGCCAACGCGACGACTGCGGTCTACGGATCTCCTTACTTATTGCGCGTAAATGTCCTGAACTCCGCCAGCGCCGCTTGTTCGAATTTGCAAACCAGCTGTCCTTCAGGAAACGTCGCCTTGACGGACAATGGCTCTTTGCTCGATGGAGGAACATTCACTCTGAACAGCCTGGGCTATTTCGAGGACCAGCGCATTCAGCTTTCAGCCGGCGCGCATTCTCTGCAAGCTGTATACGCGGGAGATAACAGCTTTAAGCCGAGCGCGCCAGTTGTTGATGTGCTCACGATCACACCTGCACCGACTACCATCACGGTAACGGCGAACGCGAGTTCAACGATCGGCAGCGGCGTCGAGGTGTTGGCGCAGATTTCGACGATACCTACGGCAAATTCCTCGCCCGGCGGGACCGGTATGGTGACATTCACCGATACGACGAGCAACACGGTCCTGGGCACGGGATCTGTGAGTGGTGGATGCAATGGCGTGTCGGCGGGATTCTGCATGCAAGCGTTTGTTCAAGTGAATGCGATTCAATTGGCGGCGGGATCGAACAGCATTGTGGCGACATATGGGGGAGACAGCAACTTTTTAGCATCCGGACCCTCGGTGCCGTTCACGTTGACGTGCACTGCTGGATGCTCAAATCCGTCGGGACAGTCGCTGGGACTCGGCTTTTACCAGGGCACGGGAACCATTTCGTCGGCGTCGGGAGGAACCATCACCACCCCAGTCGCTGTTAGCTCTTTCACCGGGTTTACAGGCGCGGTGAACCTGACATGCTCGGTAGCCGGCACGAATGCGACCGATAAGAATGTACCGACCTGCAGCTTCAGCCCGGCACAGGTGAATATAACCAGCAGCCAGTCAGCGAGCACAACGATGACCATCAGTTCCTCCGCATCGAGTGCGAAAAGACTGGCTAGGTCAAAAAGCGGGCTGGGTTTGGGTGGAATGGCCATTACAGGCATGTTGCTGATGGTGCTGCCCCTGGGGCGGGTCCGCAAGCTCTGCGGCTGGTTCGGGCTTGCGGTGGTGCTGTCGGTCGGGATGACAGCCTGCGGTGGCGGCAGCGGCTCCTCGAGCGGGGGCACAACCGGTGGCTCGGCCGGAGGTTCCGGCCCAACCCCGGATGTGTACACTGTGACCTTCCGTGCCGCGGACGCGGCGACAGGTACGGTGACTGCCCAGGATTACTTCAACTTCACGGTGAATTAAGCAAAATATGCCGATCCCCAGTGCCGACTGGAAGCGGAGACGGCAGGGCGCATCCAGCCACGCCGACTAGCGCCTACACAGTGACTGTTACGGCGACGCATGGCCCTTATCCGTAACGTGACGTTCTCGCCTATTATCGGATACCGGACGTGGATTTGATTCTATGGCGACTGGAGTCCCAGGGAACTTCCCGTTCCACATTCCGTATCACACTTGGGGTTGCGTGAGGCGTACGGCCGGCCGATCCTCCGTGCCGTCGAGCCACACTCGCCACGCAGCCAATGGCTATTTCCGCAATCGCAAACGAACTGCAGCGTACTTATTTATGATTACGTAGTCTAACCCTCCATGCGATCACTTTTTGACATCTTCGCGCAGACGCTTCAAACCTTATGGGCGCACAAGCTGCGTTCTTTTCTGACCATGTTCGGCATCGCATGGGGAGTCGGTTCGTTGCTGCTCCTCGTCGGTCTTGGAGAAGGCTTCCGTTCCGGAAACCGCAAGCAGTTCGACGAACTCGGCGAAAACGTAATGTTCATTTGGGGCGGTCACGCGCCCGTTCTCAACGGCAGTTTTACCGGCATGCACTGGTATTTCTTGACTTACCGCGATTACCAGGACGTGCTTTCCGAATGTCCTGACGTAAAGTCCGCAGTTCCGATTATCCAGCGCAGCGACATTCGGGCAGTGAGCGATTTTTATCAGACCAGCGGTCAGGTCATGGGGGTGCTGCCGGTATTCAGTCAAATCCGTTACATCCCCCTGAACGAAGGCCGCTGGCTGAATGAGATGGACGTAGCCCAGAAACGCCAGGTGATCGTTTTGGGAGATGAATCCAAACGCCTATTGTTTCCCGGGCGCCCCGCGGTTGGCAGCACCATCCTGCTGAATGGGATTCGGTTTGAAGTAATTGGCACCCTCAAGCGCCTCGGCCACGGTAACAACAACGATCAAAACTTGAAAAATTATCTCCCGTTCACTACCATGCGCGAAGATTTTCCGCCTTTGGACGTTGGGGAAACCACAGACGCAATTTCAGTACTTCAGTACCAACCTAAATCTCGCGACCTGCATGAAGAGGCGCGCGTCGAAGTCCATAAAGTCATCGGTCGAAATCATGGGATTGACTATACGAACCCTGACTCTTTCGACGAGTGGGACACAATCCGCACGGTGGATCAGATCGGAAAGATTTTCGACGCGATGAACACTTTTCTCGGCAGCGTAGGGCTCGTTACTCTCGCGCTCGGGGCTATTGGCATCATAAATATTATGCTGGTGGCAGTTGCCGACCGCACGCGCGAAATCGGCCTTCGGAAAGCTTTGGGAGCAACGAACCGAAGTATTATGTTTCAATTCTTTGTGGAAGGCGCGTTCCTAACGCTCTTAAGCGGGGGACTGGGCATGGCAGGCGCTGCCGCTCTGATGGGCGCGCTCTCCATGTTGCCGCAGCCGCAGGGATTCGACACCCCCCGGCTGGTGCCCTCGACCGCGGCGATGGCCATTTTGTCGCTCGCATTTGCCGGCGTAGTTGCGGGATTGTATCCGGCGCGTAAAGCCGCGGGATTGGCCCCCGTCGAGGCGTTAAGAAGAGAGTAGTTATGAAACGTGATCTCTTAGAGCAAGCCTTCGGAGCCATGCGCCATGATTTGCGCAAGACTCTGCTCACCATGCTCGGCATGGCTTGGGGAATTGCCACGGTCGTGCTCTTGCTCGCCTACGGGCAAGGTTTCGGACGGGCAATCGAGAATATTTGGGATAGCTTTGGAGCGACTGCAATTGGAATTTTTCCCGGCCGCACGTCGCAGCAGGAGGGCGGAAATAAGGCCGGAGTTGAGATCCGCTTCACACAAGACGATATTGAGCTGGTGCGGAACGTGGTTCCGCTCGTCCGCCACATCTCCCGCTTTTCCCAATTACAGTCCGCCACCGTGCAAAACGGAAACCGTTCATTCAACTTTCCGGTGCTTGGCATGGATCCTCCGATGGAAGATATCTGGGCTCTGAATGTCGATAGCGGACGATTTATTAACGACGAAGACAATCTAAGCCACGGGCACTATGCGGTAATTGGGTCGGAGGCCAAGGACAAATTGTTTTCCGGTATTCCTCCATTGGGCCAATGGATTCGCATCAATGGCGTCAGCTTTCAAATCGTTGGCGTTCTTAAGCCGCGCATGCAGGAGGCGGACAATGATGACAATCGCACAATTTATCTGCCCTTCAATTCATCGGATGCGCTGCTAGACACCCATTATCTGGGAGGTATATGGCTCGATTCCATTGGCGTTGACCACACCAAGGTGACCAAGACTGTTCACGATGCTTTGGCTGCGGCCCACAACTTCAAACCCGCCGATGACCGAGCAGTTTTCATTTTCGACGCCAAAAAGCAACTCGAACAATTCAATATCATCACCATCGCACTGAATGTGCTGCTGGCTTTTATAGGTACGATCACGCTCGGCATTGGTGGCATCGGGCTAATGAATATCATGCTGGTCTCGGTCACGCAGCGGACCCGCGAGATAGGCGTGGAGAAGGCGCTGGGTGCGCGACGCCGCGATATTCTGTTTCAGTTTTTGTCGGAGGCGATGGTTATCACCGCCGTGGGCGGCGTCGTCGGAATTCTGCTTTCCTATGCCGTGTCATTTTCCGTGGGCACTTTGACGCTTTACAGTGCGCTCGCCAAACATGCGGAAGCCGGCGATATCCGGCTAATTGTCGCGCCGAAAATACTTCTTATCGCTACTGTAATTCTCGGTTTGGTCGGCGTGGTGAGCGGAATGTTCCCGGCCATGCGAGCGGCGAAACTCGATCCGATTGAGGCTCTAAGATACGAGTGAAGAGCGGATCCGGTTTAGATATCTAATGCGCGTTTGAGATCGGAAGCTTGGTGCGCAGGCGTGGCTTTCGAGGCTTCCATAATCTTCCGGATGCGCCGGACTTCCAGAAACGTCAGTGCCGCCATGGTAGAGATCAGACTGCCAAACATGATGACTATAATCGTGTCCATTTCTGCGATCTCCCATTCAGCCGCACATTAATAGTTGTTTGATCTTATACGTAAACCCCATTCAAAAGGCAAAGCCAGCGTTCGGCACCACGGAAATCGTATAATAGATGTTCATGCCCAAGTATTCCATAGTTGTACCCCTGCATGATGAACAGGAGAACGTGACTGACCTCTATGATCGCCTGAAGGCGGTCATGGAGGTGAATGGCGAAAGCTTCGAGATTGTGCTCGTCGATGACGGCTCAAGGGATCGCACTTTCCATCTCCTCAAAGAAATTGCCGCCGTCGACAGTCGAGTGACCGTGGTGAAATTGCGCCGCAATTTCGGCCAGACGTCTGCTCTGGCGGCTGGTTTCGATCATTCCCGGGGAGAATATGTGATTGCCATGGATGGCGATCTTCAACATGATCCCGCGGACATCCCCCTGTTTTTGGAGAAGATTGCCGAAGGCTATGACATTGTCAGTGGGTGGCGGAAAGTTCGAATTGATAACCTCTGGTTGCGGCGTATTCCCTCGAAGTGCGCCAACTGGCTAATGGCGAAGCTAAGCGGAGTAGACATCCACGACTTTGGGACGACGTTTAAAGCCTACCGGCGCGACATTCTTGAGCAGGTTCCGTTATATGGGGAGCTTCACCGTTTTATTCCTGCGCTGGCATCCTGGCATGGGGCGTCGATCTGCGAGGTTCCAATTCGCAACGTGAACCGCGAGCGCGGCGTTTCGCATTACGGCATCTCGCGAACCTTCCGCGTCTTTTTTGACTTAATCACCATTCGGTTTCTGCTGCGATATCTTTCCCGCCCGCTACATTTTTTCGGAACGTTGGGGATGCTGAGCATTCTGTCCGGATTCACCGTAACTTGTTGGCTGTTTATCGAAAAATTCCTGAATCATAACGACGTAATGATGAAGCACGGACCGCTGATGATCTTCGGCGCCGTGTTACTGCTGGGCGGCTTCAATATGCTGGCCGTAGGATTGTTAGGCGAGATGCAGGTGCGGCATTATCACGAGCCGTCGCGGCGCGCCCCGTATTCGGTTGACCGCGTTCTGCGTGCCCAAAGCGAAGAGCACACCGTTTCAGAGTGAAAACGCATTTAATGATCGATGAAAGTGTAAGGTCGAAGCTGTCAACGGCTAAGTCTACGGCGGACGAATACAGATGGAAGCCGATTCAGCCCCTCTCCGATGAGGACCGAGCAATAGACATAGCTGCGATGCGCCCCCTATATGAGAGCTGGTGGGCATCGAAGAAACGATTGCAGGAATCTAGCCAGACACAGCTCGCGGATTTTAACCGAAGACTCATACGGCGATTGAGCATCGAAACGGGCATTTTAGAGCGACTCTACGATTTGGATCGTGGAACCACGGAGGCGTTGGTCGCACACGGCTTTGCGGAGGATTTGGTTTCACATTCGAGCACCAATATTGAGCCTTCCCACCTCGTTGACATTCTCAGGGACCAAGAAGCGGCCATCCAACTCGTCGTAGCCGCCGTATCAAATAAGCAACCGCTCACCAAAGGCCTAATTCATGAACTTCACTCTATACTGACCCGACATCAAGACACCACTTTGGCTGTTGATCCTGTCGGTAATAGACGTGAAATTCCTCTTCTAAAGGGAAAATTTAAGGAGCAGCCAAATAATCCGAAACGGCAAGACGGTACGATGCATGAATATTGTCCGCCAATCCACGTGGACTCAGAAATGGATAATCTTCTGAGTTGGCTCGCTGAGTATGCAAATGAGGATCCCGCACTGGTAGGTGCTTGGTTTCATCATCGATTCACTCAGATCCACCCATATCAAGATGGTAATGGTCGCTTAGCGCGCGCATTAACGACATTAGTTCTTCTCCGCGCAGATTTACTTCCTCTTGTCGTGGATCGTGATCTTCGAGTCGAATACATAAAGGCCCTCGAATCTGCCGACCAAGCCCAATTGTCACCACTTGTAAATATATTCGCCCGTTTGGAACGTAATGCCATCTTGCAGTCACTCAGCGTTGACGCAGACGCAGATATTTCAGAGCAAAAGAACTTGACATCGGCGGTTATTGGCAATCTAGCGGAGAAGTTTGGCAAGCGCAGAATTCAGAAGATGGCGGAACTCCGCCAGGTAAACTCCGTAGCGTTGGAGCTCAGAACCAGAGCAAAAGCATTGTTGGAGCAATCGTTCGCCGAAATCGGTCCTACCTTAAGGGAAGTGGGACTACCAGAACTCCGCACGCTTGAGGGGGGTCCGGAGAAATCGAATGAGCATTGGTATAGATTTGAAGTCGTCCAATCGGCGAAAGACGCGGGGAAATTTGCGAACTTTGACGAAAATCACTACTTCATTAGAGGGTCGGTTAAGGTCAATCGAGAACGTTTAAGCTTTGTAGTTTCGTTTCACCATGTTGGCAGGGAACTTAGCGGAATAATGGAGGCGACGGCTTTCTCCAAACTCGAGTCGTACGAGGATTCTGAAGACCGGGAATCGGTGTCCGAAAGATTCTCTTTATGTTCGGTTGAACCATTTGTGTTTACATACAAAACCAAGATAGAAGTTATCGCCGAGTCATTTGCTAAATGGCTAGATGCAGCCCTCGCAGTTGCACTCAAGGAATACGGGGACCGATTGTAAAGGCAATTTTCTTCGGTTTCTCGGTACCGACCTGAGGACTTCGTTCCTCATTCTTCAAACGCTTCTTTGTTCACCACGTACGGCATTTTGGTAACATCCCCACCGTGGTTCTTCTCCAATACGTCGATCAATGCTTGCACGCAGCGTCCGGCCATACCTTTGTTTGGATCGGACGAGAGCCGGGTAATCTTCGCGGCGCTGGCAAAATGCGGATAAAGCCGGCAACGATCTTCGATACCCGGATCACGCAATGGTGAATCCGTTGGCAGGGGCTCTTTCTCATAAACGTCCAGCGCGACACCCGCGATCCAATTGTCTTTTAACGCTTTCGCCAATGCAGGTTCATCGATCACCGGACCGCGCGAAGTATTCACTAGAAATGCAGACGGCTTCATTTTCCGCAACGTCCTTTCATTAAATAGATGATAAGTCGGCGTCGCGCTCTCGCCCTCGCGAATCAGCGGGACATGAATGCTTACGAAGTCCGCCTCGCCGAGCGCCTCCTCGAACGACACGTATTTGATCAAGTTCTTCTCCCGGCAAATGCCGCAGGAATGCCGCAGATCCATGAGTTCCTGAATGGCATTTATATATTTTGTATTCTCATATCCCGGGTCGTAGCAGAGGATGTTCATATCGAAGCCGACACATTTCTTAATCATCGCCAAGCCGATGCGCCCGGTTCCGATAATGGCGATCGTCTTTCCGGTTACTTCGTCGCCCAGAAATGGCAAAGAGGGGTGCCAGGTATTCCACCTATTTTCCCGGGTGAGCTTTTCGGCGGACGGCATCTTTCGGGCCAGCGATCCCATCATGAAAAAAGCGAACTCCGCCGTCGCTTCCGTCAGCACGTCCGCGGTATTAGTGAATGGAACCCTGTAACGATTTGCATCCGCGCGGTTGATGTTGTCGAAGCCCACGGCGTATTGAGCTATCACCTTTAGCGATCCCTTGCCGGCTTCAAATATTTCGGAGTCGATCTGGTCGCGCAATGTTGTAATGAGCCCGTCGATCCCGGACTTGACCTTCTCCACGATCAAGCTCTTCGGTGGAGGCGCCGGCTCGGAATATACTTCAACGCCATAACCCCGATTTCGCAGCAGATCGAGAGCCTCGCCAATGTCAGCAGTTGCAAAAACTCGAAATTTGTTAGGCATGATGCTATCTCTCTTGTCCCGGCCAATTTTCGTTTGTGCCCGTGTGGCGCGGACACTCTTGTCCGCGGCTCTTAATCTGAGTTGCTATTTTCCAAATTTCCAACGCGTGGCCGTTTTTGAAAACGTTTTCTCCGCTTGTCCGAAAACCGCGTGGGGGCGTACTACGAATATCGGTTCTTTTAAGGAGAGCATGTCTTCACCCATCTCTGATAAGTCGAACTTATATTTACGCGCATACAGGGAGAGAAACTCGCGAATTTGTGCGGCATCGCGCATGCGCTCCACGACTCCTTCTACGATGACCGCTTCGGCGGCATCTTCATTGCAGACCACGCAGCGGGGATTCGCTTCGAGATTGCGCGCTTTCCGCGACTTGCTCCCGGTGCTAAAACAAAAAGTATTATTCCACCACAGCCCCCAGACCACCATTACATGGGGCGCATAACTCGGGCGGACGGTCGCAATCCAGTATTGGCGGCTCTTCTTGAGCCTATCGTCAGCCCACTTCCACGCCAGCAATCCTTTCTTGCTGGTTGAAACATATCCCGGCATGTGGGGACGGCTGGCGCGAGGCGAGTAAGTCGCGCCGATACCTTTGTGAGATTTAGCTCGTTTTAGGATGGCCTTTCCGGCAGGTATTTTCATCTCGTGGATTAAAGCTTTAAAGTTGTCCATCGCTGGATTCGGTTCAGCGCCTCATCCAGGTTCTCCAGGGAGTTTGCGACGCTGAAGCGCAGATATCCTTCGCCGAATTCGCCAAAGGAAATTCCGGATAAGCAAGCCACTCCCGCCTCTTCGAGCAAAGAATCCGCCAAATGTTTTGATGTCCAGCCCGTTTGTGTGATGTTCGGAAAAACATAGAACGCGCCCTTGGGCATGCGGCAGGAGAAGCCCTTGATCTTATTGAGGCCGGCTACAAAAAAATCGCGGCGCTGCTGAAATTCGTTTCGCATTCCATCTACCGATGACTGGTCGCCGCGCAGGGCCTCGATTCCAGCGATCTGAGTAAAACTCGCCGTGCAGGAATTGGAATTGGTCATCAGACGAGCGACGTGCACAGCCAAGTCTGGACGCATCACACCATAACCCATGCGCCACCCGGTCATGGCGTAGGTTTTCGAAAATCCGTCGAGCAGAATGGTGCGGTCTTTGAATCCAGGTACGGACATGATGGAAAAATGCCGCCCTTCAAAGATGAGGCGGCTGTATATTTCGTCGGACAGAATCATGATATTTCTATCGCCGATGATCTCGGCGATGTTCCATATCTGGTCTTCGGTGAGTACTCCGCCCGTCGGATTCCCGGGTGAATTGAGGATGATCAGTTTGGTGCGCTCATTGATAAGACCAGCAAGTTCGTAAACGTCGAGTCCAAAATCCCGTTCTTCGCGCAAGCGGATCGGCACGGCTCTTCCGCCGACGTAACGAATCATCGACTCATAAATCGGAAAGCCGGGGTTGGGGTAGATAACCTCGTCACCTTCGTCAATCAACGCGAGAACGCTGAAAAATATAATCGGTTTGCCGCCGGGAACGATTACTACTTCTTCGGCGGAAACCGGTACATGGCGGGTCTTAGCGACTTCCTCAGCGACAGCCTGTCGCAGTTCGGGCAAGCCTGCCGAGGGACCGTAGTGAGTCCAGCCATCGTGCAGGGCGCCGACAGCGGCCTCAATAATATTGGTAGGAGTTTCGAAATCGGGCTCGCCGATTTCAAGATGAATAATTTCTTTGCCCTGACTCTCGAGTGCGCGGGCTTTACTCAGAACTTCAAATGCAGTTTCCGTACCCAATCTCGACATGCGTTTTGCAAGTCTGAGTTCGAGCTGGGTCAACGGGCTCATGCGGCAAACGGGTTATTATACGCTGCGAGCGAATGCTACCGTGACTGTCCAATTTTGTGATGACTTCCCGAATCGCTTGCCGGATGCGGAATCTGGAGCGGCGTCCGCCAATCACGAGCGGAAACGTGGCCGGCGTGAATCCACCCAATGCGCGTCAGTAACGACCCTGCGATGGCAACTGCAGCAGCGGTACGGCGCAGTTTTTGAGAATGTTTGTTTCCGAGCAACAGACTTAATGTTCGCAAAGCCAGTGGGATGGGACCAGACAGCATCCCCCCGGCGCGAACAATTGTTCCGCTGAGTCCGCGTTTGAGAGGTTCGAGCGTTGGTTTTTTTTCTGCCTCCAGTCGCATACCTTCGAAAAACTCCACCGTCGCGGCGCCAATGCCTAGCATCTGCAACGCTCGACTATTGTCGTTCCCCATTAACTCGAGAATGCCGACGGCTGCGCCTAGTCCCGAGGCTCCGAAGTGAATGGGAAGGCTTCCGACATTTTTGTTCCACACTGGAATGACCGTGGCGCCGATGAGAACGCCAGTGTAGTTATGAAAGGGAAGTCCGAAAATTAAGGAGGCAGCCTGCCCTGCATTTTCGAGAATGCGCAATGGCGGGGAAGGTCCATAGCGATCTTGCAAGAATCCAGCGAGAGCCGCTGCCGATGCACCGCCGGAGAATCCCATCAACACCCATACGCCGACCGACATCGCGCTCTGCGGTTTGAAAACTCGCAGCATGTTTAGAAATCGAGATGGCTTGCCGAGATCGGCGATCAAAAGCAGTGGCGACAGCACGGTTCCGGCCGCGGCAACGTATTCGGCATCGCGAACGAGTTTGCGATCTGCTCCGGTATATTTCGCGATTGCGCCCACGATGGCTGCGGCGCCCGACGCCCCGCCCACAAAAAAATAAAGCGGTATCTCCCACGTCCACGCCGGCTCTTTTAATAACGGAATTCTGTAATATCCGGTTTCGGGGGCGGCGATGGGAAAAGGCGCTCCGGAGGGACGCAATCCGCCAGCTTTTACCGCGCCGTGACGTTCGGCCTCGCGACGAATGTCAGCCAGCCGTTGTTCACTTTTGAGATCAGGGACACGGATCGGACGGATGCGATCCTTCACCTCGCGCCTCTCTGCCCGTCGGCTAGAAAGGCCAACAGTGTTCCGCCAAGGATCATCGCTGCGCTAATCGCGGATCCGGTCCATCCTTTTTTCAAGTAGATCGTGGGAATCTCCGCTTTTGGGGGGAGATTGTAGCTGCGTGGATCGCCCCGAACAATAAACATTGCGTGAGTTCCACCGACGCTGGTATCGGCAGAATCATAGAGGTTCGCGTCTTGCATACCGCGACTGTGCAATTCCTCAACACGTTCTTGAGCGTGTAACTTCAAACTTTCGATTTCGCCAAATTTGATTGACTCCGTGGGGCAGGCTTTCGCGCAGGCAGGAATCAATCCAGCTTTTTGCCGGTCATAACAGAAAGTGCATTTGAAGGCGCGCCCATCATCAGGATTGCGCTGCACCACGCCGAAGGGACAGCCGACCACGCAATAAGCGCATCCATTGCAAATGTCGGACTGGACGTATACGCCTCCGAACTCGGTGCGAACGATGGCGCCGGTCGGACACGCTTCGAGGCAGCCGGCGTTTTCGCAATGCTTGCAGACATCGGATGAAAACGCCCACGTATTCAAGTCGGGCGCATTGCCGCCGAGTCCGACTTCGGGCATGTACTCGACAAATTTAACGTGCCGCCAAGTGGAATGTCCCAGCGCGCCCGTGTTGTCGTAGGAGTTCCCAGTCCAATTCAGGCCGTCTTCGCCGATGCCATTCCATTCCTTACACGCAACTTCACAGGCTTTGCAGCCAATACACAGAGTTGAGTCGGTGAGGAAAGCGGTAACGCTCATGGCCGAGCCTCCAGAGATTGCTCGTGCTCTGATCGCGGTCTACGTCCGGGCGCGATGGAACAAATCAGCGCTTTGGTTTCCATAATTCTCACGTTGGGCTCTTCGCTGATGACGAGCAAATCGTTAACGACATCGCCCTTCGCTCTACCTTTATATCCCCAATGGTAGGGAAGTCCTACCTGATGCACGCGGTTGCCGTTGATCGACAGCGGACGCATTCGTTTCGTCACCAGGACCCGAGCCTCAATTTTCGCACGAGGAGTCGTGATGGTCGCCCAGGCTCCATGTTCTAGGCCGATTTCGCGCGCGAGTTCCGGAGAAACTTCGGTAAATAATTCCGGCTGAAGTTCGGCGAGATGCGAGAGCGTGCGCGACATGCCTCCTGCCGTGTGATGCTCAGTGAGGCGATAGGTGGTCAATACGTACGGAAATCTCGGATCGCCCGGCGACGCTGCATAAGGATTATCAGGGCGCGTTTTTTTATCGGACGCCGGATTGATTTGCTGATCGTAAAGTGGATTCGATATCAGCGACTCCAATGCTTCATAGTGGGTGGGCAGCGGACCATCTTTCAATCCGCTGGACACGAACAGCCAGCCTACGCCGTCAGGATGCAAGGTGAATGGTTTCGCTCCGCCGAGCGCATCCACGCCTTTTCCGTTTTCTAAATCTGCGGAAGTGTTTGGCGGCATATCTTTCTTGTAATCCGGGATGTCGAGGCCGCCCCACTGTTTTTTCTCTTCGTCCCACCACACTAGTTTCTTGCGCTCACTCCAGGGCTTGCCGTCGGGACGCGCCGAAGCGCGGTTATAAATGATGCGGCAATCGTTGGGCCAGGCGAATCCCCAGCCGTGTCCAAGAAGGTCTTTGGGATCGCGTTCGTTGGCGCGGTTCCGGCCTTCCTCGGGATAGACTCCGCAATAAATCCACGCCCCGCAAGAAGTAGAGCCGTCGTCTTTCAGGTCGGTGATTTGCTTGAGCTGCTTTTTGTCCGCGACCCTCCAGCCATTGATCTCTTTTAATACCTCTTCGACCTTTGGCTCGGCAGTCGGGCCTTCGACGGGATAGTTCCACGTGAGAGCATTCAGGCCTGCATTGCGAGGACGAATATCTTTTTTACCTTTTTCCTTTATGCGGCGTCCGAGATGATAAATAAACCAGGTCTCGCTGCGCGCGTCGCCGGGCGGCTCGACTGCGAGATTCCGATATTGCAGCAGGCGCTGGGTATTGGTGAATGTACCTTCTTTTTCGGCGGTGCCAGCAGCGGGGAACAGGAAAACTTCCGTCCCGATTGTTTCGGGCGATAACTCGCGCTTCTGTACCTCGGGCGAATCGAGCCAGAACGACGCCGTTTCCGTTTCCACCATGTCGCGCACGACCAGCCATTTTAATTTCGATAAAGCGGTGCGCTCTACTCGGCCATTTGACGCGCCCACAGCCGGATTTTGACCCATCACGAATAGGCCTTCCACTTTGCCATCCATCATGTCGAGCCAATAGCCGAAGTGCGAATGGTCGCCGCTCACTCGAGGAAGCCATTGAAATCCGTATTGATTTTCCGCAGTCGCGGCATCGCCGTAGTACGCCTTCAATAAACTGATGAGATATTTGCTGAAGCCGGCCCATAGCCCGGTGCGCGAACTGTGTTTCTTGATGTGTGATTTCAGGTCATGCGAGTCTGCCTTGAAGAACGGCATGGGAATGTAGCCCGGCAGGATGTCATACAGCGTCGGGATGTCGGTCGACCCCTGAATGGAAGCATGGCCGCGAAGAGCGAGAATTCCTCCGCCGGGCCGGCCTATATTTCCCAACAGCAATTGCAGAATCGCAGCCGAGCGAATGATCTGCACGCCCTTCGAATGTTGCGTCCACCCGACGGCATAACAAATTGCCGCCGTTTTATCGGGACCGGAGGCAGAAGTGAACGTCTCCGCCACCTTCAAAAATACATCTTGCGGAACGCCGCAGAACTTCTCCACCATCTCCGGGGTGTACCGCGCGAAATGACGTTTAAGAACCTGAAAGACGCAGCGCGGATGCTGAAGCGTAGGGTCTGATTCTTTTTTCCCCGCGTCCTGCGCTTCGCCGCCGCGATCTTTGCCGTGACCGCCGCCCGCCTTCGAGTGCCCAGGCGATTCCCCAGACTTCTTAACCGGTGCGCCCTGATAAAGCCAGGTTTCCGGGTCGTATTGCTTTTTCTCGGCGTTCCAGCCGGAGAATAATCCGTCCAAATCTTCGGTATCGCGAAAGTCTTCCCGCAAAATGGTCGGCGCGTTCGTGTAATGCACCACGTATTCGCGGAATTCTTTATTATTTTCGAGCGTGTAATGGATCAGCGCGCCCAGGAAAATGATGTCGCTTCCAGCGCGAAGTGGCACCCACATATCGGCCATCGCCGAAGTGCGGGTAAATCGCGGATCCACATGAATAATTTTGGCGCCGCGCTCACGGGCTTCGATCACCCACTGAAATCCAACCGGGTGATTCTCCGCCATGGACGATCCCATGATCAGGATCGCATCGGCATTGCTTAAATCCTGCTGCGCGGTGGTCGCGCCGCCACGCCCGAATGATGTGCCCAGACCGGGCACGGTAGAGCTGTGTCATATGCGCGCCTGGTTGCTGATGCATACCATTCCCAGCCCGGCGGCGAACAGTTTCTTGATCAGATAATTTTCTTCATTATCGAGCGTCGCGCCTCCCAAGTGAGCGACGGCCTTCGTCTGCATCAGAACTTCGCCATCTTCTTCTTCCACGAAAGTGCGGTCGCGGGTTTCCCATAGACGATCCGCGACCATATCCATCGCCGTTTCCTGATCGAGATCTTCCCAATCCTTGGAATAGGGACGGCGGTATTTTACTTTCGTCAGCCGGCCGGGATGCGTGTGCAATTCGAATGTGTCCGCGCCCTTAGGACAAAGATGCCCACGAGAAATTGGCGATTTGGGATCGCCCTCAATCGAAATCAGCTTGCCGCCCTTGTGGTAAACAAGTTGGCCGCATCCCACCCCGCAGTAGGGGCATATGGATGGCGTAGCTTCGGCACCGTCATGTTTGGGCCGCAAGTTGCGAGTCTTTTCCGACATCGCCTCGGCACCGGTTCCATCAGCGCCAGTCTGAATTTGCCGAATCAGAGGCCAGCGAGAAAGTACGTCTTTGAGCAAGGTCTTTCCTCCATGCAGCTCAGAGCGTCGTAACGATGATATGTACAGATGATCCGAACCGCAGCCCCGATGTCCGATCGGCAACAGAATATTTTCCCTACGCTATTCGCCTGCGGGAAGAATGTTCGACAACCGGTTCCATGGCCGCAATTGTGCACAGAACATAAAATATCGCAGCGTTGGCGGGCACCTGCAAATTGAAATCCACAAGACTATGAACCAGGATGCCAGTAATTCCCAACATCGCCGCCGCCGCTGCCGACCCGTTCGGATCGGTTCTCCAATTGTCTAACTTTCTTGACGCATTCCAAAAAACAACCCACAGAAGCCAGATCATGGTGATGAATCCCGCCGCACCGGCCTCGACCAATAATTGCAGATAGTCATTGTGCGCTTCATCTATAAAAACATTTGCATAGAAGCTTCTGTATTGCGGATAAACATCCGCGAACGTCCCCAATCCGCAGCCGAGCAGGGGATGGTGCGGGTACATTTTGATCAAGTCGCGGTCGATCTGCAACCGAAGGCCACTGGTTAGTTCGCGCTGCGCCGATCGCACGGTAGTAAAGCGCTCGCGCAACTTGCCGCCGCCAATCCATATCAGCAGGCAGGCCGAAAGAGTGACGACGACGATGGCCGATTTTCCCTGGGATCGCAAACCGCCTCGATGTTTGATTTGCAATGCCGACAGGACCAGAATCTCGCATAAAAATGCCGCGACCCCTCCCCTGGACCCAGAAAGAAAAATCGTGGCTGCGATTATCGCGGAAGAGGCGATCCCGAACTTTTGCCATCTTGCTCCCGCATATTGGGTAAACGAAAGTACGACAGGAAGTGGAAATAACATTTCCATCAATCCCGCGTAATGGTTATGGTTCACATAGGGACCGTAAATCCACCCTCCGCCTCGCGGTGTTCGCAGCCAATACAGTTTGTCGTTCAAACCAAGACCCTGCAACAGTGCGAATGAGGCGACGGCTGTGCCGTAGACGGACAGCACCACGCCAAGAAATTTAATTTGGCGTGTAGTTTTCAAACACTGAACCACCAAAAAGCAAAGAATTCCGTATGCTGCATAAAGAAGAAAAGTGAAGATAGTGGCATTTCGATAAGCGGTTTTTCCAGCCACAATCTGTACTAAAACCAGAGCGGCGAACACCAACATCGGCGCAAAAATTGGATTCCACGAAATCGATATTTGCGCGGACGAGAATTGCGTCCAAATCCAAAAGGCGAATAAAAGCGCGGCGGCCGATTCCAGTAGAAAGATCGACCACGGTTCGACAGCCCCGAATGCAAGAGGACAAAACAATAACAGGCCGAAGACGGCACGAAGTATTACGGTATGCGGGCCATGGCCTACGTGTGGTTTCACAACAAGCGTCGGGGGACGGCTGCTCAAGATAGGAAAACTCACGGGCCGCTCTGCTTCTCTATTGGCGATAAACTGAGGCTGCCGATCCAAAGCTTGCCTCGAATCGCGCTCCCCGCAGGCAAACGACTGATCCGCAACGTCAATAGATGGGTAACCGGCCCCGTTTGAAAATCTCCCGAAGCCTCCCTCCATTTATCGCTGTTCACTAGTTCGTCGCTCTGGAAATAGGACTCGCCCGTGTAAGCCTCTTGCAGAGCAAAATGTGGCCCGCCGGCACCCTCCAGATTTTCCGTTTTGAAATGACCCGAGAAATGATATCTGGAATTTGCAGTGACCGGAATGAGCTGCCGAATTCCAGAATCCTCAAGTCCGCCGCTATCGTAGGAAATCATGAGAAACGAGCCGCCGATCTCGGATTGCGAAGGCTCCAATTCGAGTGAAACGCCTGGTTGCTTCTCGTACGTCCAATCAAAACCCCCATTTAAAACAGGCAGACTGAAGTCTCCATTCACCACTAGATTTTGCTGCGACGGCTCGTAGCTTTTGAGAGCAGACAAGGAACCCGCGTCTCGCCAAACTGCTTGAGCCTCGTCCGGGCGGCGTTCACCGATTAAATAATGTACATA
Organism: uncultured Acidobacteriaceae bacterium; assembly: GCA_963849315.1. Classification (GTDB taxonomy): domain Bacteria; phylum Acidobacteriota; class Terriglobia; order Terriglobales; family Acidobacteriaceae; genus PALSA-188. The sequence goes on along the minus strand of CAWKGT010000002.1, from coordinate 347,844 downwards.
ATCGAAGACGTCACTGCGCTGTACGGATTGGCCAAGTCTCGCGATTTGTGTCCAAACCATTGCCGCCGCCGGACCCTGTTTCTTGGAGATCAAAAATTCCAGAAACGAAGAATAAATATCGGAACTTGCGGGCAATGCCTCGCGCAACAACTCGCCCGCGTCGGGCTGCGCCTGCCAGCATATTGGAATGATCTCGCCCGATAAATACGGAGCCCCTTCGAGGGCTCGGCGAAACTGTGCGAACGCCAACCGAGTCTCCTTTTCATTCAGATAAATGTTTCCTGCTTGCATGGCGATATTAGGAGTTTTGGGATCGACGGCGAGCGCGTTTTTCAGCGCCGCACGCGCGTCTTCCGGACGGTCGAGGAGATCGTCAACCGAGGCCAGATTAAGCCAATAAGAGGAGTTGTGAGGATCCAGCCGAAGCGCATTTTCCAGTTCGTCTCTCGCTTCTGCCCGTTGGTGAAGCCACCAATAATATTGTCCCAAAAGGTAATGATAGTTGGCGTTCCACGGCTCAAGGCGAAGAGCAAATTTCATGGACGCCAGGTTTGGCTGCTCAGCCGAAAGATATGCAACGAATTGCGAAGAAATGATCGAGAAGTATAGTGTAGCCAGGCAAAGGCAAAATATCAGGAAGGAACGCTTCGCGGTGGGGGCGCGGATAGTAATCGTCATGCCAATCAGGGCTGCACGGTATCAGGCCCCGCCTGAGGTGATACTGGAAACGATTTCTTCGTCATCGTCAAAATCCCGTTCCGGCATATCGCCCCCTTTATAATCCTCATGGTAATAAGAATTCGCGAATTTACCCATGTGTCCATAATAAGAGTAATAGTCGGGGGAATGCAGATTCACGGCGTTCAACAATACTCCGCTGACCCGGGCATTTACCTGCATTAGAATGTCGCGCGCTTGGCGTAATGCATGCTTGGTTGTGCTTCCGGCCCGGGCGACAAGAATTACGGCATCGGCCCGCGTCGCTACCACCACCGCGTCGGTCACCGGCAAGGTGGGCGGGGTGTCGATCACGATGTGGTCATACTGTTCTCTCAAAGCTTCCAGAACGTCGCCCATCTTCGAGGAAGCCAACAATTCCGCGGGATTAGGCGGAGGAGTTCCAGCCGGCAATACGAACAGGCTTGGCACGAGAGGCGATCGAACAATCGTCTGTTGAAGATTAGCCCCACCAGTTAACACATTCGTCAGGCCGGTTTTTGGAACTACGCCAAGCGTTCTATGAATGCTGGGCCGCCGTAAGTCGGCATCGACCAAAAGAACACGTGCCCCCTTTTGCGCCAATACAATTGCGCAATTGATGCTGGTCGTAGTCTTGCCTTCCTCGGGAAGCGCGCTGGTTACAAGAATCACTTTCGGAGGAGCCCCGACGGTCGTCAGCAGCAGGGAAGTGCGCAAAGCGCGATAAGCCTCGGCCATTTGGGATTGCGGGCGAGACTTCGTAATCAGCTCCATCGATCCTTTATTGGATGAGAACGAAAGTCGCGGACCCGACCGCGAATGACCAACCATTCCACTCCCCAGAGGGATTATGCCAAGAGATGGCAACAGCGAGATCGCCTGCGCCTGTTCGACGGTACGCACAGTGTTGTCCAATCCTTCCAGAACGAACGCCAAGCCAATTCCCGTGGTCAAGCCAAGTGCTAGCGCGAAGGAAAGATTGCGAAATATATTCGGTTCAGAAGGCGAGGTCGGCACTCGCGCCACGTCCACGGGGCGGATATTGTTGGAGCGCAATCCAGCGGTTACCCCAGCTTCCTTCAACTTTTCCAAGAGGTTTTCGTATAGCGTCCGGTTGGTTTCCGCGTCGCGTTTTAGAAAGTTGTATTCAATCGCACTTTCATTTAGTTGATTAGCATCCTGCTTCTGTTCATCGAGGGCCCCCTTCAGCAAATTCTCTCGCGCGAGGGCCGCGAGATAATCGCCCCGCAGGCGTCCGACCACCTTTTTCCGCTCAACTTCGGTTTGCGCGTCAACTTCTTTGAGTTGATCCGACAATTGGGCCAACTTGGGATACGAGGGGCCAAACTGCGCTCCCAGTTGCGCAATTTGTATCTTCAAATCCGCATGCTGTTCTTGAAGTTTTTGCAACAGGGTGGAACCGGTTGTATTCGTCGTTATGTTAATCGCGGCGGCAATCGAATCCGAATCGCCGTTCTGCACCAGCCGGTAAAGCGATTCCTTCTCCATCCGCGCCGACTCAGCATCGGTCAATTCCTTGTTGAGTTCATCCAATTTTGAAGTGGTTATGTTTTGCTTCTCGTCGATTCCCAGGATTTCATGATCTTTCTGGTATTTGACCAATTTTTCCTGAGATGTCTCAACTTTCAATTGCAGATCGATCAACTGCTTCGATAGCCAATCCGAGGTTTGCTCGGTCGACTCGAATCGCGTTTTGAAATTCTGCTCAATGTAGGCGCTGGCAAGGGTGTTGACTACACGCGCCGCCAGGTATTTGTCCGGACTTCGATAGTGAATATCAATAATTCTGGTGTTCGGTTCAAGCGTCACGCCCAAGCCTGACTTGAAACTGGTAATCATTGAAGAGGTTTTTTCAGAGTCCGCATCCGTCGCAGGAGCCAGCGCCGGTCGGGCGCCCGCCGGTTTATCGAGATCTAACTGTTTGATTACCTGCAAAGCCAGCGAATCACTGCGCAAAATGCGCGCTTCGGTATCGAGATCGGTGGGGTCCTCGTAATCATAACCGGCATTACCGGCGTCTTTGAGGTTCAGTGTGACCGGATCCATCCGGTTCACGGCGATGCTGCCGACCGCATCATAAATAGGCGTAGTCCGCAGCGTAGCAATCAAAACGGCCGCGAAGATTAACGCCACACAACCGAGCACAATCCACTTGCGCTTGAGTAAAACATGGCTATATGCGCGCAGAAACGAATCTTCGGAGGAAAATTGCGGGTTGGAATTTTGATAAGAAGTAAATCTGGGGGTTGCCTGAATAATGGGATGGACTTCACGTTCTCTGCTATTCGCCGGAATCATGGGCCCAAATGTCATTCGTGCCCCTGAAGGATCAAACCGGGATGCACGCGAAGGGAATTATTCTTCAACTGGTGTTGATTCCTCACAAGCCACGAAACCAATCTTTCACCATAATGCTTGAGAATTGGAAGAGGTTGGGCACATTCTAGCACCGTAGCCAGTGAGTAAATAAGCAAATTTACTCGCCTGAAATTTCATCTCCGGGCAGACTGGGCGTCTATCGCGCGATGTGTCCGCTATACTACCAGTTGAAATCGTGCTCGGCATTTGATGCGTTCCGGTTTCAGCCGTCAACATTCCAGTCCAGGGGGCGCCAGTGAAATGGTCTGAAGAAATAGTATTGGTTACCGGCGCCACCGGCTCATTTGGGCAGAAATTCTGCGAACTGATGTTGGCCGAGTATCATCCGCAGAAGCTTATTATCTTCAGTCGCGACGAACTCAAACAACATGACATGAGATCGTCGGGCTTCGACCATCCCAGTTTGCGATATTTTATCGGCGACGTTCGCGACGCGCAAAGGTTGGAGCGCGCGTTTGCGGGGGTGACCGTTGTGGTTCATGCCGCAGCCCTCAAACAGGTACCCGCCTGTGAATACAATCCCTTTGAGGCCATTCAGACCAATATCATCGGCGGCAAGAACGTTATCGATGCCGCAATCAACCAGGGAGTGCGACGTATTATCGCCCTCAGTACTGACAAGGCGGTTAATCCCGTCAATTTGTATGGCGCCAGCAAGTTATGTGCCGAGAAAGTTTTTGTGCAGGCGAACGCCTACGCCGGCGCCCAGGATACCCGGTTCAGTTGCGCCCGCTACGGAAACGTTGTGGGCAGCCGCGGCAGCGTCATCCCAATGTTTTTGGAGCAACGCAAGGCTGGGCGAGTCACCATTACCGACCCGCGTATGACTCGCTTTTGGATCACGATGGAAAGGGGGGTCCGGTTTGTGGTGCGCTGTCTCGAGCAAATGCGCGGCGGCGAAATTTTCGTGCCTAAGATTCCCAGCATGAAGCTGCTTGACATGGCCGAAACCGTCGCTCCCGGTTGCAAAGTTGAGTGTATTGGCATCCGACCCGGCGAGAAATTGCACGAAGTCTTGTTGTCGGAGGATGAAGCTCGCAACGCCGTTGAAACTGAAGACATGTATATCGTGCAGCCCAGGCACTCATGGTGGCACAAGGGAAATTGGCCGGACGCCCGTCCACTTCCGGAAGGTTTCCGCTATAGCAGCGACACCAATTCACAATGGTTGACCGGCGGAGAACTCTCGGCGCTTATCGGAGGGAACGGCGCCAATCGTGATGCATCAACAAGAACCCTCCAAGCAAAGGTTTCATGAGCTCAATTTCCGCTCAACAACAAGTCCTGGCGCTCGATGGCGGAAAGCCGGTGCGTGACACATTTTTGCCGTACGGCCGGCAGTCCGTCGACGAATCCGATATTCAAGCGGTAGTGGATGTAATGCGCTCGGATTGGTTGACCACCGGTCCCAAGATCGCCGAATTTGAAGAAGCGTTCGCCGGCAGCGTGAATGCGAAATACGCCGTCACTTTCAGTTCAGGCACGGCCGCGCTCCACGGTGCCGTATTCGCAGCGGGTTTGAAAGCTGGAGACGAAGCGATCACTTCGCCATTAAGTTTTGCCGCGACCGCAAATTGCGTCTTGTATCAGGGCGCTACGCCGGTATTCGCCGATGTGTCAACGGACACTCTTAATCTTGATCCGGAGGATTGCGCTCGCAGGATCACTCCGAGAACCAGAGCAATTCTCCCGGTAGATTATGCAGGCCATCCCGCCGATTTGGATTCGATTGCAACCCTTGCCGGAAGCCATGGCCTGACGATAATCGAGGATGCCTGCCATGCTCTCGGAGCCGAATACAAGGGACGAAAAGTGGGCGGCATCTCGCACATGTCCGTGTTTAGCTTTCACCCGGTGAAGCATCTGACGACGGGGGAAGGGGGCATGGTCACGACAAACAATGCGCAATACGCCGAGACTCTTCGTCGATTTCGGAATCATGGCATAAGCAGCGATGCCCGCGAGCGGCAAAAAAAGTCCGAGTGGTTTTATGAAATGGTGCTGCTCGGTTTCAACTATCGGCTGACCGACATCGCTTGCGCCCTTGGAATTCAGCAACTCAGCAGGCTCGAATCAAATCTTTTTAGAAGACGCGAAATTGCCGCCTGCTATAACGCTGCCTTTTCGGAAGTGTCTGCGGTGCAGATTCCACATGTCCGCGCAGGAATTAATCCGGCTTGGCATTTGTATCCGATGCGCTTGAAACTGGAATCACTTCGTGTCGGGCGCGACGAAATATTTCGGGCCCTACGTGCGGAAAATATCGGAGTCAACGTCCATTACATTCCGATTCACCTTCATCCTTATTATCACGATCGCTTCAACTACAAGCCGGGCGACTATCCGATTGCTGAAGAAGCTTATGGACGTTTAATTAGCCTGCCAATGTTTCACGCAATGAGCGATAAAGATGTCGAAGATGTGATTCAGGCAATTCACAAAGTAACGAGCTATTACATGCGATAGTTTTGTACGTGTCCGATGTTGATATATGCCAAACGGAAGCTCGACAATCGCGATTGTGCAGGCGCGCATGGGCTCGACCCGCCTTCCCGGCAAGGTTTTAATGGATCTCGGCGGTCAAAGTGTCCTTGCCCGTGTCGTGCATCGCCTGGGCCGTGCCGATCTGATTGACAAAATTATTGTTGCTACAACGGATTCCGCCGCCGATGGCCCGATTGTCGCCGAAACAAAAAAACTCGACGTGGAATGTTTCCGCGGATCTGAATTCGACGTTCTCGACCGCTACTACCAGGCTGCTGCTGCATTCGGCGCGGCTGTAGTAGTCCGCATCACTGCCGATTGTCCGTTGATCGACCCCCAGCTTGTAAACGACACTATTAGTTCACTTCGAAAGCAAAATGTGGACTATGCCAGCAACAGCATCACCCGCACTTATCCCCGCGGGTTGGACGTGGAAGCCTGCACCGCTGCGGCGTTGAGGCTGGCGTGGCAAAAAGCAACCGAGCCCTACGAAAGAGAGCACGTCACGCCGTATATATATGAACATCGCGCGCTTTTTCGCATCGCTTCGGTTTTCGGAACAACCGACTACAGCCATCTTCGTTGGACGCTCGACACCCCCAGCGATCTCGCGCTGCTGCGTGCGATTTACGACAGATTTCGCAACACTGACAACTTTTGCTGGCAGGATGTAATCGCTCTAATGGAGAGCGAACCCGAACTGACTGACGTGAATCGCCACATACGGCAAAAGTCGTTGCAGGAAAAATGATGTTTGCCCGCCCTCTTATCCTTCGAGCGGATGCAAGCGTCGCGATAGGAACCGGCCATGCCATGCGTTGCCTCGCCTTGGCCCAAGCCTGGCGCCACCGCGGAGGGACAGCCATTTTTGTTATGGCTTATTCCACCCCGGCGGTGGAGAAATTCATTACTGCCGAGGGCATGGCCGTCCTTCATATCGAAGCATCGCCCGGATCGCAGGAAGACACAAAAGAACTTCTAGCAATTGCCCAAAAGTATCAAGCAGAATGGGTGGTTCTCGACGGCTATTCCTTCGATCAGGAATATTCAATCCGCCTGAAGCAGGCGGGGCTGAAACTCGCCGTTATTGATGATGGCGGCGTGCAGCAGCGTTATGCTGCGGACGTTCTCATAAATCAGAACGTCACCGCGCGCGAATCGATGTATCTCCGCTCAGAAATCGATACTAAACTTTTGCTGGGAACGAACTACGCAATGTTACGGCGGGAGTTCGAATCTTCTCGTCATTTTCGCCGTGATTTTCCAGTGGTCGGCAGCAAAATCCTGGTCACGATGGGCGGCAGCGATCCGCAAAACATAAGCGGCAATATAATCCGCGCTTTGCGTTTAGTGAAACTGCCCTTCGAAGCGAAAGTAATTATTGGCGGGAGCAATCCACATGGCGAAGCCCTGGAAAGCGCGGTTCGCGATGCTACAAAGCAGATTGAATTAATCCACAGTCCCGGAAATATGCCCGAGCTTATGGCTTGGGCTGATATTGCGATAAGCGCCGCCGGTTCCACTTGCTGGGAATTATGCCTGCTCGCGGTCCCGTCGATCGTGGTTGACCTTGCCCCCAATCAACTTCCAATCGCGGAGGAATTAGATCGTTTGAACTGTGCCGTCCACCTCCGCAACATCGCGCAAGTGTCGGACGACGTTATCGCTGCCCGGTTGCACTGGCTGATGATGTCGCCAGAGATCAGGCGATTTCTGTCCTACCACGCCCATGCGCTCGTAGACGGGCGCGGCGCCGCGCGAGTGGTATCTCAAATCCTGTCCGAGAAATTACGGCTCCGCCCCGTTGGGAAGGGCGACTGCCGGCTATTGTGGGAATGGGCCAACGATCCGGATGTGCGTACAGCCTCGTTTTCATCCGCACCCATTGGTTGGGAACAACATGAAAGCTGGTTTGCGGAAAAAATGCGCAGTCCCCACTCCCGGCTTTTTATCGCGATTGACTCGAACAATTCCCCGGTTGGCCTACTCAGATTCGACGTCGTTGACGACAGCGCTGTTTTGTCTATCAATCTCATTCGGCAATTTCGAGGAATGGGATATGGAAGCGCGGTGCTTTCGTTGGGAATTGCGGAAGTGCTTTGCCGCGCTCCCGGAAAACAAATCATTGCCTACATAAAACCGGAAAATCTCGTCTCCTTGCGACTCTTTGCCAGCTTCGGTTTCAGGGCTTCGGGAAACGACATAGTCAATGGGCAACCCGCCATCCGGCATGTCTTTGTAGAACCACACAAAACTTCACCGCTGAGGAAGGTGGCGAGCGAGACAGCGTCGCAAAGACCAGCTACATTTGCTCCCAGCGCGCATCCCGCGATGACAATAGCGATATGCCAGCCAACCTATCTCCCATGGCTTGGCTACTTCAGCCTGATCGATCAAGTGGACGCGTTTGTCCTACTGGACGACGTGCAGTTTCAAAAGCAATCATGGCAACAACGCAACCGGATCAAGACTCCCTTGGGATTACAATGGCTGACGGTTCCCGTGATATTTCGCGGACGATTCGGTCAACTGGTTAAGGATGTTGAGATCAGGGATATCGAATTCTGGCGCGATCATTCCCGAGCCATCGAGCTGAACTATCGCCGCACACCTTTTTTCGAAAAGTACTTTAGCGACCTAAAATGTCATTTAAGCGGAACCCCAGTTTTTGGACTGGCGAACTTGAACGTCCGTCTAATCGAATGGTTAATGGAGGTGCTCGGAATCAGAACTCCCCTGGTACTCTCTTCCCATCTGAAACAAACAGGCAAGGGAGCGGAATTGCTGGCGAAAATATGCCGGTCGCTAGGTGCGACACAATACGTTTCGCCATTGGGATCGGCCGTTTATCTGCTGGAAAAGCAGCGCACGCTTTCAGATCAAGGAATCGATTTGGTATTTCAGAATTATGACCACCCTGTTTACGACCAGTTATTCCCGCCGTTTATTCCTTATGCATCGGTCGTCGACCTGCTTTTCAATGAAGGCGATCATGCGCTCGATATCATAAGACAGGGCCGTCGGGCGCCATATCTGCCGTCCGAAGTGCCGGCCCAACTCGTTGTCCAACAATCAATCCAATGATGCATCGATTCAGTATCGGAGGCCGCAGGATTGGATCCGGGTTTCCGGTTTACATCATCGCGGAGCTTTCGGCAAACCATAATCAGGACTTCGATCAAGCAGTCAAAATTATCCATGCGGCCAGGGAAGCGGGAGCCGACGCAATTAAGCTCCAAACCTATACCGCCGACACCATAACCATCGACAGCGACCGCGAATATTTCCGCATTGGAGGCGGCACCCTGTGGGACGGTCGCACTCTCTATGGGTTATACGGCGAGGCTCACACGCCCTGGGATTGGCAGCCTAAGTTGAAGCAAGTCGCTGACGACCTGAAAATTGATTTGTTTTCATCCCCGTTTGATAAAACGGCAGTCGACTTTCTCGAAAACATGAACGTGCCGGCTTATAAGTTGGCGTCGTGCGAGCTCGTGGATATTCCTCTCGTCAAATATATTGCGCGAACCGGAAAGCCACTTATCATCTCGACAGGCATGGCAACGCTGGAGGAAATTGACGAGGCACTGGCGGCGGCGCGCGATGCTGGCGCGGTTTCCGTGGCCTTGCTCAAATGTACCAGCGCTTATCCCGCCCCTCCTGCGGAAATGAATCTTAGAACTATCCCCGAACTGGCTGCACGCTACAACATTCCAATCGGATTATCCGATCATTCCGCCGGTATTTCTGTTCCAGTCGCGGCGGTTGCGCTTGGCGCCTGCATTATCGAGAAACACATCACCTTGTCGCGTGACCAGAAAGGTCCGGACAGCGCCTTTTCCCTTGAGCCCAAAGAATTCAAATCTATGGTGGAAGCGGTAAGAGTTACAGAGCAGGCGTTGGGCAGCGTTCATTTCGGATCGAGTGCGCACGAGGAAAGCAGCCGCGTCTTTCGGCGCTCGTTGTTCGTAGTTCAGGATGTAGAATCCGGTGAAGATTTTACCGAAAAGAATATCCGTTCCATTCGTCCCGGCCACGGATTGCACACCAGGCATTTACAAGAAGTCTTAGGACGCAGGGCAGCGCGCAGCATCCGGCGCGGCACGCCGCTAACTTGGGATTTGGTGCACGAAAAATGAAACTGGTGACTCCGGCCCTGCGGCATCTCGTTTATCCCGGACTGGCCCGTACTGGCTATTTGCGTCGTCGATCGATTGCCGGCCCGGCGGTCATCACTTACCACGGAGTTTTTCCCCAGCGCTACCGTCTGCAAAATTCGGATCTCGACGGCAATTTGATTACGGCGAACACTCTGCGTCTGCAGCTTCGCCTTTTGAAGACTCATTACAATGTGATTTCCCCTGACGACTTTTTACTTTGGTGTAGGGGAGCGCAGCCCTTACCACCACGATCCGTTCTATTGACCTGCGACGACGGACTGCAAAATGTTTTGACTGATATGCTTCCGTTGTTGCAAGAGCATGGCTTCTCGTGTCTGTTCTTTGCCACCGGCATATCGCTGCGGAACGAACCTTCAATGCTATGGTACGAAGAACTTTACCTGATGCTCAGGGAAGAGTCGGATGTAAGCGATTTGAATTTACCGGAGATTGATTTTCGAGGGACTGTTGCTGGAAATAAACACAAGAGATCGTTGTGGTGGGATCTCGTTCAGGCTTTTTCCCGGTTCTCGCCGGAGGCGCGGGCAGCCCTGCTTCAACAAGTCCGAACCAAGCTGGGTCTTTCAGTGGAATGGAACTCGCGGTACGCGGCGGACGAGAGTTTGCGTGGCAGATTTTTCGTCTTGAAATTGCCCGAATTGCGGGAACTGAGTAACAGTGGCATGTGTATTGGCGCGCATACAATGTCTCATCCTATGCTCTCTCGTCAGCCAGCGGAACTTGCGGGTGCTGAAATTTCTGACTGCAAGCGTTCGCTCGAACAGGCGTTGAATCGCGAAATTTGGGCGCTGGCTTACCCTTTTGGCGATCCTGCATCTGCCGGTCCACGAGAGTTTGCCATGGCGGAACGCAGCCGCTTCACTTGCGCTTTTCTCAATATCGAAGATGTCCTCAGAGTGAAGCCAACACCGTTTGCGTTTCCTCGCATTCATGTGACCGCGAATATGGCCCTATCGGAATTTGAAGCTCATGTCTCAGGATTTCATAAGTCTTTACATCGCCGTTTTGCGGGAGATTCGTGGGCTGAACTCACGGCCTAAGCAGCAATGAACGCTATTCAAGATGTAGACAATTTCGCGGTTTATAGCTCCGCTCATGTCGCCGAACACTACGCGTCGCTCGATTATCTGACGCCGTGCGAACAATTATTATTTGACAAGTACATTGTTCCCGGGATGGCGGTGCTCGACGCTGGGGTTGGTGGAGGCCGCACCACAACCCGGCTTGCACGGAACGCAGGCCGCTATGTCGGAATTGATTACTCGGACGCGATGGTGAGCAACTGCCGCAAGCGCTTTCCTGAGCTAAACTTCCAGACGGCGGACGCCTCCGATTTGTCGGCATTCGCTGACAATTCTTTCAACGCTATCGTTATGGCTTTTAATTCCGTGGACTATATCGTTCCGGAGACGCGAAGGTGGCAATGCTTCAAAGAATGCCGCCGGGTACTTCAGCCCCGCGGCATTCTAATATTTTCATCTCATAATCCGCGATCAGTGCTTACGCGTCCCGGATGGAACCCGCGGAGGCTAAGGGAATTCGCCGGACAATTCATTTCGGAATCCAGTTTCGCTTTTCCGCTGGTTGTTTTTCTGCTCACGGCGTTAAGGGCGTCTCACGCGATTCTTCGCGCCATCGGCACATCGTTGGCGCGAATTATCCGGCGCGCGCCGACTGCGGCGTTTTGGCGAGGTGAAGGTCACCTGATTGATTCGGCGCACGGAGGACTTCTAACCCATTACTGGACTCCGCAACGGGCGGTTGCCGAGCTCTCAAGTTTCAATTTCCGGCTCGCGGAAATATTGGGCGATGACTTTCCCCGCAAGAGCCGCCCTCTGGTTACCGATTGGTATTACTACGTTTTCGTTAAAGCTTGTGAGGATGCGTGCGATTAGTGCTCCATGAGGAAATCCCTTCGGACGAGGGTCTCTGCCACTCATGGAACCAGTTGGTGCAGCAGGTGGAACGCCCGGAAATTTTCTACACCTATGAATGGGCACTGGCAGCCTATCGGGCTTTCGGAGAGACAGTTACCCCCTTACTCTTTCTCGCCTATGAAGGTGACACGCTTGTAGGCGTCGTCGCGCTGACGACTGATGCCGGGGCTGGAAACATTTCATTCCTTTCCAGCATTACCGCCGACTATTGCGATTTTATTTCGGCTCCTGAATTTAGGCCGCAATTCGTAGAAGCGGTCCTTGCCGCGCTGCGGAAACGCAATTGCCGGACGCTTATATTCGCAAGTGTGCCTGCGGATTCCGCCACAGCGCGGGCGCTCACCGCGGTTACAAAACGAGACTATTTCACCTTCCTGCGCCCGGGATACCTTTGCGCGCAGGTTGCCATCGACACCACTGAGCGCCGCAAATATGCGCAACAGTCTTCGCGCCGCCGTTTACACCGCTTTCAAAAAGCTTCTGAGCGCGATCCAAGCGTGACCATCAAAAACATAACTTCGAGCGATGAAATTGGCGATGCCTTCAATGATTTTGCAAAGGCGCATGTCGCTCGTTTTCTATCGAACGGTCAGATCAGTAATCTGGCGCTCGCAGCCCGCCGCAACTTTTTGATTCAGGTGTCGCGTTTGTTTTCGTCCGGCTCAGTCGTATTGTCCCGCCTGATGTTCGCGGGCCGGGCTGTTGCCTGGAATTTTGGATTTCAGTATGGGGGAAGTTGGTTTTGGTATCAGCCTACATTTGATACCGGATTTTACAAGAAATCGCCCGGTGTATGGCTATTGACAGCCATTGTTGAGCAAGCATGTGAATCCTCTAAAATCGATCGCGTAGACCTCGGCTTAGGAGCGGAAGGTTACAAGGAACGCCTTGCTAATTCGTCCCGGCAGACGTTGCACATCACGATGTCCAGATCGCTTCTGAAGCATTTGGCCGCGATGTGCAGGTACAAAGTTGCGTGCCGGCTGAAGTCCGCACCGGTTTTGGACTCATTAATTCGCCAGGCAAAAAAGCGCTTCACTTCATTACGATCGCTATTCCGCGACGAGCGCGTAATAAAATCGCTTTCTACTTCAGCCCAATACATTCGCCGAGCATTATCCGGTCGTCCCATTCTTTTTTATGAATGGGAAGAAATCAAACTGAGCCGCGATGCAAACAGGATTGTCCCTATTGACCTGAATCTCCTCGCGGAAGCCGCCATGCACTATGAGGGCGATTCCGATACGCTTAACTATCTGCTGTACGCGGCGAACTTGACTACCGCCAAGTTAAGCGGTTTCGCATTGATTGACGAGAATGGGATACCTGGTTCTTTCTTTTGGACAAGGCATGTCGACGTTACTGGCATCCCGCATTCGGAGGATCCCCCAAATACCTCAGGTTCCGAATCCACCTTGATTTGGAATTACTGGATTCCGGTGTCTATGCGCGCCGGAAGTTATGCGGCAAGAGCTCTTTCATTTCTGGCCGCGCATTTGCGCGCGTCTGAAACGCAACCTTGGATAACCATTCCGTCCTACGATGGTGTTCGCGCTAAGGAAGTGACAGACGCGGGATTCGTATATCGGTTCTCAACCAGCGGACGGCATCCGTGGGCCCGCAGCGTGACTGGATCCACAGCGCCCCTCGATCGTTCTCAGGCAGAACCGATCATATCGAGTGCGGCTTGATGAGAAAAAAGCAATGAAGATTTTACTTCTTCATCCTCAAGACATCATCCCGGCGAAACCAACTCAATGGCAGTGGGACTTGATAGTGGACCTCGGCCACGCGCCGATTTCCACATACGCTCTCTGGAGCGCTCGCGCTGGTTGCCCCGTAATCAGCATTTATGACTTCGCCGAAGAAGCAGTAGATCTGCGACGCGCAAAAACGCTGGTCGAGATCGGCACTGGGCTTCTCATAGACCGATACAAAATTGATTGGTGGGAAGTTCTGGCCGTCGAAGTTTTGCCCGAGCTCCAGCAATTAATGCTGGTTCGACGGCTCGCGAACCACATTAACCATGAAGTTCAGGTATATTCCACCCGTTCCGATTACCGGTCTGCTGCGCTCCATGCTTTGCTGGGTGGGCACCTCGTCAATTTGGAAAATTCTCTTCAGGCAACAGTCCGGCGTTTGCACCATTACCGCCGGGTCGTTTCAGACTTTAGCGCCAGTCAAATTGGCCAGATCATACATGACAAGTTTGACCGGGAACATGCCATTCGCAGGCGATTTGGAACGCGGCGCCCGGGCCTGCGTCAGCCGCTAATTCTTTTTCCGAGCGCTTATTCAACTGTTTCGCAAATGGCCGTTTCGTATGCGGCCTCGCTACCCGGCGAAGCTTGTTTATTGGCATGTATCCGGGCGAACGCAAAAGTAAAAAATCTGCCTCCCAATATTCAAATGATCTCAATGGACCCCTATTTCGCCTCGCTCGACAAGCTCGAGATTTCGAAACTTTTCAAGGGCTGGTCCACATTGAAAGTTCACCTCAGCGCCGCCGCTCCCGAGTATAGATGCGCGTCGCGTGGAGTATTCGATCGATTTCCATCTCTGTTGCGGTGGGGCGTGTTGGTAAGAGATGCGTGGAATCGGCTTTTTGAGCAGGAGCATATACGCGCATGTTTTTGCGGCGATCATTCCAACCCCTATACCCGCATTCCACTATTGCTTGCCCAGCAAGCAGGCATTCAAACCTTTGCATCTCATCACGGAGCTTTGGATTCAGGCATGGCCATGACCAGCCACGATGCAGATTTCTACGTCGCCAAAAGCGAACTCGAACGGGATTATATGATTCGTGTTTGCGAGGTTCCGCGACAGAAAGTTGTCAGCCTCACCCTTCGCAATTCAATAAAGTCGCCGCCGAAATCTTTACCCCATAACCGCTCCGCACCCTGGCTGGTATTTTTTTCGGAGCCCTATAACATACTGTCGTGGCGCGTGGACGAGGTGTACCGCGTACTGTTGCCGCGCTTATGCGCCCTGGCTGAGAACTGTGCTCTTAAAATTGTTTTCAAATTGCATCCCTTTGAAAATGTCGCCACCCACCGCAAATTGCTTTTGCGGCATTTGAGCGCTGAGAAAGCCAGATCGATCGACCTGCTCGATGGGCCAATCTCAAATGAGCTTTGGCAGAACGCGCGGCTTGCTCTTACCGCACAGTCAAGCGTTGCCCTGGAATGCAACGCACGCGGTGTTCCTATATTCTTGTGCGGCTGGTTGCGCGATCCATTTTCAGGATACATTCAGCAATATCACAAATTTGGTGTCGGTCGCTTACTGGAAACGGTGGATCAAATTTCCCAAATCCCGGAATTCCTCGCATGCGATTCCATACTGAATCGCCGGCACGACTATTCATCAGACACTACTAATCCTGTGACCTTGAAACAATTGTTGGTTCCGGTTCACGTGCTGCAAGATGCAGTGGGTTAGCCGCCAATGCCCGACGTTCCAGCCATCAAGGAGCCCTCCTCCGTCACACCCACTAATATCCAGCCTTTGGACTTACTTGCAGACGCGGCGTTCCAGCATCAGATGGGCCACATTTCCCGGCATTCCTTCGTCTTCTTTCTAGGCACCCTCTTTACTGCCGGCACGGGATATTTCTTCAAGGTGTATTTGGCGAGGGCGTTGGGCGCCGAAGCGCTCGGAATATACGCCCTCGGCATGACCGTCATTGGACTGCTCGGAGTCTTCAACGCCTTTGGTCTACCGCAAGCCGCGGTTCGATTTGTAGCAGACTATTGCGCCACGGCAAGACTTGAAATGCTTAGGAAATTTATTGCCCGCGGTATCGCTTTACTTTTAATTTCCAATTTATTCACGGGAGGCATTCTCTTATTAATTGGTCCCCGCATCGCGGCCCGTTTCTATCACACTCCGGCGTTAAGCCGATACTTCGGCCTATTCGCCTTGATTATGATATTGGGCGCTTTGACTGGCTTTCTGGGACAGGTGCTGGCGGGCTACAAAGATGTGCTGCGGCGCACCGTGATTACGAACTTCATTGGAACGCCACTGATGATGCTGTTAGCCATACTTTTGATTTTGTCGGGCTGGGGCTTGCGTGGATACATTCTTGCGCAGGTCTTAGCCGCGGCCGCCGTGCTCGCGCTGCTGGCGACGTCAGTTTGGAAATTGACCCCCGCGGGACAAAGTCGCCGCGCCGGGATCCTTTCCCCTCTCGGCAAAGAAGTCGCTTCATTCTCGGCTTTCGCTTTCGGGGTAAATATTCTCGAATTCGCAATGGCGCAATCCGACAAAATAATGATTGGTTATTACCTCAACGCGCGCGACGTTGGAATTTACGCCGTGGCGATGGCTCTGGTTGCGTTCGTGCCCATCGTTCTTCAGTCGGTGAATCAAATTTTTTCTCCAATCATTGCCGACCTTCATGCTCGTCAGGATCAGGGGACCCTTCGCCGTCTATTTCAGACTCTAACCAAGTGGTCTTTGGGATTAACCCTTCCCCTTGCGGCGGTCATGATTATCTTTGCCCCCGTCCTGATGAGAGTTTTTGGGCCCGACTTCGAACAGGGTTGGCCGCTTCTGGTGATTGGTACTGTTGGACAACTGGTGAATTGCGGTGTTGGGTCGGTGGGATACTTGTTACTCATGTCGGGTCACCAGCGCGATCTGGTCAGAGTTCAGGCGTTTATGGCGATTGCGACGGTGGTTCTCGGAATCCTGATAATCCCCATGTGGGGCCTGCTGGGCGCGGCGGCGGTTGTCGCATTCGCGAATTTAGCATCGAATTTGTGGTATCTGTTGGAGGTACATCGCAAACTCAAAATGTTCCCTTACAATACGAGCTATTTCGGCCTCGCATTTCCACTCGCCGGCACGCTCCTCATACTGCTGCTCGAATGTCGAGCTTTCGATTTTCATTCCAACTGGATGTTAATTGGATTTGCGCTGATTGCCGGCTATGCGAGTTTCATCGGCATCGCGCTCTCTTTCGGCTTAAATTCGGACGATCGCATGGTTCTTCGCGCGATATGGTCACAAACCGGCGGCAGATTACTATCGGGGGCCGGCGCCTAATGTCAGATGATCTGCGCGAAGTGCGACTTCCTTCTGACCTATGCCATTCTGTCGAGCAAAAGTTCGGCAGCCGTTTCTCCAACCTCGAACAATTTCTGACTTACGTAATGGAACAGCTTGTCCGCGACGATGCACTTAAACTTGATCAGGAGGACCAGCGAATCATAGAGGAGCGATTGAAGGACCTCGGCTACATATAACCTTGTCTATTTGATCGCAAGCACGCTGTAATTAGGTGTGAATTGATCGTTGGTTGTGAGTCTGCATCTTTCTACAAACATTCCGAGCAGATTAGATACGGGCACCGCGCTGATCTCGGCTAGCCTTCGCAGCGATTTCATTTTTAAAAGGGACAACAATCCAAGGTTCGCAGCCCGTATTACGCCGCCCGGACTGAACGCTTCCGCCACAATCTCTACCGTCCGAAACATGGACAGCGTGGATCGTATCCCAGCGGGCGTAAACCTCCACAATTCCGCATCGGCAAATGGGGGAGCAAAAGCCGGCGCGCTCATAAACAAACAGCCTCCGGTTTTGAGTACCAAGTGAATCTGTTTCGCCGCGAGATGTGGTTGCGCAAAATAGTCAAATACTTGCGTGGCAATAACAACGTCGAATGTATTTCCTGGGAAGGGAAGACATTCTCCCGTCGCGATGACATCCACCATTTCGGTGCTATGAATGTCCACCGCTACATATCGAACCGTGCGGCTCTGGAGTAAATCCCGGTACGGCTGATAGCGACCTCCTACATCCAAAATATTTAGCCCATGTTCCGGCAACTGGCTGATCCATTTTGTGAAATTTAACCTTCTTGCGCGCAGCACCAGGAAATTCGGATCCGTCAGCGAGGGATAAAGGCGCGCCCTCTGAATCCGTAGAAGTTTGTCGTACTTCGCACTGCCACTTGGCTTAGGAGACAAGGCACTCAGACGGTCGTCGCTTCATTGCTTGGGCAAAAAGTCTAACATTGCGGTTCCGAAACTTACAATCTGCGAATGCATGCGTCTAAAATACGAAGGCCGGACGCCAGGAAATCCTGGCTCCAGCCCGCGCTTACTTCAACTTGAAATGCCCGGTTAACGAGGTTCTGTGGTGATCACGGCCGCAGTACTCGTATCGGCGCCGGTCGCGTTAAGTCGGCTGAGATGAGGGAAAAATGGCGTGACTTCAAACGGCATCTTGTCGCGCGCGGTAATAATTGCGACTGGTGCGGACTTGGTGAGTTCCACTTGATCTGTCCACGGATTCAATTTCACCCGGCCGCCCAAAGGTAAAGCCGCGATCTGATCAAGCTTCTTGATGTCGAGCGCTGGTCCTGAACTTGTCAGCGCGGACATACGTACTAAGTTCCCCTTCGAATCGACGAAGCTGTCGCCGAGGCGGGATGTTAGCAGCGCTCCGAGCGATGGCGCCCGTTCCGATAGTTGTTTAAGGAACAGCCTGCCCGTATCCATTTTTGCGGCATAAGGTGAATTCTTGAGCAGTTCGATGGCTTTTGCGTCGGCTGCCGTTTCTTCATCCGGGCTATGCCTAAATCCGAAATTGCGATACGTGGCTTCGTCAGAGAACAACATCCGATCGCTGAAAGCAAACTTGCTTTCGATATTGTGGCCTAGAACTATATGAGCGAGCTCATGCGAAAGAACAATGGCCAGGCTGGATTCGTCTGGCAACACATCCACCAACCCGCGGCTGACGATGATCGTATTGCCAACGCTGAGAGTTTCCAGTGGCGACGTCAACATCATGCGGGTGCGCACGGGACTGGGCAGATTGAGATTATTCGTGATCACAAGATTGTTAACCACGGTTTGCAAAATCTTATCGATGTCGCTTTCAGGCGCGAGCAGTCCCGCCTGCTCGAGTCTTGCCAGCACGTTGTCGTCCGCCTGCTGCTGCCACTCGCGTCGCGCTTCGAGCGGCGTGGCGTCCTGAGCGGACGCGCTGTCGTCTTTCACCGCATCCACTCGCAGTTGCGTCAATTCATCTTCCTTAGCTTCCGTTTTCAGGTTGTAGCCCCAGATTCGGGTTTGGGCCTTGAACGCTACCTTGCTTTTCTGTGCGTAACTAAAATCGCCTTCCTCACTGTAGATATAAGAAGGGAGCCAATAGTTCGGCACCAGGTTCAGCCGCCAGCTATCCATGTGGAAAAAATAATTCGATCCTTTGGGCCGCGGAGCATACGTGCCGTTGAGCCGCACGATGTTATAGTTTTGATCTTCGATCCAGACACGACCCAGGAACCGTCCCCGCCCCGCATCTTTCTTCGGATTCACGTCGAAAACCAGGCAGCGTATATCTCCCAAAAACTCGCGGCGCACATATTTAAAATCGTAATGATTGCGATCGAAGCCGTCGCGATCGACAAAAATCATCCAGGAAAAGCCAATTGGGTTGTACTGCACTTTTAACAGCTTGTTGAACCCGCCGAGGAGCGATTGCTGCAAACTTTTGCCTTCCGAAAGATAATCACGCCGGTCAGCCGTAGCTCCCAGGTCCAACCGCCCTAAAAAGTAGTGATCTTCCTTGGGGACGTCACCGAGCAGGTCATCGCGCTTCAGATCCTGCAAATAAGTCTCAACCAGCGGATTGCGGCTTTTTAGGAAATCCATGAGCGCGTGTTCGCGCAATATAGTGCGGTTTACCACGTCATCCATGGTTGTCACTGGCGCATCGGCCGCCGGTTTAACCGATGCCGCCTTCGCGAGTGCAAGAGAGGAATCCGATGGCGATGCTGTGGCCGCTATCTCATTGGGAGAGATATTTGGCGCCGCCGACTTTTGGGATTCGCCCTGCTGTGCGGCTGCGGTAAATGAAATTGCCACGACAACAACCACGCGCATGCCATTCGAAAACGCCATGGATCCTCGCTTCTTTCTCCCGATTCGTGCTACTTTCGACACCGGTTCTACATTGCCAATTCAAAAACCACATGGACCACTGCCGTTAAATCCACCGGTGTACCGCTACGCTGGGCGGGCTTGAATCGCATATTGTTTGTGGCTGCGACCGCAGCCTCATCCAGCCCGTGTCCAAGTCCCCGAACCACCCGATTGACGTGAAGTTGCCCATTGCCGCCAAAGGTTACTTCCAGCAAAACCTCGCCCTGCAATTGAAGTTTGCGAGCTTCGTCGGTGTATAACGGCTTGGGTTTGTAGGTGATTTCTATCGGTGAAGTCGCCGGGCCCTCGGCAGTTGCACGCTTCACAACATTGGTTGCAACCTCAGGCGCTGCAAATGCCGTTTGCGCCACCACTCCTGATCCGCGTCCATCTCCGCCGCCCGGTTGTGCGATTCCGCTTCCAAATCCTGCGCTGGCAATCGTTCCTTGTATTCCCTTAGCACCGCCGCCGCCGTTTCCATGTCCCGCGCCCTGCGGTAAATCGAACGACCCCAAAGTCGCAGAGGCCAAATGAGCGTTCTTGGACTCGCCCTTCAAGCCGTTGGGATCGCCAAAGCCGCCGGTTTGAACTTTCTCTATGGGCGTATTCACCGTCGCCACGGCAGAGCTCCCAAACGATCCCATATACAACAGCTTCGCAGGTCGCGCCGCAGAAACGGTAAGTAACACGGGCTTGGAAACTCGCGCCTCCAACTTGGGTGGCTCGATCTCTTTCGGCAGCGGTTTTGCGACTTGCGCTATTTTCGGCAGAACTATTTTCGGAGTTTCGATTTCTACGGGCGGCAGTAATTTCGCCGTGATTCTCGGAGGCAATACGACAGGCTTTACCGCTTCAGGTTGCAAGTCCGGCGAAGGAATATTCTCCATTACGGTGAATCTCTGGAAAGTTGGCATCTCGTCCGGCCAAAGCATCCGAGCGAAAATGACGAACAACAACACGAGCCCCACCAGCCCATAGCTAGTGGCTAAAGTTCGCCAACTCATTTTCCTCTCGGGCAACAGGCCCAGCTGAAAATTGTCAGACATGGAAGTGCATATACTCCAAAATGGGAATCCGGCCTGGGGAATGCGCGGCTGGAGTCTCTAAATTAAAGGAGGGCAGTACATGCGTAAATGTGTCCTGCGACCGTGTACCTAAGTAACCAGGAAATTCCCAGAAAGGAAGGACTTCCGAGTTCTGTTAACGACGCAGTTTTTCAATCACATAAATTATGAATGAAAGCACCACGCTAACTATGATCGACGATGCGAGAGGAAAATATAAGCTGACGTTCTTGCTGCGATAGCGAATATCTCCCGGAAGGCGGCCCAGGGGCAAGCCCGTCCGTTGCAGCAATAGGAACAGAATTCCCAAGCCCAGGAATATCAAGCCAACGGTCACAAAAAGCTTGCCCAGATTTGGCATGGACTTTAACTTTAACCGCAATCTCGTTCTGGAATTATTTATTCGATGGCGCTAGAAGGCTCGGCGATACGCACTCACACCGATTCAGTGCATTTCGATAGTTTCGAACCTCCACATGCCGGCGTGAGAGAACATTTCCCGCCGGCGGTATAATGCTTCCGCGTGATCGGACGCCTATGAAAAGTCAACTTTTGGTCTGCACGGCCCTCGCGTTTGTTCTTCCTCTTATCGCAATTGCACAGGGCGTCGGCACGCAAGATCCCGAAGCGGGCCGCCCGCGGGTTCTATTGTCTGGAAAGGTAGTCCTCGACGATGGAGCGCCGCTCCCTTCATCCGCCGCCGTGGACACGGTCTGTAAAGGCCAAAAGCGGATCGCAGCTCACACCGATTCCCAGGGCCGATTCAGCTTCACCATAGGTGAAATGAATTCCATGACGGAATCGATGGGTGGCGGATTCGAGGACGCCTCCATCTCTGCGAAAGGCGGCATGTCCGTCGGCAATACTCCCAACGTGACGCACAATCTACGCGAATGGCGCGCGTGCGGCGTGGAGGCTGAAATGCCCGGATTCACTTCCGAAGTGATAGAGCTTATGCAGCGCACCGGGGATGAAGGCGGCAATATCGGCTTGCTCGTTTTGCATCGCTCCAGTCGCGTGGAGGGATTGACTATCAGTCCCACCAGCGCAGCCGCGCCCGATTCCGCTAAAAAAGCGTTCGATAGAGGCTTGGAGCAGGAAAAAAATACCAAATGGGATGCAGCCGCGAAATCATTTCAAAAGGCCGTACAGGTCTATCCCCGTTATGCAGTCGCCTGGCTGGAATTGGGACGAGTTCAGGTTATGCAACAAAATCTCGCCGAGGCTAAACGCTCGTTTCAACAATCGGTGGCGGCCGATCCAAATTATCAAAACCCTTATCTTGGATTGATGCAAATCGCGGTGCAGGAACAGAACTGGCTGGTCCTGGCGGATGTCACCGGAAAAATTATCGGGCTGAATCCCGGAGGCTCGCCCGAAGTTTGGTTTTACAATGGCGTCGCGAACTACAACTTAGGCAAGCTGACAGAAGCGGAAAATAGCGCCCAGCAGGGATTGAAATTGGATGCCGCCCATCACTTTCCCAAGCTGGAGTATCTCCTCGGAATTGTTCTCGAAGAGCAGCATAACTACGCCGCCGCCAACGATCATATGCAGGCGTATCTGCATTTGGCTAACACTCCAAAAGACGTAGCGGCCGCACAGAAAGAGCTGGCCGAGATTGCTAAATTCCAGCCCAAATCTGCGGCCAATCCCAAAAATTGAGCATCATTTACAAATTTATTTGCAAACTCTGAGCCTGCCTCTGCGCTTTCAATACCAATTCCATCGCCAGAAAACAGTGAGCTTGCGGCATTGCAGTTTCAGTGCGATTAATGACGTCAGAAACCAGTTGTTCGCCATAGGGCAGATTCTGTTTCGAGCAGTCTATGTAACGAGTCTCTTTCTGGTCGACTAGAAATAAATGGGTTTCTCCTGGTCGTCCCGCAATGTCGATGTTTTTTCGGACCTCCATAAAACCATCGGTGCCAAGAATCGTAAGGCGTCCGTCGCCCCAAGTTGCCAGGCCGTCGGGAGTGAACCAGTCCACGCGAATGTAACCGGTGCCCTTGTTTCCTCGCAGCATCACGTCGCCGAAATCTTCGAACCTGGGGTACTGCGGGTGGTGAACGTTGCCAACTTGAGCGGCCACGACCTCGGCTTGGGTTGAACCTGTGAAGAACAAGAATTGGTCAGCATCGTGTGACGCAATATCGCACAGTATGCCGCCATAATAACTGGTATCGAAAAACCAACTCGGGCGCGATTTGCTGTTCATACGGTGCGGACCCAGGCTTACAGTCTGAATCACCCCACCGATTGCCCCGGCCTTCGCTAGTTCCCCAGCCCTCACAGTCGCGCGATTTTCAACTCGCTCGCCATACATAATCGAATAGATTCTCTTAGTCTCGGCCTGCGCTCGCCGCACTTCGGCAAGTTGATCGAGAGACGTTACACCCGGCTTATCCGACATGTAATCCTTGCCATGCTGCATCACGCGAATTCCCAGAGGCGCGCGCTCGTTCGGAATGGCCGCACTCAGCACGAGTTGGATTGCCGGGTCCTCGAGAACCTCATTTTCACTGCGCGATAACTTCGCCTGCGGATAACGCTTCGCGAAAGCTTCCGGCGAGTTCGGGTTCCTTAGCGTAGAAGCAGATCAGATCTCCGCCGCCTCGCAATACCGCGTCTACCTGGCTGTAAATGTGTGAGTGATTCAATCCAATCACCGCGAACTTGATTCGACGTGCGATTGTTTGCGGCGGCCCGGCGCTAGATGCACTGGCAATCTGGGGACTATCGAATCGCGGCGGTTCCATTCCAAACACGCCAGCCCCGCCCGCAGAGAACGCACCCGCCGAGGCCGCAATGGTTTTCATAAACCTTCGTCGATTAAATTCGTTTTTCATGGTTTGCCTGCGATCTAGCGAGTCACCAAAAATTCAACTTCTTGTTCAATTTCAGAAATAGTGATGGCATCTAAATGTGCATCCCGCAACTGCTGATTTAATCTCGGCAGCGTCGCTTGCTTGAACACGGTCCAATCGGCAATGCGGCCTTTCACTTGCGCGCTCGATTGTTGATAAACCGCGATTGCCTGCGAGGGGACTACTCGATCTCCATACTCCACCACTCGCAGAGCTGCTGCCAGATCCTTATTAGCTTCTTCCAGGCCCGCCTTTGGAGAAAACGTCGCTTTTCCCCGAAAGATGTTATCCAGTGCGGCTTGGGCCTCGGCCAGCGCAGACCGCAGTTGGGGATTCGAGGCCGCCCTTGGCTCAATGTCGGCCAGTTGTTTTTGGACCGAATTTATTTCCGCCAACGCGCGCCGTGCGGGCACCGTCTCATCGAATATTTGGCGGCCCCACTTTAGCTGTTGCACCAGCACTTCCGGAGTGGCCGCCGACCGTGGATCCATGACGACTTGCAGCGGTTGAGTCTGCGCTATTCCGTCGACGGTGAGGCGCAGTTGATATTTTCCCGGAATACATTTGGGCCCCGTGGGATTCTGAAAAGACGCATCGTCATCTGCGGCCGGTCCTCCCGAACTCTTCCACGTCAGATCCCATATAAAACGGTGCATTCCCGGATTCGTTTGCAAGCGTTCGGGTTTCGGGAACCAGCGTTCGGCGACCGGGAGCGGCGCGTGAGTCGGTTTCGGATCCTCAGAAGAGAACTTGCGGACAACATTATTTGCTGAGTCCAAAATTTCCAGGTTGACGCTAGTCGCGGCAGACTTCAAAACATAATCAATAATCGCGCCGTTTGGCGGATTCGCGGCAGTGGGTTCTTCGGGTGGAAGAGGGGTGCCGACAAAGTCATCGTTGTCGACGCGAATCGCGGTACTTGGTTGGTACAACCACACAGATTTTGCCTGTTGCGCCTGTGCCGATTGCCGGAGTGAAGTGATGTCGTCGAGAATCCAGAAAGAACGGCCATGCGTCGCAACTATCAAGTCATCGCCATGAATTGTGAGATCGCGAATAGAACTCGCCGGCAGATTCAGCTGCAGCGATTGCCAATGATCGCCGTCGTCGAAGGAAATATAAACTCCAAACTCAGTCCCCACGTAGAGCAGTCCTTCAGTCTGGGGGTCTTCGCGGATGGCGCGCAGGAAATGCGTTTCCGGAATTCCCTTACTGATCAATTGCCAGGTTTCTCCATAGTCGCGCGTTCGGTAAATATAGGGTTTGCGATCGTCGAGTCGGCTGCGATCAATTGCCGCGTATGCAACCGCCGGGTTGAAGTGCGAGGCCTCAATCAGTGAGATGTCGCTCCAGTCGCTGAGTTCGGATGGGGTCACATTCTGCCAGGTCTTGCCGGCGTCTCGAGTGATGTGAATCAATCCAGTATTGCTGCCCGCCCAGATGAGGTCTGGATTCAAAGTCGAAGGCGCGATGGTGGCGATGACTCCGTATCCTTCGCTCTTGGCATCGGCGTTGGTCGGCGTCTTCGCCGGACCGCCGGCCTCGGACTTCGGGACTGTGCGTTGTCTTGTGAGATCGGGACTGAGTGTCTCCCAGTGCAATCCGCCATCGACCGTTTTCTGCACATATTGGCTCCCGAAATAAATTGCTTTTGGGTCGAGGGGAGATGACACCAAAACCGGAGCCCAGGGCGCCCGAAATTTCAGCTGATCGATGTCAGTGCCAAATGTCGGCACCGGCCACGGGCTTACATCCTGGCTGAGGGCAGTGCGCCGATCATAGCGAGCGACGCTGCCGTAAGCCCCACTCACATAAAGGATGTTGGGATCGGTTGAATCGATGACGATATATCCACTCTCGCTGCCGCTGGCGGGGAACCAATCACGTGGCGTGATTTGACCAAAGTTTGTCCGGCTCGGAACCGCAATCGCACCGCTGTCCTGCTGCGGACCGTAAACGTTGTAGGGAAATTGATTGTCGGTGATTACGTGATAGAGCTGCGCCGTCGGCTGGTTGTACCAGCTGCTCCATGTCTGCCCGTGATCGAGGCTGATGGAAGTTCCCTGATCCGTGCCGAGGATCATGCGTGACGAATTTTTCGGATCAATCCAAATTTGGTGATAGTCATCGCCGCCGGGCGCGCCGCGAAGCACAGAAATTGTCTTGCCGCCATCTTCCGAGTGATAGAGCGCCACGTTTGGAATGTAGATGACGTCCGGATTCTCCGGGTCGATAGTGATGCTATTGAAATACCAGGCGCGGCTGGTCAGTCGCGGATCGGCGTTCGCGATCGTCCAAGTATCGCCACCGTCATCGGAACGGTACAGAGCGGGCTGCTTGGCTTGAATGAGCGCGTACACGCGTTTGCCGTCGGATGAGACGTCGACGCCGATGCGTCCCCAATCGCCTTCGGGAAACTCTTTGCTGCTGAGACGACTCCACGTTTTGCCCGCATCTTGCGAACGATACAAACCTCCGCCGGGACCGTCGAGCGGAGCGTAGGCGCTCCACGGTACACGATGCGTGTGCCAGGTTCCCGCAAACAAAAGTTGTGGATTGCCCGCGCAGATTGCAAGATCTGAAACGCCGATTTCCGGTCCTTGATCGAGAACTTTCACCCAGTGCGCTCCGCCATCCGTGGACTTGAACACGCCGCGATCTGCGTTTGGGGCGTAAGCGTGCCCGAGAGCGCCTACGTAAACGATGTTCGCGTCTCGTGGATCGACGACGATCCGGCTTATTTGTTGCGTCTCATCTAGGCCGACGTGTCTCCATGTTTGGCCGCTGTCGGTCGATTTATAGACGCCATTGCCGGATGCAAGATCGGATCGAATATCCGACTCGCCGGTTCCCGCGTAAATAATCCTGGGATCGGAAGGAGCAACAGCGATTGCTCCGATGGAGGCCACTGGTTCGTTATCGAATATCGGCGTCCACACCGTGCCCGCATCGGTCGTCTTCCAAATGCCGCCGCCGACCGCTCCGAAATAAAAGGTTGTGGAATCTCCGAGGACGCCGGCGACCGCGACGGCGCGTCCTCCGCGGAAAGGCCCAATCAATCGCCATTTCAGCCCATCGAAGAGATCGGCAGGGACTGATTGCGCAGATATTGTTGTGGCGGCGATGGCAACCGAGAGGATAAGAATAACGATCCCCACCCCCCGCTTCGGCCATCGTTGTTTATTGAGGGCATATCGACTACGCGCCAGATCCTTCGCAGGCTCAGGATGACGTCCAAAACTATTCAAAGGATTTAAAGTATTCATTGGTTCGAAACTTTGGTTTGATTCGCTCAGATATCAACGCAATAGAATACCGTTAGCAATATAACTTATGAGCGCACCTGGCACTTTATTGCGGCCTTATTCGCGGTTGATAAAAATTCAGTTGCTGGGGCACGACGCGGAAGTTCCGGAAAATAACCCGCTGTTGCGATGCTTCCAGTATTTAGCGCCTGAAGCGGTATCGTATGGGCGATTTTGTTGGAATGAGGACTGCCAGTACTGTCGCGTGAGCTTCGACATGGGGGAGGGAACGAGAGTCAGGGCGGCGCTCTCGTGCAAGATTAATGCGCAGGAAAATATGCGGATCACGGATGCTGCGACCGAGATTCGTTACTGTTTGAGAGAGCTGGGCGTGGCGAAGAGGTAGTACATTGGTCCTTCGCTACGCTCAGGATGACAAATTCACAGAAAGAATTGGAACCTATCCGGCGTGTCCCGCACTTGTTGCGATCCCCAGCTTGCGCAAGCGGTCGCGCGCCTGTAGCGCTTCGTTGCTTCGCGGATAACGGGCAATTACGTGGCGCAGAGCGGCGACACCATCATCACGCTGGCCGAGTTCGATCAGAGCGAATCCTTTTTTCAATTCTGCCGACGGAGCTTTATTTCCCGTAGGAAAATTTTGCAACACCTGATCGTAATCCTTCGCCGCAGTCTGATAGTCGCCTTTGCGGTATGCGATTTCGGCCAGATAGAAATAACAGTTTCCCGCCAGATCGGTGTTTTGGTAGTACTTCACGTAATCTGAAAATTCCTGGGACGCAAGGTCGTTGTTCCCCCCGTTGTAATCGCGCAGAGCATTGTTGTAGAGGATGTCGGGCGGAGGCGCCTGCGCCTGCGGGGGAGTCGTGGGCGCGGTCGCCGCTGGCTGCGCATTCAAATTTTGCTGCGCGGCTTGCATGTCTTCCAATTGCTTGCTGACTTTGGCAAGGCGGGCTTTCAGTTCATCCAAACTATCGTTCAGCGCCTGAATCTGCGTGGATAGCTGTTCGACATGAGTTCCGGAATCACTCTGCTGCTTCTCCAGCGTGCCCTGCAAGCTCGTAATCGCCGCCGTCACTTTGTTCATGCTGTCGGTGTTTTGATCCATCAGATTTTTCATCACGCCCATGCGCTCGTCGAAGGACTGCTGCATGTGGGTCATCTGATCCTGAAGGGCCTGCACCTGGGTTTGAAGTTCGACGATGTCGCGGTTCACTGCCCAACTCGGCGTGATGAACACTCCGAGGAAAAATAATGCCAGTGCGATGCGGGATGCGGTTTTCATATTCACCCTAAAATACTGCGTAAAACTATTATTTTGACGTCATCCTGAGCTTGCGAAGGATCTGGCGCGCAGCTTATAAACCGCTTTGCGCCGTAGATCCTTCGCGCCGGATTTGTCTCGACTGAAACAGGCTAAGTTGAGAGACCTGCTTCACGCCATGCACTATCAGTGTTGATAGACAAAGTGGCCGCGACGATTTTGCTGCCAGCATTGCTCGTTCGATTCGGTGCAGAAAGGCTTTTCCTTTCCGTAGCTCACGGTTTTGATGCTGTCCGCGCTAACGCCAGCCCCGACCAGCGCCGCCTTTACGGCTCCGGCGCGGCTATCGCCCAAGGCGAGATTGTATTCGGTCGATCCGCGCTCGTCGCAGTGTCCTTCAATGGTAAAGCGGATTCCGCCATGTTGCTTTAGAAAGCTGGCGTCTTGTTGAATGGATGATTGTTGGTCGGATCCGATATCCGACTTGTCATATCCAAAGTAAATGTCTTTGATATTTTGTGAGAACAACTCCTCTTCCGTCGCATTTGAGGTTGTCACGGGTGCAGGTGCGGCAGGCGTGTTAACCGTCACCCGCGCCGTGGCGTCTTGCGTTCCTCCCGGGCCTTTGGCCGTGAGGGTGTAGGTTTTCGATTCGGAAGGCGTCACCTGTTGCGAGCCGTTTGCCTGCACGGCGCCAATTCCCGCAATGCTAACATCGGTGGCATTCGTAGTCTGCCAGGTCAGCGTGGTTGATTGGCCGCTATCCACGGACTCAGGATTCGCAGTCAACGAAGCGGTTGGCGCGGCTGGTGGAGGTGGCGGTGGAGGAGGCGGTGTCGCCGCCTTCTTATGGCAGGCCCCAAGGAACATAATCGCACCCAATGCGAAAATCAGAACGGACCACTTTGCTGTAAGTTGCTTCACGTTTCTCCTCCCGAGATAAAGAATTTTGTAATTGGGTAATTTAGTAAGTGGGTAATGTGAAATCCATGCCTTTGCTCTTCAATTACTGAATTACTAAATTGCCCAATTACTCAATGATCTATTTCCAGCTCCAGTTTGGTTGCGTGTTTCTTCCGGAAAATGTCAGGCGTTTTTGATTTGTGCCGTCGGCCAGCATACTCCAGATCTCTTCGCTGCCAGATCGGCTGGACTGGAAAACTATGTGGCGACCGTCGGGCGCCCACGACGGGAAATCGTTACGTCCACCATCGTGCGTCAACTGCACCCACTGTTTGCTGGCGACATCCATAATATAGAGGTCTTGCGCCCCGGGAGCGCCAGGGCCATAGTGACGCATCCAGGCAATTACTAAAAACTGTCCGTTCGGAGACCATGAAGGAGAAACGGCATATCCCTGATCGGTGAGTTGCTGCACGTTGGTGCCGTCGGCTTCCATCGTGTAAACCTCGGGCAATCCAGTACGCCCGCTGACCCACGAAATCTGCGCGCCGGTCTTGCGATTCCAGACCGGGGATACATCCGGACCTCTTGAATTGGTCAGGCGTTTCAGATTTCCGCCCGCCGCATCAACTGTATAAATTTCGGAATGGCCCGCGCGCGACGATGAAAACGCCAGCTTCATGCCGTCAGGCGCCCACGCCGGAGAAAGATTGGTCCCGCCGAAATGAGGAAACGCAACGGTGCGGTTCAATTCCATCGAGTACATCAGAATTTCCCAGCCTGACTTCGTCATGGAGCTAAAGGCGAGACGAGAGCCGTCCGGAGAAATTCTTGGGGAAAGCGAAATCGATCCCTGATGCGTGATCTGGTGCTGGTTCTGGCCGTCGTAATCCATGGCCCAGATTTCTTTGTGACCACTGCGGCTGCTCACGAAATAAATCTGACTCTCCGCGATCCCCGAGACGCCGCCGCCTAATCTGAAAATAATTTCATCGGCGAATTTGTGCGCGATAATGCGGGTCGCGGCAGGAGTCGCGACGTCTTGATACTGCTTGCCCAAAACTTGCGGCGAGGTGATGTTTACTACGTCGAACAGCCATCCTTGTACCGTGACGTTGTTTTCGGAGACGCCGAGGTTGCCAAAGGCCAGCATTGCGGCGTTCACCGGAGCCGCGCTCCAGCTTTGAAACTTCACATCGGCAGGAGCTCCAACCTCGCCAAGCGGATAGAAACTCTTCGAAACCATATCGAAGATGCCGGCATTGTCCAGATCATTCCAAAGCGTGTCATTGAAGACATGCTGCAAATCTGAATTTCGTGGATCCTGATTCGACGCTTTGAAATCAGCCGCGGCAAGCCGCACTTTTTCGACGCCCAGACCAGTACCAGTCTTAATCCAATCTTGCGCGAACGAAGGGAGGGCCAGGAAGCAGAAACAAATTATTAAGCGAGTTATGAATGACATGTAAATCCGAGACAAACGCAAGACTAAATACTCCTCGAAATTATTTTAGCTAGGAGCTAGAAGCCAAAAGCCAACAGCTAAGAGCTAAAAGCCACTTTACTTCTTATAGTCAAACCAGAACTCAACTGACACCTTATTCGCAGAATAATCAGATGGAAGCGGACCAAAAGTATCAATACGTTGCAGCGCCCGCGTTGCGGATTGATCGAGCGAGGGCACGCCGCTGGACTGCTCGATCTGAACATTCGTCGGCCGTCCGTCACGCGTGATGTCGAACGTGACATATACGCGCTGCGCCTGGCCGATGTTGGGGTCTACTTCATACTTCAACCAATTCTGCGAAACTTTTTGCTGCACCACGCGCACGTACCACGCGAACCGCGTGCCAAAGTCTCCGCCGCCGCCGGTAAATCCGAAGCCGCCCTTCGCTCCCCCAGCGTTAAACATGCCGTAGGGACCCGAGACCGGCCCGCTCTCACCGAATGGAACCTGATTGTCGGCCTGCTGCACCGGCTCCGGAACCGGCTTTCGGTGAGTCTCGGTGACTACCGGCTTCGGTTTAATTTTCGTTTGTTTATCTGGAATCGGAATCGCATCCGGCGCTTTTTCCTCGGGCTTCGGCTGCGATTTAGACAACCCTTTGGATTCATTGGCGAGAACATTCTGAGTTTGCACGGGGTTCGCTGGAAGCGGAATCGTGCTGACTAGATTCACGCCGATAGCATCGCCGCCGCCGCCCGCTCCCCAACTTCCGCCACCATGGCCGGGTCCGATCACGGCGTACAAAATAATCGCGCCTGCAAACGCCGAGTGCAGTGCGACGGACCATCCTAGATTGCGGCCCCACCGATCGTGTTCAAAGAAGATTTCAGCGTTGGCTGGCATTAGCTTCGAGCGGTTGGGTAACGATGCTGACGTTGCTGATTCCGGATTGCTTCACCGCGTCCATTACCGTGGCAAAGGCACCGAAGGGAACGTCTTCGTCGGCGCGGACGAAAATAGATTGATGCTGCGGATCGCGAACTTTCTGCCGCAGCTTGGCGCCAATTTCGTTGATGTTGATGGGGACGTTCCCCAGAAAGACCCTCTGCTCCTTATTAATGCTGATCACGAGACGCTCTTCGGTAATTTCCTTAACTGTCCGAGTTTTTGGGACGCTGACCTCGATGCCCGATTGCAACACCGGCGCGGTCACCATGAAAATAATCAGCAGCACGAGAACTACGTCGACCAGTGGCGTGATGTTGATGTCGGCGAGCGCGATTTGCGTGCGTCCGTTGGCGGCGGTGAAAGCCATTAGCGGCGCACCTCGGCTTCAACCGGACGGTATCCCGCCGGCATCGGTTGCTGGCGTTCGACTACGTTCAGCATCTCCAAGCCAAAGTCGTCGCCCCGAGATGCGAATTCGCGAATCGATCCGCCGATTAAGTTGTACGCAATGACAGCAGGGATTGCGGCGGCAAGTCCGGCAGCCGTAGTAATGAGAGCTTCCGAAATTCCGGGGGCAACCGCGCGCAGAGTCGCTGCGCCGGCGGTGCCGAGTCCGTGGAACGCGTCGATAATCCCCCAGACCGTCCCGAATAATCCGATGAATGGAGTAACGGCGCCGGTAATCGCGAGCCAGGGAAGGTTGCGCTCGAAGCGCGTCATCTCTTCCGAAGTCGCGATCTGCATGGCCCGCTGCACCGCAATCGGATTCCCGACAAGTCCACCTTGGCGGCGGTATTCCTCATATCCGCTCTCAAAAACCCCCACCAGCGGGCTGGGACGGAACTGTTCGGCGACCGCGCTCACATCCTGCAGTCGCTGCGCTTTACGGAAAGCGCGAATAAATCTGCCGCTTTGCACGCGCGCCCGCCGCAACATGCTCCACTTGGAAAGAATAATCGCCCACGAAACCAGGCTGAAGGCAAGCAAAAGAACGAGAACGACTTTGGCGACGGGTCCGGTTTCGCCCACTAAATCTAATATTTCGCCGCTGACAAATACCGCAAACAATGGGGAAAAATACATGAGAATTGGGAGAATGCCTTAATTGATTAGTGGTTTCTGATTATAAACCACTATTGAAGGGGACTTTCGCGGCGCATCCGATTCATCAACCCACCGTAAAAACCTGCCGACATACGCCCGCGCCAGGGTAAGGCGGCATCCTAAACACGATAACAAAATGCGGATCAGCGACTTCGTCAAACTCACCCGAGGAGGAACCATGGCGCACTATGGCACGTTACGTGACTACAGCTTTCTGGATTCAAAAAGCGGAGACAATGCCGGCGACATTCGAGGTGCGAGTGTGTACGGTGTAGGCGACAAAAAGCTAGGGAAGATCGACGACGTGATTTTTGACCATACCACCGGAAACATTCATTATGTCGTCGTGGATACAGGAGGCTGGCTTTCCACTAAGAAGTTTATTATTCCGCCTCAACAGCTTCGCGCTTCGTCTCAACATAAAGACGATTTCGAAATCAACTTAAACAAAGAGCAGATTGAAAAATTTCCCGCTTACGACGATTCTGCGGTCGAATCTGAAGGCAACTGGCGGGACTACGAAAGCCGTTATCAGGAATCATGGGTCGGCGGCGCGGTGCAACACCGTGCGGGAAGCGATCACAATGTCACGCCGACCGCGCTAGAAATGCCGGCTGAATCGGGATCGATTGGCAGTCAAATCAGCCCCGAAGAGAATGCGAGCCTGACGGCGGAGAGAATTATTCCGGCAGGTCAAGACGAAGTCGTGATCAACAACTCAGCAAACGGAATCGGCAGCCGCTGGTCAAACTTCGAAGACCGTTTACGGCAGCGCCGGCGGGATGTTACCAGCGAATGTGAGTCGTGCCGCGTGGATTCTCTGCCCGGCACCGCTTCCGAGCGCGAGCGAGATGAACTGCGCAAAGCTGGATAGAAACTCATATCGCCTAACGGGTGCCCCCGTTCAAGCTTCGCTTGGGCGGGGTTTTCGTTTTGGAATTAAACCTTCGGCCTCGCCTCAAGCGGAGCCCCTCGAAGGCCGGAATGAGTTGCCGGCGCCGAACTTCTCCGCACTTTTCTGCTATGCTTCGCGAATCTTCCCTTGGCTTTTGGATATTCGTGCTCCTCGAACTGCGCCTCGAAAATTACGCCGTGATCGATAACCTGACGGTGGACTTCGGCCCCGGGCTGAATCTGCTGACCGGGGAAACTGGCGCGGGGAAATCCATTCTCATTGATGCGCTTGCGCTCTTGCTCGGGGAGAAAGCGTCATCAGACGTGATTCGCTCCGGTGCAGACCGCGCGATTTTGTCCGCCGTCTTCGAACTGGAGCGTCAATCCGAGACAACAGTTCGCAAGATACTCGACGCGAATGGTCTCGACGGACATGACGACGGCGAAATTATTTTGCGGCGCGACATTGCGCTAGGCGGTAAGGGACGCGTCTTCGTCAACAATCAGCCTGCGACCGTATCCGTGCTTCGTCAACTCGCGCCGCATCTAGCCAACATTCACGCGCAGAATGAATCCATCTTGTCGTTTGATGGCAAAGCGAGACTCGGTCTGCTGGACGCCTTCTCGGGAATTCAGTTGGAGACCGTTGAAAACGCTTTTTCCGGTTGGAAAAATATCGCGGAGCGTATTAAAGAGCTTGAACAGGGGGAACAAGACCGTCTCCGCCTGCTCGATCTGTGGATGTTTCAAAAACGCGAGATCGACGACGCCAGATTGCAATCCGGCGAAGACGAACGCCTGGCTTCGGAAAAGCTGGTATTAGCCAACGCGGAGAAGATTTATACCGCTGCGATGAATGCCTTCGATTTGCTCTACGAAGGCAACGCTTCGACTTCTTCTTCCTTGCGCGCGGCGCAGAAGCATTTGGAAGAATTGGTCCGCTATGAGCCAAAGTTCGAAGAGGCCATGACTGCCCTGGAAACGGCACGAATCAGCGTGGAAGATGTCGGCGCCACGCTGCGCGATTATGCCGGAGGAATTCATGCATCGCCCGAACACCTCGCCGAGATTGAGGATCGCCTGGCAGCAATCGACCGCCTAAAACGAAAGTATGGAACTTCGCTTGAAGAAGTTCTCGCCTATGGCGCTGAGGTCTCGCGCAAACTTTCGGAGATGGAGAACAAGGACGAGATTTTGCGCCAACTTCATACCGATCTGGAGCAGGCGTCCTCGGAGTATTTAGACACCGCACGGAAAGTCTCGCGGAAGCGGCACGAGGGCGCGCGTCGTTTGGAGAAACTGGTTGAGTCTGAGATCAACGATCTGGCAATGAAAGCACGCTTCCAAATTGATCTGGCCGGGAACGATGCAGAATCGAATTGGTCCTCCGCCGGATTTGATGAAGCAATCTACATGATCTCGACAAATCCCGGCGAACCGTTGCGCCGGATTGAAGAGATCGCATCTGGCGGAGAAATGTCGCGCTGCATGTTGGCGTTGAAAGCCAGCGTCGAGACCGGTGCGGCAAATTCGAAGCATAAGAAGAACGGATCGCAAAGAACACTGGTCTTCGATGAAATAGATACCGGCATCGGCGGCAGCGCGGCCGAGGCGGTTGGGAAAAAGCTGAAAAAATTGGCAGCGTCGAATCAGGTATTATGCGTCACTCATCTTCCGCAGATTGCGACTTTCGCCGATAACCATTACTTGATCGAAAAGAAAGAGGCCGAGGGACGCACGCGAACCCAGGTGCGGCTGATCACCGGGCGGGAGCGCACCGAAGAAGTAGCGCGAATGTTAAGCGGAGCAAAGCTAACCGATACTTCGAGAAAACATGCGGAGCAGATGCTAAAGACCAATGCGTAGACGTTTCCGGTCGGTCGCCTAACGATCGCACCTCGTACTGGCCGAAGAAGTATTCAGATTTTCAAGAAAATGCATTTGCGATACAAAGCCAGCATCGCCAGCCAACACAGAAACACATACGCCACCGCATAAAGTAGTGACGCATTCGCCGGATTCGCGAAAGGTACGAAGCACCCTTCGTAAATTGATTCCCGCACAGATATGCCGCCGATTTGAAAACCTAAAATGCCGGGAGCAATTTCCGAGAGCACATAAGCAGCTATAGCATTCATGCCAAAAACCAGAAATGGCATCGTCCACCGTCCCCGCCACCGCTTTGCATCGAGAACCCAATAGCACAGCGCCAGGGCGATGAGGGCGAGACCTGAGGTGAGCATTACGTAAGAACTGGTCCAAAGTTTTTTGTTGATCGGAAACCACGGATTCCACAACTCGCCGACCGCCGCCGCTGCGACGCCGGCAATCAGCATTCCAAATATTTTCCCGCCCACGCTTCGTTGGGAACGAAGCCATTTGCCCGTTGTTAGTCCGGCCAAGCAGCTCGCGAGTGCGGGTATGGTACTCAATATACCTTCAGGATCGCGCGTCCCCTCGTATAAATGGCCCATCAACAATTTCCGGTCGAGCCATGCGACCAGGTTCTGGTCTGGATCGAACAGCGGAATGTCCCGCCCTGGCATCCCGAACCCGGGTACTGAAATGTGTCGCATCAATATCCAATATCCGGCGAGGCAAGCTGCGATCACGCCAAGTTGAACCTTCCAGCCGAACCACAACTCAATGATTGCGGTGATGACATAACAGATGGCGATGCGTTGCAATACTCCGTAAACCCGCCAGCTCGAGAGCTGATAGTGATTCGGAAAGCCGTTGACAAACATTCCCAGGGCAAACAGCAGCAATCCTCGCCACAGAACGTGCTCCATTAAATCGCCGCGGCTCTTGCCCCGTTGCGTTCGTGAGCTAAATGAAAACGGCATAGCCACGCCAACAATGAAAAGAAAAAACGGAAAGATAAGGTCAGTTGGAGTCCATCCATTCCATTGCGAATGTCGCAGAGGCCAATACGACGAAGCCTCATCGCCCGCATTGTTCACCAGAATCATGGCTGCAATCGTCGCGCCCCGAAATACGTCCAGAGACATAAGACGTCCTGATGGTTTCTCGGAAACGGACGTCGTATCGCGAGTAAGGACGACCGCGCGCGATGTTGACATGGCGGCGCAATTTTAACACTCCGCTAACGCCTGTATGTGCCGGTCTAGAGGCCGTTTGGCCGCTGGTGGATTAGAGACAGAAATTCAGTTCTGGTCTCTTGCTCGTTGCGGAAGCACCCGAGCATGGAAGAGGTTACCGCTGCGGAGTGCTGCTTTTCCACCCCGCGCATCATCATGCAGAGATGTCGCGCCTCAATCACTACGCCCACGCCCTGCGGCTCGATCGCATTCTGAATGCTCTCGGCAATCTGCGTGGTCAACCGTTCCTGAATTTGCAATCGGCGCGAAAATATTTCGATCAGCCGGGGAATTTTGCTGAGTCCGATCACTTTGCCGTTAGGAATATAGGCAACGTGCACTTTGCCGAAGAAGGGAAGCATGTGGTGTTCGCAAAGACTGAACATCTCGACGTCTTTCACGATCACCATTTCGTCGTACGTCACCGTGAAAAGCGCAGCCTTGAGCATCGCGTCCGCGTCTTCTTTGTATCCCTTCATCAAATGCTGGTACGCGCGATGCACTCGCTCGGGAGTTCGCACTAGCCCCTCGCGAGCAGGATCTTCGCCGAGCCGCACGATCATTTCGCGCACCAGATCCTCGAACGTGGCGCTGGTCAGACTGGGATCGTCGATGGCGAACGTTTTTCCGGAGTCCACTGTCATCTCCGAGGCTCCCCGCCGCTTGCGTACTCGAACGAGTTCATCATGGTTTCTTCAATGCGCACCTTTTCCAGATGAGCAAACTTGAATCCCCGATGCACAATATCGTGGATGACCGTGCAAAGCTTTTCTGTCGTCGGCACTGCACCGGCGAAATCTGAAAGCATATTTAAATTCTGCACATCAAAGCGCTCCAGAATTTCGCGCAGCACAAAACCATCCAGATCTATGAGGTTGCAGACCATCCCCGTCCTATCGTCTACCTGCCCGCTCACCGTAACTTCCAAAGCATAGTTGTGACCATGTCCAAACGGATTGTTGCATTTTCCGTAAGTCGCTTCGTTTTGTGCTTCGGACATGGCATCGCTGTGCAGGCGATGCGAAGCCGAAAACATATACCGGCGGGTGAGATAGATCTTCACGGCTCTCCGTAAAAATCGACGAAGAGATCGGGAGTCTCATAGATGCGCACACAATGGAGCTGCGCTTTGCTGAACTTCGAAACGAGGCGCCCCCACACGGCGATAGCCAGATTCTCGGTGGTCGGAATACGATGCAGAAATTCGGGAAGTTCTTTGTTCAGGAAACGGTGATCGTAAGCGTCGAGCACTTCGCGATGCAGAACTTCTTTCAACTGCTTAAGATCGACTACGAATCCTGAACGCGGATCGACTTCACCTTTTACCGTAACCTCCACGACGTAATTATGACCGTGGCCGTTGGGGTTATTGCACTTCCCGAAAATTCGCTGATTTTCCTCCGGAGTGAAATCCGGATTGTGATAATAATGCGATGCGGAAAACTCAGCTTTGCGTGTGAGGTAGACCATCGTCTCTTTCGACTTCAAGAACAAACACCTGCGGAGCGTTGCTCGTCTGGACAGCCGAGCGCGGGTGTTTCTGCGCGGCCTTGGGAAACGTCCGAACTATAAGTCCTGCCTTTCCAACTGACCTGTCTTTTGCCGTGATGAACTCGCGAGCGGAATAACAAATATGCAAAGAAGGGAAGTCCAACTACAGATAGAAGATTTGCGTCCCAGGGAAAGTGCGCTTTACGAATTCTCGCGAGAAAACGAGCGTAAATGCTCAGCGCTAACAGAGCCAGAAAACTTGCCGGTAATAATTCGCCGCGTTGCGCGAACATACCCGCAGATACCCCACTACCTAGAATTAAACCGAATTCAGCTAGTCGTGATATCGCTAAGAAAAGAGACGACGGGAACAGAAGAGCAAGATTCTTTGTCCAGCCTTCCCGTAACTGGGAGAAGTTCCGGTACATGCGGGCACTGACTGCATCCGCCCCATAACGAAAATAAATCCTTCGTCCCGAAGCCTTAATTACGCGTGCTAGCTCCACGTCCTCGAGCAGACTGGCCGCCACGGTAGCATGACCGCCAACCGCATCATAGGCATCACGGGAAATAAGCAGATATTGCCCGTTCGCAGCCGCTACGGTAGACTCGGGATCGCTCACTTCAGATGGCCGGAAAGCCGACGCGAGTTCTGCAAACACCACCGGCATCAATGCCTTTTCCCAGAAGCTGCGCACTTCCTGTTTCGGCGAATAAGATAAGAGCGAAGCGCCGAGCAGTTGCGCTTCCGCAATGGCCGCCGCCAGAGATCCTGGCTGATGCGACGTGTCCGCATCTGTAAACAAGAGCCATGAACCGTGCGCTCTCGCAGCACCAGTAAACACGGCATTATTCTTACCTGTCCAGCCCGGCCGCAAATTTCCCGCTTCGACCACTTGTACACCTGCAAATGACTCTGCAATCTGGCAGGTCCCATCAGTCGACGCGTCATCCACAACGATGATTTCTAGCGAGACTCCAGTTTGCGAGACCAGCGATTCCAAACAGCGTCGCAGAGAAACTTCTTCATTCCGTGCCGGCACAATAATCGAAACCTCGGGATGAACCGCAACTGAACTCATATAGAAGTTATCGTATTATAACTTTGTGAGATGTGCTTCCTGGCTGGCGGCGTCCCTCGTTCTGCTCCTGACCGGATGCTACAACAGCGCGCCGCCGCCGATGATCGGCAAGCCCGCCCCCCAATTCACGGTGCAGGATTCAGATCGCACAGTTAGTCTCAGCGATCTGAAAGGCAAAGTGGTGGTCCTGAATTTTTGGGCCACCTGGTGCCCGCCCTGCGTTGAAGAGATGCCATCGTTGATTCAGATGCAGCAGCGGATGAAAGACAACGGTGTAATCGTTCTCGCGGTCAGTGTCGATGATGACCAAAACAGTTACCAAAAATTCTTGCGCGACAATCGCGTGAACCTGCTGACGGTTCGCGATGCCGATCAGAAGAGCAACCATCTTTACGGGACATTCAAATTTCCTGAAACTTACATAATCGATCGAAACGGCGTCGTACGCCGCAAATTTATCGGCCCGGTAGATTGGACCCAGGCCGACGTTCTGGACTATTTGAGCAAACTTTAACTTTCGCCCCGCCTCGCGTAGGGACAGCCGCCAAGGCTGTCCCTTTGGCGAAGCCAAAGTTCTTTTGCGGCCAACCAAGGACTGTAGTAATCGTGGGTAACACTGTGTTCAGGACAGCCGGGTGCGGCCGTCCCTACGTGGCCGTTCTTTCCTTCGCTACAATTCATTGGTGAAGTCTTGGGACGTAATCATCGTCGGCGGCGGAATTATTGGGCTGGCGCTCTCGCTTGAATTGCGAAAACAAAACGCGCGCGTATTGGTCGTAGAACGCGGCGAGCCTGGACGCGAAGCCTCCTGCGCCGCCGCCGGAATGTTGGCCGATTCCGAATTCGACGAATCGTCTCCGGCTAAACCTCTCGCCGCTGCAAGCGCGCAAATGTACCCTGAATTCGTTCATGAGTTGCAGGATGAATCCGGTCTCAACTGTGATTTGCGTAGCGAGGGCACTCTACAATACGTAGCCCCCGATCACCCGTCCGCCCTGCCCCGCGAAGATCTCGCGGCGTTGGACCCGGCTCTCGCTACCTCCCCGCTCGTCGTAGCGCATATAAAGGAGCGCAGCGTCGATCCCCGGGCCGTGACCGGTGCGGCAATCAAAGCCGCGAAGCATCGCGAAGTCGACATCCATGCCGGATCGGAAGTTCTGGAGATACTGTTATCAAACGGCAACGCCTCTGGCGTCCGCACTACACAAACAACATACTCTGCGCCAATTGTGGTGAATTGCGCCGGAGCATGGTCTGGGCAATTCGGCCCCGAGCCCCTCCCAACGCGCCCGGTCAAGGGTCAAATACTTTGCGTGGTGGAAGGCCCCGCGCTGCGCCATGTAATCCGCACCGAGCATGTCTACATCGTTCCGCGGACTGATGGCCGCATATTGATCGGCTCGACTGTCGAAGAAGCCGGATTCGATAAGCACGTCGACCCCGATACCATCCTCGAACTTCGGCACGATGCGATCAGCCTTGTGCCGCAGATAAAAAATGCGCGAATCCTGGAATCGTGGGCAGGTCTGCGGCCCGGAACGCCGGACGGCCTGCCGATCCTGGGCCAAACCCCCGTCCCCGGATGCTTCGTCGCTACCGGCCACTTCCGCGATGGCATCCTGCTCGCTCCCATCACCGGGCGCTTAATAGCCCAACTCATAACCGGGAAACTGCCTGATTATGACCTCCGCCCATTCTCTCCCTCGCGATTTCGGACCTAATTTACAACCGTCTGGATATACTATTGTTCCTTCGTTTCCAGTCTGATACTTACGCACAGGAAGGCTTGCTATGGCATCTCCCGCAGTCGATTATGCTCGTGAAAATAAGCAGCGATTTCTAAGCGAGCTGAAGAATTTGCTGCGCATCCCCAGCATCAGCACCTTGCCCGAGCACAAACCCGACGTGCAGAAAGCGGCGGATTTCATCGCGACCGAGCTGCGCCGCATTGGAATGCAAAATGTCCAACTCATCCCTACCAAAGGCCATCCCCTGATTTATGCGGATTGGCTGAATGCGCCCGGAAAGCCCACCGCTCTCTGCTATGCGCACTACGACGTCCAGCCCGCCGAACCGCTGGACGAATGGATTTCCCCTCCGTTCGAGCCGACCGAGCGCAGCAACAATATTTACGCGCGCGGCGCAGTCGACGACAAAGGCCAGTTGTGGATGGAAATTAAAGCAGTCGAGGCCCTCATGCGCGGTCACAAAGGCCAGCTTCCCATCAATGTCAAATTCATCATTGAAGGCGAAGAAGAAGTGGGTGGCGAATCCGTCGCGGCCTATGTTCGCAAAGAGAAAGCCAGGCTCGCCGCCGATTTCGCGCTGGTATGCGATACCGAACTTTTCGCTCCCAATTTGCCGACTTTGTGCGTCGGACTGCGCGGAATGCTTTACACAGAGATCGAGGCCACCGGCGCTAAAACCGATTTGCACTCCGGAATGTATGGCGGGGCAGCTCCGAACGCTTTATTCGGACTGATCGAAATCATCAGTCAGCTTAAAGACGCCAAAGGACGCGTCCTAATCCCCGGTTTCTATTCCAAAGTAAAGGCGCCGAGTAGTTCCGAATTGAAAGCGTGGAAACGGCTTCCTTTTAACGAAGACCACTACCGCAAAACTGAAGTTGGCTCCACTACTCTAACCGGAGAGACTGGATTTTCAGTGCTTTATCGCACTTGGGCTCGTCCAACCCTTGAGGTTCATGGAATGCCGGGCGGATTCACAGCCACCGGCGCTAAAACCGTCATTCCCGCCAAAGCCTCCGCGAAAGTTTCCATGCGGCTGGTGCCGAATCAGGATCCCGATGACATCCTCACGCGCTACAAAAATTACCTGAAAAAGCTGACGCCAAAAGGCATTCAGATCAATATCAAAGTGTGGAGCAAAACCCCGGCGTGCGTGGTGGGCACCGACAACAAATACGTGAAAGCTTCCACCGAAGCCATGCGCGAGGTCTTCAAAAAAGACACCGTGTTCATCCGCTCGGGAGGCTCAA
This sequence comes from uncultured Acidobacteriaceae bacterium, assembly GCA_963849315.1. Classification (GTDB taxonomy): domain Bacteria; phylum Acidobacteriota; class Terriglobia; order Terriglobales; family Acidobacteriaceae; genus PALSA-188. The sequence continues at coordinate 305,777 of CAWKGT010000002.1, read as the reverse complement.
TTCCCATCGTCACCGACTTCCAGGATGTACTCAAAATTCCCAGCGTCATGATGGGATTCGGCCTGCCAGACGATAATCTCCACGCCCCAAACGAGAAGTTTCATATTCCAAACTTCCACCGGGGAATCGAATCCATTTGCCTGTTTTTTGAGAAACTGGGCGGGAAGTAGCTTTGCGGCCGTCTTTTACTGTGGCGGCGGTGCTTGGGCTTGCGCATCGGTCGCGCCCGGGTCCGCTTGTTGTTCGGGCGGCATAGGCGTGCCAAATGCCTGTACCGGGGCAGGTTCCGAGGTGGGCTGAACTTGTGCCATTGCCGGCTGAGTTGCCGAGGTCCCGCAGGGGTAGACCACCGCTTCCGGTGCGCCTCCGGTTCCCTCCTTAGGAGTGAGGACAACCTGCCGAACCCCGCCAGGATCGCGCTCCGATCCGATTACGATGAAGTTGAAATGGGACCCGTTCAGCAACGCGGACAACACTTCTTTTGGCGCGCCCGGACCGAGATTGGTGAACACCGACTCGGTCTCAGCGCCCGCGGGGATGGCAATTTCGGCACCCGTTTGCCGATGAATCTCGGAAAGCACTTCTGACAAACTCGCCTTGGTGGAGCGGATGCTCAACAATCCATTCTCAAACAATACTTCCATCCGGGGATTCGCGACTCGCACCGGCATTGTTTGCGCAGGAACAACCATTGCCCGGCTCGTGCCTTGAGCGTGTTTGCTGGAGGTCGTTATCGCGCCTCCTGCATGTTCAATTGATACCACCGTCTCGGGCGGTAAATCTGCGTCGGTTGTCTCGGCTTTTCCCGCTATCGCAACAGGAGTAACTGAAGCGTCTTGCGCTGCGAATTTTACGACCACCGTATTTCCGGAAGGAAACAGTTGATAACTTTGTGCCGATTTCAGATCCAGAACAATTCGAGTAACCGCGGGCTTGGATGAAAAAAGGCCCACCCGCGCGTCCTTCACTTCGCCACGGTTGATGTCGACACTGTGCAGGTTCTGCGCCGGAATCGTACCCGGAAAATCAAGCACCAGCCGGTCGGGATTTTGAATAACGTGCGCCTGCGGCTTCAGTGGTCCGCTGCCTGCAATTTCGAGTTCAACCGCGCTTCCCGGGAGTACAGCGATCCGCCGGATGGTGGAATTGCCTTGCGCAAAAGATACGCTTGCCGATAATCCAAAGCACAGCGCAATGATTGTAAATTTACCAGCAAAAGTTCGCATAACTAATTACAAATGTTAGCAGGATTCAAGCGGAAATTGCTGAACTTCAGTACCCGTACTATAAGGAGAAGTACATCCCTACAAACCTATTTCGGGATTTTTGAGACCGCAATTTTTTTGAAAAAGAACTTCCAGCAGAATATTCCCGCTACCATCTCCGCCAAAAATAAGCTCAATATCCCAGGTTCTGGCACCGGAGTGGATGGGCTACCCGGGCCAGGTCCAGGGCCACCGGAGCCAGGTCCACCTGAACCAGGTCCGCCCGAGCCAGGTCCGCCCGAGCCAGGTCCTCCTGAACCAGGAGGAGTTGGACCCGATGGACTGGAAGTAGTCCCACATTTTCCGCCGCTCCTGCTCGTGCACGTAGAGCCAGGCGCCAGAGGTGAGCCGATTGGCAGGTATCCGCCGCCCAAAGGAGAAGCACCGCCCCCCACTAATGCCAGGGGGCTCATTGGACCCAGGGCAGGCGATCCCCATCCAGGTCCAATGCGAGATTCCAAGGCTGAGTGAAAGTTATCCGGGAAAGGCGTCTTCATCGAGCTGCCCGATATCGGCTGATCGAACTGGGCTAGTGCCGGCTCTTCTTTGGAATGTTTTTTCTGGGGCAGGGCAGAAACCTGATTTCCGCAGCGGCCTCGCGCGGTCATTTTGCCGTCGGTAATGAGATTCTCTCCGGCGTGCAGACTAACCTGCTTCGTTGTCCAATAAATCTTGTCGCCTATGCGATAAGACAGGTAAACCAGTCTCGCCTGCCGAACCTTCACCACATGCGCTTTTTGAAAGTCGAATCCTGCGTAATGTTCGCTCACCACCGGATCGTGCGCGCTGGCGTCACGCAGCTCTTCGGGGCTTTCAACTCCTCCAGGAACCACCGAGTACGGGTAAACTGTTCGCGAGGATTTAGGCGCGAACTCGTTTGCCGATTCCAACGCCACTGCATTCGCAGTTTCGCTCACATCCGCCCACTGAAGATTGATTGCGTCGGACGAACGTCCCCGCGATGAATACCCAGCTAAAATCAGACATCCTAATATTGTCGCCGCTGCGAGCAACGAAAACGCAACCGTCTTTCGGCTGGATCCTTTTCGTTTCCGCTTCGCACTACTTGAACGATTCAAAACAACTCCCTGGGGGAAGCACGGCTCCCGATCATTATAGAGAGTCTGCTAATGTACAACAGCAATTACATTTCCACAGGGGAGCATACAAAGTTACTGAAAACAATGATGTCATTTCCTGTGACAGGCGCCACTTCCACCAAAGTGGAAATCATTTGCCCACAAATCCCCGCTCGAGACCAGAGAGTACCATGCAGCAGTCCGCGCGTAATTTGGATTTTCAAATGAACTTTAAGGTTGGCTCGCCGAAATTCCATTCTGGAAAACTGTCGTGCCTTTTCAAAAATCCCAACGCACTTTTATCTCTCGTTGGTTGATCCCCAAGGTTCAAGCCAGAAGCTGGAAGCCGAAAGCACGAGCTTCAGTTCTTATCTCCCCCGCCATGCGTATGCCGGCAAAGCTTGCAATAAGTTGGCGGAAGAGAATTGTCCACGACGTGTTTCACGGGTTTCAGAGTGCGCAAATATGCGAAGATCGCTTTCAAATCCTCATTGCTCATGCCGCCATAAAATTCATAGGGCATGACTGCACTGAGCTGGCGCGTGCCGACATATCCCGTACGGAACGCCTGAAGAAAAATTCCTTCGTTGTAATTTCCGATGCCGGTATCGTCGGGAGTAATATTCGCCGCCGCTGCCGTCCCCCACGCCCCTTTCAGATAGTTGCCGCCCGCGAATTCCATTCCCGCGACCGCAGCGCCGCGAACCTCCGGCGTGTGGCAATCGTCGCAGGAAGCCATTTTCACCAGATACCCTCCCCACTTCACCTGGTCCGCGTGATTTGGAGAAGTCACCGTGCTCGTAATCGGCTGTGGTGCGGAGCGAATTAAATATTTCACTGGGAAAATAATTTCCGTCTTCGGTAACGAATGAACCATCGGCGGCAGGGAACGAATGTAGACGACGAGCGACGCCAGGTCTTCGTCCGACATTTCTCGGTACCGCGTGTAAGGCATCATCGGAAACAATGTTCGTCCGTCATGGCCAATGCCCTCGCGAATCGCACGTGCGATCTGGTCATCGGTCCAGCGTCCGGAGCCAGTCTGCGGATCCGGCGTCAGATTTGGCGCCACCACCCGTCCCGGAAGGTCATCGAACTCCATGACCTCTCCCGAGCCTTCGGTGCCGGCAATCACTGGCGCTCCAGCCTGCGTCGCGTCATGCTGCGAATGACAATCCGAGCAAGCCGAGACGAAATTAAATAAGTAGCGCCCCCGCTCCAGGCGCTGGGGTGTGCTCTCGAATTTCCGCGACGTCAGAGGTCTCGCCCTCGGACCAATGAACGGTCGCCAGCCAATCGTGAATGAAATGGCCGCCACGAGAATGACGATCAGAACCGTCGCACTAATAAGCAAAACTTTTTTGAGCATGTTCATACAGCGGCTCTAACAGCCGCAGAATTTCTAACTTAAGCAGGGGATTGAGTCAATAGCTTGCGGTCAGGGAATCATCCATTCCTGCACTTGTGCGGCGGCCCTACTGTTTCCTTGCCTGGCTGTGGAGTTCCAACAGATCGTGCGCCACTTTTGCGCTATCGTGGCGCGCGAGTTCTGCGTCCTCCAGGTAATCTCCGAGCACTGGAGTCACTCCCAGTTTTTCGATGGCCTCCAAATCGCCCACGATAGGCGCCGCGCCTTCGAGCGCATACTTCGCCTGCAACGCCGAAGAAACCGGCGCGCGATTGATTAACGCGTAGTCAAAAATATTTCGACCCGCATGATCGTTGAGGGCGCGAATATGATCTGCGGCGGTGCGCCCCAGACTCTCGTTAGATTGGGTCATCAGATTACACACGTAAACTTTCACAGCGGCAGATTCGGCGATAGCGCGCGCAATCCCCGAAACCAGAAGATTGGGAATGAGGCTGGTAAATAACGATCCGGGGCCGACCGTCACGATGTCCGCCGTAGCAATGGCATCCAAGGTCTGGGGCAGCGGTTGAGGATTGCCCGGAACTAAAAATAATTCCTTAATCCGGCATTTACTGGCTGTAATTTTCGTCTCCCCGCGCACCCGGCTGCCGTCTTCCATCTCCGCTTCAAGTTCCACATTACTGATTGTCGCCGGAAAAATTCGCCCGCGCGTTACCAGAATTTCCGATGAAAGCCGCACCGCCTCGCTGAAATCGCCGGTGATCGAAGTCAGCGCGGCGAGGAAAAGATTTCCAAAACTGTGGCCTTCCAATCCCGGACCTTTCTCGAACCGGTGTTGAAACAGGCGGGAGAGAAGAGTCTCATCTTCCGAAAGCGCGACGATGCAATTCCTGATATCGCCCGGGGGAAGCATATTGAATTCTTTACGTAGCCGCCCGCTCGATCCGCCATCGTCGCTCACGGTTACAACCGCACACAATTCGCTAATGCGGAATTTTTCGGAATCTTGATTGCCGCCGACGGGCAACACATAACGCTTTAATCCGCGCAGCAGGGTAGATAAACCCGTCCCACCGCCTATCGTCACGACTTTCAGTCCTGGGAGGGACGCAGAAGTGTGGGAGGCAGCCAACGCCGTGTGCTCAGGATTGCCCATGAATGAGCGGAGCTCAGATGATCCTGTCGGTCACATCACTGGGAAAGTCCTGCCCCGGGTCGGGATAAAGCAGTTCCGTAAATCGCGGATCTTCGACCAGATTTTGGAAATCCGAGTCGTTTCGCGCCTGGAACCGCAGCGCCGGATTCTGCCGGATCGCATGATCCAGATTTTTCAGCGCTTCTTCGCCATGACCTGTCAAACAGTTCAGGGCCGCGAGACCATAAGCAACGTAGTCCGCCTTTGGAACCTGCTTCGCCAGGTTTTCCAGATGCTCCCGCGCGCCTACGTAGTCGCCGAGATTTAGTAAAGAAATGGCGTAATCGTAGTGTTCTTCCGGACTCTTGAAGTTATTCGCGGTGCGCTCCAATTGCTGATTGCAGGCGCTTAGGTGCACATTAGCACGGTCTGCCAGGTCCTTTGCCGGACCGGAAATAACCTTCTGAAGGTGGGTCTTTGCTTTGTCAAAACGGTGCTCCTGCATAGCCCGCAGCCCGGCTTCGTAATTTTGCACAGCCTGTGCAAAAGACGGATCTTCTCCACGCGATTGTTTCGGTGCAGTCTTATGTGCCATTTGTAAAAGCTTACCTGTCCTTGACGTAAGTGTTCCTCTTTTCTGTGGCTTGGAGGTCGATGGCATAAGTTTCGTCACTCTTTATCGCCCTACGCTGTGTTGCGTCGCGGTCTGGTCATTCACGAATTCTCGAATAGCGGGCTGTGGAAAAGTCGCCATCCAGCTATTTTATAGAGCCCGCCGTAGCTAAACTTACCTGCTTCCATTCGCCCGCGATAATACCTTGGCGTATTTGGGATGCGGTCATACCCTTTTGATGCATTAAATACGAATAATAGAGTTCTTTCAGGCATATCGAGCATTGCGCGCCATGGGTGGTTTCAAAGCACGAATGCAGGCTGTTATGGCCCATTCGGTCGCAATAGCAATAACAAGGCTGCTGATGTAAAACGGCCGGTATTTTCGCCGCCAATTCATAGGCATGGGTCTGATACGGATACTGCGCATTTTCGGCCCACAGTTGATCCGCACCCAAAATCGGCGGTAATTTGGCATCCTTTGCCGGCGGTTCCGGATTGTATGCCGGGATCGTTCCCTCCCCGGTCGCCCATCGCGCCGACAGGCTCATCGTGACAAGAAACAAAAAAAGCAGACTTAACCCACGTCTTCGCATAAAGAGTCGTATCCCCGAACATCTATTGTAACCCGAATCTCCAGTCAGCAAAACAGGCCGCAAGTCCGTCTCATTTTGAGCTATCGTCCTCTAGAATCGCTGCCTCTACGTCAGCCCTTCCGCCGTAAAGAAGTGTAAAAACCCGCCGCGGGTACGTTCCTGATGCTAACTTAGGTTTAGGACTGTATGCAGTAACCGCCTTACATAGAAAAGTTCCCAGGAAAGAAATTTATCGATGCGTGGATTGAAGCAGTTAGCAGTTGTCCTATCTTTTGCAAGTTTTATTTCGCTGGCCGCCTGCGCGCAAGAACCTAAGCCCGATGCGCAGCCAAATGTCCCGCCCCCCGGCCCGGCCCAGAAAACTGAGCAGGAAAAAGAAATTGAGAAGCAAGAGCAATCGCACCGGATATTGGGAGTGGTGCCAGAATTTGGAGTAACCAGCCGGCAGAATGCGCCTCCTCTTAGTCCGGACGCAAAATTTCACTTATTTGCGAAGGCCGCCTTCGATCCCGTGGAATTTGCCCTCGTCGGCCTTCAGGCGGGCATCAGTCAGGGCGAAGATGAATTCCCCGGATACGGCCAGGGTGCCGAAGGTTACGGAAAGCGTTACGGAGCCTCTTTGGCGGACGAAGTATCGAGCGGCTTCTGGAGTAACTATTTTTATCCGGTAATCCTCAAAGAAGACCCGCGCTACTTTCGCCTGGGTTCCGGCACCATCAAGCATCGCATCGGATATTCGGTGGTGCAGGAATTCGTTTGCCACACCGACAGCGGCGGGCGCTCCTTTAACTTTTCCAACGTGCTCGGGGCATTCACCAGCGGCGGTATATCGAATATCTATTACCCGCAGAGCGATCGCGGCGCGGGACTAACCATGAGCCGCAGCGGTATCGCCGTCATGTACGGCAGCCTCGGCGGATTAGTGGACGAATTCTGGCCTGACATCAGCCGCGCACTATTTAAGAAACACAAACCGGACGGCCCCAATCCATAGCACTCCGCGCCAGATTTAAGAACTACTGTCATCTCGGCCCGAGCGAAGCCGAGCCGAGAGACCTGCTCCCCGGGATGATCACAACAGAATCAAAGACCGGCGGACAATGTCCGCGCCACACGGTCCTCAGTTCCCATACGCATGCGTCGCGTCCCCTCCGCGAACGGTGCTATACTCCTGACCGATTTCCATAGAGCAACCTTCTAACCTCAAGGAGTCTTTCCCTCCATGCGTCTTGCGCATTTAGTTGTCACGCTTTTATTGATAGCAAGCCTCAGAGCTGTTGCCCAGACGACCGCGCCTAATAGCTCGGCACCTTACTTAAATTCCTCGTTGCCAGTGGATGTTCGTGTGAATGATCTGATCTCGCGAATGACCTTGGAGGAAAAAGCGTCGCAGCTGGTAAATCAGGCCCGGCCGATTCCACGCCTACAAGTTCCCGCCTATGACTGGTGGAGCGAAGCTCTTCACGGCGTCGCCAATGCGGGCACGGCCACGGTGTTTCCTGAACCGATCGGCCTTGCGGCAACGTTCGATGCCCCTTTGATTCATCAGATGGCGATCGTAATTGGTACCGAAGCCAGAGCTAAACACAATCAGGCGGTACGCGCCGGCCGCCGCGACATTATGGAAGGACTCGACTTTTGGTCCCCCAACATTAATATCTTCCGTGATCCCCGCTGGGGCCGTGGACAGGAAACTTACGGCGAAGATCCGTACCTCACTGGACGCATGGGCGTGGCGTTCGTCACCGGCCTACAGGGCGACGACCCAAAGTATTATCGCGTCGTTTCCACTCCGAAGCACTTCGCAGTGCACAGTGGCCCTGAGCCCGCCCGCCATTCGATCGACGTTCATGTGTCGAAACACGATATGGAAGATACCTACCTGCCTGCATTCCGCGCGGCGATCACGGAAGGCAAGGCCGAATCCATAATGTGCGCCTACAACCGCATCAACGGCGAACCGGCATGTGCCAATACCTTCCTGCTGCAAGACCAATTGCGCGGTGCGTGGAAATTTACGGGGTACGTCGTTTCCGATTGCGATGCCGTGGCCGACATCTTCAACGGGCATCACTTCACGAACAGCCTGGCCGAAGCCGGAGCCATTTCCCTGAAGCGCGGCATGGACAACGAGTGCGCCGACTTCTTCACCAAGGCCAACGACAATTCCGACTACGTAAAATTTATTGACGCCGTGAAGCAAGGCCTGCTCAGCGAAAAAGACATTGACACGGCTTTGCGCCGTTCCCTGACCGCGCGCTTCCGCCTGGGAATGTTCGATCCGGATGACATGGTCCCATACGCGCAGATACCCGATTCAGAAATTGATAGCGCAGCTCATCGCGAACTCGCATTAAAGGCTGCGAATGAATCCATCGTGTTGTTGAAAAATGATGGAACTCTCCCCTTGAGTGCCGCACCAAAGAAAATTACAGTGGTTGGCCCGTTAGCCGAATCCGTTCGCGTGTTGCATGGCAATTACAGCGGCACCGCTTCTCACGCAACTACTGCGCTCGATGGCATTCGCCAGCAGTTCGCGTCGTCCCAGGTTAGCTTCGCTCCCGGAATGAATTTTCTGCGCGCCGAAACTGTCGTACCGTCTTCCGCGCTTTCTACCGAGGATGGCCAGCCCGGCCTTAAGGCTGAATATTTTTCCGCCGAGATCAATGGACCGCCTCAAGTGATGCGCGTGGACCAAACCGTCGACCTCCAACTTTTTCATCCCGAACCCTCCGCTATTGCCCCGCCTTCTGGGATGAAAGACTTTTCCGCCCGTTGGACCGGCTTCCTCACTCCCTCTCAATCAGGCACTTACCGCTTAGGCCTCGCCGGATCGATGAACCGGCTTTGGTTCGACAACAAGCTGATCGTGGACGATGCCACCCTGCATGATCCCACTCCCAAGACTGTCACTTTGGATTTGGAAAAGGGACACCGCTATCCCATCAAAGTCGAATATCTGCGCGGCGGCTTCGGCACCCGATTGGTCTGGCTCAACGTCATTCGAGATCCGGTTGGCGAGGCCGTCGCGGCCGCAAAAGATTCTAATGTAATCATCGCCGTCGTCGGCATCACTTCCCAGCTCGAAGGCGAAGAGATGAAAGTGGAAGTCCCGGGCTTCAAAGGCGGGGACCGCACCAGCCTCGATTTACCTAAAGAAGAAGAAGATCTTCTGGAAGCCATGAAGCAAACTGGAAAGCCGCTGGTCGTGGTTCTCATGAACGGCAGCGCACTCGCCGTTAATTGGGCGAACCAGAATGCGAACGCCATTCTCGATGCCTGGTATTCCGGCGAAGAAGGCGGGACTGCCATCGCGCAGACCCTCGCGGGTTTGAACAATCCCGCCGGACGCCTGCCGGTTACCTTCTACACCGGTGTCGACCAACTGCCCCCATTCGAAGACTACGCCATGAAGAATCGCACTTATCGATATTTCACCGGACAGCCGCTGTATCCCTTCGGCTATGGCTTAAGCTATTCGAAATTCGAATACTCGAATGCGAAATTATCGGCGGCGCAGATCAATGCCGGCGATTCGCTATCTGTCGAAGCGGATATCAAAAACGCGGGCCATCGCGATGGCGATGAAGTAATGGAACTCTATTTAACCTTCCCAAAATCGACCGACGCGCCAATTCGTGCTCTGCGTGCATTTACCCGCGCACACGTGAACGCTGGCGAAACTCAGCACGTGCAGTTGACCCTCAATCCACGCGATCTGAGTCTGGTCAATCCCGCAGGTGATCGTATGGTCGCAGCGGGTACATACCACATTAGCGTAGGAGGCGGCCAACCCGGAACCGGTGCGTCGCCGACCGAATTGGAATTCAGCGTCAACGGAGAACAAAAACTTCCCGAGTGATCGTCAATTTTTCGATTTGTGCGGGCGTCAATTGAAAAAAAATTGTCGATCCTACATCAACACCTTGAGTGAGCAAGCCGTAAACTCGGCCACTTTCCTTTATACTTCACACACATGCAATCATTGCGTTCCTCGATTGAACACCTCGCATCGCTGGCGGAAGTTGAACGTGAATCCGATGCTCGTCAAATTTTCATGGACTTTCGCGACGCGCTTACCGAAGGCAAAATTCGCGCCGCGGAAAAAATCGATGGCCAATGGCGGGTCAATATCTGGGTGAAGCAGGGCATTTTGCTCGGATTCCGCCTCGGCGAACTCAGCAAAATGGGTGAAGACGTCAGCCTGTCGTTCGTCGATAAAGATACTTTTCCCGCCCGCCGTTTCACTGTCCGCGACCGCGTGCGCATCGTCCCCGGCGGTTCTTCCGTGCGCCTCGGCGCTTACGTTGCGCCCACTGTCATTTGCATGCCGCCGATGTTCATCAATGTGGGCGCCTATGTGGATGAGGGCACAATGGTGGATTCTCACGCCCTCGTTGGTTCCTGCGCTCAGATTGGGAAGCGGGTTCATTTGAGCGCCGCCGCGCAGATAGGCGGGGTCTTGGAACCCGTAAATGCCGCCCCGGTAGTCATTGAGGATGATGTGCTAATAGGTGGAAACTGCGGTGTGTACGAGGGCACCCTGGTGCGGACCAAGGCCGTTCTCGGCGCTGGCACAATCCTGACCCGTTCCACCCCCATCTATGATATTGTGCGCGGAGAAGTATATCGGGCCACCCCCGAGAAGAACTTGGAAGTCCCTGAAAATGCGGTGGTTGTGCCCGGATCGCGAGCCGTAACCAAGGGTCACGCCTCCACCTGGAACCTGTCTTTATATGCGCCCGTGATCGTCAAATATCGTGACGAGAAAACTGACCGCGGCACCGAACTCGAAGATTGGCTGCGCTAAATGCAACATACTTCGGTCCCTTCTCGTCTAACCACCCGTCTAGGGGCCTGAAACATATGCGCGTTCAGCAAAGACATATCGTAGGAACGGCCGCATTGGTGGTTTTCGCTTGTGTCAGCGCTACTGCTCAGAATCACCCGCTCGCTCCGGTTGACCTTGTTCGCGAGGCGGTGAACAACGAAGTGAGAAGCAGCACCGGCGGCCCGCATTTTATGTTTCGGGAAGTCAGCGATGGTCCAGACGGCTCCAAGACAAAGCTCATCGTTGAAACGCGCGACGCCATGGCGGGTCTTTTAATCGCAACTAATGGCCGTCCGCTCACTGCCGATCAACGGCAGGCCGAGGAGCAGCGGCTGAATCATCTAGTAAACGATCCCGCCGATCTCGATAAAAAGTGCAAGCGTGAAAAAGAAGATGCGGATAGGACTGCTCGCATCATGCGCGCTTTTCCCGAGGCCTTCCTGTTTGAAGAAGATGGCACACTGCCCGGCGAAACGGATCTCGGCGCACCCGGCGACGAACTGGTCCGCCTGAAGTTTCGTCCCAATCCCAAATATGCGCCGCCTTCCCACGTAGAACAGATTTTGACTGGGCTTCAAGGAACCATGCTGATCGACAGCAAAGAGCATCGCATAGCCAGGATCGACGGCATCCTCATTAAGGAAGTTGGCTTCGGCTGGGGAATTCTGGGGCACCTCGACCGCGGCGGGCATTTCATCGTGCAGCAGGGTGACATGGGCGGAGGACACTGGGAAATAACCCGCATGGATCTGGCATTCACCGGCAAAGTCCTCATGTTCAAGACTCTGAATATCAGGGACAAAGAAGTCTACAGCGATTTTCGGCCCGCGCCCCAAGGGTTAACTTTCGCGCAAGGAGTGGATCTGCTGAAAAAACAGCAAGCCTTGCTCGCCCAAAACAAACCCTTCGAAACCGAAGACGGAAAACAATAATCTTCCGCCTCCGAGAGCCCGCTTCAGACTTTGCGCGCCACCCGGATCTCTTCCTTCCGAGTCGTCAACTGCTCGACCAGATCGTCTTTAATTCGGTATCCGGTTCCAGCCTCATCTGAAATCCGAATCGTTCCCCGCGATGTTACTTCCACCTCAGGATCGATAATGTCTTCCTTCCAATATCGCTTGGAGGCTGAAACATCCCCCGGAAGGCGGAAGTTCGTAAGCGTCGACAGCGCGATATTATGAGCGCGCCCAATCCCCGACTCGAGCATCCCCCCGCACCAGACCGGCACATTCTTTGCAGCACAAACGTCATGCACCTTTTTAGCTTCTGTAAAGCCACCAACCCGTCCGACTTTGATGTTGACGATCCGGCAAGCGCCAATGTCAATTGCCTCTTCGGCGTCGCGAGCGTGGTGAATGGATTCATCCAGACAAATCGCGGTTCTTAATTGACGCTGTAACTGGGCGTGAAAGTAAATGTCATCGTCCCATAAAGGCTGCTCGATCATTAACAGATTGAACTGACCGAACTGGCGAAGGTGATCAACATTGGCGAGGGTATATGCAGAATTGGCGTCGCAACTCAGCATAATTTCCGGCCATTGCGCCCGGATTTTTTCCAATACTTGCAAATCCCAGCCGGGTTTCACCTTTACCTTGATTCGCTGATAACCTGCCGCGATTTCGACCTCAATCCTTCTCCAGCAACTGCTCAATCGAATCCTGAATGCCAATTGAAACTCCACACGAAATCTCCTTGTGCGTGCCACCCAGCACCTTCCACAAAGGTAACTGTCTCTGTTTGGCTTCAGCATCCCAAACCGCATTTTCGACCGCCGCCTTCGCCATGCGATGTCCGCGAATCCGTGCCATTAGCGCAGCACATTCGCCTGCCGAGGTCAGTTCCCGGCCAAGAACAGCGGGGGCGAGATGAGTTCGAATCGTTGCCCACGCGCTTTCCGACCATTCGGAACTATAGAAAGGTCCTTCATCCGCGACGCATTCGCCCCATCCCTCGACTCCGTCACAATGCGCAGTCACAAGAATGATGCGGCGGCTTGAAATTCGGCCGAAGCTCGTCTCAAAAAAATGGACAAGTTGAATCTGAAGCTCGCGCAGAGTAATAGCTTCAACTTTCATCGCGACGCGTAGGGACAGCCCCCCTCGGCTGTCCATTTGAGCGAAGCTCAAAACAGGATTGTATGCGACCGCTGTCTTTAAGAACTAAGAAACGAGCCGAGATTTGCTCGGCTTGGACAGTCGGGGCGACTGTCCCTACACGGGTGGGGCGCCGCGTTCTTTTTCTTTCGCCTGCTGCCATAGAGACTCCAATTCTTCCGCGGTCGCTTCGCCAATATTCTTATCCGACTCACGAAGCTGCCGCTCCATTGATTCAAAGCGCCGCCTGAATTTCCGATTGGTCTTTTTTAACGCCGATTCTGAATCTACCGAGAGATGCCGCGCAATGTTAACCAGGGCGAAGAAAAGATCTCCAACCTCTTCCTCCACGCGACCGCGCATTTCTTGGCCCGCGCTCCAACTCCTGTTGGAGTTCGGCGATCTCCTCGTGCAACTTGTCAAAAATTCCCGCAACGTCAGGCCAATCGAATCCAACCTTAGCTGCTTTAGAACTCAGTTTGTGAGCCTCGATAAAAGCCGGCATTGCAGGCGAAACGCTATCCAGCAGAGACTCTCCCGGAGATTTCCCCACCCCCTTCAGTTCATTCTCCTGTTTCTTAATCGCGTCCCAATTCCGCAGGACATCCTGCGAAGTTTCCGCTTGCACGTCCCCAAATACATGCGGATGCCGGTTTACCAGCTTGGCAGCCAGCCGATCCAGCACCGTGTCGATAGTAAATTTGCTATCCTCACTGCCCATTTGCGAATAGAACAGGACTTGCAGCAGAAGATCGCCTAGTTCACCTGACAGTTCGCCCCAATCGCGTTTGTCGATCGCATCCAGAACTTCATATGTCTCCTCGACGGTATATGGTTTGATGGAGTCAAACGTCTGCTCCCGGTCCCAGGGACAACCTTCGGGACCACGAAGTCGAGCCATGAGAGATACGAGGAGTTCAAAACGCTCTCCAGTAGTTGGCATAGGTCCTATAAATTTAAATCACAGCCATGTGCCAGTGGAAACCGAGAACGACTCACGCTCCCGGCCGTTTGGCACTAATCGTGCCAATGAGAGTTCAATCCTCTCGCAGACCCCCTCAGCGAAGAGGAACATTGAGCCCTCCTCCTACTGTGAAACGTTGATTTGAGCCCGGTGGCCCGGGCTCATAATTTTTTACCAGTGCAGTGCGCTACATGAACGCATAGACATAGCTCTAAATCCATCCCCTGCGAAGTCATATTTAATTACTTCTGAAATCCGGCGTTCCGATCGTTGAACATTTCTCGTGTTGCGACGTGTGCCGACCAATCGGCATTCACTGCCGTCTATTCGGCTTTCAGAAAAATCGCCGCCAGCGGCGGTAGCGTTAATGTGAGCGTGTAAGGACGGCCGTGCAGCGGTTCGACTTCCGCCTGCTTCCCTCCCATATTTCCCCAACCCGTGCCCCCGTAATCCTGTCCATCGCTGTTGAAGACCTCCCGCCAGAATCCGCCCGAAGGAACTCCCACCTGATAAGGCTGCCGCGGGACTGGCGTAAAGTTAAATACCGCCAGCATCGTATCTTTTGGGGATTTTCCCTTGCGCAAGAACGAGAGCACGCTGGAAGCGTGGTCGTTTGCATCCACCCATTCAAATCCCGCCGGATCGCTATCGAAAACGTGCATGGCCGGTTCGCTCTGATATAGCCGGTTCAATTGTTCCACAAGTTTCTGCACTCCCCGGTGAGCAGGCTGGCTTAACAAATGCCAATCCAGACTGCGGTCATGCGACCACTCGCGCCATTGCGCGATTTCGTTGCCCATAAAAAGCAGCTTTTTCCCCGGCTGCGCAAACATATACGCATAGAGCAGCCGAAGATTGGCGAATTTCTGCCATTGGTCCCCCGGCATTTTATCGAGCAGCGATCCCTTGCCGTGCACCACTTCATCGTGCGAGAGAGGTAAAACAAAATTTTCGGTATAGCCGTACAGCATTCGAAATGTGAGTTCCCCCTGATGATATTGCCGGTGAATCGGATCGTTCGAGAAATAGAGCAAAGTATCGTGCATCCAGCCCATATCCCATTTCATGCCGAAGCCTAACCCGCCGAGGTAAGTTGGCTTCGAAACCATGGGCCACGCCGTCGATTCCTCCGCGTACATTTGAACGCCCGGATATTCCTTGTACGCTTCCTGATTCAGTTGCCGCAGAAATTCAATCGCGTCCAGGTTTTCCCGCCCGCCAAATTTATTCGGAATCCATTCGCCGGCCTTGCGTGAATAATCCAAATACAGCATGGACGCAACCGCATCCACCCTTAATCCGTCAGCATGATAATGATCCAGCCAAAACAGGCCGCTTGAAAGTAGAAAGCTGCGCACCTCGTTGCGCCCGTAATTGTAGATATAAGTATTCCAGTCGGGATGAAAACCCAGCCGCACATCGGCATGTTCGAAAAGATGCGTTCCATCGAAATACGCCAGCCCGTGCTCGTCGGAAGGGAAGTGCGATGGAACCCAATCGAGGATCACGGCGATTCCATGCTGGTGAAGATAATCCACCAGATACATAAAATCTTGCGGAGTTCCCCAGCGGGATGTCGGAGCGAAATATCCGGTAGTTTGATATCCCCAAGAGCCGTAAAAAGGATGCTCCATTACCGGCAAAAATTCCACATGGGTAAAACCAAGCCGCCCAACATGCTCGGCCAGCCGTGGGGCCAGCTCCCGGTAAGTTAATGAACGCTCATGATCTTCCGGCACCCGCATCCACGAACCGAGGTGCACTTCGTAAATCGAGATTGGAGCCTGCAGCGAACTCTTCTCCGCGCGTTCCTGCATCCATTTCTGGTCGGACCATTGATAATCCAAATCCCAAACAATGGAGGCTGTCCGTGGAGCAATCTCGTGATAAATGCCGAATGGGTCCATTTTGTCGGCGGAATAGCCCTGATTATGCGAAGAGATGTGAAACTTGTACGTCTCGCCCTTCCCAATGCCGGGGATAAAACCTTCCCAAATACCGGAACTGGCATGAGGATTCAGCGGGTTGGCTCCCGCTCTCCACCCATTGAAATTTCCGATGACCGAAACTTCCCGCGCATTCGGCGCCCAGACCCCAAACGACACTCCTGCCCGGTCGCCTAGCTTCGTGAGATGGGCGCCCAGGCTGTTATAGGCGCGATACTGCCTGCCCTCGTTAAACAAATAAACGTCCTGATCACTCAACAGCCCGCGCGTGGATGGGGGAGTTATAACAGCAGATTCGCTAGTCTTAATCATGTCCACCTAAGATGCACGCCCAGTGTATCGAAGACATCACCATTTTGTGTGGGGCGGACACTCTTGTCCGCCGCTTTTGCTCTGATTTCTCTAATAAGATCAAAGGCTGCATAGCAAAGCAGCCAATGCCTTAACTTTAATGGAGAAATGGGCGTCGCCCGTCAGCTTACCCCAACCACGGTTGTTCCTTAAAGAATGTCAATGCTAGACTGCATGTTGCCGCTACTCTCGCCCAGCCCTAAGGATCCCTGCTAAATGCCTGTTCTGCGCGTAGCCATTCTCTGGCACCAGCACCAGCCTTTCTATAAAGATCTGGTCACGGGAGAATATCGGCTGCCCTGGGTGCGGCTCCACGCGCTAAAAGACTATTACGGCATGGTAAAGCTGTCGGACGATTTCCCCAACATCCACCAGACTTTCAATCTCGTCCCATCGCTGATCAACCAGATCCAGGATTACGTCTCCGGGACGGCGAGAGATCCGTTCCTCGAGGTGGCGGCAAAACCTGCTCGAGATTTGACTCCCGATGACCGCAGCTTCGCCCTGCGATACCTTTTCCAGGCGAACCAGGCAAACATGATCGGCCGCTACCCCCGGTACCAGGAGTTGTGGGAAATGTTGCGCAGCGCCGGCTTCGATCCGCAACGCGCCGACAAGTATTTTGTTCCGCAGGATTTCACTGACCTTCAGGTGCTATCGCAAATCGCATGGTTCGACGAATTCTTCCTCGACGATCCAGATATCGCGGCGCTGATCGCAAAGGGCCGCAATTACTCAATCGAAGATCAAGCATTCGTGATTACCCGCGAACGTGAACTCATTGCCAAGGTCTTGCCCGCGCACGCGGACGCCGCCAAAAAGGGTCAAATCGAAATCTCAACTTCGGCGTTTTATCATCCCATTCTGCCGCTGGTGTGCGACACCAATATAGGCGCTGTTTCCGCCCCCGGCCTGCCGCTGCCCTTGAACCGTTTTCGCCATCCCGAAGATGCGGAAGAACAAATCAAGAGGGGCCTCGATTTACATCAGGAAGTATTTGGAATTAGACCCCAGGGCATGTGGCCGTCTGAAGGAAGCGTTTCCGACGAGGTGTTAACTATCGCTTCGAACCTCGGCGTGAAATGGATGGCGACCGACGAAGAAGTCCTCGGTCGCAGCTTGGGCATGCCATTTTCTCGTGACGGTGGCGGCCATTTGCCATCTGACGCTGCCGCTAGGCTATATACGCCTTACCATTACGAAAAAGACGGCGCCACTATCCATTTGATTTTCCGCGACCACACCATTTCCGACCTGATCGGCTTCGTTTACTCCGGCATGCCTCCGCAGGATGCCGCCAATCATCTCATCGGCAGCATTCAGCAAGCCGCGCAACCGGTTCTCGAGAGCGGCCGCGATGCCCTCGTATCAATAATCCTGGACGGGGAAAATGCCTGGGAATATTATCCGCAGTCGGGAAGGGAATTCCTCCGCAGGTTCTACGACAGTCTCGGCAAAATTCATGAAATCGAGGCCGTAACCGTCTCCGAGGCGATTCAGAAACATCGCGATCCCCAGAAACTTACCTCCCTGGTTCCCGGCTCCTGGATCCGCGCCAATTTCAACGTTTGGATCGGAGCTCGCGAAGACAACCGCGCGTGGGACTATCTTTATCACGCCCGCAATTTTTATTCTGAAATGGCGCCGAAATGTTCCGAACAGCAGCGAAATCTTGCCTTTGAAGAATTATTGATTGCCGAGGGCAGCGATTGGAACTGGTGGTACGGCCCGGAGCACTCTTCGGCAAACGATCGCGAATTCGACGAACTCTACCGCAAACATTTATCCAACGTCTATCAGGCGCTGGGGGCAGTCCCTCCCGATTATCTCGCGCAGCCCATCAATCGCACTGGCACCAACTCCCTGTTTACCCCCCAAAGCGCGTATATCCATCCCCGCATCACCGGCGATTCCGTCCGCTATTTCGAATGGATGGGCGCCGCCGTTTACACCGCCGACCGCCGCGCCGGATCGATGCACGGCAAGCAGTTCGTCTTGGATTCAATGTACGCAGGCGTAGATGAGGTCTTCGTTTACGGGCGCCTGGATTTTGTGGAAAGCCTTCCTGAAGATATTTTTGAGATTGTCGTGAATATCGAATCGTCGGATAGCGATCGCGAGAATCCTCAGCGCGCCCTTCGACTCGACGCAGCGATAGCGAGCGGCAAATTGACCGCATGGAACCTTTGCGCTGCCGATCGGCAACAGCCGGTTACGACTTCCGGCGAACTTCAAAATGATTTATTGGTTGCCATGGGACGCAGCTTCGAGTTTAGGCTCCCTTTGGCATGGCTTGGCCCCGCCCCGCTGCGTGCGGCCAATGGTCCTAATAGCCTGCGGCTGAAAGTCAGTTTTTGGCGGAATCGCCTGCCGGTGGACGCATTGCCCGATGAGGGATGGATTGAATTGCACCTCCAGGCCGAAGATGAATGGCGAGCCTGAGCACGAAGCGACGCTGATATAATCGCGGGTTTCATCGATAATAAAAATAGAAAATAATTATTCGCTACACCGAGAGAGGAATAAATGAGCAATATCAGCCACATTCACGCGCGTGAAGTACTCGATTCTCGCGGGAATCCCACGGTCGAAGTCGAAGTGACCTTGCAAGACGGAATAAAGGGCCGCGCTATCGTTCCCAGCGGCGCCTCCACTGGTGCTCACGAAGCAGTCGAGCTGCGCGATGGAGACAAGAAACGTTTTCTCGGAAAAGGCGTCCTCAAAGCCGTAGAAAATGTGAACAGAGAAATCAATAAAGCGCTGACCGGAATGGACACCGCCGAACAACGCGCCCTCGATAACAAGATGATCGAACTCGACGGCACCCACAATAAAGGACGCCTCGGAGCGAATGCCATCCTCGCCGTGTCGATGGCCGCCGCGCGCGCATCCGCCGCCAGCTTCGATCTTCCTCTGTATCGGTATCTCGGAGGCGCCGGCGCGAATACTTTGCCCACTCCAATGATGAATATTCTAAATGGCGGAGCCCACGCCGACAGCAACGTCGACTTTCAAGAATTCATGGTCATGCCCGTCGGCGCGAAGTCATTCTCCGAGGGATTGCGCTGGGGCGTCGAGGTATTTCACACGCTGAAGGGTGTGCTAAAAAAACGTGGCTACAGCACTGCCGTAGGCGACGAGGGAGGATTCGCGCCGTCGGTGAAATCGAACGTCGAAGCCATTGAGGTAGTACTGGAAGCGATTCAGCAAGCGGGATACAAACCCGGCGAGCAGATTTCCATCGCCCTTGATCCCGCCGCCAGCGAGTTTTATCAGGATGGAAAATATGTTTTCAAGAAATCCGACAAATCGTCGAAGACCTCCGAAGAAATGGTCGACTTTTGGGCAAAGTGGGTGAATGATTATCCCATCGTTTCTTTGGAGGACGGCCTCGCCGAAGATGATTGGGACGGCTGGAAATTGCTCACCGAAAAAGTAGGAGGCAAAATTCAGTTGGTAGGCGATGACCTATTCGTTACTAATACCGAACGGCTCCAGCAGGGAATTGATCGCGGTGTGGGAAACTCAATTCTCATCAAAGTGAACCAGATTGGCACGGTAAGCGAAACTCTCGACGCCATCGACCTGGCACGCCGCAATGGATATACGTCCGTCATATCTCATCGCTCCGGCGAAAGCGAGGACACCTTCATCGCCGACCTGGCAGTAGCCACTGGTGCCGGACAAATCAAAACCGGATCTGCCTCCCGAACCGACCGCATAGCCAAGTACAACCAATTGCTGAGAATCGAAGAGGAATTGGGCCACTCCGCCACGTTTTTGGGACTGGCAGCATTGAACTATAAACATGGATGAAGAGAAGTGGTTGCAGATCTAATGCTGACTTGTCCATGGACCTAGCTATACTGAGGCTATGGTAGTACACATCCACGAGGCCAAAACCCACCTTTCCCGGCTGCTAACCGCGAATATTGATCGCACAGAGCACCGAAGAAAAAATCCCCGTCATTACAGCCGATCCTTGGTCTGCGCGCTATCCCGTCGAAGTGATCTGGTAGAAGTCGTCCTTTAAAATCCCATCTTGTCGTCTGCGGACGGTCCATACGTGGCTGGCACAGGCGTATCCGTCAGACGCAGATACACTCCCAGTTGCGCGCGATGATGAACCAGATGATTCATGAACATTTCGCGATAAGCCAGGAACCGCGAGCCCTTAAAAATCTGAGCGCCTTTGTAGCTTAACTTCCAGTCGCCGGTCCATGCCTCGTCGGGCATCTTCTGAAGTGCATCCCGCACCTTGGCTGCGCCTTCGTCGAGGGCGGCGGTGAGTTGAGCCGGGGAGTCGAATGCCAGTGGCTTGTACTCGCCTTTGCCGAAATCCACTTCCGGTGTAGTAAGTATGCTCAAGCCAAAGCCGGTAAGCTCGGCCACGTGAGGCGCCAGACGGCCCAGCGGCATCGACTTTGCATGACACGCAAAATCCTTTTTGTCCATTGGAACGCGCCCCAATGTCTCGCGTGTCTTTTTCATTTCCTCATCAAATTCGGTAATTAGAAGTTCGCTGATCGACATAAATCCTCTTTCACGCCAGAATGTTGAGCCGCGACAAATAATTCCAGACAAACTATATTATTGCAATCCAGATGGTTTGAACCGTTGGCTATTGTTTTTAGCTAGTTTGTTATTCACCTTTGCTCTGGAATAATTTTGACGTCTTCCTGAGCCAAGGATCTCGCCGCGGCGTGGCCTAGCAATGCCGAGTGCATCTGCAGGATCCTTCGGGCTGGGCGTCCCTCGAGGATGATGTCAGAGGATGTTCAACCTTTCGCTTAGAAGCTTGCAGTGGCAAGAGAATTCCAGAAAGCTATGACGAAACCCAAACCTCTAGTTCTAATCATCCTCGATGGCTGGGGATACCGTGCCGAAACCAAAGCCAACGCCATCGCGCTGGCACGCAAGCCCACCTACGACCGAATTCTTCGCGAGTATCCCAACACGCTGATTCATACCAGCGGCCATTATGTCGGTCTGCCCGACGGCCAGATGGGCAACAGCGAAGTCGGACATCTCAACATCGGCGCCGGACGCATCGTTCACATGGACAGCACCCGTATCGAATTGATGATCCAGAATGGCGAGTTCTTCCACCATCCCGTGCTGCTCGCCGCAATGAAGAATGCGCGCTTGGACGGCCATCAACTTCATCTCTTCGGATTGCTTTCCGACGGCGGCGTGCATTCTTACCAGACTCATTTGCATGCGCTGCTGAGAATGGCAAAGCAGAATGGCGTGGATCGAGTTTTCATTCACGCCTTCATGGATGGCCGCGACACCCTGCCAACTAATGGCGTCGGATACCTGGAATTGCTCCAGCAGAAAATGCGCGAATACAATGTCGGGAAGATTGCTACCGTGAGCGGACGTTATTACGCCATGGACCGCGATCGCCGATGGGAACGTATCGACAAAGCATTTCAAGCGATGGTCAACGGAGTCGGCGAGGGCGGGAGGTTTATCAATCCAGTTCAAGGCGTGAAGAATTCCTACAATAACGATGTCACCGATGAATTCATCGTGCCCTTCGTCTGCACTGACGAACACGAAAATCCAATTGCACAAATTCGCGACAATGACTCGTGCATCTGCTTCAATTTCCGCGCTGACCGCGTCCGCCAGATCACCCGCGCCCTCACGCGCAACAGCGGGCTTAACGCCCAGGGCGGCCGGGATCTTCCCGGAGCCGACGATCTCGATGCCACGATTCCGCGGAGTAAAGTTCCGGCTAACCTAAATTATGTTTGCATGACGCAATACGACAAGAATTTCAGTCTGCCTGTCGTCATTCCGCCAGAATCCATGAACAACATTCTCGCCAACGTCATGGGCGAAATGAATTTGCGAAATCTTCGCGTAGCCGAAACCGAGAAGTACGCGCACGTGACTTACTTCTTCAACGGCGGTGTAGAGAAAGCTTTTCCCGGCGAGGAACGTGCCATGGTGCAATCGCCGAAAGTTGCGACCTACGATTTGAAACCGGAAATGAGCGCAGCCGGCATCGCCGACACCGTCGTGAAAGGGGTCGAAGACGGCACTTTCGACGTGATCATCGTCAACTTCGCCAACGCCGATATGGTCGGCCATTCCGGCAGACTCGAGCCTACCATCACTGCTGTCGAAGTCGTCGACGCATGTCTCAGCCGCATAGAGACAGCGGTCCGTGCAAAAGGCGGCGCAATCCTGATCACCGCCGACCACGGAAACGCCGAAATGCTCGTCGATCCCGTAACGGGTGGACCGCATACCGCGCACACGACGAATCCAGTCCCGTTCATCGTGATTGCTCAACACACAAAGAATATGAGTCTAAAGCCGAACGGCTCTCTGCGCGATATTTCCCCCACAGTCTTAGGTATGCTCGGAATTCCGCAACCCCAAGACATGACCGGCCACGATCTGCGGTCAGAACGGAGCCGGGGCTGATGCTGTCAGTCGAAGAACTTTTCAGAAAAGCTGACATTAATTCGAATGGTCCAGTGCCTTGGCGGACCGAGATTGCAGAGCGCGGGCCGGGCATATATGTAGTTACTTTGGGTAGTGGCGCGGATGCAGGCAAAACTCCCGAGTGCTTACCCGCTGTCGAACGCCCGTATTGGATTGAGGGTCAGCAAATAATCTACATCGGCAGAAGTAAGCATTGCGCAGGCGCCTGAGGGAGTTTTACAAACACGAATATCCTGATAAGCGGCCCCACCGAGGGGGACATGCTGTAACTATTCTTGACTGTCCGATCTTTTTATATTGGTCTGCTGAAGCCGATTATGCCGGTGCGGAACATAGAATGATCGAGATTTTCAAGGCGGAAGCCGGAAGACGTCCTTTTGGAAATCGAGTGCGATCCGCACGGCAAGGAATAAATGCTCCCTGACCGGGTTCCATGAAAGTTTTAATTCTATTAGTCGCCAGTGCCCCGCTACTTTTGAGCCTCACTGCATCCCCACAGGTAGCAGCTAAGCGGAGTTCGCCGACTTTCTACAAAGACGTTCTGCCCATCCTTCGGCAGCACTGCCAGAGTTGCCATCGGCCCGGAGAAATCGCTCCGTTTTCTTTGGTCACTTACTCCCAGGCGCACTCCTGGGCGGATGAAATTAAAGAAGCAGTAAGCAAGAAGCAAATGCCGCCCTGGTTCGCAGATCCCTGCTGCGGACATTTCTCCGATGACCCGTCTTTGACGCAGCACGAAATCGAAACTATCTCCGCGTGGGTAGAATCGAATGCTCCAGGCGGCAATCCGCGGGATGCGCCGCCACCTCCGCATTGGACCTACGGATGGAATATTTCTCCGCCCGATCTCGTCCTACAGATGCCGAAGCCCGTAGCGATTCCGGCTCATGGAGATGTCGAGTACACATACGAGATCGTGCCCACGAGATTCGCCGAAGGCCGATGGGTGCAAATGTCAGAGGTGCGCCCCAGCGCGCGGGATCACGTTCACCACGCGGTGGTCTACATTCGTCCTCCAGAATCGAAATGGTTGCGCGGCGCGCCCGTCGGCGTCCCATTCACCGCTTCCACGCTGCACGATCCCGAACTCATGCACGAGGCTCATGCCACCAACAGCGACATGCTACTCGTATACGCTCCCGGAAGTTCGCCGGACAATTGGCCCGGGGGCATGGCAAAATTTATTCCCGCCCACTCTGATCTTATTTTTCAGATGCACTACACGACCAACGGCCATGCCGCCAGAGATCAAACCAGCGTCGGCTTGGTCTTTTCCAAAAATACTCCGAAGCAACGAGTAATCACTTTGCAGCTAGCCAATGACGAAGACACCATTCCGATTCCAGCCGGCGCCGATAACTATCGCGTCGAGGTCCACGGGACCCTGCCCAACGACGCCACGCTCCTCAGCTTCTTCCCGCATATGCATCTTCGCGGCAAGCGTTTCGAATACAACATCGTCCATCCCGATCACAAAGCCGAAACGCTACTTAAAGTGAATTACGATTTTTACTGGCAGATGAGTTATCGCTTAAGCGAGCCAAGATTTCTAAAAGCAGGAACCGAATTGCAGGCCGTGGCGTGGTACGACAATTCGCGCAACAATCCCCATAATCCCGATCCGAATGTGCCTGTAATTTGGGGTGATCAGACCTACAACGAAATGATGGTGGGATTCTTCGACATCGCTATCCCCGCGAGTATGGACAAAGAGCACTACTTTATTCGCCAAGCAAAATAACCATGTCATGTTGAGCGGCCGTAAGCTTCCGCCCACGGAAGCTTACAGAGTCGAAGCATTCCTACCTTACAAGTTCAGCCGACAGCAATACACTCACAAGTCGTCTGCCGGAAGAAATGGTTACCTGGCTGAAAGAATCCTCTCGCCGCACAAGCGTGCCAAGGGTGCAATTGAAATTGCGTTTGATATGGCGGACCACGTAGGGCCGCTGCGCGACCTCGCCGGGCGCTACGCCGACCGTCGTCCCGATCTCGCCGATCTCTGCCTGATCCGCATGAGCGAACTTTACCCGCGCCACTCGATCGTGACTGTGGATAGCGACTTCAGATTTTACCGCCGCAAATCGGCGGGAAGTTATCCCCACGATTTGCGCGCCCCGGAAGTGATACGCTGAATCACTATGCTGCTCTCCGGTATTTTCCCTCCCATCACAACGCCTTATTATCCCGACGGACAAGTCTATTTTAAGAAGCTCGAACACAATGTCGAGCGCTATTCCAAAACGCCGGTTGCGGGGATCGTTGTGCTTGGTTCGACCGGCGAAGCCATCATGCTTTCCGATCAGGAGCGCCGGGACGTGCTGAAAGTCGGGCGAGACACGGTTTATCCGACTAAAGTATTGATCGCCGGGACGGGTTCAGAGTCCGCAGTAGAAACTTTGCGACTCACCGAATATGCCGCGGAACTTGGTTATGACGTTGCCTTGGTGCGCACGCCCCATTACTACAAAAAGCAGATGCAGCCCGCGAACATGCTCGCGTTCTACCGCACGGTCGCCGACCGCGCGGCGCTCCCAATCATGCTTTACAGCGTCCCATCCCTTACGGGATACGATCTTCCTGCGGAGATTGCTATCGAACTAGCCGATCATCCAAATATCATTGGCATAAAAGAGTCTGGTGGGGACATAGAAAAAATACGGAAGATGGTCGAGAACACAAGCCATGTGAAGCGCGAGGCAACGGTGACTCCAATATTCGAAGCGGTCACACCGCGAATGATGGACGCGGCAAAAAAAGAGGGCCGCCAAAAAGCCGCCAGCAGGGAACTGATTTCTATTTCGCAGGGTGAAATTGTGTCCTCGGTGGCAACGGTCGAAGAACCGCCGATTAAAACCCGGCAAAAACAAGTCGGATTTCAAGTGCTGGCCGGAGCGGCAAACAAACTTCACGCTTCCTTAAGTGCCGGGGCAACTGGCGCTGTCCTGGCGTTTGCAGACCCCGCGCCGACAGCATGTTACGAAGTTTACGCCGCATGGAAAGAAGGTGACGATGCACTCGCTACGTTGAAACAAGAGCGAATCGCCGTCGCGGGCGAGCGCTTGGTATCGCACATGGGCATCCCTGCTCTGAAACACGCGATGGATTTGAACGGATACTTCGGCGGTCCGTCCCGCCTGCCTCTGCTTCCATTGACGGCAGATCAGAAATCCGAAGTTGAACGCCTGATGGCCGACATCCGCAACTGAAACCGGATTGCCCGTAGCGACCCGATGTGTTACAAATCACTGCCCATGAGAAATTCTCTCAAAATACTTTGCATTGCGCTTACGCTTTTAGTGACTCTAATGTCGGCGGCGAAGGAGCCCCCGGCTCAGGTTATCGTGTGGCCAGAAACTGGTTCGCCCGTTTTGCGATTCAGTTTCGGCAGATTCAAAGAAATGGGCTCGGTAGGGAGCCAGCGTACTTACGTGATCGATACGACTGCGGAGAATCTTTGGGCCAAAACGATCTCGAACGCAAACTTTTCGCTTTATCTGTACGACAAGAATAGAGTTCGGATTGGTGACGGTTTCATCAGCATCAGTAGCGTCGGCCACGGCGAAACAGTGAAATTCCAGACTACTATCAGTTCGTCAGGTACTCCCGTTTCCATCTCTTTGATCGCGAAATACCTTCCGCCAGAGCTAAGTCCGTTAGCTCCTCCTCGGTTGATCTCGCTCACCGTAAACTCGGTTCCCCAAGGCGCTACGTTGAAAGTCGACGGCACTGACTCCGGGGCTACGCCCAAAATCATTAAGGTTCCAGTTGGAAGTCATGTACTCGAATTCAGCAAGGAAGGATACACTTCTGGCAAATACCCGCTGGAAATATCTTCCGACGATGCTTCGGGCGGCAGCGTTAGTTATGAATTGGGGACATCGGCTCATGACACAGTCGAACTGCGTGATGGAAGCATATTGAGTGGAGATCTGGAATCTGTTTCTGGGTCGCAAGTGGTCATCCGTATTGGCGGAAGTGTCCAACAATTAAATCGCAATCAAGTTAAACGGATTCTTTTGACTGAGCGAGACCAGCCCTCACCGTAATTCAGGCCGCCATATCCAAGCGATAAATTGAAACGAGCCTTTGCTTGCGAAGCCCGCCGATATGTACTCCTGCGTCCATAAGGCATAAAATTGGGAGGTGTTAAGGAGTATTTATGGCAACCACAATCGAGCCCCCGGCGGCCCAGGCTGGCAAGCAACTCATCAATTACCGCACCGAATCTGGCGTGGCCGTAATTGAGATGGCGGATCCGCCGGCGAATACTTACACCTACGAAATGAATCGGCAGTTGGACGAAGCAATTTTATCTGCGCGCTTCGACAACGATGTTTACGTCATCGTGCTAACCGGATACGGAGACAAGTTTTTCTCCGCCGGAGCGAATATCAAAATGCTCGCCAGCGTCGATCCCACATTCAAATATTATTTCTGCCTTCATGCCAACGAGACGTTGCTGCGATTGGAGCACACGCCGAAGTTAGTAATAGCCGCGCTGAATGGCCACTGCGTTGGCGGAGGACTCGAAATCGCAATGGCCGCCGACCTACGAATCGCGCGCCGCGACGCTGGCAAAATTGGTTTGCCGGAAGTGAATCTCGGAGTGCTTCCTGGAACCGGTGGAACGCAGCGACTCTCGCGCCTGGTGGGAAAGAGTAAAGCGATCGAGTTGATGGTCACTGGCAACACGTTCTCGTTCGAAGAAGCGCAGGAGTTCGGAATCATCAACGACATCTACGAGCGCGACGGATTCATGGAAAGCATCATGGAGTACGCCCGTCAGTTCTGCCCTCCAAACAAGGCCGCCAAAGCCGTGGGACGCATCAAACGGGCGGTGCAGACAGGTTGGGAAATTCCGATGGAATCAGCGTTAGCCGTCGAACGCGAGAATCAGCAGATACTGTTTCAGAGCGACGACGCAAAAGAAGGACTTGCGGCATACGTGGAAAAACGTCCCGCAACCTTCACCGGAAAGTAGTGCGGGAGAACCCTGCAACGCCCGCGCAAGGACGGGCGCCCTTGCTTGTCCAAGCCCGGCGAAGCTGGGCAGGATTTTGGGTACACCATGCCAGGAAAAGTAGCAAAAATCGGAACCTTTAGCGATTGGGTCGGGATGTTCGACGATTGGCGCAAAGACATTGGCGTCAACCGCGACGAGATTGCTGACTTTAAATTCGACACCCTATACGGCGCGATTGAGACCACCGAAATCCAATTTGGTTCATTTAAGGGCCGCAATAAATGGGAAAACCTGCGCCAGGTCCCGACCCAGCAAATGCGCGATGCCCTGATGAACCTGATCGTCTACCAGGGAGACACGGAGTTTGCCAGTGTCGAGCAGCAACGAAATTTATTCGAAAGCGCTCCCACCGATTGGGATCGCCGCGCTATCACCCGCGTGATGATTGAAGAAATGCGTCACGGATGGCAGATGTGCGCGCTGCTGGTTGATCACTTTGGATACTCCGGAAAAGTCGAAGCCCAAAAAATGCTGGAGCGGCGAGCCTTCGACAACAAGCGCCTCCTGGGCGCATTCAACGTCGACGTTGATAACTGGATGGACTTTTTCACTTATACAGATTTCGTCGACCGCGACGGAAAATTTCAATTGCAAATGCTGAAGTACTCGGGCTTCGCTCCTCTCGGCCGCTCCATGTCTTACATGCTGCGCGAAGAAGCCTTCCACATGGGTACTGGAAATGATGGACTCCGCCGCATTGTTCAGGCCGGAGTCGTCCCCGCGTGGCTGATTCAGAAATATTTGAATAAATGGATTTCCAGCTCCTACGATCTGTTCGGCACCGACAATTCCTCCTCTGCGCATTGGGCATACGTATGGGGCATTAAGGGCCGTTACGACGAGCCAAAAAACGAGCACACCGCAAAGCTCGATGACTTGAACGACTACAACCGCCATTTATATCGCGACGAAGTTGCCGGATTGATCGAGCGCCTGAACAGTGTTCTGACCGCGGGACAGCCAAAACTCTATGCTCCGGATATCAAATTCAACCGCCAGATTGGACGCTGGTCTGGTCAGAAGTTTCATGCGAAGACAGGTGAGCCGCTCAGCGAAGAGTCGTACGCCGAGCATGAAAAAGAATACATGCCCAGCCCGCAGGACAAAGTGACCTTGCTGGACATCATCCACAACGAAAAGAAATGGATCGCAGAAAAAGAAGGGGCGCGCGATCCTCTGGCCTCGATCGGCGAAGTAAGAAAATCAGCAATCAATTTATAAAGCTATGACTGTGTGGCGCGGGCACTCCTGCCCGCGAACAGTATCCCCAAATTTAATGTTAAATTTTGAAATCACACCCGCCGACTTAAAAAGCCTTTTAGATCAATCATCCGCATTCACTTTGCTGGACGTCCGCGAACCCTGGGAGTTCGAGCTCTCACAAATCGCTGGCTCTAAGCTCATCCCAATGGGGGACGTCCCCAGTCGCGCTCATCAGGAACTTGATCCAGACGAACACATTGTCGTTGTCTGCCACCATGGCGTCCGCTCCATGAGCGTGACCAACTGGCTGCGCCAGCAAGGATTCGATAGCGCTCAGTCATTACGCGGTGGCATCGATGCGTGGTCCAGAGAAGTGGATCCGAGAATACCGACTTACTGATTGCGCTTGTTTCGTAGCAGAAAAGGAGATTCCTCAATGCTCTCGCCGCGCCAGCACGCTCGAAGTTTTGTGTTTCCGGCTATCGCGACGTGAAGAGGTGTCCCAGCTTGTCTCGTTTTGTGTTCAAATAATCTTCGGCGTGAATGTTCGAAGCGGCTTCGCAGGGCACACGCTCTGTCACTTTAATTCCGGCGCGTTCGAGGGCTTCAACCTTATCTGGATTGTTCGAGAGCAGGCGCACTTGAGAAATTCCCAATGCCTTCAGGATCTCCCCAGGCAGCGCGAATTCGCGATGATCGGCTTTGAATCCCAGGCGCTCATTGGCCTCCACCGTGTCCAGTCCTGAATCCTGCAATTCATAAGCTTGAAGTTTCGCCATCAGGCCGATGCCGCGTCCCTCTTGCTGTTCATATATGAGCACGCCTGAGCCTTCGTCGGCGATCATGGCCAAAGCCATTTCGAGTTGCTGGCGGCAATCGCAGCGAAGGGAACCGAACACGTCTCCGGTCAGGCACTGCGAATGAATTCGCACCAGGGGCGAGCCGGAACGGACATCTCCCATCACCAAGGCTACTGCTTCTTCTTTGTGGCGTGGAGTTTCGGATCCGAATTCGCCTACAAATCCAAGGATGCGAAACTTGCCCCACCGGGTAGGGAAGTCGGCGGAAGCAATCTGGCGGACGGAAGAAGAACTCACTCCGCCATTATACGGTTTTGCCTGTGTGGCGCGCGCACTCCTGCCCGCGGGCTTTGACCTTGAATTCGGAAAAGAAAGAAAGAAAATTCACGCCGTTCACCACGTGCTGTACCGGTTCCGCGGCGACCGCGTCGGCATCACTTTGATCAGGATAATCCCTGCGACAAATCCACCGACGTGCGCCCAGAAAGCAATCCCGCCGCTATTTGGATTTGAGTACGCGATCGATGTCGACGCTCCGCTCAAGAATTGCAATAGAAACCAGTAGCCCAGCACAATCCACGCCGGCAGCCACCAAAAGGTAAAAAACACGATCAATGGGACGAGCGTTAGAACTCGCGCTTTCGGATAAAGCAAAAAATATGCCCCCATCACTCCCGCTATTGCGCCGCTGGCGCCCACCGTAGGCACATCAGAGCCGGCGTTCAATATTATGTGCGCGATGGCCGCTGCGAATCCGCAGAGCAGGTAAAAGATCAGGTAGGCGAAATGGCCGAGGTAGTCTTCGATATTGTCTCCGAAGATCCACAGCACCCACATATTCCCGATAATGTGCAGCCACGAGCCGTGCAGGAACATTGAGGTTAGAATTGAAAGGAACGCGGCGGGCAATCCGGTGTGCGCCGAACCGGCTATGGATTGAGTGAAATGACTAGGCACAATTCCGAACTGGTAGATGAGGCCATTGAGCGCACGATGACTCTGAGAGCCCACCGACAGCTCAAATAGAAAGACCACCGTATTCAGCGCCACCAGAAAATAATTCATGTAAGGAGTGCTGAAACGAGGCTGATCGTCGCGGAGAGGAATCATCGGGGATTGAGCAATTTAGTAATCGGGCAATCTGAAGTCTAAAGTATGCTAACTGTTCGACCCGGTTCGGCAGTTGGTTTTAATTACTTAACTGCCAAGTTATCCAATTACTCAATGTCCAACGGCGTACTGATCATCAATAAACCCGGCGGCCTGTCATCCCACGATGTGGTAAACCGGGTTCGGCGCCTGCTGCAGCAGCGTTCTGTCGGTCACCTGGGGACGCTCGATCCGCTGGCCACCGGCGTTCTTCCGTTGGTCGTCGGCAACATGACGCGTCTGGCGCAATTCTATACATCAGCCGAGAAAACCTATCAAGGGACGATCCGCTTCGGCTTTGCGACCGACACTTATGATGCTGATGGCGAGCCTGTTGCGGATGAGAAAGCGGTTACGCTTTCCCTGCCTGAACTACAAGAGTTGGCCCGCAAATTTCAGGGGCTGATCGAACAGATGCCCCCGCCATTCTCCGCGAAGAAGATTAAGGGAGTCGCGGCATATAAGCTGGCGCGCAAGAAACTGGATACACATCTCACCCCAGTTAAAGTAAACGTTGAAGTATTTGAGATTTTAAACGTGGAAGGGAACCAAGCCTTCTTCCGCGCCCGCGTCGCATCCGGCACATATATGCGATCAATCGCCCACGATATGGGCCTGCAAACCGGATGCGGAGCGCATCTGGAATCGCTATGCCGTACTTCGGCTGGAAATTTCACTCTCGCCGAAGCTCACACTTTAGAGGACTTGCAAGCCGCGGGCAGTGACCCTGAGAAGCTATTCATACATCCGCGATTGCTGCTGCCAGACATTCCGTCAGTCACGGCGAACGATGAAATGTCTGGAAGAATTCGCTGCGGCCTTCCTGTCCATCTGCCCGAGTTTTCTCCGGCGCCCGTCGTCAAAGTTTTCCAGGGCCAGAGTGAACTGATCGCCATCGCCACGCGCATCGCAGGAACACTATTCCACGCCAAAATGGTGTTCACAGAAAATGCCGCAGTGCAAACAAGTAATAAATAACTCAATTCGACGGAGGCTCTGCCTACCTACTTTACATAATACTTGGAATGTGTCCTTGAATAAGGGAAGTCCGCTGGCGAGCCACTCTTGATCCATGTTTCGGATTAGGTTTACTCGCATCATGCCTTCGCCAACCTAGTAGCTCTCTTGGCCCTGTTTCGCAGCCGCTTTTGCTTTTCGCGTCCGGAGCATAGCGGGGAGCAAAACTTCTGTCCCCTCACTCGTGGCTTGTAACTCTTCACGCAACCTTGGGCCTTGCACTGTCTTTCCGGATATTCCACGGGCCTGACTCTAGAGCGTTACTAACTAGTTGTCAAGACTCCATCGTAACTACGCAAAAAGAATAAGAAAAGTCTCAGTTTCGTAGTCCCTTTTCCACATTCATCCACAGCAGGTAGCGGAAAATCCCGTGTGCATGAAAAGGTGCACAGCAAGATAGGCAACTGAACGACCGCGAATTTATTTTTTAAGTCGCTGATTCTAAGTCGGAACCACTATCGCTCCACAGGATCCACGGCTCATCCACAGATTGCGCTTATGTTTCCCTAAGACCCTTCATCTCACCCCAAAGAAAAAAAAGAAAGGCCCCCACAATGTTCCTTAATCCGAATCCGCGGCTGTATGGCCAAGCAGTAAAGCTTCGGCATGAACCATCAAAGGCTGAGGCTCAGGTGTGGGAGTTGGTGCGCAAAAAGCAGTTCGGCCACCGATTCCATCGACAGAAAATAATCGGCAACTATATCGCTGATTTCTGGTGCCCGTCGTTGCGTCTGGTGATTGAGATGGATGGACCGTCGCATGCGCAGCAAGAGAATCAGGATGCTCTGCGCGATGGCAAACTTTATGCGCTGGGCGTCAAGAAGATCGTGCGACTGCCAACTGGATTGAATTTGCCGCAGCTGATCGAAACACTGGAACGGAGCATCGGGACGAAATTCGGGATGGGTGTAATCTCGACAAATGAATCGATCATTCTTGCGCCAGAGACGCAAGAATACTTTTCCCATCCAAGAGGGGACGATCCACAACCGCCTGTGATTATTTCATTGGAAGAGAAGGCCAACGAAATAGGGCTGTTGAAAAAAGTGACGGTTGAGCGTGAGCGATTATCCTGGGCGTGGAAGAACCCTACTTAACCCAGGCCTTTTCCGCGCTGCACAAGTTTGTCGAATTCCTTCGCGTCCGCGTCGAAGCGGTCAGCAATACGCTCCAGAGCAGCGGCGATGCGCACAAACGCATTTACCTCACGTTGCGGTGGCTCGCTGTCCACGATTCGCAGCCGCGAGGTCCGGTCAAAGCGAGACGTGCTCATGGCTAACTTATATCAGTTAGGCTTTGGCATTTCAGCAACAGGTTTCTTCACAGCCTTTTTCTTGGCGGCTCCTGGCTTCGCTTCCGCAGCGGTATCGGCTCCAGTTGGCGGCTCTTCTTGCTCGTCGTCCTGGGGTCCGCGTGGCATCGCCATATCGCGAAATGTCTGTGAAAATTCGCCGACAAATTCCGGCCACTCTGGATTCGCCGACATCATTGCCAGCGCTGGAATCTGGGAGATAGTCTGCCTCAGTTGCTCTTCATCGGAAAGCACAGATGAAAACTGTTGCCAGACTGGGGCAAGCTCCGCAGTCATCAGAATGTGGGCAGCACAACCGTAGCCGTCAAATCCAGCATTGAAGAATCGAACTACCTCTTGAATCAATTTCTCAATCAACTGCTCTTGGGTAGGTGGTGCCGTTGCGATCGGGATGACCTGTGCAGAAGGCGGTTGGAATGCAGGATTGGGAACTTCGCCAGGTTTGAGGCCGGCGAGATATACCTGCCGCTGAAAAGCGCGTTCCTGCTGCTGCGAAAACATCTGGAAAACTGTGGGCAGGTTTTGCGCGAGTTGCACTAAAGCCTGTCCGTACCACGGTCCGCGGTCGGATTTCCTCTCGTGGAAGTTAAAGATTTCCTTGACCGAATCGACTCCTAAAACATCCTTCACAAAATTGAGCTGATCGATTGGCTTGATGTGATCTGGATCGTGAATCGGATCGACGTGAGGCTTTTGAAACTTCATGAAGATGGAAACCATTTTTTCCATCAATGCCATCGGGTCGGCCTGTGGCGCGGGCGCTGGAGGGGGCTGCATCATGCGCTCCAGTAGTCGGGGAAGAAGAGCGTCGGTTACCTTGTCGCCAGTGGGAGATTCCGCAGCTCTCTTCTGCATGTCGAGAGCATTAGTGAATCCGGCCTTCATAATTTCCACAGCACCTTCGGTTGCTTTCTCCTGTCCGCTTCCGCGAGTCTCAACGAGGATTTCCTTTACGGCTCGTACCACATCGGACATCTGGTCGGTCGACCGTGGCGCTGCTGGCTTTCCGTCCCGCGTGGTCTGGTCAGGCGAAAGAATGGGTTCGCCGCCTAAAATAAAAATTTCCTGGAACAGCGTCCGGGATCCGCGCTTAATCCACAGCTTGTACTTGCCGCCGCCGTGCTTTTTTGAGATGTCTTCCTGGGTGACAGGAATTGTGTATTTGCCAATGTTTGAGCCTTTGCCGGCTGCGTTGAAAACCGCTGGTTCCAATCGATAGAGGTAAGCCATGCATTCGTTGCGCAACGCCTGCGGCATGAGTTCCTGCGCGGTCCAAATATCGGGTTCGACGTCCGGAGCCTTAAGGGCATCGCGCCATGGACCTTCAAGCTCGCTCGGCCGCAAAAGCCTCTCTTCGATCTCGTTTTGTTCTTCAAGGTCGTCGATGTGTTCGGGTTCGCGTGGTTTAACTTTTGTTGGGCCTGGGCGTGGGGTGGGTTGCTGGCGCGGCTTGCGTGCTGCTGATGGCATGGCTTCTCGCTTTTTCTGCGGTGAAAACGAGAAGGACTTTTCCGAACAGAGAAGTAGCGGCCTACTCGAGATACCGCTGTTTCTCTTCGGAGTTCCGTTGTCGGATTGCCAGAAGAGGTTAGGTTGTGTATGCGGTCAGAAAATTACAGTGACCGCACTTTAATAACTCGGCGCTTGAAAGTTCCGCCACCATCTTTTGGTCAGGCGAAAGAATGGGTTCGCCGCCTAAAATAAAAATTTCCTGGAACAGCGTCCGGGATCCGCGCTTAATCCACAGCTTGTACTTGCCGCCGCCGTGCTTTTTTGAGATGTCTTCCTGGGTGACAGGAATTGTGTATTTGCCAATGTTTGAGCCTTTGCCGGCTGCGTTGAAAACCGCTGGTTCCAATCGATAGAGGTAAGCCATGCATTCGTTGCGCAACGCCTGCGGCATGAGTTCCTGCGCGGTCCAAATATCGGGTTCGACGTCCGGAGCCTTAAGGGCAAGAACCTCGTCTGACCGAAGTTTTCGAGCGATCTCACGCAAGCGAATAGGGGTGGTCATTTATTTCTTTGCTGATTCGTTCGCCTTCTTCGGCGTGAACGTAAGGTTCGCCTGATCAAAATCGTATTTCGATTTATCCAGGCCGGACTCTTTCCACGCATCCTCGATCGCCGCATCAACAGCTTTCTTCAGCTGCGCTTCCTGCGTCTGCATCTGGCCGTAGCCCTGTTGCAAAGTTTGCGCCTGCTGCTGAAGCTGTAAAAACTGAACGTTCGAATCTTTTTCCTTGTTCTGAATCGCATCCAGCTCGTGCTGCGCGCGCAGGATTTTATTCTGGGTCGCGATGCTGGCGGAAACTGGCTTCGCTGTATCCGTGGCGGGCTTGGTCTGCGCGATCATAACCGCAGCGAAAAGCAGGATAAAGAAACACTTTAAGGAATTCATACGAACTTCTCCTCGACTTTCACGATGTCGAAAGCACTTAGCTTTCCATCCTGGAAGGTTCCAATGATCTTCGACACCGGGCAGAATACTCGCAGGTCTCGCGCACGCTCGGAAAGCACAGCACGCACCTGGTTGTAGCGCTCATTCGAAGGAATGATCGGGACTTCATCTTTCGTTACGCTGGGTCGGGTGGTGTCCCGATATTCGATTTGCAACTGAACCTCTTGCGCGGCGGTGGGCAGTAAGCGGAGATAGATTACCACCTGCGCATAGACCTTCGGGATGGCCCGAGAGAGTAGCGCCTGCTCGATTTCCTTCAGCGGAAGCTCGAACGAATTGGTAAATATCTCCACAGCCGCAACTTAGCACGAATATCGCAACAATCAAATGACAGTTTTGGCGCGTTTTAACTCTTTCCTCGGTGTTTCCTAGGAAAGCGAAAGGAAAGCGCAGAACTGTACTAGTACATAGATACCGTAAACGGGCAACTTTCCCTGTAGGGTTTCCTCCATGGCATGCGCCACAACGCGCGCAAAAAATTGGGCCGCATCGCACGCTTACCAGCGTCATTCCGCGGCCCATTCGCCTTTTTTCCTCGCCACGTTCCCCTTCCATCGAAAAAGTTCAGCAGGGTCCAGCCTTGGCCGGTCAAACCCAGAACCATTTTCTGAGTAGGTGGGCGTGGCGTGGAAAAAAGTCCACGAACGATATGTGGAAGCTTATTAAAACGTGGCTACAACTCTCCAATCCGGCCGTTCGCAGTATCGCACTCGCGCTTTTCACCTTCCGCACGGTGACACGGGAATCTATGCGACTGTCCGGCAAATGGAAAAGTTCGCGAACGGGCCCGAAGGCGTTGGGTCTCCAGAAGTTCGCAAGTTCGCTCTCCAGGCGGTTCGCGGATCGGTGCGCAATGTCTCAGAACTATCCGCGCTTTTCTACGCGGTAAAAGACGCGATCGACTTCCGCGGCGAAGCTGATGAAACTCTCCAAACTCCAAAGCTCACTCTGGAATTCGGGGGCGGAGACTGCGACGACATCTCAACTCTTCTCGTCGCGTTGGCGCGCACGCTCGGATATGACGCAACCTTCAAGACGGTAGCTGTCGCCCGCGAAGATCCCACAGCTTACAGCCACGTTTATGCAGTAGCTCGCGACAAGGTAACCGGGGAGTGGGTCGCTCTCGATCCCACGGTCAAAACAGCTTACCCAGGGTGGGAACCACCGGATATTTCGAGGAGCCGTATGTACAGACCAAGCATGACGATGGGGCGTTTACGATTGCGCGGGCTAGGCGACGATTCGTCAACCGCACTTTACACAGATGTAGCTTCGCCGGTTCCATTCGCGGCGGCTCCTTCCGGCCTCGACCCGACGCAGGCTGAAATCTACAACCTGGCTGCGCCCTTCGCCGAAGCTGGCGCTTCCTTGCTCGCGCATGGACAGACGCCGGCCATTAGCGCAAACCTCACGGGAAATTTATTTGGGGCCTCCACTTCATCGTCGACGCTGCTGATTCTCTTGCTGTTGGCTGGCGGTGGAATTTATCTCGCGACACGGCACTAATGGCGACCGGCATATGGCAACCGCGAAAGGAATGGATCGAGCCACTAGCCCAGCCGGAAACGCGGCGGCTTCCGAATCCGAAGGGTTTTACGGAGTGTGCGGCGAGCCACTCTTCGGCACGCTACTACAGCCGCGGGGAACTGGAAACACGCCGCCGAAAGCAAATCAGTCACGGAATGTGCAAGCGCTGTTTAGGCGGTGGAGTGAACGGAGTGCACGATTGCGGCGATAAAAATTGCACGTGCGTCTGCAACGATCACAGCTTTCCGCTGAATTTGAAGTACCGAAAGGAATAGAAGTATGCCGGGTCAACTGCGAGTTACGACAGGACGGAATCGGACGACGCCGCAATTTCATGGGCGGCCGGTGCTGAGACTTGGGGCGGTAGTGAACGAACCACAGGGTTTCCAGGTCACGACCAACACGGATGGAACTGGAAGCGGCGCGATGCCTCCTCCACCTCCACAGCCTGCGGTATCGAACTGGCAACTGTGGCTGGTCGCTGCTGTTGGGGCGTACTTCCTGGCGCCTAAGCTTTTCAAGAAATAAATTGCATTATCCGGCTCCAATTCGCAGAACGCATCTTCGCGGCTTACCTCCGCGTATGTTCCCTCCGCGTCGTCTCGGAAGACTGGGGACGGCTGCGCAAGTAGAAACCACTGGCATTTCGTCCGGCGCGGGCGCAGCCGCATCCTTCGGGACGGGCGCAGCACTAACCGCAGCTGGCGTGGGTGGGGGTGCCCTGGCGGGAAGTGTCGTTCCAATTGTTGGAACGGTAATCGGTGCGCTCATCGGAAGTTTATTGTCGGCGCACATCGCGCGTGAGACCGGAGCGAAAAACGAGAACACAGCGCTCAACACTCTGATACCGGCCGTCCAGGCTGATATTCAAAGCGTCGTCTCGGCCTACAACTCGGGATCCATTTCGGCGTCGGATGCGATCACAGCTTTGCAGACAATCCAATCGAACTATTGGACCGCTTCAAATCAATTCGAGCACAGCGCGGGGCAGGCGGGCGGGCCGCAGACGTGCACCTCCAGCGGAACCCAGATCGGCGCGGCCGGCACGCCGATGACCTCCACGGTCTCGTGCGACAAGAATCACACGGCAAGTACTTGCGTAGGGTGCATCAACGTCAATAACTCGATCTCGCAACTATCGCAGCTGATCCAAGCGGGGAAGGCCGGAACGTTTCTCCTATTCGCTGCGACTCCTGGCAGTAGCTATGGCTTCAGCGGGTGGCCGGCACTGAGTGTAACGCTGTCTCCTCCCACAGCGTCATCGTCCTCAATTTCTTCGTTGTTGGGTCTTCCGTCAGGCGTGGCGACGACTTTAGGGCTTACCAGTTCAAGCACAGGAATTCCGTTGTGGGTTTGGCTGGCGGGCGGCGCGGCTGCGTATTTCTTTTTGTTTTAGGTGGAGTGAAATGTCTTACAGGCGACGACATAAGGCTCTCGGCGATGTTTGCACGGTTCTGCAAAATGGGATGAGTGTGTGCTTGCCGTCGCCTTCCGCAACTACGACTCCAGCGGTCCAACCTGGTCGCCGAAACTTTCCGCCTTCGCGTGCTCGAAATAACCCACAGCCATGGCAAAACTGGAATTCGAGGCCGAACAATCCACAGCCATGGCAATCGCAGAGCTATGGCAGCGTGAGCACATCATCAGCTTTACAGACTGCGCAGAATCTTCTCGCGACCAATCCCGCAGCTTTGACCACGGATCAATTAACCCTACTCCAACAGAACGGGATTTCAACCGCGGCATATAGCGCGGCTGTGGCGGCGGCTACTCCAGCAACGGTTTCTGCGGTCGCAACGGTGGCCGCGCCGGCGTTATCACTGACTGACCCGACCACTTGGCCCTGGTACATGTGGGTGGGAATCGCGGGCGCGGGCTACCTGTTCGTGAGGAATCGATGAGCTATCGACAGCAAGTAAAACTCGGTCACATTCCGCGCGGAACCCGCGGGCGCTTGGGTGCGATTGCCAACTTCGGGTCGCGCTATACCGACCCCATCGTTATTGCGGGCACATTTTCTTATCGCCCTCCGCAAGCGAATCTTCCGGCGCCGGTGACGTCTCCATCGCCGGTGAACGCGCCCGCTCCAAGTAGCAATGGCGGATATCGCAGCGGGAATTGGCGGCCCCAAAGTATTCCTAACCAATGGGCGGGAGTCGGTGGTAGTTCTTCGCAAAACAATGCTGCGGCTTTGCAGACTGCTCTGAGTCTCTACCAGACAAGCCCATCGTCTCTAACGCAAGCGCAGTGGACGTTGCTTCAACAGAACGGGTACATCGCGAGCACGTTGCCCTATTCCTCCGCGTCACAGATCGCGACTCCGGGGAGCACGGCTGCAACTTCCACAGATACGACGAATGATCCGCTTTGCGTGGCAGCGGGCATGACGGGCGGGCCATATCCGAATTGCACGGCGATAGCTTCGGCGGCGTCCGCATTCACCACAGATTATTACGGGCTTCCGCTATGGGGATGGCTTGCGGGGGGTGCTGTGGCGCTCTACATGTTCAGGGGAAGGCGTAGGAGATAACGATGTATCGACCTAGCAGATTGGGAATGTATTACGCGAAGAACTTTGTTTTGCCGACTTCGCCGGTCACCGTCCAGCAAATTAATTCTGCGGGATGCAAGAAAAAGTGCGGCTGCGGTGGAAAGTGCAAAGGCGCAAAACATCATCACGCCGCGCGCTCGTTTCCTCCCCAGCGAAAGGGCCTTGGATTCCTGGGCGACGATGGTTCGGATAGTTTCGATGCCGGCAGTTTAACCGCATTCAGCGCGCCGACGTCGTTTCCGACGTCGGACACGGACATGATCACAGAATCGCCACTCACGGATGCTCTCTACAATCCGGCATCCACGATTTACAACACGCCGACCTTAGTCGCAGCTCCTGGCTCCGGGGGGATGGTTGGTGGCAGCGTAGTTCCATCCTCAAGTCCAAGCTGGCTGGCTTCCTTGTTCGGCGCGGGTGGCACTGTGGCGGCTGCTGCGCTTGCTCCGGGCGCGGTAAGGCCTGCAACCACAGCTTCGCTTTTGAGTACGAATGCAGCCGGCCAAACTTTAATCGGCGGAATTCCGAGTAGCTATTTCCTGTACGGCGGGATTGCAATTCTTTTTGTTTCGCTCGCGTCTGGGGGCAGAAGGCGCTGAGTCATGCTGGGACCGCGCATTATTCCCGAACTCGGCTATGCGGTATGCGGACACATCTTGCGGGGAGCGGAGATTTGCGAAGTGCACGAACTGGAAGATGAAAACGACGAAGAGGTAAGCATGATCGTCTGCGCAGTGTGCGCTGAACTCGTGGGATTGACCGGCGCGAAAGGAATTCGGATAGGACACGCATGAGCTATCGGATAAAGCATCGCAAGCCACAGCTGCGGGGGTTGGGGGATGTGACGACACTTACCGATCCGACTGCTACGTTTCTCAGCGGCGTTTCAACTTCGCCATGGCTCTATATCGGCGGTGGACTGCTTTTGTTTTTTGTCGTGCAACGGAGTTTCGGGAAACCAAAGCGTCGTCGCAGGAAGTCGAGCGGCATTTCTCCATTGACCGCAGCCGTATTCGCAGCGGGCGCTGGAGCAGCGGTTTACTTGGTGAATTCGGTACAGAATCCGGGAGTGCTAACGGCGTGATTCACTTAAATTACTTCCACCTCTTGTGGATTTTCGCTTCGATCTTTGCCGTCTGCTCTCTGGATTTTGCCGCGGCTTCTAAGCGTTCTTGCCGCTCCTTTTCACATTTCTCTTTCCTGCGATCACGCCAAAGTTTCTCTAAACCGAGTGCGATGCCAACTATCCCACCGATGATCCCGACGATGACTCCGAAGAATTGCAGCCATCCTGGAATCGCAAATATAGCCATCCATTCAGTGAGCATGGGGAACGGCGAAAGACAGGACGGCGATTGTCGTCCAGATAGCCCACAAGACACCCACTCCGACCGCGACCGCAATCAAGGAATACTGAATTTTTTCGGGTTCTCGTTCCATGCGCACATTCTACCGCTTCAATTTGCGGGCGGAAGTACTGGGTTAGGGTTCCTCTGGCAGTTTTTGCAGAAGGTAGCTCCTACGCGAACAGGTTCGCGACAGACCGCGCATTCGAAGAATGGTTGGTATACAGGCGGCGGAAGTTCCGCTTTCGCGTGCTTCTTATGAAACCAGACTCCAAATATAGCGCCGATTACGAAGCCAATAGCGAGCCATGTAATCCCGACCGCGAAACACGAGGCAGACTCAGGAACGGATTGAGCTAAAAGAAAGTGCACGCCGCGAATTATGCCGATGGCAGAGCGTTTGGTCAATCAGCAATAGTTATTAGCCCTATGTACGTAGCCAGAAAAAAGCGCCGGCTCGGTAGTTTCCTAACGGACGATTACAACTTTTTCGCGGGGCCGATGGCGCCGGTGGGTGCGCAGTTCTCAAATTTGGTGAATGACGCGGCTGGATTGATCTCAGGCGGTCCGACTGGCATGGCTTTAGCGATCAACTCAAATCCGAGTATCACGTCGCAACCATTTTTGCCTCCGGGGAGCGGGTCGGACATATTCAGCAACGCATTCAATGGCGGGAATTTAACGCCAAGCCAGGTCTCTGCGCTTATGCAAGAAGAAACCGACAGTTTGATTCAGGCCGGCGCTGATCCTGCCTCCGCGGCGGCGCAGGCGCAGAGCGACATGGCGGCGCTGAATCCATCACCTACTGCGCCGAATCCGAGCACGCTCATTTTCTGGGGGGCTCTGGTTTTTGTTGGAGGTTGGTTACTTCTGAAATAGAAAAGGCCCGCTATCAACGGGCCAATTCCAAAAACATGCGATTCAGGAGATCGCACAAAATGAATTTTATAACGCATGAAGTTTGTGTTTCCCAACTTTGGCAGTGGGCGAAAAGCGGCGTCACTGTAACGGGAGTAATCGCAATCGTGAAGTGGATTTGGAGTCTTCGTAGGTTACGTCACGAAATTGCCATAAAGGATGCGGCACTCATGCTTCGCAAGCGAGCGGACGTCCTCCTGTCACTTACAAATCAGGCGTCGCTCTCGCGCGCGGAGTGGGCTTCATTCTTGCCAAATCCTGCGCTTATCGACAGGGCGCTTGCGGAGGCGGGTGCTGTAAGGGCCCCTGGCAAAGAAGATCGTTGGGTGATTGGCAACGTCGAGCATCGTCGGTTCAGGTAAATGGAAACCTCAATGACAAAGAAACTTTTATTAACTCTTGCACTTCTTCTCTCGTGCTGCGCCTCCGCGTTTTCGCAGAGCATCACAGCGCAGACAGTTTACCTTCCATTAAGTTCGATTCCGCAACCGCCAGCGATGGCAGGTCCTCCATCTGTGGTGGGGCAGCCCGGCTCGAGCACATATTACTTCTGGCTCGTGTCCGAATTCACGGTGGGGAATTCTTCTCCCTCGCCGGTTCCGGGGATCTGTTATAACGCGCCGCAAACTTTAACCAGCGGCAACTATTGCTTCGTATCCTGGAATTCGGTTATCGGCGCAAGCTCCTACGATCTGCTGATGACCACGACGCCGGTCCAGCCAAGCGGAGCATGCAACTGTTCGGTCGTAACCGCAACCTCGAGCACTTCGGTTCACGTGCAATCGAACTCGCTGAACTCCTACACCGTGGCCACTTTCAACCCGGCTTCCTTGCTCGGCACGATCGACAATGAACCGACAGGATCAGGGGCAAGTCAGATCATCTTCCGCGTTGGAGGAATCCAGCAGAGCATCGGAGGCGGCATCGCGATTGTCGGGACGCCGGTTGCAAATCAGCTCACGCAATGGACAAGCGCATTGGCGGCGCAAGGCAAAAGCTGGGCCGATCTCGATTCGTTACAATACGTCGCTGGCGGCGCGACCGCGCAAGCGCAGACCGTGACTCTCGCTTCTCCTGCGACTTCCTTGGTCGCCGGACTAGAGATTAAGCTTCTTCCAGCAGCCGCGAATACCGCAGCCGCGCCAACTCTCGCGGTAAATGGTCTTGCTGCAAAGCCCATCACGAAATTAGGAACCACGGCTCTCATCGCGAACGATCTAACCGCGACGGCGATCGCGAGCGTGATCTATGACGGCACCGAGTTTCAATTGCAGAATCCGCAGACTGCCGCGGGCGGATTGCCCTGCTCAGCAACCGCGCTCTCTCTGCAATTCAACAATGCCGGGGCCTTTGGTTGTTTGGGAAATGCGACCTACGTGGCCGCGACCGGAGTCTTGAGTCTCGGGCAACTCGCGAATTCGAACAACACGTTGTTCATGTCGAGGTTTACCGATACCTCGCCAACCGGAAACTTTATCACGCTGCAAAATGCGGCAAAGAACGCGAATCTTTTTAATGTCGACGTTTCCGGCAACGTTTCGGCGGCGGGATCTTATCTGACCGGAAGCGCGGTTCTTACGGGTTGCAAAAATGCCGGTGTAGCGATTACGGCTTGCCTGGAAGGAACCGAAGCCGGCACGTCAGGCACTCCGACTCTCGGCACAGATTACCTGCGATGGGATTCAGGACAGCACAGGGGATCGTGTCTCTGAATGCAGGCGCGGAATTCTTTTCCGCCATGAACTACCCGCCGAATGCTCTTTCGCCAACCTGGTACGTTGCGGGCGGCGGGACCGCGCAGGCACAAACCGCAACCCTCACTCCGGCAGTTGCGGCTCTAAACAATGGCCTTGTGGTTTCATGGAAGCCCACAGCCGCACAAATACAGCAGCGGCGCCGACTCTCGCGGTAAATGGACTTCCTGCAAAGCCCATCACAAAATTAGGAACGACCGCGCTCGTAGCAAATGATCTCACGACGGGAGCGATTGCGACGGCAATTTATGATGGCACGGAATTTCAATTACAGAATCCTCAAACCACAAGCGGCGGCTCTAGGGGCTACTGGCGCCATTACGATTCTCAATAAGACGGCAAACTATACGACCGTCTCCGGAGATTTCTTGGCCGCCTCGACTCCTCCAACGGAAATTATTTACGCGGTGACCACTTCCACAACCGTTACCCACACGCTGCCTAATACGGTCACAACTTCCGGCACTTATCAACTCGTAAAAAATTCTTGCACGTCTACATTCGGGATGTACGTCGCACCGGCAAACGCTCTCACTCTTGATGCGGACACGACGGATATTATTTCTACCGCCATGCAATCAAATCACGATTACTTCTGATGGCACAAATTGGCCAGCGGCCTAGGGACATGGCAGTGATAGCCTCTGGGTTTTGGGGATATTGGGTAACGCCGCCAATCTGAACGTCGGCAAACATTGTGCTGGGAACCGCTACTAACGTGCCGGGGGTTATGTCTTTTTGGTTCCCAATCCCACCAAGATTGGACATGCCGTTTTCGACATGACAACCAACGCCGCTTCAAGTCATGCGGACTTTCGAAATTACGATTCAGGCGGGAACTTAATTCCACACGGTTCGTTCGACTCGTCAGTCGGAACAGGATTTAAATCTCCAGCGCTTACCACTACCGTCACCTTGGCACCGGGTCAATATTTCTTTGCCACTTGTACGGATAGCGGCGTGACGCAATTTAATGGAAATGTTCACGGCGCCACCGATCAACAATATTTGACTACCGCAACGACTGGAGTTTATGGAACCGCAGCCAATGGCTCTACGGCTGGGGTGCTACCTGCTACAACCGGGGCGATCATAACAATACAGCCCTTAATACGGCGTTTACTTACTTTACCCAATGAAAATT
This sequence comes from uncultured Acidobacteriaceae bacterium, assembly GCA_963849315.1. Classification (GTDB taxonomy): domain Bacteria; phylum Acidobacteriota; class Terriglobia; order Terriglobales; family Acidobacteriaceae; genus PALSA-188. Next base: position 260,863 of record CAWKGT010000002.1, on the reverse strand, counting down.
AAAATCTTCTTAAGCGTGATTGGCCTGGCGTGTCTTTGCGCGACTTCGTTCGCCCGATCGGTACTGTGCTCGGTGCTCCGTCTACGTGTGTCCACACTATTTATTTCGATTGGTCGGCCGGATCGAACGCCAACACCTTCGCGCAAGCGCAAAATAAATCAACGCCATGGGCGGCTCATCGCTGGATGAATGACTTGGCTTCGGGAAACGCCGCAACTTATTCGCACACTCCCGGCGACTGCTTCATTTTCAAAGGCGGCGTAACGTGGCCGATGGAGACAGGATCGAGCACCACCTTTTTCCGGCCACAGGCTGGCGGAATTACAACTGCGTGGGACTATTACGGAGTTGATCCCACTTGGTTCAATGCCATCACGGGTACAGTGAACGCCACTGCCAGCGGCTCGACGCTCTGCTGCGGCACCCTCTCGAATCTAGTCACCCTGGTTAGCGGCGGTGTAAATAATTTTGAGCAATTCAGACCGGGAAACACGATCACGATCAATGCAGTTCCTTACGTCATCAACACCGTACAACAGCCTCCGGGAATGGCTCTTAGCGCAACCTACACTTTAACCTTGACGACAAATCCCGAACGCAGTGGCGTTACGTTTTCCTACAACTACTTCACCCGTCCGCGATTCGATCTCATTTTACGAACGTGGCCAGCAAAGATGGGATGTATCTAGCCTGCGGCGGAGCGGACATCGGCACCAATCCTGTGTTTATTACGTTCGACTTATTGAGCTTGCCAATATAGCCATTTATGACATAAATAGCCCATGGGTCTTGTGGGGGGAATTGAATTGTTCGCAGATCGTAAAGAATAATCTCGATCAGCACGGCTGGAAATTTCTGCCTACGACGGCTTGGTGCGCGTCAGGGGTGAGTACGTGATTCCAGTATTGGGTCACAGACAGCCGGAATATCCAGCGGACAAGCGCAGCAAAATAACGTCTTCCAGGATGGCCACGTCCACAACGAAGCCGGATGCACTAGCGTCCCCATCACGCATATAAGCGCGTAGGCGGGGTGACCACGCTGACGACAGGAACTTTGCCTTGGGAGTGGACGGTAAAAAAGGGCGGAAATTTCCAAGTTCTCGGAATTCCGGACGCCACTTTTGACAATCTCGGATCGTCAAACCCGACCCTGCCAAGTTTTATTATGACCTGCAACACGAATGCAGGGTGCGACGCTACCCACATCACTTACGCCAACCCGGGCTCCGACGTTTCTTTAACAGCGGCGCCCGCCATCGCAATCGCAGCGATGAATTGTGGAAATGCGTTTTACTACCAGCAAGACTTAAATAACGGCATCATCGAGCAGGTTTCGAGCGGGGTGGTTAATGGTTTGCGAAATGTTCACGATAACCAACTTTTGTATTTGTGGGGCAGCTTTGATCACGACGATCCCACAGTCGGGATTGATTATCACACGAACGCGCTGCAACAGAGCTTTTTTGATGGAAGTGTGACCTACACCGACAATTCCTATATATACAGGAATGTAATCAAATACCCTCGCGTAAACACCTCTGCTGTGTCGTTAGGACCATGCACTGGGATTGGGAGCACAAACGTTTTTGCCTACGACAACCTAATCATTGGGCCGACCTATGGAATTACCGCGGACGGAGTGGCTCAGGCACCCACGGCGGTTGCCTTCCAAACACCTCGTCAGTAAATCTATTCAGCAACACCGTCGCGCAAGCTATATCAAGCACTGGATGTGGGCGAACTGTCACACGTGGTGACGCTTTAATTTCAACGATCACTTACCAAGACAACCATTGCGTAGATTGGGATGGGGGTACGGATTGGAGCTTTACGGCGACGACGCTGACGGGGAACCACAACGTAACCCAGAATACCGCAGCTTCTACAGCGCAAGGCTACGTCCTTTCCAGTTGCAATCCTTTGAGCCTTCTCGGAATTTGCGGCTTCGCGCCCACTCTTCTCAGCAATAGCACGGTCGGTGCAGGCGTAAATATCACCGCAAGTTGCCCCGGATGCTCCGGAATCGGAAGCGACATCAACGGCATACCCGCCCCCCCGCAACTCCCGACGTAGGCGCCTACAACTTCCTCTCTGGCGTAGGTGGAACAACCCTCTCTCCCAATATTGTTTTTAGGGGAATGGTCATCACCGAATTATTCCCGAACCTGATCCCGAGGTTGCATCCATGAAGCGCAGTCGCAACATTCGCTGGCCATGGGAGCCGAAGATCACGACGTGGAAATCTCCCTACGTTGGGCAAAAAAAGAAAGGCTCTTACAACCGGAGATACGCAACCGCTCTGCGCAAAGCAAGGAAACATCGCTACCAAGACGCAGAAAGCTGGTTTGCCGAAGAATCGAAAGGGAAGGGAATGTCGGCAGTTCGATCCGATGTGGTTCTTGCGCTCAAGAATCAGGGCTACACATCGGCCGACGCGAAACGTTTAGCCAGGTCCGCATCAGGTTCAGATTTTGATTCGTTATTCCGCAGTGCACTCAGTAAAGCGAAAAGGAACCCCATGCCAAAGAAGAAAAGTAAAAAGGGAAAGATGCCCGCAGGCCTCAAGGCTTACTGGGCAAAGAAACGCGGCGCAAAAAGTAAGGCCCGCAACTCACGCCGGCGGCGAAAGAATCCGCGCGTCAAAACTCGCACCGTGGTACGCACCCGCACGATCCGCAAGTTCGTGTACCGTAACCCACCAAAACGGAGACGACGCCGAATCGCGAAACGCCAACCTCGCAGAGCACCATTGCGTTCTGTGAAGATCCCGGGCTTCCTCTCGCCGAAGCAGAAGAAGGTAGTTCAGCGCACAATTGCGCGGGCGACGGGCAAGCGGGTAGTTTGGAAATAGTCGGCTGGCCAATGTACCTCAGTGGTTAGAGCCGTGTGCCCCTTGACGCGGGGTCGGAGGTTCGATTCCTCCCATTGGCCATCAACAGTTCGGGGAGCGCGCGCAAACATCCTTGGGAGAGGAGTGGGCGCGTTGGCCTTGAGCCAACTCCCCGATTGAATTTATGAAATGCGCTTTATCGCAATGCGGAGAAGATAGGCGGCTTCCGTTGACGCTGAATGATGCGGTCACCGGCCAGAGCTTCCAGTTCTGCAACATGGCGCATCTCTTCGCCTGGATGATCGAAGGCATGGGAAAGAGCATGCAGAGCGTGGTAGAGAAAGCTGTGATGGCCGCGAAGAATCCAGTCGGTCGCAAAGCTGTGGTCAATTACCTGATGGAAAAGTTTCTGTGAAACGCCAACCAAAATGCGGAGTAGGCCGCAAGCCGGTCGATCAGATCAGCGATCGAGCGAAGCGTTATCGCGCAAACTCTCCGCAGTGCCGGCCATTCGGACCAAAGCGCTGCGCTGTCCGCATCAACGGCCGTGATTGCGGATCAAGGAAGAATCTCCTCATGGGCCACAAAGACGGAGACGAATCAAATACCAGAAAAAGCAATCTCCGCTGGGAATGCAAAAGCTGTAACACGCGCAACGGAAAACGAGACGCACGAATCGGGCGCGGAGTCAGAACGCGGCAGTTCAACCCCGGCGCGGAGAACATTACCAGTACTTCAGGCAGCGGTAGACCACAGCCGCGGAGCTCACGACGAAGGCGGGAAAATAATCCATGAGACACCGAAGGGACGCCGGAAATCGTTCGCGCGCGAAATCGCTTTCCGCAAAGCGCACAAGAACCCGAAGAGTAAAAAGAAAAACCCGTCATCCGAAGATTTATATCGTCAGTTTCACGGCCGTGCCGGACGCCGCATTACTGATTTCCCGGATGACGCTGATTACAATTCCCACAAATCGCTTGCTCAACTCGGAGTGGCTGTTTCGCTCTACGTCGGAGAACGCGTCGATCTGGAAATAAACGATACTCGCGGCATCACCGCAATCAAGCAACAAGACGGAGAGGATCCCGGATGGTGCGTACAGATTAAATTCCATCCCCGCCAGAATCCGCCTCATGTGGCAGCGGAACCGAGCGGCCGGCAGATTTATTTTGTTGGCGGAAATCAGGACATTTCCGAATACCTTCCGATGTTCCACGTCGATATCGAGAAAGACCTTTTAGACCTTGGCCCATGCATGGTTTTGGAGTATCACACCGAAAAAGGCTTCGACCAATTCCGCCCGCAGGTTTACTTTCACTGCCTGGGCGAAGAGTCAGGAGGATTCCCCGGCGACAATGGACTGAATCCACGGCTTATGTACAATCGGGTCAAACGACGGCTTTACCTTCTCGGCGGTTCCTATCGAATCAAGCCGGAAGGAATCGTGGACTGAGGTGAAACGATGACGAGCAAAAAGAAAGTTGAACCTTGCAATACTCCCTTCGCAGAAGAGCGCAAGGGTTATCCGGGCAGTATTCATGGAGTCTGCGGGTTAGAAGCGGGACATGAAGGACCGCATGAACACGCGAAAGCGAAAACCGCAGACGACGAAGAAGAAGAAAATCAGTCGTTAGCATCCTAATCTCTGGCGGGCTAAATGGTGGTTCGCTGTTCAAAGTGTGATCGTTTATACGACGACGAGAACCGCTGGACCATCTGCCCGCACAACCCACTTTATGTATCTCCCGACAAGATCCTTTGTCGCGAGCACGATCTATTCGACTGTCCGTTTCACGAAGGCCAGGAGCATCTGACCGGAATGGGCAGAGTGAGTCCGCTGAAAACCGCATGAACTACTCCATCGACTTCGCACCTGAAACCAAGGTCATTCTCCAAGGCCTGTGGGACTGCTTCAAAGAGCACGTCAAAAACCAGCGCGAACAACTCGAGATGGCGAAAGAGCAGCGCGCCGAAATGAACGAAATTAAAAAATCGTTCGGGAAAAAATAACCTGCCCGCTCACGCCAAACCCGCGCCGCGCGTTCCTCAAGCGAAAAGGGATGCAGCATGGCTCGCAAAGAAATTGCAACCGATCCGTGACGTCATCCGCATGGGCGAATACGACGTGCTCGGAAATCTCAGCTTCGTCAACATCGCAGATGCGCACGATCCTGCGGTTGTGAAGACGATCGACTTCCGCAAAATCGGCCCCGCTGTGGCGCAGGCCCGCACCATGAATCAGTTGGTGATCATCAGCCCATGGGAAGGGATCCCGCCGCACGTCGAAGTGTCGCAGCAATTCTGCAAAGCCTGCAAGGCGGTTTGCGATGTCTGCCTGGGTAAAGGTAAGAAGGCCTGCGAAGCGCCGTACTGTGGCGGCTCTGGGACTCAGGATTTGCCTACGGGAAAAGTTAAGTGCGCAACTTGCAAAGGTTCCGGCTCGGCGCCATGCTCCTCGTGCCGCGGGCAAGGGAAAAAGGCAACGGGAATAAAAGGTGGGAGCTACGATTACCGGCAAGGCCTCTGCCCGGTTTGCCAGGGACGCAAATTCCAATCGCAGGAAACAGCGAAAGGACTGACTGAATTCAGCTGTGGAACTTACGGCGGGATGGTGGCACTGGGCCCGATCATTCGTTTCTCCGTTCGTCCGAACGCAGGCTCTTCAGCGCATGCCGCGCCGCTGATCTATGACGTGATCACCGATATGTACGGCGATGGCATGTGCCTGATGGTGGATGAGAATGCGCGCCACGCCTTTATCGTCGGCGGAATCGCAAAGCAGGCGAGCCGATGACGCCGTTCTTGGCTGTCCTGACGATTGGAGGATTTATGGCAATGGCTTGTTGGATTGGTATACCTCCACAAAGGCTCGATGGCATAGTGATAGTAATAATAGTAAGCAGCGTTTCGTTCTTCAACGGATGGTGCTGTGGTTCGACCCCAAGAAAATGAGTGCACCGCAATCTTCCCTCGTTACTCCCGTTCAAGTAAACCGCTTCCAGCTTCCGAGTGGAGAGTGGTTTGTGCAAGTCATAGTTCAGAGCGGCATCCTCCAGACATCCGTCACTCTCGATCCGAATAGCGCGCGAATGCTGGCCAAAGGCCTCACGCAACAAGCTGACCTCTGTGACAAATCCATCAGCCTGATTTCCGGTTCCCTTCCACGCACCGCAGGTAACTGAAAATCACACAATTTCCTTGAGCGCAGAGCAGAGATAAGGCATTCTCTTTTTGCAAGCAAGTTTTCGAGCTTAAGAGTTCTGAATTGATCGGCCAACCCTGCACAAGATGCAGCGTTGGCTATTCGTTTTTTAGGGCCAATTTTTTGCGATGCCTACGGTCAAAACTTTGAAACTTGTAAACCCACGCAAATCCCATCGCAAGCGCAATGGAGTGATCTATCTTATGTCGAACCCCCGAAGAAAAAGATCCCGCAACAGCCGCCGTCGTCGTTCAACCGCATTGGCCTTAACCGGTCGGCGCAGCCGACGCTCGCGCAATCCTTTCAAGATGCGGCGTCGCGGTCATTCTCGCCGTAACCCGATGGGCATGGGTTCCTCTGACATTTTGAAACTCGGACTCGGCGCCTTCGGTGGCGCAGTGGGATCCGGTTATTTGACCCAGATGGTTCTCAGCTCTTCGAACACTGGCGTCATGGGCTATGCCGGCGATGCGATCGCAACCTTGGTTCTCGCCTGGGCGGCCAACAAGTTCTCCGGGGCAAAGTCGCAGAGGGCGTTATCGCTGGCGGCTTCGGAGCATTGATCAAACGCGTCTGGCAAGAACACGTTTCTGGCAACATCTCGATGTCCGGTTTCGGCAACGCGGACTATCTCGGCTACTACAGCGCGAGACATTATCCTCTGCCGACTTCGACGCAAGGCGGCGCTTATGCGCTGGAGGCTCCAGCGGGAACCCCGGTATCGGCTCCGAGCGCGACCGCTGCGGGAGCTGTGGCGAGTGGCCCGCGTCCACCGGCAATCGCTTTGAGGCGTACGTTTCAGCCGCTAAGAGTTCTCTCGAGTGCAAAAAAAGTAATTTAACCCCTTTATCTGAAGGAGTCCGCGCTATGAGAGTGGGAGAAAATTTAAGAAAGTTTTATCGCAACATGGAATTTAATCGCTCTTCGCGGCAGTTGGCCGTGATTGGGCTAGGTTTCTTTGGCCTTTGCGGACCCGCTGTAATGATCGCTTTCGCGAACTTCGCTTTAGTGAATGTAGCATCCCGCGAAGAGCTCGCAAGCGTCACGATGGCTGTAACCCTGTCCACTGTGAATCCTCGCCTGCGATTCGGCTCACGCCATTGGAAAGGGACGCCACGACTCGCTCTTGCGCGCATGGGATTTGACCATCTCGTGCGTCATCGTAATCCCAATCTCGACGGCGTGGTCGAATCGATCACGTACTCGCTTTACGATCAAGTCTCTTTCGCGCAGTCCGCGGCTTTCACCCGCACGATTCGGTTCCAATCGCCACTGGGCCAAGCCGGGAAGACTAAAGCGCAGACCAATCTGTCGATCGCCGGCTCGCTGCCTACTCCCCATCGCTTCACCATCTACGGGATCTGCGCGCACATCTCGAACAACACGATTCCCGCAGACATGCAGAACCTGCTTCAAAACGTGAGCTTCGAACTGGCTATCAACACTAAGTCTTATCAAGTCGGTCCGCTGGCGATGTTCCCCGCAGGTCGCGGATGGAAGGTCGATGCCGTTGCAGGCGTCGGCGTTTTGCCGGCTGGTTCCTCGACCGTTCTCTCGACTTTGAACGGCCCGCTCGATTCGAAGGGCGTATTCATGCTCGATATCCCGATCACCATTGAGCAGGGCGAACATTCAAGTCGCCCTGAATCCGGAAACGGCTTTCAACTTGACCGCGAATTCAACGAACCCGCCCGGCGTCGGCACGGTGATCACGGTCTACCTCGACGGCAATCTGGAACGCGGCGTTAGCTAAGCTGCCTGGTTGTAACGAAGCGGGAAGTGCTTTCGAGTCAGCCCTTCCCGCTTAACTTTGAAACTGAAGGTGGACAGTGTCGAGTACCCAACAAAAACCGTGCACCTACTGTAAAGGTGAGAAGGCCATACTAGGAACATTGGGCATCCAGAAATGCCCGGTCTGCGACGGAAGCGGCAAGAATCCACGCTCAGGCCTCTTCTACACCTATCGCATGGCGCCCGTCCCTCTGAATGCAAACCAGGCGAACCTGCAATCGATTGTCACCATCGTGAACTGGGACTTCGAATGGCTCGAGCTCACCGGCGAAGCGACAGGCGCATTCACTTTCTTAATCACCGATCTGGGCTCGGCGCGACACTTTTCGAACGTCGCGATTCATTCATCCGAAATGTTAGGCGACGGACAGAATCCGTTCCCTTGCTTTCCCCTATACCTTTGCGAAACAAAGTCCGATTCAGATCACGTTCACCGACCTTAGGGCGCGAGGGGGGGGATGCAGTCGTAAACTCCGTCGCCTCGGCCTTTATCGGCCGCAACCTGGGAGAAAGTGTACAGCAGTAAGGGGAGCAATCAAACGCTTGTGCCATACATTAAAGACATCGATGCCTTGGCAACCCAGCAATTCGCCGATTACCGGATTACCCCGCTCTTTTTCCCTCAACGCAAGTCGCGCAACCGCCAGTATCTCCCCAAGCTTTTAGACCTTCCGCAAGACCTCGATTTCCAGGCAATCGGCTTCGGCTGGGGATGCTTCGGGCCCGTGCCGGGACTTACCGCCCTCGACACGCAAAACCAGACGATGCAGATCCTGGTTCCGACTTTCCTTTGGGGAATGGCCGGAGTATCGAACGATGCTACGGGACCGAACGCCACGAATTCAGGATTCAACCTGAATATTTTCCACACCCACAACGGCAATCAGTATCGCTTTTTCAATCGCGACGTGTTTAGCTGAGAAGTACTCGGCCAGCCCGGCCGACCGATGATCTTGAGAAAGCCGCATCTGTTTTTGCCCGGCGACTCGATCGAATGCCAGGTTAAGAATCTCGGCATCCCCGTCTCGCCGGCCGTTACCTCGATTCAGGTTATGCTCTTCACCGGACAGATGCTTCCTGAGAACCCGCGATGAACCTTCAGCAACTCGAACGCAGGTTGAGCGGCCATCTCTCGGACGTCTCGGCGATGCTTCTTCTTCATTGCCAGACTTCAACTATCGCACCTGGTCGGACTATCAGAAACTCGCCGCCTCGAATCTCGCGCAGGTCGCCTCGAGCCAGCCATTGTTTTTAAATCAGAACTTGACCATGTTTTTGCCACCGTCGGATTCGAAGGCTTTTATTGAGACTCCGAATCTTTCCGCCATATCCCGCACCAGGCGCAGCCCCGACAACGGAGTTGACCTACACCGCTCCGCAAGGAGCGATCGCGATAATCAACAAACTTGCAGTCGTACACATCGGCGGAAAACCCCCAGACGGCACTGGCAACGTCCTCTGGCAAGTCGTGGTAACTGGTGCGGGAGTGAAAGGACTGAATAATCTCACTTCGCAGGTAGGAACTTACGCGGCACCGAACGATACCGAAATTCTCTTAATTGAAGGTGACGTCATCAACGTGACTGTGCAGATACCAGGCACGGTAAATCCGCAGCCAGGAACTACCGCCGCGCGCTTTCACGGATGGACGTTGCCTTTATCTGAAGCGATCCTCCCCCTAAGCTTACAAAGCTAAAAGGAGGATCGAATGAAGAACTGGAAAACAACTCTCGCCGGCATGGCCATGATTTGAGGCGCGCTCGGGGATATCGCACACGGACTTTCTACCGGCAGCGGACTGAACTGGACGGCGGACGCAACCGCATTGACCGGCGGCGTCGGCTTGATCATGGCGAAGGATTCAACGAATCACAGCACGGCTATACAGGTCGAAGAAGCCACGATAAAAGCGAAGCCGATCAGCCAAATGAATCCGTTCGACGCACTGGCAACGTTTGTACTCGGCAAGATCAAAGAAGGACTTTATGTGCAGTGGCTTAGGTTCCTCTTCGAAATGGCCTTTTCGATGATCGTTTCGTTTCTCTTTGTCTGCGGAACGGTCCTCGTAACCAAGGCGCCGAGAGGGATTGCAATCGGATCCGGAATGATCATGTCGGCTTTGTCGGCCACTTATTTATTTCGGCGGGAGCAATCGAAGCTCACCAGGGGAATGCTGATTGTGTTGCCCAGCGACGAAGCGACCAAGGAAATCGCTACAGGTTTTGAACTCATTCAGAAAGCAGAGGACAAAAAATCATGACCTTCGATCCTAAGAAAGCTTCGTAACCGTGGAAAAAGATGTGGACCTCGCGGCAACCGATGTCCTGCATTTACTCGCCAATGCAAAGAAGGATTCTCCGGCCGCTAAGGCCGCGCTCGCCGTCCTTCTGGCCGCTTTCCGGAAGGCCGTCACCGACGTGCAGACCGGCGCGGTTAATCCGGCGAACGTTATCAACATCTCTTTCGATTCTAAGCCACATTCGCAGACTTGAAAGTGTTGTGGCCCGATCTAGTCGCTTTCGCCGCCACGCTCGGAATCAAGCTGTAGGGAAGGGAAGCCTTGACTCCGGAGCAATTAAAATTCATTCACGACTGCGCGGTTGCCGCGGAAGTGGCCGAACATCCATTTCCCAAGATGGCCGCGTGCGAAGCCGCGCTCGAATCCGGCTACGGCCGTTCGCTTCTCGCTATCCAGGACAACAACCTGTTCGGCATGAAGCAACACCTTCACCCGGAGTACGGGACCGCCATTCTTCCCACAAAAGAAGTCATCGGCGGAAAGTGGATCGAGCAGAATCCGAAATGGATTCACTATCCCTCTTGAGTCGCTCAGTGTTTCAGCGATCGCGTAGACACGCTACAGCGTCTCTGTCACGACTACCCGCATTACGCGGCCGCGCTGCGAGCTCCGGACGCCGAGACCTACATAAACGAAGTTTCTAAAACATGGTCTACCGATCCCGACCGCGCTCTGAAAGTGTTGAGCATTTATCGCGAAGCCTATCCATCGCAAGTTAAAGAGGTGAGCAATGCGATTCAATAAATGGATCCTCGCGGCTGCGCTTCTATTTTCAGTGTGTGCTCTCGCGCAAAACGCGGGCAACACTGGAACGTTTACCTCTGCGCAACCGGTTTTCGTCAATCAGAGTTCGAGCGGCGCGAGCGCGATCGTAGGCAATATCGGCCAAGCGGCGCACTTTCTCAATTACTGCAATACCGGATTCAGCGGGAATATCTACCTCGAAGAAAGCTTTACCGGCACTGGAAATTGGACGCCGATGGCATTGGTGACCTATAGACCATTCAACTGTCACCTTTTTCTGGAACTGGCCGTATCACCAGGAATCAGGCCCACTTGCGACGCACGACGGGGACCGCAACGCTGTATGATTTTTACTGGGCCGATATCGCCGACTGCTTCGGGATAGGCAGCACCTGGTGGAGACTCTCGGTTGTGTGTGACTCGAAGAATCACCACGCGGTCGCGGAGCCCGCCAGCCACCGCGGCTGAGCGTCAGAGTTCCCGCTGTCACAGGGAAAGCGGTAACCATCTGTGGCTATGTGATCACGCTGGGCGGCGCGGCCTCGACGGGATTCCTCCAGTTCGAAGCCTCTGCAAATTCAGCTGCGGATCCACTTGTGAACCTATGGGTACTACTACTTCCGCACCCCCGCAAACTCCATCCCCTTTGGCTGGCGGCAGGCCGACTGTTTCGAGTCCGCAAATGATTATCTGCGCGCTCGGCAAATTCATCGGGGCAGAACTAAACGACGAGATCAAAGTCACGGAACTGCTAACGTTTCCTAGGAAAGAGTCAGGGAAGATTTGAACTCAATGCGAACTGTACACTATCTAAAGCGAAATACATATTCACTGTATTGTCTGCCTCATGGCTCACAGCGAGAGCACGGAAACTAAAAGCTCCATCCCTGCGTTTCTATCACCTGGTGACGTTGGGCTGTCAAACAAGTTTCTTTAGTGATTTTGAATTCGCCAGAGCCAGAGCAGGAGAAATTGGGCGAACCCTCATCTGAATCGTTGCGGCTGTTTCTACCAAATACAAGTGCAATGTTGCTGCGTTCATGACCCTGAGGTCGTGGCCTACCAAAGCAAGCTCCACTGAGATCCTACTCGTTTCAAAAAGAGACGTCGACCCCCGCGAGGAAATATCCGCTGGTCTCAAAGAAGGACGTTAAGATGACTTCTACAATAGACCGCAAGTCGGAAAGCAACTCCGCCGAAACCATCGCTCAATTAATCGGCCAGAAATTGGCAAAGGCCGAAATCAAGCTGTGGATTACAAGCGGCGTGGTGTTGGTCCTCTTCGAAGAAGGGGAGTGGGCATATCGAGCATTTCGTTCACTGAAAAAGGGTAGCTAACAAAATGTAGCAGGATAACCGATTCGTATTTCTCCGTGACATCTTTTCTGGCTCCGCTTTACCTGGTGGCAGAACACAAAACCCGGTTACCACGTCGCAATATCATCATACGTTTCCGGTGTTGCAGTAGAGCTTGAGCCCGAGCGGATCCGCGAGCGCCACCCGGATTGGCAATCCAGGGACGACGTGACCGACCTGACATCGGATTTGTTCCGACCGAGCACGATCGGGTCAGGATCTCGTTATTCCGCGCCGGAAAAAATCGAGAGCGTAGCAGATCCTTTCGGGTTCAGTCTACGTTCACTTCCCAATGTCGCTTGGGGATTGTAGAGCGTCGAACGTGTTGCGGACCATCATGCCCACAGCTCCATCTGGCGCTTGCAACTGTGCTGTGGCGACGGGCATTACTTCCGCGGCGTCATCAACTGATCAATAATCCAACAGTTGGAACAGCTACCCCGTCAATCCGGTTAATGAAATTCGCTTGAACTACGTTAACACAAATGAGCCGATTCCGGCCGGTGTTTCAAATCTCATTCTGCGGCATCATAATTTTGCTGATCAATTGTGGATGTGTTGCAATCCAAGGCTGGTGGGCTGTTGCAACGTTCTTCGTCAGAATTGTTTTTATCACAGCGAAGAACCTCGCCAGCATCATTATCCGGATTTCCTCTGATGACAAGGCGCCAACGATGTTAGCGTCTTCTTCGGGACGGACGGGGTAACCACTGCGCAAACCGGTGACGATTCGATTCCTACCAAAACCCCGTGCTCCAACGAGTGTTTCTGCAGAACGGTTAAATTAATCGACACGACGGGAGATTATCTCGTTGCACAGATCCACTGGCGCCGCTCCCCTAGCGTCTCGACTTTCACAGGCACACCGGTAATTCTGGGCGGACGCAGCCAGGAACCAACTTGAATGGGGGCAGCCGCATCGCCACAGCTACGCGCCAGGCACGGTGCTGGGACGGGCGACGCACTGATCTTTTCTAGGAAGCCAGTCCCACCTCCACCACCTTCCAGCGCCATCAGAGCGCGGGGTCAAGTCCGGCCGTTAATCAACAGATCGTGCAAATAAATTTTTCAAAGACATATCCGACGGCAACTTGCAACTCTACGAATCCAGAGTTCTGTACCTTCTCCATCTGGACCTTTTATAAATACCCTCTCAGGGGTCATGTCTACTTGCATAGTCGCAAAACCAAGTACTGCTTTAACTGGAAGCATCTTGAATGCCTGGGCCTACCACTCACAGATGATCCCAATCCACATTTTACTCGCACAGGGGTTGCTTTTGCTTTGCGTTTTGCACTCTGTGTAAAGCTTCACGGCGCAGACAGTCTATATCCCTCTTTTGAGCTCGCCGCCACAGCCTCCAACCATGTCCGGCCCGCCATCTGTGGTTGGGTACCTGGCTCATCATCATTTGTTCTGCTTGAATTTACCATCAGCAACTCCTCGCCTTCGCCTGGTAGGAGCTCCCGGCCAGAACGCGCTGCAAGCTCTTTCCAGTGGAAACTATTGTTTCGTTTTCGTGGAACGCGGTAATTGGCGCCAATTTTCTCTACCACGTCTTGATGACTATGTTGCCGGCGCAACTCTTCCGCATGTGCAATTGCTGGTTGTCGTCGGAACAACGAGCACAGCCAGTTGAGCGTGCAATTCAATACGCTACTCTCCTATACCGTCAACACTCTGAATCCCGCTCCCTTGCTCGGCTCTGGCACTCATCCGACAATGAGCCGACTGGTGTCGGTACAGTGCTATCACAATTAGAAATCGGCGAGGGCCCTCGTCCCTCGGCAGCGGCGGAATGCTGGAATCAGTCATCGAATCCGCTGAGCACTTCCAGATCATGGGCAGTGGGAAGCATCGTTGGCAATAATCCCACAGCTTTTCTTGATAATCTGGAGATTGGAACGCGATGGTAAATTCGGCGGCACTATCGCAAGCTCTGACCTTTACCCAGCCCTCTGGTCATGAGTTCAATACAATACCTCTATAATACGGACGGCCGCGCTTTCATCGCATTGAGCGGCGAAAATGGCACCCTGAAAGCTTCAGGGAACCTACGCGAATCCTCCGGGTGCGCGTCGTCGCGTCCCCGGCGTTACCGCCGCGACCTATCTCTAGCTTCTCTCTAATCTCGGTTACTGCGAGCGGATCGAAAGTACCCCTTACATCTGCGAGGGTGGGGTTCCGGTTTTGAATCCGCCTTATACGACTCTTGCCGCGGTGTTTGGGCAGAACACTTCAGCCTGCGCAGCCAGTGGCCGGCAAATCCCGCAGGCGCGCGCACCCTGTTCCCCGGGCTTCACAACAAACTCCGCAAACACGGCCCCGCGATCTCTATCGTCCATCGGCCGCTTTGACCACCTGGCCACGTCTCGCCATTAAGCATTCACACGCTCGATGTACGCGGACTGGCGCGGGCACAGCCACTGTGCCATGAAGCCAACGATGGTTCTATAGCGTTCCACCTTTCAACGGCCACAAAAACATCTTCTTCGACAACGAAAACAATTCGTCGACGGTCGGATCGCAAAACTCCGCGACTACTCAATCAAGGCTGCGACATTGTTTCTCCGGACTGGTACGGAACCTCTTCAGCGCAGGCCTTTAACGAAGAGGCAGCAGTCGTGGCGCAGGTTGCCGATGTCGCTTCGCGCGCGGGATATCCGCTTAAAGCTCATGGTTATGCTGGATAAAAGCGCATTCAAGCTCCGGCACGCTCATCGCTTGCTGGCTTACCGGATCCAGGCTTATCAACACCCACTCTGCCTGACGTACAGATTTCATGCGCTAGCTCTCATTACATCGAACGACGTGGGCCATCAGCCTTACTACGCGAAGGATTCATCGGCAATGCCCTAGTGAGCTTTTTTTGTCCCTGAATCAAAGTGGACGGGTTCGAATTGGAGAGTCATCATGAGAATTACCGCGAGCCACATCGGCTCGTATTCGACACCGATGCGGCTGTTCAAGGAATTCGGGGATTTCACTTGAAACGGGCTTTGGTGGCGCAAAGATGTGGTCCCAGCCTCCCGCTTTTGCGAATGGATCTCCGTCAACGCAGCTTTGCTACGACTCGATTAGTTGCGGGACTTCTTACAGTGCTACCTCTATTTCCTTGAGGCGCTATCACATACGAGTCGCATCCCGATCCGGCATGATCTTTAAGGGATTTGACTGGTCAAACGCAAGCTGGGGAAGTCCGGCGAAAATGATTGCGCAGCAAAGCGCGCAAAAGGGAAAGTTCTTACGGATTCCGCTGCGCAGGCGGCTGCGAACGGATACGGTACCGGCAGGAATCAATGTCGCTGGATATTCAGATTCCGACCTGGAACGATTACGAAACAGGGAAATGAAGTCGAAGGCGGCGTCAATAACTGCTACACCGTCTCCGCGTCAACGGGTATACCGCAGACGCTAACCTGGTCTTTAAGCGCGTCGGATGCGACCTACGTAACTATTACCAGCACGATCGACCATTACACGGTGGCGTGCCAGATTTTGCGATGCGGCAAACGGGAATCTTTCTGGAAGGCGCAAGATAATATCTCGGTCGTAACGTCCTCGTTGAATGTGGGAAGTTTGGTCCCGACCGGTACATGGACTATCTATGTCGAAATGGTTGGCAAGGCCTTAATTCAGGACGAAATTCGAACGGAGTTTCCTTTACTCCAGACGCAGACCCTTATGGATACCTCTTCCATTCAGAATCAGATCATCCAGGAGAAGCCAGCGTTAAGGCTGTCCCTTCCTCGATCGCGTTTTTTTTGCGAACAACACGACAAATCCGAAGCTTCAATCTGATGTGCTGGATTGGGCGGCGAGCTGGGGGTCTTCGAGTTGATGGCTGCAATACTTCCGGGCGCCGAACTGACCCCGAGATCAACAGTGCCCACGCAGGTGTCTCGGATCCTAAGCAGCTCTACGCGGACTGGAAATGGAACACCGCGCTTGCGGCCTAGAACCCGGGGGGCCGGGAATGTGAAGCTTGGCAGTTCGATTCCCTGAATCCTGATGAACTATGTTTCCACGGTGCTCGGAATCGCCGGCACAAACGCGCAGAGCGTAACTACGGACGTGGCCACAGCTTCAGCGGTGGATGATTCCGTCGACTCTTCGGCTGTCTCTACGTCGATCGATCCCACAGTGCTCGCGCCTGTCCTTCTCGGGGCTGTGGGGTTAGTGGCGCTGTGGTGGGCTTGGGATTAACGGCTGGGTGATTAAGTGGCCTTATTTTTTTCCTCTTCTCTGCTAGTTTCTGCGGGGCCACAAAAAGAGATGTTAAAGCCATTCCATCTGTGCGAAAAAGCGCACACGCAAAATCAACGACTTGCGGGCTCGAAAATTAGGCACCTTTTGTGGCGTTTAGAACAGTGCGCCGACAGGTTTCCTTGCTGACGTCCAACTCTTCGGCGATCGCGCCCCATTCGGCTCCCTGCGCGCGGCGCTTGGTGATATACGAGGGATCAAGGTTGGCGCGCGGCCGTCCGAGATGTTTCCCCTGGGCCCGGGCGTGCGCAATTCCGGAGCGGACTCTTTCGCGGGTCAACTCGCGTTCGAATTCCGCGATCGCGCCGATTATCTGAAAAACGAATCTTCCCATCGAAGTCGTTGTGTCCAGGTGTTCATGTACGCTGATAAATTGCACGTTCCGGGCGTTGAACTCCTCGAGGGCGAGAATCAGTTGCTTTAATGACCTGGCGAAACGATCAAACTTGTAAACCATCACAACGTCGATTCTTCCGCGGCGCACTTCATTCATCATCTGATCGAACCCTGGCCGGCTTTCCTTGCTTCCGCTCCAGCCCACATCCTGAAACTTAACCGGGGCCCACTTCCGGCGCTTGCAATCCTCCATCATCTCTTTGAACTGCATCCCGGGATCCTGTCCCTTGTCCGTCGTCGATACTCTGGCGTAGAGCGCTGCTCGCTTGGCTTTCATGGAGCCAGTGTAGCGGCTGCTGTTTCTTTAGGCTGAGTACTCCCTTGGTGCGAACACAACGCGATCCGGCTCGTCTCTTTCGAGTCGCTCGTAAAACCGAAAGTAAGAATCGCTAATAGGGTCGTCCAGTCCATTTGTAGGAGAGGGTGGAACTAGAATTTCGCGATCTGGGAAGTATCGGATTCCTGGCGCGTGTGCGCGAGCCGCACGGCTAGTCTTGAAAAGAGGCGCGTCCGGGTCGACGATTAGTTTCAAATCGCTCCTATGAAAGTTCGTCATCTCCGGAAGGCTCCCTAAGATTCCATCGCAGTGCGCAAGGTCGCGCCGGGTGCCCATGCAAATAAAACGAACACGATGCTGCGGCACTCCGTAATGGCAGGCGTCGAGCAAACCGTAAACCAGTTCGTAGAAACATCCGTAGGCGGTGGAAAGAAATGCTTTGAAGTATTCGCCTTTGTTTAGGCTGAGAAATCCTCTGACATTTTCGAAGATAAAAAAACGCGGTTTCGTCTCCCGTACAACGCGCAAAAATTCAAAGACCAGGTCGTTTCGCGGATCGGTCGGCGACCTCTTGCCAGATGTGCTGAATCCCTGACAGGGTGGACCTCCGCAAACAATGGTGGCTTCGCCGACTCTAAGGCCAGCTTCTTTCAAAATCATTTCGGTTGGAGTGTTATAGATATCGCCTTGTATTAAGGCTGCATGGCGGAAAGCTTGCGGCCGGTTGGCGATAAGAGTTTCACAGCAGAATTGATCCCATTCGTGTTGCAAAACAGAGCACATTCCAGCCTGCTCAATACCAAGGTCCATTCCTCCAGCTCCAGTGAAAAGGCTAATGACCGGTTCGCCTGGGAGGTAATGCAACTCCTCCCCGCGGGGAGAAAATAACTGTCCATCGCGGCGCCTGACAAGTACGCGCGGTTCGGAAGCCTTCTTGACGGGCTTCGCGATAACCTCACATTCTGGCCATTCGATGTGACCTTCCCATAAAGCGGATGGCATCTTTCCTGGCGAAGTCAGCCATTCTTTATTCTTGGACTTGCGAGGTGTCACGCCGGAAACTCTCCATCGGACAAAAGAATGATGCGAGAGTTATTCGAGACAAAATCCCGCAGTTCGCTTTCGCCATACCAGCACAAAAGCCAAACAGGCTTGCCGCCTCTGGCTAGGAATTCTCGATCGAAGCTCCCATCATGGCGACGCCACATCTTGCCTTCGTATACGCCAGTCGGTTTCGAGGCGGAGTATTCCGCTAACTTCTCGAACGTTTTCCGCGTCATCAGTGCATGGGTATCGTCTATCAGAATTTCGGAAGTCGGCGGTTGCTTCCAATGCCGGCCAAGCTCGTGAGTAATCGGCGGGATAGTGTTCTTCACGCCGGAAACTCTCTCACTCTCAGGTGTTCCGGAAATTCCCACAGGTCTCCACCTTTTCTACTTAGAGCCTTGTAGTGAGTGTCATGCGTCATGATCGGATGCGAGCCCACCTGTTTCATGAAAAATGGGACTCCCGCTTCTTTGCATTGTTTAAGCAGGCTTTCAGCCCATGCGAGATTGAATGGACGTGCTTTAGGGCCGGATTCGCCGCCACAGATCACCCAATGCAGCGGACCTTCTACTTCGACGGCGCCACAAGCGTATTCGCAAAACGACTTACGCCACTCGCACTGTCGCGAATGGTAAGCGTGGGGCTGCATTCCTTCTGATTCAAATCCGCGCAAGTTAAGGTCAACCGCTTCCAGCATTGGCTCTACGCTTAGAAAGCGCACTGCTGCCGGAGTTTGGAGCAACAAAGGGATTCGTTCGTCGGCGTACTTCGAATATTCGGCGGATACTCCGAACCACAGATGCTTTGGAATCTCTTCGTACCAGTTCTTTTCCGCGAATTTTACTTCCGCGAGCATTCTGTCTGCCCGCTTCGTTAAAAACTGAAAGACGTGCTGCGGAGCTTTGAAAGCTGCCCACAATACCTGGGCGATCATGATCTGCGGCATCTGCTCGTGAAATAAATCGAACATGTCTCCAACGAAGATGGTCGCGGACTTCTTTAACTTCGCCGGTCCCTCTAACTGCTTCGCATCCAAAAAGAATTCCACCTGGTCGAGCGATGGAACGTTGAACGCGAATCCAGTACCGAATCTCTTGTTGATGGATTCGGCGTAACAGTTAATGCAGCCTGGGGATGCGTGAGTGCAGGCCCATCCGACTTTGCCGTTGGATTTCCGGCGCGCACGGATAGGGTTCCAGCTATATCCGCCCTTTACGCCACCAGTCTGCGGACGGTGGGTCCATCGATCGAAGTATTTGTCAAAGCAGGTGCCTCCACAGCACATGAAAAATCAGGCCGATTAGGGTGTGCGTCATTTCGTGGCAAGTTTCAGAGGTTGATTGGGTGGAGGCTCGATTGAAATTTTTTTTCATCCCGCAACCTCCGTCAGATCAAACAAAGTCGGGGTACTGATTTCTCTCTGCTGATTCGCAGTAATAAACTCCATCGCGAAAATAGTTGGGATTCAGTTCGACGCCGTAGCCTTTGCGTCCCATCTTCACGGCAACGTAAGGCACGGTCATTAATCCCGCGAACAGGTCGAAGACCGTTTCACCTTCCATGCAAAATTGCATAATGATTCGCTCCGCGGTATCAAATTGCATCGGGCAAAGATGCATCTCGCGGCCGGCTGCGCTCTGGGCGCCATTCAGCGTCCGCATGCGCGTGATATCAGTCCACACATCGGGATGCCAGCTGGCGGCTGCAAAAGCATGAACGTGACGGGTAATCGACCGTTGCCATCGGGACATTCGCAGCTGAGGCATTTGCCCATGTGCGAACCGTGACCGCAATTGGTGCACGCTTCCAGCGCTTCGCCTAAAGCGACGTGGTTTTCGTAGTTATAAACGTGGTGAAGATTGTGGTCCCGGAAGAGTTTGAAAATCTTCTCGTGGGGTAGTCCTTCCAGGTCGTCGGGAGAGATGAGTCGGTTGCCATCGGAGCGAGAAAAGGAATGTGCGTCCACTTGCCATCGCGAACGCGAATACTTGGCTTTGTCTTTGATGACAGGTTCATCGGCGTATCCTTTCGACGGATCGGACGGTGGTTTGCGGAATAGCAGCATGTATTCAGGCACTCCACAGCCCATGCGCGAGCCGTCTTTGCATTGCTCCGTCCATCCCAGACGATAAGTTCGATTGTTCTCTCGAACTACATCGGTCACGATGGTTTTCATTCGAGAAATGCGAAGCCATGTTTTTGAAAGCTGCGAATCGCATCCGCGTGGAAGGGGTAGAGGGTTTGAAATCCGAGTCCGGTTAATCCGCCTGGAACTATGCGGTCCTTCACGTGAATCGCTGCTACGCGACCGGGCTTGAGCACACGCAAAAGCTCGGGGACAAGAAAATCCATCTGCTGCCAAAAGTGCTCGTTATTGTCGGTGTGTCCGAAGTCGTTATAGGAAGGCGTGTATTCGTACTGCGTGGAAAACGGTATAGAGGTAAGAATCAGGTGAGCGCTGTTCTCTGCGATCTGGCGCGTCTCGAGAACGCAATCGTTATTTACGGCCGTATAGTTTTCGCCGCACACTTCGACTCGCTCCACTCCCATCGAACGCTGTAATTCCTCGGCGACGTGGCTTGCGAGGCCATATTCGCGGATGATCTCGGACATCTTTTCGACTAGTACGTTGTGTTGGTCCCACTTTCGCTGTAGGGCCACGCGGATTTCTCTTTCCGCTTCGGTGTAGATCAAATCGAGGCGAACGGTGCGGGTTTGCAGGAATCGTTGAATCCTGTGGACGGCCTGGATGAACGAATTGAACTTGAAACCGATTCCGAGAAAGATCGCCCAGGCGCAATGCTTTTGGAAATTTACGCCGGCACCAGCATTACGGGTTTTCCGCCTACCTCTTGGATCTTCCCGTCAGAGAAGTCGATGATGGCGCGTTCTTTTTCTTCGTCCTTTTGTGCGCCGTAAACCGTCATGCATGTTGGGATGGCTTTCTCGATCGCCTGCCGTTCCACTTCCAAGTCGTGCCAGATAATCCGGTGCGCAGTGGGATCCAGTTTGCGCAACTCCATTAATTTGTGGATTCGCGGAAGAAGGCTGCTTTTCTTTTCTCGTGCCGCGTTGGTCACTCCCAACGCGGCATTACGCAGCAATCTTCCTTGTCCCGAAGCTTCGCGGCCGGCGTCGCTGTGATCGGTTCCGACTTCGTGCCAGTGAACCTCCATCGGCGGAAGTGTGTAACCCTCGTCGGAATACCCCAGGTCCGAAGGCTTT
This sequence comes from uncultured Acidobacteriaceae bacterium, assembly GCA_963849315.1. Classification (GTDB taxonomy): domain Bacteria; phylum Acidobacteriota; class Terriglobia; order Terriglobales; family Acidobacteriaceae; genus PALSA-188. The sequence continues at coordinate 239,428 of CAWKGT010000002.1, read as the reverse complement.
TGGAGGAAGATCGCCCAGGTTGAAATCCATAACCAGAATTCCCGCTCTTTGTGCGGATGAAGCGTTAGGACGTCGGCCTTCGTGCTGTCGCGTTTAAAGAATCGCGTTTTCGCTTCGCCCACATCCATGATTCCTAGAAAGGCGGCGTAGGCTAGCAACTCGATATATTCGTTCGGGCTCGGCGTGGCTGTGGCCACAAAGCGATAGGGAGCTGACTCGAATAGCCGCATGAACTCGCGGAAAGTTTTGGTTCCTCCGAATCGACGAAGTACGGCCGCTTCGTCGAGGCTGACTCCGTTGAAATACTTGGGGTCTAACCTGCCATCGCGGACGGTTTCGTAATTGGTGAGGTAGAGGCCTGTGGCGTCGCACTCTTCGTTGCTGCGAATGAATCGGATGGATAATCGAGAGCGTCTTGGCATCTCTCGCGAATTCCTGCCGTACTCCAAGCGGCGCCACGATTAAGTAGCGGTCCGGGGAATGCTCCTGAAGCAACCGGAGAATTTCTAACTGCATGAATGTCTTGCCCAGCCCGAATGCTGCAAAGATTGCCCGCCTTCCTCCTCGTACAGCCCAGCGCACGATGTCTCGCTGATGCGGTTTCAGGAGTGTGTTGATCTTCTCCGCAGGAATGTCCGCACCGCGTTCTTTGGCGGAAACTACTTTTGAGCGCAGAAAATCTTCGTAGGAAAGCGGCATGGGTTATCGGCTGTAAACGGGATACTTTTCGCGGAAAACTAGAACGAGTGGACGGATGATCGCGTAGTTATCTGGGTCTGCTCTAAGTGCGGCATTGGCAAAAGAGGAAACAAATCCTCCGCCTCTATAGCTCGCATTTACGAGCCATTCCCTTAACTCGGCATCGTCACTTTGCGCGGTGATGATGTTTATGACAGTCAAATTCCCGCTCCATCCATAACCTTCACTTCCATTCCCCACTGCGTTAAAAGCCACTCTGGAACGTATCGACTGTTGCGGTGCTTCTTTGCGAATTGGTAAAGGACGTGATCAGCAGGCCACACTTGTCCCTTGTTCTCCAGTTTCCGTTTCGCAACTAACATGTCGAATTCGGTGGGAGTGCCTTTCGGCTGCTCCGAAAAGGGAATGGCGAAGCCTGGTCCTCCCGCCCAATTAGGATTGATCTTGTTGGAATGTTTCGAGCGGTGATTGCGACGAAAGGGCATTAGCGTTTGCCCTTCTTCTTTACGGTTTTCTTTGGGGTACGTCCGGCGCGTCGGATGATGTCGTCGGAATTGCTATCGTCGATCTTTAGAACAGATTTGCCAGTATGGTCGAGAAGTTCAACCGAACCTCCGTCCTGCTGGGTGAGCTCGGCCATGTTCGCCATCGCATCTAGTACGCCTTGCGCGGGATTCTCATCTTCATCCTTCGCGACTCGCAATTCCGCTTGGCGTCCAGAGAACTTGCACCAAAAAGCTGTACTGAATGCGGCCTGCGCCCAATGCCAGACGGCATTGTCGTATTCGTAGGCAAGCGAAAAATGCAGCTTGATTTCCTTTTCGAGTAGGACTGGCTTCTGGGGACGGGTAACAGCTAACTTCGCGAGAATGGTATTCGATAGCGTGATGGTGATGGTGCCATCGGTTTTCAGGATCGGATCGTCCGGGTCCAGTCTGTAGATTTCGAAGTCGACGCCCTGCACTTCTGTCTTGCTGGATACTTTGCGAACTCCGCATTCTTCGTGAGCGACGATGGCCTGAATTCGCTTGATGAAGTCCGGTGCGACGTTAAGGCTTTTTCCCCACAGCTCCATGTCGAAGTCGAGCACTACGACGTTGCGGTCCATATCCTGTTGCGCGTGAAAGCCAACGAGGGCGAGCTTGTGGGCAGGGTCCCTGGGAAGAATTTCATGCGGCCATCCTTTGGGAACCATGTTTGAGATTGCAGCTAGAATGCGCTGCAACGATGTTGTCGGGATGATCGTCGTGACGGGCACCGCCCATGCCTTTCGGCTTTTTATGCGCGCCTACGACTTCGGAAGAGTCGGTGAATTCAAGATGGCAGTATGCGCAGAGTCCGTTCTGCTCGAGGATTTTCAGCTTTACCAGTGTGTGAATAGCGGCATCGCTGCGCTTTTCTCGATACCCGCGAGGGTGGTGCGGATCGTCGATTCGCCAGACTCCGCGGCCCGCAGGAATCCACTTGCTGCCAAGCTTGGCGCGTGAGGCCTTCTTGTGGCGCGTGAGTTTCGGGCGTTCACGTCCGCAGCAGAAGTAAGAACTGTGGATAACGCAGAATTCTCCGCGGCGAAGTTTGAAGGGTTTAGTCATCAGTCGTGATCGTCCTCATCGAAACAACCGTCATCTTCGTAAAGTTCATCGTCCTCGTCCCAACATGCCGGATTAGCGCAGCCGTCGCATCCACAGCCGGAAAAGCAGTCCATTGCGCAACATCCAAAACCGCAAGCGTTACACACGTTTCCAGATTCCTTTCTTCCGCATAGTCCGCTCCAGCTTCGCGTACCACTGCTGCCTTACTTGCTGGCGACGTTTCTTCGCTCGAATCGCAGCGTTCTCTAAAACCGCATTTGCCAACTGCTTCGTCGGTGAAACCGGCATCTCGCTCAAGCGCAGCCTCCGCGCGTGTTGTGGTGATCGTCGTTGTCCTCGTGCAATGGAGCCATGGATAGGCTGATGATGATCACCACGGCCGCTCCTACCGCGATTCCGATAACAATCCACTCGTACCAAGTCATTTCGTCCGGCTCCTGATTTTCAGGATGAGGCCATCGACAAAGTCAATCGCAAAAAAGCAAACCAAGGCCATCAGAAAAAACGGCATAGCGCACACAAAGGCGACCGGCGTAACGATATAAACCAGAAACCATAAAAAGACCTTTTCGAAGCTCCGGTTCATATGCCTTCCTTTACCAGCTTTAATTGCAGCGGATCGGAAGCGGCCTGCTGTGGCCGTTTGGCGTCAATCTCTGGAAGCGGATCGTCGCCAACTTCTCGCACTGACATTTCAGCGATGTTTTCCGGAGATAGTTCGGAGAGGATGAAGTCTTTAATAATCCGCGTTTCTTCTCCTGCCTTCGCGCCCACAGCTTCGAGCTTTAGCCACAGATCCGATATGCGGCGATGCGTCGTGAGATGGCTGTATATTCCTTGGTCCAGGCCGGACGTTCCGTATCCGCCAACGCCGGTCCAGCGGACGCCATCCGGGCGCGGGCAGTAGATATCCGCGAGAATGCACAGCTTCTCTTGCCGGGATAATTCTTTGATCGCATACCGAAGGGCCATGCGGACAAGGGCGAGTTTGTTGAGTTGGGCCATGGGTTATTTCTTCGCTGCTTCGTCGGAAGCAAACTGCATTCGATCTTTCTGCATGCTCTTCAATCCATCCATGAGGGCGGTTATGAGCCCGGGGCTGGTGATGCTGTCCAGTTTGGCGGTTGCTTCGAAATAGCTTTTGCCTTCGCCGGATTTGATCGTGATGGTCTGTTGGTCAAACATTGCGTGTCCTTTCAGTCGATGAATAACCAGTCCGAACAGCGGACCATCCCTTTCGACGGATAATCGATCATGCCGGCAGAACGGATTGCCCCCAGGTTGTTCGCAAACGATCCGCTGCTCGCGGACACGTTAACCCGTTCTGCCAACTCGTCTTTACTGAGACTTTTCGGGTGTTCCGCATGGAGGACGCGAAGAATCGCAGCCTGCGGATTGGTCAAGATGTTTTCGCAGCTGGTGAGCATTTCATCGGTAGTGAGTGGACTATCAACGGCGGGCGTGTGGCTCAAGCCTTCCGGCGTAATCGACACCATGCCGGTGCTCGGATAGTCGATCATCCCGAGCGTGCGCAGCGCGCCCAGGTTGTTGGCGAACGATCCGGACGAATGGCTTACGCCTGCTCGTGCGGCAATCCAGGATTTAGGAATCGCAGTACGCCCGATAGCGTCGAAGTCCGCTAGCGCTGCGAGAATGCGATGCTGCGGGTTTGTAATGTTGCCATTTGATTCGGCTACTTCGCGCGCGGGGCGGATTGGTGTCGTCGGTCGTTCGATCGCGACTGGTTTGGGCCACTGCTCCTGCGGTAGCAATTTCGGCGTTTCCAACTTTGGCAATTCCAAGCTGGCCATTTCGCCAAGCTTTACATTCGCCTTGTAGAGGAATCCGCACACCTCTTTTGCGCCGCGCTGAATACTCTCAAGTTGCTTTCGAAGGGGCGTGGTAGCTTCTCGCACGGCACGCTCGATCGCCTTGGTGTCGAACTTCTTATTCGGGTCGGCAACGGGCGCTCCTGTAGGCGCTTTCTTTTTCGCTTCGCGCTCCAGTTCGGCAATCCGTTTTTTCAGCTCTTTCGGATCGTCCGCTTTTGCCCGTTCGATCGTGGCTCGCATTCGCTCCAAATAGTTTGCGAGGTCAGGTTTCGCGGCGTCTCCACTCACTTTGCGATCGCGTTCTCCTGGCTTCGGCGTGGCGCTGGAATCGAATGTCTCGCGCTCTCGAATGGCGACGGTGCTTTCAAACTTCAGCCATCCCGGGGAAACGACCATGCACGTACCGCGGTCAAGCTGCCGAATCTCTTCGACTAGTTCCTTGATCTGTGCTTTCGCAACGTGCTCTCCCATCCAATCCATAATTGCGGCGATGGAATTTGGGCCGACCGTGCGAAATGCGATCATCGCGTCGGCTAGCTCGGAAACGCTTTTATTCATGCGCGCGCTGCGCTGAGTCAGAAGTCCGACACCTAATCCGATATTCCTGCCTTCTTCGACAACCATGTTCCACGCACTGAGGCACTTCGCTAATTCTGGATTGCCCGCGGGAAGCATCTGCGGGATGTAGCGTGCGGCTTCGTCCAAGACTTGGAAGAGAGGTTCGCGGCGGTGACCTGATATCAATTCGCCCTGGCGCTGGAAAAGTCGCGAGGCGTATTCAGTAACGAAGCGGGTTTTCTCTCCGATGCCCCACATCTCGCCGGATGGTTTACGGGAGAAATCGATTAGAACGTTGACCTCTTCGTCTGCTACGAGATCGGCCGCGACTACTCCACCGGTGGGCTCGATCGGAATATCGCCGTGCGTTCCTCCGAGAATCAAACATTCGATGCCGGGGCCTTTGCCGTCTTTTGAATGACGCAATCCCCACCAAACGCCAATCGGATCGAGGACGGCCCATCGCAGACTGTTCTTCGTCAACTCCTCTACCAGGACCGATCCAAAGTTCGTCTTGCCCATGCCCTTGCCGCCGTAGACGATTAACGTCGAAGTGACAACGTCTTTCGGAAGCGCGAGACCTTCTCCAATATGAAGTTTTGCCATTACGCTTTCACCCCAACGACATCCGTAAACTTGCCCTTGGTGACGACATTAAACATGGTTTCCTTGTTCTTGCGACTCGCAACCCAAGGCATCAGCTTCGTGTCCCAGACCGTGGCGTAGAGATAGCCGCGACCTTTTCCTTGCCAGGAGATTGTCATCCGCGGCGTCCCGTCTTTCAGATCTTTGCGTTCGCACTTCGACGGGGTGATGGTTATTTGTTCGACGGCTTCGCTGTCGAATTTTGCGGTTGTCCAGCGTTCTTGAACTACTGAGTTTTCCCAGTCTTTGCGGGGTTCGGCGGGGCTTTCTTGAGTGCGTTGCGGCTGGTTACTGTTTTGTGACCGTCCTGAAGAAACTCCAAGAGGCAACTGTTCCTGCTTCCGCGAACTAGAACTCGGCACAGCTGGCCCTTGCGGTTCATGCGATTCCAGCGGTAGATGTACAGCTGTTCCATTTGCGTCTCGCATTTCGATGAGCCGGTTGGCCAGCGCGGTTACTTGGGGATCGTGAAGGGGCGTGCCGGCGAGAAGATGCCGCAGGATAATCAGGCGCTCATCTTTGGTGATTTCGAGGATCACAGGCCCACCATCCACATCGCGACATTGACGTGAGCATGGCCTGTGCACCAAGGCTTGCGTTCGCCATTCTCGGTGATGAAAACGCTCGCGTCTGCTTCACAACCCGGATCGGAGCAATTCGGGATACCGCCCGGATGATCGAAGTCGATATATTGCAATTCAAATTTGCTCGGCTCGCTCATGACGCCTTTTTCTCCATCCGCTCCACGGTGGACATCAACGAATCAATGCACTCGCCGGAATACTGCGTGGAACTGTCCAGGAATTCCGCAATAGCGTCGCCGTACTTGTGCACCGTGGTTTCGCCCACTTCGCCGTTGACGTTACGGATCACAATTTCGCCGAAGTTCTTTCCAGCTGAAACATTCATGCGAACGCCTTTCTGTCGGGCTTCGCGGAGCCATTCGACAAGTCTTGATTGTTCGATCATTGCGACAACATCCTTTCCGCGATTCGAGCTTGCTTAAAAAGTGAATTGGCGAGCGCTCTCGCTTGGATAGGTGAGAAGGTGATGTGTCCGGTCCTGTCGCGGTCGAGATTGAGAATTACTTCGCCGCGGTCATCCGTTCCAACTTCGAGAAAGCCGTGCTTTTGCGCCTTTTCTTGGCGGATCACGGCGATAGCATTTTTCGCTTCCGGCGATTCGCCTTGGCAATAACAGGGCGATAAAGCCACGTTGATTTCAAGATCAGCGTCTCTGCGATCTCCGCGTTCTTGTGAGCATCCCCGTTCGTCGACGTGAAGGCCCAGCGGATGTTCGCAGTCGGGGCAAGGCATCGCTTCCAAGGCTTCCAGCGGAGTTAAGGCGACAAGGTATTCCGCCGGCATCTTCACGGCACACTCGCGACAAATTCTCGAGTGAATTGTTCTAACTTCAGCGGCGCCTTGGCAATTTGCTTTCGGGTGGCACGATGATGATTCGCAATCGCATCGACGCTGCGTCATGCTGACTTCCTCCCGCGCTTCGGAACTTCACGCACAGATTGGGGAGGCTTCTTTACTGAACGAAGTTCTGCGACTGCGCACGTCGAACAGTTGCGGCGCTTGGCGCTCGAAGGAATCGACTCATAGGAGAGGTACTCGTGTCCGCATTCCAGTTTTTCGACGTAGTAAATAACCCGGCCGGACTCGGCCTGCGGCATTCGCGCCACGATCAATTTCAGCAGGCGCGGGATGCGCACCGGAGACGACCGCTCTACTTCGGGGTAAGCGTTGGCAAGTAAGTCCTCAGACTGCCACCATTCCGCGCGCTTCACGAAAAAGGGAATCAGTCTGCTCGAAGGGGCGCCCAGATATTCGCGGAATGCCGTCTCCCATGCATCGGGAATTCCGCTGTAGCAATTGAAAACCGTTTTCGATGCGATACGATAATCGTCTCGCAGGTGAACGTTCGACTCCTCCGCTTGGGCTTCGAAGAGCCGCGCCATAATTCTTTCTGACAGTTTCGAGCTCAAGCGCGCGAATCCGGCGATAGAAGGGACGTAGGATTTGGGTTTTATATGTTCGCCGACGCGCTGCACCAAAAATGGAGCAGGCTTTACAGATTCGGAATGAGGAAAGGGTTTAGGGCGGTGACACTCAAGTCCTACTTTACATAATACTTGTTATCGGACATTACATCAGGTCGTGTAGCGCGGGCACTCCTGCCCGCGGCCTTTGACTTTGATATAAGCAGAGGAGAAGCATAATGACGAAACACACAAAACTTGGCGGAACCTTTACGCCACCGGGCACCTCGATGACCGTGAACCGCATGGGTTATGGCGCAATGCAACTCGCCGGTCCGGGAGTTTGGGGTCCGCCACGCAACGAAAACGAAGCGATTGGTGTTCTGCGCGAGGCCGTGGCCGCAGGTGTGAATCACATCGACACCAGCGATTACTACGGCCCGCACGTCACCAATCAGATTATCAAGCGGGCCCTGCATCCCTATCCTGAAGGCCTCGTGATTGTCAGCAAGCTAGGCGCTCGGCGTGGTCCAGACAAATCCTGGCTGCACGCTCTGTCGCGCCAGGAATTGATCGACGGCGTTCACGACAACTTGCGCAATCTGGCACTCGACAGGCTCAATGTCGTCAATCTTCGAGTCGGAGGATTCTCGGCGCCGACCGAGGGATCGATTGCCGAGCCGCTCACCGTGCTGGCCGAACTAAAACGCCAGGGATTGATTCAGCATCTCGGTTTGAGCAACATTACTCCCGAGCAGTTCGCCGAAGGTCAGAAGATTACCGAGATTGTCTGCGTGCAGAATTTCTACAATGTGGCGCACCGGGAAGATGACAGCTTCATCGACAGCCTCGGGGAGCAAGGAATCGCCTACGTCCCGTTCTTCCCTCTCGGCGGATTCACGCCGCTACAGTCTTCCACGCTCGATGCCGCGGCGGCGTCACTGGGAGCCACGCCCATGCAACTGGCGCTAGCATGGCTGTTGCAACGTTCGCCGAATATTTTGCTCATCCCAGGAACGTCGTCACTCAAGCATCTGCGCGAAAATCTTGCGGCTGTAACATTACAGCTTCCGCCCGAAATACTCAGCAACCTCAACTCAATTGGAAGTGGAAAGACGGGCCTCCTCGCCCAACGAGCCGGGCACTGACGTTCCAGCCTTCACTCAAGGCGTGGAAAAGCGCGCGAGGGCACTGTCGAGGGCAAGAGAAAACCGAATCCCTACATTTTGTAGCGGCCTAAATCTTCGTCGTTCAGGCCTTCGAGCCATTTGCGAAGTTCTTCGCTGCTGACACGGTCGGAGACGTTCGTCGCCAGCTTTGAGTTCTTGAGAACGTCGGCTTCAACGAAGATGGGGCAATCTACTCTAAGCGCAAGTGCCAGAGCGTCGGATGGACGCGAATCAATGCTGATGATGCTGCCTTCGCGCTCCATCCAAATCACCGCGTAAAATGTGTCGTCGCGCAATTCGGTTACAACGACCTTATGGACGTTGGCGGCGAGGCCGACCAGCACGTTCTTAATCAAGTCATGCGTCATGGGCCGCGGCGTCGCGACTTTTTCAATCTCAAGGGCAATGGCGTTGGCCTCGTAAATGCCCACCCAGATGGGAAGCACGCTGTCGCTGCCCGCATCCTTTAGTATCACGATGGGCATGTTAGTGACCGGATCCATCATCAGCCCGCGAATTTTCATTTCTACTTCCATTCCAGCCCCCGACAAGGAATATCGTTTCTGCGTTATATCACCATTTCGCCCAGCAAACTGTTGGGATAAGTTGCCGTCGTGAGCACTGGAACGTAGCTGCCTAATGACGGCGCTTCTCCGTTGGGAACGCTGAAGTTTAAAGTTATGTTCTGCGACGTGCGGCCCACCCACTGTTTTCGGGCTTCGTTCTTCCCTTCAACCAATACTTCAATAGTTTCGCCTAAATGCCTTTTATAAGTAATCCTTTGAATCTCGCGCTGGCGGTCCTGCAATACCGTAAGCCGCCGGACTTTTTCTTCGTCTGGAACAGCGTCTTGTAGCAGAAGAGATGGGGTGTTCGGGCGCGGCGAATACTTAAAGCTGAAGATTGCGTCAAACTGCACTTCGTCAAGCAACGAAAGGGTTTGCTCGAAGTCGGCCTCGGTTTCTCCAGGAAATCCAACGATCATGTCGCTGGTGATGCTGATGCTTCTTTTCGCCGATTTCATCCAGGAGACCCGCTCGAGATATTGATCGCGGGTGTAAAGACGTTGCATCGCATCCAGGATTTTCGAAGATCCGCTCTGCACCGGCAGATGGACGTGATCGCAGAGAGTTGGAACCGATTCGATAGCTTGTATGATGTCGCGCCTAAAATCTCGGGGATGCGAAGTGGTGAAGCGCACTCTCTTGATTCCGGAAATTTGACCAATGGCCGCGAGAAGCTCCGCAAAAGTTTTCCTAGCCGTCGGATCTTTATAGGAATTAACGTTCTGGCCGAGCAACTGGATTTCGCTGTATCCCATATCAGCCATTTTGCTGGCTTCGGCGATCACGGAGTCTGAAGCGCGACTCCGCTCTTTTCCGCGCGTGAACGGGACCACACAATACGAGCAAAACTTGTCGCAGCCTTCAATGATAGTGATGTAGCCGCGATAGGGATTCGTTCGCGCGGTGAATTCGGTTTCGAAACATTCGTCGGTCTCGCGGTCGTCGAGTCCAGTAACCCGCGAGTTCCCTGCCTCAAGCTGCACCAGCATGTTCGGCAAATTTCGATACGATGCCGATCCGCACACCATGGAAACATACGGCGCGCGCTCAAAAATCTTTTCACCTTCTTGCTGGGCGACGCAGCCCAGGACGCCAAATTTTTTGCCTTGCTTCTGAAATTTCTTGTAGTCGTTCAGGCGATTGAAGACTTTCTGCTCGGCTTTATCGCGAATGGAGCAGGTGTTGTAGAGAACCAATCCGGCTTCTTCGACGGTGGGGACTTGCACGTATCCTTGCGAAACCAGCGTTCCTACGACCTTTTCCGAGTCGTGCGCATTCATCTGGCAGCCGAAGGTCTCGAGGTAAAACGTTTTCTGCGACGCGCTCATAGAAGTCTCAGTATAACCCGCAGAGTATGGAAGATGGGTAGAGACGCCTCATGGCGCGTCTGCCTTAGGGCCGCGCTCGATACTCGCCGAGAAGATCGGCCAGAATCCATGCTGATCCGGCGATCGCGAAGGTCTCGCCGGTTTCGCCCCAATTCGCGTGATTGTGCCGATCAGAAAGAAGCAGCGGTATCCATACGATTAATCCGAAGCTCACGAGCATCAATGTGAGAAAGCGAGCCACGAGAAGCACCCTTCGATTTGCAAGCAGAGCCAGCGCCGCGAGTGCGAACAGAACAGTGGTTGCTACCGCCCAAAACATTTGCCCTGGCGGAATCCACTTGGGAACAAGATCGGCAGTAGGTCTAAGATAAAAGGCTTGTTCGAGGGCGAAGGAAGCGGCGCACAGGCCCAAGAAAATGCGGCCAATGCGCTTAACCATTTCCGATGACCAAGCCGCGGTCAAGCGGGCATAGACCAACACCGCTCCGGTAAATATTGAAAACTGCTCGAAGAAGTTGCCCCAGCGGTCGTAAATCTTGGGCGCGGCTACGATTCGTGGCAAGCACAGTAAGGCGAAGATGAAATAAACCGCACCAATAACCGCCGCGCCGATTCTCGCAGTCCGGCGGAACTGAATCGCAGCGCCGCCGAGCATCTGAGCCACGGCCGTAACATATACAAAGACGCGCCAGGCTTGAGCACTCCAAACGAAATGCGGTTGAAGCCAATCGTTATAGCTCGGCCAGACCAGCGTGATCAGGCCGAAAACAAAAATCGCGATTCCGAACAAATGCTGTCCGAGATTCAAACTGGGTTTTGATACCGTCAATTCAGTTTTCATGACGCCGTTCACGCCTACATTGCCACGATACGCCAGAACAGAAGCAAGCTAGCATAGGATAGCCAAATATGACTGCGCAAATGTGTCACTCCGAACCATGCCGCAGATTCTGATTTCAGCGGGCGAGGCTTCGGGAGAAATGTATGGCGCGCAATTGATCGAAGCCCTGCGCCGCCGCGACCCTTCGTGTGAATTCTTTGGCGCAGGAGGCCCGGCCATGCGGGCCGCCGGTTGCGAAACCGTGGTGGATGCGAAGGATCTTTCAGTCGTAGGCATCTCCGAAATCCTCAGCCACCTTCCGAAAGTTTACGAGCGATTTCGACGCCTGATTCGAGAGGCCGACAAACGGCGTCCCGATTTGGCCATCGTAATCGATTCGCCAGCTTTCAATTGGCGAGTCGCCCGTCAAATGAAGAAGCGCGGCATCCCAGTGATTTATTACGTTTGTCCGCAATTCTGGGCATGGCGCCAGGGACGCGTTCGCTTGCTCCGCAAGTACGTCGACAAGGCGCTCGTCATCTTTCCTTTCGAAGAAAAGTTCTACCGTGATCGCGGAGTCGACGCGACATTCGTCGGACATCCCCTGGCTGAAATTTCGCGGCCTCAGATACCGCGCCAGGACTATGCCGCAACATATAAATTGGACCCGGCGAAACCGTGGATAACGCTCATGCCCGGTAGCCGCATGAAAGAGGTTCGCATGAACCTGCCGACAATTCTGGAATCGGCGGCGAAGCTGGGACTTGCATTTGAATTTCTGCTGCCGGTAGCGCCCACTCTTGATCTCGGATTTCTGCAGGAATTAATTGGAAGCAAACCGATCCATCTGGTCCGCGAGACCCTTTCGGCGCTGGCTAACTCCCGGGCGGGCATCATCGCCAGCGGTACGGCTACGGTAGAGGCCGCAATGATGGGAACGCCGTTCGTCATGGTCTATTGCGTCTCTCCAGTGACTTATATCTTGGGCCGGTCAAGGGTAAAGGTTCCGTACTTCGCCATGGTGAACTTAATCGCCGGGAAGGAAATCGTCTCGGAGTTGATCCAGAAAGATTTCACTGCCGAAAAGGTAGTCAAGCATATTAACGAAATCATCGGCGACGGCCCGGCCCGCGAAAATATGCTGAGAGCATTCACGGAAGTAAAAGAGAAACTACGCGGTGATAACCAAACCCATCCAGCCGACCGTGCGGCGCAGATTGCCCTATCCCAGACCACGTAGCGACCGCCGCCCCGGCTGTCCAGCCATCTGTCGGGTGGAGCGAAGGAAAGCTTGCACCACCCATTCGAAACATCATTCTCGCAACTTGATAGAGATAGAAACCCATGCTTCCAGAGGATCCACGCGGTATGGAACCTGTCGAGCTGCGCTCAACCCGATAGCCGGGGGTGGCTGTCGCTACGTAAGCCGTTTGCCGTCAGCATCTTTTCTGCAATTTTCCTCATCCAACTAAAAGCGTAAGTTCCGCAGGAGAAATCCCCTTGATGTCTCTTCATTTTTTGCACCGGGCAGCGATTGCCGGTTTCGCGATCGTCCTATTGCTGGCCGCAATCCCCAGCCCTGCGGCTGAGAAAAATCGTCTTCGTGTCGATGACTACCAGATCGATGCCCTGCTCACCCCTCACACCCACAAGCTTGCGGCCAAGGTGAAAGTAAAGTTCACGGCTTTGGACCAACTCAATGTCGCCACTTTTGAACTTCATAATGATCTTCGCGTCACCAAAGTGACTGACGATTCCGGCAAGCTGCTGACTGCGGAGCGGGTCACGCAGGATTCAACCGTGCGCGTGCAACTGGCGAAAGACTTGCCCAAAGACGCATCGACGATGCTTACCTTCGAATACGAGGGCGTGTTGGATTCGGCCGACGATAGCCCAGTTCAAGGTTTGAAGTTAGCGTCGATAGACGATGACACCAGTTACCTGCTCTATGCCGGACGATGGTTTCCGGTCAATGGATATGGCACCAATCGCTTCACCGCGACAATCAATGTGACCGTGCCGAGTCATATGGTCGTGGTGGGCAGCGGTAAAGAAACGGTGACCGACGGCTCTTCCGCACCGAGAAAAGGTTCCGCCGATTCCGAACCGGTTAAGACCTACACCTTCGTTTGGGATAAACCGAGTTTTCCGGGAACCATCATTGCCGGTGCATTTCAGGAGTATAAAAGCGACGAAGCTGGTATCGATCTGCATATTTTTTTCAAGCCGGTGCATCAGAATTCTGGGCCCGTTTATACCGAGAGCGCTCTGAAAGAATTCACATACTTCGAAACCCTCTACGGGCCGGCCATGTCAACGACATTGAGAGTTGTCGAAATTCCTGACGACACCGTTCCCGCCGCGTGGGCGCCGGAAATCGCGGCCCTCGCCAGCCGCGCCATCACTGACCGGGTTAACTATCGCCTCTTGGCCAACACGATTGCGCACCAGTGGTGGGGAGTATCCGTGAGCCCGGCCACGCGCGATGATTGGTGGATCGGCGACGGCTTCGCCCGCTATTCCGAGGCGCGTTACGTGGAACAGGCCGCGGGCAAGTCGGGATTGGAAGAAGTGGTTAAAGATATGTCCGTCGGTGCGCTGGCTTACGATACGGTTCCGCTCTCGAGCGCGAGCAAGCTGGACATTTTTTCTCCCGAATTTCAATCGCTCGTCACTGACAAAGGCGCGATGATTCTGCACATGCTGCGCTGGGTGGAAGGCGATCAGAAGTACGATCAGACCATGCGTACCTTCGCCTCGCAGTATGCCGGGAAATCAGCGACTATCGACGATTTTCGGACCATCGCCGAGAAAAACTACGGAGATACTTTAGCCTGGTTCTTTTCACAGTGGCTCGATTCCACGGGCGCTCCGGAGTTCAAGACGAAATACACGGTTTATCGGCTGGGAAACAAGTGCGCGCCCGCCGATCATTGCCCCGGATTCCGGGTTGTCGGACAGGTTGACCAGGATCTCGATCTTTTCCGCATGCCCGTCGAATTAAAAATCGATACCGACGGCAAGACCGAAGAAAAACGAATTGACGTCGTGGGAACGGATTCCGCATTTTCGGTAGAAACATTTGGTAAGCCGCGGCGCATCGCGATTGATCCCGACGACCGGGTACTGAAGAATTCCACCGACGTAAAGCTGCGCGCCTCGATCCAGCGCGGGCAGGCTCTAGTTCAGCAGGGAGACTTCGCCGGCGCCCTCAGCGAATTCAACAAGGCGCTCGACGTAAACAAAAACAGCTCCCTCGCCCACTACCGTATCGCCGAAGTCTTCTTTCAGCAGCACAACTATCAGGCATCCGCCAACGCTTATCGCGAAGCTTTGAACGGAGATGGCGATCCCCGCTGGACCGAAGTCTGGAGCCACATCTCCTTGGGCAAGATTTTCGACATCACCGGACAACGCGAACGCGCCACCAACGAATACCGCCAGGCCGTCCAAACGAATGACAACACGCAAGGCGCATTAGATGAAGCGCGAAAGTATTTGAAGACTCCCTACGAAAAGCCAAAGAAAGACCTGAACGGCCTGTAGCTTCAAAAACGGGGTGCCCCATCCTTTCGCGCACTTTGCGAAAGGGTGGGAGGCAGATATCGCGGAGCTTAACTGTCCTGGTTTTATTGGTTAGGTCAATCACCAGATTTTCAGATCCACGCCTGCTGGAAGAGTCACGCCATGCGCGTCACCCAAGCCATAAGTCTTACCCCTCGCTGGTGGTGGGGTCGATGATTGTTTTTATTTCCGATACTCGATTCGCAGGAAACCCTCCCTGTTTAGCGTGCTCCCTGACCCTCTCTTCATTGGGCGCAATGTACACGCAGTAGAGTTTTTCGTCAGTAACGTAGCTGTGCAGCCACTGAATTTCTGATCCCAACTTTCGAAGCACTCCGCAAGATTTTTGCGAAGCGCCTTGCAGTTGTTCCGGCGTCAGTTTTCCCGCGCCCGGCATCTCGCGTTCGATATCATATTTCGGCATTCCGTCCTCCTAGTATGCCCAACGCAACAGGGTTGCCCCAACCGTGAATCCCGCGCCAACCGAAGCGAGCAGAACCAAGTCGCCTTTCTTCAGGCGGCCCTCACCGCGCGCCGTGTCCATGGCCAGAGGAATGGTTCCCGCCGTAGTGTTGCCGTAGCGATCAATATTGATGACGATCTTTTCCAGTTTCAATCCGAGGCGCTCGGCCGTGGCCGTGATGATTCGTTTATTCGCCTGGTGAGGAATAAAGAGATTTAGATCGGCTGCGGAAAAGCCGTTACGCTGCAAAATCTTTTCGCAGACTTCCGTCATTTTACGAACCGCAAATTTGAAAACCGCCCCGCCATCCTGATGCACGAAGTGCATTTTCTGGTCCACCGTCTCGTGAGTTGATGGATGCAGGCTGCCGCCTCCCGGCATATATAAGGAGCAGCCTCCTGCCCCGTCAATTTCGTGGATGAAGTCGATCAGCCCGAAATCTTCGTCCGCGGGTTCCAGAATTACCGCGCCCGCGCCGTCGCCAAAAATCACGCACGTCGCCCGGTCGGTGTAATCGATGATTGAAGACATGACATCGGCGCCGATCACCATCACTTTTTTGTGCGCGCCGGTGGCAATGAATTGAGCGCCAGTTTGTAACGCGTATACGAATGCCGAGCAGGCGGCGGATAAATCGAATCCCCAAATTCCGGTTGCGCCAAGCTTGTTTTGCACTAAACAGGCGGTCGAGGGAAACAACATGTCGGGCGTAACCGTGCCGACAATAATCGCTTCCATGTCGGAGGCAACTGCGCCGCGCTCTGCCAAAGCTTTTTTGGCGGCTTCGACCGCGAGATCGCTGGTGGCGACGCCCTTATCGACGATATGGCGCTCGCGAATTCCGATGCGCTGCATGATCCATTCGTCAGAGGTCTCGACCATCTTTGCCAGATCGGCATTAGTCAGAAGGCGGGGCGGAACATAGGTACCAAGAGCGCTAATTTTCACTCTCAAAAGCGCAGAATTGGTCACTCGATAGAATCTCCAGCTTGAATTTGCAATTTACAATTAAGCCAGACACCGGCGACCCACTGCACACGAAAGAGCCCGTTACCGTTGCTTCCTTCCGGACCTGGCGGGATTGGCGGGAGTACGTCGCGCGGGACCGATGCCTGACCGCGATTATTCTAGCATCTGATTTGGCGCAGGCCCCGCCGCAACTCCAGAATGAGGAAGGTAGTTCTTTTAACCAGGGTCTGTAAATTCAAAAACAGAATCGAGACACCCAAAGATTCACAAACCATGGGACGTCCTCCTGAGCTCGGCGAAGGACCTGGCGCGCATCGAAAAGGAATCCGCCGCGACGTCGAACATCACCCGCTCTTTCCGGTTTTCTTAGGCAAATTACCTTGTAGTTTCGTATCCGCAACTTGTGCTGGCTTTCCACAGAACTTCAAGGCATACTAGGCAAATAGGCCCGATCCTCCCGCGGCCGGGGAGCTCCAACATGCCAGTGCTGGAAAAAAAGATCGAAGCCCAAATAACCAGTCCTATCCCGGAAGACAATCGCCCAAAGCAGCGCCGGCGAATGATGATAGCCCTGGCGCTGCTACTTGCGTCCCTCATCGTGGTTGCCGCCAAGAATTGGTCCTTCTGGTCCCAATATCTTTTCCCGTCAGAAACGGTTGCGCAAACCGACACTTCGGATGACAGTTCCGCGGAAATTACCACCGAGGTTTCTCCCGTAGTTACTCCGAAGGCTGCCCCGGTAGCTCCAGTTCACGCTGCGAAGAGCAAAACTAAAACTTCAAAGAATGCCGTTGAAAATCCGCCAGCCTCCGATAACACCGGCAATGCGCCGGTGGTAAGCCGCGCAGTTTTGCCGCCGCTTCAGGTTGAAGTCGTGGCAGGAAACCACCATCAGCCGGTAAAGGCGGGCAACAATTCTGTCAAAGTTGACATGGGGCCGTCCGACACCACGTCATCCCCGGCACCGACAGCAGCAGCGACGGTTGCGGAGCAGAACGCGCACCAGGCGACGGTAATTGCGTCCGACCGGGTTCGGCTTTCGCGAGATGCGGCGGACGTCATTGCCCGTCCCGTCAAACCAAACTATCCTTTACTCGCCCGCCAAATGAAGGTCGAAGGCGCGGTTGTGTTGCAGGCCCTGATCGGAAAAGAGGGGAACATACAAGACCTTCATGTCGTCAGCGGTCCGGCGATTCTCTCAGCGGCAGCGCGCGAAGCGGTGACGCAATGGCACTTCAAGCCGTACTATCAGGATGGACAGGCCGTCGAAACCGAAGCCCGCATCACGGTGAACTTCACAATTTCAACCAACTGATTCGTGCCGTGACGCTTGTCCTGCAATCCGTGGGTAAAAGTGTCAGCAACAATGCGTCTCTTTGTCGCCCTCGATATTGCCGAAGACATTCGTACTCGCATTCAGAACTTTGTTTTCGACTTCTCGTCATCCGCGCCCGAAATACGCTGGGTACCTCCGCGGTCGCTGCATGTCACGTTGAAATTCATCGGCGCAAAGCCCAATGAATCGTTGGAAAGCATCAAGCAGGCATTGTCTTCCGTCGCATCGTCCCCGTTAACTTTGAATTTTCGCGGATATGGATTTTTCCCCGATTCAAAGCGTCCCAAAGTTTTTTGGATTGGTGTTGACGGCGGCGAATCTCTAGTCTCATTAACTGCGAGCGTTGAGCGAGCATTGATTCCGGCAAGCATAGCGGCGGAAAATCATGGATTCAGGCCGCACATCACATTGGCTCGCTCGCGAGCGAACCGAAAACCACATAACCGCGTCAATAATCGCTTTCGGCAATTGCAGGAAAAATTGGCAACGTCGCGTCCGCCGGAATTTGGTACGATGTCGACCCGCGAGTTCTTTCTGTACGAAAGCCATCTCTCCGCGGAAGGTTCCAATTACACGAAAATTGAGCGCTTCGTTTTCACGTGAATTCATGGCCGCAAATTAACCGTGACAGCCCTCCTCATTAGCGCCGCTACCGGATACTTTTTGGGATCGATTCCTTTCGGATTCATCCTAATGCGCGCATTTCGCGGCGAGGATATTCGCCGGCTGGGCAGCGGCAATATCGGAGCCACCAACGTCTCGCGGTCCTCACCACTCTTGGGACTATTAACTTTGGCGCTCGACGCGTTGAAGGGCGCAGTTGCCGTGCTGCTAATTCGACAACTTTTCCCCGGCACTCTCGTGCTGCCGGCATTCGCGGGACTTTTCGCGATCATCGGTCACGTATTCCCGGTTTGGCTTGGTTTTCGCGGCGGCAAAGGGGTCGCTACGGGCATGGGATCGTTTATCATCCTTGCGCCCAAGACTCTGTTGCTGACCGCCGTGGTATTTGCGGGGATCCTTCTGCTCTTCCGTTACGTCTCTCTCGGTTCGCTGGTCGCTGTTGTGCTATTTCCACTTTTTGCGTTGTGGAGAGACAAATCTCTCGGGCTGACCGTCATAGCCTTGATCGGCGCCGGTTCCCTTCTCATCCTTTTGAAACACGCTTCGAATATTCGCCGCCTTATCGCTGGAACTGAACCTCGCTTTCAATGGACTCGCGGATGAGCCGGATCGCGATCATTGGCGCGGGGGCATGGGGAACCGCCCTGTCTATCATTCTGGGACGGCAAGAGGCGCATTCCATTCAACTTTGGGCCCACGAAAAAGAGATTTGCGATTCTATTGCCGCCAACCGGACCAACCCGGTATTTCTTCCCCAGCAACTCATCCCTCAAGGCGTCATCCCGACTAATAGTTTGAAAGTTGCTTTGCACAACGCCGACATCGTTCTCAGTGTGATGCCTTCCCAGCATTGCCGTCATTTATTTCAGGAGATGTCCCCATACCTGAACCGCCAAATGATATTTGTCAGTGCTACTAAGGGATTGGAGAGAGACGCGTCTTTACGCATGACCGAGGTCATTGCCGGTGTGATCCGAGAGAAGTGCAACTTCGTCCCCGGCGTCGCCGCGCTCAGCGGTCCCTCCTTCGCCCTGGAGGCTGCGCGAGGAGACCCCACGGCGCTGACCATTGCATCCGCGGATCCTGATCTTGCACGACGGGTGCAAAGAGAATTTACCGACTCGCGATTTCGCTTATATACCAATGACGACGTAATTGGCGTGGAACTGGGCGGCGCGCTGAAAAACATCATCGCCGTGGCTGCCGGTGTATGCAGTGGCCTGGGCCTGGGGCACAATTCCATTGCCGCTTTAATTACCCGCGGACTCGCGGAGATTGCGCGTTTAGTCATGGCATGCGGCGGACGCCAGGAAACCATGGCAGGATTGGCAGGCCTGGGCGATCTCGTCTTAACCTGCACCGGCGAGCTTTCCCGGAATCGTAGTGTGGGAATCGAACTGGGCCGCGGCCGCAAGTTGCCCGAGATTATCGAATCTATGCACGGCATGGTCGCGGAGGGAATTTTTACCACGGAAGCCGCCATAAGCCTGGCCCAGTCCCGTGACGTCGAGATGCCAATCACAAATCAGATGTACGCGGTGCTGCGCCATGGGAAACCGCCAATCGAAGCCATTCACGAATTGATGACTCGCACCACGAAGAGCGAAGATCAGTGCGAAGATCAGTGCTGAATTGCCGCCTCCCGAACCGCCTCTATTTCCCGTTCCGAATGTCCCATTTTGCCTTCGCTCCTGCGCAACCGTGATGATCCCACTCTATTTTGCGGTACTTTCGTAATAGACGTTTTCCCTCATCTCCTCTCTTCTGCAAGGTTTCAAAGTAAGATTTTAGTGGGTCAGAACCGTCGCTTTGCAAGCGGCGATGAACCGGATTATTGTGCGCCTAAATTATCTTCCAACCCGAATCCCGATTCTCTATGTGATCCTGGGCGTGCTTACGCTCATCAGCGTGGTGCCGGTGTATTTTTATTCGGTTCAAATGGAGGATATCAATCGCGATCGCCTCATCACCAATGAAAGACTTCTTCAGAACACCGTAACCCGTTCCCTGGCCGACGACATTTCCCAGCATCAGGAATCGCTGCGGATGATGCTGGCTAATCTGTCATCCGCTCTCCAGGTTGCGAGCGGCGGAGATGTTACGGATCAGCACGTGGAAGCGCCGGAATTGCGCGCGCTGCTGGAAAATTTTGTTTCCTCTTCGGACGATCTCGCGTATGCAACTCTGTTAAATTCGGATGCAAAAGGCATATCCGCCGGGCGCATTGCCCCAGATGCATTTCTTCAACGGGAACTGGAACGCGCATTTATCGCCTCGAGAGACGGGCGTGCCTATAACGGCCAGGCTCTCGTAGTCGGCACCGGAAAATCTGCCCGCACCGTAATGCTGGTCAGCACGCCCGTGATGTATGGCGGACGCTTTCTTGGCATGATCGCGTCGGTCGTCGATCTGCAATTCCTGATACGACGCTTGCAAGAAGTGGACCGGGGCGGCCTTACGCCTTACGTGATAGACAGCCAGGGACGGCTGGTTGCCGGCGCGACACCCGACTATGCCACCGGGCAGGATATGGGCAACCTGGAAATTGTGCGTAATTTCGTGGACCAGGGCACCAAGGCGCAAATGGTGGCGGCTACCCGCGAATTCTCCATTGGCGGCAAGGACGGCGTCAAAATGCTGGGCACGTATAGCCCGGTTTCCAATCTCGATTGGGCAGTTGTCGTGCAGAAGCCGCGCGACGAAGCTTATCGCGGCGTCTACGAAATGCAGCGTACCGGGCGGCTGTTAGCCTTGATGGCCGTTGCATTGAGCATTGGAATCAGCACCATCGCAGCCCGCCGCATCACCAATCCTCTGGAAATTTTGACCGAATCCAGCCGCGCCATTGCGCGCGGCGATTTTAGCCAGCGTGTGCAACTCAAGACCCGGACCGAAATCGGCGAGCTCGCGGCAACGTTCAATATCATGTCGGAGGAGCTCGAGCGTTTCGTGCTCGATTTGAAACGAGCCGCCAACGAAAATCTCGAATTATTCATGGGATCCATTCAAATGCTCGCCGGCGCCGTCGACGAAAAGGACCCTTATACGCGCGGCCATTCTGATCGCGTTACTCGTTACTCAGTTTTGATCGCGAAGGAAATGGGGCAGCCCGACGATTTCATAGAAATTGTGCGTGTTGCGGCCCAGCTCCACGACGTAGGCAAGATCGGGATCGAAGATCGCATCCTGAAGAAACCGGGCGCGCTTACCCCCGAAGAATTCGATATCATGAAAACCCACACCACCAAGGGCGCCAACATCCTTCGTCCCGTCGCCCAGTTGAAGGACATGATCCCCGGCATCGAATTGCACCATGAATCGCTCGATGGGCGCGGCTACCCGCGGGCGTTAAAGGGTGATGAAATTCCGCTGCTGCCTCGCATCATTGCCGTGGCCGACACCTTCGACGCCCTCACCACCAATCGTCCTTACCAGCAGGCTCACGAGCCATATGAGGCGCTGAGAATCATTCACTCATTATCCGGTAAACGTCTGGACCCAGCGGCGGTGATTGCCTTGGACGCAATCTACCATCGCGGCGATATCAAGATTCAAGGGAAAAAGCCAATCGCCGCTCCCGCAGCCGCTCTACCGTTGCCGATCCCGGTAGATAATATCGCCTTAGTGCAAACTACCCGTTCCTGATGCCCCTAAAGCTTTTCCGCTCCAATTTAAGGCCCCGTCAGCATCACCGCTATAATTAAACTAACGACTTCGTATGATTCAAACCCTGTTCGGAAGCACTGAACCGAAGCCCGGCCTGTTTGACCGCATGAAAGAGGCGGTGACTCGCACTCGCGAGAATCTTAGCGAGCGAATCGAGGAAGTGGTTGCGTTCAATAAAGAGATCGATCGCGGCACGCTGGATGACCTGGAAGGCATTCTTCTGGGCGCTGACTTGGGCAACGCAACCACCCAGGAAGTCTTGGCCAAGCTTCGCGAAAAGGTCGATCGGAAGCAGATCAGGAATGTCGACGAGCTCAAGCGCTTGCTCAAGGTAGAACTCCTCGCAATCATCAATTCTGCCAATACTCCGCCCGTAGAAAAAACCGAAGGCCTGGCGGAAGTGATATTAGTGGTGGGGGTAAATGGCACAGGCAAAACCACGACCATAGGAAAACTTGCGCAGGTGTTGCGAAGCGATGGAAAAACGGTGCTCCTGTGCGCCGCAGATACGTTTCGGGCCGCGGCCATCGAACAGCTTGAAGTGTGGGGATCGCGCACCGGCACCGAGGTGATCAAAACCAAGCCCGGTGGCGATCCCGCGGCCGTCCTTTTTGACGCGCTACAGGCAGCCACCGCGCGCCATACGGATTATGTGATCGTGGATACTGCCGGGCGTCTGCACACGAAAGCCAATCTGATGGCGGAACTCGAAAAAATGCGGCGGACGGCGCAGCGCGTGATTCCCGGGGCTCCTCACGAAACCCTGCTCGTATTGGACGCAACTACCGGTCAAAATGGCCTTCAGCAAGCCCGCCTCTTTACCGAGTCCGCTGGAGTCACCGGTATAGTTCTCACCAAGCTCGACGGCACGGCCAAGGGTGGCGTCGTCATTGCCATCTGCCGCGAGCTTGGGCTTCCCGTCCGATACGTAGGTGTCGGAGAAAAAGCGGGCGACCTGTTGCGATTCAACGCGCAGGATTTTGTGGATTCGCTATTCGCCTGATGTTTTAATTCTGTTCGGCTTCAAACCACGTATTCAAAATGCCGGATATCGATACTGACTCTCATTTCCTTCGTCACGCTCTGGCGCTGGCGCGTCAGGGCATAGGACTAGCTTCTCCGAACCCATGCGTGGGCGCAGTTCTAGTGAGCAACGAAGGCGACATCGTCGGAGAAGGTTTCTATACCTACGAAGGAACCCGTCACGCGGAAATCATCGCGATTGAACGCGCGGGTGGAAGAGCCCGTGATGCGACGTTGTATATCAACCTCGAGCCCTGTTCGCACCAGGGAAGAACCGGGCCATGTGCAGACGCGGTCATCGCCGCAAAAATTTGGCGCGTCGTCGCCTGTATGTCCGATCCGAATCCACTTGTCAGCGGAAATGGTTTCGACCGGCTTCGAGCCGCTGGCATCACGGTCGAATCCGGTATGTTGATAGATGAAGCCAAAGCGTTGAATGAAAATTTCGCCAGGTATATCCAGCGGCACATTCCACTGGTTACGCTAAAAGGTGCGATGACTCTGGATGGAAAAATCGCGGCTCCGCCGCGCACGGCAACGAAATCTGTCTCTGCTGCAACCTGGATTACCGGCGAAGCGGCACGATCTCACGTCCAACAACTCAGGCACCGGAACGATGCCATCATGGTAGGAGTTGGCACGGTAATCGCCGACGATCCATTATTAACCGATCGCAGCGGCAACCCGCGCCGCCGCCCACTGTCGCGAGTGATTCTTGATTCCCGGCTTAGATTGCCGCTCGATTCGCGCATTGTTCAAACCGCGCAAAATGATGTCATTGTTTTATGCTCGCTCGCCGAAGAAAAGAAAAAAAAACAATTGCTGCGATGCGGCGTTCGCGTCGAGCAGATTCCAGTAGGCTCGACCGACGGCCGCCCCGACATGGAAGCTATTGTGAAGTTTTTAGGCCAGATGGAAATTACCGGCGTGTTGGTCGAGGGCGGGGCGCACGTGAATTGGGCCGTGCTCGCGGCTGGGGTTGCCGATAAAGTTTTCTTGTATTATGCGCCAACGATACTTGCCGGTTCCGAGTCGATCCCTTTTGTCGAGGGCAGCGGATTTCGCACCTTGCGCGATGCGCCTCGACTCAAGTCCATAAAGTTTCATCATTTCGAAGAAGATTTCGCTGTCGAAGGATATCTGCGCGATCCTTACACGGACTAATGGTTGAATTGTTTCGGAGGGAAGTTTGTTCACCGGAATCATTGAAGAGGTCGGCACGGTCGCCGGCATTGCGCAGCACAAGAACAATCGCCGAATCACGATCTCCTGTTCGCGCCTGGTAAAAGAACTGAACCCCGGCGACAGCATCTCCGTCAGCGGCGTGTGTCTAACCGCCGTCGAGATTGCGAAAAATGCTTTCAGCGCCGATCTTGCGCAAGAAACATGGGATCGCACGTCATTCTCTCGCATTAAATCCGGGTCGCTGGTAAATCTCGAACTTCCTCTTCGTGCCGGCGACCGCCTCGGAGGTCACATAGTTCAGGGTCACGTGGATGGAACTGGCTCGGTCCGCGATTTTGAAAAGAATAAAGACGCGGACGACTATTGGTTAACCATTGAAATTCCCGGCAGTTTGAGCCACTACGCTGTGTTGAAAGGCTCAATTTGTATAGAAGGAATCAGCCTCACGGTAGCCAGAGTAGAGGGAATAAATATCTCAGTTGCGATTATTCCGCATACCGTCCGCGCCACAAATTTGCAATCCCTAAAAAAAGGCGACCCGGTAAATCTGGAAATGGACATCATCGCCAAGTACGTTGAGAAAATGATGAATATTCAAACCAGCACCAATATCACGATCAAAAAGCTGACGGAGCAGGGCTTTTAAGGCGTTACAATCCCCTCCTCGGCTCCGGTGCCCAATCGGTCTTGCATCAAAGCTCGCAATGTCAAAATTCTTCGCTCAAAATTGGGGAAATCTAGTAAGCATCGCTGGTCTGCTTTTTAGTTTCCTTGCGTTCATATTCTCCAAGCGGGCGTCCACGGCCTCCGCACAAGCTAGAGAGAACACTCTCGCGCGTTCGTTGGGCGAGGATATGAATACCGCAAACAAAATTGCGTCTGACGCGGCCGCCTATGTGCGATCGGACAAGTGGGAAATGGCGTTAGTCCGATTGGCGGAATTAATTAGTCTGACTAGTTATATAATTGCTCGATGGGAAGCGAAACTTCCCGAATCATCCAAAAACCGACTCATAAAAGCCCGGGAACAGTCTCACATTGTCCATGACTTGCTTGGGCGGGTGCAGGTGACGCAGGCAAGTCCGCGAGACCGGATGACTCTGGCAAGGTTCTGCCGCGAAATTCCGACAGTGTTTGTGGAAGAGTACGGAGCAGCGATTCGAGCTGTAGATACACGAGACTAGCCGAGACTAGCCATGCAAGATTCAAAAATACTGGCGCTGTTTCATGAAATATTGGGGCGCACCAAGCAAGGCCGAATCCTTTGGGAGCCTGCCGTCTCGGGCGTAACGCTCCTTGCAGCTATAAAGGGAAAGTACAGCCTTGTGCTCAAGCCGTATAGCACCCTTGACTCTTACGGCAACGAGCAAGGCTGGCCCAGCCTGGCCATGAGGGATTCTTCCGATCGGGAGCTCGTGACCATAAGCTCGGAAACGGAAGGCGTGTCGATAGATGAATTACAGGACCTCTACCAAACTGCACGCCGACAAGCTTTCAAAGTCGATGAACAAGTACAGGACCTGTTGAGCGATCTTAGAAGTCTTTAGCACAACAAGGACTCCCCAAGTACTCCCCTACGGTTCCAGCTTCAATTCGTCCATCGCCAAAAATTCCTGCACGATAGGCTCTTCGCTTTTTTCCATTTCCGGGTACGTTCCGAAAAACAGAACTTTCGCCTCATGCAAAAACACGATACGATTCGCCAACTTTTTTGCCAGCCGCATGTCATGCGTCACCACCAGGCTGGTCAATTTCAGCTGAGTCTTAAGGCGCTTGATAAGGTCGCCCAACAACTGCGCCATTAATGGGTCGACCATGGTTGTTGGTTCGTCATATAAAACGCATTCCGGTTGCGCCGCCAAAGCGCGCGCAATCGCCACCGACCGCTTCATGCCGGTCGACAGATCGGATGGCAGCATGTCGCCCATTTCTTTGACGCCCACCATTTCGAGCAAGCCATCTACAATCTGAAAAATCTGTTCCTCCGTTACTCCTTTCCGTTCTCTGAGCGGAAACGCGATATTTTCGCGAATAGTAAGCGAGTCGAATAACGCTCCATTCTGAAAAACCATCGTCACTTTTTTCCGAATCGCCTCCATTTGAATCTCCGTAAAATCGGTGATGTCCTGCCGATCGACGATCACCCGTCCCGAATCCGGCTTCAGGAATCCCATTATATTTTGCAGCGTCACCGATTTGCCGACGCCGCTCCGTCCTAGAATGCACACAGTCTCGCCAGTCTTCACATCGAACGTAACGTGCTCGAGGACATGATGGTCTCCGAAAGATTTCGAGACATCATTGAAAGCGATATATGGGCCTTGCGAGGTTGCCGGAGTGCTCATTGAATTATCCCGCCCTGTCTTTATTCCACGCCATCTGCGCCCCATTCCATTCCTCTGGCGTGTTCAAATTGCGAAACATTTGCGGAGAAAAATTCAGGCGAATCATCTCGTCCTCATCAATTATTTTGATCGCGATGCCGGCAAATAAGCGGTCGATTTTATTTTGACCCTGAGCCAGGGCCTCCTCGCACAGCGAAACAAAATCACTACGATAGACGGCGCATAGCGGATGCAGTTGTCTGTACGTTTGCGGAACCGTCACCACCGCGCCGCATCCACGTGCGGTGGAAACGAGAAGGTGCAAAAATTTCTCCTCAATAAACGGCGTATCCAGAGCGATCATGAGATTCAATTCAGCCCGGGTCTGTCGAAGGGCCGTATGAATCCCCCCCAGTGGGCCACAGCCAGGATAAATGTCTTCCATCACCCGTCCGTAAGCGCCGAACTTTGCGGCGTTTCCAATTATGGTTACATTCCGTGTAATCGAATTGACAAGTCCTATGGCGCGTTCCAGCAGCGTGCTGCCCCCAAGCGTCAAAAAGGCCTTATCCCGGCCCATGCGCTTGCTGGCACCGCCCGCCAGAATAAAAGCCGCAATGTCGCTCACGCGGTGATCATACACGGCATGGGACGGGCCACGGCTCTCCCCTCCTATGGATAGGCGCCTGAAAACCGCAATGTACCCCAAAATGGTATGGGATGCCTGATCTAAGTTCGTCCAGCAATCCAGCGTCCATCCCTTTCCCTACACAAAAGTAACCTACCCAACTTTCCGCGCTCGTCAGATGATGGATGTTCGGTGTCTTCCTTACTTAAAGCTGGCCATGCCTCATAAAATACTTGACGCCATAATGCTCCGTAGTTGCTCCCACGAATTTTCCTGGCCCCGCCGAGCGCCCGACGGTCACTATTACCAGGTTTGCGTGCTGTGCGCGATTGAATACAAATATGACTGGGAGACCATGCGGCGCACCGAGCGCCTTGAGCCGCAGGGCCGCGAAGGCTCCGTTCCGGAGGAAAAGAAAGTCTACAAATCGACCTGGATGCCGCGGGCTCGCCGCCTGAAATTCGTCGCTCCATTACGTTACCGGGCGCGGAATCTGGGAAACTGGTCCGAAGGAACGATCGAGAACCTGAGCCAGTCCGGATTGTTTTTCCACGGATCGCGACAATTGCCAGCCAACACTCTGGTTGAAATGCTCTTCGAGATGCCGGAAGAAATTTCTGGCCAGAAAAACAGCAATGTACTGTGCCAGGGACGCGTGATTCGCGCTCGATCTGCGGCGGATTGTCCCGACATTGTTGAATTAGCGGTCAGCATATTGGACTACAAATTCGTCCGCAATAATTAGCTCAGCCCCATCGAGTTTGAAAAACGGTAAACGCGTCGATATAGTGGGTTGCAATCCGCATTTTTCCAAAAATAGAGCAGCCGGCCTGCATCTAATTAAAAAACTATTCAGGAGTGCTTCTCATGAAAATCACCGCTTCCTTGCGCCTAACCGCGATTACGTTTGCGGCAATTTTGCTTGCGACCGCCGGATGTTCAAAGGCTCCCAGCGATTCGCAAATCGCGGCCGACCTGCAAAATAAGTTGAGCGCCGATTCCGGATTGCAAGGCAAACAACTCGTGGTGCAGGTCACGAATGGAAGCGTCACGCTTTCGGGCGCGGTCGATAACGATGCTGAACGGGATGCGGCGGCCAAATACGCTGCTTCCGAACCTGGAGTCAAGCTGGTGGTGAACAACCTGCAAGTCGCGCCTATGGCCGCCGAGCAGCAGGCGCCCGCTCCGCCTCCAGCCAACCAAAACTCAAAGCCATCTCCCTCTCCATCCGAGTCTGCGCATCATCGTCGCCACCGGAATGCCGATCGCGAACGGGAGCAGGAAGCTGACAATAATATGCCGCCTGCGACCGACAATCCTCCGCCGCCCGCGAATACTCCAAATGCGACATCGATTGCCCCACCGCCGCCCCCTTCTCCCCAGCCGCCCCCGCCGCCTCCGCCAGAAAACGTCACCATTCCCTCCGGGACTTCCCTTTCCGTCCGTTTGATCGATCCCATCGATTCCGATACCGCGCAATCAGGACAGACTTTCCTTGCCAGCCTGAACTCGCCCTTGACCCTTTCCGGCGATGTGGTTATTCCCGCCGGGTACGATGTCGAAGGCCACGTCGTGAACGTGCAAAGCGCCGGCAAATTTCAGGGTCAGTCCCTGCTCGTGTTACAACTCGACCGCATTAAAGTTCATGGAAAGCGTTACGACATTCAGACCGACCAATACGAGAAGAAGGCTTCTTCGCGCAGCACGAACACCGCCGAAAAAGTTGGCGGAGGCGCAGTGCTCGGTGCCATCATCGGCGGACTCGCGGGCGGAGGCAAAGGTGCGGGCATTGGCGCTGCGGCTGGCGCTGGATTAGGCGGCGGCGCGCAAGCCGCCAGCAAAAGCAAGCAGGTCAAGCTACCCTCAGAAACCGTGCTGAACTTCACCCTGCAAGCCCCAGTCACAGTAGTCAAGACCACCGAAGGCCCACACGCCGACCGCCCAAAACTGGATTCGAATCAATAGTGAATCGATTTTGGTTTTCCGGGAATCGGGACCTGCGGGGGCTGCCGAACTTCCAAAAATCACCAAACACGCAAGAACTGCGGCTCCGCCCTTTGATAGCCAAAGTCCCGCTCGCCGATTTCGCGGTACAGCGCCGCATTTGCCAGGAGGCGTTGTAGAGAACGCCAGTGTCGCCGTTCCCGCGCTGCCACTCGCGATGCTAAGCGGATTCGGCGTGCCGAAACTTAAGGTGGGCGGATAAAGGGCACCAGCAGGACTGGATGTCACCGTCGCTGTTAGTGCGATGCTGCCCCCGAATCCATTGATTCTCTTGTCCCGCAGGCAAATTCCGCTCCGCCGGACAATGACTTTAGTGTCTCCCCTGCCCTCATCCGCAACCTTATAATCAGGGTATAACGACTGTGAACCCTACGGTGGACCCTGTCTACACATTGTCGATGTTCCTCTTCGGGCTGGCTTTCGGCAGCTTCCTGAATGTGTGTATTTATCGCCTGCCGCGAGGATTATCCACGGTTCATCCCCGCTCGGCGTGCCCGAAATGCGACCGGCAAATTGCCTTTTATGACAACATTCCGGTCGTGAGTTGGCTGCTATTAAGAGGCCGCTGCCGCAATTGCAAAACGCCTATTTCGCCGCGATACATGATCGTCGAACTGCTCACGGCAGCCATGTTTGTGGCGTGTTACTGGCACTTCGGCTTCACCCTGGCGATGCTGAAATACATCTGTTTCGGATTTCTTTTGCTGGGCCTCATTTTCACCGACGCCGAAACCCAACTTTTGCCCGATAAACTGACGCTACCGGGAATTGCCCTCGGCTTGCTGTTCAGTCTATTTGTTCCGGTGAATGATTTCGCGTCCCAGTTCTTGCCCGCATTGATTTCATTTCCCTCTGGCTCGGATTTCTCGATGGCGTTACTTTCTTTCGCCGATTCCCTGCTCGGCGCAATCGTGGGTGCGTCGTTCATCTACGGTGCCGGCGCGATTTACCTGCGGGCTCGCGGAGTCGAAGGCATGGGCTTCGGCGACGTTAAGCTCATGGCCATGGTCGGAGCCTTTCTCGGCGTGAAACTTACCATGTTCACCATCTTTGCCGGATCCGTCAGCGGTTCAATATTCGGATTGTGGACGGTCCTGGCCGTGTGGATGAAGCGCTCCCGCCGCCGCATGACTCGCAATCACGAATCTTCCGCTCAAGCGCGCCGCCGGGCCTGGGCGTCCGCCGCTATCGCGCTGCGCCGTCATCAAATGCCCTTCGGAGTTTTCCTGGGCGCAATGGCCATGATCGCATTTTTCTTCGGCAATCAGTTCTTGCAGTGGTATTGGAGACTCTATTGAAGCTGCTGACCAATCCTATTTTCTTGCGGATGGCCACCGGCTTCTTGCTTGCCGGATTTACCTTCGTTGTGGGCGTGATCGTTATGCGCTCCATTCGCCGCAGCCTGCTCGCCGAAACCTCATCCGGCGGAGATTGCGCGTCTCCCGAAAGCCTTTCCCTGCACACTTACAATGCGGTGATTCAGCAATTGAAGCAGCAGAAACACGAGTTGCAAAGCTCGCACGAGTCCGAGCGTCGGCGCGCCAAAGCTTCCGAGCACATCAGTGCTGCAGTGTTATCTCATCTTTCGAGTGGCGTGCTTTTCTTTACTCCCAATGGACTGGTGCGCCAGGCAAATAATGCCTCAAAACAGATTCTGGGATTCGCATCGCCCACCGGAATGAATGCCCTGGAAATCTTTCGCGATGCCTCGCTGACCAGTCCAACGGAATTTACAACTTTGGCGGAAGCGGTAGAGCGGAGTTTACGCGCCCAGACTCTATCGGGCCGCTTGCAGGCGCAATATTTAACGCCGAGCGGCGAGCACCGTATTCTTGAGGTTACGGTGACACCAGTGCAGTCTGCGTCCGCCGATTATCTGGGCACCACCTGCCTCATTAACGATCTGACCGAGATGGCGACTATCCGCAAGCACGAGCAATTGCGCGGAGAGATTTCCGCTGAGATGGCCCTCGAACTTCGCAATTCGTTGAACACCATTTCTGGATATGCGCGTCAACTGGCGGCGGGAAATGACCCGGAGGCGGTAAAAAGAGTTGCCAACGACATTGTTTCTGAAGCCTCGCATCTGGACCACACCATTGGCGGCTTTCTTGCCGGTAGCAGGACGGCTACGGCTGCCAGTGCTTAACATCGCAGAAAATGGGACGAAATACTATAGAAAGACGGGGCAATTATGAAATTAAGAGCGATTATGAAATTAAAAATGAATGCTTTCCTCGTAGCGTTATGTTCAGCTTTGCTGCTTGTCACCGTCGCCGCAGCCCAGAGTCAGACCCAGGTGATCACTCCTTCCCAGTCGCTCGGCGACTACGCGCGAACCGTCCGCAAGGATAAAAAGGCGACGCCCGCGAAGCAGTATGACAATGACAATCTTCCGGTAAACGATAAGCTAAGCATTGTCGGAAGCACACCTGCCGCTTCGGCAGACAATTCTGCGACTCCCGCCGATGCGTCGGCCGCAAAGCCAGCCAGCAACGACAATAAACTTGAGATCAATCCGGGACAGACGCCGCAGGAACGCCAAAAGGTTTTCGACCAGTGGAAGCAGAAGATTTCATCCCAGAAAGATAAGATCGACCTGGCCGCCCGCGAACTTGACGTCACCCAGCGCGAATATCAACTGCGCGCCGCCGCCTTCTATGCCGACGCCGGCGATCGCCTGCGCAACCAAGCCGCATGGGATAAAGAAGACGCCAACTACAAAGCGCAATTAGCTCAAAAGCAAAAAGCGTTGGACGACGCCAAGCAGCAATTGGATGATCTCCAGGAGCAGGCTCGCAAGGCCGGCGCCCCCTCGTCCGCCCGCGAATAGCTAATCAGTTTCGATGAAGTGTCCCGGGAGTGTTCGGCGCGGGAATGTGTGGCGCGGGTGCCCTCGCCCGCAAACCGGGGTAGATGGCCATCCATCCCAGAACGCTGTTTTAGATGTCGAGATATCCCAGATCCTCCACGGAGTTCTCATCCCGACCGGAGCGAAGCGCAGTGGAGGGACCTGCTTCCACTCCGCTCAACCAAGCTCAGTCTCGCATTCGCTCAATCTGCCTCACATGATGTTTCCCGTGCACCCAGTGAAACTTTCTCCACTGCTGCAGAGTCAACGGACCCAGCACAGGATGATCCGCTACAAACGCTCTGGTTCCGAACTGCGTCTCGCATTTCTCCATCATGTCATCCAACGCTGCGATCCCGCTTTTCATTTCCGCAAATATGTTTTCCGGCGTCAGTCCCTTTGGCTTTGCCGATTCCGGCGATTCGCGTCCGCTCGGGAAATAACCGAAATCCAGCACCAAGGTGTTAACCACCCGCTGTTTCATTGTCGGCAAGTCGCCGAGCGCTCTGCCGGCTTTCAAACTGCGAGACAGATTCTTTATCGTACCAATGTAAGTTAGGTTGAGATGCTCGAGAATTTCCGCGACGCTCCACTTCCCTTCCGCTGCACGCCGCGTGAGTTGTCCACCGGTCAAATCGCCGGCGCACGATTCCAGCTTCTTTTGCAAACGTTGTAGATATACATTCATGTTCGCTTAGCAAATCGTGTCATCTAGTAGAATGTACTCCGCTTTGATCTTAGTCCGGGGGAGATACTCGTAATCCATGAACAAGCTAGTGGTACTAACGCTCGCGTTGTTACTCGGCGGATGTTCTTCCCCGTCCGGTCAGTCGCCTGAGAAACCCCAACCGAAACCCACCGAATTCCAGACGGGCCGGCCTATTTTTCAGCAATTATATGTTGACGCTCACGGTTGGGCGCGTGATGCTCAACCCATCCGTCTGCAATCGCAGGTAACGCCAGGAGACAAAGATAGAGACGGCAAGTCGGCAATTTGGACTGGCTATTTCGGATCGCCAGCTCTGCGCGGGGTGAAGTTTTATACCTGGTCGGGAACCGATGCGCCCGATTTTTCACAGCGCGGCATCACTCCCGGATCGCTCGATACCTATAACCCCAGCAATACTTCCACAGCCATCTTCGACGTGCGCTTTCTCAAAATAGATTCGGACCAGGCTTTTGAAGTTGCGCAAAAACATGGCGGAGAAAAAGTGCTCGCGAAAGATCCCGATACCCCAATCTCCTACATCCTCGATTGGGATTCGGCAACCAGCAAGCTCAACTGGCATGTAATCTACGGAGCTTCGCAGGGCGACGCCAAACTGGTGGTTGACGTCGACGCGAGTACAGGCGCGTTCTATCGCACCCAAAAGTAAGATTGATCGTTAGACTTCTACGGGCTTGCTGCAAAATTTATCGAACGCCGTTTTCAATTCCCTCGCAATATCCGCCGCCTCCCGGTGCTCGATATCGCTTCGCTGCAACATATGAATTAATTTGCCGTCCCTGAACATCGCGATCGACGGCGATGAGGGAGCATACCCTGTGAAATATTTTCGGGCCTGATCGGTCGCCTCGGCATCTTGTCCCGCGAAAACCGTATAAAGTTTTTCGGGCCGATTGGAATTCTGTAATGCCAGCCGAATCGCGGGACGCATGCGGCCGGCCGCGCATCCGCAAATCGAATTCACAATTACCATCGAAGTACCGCTCTGATTCGGAATCGCACGGTCGACTTCAACCGCCGAACGCAGTTCCTGAACTCCTAAACGCGTCAGTTCTTCACGCATCGGTATAACCATTATTTCTGGATACATTATTTCTCCTATGAATAGTAGCTTCTTCCATTGTAACCGTCGCGCGATGGAAAGCTGCAAGAGAATAGCGGCGCGGCACAATCACTTAGACTGAACTTCTTGTCCGCGAACCGGCTCACCAATGCTGACCGATTTTCCGTCGGCAACGTAATCATGAAATTGAATGGGTAGCCCCTAGCCCTTAAACCACTGCGACGTAGTTTGCAGATGGTAGTGAAGATGCGGGAAGGGCGAGTTCCGCACTGCGCTAATTGCCCTTCGTTCGCAGCATAGATTACCTATTCGCGCTTCTCGTTTATATTGAATGCATCCAGATGCTGGTTCGCGAAAATGTACCTCTCGCCCCTCTGACCACGCTTAGAGTCGGCGGAGCAGCGCGATATTTCTCCGAAGCAAAAACAATCGCCGACGTTCATGAGAGCGTTGCATTCGCCCACGCCCGCAATCTTCCATTGTTCGTGCTCGGCGGCGGCAGCAATCTCGTAATTTCCGACGCGGGGTGGCCCGGACTCGCCCTCAAGATTGGAATCGCCGGAATTGAGCAGCGCGATCGCGATGGCAAAATCACTTTTGTAGTCGGAGCCGGCGAGTCGTGGGACAAATTCGTGGCCGCCGCCGTAGCCAACAATTGCGCCGGGGTCGAATGCCTCAGCGGCATCCCGGGCAGCGTCGGCGGAACTCCCGTACAAAACGTCGGAGCCTACGGACAAGAGGTGTCGGGAACAATTCGATCCGTACTCGCTCTTGGAGTTGATGATGGACAAACTCGCGAATTCGATAATAAAGATTGCGGATTCCAATATCGCACCAGCATTTTCAATTCCAGCGCTCGAAGCCGTTACATCATTCTGCAAGTTAGTTACGATCTGATCCCGCATGGCAATCCGCATCTCCAATATGCGGATCTAAAAAATCATTTCGCGGGATGGCATGAAATCCCAACACTCGCGGATACTCGGGAAGCAGTCCGCAAAATACGCGCCAGCAAAGGGATGCTAATCACAGAAGGCGACGAAGATTGCCGCAGCGCCGGATCATTCTTCAAGAATCCGATACTTTCTGCTGCCGACTTTGAGCGCTTAACTAAACTCGCCGCCGCAAAGAAGTTGCAGATACCGAGTTATCCGGCGCTCGAAGCGCAAAGAAAAATTTCAGCCGCCTGGCTCGTTGAGCATTCCGGATTCAGTAAAGGTTTCATCGCCGGCAACGCGGGGATCTCCCACAAACACGCCCTCGCCATCGTCAATCGAGGAGAAGCCACGGCCTCCGACATCATCGCCCTAAAAGACCACATCCAGGATCGCGTGCAAGACATCTGGGGCATTCGCCTGGAACCAGAGCCAGTATTCATAGGCTTCTAGGCTGGAAGTTAGGCCGTTGTTAATTGTGTAGCGCCGGTTATGTTGTTTTGGTTGCGTGTTCAGTTTTGTTGTCTAGATTTGGTTGTTTGGTTTTGGTTATGAGGTTTAGATTGTGTGGCGCGGGCGCTCCCGCCCGCGATGCCTGATCACAACCTATAAACCCAGCGCTGTCATCCCGAGCGCAGTCGAGGAATCTGCTTTTCCGACGCTAGCCGCGCCGCTTCTTCAAATATCTGCATGAACATTCCACGCGTAAGTTTTCCTGTCTGCGTGTTCTGATTCGATGGATGGTAAGAGGCCAGCAGGATCTTGCCATCCGGCATCGCGTACTTCGCGCCGTGCTTAAAAACATATTCTTTCCGGCTTCGCACAAAATCCCACCGCTTCAAATAATTCAGATACGCGTCAAATGCAATCTTTCCCAACACGACTACCACCTTGAGATTTTTAAGCCCTTCCATCTCGCGATCTAAATATTCCGAGCAGTTCGTCAGCTCTTGCGGCAGCGGCTTATTATCTGGAGGCGCGCACCGCGCGGCAGCGGTGATGTACACATCTTTCAATTCCAGCCCATCCCCACGATGCGTAGCTTCCGGCTGATTCGCGAATCCAGTTTCGTACAACACCGGATACATGAATTTTCCCGACGCATCCCCCGTAAA
Organism: uncultured Acidobacteriaceae bacterium; assembly: GCA_963849315.1. Classification (GTDB taxonomy): domain Bacteria; phylum Acidobacteriota; class Terriglobia; order Terriglobales; family Acidobacteriaceae; genus PALSA-188. Next base: position 203,755 of record CAWKGT010000002.1, on the reverse strand, counting down.
TGGCCTTCCGGTGCGATTCGACCCATGCGCGCCTGGCGCAAGCCCCAATACGAGCACTCGCGCCCGCGGATCACCAAACCCCGGCACCGGCTTTCCCCAATACTCACAGTCGCGGTAAGCCCGCCGCTTCTCCCGCGCAACCATCTCGCGATACACGACGAGCCGCGGGCAACGCACGCACGAAATCACTTCACGGTCCAACTTTTCAAGCCAAGCAGGAAGAGCAGCATTCATTAAATTTCCAAACTACGACTTACACATGTCCGTAATGTGCCATAGAACTCCGCTGGGATCACTCAGGTAGAGCACCCGAATTCCCCAGGGCTGCATCGCTGGGGGCTTGCACATAATTCCCGGACATCTTATGAAGTTTCGTCCATTATTGTAAACAGGTAATTACGCTCAAAACCCATCAATAAGCTGACCTTCCTATTTGTCGCCCCGGTGACTAAAGGCACTCTCCGCCGTTTGACGTTGATCACTCCGTATACATACACTCAACAATGTGAGCCCCACAGAAACTTCCAGCAACACGAAGCGGGAAATTGAGATTGAAATTCCTGCGGAAGAAGTCGCCCGCGAGACCGAGACGTTAATCGGAAAGTACCAGAAACTGGCCCGCATCCCCGGTTTCCGCCGAGGACACGTTCCGGCCTCGGTCATCCGCCAACGGTTCTCGCAGGACATTCAAAACGATGTCGTCGATGCGTTGATCCCCAAGCACTTCCGCAAGGAAACCACGAAACTTGGCCTGATCCCGGTCTCGCAGCCTCGCGTAACCGATCTGCACCTGCACGATAATGAGCCGCTGAAATTCAAAGCCAGCTTCGAAGTTATGCCCGAGATCAAAGTCGAAGGCTACAAAGAACTACGCGCGGACAAGCCCGAAATCACAGTCACCGACGAAGAAGTCCAGCATGCCCTTGACGACATCCGAGAACAACGCGCTACTTATACCTCGATCGAAGGCCGTGCTCTCGCCGACGCCGACTTCGCGCAGGTCTCGCTCGATGGCAAGCCGAACGTGGAGAGCGCCGATTCGAAGCCCGTGCACATGGACGACATTCTCGTAGAAATCGGCGGCAAGAACACCATGCCCGAATTCACCGAAAATCTGCGCGGAGCGCAAGCGGGAGACGTGAAGACTTTCGAAGTGAATTATCCCGAAGACTCCAAGGACAAACGTCTCGCCGGAAAAACATTCACCTACACAGTCAACGTCCAGGCGCTGAAGCAAAAAGCTCTGCCGGAATTGAACGACGAATTCGCCAAAGAACTCGGACAAGAATTCAATACGCTCGACGAAGTTCGCAAACGCATCCGCGAAGGCATGGAAGCCGAACGCAAGCACACCGCCGAGCGCGAATCCAAAGACAAGTTGCTCACAGAATTGGTAAAGCGCAACGAATTCGAAGTGCCCGAGGCTTTGGTAGAGCGCCAAATAGACGTCCGCCTCGAGCGCGGATTGCGGGCGCTTACCGCGCAAGGCATGAAGCCGGAAGACATCAAGAAAATGGATTTCACTCGCATGCGGGCCGGTCAGCGAGACCAGGCTTTGCAGGAAGTGAAGGCTTCCCTGCTGCTCGAAAAAGTGGCGGACGAAGAAAAAATTGAAGTTGGCGACGAGGAAATCGATCGTGAGGTTCAGGCGCTTGCCGAGCAGTCAAAGCAAACGCCCGAGGCGATCCGCGCGCGATTGACACGCGATGGAGCGCTGGATAGAATCCGAAATAGAATCCGCCACGAAAAGACCCTCGAATTTTTGTATCAGCAAACCGCATAATGCCGCGTGATTATGAACAGAGCGGCCGCTTTTGATTCCCCCCAAAAGCCCTGAATCGATCGGGCAGGAGTGTGAAAATTGAAGACGCCGGTGAACAGAAACGACCCGCAAATGATGCTCGTGCCCATGGTCATCGAACAGACTGGACGCGGCGAACGCGCCTACGACATTTACTCCCGGCTGCTGCGCGACAACATCATTTTTATCGGCACGCCGATCGACGACAATATTGCCAACTTAGTTATCGCCCAAATGTTATTTTTGGCGCAGGAAGATCCCGAAAAAGACATTCAGCTCTATGTTAATTCCCCGGGTGGATCGATTACCGCCGGAATGGCAATTTATGACACCATGCAGTATGTCAAGAACGACGTAACCACAATCTGCATTGGCCAGGCGGCCAGTATGGCAGCGTTACTTTTGGCTGCGGGAGAGCCTAAAAAGCGCCTCGCGCTGCCGAATTCCCGCATCCTAATCCACCAGCCTTCGATGGGGGGATTATCAGGACAGGCCACTGACATTGACATCCACGCGCGTGAGATACTACGCATGCGCGAGATTACCAATGAGTTACTGGCAAAACATACCGGCCAGAAGCTCGAAAAAGTAGAAAAAGACGTAGAGCGCGACTTCATCATGAACGCACAACAGTCAAAAGAATACGGAATCATAGACGACATCATCTACAAGACCAGATAAAGATATGATCGTTTATTAAAACAAAGAGGGTGCCCCATTCAAGCCATCTTTTGGCTTGAGTGGGAGGCAAACCGCAAAAAGCTAGGAAGTCCAGTTTTTAGTTTTGACTAAACAAACGAGGGCGCCCCATTTCTCGAGCACGTTGCGAGAAGTGGGAGGCAAACAGTAATAATCTAGAAAAGTTCAGGTTCTGATTCACGGGAAGGAAATTTGGGGCAAGCACTAAAAGGAGCAAAGCCGAGTGAAAAATAAAACCGGCACCGAAGAAATCCTACGCTGCTCGTTCTGTCATAAATCGCAGGACGCCGTGGCCAAGCTGATATCGTCCCCCAGCGATTATCCGCGCGCCTACATCTGCGACGAGTGCGTCGCCGTCTGCAATTCGATTTTGGAAGATGACCGCACCGCAACTCCCGCCGCGCCTACGCCGAACCAGTTGCCCAAGCCGCAGGAAGTGAAAACCTTCCTCGACGAATACGTCATCGGTCAGGAACAAACCAAGAAGAAGCTCGCGGTCGCCGTCTACAACCATTACAAACGCATTTACATGAATCGCCAGCGCACCGGCGACGGCATCGAGCTCGCCAAGTCAAACATCATGTTGATCGGGCCGACGGGCACCGGCAAGACCCTGCTCGCTCAGACGCTGGCTCGAATGCTCGACGTTCCGTTCGCCATCGTCGACGCCACCACGCTCACCGAAGCCGGATACGTCGGCGAAGATGTAGAAAACATCATCCTCAAACTCTTGCAAGCCGCCGACGGCGATGTAGGACGCGCCCAGACCGGCATCATCTATATCGATGAGGTCGACAAAATCGGCCGCAAGGACGAGAACCCGTCCATCACCCGCGACGTTTCCGGGGAAGGCGTCCAGCAGGCTCTCCTAAAGATTCTCGAAGGCACAATTGCCAACGTTCCCCCGCAAGGTGGACGCAAGCATCCTCACCAGGAATTCACCCCCGTAGACACGACCAACATCCTCTTTATATGCGGAGGCGCTTTCGTCGGCCTCGAAAAGATCATCGGACGCCGCGCCGGGAAGAAAGCCCTGGGATTCAAAGCCGAAGAAGAAGGCGCAAAAGACGAAGTGGTTTTAGAGCACAAGCGCAACTTCGAGCTCCTGAGTGATGCCCAACCCGAAGACTTGATTAAATTTGGCCTGATTCCCGAATTCGTAGGGCGCTTACCCGTCCTCGGCGTCCTCGAAGACCTCGATGAATTCGCCCTGATCGAAATCCTGACCCGTCCCAAAAACGCTATCATTAAGCAATATCAGCGCTTGTTCGAGTTCGAGAATGTGCGGCTGAAGTTCAGCGAAGAAGCTCTGAAAGCCATATCGCGCCAAGCTATGGCCCGAAAAGTAGGAGCCCGCGGCCTGCGCATGATTCTCGAAGAACTCATGCTGGACCTGATGTACCATTTACCCAGCCAGAAGAAGGTGAAAGAATTCGAAGTAACCCGCGAAATGGTCGAGAAGCGCAACGTCTCCTTAGCCATGATGGAAAAAGCGGGATAGCAAATTTTGATTTGAACCAGGAACCGAAAACTATAAACTAAGAACTGCTGTTAACAGTCCATTTGGAGCCCATGACTACCGCCAAGGAAAAATTCGAAACCAAGAAACTCCCGATGATGCCTATCAGAGATGTCGTCATCTTCCCCCATATGATGACGCCATTCGTGGTTGGCCGCGAGTCCAGCGTGCGCGCTTTGGAAGAAGCCCTGGCCTCGGACAAAAAGATTTTCCTGGCGACCCAGCACGACGCAAGTGTGGACGAGCCTAAACCCAACGAAATCTATCAGGTTGGAACTGTCGTCAATATCGTCCAAAGCCTCAAGCTGCCAGACGGAAACATTAAAGTCTTAGTTGAAGGTATCGAACGCGGCAAAATTCTGCAAATTACCGAGACCGAAGGCTACATGCAGACTTCGGTCAGACTTGCCCGCTACACGGTTGAACCAAATCCGCAGATTGAAGCGGCGATGCAGCGGGTCACCGCTCTCTTCGAGCAGTACGTAAAGCTCTGCCAGTCTCTGAACTACGAGACCATGATCGCGGCTGTTCGCATGGAAGATCCGGCGAAGCTCACCGACACCATCGCGGCGAATCTCCAGCTTTCCATCGAAGAGAAGCAGGAACTGCTCGAGATCTTCGATCCCGCCGACCGCCTGACCCGTATCGGCGACGTGCTCGATATCGAGATCGAAAAGCTCAACATGGACCGAACCATTCAATCGCGCGTGAAACGGCAGATGGAGCGCGCCCAAAAAGAGTATTACCTCAACGAAAAAATTAAGGCCATCCAGAAAGAACTAGGACGCGGCGAAAAAAGCGAATTCGACGAACTGAAAAAGAAGATTGACGCCGCTGGCATGCCCAAAGAAGTAAAAGATAAAGCGCTCCAGGAACTCAAGAAGCTCGAAGCCATGCCGCCCATGTCGGCCGAATCAACTGTCTCTCGCAACTATCTTGATTGGCTGCTGGCCGTTCCCTGGAAGAAGCGCTCCAAAGAAATCCGCAACATCAGCCGCGCCGAAAAAGTCCTCAACGAAGATCATTACGGCCTGGAAAAGATTAAAGAGCGCATCCTCGAATTTCTCGCCGTCCGCCAGTTGGTAAAAAATCCAAAAGGCTCGATTCTCTGCTTCGTCGGGCCTCCCGGCGTCGGCAAAACTTCGCTGGGAATGTCGATCGCCAAGGCCACCGGACGCAAGTTTGTCCGCATGTCGCTCGGCGGCGTGCGCGATGAAGCCGAAGTTCGCGGACATCGCCGCACCTACATCGGAGCCCTGCCCGGCCAGATTATTCAGATGATGAAGAAGGCCGGCACAAAAAATCCGGTGTTCATGCTCGACGAAGTCGACAAGATGTCCATGGATTTCCGCGGCGACCCATCCGCCGCGCTGCTCGAAGTGCTCGATCCCGAGCAGAATTTCATGTTCGTCGACCACTACCTCGACGTCGAATACGATCTGTCGCAAGTCTTCTTCATTGCTACCGCCAACGTTATGCACACGATTCCTCCGGCGCTGCAAGACCGCATGGAAGTTCTGCGTCTGCACGGATACACGGAAGAAGAAAAAGTCGAAATCGCGAAACAATTCCTGGTCAAGAAGCAGCTCGCCGCCGCCGGCCTCACCGACAAGAACATCAAGTTTAGCGACGAATCGCTGCGATCTTTAATTCGCTCGTACACCCGCGAAGCCGGAGTCCGCAATCTCGAGCGCGAAATCGGCAACGTCTGCCGCAAGGTCGCCCGCAAGGTCGTCAAAGAGGGCCAAACCTACAACATTGGTATCGACGGCGAGAACGTAAACGACTTCCTCGGCGTCATCAAATTCCGCGACACTCTTGCGCACGAAAAGAGCGAAATAGGATTAGTCACCGGCCTCGCCTGGACCGAAGTCGGTGGGTCGATCCTCAGCACCGAAGCCAGCGTTGTCGACGGTAAAGGCAAGCTCACCCTCACCGGAAAACTCGGCGACGTGATGCAGGAATCCGCACAAGCTGCCATGTCGTACGTTCGCTCGCGTGCGATTCGCCTTGGCTTGTTGCGTGACTTCTATCGCAACATCGATATTCACGTTCACGTGCCCGAAGGCGCGATTCCGAAAGATGGACCGTCCGCCGGCATCACCATTGCCACAGCGATCTCTAGCGCCCTCAGCAAAATTCCCGTGCGCCGCGACCTGGCCATGACCGGAGAAATCACTCTTCGCGGCAAAGTCCTCGCCATCGGCGGACTCAAAGAAAAACTCCTCGCCGCCCATCGCGCCGGATTATTCGAAGTCATCCTGCCACGCGACAATGAAAAAGATTTAGCCGAAGTCCCCGAGAATCTACGCACCGCCATGAAGTTGCATTTCGTCGATACCATGGACCAGGTTCTCGCCGTCGCTCTCGAACATCCGCTGCCGGATATTCCATTGCCGCCCGTCGGTGTCGTCGATAACAGTCAACCGATCGCGCCCCTCGACGCCACCAACGAACCGCCAGCCACGCATCAGTAACAGGCCGTGTTCTCCGATTCCTTTTCTATCGAACCGATGACGCCCGAGCATTCGCCGTCGGTGATACAACAACCGACTGATTCGCGACCAATGAATCCCGGACCAATGGTAGAGACGCGGCATGCCGCGTCTGATGTTGGATCTAAGGACGGTGCCCCATTCAAGCCATCTTTTGGCTCGAGTGGGGATTTATCCGAGTGGGAAATTATCGAGAGCGGAATTCCCAACTAAGCCTTCCACCATCGAAATCATCCATCGCGATCCGCTTCAAGTGACGGTCTCCGATATCAACCGCCTATTCTTCAACAAAACGAAGGCCCACCGCGACCTACTCCATAGCGCCCCGAACCTGACCGCCCTCCCGCAAAACTGGACGGACGACCCGATGCAGAGAGCCCTACCCCGCTAACACCCGAACTCATTTTATGTTTGTCATTCCGAACGGGCGCAGCCCGGAGGAATCTGCTGCGCTCGTCGCGTATAGGCCAAAGGAAAAGATGCGAAACGGGGAGCCGCAATGTGTTCAAAGACATCGGCGTGCCGAATGCGCAAGAGCATCTGGTCAAGGCGCAACTGGTATTCAAGATTGACGCCATCCTGAAAGCTCGCGGCCTCAAACAAGTGGAGGCGGCCAGCTTGTTCGGAGTCCGCCAGCCCGATGTTTCGAAGATGCTGCGCGGTGAGTTCCGGCAGTTTTCCGTAGAACGCCTGCTGCGCTTCCTGGTGGCGCTCGATCAGGATGTGGAGATCGTCGTGAAGCCGCACCGCGACAGACACAACGCCCCGGCCCTGCAAGTTTTTTGAAGGGTTGTAGTGCGAAATGCGTTCGGCGGAGTGTCCGAAACCGGGAAGGGCTTGGAGTTTATCGCCAGTATTGCGTCGCGAGTGAAACGCCATAAAGCCCCAGCCTTCGCAAAGAACGCGAAAGGCTGGGCCACCCGCGATACGCTGTGTGCTGGCGTAGTGCGAATGTCCGATAAGAAGGCGGTTTGGCTGGCCACGAACTTCGACAAGATAAGGACAATGGGAGGCCCTGCAGAGGTGAAGACGAAGATGCTTGCTCAACCAGGTCGAGACGCGAAGATCGCATTTCTGGAGAGCTTTGACGGGATTGGGCCCAAATACGCGCGGAACATCTTTATGAACGTGTATCATCCTGAGTTCCGGCAATCCGTAGCGGTGGATTCGCGCATCGATTCGGTTTTAGAAAGCTGGGTATGTCGGGCCTAAAAGGTTACGCGGCTCGTGAGAACTTCATTCTGGAGGCTGCGTGGAAAGCCGGCTTAGAAGGTTGGTACTTGGATCGACTAATTTACAACTTTCAGGATGATGTGCTAGCAGGACTTTGAAAGACTGGGCAGAGCAAGATTTAACGAGGTGTGCCCCTTTACAAAACGATCGTGGGACGTGGCCACGTTGGACGGAACGTCGTTAGTCGGTCGAGGGCTCTCGCCAAGCTCGGAGATCGGTGCTTCGCCGTATTGGGATTCCATTGCGTCTGAACGAAGGCCCCCAAGCGTGAATTGTAGTTGGGGCCGACTCTCCGGGTACTATGAAGTGGAGGGCAAAGGTCTTCACGCAGTTCTTTTTTCTTCGCTGTTCGCGCGAGTTTGATAAGTTCTTGTTTCGGGTCGGCTATATCTTCAACGTCCTCCCGGATGTGAGCCAGACGGATGCCGAGGAACCTCGCAAAATTCTCTTTGTCGGCGAGCACCCATGCCTCGGCCTCTCGCACGGCCACCATTATTAGTAAATTTTCGTGTTTAGTCTGTGAAAGCCATTCCTCGGTAAGCGCCGCGGGGCACTCATATTGATCTAGATCGGTACCAATCAGAAACGGAGTTCCCTTCGCGGCATTGTTAAAACCGTTTATCGTTTTCTTTATATAGCCGCTGCCACCACGGTTATATACGGTATTGATGGCATAACGAATCGGCAAAGACCGGATGATCTTTATCAGCAGAAATTCTGTCAAGGCATCCTCAACCGCCAGATTTAACGGGATCGCGGAGGTCATTCAAAAAGATCCAGCTGGGAAAGAGCGGGCGGTGCAGTTTTTGGGAGCGCTGCATCGGCAATAGTTAGCCCCCCCTCCAAAAGATCTCTGACCTCTGTTATGGAGGAGGCAAGTTGGACCTTTGTACCGTCGTCACTAGGGGTCAACAGCAGAACCTCTTCTCCTCCAATCCCGGGATCCGAAAGTAGATCATGGCTATGAGTGCTGATTATTATTTGTCGGCGCTTTTGTCTCTGGATACGGTACATAAGCCCGGGAAGTTTTTGGACAATACCAGCATTGAGAGAAATTTCTGGTTCTTCGAGTAACAAAAGAGAATCGCCGTCCAGTAGAGACCACAAAAGCCCAACCAAGCGAAGCGTTCCATCCGAAAACTGATCTTCCCTCTGCTTTGCGCCGTAAGGCCGCCAATGCTTGTAGAGCGCTTCTAAGTGGGGGATGCCAGTTTCATCCTTTACGTACTTCAACTCCTCGAGTTGAGGGACAGCAATTCGGAGAGCTGCCTCAATTTTTGTGAGCCGGTTCTTCCTTGACCTCTCCGGCGTCCTCGCCACTTTTTCAAGAAAGCTCTTTCCGTATGGGTCCCCTGGAACACCGGGTCCCGAAAACGCTTCGGGGTGGCGGAGCAACTGAGGCACGAGGTGCAAATAACTTGTAGCTTCAAAGAATCGGACAAGGTCTCTAAATTCGGCATTTGCATTTATCTGCTCCAGATGTGTTTGAGTCAGCCTGACGCTATCGGCGATGTCGTCAGGATTCGGACGCTCTAGAATTTTGCGGTCCCCTTTCATCACCCTCTCGTAGGCCAGCAACGGGAGACGGCGGCCTCTTGCTTCTTGTTTTATACCGATGGCATACGACCAAATTGTGTCATTGTCCGATACGTGAATTTCGAGTTCGACGTCAGGATACTTCCTAGCTGCGAGGCATCTCAGCTTCGAAATTCCGCCGCGCTCATTAACGGCTTTTTGGAGTCCGCCGCCTGCCTTTGAAATATCCCGAAGGAATGCAAACACGTCAAGGAGATTGGACTTCCCAGATGCGTTTGGTCCGGCCACAAACACTCTGTCCGCCAGCTTGATATCAACTGTTCGAAAGTTTCGCCAGTTCTTCAGAATCAGTCTTTTCGCAATCATAAGTAACCGTTGGCCCCTATCATACAGAAACCTTACCGGTGCCTTATCTACGAACTCTTATCGGGCGGGAGACCTGACCGTTACCAAGCGCATCTGGCATGGGTTGGGGCTTGCCCATCTTCACTACGATTGCGATTCGGTTCGTTCGCGAGAAATAATGTGCGGGTCGCAATGACTTCTCCAAGGCTTTCGGGTCGCATGGTGGATATGTTAGTCCAACCGGGAACGTTGCCGCTGCCGCACGGCGGTCAATCGCGAGATAAGTGTAGGAACCCTTTCGTTGGGAGTCATTCGCGGGCGAGGGTGCCCGCGCCACACAGTTCGAAGAAGCCGAACAATCGAAGAGGCAAGGGCGGCGGACAGGAGTGTCCGCCCTACATTTTTCTAGGCGGAGGCTGACTGTGGGAGGAATGCAGGAATCCCTTCGACCTCGCTCAGGGCAGGCTCTCCGGGGCTCAGCGCCCGTTCGGAACGACACGGCGGATGTCCCGCGCGCTGAGCCAAATTCCTGTCAAGTGGGCGGGTGGCCCAGTCTTTCGCGTTCTCTGCGAAGGATGGGGCTTCCAACTTCAGGACACGATTGAATCCCTACTGCGGTGAGAGATTTCAGGCCGGCTGTACAATGCTGCGCAAGCCTATTGAGGAAGGGACCAGATGCAAATATTGAAATCCGTCGGCGTCCTATCGGCGGCAAAAATTTCCGGCGTAATCTACGCAATTCTTGGCCTGCTCTTCGCACCTTTCATTCTTTTAATGGGCCTATTTGGCTCCATGGCTGGACAGCGCCCGAATCCATTTGGCGCGATCGGCGGCGTCGCGATAGCCGTTCTTTTCCCGATTATCTATGGAGTCATGGGATTCGTTATGGGCGCTCTCGGCGCGCTTATGTACAACCTCGTTGCAAAATGGCTCGGAGGACTCCATTGGAATTTCAATCCGTCAATCCTGGCTTGGTGCAGTCCGCTGAAGTAATAGCTCATCGCTAACCAGATAGCGAGAGAAAAATTAAAAGCCCCAGCGTTAGCCGGGGCTTGGTGATGCTGGACGATGTCTGTCACCTTTTATGTTAGTCCTTCAGGACAATGTGTCAATGACGATTCGGGAATTAACTGACCTCGGAGGGCGAGGGAGTTGAACCCTAATGGCTGGATAGCCACTCGAATGTTTGACAGACAATGTTTGACGCACGATGCCCCAGTACCCACTGGCAACACCCTCCAGACGCCGCCTGCCGAGTTGATTGTATAAACGAAGAGAAGGTTAGACACGGCAACAACGATATATTTCGGGATTCGGTTCCAATTCGGTAGGAAAGGCTGCCCGCGCTCTTTTCGCAGCCTAAGACGCGCTCCCTGAAACCCTCGCCAAAATTCTGTCAAGTGCCCTTCCGAGTCGAATTCCGCCTAACTCCATGACTCCATTCCAGAAATAAACCTTGGAAACGTGGCGCATTTACCCTCGTCACTTTGCTATCCTTAAAATAGAAGATCAGAAATGAAGCGCGGCCCTCGGGCTGCGCTTTTGTTTTTGGGAAACCCCTAGCGAGGGTGCCCCATCCTGCTCGCGCACTTTGCGAGAGGGTGGGAGGCAAACAGTCATCACCAAAATTAATTGTCATTCCGAACGGGCACCGAGCCCGGAGGAATCTGCTGTTCGCTTTTCGCTTGGCATCACCACGGTCCGAGGGTGCCCCATTTCTCGCCGCCTTTGCGAGAAGTGGGATGCAGACCGCAAGCACTCAAGGATCACTTTGAAATCCACACAAGGACTCCATGAAACCAAAACGCGCCCTCGTCAACAAGCCACATCCTCCACCAACCATTTCCACCAAGCGCCGAGGAGAAGTAGCCGAAGCCGCCTTCCTTCACAAAGCGGCGTCCATGGGATTCAGCGTCTCTAAGCCCTGGGGAGAGAGTGACCGCTACGACTTCATCGTTGACCACGGAGGCCGCTGCTGGCGCGTTCAGGTCAAGTCCGCCCACTCAAGCTCGGTTCACGGATACACCTTCCACGGTTGCGGCAACTTGCGCACCAAGCGATACACGCCGCGCGACATCGATCTCATCGTCGGATACGTCGTTCCCGCCGATGCCTGGTACATCATCCCGATTGCGGTCTTCGCCAACATCACCGCCGTCAAAGTTTTCCTGACTAGCAAGCGCCGCATGTCAAAATTCGAAAAATACCGCGAAGCCTGGGGCTTGATAAAAGCCTGATGCGCGGGATTATGTGGCGCGGACACTCCTGTCCGCGAAGGATCGGTAAGGGATATGGCCTCGCATTTTTGACACTCATAGTGTTGCGCCCCCAAACAGAAAGCCCCGCTTTTCGAAGCAGGGCTTTCGGAATCTACTGAACGCTGTCCGTCATCTCTAGGATAGCGCTGCGAAGATTGTTGTCAAGGGTATTTCGATTTGCCGACTGACTACGGAGGGCAAGGGATTCGAACCCTAGTGGCTGACGCCACTCGGCTGTTTGACGGACAGCGTCCAGTACGGCAATACCCTCCAAACGTTGTCCACGGCACATCGTAAGTCATACAAGATGGTTGGAAGAGTCTGTCCGCAGTCCTTCTCCGTTAGCTCATAGGCGATCTGCATAGCCTGCGCATTCTGTCAGAGGTCGGTATTCCGATTCAATAGAAAAACCCCGCTCCCAATGATGAAGAGCGGGGCCTTTTTGATCCAAGCTGAAAGCTGACGGCTGATAGCTGACAGCTAACTTAGTACATGCCTTCCATACCGCCGCCGCCACCGTGTCCACCGCCCATCGGAGCACCCTTCTTCTCCTCTGGGATTTCCGAAACTAACGCTTCGGTGGTGAGCATCAGCGATGCGATGGATCCGGCATTTTGCAGCGCGGTGCGAACGACTTTCGTCGGATCGAGCACGCCTGCTTTTACCAGGTCTTCGTACTCGCCGGTGAGGGCGTTGTATCCAAAGTTGTTGTCTTTGGAGTCGTTCACCTTGCCCAGAACGATTGCGCCTTCTTCGCCGGCATTCTCGGCGATCTGACGCAGCGGCTCTTGCAGGGCGCGACGCACGATGTTGACGCCGATCTGTTCATCTCCCTCGAGCTTCAAACGATCGAGAGCGTTGACGCAACGGCTCAGCGCAACTCCGCCGCCCGGGACGATGCCTTCTTCAACCGCTGCACGAGTGGCGTGCATGGCATCTTCGACGCGGGCTTTCTTCTCTTTCATTTCGGTTTCGGTCGCGGCGCCGACTTTAATTACGGCTACGCCACCGACCAGCTTCGCCAACCGCTCCTGCAACTTCTCGCGGTCGTAGTCGCTGGTGGTCTTGTCGATCTGTCCGCGAATTTCTTTCACGCGGCCCTGCACGTCGCCGGGCTTGCCTTTGCCTTCGACAAGAGTGGTGTTGTCCTTGTCGATGGTGATCTTCTTGGCTTGTCCGAGGTCGGCAACCTGAACGTTCTCGAGCTTGATGCCGAGATCTTCAGTGATGGCCTTGCCGCCGGTGAGGGTGGCAATGTCCTGCAACATGGCCTTGCGGCGATCGCCGAAGCCAGGAGCCTTGACGGCCGCGACTTGCAGCGTGCCACGAAGTTTGTTGACGACGAGAGTTGCGAGCGCTTCGCCTTCAACATCCTCAGCAATGATGACGAGGGGCTTGCCGCTCTTGGCAATCTGTTCGAGCAGCGGAAGCAGGTCCTTCATCGAGCTGATTTTCTTTTCGTGGATCAGGATGTAAGCGTTCTCGAGCGAAACTTCCATCCGCTCAGGATCGGTTACGAAGTAAGGAGAGAGGTATCCGCGGTCGAACTGCATGCCTTCGACCACTTCCAGCTGCGTCTCGAGTGTCTTCGACTCTTCGACGGTGATGACGCCGTCCTTGCCAACCTTCTTCATCGCCTCGGCAATGATGCTGCCGATGGTGGTGTCGTTATTCGCCGAAATAGTCCCAACCTGCGCAATCATGTCCCCCGTTACTGGCTTGGAGAGTTTGTCTAGTTCGCCTTTGCCGCGCTCGCCGGTTTTCTTGTCGATCTCGCCGCAGACGACGGCAATGGCGCGTTCGATGCCGCGCTTCATGGCCATCGGATTGGCGCCGGCGGCAACGGTCTTTACGCCTTCGCGGTAGATTGCCTGGGCGAGGACGGTTGCGGTGGTGGTGCCGTCTCCGGCGACGTCCGAGGTCTTGGAGGCGACTTCACGAACCATTTGGGCGCCCATGTTTTCTTGAGCGTCGCGTAGTTCGATTTCTTTAGCGACAGTTACGCCGTCTTTGGTGATGGTGGGGGAGCCGAATTTCTTTTCGATTACTACGTTGCGGCCTTTGGGGCCGAGGGTGACTTTTACTGCGTCCGCGAGGAGGTTAACGCCGCGCAGGATCGCCTGGCGGGATTCTTCTCCGTGTAGGATTTGCTTTGCCATAATTGTCTTCTCCTAAAGTTGCTTATGTGGGTCGGACACTATTGCCCGACGCTTTTGATTTTTCGAAAACCTAAACAACCGCAACGGCGGCGGACAAGAGTGTCCGCCCTACATTTACCTGCGGGAGCTGGCGGTTTCTTTTTTGCTGCCGGCGGATGCGCCTGAGGCGGAGCCGCTGACTACGCCTAGGACTTCTTCTTCACGCATGATGATGAAGTCTTCGCCGTCCAATTTAATTTCGGTGCCGGAATATTTGCCGAACAGAATGCGGTCGCCTTCTTTCACGACCAAGGGGAACACTTTGCCCTCGTCGTTACTCTTGCCGCGTCCGACGGAGATGACTTCTCCCTCTTGTGGTTTGTCTTTTGCGCTGTCAGGGATGATAATGCCGCCGCGAGTGGTTCCTTCTTCCTCGACGCGACGTACCAGTATGCGATCATGCAGGGGGGTAAACTTAGTTGCCATGCTTGCGTACTCCTTTCGTTCGGTTTCAGTTAGAATTTGGGTTCAATTGCGGGATAAACATTTTGACTAACACGATTGTTAGCACTCTTTGTTTGTGAGTGCTAATTATAGAAAGATTGCCGGGTCGTGTCAAGATCAGGCACTATCCTGTTTATAATGAGAGATTTATGTCAGTCCTCTTAACTGATTCGAGAGTCTTCCACAGGCGAAATGTCGTAGTTGCATTGGTCCTATTAATGATGACTATCGGTGTGGCGACTCCAATTTGGGCCCGAAACAAGAAGCCCCCGCCACCGTCGTGCAGCCTGACTTTCCTGGTTTTGAAGGATTACAACGGCAAACCTCTGCGAAATGCGGCCGTGGTTTTGCACCCGGTAAATAGTAAGGATAAACAGGAGAGCGGAGGCCTGGAACTGAAGACGGACGCCGACGGAAAGGCCAGTTACGACGGCATTCCCTACGGAAAATTGCGGGTACAGATACTCGCGAATGGATTCCAGACGTTCGGACAGGATTATGACATTAATGAGCCATCCCGGGATTTCACGGTGAAGATGAAACGTCCTGCGGGACAGTATTCGATTTATGAGGATCATCCGGGGGAGAACAAGGACGCGGCGCCGAGTGCGCCCCCAAGACCGCAGTGAAACAGATTCCGGGGCTACCGTCCGAAACGAGGACACAAACCCCTGGACAGGCCTGTGGGGACATGCGACGGTCTTCGCCGTCCCCACCTTTACAAAAAACGTAAAGGTGGGCCACCCGTCGCCGTCAGCCCTGGCTAGCCAGCAGAAAGCGCCGCGATCTGTTTCTTACTGTTTTGGACCAAGTACGGCAGCGATATAGATTCGTGGTTGTGGGATACGTTGTGATGCCGGAACACATTCATCTATTAATCAGTGAACCGGAGCGGGACAATCCCTCGCGCGTGATGCAGGCGGTAAAGCAAGGCTTCGCGCGCCGGGTTCTGAAAGCTTTGCGGCGAAAGAGGCCAGCCGCGAAGCAGGAATTATTCTCGCTTAACGCGGAGCATGTCTGGCAAAAGCGTTTCTACGACTTCAACGTGTTCACGGCGCGCAAGCGGATCGAGAAGCTGCGCTACATGCATCAGAATCCGGTGAAGCGCAGGCTCGTCCAAGAACCGGAGCAGTGGCTGTGGAGCAGCTATCGGAGTTACGCTCTGAGAGAGACGGGTGCCGTGCAAATTAATCAGTGGGGCGAGGCGAAGATCAAAATTCCGGCGCAGGCAGCATGAACTCCCACCTTTACAAAAAACGTAAAGGTGGGCCACCCGCCTGAACCTTAGAGGACTGATATGTTCGGACTACCTGTCGATTTTGACCCAAGCTTCCTATGCGGGAGAACTTTAGAGACGGTCTGCTTCACGGCCTACCAAGTGAATTTGCATTTTTCCAACGACTGTCTAATTAGCGTGGAAGGCGATATGTCTCTGGATGAAGGAGAACGCCTGCGTTTACCAGATGTTTTATCGGCGCTCTACCTTCTGATCGGCCTGGAGATCAATAGCGTTCATAGTACCGAAGCTGGAACCCTCTCCCTGTCGTTTAGGGGAAAAAAGGCTCTGCATATACACGACTCCAGTGGTCAATTCGAATCGTATACAGTCAGCGTGAAGGGTGCGACTGTAGTAAGAGTCTGAGGAAAGCGTGTCATTCCAGCGCTCGGCAGGCCGTCCCTCTGGGGGCGGCCTTGCCGCGTTTGTGGGTCTCCATCGGGAGCTGTGGCGCTGCGATCAGAAAGAACGCGCTGCCTACGGCATCGGCTGTATAGGGACACGTCACCCCAGAATGGGAGCTGCACAGCAACCTTAGGCGGGTGGCCCACCTTTACGTTTTTTGTAAAGGTGGGGATTCATGCTGCCTGCGCCGGAATTTTGATCTTTGCTTTGCCCCATTGATTAATCCGCACGGCACCTGTCTCCCCCAGAGCGTAACTCCGATAGCTGCTCCACAGCCACTGCTCTGGCTCTTGGACCAGCCCACGCTTCACCGGATTTTGGTGCATGTAGCGCAGCTTCTCGATCCGCTTGCGCGCCGTGAACACGTGAAGTCGTAGAAACGCTTTTGCCAGACATGCTCCGCGTTAAGCGAGAATAATTCCTGTTGCGCAGCGACTCTTTTCCGCCGCAGACTCTTCAGAACGCGCCGCGCGAAGCCTTGTTTTACCGCCTGCATCACGCGCGAGGGATTGCCCCGCTCCGGTTCACTGATTAATAGATGAATGTGTTCCGGCATCACAACGTATCCTACAACCACGAATCTATATCGCTGCCGTACTTGGTCCAAAACAGTAAGAAACAGATCGCGGCGCTTTCTGCTGGCTAGCCAGGGCTGACGGCGGTAGCAACTGCAATTGATAAAATGCAGATCGTTGCTGCCGTAATAGCGCGTCGGATGATTGGACACTCCACGAGCTTACACACTGCGCAAAGCAAAAAGCTGTGACGTGTGACCTTAGCGTTTCTATCTCCCGCTCCAACTCCGCCGTCCCCACCTTTACAAAAAACGTAAAGGTGGGCCACCCGTCCTGTCCTTCGCCGGCCTAAACAAAGACACCGACTGGCTCGACTATGATGCTTTATATCGCGAGTATGATCCCAAGCAGGGAAGGTGGATCTCGCCTGATCCAGCGGGTGTGAGCGCTGTAGACCGAGGAAATCCCCAAAGCTGGAATCGCTATGTGTATGCGAGCAACAATCCCTTGAGGAATGTCGACCCCTCGGGCCAATATGACATGTCGGTTGCCGCTTCGCCTCTAGGCCTTGGTCTCGATCCGGACTCCCCGTGTTTCATGTGCGGGGGGCCGGGCAGGGCTTCCGGCTTAGCAAGTCTAAGTGCCCAATTGGGAACCAACGAAGCTAACAATGAAGCGAGGTACGTCTCCATAATCACTACTGGATGGGACCCGGACCTCCAGAAGCAGTACAACGAAACTGACTATTGGTTCGCTGGTGGGGGTGGCGGCGTTCTTGAACAGCAAACCGAGTTGGCGGCAATTGAGTTCGGGCGTCAAGCATGCCGTCAAATGGCCGCGGGTTCCGCGGTCGCGGATTGCATTCAACAGGTTTACAGCATCCTAGAACTAGACGGACCAGCCGGGCAAGCCGGCGGGAATTATGATTTTAGCTACGCTGACATTCAAATAAACGGCGCCTCGGTTGACCCCGATGAGGACTTTGGATGCTTTATGAAACGTTGCGGAACATTTGATTCACTTGACTATTCCCATGGAGATGGGACCTTTCATGTGGACACTACTAATGTTTGGTTTTTGCCTATTGGTCCCTTCGAGCATTTTGCGACCGACATTATCGGTGGCAATACGTGGTGGAGCGATGGGATACCACGGCCGGAAGCACAGGCAGGCCCATGATTCGCGCAATTATCTTCAGCGTGTTTCTGTGGGCCGTGATACCTGTCTCCAGTGACCCTATGCCAGTTGGGGAAGGAACATCTCTTATTTGGAGTTCGCAGCTCGGGCCTGAGAACGTTCGCGGCCGAACCGGAATCAGCCCAGATCTTATTGATAGGAACCGCGCCGGCGTCATATTTTTCGGCGGGTTAGTTATGCAATACGCGGTGACAACCGATTCATCCGAGCTTTCGGAGCGCGATAGTCCAGAAGTTTCCAGTCCCTTTCGGTTGCGCGCATTGCTACTTGATGCAAGTTCCGGAACAATTCTATTTCAGAAAGACTGGAGGACACGTGTCCACGACTCGGAAGTCCAGGCGACAGCTGGGGGTGTCCTCATAAGGACAGGGGGTGTGATTCGCGTTTTGTCGCGTGACTTCACGACTACTAAAATGCTCGGGCCACTACCTGGCAGTCAAGAGGTCGATGAGGACAGGGGGGTAATTACACGCGTGTCGCCTACCGGTAACACAATAATGGTAGAACGTCGCAATCAAAAGCAACATACCAGCGAGCTTACCGTTTTTGACAGCAATACTCTACAACCAAGGCAGGCTTGGAAGCAGCCATTTCTGTTAAATTACGCCGACTCAATTTCGGATTCTAGCATTGCGAGAAAGTACGCTCAAAAAATACTCGTTGCCGATTTCGGGAGCGCAAACTGGAAGTTGGTTGCTGAAACTAGCGGTTTTTGTAGTGGTATGAACATGCCCAGCTTTATCTCAAACAGCGAAATCGCATATGGATGCAATGGCCTAGTGGTGACATCAACGGATGGCCGGGTATTAATGAGGGATGATTTCCCGAAGGGCGACAGTCAATCAAAACTGAGGTCGTTTGCGCGAGGGGGCCAATTTATAGCAATCGCGATCGAAACCGAAGAGATAAAGACGCACCTCTTTCGAGAACCAGGCGTGCGGATAACTGCGAGACGAATAGTCGTGTACGATCTAACTCAAAAGAAAAACATTCTGACGATCAATGTAACTCCGTTGCCACAAAATATCTTTTCTTTTGCTCTATCGGAAGACGGTTCGAAACTCGCGATCTTAAATGATCGGTGCCTTTCGATGTACCGGCTCCCGATAGGCCGGTAGGAAAGCTGGACAGCCGTGGGGGCTGTGGACCGGAAAATTTGCGGGAATAGCTATACCTTAGCAAGCCTGACGGCGAACAGCCCGAATATAGTATTTGTGGGATGGGGATGGGCGTGCACTTACGATCGGGACGGGTGGCCCACCTTTACGTTTTTTGTAAAGGTGGGGATTCATGCTGCCTGCGCCGGAATTTTGATCTTTGCTTTGCCCCATTGATTAATTTGCACGGCACCTGTCTCCCCCAGAGCGTAACTCCGATAGCTGCTCCACAGCCACTGCTCTGGCTCTTGGACCAGCCCGCGCTTCACCGGATTTTGGTGCATGTAGCGCAGCTTCTCGATCCGCTTACGCGCCGTGAACACGTTGAAGTCGTAGAAACGCTTTTGCCAGACATGCTCCGCGTTAAGCGAGAATAATTCCTGCTGCGCGGCTGGCCTCTTTCGCCGCAAAGCTTTCAGAACCCGGCGCGCGAAGCCTTGCTTTACCGCCTGCATCACGCGCGAGGGATTGTCCCGCTCCGGTTCACTGATTAATAGATGAATGTGTTCCGGCATCACAACGTATCCTACAACCACGAATCTATATCGCTGCCGTACTTGGTCCAAGACAGTAAGAAACAGATCGCGGCGCTTTCTGCTGGCTAGCCAGGGCTGACGGCGGTAGCAACTGCAATTGATAAAATGCAGATCGTTGCTGCCGTAATAGCGCGTCGGATGATTGGACACTCCACGAGCTTACACACTGCGCAAAGCAAAAAGCTGTGACGTGTGACCTTGCGTTTCTATCTCCCGCTCCAACTTCGCCGTCCCCACCTTTACAAAAAACGTAAAGGTGGGCCACCCGTCCGTCGAAAACCACGACGAGTGGGGCAGCCGGCAAGCTAAAATCCCCAGCCTTCGCAAAGAACGCGAAAGGCTGGGCCACCCGCCCGGAATCGTCGGCGAGGACGATTTCGTCGGCAGCGTAACGGCTATAAGCCTCGGCTTTCTTGCATGCATTTGCTTCAAAAGTAAGTCCGTCTTCCACAACTGGTGAAATCGAAGCAAAATCCGGAAGAGGGGCGACCGCAATACCGTGAGGACGGGCGGCCGCGGCAAAATCACGAAGCTTCCCAGGGGTGTCCGGGCCACGGGTGGGGGGTATCGGGGTGAAGGGCGCGGAAGGGGGTTATTTTAACATTGCTGTAACAACGTTCTGGTAGGTTTTCCGGGAATGGCAAATTCCGCCTGGGGAGCGCCTCGATTGAAAGGTCCGCAACCAGTTGCACAGTTGGAAGTTGCGCAGGATACGGAGCGCGCCTCGCCGCTAAAGAATACGGGAAACAGCGAAGTTGCCGACCGCGTTTTTTACGGGGCGATGCTTTGCTGCGGACTGTGCGTACTGCTGCTGGTCGGAGTCATCCTGTATGAACTGCTAACCAAGTCAGGGCTCTCATGGCATGCGTTCGGATTGAAGTTCTTCTTCCGCAGCGAATGGGATCCGGTGAACAATCAATTCGGCGCGCTGCCGTTCGTCTATGGGACGATTGTGTCGTCAATTCTAGCTTTGGTGATTTCGGTTCCTCTCGCCATCGGCGTGGCGGTGTTTATTACTGAGATGTCTCCGCGATGGCTCAAAGGGCCGTTAGCTTTTACCACGGAACTTCTGGCGGCCATTCCGAGCGTGATTTATGGGCTGTGGGCGATCTTTGTATTAGTGCCGCTTTTGCGGGAATATGTCGAGCCATGGCTGGGCCGTCATTTTGGCTGGACGGGATTATTTGAGGGCGCGCCTTACGGAATTGGAATGCTGGCGGCAGGAATAATTCTGGCGATCATGGTGGTGCCGATTGTTTCGTCGATCACACGCGAGGTTATGACTGCGGTTCCGCGCCAACAACGAGAAGCGGTGCTGGCGCTGGGAGCAACGCGATGGGAAATGATTCGGACTGGGGTGCTGCGCAACGCGCGGGCGGGGATTCTGGGTGGAGTCATTCTCGGGCTGGGACGCGCGCTGGGCGAAACCATGGCAGTGACCATGGTGATTGGTAATCGTCCGGAGATAGCGAAGTCTCTTTTTGCGCCGGGATACACCATGGCGAGCGTGATCGCAAACGAATTTAGCGAGGCTACGGGCGACCTTTATTTGAGTTCGCTGGTCGAAGTGGGATTGGCATTGTTTATTGTGACTATCATTGTGAATATTCTGGCGCAGATTTTGGTTTGGACGGTGACGCGGGGAAATCCAGCGAGGGCGAATGCCTGACACTGACGCTTCCCTTCCCGATCGGTCCCTTCCCGACCGCTCCGCTGGCACCATCAGTGTCTGGCGTCGAAGTATGAATTTTCTGGTCACTCTAGCCGCTGCGGGTTCTGTTGTTCTGGTTTTGATTCCACTAATCGCGGTGTTCGGATACTTGCTGTACAAGGGGATCGGTTCGGTCAACTGGGCTTTTCTGACGCAGACTCCGAAACCGCCGGGCGAAGTTGGAGGCGGCATGGCAAATGCCATAGCCGGATCGGCTTTAATTCTTTTCATTGGCAGCATCGCGGGAGTGCCGATCGGAATCGGGGCGGGAATCTATCTGGCCGAATACGGCAGAAACCGGTTTGGCAATGTGATTCGATTTACCGCGGATGTGCTGAATGGGGTGCCTTCGATTATCGTGGGCATCGTCGCCTACAGTCTTGTGGTGCTAACGGAAGGTCATTTTTCGGCTCTGGCGGGCGGAGTCGCATTGGCGATCATGATGATCCCCACCATTACGCGTACGACCGAAGAGATGCTCTTGCTGGTGCCGAACACAGTTCGCGAAGCCGCGTATGGTTTGGGCGTTTCGCGCTGGCGAACGACTTTATCGATTACGTTGCGGACGGCGACTTCCGGAGTGATCACCGGAGTGATGCTGGCATTTGCCCGGGTTGCGGGCGAGACCGCGCCTTTGCTTTTTACCGCCTTCGGAAACCAATTCTGGAATTGGAAACTGGATCAGCCAACCGCGGCGCTGCCGTTGCAGATATTTACCTATGCGATTTCTCCGTATGATGACTGGCACCGGCAAGCGTGGGCGGGGGCGCTTATTTTAATTATCCTGATTGTAGCTTCGGTGAGCGCTGTCCGCTTCGTAGCTGGACGTGGGATGCTAAAGGGAGCGAGCTGAGTTATGGGCGTTGGCATCAAGGTCGAAAAATTGAACGCGTGGTTCGGCAAGACTCAGGCTCTCTACGACATCACGATGGAGGCATCGGCCAACCGGGCGACAGCCATCATTGGGCCGTCGGGCTGCGGGAAATCCACATTTGTGCGTTGTCTGAACCGCATGCACGAAACTCTGCCCGATGCGACTGCTTCCGGGCGAGTGGAAATCGGCGAGGTGAATGTCTACAACGGAACTTCTGCGGTGCAGATTCGCCGACGGATCGGGATGGTGTTCCAGAAGCCAAATCCTTTTCCCACGATGTCGATCTATGACAACGTTGCGGCGGGACTGAAGTTAAATGGATACCACGACCGCAAGCGGCTGGATGAAATTGTGGAGCGTTCGTTGAAATTGTCGGCCTTGTGGGATGAGGTAAAGGACTCGCTCAGAAAAAAATCGGGCGCGAGCCTTTCCGGCGGGCAGCAGCAGCGGCTGTGCATAGCCCGGGCGCTGGCGGTTGAACCGCAGGTTTTGCTTATGGATGAGCCGTGCTCGGCGCTTGATCCGATCTCTACGGGAAAGATCGAAGAACTTATTTTCCAGCTCAAGGAACGGTTTACCATTGTGATTGTGACCCACAATATGCAGCAGGCTTCACGGGTGGCGGAATTTACAGGCTTTTTTCTGCTGGGCAGATTGATCGAGTTCGATAAGACAACGAAGATTTTTACTACTCCGTCGGATAAGCGGACGGAAGATTACATTACAGGCAGGTTTGGATAATGCGAACGCGCTTTCAACAGGGATTGGATGAATTGCGAACCCGCTTGCTGCGGATGGGCGGATTGGCGGAGCAGGCGGTGGACCGCGCCTGCCAGGCATACATTGACCGCGATCTATCGCGCTGCCAGATGGTGCTGGAGGGCGAGACATTGATCAATGCGGCCGAGCGGGAGATTGATGAGCTGGCATTCGATCTTCTGGCAATGCAGCAGCCGATGGCGGTGGATTTGCGGTTTATCCTCGCCGTCACGAAGATCAATTCCGATCTCGAAAGAGTGGGCGATCAGGCGGTAAACATTGCGGAGCGCGTGATGGACCTAGCCGATCTGCCGAAGTTGGATCTGCCGGTGGATATTCCACGCATGTCGAGCGCGGTGGCGGCGATGGTGCGACGCTCGCTCGAGTCTTTCATCGAAGGCAAAGCGGAATTGGCTCAGGCCGTGCTTGAAATGGATAACGTCGTCGACCGTATGAAAGATGAGGCGTTCATTACCCTGGTCAAGGCCATGAACGAGCAACCACACATTACGCGCCAGGCGTTGGACGCGTTATTGATCGCGCGTAATTTGGAGCGCGTTGCCGATCACGCGACGAACATCGCGGAAGACGTAATTTTCTGGGTGCGGGGCGCCGATGTCAGGCATATGGGGCCAGACACCGCGCTGCCGCATGAAGTCACAGACAGACGCTGACAAATCCTCCAACCGGTTGAACCCATTTCACCAAAGTGGAGTTATACTAATCCCACTTGGTCTTTGCGATATAGCAACTCCGGATTTTTCTTGCTTCACCTCGTAAAGGCGTACCAAAGATGCGGGAGTAGTTCAGCGGTAGAACGCCAGCTTCCCAAGCTGGATGTCACGGGTTCGATCCCCGTCTCCCGCTCCAGCATCCTCGGCAAGAACTAATCCCGTTCTCCATTTATCTGGATTTGCTTTACTGGGTCC
Source organism: uncultured Acidobacteriaceae bacterium (assembly GCA_963849315.1). Classification (GTDB taxonomy): domain Bacteria; phylum Acidobacteriota; class Terriglobia; order Terriglobales; family Acidobacteriaceae; genus PALSA-188. The sequence goes on along the minus strand of CAWKGT010000002.1, from coordinate 179,868 downwards.
TCACATTATCCAGGTAGAAGGTTCCTCCCGCGCCGCTGCCGCCATCGTTGAAGAACACCCACAATCCCTGAAGAACACTGGTATCGGCGGGAAGGGTGGCGGGCGAACAATTCGCCGGATTGCTGAGCAGCGACGTTAGATCAACACTCACGGTAGTGCTGGTGTTGGCGTTGATATAGCTATAAGGGGTCGAGCACCAGTGGTAATCGCTGCCGACCTGCACGGCGACCGACTGCGAGGTACCGGCGTTGGTAGTGGTGATATCCATCAGGATATGACTGATTCCCGCCAAGGTAAGCGGGAGCGGAGGAGTATTGTAAGCCGGACCAAACCAGCCGCCGGCGTTTGGAGGGACGGTAATTTGCAGGCTGTGAGTGCAACTGGTCGGGTCGATGGTGCTTTGCGCGGTGGTACCCGCGGTCGCGTTGAAACTCGCAGCCGTCCAAGTGTCCGTGCCATCTTCAAAGTTATAAAGCTCGCCGGGAATTCCCAATACGTTGACGATTATGTTGGCGGGATTCGAGGTTCGGTGGCGGTCGTCCTCAACAATGTAAGGGGTGCTGATATTTCCCGAGACGCATGGTCCGGCGGGAGTGAACAAAACGTTTCCGCCAGACTTCAAGACGTAGGTTCCGAATGAAGAGGTAAATTCTTTTTGCTGCCCTGGGGTCGCGGGATCAAGGTCGACGGAATTTACATTCAGGGGGATATTCTGGTAAGTGATGTCATTAGCGGTGACATTCACGGTGACTGGGGTGTTGTTGGGAGTGGTCGCGGTATCGTTATCCGCAACTGGAGAGAAGTTGAAAGGCAGGCGGAATTCCATACGGCGGGCAAAATTGGTGAAAGCGAGGCACACCGGAGTGGGGCAGTAGACGGTGTATCCGTCGTAGTCAGGATAGAGGGTTCCATTATCCTGTTTGTCGGACAGAATCCAATACAGGGCACCGGCGCCATCGTCGTGCAGGACGGTATCCTCCCATTGCTGATAAATGGGATTGCGGAGCGATTTATTCAAGTCGCCAAATTCGCCGAGCACTGCGCGTTCGCCCAGGCGATGGGAGTCCTCGATATGCTCGGCTATCCATTGCGTGCCCCAGGCGGGAGTCTTTCCCCAGCTATCGGGATACAGGTGAAAAGACAGTGCATCCATGTTTGGCAAACTGGCTAAAGCGATGGTGTCTACGCCCTGACTGCAATTGATGGTGAAATCGCTGGATTTCGGATCGCGGCAATAGAAGCCTTCGTCGCCGGCGGAAAGCAAATGTCTCTTGTCGATAGTTTTGATGAAGGTGCTGACGTCATCAGCCCAATTGGTGAGGGTCTCGGTAGTACAGGTGTTGGAGGTAGGATAGCCGCCCGAACTTACGCCCGATCCGCCGCAGCGCGGCTCGTTTGCCAGGTCAAATGACATGATGGTGGCGTCATCTTTGTAGGCGAGGCCGGTATAGGTGTTGACGTGATTCAGAACGTGGGCGACCCAGTCCTTGTACCATTGGCGGATGGTTGGATCGGTGTAGAAATCATCGTGGAATTGGCCGCCGCGCCAGCGCACATACTGATCCATCCCGCCGAATGCGGTCCAATTATTTACGAAGGGGATGATCACTTTTAAGCCGAGTTGTCCGGCGCGATAGATGACGTAGTCGAGATGTTCGAGACCGGTGGCACCGTCATTGAATGCGGGTTCGGTGCCGCTCCAATAGTGAAAATAAACTCCGTTATGGGGGCCGTCGACGGAGTTAGAACCATCTTGATTGCCAATGTCGAGGAATCCCCAAAAACGGAAAACATTGAAGCTGTTGGCGGCGGCGGTGGTGAGAAGGTCGTCGACCATGGTTTGCGAAACGTACATGGGATAATAATTATTCGCGCCGGCGACGCGGAAGGGCGCGCCGCGATGGTAGAGTACGTGGCCGGAACGCTGGACAAAGTGGTGGCCATGAGCGTCCATGTCATTGCCATTCGCCACCGTGTTAGCGGGGGACTGCGCGGCTGCATAGTTTGCTTGCAGAAACAATAAAATCATGATTGCGGGAAGCAGATTTATGAGACGGGTGCGCATAGGGGCGGATTCCTTTCTGGCGAAAGCTGATAAAAAACGATGATAACGATACCATCGTTTGCCTAAATTTCAATAACTTTTTATTTTATTTTCGGGACGGGCGACTGAGCCGCGAAATAGCTGTTTCTTTACAATGCCCGCGCCTTCGCGAATGACCACCAGATGGTCGGCGGCAACAGTTTTCGCCCACTCGCGAAGTCCATTTGGCCAGCGGATTTCGATGTCGGCGATGGTCTCGCGTCCCAGTCCAAAATGGAGCCTGGGATCGTTACTTGAAAGATAGCTCGACTGACTCAGCAGTTCCTGCGCCTGCATTTTTTTGCCGTAGTGAACCACGACCCTGGTCCCGATCGCGCTGCGATTCGATTTTGTTCCCACCAGTTTTATCTTCAGCCAGTGATTTGTCGCGGGCGCATCATTGCGTAGAAGCGACGGCGGCTCGTTCATATTCATGACCACAATGTCGAGGTCGCCGTCATTGTCGAAATCTCCGAACGCGCAACCGCGGCTGGAATGCAATGCGGAAACGGCGGGACCGGCTTGATCAATTATTTCTTCGAAGCGGCCGGCGGACAAATTGCGGAAGATAATGCGTGGGCTTTTGTAGGGCAGCTCAGGAAACACTTTACCCATTTCCGGATAAATATTTCCGGTTACCAAAAATATGTCGGGATATCCATCGTTATCAAGATCGACGATTCCTGCGCCCCAGCTTACGAAACGATGCTCTTTGATAATTCCGGCTTGTGCTGTCACATCTTCAAACTCGGCCTTACCGTTGTTCAGATACAGGCCGCTGGCCTCGCGCTGGAAGTGGGTCTTGAAAATATCCAGATAGCCGGTGAGGTTATAGTCTCCAACGCCGACGCCCATGCCGGCGTTTTCGCGGCCGTCGCCGCTTACCGCGATGCCGCGCGCGAGGGCATCTTCTCTGAACGTGCCATCATGATTATTCAGGAATAACAGGCTGGGGGTGGAATCGCAGGCGACGAAGATGTCGGGCCAGCCATCTTCGTCAAGGTCCGCAGTCACGACCGTAAGCCCATACGATTTCTGAAAATCCGAGATCCCCGACTCTTTGCTTACATCGGTGAAAGTACCATCGCCGTTATTGCGATAAAGAGAATGGTAGCCGGGCTGTAGACCTCGCGGGCCGCAGAGAACGGGGAGGCCCTCATAGCTGCAAGAAGGATTGTTAGCCTCGGGCTTGGGGGCGTGAGCCAGATCAATTTGAACGTAGTTGGCGACAAAAAGATCAAGAAATCCGTCACGGTTATAGTCTAGAAAACTGCATCCAGTTCCAAAACGCGGCCTTTCACTCGTCAGCCCCGCAACTTTGGCGACATCGGTGAAGGTGCCATCTCCGTTGTTTCGATATAGTTTGTTTTGTCCGAAATAAGTGCAGAACAAGTCTTCGTATCCGTCATTGTTGTAATCTCCGACGCACACACCCATGGCCCACCCGGCATCGTGCAACCCTGATTTTTCGGTTACATCGGTAAAGGTCCCATCGCGGTTATTTTTGTAGAGGCGGTTGGTGGCGCCGGGTGGAGGACCTTCGAGGCGTGTTCCTCCTAAAATAAAAATGTCCATCCATCCGTCATCGTCATAATCAAAGAAAGCGCAGCCGCCGCCGACGGATTCGAATAAGTAGGTATCGTGATCGACGGGCCCATAGAACATTGGCGCGGTGAGACCGGCTTCATGGGCGACATCAATGAATTTCGAAAAGGGCGCCGAGCTCAGGCTGGGCGGTGTTTGGGCGGCAATTGCCTGTGCCATGGTTTGCGGTAAAAATCCGGCAGCGGAAGTGGCCAGAAGGCCGGCAATAAAATCGCGGCGGTTCAGGCTAAACATTCTTTTCGTTTGCCCGCGAATTTCTGGAACAGTCGAATTAAATAACTCACTTGGCGGCGTTGCTTTGCAGCATGGCAAGGATTTTCGCATTGATTTCTACCGCATCTTTATTATCGGGCTCGATCCGTAGCGCGCTCTGCACGGCTTGCATGGCCTCAGCCAATCGCGATTGACTTGCCAGCGTAACTCCCAGATTCACAAATGCCTGTGCGTACAGGGGATTGTTTTCGACGGCCTGACGAAATAAGCGCTCCGCGTCTCCATCTCTTCCCTGCTCTCCGTACAGAGATCCCAAGTTGTTCTGGGCTTCGGCATAGTGTGGATCGCAAGCGATCGCGGCTTTGAATTCCTTTTCTGCATTTGCCATGTCTGCGGCTTGCAGGTGGAGGAATCCAAGTTGATTGTGAGCCAGAGTGAACTTCGGATCCAATTCAATCGCACGCTGCAAGATTTCGCGCTCCTGTTGGTAATCGGCATTCCGGTCGAGAGCCAATGCGAGGTTATACAAAATGCGCGAGTCGCCGGGATTCGCTTGCACAGCATCTTTATATAGGGCAATGGCATTTGCGAGATCGCCCCGGGCGAGCGCCGCGGCCGCCTGATTTGAGTTGCTCGCGGCCATGTCACGGCTCGCCTGCCGGTCTCGATCAGCCTGGTACAACGCAAGTTGCTTCCGAGATAAATCGTTCAGTCCCTGCGCACGAAGTATGGCCGCAAGCTGAAAGCGGGCTTCGCTCGAAGAGGGATTAATTCGCAGCGCCTTCTCCATCTGTAGGCGGGCCTGACTGCGCTCGCCTTGTTTAAACAGCACAAGTCCCAGGTTATAGCGCGGGTCGAATTGTTCGGGTTTAAGTCTTATCGCCTGGGTGAGAAGATTTTTTGCTTCCGAATAATTTGCCATTTGCCGATCGATTGTTCCCATCAGGTCGAGCGCTTCAAAGTTCTTTGGACCCTTTTTCAGGCTTTCCCGGAGGATTGGGCTCGCGGTTGCGAAGTCCGAAAGCAGTATTAAAAGTTTTGCGTAGGAAATCTGCGCCGCGTCGTCTTGCGGATCGAGGAGCAGGGCATGCCTGAATTCAGCGGCCGCGTCTTCCAACCGATTTGCGCGAGCATAGGCAGCCGCAAATTCAGAGTGAGCTAGGGCCAGGGATGGATTGCGTTTTGTAATCTCAGAAAACAACCGAAGCGCCTTGTCATTGTCTCCATTCTTCGAATAGGCGACGGCGAGATCGAGATGCAAAGTTTCGTCGACGGGCGCATCTTTCAGCAGGGCAATGGCGTCAATGTACCTTGACTGAGAAATGAGCGTCTTAGCCAGCCAATCAAGGGCGGGAATGGATTGCGGATTTGATGCGAGCACCGCGCAGAATTCGCCGATCGCGGCATCGACCTGGTGCAAGCGGCCGAGCGCGAGGCCAAGGCGAAGGTGCGCCTCAGGCTGATTGGGATGCATATGTAGAGAGAGGCGAAGTTCACGAACCGCGCTTGCGGCATCGCCATTCGCCAGAAGCGCCGATCCTAAATAATAACGAGTCTGCCACGAGGCAGGCTTGATTTGGAGTGACGATCGAAAGGCATTTATTGCGCAGAGGTAGCTATTCTGCCCTTCAAAATACAAGCCCAGTTCGTCATAACTGGCGGCAGAACGGGGGGAATCGATTTTCAGGTTGGGTTCCGTCGGCGGTGTGCAGGGTGGCTTCTGTGCGCAACAAACCAGGCTGGATAAACCGAGCGATGCGTATAGGAAATGCCGGATCATAAGGCGCGTAATCTCTTACCCAGCGGTTCCTTTCTGAAGTTGCGGTGATAGCGATATCAGAGCGATGGAAAAGTATACTTCAGATACGAGAGAGGCCTGAGGCGCTATTTCGATTTCGCCGCACGAAGGGGTTCAATTGGGCGGCGTTTATGATCGGTCCCAATTTTGGGGATGGGAGCGCATCCGCAGGAGCGGCGTATTACCAGCTCAGTGGGTAGAACGATGCGGGTGTGAACCGAGCGGAGATCCGATTCACGGAACCGCACCCAGTCGAGGATAAGACGTGTCGCGCTCCTGCCAAGTTCGGCCGCGGGCTGCCGGACCGCAGTAAGCGGGACAGCCAGGAGCGTCGCCAGTTCAAAGTCGTCAAAGCCGATAATCGCAACTTCGTGGGGAATCTGAATATTTTCCCGCTGGAGCACGTTCAATATGCGAGAGGTAGTTACGTTGTTCAAGCTGAATATCGCCGTGGGTGGAGTTCCCGAACGCAACTGTTTCAGCGCCATTGGTCCCACCGCCGCGCTGTCATCGACGATGCAGAACTGGGGCTTCAATCCCGCTTCCGACATGGCTTTTTCATAGCCGGCGATGCGCTGCGCAATGGAGTTGAACTGCCGGTCGTAGCCGACGCAAAGAATGTTGCGATGCCCATGATCAATCAGATGATTGATGGCTTTTTCACTTCCAACTTCGTTTTCGACCATTACTTCGCCGGCGTCGAGGCCGGGGAAGGTGCGATCGAGCATTACCACGGGAATACCTTGGGCGCGCAGTCTGGCCAATGGTTCTACGCATCCGGCGTCAGAAGGAACGATAAGAATGCCAGCGATGTTGCGGGATCGCATGAGCATAAGTTCGTTGGCTTCGCTTTCGCGGTCCCGTTCCGAAGCGAGAAGCAGGGTCATGTAGCCGTGCGCGGTAGCCATAAGCTGGACGGCGTGGGCGCAGGTGGAGAAGAAAGGATCGGCAAGATCGGGAACGATCAAGCCAATAGTGCGCGGCGCTTGTCCCTTGAGTATCCGGGCCGCCTCATTGGGTTCGTAGCCAAGCTTTTTGATTGCGAGGCGAACGCGCGCGGCGGTCTTGGCGCTGACCAATTGGCCTCCATTAACCACACGGGAGACGGTCATGGTGCCTACGCCGCATTCGCGGGCTACGTCGGCGATGGTTGGATTTCCGGAAGGTTTTCTCGGCATGAACTTAAGCCCCGAATAAATCGACGATCTGCTGCGCGGTTAGTTTCCGCCGCACGATTCTATATGACGCGACGCATCAGCCGATCGTTAGATGCTTCGAGCGATCATTATTCGAGCGATCGTATTCGACCGATCATTATTCGACCGATCATTAAATGTAGACGCGGCCTTTAAAGGTTGCGGGCTTATTTGTGAGTGAAAGGCAATCCGCAGAGTTTTTTCTTGACAAGAACAATTCCCACCACCTATAAGAGTGCCACCGTTATGGTAGCGTTACCAGCAACGGTTAGAGTTCCATCCCAATACAAGAACTGATGGTCACGCGCGGGGTAAACATTTTCCCGCCGTTATCGGGCACACTCGAATGGAGGCATCATGTTCAGACCGACGTTAGTGATTGGTTTATTGCTTCTGGCAGCATCCGCTTTTGCGCAAACTCCGACCGGAACCATTGAAGGCACCGTCACCGATCCGCAGGGCGCGTCGATCAGCGGCGCCAAGATCAGCGTGGCCAGCACTTCGACCGGCGCCACGAAAACGGTTACCTCGGATGCTTCGGGACGATTCGAAGTGCCCTTCATTAACCCGGGAAACTACACGGTGTCCGTTGAGATGCCTGGATTCAGGGTCGAGAAGCGGGAAAATGTCGTGGTGCAGGTTTCCGAAACCTTGCCCCTCAAGTTTACTTTATCCGTGGGTCAAGTCAGCCAGACTGTGGAAGTGAGCGCCAGCACGGGAACGATTGACACTGAAAGATCGAGCGTGGATACGGTGGTGCAAAGCCGCGCGATCGTCGATCTGCCGCTCAATGGCCGCAACCCATTTACCCTCGCCGAAGTGGTGCCGGGAGTCAGCACCGTGGGAGATGCGTCCACTCCGCACATTGCGGGTTCGCGCAACGCGAATAATGAGCTGCAAATCGACGGCATGACCGACATTCTTCCGGAAAACAACGTCGGAAACAATGAGACGGCCTATCAGCCAATTGTGGATTCGGTGCAGGAATTCAGCGTGCAGACCAGTGTATTGCCGGCGGAGTATGGAAGATTTTCAGGGGGAACGATCAGCCTGGTCACCAAAGCAGGCGGCGAGCAGTTTCATGGCTCGCTGTTCGAATTTGCCAGGAATGACATCTTCGATGCACCCTACTATAACTTTTCCAGTACTCCTGAGACCAAGCCTAACTTATACCGCTATCAAACTGGCGGCACTATCGGCGGCCCAATTGTTCTGGACCGCGCGAAACATAGTTTCTTTTTCTTCGCGTTCGAAAAATCGCAGGAGTCGAATGCGGCCTCAGAAACCGATAGCGTGCCGCAGCCGCAATGGGCGACGGGTGATTTCTCGGATCTGATTCCCGCGGGATACAACTGCAATGCGGCGCCGATGCCCGGATGTATTTACGATCCAAATACGGTGAATCCAGTCACCCATGTGCGGCAAGCTTTTCCCGGCAACATAATTCCGGCCAATCGCTTGAGCCCAGTTGGCGTTAACGTGTTGAAGTTCTACCCGGCTCCGAATTTCGGAAGCTCTTTCAATCCTGCGAATCCCGCCGCCACGGATTATCAAGTAAACGGCAACAGCACAGACAACTACTACCACTGGGACACTCGCCTCGACCACGATTTCACTCCAAACTGGCATTCCTTTCTGCGGTTTTCTCATTGGAACGAAAATAGCAGTCCGTTGAGCGACTACGGTAATGCCGCGTCGCAAGGGTATGCGGGACCGGCGCACGTCACCGAGTGGACCAGTTCTTTCAACAACACGGTTACGTTCAGCCCGACCTTGTTAGGCGAATTCCGCGCGGGGGTGAGCCGGCAGGCCTACAGTCGGTCGACATTCGGCGAGCCATTCGATTTAGGCAGCCTCGGCTTTAATCCTGCGTACGTTTCCACGGCCGCGGTGGATGGGCTGGTGTTTCCCAATTTCAATTTATCGCAGGGTTTTTCTGGCATAGGACCGAACGGATACAACTCTTACTATGAAAATCCAACAGCGGTAGATGTAACGGGAAGTCTGGTTAAGATTGTCGGCGCACATTCGGTGAAATTTGGCGCGGAATACCGGAAGCTCTACGAAGACTTCGCGCAATTCGGGGATCCTTCGGGAAGTTTCAATATCGATTCGAGCTGGACGCAAGATGTAGCTACCGGCGGCGTTGCCTCGAAAGCCGTTGGCGCGGGTACAGGCAATCCTTTCGCTTCTTTGCTACTGGGACTTCCGGCCAGCGGCGACATAACCCATCAGCCCTCGACGGCGCAAACCAGCTCGTATATCGCGTTGTTCGTCCAGGATGACTGGAAGGTAACTAAGAAATTCACGCTTAATTATGGCCTGCGGTGGGATGTCGAGATTCCGCGCACCGACCGCCGCAACCAATTATCTTATTGGGATCCAAATGCGCCGTCGCCGCTTCAGGGATTGGTTCCGGCCAGCCCAGATTGTCCGGCTTGCGGAAATTTAAAGGGCGCGATGATTTTTGCGGGTACGGCCGCCGATCCGTATGGACGTCACCAGGGACCCACGCAGTGGAAGGATTTCGGGCCTAGACTTGGATTTGCTTACAATCCGGTTCCGAAGCTTGCGATCAGGGGCGGTTATGGAATCGTCTACGCTCCATCCGCATTGCAAGCTGCGGGAACCGACGGCAGCCCAGGCATTGAAGGGTTTACCAGTCAAACCAACTTCAGCACTACATTTACCTCGCAGCAGACGCCGCCTTCGTCGTGCACCACTTGCGCTACGCTGGATAATCCGGCGCCCCAAGGATTTAATTTGCCGAAGGGAGTTCCGGGAGGCGCTGCAACCGATGTTGGCAGCAACATAAGCGATTCGTTCTTCGGCTCCTACCGCAATCCTTATTCCGAAGAATATAACTTCAACATTCAATACTCGCTGCCGGTGAATACGGTTCTGGAGTTGGGATATCTGGGGAACCATGGATTGTTTCTGATTGATGGAGATCCAGGAGTGCCTTATAGCCAACTACCTACTTCGGACCTGGCGCTGGGGAGCGCGTTGCAGGCGCAGGTACCGAATCCGTTCTACGGAATTATCACCACGCCGGGCTCACCGCTGAGCCAGCCCACGGTCGAAGCCAACCAGTTGCTCGGGCCTTATCCGCAGTACACCAGCGTGGTCAGCTTCCGCAAGCCGCAAGCGGAATCGAAATACAACGCTTTCACGGCGAAACTGGATAAGCGTTTTTCGCATGGCCTTACCCTGCTCGCTTCCTTTACGGGAAGCAAAATGGAAGACGATTCCGCTTCCGCGGTGAGCTACCTCGGCCCGAGCAGCCAGACTTATGCGAATGAATACAATCCGAAAGGAGAATGGGCGCTTTCGGCGCAGGACGTCTCGCGGATTTTTGTGGTCAGTTATACCTACGAGCTTCCGTTTGGACGAGGCAAAGCGTTTCTGAACAGCGGAAATCGCTTGGTTAACGGGTTGTTTGGAGGATGGCAGCAGGTGGGACTGATTCAATGGGATTCCGGCACGCCGGTGGTGCTAACATCGGTTGGCAATAACACTTTCATCGGAACCCTTAACCAGCGGCCTGTCTGGAACGGCCAGGATCCGGCAATTGGCAATCAAAGTTTGCAGCAATGGTTCAACACGTCGGTCTACACCGCACCTGGGAATTTTCAGATCGGCAATGCACCCAGAACCATTTCCGACGTTCGCAACCCGGGCCTTACCAACTTTGATCTCTCATTCTTCAAGAACAACCGGTTTGGCAGAGATGGGAGGTTCGACGCGCAGTTCCGGGTGGAGATGTTTAATGCATTCAACCATCCGTGGTTTGGGCCGCCGGACGCGAACGTAAACGATGGCACTAAGTTTGGCACCATCACTTCAATGGCCACCGATTACTCGCCACGGAATATTCAGTTGGCGGTGAAGTTTCTTTTCTAGATCAAGGTCGCTGGACTGGGAGGCGCGATGTTTTCCGGTCCGGCGATTTTATTGTCTATCGGCGCAACTGCGCTCTATCTATGGGCCAGTTCTTAGTCGTTCAGGGAGCAGCCACAGTTGGCGGGAGGCACGTGAGCTTTGAGAAAATCGGAGACGCGCTTATAGGCGTCAATCTGATTTTCGATGCGCGAGAAGCCGTGACCTTCATTTTCGTAAATTTTGTATTCGGCCTTTCCGCCTTGCTTGGTTACCGCGTCCACAACTTGTTGGGTCTCGCTTTTCGGGCAGCGGGGATCGTTCCCTCCTGCGAGTAGCAGCAAAGGCGCTTTGATCTTGTCGATGAAGAAGATTGGGGAGCGATCTTCGTAGAGCGCCTTGTTCTTTACGGGATCGCCCATGGTTGCCAAATCCATTTCGCGCAGGACTGGATCTTCATTTTCGATTTCGGTGAAATAATTTACGAACGGGACGATGGGGATGCCGGCGGCCCAAACGTCAGGGGCTTTCGTTACACCCATCATGGTTAAGTAGCCGCCATAGCTACCGCCCATCAAGGCAATTTTCCTGGGATCGACATAGCCGGTTTGCTTGATCCAGTCGGCTGCCGCGAGCACGTCCTGCAAATCGCCGCCGCCCATGTCGAATAGGTTGGCATCCTGAAACTCTTTGCCATAGCCGGTGGACCCGCGATAGTTGGGCGCGATGACCATGTATCCCTGATTCACGATGTGTTGAATAAAACGATTGAAGGAATCGAGGGTCTGCGATGTGGGACCGCCATGAACATACACAATGGCCGCATTCTGATTATTGCGCACCATGTTATAGGTCATATATACGAAGGCGGAGATGGTCCACTTGCCATCGCGGCTGGGATAGTGCACGAGCAGGGGCTCGACCATATCCTCTGAATGGACTCCGGCGACAAGGGCGTGGCTTACCTGATGGGACTTGGAAGTGGCCAATGAATATACCCAGATATCGCGAGGCGCCGTGGGCCCGTCGTGGTAATAGAGGAGCCGCGAGCCATCTCTGGTGAACGCGGAGTCCGAGCCGCCGAGCGTGTTCACGCCTTTCGGTACCGGCAGAACACTTGTTTTGCCCGAAAGCAAATCGTGCAGGTAAATGTTGACGTAGCCGTCTGCGTTTGCGATCCAAGTAACGCGCTTTCCATCGGGAGAAAAGTGGCCGCCATCGATTTCCCATTTGTCCTGGGTCAGCCACTTAATTTTCGCGGGGCCAATTTGGCCTGAGTCAGCGGAGAAATTCAGAATTCCGACGTTCTCGTATCCGTTCGCCGCGTTGGATGTGAGGAGAACCGACTCGCCGAATACGTCGTTGGCTTGAAACAGTTTCTCTCCTTCATGCGGGGTGAGCAAAACCGAGTTTCCGGTGCTGACATCGGCGAGGAAAACATTGGAGTCGGTGCCTTTGGATTGTTCCTGCGTATATACGATGTGTTTCCCATCTCGCGACCAGATGGGGTCAACATTCATGCGATCTTTGGGTGTATCCGAGGTCAGATGCCTGATGTCGCGCATTAATGTGTCGTAGACATCAATTTCGAAAACGGATGACGTTCTTGGTTTCACCATGTAGGCGAGATAGCGGCCGTCGGGGGACCAGGCTGGATGTTCCTCGGAAATTTCGCGAGTGTGCGTGAGATTGACGACCATGCCGGACTTCGGCGAAACCAGGAAAATATCCCACTGCTCGTCGCCGTCGTAATCGGACATGTAGGCAATCCACTTACCATCGGGCGACCATGCGGGCTGAGTTTGCCGCTGATCGCTCACGGTCAGTTGCGTGGGCCAGCCGCCCTCTGCCGGCACGAGCCAGATGTTGTTACGTCCGCTGATGTTCGATATGAAAGCGATCATCTTGCCATCGGGCGACCAGGTGCTAGAGCCGATCGCACGTGTCATGTAGAGCTTCTCGATCGAAAGGCTCTGCTGATTCTGCTCGACTTGAGCATTCGGCTTGCTGCTGATTTGTTTAGGGTCGGTGATGGCCGCAGGGGCGATTAGAGTTTGGGACGATCCGGGAGTGGGCATGGTCAAAAAGAAAATAAATACGGCCAGTAACTTTTGGAGGCTGGTCATCGATAACATGGCGGATCCAACGCTACTTGGCGATTACCGCCGAGGGCTGCGAAGGCGTGGTGAACGGAGTGCCGAGCACATTCAACTGGCCGGTGGTTGTGTCCAAGGTATAGATCGATAATGAACTCGCGTTCAGGTTCGCTACATACATGTAATCCGTGCCGGCGACGGTTGTGGTGGCGGCAACGCCGGTGCGAATAGCGAGGGAGACGGGGCTGCCGCCGGCCGAGACCATTGCCGGGACCAGCGGAGTCAGAGCGCCACTGCCGCTGCTCCATGAAAATTGCGATATTTGATTGCCCGCTTCATCGGCGACATAGAGAAATGCCGCCGTGGGATCCATTGCAAATGCAATCGGGCCGGGTTGCGCGGGGAATGGAGATCCAGTGACTGGGGCGAGCAATCCATTTGGAGTGGAGCATCCGTTCGCATTCTCGGCATCACAAATCGAAAACGCGCTGATATTGTTCGAACCGGTGTTGGCAACATAAAGATACTGGCCGGCAGGAATTGGCGGCTGCGCTATGGAAACGAATAGCGCGGATGGCGAGAGGCCGACGGAATAAACATTTTGCTGCGTTAATGTTCCGGTGCCGGATACGGTAAACGACGTGACCGTGTTCGAAAACTGGTTCGCGACGTACAAATAATTGCCGGATGCGCTCACCGCCACAGAAACCGGGCCGGTTCCTATTGTGGCGCCCGGTAATTGCGTGGGAAAAGGAGAGCCGGCGACCGGGGCCAGAGAAGTACCGCTGACGGAGAACACCGATATCGATCCGGGTTGCGCTCCGGACTGCGTAAGATCAAAACTTCCCTGATTGGCGACAAACAAAAACGTACCCGCGGGATTGATCGCCATGCCCATCGGCGTGGGACCTGCGGAAATAAGGCTGCCGGCAGGCGAAAATGTTCCATCGGCATTTATCTTGAAGGCCGATATTCCGCCCGCGCTTCCGGGCGCGCTGTTGCAGATGAAGGCCGCGCTGCTGTTCGGCGCAATGAGAATTGATGTGGGAGTAGTGCCAGCGGCGGTTGCGCCGCCATTTGTAGTCAGCGCGCCGTCACTCAGATCGACGGTGTAAGCCTGAACGGTCGTATTGCCTTGCGAGGCCACCCAGAGGAAACCGCTGCCGCCGCTGGTGAGCGAAGAGGAACTGCTGCAACTGCTGAAGATAAGAGCTAATGGTAATAAAAGTATTAAGACTACGGGCCAGCGACACTTCATCCGCACGGTTCTCCCAAAATCATCTCCCAAGAGGGCCCCTGGAGGGCCTGCATCGCATAAGAAGGTACTATCTTTGTTTATCAGGAATGCAGATGAAGAGCAACCGCGCCGGATTTTGCACGAATATCTGACGTCCAATTTGACAAAAAATGTAGAGCCTCCACGGCAATCTGGTGCGCGCGGAGATCTTTCGCTGCGCTTCAGGATGACGTCAAAGACCAGGGCGGTATTCCCCGATATTACGAGCTAATTACTGCCACCGAAATTAAACTTCGGCGACGGAATGGTTGGCAGAGACACCGGGAAGCGAGCGATGAGCTATTGGGAGTGCGATCTCAATCATCAATCCGCCCTGCGGCCGGTTGGAGGCCTTCACTGTCCCCCCGTGGAGTCGAACAGCACGATCAGCTATCGCTAAACCGAGTCCGACGCCGCCGGTGTCACGTCCACGATCGTCATCGATACGATAAAAGGGGCGAAACAATTTTGTTAATGCTTCCTCGGGAACGCCGGGACCGGAATCTGTGACGCGGATGACGGCCTCGAGGCCGGCGGCTCTCTCTACGCAGTCCAGGAATACTTCGACTGCGGTATCTTCCTCAGTGTAGCGAAGCGCGTTGCGGACCACGTTTTCGATCGCACTGTTGAGCAGGCTGGGATCGCCGATGACGACACAATCGTCGGTGATGGAGCACTCCACGCGGCAATGGCGGCTTTGTGCCTCGTAGGCGGCGTCCTTGGCGATCTCGCGGACCATCTCGGCCAAATCGACGGAGACTTTTCGCATGGCCTCGCCGCCGCCTTCCAGGCGGACGATGGTCAGCAACCGTCCTATGAGCTCGTTCAACCGGTTCGCTTCAAGGTCGATGCGTTTGAGTGCGCTTGCCGCTTCCGGCCCGGTTCTCTGGCGCGCCAATTCGAGAGCGACGTTTAAGCGCGCCAGTGGGGAGCGCAGCTCGTGAGAAATATCTTTTAGCAACCGGCCCTGAGCGTTGACCAAATTTTCGAGACGCCCGGCCATGGTGTCGAAGTCTCTCACCAACTCCGACATCTCGTCGTGGCCCCTGGAGGTACGAACTCCGGCTCGGGCGGTTAAATCTCCGGCGGCAAGTTTTTGCGTGGCCGCTCGCAAGCGCACAATGGGCAACGTCAGATAGCGGGTGAGCAGATAACACACCAACCCGGAGCAGATGACGGCGATGAGGATTCCAAGACCGGGCACGCCGTGCGGACCAAACATGGTGTGGCCGGGCGGCAACTCAATTACAAGACTGTAGGAGCGGCCGTCGGCGGCGTTCAGCGAGGGCCGCAGATATTGCATGGGCCCGATTCTTCCCCAAATAGTGTCGGCGGTGTGGGTTTGGCCGCGCTCGACCCGCTGTATCCAATCGGGAGGTTGGCGTCCTGTGAGATCTTGGCCCGATTGGTCAAAAAGAAAAACGTGGATGTGCTGATTTTCGCGGACGCTGCGGACATAAGTGCGAACACCTTCGGGTCCTCCGCTCTTATAAGCCTGGATGGCATCGTTGAGGAATTTTTGCTGTTGAGATTCGACGCCCGCCGTTTCGCGGGGCGGACGCAGAGCCAGGGTTATAAGAATTGTGGTCACCAGAAACAATGCGAACGCGACCCAATAAGAGAGGAAAATCTTGAGAAATAAACTTCTCATTTGGCGTCGCTTTCGACGGGCTCGCGCTCAAGCGTGAAAATGTAACCGACTCCGCGCACGGTCTTGATTAGTTCGGTGCCGTTGTCGGAATCCCCCAATTTTTTTCTGACCTTGCTCACGTGCATATCAATACTGCGGTCAAAGGGAGAAAATTTGCGGCTCAAAACTGTATCCACTAATTGTTCGCGAGCCACGACGCGGCCCGCTTCACGCAATAAGACTTCCAGCAGATTGAATTCGACGGAAGTGAATTCGATGGGCAGGCCTTTTTGCTTAACGGTCCTGGTGGCGGGATCCAATTCAATTTCCCCGACGCGCACAATGTTGGGAATAGGATCGCTCTGGGGGGCGGTTTTTGTCCGCCGCAGGATGGCTCGGATGCGCGCGACCAGCTCGCGTGGATTGAAGGGCTTCGGCAGATAATCGTCGGCGCCGATTTCAAGTCCTACGATGCGGTCGACATCCTCGCCGCGCGCGGTGAGCAATAACACGGGAATCTTGGAGGTGCTGCGAATGCGGCGCAACACGTCGAGCCCGTTCAAGCCGGGCAGCATGACATCGAGCACGATCAGCAGTTGTGGGCCATTGAGCGCGCGTTCCAGTCCACGCTTGCCATCGAAAATCGCTTCGACTTTAAAGCCTTCGGGCTCGAGGTATTCGGCAACGAGGCCGCAAAGTTCAACATCGTCGTCGATGATTAGAATCTGATCCACTGGCGCCATTTCAGTTTCACACAACCCGGCTCGCGACCGGCGTAAAGAATTGTCATACCGCTAATTGACGATTTACAAAACTTTACTCCGATTGACCGTCTCTTTACCACATCGGCGCACGGGCCGTGTTTGTATGAATGGAAGCAAATCTTAAGTAAAAGAAACATGCAAGAAGGAGTTAAACGTGAAGACGAATAAATTCAAAATACTAATTGCGGGCGTGATCGTGGTTATGATGACAGGCTTCGCTATATCCCAGGAAGGCGGGCCGCGCCACCACGGCGAATTTGGAGCGCTGGGTTTTTTCACTAAAGCGCTGAATCTCACCGATGCGCAACAAACGCAAATCAAGCAAATCATTACCAACGAGAAGCCAACATTGCATCCGCTGATGCAGCAGGAAGGACAAGCCCATCAGCAAATGATGCAGTTGGTCACCGGAGGGAATTTCGACGAGACTAAGGCGCAAGCGATCATAGCGCAAGAGTCGCAGACTCACGCTCAGATCGAGTTGGAACATGCGCGGATCATGTCGCAGGCGTATCAGCTTTTAACTCCCGATCAGAAAGCGAAGTTTGCGCAAATGCAAGCGAGGCATCAGCAACGCATGACTCAACATACACAAGAAGAGCAACCGGCGCCGAATCAATAATTCGCGCGGGGGATGAGGAGGTAACCCCCTCCTCATCAATTCTTAAAGGAGAAGTATCTTGGCTACCACAGCGGTTTCCTCTGATTTTATCAATATCGTCGCCACGGAAATGTCTTGCGGAGTCGAGCGCGCGGTTGCATACTGGCTCGCGCAAATCGATCAGATCGTGATGAACGCCGATATCGCACCGTCGTTGAAGTTAAGCGCAATTTCTGCCGTGCTTGAACATTATGAGCGTCTCACGGGCAAACAACTGTTGCAGTTCGCATGCACTCAATAACCTGTTGGCTGGAGGGTTTATGAATACAGACGTTCTCTATTCGATCCTGATCAGCTTTAGCTGGTTCTTTCTGTGTGGTTGGACTCTGCTACTGTTATTGGCTTCGGTGTCGGTGTTCCGCGAAGAATTATTTGACGCTGGCCGCAGTTCGGGTGATTGACGAATCTGCCGTGGGCGGTTCCCTTCCGTGCCCGTGCTGGTAGAATTTATCTGCCAGCGCATGTTGCTACCTAACAGCCTTCGTCCGCTCTTCCCTTACCTCAAAAAGTATCGCGGCAGCTATATTGTGGGCGGGTTGTGCGTTTTGCTAAACAACGGAATCTGGATTTTATTTCCGCTGGTGATCCGACGCGCCATTGACGATCTGCATGGTGAAGTCACCCGGCACAAATTGTTGACGTATGCGCTTCTGCTGCTGGCGGTCGCGGGATTTAAGGGAATTTTTCAGTTTCTTACGCGATCGATCCTGATCGGGGTTTCGCGCGAGATCGAGTTCGATCTGCGCAATGATTTCTTCCGGCACCTGGAAAGTCTTTCGTATTCGTTCTACCAGCGAACTCGCACCGGCGATATTATGGCTCGCGCCACGAACGATTTGAATGCGGTGCGAATGTTGCTGGGCCCGGCGATTATGTATTCGGCGAACACGATTGTGTTTACCGCGGGCGCGCTGGTTTTCATGCTCTCTATCAGTCCGAAGCTAACGCTTTATGCCTTCCTTCCGCTGCCGGTAGTAAGCATTACGATTCAATATTTCGGCAAGCGCATTCATGAGCGGTTCGAAAGAATCCAGGCGATGTTTTCCGACATTTCGGCGCGCGCGCAGGAAAATTTTTCAGGGGCGCGACTGATTCGGGCGTATGTGCAGGAAGAGTATGAGATCGCGGGATTTGAAACCGCTAATAAGGAATACATCGCGCGTAGTCTGAAGTTGGTGCGCCTGATGGGAATGTTGTGGCCGTCGCTGGAAGTGATGCTCGGGCTCGCCATCGTGCTCGTGTTATGGCTGGGAGGGAGGGAGGTGCTGTACGGGCGAATTACAGTGGGCGGGTTTGTCGCGTTCAATACTTATATGGTGCAGCTTACCTGGCCGGTTATTGCACTGGGATGGGTGATCAATATTTTTCAACGCGGCACCGCTTCCATGGCACGCATCAACCAACTGCTGGTGGAGAAGCCAGAGATTGAAGACTCGCCATCCGAGCTGCCTTTAAATATGAACATCGACGGGGAGATTGAGTTCCGCGATCTGAACTTCTCATACAACGGTACGGCGGTGCTGCATGACATCAATCTGCATATTCCGGCGGGCAGCAGTTTGGCTATTGTTGGTCCCACTGGTTCCGGCAAGACCACGCTCGTCAGTCTGATTGCGCGCATTTACGATGCGGAGGCGGGTAGCGTGCTGATCGATAACCATCCGATTCGCAGTTTTCCGCTGGAAGATTTGCGTCGCAATATAGGATTCGTGCCGCAGGAAACATTTTTATTCAGCGAGACCGTCCGCGAGAACATTGCATTTGGAATGCAGGACGCAAGCGATGAAACGGTACGATGGGCGGCGCACGCGGCCAACATCGCGGAGGAGATCGAAGGATTTCCGGAGCAATACCGGACGCTGGTCGGAGAGCGCGGCATCACGCTCTCCGGCGGTCAGAAGCAGCGTACCGCAATTGCAAGGGCGGTAATTCGCGATCCGCGAATTTTAATCCTCGATGACGCGCTGTCGAGTGTGGATACGCAGACCGAGGATAAAATCCTGAATCGCCTCCGCGAAATCATGCAGGGCAAAACCACAATTTTTATTTCGCACAGAGTCTCTACCGTTCGCAATGCCGACCGCATTGCTGTGTTGCATGCGGGCCGCATCGTTGAGTTGGGAACTCATGACGAATTGTTGGCCCAGAACGGCTATTACACCGACCTTTATAACAAGCAATTGCTCGAGGAAGAATTGGCGGAAGTCTAGTTGATGAAGCAAGTCGATATTGCAGAACTGCTAGACAGCGATTCGGGCACCGCTCAGGAAATCTCCGATTCGCTGGTGGATATCGAAGGCATCAATCGCCGCTTCGGCGGGGTTTCGACCATGCAGTCGATGGTGGAACGCATTTCGGAGCAAACCCGCATAAGGTCATTCACGGTTCTGGAAGCGGCTGCCGGGGCGGGTTATGTTCCCCGGGCGGCGGGGCGCAAGCTCCAAGCTAAAGGCATCCAACTCGAAGTTACATTGCTCGATCGGGCGCGGTCGCATCTGCCTGCGGAAATAACGAACAACGCGGTGGTCGGAGACGCTTTGGCACTGCCTTTCGCCAATGCGAGTTTTGATCTGGTGGATTGCTGCCTGTTTGCCCACCATTTATTGCCGGCTGAATTAGCGAAGTTCGTAAATGAAGGGTTGCGGGTGTGCCGGATTGCGGTGTTGATCAATGACATCGTGAGAAATCCGGTTCATCTCGGTCTGGTCTACGCTGCGTTCCCCTTATTTCGCAGCCGCATAACGCGGCACGACGCGGTGATTTCAGTCCGGCGCGCATATACCGCCAGCGAAATGAAAAAGATTTTACAAACAGCGGCGGGGGCGCGCATCGAAGTCAGGGAGCATTACTTATTTCGCATGGGCGTGATCGCGTGGAAGCAATGATTTCCTATGTATGACCTGATAGTCGTTGGCGGCGGCCCAGCGGGGGCTTCGGCGGCTATTGTAGGGGCGGCTGCGGGCTTTAATGTCTTGCTGCTGGAACGGGGAGGGTTTCCCCGGCAAAGAGTGTGCGGCGAATTTGTTTCCGCGGAATCTCTCGATCTGCTGGGTAATTTGCTCGACTCTGCGCACCGAAGTCTCCTAACCTCGGCGATCCGAATCAATCAAACGCGCGTATTCGTGGACGGACATCTGATCAATGCTGATATCCACCCGGCCGCCGCCAGCATCGCGAGGATTGATCTCGACGCAGCACTGTGGGCATCCGCCGAATCCTGCGGAGTTGATGGGCGGCAAAATTGTAGGGTTGAGAACATCAGCGGCGATGGTCCCTTTCAGGTTAAAACTTCGGTTGGAAATTTCGAATCGCGAGCGGTAATAAATGCTTCGGGGCGCTGGTCAAATCTCACCGCGGGGGCGAAAAAAACGACCAACGGCGATGCGAAATGGATTGGGCTTAAAGCGCACTTTCAGGGACCGGCAACGAGAGGCTCGGTGGACCTTTATTTTTTTGAAGGGGGGTACTGCGGAGTGCAACCGGTGAATCTAGATAATTCAATCGTTGACGAAAATAGAATCAATGTCTGCGCGATGGTACGGGCAGACAGGGCGACTACGCTGCAAGAAGTGTTTGGACAATGTCCGCAATTAGAGCGGGAAAGCAGGAATTGGACACAACGCAGCGCCCCGGTGAGCGTTGCTCCGCTAATCTTCCGCGATCCCCGTCCCGAGCGGGACAAAATCTTTATGGCAGGCGACGCGGCAGTCTTTGTCGATCCATTTATAGGGGATGGAATTTCGCTGGCTCTGCGGAGCGGGTCTCTGGCCACGCAATCCTTGTTGCCTTTTCTGCGCAACGAAATTTCCCTGGTGGCTGCGATTGCCGCCTATCGAGAGGCTTATGTAGAGAAATTGGCGCCCGTGTTCAACGCTTCTTCGGTAATTCGGCGGATGCTGAAGCTTCCGCGCGCGGTGCGGACGCCGCTAGTCCATATGGCAAGGAAGAGTTCCAGGATTTCACAATATGTGATTCAGCGAACCAGATGAGGCGGCAGAGTGACGAAGGGAATTACCGGGCGTTATCGGGCATTACCGGGCATTACCGGACTACGAGCACTTCCCGTATGTTGTCACGAGTGAGGAAGAATTTGATCGAGCTGAAATCGCGGAATAAGTTTTCAATATGGCGATTATTGAAAACACGCTGTAGGCGAAATCCGCTGGGACTGGAATTTTGGGTCGTTCCGGCGGGCCCTTTTCGGGCGTCTTTGTGAGCTTCGATGTGCTGCATTTCCAGGGTGTCTGGAGCAAGAATGTGATAGCGGTAACAGGGTGCGTCTATGCCGGCTTCCTGAGTATGAAAGAAGGCGAGCAACGCACCGCCGGGCTTTAATACGGACCAGAGCCGGCCAACCACCGGCTTAACCAGGCTCTCATCCATGTAGTCAGCGAGGTTCCAGCACATCACGACATCGAATAGCGCCGCGGGATAGGTCAGATTTTCCGATAAGAAACGTTTGCTATCGATAGTTTGTTGACCATTCTCATCGCGAATTATTAACGAAGTATCGGTGGAAGCATCCAGCAAATCCTCGCTGTAAGGCTTGTGGCCCAAGTCGGTAAGGTAGCGAATGTTATTGGCGGACGTAGAGCCAATGTCGAGAACGCACAGGCTATCCTCGGAGCGCAACACCCGGCCCAGTTCGGTCAAGCCGCTGGATTTGCGGGTGAATCGTTGCTTATTTTGCGACGGGCGCGGAGACGATTCGCCGCCAACCGCCGCGCTACGAAACAATCTCATAAAACTGTGAGTTGCCATTTCAAAATATCCAGGTCCGGTTTCTCTCTACCTCGCCATGTTTACTATAGCCTTTTATTACTGCCGGAACCGCCTAAATCTTCCCCGGTTCGGTTACCTGAGTTTTGTTGGCAGTGGCTAAAGTGCCGCCGGCGGACGTAGCTGCCGCGCTTTTGGCGGAGCCGCTCTCTGACGCGACCGCCGCACTGGTCTTTTCCGGTGCGGGGAGACCGGCTTTAGAAGCCTCTAACTTTTGGATGTCGACTTTGCCCTTAAAATAAGCGCCATCCTCGATGGAAATCTTTTGCGCGAAGATGTCGCCCACTGCCACCGCCGAATTCTTTAATTCGACTCTCTCGCTAGCCTGGACATTTCCTTCAAGCTTGCCATGGACGACCACATTTTTAGCGCTTACGTCGGCGCGGATTTTGCCGTTGGGGCCAATGGTCAATCTATTTCCCTTCAGCTCGATGTTTCCCTCGACCTGGCCGTCAATGTAAAGGTCCTCGCTTCCCGAAAGTTCTCCTTTGATTACGACGGAACTGCCAATGTGAGCGGCGTCCATGGTTTTCGGCATATCCATAATGACGACCTTTGAGTTTCTTAATGAGGAACGAGGCGCCGGGTAACTGCTTATAAAAAACTATATCCTAATTAGGATTTTTAGAGCAAACAATCAGGAAAGGCGTTGGCTCAGTTCCGAAATCCTGCATGCGAGATCCCTTGCCCCCGGTGAGAACGCGGGGCTTCGGGATGACTTTATCCTGGAATAAATTACCCCAAGCGTTAAACTTCGACGTTAAGAAACCCAACCCATGCAAAGCCGGGAGCATCCAAATTCAATTATCGCCACACGCGAAACACAACTGGGTTGGGAGGAATATATGAAACGAACTTTTATAATTGCCGTTTTGAGTGTGTTTGCACTGATGCCGGCAGGAGTAATGGCGCAGTCTTTTACGGAAAATCACGTCGAAATTGGGGCATTTGCGGATTATTTGCGGTTCTCCTCACTTACTCCTACGGTTAACTTTGTGGGGTTGGGCGGGCGGTTTGCCTTCAATGTGCACCCCAACGTGCAAATAGAAGCGGAGATGAGTTATGACTTCGCGCGCAATTACACCAATACATTTTCCAATGGGGGTACAACGTCGTTTGCGACTACCAGGCTGCGTCCTCTAACCGGGTTGTTTGGGCCGAAGTTTCAGGCGGGGTCGTCGGGTCCGGTTCGCGTGTTCGTGACCGGTAAGGTTGGTTTCATTAATTTCACGAATACAAACGGCACCGCGTCGGGAAGCAGTTTTGTTAACTCAGTTAATAATGTTCCCTACGGAGATACTCACGTGGCCTTTTATCCGGGCGGCGGCATTGAGGGTTTTTGGGGACCATTTGGGTTGCGGCTGGATGCGGGCGACGAGATATTTCTGGATAACGGAGCGCACAACAATCTTAGAGTGACGTTCGGTCCACATTTCCGCTTTTAGGATTCTTCAGTTGGCTGAAGGATGACTGAATCAATTTGCGCCGGATGGGATCTCAGTATTGTTTGGCGCCATCTCGAGGAACTCAATCACAAAGGATCGGGCGCGCACCATTGGCTTCATTGTGACCGCTTCAGATCCTTCGCTTCGCTCGAGGGTGACGGCAAATGAATTTGCTGTGGAGAGGACTACTGTAATGCCAGTTGCAGTTCGTGCTCATGCCCACGCTTATCGCAGGTGATCGCGAGCGTGCTCTGACTGCTGGCGGCAAACGTCCCGGTAATCGTTTGCGACTGATCGTATTGCTCGTCTTCGGATTGGATCCTGACGTGGATGCGATGCTCTCCGGCGGGAACCTTCACGGTGCTGTGTTCCTTTCCTTCAACCTTCTTGAACACGAGCGCGCGTTTTTTCGACTCCCCGTACAATTTCTGCGAATAAATCAATTGATTATCGAACCAGACTGAGGCTTCGGCTTCGGAGAATTGATATTCGATTTGCAATTCCAAAGTTGCAGTGGCGGGTGCTGGAGCAATAGTCGCTTTCACGTTCTGGACTGACGCCGGAGTCTTGCCGGCCACACCAGTTGCGGGAATTAATGCCGGCGCGGCTGACGACGAACTGGCTATCGAAGTGTTCTCAGCCGGCGTCTTAGGCTTGGTTTCTACTTTGGTTTTAGGGTGTCGTGGAGCTTTGTGTACCTCTACCTCTTTCACTTCTTCGGCAGGCGTATCCTCAGCAGACTGCGCTTCCGGCGTCGCAACGTTCGAGCTTTGGTTTAGGGTTGAGGTTTGCACGGAAGATATGGCGGCGCTGGCGATCTGCGCCTTTGCTTTTTTCGAGTGGATCGCTTCGAATCCGATAAATACAATCGCCAAAGTCAGAATGCTCGCGGCGGCAATTGCGATTTCCTTGGACACTACTGGAAACTGCGCGTTGAGGAGTTTTGATTTCAACTCCGGCACCCATGCGGGCATGGCAATGGGGACGCGCGGCTTGGGTGCGACTGCGACCTTCGGCGCTTCCGGCACCTGCGATTGAGCTGTGCCAGTGGTTCTTGAAGGCGTAGTCTCGGCGCGCGCTCTTTCAATCCGAATGGTTGAAGAGGTTTGCGTTTTCGGCGTGACTGCGGCGCGCGGTACGGGAGCCTTCACCACGCCTGTTCCATCGAGCGGGTCGGTGATGGTAGTCAAAGCGGCCGCAGTCTGATTCATCAACTCGTGACGCTCGCGCAGCCGTTGAATTTCCTGCGCCATCTCCGCGCCACTTTGGAAGCGTTGTTCCGGATCTTTTGCGATAGCTCGAGATACCAGGCGGTCCAGTTCCGCGGGAAATTCGGAATCGAATGAAGTGACGGGTAACGGATCGCGATTTACAACTTTGTAGCTTACGGTGGCGGCGCTGTTTCCCTGAAATGGTCGAAAGCCAGTGAGCATGCTGTAGAGAATTACGCCGAGAGAAAATAGATCGGACCGGGCGTCGGCATATTCGCCGCTCAATTGCTCGGGCGCCATATAGGCCGGGCTGCCGAGAACCTGGCCGGGCATGGTCATCAATCCCTGATTCAGCTTGGCGATGCCGAAATCAGCGATCTTGACATGACCTTCCATAGTGATCAGGATGTTGGCCGGCTTTACATCACGATGAACCACGCCTTGCGAATGGGCGTAGTTAAGCGCCTCCGCAATTTCCTGAGTAATTTGCAGAGCGGGGCCGAGAGCCAGCTTGCGATTATTCACAGCCAGAATTTTGTTCAGCGGCTGGCCGGAAACGAACTCCATGACGATATAAGGCTCGTGGGTTTCGGGTTCCTCTCCCACATCGAAGATGGTGACGATGCCGGGATGCGACAGGCGGCCTGCGGCTTTGGCTTCGAGGAAAAATCTTTCGCGAAACTCCTTCTCGTCTTCAATTTCCTGCGAGAAGAGCGAAATGGTTTTGATGGCTACGACGCGATCAATCTTGGGATCGTGCGCCTGATACACAAGCCCCATGGCTCCGCGCCCAATTTCTGCGTCGAGTTCGTATCGGCCTAAGTGCGTACCAATCGCGTTTTTCATACAGGGAGGCTACGTCTACGATGGTATGTCCTTTTAGTTGTATCGTCCGCATAGAACCTTGCAATTCCCTATTACGGCGGTAACCTGCGAATCGTGCCCGGTATGGCGGGACCCCGGTATTCTTCCAGTTCTTAATTAGGAATGAGCGAGCTAGAGCGGCTTAATCTTCCCGGCGGCGAAGCACTAGATCTCCCTTGCGGGGCGGCAAAGCGAAGGGAAACTCGAAGATTTTGTTTTCGACTGGAACCTGCAAAACGAATTCTTCCTGCGGTTTCCATTTGCCGATCCATTTGCTTTTGGTGCTGAAGAACACCCATCCGCCTACAGTTGGATTTCCCGAATCCAGAGTAGCCGGGCGGAGGCAATACAGGCTGATAAAGCCAACCAGATCGGTCATATCTTTCAAGTGCGTTTGCAGCAGGCCTTCCTGCTCTTCTTTTTGGCCAGGACGCTTACGCACCTGGTGGGCAGTTTCGTCGGTGAGATTGTCGATGTCATTTTGAATGCGCATGGCCAATTCATCGGGATCGAGAGCGGGGTTGATCACTTGATAATGGTCAACAAATTCCAGCGCGATGTGATCGGTGGTGAATGGCAGTGTTTTTTGCCCGGTATAGCGCACATCCATTCGTAGGGCGAAGAGGGGCAATGGACGATGATGAACTTTTTCGAGCTCCTGCGAATCCATGGCGATGCTGATTTCGATATCTGCATCTTTCAAGACGTAGTTGTACTTGCCGTCCGCGGTGCTCGAAAATGTGGAGTTCGCGGATGCCTTATTCCAGCGCACTATCGAGGGGCCGGGATATTTCTCTTTAGCGGCAGAATGTGAGGCGCCGAAAATCAGCAGGAAGGCAGCCGGCGCAATCCAGCGCCGGAAGTGAAGGAAGGAATGGAACATTCAAGTGAAGTAAGACTACCCTAGTGGCTCAGTTCGAAGCGCTGCACGCGAGATCCCTCGCCCCGCTGGTGAAAACGCTGGGCTTCGGGATGACTACATCCTGGATTAATCCAAACTGGGCGACTACCAAGACTACTAAGCGGAGGGTCTATGCAGCAACCATGTTAGGGTTGCGCAGGAGGCTGGATCGGCGTCATCAGGATTGGGTGACAACGATTCCTAGAACTTTATCGTTGATGGATTCCGCCAGCGCCTTGGCCTGTTGAAGCGTAGTTCCGCCCATGACTTCAAACTCTATGGTCATCCCGGCCAGGCAGGAGACGGTTTGGTGGAACAAGTCCAGCTTTATTCTCGGTCTGCCATCTTCGCCGGCAGTGACCTGGAAACGGCAATTACTTTTCTGAATGTTGGAACTGGCCACGCTTTTCTCCAAATTTCCCTTTCGCCCCGCGCAAATACCTAGTTAATCACACACAAGAGGCGAAAATTTAGTTATCACTCACCGTAGATGCCCGTAGAGCGCTAAAAATCCTCTTTGGGGAATCGGTGAGTTCATCAGATGGCGACTCCATAGGAACGGTTACTTCCTGGTTCTCGGTATTCTGGGATTAGGGTTACTTAGTAGTAAAATGCTCCGCGAGCATCCTTCGGGGGATTGAAGCCATCAGAAGGACCGAGGTTGAACATGCAAAGCAAAGCCCGGTTACTAGGCCATCCAATTCATCAGATGTTGATCGTGTTTCCCTTAGGACTGCTGGCGACAGCCGTCATTTTTGATGTGATCGCGCTGGTGCGGGTAAATTCATTCTGCTTTGAGATGTCTTATTGGATGATCGTCGCCGGGATCCTGAGCGGCCTTCTGTCGGCCATCTTCGGCACTATAGATTGGCTGGCAATTCCCTCCGGCACGCGCGCTAACAGGATCGGGCTGTGGCATGGCGGCGGGAACGTTATTGTGCTGGTACTGTTCGCCGTGAGTTGGTACTTTCGGCGTCCGGCTCCGGCGGATCCTGGGCGTGTGGGCGTTGGTCTGCTCATTTGCCGGCGTCGGAATTGCGCTGATTACAGCCTGGCTCGGCGGAGAATTGGTTGACCGGCTGGGCGTTGGGATCGACCCGGGAGCGCATCTGAATGCTCCCAACTCACTTTCCGGACGTCCGGCGAGCGAAAATTCCACCGGCTCAAAATTGAAGCGCGTAGCGTGAGTCTTCCGGCATAAGGCGCGGTTGAGCGTCACGTCGTTGCGGCTCACTTCATTTCAAATATGAGCGCACGATGTCCACCAGTTCATCGGCTGCGAGGGCTTGTTCAGGTTGGGGTTTGTGCTCGGGATCGAGCACGTGGAAGCGAATGTGATCTTCTAACAACTCTGCCATCAGGCCATTCATCGCGCCGCGAGCGGCGCTTATAAGTTGCAAAACATCCGAGCAGTCCTGTTCCTCGGTCAGCGAACGTTCTACGGCTTCCACCTGCCCCTTGATCCGCCGGATTCGCAGCCTCAACTTTTCTTTGTCTCGAACGGTGTGGGCCAAAATAATTTTCCCCAGGGTTGTTCCTTCTAAGTATACTATAGGGGGGTATTATATATTAATCACAAAAATTCAATTCCCCGGCATTGGCGAAATAATTAACTTTAACCCTACATTAACCGGGAAGTAATAGTCTGCCAACTGGATTAAGGATGACGAGCCCAAATCAGCCCGTGCGCTGGAAGAGTATGCGGCGCAAGGGCATGGCTGCATGGGTTGCCGCGCTTCTTTTCTCGAGCATTTTTTCGTGGGCGCAAAAACAACAGTCTCCGCCCTCGGAGCAGCCTGCCGAGGTTGAATCCGATCATTCCCAAGACGTCCCCGATCCGCAAGTGGAATCCATCTTCCCGCATTCGAAAGACGGACGCTTTTGGATTTCGGGACAAATGAATTTCATTTTTCAGGCTCACCCTGGTTTTCCGGCGAAATATAGCGGCCGAAATAGTCTGAGTTCACATTACGAAAAAGCCACTTCCCGCGTGCTCACGCTATACACGGGATTCCGACTGAACGACTCTACCGAGGCGCTGTTCGACCTCGAAGAGTCGGGTGGCGCGGGCCTGAGCAATACTTTGGGAGTTGCCGGGTTTCCGAATCTTGATGTAGTCCGCAACCCTTCGCTGAGTAAGTCGCCCTACGTCGCACGGGTCATGATCGACAGAATCATTTCATTCAGCGACCAAAAAATTGAAAACGAGCGAGGGGTTTTGTCGCTTTTCAACGAATTGCCGGCGCGCAGACTGGAATTGCGCGCGGGAAAATTCGGTATCGTAGATTTCTTCGATGAGAACTCGGTGGGGTCCGACAGTCACTTGCAGTTCACCAACTGGGCCGTCGACAACAACGGCGCTTACGATTACGCTGCGGATACCCGCGGCTATACATGGGGAGCAATTGCCGATTATGAAGACCGGAACTGGGGCTTGCGTTTTGGCGAGGCTCTAATGCCAACGGTGGCAAACGGAATCAGTTTTGAGTGGAGTCTGCGCAAAGCGCACGCGGAAAATTTGGAGTTCGAATTGCGTCACGGATTGATTCCCCGGAAATCCGGAGTGGTGCGCCTGCTTGGTTTTTCGAACCATGCGAATATGGGCGTGTATCGCGAAGCCGTCGAGCAATTTGAAGAAGGGATAACTGCGATTCCGGATATCACCGCGCATCCTTTTCGTAGCACGCAGAAATATGGCTTTGGAATTAATATCGAGCAGTCTCTAACGACGGATCTTGTCGCCTTTGGGCGTTGGGGATGGAACAACGGCAGAACGGAATCTTATGTGTATACGGAAATCGATTCTACTTTTCTGGGAGGACTTGGATTGTATGGCAGGCGATGGTACCGCACCCAGGATCGCGCGGGACTGGCATTCGTTTCGAATGCAATTTCAAAAGATCATCAGACCTATCTCGCCGACGGCGGATATGGATTCATTCTGGGCGATAGCGGGTTGAATTATGGCCGCGAAAATATTCTGGAGACCTATTACACGGCGCATGTGTGGAGGGGGATATATGTTGCTCCCGGCTTCCAGCATGTGGAGAATCCCGGATATAACCGCGATCGCGGACCGGTGGTTATTCCGACGTTCCGAGCGCATGTAGAGTATTGAGTGTCGATCGCTGAGCCCTGAAGGGTCGCCTCCGGGCGCGCCGAAACGCTTTTGAGCTCAATAACGGCGGGGCTGAAGCCCCGGCCCCTTCAAAGCGCGCCGCAGCGATTTCTAATGACGTGGATCCGAAGGTGGAACTAGCCCAATGGTAGTAGGTGCGGGGAGTACACCACGTGGGTGATTGTAAAGAATTGATAACGCGATAGAGTCTGGATGCGGGACCTCAGACTGCTTCGCCCTCCCTCATCACCCTGGATTTCCAGGAAGTCTGGCAGCCGTGGAATGTTCGTCCTAGGTCGAAACTGGCCTGAATGGGCGAGCACGCCGGATTGACTTTGCGGCCCCCCCGCAATGCGTGCCAGGTGCAGCGCCGGTTGCTGAGCCTGGCACGCTAATTCTTTTTAGGGCGAGGACGACGGGTTTACTTCCCTGCCATAGCGCGCTCGACGTCTTCCGCAGTGCGAGGCAACGATCCGGTCAGATTGATCAGCTTCCCATTAGGGTCGACGTAGAAATCGTCTTCGATGCGCACGCCAATTTTCTCTTCGGGAATATAAATTCCCGGCTCAATCGTAAAAACCGCGCCTGGTCCCAGCTTCAGCGCGTAGTCGCCAGGATCATGAACGTTCAAGCCTACATAATGGCTTAGGCCATGGATAAAATATTTTCCGAGTGGGTCGCCGTGTAAATCTTTGCCGTGGGAATCGATGTAATCAACAGCGGCTTTGTAGAGCGAATCCGGGGAATTCCGGGTCAGAGTTGATTTGCCCGACTGAAACGCCGCAATGGCCGACTCCTGCGCACCGAGGACAATGTTATAAATCTCGCGCTGGCGTGGAGTGAACTTTCCCGTGGCCGGCAAAGTTCGCGTGATGTCGGAAGCGTACATGGAATATTCTCCGGCGGCGTCAATCACAATCACATCGCCAGCGTTGACCGGTCCAGAATCATCGGAATAATGCAGCACGGTCGAATTGGCTCCCGCACCCACGATCGGCGCATAGGCCGGACGTTCACATCCGCGTTTGCCCCATTCGTATTGCAGCAGAGCGGAAATTTCACGCTCGGTCATGCCCGGCTTCATCGCATGCATCGCGGCCAATTGCGCCGCGATAGACGCGTTTGCGGCTTTGCGGATCAGCTCGATTTCGCCTGCGTCCTTGAATGTGCGAAGCACGGAGAGCATTGGGCGGACGTCCTGGAACGATGTGCCGACGGGAAACGAGTTGGCATCTTTCAGCCATTCCAGAGGGGCCGCAGAATTCGAGGTCTCCCCGTAGACTGGAATGTCGGTGTAGATGGTTGCTCTGTCGCCCAACAGTTGAACTAATTCGTTGTGCAGGTTGTCGAGCGAGTCGACGCGGCCAAATCCGGTTACGCGCGCCATGTCCGGACTATTGGGACCAAGCTTGGGGCCGGTCCACTTTTCCTGTGAGGGATTGCGCTGGGGAAGAAAAAGGATCTCGGTATAGGGATGCGGCCGGGATGCGGGTCGGCCTTCGGTTGCGCCCGCGATCAGCAGCGCCGCGCCGGGTTCGCTCCAGCCGGTCAGATAATAAAAATTGTTGTCGGGACGATAGCCATAAATATCATTGGGCCCCTCAGCTTCGGGCGGAGCGAATAGGAGGACATATCCGTCGCCAGCTTTGTTGGCTAAGGCGTGGCGGCGGGCGAGATAATCGGCATTTGGCTGGCGCTCGAGTGAGGCGGCATTAGCGACGGCGAAGATAAGAAGGATTACCGCAATCAAAGTTTTCATATTTGCACATTTAGGGACAGCCGTCTCGGCTGTCCGGGAGTCCCTGTATTACGGTGATAAAAAATCGAGCTGCGCTCGACTGGACAGCCGGGGGCGGCTGTCCCTACGCAAACTGTCCCTCCGCAAACTGCTAAACCCCGACCGGGAACGGTTTTGTTTCGCGTTCGCCGGCCAATGACAGTCCGGCGAATCGGCCTTGTAGCAGGGACATTAGTCCGGTGTACCAGTATCCGACGACAAATAAAACCAGAAACGGCACGGTAATGTAATTCTCATTTTCGATCGCGTAATAAACAGTCATCGCGAAATAAGTGCCGATGAGTAGCTCCACCCAAGGAACCCATCCCAAGCGCCGCCGGTAGGCGCCGGACTGTACTTTATCTTTTTTGGAGGCAACATTATATTTCGGGGTGCGCGCGAACGCCGTCTCTTTTCCAATCAATGCCTCAAGTACCGCTCGCGCATTAGTGACGGTAAGCCCGATTCCGAGTGCCATGAGAAACGGAATATATAGCAGCGCTCGCGGCCATTTTTTGGGAAACAGTTCGCGTTGCGATACCAGGTAAAAACTTGAAATTGAAAATGTAGACGCCATAAAGAGCGGCAGATCGATGTAGAGCATTTGAAACCATCCCTGATAGAAGCGAATGATCATCGCCGGCAGCAAAAGCACAGACAGCATAATCATCAGAGGGTAGCTGACATTGGAAGTGAGGTGGTACCAGGCCTCGAACTTCACGTGGAACGGGTGATCGCTCTTCAATACCGTAGGCAAAACTTTCTTGGCGGTTTGAATCAGACCTTTCGCCCAACGGGCCTGCTGAGTTTTGAACGCGGTCATCTCAACTGGAAGTTCAGCCGGGCACTCCACGTCCTGCAAATAAATAAATTTCCATCCATTCAGTTGCGCCCGGTAAGACAAATCAGTGTCTTCGGTGAGAGTATCGTGCTGCCATCCTCCGGCATCATCGATCGCGATTCGGCGCCACAGTCCAGCGGTTCCGTTGAAATTAAAAAACACGCTGCTGCGGGCGCGGCCGGAATGCTCGAGGACAAAATGTCCGTCGAGCAGGATGGCCTCAACCTCCGTCAGGAAGGAATAATGGCGGTTAATGTGCGTCCATCGGGTCTGCACCATGCCGATCTTTGCATCGGTCATATGGTGAACGGTGCGCAAGAGAAAATCTTTCGGGGGCACAAAGTCGGCATCAAAGATTGCGATAAATTCGCCTTGCGCAGTTTTCATGCCTTCGGCCAGAGCGCCGGCCTTGAATCCCTGGCGGTTAGTACGGTGAATATAAGAGATGGGATGCCCCAGCGCAGCGTAATGAGCCACTAAGCCGCGGGCGACCGCGACGGTTTCATCAGTGGAATCGTCCAGCACTTGTATATCGAGTTTGTCCTGCGGATAATCCAGTTGGCAGATAGCCTCAAGCAGCCGGTCGACGACAAACTGCTCGTTGAATATGGGAAGCTGCACGGTGATGCGAGGCAAATCGTTAAAGTAATCGGGGGGCTCGGTGGTACGGTTTTTCTTGTTTTTGTAGTAAAGATAAACCAGCAAATAACGATGCGCGCCGTACGAAGCCAGCAGCGTCAGAATCACAAAATACGGGATCAGCAGAGCCAGATCGAACCCGTTCACCTGATACAAACCTTTGAAGGTGGTGTCGAGGAAATGCTGGCGAATGTAATGTCCAATGCTGCGAGAGACGAAGATCACTGCTAACTGGGAAGGAGCTTCCATGCTGGCTTGCAAGTGGACTCGAACCTAGTCATTGTACCTGATGGAATGGGATCGCCGACCAGCGTGTCGGCTACATTAGCACCATGAAAGAATCTTGAAAGTGTAATTAGTGGGAGGTCCCTCGGCAAACACTTCGAAGTCTGGCTAAAATCCAGGCGAACGTTGCCAGAGAGGTTCCCCAAATGAAGAACGAGATCGCAGCGACCCAGCGCGGGGCTTCTCCCACCCTTACCAGCAGAAATGGCAGAAAATTCCAGGTGGTGATATGGACGTAATCCCATGGGTCCTCGACCATCGCATGATTGGTCAGTCCCCACGCATCCATTTTGCCGAGGGCGAATGCGGCAATGTTTTCGAAGCGTAACGCGATGACGAATGTAGGATGACCCAAAGTTTCCATCTGATAAATTTCAAGCGGTAGCCAAAATGCGAGCGAGGCAATCTGAACCGCTGCACTTGCCGCGATCAGAAAGATGCCAATACCGCGAACCCAGCTTGCAACATCATGCCGGTAACGCATTAACAGCGGAACGGAAATAAAAGCCACGAGTTCCGCAGCGGTAGAGACGTAACGGTCTCCCCAGGCAAAGTCGCCGCTCCAGACCGTGTATCGGGCATAGAAGGAGATGTACGCGAAAAGAAGGAAACACGAAGCGATTAGATATGCCTTGACCTGCGGCGCCAACCGTTTCCACGTCAGGGCAACCATCAAAATCGTAAGGACGAGTAAGGGATCAAAGAGGAAAATGGATTTCTCCGGGGTAAATAACGCGCCCAGGAACCCGACGTGAAATGGCGTCTCGAATGGATAATTGGCCGGGAGCGACGGATCGAGCCGGCGATGCTCCATTGCGAAATAATGCACGTAAGTATTGGTGAACGATCCGAAACGGTAAAACTGGTACAGGCGATCGAGCAGGAAGAATGCGACGTATACCGGCGCCGCGGCCTTGAGATAAATTAAGCTTCGATTCCACCATTCCCGGCGATCAGTTCCTTGAAACCACAGCGTTGCGATCAGGAACACTGCGCCAGCAATCAGGTCTAGTCCGGTGGTGAGGCGAGTCAATAAGTTCAATCCAAAGGCAGCCGAGCCGAGCAGAAGCAAGCGCTTGTTCCCGGTGCGCAGCCATTCATACTGAAAAGCAAAGCCAACGAGGGTCAACAACTGGATGTAATTGTTCTCCATCATGTTTTGCGTGTAATGGAGATGGGTGGTCAGGAACAGTAAAGCGAGAACGCCGGCGACCGCGTGATTCGTGGTGAAATCGAGTAATTTCAGGAGACGAAAACAGAGCAGAGCGGTCAGTACGTTAATTAAAATATTTGTGGTGTAACTGACAAAGATGTTGCGGACACTGGGGTCCGTGCCGTCGTACGCATCGAACAGCGGAAGTTTTTCGATGTAAGTGCCGATAATATCCGCCGGTAGCATGAGCAGCGGCTGGCCGATTCCATACCAGTCGTAGAGCTTTCCGTTGCGGCCGTGAACTCCGAATTCTGGATATTCGCTGGGAAATACGGGCGGCTCGGAAGTAAAGAATGACGTCGCGGTTTGCAGCCGGTGCATGGTGTCGGCGGTGCCCAGTTCCCCGGACTGCACGGCGAATGCGCCGACTGCCGCGACGAGACACAGCAGAATCAGGGGATCGCTGCAGTGCCGGCGAATGCGGGAGAGCATGTGCATAGATTTTTAAAGCACACGTGTCCGCGCGGAAGAAATACCTTTTCGGTCGTGAGCCATTTAATCCAGTTTCGCGCCCACGGGATAGTATTTCTGAATCATCCGTCCGGTCATTAGCCCACCTTCGTATTCCGGAATGATAACCTCGTCGGCGCCTGAGTTCCGCATCGCGTTGGCGTATCGCTGTTGTCCCGCACGAGTGATGATTTTGGCATTTTGATTCAAGGAACGCGCAGTCACGGTGATGTAGAGATTATCGGCGTCGTTGTCGATCACAATGCAGATGCCCCGAGCGCGTTCGATGCCGGCGGCCAATAAAATGTCGTGTCGCTTGGCATCTCCCTGTATGACCATGACGCCTTCGTTCAGCAGCTCGCGGTAAAGTCCTTCATCGGTTTCAATGAGGACCAACGGGATCTCATTTCGTTTCAACTGATCAAACACTGTGCGGCCGACCTGTCCAAATCCGCAAATGATGAAGTGATTCCGCAGCTTTCCAATGTTGATGTCATTGATCATGGATTTCCATGCCTCCACCCCCTGACGATTGAAAATGGTCACGAGGACTCGTTCTGCGATCCAAACCTGAAACGTAAATACGCCCACGTACACGAAAAAGGAAAAGACCTTGGTGCCGGGATGGATGACCCGGTAGTCCATGGAATACGGATGGATGATCCAGAAAAGCGCATCCAGCCAGTGCAACCCTTCAAGCCGCATGTATACGAGCACACACAGAGTGCTAAAGCCTGCAAACACCGCGACAGGCAGCCACAAGCGGCGAAGAAAAAGAACAAAGAGGGAGCCGATTTTCAATTGTGACCTTGTGCGCAAGCTTCAGCGGTTAGAAAACGTAAGCGTGTCTGCAATGGTGACCGGTGGGACCGCTCTGATCTGGCGTGCGCGCTCGTAAACGCGAGCGTACTCTTTTGCCGACGCGTCCCAGGAGAAATCTTTATTCATGCCGTTGCGCATCAGAATCTGCCAGGTTGCTTTATCGGCGAACGTCCGCAGGGCCTGTTTGATCGTGAGCAGGAGCGCCTCGCCGCTGTACTCCAGGAATTTAAAACCGGTACCCTTGCGAGTACGTGGTTCCCATTGTTCGATGGTGTCGTCGAGGCCGCCAGTGGCGCGCACGATCGGGACCGTTCCGTACTTCAGACTGAAGATTTGGTTAAGACCGCACGGCTCATATCTTGACGGCATGAGGAACATGTCGCTGCCGGCTTCAATCTTATGAGCGAGCGCATTGTCATATGCGATTTTGACGGCAATCTTCCGCGGGAAGAGTTTCTTCATGCGCAGAAACATGTTCTCGTATTGCTTGTCGCCGCTGCCGAGAGCCACAATGATCATATCTTCCTGCGCCAGCCTGTCCATGACTTGCGCGATCAGATCGAAGCCCTTCTGGGCCGCGAAGCGGGAGACAATCCCAATCACCGGCAAATCCTGATTCGCACCAGCGAACTCAAAGGCCGCCAGCAAATCCTGTTTGCACTTAATCTTGCCGCTCATATCTTCGGACGAGTATTTTGCGGCAATGAAGTTGTCGGTCTGCGGGCTCCATTCGTCGTAATCCGCGCCGTTCAGAATTCCGGTGACGGTTGAGGAACGCTCGCGGAGCACTCCATCTAATCCGAAGCCAAACTCCGCCGTCTGGATTTCCTGCGCGTATTTGCGGCTTACGGTATTCACAAAGTCGGCGTAGACCAGCGCACCCTTCAGGAAATTAACGTTGCCGAAGAATTCCAGCTTCAAGATTGTGAAAAGATCCCAGGGCAAGGTAAGCAGCGGCAAGGTGTCAGGAGGAAAAAGCCCCTGATAGCCCATGTTATGGATGGTAAAAACAGTTGCGGTTGCGCGAAATACGGGATCTTCCGTGTATTGCGTTCGCAACAATACCGGGATTAGCGCGGTTTGCCAGTCGTGACAATGAAAAACCTGCGGCACTCCAAGAACTTTGGAGGCTTCTAGCACCGCGCGGGAGAAGAGCGCGAACCGCTCCGCGTTGTCCGGGAAATCTCCAACTGCGGTTCCATACAAAGTGTCGCGATCGAAATAAGGAGGGTAGTCGACAAAATAAAACTGCACTTTATCGTGCACTCCGCCGTCGATTATGGAGCAGAAGCGATAGTGATCGTCGAATGGCACTGTAATGCTGGACACGATGGTTTGGGCATCGGGGAGGTGGGTTTGACGATACCGGGGAACGTAAACCGTGAGATCGTGCCCCGCCGCAGCCAGGGCCTTGGGTAGCGCGCCGACTACATCGGCCAAGCCGCCGGTTTTTGAATAAGGCACGCATTCCGACGCCGCGAATACAATTTTCATGTTAAGAAATCCTTTTCATCCGGGTGGTATTCGGCGGGCACACGCTATCATAGGAGGGTCGCGAAGATTTTTTGTAGCAATCCTTATCCGCACGTTAGTCTACTCGCGCCAAAGAAAGAGGGTCAATGTGCCGAAGGCCTCCGCAAATCGGCCCAGTCTTAATCGCAAACCGAAACTCGGCCAGCATTTTCTTATCGACGATGCCGCTGCGATGCGAATCGTCGAAGCGATGGGGGACTTGTCCCAAAGCACCGTTCTCGAAATTGGCCCGGGACGCGGCGCGCTCACCACCTTGCTGGCGCGGCGCGCCCGCAGACTGATCGCGATTGAAACTGACCGCGTATTGGCGGCGCAGTTGCGAATGAATTTTTCGCTGACGCCCAACGTCGAAATCATCGAGGGCGACATTCTGGCGATCGATTTCGCCACGATATTCGGACCAAAACCTGGAAGCACGCGTCCGGGAATGCACCAGGCGCCAGAACCGGCGCGGGTGGTGGGAAATCTGCCGTATTTCATTACGTCCGATATTCTCTTGCGACTGTTCCAGTTTCGCAAATACATCGAAAGCATCGTGCTGCTGGTGCAGCGTGAAGTTGCCGACCGGCTGGCGGCGAAGCCGGGCAAAAGTGAATATGGTTTGCTTTCGGCGACAGCGCAGCTTCATTCGCGAGTCGAAAAACTTTTTACCTTGCCTCCGGAATCGTTTTCTCCGCCACCGAAAGTTCATTCCACGCTGGTCCGGCTGGTCATCGATCCACGACTGGAAGACCTGCGTGTTCCGGAGGATGAGTTTGTGAAGTTTCTTAAGTTGATTTTTGGACAGAAGCGCAAAACAATTTGGAACAATTTGAAATCGGATTACGAACCGGCCGTATTAAAGACTGCGCTGGAAAAGTCGAACGTCAAGCCCAACGTCCGGGCGGAGGCGCTGACATTGGAAAAGACGGCAGCTGTGTTCCGCGGGCTGCTATAGGATTCACATGACCACTCGTCATCCGGCAGTCGCGGGGCGCTTTTATCCGCAGGACCCGGCTATGCTGGCGGCGGCTGTGCAGTCATATCTTTCGCCGGATGAAAACAAAATTGCGGCTTTAGGGTGCATCGTTCCGCACGCCGGATATGTTTACTCCGGACATGTCGCTGGCGCGGTGTTCAGCAGGATAGAGATACCAAAACGCTGCATCGTGGTTGGCCCGAATCACACCGGTCTCGGACGGCCATTGTCAATTATGAGCGAAGGTTCGTGGGACACTCCGCTCGGTTCGGTTGCGGTTGACTCCGATCTGGCGAACTCGTTAAAGCACGAATTCTCTCCCCTAACCGAAGATGCTGAGGCACACTACGCAGAACATGCTATCGAGGTGATTCTGCCATTTCTTCAGATTCGGCAGCCCGAGCTGGCTTTTGTTCCGATCACATTGGGAACCAGGCAATTCGAATTGTTGGAGGCGCTCGGTGTGGCTCTGGCGAATGTAATTGCGGAGCGGCAAGAGCCAATCTTAGTGATCGCATCGAGCGACATGAATCACTATGAAAATGACAGGATCACGCGCCTCAAAGATGCAAAAGCGATCGAACAGATTTTGGCGTTGAACGCGCGGGGATTGTTCGAGGTGGCCAAGAAAGAAAATATCAGCATGTGCGGGCTTGGTCCTGCAGTTGCCATGATTTCGGCGGTAAAGGGACTCGGAGGAAATGGGGCCGAACTCGTGAGATACGCAACGTCGGCAGACATTTCCGGTGATCAAGAAATGGTCGTCGGATATGCGGGCGTTGCCGCTGCCGGTTAGCCGGTCGCTCTAGCGCGATTACCTTCCTACGTGCCCAGCAGCGGGAGCAGAATGTATGGCCGAAGATGGAGACGTATGCCCGCTGGACCTTCCCACAGGGAGTCCGCTTAAGGACGATCCTTGCGACTCGAATCCGGCTCTTGAGCTTCGAGATTCTGATGCCAAATCCATCTCGATTGGCGCCGCATGTATCCTGGCTACTGCGGCACCCTGCGCATTGACGCGCTGAGAAATTTGCGCAAGATTATTAACCTCGCCGCGCGGAACGCCGAGTCCAGCGGAATTATTCCGCAGCACTACCCTGGTTGTGGAATGACCCACGAAAGTGGTGGAGGGGCCGCGATTGACCGCGATTAAATTCCGACCGGCGGTTGCCGGGGCTTTCGGCAGCACAAAATTGGCTGGCGAATTCAACACGCGAGGACGGGTGTTGACGCCCACCCATGTGCCGCCTGGTTGCCACGCCCAACCCGTTCCCGGAATAAATGACCACGCACCAGAATGGTAAGGAGTCCATCCCCAGGGATAGCCAGACACCCAGCCATATCCTGCACCGGGGTAAAAAGCCCAGGCGCCATCCATGAAGGGATCCCAGTTCGCGCCGGCAAAATAAGGCTGCCACATCAAGCCATATCCTGGGGCGTTGAAAAAAGAGCCGTAATAATTCAAATCGGCCAATCCGTAAGTGTAAGACGATGTGGTGGAGAGCACGCTGGAGTTATAGCGCTGCTGATACTGCTCGTCCTTTTTATCCCACGCGTCATAGGGGCCGGGATCGACATACCTGGCGACCTTGGCCCTGTCTTTGTCTTTGTCATCGAGATTGAATATCGCGGTGCGATTTTTTGATAGCTGCACCGGGCCTGACGGTGATTCGACGGCAACATCTCCACTGAAGTCAGCAACCGCAGCACTCTTGTCGGACACTTCGATTCGCAGATGCGCCGGGCGAGTTAAAACTACTTTTTCGTGACCGAAGGTCAGCGACAACTGGGCATCCTTTTTATCTTTGAAGTCGACGTAGGTGACGCCGCTCTTGAGAGCTACAGTTGACATCCTGGTTCCGGAATCGTCCAAGGAAAGTTTGGTGAATTCAATTGTAGAGTCGGGAGTCATCCGCAAGACGCTACCATCCTCAAACTCAATCTGGGCGCGGCCGTCCGATTGCGTCCGCACCGCATTATTCTGGGTGATGGGCAGGTTCAGAAATGCCTTCTCGAATCCTTGAAGATTGCGGTCAATCTCGACTCCGCCCTGCACATCGCTAAGCCGCACAATTCGCACTTGCGAGTCCCCAAAACCGAAGGGTGCTGTTAAAACGACTAGAGCCATACCCATCATCGCGAGATGAGTTCTAAGTGCTGTCATGCGGACCTCCAGACATCCTTATTTGTTAGATCACTTCGCTGTAACTTTAGTTGTCAGGAATATTTCTTCTAGGGCCTGAGAGTCTCTCCCGCCAGTAGGCGCTGTGCCCGGGAGCGCACCATGTTCATCAGCGATGGATCGTCGACGATCTTTTGCAGAATAGGGAAAATCGCCGGTATCTGGTCCAATCCACCGGTCGCCGATAAATTTTCTTGCATGCGTTTTATATCTTCGTCGAGGGCAAGCTTCTGATAATGATGGTCATATTCGAGGCGGCGGCCAAACTCGATCGTTGAACCGAGAGCCTGGAAACGGGCCGTCAACTCTTGCACTTCGGGTAGTGGTGAATAATTATATGTAGCTTTCGAGGTTTTTTGATTGTCCTTGTAGGAGAGGGTTTTTATGCCCATGGCCGCCATATTTTTTTTCTTCGAACTGATGTCGGATTCGAAGTAATGGGCCCGTTTGGTCAAATCGAACAACTTTGTGCAATTCGATTCTGTCATTACAAAGTCGTAGCGATATGAGTCACCGGACGCCGATTGATCCGCCAGTTTGCCATTCGACTGGTATGTGGCTTTGCAGTCGGAAGTGAGGGTGATGACGAAATGTTCGGGGTCCGACCCGGGGAAACTCTGCTCAAAAGAAAGCGTCTGCAACGGTTGCTGGGCGCACAACAGGTTCGCAAATATGAGCGGCAGGCATTGAAATAATGCGAACCGCCAGGGCATGAACTTTGCAGATCGCATGGCGAAGGCATTATGCCAAATAACCGAGTGTATCTGCGAAAAATATCCGGCTAGCCCGGGTCTTTAGGCAGAACCAAATCCAAGAATGCCTGGTGCACGCGGGTGTCTTCGCTCAATTCGGGATGAAAGGTCGATGCCATAACGTTGCCTTGCCGCACCGCCACGGGATCGTTGCCTTCGGTGGCGATCACTTCCACGCCCGGACCGACACGCTCGATTTTTGGAGCGCGAATAAAAACCATTTCCAGTGGGTCTTCTGCGTTTTTCCCGAGCAATGTTCCCTCGCGAATGGAGCTGTCAATTTGGCGTCCATAGGCGTTACGGCGAATGCCGATGTCGAGAGCGCCGAGCCCTGATTGGGTTGGGTTTTCAATGTCTGTGGCCAGCAGAATAGCGCCGGCGCAGGTTCCAAATGTCGGTTTCAGGCGGACAAATTGTTTGAGCTTTTCGAACCCGGCTGCGCCCAGCAACTTGAGGAACGTACCCGATTCGCCGCCGGGAATGATGAGGCCATCAATGTGGTCTAATTGTTCCGGCTTTCTGACCAGAACGACTGTTGCGCCGAGTTCTGCCAGTCGCCGCCGATGGGCATCAAAATCGCCTTGCAAGGCGAGTACTCCGATAGTCGGGGATGTCATTGGTTCTCTGGAAGGTTATCGGATGTCACTTCTAAAGTACAAAGGCTGTCCGCGATCAGCAATTGCGGCGTTCATCATTTTAATCACACGACAGCGAGCGACAGGCGTGCAGGTGAACGCGGAGGCATTTAGCGTTTGTGGCGCTTTGCCGCATGAGCCTTGTTCTGACGATGCGCATGAGCATTTTTATTCTTGTGATTCTGTTTGTGACTGCGGGCCAATGACGGAACCGCAATTCCGAGTACCGATATAAGCAACAATGCTGAAAGAATTCGTCGCATTATTTCTCCTTCCTCCCATTGGGGAGAACGTTAGGCGGTGCAATACTGCAAATGTTAAAGGCCGGTGTGCTTATAGTAGGACACTTTCTGCGGCTTGTTTCCAGGAAATGTTGATTCGGGTTACATCCGTCATTTGCCGCGTCTCGGTGCACATCGGAATTGATAGCAATTTCTACACGCACGGATACCCACCCTTGCGAAAACCGCGCTAGGATGGGTCAGCCTCGTTTGACCGGACAGCCGAGGGCGGCTGTCCCTACGTATCTGGTGCTGACGAGATCAAAATCTTGCGTTTTATTCCACGATCTCGCTTTCTAAGGCGGTTAGGGTTTCTTCGTCTATGTCCCATTGTTTTAGGATTTTGAATATTGTTTTTGAGGCGAAGCCAGCGCGGGTAAGCTGGCGAAATATCCGCGCCGCTTGTTTTTGACTGTCGGGCTTTTTGAGCCGCTTGCGATGCATGTAAGTCCGCGCCTGTTTCTCGTCGCTGACTTCGTCGTAGACGGAACTCACGGCTTTGTCTATTACCTCGCCGTGAACACCTTTTATTTTTAGATCGGTAATCACCCGCCTGCGACCAAATTTTTCGTTGTCGCGACGGAAGGAAGAATAGGCGGCGGCGTATCTCGCATCGTTAAGGTAGCCTTGATCTTTGAGCCGGCGGATCACCAGTTCGACTAATGTTTGCCCGTATTCGGTTTCCGCCTCGACGCGTGGCCGCAGCAAGCGTTTGAGCTCCGCGACCGACCGCATGCGGCGTCCCAGCGCGCCGACGGCATAAGCATAGAGCTCGTCTTCGGAATCGGTTTTTCTGGGTCGAGGAAAAGGCATAAGAGGTGACGTGGAAAACTTTACGCCTCCAGGAGGGATTCGTCGAAAAGTTGAGGTGGGGAGCATGAGTTACTTCTGTGCAAAATTAAGCTGACTTTGGACTTGCGCTCAACGGGCGAAGAACGGTACCATTCAATTGTTCCCAGCGGCCATGCTTTCCAGCTGGCCCTCCGCGCCCAGTAGCTCCTGGCGCCAAATGGACAGGATCCAAACGGACAGATTCCAGACGGAACATTGATCCACCAGAATCAGTATCCAAATAGAGTCAGGATTTCGAAACGAAGCAACGTTCCAACGAACGAGTTACTTTGGCAGGTTCGCAAGCGCATTGGTTTTGACTACACATGCGAGCTCGCCCATGCCCGCTGGAATGTATTAGGGAATCGAACAATCCGTAGTGCGCGCCTTCGGGCGAAAATCGAACGCAGCTTTAAAAACGAGAAAAATATGAATGCTGGACCCGGACGCCCCTCGAATGGAGGAGGCAGAAACAGACGGAGGCGCAGCCGGCGTCCGTCCAACCGCAGCGGTCAACCCTCAGGCGGACGTGATCGCAATCAACAAAATAGCGTCTACAGCGCGCCGATGGATCACAGCTATCGCGCTAACATGGGTAATGGAAATGGTGCGCGCCAGGGCCGCCCGAGGCCAGGGTTCGCAGCCGCCTACGCGCCCGCCGATCCTGACCCTCTACCATTTCGCGAGGACGCCACATCGCGGATTTTTGCTTTCGTCGATGACTTATTCTTCCAAGCCAAAATTCAAGAGACCGCGCGCAAGCTGAACGTGAAAGTTGAATTTTGCAAAGCTGAAAAAGATTTGCTGGAGCGGATCAAATTAAATGGTGAGGAAAAACCCTCGCTGATTATTTTTG
Organism: uncultured Acidobacteriaceae bacterium; assembly: GCA_963849315.1. GTDB lineage: Bacteria > Acidobacteriota > Terriglobia > Terriglobales > Acidobacteriaceae > PALSA-188. The sequence goes on along the minus strand of CAWKGT010000002.1, from coordinate 136,294 downwards.
ATATGAATAATGCGAACGCGAAGCCGCTGACGCTGATCCCTAAGCTGAAAGCCAAATTAAAGAAGACTTCGGTGATTGGATTTTTGTCTCACGTGCAGGGCGACTTGAAACAAAAAGCGCATGAGGTGGGATGCGATATGGTGCTGCCGCGATCCGCATTTTCGCAGAACCTGCCGCAGTTGCTGCGCCGCCACGGCGCTCCGGAAGAAGAATCCGTCGAATAGACGAATTAGCTGGGAAAGTGAAAGTGTACGTCCTGCCGCGAAGCGATGGCGACTCCGTTCATGGTCGCGGGAGTGAAGTGCCAGCTTTTCAACGCATCTAAAACTTTGTTCTCCAAGCCGTAGCCCAAAGACTCTAAAACTTTCGCGTCCGCAACATTGCCTTTTTCGTCGATCGTGACCTCGACGACGACGTCTCCAGCTACGCCGGAAGGTATGTCGGAACGGTCGACTGCGGGATTAGGGAAAACTACGGGCAGTGCCGGCCGCGATTCGTATCCCGTGGTTGGTCCGGTTGACGAAGATCCAAGTATCGATCCTGCGCGCGCGGATTCAACGGGAACATCCGAAGAGGGAGTTTCCTCTTCTTTTGGGGCCGCGATCTTCGCCGCAGGCTGACGTTTAGCTTTGGGTCTGGGGACGTGCAGCGGCGTCTGGTGAGGAATAGACGAGGGCCCCAGGTAGATAATCTCGGCTGAAAGTCCGGATCCGGCGTTGCCGAATGCGATCGAAGATGGCTGAATAAATCTTGGGCCGGCGGAAATCACAACATATAAAAGGACGCAATGCAACGCCAGCGAAATCCACAAGGCTGTAGGTTGCCGAGTGCCGGGCAATTGCTGGAACATTGCTGCGCGCCGAGGCGGGCTGGCTACGAAATCCATAAACAGGATAATTTTAGCACCCTGTTCAAGAGGGGCACGAACGGGCCATGGCGTTGAGGCAGTGGCTCAGTTCCAAATGCTGCACGCGAGATCCCCCGCCCCGCTGATGAGAACGGTGGGCTTCGGGATGACTTTGCCATAAAAAATCCAGGCTGAGCCATTACATGGCGTTGATGCAGGGGTTTACTAGACCGCAGGCGGCTCCTGCGAGGCAGGCTATCCCGGAGGCCAACTCAATTTGCGGCCGCCGATTAAATGAACATGCAGGTGGAATACGGATTGTCCGGCGCCAGGACCGACGTTGAGCACCGTGCGGTATCCATTTTCTATATTTCGGTCCGTGGCTACTTTGGCTGCGGCCAGATGACAGCGGCCAATAATTTCCGCGTCTTCCGGCGTAGCTTCGTTCAATCCAGCAATGTGTTTTTTGGGGATCACCAAAACGTGGGTGGGGCCTTGAGGATCGAGATCTTCGAAGGCAAATGTATGCTCGTCTTCCCATACTTTACGCGAGGGGATTTCGCCGCGAATAATCCTGCAAAAGATGCAATCAGGGGACGGCATTTGCCAAGCAATTCTAATTCAATTAAGGTCCACTCGGGCGTCCTGCCCAGCCTGTTCTAATTGGGCGGGGGAACCGCGACAGCGGCGGCACACATATGGGTGATTGACATTTGTCATTGATAGCGCCGGGGAAGTGGACAAGGTATCCCCCCGGCCGGAATTGTCAACGAGAATGGCCCTATCCTTATTGAACCTTGATGACTGGGGCGCCCCGCTTACCACCGCAGCAACTCCCCATATAGCTGTAATTACCGACCGTTGCCGGCGTAGAAAGCGGGACCGCGAGTGTCCCATCGACGCCGTTAGTCTTTGCTGGAACGACCGGATTCGTTGTCGGCCATCCCGGCATAGTGCATCCCGACAGCGTGCAGGCTTCTTCGTGATGGTTAACAAAAGAAATAGAAGTGTCGTTCTTGCTGATAGTGCCTCCTGCGCATACGTCCATTTATTTGCTCCTTTCTAGAGTTGTTTACTACTTACTTCCCCGGGCTCGGCCCCACTTTGGTCATCTTCAATAAATCGTTAAACCGCTGGTCATGATGCAGATTATCCAGGTCTGGTTGTTGGATTATCATGTCTGGAGAATAACCAGCCCGAAGAGCCTTACCAAGCCATTCAAGAGCGAGTCCCGACTCAGCAAGATCGTTGTAAACGATTGCTGCTCTAAACAGCGAATCCCGATCGAATTTGCTCTGGTCGAGTGCCAGGCCCACAAATTTCAGAGCCCTGGATCGGTCTCCAATCATCGCGTAATAGTTCGCCAAGTTTTCTAGAATTTGCGGATCGCGAGGGTCTGCCTCAAGTTCCTGGTTTGCCAAGCCAATTGCTCTTGTAAATCGGTCAACTGCCTCGTGACGCCTGCCGTTAAGATATTGAGCTTCGCCAAGATTTCCCCAGTTAGTGTAATCCTTATCGTTCAGATGGACGGCTTTTTCGTAATTGTTCGTCGCCGCCTCGAAATTGCGGAGGTAATAGTATGCGGTGCCCAGATTTGAGTAGCTGTCCGCCGTCGGATGAATAGCCAGTGCCCGCTCCAGCGGCTTGATTGCATCGGCGTATTTAGCTTCGTAGAGGTACGTCGCACCGAGATTCGCGAATCCACGGAAGCTTTCGGGCGTCAGCTCTACCACTTTTTGAAACATCTTTGAAGCGTCGTCGTACCGCGCCTGCCGGAGATAGAATGCGCCCAGCAGATTGTATCCGCGCCAGTAATTGGGGCGCAGCGCGATCATCTTCTTGTAGGTATCCTCCGCGTCCTGCGACTTGCCGAGCCGTTCATAAGCTCCGCCCAGTCCCATGTAGGCGTCTTCGTTGGAAGGCTCAAGCTGAACCGCACTCTGGAATTGATTTGCCGCGTCTTCATATTTGCCGGTGCCGCTATCGATCACTCCCAGGCAAACATGCCCAGCGGCGCCCGAATTTCCCAAATCAATCGCCTTGGAGCAGGCCTGCCGCGATTTCACAATGAGACCTTTGTCTTTGCTGGAGGTGTATTTCGCCCAATAAGCGCTGCCGAGATCAGCTTCTGCCCGCCCATAGTTGGGATCAACTTTGAGGGCCTGTTCGAGCAGGATAATCGCGCTATCCACATTGGCGGCTTTGCTGGCATCTTCCAGATATCCGCGTGCCTGCGTGTAATAGGTGTAGGCCTCGGGCATGGAGGTGCCGTGATAAGTCAGTTCGCGAGTTTCGTCGGCCTTCAAAGAAAAGCCGAGCGCCGCGGCAACAGCTTGCGACACCTGATCTTCGATCGCGAAGGGATCGGTCACGGGCGCGTCGTTCGTCCCCGCTTTAATTACTTTTCCATTCTTGGCGTCAGTCAGCGAGTACGTGACTCGTACCAAATCGCCCGTGAGCTGCAATCCAAGGTGCAATCCTGTGTCGGCGCCGAATTCCTGGCGCGCCTGCGCCAGATTCGAAACATTCTTTTGCTTCACATCGCCCGCGGATACGACTTGTATCGGATGATTCTCGCCCAGCTCCTCCAGCTTCGCAGTAAGCGTATCAACTAATCCATTGCCGAATGCCATGAGCTTGGGATCGTCCGACGCCGTATCGAATGGAAGCACAACTAGAGTGGCGGATTTTTCTCCTCCACTAAGTGCGGAAGTCGATACCGTGCTGTGCGCGCCACGATGCATCCGGCTGGCAAGCAACAAAACGATCAGTAGAATAATGCCCGTGGCTGCGATAATCCCCGCCAACTTTGCGCCCGAGGCGAGCTTTGATTTCTTCTTCTTGGCGTGCGATTCATGCGCAAAGACCAGGTCTTGCCCACTCTGCAACCGCCGCAAATCAACCAGAATATCTTTTGCCGTGGAATAGCGCTGCGCGGGATCCTTGGCCAGCATGGTTTGCACGACCGCCGATACCGAAGGAGAGACTTTGGGATTCAATTCCTCGATCGGCATCTGCTCCTTATGCAGAACCGATGCGAGCGTGCCCGCGATGCTATCAGTCCTGAACGGCTGCGGGCCGCCCAACATTTCATAGCACACCAGTCCCATGGAGAAGAGGTCGGCGCGGCCATCGTAGGGCTTCTCCATCAACACTTCCGGCGCCATATAAGCCGGGGTGCCGCTGAGATTTCCCGAGAGAGTTGCCGCGGTGAGTGTGGCTTCGGCGCCATCGCCTAGAGAAAAACGCCGGGCCACGCCGAAGTCGAGAACCTTGACCCTTCCCTCTGGTGTAATCATCAGGTTTTCTGGCTTGATGTCGCCGTGCAGAATTCCCTTTTCGTGGGCGGCGCTGAGACCTTCCAATCCCTGCATCGCCACTTTTAAGAATTCCTCGGTGTTGAAATCCTTGCGGGTATGCATCACCGCCCGCAGTGGCGTGCCATCCACATATTCCATGATCAGGAATATCTCGCCCTGCTCCTCAATCACGTCGTAGATGCTTGCAATATTTGGATGGTTCAGGGCTGAAGCCTGTTGCGCTTCGCGAAGAAAACGGCGCCGGTCAACCGGGTCTTGCTGCAATCGCGGCGCCATGCGCTTGATGGCTACCACACGTTTTAATTTGGTGTCTTGCGCCTGGTAAACCTGCCCCATGCCGCCGGCGCCCAGCATTTTTACGATCGCAAAGCGGCCTGCGACGGTTCCGCTCAATTCAGCGGAACCGGATCGGGTTTCTCCAAAGTGAGGCGGTTCCATAGGCCCGGCCAGTTGCAGCCAATTGTATCGCGCCGAAAAAAAATCCCCAACCTTTGCCGCTCACGCCGTGTCAACGATCATTGCCCGTCCGCACCGATAGGAAGCGTTACCAGCACCGTCGTTCCGTTCGCAGTGGAGGTGATCTGAAGGTCGCCCCCGAACTGCCGCACTCTTTCTTCCATGCCGCGAACGCCGACGCCGGACTTGGCCGTGGTCAGATCCTTTTGCTTTTCAACAGAAATGCCTTTGCCTTGATCGCTCACCTCAAATGTGACCGCCGTCTGCGATCTCGTCAGACGGATGGTTGCCGACGCACTGCCCGAATGCCGATGAATGTTAGTCAAGCTTTCCTGAATTACGCGAAACACCACGATCTCCAACTCGGAGGGAAGCCTTCCGAAGTCAGAAGGCAAATCTAAATCTACCTTTATCTTGCTGCGTTCAGAAAAGCCGCCCACATACCAGCGGAGGGCGGACCCAAGTCCAACTTCGTCGAGCAGCGGTGGATGCAGCAAGTAAGAAAGTGTACGGATTTCCTTGGATAAATCGTCGGATAATTGCTGGCTCTCAGCCGCTATCCGCACAATTTTGGGATCAAGATCTTTGGCGGCGCTTTGCAACGCTGAAAGATTCATTCCGAGCGCGGTGAGCGTTTGCCCCGCATGGTCATGGAGTTCGCGCGCCATGTGCCGCCGCTCCTCATCCTGAGTGCGCAACAAACGTCCGGTAAGTTTTCTTAAATTTGACTCGGCGCGTTTTCGATCTGAAATTTCGCCCTCGAGCTCGACAGTGCGTTCCGCAACTTTCCTTTCCAGTTCCTCATTCGCGGCGCGCAAGGCGGCTTCCGCCGTTTTCAGAGGAGTAAGATCGGTGACGAACGCTGCGACTTCAGGATCGGAAGCGGAAGGCTCAAGTATCGAGGCTCCAATGAGGATGGGGATGCGCCGTCCTTCCTTCGCAATATAAGCCTTCTCGTACACGTCGCAACGGCCGGTTGCGCGCAACTGCTCGACCGCACGGGCATCCGCATTCGCGAACTCCGGAGGGGTGAGATTATCCCAGCGGAGTTCCTCGGCACTTACCTCGGCTTCGTTATAACCCAACGCCTTCAGGAATCCTGGATTTACGTATGTGAGTTTGCCAAGAAGGTTGCCGATCACCATTCCGAATGGGTTCGCTTCGATTAACCGGCGGAATCTTGTGGCCGCATGGACACGTTCGATTCGGTGAATCTCATCGAGTAGAAGGCTGGCGACTCTTGCCCCTACCACTTGAAAGAAGGTCAAATAATTCTCGTCGAAAGGAAGGCGCGGACTGATACCGAAAACCAGAATCGCCTGAACTGACGATTCCGGCAAACGCAGCGGCAAAAGATACGCGCGGGTCATAGGTTCGGGCCACGGATCAAGGACCATGTGCCCAAAACGCAGATGCAGATCTTCAATCAGCAGCGGAGCTTGAGAATGCAGAATATCGTTTAGCGGCCACAGCGCAGGATCACCCAGAATATTCGGATGCGTGCTTTCCGAATGCATGATCTCGCGATTGCTGAATAAATAGAGCCCTGTAAATGGCAGGTCGGCATGGCCGGTGTTGAGCGTCTTTACAATAGCGTGGGCGAATCGTTCTAAAGGTTGGGATTCAGGTCGGGGAAATTTTAATGCGGGATCGATTGCGATTCCCAGCAGGGTTCGAAGCCGGCGTTCCGACAGTACTTGTTCCGTGGTTTCGCTACAGACCACAAGTGTGCCATGCACGGTCCCATCTTTATCTCGGACGGGGCTGTAGCTGTAGGTCCAAAACACTTCTTCCAGTTTTCCGTTCCGATTTATGGGAACCAACTGATTCGCGTTCCACGTCGAAGCGCCCGAACTCATCACGGCGTCAATTTGCGGGCCGATGATCGGCCATATTTCGGGCCAGCATTCCACGCCGCGCTGGCCGATGGCGGAAGGATGTTTGTCGGCACGAATGCTCGGCCGATAGCCGTCGTTGTAGAACTGAATAAGTTCGGGACCCCACCACAAAAACATCGGATGTCTGGAGGCAAGCAGCAAGTTAACCGTCGTAATCAGAGTGTCGGACCAGGTTTCAACCGAACCGAGCGGAGTACCGCCCCAATCAAATTTCCGAATCAGGTCGGCCATTTCACCTTCGCCGACGATTCGCGAATACGATGCGCCGCCTCTGGGTGGCACTTCGAGGCGCTTGGAATTCAGATTCTGAGATGATGAAGGCATCACTTAAAGACACAATAGTGCGGCCGGTACCATTCGCAAACTTGAGACCCTGCTTCCAAGGATTAGTATACCCAGCCTCGCGGCTGGACCCGCATACGCTGAGACTCAAGACCTCAACTATAAACATCGGCGGCAGCATTGGAATATCCGCCAATCAAGCGCACCTCGGGGTTTACGTCGACGACTTCCGCTCCTTGGCACTGCTTTGCGCCATCTGTATTCCGATGGCATTTTTGCTGAAAAAAGCGTCTTCCGAGGGAGAAGCTGCCGGCTAAGCTGGCTCTGGCAATCTATCAGTCTTTGTCGAAATGCCGCCTGCCAAGGTTGAAAAGGCACGCTTCATGAAGAACTAAAGCCATTTCGAATACCTGTGAAACCTCGGCTGTTTCTATTAGCATGGGCGAAGGAAAGAGCCCTTCGATGCCGCAAGGCGTCCCATTAAAAATTGGTTTGATCGACAAGAAAGACAAGTATGGGGAAAAAGCGAAACCGAGAGAACGAACCCATCAGCTTAAAAACATTAGCGGAATATCTCGGATTAAACCCCGCCACGGTTTCGGTTGTACTTAATGAGGTTCCCGGACGTTCCATTCCTCAAGTTACACGCGATCGCATCAAGATGGCAGCCAGGGAACTCAACTATCAGCCCAGCCTGTTGGCGCGTTCACTGCGTAATCGGCGAACGCTGAATATCGGAATTCTCGTGCCGGAACTGGGAGACGGATACCATACCCAGGTCATGGGCGGCATCGGCGATCACTTGATGGATGCGGGATATTTTTATTTCACAGTCCATCACCGGCACCGGAAAGATTTAATCGAAGATTATAGCCGGATGCTTTTGAGCCGTGGAGCGGAAGGTTTGATTACCGTCGATACCCTGTTAGAGCATTCATTTCCCGTCCCAGTAGTTGCGGTGGCGGGAAATCATTCCGTGCCCGGGGTCACGAATGTGGTCCTGGATCATCGGTTCGCGGCGGAACTCACGCTGACGCATCTGCATTCGTTGGGACACCGTCGCATCGCTTTCATGCGGGGTCAGCCGTTCAGTTCGGATTCCGACGAACGTTGGCGGAATCTTGTTCTTATAGCCCGTCAGATAGGAATCCCGATCAATCCCGCACTCACCATCCAACTGGATCGAGACATTTCGTCGCCGCAACTGGGATATCCCGTTATGCAACAACTTCTTTCTGCAGGCAAAACATTCACTGCCTTGGTCGCGTTCAATGACATGTCAGCCATTGGCGCAATACGAGCGCTGCAAGATTTCGGCTTGCGCGTGCCCGCCGATATATCGGTCATTGGTTTCGACGATATCAATGCGGCGGAATTTAACAATCCGCGGCTCACCACCATACGTCAGCCACTTTCAAATATGGGACGAATCGCCGCTCAGTGCGTTCTGAACCGGATCCATGGATCGGAAAGTTTTCGTCCCCAGATTGTCGTTGCACCGGAGCTGATTGTTCGAGAGTCCACGCAAAAGGTGCAGTCGAGGAGTTCCAAGACAAAAAGTCCAACGCGATAGCGCTCGCCCGGCCGGCGCCAAAACCAAAATGCACAGCGATCGACTATCCCTGCCGCGCCCGGCCCGATGGATTTACATGGGATTTGTATTCACCGGCATCGGCACCACGTTGCTGGGTTGCGCGCTGCCGAACCTTAGCACGATGTGGCACCTGAACGACGATCAATCGGGCATTCTCTTCGCCGCTCAATTTTCCGGAGCGGCGCTGGGTGCGCTTCTGGTTGGAAATGACTTTTCAGCCAGCGTGGAGCGCGGATATTTATTGCTGATAGCGAGCGCGCTATCCATTCCATTCTTTCCTGACTCTTCCGAAGTTCTACGTTTTTTTGCCTTCGGCCTCGGTCTGGGCCTTGCCATGACCGCCACCAGCATGCTGATCGGCACAATGTACGCTGGCAAGCGCGGTGCAGCCCTTTCCCTGCTGAATGGCTTTTGGGCGTTAGGCGCTGCGCTGTGCCCGGCTCTCACTTCATTGTGGATTAATCGATGGCCTTCCACGTATTTATTTCCCGCCCTGGCAGTGGTGATGGCAATCATATTTATATTCATCGCTCGAACTTCGAAGGCCGATTTTCAAAACATCATCCCACTGCCTGGCATTGGAACCCGTCAGCGAAACTTACGCGTGGTTTTTGTTTTTGCTATTCTCGGATCTCTATACGTGGGCGTCGAATCGTCGATCGGCGGATGGATGATGACTTATGTACATCGTTTACCGTTCGCGAACGGAACGTGGGCGCCGGCCGCCACTTCTTTTTTTTGGGCTGCTTTGCTCGGCGGCAGAATGCTCGCTCCAATTGTTTTGCGTCAGATACCTGAAGCGCGTCTTCTGAACATCTCCCTTTTGTTTGCTTTGTTGGGCGCGGGATTGCTGGTTTTGAGCCGCTCCCCGATAACGATTCTGGTTACGGCGGCGATGGCCGGACTGATGCTCGGCCCAATTTTCCCTCTGTTTCTCGCGAAAGCCCTCGCTTCACTGAACGACTCGCCAAACGCGAAATGGGTCTTCTCGATATCAGGCTTTGGCGGCGCAATTCTGCCTTGGATCACGGGCAAGGTCTCCGTCCAGAGCGGTTCTTTGCGGGTGGGATTGGTCGTTCCGGTATTAGCGCTCGCTACGATGATTATCTTGAATCATCTGGAACCGGCTGTTGAATCCTTCTGCAACAACCAATAGGCTCCGCGCCCGACTAGCGATGCGATGCTGGTTTATCCGTGGAATCGAGGAGGGATGCGCAGATAGAATAAGCGCGGGTATCGTGCGGATCAGGCTACCGAATTTCGACCAAACCTTCGCGAATGGCATACACCACAAGTTGCGCCGTTTTATGAAAGCCTACGGTTCTCATGATATTGCTGCGATGTACGCCCACGGTATTCGGACTGAGGCCAAGTTCGGAAGCGATTTCCGCATTCGACTTTCCATCCACAATTAATTGCAGGACCTCAAGCTCCCGCAATGTCAATGTCGTGTCTGGCCTGATCCTCAGACTGCTTTTCGAGGTCTTTGAATCCGTCGGTTTTTCGAGGTAATCCCCGTCGCGCACTGCTAATGTCATTTATCACGCCTTTACACGGCAAGTATCCTCGATCAGTATGGGACAAACGACTGTTGTGCTTCTAATTAGACAAACGATTTTCTAAGATACTCTACCCAATTTTGATTAGCAAGACATTAAAACCCTTAGAGCGGATATCGAACCTCGTATGGAGGTCTATGTCCTGTAACAATCGCTCCGTATAGTGGCGGCCAGGTTTCAACGGCAAGAATTTCGGCTGGTTCCCACGGTCACGGCGTGGGTGCTTCCGCTGCCGGTCTCAATAGTGCTATCGGGTTCTGGGGATTCCGCCATATTTTCTAGATGGCATCGTCCAACATTTCGTAGGATGTCTGCGCCCGGCTTAATAAATAGACCTAGCCAAGTGACCGCAGACTGAGAAACATCGATTTCCCTGCATGTGGGCGCGGGCTTTCCCATAAAATGTTTTAAGTGCAAGACACGACCTCTATCCGTTCAACGAAAGCTTCCTGAAACTAATGGAAGAGGGCCGTCACCAATTCCCTTTCAATCTAATAGCTGGAATGCTTTGGAGGCAAAAGGAGTTTGCGATTTTGTGGGACTCAACGTTTATAGTCGATTAAATGTTGCTTTTGACTTGCGGGAATTCCGGCAATTGTTCGCACGAGTATACGCGAGCGGCACCTGGTTGGCCCTGCACTTATTGCAAATGTACTGGGCGGGCATGAAGGCACAAAGAAAACAGTGTTAATTTTGGATGAATTTCACAGACCCGGATATACGCAGTAAATCTCCAAAACATCCGTCATGCACTTACGGACGTAACGTTGAAGCCTTCGACCACCATGCGTGGCTTTTCTCCCCGCGTGTCGCGATGGTTCAACTCCGTGTGGATAGTGCGCCGCTCGCCCGGCATGAGCGTGAAATAGTTGTCGTCGTAGATTACGGGAAGGATGCGGTCCCCGCTCTTCGCCCGTACTACTTTTAACCTCGTCATCAGCGAAGGATAGGCAGATCGATTGGTTATCTCAGTGGTTAACCGCCATCGATCGTTGCTGCTTGATGTCAGTGTCGGCTTTTACATGCACTTTAGGGAGTTGACGAATTGCCCGATAATTTCCTTCTTCGACGCCACGCAAATAGAGATTGGTCGAGACCGGGCCGTCCGCTGCCGACAATGTTAAGCGCACAAAATGTACCGAGCTTAAGTCCTTCGGATATTCCATCTGAAGGCAGTTCGCGACGCTGTCTTCGATGCTGTCGAGCGAAATCGATTTATTCCATTTCACGGATCCATCCATATTCAGCACCTCCGCTAAAGCAGTGAGACCACGAACGCTACCTGCGCTGTAATTCACAACTTCGACGGCATCTGTCACCCGGTTCCATTGAATGTGCAGCGGCTCGCATACTTTCTTGCAGGCAAAATATGCGGCGGTGGGTTCGAGGTAGTAGTCGTATGTCTGCCACAATAACGACGGCCAGCAGGAATGACTCATCCAGAGCAGCAACCCCATCCGGTTCTTGCTTTGGGCTTCGAACTCAGCGCGAAAACCGTCGTAATCGAGGAAGTGCGCGAGCGCAACCCACTGTTCAAAGCTGTTGGTGCCGCCGTAGGCATCCTCGAGCGTATTCAAAAAATTAGGACCGCGCCGCAAACCGCCCTCCACGAAATCATGCAATCCCCATTCCAGTCCCGGAGGCCACAGCGCATTCTCCGGCATCATTGCCCGCACTGTCTCAACCGACGGAATATTGGCCATCCCGATCTCGCTATGCAGTTTGGGATACGCCGCCATTGTGGGATAGAAAGTCAGCGGCATAGCCATATATGGTCCGCCGCCGCCGACAACGTCATCGGCTGAACTTGGAATGTAATGAATTCCGGGATGCAATTCCGCCAACAAACTCCGAATGCCGTCGTCGAGCGCCTTCGGCGGGTAACCTTCGTTGCGTCCGCAATAAAGTCCGACTGCTGGGTAATTGCGAATCCGCAGCACGGTATCTTTTACGTTGCTCAGGAACAGCTTGTCATCGTCAGGGTTAGGGCCGTCCCACGGATTGGCCAGCCAAAAGTCCTGCCAAACTAAAACGCCATATCGATCGCAGGCTTCGTAGAACTCGTTATCGCCGATCTGACCCACCCAGTTGCGGATCATGTTGAAATTCATTTCGCGGTGGTAGCGCAACGCCGCGTCGTACTCACGCGCACGGTAACGCAGCATTGACTCGCTGAATCCCCAGTTCCCTCCGCGAGCTATAAAGCGCCTCCCATTGATCCAGATTTTCAGCACGCCGCCCTCTTCGCTGTAGGCCATCTGCCGAATTCCCACCTTCAGCGACTTGCTGTCAGAGGGCGTCCCATCCTGCAATTCAAATTCAAGTTCCACGTCATACAGATATGGATCACCATAGCCCACCGGCCACCACAACTTCGGGTCAGCCATACGCAATGCCGGATGCGTAGCTGGATCAAGCTCTATATGTTTACTCTCCGCGCCATCGATGTTGACTGATTGTTCGAACCGCAATTCGCCAAATCGCCCGCGCAAAATGCCGCTGACCGGTTCGGAGTTGCGATTGATCAAATCGATCTCAATACTCACATCAGCGTGGGAGGTATCCGGAAGAGGCAGCGAAGTAGCGACAAATGGATTTCCCAGCGTTACGGAACCGCTCGTCGAAAGATAGACACTTCCGATGATGCCCGTATTTCTGCCGCGGATGGTTGGAATCCAATCCCATCCCACAGATGCGTGATAAGTCGGATTGTCCGCGCCCAGCGCGCCCCCGTTCGGGCCGCCATTCTCAAACGTTTTCTGCTTACAGCTTCCAGGCGTAGCGTTTTTTTCTATTCGCACTGCCAGGGCATTCTTGGTACCCGGTAGTAGCTTGTTGGTTACGTCGAAGCGGCCGCGCATAAATCCGCCGTCGATCTGTCCGATGTGTTCGCCATTTAAAAGAACTTCGGCCTTCCAGTTAATGCCATCGAAGTTCAGCCAAGCTATCTTCCCTTGGTTAAGCGCAGGCGCGATGAACTCTGTCCGGTACCAGAAATCTGAGTAGAAGAATGAATCCGAAACGTATAACTGATTCTTTCCAAAATTTGGATCGGGTATTGCCTCCACATTAAGGTAAGAGGTAAGAACGGTGCCCGGAACTGTCGCGATCACCCACGGGGAATCGTGAAATCCCACCTTTGATACTTCGCGTCCGTCAGCTTGCACGAGTGAAACCCGCTGCAAGCGCCACTCGCCGCCCGCCAGGTTAAATCGCCCATCGAACTCACGCGACGCCGAAGTCAGCCTGGGTCGGGCCACTGGGCCGCCGCGGCCGTACACCTCAATTTCACTCAGCATGTATCCATCAGGTGAAGTTGCACGCCTCATCAGCACGCGAACGTAACGGCCATGCGAAGGCTGCGCGAGCTTGATGTCATCCAGCAGGGCAGATTGTTCTTGGAGGATGTGCACATCGCGCCAGTTTTCTGCATCGTCCGAAGCCTGGATCGAGCCTTCCGCTGCGCGTGCGATCCAATAGAGCTTTACCCGGTCAAACTCGCAGCGAGCGCCGAGGTCTACGTAGACCCACTCCTCGCCAAGCCCGGCGCTCATCCATGCGCTGGTGAAACTATAGGGGCCGCCGATTTGTACTCGCTCATCGTGCCGATAGAATTCAACCTCGCCAACGCGCCACTGGATATAAAAGACCCGCGCCGGAGCATTGGCAACCACGAACTCGATCTGATAAAAACGGTTTCGGCAGACTCGACTGAGAACAATCGACGGAATGAACAGCTGGCCGGGCCGCGCAAAATCCCTGGGGTAGCCTTCGACCGGCACTGGCTCAGGACTCGATACGGTGCCGACTTTTTCCCATGCGCGGCCGTCGTCCGACACTGACACGGTGAAACTCATGTCGGATGGCGTCGCGCCTTGCGGCACCACAACTATCTCGATCCGATCCACTTCAGGAACGCTATCGCCGCCTCCCAACTGAATTTGCAGCGTCGGCCGCGGGCCTGAGAGTTCTATCGAATTGGTGCGCGAGTGGTCGAGCACCAGTTCGCGTTCATTCTTTGGAAAAGCTCCCTGCGAACTGGATGCAGTCGCGACCCATTCGGGCGTGCGCGAATCTTTTATGCCGTCGGTGACCAACTGCGCTGTGAGATTGTAATCGTAGCTGCTCGAGTGGTAAGCGGGCCGGAGCAAAGCGAGGTTGCGATAGGTCAACTTGTCCAGTATGAGTTCGGGACTGAAGTCTTCCCGCGGATCGCCCGGATAAATACCTAATCCACGGGTGAATTCGCTGGAACTGGCCGGTTGCATTTCCGGATGCGACGACACACCTTTGCCAGTCTCTACTCCGCTCGTCGGAACCGCAAGTCCTCCGACCGATTCCAGAGCGAGTCCGGCCCCCGCGATTGCGCTCTGCTTTAGGAAACTCCGCCGCGACGTTGACAATTGATTTTCTCCCCGAGCAATGAAAAGCCACTGAGGAGTTTAGCCCAAGGCGGACTGCATATGAGGGGGAATAAGAAATTCTCAACTTCCGTTTGCGCGTGAAGTCGGCAGAAGTCTCAAGATTAATTGTTACGTCGCGTAGTATCAGGCGCGCTCGTAAAACCGGAAAAAGAGCGCCGGCTTTGCTACAGGCGCTGCCTTTTCGGTGAGTGCTGCCATCTGTTGCTGATTGAGCGGGGTGAAATCGCGCGCCAGTTGCACGTTTTGCTGTAGCTGCGCAATCGAATCACATCCGATAATGACCGTACTCACCGGCAGCGACAATGAGTAGTACATCGCCTGCCGCATATCGATGGTTCCCGGCGTCGGGGCAAGCACCATGCCTTCCCACGAATGCTTTTGTTCTTCAATCGGCGGCGGCGTCCATGATGAAAGCAGCCGGCCACGCGCAGGAACTTTCATTCCTATGATTCCCATCTGTTTTTCGACCGCCAGCGGCAGCAATTTTTCCGAGAAGCTGAAATGATGCGGATCGGCGGCATTGACCGCCATCAGAATCGTATCGAAATCATAGCGATGAATCGCTTCCATCAACGAATCGGGACGGTAGTGTCCGGTGATGCCCAGATAGCGCACAATTTTCTGATCGCGGGCTTCGAGCAACGCTTCCATGGCTCCGCCCTTGGCGAATATCTCGTTGATATCCGTCATGGTGCCGATGTCGTGCAATTGCCACAGGTCAACATGGTCGGTCTGCAATAGCTTGAGCGAAGTTTCGATCATGCGCATGGAGCCGTCGCGCGTCCGCTCTTTAGTTTTGGTTGCCAGAAATGCATCGCTGCGGCGGTGCTTCATTACCTTGCCCACATATTGCTCGCTCCAGCGCTCGGGGCCGCCATAAATCGACGATGTATCGATGTAATTCACTCCCAGATCGAGGGCCCTTTCAATGATCGGAACTGCGCTGGCTTCATTGCTCGCTTTCTCCAGTGACGCTTGTCCGCCAAGACTGAAAATTCCGACCTTGTATCCGGTCTTGCCGAGATTACGCGTGGGCATGGCATCGGCACTCGCAGGATTAAACGGAGCTTTCGCCTGGCTGACCGCAATATCCGGTAGGACGGCGGAGCCGATGGCGGCGGCAGTGATCGCTCCGCCTGCTTTAAGGAAAGTTCGTCGACTGTTTCCGGATTTGTCTCTTCTCATCGGGGGCTCCATCTCGATCTATGCCTACGAAGAACTCTACGACAATGTGCCTGGGGGATGCATGTTTAATTTGTTCGACGAGCGTCCATGCCCGCGAGCACGCCCCGCATATACGCAAAGCTGCTTATCACGCCCGGCATCGGGTCGTCGGGATGAATCTCGTACTCAAGATCGACGAAGCCGGGATAATTCGTCGCCATCAGCGCTTCGAAAATCTTGCGCACTGGCATTTTACCGTCGCCGACCGCAACCTGACTTTCTTTATCGTTAAAGTCCGTGAGGTCTTTCATGTGCATGTTGAATAATCGCGGTCCGACTTCGTGAATCGCCTGCACCACATCGGTGCCGGCGCGAACCGCGTGGCCGACATCGATGCAGCATCCGATGCGTGGATCCATATTCTTCACCGCGTTCAACACATCTAGCGGGGAGTGCCACAATTTATCTTCGGGACCATGATTGTGGATGGCGACCCGAATGTCGTATTCCTTCACGAATTTCTCAATTCGCGGCAAATTTTCCGGAGTCGGATCGCCCGCGACCATGACTCGCAATCCAGCTTTTTTGCAGTATTCAAATTTCGAGCGGATGTCGGCATCTTCATCTTTCGTCAGATATAAGACTCCGGCAGCGTGCAATTTGACGCCTGCCGCAGCATAGGCCGCCAACGCGGCCGATTCACCCTGCGGATCCATCGGCAGATGATCTTTTACTTCTTTTGCATTGAGATCGGACACGTTCAGTTGTTTCATAAATCCGATCAGTTGCGCGCGATCGAAATTGCGAAATGTATAGCTGGCGAGGCCAAGGCGAATCGGCGTCTCAATTCCCGGCCGTTCTTGCGCGGCGGTAAAGATGCCGGCGGGAAGAGCCGCGGCTGCGGCAATCAATGCTCCCGAGCGAACGAAATCACGGCGAGAAAACTCATGCTTAGACATGTGGCGCCCATCCTTTTTCATATTCGCGTCCCCACATTTTCATCGCGTCAGGATCGTTCTGAACTCTTCCGTCTCTGGTATCCAACCTTAATTCGTGATTGACCCCCCACGCAATGTTGGAGAGTTGCAGCGAGGTGACGGAAATATTTCCGTCCGCGATTGGCGCATTAAGCTTTTCACCATTACGAATCGCCGCGATGAAGTTTGCGAAGTGTGCATCGGTCATGGAATCGCGTCCGATCAAATCGGCAGATGAAGTTTTATTGCCGACTTTGACTTCACTAATCTTGTTTCCTTTGAGATCGTAGATTTCGTAACCGTCGCGGTCCACCAGTACCGTGCCATCGGTTCCCATGATGGTCGAGCCGCGGTCGCGCCCATAATATTTCATGCCCTGGCAGCTTTTGCCCTCCCACGAAATCATTTTG
Organism: uncultured Acidobacteriaceae bacterium; assembly: GCA_963849315.1. Lineage (GTDB taxonomy): Bacteria > Acidobacteriota > Terriglobia > Terriglobales > Acidobacteriaceae > PALSA-188. The sequence continues at coordinate 119,363 of CAWKGT010000002.1, read as the reverse complement.
CCGTCGTATTCGAAGCTGGTGACCAGCGTGTCGTAGAACTGCCAGTCATCTTTGAAGTGGTATCTTCCTCCCGAGGCCGTCACGCGCTGCGGATAATCCACACCCAAAGCCCAGCGGCATACGTCGACTTCGTGGGTGCCATTATTCAAAGCTTCGCCCGTTCCATAGATTCGAAACCAGTGCCAGTTGTACGGTTGCACATTGTCCTTATAAGGACGGCGCGGCGCCGGGCCTTGCCATAAATCCCAATCAAGCTGCGGCGGCACAGGCGCCTCTTTGCCCACGCCGATCGACTTCCTGACATTGCTATACCAGGCTTTCGCAAAGTAGGGCCTGCCGATCACTCCATCGCGAATTTTGCCAATAACTTCTATGGTGTGCGGGGACGAGCGCTGCTGCGTGCCCATCTGCACTAGCTTCCCGTACTTCTGCTGCGCCTGCACCAGCATTTCTCCCTCGGCAGGATTGTGGCTGCATGGCTTCTCCACATACACGTGTTTTCCCGCCTGCAATCCGGCGAGCGCCATTGGAGTGTGCCAATGGTCAGGGGCGGCAATCGTGATTGCGTCCACTTCTTTCTGCTGGAGAATTGCACGAAAATCTTTTTCTGCTTTGGCAGGTTCACCCATTTCATGTTGCGTCGTATCCGCGAATTTCTTCAAAGTATCGCTGTCCACGTCGCAGACATGGGAGATTCGCGCACTGATTTTATTCGCCTTGAGCGAGGAGAGATGCGCGTAACCGCGTCCATTCAAGCCGATGACCGCAAAGGTAAGGCGGTCATTCGAGCCCAGAATTTGAGCGTAACTCTTCGCTGTAACGCCTACCGCGACCCCTGCCGCGCCTACGACAAGTTGGTTGATAAACTCACGCCGTGTAGCCATAATTTGTCCTCACGATGGGCAACCATAATCGCTTTATCGCGAACTGACAAGATCGCGCACTAATCGATTCCAAAATTTCGACATGAACGATTCCTATAACCTCCAGCGCTTCGTGGACGCGCAGAGTCCGATATACGACAAGGTTTGTAATGAACTGCGCGCAGGCCGGAAACGCACTCATTGGATGTGGTTCATTTTCCCCCAAATGCGAGGTTTAGGACGAAGCGACATGGCCCTCAGGTATTCGATAAGCTCGCGTGCGGAAGCGGAGGCGTACTTGAAACATCCAGTTCTTGGCTCGCGCCTAAGAGAGTGCACTGAATTGGTAAACCTCGTGGAAGGCCGATCGGCCGAAGAAATATTTGGATATCCGGACGATCTGAAGTTCCGGTCGTCGATGACGTTATTCGCTGCATCCACATTCGAGAATCAGATTTTCAAAGATGCCTTGCAGAAATACTTTAATGGCGAGCCCGATCCCTCAAGTGCCGATATGGGTGATGAGCAGCGATAGAGCGCCTTTTCACCCCGCGCCATACAAAGCTTACCAGGTTTACTTGGTAGGGCTGGGCAGCAGGAAGGCCGAACAGCACGGCTTTACGGACGGCTGGAATTCCATGATCTCGGCGCGCGTACCGTCAGGATCATAAATGTTTAGCTGCCATTTTCCATCGCGTCCAATCTGCGGCGGAGAATGTTTCGCGGTCAGCCGGTCTCCGGCATATAAGAGATTCACCGTCTGCTCCATATTGCGGACGCCCAGCGCGAAGTGATCGAGCACTCCCGCGGTTTCCTGGGACATCGCCGGAGGAATTCCAGTCTTTTCGGGTCCCTTCACCACCATGTATTCGATCCAGTCGGTGCCATTCGGAACCTGCTGCGAAATCCATGCGGTTTCGTCATCCTTCATGCCACCATGCCAATAAGGACGAAACCCCAGCAACGCATCGTAAAAAGTATCTTCCGCTGCCGGGTCATGAACGATGTACCCGACGTGAATAATATGACTGCTCAACGGATTCGCTGGCACAGCCGCGGGATGCGCGGGCGGCTCGACAAATTCAACGCGATTTCCTTCCGGGTCTTTGACTTCGAAATATTGGCTCCCGTCGCTGCCTTTTGTCACCGTCGCAGGAACGGCAATGTTGTGCGCGCCAAGATATTTTCGCAGGGCCTCCGCATTGGTTGTGTTGTATCCCACATGATCGAAGCGGTTGACCGAGGCGGGACCATCCGGGAGCGGCAGCACTTCCACGAATTGAATCGCGTTGAAGTAATAACGCACCCCTGCGGGATTTTGCGGGTCCGTTCCTTTCACCGCGCCCAGATCGTGAACATAGAATTGCTCGGCCTTCGCGGCGTCGGAAGTGTAGACGCTCAGGTGCGACACGCCAGTAATCTTCGGGCGCGCGATGTTCTCTTGTCCAAAGCAGATGCCGGCGGATAGGGTGAAAACTAAAGCACCGACCGTTATTTTTATCCCCATAAATACTTGCCCTCGTTAGGCGATCGGTGCTCCGGCCGCTTTATAAATCGCTTCGATGGCGATCATGTCTTTCAAACCTTCTTCGCCGGGTGACTCCGGCTCCTTATTATTGCGAATGCAGTCCGCAAAATGATCCGCCTCAATGGTGAACTCGTAGGGATGCTTTAAAGTTCCCGCCTGATCGACGGGCTGTCCCTCATACTCTCCGCGGATATGCAGTCCGTCATAATTGAACGCAGGGTCGACTTCGAGATAACCCTTTCCGCCATTGATATTTAGAAAACTGGGCCCGCGCTCGCCATACGAGCATCCGCACGACGCGAGAATGCCGGAGGGAAATTTCATCGTCCACTCCATCGACTGTTCCACTTCCGCAAAACGTCCGCCGTGATCGCGCGTTGAGACCATCGCCGTGAAATCGGTCGGTTCCTCTCCGGTGATGTGGCGGATGGTATTCAGCGGATAAATTCCCAGGTCCATCAGCGCGCCGCCGCCGCCCAGCTTTCGGCTGAGCCGCCATTCGCCAGCCGCTTCCTGTCCAGCAAATCCGCCTTGAAAAGATTGGAAGCCGCCGAAGTCCGGCGACTTAATCATCTGTATGGCCTGAATCCACAACGGATCGTAATGCACGCGGTAGGCAATCATTAATTTCTTTCCCGCCTGCCGGCAAGCGTCGATCATTTGGCGGCATTCCGCGCTAGAAATCGCCATCGGCTTTTCGCACAACACGTGCTTGCCGGCTTTCGCGGCGCGCACGGTGTATTCGCAATGCATACTGTTCGGCAGGCCAATGTAGACCGCGTCAACGTCCGGATTATCGCGAATCTGGTCGTAGGTTTCGTAGGTATAAATCGAACTCTTCGGAATGCCGTACATCGACGCATACTTCACGCCCTTAGTGTCGGCATGCCCGGTGACGAGCGCCGTGACCTTCGCCTTCTGCGACTGCGTGCACGCCCGCATGAAGATATCCGAGACTCTGCCCAGGCCAACGGCGGCATAGCCTACCGGCTTTTCCGGCGCGGACGTTTGCGCAAACGAAGGTAAACGCGTTCCCGCCAACGCCAGGGCGCACAACTTAGCAAACTCACGGCGAGCAATATGCATGGCCAACACTTTATGCGGATGAATGTGAAAAGTCGAGGCAGGAAATAAAACCTAAACAAGGTGCCGGAAGCAGAAGCTGCTAGCCGCCCTCACGGTGAAGGCGGCCAAGGTGTCAGTGTTATTAGTTAGGCTTTTTGTCCGCGCACCAAGCCGGAGAGTTTTTTGGCCAATGTGGTCTGGCCACGAGGATTTAGTTTATCCTGATTTTCCTCCAGCGCCTCAGTTACGAGCTTGTCCGGAGAAGACATTTCTTTATGCGCTACCGCATCGGAATTAACTTCGAACGACCCTCGCAGCGAATCCTCAGCTTGCTGTTCGAGCGTGGCCAGCAGATTACGCAAGCGGCGAGTGCCCTCGTCGAGTTCCGAATGTTGCTGCGCCATGAATTCTTCAATCTTGCCCTTCGCCTGGCGATTAAATTTCTCGACGGGATCCTGAAAAGTGCTAATCGCAGTTTGCATGATCGTCTTGGCTTGGCCCTTGGCTTCGGATAACACGTCTTGAACCGTCTTTTGAAAGCCTGGGACTTGCTGCGCAATCCAAACCTGCATTTCTTCCTTGGTTCGCTTTACGCCGTCAACCTGTTGCTGAATTTCGTCGCGCTCGCGAGTGAGAGCGCTCGCGGCATCGCTGAGCTCCTTCTTTAAAGCATCAGCGCGCGTGGAAATCGGAGCCAGCAGATCCTCCATTTCTTTTCGGGCCTGTGCGGTTTGCTCGGTCCGCAGTCCGCCCAAAACGTGGTCCAGACTTGCCTGCGCCTGCTTCATCGCATCGGCTGCGCTCTGGTCGAGGCGAGTCCCGAAGTCCTTTTCGACCTGGGCAGAAAGTTCACGCATCTTAACTATGCGCTCGTCCACACCCCCGACTTCGCCCTGCAAGCGCGCGACCTCGCCGCTGATCGTATTGCGGATAGACGCTACCATTTCCTTTTGACTTTCAAGATCGTTTTCCAATCGCTTTTGAACATCGGCGTATATTTTGTCGCTCACCTGACCGATCGACGACGCGGCCTCAGCAACGTCTTTCTTTTTTTCGTCCACTGCCTCAGCCAACTGGCTTTGGGCTTTTTCCATCTGCGCCGTAAAGTTTTTCTGCAAACGGCTTTCAGCTTCTTCGGCCTCTTTGCGTACTTGTGCCTGCTGCTGTTCTGAATCGTATTGCGTCTCGAGTTTCAGCGCGTTCATCGAGGCTTCAATGCGTTCGATAGCGTTCTTGGTTCCGTCGGCAAGTTTTTGCGTCAGCTCCTGCTCATGTAAGGTGAGCGACTCCCGAACTTTCACGGCATCTTGCAGAAGCCCTTCCGCAAGCGCTGTGTTCTTTCTTTGGGTTTGTACTTCTTCATTAAACTTTGCCTGCGCTTCCGCCAATACCGCGGTTAGTTCCTGGCGCATCTGCTCGCGCAGTTCGGCGCGCATGCGTTCCACTTCGGCCGTAGTTACCGCGACGGCAGATTCAGCCTTGGCGCCACTCGCCTCGCCGGTGCTTCCGGACGGGGAAGACGCGGCGTTTTCCTCGGCGACCGCCCAGTCCTTAGGGCAAGGATCCAGCCCCCAGAAATTTCCGGGTTGATCGAGCACAATGCCAATGCCCCACAGCTTATCGTTCGACGGTGAGCCTTTGCAGAAAGCCACTTGACCACCAGCCTCTTTGCCATTCTCCAGCCGCAGCGTCACCGGTGTGGAAACAGCTAGTGGCTTATCGGAATGCATCGCGCATCCTTGAGCGTTGACACTGACGGTGTTGCACGACTCAGAAAACTCGAGGAAGGGATTTAAGCTAACGACTTTCACGGCAATTTTTGCCGCAACCCGGGTGCTTTGACGCGTGGATTCAGATGCTGCTGCTGTTGGCAAGATGCCCCCTTATTCCCGCTCACGTTTTCATGGCTGCTATTTTCTTGCGCAGCCAGTCGCGGGAAGCCTAGTAACTTCCTAATGTTTGTGCAGGGGGCGATTTCTGTCCAGTAACCACGGTAACCGAGCTGTTTTGCAGCCATAGAAATTGCATTGAAAATATTACGAATGGCTAAGGTTGTCTGAAGCACGGCCTGAGGCGCACCGATCAGAAAGGGGGAGAAGGAAGCCGGAAGGTAGGAGGGTATCCCTTCTAGGGGATGGAACTGGCGACACCGGAGAAAACGACGCCGGCGTTAGAAGCGATCGCAGTGACCGTTCCCATCACGATTACAAGCACAACCGCCAGCATAATTGCATATTCGGCCACGTCCTGGCCTTCCTGACTAAAAACAAACTCGCGAAATGTGCGAAACGAACAATTCATATGCAGTGTTGTGGGTAAAAGTCTGGCGGAAACTATCACAGGAAACAATGGCCCACTCGTGGGGCTTTCTTTGGTAACAAGCCGTTTTTGAAAATTTTTCGTTGAGTGTGTGGCGCGGACACAATGCTGTCCGCGGTTTTTACTTAGACCCTCGCGGGCAAGAGGGGCGCGCCACACAAACGACTCATGCCCCTGCCTGAGTTAAGGTGCAATTGTCCTTGCGCTTTGGGTAACGAATAGGTACTATGCCGCACTACCCAACAACAAGAGGCCGAGGTGCTGTGAGAGTTTTCGCCTTTCGTAATCTCACGCGGCGCCGCGTTAGGTGTCATATTGAACGAAATGCTGCGTCCAATCGTACAATCGGTTGCTGTGGCGACGCTGCTCTCCGCATCGTTCTTACTTTTGAGCTGTGGAGGCACCGCAGTTTCGCCAGCCTCCGCTGCCGCTCCGCCCGCTGCTCCACCTTCCGCCGCCAACCCTGCGCCGGTTAATTCTGGTCAATCAGCGAATGCGAGTGTATTTGCAAGTTTGCAGACGCAGCCTGGCTGGGCAGGCGCAGCCTTGCTGCCAACCAGTTACGCGGTGTGTTCCGGGTGTAGTCCCACGGGACCTCAAGCCACATGGGCTATGACTCAACAGGTGAGCACGCCATCGCTGAGCGGCAGTTCAACGCAAATGGATATCGGGGGCGAGACGCCGTTTTCCGACATATTATGGAATAACCATCTCATCGGAGATTTTTCTTCCCAGGGAATTCCTGATCTGGACCATTCGGTCGTTTCCAATCTGCATAATTTCACCTACGATGTTTACTTCTACATTACCGACTTGGCCGCAGCCCAGGCAGTTGAATTCGATATCAATCAATTTGCAGGTGGGCAGTCCTTTATCTGGGGACATGAATGTCGAATCGCGGGCGGGAACGAATGGGACATCTGGGACAATCAAAACCAGGCATGGCTGCCGACCGGAGTAGCGTGCAATCCCAATAGCAATGCCTGGAACCACGTGACCATTCAGGTGCAGCGAACTTCGCAGAACCAGCTTCTGTTTCAATCCATTACTTTAAACGGACAAACCGCTACGGTAAACCACACGGAAAATCCAACATCGAGCGCCTGGCACGGAATAACCATCAATTACCAGCAGGATGGCAATCGAAACCAGGAGTCCTATTCCGTCTGGTTGGACAAGCTGACATTCAGCTATTGGTAGAATCCGTTCTTGCCCCGAAAATCCATTCTCAAATATCAATGTGTTTATCGGTGTGGCGGCTCAAATACCAACAAGGGCTGCTGCCGTAGTGCGGAAACAGCGAATTGACGCACTGGTCGGTTTCTGGCTGTCCCGGTTCGTATTGTATTTTGCCTCCCTTTACGTGGATAACGTAGAACGGGTTTACGATGACCTGCCCGAACTGCGGGCGATGATTAGGAATTTGATAACTCAATGAACCATAGTCGCCCAAATAAATCAGCAGCAACAAAGCCAACAGGCCCAGTATTCCGCGAAACAGTACGCCCCGCATAGATTTTGCCCTCTTTTGCCTGTATTTTCCGTCACTTGGGGCTATTGTGGAAGGAGAAAATCGCACTGTCACTTGTGACCGTGCGCTCCGGAATGGGTCGGACTCATCCCGCCAAGTGGTTCTCAGGATCGATTGTCATGCAGTTACAGGCACTAATGCGCCTTACCCTGCCCTAGCTATTTGTAGTGCGCAAGAAATTGGTGAAAAAACGCGCGTCCTGGGTTAAGATTGCGCAACTGTTCGCCGGTTTCCCCACTTAATTTTAATTCCTATTTGAACCCAAAAATACCCGAGAGGATAATCCAATGCGCAAACGCGTCCCCCTCCTGCCCGGTCTTATTGCCTTCATTTCAATATTCACAATTTCAGGACTGTGCCAACAAACACAGCAACTGCACGGGCATGTTCGTCCCGTGGTTTCTAGCGGACAAGCGGTGCCTGTCGCCCCTCTGTCAGCCAGCGAAAACATGAATCTGGCAATAATGCTGCCACTGAGAAATCAGACGGAACTGGCTGGTTTCCTGAGCCGGCTGCATGATCCTTCGAGCGCCGACTACCGCCAATATCTCACCGTGGATCAGTTCACCGAACAGTTCGGGCCCAGCGAACAGGATTATCAGGCGGTGATCAGTTTTGCGAAAGCTAACGGCTTTACCGTGACCGGAACTTCTCCGAACCGATTGTTGGTCGACATAAATGGCACGGTGGCGGAAATTGAAAAGGCTTTTCATGTGACCATGCGGCTCTACCAGCATCCGACGGAAAATCGCACATTTTATTCGCCGGATCGCGAACCATCGCTTGATCTGGCCGCGCCGGTGTGGCACATCGCGGGACTCAATAATTACTCCATACCTCATCCAAAGTTAAAGCGAAGCCTCACAGGAGATGCAATTCAAGGCAACGCCGGCTCAGGACCCGGCGGCGCATATCTGGGCGGCGACATGCGCGCGGCTTACTACGGCGGAACAGCTCTCACAGGTACTGGGCAGTCAGTCGGACTTTTGGAGTTCGACGGATACACCCCCAGCGATGTGACATCGACTTTTGATGGCGTCTCGTACAGCGTTCCCATTAATAACGTGCTCGTCGATGGGGCCAGCGCCGGCTCGGACGGCGACGACGGCGAACAGGTGCTCGATATCGTGCAGGCGATCGCCATGGCTCCGGGAATGAGCCAGGTGCGGGTTTATATTGCGCCGGGTAATTCGTCGATTGGAGTCGGCGACGTGGATATTTTTAACAAGATGGCTACGGATAATATTTCCAAGCAGTTGAGCTGCTCGTGGGGTTGGAATCCCGACGACCCCTCATCCGACGATCCCATATTTCAAGAATTCGCAGCCCAGGGGCAAAACCTTTTCGTAGCATCAGGAGATGCGGGAGCCTATACCGGGTCGAATTCTACGGATGAAAGCTTTCCCGCCGAAGACGTTTACGTTGTAGCTGTCGGTGCAACTGACTTGACTACGAGTGGCGCGGGCGGGTCATGGGAATCGGAAACCGCGTGGGCCGACAGTAGCGGTGGTCCAAGCGACAACGGCTTTGCGATTCCGAGCTGGCAATCCGGCGTAGCGAATTCTTCGAACGCGGCTTCCACTACCATCCGAAATATTCCTGATGTTGCCGCGGAAGGCAATTTCGACAATTACCTTTGCAGCAATGGCTCGTGCGCCGGAGATTGGGGCGGCACCAGCTTTGCGGCGCCGCGCTGGGCGGGCTTTCTTGCGCTCGTCAATCAGCAGGTCGTGGCTAACGGCAGCTCGACTCTGGGTTTCGTCAATCCGGCGATTTATTCCATCGGCAAGAGTCCCAACTACGATAGCGATTTCCACGACGTCACCAGCGGCAATAACAATAATGGCAAAGGTAAATCGTATAACGCCGTTACCGGCTATGACTTGGTTACGGGATGGGGAAGTCCGAATGGCCAGAACCTGATCAACGCTTTGGCTGGCGCATCTTCACCGAACTTTACGCTTTCGGATTCGCCGAACAGCTTGACCATCACTCAAGGGGGCGCTGGCGGAATGAGCACAATCACGGTTAACGATCAGGGAGGATTTAATGGAACGGTGAGCCTTGCCGCGTCGGGATTACCTGCCGGCGTGACGGCAGTATTCAATCCCACGAGCACGACTGGAAGCAGCACCCTGACCTTGACCGCGAGCAGTTCGGCCACGACCGGAAGCGCGACAGTTACAATCACCGGCACATCGGGCAGTTTGGTTTCAACCACCACTCTCGCCCTTACCGTGAATGCGGCATCGACGCCAAACTTTACCATTGGCGCATCGCCTAATTCCTTGACCATAGCTCCCGGCAGCAATGGCAAGAGCACAATTACCATTACTAGTTCCGGCAGTTTTGCCTCAGCGACAACGCTCAGGGCTACTGGATTGCCCAGCGGCGTGACGGCGGCGTTTTCTATCAACCCTGTAACTCCGCCGGCGAATAGCAGCGTGACTTCGACGCTCACATTGAGTGCGTCTTCAACCGCGGCGACCGGTACAACGACAGTGACTGTGACCGGAACTTCCGGGTCGTTAAGTCACAGCACAACCATCTCGCTGACGGTGAGTTCGTCGGCGGGAGCGCAGACCGCGGTCTACAACTCCACGCTTAAGGCGCCGGGATGCGCGACGGTGGGCTCGTCGTGTGACTCTGGTCCTTCCCTGCTGCTGGGGCGCGACCATCTATCTGGCGGCGCGGAACCGAATCAACCCAACACCATTAAAGGATCGTGCGCGGACGGCACTGCGGGAACATTTCATTCCGACGAATCCAATGACCGCATCGTCGTGGCTTCCACCAGCGGCGGCACTTTGACGCACGGAACCACGGCCACGGTCACGGCTACCGTCTGGGCATATGCCGGATATACCTCCGATGCACTCGACCTTTACTACGCGCCGAATGCCAATAGCCCTTCGTGGACATTGATCAAAACTATTGTGCCCACAAAGGCCGGAGCGCAGAATCTCTCGGCCACGTTCACTTTACCCACGGGCAGCTTGCAGGCGGTTCGGGCGCAATTCCGCTATCAGGGAAGAGCGTCTTCCTGCACGACGGGTTCGTACAATGATCACGATGATCTGATTTTTGCAGTGCAGTAAGGAAATATTCAATTCAACATTGGGCTGGCTCTCAGGGGCTGGCCTTTTGTTTGCGCTGCCCGGTTTATTTCAGCTTCTTGAGCAGTTCGATGGAATTGCGCAGTGCAGTGGCGGTATCCGCATCGATGCGTCCCATCGCCTTAAACATTTCGCGGTCTTCGTCATTGAAGTCAAGTCGGGACGCCATTTGTAATAACTGTTTCGACTGGAATTCAGTCAGGCCCGCGTGAAGATCAAGCAGAGAGACGATATGGGGAATCTTCGGATCCATGAAAAGATGACGCAAACGAAAGTTGATATCCCACTTGCATCCGCTCGCAAGACACGTATACCACGTTGCGGCTGAACGCACGAAACGTGACACGGTTCGATGGGGAACAAACTCCAATTGTCCACCCCGGGATTAACTACGCCGTATGGATCATGGAGGTCGTCCGCAAGTGACGTATTTTTTAGTCTGATTCACTCGACAGCCCGCTGTAGGGTGATTCAGGGCGCCAGGTTTGGAGGCGAGGGGACTGCGCACAGCCAAAGCAAATGCGCACTCGCCTTCAAATCGCGGCGCGCAGCACACGCGGGCCGGAACCATGTGGAATTAACAGCAATGCCTCGACACCCGGCATTCCGTAACTCGACGGAAGAGGCCGAAATGCGCGACGGGGAGAACGACGAGGGCGGCGGATAAAAGCGCTTTCGGAAGATCGACCTTTCGCAGGTCCGATTCGACTAAGGTCAGTCCTGAATTTCAAATCTTCAACCAAAAGCGCTTTCGTCCGAGGTAGTTACTGCGGAGGCGGAGGCGGCGGGGCCTGCTGGTCTGGACCAGCGCCAGGGGCGCCACGATTTTGCATCATTTGTTGGTGCTGCGCCATCATTTCATCCCACTGCTTCTGTTGATTCGGGTCAAGAATGGCCCGTATTTGCGAGTCGGTGCTCTTGCGCATATCCATCATTTTCGCGCGCCGGTCTTGCGGAGACATGGAACTATCCTGATGCGAAGCTTCCATTTGGGAACGCTCGGCTTCAAAAATGCTCTGTACTTTGGTTTGTTGATCGGCGGTAAGGTTGAGCTTTTTGGATAGAGCCTGTGTGCGCCTCGCGGGATCCACCGGACCGTGGCGCATTTGACCACCATTATTCGCCGGTGGCGGAGCCGATTGCTGATCGGGTGGCGGAGGCGCGTTATCTTGGGCCATCACAAAGGGCGCGGCCATCGAGATGACTCCAGCCGCGATCAGGACGAGCAGACATTTCTTGATCATAAATCTCCTTTTCAAAAGCGAAGTACTAAGGTGTATGAATTGAATTATGAACCGAAAGTTGCGCAAAAAACCAGAATTCTCTCAATTTTGCGGAACTTTACGAAATCGGATCCGGTCCGCGCCCATTCCTTTACTTTGTGCGAGGTGAATCCCCGCTTGCAGAGACAAATGTAGAGAAAATGCGACAAAGATTTACAACCCGAAACCGGGTGCAACAGTATCATTTCAGGCAAGGCAGCACTGAAACTCCGTCAAAACTATGAGGATTCACGGTCTCCAGAGTCTGGCGATGAAAGTTGCGTCTCGCCAGAATTTGGTCCTTCACATCATCCTGTCAGTTCATTTTGCGATGTTTTGCCAGTCAATGGCGCTGGCGCAGATCAATTCAGTATCGCCTCCCGTTCGAACGATTCATGGAGCGTCGCTGGCTGATTCGGAGGCGAACGCCGGCTCAGTGCGTTTGCGAAAACGATTGTCTAATCTTCTCGATCGGCGGCATCTACACATTTTCCAAGGCGCTCGATGATGCGTCGTCGATTAGAGCGGGAGCAACGCTGATGTGGTCCCGGGTCAACCAGTCGCTCTGGGGAATCCTTCAATGTAAATGTGACCGACGATGGCGGAGGACATTTCCTTTTCTCGCGGCTTGCGTTTTTAATCCGCCCAGATAGCGCGGGACCACCGGCGCATTAGGCAAAGCCCGGGCATTTCACATCGCGGCGGGGACGGCGATGCCCATTACATTCAGAATTCGAGTGAGTTCACGGCGAACGACAGCAACGGTCGCGAGCAAGAACTTTTTTCGGCTTTCATCCTGTTCCGTGAGGATGGGATGCTGGTGATAAAAAGCGTTGAATAATTGTGCCAGTTGAAAAGCATGTTTTGCCAGATAGGCAGGCTCGGTGGTGGCGATCGACTGGTCAACAGTGTAAGAAGTTTTAGACGCCGCCAGCCAGAGCGCCCAAATCTCGGTAGCTCCAGGATCAGCGAGGTACTTTTTCAATTCCTGGGTAGAAACGTATGTTGCAATGTTTTTTTCGGGATCGATTGCCGCTTTGCGGAAGATATTTGTCGCCCGCACTACCGCATACTGCACATATGGTCCGGTTTCTCCCTCGAAACTTAGCGCCTCTTTGAAATCGAATGCGATTACCGATTGCTTGGTGAACTTCAGCATGAAGTAGCGCAAGGCCCCGACCGCGATTTGCACGGCAATGGCCAGGCGCTCATCATTTGGCAACTCGGGATGGCGGGAATCAACCTCAGCTCTCGCCGATGCGATCAGGCGGTCAATGAGATCGTCGGCTTTTACACCAAAACCTTTTCGTCCGGAAACTTCAACGTACGGGCGCTTGCTGTCTTCTTCAGAAAGTTCGTACCCTAATTCGGCGGCGCAGCGCGGGGTAAGGGCGACCATCTCATAAGAAAAATGAGTGTAGTGGTTTGCCTGCTCCGTATATTCGAGGCCGCGCAGTGCATCGATCACCGTGTTCTGGGCCTCGGCCTGGCGAGCATCAATCACGTTATAGATTTCTGACACACCGCCAAAGTGGGGATGATCGCTCTTTCCTTCGGCGCTCGATATCCAACACTCGTGCTCGTTCGGATAGCGATAGAATTTTCGATATCCAAAATCGCGGCCCAGCAATCCGAACTTCCACAGGTGATAAGCGATATCTTTGCCGACGTAACCAACCGTTCCGTTGGACCGGACGATTACTTTTTGATCGTCTTCTAAAATGTCCTCTGCTCCGGCCGGTTCACTTGCTTGATTTGTTCCGGCGCGGCGCATCACCCAGCATCCTTTGTTCTTGCCCAAGTCTTCAAAGAAAAGCACGCCCCCGGCCTTCAGTTTCTCGAAGGCGGAATCCCAGAAATGCAAAGATAGGATTTCGCTCTCCCGGGGCAGAAAGTCGTATTCAATATCAAGCCGCTCCATGGTTTCGAGGTGCCTTCTCAAAACGGCAGTGGAAATAGTTTCCGCTATCGCGGCAGTTTCGTTGCCGCCTTTTTCGATGTCATGAAGTGTCTGCAAACGAAATTGCAAATTTTGTTTGTCTTCCTGATACCAGTGAGAGACGCGGGCATAGAGGTCCCAGCAGTAATAATCGAAGCGAGGCTCGGCAGCTAATTGTTCAATCTCTTTACGCGTTTTCTTCTCGATCTGCAAGAACCCAACAACTACGTCCGCGACCTGGGCTCCGGTATTGTCGACATAATTCTGAACGTCCACTTCCCTTCCCGAAACCCGCAACATGCGGACGAAGGTATCTCCGAGGATGGCGTTGCGAAGATGGCCCACATGCGCCGCCTTGTTTGGATTAATGCTGGAATGTTCGACCAACACTTTGCCGGCGTCGATTTTTGATTGTGGCTGTCTGTCCGCGGCGAGGGCCGTCGCCATTTCTTCGCGCTGAACGTATGCGTTGATGTATCCGGCGCCAGCGACTTCGAGTCTCTCGAAACCTTCAATGGAACCGATACCGGTGACGATCTGTTCCGCGATTTTGCGCGGGGCCTGACGAAGCTTTCGAGCCAATTCGAAGGCCAGAGGGAGCGCGTACTCCCCTAAATCGACTCGGGGCGGTTGTTCAATCACGATTCTGGGTTGATCCAGGTTGTAGGTCTGGAGCAAGAATTCGCGAATTTGCTGGCTCAATCGTTGTTCCAGATAGCGATACACAATTCCCTCTAAGTGATTGAAGAGATAGGAATTGTAGCAGAGTATGGCCTGGTCGCGGGTTTGACGCCGGTCATAGCCTTCCCTATGATGAGTTTGAGTTGTTTTGGGATTTTTCGCCGTGGGCCGGGGATTAAAGACCAATGCGCATAGCTTACCTCGATTGCTTCTCAGGCATTAGCGGAGACATGTTTTTGGGCGCGCTGGTTGATACTGGCGTCCCAGTGAAGCTCTTCGAGGATGCGGTTTTAGGGCTTGATATTGGGGCGCGGATTGCAGTTTCGCGGGTGATCCGGAGCGGAATCAGCGCCAGCAAAGTAGATGTCTTCGGCCCGGATGGGCAGGATCAACCGCGAACTTCCGCAGTGGAACATCACCCTAACCAGAACCATCCTCATACGCATGATGGGCCTGGTCCTGCTCATGGCATGGATCACGATCATGCGCATTCCGGGCCGAGCCGCGGCCTGAACGAAATTCGCCAGATTATTTTGCGGTCAAATAACGTCGCGGAAAAAGCGAAACTCACTGCAATCAAAATATTCGAGACGCTCGGCGCGGCCGAAGCGAAAATTCATAATACGAATATTGAAACCGTGCATTTCCACGAGGTGGGGGCAGTAGACGCGATGGTCGACATCGTGTGCGCGGCTGTGGGGGTGCAAGCGCTCGGCGTGGACGAGATTGTTTGTTCTCCACTAAACGTCGGCGGCGGCACGGTGAAGTGCGCACATGGGGTTTTCCCCGTTCCCGCTCCAGCGACAGTGGAAATACTTCGCGACGCTCCCGTATATTCAACCGGAATCCAGGCCGAGTTGGTGACTCCTACGGGCGCCGCCATTGTGAAGACGGTGGTAAGCCGTTTTGGTCAGTTCCCCGCAATGAAAATTGGCACGGCTGGTTACGGTGCGGGATCGCGCGATTTTACCGGTCACGCCAACGTGCTGAGACTCACCCTGGGAGAATTGCAATCGGATATCTCTCCAGAAATCTCGCGAGAAACAATTACGGTGCTGGAAGCGAATGTGGATGATTTGAACCCGCAGGTCTTTGGATACACGATGGACCGGTTGCTCGCAGATGGCGCGCTGGATGTATTCGGAATTCCAGTGCAAATGAAAAAAAACCGCCCGGGAATGCTGTTAACCGTTTTGTGCCGGCCGGGTGATGCGGCGAGGCTGTCTCATGTCATCTTCAGCGAGACCAGCACGCTGGGCATTCGGCGGCGCGATGAAGATAGACAAACGCTTTCGCGAAAGTGGATCAATGTATCTACGCAATGGGGTGACGTGCGGCTGAAAATAGCCAACATGAATGGCAGCATCACGAACTACGCGCCGGAGTATGAGGATTGCCGCCGCATTGCTTCGGAGAATCGCGTGCCTTTGAAGGACGTCATGCAGGCGGCACTTTCCGCATATTCTGCGAACGACAAAATTTGAGATTCCCCACCCGCTCTGTAAACTCTTAACTTCACCATGAGCAAGAAGTTTTACATTACTACCCCGATTTACTACGTCAACGCGCGTCCCCACATTGGACACGCGTATACCACGATTGCCTGCGACGCCGTTGCGCGGCGCCAGCGCATGTTAGGTGCGGACACATTTTTTTTGACTGGCACCGACGAACATGGTCAGAAAATTGAGCGCGCGGCTGCGGCTGCGGGTAAGACTCCGCAAGAGTTTGCGGACGAGGTTTCGGAAAAGTTTCGCGCTTTGTGGAAGCGAATGGGAATCAGCAACGATGACTTCGTGCGCACTACGGAAGAGCGGCACAAGCGGCGTGTGCAGGAGTTGTGGAAACTTATTCGCGACAAAGGATTCATATACAAGGGTAGTTACACCGGCCAATACTGTGTGTTTGACGAGCTGTACGTGGATGTGGGACCGGGCGAGCCTTGTCCGGAATGCGGGCGTCCGACGGAAACAGTTCATGAGGAAAATTATTTTTTCAAGCTGTCGGCGTTTCAGGACCAACTGCTGGCGCTGTATGACGACCCGAATTTCGTTCGTCCTGAAACGCGGCGGAATGAAGTTGCGTCTTTTGTGCGCTCGGGTCTGCGCGATCTATCCATTAGCCGCAGCACATTTTCCTGGGGCATTCCGGTGCCCGACGATCCCAAACATGTCATTTACGTTTGGCTGGATGCCTTGGCCAATTACATTACGGCGATCGGATTTGGCTCGTCGCATGCCGGCGCGCAAGAAGCGTTCCGCAAATACTGGCCGGCGGATTTGCAGATGATCGGCAAAGAGATCGTCCGTTTCCACTGCGTGTATTGGCCCGCATTTCTCATGGCTGCGGGATTGCCGCTACCAAAAAGCATCGTCGCTCACGGCTGGCTGCTTTTTGAAGAAAGCAAAATGTCGAAGTCGCGCGGGAACATCGTGCGTGCAGAGACGATTCTGGATGTGCTCGGGGCGGATGCGTTGCGCTATTTCCTGCTGCGGGAGATTGTGTTCGGACAGGATGGGTCATTCTCCTTCGACGCGCTGGTGCAGCGTTACAACTCAGATCTGGCGAATGGATTAGGCAATCTCGCAAGCCGCACTTTGACGATGATCAAACGCTATTGCAATGGCGAGATTCCATCCCCCGATGATGCCGGCAATTCCGTCGCAGAGCTGGCCGCTAAAACAATTGCCGGCTATAACTTGTTTTTCGATCAGCAGCAATTTTCGCGCGCGCTCGAAACCGCATGGGGATTAGTCGCGGCGGTCGACAAGTACATTGTCGAGAACACCCCCTGGAAATTGGCGGAAAAGACTGATGCAGAGAGCAAACGGCAGTTGAACGCAATTCTTTACTCGTCCGCGGAAGCATTGCGAATCGTAACCGCGCTGTCTCATTCCGTAATCCCAGATGCGACCGCGAAGATATGGTCGCAACTGGGCTTGGGCAATATTCAACAATTCGATTTATCAGGATTGAAGTGGGGACAACTTCAGGCAGAGACAAAGTTGGAAAATATTGAGGCGGTGTTTCCCCGCGCGGACAAGAGCGCAATTGAAAGGATGCAACAGATGGAAGATCAGGATCGTAACGTAGGACCGACAGTGGAAACAAAGCCGGACGCAGTGGCTTCAATCGGCACCGGGGCGAGTGCCCCAAACGCTTCCGGGGCAGCGGACGGAAAAATAACTATTGATGATTTTGCCAAAGTTGAGCTTCGAGTCGCCCTCGTAAAGGTCGCCGAACGAGTGCCGAAGGCGGATAAGCTTTTGCGACTCGAAGTGGACCTTGGAACGGAGACGCGGCAAATCGTCGCAGGTATTGCGGAATCTTATACGCCTGAATCGTTGATTGGCCGCAAAGTTGTCATCGTGGCAAATTTAGCGCCTAGGAAGCTGCGCGGACTGGAATCGAATGGCATGATCGTGGCAGCCTCTCCCGAGGGCGGCAAGGCGGTTCTGGCTGGATTTCTTGAAGATGTTCCGCTGGGGACCAGATTGAAGTAAACCCGGCTCGGGCCAACGATCATGTTTGTGGATTCACACGCGCATCTTGACGGCGAACAATTCGATCCCGACCGGGAACAGGTGATAACCCGCGCTCGTGAGAGTGGAATTGAAACCATTCTTGCGATCGGCAGCGGAACCGGCCCCGGATCGCTCGATTGCGCCGTTCAAATTGCCGAGCGGCATGATTTCATCTATGCGTCGATTGGAATTCATCCTCACGAAGCCACGCTGGCGGCTGAATCCGATTTCCTCGAGCTTGAGCAATTGGCGAAGCGGCCGAAGGTCGTTGCCTGGGGGGAAATTGGACTGGACTATTACTACGATCACTCGCCGCGAGACATTCAGCGACGGATTTTTCTACGGCAACTAGAATTAGCCCGCGCAGAGAAGTTACCCATCATTATTCATTGCAGACCATCGGAAGGAAGCGACAATGCCTGGCAGGATTGTCTGGACGTACTGCGCGATCATTGGGCGGCCAGCGGCTTGGGCGGCATCCTGCATTGTTTTACGGGAACTGCGGTCCATGCCCAACGCGGCCTGGACATGGGCTTTATGATCTCTTTTGCTGGCAACATAACCTTCCCGAAGGCCCAGTCCATACGCGATGCCGCCAAAGATCTGCCATTGGACCGGATACTGATCGAAACGGATTGTCCGTTCCTGGCGCCCGTCCCTTATCGCGGCAAACGAAATGAGCCCGCCTTTGTCACGCAGGTAGCAAAGCATCTGGCCGAGATTCGTGGAGCCTCAGCCGAAGAAATCGCGCTTCAAACCTCTCGCAACTTTTACAGATTCTTTTCTCCGCAGAAGAGGATTTCGCATGTCTGAAAGAAATTCTAACGGTGCTCGTAGGCTGGGTTTTCGGGCGTCGGCGGATTGTAGTCCACTCCATATTTGTTTTTGTGCGAGGGCGGAAGGCTGGCGGCGGGAATTTGAAACGTTCCCAACGACGCACGATCTTCCGAAACGACAATTTCGCGGGTCATTGCCGCCAGCGCTTCGGGCAAAGCGGTCTCATACCACACGCGTAGAACATAGCGGCCGGGCGGCACATGGGGGATCACAATTTCACCTCGCCGACTCGAAATCCCATAATACGGCGTAACTAGAGCTACCACTACCGCGCTCATCTCGGCATGAATATTGCAAAAAATGTAGGAGATTCCGGGCTTATCGAAGCGAACCGAACGGGTGGTGCCGGCTTCATAGAGTCCGAGATCGAAACGTTTTCCCTCAAACAAAGAAAAGACATTGTGAAAAAATGGATCGCGGTTCGGGAATTCCACCAGCGAGCCAACCGGTACTACCAGCAAGTGCGGGCTGAAACTTTTATTGTGCTGCGTCAGACGAGGAGGAACGATACTTGGAGCGGGCGCGGGGAGGGCCGATGGCGAGACACCGACCGGAGTGAGCCAGATCAAAGCCTCACCAGGCTGGCGAGCCCTTTCCTGGTTCTGTGCATTGATTACTCGAATCCGGGCGGAAACCGTGATCCCCTGGCCGTGCGCGAGGGTGCCGTTCGAAATAGTCGCGCAACCGAGTCCCAGAAATACCACGGCGCGGATCACTAAAATAAAACTCCCATCACTAAATTGAACTGTTCGGCGGCATCGCTGGTTCCGTTGGCGGGCTGCGTCTGCAAATGGCGGTATTCGGCCGAAAGCAATAAATTCGAGCGCGGCCGGAAAATGAGATTTACCAAAGCACTCCGATTCTGCTTCAAGGGTGCGCCGTAAAAACTTGAATCGCCCGGGAAAGTATTGAAATCGTGCGCCAGCGGATTATCCAATCCGAAAGCGCCGTTGAACTCTAATTTGGAGGCCGGCCGGAATTTCAGTTGAGCCCAGCCGCCGATTGAGTTGAGGCCGCGAATTTGGGTCGCCGGATCAGTGGGATCGCCGTTGTAAAGCACGCTTTGACCTATTCCGCCTCCAAGTGCGCCGATGGCCCGGCCACGGTAGAACTCTCCGGATAAATTCAGCGTGGAAGCGATTGGAATGCTGTAATCCGCCAATCCGGCCCAGCCAGTAACCTTGCGGTTGAAGCCCCATTCCTGCGGAGAATAATATCCGGCGACACCGAATGTCAGCGGTTGATCTCGAACCGCTCCGGCCCATGCGATTCTCGTGGCGTAGGCTGGCTGCCCGGAATTTTCTCCGGCTTGCGCATAACGGGTGAATTCTGAATATGGCGGTTCGCCCGTCACATTGTCGAGGATGCCAGCCTGCACAGTCATGGTTTGATTGTCTGAAAGATGGAACTTATGCTCGGCTCGGACCTGCGGTATCCAGCCCCATAAATTTCCTGCGTATCCGAACGCGGGAATGGCGAGTGAAGCAAAAGACGTGGGCGATAGCGGAGAGAAAAATAAATTGTCCTGCCCGGCGATGATTGAGGTATCTTTCCAATCCATTCGCATACTGGCCGTGCGCAGGCGTACCAGCCCGTAATTCACTCCGTCGAGCGTGTTGGGAAAGCCGCCGGAAAAATCGGCCTGAACGCTGCCGCTAATTTTGGCTCCGGCAACGTCGGGGCCAAATACTTCTAATCCGAATTCGGATTGTCTCAAGGTAGCCCCGAAGGTGCTGTCAGAACCGTAGTTCGCAGGCGGAGACGCATAGCTGGGGACATCTTGATTATCGACGCCGCCACGATTGCTGAACAGATTCGTAAGGACGATACCGGAAAGCCTTACCCTGTATTTTGAGCCGCTTGCGATCTTTACTTGATCTTGTTCATTCACTTTCCCGGTTAGTAGGTCGGAACTCTCTTCTAGTGCCGTCACACGCTGTTGGAGTGATTCAGTATTCGGCGACGATGTGTCGGTTGTCGACGCCGAGGCAATAGGATTTTCTACTGTGGATGCCGCGGAAGTTGCCTCCCTTGTGCGGGCCATTTCCAGTTCCTGTCGCAGTTCCCTGGTTTCGGCGCGATACTGCGCGGCTTCGCCGCGTACCTCCGCGACCGCGGATTTCAGTTCGCTGACTTGCTGCTGTAGTTCCTTGACGACCGCTGTCATCGCGTCTGTCGGCGCCGGGGTCGAAGTGCTGGGTTTGGAATTTTCCTGGCTCCAGCCACTCACGGTTCCGGACATTGCCACCAGAATGATGCAGCAGCCTCTCGTAATCATTTTGCGGGTCGTTTCGCGCAAACCATTTTGTCGAGCCATGAGTCCTCCAGGGCTGGGAAATTGTAACTAATCGGTCCCGTCAAGTGCGTGTTAAGGCGGTGTGAATCCTACGAACGATCAGGCTGCACTGCGGCGGAGATATTCTCGTGCAGCGGACGAGTGGCCGACTGGTTCGGAAGCGAGAGTAACGGGAGCATCACCTTAAACGCTGTCCCCTGATCCGATGTGCGCTCAACTCCGATATCCCCGCCGTGATCCTGAATGATTTTCTGCACCACGGTCAGACCGAGTCCCGTTCCGTTTTCCTTGCCACAACTGACAAATGGATCGAACAGCGTTTGCCGAATCGCCTGGGGCACACCCCGCCCGTTATCTAAGATAAGAATTTCGACTCCTCGGGGAACCTGATTTATCTCCACTTCGACGCGGCCATGTGATCGCGAAACCGCCTCGCATGCGTTGATCACGAGATTGGAAATCGCCCGCTCTAATTTCTTTTGATCGAACCAGCCTTCGCTATTGCCTTTTTCTCGCACGGCGATCTGAATCGAATGAAATTCCGGATGGGCTCTTGCCGATTGCACGGCCCGGTCGGCGGACGACCGGACGCTTCCGTAGGTAGGGCGCAGCGATTCCCGAGTACGCGAAAACTCAAGCAACGACTCGATTAGATCGGTCATTTGATTCACCGCTGTACAAACTTCCTGATATAAGTCTTCTCGTTCCTGCGTGGACAATTTGCTTTCGCAAAGGAACTCGGCGTTGGCCACAATGGCAGCCAGCGAGTGGCGCAGATCGTGCGAGACGGAACTTGCCATCCTGCCTATAGTGGCCAGGCGTTCGGCTTCGAGCAATTCCTGTTGGGTCTTCAGCAGGCTGGTGCGCATACGATTGAAGGCGCCGGTGAGTTCGGCCACTTCGTCGCCTGGGGGAAGATCAAGCGCATAGTGAAAATCGCCTTTTTCGAGAGCCCGTACTCCGGCAACCAAATTTCCTAGAGGGCGAGTAAAAGTATGCGAGATGAGAAAAACCAAGCCGCTTCCGCCAAGTACCGCGGCTAATCCCAAACCCAGCAGCAACCGATTCAGCTTGTCCAGAAAAGCGGTTGCCTGATCATAAGATTTGAGAACGATTAATCGCACAGACGGAGAATCGCCCTCGGCCAACTCTAGGGATGTGCCGAGGAAATGCTCGTCTCCCAGATCGATATCCTGTGCTTTGGAAACGCCGGAATTGAAATGGGGCGCGGAGTACTGGCCCAGTTCAGACTGATACAGAGGAGGCAGGGTGCTTCTGACGATTTTGTCGCCATAATAAAAAGCCACCTGGCTTGCGGCCACCCGGCTGACTTGATTGGCAACGGCGTCGTCAATTTCATAACCAATAACCAGAAATCCCAGCAGACGATTCTCACTGGCGGCCCCGAAATAGACTGGCTTTAGAAATACCTGATAGAGATGCTGTTCGCCAAACCACCATCCGCTTTGAGCGGGATGGTTGAGGGATGCCGCCAGCGACTGCTGCGCCATTTGCCGCGTAAATCCCGCGGAAGAGACTTGAACCGCGACCACCGAGCCGCTGCGATCCGCCAGCACGAATAGATCGCTTCCGGCCAATCGCCAGAGTGAAGTGGATGCATCCTGTATGGTCGTTTCGTCGTGCGTAGTCATCAACGCTCGCAAATTCGGCAGATCGGCGAGCAAGTCAGCGGAGTGGCTCAAGGTAAGCTCGCGTTCGCGCTGGAAATTGCGAAACGTACTAACAGAATTTTCCAGGTCCGAAGAGATTTCATTCTCGGTCTGATGGCGCACGCTGCGCCGAACCAGCAAAAGGCTGGTGCTGGTCAAGCCGGTGGAAATAAGCAGCATGGATAAAAGAAACTTGGAGCGGAGCCGAAGTTTCACCATGAGTTTTCCTAACGCAGTCTGATGCCGAAACGGGGGATTCGCTTACGGAACGAACTTGTATCCTGTGCCGTGAACTGTTCGAAAATGTACAGGATTAGCGGGGTCAGCCTCAAGTTTTTGACGCAGTTTCAGTATGTGATTATCGACGGTACGGGTCGAGGGATAGTGATGGTAACCCCAAACTACATTTAATAGCTCGTCGCGCGTAATGACTCTTTCCGCATTCTTGACCAAAAACTTTAAGGTCTTGAATTCCTGAGCGGTTAGCGTGAGAGGTTCTCCCTGGCGGGTAACTTCCATTTTGCGAAAATTCACCGCAATAGCGCCGAATACAAACGTTTCGCCTTCCGGACTAACGGTCGCACGGCGGCGCAATGCGGCTCGAACCCGCGCCAGGAGTTCCCGAGGGCTGAATGGCTTAGTAACATAATCATCGGCCCCGAGTTCGAGCAGCAGCACTTTGTCGGAAACGTCGCTGGCAGCGCTTAACACAATGATTGGCAATGCGGGCGAGTGTCGCTTTATTTCCTGGCAGACGTCGCGTCCCGAAACTAATGGCAAGCGCAAATCAAGCACTACGGCCGCAGGCGGCGTGGCCCGAAACGCTTCCAGCGCGCTTTGGCCGTCGGCGCTGATTTGTACCTGGAATCCTTCAGCCTCAAAGAGCCGCTTCAATGCTCTTTGGACGGCACTGTCGTCCTCCACCACCAGTATTCGATCCATCGGCGACGATCCGGGGGCAAGATTGGAAGCGGGAGACAATAAAATTTCCGGCCGTTGTGAAGAGAAAGTTTGCCCAGGTTGTGCCCGCATCATGTAGTGTCCCGCTTGCCGATTCTGGTTATGATTTCTCAATTAGCTTACTACCAGAGTCGCGGAAAACTGGAGTTTCACGGCATATTTGACATTTTGTTGACAAACGGCAAAGCGGCCTGCGCGGCCTCTCTAGCCTGATCGGTACGACTCACCGGACGAGAAGCGGGGGAAACAGAATCAAATATGAAACCAGGGCGGCGAGAATGAGACAAGCGGCAATAGTAAAAGGCCGATGGCGCCGAAGGAACTTTGCGCAACCATAGATAAGCGTGGCTTTGCGCGATGGCAAGGGCCGCAGATTCAGACAGCAGTGGATGTCCTCGGCTAACTGCGTGACGGAAGCATACCGCTCTAATGAGTTCTTCTGAATCGCGCGCAGAACAATGCGATCGAAATCTCCCTTTAGTGAGCGGCTGATGGCGCGAAGTTTTTCATTTCTGCGACTGCTCAGTAACGCCGGATTCACTGTTGTTTTTCTTCCATCGGCACCGGTGTAGTCCGCGCTTTGGAACATCACTTTGCTGGGCCTGACAGCTTCAAAAATCGCAGGTACGAGTTCGTCTCGTGTGCCATCGGTCATGCGGTATGGCGAATGCCCGGTCAGAAGGCGATAAAGAAGTATCCCCAGACCATAAACGTCCCCGGTAGTTGTGATAGGTTCTCCTCGCATCTGTTCCGGAGCGAGGTATTCCCAATCCTTCCATTGCAAGGATTCTGTTATCCGGTTTAGGACGCGCGCTTCCTCAGCTCAGTAAATTTCCTATACCCAAATTCAGCAGCTTGGGGATGCCTTCTTTTGTCACCAGAATGGCATTTGAATTTATGCAGGCGTGGGAAATGAAATGCCGATGCGCGTATTGCATGGCATCGCAGATATCCAAGAACAATTTCGTTCGGTCATGCGTGCTTAGTTTGTTCGAGTCGCAATATTGTTCGGCGGGAACTCCCTCAATATATTCCGTAACCAGGTATGGCAATCCATCCCGCGTGATACCAGAGTCCAGAAAAGAGGCGAGGTTAGGATGCCGAAGATTACGCAAGACGCGGCTTTCCCTTTTGAAAGAACGCAAGAACTCATTGGCGGGCGTATGAGTACTAACTACATCGAGAACGACCTGCTTCAGTCCGGGGTCATCTAGCCGCAATGCGAGATAACGCGTGGTGGGACCAAATTCGCCTAATTTCTGGATTACCTGATAATGATCGATGAAGGCTTCGATAAGCGGGTCGCTGGTTGAACACACGTCGGTGTTTGTTCCTGGAGTATGGCTCGCGCTTTTTCCCGGCTGGTCTCCGTAGCAAAGCAGCAAGGCCTCCACTTCCGCCCTGGCCGATGGCTCGGAGCAGACGCGATCCAGGTAGGCCGACCTCTGTTCCAGCGGGAGTTCCAATGCAGCTTGAAAAAGTTGTTTGAATTGCTGCCAATTGTCTGTTGTCATGAAGGGCGCGCGACGGCTTGCCTCAACCTGTACTCTTATAGTCCCAAAAATGTATCGCGGAGCGATGACCCAGGACTGCACTCTGATGCCACTCGGCTTATGAACTCGGTTCTCAAAATAGGTATCGCGATAGCTGCCTCGGCTATTTTCATCGTGCCGGCTTCCGCTCAATCCGTTCAGATCAACGGTACCGTGAGCGATCCGACGCTATCTGCTGTAACGGGAGCGACGGTTAGCCTGCACTCCGGTAAGTTTGCTTCCACGGCCAACACTGATTCGAAAGGGGAATTCACCTTTTCGCAAGTTCCAAATGGACCGGGCCTTCTGAGCGTCTCCGCAACCGGATTTGCGGACACGCAAATCTCCTGGAATTCTCCTCCGGGCACTGCTCTGAAAGTCGTGCTCAAGACTGCGAATGTAAATGAAGAAATCGTGGTGTCGGCGACACGTTCAGAGGTAAAACTTTCTGAGCTTCCCGGCAGCATGGTGAGGTTATCGTCCACGGATGTCGAAACAAATCCATCATTAACAACCGACGATATGCTGCGGCAGGTTCCGGGATTCTCGTTATTTCGGCGGTCTGACAGTCGAACTGCGAATCCTACATCGCAAGGCGTGTCGCTGCGCGGCCTGGGCGCGAGCGGCCCCAGCCGGGCTCTGGTATTGGAAGATGGGATTTCGCTGCTCGATCCATTCGGAGGGTGGGTCTATTGGACACGCATTCCGCCCATTGCAGTGTCAAGTGTCGAAGTATTTCGGGGAGGCGCGTCTAATTTGTATGGAAGCGACGCGCTCGGAGGTGTCGTGCAATTCATTACTCGCGAAGCTCGCGGGCCGGCTGTTTCGCTGGAGACGTCATACGGCAATGAGCGGACTCCGAACGTCTCGTTGTGGGCAAGCGACACAATCGGAAAGTGGGACCTAGCGGGCGACACGGACCTATTCCGCAGTGATGGATATATTTTGGTTCCATCGTCTCAGCGCGGCAGCGTAGACACTGCGGCTAACGTCGAATTCGCAACTGCCGATTTTACGATTGGCTATCGCCCCACGGCGGATGAAAGAATCTTTGCGAAGGGGAATTTCTATAATGAATTCAGAAACAACGGCACCTCCGTGCAAACCAATGACACCCAGATCGAAGAGGAGGCGGTGGGTTTCGATAAGGGATTCGGCCAGGGAAACTCCTTGTCGCTGCGTGCGTTCGGTGATGTGCAGGGTTATAACCAGAGGTTTTCGTCAATCGCTTCCAACCGCAACAGTGAGTCTCTTACCGATATTCAACACGTCCCCGCTCAACAATTAGGCGGCTCAGCGCAATGGACTCAAACTCTGTGGCACGCTCAGACCTTGATTTTTGGCGGCGACGTGCAGGAAGTGATAGGAGACAGCGCTGAACAGTTGTTCTCGTCCGGTGTTCATACCGCCAACAACATAGCTGGAGGCCATCAACGTTACTCCGGCTTTTTCGCGGAAGATATTTTTCGTATTCGGCAAAAATGGACGGTAATTGTAGGATTCCGTTTTGACGATTGGCAAAATTTTAATGGCTCGTCCATACGAGTGCCGGTTTCTACCCCCGGACCCGCGGTAGCCACGTATTTTCCTGACCGAAGCGAAACTGCCTTCGATCCGCGCCTGTCGGTGCTGCGAGCGTTGGACCGGAATATTTCTGTAACTGGGTCCGCCTATCGGGCATTCCGGGCGCCCACTCTGAACGAGCTTTATAGGAGCTTTCGTCTGGGAAATGTTTTGACCGACAGCAGCGCATCCCTTCGCGCGGAGCAGCTAACCGGCGCCGAAGCAGGCGTCAATGCCACCGCCCTGAACCAAAAACTCGAGCTGCGCGGAACTTTTTTTTGGAGCGACATTGTTAATCCCATCGAAAACGTAACCCTTTCCAGCACTTCCTCCCTGATCACAAGAGAAAGGGAAAACCTTGGCCGCACGCGATCGCGAGGAGTTGAGTTCGACTCCGTAATTCACCTGACTAGCCAGTTTCAGTTGTCGGCGGGCTACGATTACACGGATGCCACGGTGGTGAGCTTTCCCGCGGGCATGTCGCTTCAGGGTCTCGACATTCCCGAGGTGCCCCGCAACGAGTTTACATGGGAAGCGCACTATGCGAACCCGAAGCTATTTGTTTTGAGTGTCCAGGGACGATTTGTGGGGAAGCAATTTGACGATGACCAAAATCAACTGCCGCTTGACAGTTTTTACACCATGG
This sequence comes from uncultured Acidobacteriaceae bacterium, assembly GCA_963849315.1. Lineage (GTDB taxonomy): Bacteria > Acidobacteriota > Terriglobia > Terriglobales > Acidobacteriaceae > PALSA-188. The sequence continues at coordinate 92,031 of CAWKGT010000002.1, read as the reverse complement.
ACTTTCGCGGGGAGAAGGCACTGACGAAGAATCTCGATGTATTCGCCGCCGTCGAAAACATACTCAATCAGCAATATATGGTGGCGCGCACGCCGATTACCAATCTAGGGCCTCCCATACTTTTTCGCGCCGGGCTAAGGCTGAACTTCCCAGCTGCCAATAAGTAGGCGGGCAAACGCTCTCTGGATATTTCGCTGCATCCAAAAGACCGATGGCCATAGCTCGTTCTTCCCCAAAAGCTACGTTGGGAATAGTCGCGTTGATACTGACCTTTGTTGCAGGCTTTGTTGACATTCTCGGCTATATGGCGGTTTACCATCTTTTCACCGCTCACATGACCGGTACGACAGTGCAACTCGGCCACGCCCTGGCCGATGGCAATCGGGCGATGGCGGGCGTTGCGGGCGCAGTGGTCAGTGGTTTTTTGCTGGGTTCTATCGGGGGAAGAGCGGTGATCGAGGCGGGCGCAAGGTTGGGTATAAAACGCGTCGGATCGATAACGATCGCCATAGAAGGGGCTCTGTTATTGGGATTTATAATTTTTTTCACTAGAAGCGCGCAGCCGGTGGTGCAGTCGTTCGGGTCGCTTTGCGCGTTGTTGATGACGCTGGCGGCCGCGATGGGCTTACAGACTGCAACTCTCACAAGAATTGGACCCCTCACGGTGCACACCACTTTCGTGACGGGGATGTTAAATAAGCTGGCTCAACTCGTGTCCCACATCTTGTTTCACAGTTACGACCTGATAAGAGCGAAGTCTGCCGAGTGGCAAACATTGCGCCATGAGAGGAAGTCCAAAGTCGGTCAGGCTTATTTCTTTGCTTCCATATGGCTAACGTATCTGGCGGGCGCCCTGGTGGGGACATTGTCCTTTTCTGCGTGGAATATACGAGCCATGTATTTGAGCGTTCTGCTGTTATTGCCCATAATTGTCATCGATCAGATTCAACCCTTTTCCCTTCAGGAGGAGGAAGATCAGTCAGAACTGTAAATCGAGCGCTTTCTCCTATTGCAAAACCTAATCGCTTCGGCTGAAATCTAACTTAATTAGAAATTCGATCTAATGCCTGGGGGGCGACGATGAGAGAGCTGAGAAATATTTGGATGGCGTTATGCCTGGTTGCCGGATTGCTCCCCGCGAATTTACAGGCAACGACAGCGCAGGAATTAAAAGAGGCTTATCAGCCAGCCACGGTGGTTTCAGTGACCAAGCTGAATACGACTACTAATTACGCATACAACATCGGAATTGAGCTTGATTGCAAAACTTATATTACGAGGTATAAATCGGCGAATGATTATGTTCCGCCCCAGGCGCTCGCATTAAATAGCAATATCAATGTGCGTCTAGAAAATGACTGGATGTATGTGTCGCTGCCGGACTCGCATGATTTGACGATGCGCCTGGTCAGCGCTAACGGCGCGCGCGATGAAGCATGTTCCACCAAGTCCGCCAATTCCGGCTTCGCAATCCCTCCCGGAACTATTCTTCCCATCAGCCTGATTTCGGAGATTAATTCCGAGAAAAGCAAAGCAGGAACGCTCATTACGGCTACCGTGATGCAAGACGTACCACTCGGAAGTGGGATGAGTCTCCCGAAAGGATCGAAGGTCTTCGGGCACGTTTTGGACGCCACGCCCCGAAATGGATCCTCTGTGGAAGCGAAAGTGACCTTCGAATTTGACCGGGTACAGTTTGGTGCCCGAACCATTCCAGTGACGACGAATCTCAGAGCGCTGGCGTCAATGATGCAGGTGTCGGCGGCGCGCACTCCGAAGTTGAGCAGCGACGCTTCCAGCACTCGCGATCTAGTGCAAATTGGAGGCGACCAGGAATCCTATGGGCAAGGGGCGATTTTGCTTGATTCGAAGGTTGTAGGCACCTATACGAGCCAGGGCACGCTCGCGTATCTGAGTCCGGATTTGGGCACCGAGTGCCGCAGCGCAATTGAAGGCAATACGAGGGCCCAGGCGTTCTGGGTTTTCTCCGCACATGCCTGTGGCGCCTATGGCTTCGCCAACTTAAAAATCCTGCATGCCGGACGCACCAGCCCGATTGGACGCATCACGCTGGTTTCGAATGGCAAGGTGGACGTGGGTAAAAATAGCGGAATGCTCTTGCGAGTGGATCGCGGCGATCCGGCCGAGACTTCGGCTGCGGCAACGCCAGCACAATAGAAGCACGCGATTTGATTGCGGGTCAATCAGGCCGACGTCAAAAAGCGCCGACGTGATTCCCGCGTTTAGTTAAAAGTGAAAATTTGTTTCCAGGAAGATAAGCTGCCCGTTGGCTTCTTTCGGATAGATTTTCGCAATCACGCTCTCGCCCCATGCGTGTCCGTAGTACAGGGTTGTGCTGAATGAGCGAGTGACCTGATAATCGGCGCTGAGGTCCCAGACGTTGCCCAGGCTGCGGTGACCGTTGCTGGGACGACCGGTGTAACCAAATGTCTGAGGCTGGAATGCGCCTCCGCCCGAATACCATAAGTCCGCCACGTTCGCCAGTCGCAGGGCGTGCGCTTCGCTGCGTAACGCCAGCTTCGACGCCGGACGCAAGTTGAACGTGCCGTAAAAATCTTCGTTATTCATCATGTTGTAAAACGGAAAGCGAGCGTACTGGCGCGGCGTGGGCAATAGCTGGAAGAAGGTACCGTGGGTCGAATCGCCCGGGTTTTTGTCGCCGCTACCGAAGGAATATCCGGCGCTGAACCAGGGCTTCATTACTCTGACCGGCAGTTGCCATCCGGCCTCGCCGACGAAGGCGCTGGCGCTTTGGGTTTGATTTCCCCAAGAACCGTTTTGCAATACTCCCCAAACCAAAAAGTCGAACTTGCCGGCATTTGTAGTGTTCAGGACATGAACATAATCGGCGCCATAGGTCGCAATCTCAATCTTCCCCAGGTCCGCTGCGCGAACCGATGCCGGACGGTTATCGGTTTTCAACACCAGCGTCCGGTGATCGACGTAGCCGATGGCGAACACGCGCAATTCTCCGGCATTCTTGCGGGTGCCCACTTGCCGCGTATATGCGCCGTAGTAAGTATCGACATTGAGTTCGTCCATACCCTTTACCTGAAAGACTCCCTGGGTGGGCCGGGCGGCGACGACGGTGAAATTATTCCGCCCCGAATCCGCCGATAGCTGAACTCCGTCAAACGATCGCTGGACCGCGGTAAAAGCAAAGTTCGAGATCAACCGGCTGGAAATTCGAGTCTGTACGACCGTGGCCAGCAGTTGGTCATCGGGCTTAACCTCTAACCCATCAAAATATTCAAAGCGGCCAATTTTTACTCCCGCCGGGCCGATATGCTTGAAGTTCACGAAGGCCTGTTTCACAAACCCGTTGGCAACGTTGGAATGGTTATTGTTGGCGGCGTAATAGCTCGCGCCCAAACCCAACTGTCCCTGGGGGGCGGCGACGACCGCATTGTTGGGCAATCCCAAAATAGAGGGTTGTTCGCCTTCGATGAACCAGTCAAAATGCTCTCCGGTCTGGCCGATGCCGACGCGCAACAGCGAGTCCCAGAGTCCGTAATCGCTGTTTCCGGTTTTGCCCTGAAACCAGTTCCAGCCCTCGGCGCGGGTGCGCCAGTTGATAGAGATCTCGAGGGGACCGAGTTTATGCTTAACCGGCGGCGCCGGCCTGCTATGCGGAGTCTCGGTTGTTTGCCGGGTCGCCACGGCGCGCGCCTGTGTTGGCTGGGATTGGGCGGTCGGGTCCTGGGTTTGCGCAAAAAGCATTCCGCCGCCCCAAACAACTGCTATACACATCGAAGCCAGCAACTTCATGCAGATTTCCTTATTTAGTTAATTTCCCGCGCTTTGCACTTACCGGCCACAGGCCCGAAGCTAATTCTGCGCGGCGGTGATTGTCTGGTTGCGGATTTTCTTCGACCAGCACTTGGCGGCGCAATAGTCGGTTTGTACTACGGGGGTACTGCAAGGGGTTCAAACACAGAGTGGGAAGTCGACCTGCGGCCATTTGTCGAATATCATTGATTTCATTTAATGCATCTGACAGTCTGTAGATGCATCTCAAATAAGGTGACCGTACTGGGCTACGCGCAAAGTCGAAATGAGGAACCTATCGGCGGATTGTATTTGCGCCTGGGGTTGATCGGGATTGTCGCTTTTGTCCTTATGATCAGCCTGGCGACGAGGACGTTCCACGTGAACGCGGCCCGAATGACCACTGCTCACTCGATCTCTTCTCAGGCGACGCGACAGCACATGGATCGTGATCGCGACGTGGTTCGGGGGACTCTGCCTTCTGCTCGCCCGGCTTCGTTTGATGCCGTAGTCTTCTTTCGGCTAAGGGATGTCCCGCCAGTCTGGGTCTCAGGTCAGCCTTCTGAAATTAGGCTTCGCAGCCGCCCGCCTCCGGCCCGCTTCTTCTCTTAGTATCTATCTATAGCTCGGTAGCTTCTACACGGTTACGTGGGCAAGTGCACAGCAAATGAGAATCTGGATCGTGCATCAAACCCCCGCGCGCGCAGGTTTCGGATGAATTGCCTCTGATCGTGTGATCAAACGGCCAGCTCAAGAAACGGACAACAATGAATAAGAATCGGAAATATTGGATTGCCTTAGGAGTCGCTGTCGCGTTGTGTCTGATCTTGTTTTTTTATTTTCGCGGAAACAAAGTTCAGGCCGAGCCTACCGAAGAATCGGCTGTGACGCCAGTCGCGGTTGCATTGGTAAGGAGCGCTCCCATTTCAAACAAAATCACGCTCTCCGGCGAGTTTGTCCCTTTCCAGGAGGTTGACGTCCACGCCAAGGTTTCAGGTTATATCGAGAAGATTTATGTGGATGTCGGCGATCACGTGAAAGTTGGACAGTTGCTTGCCGTTCTCGAAATTCCAGAATTAAGCGCGCAACTGCAAGGTGCACAGGCTACCGTGCTTCGCAGTCGCGATTCCGTGCAGCGCGCGAAAAGCGATCTTAGCCGCGCTCAATCTTTATACGTCGCGAATCATCTGGATTACACACGGCTGAAGCAGGCGTCAGAAGCGCGTCCCGGGCTGATCGCCCAGCAGGAACTGGACGACGCCGAGGCGAAAGATAAAGAAGCTCAGGGCCAAGTCTCTGCGGACGAAGCCGCATTTTCAGAAGCGCAAAACCAACTCAGCGTTTCAGTCGCAGGAGAAAAACAGTACAGCGCAATGGCGGACTACACCCGCATTGTCGCCCCGTTCGCCGGAGTGATTACGCGCCGCAATGTTGATACCGGCGCGTTGGTTCAGGCAGGAACGGGTTCCAACGCGCAGGGCCTTCCCGTGGTAAGCGTTGCGCAGACCGATTTATTCCGGCTAACCTTGCCGGTGCCTGAGTCGGCAGTTCCGTCCATCCGTCTTGGCACAACCGTCACCGTACATGTGCAGGCGCTGAATCGTGATTTCGAAGGCAGAGTGGCCCGATTCGCGGACGCGGTGAATCAGGAAACGCGAACCATGCACACCGAGGTCGACGTGCGCAATAAAGATGGATCCATCGTGCAGGGTATGTACGCCGAAGTCACGCTCAACCTGACGAATAAACAAAATGGATTGGTCGTCCCGATTCAGGCGGTGACTCGCAATGGATCAAACGCCACTGTTCTCGTCGTAAATCCGCAGGACCGCATTGAGCCGCGTCAAGTGCAACTGGGGATCGAAGGCTCGAATGACGTGCAAGTTCTTTCCGGTTTGAATTTGAACGACCGCGTGGTTATTGGATCGGCAAACCAATTTCAGCCCGGCGAGCATGTCGCACCGAAAATGGTCGCGGAGAATAATGAGGCGCAGTACTAATGTCTGGATTTTCCATCCGCAATCCTTATTTCATCATTGTGGCGTGCCTGATGATTGCCATCGTCGGCGTGGTCACCCTGGTGCGCATGCCGGTCGATTTGTTTCCGCCGATCAATATTCCGGTCGTCGTGGTGGCGACATTTTATTCTGGAATGCCTCCGCAGCAGATTGAGACCGACATTACCGATCCGTTCGAGCGCTGGTTCACGTTGGGCAGTGGAATCGATCACATCGAATCACGGTCATTACCGGGAGTAAGCCTCATCAAAATTTATTTTCAGCCGGGCACGAATTCCGATTCCGATCTCAGCGCTATTTCGAGTTTGGCGATGGCTGATCTCAGACGCCTGCCGCCGGGCACTCTGCCACCGGTTGTGCTCAAGTTCGATGCTTCCAGCCTGCCGGTATGCCTGATCACGTTAAAGGGACAAGGCCTGAATCAGACGCAGCTTCACGATCTGGGGCAATATACGGTGCGCAACCAAATTGCGAGCGTGCCTGGCGCATCCGTGCCGCAGCCCTTCGGCGGCCAATACCGGCAAATACAGGTGTATGTCGATCCGCTCAAGCTCGACGCTCACGAACTTTCGGTGATGGATGTGGTCAAGGCCATCAACGAGAGCAACCTGATTCTTCCCGCGGGCGATGTGAAGATCGGTCCTTACGATTACAACCTGTATACGAACAGCCAGGCGCCCCATATTCAGGACATCAACGAGATGCCGCTCAAGAGCGTCGGCGAATCGTCGGTGCTGGTGCAGGACGTTGGCAAAGCCATGGACAGCCATGCCATTCAGACCAACATTGTGCGCGTCGACGGACAGCGCTCAGTGTATCTGCCAATTCTTAAACAAGGCGGCGACACCAATACCATTGCGGTGGTCAGCGGCATTAAGGAAGCGCTTGGCCATCTCGTCGACATCCCGAAGCAACTGGTGACGCGAGTTGTATTCGATCAATCCGTGTTTGTGAAAGTTGCAATCAGCAACCTGATGCATGAAGGCGCGATCGGGCTGGTGCTTACGGGACTGATGATTCTGCTGTTCCTTGGCAGCTTCCGTGCCACCATCGCCGTTTTTCTTTCGATTCCGCTATCGGCTTTGGCAGCATTCCTGGCGATCAGCGTTTCCGGCGGCACCGTCAACACAATGGTTCTCGGTGGACTCGCGCTGGCGTTTTCGCGATTGATCGACAACTCCGTTGTTGTTCTGGAAAACATTTTCCGGCACCTGGAGATGGGCGAATCTCCCGAAGTCGCGGCGGAAAAAGGTGGAAACGAAGTTGCGCTCGCGGTGCTTGCCGCTACCCTGACGACTGCGATTGTATTTTTCCCGGTCATCTTTCTTTATGGCGTCAGCCGATTTCTATTCATCGCGCTCGCGACCGCGGTAGTGCTTTCCCTGATCGCGTCCTATTTCGTCGCAATGACGGTCGTGCCGTTATTCTGCGCGAAATTGCTGGGACGGCATCAGGCCGACGAAGAAGTGGGACAAGGTTCCATTGGCGCGACGGTTCGCCATAATCACAAAGCAGTTCAACTATTACTTCGAGAAGATGGTGGGAAAATATGATAGAACCTTAAATATTTCTCTTCTGCGGCCGGTCGCAACGACAGTTGGCCTGGTCGGAGTTTCACTCCTCTGTCTTGCTCTTTATCCATTACTAGGAGTCGCATTTTTTCCCCGCACCGATCCCGGCCAGTTCGTGGTCAACGTGAAAGCGCCCTCAGGCACCCGCGTTGAGCTCACCGAAGATTATGTGAAGCGAGTAGAAGACATTATTCGGCAGGAGGTGCCGAAGAACGAACTGGGAATGATCGTCTCCAACATTGGCATCACGCCTGACTTCTCGGCTATCTACACATCGAATTCTGCGCCTGATACCGCATTCGTGCAGGTCAGTTTGAAGGAAGGTCACAAAATCGGAAGCTATCAATACATGGCGCGGGTGCGTGCGCGGCTAAACCGGGACATGCCGGAACTTAGCACCTATTTTCAATCCGGCGGACTCGTAGACTCCGTGCTCAACATGGGAATGCCGGCTCCTATCGATGTGCAAGTCAGCGGGAATAATCTCGATCAGGCGGACGCTACGGCTAACAAGATTGCGGATCAGGTTCGCAAATTGTCTACGGTCAGCGATGTGCTGATCCCGCAAGACATCGATTATCCCTCATTATTTTTGGATATCGATCGCGAGAAGGCGAGCTTGTTGGGATTGTCGCAAAAGGAAATTGTCGACAACGTGATCACCGCGCTCACCTCGGACGGGATGATCGCGCCCGATTACTGGATCGATCCAAAGAGCGGCAATCCATATCTGCTGACCGTGCAGTATCCGGAGAACGAAATCAAAACATTTTCGGATTTAAAACAGATTCCAATTCGCGGCCCTTTGCAAAAGAATCCGACATATCTCGACACGGTGGTGAAGATTCGTACTGCACCGTCGCCAACCGAGGTTGATCATTATCAGTTGTTTCGCATCATCGACGTTTACGTGGCGCCGAAGTCGGAGGCGCTGGGCGGGGTCGCCAAGCAGATTAACAAGATCATCAAAGATACCGGCCTGCCGCAAGGCGTTCGCGTCAACCTGCGCGGATCGGTGGAGAGCATGCAATCGTCGTTTAAGAGTTTCGGCATCGGACTCATACTGGCAACCATCTTGGTCTATCTGGTGCTGGTAGCGCAGTTCGGGTCGTTTCTCGATCCTTTCATCATTCTGCTTGCGGTCCCGCCGGGGCTGGCCGGGGTTCTTCTTTTTCTGCTCGTCACCGGCACGACGTTGAATGTGATGTCCCTGATGGGCGTGGTGATGATGGTGGGCATCGTGGTATCGAACAGCATTCTTATCGTCGAATTCAGCCGCGGTCTGCGCAAGGAAGGCAAGGGGTTGAAAGAGTCTGTGGCTGAGGCGTCGCGATTGCGCCTGCGTCCAATTTTGATGACGTCGTTCGCAACCCTGTTGGGTTTGATTCCGATGGCGCTAAAGCTGGGCGAAGGTTCCGAAGCCTACGCCCCGCTGGCACGCTCGATTATCGGCGGCCTGCTGGTATCGGTGATAGTCACGGTTTATTTGGTTCCGGCCGCCTATATCTGGGCGCATCGCAAGGATGAGGCGCCGGCGCAGGAGCTTCCGGCATGAGACCGTTGAGTAGCCTGGCGCTGCTGTTCCTTATCTCAGCTTGGAGTTTCGCGCAGCAGAATCTGGCGGCCGATTCCCTTCCTCGAAATCAGGCAAGCGCGACGAATTCGCCAAATGTTCCCAATGCTCCGGCGCCTCAGATCCCGCAAACGCCAGGAACCACGCAGGCTGGCCCGCCATCCCCAAGCGCGGGACAGCAGTTATCTCTGAAAGATGCGGAAACACTTGCCATCAAGAATAATCCGCAAATATCGGTGGCCAGATTAAACGCACTTGCCTCACGACAGGTCACCCGAGAAGTACGCTCAAATCTTTGGCCGACCGCGGTTGTCGATCTCACGGCAGTGGACGCGAATCCCGGCAGTCGCATTACCGCGGGGGCGTTGAATAATCCCACCGTCTACCAGCGCGCCGCAGCCGGTACGTCAGTGAGCCAGCTAATCACCGATTTTGGACACACCCGAAATCTAATCGCGAGCGCAAATTTTACAGCGAAAGCGGAGGAGCAGAATGCGATCGCAACCAAAGAGCAGATCCTGCTCGCGGTTGACCAGGCATTCTATGCCTCCTTGCAGGCCCACGCGCTCTTGACCGTGGCAGAGCAAACCGTAAATGCGCGGCAGTCGGTGACCGATCAAATACAGGCGTTGTTTAACAGCAAGCTGAAATCTCAGCTCGATTTGAGTTTCGCCAATGTGAATCTGGCGCAGGCCAAGCTCTTGGTGCTCGATGCGGAAAATAATGAGAATGCCGCGCTGGCGACTTTGTCGATGGTGCTGGGCTATCCGCGAATCCAGACCTTTCAACTGGTGGAAGACACGACACCCACGACGCAACCTCCGGCGAACGTTGACGACCTCATCTCGCAGGCCTTTTCGATGAGGCCGGAAATACTGTCCCTTGATTTTCAGTACAGGTCAGCGCAAAAGTTCCAGGTGGCGCAACGCGATTTGCTTCTCCCCGACATCCGCGCCCTCGGAGTCGTGGGCGACACGCCGGTTCGCAATCCTATAATTTCCAATTGGTATGGAGCCGTCGGCGTAAACGTAGAAATCCCGGTTTTCAATGGATTCCTTTTCACCGCCCGCGCCCGCGAGGCCACGTTGAGGAAGCAAGCGGTGCAGGAGCGTCTCACCGATCTGCGCAATACAATCGCTCGCGACGTGCGCACCAGTTGGCTGAACGCGAACACCGCTTATCAGCGGTTAGACGTCACGCAACAATTGCTGGACCAGGCCAATCTGGCGCTTAATCTGGCGCAAACGCGCTATCAACTTGGCCTCAGCTCAATCGTGGAGCTGAGCCAGGCGCAACTTCAGCAAACGCAGGCCGAAATCAGCGGCGCTCAGGCGTCCTATGACTATCGCCTTGCATTAGCCATTTTACGATACCAAACCACAGGAATTTAACACGAGACCTCGCGCTTTCCCGCTCGATTTTGCTCTGCTGCTACGATGGGTCACAACCAACCGGTTCAGCCAAACTTAAGCTAGCTTTGAGACAATGTTCTGGTGCGGGTACTGCTGATCGAAGACGAGCGCCGTCTGGCCGAAAATATGACGGCTGCGTTGCGCGAAACTGGGCTGGCAGTAGACCATGCCGGCGATGGAGAAGCCGGTTCCCACCTCGCGGAACAGGGCGTTTACGATGCCATCGTGCTCGACCTGATGCTCCCCCGCAAAAGCGGCCAGCGAGTTCTGAATGATTTGCGCCGAAAAAAACTGCATACGCCGGTGCTCATATTGACGGCCCAAGAAGGCAAAGAGTCGATCGTAAGCCTGCTGAATGCGGGAGCCGACGACTACCTAAGCAAGCCGTTCGACCTCGGAGAGCTTCTGGCGCGAGTAAAAGCTCTTATTCGGCGTGCGAAGGGCGTATCCACTCCAGTATTGGCGATCGGAGATCTGCAACTGGATACTGTTCAGCAGAGTGTTACCCGCCGCGGGCAGTCTCTCAATCTTTCTCCGACGGAATATCGCATTCTTGAATACCTCATTCACCGGCCACGCGCAGTTGTGTCACAGCAGGAGTTGCTGGAACATCTCTACGATTTCGATTGGGAGCATCATTCCAACGTGATTGAAGCGCATATTTCCAACCTGCGGCGGAAGCTGAATATCGCGGGCGCGGAGCCGCTGATTGAGACTTTGCGGCATCGCGGGTACCGACTCCGGAAGGACAGCGCCACATTGTGAGAATCCCGGCCTCCATTTCAATCACGCGGCGGCTTATTGTCACAGTTCTTCTTCTCGAACTGCTATCCGCGATGGCGCTGATTGGGGCTATCACCGTCCACGAGCGGCACGTTCAGTTGAAAGCTTTCGATGCGTCCCTGGTGGCGACTGCGGAGTCGCTCATGGGTGCGGTGCAGGATACCGAAGATAAAGACGACAATGTCATGCTCGATCTTCGGGAATTCCAGGTTGCGAAGGACGCCGCATTTATCGTCTCGGATGAGCGGGGCCGGGTTCTAGGATCATTGGGTACGCCACCACATTTCGCGATTCCCTCTTCCGCAACCCCAGCCTTTCACAACGTTGATATCGGCGGCCGCGGTTACCGGTTCCTTCTCCTTCAAGCGATTCGCATAGTCGATCCCGGCGACCCCGGCGGCGGGGTTCGTCATCGCATCACCATCATCTACGGAATTCCTGATGGTCACATATGGAATGAGGTCCTCGATGCAGTCCGCTTCTTCGCGATTGCGACCGCCATTCTTTTAGGGATCACCGCGCTGTTCATGGCGTGGCTGGTGCGCAAAGGACTCTCTCCGGTGTATGAGCTCGCGCGCGAAGCCGAACGCATCAGCGCGAGCAATTGGCACTTTGAAGCTCCGGCCTCGGCAAAAAAGACTGTGGAGTTGCAGCCGCTCGCTTCCGCGCTGGAAGTCGCGCTCACATGTCTGCATCGCTCATTTCAACAACAAAGGCGTTTCACCAACGATGCCGCTCACGAACTGAAAACCGATGTGGCAATCGTCAAATCATCGCTGCAATTACTTTCGATGCGCAAGCGCACCGTCGAAGAGTACAGCCGAGGCCTGGCCCTTAGCCTGGATGACTTCACCCGCCTCGAAATGACAGTACAGAAGATGCTGACCCTGGCGCGACTGGAACAACCGGAGCAGTTCGATGTCCCGCCAACTCCGTCGCACCATTGTTCCTTGCGCGATGCGATAGAGGACGCCGTCAATCAAAGCCGGCCCTTAGCCGAGTTGAAAGAAATTACGGTGACGCTTGACGCCACTGCCGATGCCAAAGTACCGATTGATTGTCACGACGCGCTTCTCTTGTGTTCGAATATTCTTTTGAATTCGCTGCAACATAGTCCACAGAGAGCGACTGTGCGAATCACGCTGGATTTTGCCGAAGACGCGGCGAGATTCAGGATTCAGGATCAGGGTGATGGAATCTCCGAAGAAGAGCGCGCTCACATCTTTGAACCTTTCTACCGGGGCGACCCGTCGCGCAGTCGAAAAACGGGAGGCACCGGTCTGGGTCTTTCAATCTGCAAGGCAATTTGCGAACGGGCGGGCGGTTCTATCGAGATCGCGAACCATCCGGACGGCGGAGCGCTGGTTACAGTCATACTCCCTGCGGAACGAGTGGTTGCAGATTCCGCGCCTTCAGTTTCACTTAAGGCTCAGTAACTAAACTCAAGTGGCAACTCGATTCTCTTCCCAGGGGGTTCATCATGCGGCTCTGTCAAGCGGCAGTCGCGGGCGCTATTCTTTCTATTGCTGCCACATCCTTTGCCCAGAATTATCACGTCACCGATCACTGGAAAATTGGTGGGCAGGGCGGTTGGGATTATTTAGTCAGCGACGATGCCGCGCATCGCCTTTATGTCACCCACAATTCACGAGTCGAAGTCGTCGACAGCGCAACTGGCAAACCTATCGGTGCGATCACTGGCCTGAAGAGCACTCACGGCGTCGCTCTCAATCCGGACGGGAAAACCGGTTACATCAGCGATGGCGCCGGAAACGCAATCGTGGTTTTCAACCGTGCAGACTTCTCCACTGAAGCCACCGTCCCGGCTGGAACGAACCCCGACGGCATCGTCTTCGAACCCACCACGAAGACGGTGTGGGCGTTCAACGGACGCAGCAGCACGGTTTCCGTCTTGGATACCGCCTCTGACACTATCGTCGCTACTGTTCCGTTGCCGGGCAAGCCAGAGTTTCCGCAGGCCGACGGAACAGGATCAGTGTTCGATAACATTGAGGACAAGAATGAAATCGTTAAACTGGACGCGGCGAGCCGGAAAGTAGTAGCTACATGGCCGCTGGCGGGATGCGAATCGCCTTCAGGCATGGCGATTGATCGCGATAAACATCGGCTGTTCTCCGTCTGCGACGGAAAAAAGATGGCGGTCGTCGACTACGACTCCGGCAAAGTGATTGGTTTAGCTGACATTGGCGACTCGCCTGATGCCGCAGGTTTCGATTCAAAGCGCGGGCTCGCATTCTCTTCAAATGGCGGCGACGGAACGCTCACAGTGGTGGATACTGCGAAGGCCGGCTTCCCGGCAGTTCAAACCGTGAATACGGAAAAAGGAGCGCGCACCATGACTCTCGACGCCTCGAGTGGGAAAATTTATTTGGTAACTGCGCAATTCGGACCACCCCCGGCCCCGACTGAAGCCATGCCGCATCCGCGCCGAAGCGTGGTGCCGGATAGTTTTGAGATCATCGTGGTCGAGCCCTAATATCCGACGCAGGCCGGACGCTCTCATCCGGGCACACGGAATCTCGCTGGAAACTGCGTCTGCGCGCGAATTACAATTCGCCGCTATGCGGACACATCATATCGTTCCGGGCGAGAGCCGAGTCGCGATTCGATCACGGGCTTTATGCTGCCTCGACATGCGATCGCGTCAGCAAGAAGTAAATCACCGGAGTAACGATCAGACTTAACACCATTGAGATCGCGAGTCCCCCGATTACAGAGATAGCGAGCGGTTGCAGCATTTGCGATCCCGACCCGAGCGCGAACGCGAGTGGCAGCATACCGCAGATAGCCGCCGATGCGGTCATAAGAATGGGACGCAAGCGTCGTTGCGCGGCGTGCATCATGGCGTCCCGGGCGGACGCGCCTTCATGACGGTATCGTTCATCCGCATCCAGCAGCAGAATGCCGTTTTTCGCGACAATGCCGATGACCATGATCAATCCCATAAACGAAGCCACGTTGAAGGTGGTGCCCGTAATCAATAACGCAAAGACTACGCCCGCAATAGAAAGGACCGACGATGTGAGAATCGCGACGGGGGCGGAGAAGTTGCGAAACTCACCCAGCAGGACGCCGAATACCAGTGCGAGAGACAGCATAAGAACGCGCACCAGCTCATGAAAAGATTGTTGCTGTTCCTGATAGGTTCCGCCGTATTCAACTCTCACCGTCTGCGGTAAATGCATCGCGTTAATGGTGCGCTGAACTTTCGCGATTGCGGTTCCGAGGTCGGAGCCCTCGAGTCGCGCCGTGACCGTAATGAGTTGCTGTAAGTTCTCGCGCTTGATTTCGTTTTGCGGAGGGAGTTGCGTTACCTGAGCCAGCGAACCCAGCGTCGCCAGCTTTCCGGTTGCACTGTTGAAGATCGTGTCCTGGATGGTCTCCAGCGACTGCCGCGTCTGATCTGCCAAACGCACGCGAACAGTGTAGGGCTTTCCATTCGCAATCAGTGGATCAGCCGTGGTTACGCCATCCAAAATCGATGTCGCATCTTCGGCGATTTCCGACGGCGTAAAGCCCATACGAGCGGCGACGATAGGATCAATCTGGAAGTTCGTGGCCGGCCCGCTGATGGTGTTGTCGATTCCATTCTCTACGTCCACCACGCCGCCGATCTTGCTGATGGCATCACCGATGCGCGGACCGAGCTCCGCCAGCAAAGCGGCATCGGTCGAGAAAACCTTGATCTGAATTGGCTCCGGCGCATTCGATAAATCGCCGATCATGTCCTGTAAAACTTGAGTGAACTCAACATCGAGCTCCGGCTCGGTTTTTCTTATCCGCGCGCGCGCGTCTGCGATCACCTCGTCGATTCCCCGGTTGCGGTTGGTTTTCAGTTTCACCGTAATGTCGCCAGTGTTGGCCTCGGTCACAGCCGCTAGTCCCATTTGAAGGCCGGTGCGCCGCGATGTGCTCTCAACCTCCGGGATCTTGTGGAGAATTTGATCGACGTGGTCGAGCACGCGGTTGGTCTCGGAAAGAGAACTGCCGGCAGGCATGATGTAGTCGAGTATGAATCCGCCTTCATCCATCTCGGGGAGCAGATCGGAACCCAGGGCGCGATAGCAAAAGAAGCTACCAACAGCCAGTAACGCGGACATGCCGAGCAGCGCAGACGGACGACTCAGGGACCAACCCAGGCTGCTACTGTGCCATTGCAAAACTTTCCGCATGAACAATCCCGTGCTGCTCATCGCCCGTGTCACCACCGCGACGGCCCTTTCTCAGGAAAACCAGGCTGAGCGCTGGTGTCCATGTAAGCGCAAGAAGCAGGGACGTAAGCAACGCCACGGTCATGGTGATGGCGAGCGCGCGGAAGAAACTTCCTGTCACCCCTGTGACGGATACCAGCGGCAAAAAAACAACCACGGGTGTAATGGTTGATCCAACCAGCGGCTTGGCGATCTCTCGCAATGCCAGGCGCGCCGCCTGTGCACGAGTCTCCCCGCGGTCACGATGAGAAACAATGTTTTCCACGACCACAATCGCATCGTCGATTACCAACCCGATAGCAGCGGCGAGGCCACCAAGAGTCATCAGATTAAAGCTCTCGCCGATCGCCCACATAAAAAGAATGGTGATGGCCACAGTTACGGGGATAACCAGGCCTGCGACCACAGAGGAAGTCCAATCCGCCAAGAAAAGAAACAGAATGATGCAGGCCAATACAAGCCCGATCAGAATTGCGTCGCGAACACTTTTGATGCTTTCGCGCACCAGCTCCGATTGATCGTAGAACGGCTCAAGACGCACACCAGCGGGCAGAGTCTGTTGCAGTTGCTGAACCTGTAACGCGACGGCATCGGCAACGGCCACGGTATTGCTCGAGGGTTGGCGGGCAACATTTAGGAGGACGGCGGCGTGACCATTTGCCGTCACGTCCGTGTAGACGGGTAGTACGCCCGGTTGAACTGACCCGACATCGCCGACACGCACACCTGCTCCACCGACGGTCGTTTTTACTACTAAGTGACTGAGTTGCTCGGCGTCGTGAGCCTGCGCTCCCACGAGCGCAAGTATTAGTTGATGATTCGCTTCATAGAGGCCCGGCGAGTCGACAATGTTCGAAGCCTCCACCGAGTGGACGAGGTCAAGTATGGTTACTCCGGCTGTCTGCATTCTTGCCATGTCAGGCACAATGTGGAACTCAGGTATTTTGCCACCTTGTACCGTAACTGTGCTGACTCCCAGCACTCGATTCAACGGCGGTTTGAGCTGATAGGTCGCGAGCTCCCATAGCTGTGTCTGCGACAGTATGTCTGATGTCAGGCTGTACCCAAGAATAGGAAAAGTAGCGAATGTGAGGCGGTTTGTGGTAATAGCTGCGGCAGGGGGAAGCGATTGTCGTACTCTGCCGATAGCGGCGTCGACAAGTTGAAGCGTTTGGAACATGTCCACGTTCCAATCGAAAAACAAACTCACCTCAGCCGAGCCTCGGCTGGTTGTGGAACGGACTGTCACTAACCCGGGAACCGAGTTTACGGCGTCTTCGATCGGCTTGGTGATGGTCACCTGCATCTGTTCGACTGGCATCACGCCGTTGTCGATGCCGATTACCACGCGCGGAAAATTCGTCTCCGGAAAGACTGAGATGGGAACCCGCTCAGCGGCATAGATGCCTGCAAGCGAGAGCACTATGAGGAAGAAGAAAATGGGGCCGCGGTAGCGGACGAGCCAAAAGGATTCTTCCGCCCGTGGCGACAAGGAAGACGCGGCTTTGGACAGTAGCGGAGAGGATGGTTCCATCATTTCGCCCCACTGCTGTCTTTTTCCCCTCCGTTGCCAGCTGTAGCGACATTCACTTTGGTACCATCGTCAAGTCCATAAGCTCCGCTGGTAATCACAGTTTCGGATCCATTGAGACCTTGTGTTACCTGAACGTCCGCGCCCTCATTAATCCCTAGCTGCACAGCTCGCTTGTGCGCGATGCTGTCAGGACCAATGACCATCACAGACTTTGAGCCATCGGTCGCAGTCAGCACCGCACTCAACGGAACCTTGACAGCCTTATTAACGGTTTTACCGGTAATCGAAGTCTTAACTGGGGTACCCGCCTTGTACTCGCCATGACGGTTCTCGACTCGTAGCCAGACTTCGACGGTCGTACTACCTGGGTCAAGTGCGGGACTGATCAGATATACCCTGGCTGGCACCGGCTCATTCTTACCAGGAATCAACACCGAGGCCGCGTCGCCTACCTTCAGTTGCTGCGCCACGGTCTGCGCCAGATGAACCTTTGCGTAGAGCGACGACGTGTCCATCACCGTAATAAGCGTACTTCCAGAGCTCGCCGTCTCTCCGGGGAACAATGGACGATCCGTAACTACCCCAGCGATCGGACTGCGCACTTCCGAGTACGACATCTGAGCTTCGGCTGCGAGGTATTTTGCTTTGGCGGAGGAGAGCTGTCCCAGCGCCTGTTGGATAGTTGCTGCTCTACTCACGTCCTTGAGGGCATTCATGTGGTTGCGCGCTACGTCATAGGCGGCCTGCGCCTGAACCAGGGCCGCCGCCGAAGTGTCGTAGTCCCGGCCAGGGATCGCGCCTTCCGCGAAAAGTTTCTTTCTCGCCTCAACAATCTGCTTCTGCAAATCCAACTGCGCCTTGGCTTGCGCCACATCCAACTCGGCCTTGCGATAGTCTTCCGGCACCTGCGCCTTCGTTTGCATTTCAAATGACGCTTGAGCGGCGGTGTATTGTCCTTTGTTATCCAATGCCTGCGCGCTGAGATCGCGGTTCTCCAACACTGCAAGCAATTGGCCTGCTTTTACCCTGGAGCCACGCTGCACATAAAACGCGCGAATCGGAGCGGTGATCTTTGGAGAAATCGCTGCCTCGGCCACAGGAGAGAGAATTGCATCTGCCTTTATGTGTTCAGAAATCGTGCCGATTTCCGGATGCTCGGCCTGCACCGTCACCACAGGACTGGTATCGGCTTCCTTCGTTTTTGAACAACCTTGCAAAAATAGCGCGCAAACGAGCGCCAGACCGAACCCTGCCTGGCCGAAAAAACGTTTCACGTTCGCGCTCACAATGTTCCCGTCAGCACTTGTAGCCCCGCTAAAGCAGCCTGATAACGAACCGTTCCATCTGCCTGCGCGGTCTCCGCAAGAAGGTAAGAACTCTCCGCATCGACTACTTCAAGCACCGTAGCCTCGCCCGCAGAGTAGCGCAGTTTGGTCAGGCGCAGGCTTTCCGCAGCGGTGCGAACGCTTAAATCCAACAGGTCCATCTGGTCTCTCGCTGCGGCCGCTTCAGCATACGATTCTTCCAAATTTGCAATCAGCCTCCTCTGGGCGGCCGTGAGTGATACCTTCGCGGCATCGCGACGAATCTCGCTCTGCTTGATGCGCTTCTGGGTGGAGAACCAATCCCACACCGGAATGTCAAGTGTCCCGCTAATCGAATATCCAAGGTTCTGTATATTGTCAGGTCCGCGCTTGGCGAATTGCGGCGCGTCAATCCCATAGTTGAAGTTCAATGCGAGATCAGGCAAGTAGGCCGCTCTTGCCGACGCAACTTCCGCATTGCCAGCCTGCACTGCTGCGAACGCGCCGCGTATTTCGGGATTCTTGATCGCAGCCAGACGGTTCACCTCATCGCGAGTAGGCAGAACCGTCGCCGGGGCCAGTTCGGTAGAGTATGGCGATCGAGGATCGGGAAAAAGCAGCACAGCAAGTTCAAGCCGCGCCTTCTCGGACGCCAACGTGCCGTCGCTAAGATCGCGTTGACGCTGTTGCTCCAGCAGTTGCGCCCTCACCACGTCGGCGTGCGCAACTTCACGCGCCTGCTCCCGCTTCTGCGTTATATCGGTAAATGACTGCGCCTCACTCAGCGCCTCCTGAAGAAGACGCTGTTTGGTCTCAAAAGCGAAAACTGCATAATAAAGACTGACGACGGTAGAAACCAATCCCCGCCGCGCTACCTCCAACTCCGCGGAAGCACGTGCTGCATTCGCCGAGGCAACTCGCGAGTCGGCAAACTGCTTCAGTCCCACCGTCTCAGTAATTGAGGCCTGGCTGGTGTACTCATGAACCGCATTATTTGCGATGAAAATCGGCAGGTCCTGGGACCCAGGCGGGAGAGTCGTGTTCCGTAATCCATTGGGCTCGGTGTAGAGCATCTGATTGTGATAAATGACCGAAGGCAGCAGAGCAGCATTCGCCAGATACCGATCGATGCTCGCGGATTTCTGTTGCGCCACGGCATTCGCGAATACCGGCTCATTTTGTTCCGCCCGATGAATCGCTTCTGCGAGCGAAATCACTACGCCATTCGCCGGGGCCGATTCTTGAGCAAAGGATGGCGAAAAACAAGTGACAGCGCCGGCGCAGGCACAAGCCCAGGCGGCCAGATTAAACAAGCGCCAATCGGTCCGGCTCATCTTCATAGAGTAGGCGGACAACCTTAAGCCTCGCTGAAGCGGCGCACGGCATTCACATACACCTGCATAGCGTTTATTTCATTTCCAGTGCCGGCGGACGCGCCCCGCAAATTTTCTTGAATCTTTTCGCCAACAGTCTTTTCATTGCACGGTTGCGACCCAGCGAATCCGCGTCCCACGCGGCATCGAACGCATAGCCCGGATCATCTAATGTATTAGGAAAACTGGAGGACACGAAAATGGCGATCACAAAGGTGAACTTTTTCGCCGCCTTGTTGCTGGCGGCGCTTATCTCTTTGCCAGCGCTTGCAAGCGACGCAAATAGAAGTGCTAGTGCTGCAGTACCGGGATCGATCAATTATGTGGAAGGCCAAGTCTCAATCGGGGCGCAGAGTCTCGATTCGAAGTCGATCGGAACCGCCGAACTGCAGACTGGGGAGTCGCTGACCACGGGAAAAGGAAAAGCCGAAATCCTGCTGACTCCCGGAGTCTTCTTGCGGGTGGGAAATAACAGTTCCGTAAAAATGATCTCGCCGAGCCTGACCGATACCGAGTTATCCATCGACAAAGGGCACGCGATGGTTGAAGTTGCGGAGATTCACCCGGAGAATGATATTCGCATCAGCGAAGATGGCGGCACGACAAGGTTATTGAAAACGGGCTTGTACGATTTCAACTCGAAGCAAGGTGAGTTGCGAGTATTTGACGGCAAAGCATCTGTCGATGACGGCGGGAAAGACGTCACCGTAAAGGGCGGGCGCGATTTGAATCTTGCTGAAAACGGCTCCCTCAAGGCGGCCAAATTCGACAAGAAAGCGTATGAAGAAGGCGATTTATATCGCTGGAGCAGTCTGCGATCCGCTTATGTGGCGGAAGCGAACGTAGACCAGGCCAGGATGTACGCAGCGGACGGTGCGGGGGCTTGGGGATTGAACGCATGGGCATGGAATCCGTGGTTCGACGCCTACACCTTCGTTCCGGGAGATGGAATCTGGTACAGCCCATTTGGCTGGGGATTTTATTCCCCGTGGCTGGCCTACGAAGCGCCGTTCTTCGGATACGGCTACTATGGCGGCGGACGTTATCCTTACCGCTTTAGCAACTATGGCGGGTGGGCAGCGCGATCGCCTTACATAGCTGGCAGCGCATACGCGCATGGCATCTACCGTGGTGAAAGCTCTGTGGGCGGCCGCTTTCATTCTGGAGTCAGGATGGCCGGCGAATCCCATGGCTTTGGAGCCTTTGGTAATTCAGGGTTTCACGGCGGCGCAGTTGGAAGTTTTCATTCCAGCGGCGGCTTTAGCGGAGGCGGTTTCCATGGCGCCGGTGGATTCGGAGGCGGTCGCAGGTAGCAGTATTCAAAGCGCTCGCGAAGTGTAGAACAAGCACTGATCGCGCCGAAAAGCGCGGTCACCGTTCCAAGAGTAGTGATAATTCCCCGCTGGCGGGCTGAAGATTACCGCCCCTCAGACGCCGGCGGGTATCGTGATGTCGCACTGGCATAGACTACCGATTGAACTTGTTACGGCAGCAATAATAGCTTCCCTGTAGTTTTGCGGGCTTCTAAATCGCGATGAGCTTGGGCTGCTTCCGCGAGCGGATACATATGGGCCATGCGCACTTTCAATTTTCCGGCAGCAATCATCTCGAAAACCGCAGCCGCTCGTTTGCGTAATTCTTCTGTGGTCACGACGTAGTGCGGCATACTGGGACGAGTCAAAAATAGCGATCCTTTTTGAGATAGCTGGATAGGATCAAATGGCGGCACGGCACCGCTTGAGCCTCCGAATAGCACCATGTATCCGCGGTGACGCAGAACATTGAGTCCCTTTTCAAAAGTGGTCTTGCCCACGCTGTCGTATACGACGTCAACGCCCTTGCCGTCTGTCGATTTCTTGGTTTCAGTTTCGAAGTCGGTTTGCGTGTAGAAAATTATTTCGTCCGCGCCCGCTTCGCGCGCGAGTTTAGCTTTTTCTTCCGTGGAAACTGTGCCGATGACTCGGGCGCCGATATGGTGCGCCATCTGCACTAACAGAAGTCCGACACCACCCGCTGCGGCATGGATGAGTGCGGTTTCGCCTCGTTTCAGTGGATAAGTGTCATGCGAGAGATAATGCGCGGTCATGCCCTGTAACATGGCGCCTGCGGCTGTTCGGTCGTCGACCCCCGAAGGAATGGGGACTAAACGATCCGCGGGTGCTGCGATGTATTCAGCGTAGGAACCCTGAATTCCCGCCCACGCTACGCGATCGCCAACTTTTATTTCGCTGACTTTAGCGCCCACCGCACTGACCGTTCCAGATCCTTCCTGGCCGGCAATGAAGGGAAGTGGAAGCTTGTAGCGTCCCTCACGCTGATAGGTGTCTATAAAGTTGATGCCGGCGGCAGCAATCTTTACGACTGCTTCGTTTTCTCCCGGTTCAGGAGTGGGTAGTTCGGTTAGTTGGAGAGCTTCTGGTCCGCCAGTCGCTTTAACCTGGATGGCTTTCATGCTGTTTCGATTCCGTCAGAGATAACTGGATGCAGGAAAATAGCTCTCCGTCCCTGATTCCCAGTTCTCAGAACCGGAATCACCTCGCAGCGCTTTTGCAGCCGGGGTGTCCGCACGAGCATTTGCTTTGCACATCGACTTCGTTATTTTTCGCGGAGTTGGCACAATTCTGGCTGCAATATTCTTGACCTGGCGTGGTCGAGCAGGTGCATTGAGGGTGGGCGCATTTCGATTGCACTGCATTACTCATACTTCCTCCAATAAAACAAAAGCTACTCTGAGTTCCAGAGTAGCTTTTCATTTTACCCGCAACGAATGCTTACTGTCGCCAGTGTCCGTTGTCGTGGTCTTCATGGTCCCAATGCCCTTCGTGAAGCTGCCAGCCTTCGCGATAGTGATCGTAGTGAGGATGGTTCCAATAAGCGCCTTCGTATGGCGGACGCTCCCATCTTCCTGCAACCCAGCGATAGTGCCGTCCATTAGGCGCCCAATATCCTTCGACCCAGGCGTAGCCCGGCGAAGGCATTGGTCCACGGACTTCGTAGCGAAGTGGAGGTGGGGCGCCTCCGATATAAACGGAAACCTGCCCGAAAGCAGGAACCGCCAAAGCTGCTGTCAATATTGCGGCGCAGATGCGAAGCGATTTCATATTGTCCTCCTGACTAAATCCTCTTTCGATATCAACACATGCGGCAGGGAAAGTCGTCACGTTCCGTGCGTTCTAGCGCACTTTGGTGCACATTACCTTCATCGGAAAAATGGTCGATAACTTGAGCTATCGGTCTTTGCGGCTTCGAGCCATCGCCTCTTTGGCCTCTTTGTCTGCGGTACGGCGCCGCTCGGTTTCCCTTTTGTCCCAAAGCTGCTTTCCTTTTGCCAATGCCAGTTCCAGCTTTACTCTCCCGTTCTTGAAATACATTCGCGTCGGAATGAGGGTTAATCCCCGCTGCTGGGTTTTTCCAATCAGCTTGCGAAGTTCTTCCTTATGAACCAGAAGCTTTCGAGTGCGCAAAGGGGCATGGTTGAAAATGTTTCCGTGCTCGTAGGGACCGATGTGGCAATTCAGCAGCCAAAGTTCGCCATCTTTAATTAATCCGTAAGCATCCTTGAGGTTGGTCAGGCCTGCACGGACGGATTTCACCTCGGTGCCGCTTAAAACAACCCCGGTTTCAAATTTTTCCAGCAAGAAGTAGTTATGAGCAGCGATCCTATTAACAGCGGCATCCCTTTGCCCGGCTGCGGTTGGATCCCGCCGGGGATTCTTTTCGGGGTTAGGACGAACGGGATAGCTCGATTGTCGCGCCATAGAGTCTAAATCAGGTTACCGCATTATCCTGGCTCTCCTAAGGACAAGCAGAAATTTTTCCACGTAATTATGAAATTCAATTATGGGAGGAGTACCAAAGTGGCTAAAGGTAATCAAAACAGTAGCTTCGGTTGCCTGATACGCAATGCTATAATCAGCCATCTCACGTCTTCTTCAGCAAAAATCGAGAGGCCCCACCTCGAGTCATGCTTAGTCCCGAGGGAAGACTACCTGCGAGGAACCAGTGATTAAACGCCTGTTTCGACCGGCCATTATCGTCTTGCTTGTTGCCGCCGCAACGCTGCCTGCGGCAGCCGACAAGGCTAAGTCTTTATATTTGAGAGGCAAAGACGCCGAAGCTCGACAAAATTACGAGCAAGCCTATGACTTATACAAGCAGGCCTACGGATTAAAGCCCCAGGATTCCGCCTACCGCGCTTCATATGAGCGGTTGCGGTTCCTGGCTGGAGCCTCGCACGTCCACCGCGGCCAATTAATGCGCGAAGCCGGACGGTTGGATGAATCTCTTCTCGAATTTCAAAAAGCGGTGGAGATCGATCCCTCCAGTTCCATCGCCCGGCAAGAAGTTCTCCGTACTCAACAAATGATTGAGGCCGCCAAGACCGCAAGTCCCACCGCCTACTCTCAGCGCCCCGGGATGAGTAAGAGAGCGCAAGAAGCCGCAGGCCCGGTGGAATTGACGGCGATTCCGAATGTTCCCATCAGTCTCAAGATCACGGGAGACACGAAAGTGATCTACGAGACCATTGGAAGACTGGCCGGCGTGAACGTACTTTTCGACCCCGACTACACCTCGCGGCAGATCAAAGTCGACTTGAATTCGGTATCGCTCGAAGAAGCTCTGGAAATTGTGGCCATGGAGTCCAAAACATTTTGGCGTCCGGTCACGCAGAACACAATTTTTATCGCGGCGGATAATCCCGCGAAGCGTAAAGAAGTGGAGCAGAGTGTCGTCAAAACCTTTTATCTGGCAAATCTTTCCCAACCAAGTGAATTGCAGGACGTCACCAATACGCTACGCCAAATTCTGGAAATAGCGCGCATTCAGCCTTTGCCCTCAGAGAGCGCCATTGTGGTGCGGGGCACTCCAGATCAGATCGCGCTGGCTGAAAAATTGGTCGACGACCTGGATAAATCGAAGCCGGAGGTAATCGTCGATGTTGCCATCATGCAAATAAGCCGCGAAAAATCGCGCACTCTGGGCATCAATCCTCCGACCAGCGTCTCCGTGCAATTGCAGCCGAATATCAATACCAGCGGCACCTCGACCACCACGACGAATGGCACCACGACCACGACACCGAACAGTTCCACCACGAATGGTATAACGCTGAACGCGCTGGGAAATTTAAATGCGACCGATTTTCAGGTAACCATTTCCCAGGCTACGGCCACCGCATTATTTAGTGACAGCAACAGCAAGTTGATTCAAAATCCGCAAATTCGTTCGGTGGATGGAGCAAAAGCTTCATTGAAGATCGGCGAACGCATACCGATCGCCACCGGTTCATTTCAGCCCGGCATCGGCGGAGTAGGGATCAATCCCCTGGTCAATACGCAATTTCAATATACCGATGTGGGCGTCAATATTGACATCACGCCCAAGGTGCATAGCAATGGCGAAGTCTCGCTAAAGATTGCCATGGACATTTCGGCTGTAGATTCTTACTCGAACATCGGCGGCATCAGCCAGCCAGTAATTGGACAGCGGAAGATCGAGCATGAAGTTCGATTGCGGGAAGGCGAAGCCAATCTGCTCGGCGGAATGCTGGAAGATTCAGACACGCGTTCTTTGAGCGGCATACCCGGATTGTCGCAAATCCCGCTCTTGAAGTATTTATTTGGACAGTCAACCACCGACAGGCGCCAGACCGAAACCGTTTTTGTCCTAATCCCGCATATTGTTCGGGGTCAATTTGTTACCGACTTAAATCAGCGAGGCATTGATGTAGGGACGGCCAATTCAATTGAGCTGCGGCATATGCCCCGCGCAATTCCGGAGACAGCAACTCCTGGTCCTGCCGCATCCGCGGCGCCATCACAACCAGCGCCCGGACAAGCCCCCGCTGCTAACGTCGCGAATTTCGTATTTGATCCGGCCTCGATTTCGCAGCCAGTGGGGTCTACATTCGCCGTGAATGTCGATATCGCGGGCGTGCAAAATGCGTATTCGGTTCCGTTGCAAGTGAATTACGATCCCAAACTTTTGCAGGTCGTGAATGTTTCCAACGGAACGTTCCTTTCTCAAGACGGACAAATAGTTACTATCGTTAAACGCGACGACGATACAACCGGAACTTTGCAGATTACTGCCAGCCGTCCGCCCGGATCTACCGGTGTTTCGGGGCGTGGAACCGTCGCAATTTTGACTTTCAAGGCGAAAGCCCCGGGACAAGCCACGCTTCAAATATCTAAAGGGGGAGCGCGAGATCCGGGAATGCAGGCCCTCGCGGTTGCCGGCACCGTCGCACAGATTATGGTGCAGTAGGGCGTGGGATTTTCTGGCAGAACTCAACCGTGATGATATCGATTTTCAGTTGCGGAATTAAGAAGAGATGGCGCGGGTTCACCCTCATAGAGTTGATCGTCGCTACCGCCATCCTGACCATCTTGACCGGGATGGCTGTGCCGTTGGTGAGAGTGACCATCAAACGCCAAAAAGAGCACGAACTGCGCGAAGATCTATGGGAAATCCGCGACGGTATTGATCGCTATAAAGACGCAGCCGATCGCGGCGCATTCCAAACCAAGGTGGGCTCCGAAGGGTACCCCCCAGACCTGGACACTCTGGTGAAGGGGGTGGACGTGCAAGGAAAAAAAGTGAAGTTTCTGCGCCGGATACCAATCGACCCTATGACTAACAAGCCGGAGTGGGGAATGCGGTCAATGCAGGACGATCCCGATTCCGACTCGTGGGACGGAGAAAATGTTTTCGACGTTTACACCAAGTCGCAAGACACCGCGCTCGACGGTACTAAATACAAGGACTGGTAATGGTAAGACTTTCGAACAAGCGCAGCCGTGGTTTCACCATAATCGAGTTGATGATTGTGATTCTCATCATCCTCATTCTGGTGTCGGTCGCTGTGCCGAACTATCGCACTTCCATAGTGCACGCCAGAGAATCCGTATTACGCCAAAACCTGTTCACCCTGCGGTCGGTCATTTCGCAATACACTCTCGATAAGCAAAAGGCCCCGCAGTCGCTGGACGACCTGGTGCAAGCCGGTTACATGAAACAAATACCAAACGATCCCATTACTACAAAGCCGGACTGGACGGTCAACCAGGAAGATTCAACATTAATGTCGGTTGACCAGCAGGATTCGGGAATCGACGATGTGCACAGTTCATCCGACGCCGTCTCCAGCGACGGAACCGCATACAACACCTGGTAAGGAATTCCAGCTCTTCCCCGCTCTTCCCGCTGATATATACTTCGTGACTTGTGTTGAGTGTCCAGGTCAAATCTAAAACCATTCCGGACATTGATCTTCTAAGCGGATCTAATTACAGTTCACAAGCACGCGAGAATGAGTTGTCTTCGCTCATTATGTTCAGCGCGTGTATGTTATTGGGGAATCATCCAGTTTGGATTTATGCAATTCTAAAAAGAGACGCATAGGAGACCACTAGCGTGACACGAATCACCCGTTATGGAGCCGTCCTGTTATTTATTCTGGCAACGAACTGGCTCGCCCTGGCTAACGACCAGATACCGCAGGTGGCCTGGCGGATTCCAATTGGAACGCCACCCGCGAATCCCGGACACACCAAGGCTTCGGGAAACATCGATGACGGCTTCTGGCAGGGAGCGCCGGTTGGCGGATTCGGAGCAGGAACCTTTTCGCGCTCGTATCGCGGGAACTTTGAACGTTGGCACATCAAGGCCGGCGTGCACAAATATGAGGACGTTCCCGCCAACCAGTTCGCGGTTTTTGTTCAACCGGAAGGGGAACAGCCCGTTGCCGAAGTCCTCTCTACCGGCAAGCCGCAAGGCGGCGCGCTTTCTTCATGGAACTGGTCGTATCCCGCAGGGGGCGGGCAATATGCTGCTTTGTACCCGAAGTCGTGGTTCGACTATCAATCGCCACAGCTCCCCGTAAAGCTGACACTGGAACAGTTTTCACCCATCTTGCCCGACAATTATAAGGAGACAAGTTATCCAGTTGCTGTCTATAACTGGTACGCGCAAAACCCGACCGGCAAGCCAATAAGTGTGTCTCTTCTTTTTTCCTGGACAAACATGATCGGCTGGTTCAGAGATAACTCGAGGAATTTTAACGCTGTCTTAAACAATCAAAACAAAAATGGCTATCGGACGGAGACAATTCCAGGCGCAACAATGCAAGGCATCGTGTTTGACCGGATCCGCAGCGGTGCAGTTTCTGACGAATGGGATGGTCAATTGGCAATCGCTACTTCGGCGTCACCCGGCGTAGATGTCAGTTATGTTACTGACTTCGACCCTACCGGTCCGGGAGATACCATTTGGAAGCCCTTTTCGGCCACGGGCCGTTTGCCAAATCAGTCGCCCGACATTGCCAGCGGCGGAGAACAGATGGCGGGAGCCATCGCCGTTCGTTTTACTTTGGCGCCCGGCGAAAAAAAACTAATTCCTATGGTGCTTTCTTGGGATCTCCCGATCGTGGAGTTCGGTGGCGGACGCAAATGGGTTCGCCACTATACGCAGTTTTTCGATGCGTCTGGCACCAATGCATGGAAGATTGCCCGCACCGCGCTCGAAAATGACGAGAGCTGGAGCCAGCAAATTGACGCCTGGCAGCGCCCCTACATTCAAGATGAATCCAAGCCGGACTGGTATCGGGGGGAACTCTTTAACGAACTGTATATTTTGGCAGACGGTGGAACTATGTGGGCCCACGAGCTAAATGGCCCGCCGAATCCGGCGCATCCGTCGGCTAAGAATGCTGACAGCTTCAGTTATCTCGAATGCTTCGATTACCTTTATTACGGAACTTCCGACGTCCGCTTTTACGGGTCGTTTCCGCTCGTCAAATTCTGGCCTGAGATCGAAAAGCAGGAGATGCGGGAATATACCGATACGATTCCCGAGACCAACCCACAGCATTATTTGTGGGTTTGGAAGCGCGATCACGAGCACACATTCGATACGATTGAAAGGAAAGTTGCGGGATCAGTCCCGCATGATCTCGGCTCTCCTACAGAAGACCCATTCGTAAACACCAATCAATACAACTATCAGGATGTTTCTAATTGGCGAGACCTCAATAGCAAGTACGTCCTCATGGTGTGGCGCGACTACAAACTGACGGGCAATAGCGACATCGGTTTCCTGCATTACACCTGGGCTGGCGTCAAGCAGGCTATGGAACATCTCCGCCAGTACGACACTGATGGAGACGGCCTGATCAAGAACGGCGGATTTCCTGACCAAACTTATGACAACTGGGTCGCTCGCGGCGAGAGCGCGTATAGCGGCGGACTTTATCTGGCCGCGCTACGCGCGACTACTGAGATAGCACGCACGCTGGGCGAAAATGACGTTGCTTCCAATTATGACGGAAGTTTTCGCAAGGCTCAGGCAGCCTACGTTAAACATCTTTGGAATGGCGTGTATTTCAACTACGACCAAGGCAGCTCGTACCACGACAATATTATGGCTGAGCAACTCGCCGGACAGTGGTATGCAAACCTCACCGGACTTGGCGACCTCGTGCCATCAAGTATGCGACGTTTAGCTCTGCAACATGTCTTCGACAACAATGTAATGAAGTTCAGCGGCGGAGAGATGGGCGCTCTTAATGGCATGAGTGCCGACGGAACCATGCTGCACGAAAACGAGCAAGTAGAAGAGGTTTGGACCGGTACGACGTTTGGAGTCGCTTCCGACATGTTGTCGGAGGGTATGCGGAGTCAAGCCTTCCAAACCGCGCGTGGTGTCTACAACGTTGTCTGGAAAGACCGCGGCTATTTCTTCCGCACTCCCGAGGCCTACGACAAAGATGGAAACTTTCGGGCGAGCATGTATATGCGTCCGGGAGCGATCTGGTCCATGGAAATGGTTCCTCAAAAGTGACCCTGTTTAGGGCGCGTCCCCCGAACCAGTGGCGGTGCTCCAAGGAAGTGGTTTTGAATCGTGGTCGTAGACGTACTACCATCTACGCGTGTCTTTTGAAATGGAACTAAATCCCCCCTATCATCCGATTCGTGCGCCGCGCGGGAATCAGATCACATGCAAGGGCTGGCAGCAGGAAGCTGCCATGCGCATGCTAATGAACAATCTTGATGAAGAAGTTGGCGAGCGTCCCAGAGATTTGTTGGTTTATGGCGGAACTGGGCGCGCCGCGCGCAATTGGGAGGCTTATCACGCCATCGTCGCCTCATTGAAGGACCTCGAAAATAACGAGACCTTGCTGGTCCAATCCGGCAAGCCTGTAGGAGTTTTTAAAACTCACGACTATGCGCCGCGGGTTCTGATCGCAAATTCCAATCTGGTTGGGCACTGGTCGAACTGGGAAAAGTTTAACGAGCTCGAACGCGCAGGATTGATGATGTATGGCCAGATGACTGCGGGTTCGTGGATTTATATCGGTTCGCAAGGGATTGTGCAGGGCACGTTCGAAACATTTTCCGCGGCCGGCGAAAAACATTTCGGCGGGGATTTGTCGGGCAGATTGATCGTTAGCGGCGGCATGGGAGGAATGGGCGGCGCGCAGCCTTTGGCGGCGACCATGACCGGCGCGGCTTTCCTGGGAATTGATGTAGATCCGGAGCGCATTAAGAAGCGCCTGAAATCGGGGTATTGCGACTTCATGGTCACAACGCTGGACGAGGCGTTGCGCATCCTGAAAAATGCGGTGCGGAAGAAAGAAAATATTTCCGTCGGGCTGGTAGGGAATTGTGCTGACATTATTCCGGAACTTGCGCGCCAGGGCGTAGTGCCCGACATTCTCACCGATCAAACGTCCGCTCACGATCCCTTGAACGGGTATGTTCCTAACGGGATGACGCTGCAAGAGGCGGTCGAATTGCGCGAGCGCGATCCCAAGGGTTATCAGGAGCGGTCGCTCGATTCGATTGCGCGCCACGTCGAAGGAATGTTGCAATTACAGAAAATGGGCGCGGTGACGTTTGACTACGGCAACAATATTCGGACCTTCGCATTTCAGCACGGGGTGAAGAACGCGTACGATTTCCCTGGATTCGTTCCCGAATATATTCGACCATTGTTTTGCGAAGGTCGCGGTCCATTTCGCTGGGTGGCATTATCTGGTGAACCGTCTGACATTCATGTCACCGATGATTTGGTGCTGGAATTATTTCCGGACAACAAAATATTGCGCCGTTGGATTGAACTGGCGCGAAAGCGAATCAAGTTTCAGGGGTTGCCCGCAAGAATCTGCTGGCTGGGATATGGCGAGCGAGCGCAATTCGGGTTAGCCATGAACGATCTCGTCAAGAAAGGAAAACTAAAAGCGCCCATTGTGATGGGACGCGATCATCTCGATTGCGGATCGGTAGCTTCTCCTTATCGCGAGACGGAAAAGATGAAAGATGGCAGCGATGCAGTCGCCGACTGGCCATTGCTGAACGCTTTATTGAATACCGCCGCCGGAGCCTCGTGGGTTTCGATTCACAACGGCGGTGGTGTCGGCATCGGATATTCCCTGCACGCAGGCCAGGTCACCGTCGCCGATGGCACGGATGCGATGGCGAAAAGAATCGAGCGCGTGCTAACCACTGATCCAGGTATGGGAATTATTCGTCATGCCGACGCAGGCTACGAAGATGCGAATAATTTCGCGAAAGAAAACGACGTGAAGGTGCCGATGGGAAATTGAGCTTGGTGCCCGAGGTTCGCGTCACCTTTTTGGACGCCAACCTGGGTTTTGTCGGAGCGGCCAAGAAGAGATCACTTGTGAACCAAGCTTTCATCAGCGTTTGGCGTTCTTAGTCTTGAGATAATCGCTGGGCAAAAGAATCTGAACCCCCTCGATCCTTTTGCCCAGGTAAGGTCCAAAGTGCCGAACGTCATCGGTTAACAAATGAGTGGTATGTCGGATATTCGGGCACTAGGAAAACTAGCGTTCATCGATCAAAGGTACTGCTAAACTTCCTTGACCTCGATGACTCTCGCAGACCCAAACCATAGTTCTCGGCGCCCGCTATTGCTTATCAACATTGGCCAGCTGCTCACTCTTCGGATCGAGCGGAATTCTGAGCCACGGCGGGGAACTGAACTTTCGAAACTTGGGATTATCGAAGACGCGGCGGTACTTTGCGTCGGCGGGAAAATAATCTCGGTCGGAAAAACGAAAGATGCCTTGCGCGATTCGTGGATCAAGAAGAATCGCACGAAAATCTTTGAAATCGACTGTACGAATAGGGTCGTTCTGCCGGGATTCGTGGATTCCCACACTCATCCGGCTTTTATCTCCCCACGTCTTGTAGATTTCGAAAAACGAATCGCCGGCGCGACTTACGAAGAAATCGCCGAAGCCGGAGGAGGGATTCGTTCGAGCCTGGGAGACGTCCGCAAGGCGGGTGGGAAAGTTCTAGCGGAGAGGATTTTCAAATCCCTCGACGAAATGGCTACTTGCGGAACGACCACTGTCGAAGCTAAATCGGGATACGGCCTGTCGTTCGAATCTGAAATAAAATCACTCGAGGCGATCAGTGACGCCTCTCGCTTATGGCCGGGAACAGTGGTGCCGACGCTGCTCGCGGCGCACGTCATCCCGCCAGAGTTTGAAAATCAGCGAGACAACTATATTGATCTCATTTGCGAGCAAATGATTCCGCTCGCAGCAAAACGCAAGCTGGCCCGCTTCGTCGATGTTTTCGTGGAGCGCGGAGCGTTCACCATGAAAGAGGCGAAAACAATTTTCCGCACAGCGCGAGCACACAGGCTCGGCATCAGAGCGCACGTCTGCCAGTTAAGCGTCGAGTCGTTAGGCAGACTGTTGGAATTTCATCCGCGTTCGCTCGATCACCTCGATTATGTGAGTGACACTGACATCGCGAAGCTGGCCGCGTGCGACACCGTTGCCACGTTGGTTCCCGCGGCTAACTTCTTTCTGGGGGCGCGTCGATTTCCTCCAGCGCGAAAATTGATCGATGCCGGCGTGGCAGTTGCCCTCGCAACCGACTACAATCCCGGAACCGCACCAACCACAAGCATGTCTTTCATTCTTTCTCTGGCGTGCACGCAGATGAAGATGTCTCCGGCAGAATCCATCGCGGCCGCCACCATTAATGGCGCCTGGGCGCTCGATTTAGCAGATTGCAAGGGCTCAATCGAAAATGGAAAGGACGCCGACCTAATCGTGTTCGACGTCAAAGATTACCGCGAAATTCCTTACTGGCTCGCGTCGAACAATGTAGCTTGCACAATTGTGAAGGGAGTAATCAGGGGCTCGATAAAGCAAGCTACGCGTTGAGTAGATGAATATTGATTGCTATAATTCCATCTGCTTCAGGCATCAACTTCACAAGACTCCCCGAGTTTGGTCGTCCGTGTCAAAGCGGAAATCAATGTGGCCAGGTAGCTCAGGTGGTAGAGCGCAGCCCTGAAAAGGCTGGCGTCGGGGGTTCAACTCCCTCCCTGGCCACCACATTCCAAGCAATTAGTTGCAGTTTTCATTTCTGCTAATTGCTTACGCCGGGGAAGCAAGATTCTTCCGAATCTCGTCTAACTTGTTGGCGATCGCATACGTCAACTCGCCGACGCCCTTACCCGTTACTGCTGAAATCGGATATAAATCCAGTTCGTTCTTCTTCGCATAGCGTTTTAACTTCGCCAGCTTTTCTTTATCCGCAACGTCGATTTTTGAGGCCACGAGAATTGTCGGCTTCTGGTCCAGATTACTTCCGAAACTCTTCAACTCTCCGTTAATGACTTCAATATCTTTTATGGGGTCGGCTCGTCCATCGCTGACGGAAACATCGACCATGTGGACTAACAATCTCGTGCGCTCGATGTGCCGCAAAAACTGCATTCCCAGCCCTGCCCCGGAATGTGCGCCTTCGATGAGCCCGGGAATATCGGCCACGACGAAACTCCGTTCGTGAGGCGCATCGCCGACCGCAACCACACCTAAGTTCGGTTGCAAAGTGGTGAATGGATAATCCGCAATCTTGGGACGCGCCGCCGAAATCCGTGAGATCAAAGTGGACTTGCCGACGTTGGGAAATCCAACTAACCCTACGTCCGCAAGTAACTTCAATTCGAGCCGGAATATCCGCTCTTCGCCCGGACGTCCTTCTTCATGCTCGCGCGGCGCTTGATGCGTCGAAGTTGCGAATCGTGCGTTGCCGCGTCCGCCGCGGCCTCCGCAGGCAACCACGATCCGCTCATCTGGCTGCGAGAAGTCGTGAATTTTTTCGCCAGTATCAGCGTCGTACAGAATCGTTCCGACTGGGACTTGCAGGACGATGCCCTCGCCTTCGCGTCCCTTCTTATTCGAACCTTCGCCGTGGCGTCCGCGCTGCGATTTGTATTCGGGATTGAAACGGAAATGCACCAGCGTGTTATGCCGCTCGCTGGATTCCATAGCGATGTCGCCGCCATTGCCGCCGTCGCCGCCCGAAGGCCCGCCGCGGGGAACGAATTTCTCGCGGCGAAACGCAAGGCACCCATTGCCGCCATCTCCAGCCTTCACCCGAATTGTCGCCTCATCAATAAACATGTGTTAGCGCACGGCCTGCCGAGCTTTGCTCGGCCTGGACGGGCAGGAGTGCCCGTCCCCACATAAGCTAAACAGCTTTCCGCCGAAATGCCGCATAGAGACTGACTAGAAAGTGGACCGGCTATGCAAACAGAAAAGCCTCGACCGAAGCCGAGGCCACCGGCCGCTCACGCAGCCATAATTTGATGAAAATTATTCCGCTTCCAATGGTTCGACCATTACAAACTTCCCCATTTGGCCGCGGTCTTTGAATTTAATCCGCCCACTGATCTTCGCAAACAGCGTGTCATCGCTGCCGCGCCCAACGTTCAGACCAGGCTTCACTCGCGTCCCACGCTGCCGGACAATAATCGTCCCCCCAGGGACGATCTGTCCGCCGAATGCTTTAAACCCCAACCTCTGCGCATTAGAATCGCGCCCGTTTCGTGAAGTTCCCTGCCCTTTTTTATGTGCCATAAAATTCCTTTGTTAACTTTTTTTCTTGGGCGCAGCTTTCGCGCGCACGGTCTTCTTAGCCAATGCCTTTTTCTTCGTCTGCGAATGCGGGGCAGCATGCACCTTGGTTTTCGGAGCCGCATGATGCTCAGCCTGATGCTCCATCGGCGTCACTTTCGCAACTTTGGGTTCACGCTTCGGCAATTCCGGCGCCTTGAACGTCTGCCCATCAAATCCAATCTCAGTAATCCGGACAGCCGTATAACCCTGCCTGTGTCCGCGCAATTTCTTGTACTGCTTCTTGCGCTTGTAATGGAATACGAGAATTTTCTTGGCGCGGCCCTGCTCGACGACTTCGCCAATCACCGACGCTCGATCCCCGGGAGGGCCAATCTGTCCCTGTTCGCCAGACACAGCCAGCACATCGGCGAATTCAATCCTGCCGTCTTTTCCATCGCCCTGATTTTCCAGGCGAATCACATCTCCGGGCGCCACACGGTACTGCTTGCCACCGGCGCGGATGACCGCGTACATACTTATGCCTCCATCAAAATCACCCGCCGCACTCTTTAAAGTTGAAGAGTCGCGATCCCGGGAAAACTGCAAATTTTTCGTGCTTGCTGCTCTCCGCCTTGCCCTCAATTGGCAAATCCGCGGGCGGATCCAGAACGGAACCCGCAGCTACAGGCAAACCCAAGTAGTTTATCGTGCGAGGCCAACGTCGTCAAACGGATGGACTCGTCCAGTAGATTGGTGACACTTTGAGATGAGACTTTGCGCAGGAATTGGCACAGGATGAATAAACTCACCGATCCCATATGCTCAACCGGACACAATTGTGTGCTGACAAGTGATGACCGCTTGACCACTGATGGAGCTTGGACTACATTCACATCGCCCACAGGAGCGCACAATGAATCGTCGTTCATTCCACGCCACGCAACTCTACCGCTTCTATGATCATCTTATCGGCGTGAAATTCCTGCTACTTGCCGCTATGTTGACGTTTTTCGCCACCGGGTGCTCACAGAAGCAGCCGACTGCCGATGAAGTTCGGGAGAGAACCGCCGATGCGACTGCCCAGATAAAAACCGACACTAGGGCGGTAGTCGAAGGCGTGCGGGAAGGCCTGAATCGTGACAAGCCCTTGAATTTGAATACTGCGACTGAAGATCAACTAACGACTTTGCCCGGAGTGACTCGCGTCCGCGCTGATCGAGTGATCGCTGGACGGCCCTATGACGATCCCCATGATGTTGTCACCAAGCATGTTTTATCCGAACAGGAATACAAGCGCATTCAAGACCGCATAACAACGAAATAAATCTTAGGCTCAAATATGGGGCAGGGAACGCGGGCGCCCTATAGGACTCTTTCGTGCGAGTACCCATCTGCGCCCAGCGCGGAGAGCAATTCGGCGATGTGATCCGGGCCTCGAGTTTCCATAGTGATATCGATTGCCGTGTCTCCCAGATTCACGCCATAATACGCGCGGTCGTATGAGGTTTCGACGATATTGGCGCGGTGCTTGGCGAGGATTCCCGTCAATTGATGCAGCGCTCCGGGATAATCCGGCAAGTGCACACGAAGACGCACCAGCCGCCCGTCTTTCACCAAGCCGCGTTCCATGATGCGGGCGAGAAGCGTGACATCGATATTTCCGCCGCATACCAGAATCGCGACCCGCTTTCCGATGAAAGACACTTTATGATTTACCAAAGCGGCTAAGGCCGCTGCGCCTGCACCTTCAGCTAAAGTTTTTTCGCGTTCCAGCAGCAGCAGAATGG
Organism: uncultured Acidobacteriaceae bacterium; assembly: GCA_963849315.1. Taxonomy (GTDB): domain Bacteria; phylum Acidobacteriota; class Terriglobia; order Terriglobales; family Acidobacteriaceae; genus PALSA-188. The sequence goes on along the minus strand of CAWKGT010000002.1, from coordinate 55,768 downwards.
CATTGGCGATTTCTTCTTCATCGACGGTTACGATGTCATCAACGTAATGTTGAACCAGGGGGAAAGTTCGTTCCCCTGCGCGACGCACCGCAATTCCGTCCGCAATTGTGGCCGCCGGATTTAACGTCACCGGCTTGCCCTCGGCAATCGCAACTTTCATGGACGGCAGCCGCGCAGGTTGCACCCCGATAATGCGAACCAGCGGACTCTTTTCTTTGACGGCACAGGCGATGCCACCGATTAATCCCCCGCCGCCGATCGGCGCAATAATCGCTTCGATGTCAGGATGCTGTTGCAATATTTCCAGGCCGAGCGTTCCCTGCCCTGCAATCACTGCATCGTCGTCGAAGGGATGCACGAAAGTCAGATCATTTTCCTCGCCCCGCCGGATCGCCTCGTGGCAGGCATCATCGTAGTTCGCCCCATGGAGAATTACTTCGGCGCCGTAGCCACGGGTCGCCGAGACTTTAGTCAGCGGCGTGGTGAGAGGCATCACAATTTGCGCCTTCACGCCGAGTTTTCCGGCGTGGTATGCGAGGCCTTGCGCGTGATTTCCCGCGGACGCTGCAATGACTCCTCGGTCGCGTTCTTTTTTGGTTAGCGTAAGCAGTTTGTTGAGTGCGCCGCGTTCTTTGAAAGCCCCCGTTCTTTGCAGGTTATCGAGCTTGAAGTGGACGGAATTTCCGGTGAGTTGGGAGAAGGTTTCGGAGCGCGCGCAGGGGGACAGATAGATGGATTCGCGAATGCGTGCCAGCGCGGCTTCGATGTCAGAGAGACAGATCATTGATTGTCGGGAAGCGAAAGTCAGTTGCAGGATAACGCACTTCTATAAATGGTGGGCGGCGGGAACCGTCGGAATGCAGCGACGGCGAGCTCCGACGCGCGGAGCCCATCAGATCGTTGCGGACGGCATCCTGGAATCCGCGACGGCCATCCCCGCGACGATACTGGGTTGCTTGAGATACTTATCCACTGAAGCCGCGGCCTTGCGGCCTTCGGCGATTGCCCAGACGACAAGCGACTGTCCGCGGCGCATGTCGCCGGCGGCAAAAACTCCGGTAACCGACGACATATAGTTTTCGTCCGTGGCGACGTTTCCGCGAGCATCGAGTCTTACTCCCAGCTTTTCTATCATTCCATTCCGTACCGGTCCCAGAAAACCCATGGCCAGAAGGACCAGATCGGCATCCATGCTGAACTCAGTTCCGGTTCGAGGCTCGAATCTCGGAGGTGGACCGACGCGGATACCGTGCAATTGCTTCACGTTTCCCTGCTCATCGCCGGTGAAACTGGTAGTGGCGATGCTCCAATCGCGAAGTCCGCCTTCTTCGTGCGCGCCCTCAACGCGCAACTGCATCGGCCAGAGCGGCCACGGAGTCAGCGGAGAGCGATCATTTGGCGGAGTAGGCATGATTTCGAACTGACGAACCGTGGCCGGCTTCTGGCGGTGGCAAGTTCCCAGACAGTCTGCGCCAGTATCGCCGCCGCCAATAATTACGACGTGCTTTCCCGCCGCGTGAATCTCCGACCCGGTTTCGACGCTGTCGCCTTCGCAAATTCGATTTTGTTGCGGCAGAAAATCCATCGCGAAATGAATTCCTTTGAGTTCGCGCCCCGGGACTTGTAAGTCTCGCGATTGCTCCGCGCCCCCGGCAAGAACGATGGCATCAAATTCGACTTGAAAGTCCTCGACGGGGACGCCATGTCCCACATGGGTCTTCGTGACGAATTTCACCCCCTCGGCCGACATCTGTTCGAGGCGACGATCGAGAATGTGCTTCTCCATCTTGAATTGCGGAATACCGTATCGCAGCAGTCCGCCGATGCGATCGGCTTTTTCGTACACCGTGACCCAATGGCCGGCGCGATTCAATTGTTGCGCGGCGGCAAGTCCCGCGGGACCAGAGCCGACAACGGCTACTTTTTTTCCGGTGCGAAACTTTGGTGGTTCAGGCACTATCCATCCTTCCTGAAATCCACGCTCGATGATGCTCTTTTCAATCTGCTTAATCGTGACCGCCGGTTGATTGATTCCCAGCACGCATGATGCCTCGCAGGGCGCGGGACAAATGCGTCCGGTAAATTCCGGGAAATTGTTCGTGGAATGCAACTGACGGACCGCCTCTTTCCAGCGTCCGCGATATACCAAGTCGTTCCAATCGGGAATGAGATTATTTACCGGGCATCCCGTGTGACAGAATGGCACGCCGCAATCCATGCAGCGCGCGCCCTGGTCGCGCAGCTTTGCCTCGGGAAAATCCTGATAAATCTCAAACCAGTCATTGACTCGCTCTGCGACAGGCCGGCGAGTTGGCAGCTCCCGCGAAATTTCCAGAAAGCCTGTAGTCTTACCCATGCTGCACCTGCTCGACGAGCTCAGGAACGGCAACGGGACGGCCCGGAATGTACGGCTGGCCGCTGCGGCTGACTCCCAGCACGCGCTTGAACTCGTGCGGAAAAACCTTAATGAACCGCGGCGCCACTTCAGACCAATTATCCAAAATGGATCTGGCCCGGGCGCTCGCGGTGAACTCATAGTGACGGGTGATCAAATCGCGCACTATTTTTACGTCTTGCGCTTCAATCAGCGGTTCGAGATCGACCGACGCTAGATTGCAACGCCGTTCGGTGAAGTCGCCGCGCTCGTCGAAAACATAGGCGATGCCGCCGCTCATTCCCGCGGCAAAATTTCTACCGGACGCTCCCAAAACAACCACCAGGCCGTTGGTCATGTATTCGCAACCATGATCGCCGACGCCTTCGACCACGGCGACCGCTCCTGAATTGCGCACCGCAAACCGTTCGCCCGCCATTCCATTAAAAAATGCCTCGCCACTGGTCGCGCCATAGAGCACGACGTTGCCAATCAAAATATTTTCTTCCGCAATGAACCCCGAATCGCGAGGCGGATAAACGATGATGCGCCCTCCGGAAAGCCCCTTCCCCACGTAATCGTTTGCCTCGCCTTCCAGCGTCATGGTTACGCCCTTAGCCAGGAAGGCGCCAAAACTTTGGCCGGCGGAACCGGCAAAGCGAATTCGAACCGTGTCGTCAGGCAGCCCCTCAGATCCGTAGCGCCGCGCAATATCACCACTTAGCATTGCACCGACCGTGCGATGAACGTTGCGGATGGGAAATTCCATTTCGACCGGCGTGCGATTTTCCAGCGCGGCTTTCGATTCTTTGATCAGCTGATGATCGAGTGCGACCTCAAGCCCGTGATCTTGCTTCTGCACGCAATGGCGCGCCACCCTTCCAGGAACTTGTGGATTGTAAAGAATCGCGGAGAGATCGAGACCGCTCGCCTTCCAATGGTCTGCCGCCGGCTGTGCATCCAGCATATCGACGCGGCCTACCATTTCATCCACCGTGCGGAAGCCCATGTCCGCCATATACTGACGCATTTGTTCGGCGATAAAGAAAAAGAAATTGATGACGTGTTCGGGCTGCCCTGCGAACTGCGCTCGCAGTACTGGATCTTGCGTGGCGATGCCCACAGAGCAGGTGTTAAGGTGGCACTTGCGCATCATGATGCAACCCATCGCGATGAGAGGTGCGGTGGCGAATCCGAACTCCTCGGCGCCTAACAATGCTGCGATGACAACATCGCGCCCAGTTTGCAGTTTGCCGTCAGTTTGCACGCGAATGCGGCTGCGCAGATCGTTCAGCAACAACACTTGTTGAGTTTCCGCCAGGCCCAATTCCCAAGGAATTCCGGCGTGCTTGATCGAACTCAACGGGGACGCGCCTGTCCCGCCGCTATCCCCACTGATGAGAACCACGTCGGCATGAGCTTTGGCGACACCCGCGGCGACCGTTCCTACTCCTACTTCCGCGACCAGCTTTACGGCAATGCGGGCTTTCGGATTTACGTTTTTCAAGTCGTAAATGAGCTGCGCCAGATCTTCGATGGAATAAATGTCGTGATGCGGAGGCGGCGAGATTAGCCCCACGCCTGGCGTCGAATGCCGCAAGCGCGCGATCACTTCATCTACCTTGTGTCCGGGAAGCTGTCCGCCCTCGCCGGGCTTTGCTCCCTGCGCCATTTTGATTTGCAGTTCGTCGGCATTTACCAGGTAATTCGTGGTCACGCCAAATCGTGCAGACGCAACCTGCTTTACTGCGCTACGCCGCCAGTCTCCGTTGGCATCGGGCTTGAATCGGTTTTCGTCTTCACCGCCCTCGCCGGTGTTCGATTTTCCTCCGATGCGGTTCATCGCAATCGCCAGCGTTTCATGCGCTTCTTTGCTGATGGAACCGAAGGACATGGCGCCAGTAGTAAATCGCTTTACGATTTCTTTTGCGGGCTCTACTCTCTCGATGGCGATCGGCTTCTTCGCTTTCTTGATTTGCATGAGGCTGCGAAGGGTAGCCATGTTGCGGCTCTGTTGATCGATGAGATCGGTGTATTCCTGAAAAGTCTTAAAGCTGTCGCCGCGCACTGCATGTTGCAGTTTGCTGATCGTCTCCGGATTGAGTAAGTGATATTCGCCGTTGGTGCGAAAGTGATAGCTACCTCCGACCGCCAGCTCCGTATCGGACTCCGTTACCGGCGCGAAAGCGTATTCGTGCTTCATCTGCGCTTCGCGGGCGATCACGCTCAAGCCAATTCCTTCGAGCCGCGATGTCGTGCCGGCAAAATAAGCGTCCACCAACTCTCTATTGAGTCCAATGGCTTCGAAGACCTGGGCGCCGCGATAACTTTGCAGAGTTGAAATCCCCATTTTTGAAAAAGTCTTGAGCAATCCCTTGTTGGTCGCTTTGATGAAATGCTTCATCGCAAGTTCGCTGGTTACTCCATCTGGCAAATAACCGCGAGCGGCCAAATCTTCCAAAGTTTCAATCGCCAAATAGGGATTAACCGCGCTCGCTCCATAACCGATCAGCAGCGCGAAATGCATCACCTCGCGCGGCTCGCCGGATTCGATGATCAAAGCAACCTGGGTACGAGTTTCTTCGCGCACCAGCAAATTATGGACCGCGGCCAGCGCCAGCAAGCTGGGAATCGGCGCATATTCCTTGTCTACCCCGCGATCGGAAAGAATCAGCAGCGTGTATCCCGACTTCACCGCGAGTGACGCGCGCTGGCACAGTTCATCCAACGACCGCTTCAGCCCGGCTTCTCCATCCGCGCCGCGGAAAAGTGCGGGCAAGGTGGTAGCCAGCAGATCTCCGCGCGAAACCCGGCGCAGCTTTTCGAGATCGCGGTTAGTCAGAATGGGATGGGGCAATTTCAGCGTGTGACAATTTTCCGGCGTCTCTTCGAGGATGTTGCGCTCAGTCCCGATATAGCTGATCAGCGACATCACCATCTCTTCGCGGATGGGATCAACCGGGGGGTTCGTAACTTGCGCGAACAGTTGCTTGAAATAATTAAATAGCGGTTGCGGCCGATCCGAAAGACAAGCCAGCGGCGTGTCGGTGCCCATTGATCCCACAGGTTCTTCGCCCTTCGCGGCCATGGGTTCGAGGATCATTCGCAAATCTTCGTTGGTGTATCCGAACGCGCGTTGCCGAGGGAGAATTGTTCCGGAGTCCGACCGATGGATGCGCGACGGCTCGGGCAACTGATCCATCGTGATCTGATTTTTTTCCAGCCACTGTTCATAAGGCTGCCGCGACGCCAATTGGTGCTTGATTTCCTTGTCGGAAATGATGCGGCCTTCGACCGTATCCACCAAAAACATTTTGCCCGGCTGTAAGCGGCCCTTGGTCTTGATGTTTTCCGGATCGATGCCAAGCACACCCGCCTCGGAAGCCATTACCACCAAACCATCGTGCGTGACCACATAGCGTCCAGGACGCAATCCGTTGCGGTCGAGCGTCGCGCCGATAACGCGGCCATCGGTAAAAGCCATCGCCGCCGGACCATCCCAAGGCTCCATCAGAGAAGCGTGATATTCGTAAAACGCGCGCTTTTCTGGCTTGATATGCGGATTGCCCGACCACGCTTCGGGAATCAACATCGCTAGCACGTGCGGCAAGCTGCGTCCCGCATTGAGCAGAAGCTCGACGGCGTTGTCGAAGTTGGCAGAATCACTGCCTTCGGGTGCGATGATGGGAAACAGTTTCTTGATGTCGTCCCCAAACAGCGGCGATTCCAGAATCGACTGGCGCGCATGCATCCAATTGACGTTGCCCTTGAGCGTGTTGATTTCGCCGTTGTGCGCTATGTAACGGTAAGGATGCGCCAGTTGCCAACTGGGAAAAGTGTTCGTCGAGAATCGCTGATGCACCAGGCAAAGCGCGCTCATCACATCCGGGTCGGAAAGCTCGCCGTAAAAATTCTCGATTTGTGGCGCCAGCAGCAGTCCCTTGTAAACGATGGTTCGGGCCGACAACGAGGGGATATAAAAAAATTGCTTATCCTCAACGTCCGATTCCGCCACCTCGCGCTCAACCCGCTTGCGAACGATGTACAACTTGCGCTCGAACGCGTCTTCATCCAAGCCGTCGGCGCGCGCGACGAATACCTGTTGGATATAGGGTTGCGACGCTCTGGCAACCCGCCCGATTGCATCTCCGTCGACGGGCGTGTCGCGCCATCCCAATACGCTCAACCCTTCTTCGCGGATGATGCGCTCCAAAATACCTTCGCACTGCAATCGCTGATGCTTCTCGACCGGCAAAAAGGTCATTCCCACCGCGTATTCACCTTCGGCGGGCAGCTCGAATCCTAGCTGCGCACATTCCCTGACAAAAAATTTGTGAGGAATTTGGATAAGAAGTCCGGCTCCATCGCCAGTTTCAGGATCGCAGCCGCAAGCGCCCCGATGGGTCAGGTTGATCAAGACTTGAATCCCCTGCTTGATAATCTCGTGGCTTTTTTCCCGCCGTATGCTGGCGACAAATCCGATTCCGCACGCGTCATGCTCAAACGCCGGATCGTATAACCCCTGCGCAGGGGGAAGTCCGTTTTTCAGATAGGTCTGCATCTTCCTGGGAATCTCCACGGAACAGCAACTCACTCGTGACGCGGGCTGGTATCTCGCTTCAAGGGCCGAAAGCCTGCACAGCATTCGGCTGATGATATGCCTACTTATAGTTATTACAAATCTGGCAGGCTGCGAAGTACAATTCAGAATTTCGATAGCGAAGATGGATATTTCAGCACCATCCGGCGCGGCAATTGGATGATTAAAACAGCGGCCACAGTAATCCCGCTGCGCTCTCAAGAACCTATCGCCAAAAGACATATGGCGAGTGGGTTTTTGTTTTTACCACCAAATATAGGATGATGATGCATATCCCTTCTAAGGCGAGCCTTGGCATGGTAATCATGAAATTCGGCGGGACGTCGGTGCAGGACGCGGAAGCGATCGACCGCGCCGCCGAGATCGTCCGTAGCCGGCAAAAGCTGAAGCAAAGACCCGTCGTCGTGGTAAGCGCTTTGGCGAAAGTTACTGACCAACTGGTTTTAATCGGTCAACAGGCCTCCGCCGGCGACGCTAATTCTGCGGCAGAACTGGTTTCGGCATTGAAGGCCCGGCATTTCGAGGTCGCGGGCGAGGTTCTCGGTCCACGTCATTGCGAAGCTCTCGCTCCCCGGCTCGAGCAACTATTCGCTGAGCTCGACGGCTTCGCCAAAGGCCTGGCCGCAGTCCAGGAGGTTTCCGGCCGCAGCAGCGATGCCTTGCTCTCGTTTGGCGAATTACTCTCCAGCGAGATCGTGGCCGCAGCCTTTGCACTTCGGAGTTTGGATACAGTCTGGGTAGACTCCAGACAGTGCGTAATTACCGATGCAAATCACACCGTGGCACGGCCAGACATGAACGAAACCCGAAAGCGTTCGCAGGCAAAAATCGGCCGGCTCGTAGCAAAGGGCAAAATTCCTGTCATGGGTGGGTTCATCGCAGCTACCGCTAATGGAATTCCGACCACTCTTGGGCGTGGGGGATCCGATTTCTCCGCGGCGATAATCGGCGCGGCCCTTGATGCGAACACCATTGAAATCTGGACCGATGTCGAGGGCATGATGACCACCGACCCGCGGTTGTGTCCGGACGCAAGAACCATCCAACGAATCAGCTTCAATGAGGCCGCGGAGCTGGCTTATTTCGGCGCGAAAGTACTCCATCCCGCTACGCTCTTGCCGGCAGTGCAGCGGAACATTCCGGTGTATGTTCTGAATTCGCGCAATCCCAAGGGCAAGGGCACGCGGATCACAGCTCACGCCCCGGGTGGACGCGACATGTTCCGCGCCATTACCGCCAAAACAAACGTCAGCATCGTGAATGTAGTTGCGTCTCGCGGGGTGATGGTCCACGGATTTCTCCGGTCGGTTTTTGAGGCGCTTGACCGCTATGGAGCCTCCGTAGATCTGGTGGCGATTTCCGAGGTCAGCATGTCGTTCACCATGGAGACAAAGCGCCTTCCCGCCGCGCTGCTCGCCGAACTGGAAAATATCGCCGACGTCACTTCAGAAGCCAAGCAAGCCATCGTGTGCCTGGTGGGCGAAGACATCCACGGCCGCCCCGGAATTGCCGCGAGTGTATTCAGCACGGTGGCCGACGCAGGCGTGAATGTTCGAATGATTTCTCAGGGCGCCTCGGAAATCAATATCAGTTTCGTAATCAAAGAAGGCGACGTACCTCACGCAGTGCAGCAACTGCATGCCCGCTTTTTCCCCAATCCTTCGGAAAAAACAAGCGCGCCAAGGCGGCCGGCAAAACTAATCGCGGACAGAAAAAGCGGGGAATTTCCAACCAATGGAAATGGTGCCGGACCGGGGCGCCGGACCGGGGCGCCGAAGTCGAATCCCACGCCTTTCGTCCGGATGTCACGTAAGGCCGCTACGCAGGCGAAAAAGAAATGACACTGCTATCGAAATTGAACGATCAGAAGTCGAACGACCAATTGGAAAGCAACGCAAGGCGAAAGCCAACAACTATAGCCATTCTCGGATTCGGAACCGTCGGCCGGTCCGTAGCGAAAATTTTATGCGAACGGCGAAACGATGGCTTGCTGCTCACGCATATCTACAATCGCAATATCAATCGCAAAAAAGTGGATTGGATTCCCGCACACGTGGTCTGGACCGAAAACATTGAAGACGTGCTCGGTGCAGATGTGGATGTCGTCGTCGAATTAATGGGTGGACTGAACCCGGCGGGAGATTGGATACAGCGAGCTCTCTCCTCAGGTAAATCGGTGGTGACGGCGAATAAGCAATTGATCGCGCGTTCAGGACCGCAATTAATGGAATTGGCCGCGCGGGAAAAACAGCATATTGCTTTCGGTGCGTCCGTGGCCGGTGGGGTGCCGGTAATTTCGGGATTGCAGGAGGGATTGGCTGGCGACCGATTGTCCAAAATTTACGGAATTCTAAATGGGACCTGTAACTACATTCTCAGCCAAATTGAAAATCGGGGTATCCCGTTCTCCGAGGCCCTGGCTGAAGCCCAGACCTTGGGCTTTGCGGAGGCTGACGCCAGCGACGATGTAGACGGAATGGATGCGCGCGCAAAGCTCACCATCCTCACTCGCATTGGACTGCGAAGCAACGTTGATACCGAGGAGATTGCGTGCGGGACGATCAGGATTATCAGCGCGGTGGATTTTGAGTATGCGCGGCAGTTGGGATGCACCATCCGGCAGGTGTCATGGGCGGAACTCGACGGCGATCATTTGTACGCCGCCGTGCGGCCGGCACTGGTGAAGCTTTCATCGCCATTGGCTGGAGTCGAAGGGGGACAGAATTCGGTTATGGCTACCGGACATTTCGGGGGCGAGACAGTCTTCGCCGGTCATGGAGCCGGCGGAAATCCCACCGCGGTCGCCGTGGTTTCCGACATTATCGCGATTGCCGGGTCAAAGAAAGGTCAGCCGCCGAATATTCCAGTTTTCCCGCAGGCGTCGCCGACGGTCACGGCGGACTTCACCACCCGGCACTATCTGCGTTTTACCATTACCGATCGCCCAGGCATCATCGCGACCCTGGCCCGAATCCTGTCGGACTGCGGCATCAACATCGATTCCATCTTGCAAAAGCCCGGATACTCAAAGTCCAGCCTGCCTTTTGTCATCACCCTCGAAGCCTGCAAAACTTCATTGGTGGAGCGAGCTTTGGAACAGATAGCTCATCTGGAATTCCTGGTGCAGCCGACCATAAACCTGCCAATGCTCGATTAATCCTGGTAGGATCCTGATTGCGCCAGTCGTTAATTTATTGCCGCCGGGAGACCAAAGCGTGAAATTATTTGCGCGAAAAGGCAAAAACGGCTATCCTGCGCGCGATCTGAATAATTACTTTCAATCACTTATAGTTTTCGAGTTGGCAGCAAATCTGCACTGGTAACTTCGCGTGCCCCCGGCGCGGGGGAATTGCCTTGCTTCTGGATAAACTTGAATTCGGCATCGTTGCTCTGGAAACCGAACGCGGCCCTGTCTATGTTCAGCCCACCGGCTGGCAGCGGCTCTACCTGCTTTGGACCTTTCGGCATTTCAATAGTCTGCCCCTCAAAACGCTCAACTCTCGCCAGCGCAAACTGGTGGAAAAGCTTCCTCGTTGCGGAGCCCGGCAGCATATTGGTCTCGATCGTATGCGGGTAATTGGCACGGTTGAAGGGGCAAGAGACGTGTCTTTCGACGAGTGCTTGACTGCCGAACCTGCCCTCGACGCGGAATACTTCAACCAACTGGCCGTATCAGTAACCCAAAGTTCGTCGCCAGTGAATACTCCGCACAGTTCGCCTAAAGAAATTTCTTCTTCCTCTTCTACTTCTAGCTCGAAAGCCTCGGCAATTGCATCTGTACTAATTTTCGCGGCGTTTTTGACGATGGGTTGGCGGCACATTCACACAGCAACAATCCTGAGTGGGCTGAGCGAAAATACTGCTGCGGTAGTTCCGGTGCCGACTAATTCCGCGAATGTCCAGGGCGGCACAAGCGCTCCGTCGACGGAAGCCTTTCAGCAACCCAGTGTGGATGCCGCTCGGCCTTCCGAAAGCGTTGTTGTTCCAGCTATCGTTCCTGCGCCGATGCCATTGAGGAAAAACGAGCTGGCATTGGATTCCAATCCCGTCATTCATTCCAAGGTCGAAGATTCGAAGATCGATTTGCCAACCCAGGCAGCCTACCGGTCCAATCGGGTCAAAAATACTTTGGGCCTGGCAAATATTAAAGAATCAAAGAACGATGGAACGCTTCCCCGATTACAGTTTTCGGGGCCGCCAAGTCACCTGATTTATCCAAATTATCCGGAGACAGATATTCGAGGGAAGGTGACGATGAGGGCGGTGATTGGCGCGGATGGCAGAGTGCGCGGAATAACGATTTTGTCTGGCAACAAGATATTGTCGGCCGCCGCGAAGCGCGCCGTGCGGCAGTGGCGTTACGAGCCAATTTACAAGGATGGCCAAGCGATTGAGGCAGAAACAAATATCGCAATGTTGTTCGTCGCCGACGCCATCTCCATCAGTTATCCCAGTGCCCTCTCGCCAGTGCAACAATAAAGCTGCGACGACTCAGTTTCGGGAAAAGAAGTCCGCGATTTCTTTCACCACCGCAGTTTGCTGACCCCCAGTCATTTCAGGAAATACCGGCAATGAAAGAACCTCACCGCACGCGGCTTCGGCGTGTGGCATGGACCCCGGCGTGTATCCCAGGAAGCTGAAAGCTTTTTGCAGATGGAGTGGGAAAGGATAATAAATTTCCGACGGAATACCATTCTCTTGAAGACGCTGGCGAAGAGCATCCCGTTTGTCGACGCTAATCGTGTATTGGTTAAACACGTGCCGGGAATGTCGCGGCTCGGACGGCAGCACAACTCTCCGCGCTAATCCGTTTTCTTCGAACAGTCGGCGATATCGTTCAACGTTTTTCCGCCGGGCTTCGGTCCAGGAATCCAAATGTCGTAGCTTGACCCTCAGAATCGCCGCCTGGATGGCGTCGAGCCGGCTATTCACCCCCAGCATTTCGTACTCGTATTTATTCCGGCTCCCGTGCAAATGCAACAGCCTGAGCCGGTCTGCGATTGCGGGATCGTTGGTCGTAACTAATCCTCCATCGCCCGCGCCTCCCAGATTTTTGGAAGGAAAAAAACTAAAGCATCCAACAGTTCCGAGGGTGCCGACCTTCGCGGCTCGATATTCGGCCCCGATGGCCTGGGCGGCATCCTCAATTACCGGAATATTTCTGCGACTCGCAACTTCAAGAATGTCATCCATCTCCGCCGGCAAGCCAAACAAATGCACCGGCATAATCGCTTTGGTCTTTGCGGTAATGGCTTGCTGAAGCTGGTTTGGATCGAGGTTATAAGTATTCGGATCGATATCCACGAACACCGGCACGGCGCCGAGCAAAGCTATCGAACTCGCGCTGGCGACAAAAGTGAACGGGGTGGTAATGACTTCATCCCCGGGCCCCACTCCCAATGCCATGAGGCCCAGCGTCAGCGCATCGGTGCCGGATGCACAGCCGATCGAGAATTTGCTTCCAAGATAATGACCAACTTCATCCTCAAATGCCGCCACTTCCGGGCCGAGAATGAAGTGCTGGCTCTCAAGCACACGCGCAACCGCAGCCATCACCTCCTCGCGAATGGAAGCAAACTGCGCTCGCAGATCAAGAAACGGAAACATGATTCTAGTCTCTAATGCCATTGAGTCCTGTTAGGAATGAGCGTGCGCACTAGTAGGGCATAATTTCTAGGAGGTAATTAGTAGTGAACAACTGCCCTTGGTTGAATACGCAATCATCCTCTAGTTTTCACCAGGATGGCATGGCCATTCAAATTGTGCAGAACAACTCGGTCGCGCAGACCCCGGTACTCAGCCACCAGCGTGGCGATGCCATCACAAGTGTCGAAGCCGAAATCATCGAAGACAACCATGCCACCAATCGCTAATCTTGGCCAAACAAAATTCATCACATCTTTTGCCGACTGGTTGACGTCCACGTCGATGTGCACGAAGCTGAAAATACATTTCTCCATTTCGGTGGCGAAGTCATCGGGAAACACGCCTTTCAGAATTCGAACATCGCCCACGTCCAGGCTCTGAATCAGTTTGAACACTTGTTTTTCAGTAGTATCAGAGTGTTCGCCGCCAAAGTATGAGCTGTCTTTCTCGGTCACCTTAACTACACCAGAAAACGTATCGCACAGGTAGATGATCTTTTGCATGCCGATAACCTTCGCTCGGGTAGCAAGCAGCGCACCGGTTCCGCCGCGCCACACTCCAACTTCCAAAATATCTCCCGGCAGACTCGAAACTTGTCCTAGTAACTCCCATAGCTCGAAGCAACGGTACTGGTCAACCAGGGTATTTTTCTTGATAAGACCGTAGGCGCGAATAAATTCTCTGTCGTCAAGCCACGGAGAGTAAGTCGCAAGAGGCAGCACGGTCGCGTATTGCATTCCACCAATGGTTTTGTGGTGCGCCAGCGCGATTGCGGGATTTTGCAAGAGCACGCCCAGGTTTGCACATACAGATTTAATAAAATTCTTCACAATTGATTACGTTCCACAGGATTGCGCGGCAAGCCGTTTCGGAGTAGAAGCGCGGGGCCTTGCAAAATTAGCCATAGAAACTATTTCACGGTCAGCGTGAGAGGTAGTGGCGCGACGGTCGTTCCGGCCGTTGCTGTAATAACAATATTGTAGGTTCCCATTGGAGTTCCGTTGGGATTGGCTCCGGGCACAGGATTGACTGCGGGAACGGAAGAATTGCCTCCCCCGCAGGAGCTTGCAAGAAATAGCAGCGAGAGCACGACCAACCGTCCGGACTTCGAAAAATAAGTTTTTCCTTGCGCTGAAAAGGGCAAAACAAGCAGTCCAATAAAACCTAATGCCCAGGTCCAACCAAACCGCAGAGCATAAAGGCCTGCTGATTGGCGAGAAGTCGTGGCGATGTTAAACGTAAACGTCGTCACACTTTGTGCATTCACTTGGATGCTGGCTGGCGCGCAACTGGCTCCGGCGGGCAATCCCGAACAAGTAAGCGTCGCTGTGCCCGCCATCCCTGCACCCCCAATGGACAAGGTGTAGGCAGCGGTTTGACCAGCCGATACCGTCACGCTGTTCCCTCCCGCACCGACGCCGAACCCAAGGCCGGTAGCGGGAACGGTTGTGTTGAGAACGACGAATACGCCCGGCATCCCGGAAGTTTCTCCGACAACCAAGTCCGGCTTGCCGTCGCCGTTCATGTCGGCGCCTCTTTCAAAAATTGGCTGGACCGGGTCGAATTTAAAACCGATGGAGAACACGTCTATGGCAGGGCCGAAAGTTCCATCGCCGTTCCCTAAGTTGACGCCACAGCAGACTGGTATTCCGGTGTTTGTCGGACCAAGCACATCAATCTTCCCATCGCTATTGAAGTCAGCCAAGTCATAGCCGCTAATCGTCTGGGTCAGCGCTGTGAACGTACCATCGCCATTTCCGAGAAAAACATGACCACTTATCAAATCGGCATTGCCATCCTTGTTAAAGTCGGACGTGAATAAAGTGTTGCCCACGCTAGCTGTCTCGATTGACGCGGGCTCGAAGCTGCCGTCTCCCTTACCTAAAAGGATTACCAGCCCAGAACCCACCGTAGCAAGATCCAGTTTCCCATCGTTATTGAAATCTGCATCGACCAATCCGACACCGCTGTCATCGAAAAGATAGGAGGGCGCGCTAAAAGTGCCGTCGCCGTTGCCAAGCAATACTGCGAGGGATTGACTTGTGCCGAGTGTAGTCGCGAAATCCGGTTTGCCGTCATGATTGAAATCGGCGATAACCATTGAGTACTGATTGGCCCCGGTTACCAAACTCTCCTGATAAAACGCAGGCGGCTTAAAGCTTCCGTCCCCGTTTCCCAAAAGTACCGAATAGCCCCACTCTTGGCTGCTGGCGTCTGTGCCCACGACGATCAAGTCCAGGTTGCCATCTCGGTCCAGATCGGAGGCCGCGATCCCATAGCTGGGCTGCTGAAGGGTATAAGTGTGCGCCAATACAAGCGCCCCAGTACCATCGTTGATAAGAATAAAGACATTATTCACGCTGACGATGGCGACATCATTGATTCCCTTCTTATCGAAATCGCCTAAAGCCGATGGCCCGATCGCCGGGAGAGGAACGGCCGGCAGGCCGCGGAATGTTCCGTCGCCGTTGCCCGGTAAGAGATAATTTCCGGCTGCAATATCGAGTTTCCCATCGCGATTAAAATCGGCAATCACAGGCGCGTTTTCAATTCCATCGGAGTAGGACGAGGGACTCATCATGTAGCTATGCGTACTGGAAAACCCGCCTTTACCATCCCCCAGATAGATCTCAAGAAGGGGAGGACTGACGACGATCAGGTCCAACTTCCCATCGCCGTTTACGTCAGCTGCAGCAACTGCTCCAGGAATAAATGAAGCCGGGGGCTGCTGAAGTGCTGTTATGGGCTGCTGGAATGTCCCATCTCCGTTACCCAGCAAGAGTAGGGCCGAGGGCTGGGAGCACGTACCATTGCAAAAGCCGGCATCATAAATCACAAGGTCGAGCTTTCCATCGTGGTTGAAGTCACCCGCAACGGCCGATGTTATGGTAAAACCGCCCACCGAGCTCTTGGCCGGCTGAAATGTTCCATCGCCATTGCCGAGCAAAATGATTTCCTCTCCCGGAACTGTCGTACCTGATACGCTCACCGCCAGGTCCGTCTTACCATCCCCGGTGAAATCTCCAGGAGTGATTGTCAAACGTCCAGTGGGAGTCATGCCAAGGCTATACGGCACGCCCGCAGCAAATGTACCGTCGCCTTTGCCGATATAAACCATTAAATTGCTGTTGAACACTCCCACGACATCAGTTTTTCCATCCCCATTCAGATCAATGGCGGTAAGCGCCGACAGGCTAGCTCCGCTGTTAGTCGAGATTGGAGTTTGAAAAGTGCCGTCACCATTCCCGAGCAACACCAGCAACGTACCAGTTCCCGCCTCCAAGATGTCGGGTTTACCGTCTCCATTAAAATCCGCGACCGCAAGCGGCATGACGATTACGGCGGTGCCCAGCGTAAACGTCCCATTCCCATTTCCCAGTTGCAGGGTTCCATCGATCCCGAGTAAGTCGGGCTTCCCGTCCCCGTTAAAATCTGCCTCAAACACGTTGGCAGATCCCGCGTAGATTGGGGGCGGAAAGAATGAAACTTGACCATGTAGCCGCAGCGGGGATAAGGCGACAAAAACTAAGAGAATAAGTTTCATCACCGACAGCGAACGATTTGGCAGTAAGCACTTGGTGAGCGTTATTTCTCTATACTTCATAGAATGGGTCAACCGATGGTGATAGCCCCAAAGCAACAATGCGCTAATAATAGTTTACGGTACCCTTTGCCTTGTCAATCAATTTTTGGCAGTGGAAAGCGACAAGTCTTCGCAACTCGCTTCTGCGAGCGCTAACTGCGGGTCAAAAAAGGTTGGTGTGCTAGACTTTAGCTTCTAATCTTTACCCATGCCGCGCAAAGCTCTCATTACAGGAATAACCGGCCAAGACGGTTCCTACCTCGCAGAGTTCTTGCTTCAAAAGAACTACCGTGTTTACGGTTTGATTCGCCGCAGCAGCACTATCAACTTCGAGCGTATTAACCATCTCCAAGACGATGTCGAGCTTATTCCTGGGGATCTTCTCGATCAAAGCTCGCTGATTACCGCGATCCAGAAAACTGAGCCCGACGAAGTTTACAATCTTGCCGCGCAATCGTTTGTTCCCACGTCCTGGAGCCAACCGGTACTAACCGGCGAGTTTACTGCGCTCGGCGTGACCCGGATATTGGAAGCGATACGGGTAGTAAACCCGGCGATCCGTTTTTACCAGGCTTCCTCCAGTGAAATGTTCGGCATGGTCGAGGAGTCGCCGCAGACCGAGGCTACGCGATTCTATCCTCGGAGCCCGTACGGCGTGGCCAAGTTATACGGTCACTGGATGACTGTCAATGCTCGAGAAAGTTACGGGCTTTATGCTTGCTCAGGCATTTTATTCAATCACGAATCACCGCGACGCGGAATCGAATTTGTAAGTCGCAAGATCACTTATGGCGTGGCCCGGATTAAGCTGGGCCTTCAAACCAAGTTGAAAATGGGGAACCTCGACGCGGAGCGGGACTGGGGTTTTGCGGGGGACTACGTGCGAGCGATGTGGTTAATGCTACAGCAGGAAAGTCCCGAAGACTACGTGATTGCTACCGGTGAGACTCACAGCGTGAGACGCCTGTTGGATATTGCCTTCAGGCAGGTTGGATTAAACTTTCAGGATTATGTAGAGATTGACCCCGAACTTATGAGGCCGGCCGAGGTGCACCATCTTCGCGGAGACTGCTCGAAAGCCCGCAAAAAGTTGGGATGGCGGCCGGAAGTGACCTTTGAGAATCTGGTAGAGAGGATGGTCGAAAGCGATCTCGAACTGGTATCAAGAGACGTACCCAAAGCAACCTCCGCGGCACGCTAAAATCTTGAACACCGGAAATAGTTATCCGTGCGTCGCATTCTAATTACCGGCGGAACCGGTTTCGTTGGTTCCCACCTTATCGCTCTGCTAAGAGCGGACAACACCTCGATCATATCGATGTCTTCGAGCAAACGCCTGGCTGATATACCCGGAGCGGAATATCTTAGGGTGGATATTAGAAATCCGGAAGAGGTTCGCGTCGCGTTGCGCGAGGCATCCCCCGATGAAATTTATCATCTCGCTGCCGTCTCCGCTGTGGATGCATCCTGGAAAAATCCCCGCCATGCTTTCGATGTCAATGTTCTCGGTTCCTATAATATTTTCGACGCGGCGCTGAATTTATCGCCTGCGCCGAGGGTGCTCAATGTGAGCACTTCGCAAGTGTATGCGTCATCGGATTCAGTTTTGACCGAATCAAGTCCTTTGCACCCTGATAACCCCTATGCCGCTACCAAGGCGATGACGGAATTGTTAACTGTGCAATACGGTAGATCGCGAGGGGGAGGGATCATAACCGTGCGACCGTTTAACCATACTGGACCCGGCCAACTACCCCACTTTGTTTTATCTTCGATCGCGAAACAATTGGCGGAAATAAGAATCGGAATACGCCCGGCGGTGCTCGCGCTGGGAAACATTAACGTGAGACGCGACTTCACCGACGTGCGGGACGTGGTCCGCGCTTACAAAATGATCATGGATAAAGGTAGCCCGGGAGAGACCTACAACGTGTGCTCAGGGACAACAACAGGGCTACGCGAGATAGTCGAAATGTTCCGCAAGGCCGCTGGAGTCGAAGTCAGCGTGGAGAGCGACAACGAAAAAATACGGTCCAATGATTCCGATATTGTTTGGGGGAGCCCGTCCAAAATTAGGGAACGTACCGGCTGGATTCCCGAAATCCCAATGGTTAAAACCATTCAAGACATGCTTACTTTTTGGGGAGATGAGCTACTTCAACCTTCGGAAAAGCCACTAAACGCAGAATAGAGCGGGGGGAAAAGCAGCGCAGACCCTACAAGCCTCCACCACGTAATACGGCCGGAATCGTGCGGAATAGAATCTTGATATCGAGCCATAAGCTCCACTTCTCCAGATATTCCAGATCCAATGCCAGATAAGTCTCGAAAGAGGGATCCCTTCGTGCCGTCACTTGCCAAAGGCCACTAAGGCCGGGAGTCACTCGCAATCGGCGCAAATGTTCCAAGCTATATTGGTCGTATTCATCCAAGCATGGAGGCCTGGGCCCGACGAGACTCATATCCCCTTTTATGACGCTCCACAGTTGAGGAAGTTCATCGAGGCTGTATTTTCGAAGAAACGGTCCGGTGCGCGTCAGTCTGGGATCGTCCGCCATTTTGAAAAACAGGCCGTCGCGCTCGTTCAACGGCAATAGTTGAGGCTTAAGCTCCTCTGCGTTTTCTACCATGGAGCGGAACTTATAGCACACGAACTCTCGTCCCTTTTTGCCCACCCGTCTGGCGCGGTAGACCACCGGTCCCTTTGAGTCGAGTTTTACCGCCAAGGCAGTCAGCAACATAACCGGCGCTGTCAAAATAAGCAGCATCGAACCCACGATTAGATCTATCGCCCGTTTTAGAGCCAGGCCGGTAGTAGGAATGGGCTCATCGTGGAGCGCGACGGCAGGCAGAGTTCCGATGAATTCAAAATTTTCACTGCCGGAGATATCCGAGGCAAACTGATGCATTAGCTTCACGCTAAATCGCGCCTTGCGTGCCTCCAGAAGTATTTTGTCGATTAGATCCTGTTCGGAGGGCATGGCAATAAACACGTCATCGATAAAATGCTTGGTAGCAATTTGCGCCAGTTCGTCGGGCTTGCCAAGTAGCCGTGGATTAGTGTGATGATCAGGATCGATATATCCTTTTACGACGTAGCCGAGCTGCTTATGCTCATCCAAGTGCCGTGCCAGGAATTGGCCTTCTTCCCCGGCACCGACGATTAGGGCATGACGGACCCATTGCGCCTTTGCGCCTCGCTCCGGCGCCCCGCGCAGCCACGTATGCCATGTCGCTAGGGCAAGTCCAATCATCGAACCGGTGGGCAACCACAATAGGCGTTCAAAAGACATCATTGCCCTGGAAAAAATGCCGGCGGCAAAGGACAGGGATAATAAAAGAGATGTCCCATAAATTCGGAGCAGACCAGTATGGCACCGCTCGCTAGAGGAACACGCATAGAAAAGTTACTCCTTCGGAACCTTCGTCACTAGGAGCGCACAAATGGGACACCTACTTTCGACGTTTCAAACCGGAATCAAGCTGCCAGATAATGACGTCATATTTCCATGTGGGCCGCGTGCCATTCTGCTTTTTTCGATAGCATCTTCGCAAAAAGCACGAAACTCCTTACGAAAACGTTCTGTCGAAAACTGAACGGCGTTTTGCCGGCAAGCTTCCGCGGTAAAGGTATTACGCTGTTGCTCAAAGGAACGGACCGCTTTTACTAAGGCATCCGGAGTCTGTTCGCTAAAGAAAATTCCAGTTGGACCGCTCATGGAAGTGCCCCTAACCGTTTCCAGCGCCCCCCCCTTCCCGAACGCGATCACGGGCGTCCCCGCCGCTTGAGCCTCGACCACACTGATGCCAAAATCCTCCTCGGCCGCAAAGACGAAACCGTTCGCACGCTGCATATATTCTCGTACGACTTGACTGTCCTGAAAGCCCAGCATCTTAACGTTACCCGAGGCGATTTTTTGGATGCTCTCAAAGTTGGGACCGGTGCCGATTACGACCAGATTTTTGTCCGGCATCCGATTAAACGCTTCCACCATCAACCCGACTTTCTTGTACGGAACGAGACGCGAAACCGTCAAATAAAAATCTTCCTTCTTCTGGGTCGGCGAGAAACAATCAATGTCGACTGGCGGATAAATGATAGTCGAATGCCGACGATAAGCTTTCCATATGCGTCGGGCAATAAAACGGGATATGGCTATAAATTCGTCTACGCCGTTGCTGGTCCGGGTATCCCAGATTCGCGCCTTGTGCAACAACCACCTCGCCGCCCATCCTTTGACCCCTTTCTCCAGGCCGGATTCTTCTAAATATTGATTCTGCAGGTCCCAAGCATACCTCATGGGCGAATAACACATACATATATGCAGTTGGTCGGGACCAGTGATGACACCTTTGGCCACGCAGTGACTGCTGGAGATCACTAAGTCATATCGGGAAAGGTCGAATTGCTCCACGGCAAACGGCATTAAAGGGAAATATTGACGGTATCGAGCGCGGGCAAGAGGCAGTTGTTGAAGAAAAGATGTATGGATTGGCTTTCCATTCGTGAAATGCCGTTGGTTTTCGGGCAAAAAGTCAACCAGTCCGAACACATCTGCGTCCGGAAAACAGTTAAGCATCTGCTCGAAAACTCTGTCGGCGCCCCCGTAAGTTACGAACCAATCGTGAATAATTGCGGTTTTCACTTGGGACGGCCCTTCAACTGGAAATAATCGCGTGTAAAAACGACTGTACCCCACCCAGAAGTTACATTCTCTCTTTATCCCAATCGCTGAAGATAAAACGAGCCTGGTTCACGCTCTGGAGAAAGAAACGGACACTTTGCTTTCAGTGCCTCATAGTGAAAGTGATGAAGGTAATTAAGGGCGCCGATAATTTTGTATTGATCATTGAAGGTCAAGAACGCCTCCAATAAATATTGCTCGTCGTAAAGCCGCACCAGATCACAAACCCATTCCTTTAAGTAATCATGCGGCGAAAATATGTCGTGAACCTGAACAATGACCCCCGGCTTTAATCTCGGAAGAACGTTAAGAAATTCGAAAACAACGTCTCCTTGGGGCCGGATGACATGTGAAGAATCCACGAACAAGATGTCGTTGGCCTGCAAAGTCTCGAAAAAGCTAATTTCGACTTCCTCAACCTTCTTCCGAATTACTTTCGCCCCGGTTTTCTCGAGCCAAGGCATTTCGTAGGGTTCAATGCAATAGTGGTCACATTCGTAGGAACTGGACTCCGACTTGTTCATGGCGAGCGCCTTGCACGTCACTAGCGTCGAATAGCCGCACCCAATCTCAATGATCCGCTTCGGCTTGAAATGCCGGACGATCGAGTACCAGTACTCCGCGTCGCCCGAGCTGAAATTTTTATTCCCAAAATAAAACTCGCCCTCGTTTGCAGTCGGCGATATCGGAACACCGAGCCACTCGTCAGACGAATCGAATTTCGCCAACAATGCCAGTTGTCCCTCGGTATTCCAATCTATTCCCGGTAAATCGCGGGCTAAGCTTAGAGGTTTAGTAAGCAAGCGGCAGTCGAAGAGAGGTTCGTAATAGTGATTACGAATCGGAAAAACCCCCACGGCGACGAGAACCTGCTTGCACAAGGGAAGATGAACAATCCCAATTGTGCGGATCGCTTTCAGTATGACGGCAGCGGGAAGAACCAGGATAACGAAAAGAAAATCAGCGATTGACAATAATCGCTTGGCTATTTTTATTGCATGTGGCTTCATTTTCGACGGATTATCTACCTTACAGTAGTCGTGGGATTCCGTGCGGAGATGCTCTCAATAGCATCATCTAACCGGGAAACCCTGTCCTTGCTGGAGGGAAAAGGGTCCCCCTGGATTTTGATTCGCTATCACTTCCCGCCAGTAAGCGCCGATAAATGCCTTCATGAAGTTCGGCCGTGCGTTCCCAAGTCCATTCACGGACATAGCTCATGGCACGAAGCGATAGAATTTCCATTTCTTCCGGAGTGTCCAAGAAAAAGCGACACATTTCGACTGCTTGCCGTGGATTTTCCGCGAACTTCACAACATTTTCCAAATCCGCCGGCGTTTTAGCTCCGCGCGTTGTAATGATGGCAAGGCCATTCAACAATGCAGCCTTCAACGTGCTTCGAAGTTCCGCGGCACCATCGGGATACGGAAGATAGGCCATAGACGCCCTGGCCAGACGCTCTGCCACTTCCTGTTCAGAAAGGCCGTGATCCCAAGTAATTGGAAGTCCGGCGGACCTTGCACGTAACTCTTCAAAGTAAGGAATAAATTTGTTGGACTGAAGCGATCCCACGATCCTTAGGCGAAGAGGAAGCCCTGAGAGCTTTAGCAGAGCCGCAAACTCAATCGACGCATCGTGACCATTTCCCGGCCGAATTAATCCGAAGGACACGATCTCGCTCAAATTTCGGGGTCCGTCGTAACGGACTTTACGAATGTTGCTCGGGGGTGGAATTACGGAACTGATACTGGAAATCCAGGGAGCCCACCGTAATCCAAAATCACGCTCGAACTTGCTGAAGAAAATGACATGCCTTGGCCGAATGCTGAAGGGTATTAAAGCCAATCTTCGGAGTAGGCGCGATTGACTGCCCTCGTGCAGAGTAATTACGCACCTTCTTAAAAGCGAAACTATCTGAGGAGCCAGTCCGGAACCGAACCCTAGCGATGGATAGTGTATCTGTAAAAGATCGTAATTCTTGCTCTGAATAGTTCGTTGCAGTTTGGGCAGACTAAATAACCTCCAATCGCCCGCATCCACGACGTCCGTATCGACCCCTCTGGCATTCAGCGATTCCGCCAGAAGATCTACATAATCTCCTACGCCACACTGTCCGCGAGGGAACGGTCCCACTATCAAAGCAATCTTCATACGATTGCTTTCTTTGCGGGAATGAAGGTGGAAAATGGTTCAGAAACTTTCAGGTAGGGGAAAAATGCGGGAACGGCGATCGCTAGACCAAATACAAACCATACGTGACTGTATGCGTACACGAAGCCGCTGGTGGCATTTATGAAAATAAGGAGCACGAAGGCGACCAGCATGGAAACCGGTAATAACTGTAGGTCTGTTCCCAAGGGCTTTGCGGCGCGGATCGATTGCCAAAGGCACCGAAACACAGTTATCAGAAACACTGAGAACGATAGGAATCCCAGAATTCCTGTATTGGATAGAAGTTTAAATATGAGATCGTCCGAGGTAACGCTTCCCCAACCCAGGCCCAATATGGGATATTGCAGAAAATAATCTCGCGCCATTAGCACCGACAAAAGGCGCGCCATTGCAGAATAGCTCTCTCCTTTTCCTACTAACATCGAACCAACGAGGTCCTGCACTGTGCCATAAGCAAAATACGCCATTGCTAAAGCCCCGGCGAAGAGACCCATTACCAGCGCATGCCGCGGGCGCAGAATGTGGATATATAGAAATGCCGGAATGCAAAGTACCGCCAGGACAGCAATGCCAACATATGCGGTAGTCGAGGTCGAAACGAGAAGACCTCCAAGAATTACGACGAGAGCGAAACGGTCCCAGCCCTTCGAAATCAGGGGCTTGGAGCTAACGACCGCAAACAGAACAAAGACCAGAATAACAAGCAGGCACTGCGCAAAGACGGACGGCTCCGTGGTCACCGACGACACTCGTTGCACTCCAAGGTCCGCAAGCTCTTGTGTAAAACCCTGAGCACTCTCGGCTTTGCTGGTATTGAAGATGTAAGCGGGATACTCAATTCCGAGCAAGTTACAAGAAAATTGAAAAAACCCCCACAAACTGATGAAAATCCCTGAAATCGTCAGTATTCGCAGACTTCGTTTGAACTCTTGAACATCGACATTCTTGAACGCGACAAAAATGGCGAGGCAAACGCCATACGCAATATACGCAGCCTGTGTGATGTATCGAAATGTAAACTGGAGAGCTGTTGATTCTGGATTCGCAAACTCGGGAGAATCGATCGTTATTCCACGACTGATCCATATCGGCATGATTAATGACAGTACGACAATGCCGAGAAAGATTACGAGCCTAGTTACGGGACGCTTGATTTCTGGTCGAGTATTAGTGTGGCGGCGGCCACGGATCTCCGAGATTTCACTAACCATCCAAAGGGCGCCGAAAAACATGGTCGCCTGCAGTCCCGAGTAGGATCCCGCAGACCCTACGTTTACAACCGCAGTAGCCGAGAAGAAAATCGAGAAAACGGTGAAGGGATACAAACGAGCCGGGGAAAAAAGATACAGCCAAAACCCCAAAGGGATAAGAATCCAACCAATTGCAGTTACTTCCAAGAGTTTTTCCC
Source organism: uncultured Acidobacteriaceae bacterium (assembly GCA_963849315.1). Classification (GTDB taxonomy): domain Bacteria; phylum Acidobacteriota; class Terriglobia; order Terriglobales; family Acidobacteriaceae; genus PALSA-188. The sequence goes on along the minus strand of CAWKGT010000002.1, from coordinate 31,300 downwards.
GCAGTCACCATTTTCTGGATTACCACTTTCGGTCGCGGAAGCACAGTCCCCAGAATGAATCTTCTGAAAGGCGAACCATGCGAAGGTGAATTGCCTGCCGGACCAATCTGTAACTCTTTCGGAAGCTTCGCAATCCAGAGGCCCCACAGGAACCAACCCAAAACCCGACGCTTCCGTAACGAGCTTTAGCAGCTCTTCCTCCGAAAAGATAGTCCAGTCCACTCCGAAAACATTAATGCCAGTAGTGTCAATTTTCTCCGGCCAATAGTCCACTGAGCCCACAAAATAGCCCCCTGGTTTCAAAACGCGGGAAACCTCGGAGAAAACTTTCCCCGAACAAAACCCATGTTCGAGCACAGATATTGCGGTAACAGCCTCGAAACTCTCCGGGGGGAACTGCATTCGCATCAGATCCCCGACCATATACTTAACCGAGTTCGAGTAAGGCATCGAAGTAACTCTCGGATTCAAATCGACACCCGTAAGGTCAGAGAAACCTAATTTGTGAAAGCTGCAAAGTATCTCCGAAGCGTACGCGCCGATATCCAGCAGAGCAGCCTTCTTAGCGAGTCTGGCTTCCAAAAATTCTATTGTCTTTAGTACATCCCAGCTCTTTTTTACATCTCCTACGCTTACTCCTTTCAATAGCCGGGCCTTATACAGAATCCGCACAGGCTTTGGCACAACATACCCTATGCGCCTGCGGCGAATTTCCGCGCGAGCTTGAATTACATCTTCTTGCCGGGCAAGCACCTCGACGCACATCGTTTATGCCACTCCGCTTTCAAGACTCTTGAATAATTCCCGCCAGAGCGCTACTGCTCGAACCCAATCTCGCTGAAGAATACGGTTGCCTATCATCAATGCGACGCCAATGAAAATGGAAAAAAATGGAAACGGGGCGTGCCGCTTTAGGAAACGCACCATCGAAACTCTCATCAACAGATCGACCTGAGCGCTTTTCTTTCCTGTGCTTCCACACTGCTTGTGCCATACCTGGGAGTTGGGGGCGACCGCAAGTTTCCAGCCGGCCTCTTGAAACCTGAAACATAGGTCTGAGTCCTCCCAATACATAAAAAAACCGTCGTCTAAGAGTCCTACCTCCTGGAGCGCACGACGCCTTAAAAGCATAGATGCGCCTCCCAGAAATTGCAGCCTGTGGTTCTGCACCCTCTTCGTAAAAACGAAGGATCTTCCGAGCCAAAGATTCACAGTTCCGCCGCCCCAATATTGAATGGTCTCGGGTTTGTCCATATTGTAAATAACGGATCCAACGACACCGATCTGCGAATCGGAGCGCGCGGTCTCGACCAAGGCTTTCAAAGCATGAGAATCCACCTTTGCATCATTATTCACAAGCCATACGAATTCAGCGCCTCTTGCGAGAGCCTGGCGAATAGCAATGTTGTTTCCTCCGGCAAAACCCAAATTCGATCCGGTTTCAATAATTTCAATTTCAGGGAATGCTTCGCGCAGGCGAGGCATGGAGTCGTCCGTGGATCCGTTGTCCACTACCAGGACGCGCCATTGCTCGTAATCGAGATTCAGCAGCGACGACAGGCATTGGGCGGTGTCCCGCCAACCATTCCAGTTAAGAACGACAATATAAACGAGGCCATGACGAAGTTCACTCGTGGTCGCAGCATCCTGAAACTTGTTTTGTGGCTGGTTAATCGTTCTATCCTCGCTTAAGTCTGGCCCTGAACCGAGCGCGGCCTCTTATGCCGCGATTAGGTTATAGGAACGGCCTGGAACAGCAATTGGTATGCGAATAATCCAGGAAACAAATTCGCTAACAATTGGAAAAGTGCCCGGACCTGTCGCGGACCACGGCCACTTACAGAACCGCGGAACTCACTAATCCGGTATCCGTTGGTTTCGATCAAGGCCCGTGCCGAACGCAAGCTGAAAAAACGTAAATGCGTACAATCCAGTGTGCCTTCCGATTGGTAGTCAAAATGCCCCGACAATATTTTGAATCTCGTTCGCCAATGCACTACATTCGGCAACGAAATCACCAAACAGCCACCCGGATTTAACAGCACTCCCAAGTTTCGCATCAGACGATCTGGATGAATGAGATGCTCAAGCACGTCGCCTATGAGGATAACGTCAAAACTATCTCCTACATCATCAAGGCTATGAGATTCATTAAGGTCAGCCACAATCACCCGGTCGCAAAACTCGCGGGCGCGAATGGCGGCGGAAGCATCCTGTTCAATACCCACCACGCGGCATTGCTGCCTAACTAGCAACCGAGACATATAACCAGTTGAGCACCCCAGTTCAAGCACTCTTTTTCCAGAACCAACCCAATCCAACAAGTAGCGAGTCCGGGCATATTGTTCCATGGGTCCGGTATTTTCATACCGCTCGCTCGTCCCGCAAAACTGATCGGTCACGGTTGCCATAAGGTCCTATGCGGTGTTGCCCACCAGAAACCGACTGGCAGTTGAAGTCAGCAACTCCCGGTCGCGATGGTCTAAAAGATACTTCCAAAGCGCGAAAATAAACACAACCGCCAGTGAACCCGAATAGGCAAGTTTCCATACCGGTCTAAATCCGAAAACATTGCTGACGAATAAAGCTAAACCAAGAGTCAATAATCCGATCGAGCCTTTTAATAAACCCGCCTCCCTCAAACTACGGATAGTGGAAAGGCGCAGCCGTGACGCTGCCCCAAACAAAAACGCAGCATCGAAGACAACACGTGCAGCCCACGCTGTTGCCGCCCCAGTTAGCCCCAGGCGGGGTACCAGAATCCAAAGTAGGCCCGCATAAAGAGGTAATTCAAGGAGGTGAAACCGCGCAGGAATATCGGGCCTGCCGATTCCCTGAAGAAGAACATAAGGCAAATACCCGAGTGCATTAACGAGAACAGCCAACGCGAGAATTTCCAGCACTGTCCCGCTCTTAACTGCGAAAGCGGGGCCCAACCACAGTCGGAGAATTTCCCGGGCAAAAGCTGCGACAAACACCAACAATGGCCCCAGGGCTAGCAGTACATATTTGATCGAACGTCCATAAAAGATTTTAATTTGACTTCGGGCTCCCAAACTATCCATAGAACTGAAAGCTGGAAAGAGGGCTGCGGCTAAACTGACCGGTACGATCAACATCCGAGCGACAAGGTCCGCGGGTGCAGTATAAAAACCCACAGCGGCGACAGTAAGCGCAGAGGCGATGAAGAACCGATCCATGTAAACCAGAATCGGACCGACCAAATTTGTTGTCGTCACCCATCCTCCAAATTTCAGCAGTCGGGACAAAACTCTAGAGTCAAGCGAGAGTCCGAGACGCCAACTTGGCAGGGCACGCCGGCAGAATCCCAGGTACGAAACCATAGCGCCGATGCGGACCAGCACCATCAGAAGTACTATGGAAGGGAGCCTAACCTTGAAGGATGCCAGTACCGCTGGAATAATAAATAACGCCGAATTGGAGGGAACTTTTACGTAATTGATGAGATCGAATCGTTGAGCCGCTTCCAGTACGCCTCGCAAACAGTTCATCATCAGCACGAATGGCAATCCTGCCGCAAGAACGAGTAGGGTAACTGTCGCGTCGGAAAATAATTGGGGCGAGATTTTGAATAACCTATGCACTAAGACCGGCGCCAAAGCCGCCAGTATCATTCCTCCTAACGAGCCCAAAATCAGCTGGAGAGCTAAGGAAGTATTAATTAGCCCATCCAGCAGGTGCAATTCTGCTCGGCCCAGATGCTCCGCCACGTACTTCACCGTGGCGCGGCCCAGTCCCAAGTCGAATAAGCTGAAGTATCCCAGCAGGACCCAGGCAATTGAAAGTAACCCGAATGCCTCGGGTCCGAGCCCACGAACTACGTAGGGCATGCTAATCAGTCCCGCTACGAGAGGCAATCCCTCACCCAACAGATTCAGCGAGGCGCTTCGCGCCAGCACTCGTCGCTCGGCAAGCATTTCAGCGTTCGATGCGATGTACTCGACATTTGGATCTGTCGTAGGAAGTACGCCGGGCATCACTTCTGTAATGAAAGTTTTCATTGCGGTGAGCTTAAATTATTGACTCAGAATCGAGTTGCCAGACTCGATGGGTTTCAAGCGCTTTGTCGTGTAACCTTTTGGCATGTTGGCCTGAGGAGGAAAACTGATTTCGACCACTCCAATAAACGGGGCAAAATACCATGTCTCGTTCGAACATGTTCCCCCTGATGGCGTCTCACAATACACGGTCTTGACGGCCTCTCCCGTGTAGACCGGAGTTGATACATTTTCAACCGTGGTCGTCGTTTGCCATTGAATGGGGGTTCCAATGGGCCATCCCCAACTACCGGGCGCCTGGTTCGCGTCCGACAAAAGCGCGCAGGTGGACAAGTCCTCGTACCAGACTATGACGGGAATGTAAGCTGTATTGATCTCGATACTTTGTCCAGCACTGATCGACATATTTGGAGGCAGAACAAAATAAGGCAGGGGCTGGCCAGCAATGGGGTTCTTTTGGGCGGTTATGATAGGAGGCACCACCTGATACCCGGCGAACTCGGTCACGCTACGCCACGATCCGGAATCGCTTTTTAGGATGAAATTGTCCCACGCACCAGGGACCCCAGGCGCCCAGTATGCGGAGTTCGCCGTTTTCGTGATGTACATGTCCAGAAACTTCCCATCCTGGCATCCTTGATAATCCGGCCTGGCAAGAATCTGGAAATGAGTGGTATTTCCGTCCTGGTCCTCCATGTCCCATTCTTGACCCGCCGCTAAAGGCAGCACTTCATGGGCGGTGTATACCCTGGACGGGTTGCCGCAGCCGCAGAGCAATGGCAAACAAAGCACCAATAAGTACCTCAAGCTTTTTAGCTGGCTGTAGTACCGATAACCCGCGTGACCATCAGTCGCCATCTTTGGAACTGAACGAAAGTCCTCGCTGACGGGTCCAGTTGCGCCGAATATCCGATCTGATCGAGGTAACAACCTCAAGAAAGAAACTCTTTTCCGGGCTTGCCGGATCAATCATTTGCCATCTGTGTTTACCGAGTATCCAGGTACATCCGAGGATAAATGAAACAAACAACCCAGAAACTACCCACAAACTACGGCGCGGGCTGGCTTTTTTCTCGGGATAATCGGGCGGGTCGAGCACTTTGACGGTGGGAATTTCCTTGGCTTCCTGTACCTTGGCCATTTCGTATTGAGTGGTCAACTTTTCGTAAACCGCTTCTTGAATCTTCGTCCGCCGATAGAGGTCCGCGTACTTTACCCCAAGGAGCGGGAGTTGGCGGATCGAAGGATAAAGCGCACCCTCATCGGGTGATTCTCCTGCGCCAGTTCCGGCGGCGGTAAGTTGATTTAATTGCCGGCGCAATTCCTCGATGTTTCCTTCCACCGCACGCACGCGAGGATTCTGCGCGGTATAAATCTGTGCCAACCCTTGCCGTTGCGCCTCTGCGGCGATCAGTTCCCCTTGCAGGCGCGCGGCCGCTTCAACCATAGCCTTCCCCTGTTCGGGAATATTGATAGCCGTATTCTTACTGGCAAATTGGCTAAATTCTTGTGCCGCCTGATCAAGGTCTTGCTTTACCGCCTTAAGTCTCGTCTCCAAAAACTCACGCTCTCGGCGCGCGGAGGATGTCGACAGGGTGGACACGGCAATATTCAACTGGTCCACATATGCCTGCGCCATCGCCTTTGCGCGATCTCGACTGCGGTCCCGCACTCGAATGTTAATAATGCCGCTTTTGCGATCTTCCGATACGAAAGTTCGATCTTGAAGTTTCTTGCGCGCGTCTTCCCATCCACGCACCCAATACACGCGTCGCAAATCAAATTTGTTGACGAGAGCGTCTTGAACAGTGCGGCTTCCAAGGATTCCAATAAACTCGGCGCCGGAATTTTTGACCCCGAGAATACTTCCCGCATAACCGCTGAGCATATCTCCCGCCTCACCACCTTTTCCCGCGAGCGCGGCCAGCATCATTGAGCCGGTATTCTCATTGTCGGGCGGCATGAGTTGGGTGGTCGAGTCATATTTTGTTGGGATCAGCAGCGATATGGCACCGGTGGTGAGCACGCCCCATAACACGAAACGAAGCAATAGCCTTCGGTTGTCCCACAACAAGCGCGCCTGCCGCAATCGCGGCGGCTCGCTGCCGATGAGGCTACTGTGGCCAATTTGGGGCAGGTCCGAATCATGTTCCCACTCGACGACCGGCAAGCCGCGTTGTGTCAAAGTTCCCACTACTATGCGCTCCGTCTCATAGGACAGTTTAAGCGGAATGAAAACCGGGAACACTAATAATCCGGCTTCGCAGACTCAAACAGTCATCTGAATGTAACCGCCTATATATCTTGTCCGCCACTACTGCTTAACTTTACGCTTGATGTATCCCCATATTCCGTTTGATGAGGAGGGGTTTGCGCCGGCCCATCGTTCACTTCACGCCCCAATGCGGGCAATAGGTTAGTTGGATGGACGACGTAAAGTTAACCTGCCGATCGGGCGCTAAGGAGCGGAAACCTCCAATTTTCATATTGCGCCAAAGCGGTCAGCGTTAGTTGAGAGCCAAAATTCTGATTCCATTTTGCCGACAAATCGTTCAGAGAACCGCCCTCCAAAAACTCGTGCGAAACTCGTTGCGCCCGATAACTGAACTGCAAATTGTTGTGGGCGGAAAAACTATATGTCGCCCAACCCTGCCCGCCCCATCCGGCGCGCCCAATCCAACTCCCGAGAAGATCGCCTTGGTTGGTATACCCGCTCGGGTATCTTACGTCGATATAAACGAATCCCGGCAGGAACTCATTGGTGAGCGCCTCCCTGATGCCCTCGGCGCGAAGTTGCAACTTTGGAATCCGGGGAAATTGTGGCATGTAGATTCCCGGACTTAAAGAAGCCCGGCTTGAGGTGATCGGGGAATATTCGTCCACCACCAACGAGTCGGCATAGAACGAAAGCCAATTGCGCAGCCCGGGAACACGGTAATCAAAATCAAAATTCGCAAACCGCTTGCCGGGATTGTTAGGGAACGCGCCATGAGCGAAATATGTGCGCGCGAATTCGTCGAAGGTGAATGGCAATCCCGCGCCTGCAAATACCGCTGTAAATCCCGCACCTAACTGAAAATTTGCGGTTGGCCTGAAAGTAATTTTGTCTCCATGAACGAAAGGCTGGTCGTTGGGATACGGCCCGCGAAGCGGCGTTCCATTGATCCATTCCTGGCCAGAAAGGCGGCCCAGAAAAAATTCTGCGCGTGCCGGTCCCAGTAGCTTTGAGATTAGAGGTATCTCAAAAGGGCTGGTTGTATCCATCTTAAACATCGTTATCGGCGGCGCATTATTGCTAAACAAAAAAGGGCCGGATTCAGTTGGTCCAAGCCAAACTGACTGCCGGCCAAATGAAAATTCCACATTGTGAAAGTTCAAACTCACGGAACCTTCTAAAAGCCGGAACTGGCTGAACGAACCGGTGTTTACTGAAAAGTCCGGCTGATTAGGGGGCAGCAGATCGGCGCTAGCCATCGCCTGAAGTTGAGTGGGGGAAAGCGAATTGACAGAGGGCGCCTCCTGATATTCCCCGCGGAAATCGAATGCGAAAGGTCCCGCTACCGCGCTCGCGGAAACGCCGGCAATCGCGTTCCAGCCCTGACCGAATGGCCGTCCATAGTCGTTCACGATAGTCTGGCCGAAATGGTAACCGTCCCGCAGCGGTGGCCCATTAATATCCATGGTGCGCGCATAAATCGAATCGATGGAGGCAGCTAAATTCCGCGCCCCATCTAGCCGCGAATTCTCCAACGCAAATTCTCGCGACAGTTCACGGACCGACTTGGCTGCCGCGTCATCGGTCTCTTCCACATTCTCGAGCCGGTCCTCGGCTTCCTGCACCAAACGGGCACACTCCATGCGCGTCCATGGACGAATATCCAGAAATGCGTTCTGAATGTAACCGAGAGCTATGAGCCTCTCGAGTGCGGGATATATCCAACTATCGAGCGGCACATAGGGCGAGCCCATGTTTCTTGGGTCCCGGACCTTCTCTTCATTATCTTTAGGGAAGAGGTCTCCCCAAGCGGCTCCGCCGAGGTCGGGATCATGATGAGAGCGGTAGACTTGACGTCCGAAATACCAGCCGAGGGCGCTGCCGATAAAAACGTCAGAGGAAAAATGCTGCTGTGCGGTCACGCGAGAGACGGTTACGGCGGAAGCCAGCCCGTAGGCAAGAATTTGACTTAACGTTCCCGGATACTCGTGCGCCCACACACTGGCGATTGACCACGCAATGGTCGAGTGTTCCGAAGGGAAAGACTGGCCGCCAGCGAAAAAATGTCCATTGCCATTGTCGACGTTGGGCCTTTCACGCTCGGTGGCTCCCTTGATCAGATAGGCGACTCCGGTGCTGTCTATGGCCGCCTCCCCCGCTAGCAATCCGGTTTCGCTGAGATGATCATTGTGCGTCATTTCACCCAGCAGATAAGAGCCACCCCCGATTCCGATCATCGAGTACAGAGAATAGTCCGAAATGTGCAAGCTGCGGGTCAACTGACTGGGTTTATCGGGAATCTGATGAGAAATCCAGCTATCGCTGGCGATCAGGCTGGCCGTGATTCCAGCCACCGGCGCGATCCACTTGATGTCCTTGAATTGCAGGTGCGCCGGATAGGTCCAGAACTGCTTCTGATCCGCGCCTATATGCTTTAAAAACGGCAATAGCAGATGGTTATTCGGATCCTCGCCCGGTTGTAGGCCATAGGCCGCATCTGCCCTCGAGTTCGCAGCATCTTGAGGAACCGCGGAGGACGCGGGCTTAGTAGATTGATTGCTATCTTGGGCCTGCGCAGGGGCAAACACGATTCCCACAAACAACAAGACTGCGCACCCACGACCGGCATACACCATGAGCGCTTAGAAGCTTCTCGCCACGCTCACGGCTATACCCACCGCCGAAACCAACTGCGCCACCTGAAGCGTATTTCTCCAATTGATCGGGCCTCCGAAGGCGCGATCGGGAACGACGATGGTGTCGCCGGGTTGAAGCGACGCTTGCAATGGGCTGCCGCTGAATAATCCACCAGAGGTTCCGGCGACCGAGCCGTCAGCTCGAATAACAAAAATAGCTTTCTTGTTAGCCATCGCTGTAGGACCACCCGCTTCTTTCAAATACCAGGATGCACTCCTGCCCGGCCTGAAAGTCATCGCCGTGGGGTTGTAGACCGCACCGTCGACCATGACTAAGTTCGGTTTTTTGGGAATATAAATTACATCTCCGGCACGGACTTGTATATCGGCTGCGGTGTTTACCCAATTCTTGGTGTTGCGCGGAACGTGAATGACCATGCGACCCGGAGGCGGCACAGTCTCCAACTTATCGAGCGTGTTTTTCCATTGCAACATGGCCGCTTCGCGAGTTGTCGGATCGAGGTCGCCGGCATCCTTCAGCCCGGCGCCTTCTTCCTGAACCTGCCGAACTAATTGAACCCGATTTATTTCTTCCAACTGGCGCACCTGCACTCGCTGGAAGATGGCGCCATACGGATACGCGTCCTGGCGGAAGCCGCCCGCCCGCGCCAGAATTGAGCTAAGTCGCTCGCCCTCTTGAATTCCGTATGTTCCGGGATGGATCACTTCGCCCTGAACCGCGATAGTCGCGCCCAAGTCATTCCATCCGGTCAACTGGCGGATGGTTAAAACGTCGCCATCGTGGAGACGCACGTCGGTATCCGGTTCTCCGGCGAGGGCTTTCGCGATCGGAATCGCCTCATGTTCACCGACAACCTTTTCGCCATGATCGACGCTATAACGCGTCAGGTCGGCTTCCTCGGTGTAGGCGCTGCGCTTCAAGCCACCTGACAAACGAACCAGATCGGACGCGTTCATGCCTTCGCCGAGCGGATATTTTCCCGGGCGCGCCACTTCACCTTCGATGGTGACAGCCGCGGGGTCAACTTTCGAAAGATTCTTGTGCACGAAAACGCGGTCTTTCGGCTGGAGAAGGATATTTTCCGTCGCATCCCCCGCCAGCGCTTTGCTCAAATTCACGCTAAGAACTCTCAATTGCCCGTCGGTCGTGGTGCGGAACACTTGCACGTCATCAAGCCGGGCTTGCGGCGTAGCGTTTCCCGCCAGAAAAATGGCGTCTCGCAAATACGTGGCGCCGTTCGTGACGTGGTCGCCTGGATCCCGTACTTCTCCGGACACAGTAATCACCGGTGAATCTTCGAAATCAAAGCGCCCAAATACGCGCACGGTGTCGAATGGTTGCAAGGTCAAATCCTGATCTTTGCCCTCCATGGCATTTTCCAGGTTAAAGGCAATTACCTCCGGCTTGTAATCCGGAGCCTTCAGGCGAATCACTTCCGCATGTTGCTTATAGGGTTCAGGCAACATGTCTTTGTAGGATTTAATGAGATCGCTGACACGCATCCCGTCGCGAAACGCATATTTCCCCGGACGAAAAACGTGGCCATCGAGATATACGGTTTTGTCGGCAAAGGCGATGATTGGAGAAATCTTAATCTTGTCGCCATCTTGAATCTTAAAATCCTCAAGCGCCTTGGTGACCGATTGTTCGTTGTTGGTTTCGGGCACGTCGAGCGCCAGCATGGTTCGGCTCTGATGCGATTCGACACGCTCCACGTCGACATGGCGCAGCGTTCCGGAAGGTAAGACGCCGCCAGCCAACTCCAGCACCTGCGCCAAGTCTTTTTCGCCGGCAAGCTCATAAATCGCGGGCCGCCTAACCATACCCTCCACTGCCACTTCCGGGCCGATGGGAGGAACCAGAAGCGTATCTCCCGCTTCCAGCCTCTGCATACTGGAGTGAACGCCATGCAACAGCAAGTCGTAAATGTCGACGGTCTCGACCAATTGACTTCCGCGCATGTGTTTGAGCGTTCTCAAAGAACCACGAGAGGTAGGCCCTCCCGCTTCGTAAAGAGCATTCAACGGAGTCGACATCGAACTCACGTCATATGCGCCGGGATATTGAACGTCCCCCACGACGTAAACCCTTACCGTACGCAGCCGGGCCAGCGAAACGTCGGCTTGCACGTCGCGAAACTGGCTCCGCAGAACATTCTGGACCGTGCGCTGCACGTCTCCCAAAGTGCGTCCCGGCGACTTGCACGTCTCCGACCTCGGGCAAAGCAATTTTGCCCTCGCGGTCGACTACGCGGCGCAACCGCTGGGAAACTCCGCCCCAAAGATCAATGCTCAGGCCGTCGCCGGGACCAATCACATAATCTGGTCCGGCTGGAAGATCCATCGGAAGCTGATCAACATTGCCGGAGCCATTCTGAAAAATATCGGCTCCAAACCGTTGCAGAACGGGCGAGCGGCGGGAATATTGAGAATAGAGATCGTAAAGCGAGGGCACGTCAGCATACGGATTCGCGCGATGCCGAAGTTCTGGTTGATCGGGCTTAAATGGGGAAGAAAGATTAGGACGCCTTTGTTCGAACCAATTCGGCTGCGACGTTTGTTGAGAGCCAAAATTATTGGACTGATCTAGAGACGACGGCAAGGACAACGACGTGGGCATGGTAATTCCATTCCCTGACGTACCCAGAGCGCCGCTTCCAGAAGAAGAGCCCATTAAACCGGTCGAATCCGAAGTCCCCGAGGTTCCCATTCCGGACAGGCCAGCCGATCGGGCGGCCGCCAGCGAAGACGCCTGGTCAGAACCGGCGCCCTGCATTCCGAGTACATTCAGCGGCAAGCCTGTGGGATTTCCGCCGTTGAGCATGCTGCCGCCGAAACTATCGATTCCCGTGTACTGCGTGGAATCACCGTTATAATACTGCGACTGTGCCCGTTCAACCGCCCTTCTGGAATCATAAGGTTCGGTCGTATTAGGCGCTGGTTGGGGGCGACGTTTCCGTTTTCGGCGCGGATTGAGTTTCGGCATCGTGCCGGTTCCAGAATTGGTCCTCGGTTTCAGCTGTCTGCGGATTCGCCTTATTTTGTCCCTCGAATCGCAGTTCTTCTCTTGTAGGTTTAACGCGGATATACTCGCGATCCTCGATTTCACGGGTGATCAGCACGCGAACGTTTTCATCCCGCGCTATCACACGGTAAAAAGCTTCATCCGTCAAATCCTGAGGATCTAGAATGCGGCCCTGTTCATAAGCCTTTCGGACCAGCAGTTTCTTGACTTCCAAAAGCAGCCCGGGCTCCTTCTGCAAGATAGCTATGATATCGGCGGCCGAAAGCGACACCATCTGCTCGGCTTCTTCCTCGGCGCGGGAATGATCAACGCTGACTGCTCTTTCGCGATTTTGCGGCATTTGGTCTTGCGCGAAAGAGGAAGGAGTTAAAAAGCCGGTCAGCAGGAAAATCAAAGCGGTGCCACAACTCGTAAGCCGTGTCAAAAATGAGTGGTTATACGTATTCATGAAACCTCTAAATTGCAACCTCGGGTTAATTCAAAAAAATAAACTAATTCGACGTCTACAACGGCTCGACGTCGCCTTCGTCCACTTCAACCGCAACTGATCGTTGAATCAAATGGATCGATAGCACAACGCGATATTTTTCTTTACGTCTTACCAGTACACCGTCCATGCCAAAAAACGGTCCGTTCCGCACCCGCACTTTCCGGCCAACCGTGAGATAGGGATGCGGTTCAATGCCGGCACTTCTTGCCAGTCCATTCCTTAAAGCTTCTATTTCAGCGTCAGGAAGCCGGGCTGGTTTGCCCTGAAAGCTTACAAATTGCACCACGCCTGGTATCCGTAGCGCGTTCATCCGATCCTTTAGAGGTATGTGAACGAAAATATAACCCGGGAAGAGGGGAAGTTCCAATTCCTTGCGCCTGTCTTTCCAGCGCCGGATTGACTTATAAAGGGGAAGAAAACACTCTATGTGGTAGCCATCCATCAATTGCTGAACGCTTTTTTCGTGCCGCGGATTGGTATGCGCCGCGTACCATCTTGCCTCCAGATAGTCCGCAGGCAATACAGAGTTGGAAACTTCCGGCTGCGATAACTGGTCAACGGCGTCCATAAATTTCGATCTTAATTCTGTGGCTTCGCCCCCTCACTTACAAGGCGCACGTGAGATAACCTGAAGATATGAAATTATTTGCTGCGGTTTACAGCGGGGCCCGGTTCTTCTTGTAGCAATGACGCAAATTCACCCTCCGAGGCGCAAACATATTAAAAAACCTCGCGAGGTTGGAACATTCTAGCTTCGGAAAATGGCTCGGCTTGACTTGATGTACTGTGCACAGAGGATAGCGCTGACCTCAGCACTCTATGGTATTTCTGTTGGGGCGCTAAAAAAGTATATCTCAAATCGCCCGTTTATTTGAGCCATCGCGAAAAAACACGCCACCAATTAGACAACGACCACGCTAGAATCCGGACCACACTAGCCTTAACCCTGACAAACCCAGATTTCTTTGGAAGGTTGCGAACAAAAAAGAAGAGTCTTACTAAGCGTTTACCCCTATAGCCCGGAATTTCCCGGTCTGTAGGGGGTCGAAACAGGCGATAAGCGGCTTCTTTTGCAAACTTTATTAACACTTTTGTATAGCCGCCCGTGCGCTTGTCGAATTTGTCATATGCGGCGGTGAGCGTCGTCGATTGCAATGTGATGGCTGACTATCGTGCCGGGTTTGGCACGACCCGTGACAATCAAATCAAGGGATTCTCTCAATGCTCGAGCCCACATGGACATGAATGAGATGCTGGCTTTCTACCGCAACTGTCGTAAATACCGTTGCGAGTTTTTGATTAATTTCCGTTGCCGCTCTTGGAAATCTTGCGCCCCAATATTCCCCGCCGAGCAACCATACGATCTTTGAAACAACAGCCAGGATTGCACCCAAGAAAATTATTTCCAGACGCGGCGGAAATGATTTTTCCGCGGGCACGTTGGCGGCGTCGAGAATCTCGGCTACTGGAATATCTCTTATCTCTTGAATCCTTGCATCTTCCAACATCTGGCTCATCATCTCGTAAGTGCTCTGCTGAATTGCAAGCCGGTCCGCAAGATCAGAATAGGTGACGTCGAGCAGCGGCAATTCGCGAATCGTAGGAAGCGCAGAGAAGACTTCGCAGCACCGGCACTCCGGAGCCTTCGACGGGCGCGCGGTTTGTCCGGATCAATTCGCTTTTAAATGCTTCAACCCGTCCCAAAGCCATGCGCACTTGTGGATTGCTGTCGGTGTAAATCTGCCGCAAGCCATCTAGTTCCGAACCGGCGTCGATTAAATGAGTACGCAAAGAAATTTCTGCGCCCGTCAAGACCGCACCCTGCTCTTCAACGTCCATAAGGACAGCCTTGCTGGAGAAGTCGCCCAATTGTTTGGCCGTAGAATCCAGATCCAGTTTGGCAATTCGCAACCGCTCCTCCAGAAAAATCCGCTGATCATGAGCCGTAGACATCGATAAATCCGCGATCAGGCGGTTCAACTCTTCGGCGTATGCATCGCTCATCGATTGCGCCCGCTCAGCGTCATTATCCGTCACGGTGATGCTGGTGATCCCGCTGCGAGGGTCTTCATGAAACAGGGTGTGGCGAGCAAGCTCAGTTCGCGCAGTTTCCTTTAGCGCCACGCGATAGACACGCATCAGATCGAACCTCTCCACGATCCGATCCCGCACGGTGCGGCTCTCCATGATGCGAATTAAAAGAGGACCCGATTGTGTAAGGTCTAATCCTGAGGGATTCGCGAAATTAATTTGGCTATCCACCGGCATCAACCGTGCCGTCGATTCAAATCGGTCATGCAACGAGAAATGCAAGAATGGCAGCTGCGACGCTTCCTAAAATTGCGGCGCGAGAAAGTCTGTGCCGTCCGCGAAGAATAAATTTGAATGGCGCTAATATCGCGTCGTTCGAAATATTGTGATGCAACCGACTGGAATCGTTACTTGAGTTAAATTCGTCGGGAGCCGCCATAAGACACAGGCGCGCGTCCGCACGTGACGATCTGATTGCCGGTATCTGGACTGAATTTTATTGTGCTCACATTTCGGACTGAAAATTTACTGGAATCGCTAACTCAACATGACGATCTTGACAGAACGGGTAGGGTGAAGCAGCAGAAAAAGATGAAATCAAATTTGTTTAATAGATCAAAACATTTCGGTACACATGTCAATTTGGGAACAGTTTTTCTGGAAGCGACAGAGTTTGGCAACAGGTCGATTGGTCAATAAATGACCCGCTAAGAGGATGAGGGCCCGTCCCTCATCCTCTCGCGGCGTTCACCCAGCTAGGAGGCATCAGGTGAATGTAAAACCCGGAAGGTATTGCCGCCGCGCGACCAGACCAGCAACAAGGCGTCCTGGCCCTGAGGGACTTTAGACAGCGCCTGCTGCACATCCGCCGCACTTTTCACTTCGTGACGGTCAACCCCTTGTACAACGTCTCCAGGCTGCAATCCCGCATTGTCAGCAGGACTGCCGGGCACGACGCGCTCAATGACCGCGCCCTGCACGTTGCCTGGAGCCTGCAACTGTTCGCGCAGATCGGGAGTCACGTCAGCCAAGCCCAGTCCCCAACGAGCCTTGCCGTGCTGAGAGCCACTTCCGTTTTCTGCGACATCACGTTTTCCCATCTCCTCAAGAGTGACTGGGATCGTGACGTCCTTGCCGTCGCGCAGCACAACCAATTTAAGAGTCGTGCCCGGACGTTTTTCTCCAACCTCAACCTGCAATTCGCCGGCGTCGCTGACTTTCTGGCCATCGATTTCGGAAATCACGTCTCCGACTTTCAGGCCGGCCTTAGCGCCCGGTGAATCCGGCTCAACTTGGGTCACAACCGCGCCGGTATTGTCTTTCACCTCGAAGAACTTGGAATTGTCGGGAGTCACATCCGTGATGCCGATTCCAATGTAGCCGTGGGTCACCTTACCATCGCGAATCAAGGTTTCGACCGTAGGCCGAACGATTTGCGACGGGATTGCGAAGCCCATTCCTGAAAACGATCCTGATGGTGAAATCAGGAATGTATTAATTCCGACAACTTCGCCTCGCGCATCCACCAGCGGACCACCCGAGTTGCCGGGATTGATCGCGGCGTCGGTCTGAATGAATTCGCCAGGTTTGCGGGCATCGTCGGAATACGGATTCGGACGATTCAGCGCGCTCACGATTCCGCGCGTGACCGTAAACCGGAATCCGAAAGGATTTCCGAAAGCCAGCACGGTTTCGCCGGGACGCAGTTCCGTCGAATTTCCCCATGGCACGCTCGGCAAATTTGTGGCATTGACTTTGATAACTGCAAGATCAGTCAAAGGATCGGTGCCGATCAGTTTCGCCGGCAAGATTCTGCGGTCACCTAAGGTGACGCGAATATCCGTCGAACTATCGACCACGTGATTGTTGGTGACGATGTAGCCATCCGGAGAAATAATTACTCCGCTTCCAATCCCATGCTCGACGTGTTGTTGAGGTTGCATCGGCTGCATCCGCTGGCCGAAGAATGGACCGAAAAATTGCTGCATGTTATCGGGCGATTGATTTTCGTCCATCGCCGTCTCTTTCGATTTAGAAGTTACCGCGACGTTCACGATTGCGGGCGTGACGCGTGCCGCCAAAGTTTCCATCGCGTGATCGAGGGCGAGCAACGGCCCCACGCTGTTGTCATCCAGCGCGGCCGCGGCCGGAGCAGGCGCCGCCGCCTTCGCTATAGTCGGTTTCAGGCTGGCAAAGCCCGCTAAACTTGCGATAGCGGCAAGCGCCAACGCTGGAACCAGCAGGCGCTGCTTAATCCCTCTTTTTCGGTGTCCGTCATTACTTATCTGGTAATTCGAATTGCTCATTTCGTTTTCTCCTGTTCTAGTAACTAATTGTTTAGTTTTTGTAGATGAATGTTGCGGTCCGTAGTTCGCATCTCCTCTTAAACTTTCTTTGCCGGAAGCGTGGCTTGGGCTGCCGCAGGTTGATTGAAAACGGTTAATCGCCAGACGTGAACCGTCCAAAACTGCGGATGGTCTCCGTCTCGCCCGAATTGAGCGACAACAAACACAGTCTGCGTAACCACAGCTTGACGACTGCTGATGGCATTCGCTTGCAAAGCGCGCACATATTGCGAATTATCTGAAGGAAGAGTTGCAGCTCTAAAGGCCGTATTCGTGGCTTGAACTGGTGACGGAGTACGGCCAAGTTTTGCGTGGTAAGACACGGGCCGAATGGCCGCCTCGGGCATGTCGGCAACGACAAGTTGCGGCCTCAACTGGGACTGCACCAATGCAGAGATCGGATGCTCGGACGCCGTCAGCGCCGCTGGTTTGCTATCGCTAAAGCTGACCAGTTCTCCTAAACGCGGCAACGCCGCCAGACCGAAAACTGAAAAACCCAGCCAGTGCCAGCATAGCCGGACGCCATGCCCTACCCCTCTGCCGCCGGCTTTGAATCCAGAATCTGAACGATGCGGGCGGAAGTCTGCTGCATACGGCCGACGGCGGCTTGCGCGAGCGAAAATCCACGACGAAGAAAACTCTTCTCCGCCATTGCGATCAAGCACTCGGCATAATCGCGTGGATTTTCTGTGCGCTGCAACACCATGTCATCGCACGCTATTTCCCGCTCCAAGTGATATTTGCCTGTCGATCCACCACACCGCGGGATGAAAGAATAAAACCGCTTGCAAAGTCTTCTGCAAAAGATTCGTGAAATCATCCCAGCGTTTTATGTGCGCCAATTCGTGTAACAGGACGGCCCTGAGTTGCGACGCGGGAATTTCCTTCAACAACCAGGAGGGCAAAATTACCCGTGGAGCGAAAAAGCCGATTGCCGTCGGCACCTGTAAATTGTCCGAGACGCAAACCTGTGTGCTTCTTGACGGACGCAACTCTCGAAGGGTTTCTTGCAGCATCGGGTCGAGCTCTGCGACGCTAATATTCCTGCAACTCCGGCGCAGGCTGCGAACTTTCAAAACCCCGAGCGCAACCCTTAACAACCCAACCGCGGCGCAAGCAGCCCACAAGCCGAATCCCGCGATCGCCCATGAACTCGAAACGGTAATCAGCGAATGCGCGGTCGCGCCATTCGAAGTCTTTGAAATTGCACGGGCAAGGTGGAAGCCAACCGGGAACAGGAAAATCATCAGCAAGGTCGCGTACCACATGGCAAACCGCCCGCGAGAGCTATGGCGAACGGATAATTCAGACCAAGCCCAACCAAACAGCGCCAACGGAATGCTTGCGACAATCGAGATCAGTATCGAGCCGGCAACGGCAGTTGAAACTGCCTGCAAATGAAGAGGAAGGATGTTCATTTGCTTCCCTCCTGCAACAACTCCCGAAGCCGTTTCAGTTCATCGGCATCAATGCTTTGATCTTCCAAAATATTTAGAACCAGCAGTTCGTGGGAATCTTTAAAGAAGCGGCTGATCAAATGCCGCACCTCGGTACGGGTCGCGTCCTGGCGCTCGACAACCGGTGTATAAACGTGGGCGCGACCGTCCTTGATGTGGCCAACGTATCCTTTCTTCTCCAGGATACGAATCGTGGTCAGAACCGAGTTATAGGCCAGCGGCTGCTTTTCCGGCAACGAATCAAGCACCTCTTGGACCGTGGCTTTGCCCTTTTGCCACAGGACGTCCATGAGCCGTAATTCAGCTTCGGTTAGGGTCGCAGATTTTCTCGGTGGCACTGATTTTCCCGCCTTCAAATAGTTAGACGCAGGTAAAGCGAAAAAGTAACTAATTAATTAGTAAAAAGATATTCGACGACAGAACCCGATTATTTTCATGCTTTTACGGATGGAAAAAACCGATAACGGACGACAATAAGGGTAGCCGGAGCAGCAAAATTAAATTATCCGACATGCTTGTATAGGAATTTTCCGGCGGTCGCGAGGGTGGGAACTGGGGCGGCGCCGAAGACTTTTCTAGCAACTTTTAGCTGCCAGCTATCTCCAATTGTCATCGGGACGATGGGATACCGCCAGTAGGTTAGCAAACTGCGAGTCGCGCCCCAGTGTTCTTTGAAGCTGGCGAGCCCGGGTTCATCGCAGTCGGTTCGTCCCATGTCGAGCTCTTCAAGTCCTTTACTCTTTGCCTCCTGAATCGCCTTCCAGAAGAGCAACGCCATGCCGCCCAGCTTATGTTGGCGGGGATCTGAGCATCCATACTTATAGACCATGGTCTTCTTGTGGGTTAGCGTAAGTATTCCGCAAATGGGCGTGCCGTTTCGACACGCCAAACGAATCTTCAAATCCGGTCCGAGGCAAGCGACTAAATTGCGGAACCATGAAAGCGGTTGGGGAGGCAGTCCATATCGCCGTCGGCTGTGCAGCAGCATCCGATAAAATTGTTGCACCAGTTTCTCGGATCGGCCTTCGGTGTAATCCAATTTCTCGCGTTCTGCCCGTTTTATTTTTCGCCGCACGCAACTCTCGTGAAAACTTCGAAATAGACTGTCGAGATCCTCTTTCAGGGAAATGCGATGATAGAAAAATTGTTTGCTCCCCGCGAAGGGTTCAGCAACCGTATTGGGCAAATCCAACGGGCGGATTTCGACGTACTTGTATAATTTTCGGTTAACCTTCTCAGCTAAAAAAACTCCCATCTCCTGGAGGTCATCGTGGCTCTCCAGCAGCAGCGAGACATGGTCGGAAAACGGCAGCGAAACCAGCCTGCGGCCGGTTACCCAACTATCGATGTCACAGAAAACCTGTCCGCTGCGCAGATCCCTGCCGCCCGGGGAGGTCGTGTAGGCTAATGGCTGGTAATCATAAGTGCGCGCTAAAGCTTGCAGCCAACCCGGCGTGTGAAATATGGAGGATTGAGGATGGTTATCCACAAAGTCCCGCCATCTCCCATCGGTGATCGGATCAATGGAATAAAAGCTCAAACATCACCTTGGCACATTTCTTGACTGCTACAAGCCCTCACAGTTTATTGTGAGCAGAGACCATTGTCCATCAGAGTCACGCGACTGGAACACGGAACCTTCTCAGTAACAGAAAATTCACGCAACGTGCTCCATTTGAGCCTGATTTGGGAAAACATTTTCACACTGGCATAGAAATTTATGGCTGTTTTGGCGAGTAGACTGCGTTCCTTGGAGTAAGCGCCACTCTTAAATGGACTCCAGATTGCACCAATGCAGCGTGGGGCAAGCGCTTCCGATGAATCACGGCGACCGCGAATCACGAGGCGTGTAAACTAGCAACATAAAGGTCGGAGAGATGCAGGGCGGGGCCCATTTTCAAGGACAAAACGTGATTCCTCTGGCCGCGGGAGGTGTGCAGAACACGCGTCCCATCTGGCGTGAAGAAGATACAACCGAGCAACTTACCCGCATCTGGCAAGATTTGTTGGGCATCAAACCCATCACAAGCGACCAGAATTACTTTGACTTGGGCGGCGACTCCTCGCTGGCAGTACAGCTTTTCTCTCGCATTTCCAACGTATTCAAAATCCAATTACCGCTGGCTACCCTTTTTGACGCTCCCACAATTGCGGAATTAGCGCAGGTATTGCGCCGCGAAGAAAGGGCATCGCACTGGTCGCCGCTGGTCGCAATTCAACCCTTGGGATCGCGGCCTCCTTTCTTTTGCATCCACGGCGCCGGGGGAAATGTTCTGATTTATCGCGATCTTTCGCGGCGTCTCGGACCTGACCAACCTTTCTACGGCTTGCAGGCGCAGGGCCTGGATGGTACTTCCCCGCCCTTGAAGTCCATCGAAGATATGGCGGCAATCTATGTTGCCGAAATTCGTAACCTCCGTCCCCACGGACCCTATTATCTTGGCGGCTATTGCATGGGCGGAACGGTTGCATTCGAGGTCGCGCAGCAACTGCGCGCACAAGGCGAGCAAGTAGCTTTGCTGGCACTCTTCGACACTATGAATTGGTCGAATATTCCGCGCTGCTCAATCCCTGGTCGGGCTTATCACGGCATTCAGCGGTTGCTGTTTCATTGCGCAAATTTCTTTTGTCTCGATCTTCATGGCATGGTGAAGTTTTTTCGGGAGAAAGTTGGCATCCTGTGGGAGCGGATTCCAGTGTGGATTGGCCTGCTGTTGGCAAAGCTAAACCCTGAGCATCTGCAAAAAGCCATGCCCGAGTCGAGATCTCTGGCCCGCATTTGGCAGCTTAATGACCGGGCGGCTCTAGCGTATGTCGCGCGGCCATACTCCGGAGTCATTACGGATTTTCGTCCACGAAAACAGTATCGTCGATTCAGCGACGCGGCGGCGAAATGGACCTCTCTGGCACCCATGGGTCAACGAATTGTCACTCTGCCCGTATATCCTGCCGGAATGTTGGTTGAGCCGTTTGTTAAACATTTAGCGCAAGCCTTGCGCGATGCTATTGATAATGCCGACTGACGGTAGACCATTTGCCATAACCGCGGAAACTACGAGCACGGAGTGAAAATAGCGAGTGAGTCTGGGAAGTGACTGGTCCAAAACGTGGACTTTTTTCGACGGAGAATGGCACGAGGGCAACGTGCCTATTATGGGTCCGCGCACCCACGCCTCGTGGCTTTGCTCGGTAGTATTCGACGGCGCGCGAGCGTTCGAAGGCGTCACTCCTGATCTTGACCTCCATTTCGCGAGAGTCAATGATTCCGCAAGAAAACTTTTCCTGAAGCCTGTGGTCTCCGTTGACGAGTGGATCAAACTTACTCGGGATGGAATTGGTCGTTTTGAGAAAAATGCGTCTCTATATATCCGCCCGATGTATTGGGCCGAAAAAGATGGCCCATGGATTCAAGCGCACGACCCCGAGTCGACCCGCTGGTGCCTGTCCATTTACGAGGCGCCCATGCGCACAGCCGAATGGGTTCTCAGTCACATTGTCTCCCTTTCGCCGGCCTACGCTGGAGACTATGCCCGTCGACGCAAAAGCCGGATGCCTTTATCCGAATAATGCACGTGCGTTGTTTGAGGCCCACAGCCGGAAGTTCGACAACGCGATCGTATGTGACATGCTGGGCAATGTAGCTGAGCTGGCGACTTCCAACATCTTTATGGCGAAGGACGGAATAGTGTTTACTCCTAGCTCGAATGGAACTTTTCTCGCGGGCATCACGCGCCATCGTGTAATAGCACTGTTGCGGGACAGTGGTGTGACCGTCATTGAGAAGACACTTAGCTATCGGGACTTTCAGACAGCGGACGAGATATTCTCGACCGGAAATTATTCCAAAGTAGTTCCGGTGATTAGAATTGAAGATCGTCCCCTGCCTATTGGGCCGCGTTATACAAAAGCCCGCGAACTCTATTGGGCATTCGCGCATTCATGATCGCTCCGGCTCTATGATGATTTGTTGCGGTCTGGGCTGAATCTCGATAAATGGAAGAGAATGCCTCAGGCCGCTCGGAACCCTTGGTTCTTCTAAAGCCCGGAGCGGATGGTCCCAGTATTTTTCTCGCGCACGGCATGGCCGGAACTCCCGCAGAGTTTCAAAAACTAATCACCGCAATCGACTCTCCGAAATCCATCTATGGATTACAGGCGCGGGGTAATTACGGAATTGAGGAGCCGTATGATCGTATTGAGGGTTTGGCACAGTATTACCTGAAGGCCATAAAAACAGTTCAGCCTCAGGGTCCTTACATTATGATCGGCTATTCGTTGGGAGGATTAGCCACGCTGGAAATGGCACGGCGGCTATCTTCTAACGGAGAGACAGTGGCCTTGCTTGCGATGGTGGATAGTTATCCGCATTCTTCCCAGCTAGCGCTGGAGCAAAGACTTCGATTGCTCGCTCGGCGCGCTAAACGGCGGATGTCGTCGATTCGTGCCCCCGCCGGTGATTTACGAACAATTTCTAAAAAGTTCAGGGGACATCGAGGAGCGGAATCGGGAACGATTGCGAATGGAAGCAATAAGGCGAAGCGCTAATCTGGCATGGACGCATTATCGCCCGACCGTTTATCCGGGGAAAATATGCTTTGTAAAAGCCGAACGGTTGACTGACTTCCCCGGCGACCCCGTCGCAGTTTGGAAAAAGCTCGCAAAAGAATTCGAGGTACAAACCGTTCCTGGCGACCATCACGAAATACTTACGACTCACTATCAAATTCTCGGCTCCATCTTGTCCCGCTACATCCGGGAAAGCCTCGAGGGAACCCGATGAACGGCGCCGAAAGCTTGGTCCGGACTTTGATTGCTGGCGGGGTTGAAGTCTGCTTCACAAATCCTGGGACATCAGAAATGCATATTGTGGCGGCGTTGGACCGCGCGCCGCAACTCCGATGCGTGCTGGGTCTTTTCGAAGGGGTTGTGACTGGGGCGGCCGATGGCTACGCCCGCATGATGGAGAAACCTGCATGCACTCTTTTGCATCTTGGGCCCGGCCTCGCGAACGGTCTGGCCAATCTCCACAATGCGGGACGCGCGCATGTGCCGATGGTTAACATCATCGGTCAACATGCTATCGATCATCTGCAATTCGACACGCCTCTGAAGTCGGATATCGAGGCTATTGCGCGCCCCTATTCAAAATGGCTTAGAACCACCTGCCGGGCGGATCGAATCAGCCAAGATGCCGCAGAAGCGATGACCGCAGCAAACACTCCGCCGGGACAGATCGCGACACTTATTGTGCCCGCAGACGTTGCATGGAGTGATCTTTCTTCCGATCAAAGCGGTATTGCTGAGGTTTTAGCCGCACCGCGCGCTCAAATGCCTGACAGCGAGAAAATAGAACAAGCGGCGACCATGCTGCGATCAGGGCTGCGAACGGCCGTTCTGCTGGGAGATAAAGCGCTTTATGGGAGAGGACTCGAAGCTGCCGCCCGAATCGCAGCCGCCAGCAATGCCAAACTTCTGGCCCCGTATCCCTTCACGCGGATGCGCCGCGGACTTGGCTTGCCCGTTGTTGACCGCATGCATTATGTCCTGGAACAAGCGATTGAACAGTTAAAAGAATTTCGCCAGCTCATTTTGGTCGGGTCCCAGGCGCCAATTTCGTATTTCGCTTATCCGGGAAAAAGCAGTGTTATCACTCCAGCAGGGTGTGTAGTTCATACCCTTTCATCCGCGAACGAAGATTGCGTGGGCGGCCCTGGAAGCGTTGGTAGGGTTATTGCCGGGGAGAAAGATTCCCGTCGCCTCGGAAGGTGAGCGACCGTCGATGCCCTCGGGTGAAATTACCGCACAAGGACTCGCGACAGCGATAGCGTCCTCTTCTGCCAGAAAATGCGATTGTGGTCGACGAATCCATGACCTCCGGCCGCGGCTTAATGGCCGCCACCAAGACCTGCCCGCCGCACGACTGGCTGACCAATACCGGCGGATCGATTGGTATCGCCATGCCGCTCGCAGTTGGCGCTGCCGTCGCTTGTCCAGAGCGGCGAGTGTTGTGCCTCTCTGCCGACGGCAGCGGTATGTATACAGCTCAGGCCCTTTGGACGATGGCCCGTGAGGGGTTGAAGATCACGACCGTGATTTTCGCCAACCGCGCCTATGCGGTCCTCAAGCGCGAGTTTACGGGATTAGGGATTGGAAATCCTGGGACGATCGCATCTGGCTTATTCGATATTGGACATCCGGATATCAATTGGGTATCGCTGGCGAAATCCATGGGCGTTCCGGGCACACGCGCCGCGACGTTAGATACATTTGTGGGGGCATTACGAGCGGGGTTTCAGGCCGAAGGGCCGTCGCTCATTGAGGTGAGACTTTAGTACGAATGGAATGTTTGTTTCGGCTGTCCAGGAACCGCAGCGCGAATGCCGTTAAATGCGTTGCAAAACCTCTGCAATGCGATCACCGGCGTGTCCATCCCAAAGCGGAGGGATCGCGCCTTTTTTGCCTTTTCCTGCCAATATATTCTTCAGTTCGTTATTTAATTTTATTTCGTCATCCCCCACCAGGACATTGGTTCCAACCGTCACCGTGATTGGACGCTCAGTATTTGGCCGTAATGTAAGACATGGCACACCCAAATAGGTTGTTTCTTCCTGAATACCCCCGGAATCAGTAATCACAACGGAAGCCCGACTCTGGAGAGCCAAAAACTCCAAATACGGAACAGGTTCGAGAAGATGCAATTTTTGGGTCGAGATCCCGAATTCCGAAATCCGTTGCCGAGTCCGAGGATGTACTGGAAAAATGATATCGAGTCCCTCGCTGGCCTCAATCAATGCGCTCAGAACTCTTTCCAGATTTTTCGGATCATCGACATTCGCCGGCCGATGCAGAGTGACGAGAGCATAGCGTTCGGGGTATCCATTCCTGGAGCACGCTGCCGCTGCGGGCAGAAACTGCACGAGCGAATCAATCATCACATTGCCGACGCGGTGAATTTTTTCTGGGGCCACTCCTTCTTGTTTTAGATTCGCGTCACCATCTTCCGACGGCGTGAATAATAAATCAGAAAGACGGTCTGTGACGATGCGGTTAATCTCCTCTGGCATGGTCCGATCGAAGGAGCGAAGTCCGGCCTCGACATGACCAACTCGTATTAACAGTTTGGAACAAACCAGCGCGGCAGCAACCGTCGAGTTTACATCTCCATAAACTAGAACAATGTCCGGTTTCGTATCGATCACGACCGGCTCAAAACGAATCATGATTTCCGCAGTCTGCGCGGCATGACTGCCCGATCCTACTCCCAGATTTACATTGGGCTCCGGTATTTCAAGTTGGGTGAAAAATACATCCGACATGTTGCGGTCATAGTGTTGACCCGTATGCACCAGCGTTTGGCGCACTCCGCGATTCTTCAAAGCGCGCAGCACCGGAGCTGCTTTTACAAAATTCGGACGTGCCCCAACCACATGAAGAACATGCATAGAATATTATGACCTCCAGCTACGGATCGCTTCATTCAAAAGAGTTCGCTTCTCACTTTACACAATCAATTGCGAGACTACCGAGCCTCATCATCAAATCTTGCTGGTAAAAGAAGCTGAGGCCATCTTCTCAAGAGCGTGTTTGGAAACTTTCCCAGTCGGAGTTTCTGGCATGCTCGAAACCAAATGAATTTGCGTCGGTCTTTTATAAGTTACCAAGTTTCTTGCTGCATAGTTTTCCAGGTCAGCAACCATAACTTGCGAGCCCGTGATGTCTGAACAAAAGCCACGATCTCCTCATCCCCTTTAGATCCTGGAACTAATCCTCCAACGACGGCAGAGCGCATAACTCCAGGGTAGCGCATTTAGCACGGCTTCGACTTCCGCCGGATACACGTTGAATCCAAAGCGCACGATCAGTTCTTTTGCCCGGCCCACAATAAAGAGATTGCCATTTTCTAAGCGAGCGAGGTCGCGTGTATTAAACCAGCCTTCGGCATCGATTGCGGCCGCCGTCTCCTCGGGACTGCGATAATAGCCCTTCATTACATTCGGGCCGCGGACCGATAGTTCCCCAACTTCGCCTTCACGCACGAGCCTGCCATCAGCCCCGGTCAATTTGATTTCTACGCCAGGAAAAATCGGTCCCACAGAAACATCTGTTCGGGGATTTTCCGGACGAGTTTGCGCGATATTAGGAGAGCATTCAGTAATCCCATAGCCGTTATGCAGAGTTAATCCGAAAGCCTTCTCCACCTCGGATTTCAGAGCGGGTTGCAGAGGCGCGCTCGACGAAGAGATGATGCGGAGCGAAGGAAAGTTGAACGATTCCACTCGCTTCAACTTTGCGTATTCGAGTAATAACGAAAACATCGAGGGCGCACCTAGAACAACGGTCAGCTTCTCTTGTTCAATTGTGGCAAGAGCGGCAACCGGATCGAAACGAGGGGCCAAATATAAAGTGGCCCCGCTTAGCAACGATCCCAAAAGAACGACTGCAAGCCCAACCGCATGCGAAATAGGCAGAACGCCATAGACCCGGTCTTCCGGGCTTAACTTCCGTATCTCCGCTGAGACGGCCGCTACATATAGAAGATTCTTGTGGGTCAACATGACGCCTTTTGGCAGTCCAGTAGTCCCGGAGGTGTAGATTAATGCTGCGACCCGATTGGCCACCTCATCGTCGAGTGGCTCGGGAATGGCACTGTCATTGAATCCGCCAACTCCCAGAGAGCCCAATTCCCCAACGCTCTTCAACAATTGCGCTGTTACGCTTCGCATGTTGCGCGGCGTGCACTGAGACTTTCGGTGGTGTAAATCACGAGCCGCGCGCTACTGTGCTCGCGAATTTCATCGATCTCGCGCGATGATAGGCGTGCGCTTACCAAAACCGGCCATGCATCAATCGCCGCCGTAGCGAGAAGTATTGCGACCAGTGACCGGCAGTTCTCGCAGACTAGCATTACCCGGTCGCCGGGCCGCACACCGACATCCCGAAGCCATTTCTCAGTACTAAGTACCACACTGGCAAGTTTGCCGTAGGACCAGGTACCCGACGCCTCCACAAGCGCGATACGCTCCGGAGAGTTTTTCGCCCATTGCTTCGCTACGTCACTAACGCGCTGAGGAAGATTCGATAGGATTTTTGCTACGCGATCTTCGGAAGGGTGGCCGTGCATGAATACAAATTAGAAGATAGTTCGCAGGAGAAAACTTGAGGGAATAAAAAATTAAGACGTCATTCGCGTCACGGCTACCGGCGCCGAATGAGCCGC
The DNA here is from genome assembly GCA_963849315.1 of uncultured Acidobacteriaceae bacterium. Taxonomy (GTDB): domain Bacteria; phylum Acidobacteriota; class Terriglobia; order Terriglobales; family Acidobacteriaceae; genus PALSA-188. The sequence continues at coordinate 3,844 of CAWKGT010000002.1, read as the reverse complement.
CTTCTTCAAAACCAAATATTCGAGCCAATTGCGGTAGATACCAAACGAGCGACGATGCCCAAGTATTTTGCAACGATTCGTTGACCGGGAATTCAGGGAATGATGTCATTACGTTCTCACGAGGATCGGATAGTACAGCATCCCGAAAATCAGTCAGCATCCTGGCGACAGCGGCAGTAAAGTATCCCTGGGGCATGGAAGGATACGTTTCTCTCTCGTGCCGCAGATATCGCTTTATATCCCGACGATATTCTTTTAACAGCGTGTCAGAGCTGTACTCTGGATGACCCTGAAAATGTACAAACAGGCTGTCCCGCTTCTGTTTCGCGAACGAATTAACTCCGTCCCGTGACGAACTGGTCAGAATCGTGTAACCGCATTCAAGCAATTCCGCTTCTCTAACTTCATTCCAGCGAGAGTGCGGTGTGTGCACAGTTTCGACTAGATGCTTGACCAGATGATCGTCCGTTTTCTTTTTATATTCAAACACGCCGAATTGTTTCTCGCCGAGCTGATGCCGGGAAATTCCATCACTGTAAAGCACGCTTGCATGTGCAGCCAAGCACGATAACACGGCGGAGTTGGTATTGCGCTCAGCCCAGTCGAGGACTTGGGATAAAATCGGCCAGTATCGCTCGCTCTTCAAATCGGAATGGCAAGGTTCTGTGCCGGTGACGATCACTCCATCGAACCGATTGTTCAATAAGTCATCAATGTCGAAGTAGTTCTTATTTAAATGCGCTTCTCCCCGTTCAGTTCGGGGAATTCCCGGCAACGAGTAAAGCTTGATTTGAACCAAGCTGCTATCTGCCGCCGCGTTATTCAACAGGTCGAAGAACTGGGATTCAGTGTCCTCCAACGCTGCATCTGGCATATTGTTGATCAGCGCGATTGAAATATGTTCAGGCTTTTCCGGCGTCGAGCCCACGGGGCGGCTGGACTTCTTGCTTGTCCGCACTACTTGCGCCCGATTTCCATTGATCACTACCGGCACCAAACCCCTCCATGAAACGAAGGCGATGCTTCAGCCGTCTTCACGCTACCGCCTTTTTCAGCGCCTGACCCAGGTCGTCGATAATGTCATCGATGTGTTCGATTCCGACGCTCAGCCGTATCATCTCCGGAGTGACGCCCACCTTCTGCTGCTCTTCGGAAGTGAGTTGGCGGTGCGTGGTCGATGCCGGATGACAGGCCAAAGATTTGGCGTCGCCCAAGATTCACCATTCGCTTGAATAATTTGAGCGCATCAAAACATCTCGTTCCCGCTTCAAAACCACCCTTCACGCCAAATGTCAGCAGCGAACACCGGTTGGATCCCATGTATCGTTGCGCCATTGCGTATAGAGGGCTGTCAGGAAAGCCGGCGTAATTCACCCACTCCACCGCGCGAGTTACTGCGCAAATATTCCGCCACCTTGCGGGCATTTGCCACGTGACGCTCGATGCGCAGCGCGAGGGTTTCGACACCTTGCAGTAAGCAGAAAGCCGTTAAATGGCGACAATGTCGAACCGGTATTCCGCTGGCTGACGGTGCGGCATCGCGCAACATAAGCCGCGTCGCCATAATGCTCGGTGTAGACCACGCCGTGGTATGCGATTTCCGGCGTGTTGAGCATATAAAAACGCTCAGGATAATCTCGCCACGGAAATTTTCCGCTGTCTACGATCATTCCACCCAGCGTCGTGCCATGGCCTCCCATAAACTTCGTCATGGAATGCAAGACCACATCGGCGCCATACTCGATCGGCCGCAACAGAATCGGCGTTGCGATTGTGTTGTCGACGATCAAGGGGACGCCATGCTTGTGCGCAACCCGGGCAAGACCTTCGATGTCCGCAACGTTCCCCGCGGGGTTGCCAATACTTTCGCAGAATACCGCTCGGGTATTCTCATCAATCAGTTTCTCGACATCATCGGGATGGTCGCTTTTCGCAAACCGTCCGGTAATTCCCTGCTTGGGGAGAATGTGCGCGAGTAAAGTGTAAGTGGCGCCGTAAAGTTGCGGAAGCGACACGATGTTGTGTCCCATCTCCGCGATATTGACCAATGAATAATGAATCGCGGCCATCCCGGAACTGACGCTGAGGGCCTCGACGCCGCCTTCGAGCGCGGCAACCCGCTTCTCAAGAACCGTATTGGTGGGATTTCCTATGCGGGTGTAAATGTTGCCGGGGACTTCGAGATTGAATAGCGCCGCGCCATGCTCCGCGCTATCGAATTCGAAGGCGATCGTCTGGTAAATCGGAACGGCTACGGACTTGGTTGTCGGATCGGTTTCGTAGCCCGCGTGAATAGCAATCGTCTCTCGCTTCATGCGCCAACATCAACTTAACTTTAACTTAAAATCGGAATGGATCTTGCGAGCGCCCCGCAGATCAAATTGCCCGAGATTCTTCATTTTCGGAGCGCACCACGCCCGCGACAGGAACGGAAAGCGCATCTCGCGACGCCAACTTTGATATTGTCTGCGTCAAATTACGTGCGGCAAAATCCGAGCCGTAGGCGAATCGCAAAACGGGCCCAAAACTATTTGCTGCGGCGACGCCTACGAAATAAAGGCCGCGCACCGAGGACTCAAAAGTCGAGGAGAGCACCGGCGTATCATCCACCGTCCTGAGCTTTGAACGAATCAGAGGACTGATAAATGACAAGCGGTCAAGATTGACGCGATATCCGGTGGCGGCAATGACGTGGTCACTAACGATCTCATGCTCGCTGCCATCCAGGCATCGCAAATGTAAATGCACTTGACCGTCCTGCACCTCAGCCCGCTGTGTCGTGCATCCTAGCATCAGCGGTACGCGCCCAATCACTTTGTCTTTTGCAAACCATCCGCCGGATGGACCCAGGCTGGTGCGCACGGCGTTAAGTCGAACATGTTCGGGAAGATAATGAAAGCACATCGGCGCTTCGGCAAAAAATCGCAACTGAAACCCAGTACCAATGCCCGATTGGGGATGGCGTATGCGCTGCCACCATGATTTGTTTCCATTGGCTGAAGCTTTGTTATGGAACTGTAATTTCGGCTTGCGGGCGACGAGGTGAACGTCGGCGTCAACGTCCCGCAACAGGCCGGCCAGATCAATTGCCGAAGCGCCACCGCCAATTACCACGACCTTGCGGCCTCTAAATGGTTCCAGATTATGGTGGCGAAAGCTGTGCGACACAAATTGTGGCGAAAGATGCGCCAGGTTCTCGGGAACGTATTCAAAATGTGTGATCCCGACTGCGAGCACGACGCGTTGAGCTGAAATTATTTCGCCATCTTCGAGTTTTAAAACAAAACCAGCGCCGGTTCGGTCCAGGCTGACGACCAGTCGCTCATCTAACTCCGGCACCATTCGCGCTTGGAATGCCATGCCATACGCACTAAAAGTGTCGAGCCGTACGGGAAGTCCCGCATCTGCATATTCCACGCCCTGCTCGGCGCAAAAATGCTTCAAAGTAAATTCGCTGCCGGGATCGGACAGGTTGCAGGCAAAACCGTCAGACTTGAGGGACATGCCCTGCGGCATATGCGCCGTCCAGCTATCCATTGGACGTCCGAAAATGCGAAAAGGAATGCCGCTGCGCCGAAAATGAGCGGCGATCGACAGTCCGTAAGGACCAGCGCCGACAATAACCGTGTTTACCATGGCCTGAAAATCACTCTTTTTCTGAATTGTGCTTCTGGAGGCGGCCGACGTGAAACGTCGACGAACCCGGGGAGGGGAGCCAACTTCGGTGATTATAGCACGCCCCGTTTTGATCATTCGCGCTAGCAAAAGTACCGTGTCACACAACTAATTAGACGTAAGCGGCTCATTCACAGCATCATAATGTGCGGTTACGATAGGAAGTTAC